>NZ_FNNE01000005.1 GCF_900106945.1 Marinobacter mobilis
CTACTAGGCAGATTCCTAAGCATTACTCACCCGTCCGCCGCTCGTCAGCGGGTAGCAAGCTACCCCTGTTACCGCTCGACTTGCATGTGTTAAGCCTGCCGCCAGCGTTCAATCTGAGCCATGATCAAACTCTTCAGTTTAAATCATACAGAAGCCGAAGCTTCTAAATCTGCTCAAGACAAAACTCAATGTTCGACGAGTCACTGTCTTGGTATTTCATGTCCGAAATACCTCAGCCAGCGCCCACACGAATTACTTAGTTAACTTTTTAAAGAGCTGGGCCGTTGCCCGATCAAGGCCGCGTATTCTACAGAGATCCGCGACCCTGTCAACCGTTTGTTTTCGCCGTTTTCGCTACTCTGAAAACCGCCGAAACCTTCCGGCCTCCTTCTCAAGGAGGAGGCGCACTCTACAGCAACCCGACCCCTTGTCAACCGCTGAACTGAAGTTTCTCTTAATTCAAAAAACTCAGTACTTTCAGTCGGTTATCTTTCGATTTCTGGCCCACCTCAGTGGCTTGCCCCTCGAAAGAGATGCGCATTCTACAGACCTCAGCGAGGCTGTCAACGGGGGATTTGAGAAAAACTCAAATCCCCGCAAAATTGCTTATTCCGTAATCAGGATACGAGCAATTTTCTTCTTACCTGCCTGGATAACCGCCTCATCACCAAGCGCAAACTCGCGATTGCCTTCCAGCTGCGCACCATCAATAAAGACAGCGCCACGACCCAACACATCACGAGCCGCTGCGCCATTCTTCACCAGCCCTGCCAATCGGAGCACGGCCGCCACCGGCAATCCACTCTGACCATCAAGACTGACTTCGACAGTTGGTACGTTTTCAGGAATCTCACCCAACGCAACCCGGTTACCCGCAGACTTATGCGCAGAGGCTGCCGCCTCCTCACCATGGAAGCGAGTGATAATCTCTTCAGCCAGAATCTTCTTGTAGTCCTGCGGGTTCGCCCCCGCATCTACCGCCTTGCGATATTCCGCAACCTCATCCATGGGACGGAAACTCAACAACTCGAAATAACGCCACAGCAGCTCATCAGGCATCGAAAGGAGCTTGGTATACATTTCACCAGGCGCATCATTGACACCAATATAGTTACCCAGCGACTTCGACATTTTCTGAACGCCGTCGAGCCCTTCCAGGATCGGCATGGTCAGAATCACCTGCGGCTCCTGGCCATGCCCCTTTTGCAGAACCCGACCCATCAGCAGGTTGAACTTCTGATCGGTACCGCCAAGCTCAACATCAGCCTCCAGCGCAACCGAGTCATAACCCTGCACCAGCGGGTAAAGGAATTCGTGGATCGCGATGGACTGTTCCGCCTGGTAACGCTTGCTAAAGTCATCCCGCTCCAGCATGCGCGCCACCGTATACTGGCCTGCCAGCTTGATCATGTCAGCCGCTGACAGCTTGCTCATCCATTCCGAATTGAACACCACGCGGGTTTTGGCAGGATCGAGAATCTTGAACACCTGCTCTTTATAGCTAACGGCGTTGGCCGCGACCTGCTCTTCGGTCAACGGCGGACGCGTCACACTCTTACCGGTCGGGTCTCCGATCATTCCGGTGAAGTCACCAATCAGAAAGATGATCTCATGCCCGAGATCCTGAAACTGCCGCAGCTTGTTGATCAGCACGGTATGGCCCAGATGGAGGTCCGGCGCAGTGGGGTCAAAGCCGGCTTTGATCCGCAGCGGGCGCCCCTGCTTCAGCTTGCTGACCAATTCCTCTTCCGGAAGCAACTCATCCACGCCCCGTTTGATAATCGCCAGCGCTTCGTCGATCGATACCATGCAAGATTTCCCTAAACATTCATTGGATGTAATCAGTTACAGAGCTCAACAAAACAAATCTGAGCGTTACCGCCCGGCCTGTTAAAGTACACCTGTCTATTTTTCAATCAACCCGGGCAGTTTTAAGGCGGGCATTATAGCAATGCAGTGAGCGAAAATCCGCGTGCAACATGCATGACGCATCGGCCGACGCTACCCTGAACGCTTTTTATACGGTAATCTGTTTAACTACACTTGAACGTTAACTTTAATTAGGCCATTCAACCTAACGAAGTAACTGACAAAATAGGTTTTTTAACGTGCTAAGCAAATTTCCAAAGACTCACCTCGCGGCCGCCGTTGTTATCGGTACGGTCGTCGGCACGGCGATGATGTTAAGCCCAAGCGCCGACGTAGAGGCTAAACGCATGTCGGTGTCACTGGACCTTTCGTCCGGTCATACCCAGGTTCTCGATATTCCAACCGTCGCAGATCAGCTAGAGGCCATCACTCCCGCCCCGACCGCTGCGGAACTTCCGGTGGAATCGGCCGTTATTGTGGACGTTCCGGCAGAACCCCAACTCAGCTGGTCGGACTTCCAGGTCAAGAGCGGTGACACCCTGTCTGCCCTGTTCCGCCAGGCCGGCTTTAACGATGGCCTGATGTTATCGGTCATTCACGGCGAAGGTGAGGCGGGTGACCTGCAACATCTTTATGCAGGCGAAACCATTTCCTTTGCCACCAACGATGCTGACGAACTGGTTGCCATCAATCTTCAGCGCAGCCGACTTGAATCCCTCAGAATTGAGCGTGGCGACGAAGGTTTCGTTGGCGAAAAGGTTATTCAGGAACCGGAAGTTCGCGTCACCTACGCTGAGGCCGAGATTGAAAGCTCGCTGTTTGGCGCCGGGCAGTCCGCTGGACTGACTGACAAACTCACCATGGAACTGGCTGGTATTTTCGGCTGGGATATCGATTTCGTACTCGACATCCGCCGCGGCGACCGGTTCAGCGTCGTCTATGAGGAACTCTATCTGGATGGTGAGAAGATTGATAACGGCCGCATTCTCGCTGCCAGCTTCAACAACCAGAACCGAGACCTGAGAGCCGTTCTCTATACCGACGATGACGGCGTAAGCGCGTACTACACGCCGGATGGCCGCAGCATGCGCAAAGCATTCCTGCGCACTCCGGTCGATTTCGCTCGTATCTCATCCCACTTTAACCTGGCTCGCCGTCATCCGGTACTGCACCGGATTCGCGCTCACAAGGGTACCGATTACGCTGCGGGCCCGGGCACACCAATACGCGCAGCGGGCGACGGCAAGGTCCTGCTCGCCGGGCGCAAAGGCGGCTATGGCAACACGGTTGTCCTGCAACACGGCAACAACATCACTACGCTGTACGCTCACATGCGCGGCTTTGCCCGCGGCGTCCGTACCGGTGGTCGCGTCACCCAAGGGCAGGTCATCGGCTATGTCGGCTCCTCCGGCCTCGCAACCGGACCACATCTGCACTACGAGTTCCGGGTCAATGGCGCACCGCGCAACCCTGTCACCGTACCGCTGCCGGATGCGGCGCCAATTGCCAGTCAGGAACTGGCACGCTTCAAGGCGTCTACCCAGAGCGCCCTGGCCCAGCTCGACACCTACCAGAGCACATCCACTCTAGCCCTGGCACCGACTGAGTGATGACATGAAGCCCGCCGCCTATATCGGACTGATGTCAGGAACCAGCATGGACGGTATTGATGCGGTCCTGACCTCATTCAGTGAAGGCCGGGCGGTTATTCACTCGACCTGTACAATCTGCTATCCCGATGAACTCAAGCATCGCCTGATCAAGCTGTGCCAGAATCAGGGCTGCCCGGATGAACTCGGCGCCCTGGATCATGCGATCGGTGAACTGTTCAGTCAGGCTGCCCTTGGCGTTCTTGATTCTGCGGCCGCTGCTGATGTCGATGTAAAAGCCATCGGCAGCCACGGCCAGACCATTCGCCATCAGCCCCGCGGAACAAACGCCTTCTCCATGCAACTGGGCGACCCCAACCTGATCGTCGAGGCAACGGGAATAACCACCATTGCAGATTTTCGCCGCCGGGATATGGCCGCGGGTGGCGAAGGCGCCCCGCTGGTTCCGGCTTTCCATCAGGCGATATTTGGCAGCCCCGGACAGAATTTGTGCATCGTCAATATCGGCGGTATCGCCAACATCAGCTGCCTGCTCAACACTCCGACCGAGCAGGTCTACGGATTTGATACCGGGCCAGGCAACGCCCTGATGGACGCCTGGTGCCTGGACCAGACCGGAAAAAGTTACGACGAGAACGGCGACTGGGCCAACGAAGGACGGGTCATCCAGCCCCTGTTAAGCGACATGCTGTCCGACGCCTACTTCACCCTGCCGGCCCCCAAGAGCACCGGCAAGGAAAAATTCAATCTGGACTGGATCAAGACCTTTCTCAACCGTCACCCGGACACCTCCCCCAGCGACGTACAACGCACCTTGCTGGAATTGACCGTGATCTCGATTGCCAAACAGTTACCCGAGTCCGCGGACCTCAAGGTGTATATCTGTGGTGGGGGCAGCCGCAATCGACTTCTGATGCAGGAGCTTCGCCGGGCCTGCTCGCCCTTTAGTGTCAATTCCACCGCGGAGATAGGGCTCGACCCGCAATGGGTGGAAGCCGCAGCGTTTGCGTGGTTGGCACAACAAACCCTGAACCGGAAGCCAGGGAACCTGCCTGCGGTAACGGGGGCAAAGGGAGAGCGAATACTGGGAGCGGTCTATTGGCCCTGAGAGCTCAGGGCCAATAACAGAGACGGGGGTGGTCAGATGGAAAACGACGATCCACAACCACAGGTAGAGCTGGCATTTGGGTTCTGCACCACAAACTGAGAACCTTGCAGGCCTTCCTGGTAGTCGATCGTTGCCCCCACAAGGTATTGATAGCTCATCGGGTCCACCAACAATACCGCACCATCTTTCTCAATCACGGTATCGTCTTCATCCTGGTTATCATCAAAGGAGAAGCCGTACTGGAATCCGGAACAGCCGCCACCCGTGACAAATACCCGCAGCTTGAGGTCAGCGTTACCTTCCTCCTCGACCAGCTCGCGCACCTTGGCCACCGCACTGTCACTGAAGAACAGCGGCGATGCTACTTGTTGCTGAACTACACTCAAGGTTGCCTCCGGCGAATCGATACGAATTGGCGACAATTATCATATTCCTGACTAAAACAGTCAATTATTCAGCATCAACGGTTTCTTCACCGTTCTCCGCTTCAGCCCGATGGGTGGCCATCGGCTGATGCCGGTCCAGCAGGCCAACCGGCTCCTTCTGATGCACCAGATTGCCGTTTACCGCAGCACCCATCGCCATCTCGATCAGGTTGTAGTAGACATTGCCATGAATGGACGCCTTGGCCGCCAGCTCAAGGTGTTCACTGGCATACACATCGCCATGCACGGTGCCATTAATAATGACATGAGGAGCATGAATGTTGCCTTCGATCTCTCCGACCTCAGAAATCCGCAACACGGCGGAACTGCCTTCTTCGGCCACGACCTTGCCATGAATCTTGCCGTCCACATGCAGACCACCTGAGAACTGCAAATCGCCAGCAATGGATGTTTTTGCCGAGATCAGGGTATCGAACTGCCCTGCAGGGCGTCGTGATTGTTTCTTTTTGCCAAGCATTTTTTTAGTTCTCCGTGAGTTGCATCCACTCAAAAGTACGTTCCGCCTGAGATGACTTACGCCCCTGAGCCTGCGCGACGACCTGTACTTCGACAGGTTCGAAACCTTCGGGCACCGTCAGGTAACCCTCAAACTCCTGAAAGTAGCGGAAACGGAATTTTACGCCGAGATCGATAATGTCTTCGGACAAATCTCTCAGTGCGATCACTTCCTTGAGACCGTCACGGAGACCAATCACGTTTACGGCCACCACTCCACCAATATAGCTGCTGTTATCCCCCACCTGGGTCAAAACCAGCTTGAAGCCAAAACGGCGAGGCTCCCGCATGGCGCTCAGCGTCAGGCGATCAACCTGCAGGCCATCGCTGATCTCTGAAGGCGCCATGATATTGCGGTAGAACGTCAGGTCAGCCTTGAGGGAAATGATTTCTCGCTCCAGAGCCGCAATGCTACGCCGGGCCTGACTCAATGCCAGCTCATCAATCTGGTGGCCACGCTCGAGCGTCACCAGACGCTGCTGTGCGTTCTGGAAGTCCTCATGCAGGGAATCCAGCTCTTCCACCAGCGAATTCCGCGACTGCAGAACACTGGAAAAACGGAACCCGCCCTGGGCAAGCCCGACAGCATAACCCAGGACTGCGCACCCGACAGAAAAGATCAGCAGGATGGTTGTCCGCCGCAACCGGCGCCCAGGGCGATGACGGACAACAACGTACTCTTCGGAAGGCTTTCTGCTCGTGCTCACAAGCGGTCCTATGGCAGCATCGCCGGTGCTTGCAGGCCAAGGTTTTCCTGAAGCCCGAACATGACATTCATGTTCTGCACCGCCTGTCCGGCAGCCCCCTTGACCAGGTTATCAATCACCGATGTGATGATCACCAGATTGCTGTCTTCCTGGCGATGCAGGGCCATCCGGCAGTGGTTGGCACCGCGCACGCTGCGGGTATCCGGGTGGCTGCCAAACGGCAGAACGTCGACAAACGGCTCGTCCCGGTAACGCGCTTCATACAACGACTGCAGGCGATCAAAGTCGGCAGGGTTGTTGAGCTCGGCGTAGAGCGTGGCTTCGATACCCCGGATCATCGGCACCAGGTGGGGCACAAAGGTCACGCCCAGCTGGCTGTCTCCGGAAGCGGCCACCAGGCCCTGACGGATTTCCGGCAGGTGGCGGTGACCGGAAGCACCATAGGCCTTGAAGCTCTCACCAATTTCGCCGTGCAGCATCCCAACATTGGCCTGACGCCCGGCACCACTGGCCCCGGACTTGGCATCCGCAATAATCCGGTCGGTCTTCACCAGACCGTTTTCCAGCAACGGGATCAAACCAAGCTGGACGGCCGTGGGGTAACAGCCGGGATTAGCAACCAGCTGGGCGTCACGAATCGCCGCGCGGGCAACTTCTGGCAGTCCATACACCGCCTTCTCTGCCCACTCAGGCGTTTCGTGAGGCATGCCGTACCACTTGGCCCAGACATCCAGATCCTTGATACGGAAATCCGCTGACAGATCCACAACCCGCGTGCCCCGCGCAATCAGCTCCGGCGCGAGACGCATGGCCACCCCATGAGGGGTCGCGAAAAACACCAGGTCACACTGCGCCAACGTATCGGGATCTGGCTCGCTGAAGGCCAGATCGTAGTGGCCCCGCAGGTTCGGGTAGAGATCGGCAACGGCCAGTCCAGCCTCGGATCGCGAAGTAATACAGCTCACCTCAGCCTCAGGGTGGGTCGCAAGGATTCTGAGCAATTCCACACCGGTATACCCGGTACCGCCAACTATGCCTACTTTAATCACCGAACACTCCAGACTTTGACTAGCCACCGGGTGTTGTTACCACACCAACGGGGCAAAAATTTGGGCGCCTATTCTAGCACGATATCCCAACGGGTTATTGCAGCCACTACACGGTCCATTACAATACAGTTAAACCCTGTTTTGCATACCCTTCTACTCTCTCCGGACATTCGCACCCATGCGAAAGATCAGACAACGAATCACCGAGCACCTGATCCCCCTGTTCCGGCGGCGACTGTCTGGTGTCGATGCCCTACCCCAACTGGCACTGCTGGGTCTGCTATCGGGCCTGGTGACGGGCGGCGTCATTCTTATCTTCCGCATGGCCATTGAACTGCCCCTGGAGTATTTCCTGCCGAACAACGATTCCGAGGCCTTTGAGCAGCTCGCTCCGCTGACTCGTGGGCTGCTGCCCCTTGCGGGCGCCCTGTCGCTGGGACTCTTCCTGCACCGACTCGCGCTGCAGGACCGTAAGGTAGGTATCGTCCATGTCATGGAGCGACTGAACTACCACCAGGGTTACCTGTCGTTTCGTAGTGCTCTGGTTCAGTTTGTGTGTGGTGTTGGCACCGTCATAACCGGCCAGTCTGCCGGTCGCGAAGGCCCCGCGGTCCATCTGGGCGCCGCATTTTCCAGCCTGCTCGGCCAGCGCATGCGATTGCCCAACAACAGCATCCGTACCCTGGTTGCCTGTGGCTGCGCGGCGGCTATTTCAGCCTCCTTCAACACCCCCATTGCAGGCGTCATCTTTGCCATGGAAGTGGTGATGATGGAGTACACCATCGCCGGCTTTACCCCCATCATTCTGGCGTCCGTCTCCGGCGCCATCATTACCCGCGCTGTCTACGGCTCCGAACCCGCCTTCACCGTCCCGGCCATGACCATGAATTCACTCCTGGAAATCCCCTGGATTCTGGCCATTGCCGTCATCATTGGCATCGCTGCTGCCGCGTTTATTTTCCTGCTCGACTATACCGGCCGCTATCACCAGCGCCCGGTGTTACTGCGGATCAGCGTTGCCGGACTGCTGATGGTGCCCTTCGCCATCGCAATCCCGGAAGTGATGGGCATCGGCTACGATACGGTGTCACTCACCATTCACAACCAGCTGCCGTTCTGGCTGATGCTTACCGCCGCGCTTGCCAAGCTTGTCGTCACCGCCCTGACCCTCGGCCTGGGCATGCCCAGCGGCGTTATTGGCCCTACGGTGTTCATGGGAGCCACCCTTGGCGGCGCCATGGGACTGATTGGCGCGATGATCGCCCCGGAGAGCGCCTCCTCGGTCGGCTTCTACGCCATGCTGGGCATGGGCGCAATGATGGGTGCGGTGCTCCAGGCCCCACTCGCGGCCTTGATGGCATTACTGGAACTGACCCTCAACCCCCACATAATTTTCCCCGGCATGCTGACCATTACAGTGGCCAGCATGGTGACCAGCGAAGTGTTTGGTCAGAAATCGCTGTTTATCACCATCCTCAAAAGTCAGGGACTGAGCTACCAGAACTCTCCGGTGATCCAGGCCCTGAGACGGGTGTCCGTCGGCGCCATCATGGATCGAAGCGTGATGCGGGTACCCCGCCAGCTTCCTCTGGAGGAATGCCGCCAGGCACTCAAGTCCGGCAGTAAATGGCTGGTCATTGATGGCAGCAGCGGCCCGACGGCCCTGATGCCTGCGGTTGACCTCGCCCGCTATCTTGAGGACAAGACTGCGGAATGCCAGGAGGCAAACGGTGAACTGCCAGAATCCATCGACCTGGTGGAGATTCCTGCCAACCGTCGCGACGTGGCTGCGGTACAATACCAGGCCACGCTGGAGGAGGCCCTGCAGGCATTCGACGACAGCAAGGCAGAGGCGCTCTATGTGCAGCGCCATGTGGCCCCGATGATCCAGCGCATATACGGTATCGTGCTGCCCACGGACATCGACAGCTATTATCAATATCGCCGGACGTAGGCCAGCAGCGGCAGGAATTACAGAAACAGGAGCTATGGATGTTGTGGGTTAAAGCCTTTCACCTGATTGCGATGGTGTGCTGGTTCGCCGGGATTTTCTACCTGCCCCGGCTGTTCGTGTACCACGCCGCCTGCGACGATGAGCCTGGGCGGGAGCGATTCAAGGTCATGGAACGCAAGCTCTATCGGGGCATAACCACACCCGCGATGATTGCAACGGTGGGACTGGGTCTTTGGCTAATCAGCTACAACCCGTCGTTCTATCTCAGCCAGGGCTGGCTGCACGCCAAGCTCACACTGATCGCCGTGCTGATTGGCTACCACTTTTACTGCGGCCGCCTGGTCAAGGTCTTCCGCGATGACCGCAATACCCGTAGCCATGTGTTTTACCGCTGGTTCAACGAATTGCCCGTACTGATTTTGCTGGCTGTGGTCATTCTTGCCACGGTTCGGCCGTTTTAAGGAGCTTTGCCATCGAACTTCATCAACGCCCACAGGTTCTGGTGCTGTCGGGGCTCGACCCCTCCGGCGGCGCCGGCATCCAAGCCGACATTCAGGCCATTACAGCCCTCGGCGCTCACCCGCTGCCGGTCATTACCTGTCTCACTGTGCAGGATACCCGCAACGTCTACAATGCCACCGCCGTTGATGCCCGGTTAATCCACGAGCAGCTGGAATGCCTGGCCGCAGACACCCCATTCCAGGCAATTAAAACAGGCGCTCTGGGCAACGCCGAGATTGTCGATACCCTGCTGGACTTTCTTGCCGACAAGCCAGACATTCCACTGATCGTTGATCCGGTGATCAAGGCTGCTGGGGGCGGCGACCTTGCCGATCAGGTCTTGATCACACGGATGGCAGAGGCGCTGTTTGCCCGCGCCGACCTGATCACGCCAAACGGCATCGAACTGGCCATGCTCGGTGCCAACGAGGACCTCGCCAGCGCCGCAGGCAACCTGCTCAGCGCGGGCTGCCAGGCCGTTCTGGCAACAGGTGGTCATGGCACTGGTGATCATATTGAAAACACCCTGTATCGGCCCGGTCAGCCACCTCAAAGCTGGCAGATCCGGCGGGTTGGGGGTGAATATCATGGCACCGGCTGCACCCTGGCCGCATCCATTGCTGCCGGAAGGGCTGCGGGTCTCAGCCAGCCAGAAGCCATCGCACAGGCCCAGCGGTTCGTATCGATGGCGATCGGACAGGCCATGGCCGTGGGCAAGGGCCAACCGGTGCCCGACCGCAACGGCCGCTTGCCATCATGAGTACTGCCTTTAACAAAGGCCTGCGCCCAGGCCTTTACGCCATTACCGACAACACCCTGACACCGTCATCACAACTGCTCAGCGCGGTAGCATCCGCCATTCTTGGCGGTGCCGTATTGGTGCAGTATCGGGACAAATCATCCACCTCCAGCGAGCGGCTGCGTCAGGCTGCGGACCTACAGAGCCTTTGTCGAGAGGCCGGGGTTCCACTGATCATCAACGACGACGCCGAATTGGCTCACCGGGTTGGCGCAGCTGGCGTTCACCTGGGGCAAAGCGACGTCTCATTGACGGAGGCCCGCCGGCTGCTGGGCGACCAGGCGATCATTGGCATGACCTGCCACAGTGATCTGGAACTGGCCCGGACCGCCGACGCCGCGGGCGCGGATTACCTGGCGTTTGGGCGCTTTTACCCGTCATCCACCAAACCCGGCGCCCCACCCGCCAACAAACAGGTGCTGGCTCAGGCCCGTCAGTTCCGGCGGCCAATCACCGCCATTGGCGGTATCAGCGCCGATAATGGTGCCGAACTGATTTGCAGTGGCGCTGACATGCTCGCCGTCGTTGGCGGCCTGTTCGGCCACCCCGATATCGAACATCAGGCGCGTCGGCTGAGCCAGCTGTTCGCCGACCACCACCCACTCTTTCACCGTCATTCCTAATGGGAGCTACCGACTCATGACCCAATCAGAAAATCTCTTCGCCCAGGCTCAAAAATACATTCCCGGCGGTGTTAACTCACCGGTGCGGGCCTTCAAAGGCGTGGGCGGCACCCCTATCTTCTTCAACCATGCCGAAGGCGCTTACCTGTACGATGAAGATGGCAATCGCTACATCGACTTCATCGGTTCGTGGGGGCCAATGATTCTTGGTCACTCCGACGCCCGCATCAAGGCCGCACTGCATGCCCAGGTAGACCTCGGCGTAGGTTATGGCGCGCCCACAGCCATCGAAACCGATATGGCCAAAAAGGTCTGCGAACTGGTGCCGTCCATCGAGATGGTGCGCATGGTCAACTCCGGTACCGAAGCCACCATGAGCGCGGTTCGCCTGGCCCGGGGCTATACCGGTCGGGACAAGATCGTCAAATTTGAAGGCTGCTACCACGGTCATGTCGATTCGTTGCTGGTCAAGGCCGGCTCCGGTGCTCTTACTCTCGGCGTACCCACGTCACCGGGCATTCCGGCGAGCCTCGCGGAACACACGCTGACACTGAACTTCAATGATATGGATGAGGTCCGCGACACCTTTGCCCGAATGGGTGATCAGATTGCCGCGATCATTGTCGAGCCGGTGGCCGGAAACATGAACTGCATTCCTCCTGTGCCGGGCTTCCTGGAATGCCTGCGGGAAGTCTGCGACGACAGCGGTGCGGTATTGATCTTCGACGAAGTCATGACCGGGTTCCGGGTCGCCCTCGGCGGCGCCCAGAGTTACTACGGGGTCACCCCGGACCTGACCACCCTGGGCAAGGTTATTGGCGGCGGTTTGCCCGTGGGCGCCTTTGGTGGCAAGCGCGAGATCATGGAGTACATTGCCCCACTCGGCCCGGTCTACCAGGCCGGCACCCTGTCCGGAAACCCGCTGGCAATGGTGGCTGGGCTGACCTCCCTGAACGCCATTTCAGAACCGGGCTTCCACGACAGCCTGGCGCAGAAAGCCGCCGCCGTCCGCGACGGTTTGAAGGCTGCTGCCGACAAGGCCGGGATTCCGATGACCGTACAGGGGGCCGGCGGCATGTTCGGATTCTTCTTTACTGACGAACCCAGCATTACGCGCTTCGATCAGGTTATGGCCTGTGATGTTGAGCGCTTCAAGGCCTTTTTCCAGGGCATGCTTAAGGAAGGCGTCTACCTGGCGCCATCCGCATTTGAAGCCAGTTTCGCCAGTGCGGCCTTGTCGCAAGAGGACATCGATCACACTTTACGCGCCGCAGAAAAGGTTCTCGCCTCACTGTAACCCCTCTGGTAAAAACACTCATTCCTCCCAAGCTATTGGTTCGGCAGCATAACCTGCCGAACCAGGCAAACTCTCCGCCGTCCTGCTTAAATTGAATGTAATGATGGGGCAACACTTTGCCCGAAGTTTTCCCTTACTCTATTGGGAGAACACAGCCATTAACCTGTTCAGGACATAGGGAGCAGTTATGATCCACAACAATCTCAAACTCAGTGCCGCCATCGCCATGACCTCATTGCTGGCCGCCTGCGGCGGTGGCTCCGACTCTGCAGCCACCGGCCAGGTCAGCATCGGCATTACCGACGCCCCGGCTACAGAATTCAGTGACGTCACCATTGCGTTCACCGGTATTGCCCTCAAGCCTGCCGGCGGTCAATGGATCGAGTTCACCTTTGACAACACCAAGACCTGGAACCTGCTGGATCTGACCGGCGGTTTGAGCGAACCTCTGATCACCAACGAAGAAGTTCCCGCTGGTGAATACAGCGAGCTGCGACTGAAGATCGATACCGACAACTCATACGTCGCCCTGTCAGACCAGCCCGACGTGCAGCTCACACTTGCGGTACCCTCCGGTGAACAGAGTGGCCTGAAGCTCAAGGGTGACCTGATCGTCGCAGCCGACACCACAACCGCCTTCACGATCGACTTTGATGTCGCCAAGTCCATCGTCAACCCACAGGGTAACTCCCTGGCCGACTACCTGCTCAAGCCATCGCTGCGCCTGCTCAATAACCTGGAAGTCGGTTCCATCAGCGGTACCGTGGACTACGCCACGATCAATTCCACTCGCGGAGGCGATGCCGGCCTGACCGATTGCGCCGTAGGCTATGAAGGCGCTGTTTATGTCTTTGCAGGTGCCGATGTTACCCCGAGCGACCTGAATATCGCCGATGACGACACCTCGAATGACCCGCTCATGGTCCTTCCCGTCAGCGACGCCGACAATGACGGACTGTACGAGTACACCGCTGCTTTCCTGACGGCCGGCACCTACACGCTGAGTTACAGCTGCCAGCTCGACGACAACGAAATCACGGATACTGCGCTGGACACCAATCCGTTACAGTTTGAAGGTACCCAAAACGTCACTGTGATCGTCAACGAAGACGTACCGGCAGAAACCATTCCGCTGGCCCCCTGAGGCACACCGTTCACACCAATGAAAGACAAAAGGGGCCTTACGGCCCCTTTTGTCGATATAGCGCTGGCTAAAGCAGGCGTGACGGCATTCCTGTCAGAGTGACGAAGCCCGTGCCTCGGCCTGATTGGCCCCGGCCACATTTCCCCGGGCCCGGCGGATATCCGCCAGCAACAACCAGCCGGTACGCTGCATCCGTACATTGCTGCCCGCCAGCGACAGGCCCTTCAGGGTAAACTGCTCCGCGGCCCCCAGGTTGTTGGCGGCCACATAGGCCTCGGACAATTTGAAATACACTTCCGGCGAGCGCGGAGAAATCCGCTGGGCCCGTTCCAGCTGGCCAATGGCGGCCGGCACATTGCCCTGGGCCAACAAGCTGTCGGCCTGGCGAATCAGACTAGCCGCCGCACCCGACAGGGTCTCGCCTTCATCCCGATAGCTCGGTGAGGGTGTGGGCTCCCGTTCGGCAGGCGAAACCGCCGGTCGCGAGGGTGACGTTTGCGGTGCTGGAGCCGGCTCCGGCTCAACCCTCGCCGGAGGGGGATCAAACCCCGGGGCCGGAGCTGAAGGCACATAGATGCTGGTGCCGTTACTGGTCGCGCATCCTCCCAGCACAAGGGCACCGGCCAGCAACCCGCAGGTGATGTAATTTGCCTTGGTCATCAGAACAGTCCTTCAAACCAGCTTCGTAGCTGGCGCTGCAGAGTTCCCCCGCAGTTGCGGGTCTGTGTTGGTTCGCTCCCTGCGATAAAGGGGACCAGCCTGGCCCCTTCGCAGAACTCGTCTGTCAGGGCGCCTGTTTGCGGATCAATCCAGTGATATTGAACGCCATCGGGAATCACCGGCGACAACCCGTGTTGCGGCACGCTGGCCATAAAGTCGGCCCAGACCGGCAACGCTCCGGAAGCTCCGGTTAGCGAGGTTGGGCCATTGTCATCACGACCAACCCAGGTCACCGCCAGCAAGTCGCCACTGAAACCCGCAAACCAGCTATCGCGACCATCATCGGTGGTACCGGTCTTGCCGGCCAGCGCCAGATCCCGTGATATCCGACGGTAAGCCCCGCGCCCGGTACCCTCCTGCATGGTTTCCTGCATGGCATACTGAACCAGATGAGTGGCCGCCGGATCCAGCACCTGCTCCACCGCCAGCGGGTAACGGGACAGCGGCTCGCCGCTCGCATCGGTTACCTGGCGAATGGTACGCAACGGCGTGTTGAACCCCGACGTCGCCAGCCCCTGGTAGACCTGGGCGACGGTCACCGGCGCCATGGGCACTGCGCCCAGCAGCATCGACGGATAGTGCGGGATG
The DNA here is from genome assembly GCF_900106945.1 of Marinobacter mobilis. Classification (GTDB taxonomy): domain Bacteria; phylum Pseudomonadota; class Gammaproteobacteria; order Pseudomonadales; family Oleiphilaceae; genus Marinobacter; species Marinobacter mobilis. The sequence goes on from NZ_FNNE01000005.1 coordinate 14,911, forward strand.
GCCTCCGAAACGCCCAGATCCTGCAGCAGGTCGACGACTGAATCCACGCCCACATCCAGCCCCAACCGCACGGTGGGCAGGTTGTACGAACGCGACAGCGCGGTATGCAGAGCCACGTCTCCGCGCTCCAGACCATCGTAGTTCTTCGGCTCCCAGCGTTGACCATTATCGAACACCAGTGCAAAGCTCTTGTCCTGCAATGGGGTGATCAAGGTGTAGCGCTGCGGCTGTGCCAGCGCTGCCAGGTAGACAAAGGGCTTGACCAGAGAACCGATGGGCCGGCTGGCATCCAGCGCACGGTTGAAGCCCGCAAAGCGGGGATCGCGGCCGCCGACCAACGCCAGAACTTCGCCGCTGTCGCGACTGGTGACCACCATTGCCGACTGCAGGCCACCATCACCGTTACCAGGATCAATGCGGTCCAGCGTCTGTTTGACCGAGAACTCCGACGCATACTGGATAGCCGGATTAAGCGTGGTGAAGATACGCAGCCCCTCGCTTTGCAGATCTTCTTCCCGATAGTCCCTTGCCAGGTGCCGGCGCACCAGATCAATAAAGGCCGGATAGCGGTTTTCGGAGAACGACGGCCGCGAGGTCACCCCCAGATCCCTGGCCTTGGCTCGCATTGCCTCTTGCTCAGTGATGGAGCCATTACTCGCCAGTACGTCAATGACCAGGTTACGGCGCTCCAGCGCCCGCTCCGGATGCCGCCGGGGATCATAATAGCTGGGTCCCTTGACCATCCCCACCAGCAACGCGACCTGGTGCAGGTCGAGCTCCGCCAGCGGCTCGCCAAAATAGAACTGACTGGCCAGACCAAAGCCGTGAATGCTTCTGACGCCCGCCTGACCCAGGTAAACCTCGTTCAGATAGGTCTCCAGAATATCCTGCTTGTCGTAGTGCCACTCCAACAGCACCGACATCAGCGCCTCATTGCCCTTGCGGACCAGAGTCTGCTCCCGGCTCAGGAAGAAATTCTTGACCAGCTGCTGGGTTAGCGTACTGCCACCCTGAACCACCCGCCCGGCTTGCAGGTTGACCCACATAGCGCGGGCGATGGACATCGGCGCCACCCCGAAATGCTGGTAGAAGTTTCGATCTTCCACAGCCAGCAGCGTGTCCTCGAATAAAGGCGGCAGATCGCTGAGCTGAATAAGAATCCGGTCTTCCTTGTGGGCGGGATAGATGCCCCCGATCTGAGCCGGCTCCAGACGGACAATCGGCGACGACGGACCGATCAATACACGAAAATCCGTCACCCGGTCTCCTGACACGGTCAGCGCAAGGCGGCGCTTTGGCTCAGCCCCATCGCTGAAGGTAAAGCCCCGGGTACTGATGATAAACCGGCCACCGCTGCGGCTATAGGTTCCCGGGCTCGAACCGTTGCCGGGGCGGTAACCGGCCAACTCCAGTTCACGCCCAAGGGCCCCGGCACTGATACTGGTACCGTCATAGAGCTCCAGGGGACGGGCATAGACTCTCGACGGCACTTCAAAGCGGCGCCCTTCGAAACGATCGGTGACCACCGCGTCCAGATAGACCATCCAGCCAGCCAGGATGACCAGACCCACCAGAATCAATCGCCCGAGGATACCCCACAGGCCACTACGACGGCTGGCCGGCGCTTTCCCGGAGGCGGATTTTTTACTGTTTTTACGAGATTTAGCTGATTTTGCCATGGCCGGATTATACCCAAAGCCACCTGAACAGTTGCAGGTGCGATCTGTGTTATTTCTGTAATGTGCCCGCTATGATAAGCGGCATGATAAAAACCGATACGTACAAGGAGCGGCCGTGAGTGATACCAATTCCCCTAACCTGATCCAGGCTTTACAGAACCCGGAACTCTATGACCATGCCGTCGCCGGCTTCCAGGTGCTGGAAACCCATATTTCCTGGGTCATCCTCACGGGTGAGTATGCCTACAAGATCAAGAAGCCGGTCGACTTCGGCTTTCTGGACTTCTCGACGCTGGATCGCCGAAAGCACTTCTGCGAGGAAGAAATGCGGCTCAACCAGCGTTTGGCCGAACCGCTGTATCTTGACGTACTGCCGATTTGCGGCTCACCGGAGCAGCCCCGGCTAGATGGGTCTGGCGAAGCTTTCGAGTATGCCATCCGGATGCGACAGTTTGACCAACAGGATCTGTTCGATGCCCGCCAGGAGCGCAACGATCTGCCCGCCGACCTGCTGACCACCCTGGCCCGTCAGGTAGCTGAATTTCACGACCAGCAGCCAGGTTTGACCGATGACAGCCCACTGGGAACGCCGGAAGCGGTGTTCGCAGCCATGCAGGAAAACTTCGACCAGATTCGTCCGCTGCTGTCGGACAAAACGCTTCTGAGCCAACTCGACAACCTCGAAGACTGGACCCGGACCACCTTTGAACGGCATCGCGACCAGATCGCCCAGCGCCGCCAGGATGGCTACGTGCGCGAATGTCACGGCGACCTCCACCTGGCCAACATCACCGTGTTCAACGGTAACGTCACCGTATTTGACGGCATCGAGTTTAACGAACCGTTCCGCTGGATCGACGTCATCAATGATCTCGCCTTCCTGCTGATGGATCTGGAGTCCCGCCAGGAGTTTGCACTTTCCAATCGCGTGCTCAACAGCTACCTGGAATATCGGGGGGATTTTGAAGGGCTGGCGCTGCTGTCTCTCTACAAGGCATATCGCGCTATGGTTCGCGCCAAGATCGCGCTGTTCACCCTGGGCAACCCGACCCTGTCAGATGTCGAGAAGGCCAGTCTGATGCAGCGCTACCGGGACTACGCAAACCTGGCCGAAAGCTACAGCGAGATTCCCAACCATTACCTGCTCGCAACCTGCGGCCTGTCGGCCAGCGGCAAGACCTGTGTCAGCGCGGAGATGTCTGCCGAACTGGGCCTGGTGCGACTGCGTTCGGACGTTGAACGCAAGCGTCTGTTCGGGCTCAAGCCGCTGGCGCCGAGCCAGTCGGGCGTTGGCGAGAATATCTACACGCCTGAGGCGACGGAAAAAACGTACCAACGCCTGGCCCGGCTGGCCGCGATGCTGCTGGAAGACGGACTGTCGGTGATTGTCGACGCCGCCAGCCTGAAAGTGTCGGAGCGGGCGCTGATTACCGATGTGGCAGAAACCCATTGCGTACCGTTTGCCCTGCTGCACTGCGAGGCACCGGAAAATCTCCGCCGCCAGTGGATTCGCCAGCGTCAGGACGACGCCTCAGAAGCGACTGAAGAACTGCTGGATGCCCAGATGACCTGGTTTGAGCCGCTGACCCAGGACGAGAAAAGCCACACCATTCATATTCATACAGAACAGGAACATGTAGCCGAGGCCCTCGCTGACCGCATTCGCCAGCACCTCGGACTGCCCACCGCCTGACTGGACTAGACTGAGGATACATCGGTCTGGAGGCAACTCCCGACCGATGCCACCGTGATCCCGGGAGTAGTGAGATGGATTCAGACATGATTCGCCAGATTGACGACCCGCTCTACGAGATTCTCCACAACGAGAATATCGCCGCCTTCAACAAGGCCAAGGCAGCGGCTGACACCGTGGCCAGTTTCGCCTTTGGTGATTTCCGGGGGCTTGATCTCCGGGGCATGGAGGCCAGCGGCATGGATTTCCGCAATGCCTACTTCCGCGGTGCCGACCTTCGCGGCGTTGACTTCAGCGGCAGCAATTTGGAAGGCGCCAGCATCGCCGGGGCCAAGATTTCCGGCTGCTATTTCCCTCGAGAACTTCACGCTGATGAAATCGTCATGTCGCTCAACCATGGCACCCGCATGCGTTATGGCGTGAACAAATGACGGACAGTTCCTGGCACACCGCCTGCGCACTCAATGCCCTGGAAGACAAGCAGGCGGCGGAGTTCACCCTTGACGACACCCCCGGATTTGTCATCGCTCACAAAGGCGAGTTACGCGCCTACGTCAACCGCTGCCCCCACCTTGGCATTGAGCTGAACTGGATGCCCGGACGCTTTCTCGACGCCGAGCAATGCTTTATCCAGTGCGCCACCCACGGCGCGCTGTTTTCCCTGGACAAGGGTCTCTGTATCGCGGGTCCCTGCCAGGGTGAAGCCCTGCAACAGCTCGATACCCGCATAGATCAGGACCAGATCCTGGTCAGGTTTCCAGAATAACCGGCACCGGGGTTGTCAGTGTCAGCTCACCACTGACCTCCTGACCACGGGCCAGCGCCGCCCGATAGGCCACCACCTCAACTCCGCTGGCCACGGCCTCAACCAGCAACGCACCATACTCCGGATCGATATGACGGGCCGGCCGTACCGATTTGATGCCGGTGTGGTTTACGCAGAAGAACAGCACAGCCCGCGCACCGGACAGGGCCTGAGCCATCAACTCACGCAGGTGTTTCTGCCCCCGGCTGGTAACCGCATCGGGAAAATATCCCAGGCCTTCCTCACACAAGGTGACATTCTTGACCTCCACCCAGGCGTCGGGCCGGGCCTGATGACCAGAGAGATGCAGGTCGATCCGGCTGTTTTCACTGCCGTATCGGACTTCCGCCCGGCATACCGGATACCCCTGCAGCTCAGCCACCTGCTGGCTCTCCACCGCTTCCCGGACCTGAGCGTTGGGTCGCGCAGTATTGATGCAGGCAAACTGGCCCGGCACGGTCTCAACCAGTTCCCAGGTGTAACGGAGCTTGCGCTTGGGGTTGTCACTTTCCGTTAACCAAACCCGGGCATGATCCGGCTTGCAGCCCAACATCGAGCCGGTATTGGGGCAGTGCGCCGTAACCATACGGCCATCCGCCAGTTCCACATCAGCAAGAAACCTTTTATAACGTTGGATAAGGCGGGCTTCGATCAACGGCGAAGGGAAATGCATGCTATGCTCCGGGAAGAGGACGACAAATGGCCTGCATGATACGGGACACCGGCGTCGTGACGCCAATCCGGTATAGCGTTGAGAAAGCTAGCGTACCAGAGGCTTATCTGCTATTTTCCGCAAATTCCCGTTTCAGGATTAACATTCTGGCCGCTAAAATCCAGAGTGTTGTTGTGAAGTACAAAAAAGAGGCCGGGTTACATGGCAAACACTGCTGAAAAACCACGTGAGAGCTTTACCAACTTCACCCCCTACACATTGAAGAAGGGTGAAGAGTACATGAGTGCCGAGATGCTCGAGCACTTCCGTCAACTGTTGCTGACCTGGAAACAGGAGCTGATGGAAGAGGTCGACCGTACCATGCACCACATGCAGGAAGACGCCGCCAACTATGCGGACCCGAGCGACCGCGCAACCCAGGAAGAGGAGTTCAGCCTGGAACTGCGTACCCGCGATCGCGAGCGTAAACTGATCAAGAAGATCGATCAGACCATCGACCGCATCGACAAGGACGATTACGGCTTCTGCGACCAATGTGGTGTCGAGATTGGCATTCGTCGCCTGGAAGCACGCCCCACCGCTACCCTGTGCATCGACTGCAAAACCCTGGCGGAAATCCGCGAGCGCCAGACAGGCATCTGAGCCCTCGGCCGACAACACGGTGCGCCGGGGCAACCTGACCGGCGCATTCAGGAAGCATGCCGACAATTCCATACCGGGGCCGCTTTGCGCCCTCTCCAACCGGCCCGCTGCATTTCGGATCGCTGGTCACTGCGCTGGCAAGCTTTCTGGAAGCCCGCACCAGCAATGGTTGCTGGCTGGTGCGCATCGAGGACCTCGACCCCCTCCGGGAATCACAGAGTGCCACCACCCGCATTCTGGCGTCCCTTGATGCCCACGAGCTCCACTCCGATGAACCCGTTCGTTTCCAGTCTGACCGGCGGGAGGCTTACCTCGCAGCCATCGAGCAGCTGAGGGCACAGCAACAGGCCTACCCCTGCACCTGTTCCCGCAAAGAGCTGCGAGAACACCCTGAACACACCGAAACCTGCCGACAACGAGCCCCGGTGTTGCCCGGAACACCTCACGCCATCCGGTTCGCGCTGCAGGAGCAAACGTTCAGCTGGTCTGACCAGCTCCTTGGCCCCCAAACCCTGGCCATCCGCGCTGGCGTGGACGATCCCGTCATTCTGCGTAAGGAAGGCTTTGTCGCCTACCAGCTGGCGGTGGTGGTGGACGACATCGACCAGAACATTAGCCACGTGGTTCGCGGCTCTGACCTGCTCGACACAACCGGCCAACAGCAGCAGATCTATCGTGCCCTGAATGCACCACTCCCCAGCTGGCTGCACATCCCCGTGATCCTAAACAGCAGCGGTCAGAAGCTCAGCAAACAGACCCATGCCCCCGCACTGGATGACTGCCAACCGGCACACAACCTTGTTCGGGCACTGGCTGCTCTGGGCCAGAATCCGCCGCCTACGCTGCGACAGTCCCCAGTGAGCACCGTGCTGGCGTGGGCAGTGGAGCACTGGCAGCGCGACCACGTTCCCCGTCAACCCCATCAGGAACAGCCGGCGCCAACCTTGCGGAATCCCTGACAGCGCCGCCGTGCTCGTGGTATAAACGCAGGTTGTCGCAACACTCAGGAAACCTTTGTCGGATGTATATCTATCGCCTGGTTTTCCTGCTGGTCCTGGCTATTTACGTATTCTCACCCAATATCCTGGACTGGTGGATCGCCCCCGGTAACGCCTGGTACACCCCTTACCTACTCTGGGGCGGACTGATCGTGCTTGGGTTCTGGCTCGAACTACGGCGGGACCCTAATGAGTTTTAGCCTGACCGCGTTGCTGTCATGCAGTTTGCTTTACCTCCTGCTGCTATTTGCGATTGCCCATCTGGCAGAGCGGGGCATCCTTCCCCGCAGCTGGATTCATCACCCTCTTACCTACATTCTCAGCCTCGGGGTATACGCCGGCATCTGGGCGGTGTATGGCGCCGTTGGCATCGCAGCGGAAACCGGCTATGGGTTCCTTGCCTATTATCTCGGCATCAGCGGGGCCTATTTGCTGGCGCCGGTCCTGCTTAACCCGATCCTCCGGATCGGCCGCGCCTATCAGCTGAGTTCACTGGCAGATCTGTTTGCCTTTCGTTATCGCAGCCAGTTTGCCGGCTCTCTCGCCACGCTATGCTCCGGCATCGCCATCCTGCCCCTGCTCAGCATGCAGATCAAAGCGGTTACCGATACCGCCAGCCTGCTGGCCCCTGGCGTTTCGCATGCATTGATCAGCACCCTGTTCAGCCTGACCGTGGTGCTGTTCGCCGCCCTGTTCGGTTCCCAGCGGGACCAGGGGTCGGAGAGCCATCGCGGACTTGTGGTGGCTATTGCGTTCGACTCGCTGATCAAGCTGCTCGCCCTGCTGGCCCTCTCCGGCGTGGCAATTTACTCAATCTTCGGCAGCTACCAAGGCCTGGAAGACTGGCTTGGAAGCCATCAGTCGCTGGCCGGTAACATGGAGCTCAACGTTGACGACGGTAGCTGGCGCGCACTGATGCTGATGTCCTTTGCCGGCGCCCTGGTACTGCCACACATGTTCCACATGACCTTTGCGGAAAACCCGAGCCCCAGGGCCCTGGCCAAGGCCAGCTGGGGGCTGCCGCTGTACTTACTGTTACTGGCGCTGCCGGTTCCGATCATTCTCTGGTCAGGCATGGAACTGTCGGTCAACACCCCGCCCAGCTATATGGCGATCGGGATTGCCCAGGCGCTGGAGAACCCGGCACTGGCACTGACCGTGTTTATTGCGGGCCTGTCTGCCGCCAGCGGACTGATGATCGTCAGCACCCTGGCGCTCGCCGGCATGCTACTCAATCACGTGGTGTTGCCATTGCGCACCCAGACCGATCACGGGGACATCTACCTCTGGCTGCGACGGATCAAGCGCCTGCTGATTGGCATCATCATTTTCACCGCGCTGCTGTTCCACGAAACTCTGGGCCAGCGCCTGGGACTGTTCCAACTGGGAATACTCGCACTCTCCGGCGTTCTGCAACTGCTGCCGGGGGCGCTCGGCGTGATCTACTGGCCGGAAGGTAACCGCCGGGGACTCATTGCGGGCCTGTTTGCCGGCATGGCGGTCTGGATCGTCACCCTGGTCATGCCACTGTCCTATGGCCCCAACCTGCTTGCCCTGGCCGATGCACCGCTGTTCCCCACTAACAATAACTGGCACATCTTTGTGTTCATCAGTCTGACGGTGAACATATCAGCGTTCGCCCTGGTCTCGATGGTCACCAAATCGAGCAGCGAAGAAAGCCGGGCTGCCCAGGCCTGTTCCTGGGGCGCGCTGTCCCGTCCCCAACGGCGGGAGCTGATGGCCAGTTCCTCCAGCGAGTTCGTGGAACAACTGTCGGAACCGCTGGGCCGGAACGTGGCGATACGGGAAGTCGAACGGGCCGCCCATCAGCTCAAACTGCCGACGGTGGAATTCCGGCCCTATCAGCTCCGGCGCCTGCGGGACCAGATCGAGATCAATCTGTCGGGCCTGCTTGGCCCTGCGGTTGCCCGGGATATGGTGAAGCGCCACCTCAGCTTCAAACCTCTGGCCAGTGACGGCGGCCCCCAGGACATCCATTACATGGAGCGGGCACTGGGCGATTACCAGAATCAGCTGACCGGCCTCGCCGGTGAACTCGACAGCCTTCGGCGCCATTACCGCCAGACCCTGCAGAATCTTCCGATCCCGGCCTGCTCGGTCGGCGAGGACGGTGAAATCCTGATGTGGAACCATGCCATGGTGGCGCTGACCGGCATTGACGCCGAGGTCGTCGTCGGCGGACGTCTGATGGCGCTGCCCGATCACTGGCACAGCCTGCTGGATGATTTTGTCCGCGGTGAAGACCAGCACCGCTACAAACACCGGCTGGACCTGCGCGGTCGCCCGCACTGGCTGAATCTGCATAAAGCCGCCCTGAGCGGCCCCGACCACACCGAAGGCGGCAGCATCATTCTGGTAGAAGACCAGACAGAAACCCGCTTGCTGGAAGACGAACTGATGCACAGCGAGCGCCTGGCCTCGGTCGGTCGCCTGGCCGCCGGTGTCGCCCATGAAATCGGCAATCCGGTCACCGGCATTTCCTCGCTGGCCCAGAATCTGAAACTGGAAACCGACGACCCGGACATCCTCCAGACAGCCGAGCAGATTCAGCAGCAGACCCGGCGAATCTCCACCATCCTGCAGTCGCTGATGAATTTTGCCCGTACCGGCAACCATGCCCAGGCCAACCGCTACGAACCCGCATCCATTCATCGCTGCGTGGAGGAATCCATCAATCTGCTGTCACTCAGTGACAAAGGGCGAGGCATCAGTTACCGCAACGATTGCCCGGAGGATCTCGTGGTCCTGGGGGATGAGCAACGACTGGTTCAGGTATTCGTCAACTTGCTGGCCAATGCCCGCGACGCCTCTCCCGAGGGCGGCGAAATCCGGGTCAGTGGAAACCACGAAGGCTACTCCGCTATTATCGAGGTCACCGATCAGGGGACCGGCATTCCGGCGGACCAGCTGGACCACATCTTCGAGCCCTTTTACACCACCAAGGGCCCGAACCAGGGCACCGGCCTCGGATTGTCGCTGGTGTACAGCATCGTCGAGGAACATTACGGCAACCTACAGGTTGAAAGTCCTGCCGACCCCGAGAACGAGCGCGGCACCTGCGTCCGCCTGCGACTTCCGGCTTATGATGCCGGCGGAGAGCTCCACCCACTAAGCCAGAACGAAAGGTCAACACACTGATATGTCTCGCATTCTGATTGTCGAAGATGAAGAGATCATCCGTTCAGCCCTGAAAAAGCTGCTACAGCATGCCGGCTATGACGTCTCCGACGCCGGCTCAGTGGACGACGCCGAACAGGGCCATGACCTGAACCAATTCGATCTCATCATTTCTGACCTGCGACTGCCGGGCGCTCCGGGCACCGAGCTGATCAACCGGGCTCCGGATACCCCGGTACTGATCATGACCAGCTACGCCAGCCTGCGTTCCGCCGTCGACTCGATGAAGCTGGGCGCCGTTGAATACATCGCCAAACCCTTTGATCACGATGAAATGCTTGCCGCGGTAGCAACCATCCTTAGCCAGAAAGGTGAGACCAAAACAGACTCGCGGGCCGAGGCCCCGGTCGCGCGCTCCGCGGAAGGGGACCCTTCTGCCATCATGTATGGCGAATGCGACGCCATGCAGCAGGTTTTCCACCTCATCCGCAAGGTCGCCCCTACCGAGACCACGGTACTGGTAAACGGCGAATCCGGCACCGGCAAGGAACTGGCGGCCCGGGCATTGCACCTGCTTAGCCCGCGGGCCGCACGGCCACTGATCTCGGTCAACTGCGCGGCAATCCCCGAAAGCCTGATCGAATCCGAGCTGTTCGGCCACGAAAAAGGCGCATTTACCGGTGCGGTCTCAGGCCGGACCGGCCTGATTGAAGCCGCCGACGGCGGTAGCCTGTTCCTCGATGAAATTGGCGAACTTCCCCCGGAAGCTCAGGCCCGGCTGCTGCGCGTCTTGCAGGAAGGCGAGATACGCAAGGTCGGTTCTACCCAGAGCCGCAAGGTCGATGTCCGGATGATTGCCGCCACCCACCGTAACCTGAAAGCCATGACCCGAACCGGCGAGTTCCGCGAAGACCTCTACTACCGGCTCAATGTCATGCAAATCCGCATTCCGCCGCTACGGGACCGAAAAAGCGACATTCTCGGGTTGGCCCGCCGCTTTATCAAACGCCAGGGCGACAAACTCGGCAATGCCAACCTTCACCTAAGCCCGGAGGCAATGCAGGCCCTACGCAGTTACCGCTGGCCGGGGAACGTCCGCGAACTGGAGAACGCCATTGAGCGGGCCAGCATTCTTTGTGAGGGCGATGTCATCACGCCGGTGACCCTGGATCTGGAAATCGAAGGTGAAGACGTCAATATTCCGCACGGATTGGTGGAAGGGGACAATGAACAGACCAAGCCTCAGGACACCGGCGAATCCAATGATCTGTCTCTGGAAGACTATTTCCAGCACTTCGTCCTGGAAAACCAGGACCGGATGAGCGAAACCGAGCTGGCCCAGAAACTGGGTATCAGCCGGAAATCCCTGTGGGAACGCCGCCAACGTCTGGGCATACCACGAAAGAAATCCGGGTAACGCCCACAGTGTTACCCAGTGTTACCGCAAGGAACACGTGTAGGTATAAAAACGGAGATGCGAGTAACACTTAAGTCTAATAATTCACCCCACCTTTAGTCCCATATTTTTTAACTACTTGTTAATAAAGGATTTTAAAAACCTGGCACACCCAATGCAACTACCACCGCGCACAACAACAAAAACAAGTGTGACTAAGCGGCGCCAAAACAAAAACAAAAAGCCGTAGAAAAGCGTTCGGTAACAAAAACAAGAACAGAACGTAAGCGAACTGAGTGTTTTGGGTACTGTGCTTTTTAGTGGACCCCCGGCTTGTGTGAGTTGCAGATGTAGAGAAGAATCGCCTTCCAGGCGCCGCTATATCCGCTCTAATCTCATACTAAAAGTCTCTGTCTGCTCTATGTGTTCAAAGCGTTCCGTTTGCCTTGACTGGCTTCAACTGTGAAGCATGCAAGGGGCAAGAAAACGAAGAATAAGCCCGGCAACAACAAAAACAACGCAGATCGTCTATTCTTCAGGGCGGGCCCGCGCAAGCGGGTCCGCCTTTTGATTATCTGGCCTACCCTGTTATTGCCGTGTGCAATTTCCCGCCAAACCGGTAAACTCTCGTTTTTGCTGAGCGCAACAACGGATTTCAATGCTTAAAAAAGTCAAACAACGCTTTTCCCGATTACTCGGGGGAAACAACAAGACCCAGAAGCTGGTACGTCGTGACATCCCCCGGGACGAACACAACGTGTCACGCACCTCTATCAGCGACCCCGCCAAGAAGGTTCTCCACCGCCTGAACAAGGCCGGCTTTGAGGCCTACCTCGTGGGAGGTGGGGTCCGGGATATTCTGCTGGACGGCAAACCCAAGGACTTCGACGTGGCCACCAGCGCCACGCCGGAAGAAGTACACGCCCTGTTCCGAAATTCCCGGCTGATCGGCCGTCGTTTCCGCATTGTGCACGTGCTCTTCGGGCGCGAAGTGATTGAAGTGACCACGTTCCGCGGTAATGCGACGGACAACACCGATGACAGCGCCAGCGACCAGCGCAAGACCAGCGAGCATGGCCTGCTGCTGCGCGACAACGTCTACGGCAGCATGGAAGAAGACGCGCTGCGACGAGACTTCACCATCAACGCGCTGTACTACTGCATTCGTGACTTTACGGTGATTGATTTTGCCGGTGGCGTCGATGACCTGAACAACCGCCAACTGCGGTTGATTGGCGACCCGGAAACCCGCTACCGGGAAGACCCGGTTCGAATGCTCAGGGCCATCCGCTTTGCGGCCAAGCTGGACTTTGCCATCGAACCGGCAACGGAAGCCCCCATTCGCGAGCTCGCTCCACTGCTGACTCACATTCCGGCGGCCCGGCTGTTTGACGAGGTACTGAAGCTGTTCACCGCCGGTCATGGCGAAGCCACCTACGATCTGCTGCAGCGTTACGACCTGCTGGCGCCGCTGTTTCCGGACACCGTCCGCGCCCTCAACGCCGGCGAGCCCGACGAACTGATTCGCCAGGCACTGAGAAACACCGACGCCCGCATTCGCCAGGGCAAATCGGTCACTCCCTACTTCCTGTTTGCCGCGATGTTGTGGCCGGCATTGCAGGCAGAATGGCGCAAACGCCAGGATCAGGGTGAACCGATCCAACCCGCCCTGCACCAGGCCATCGCCAAAGTCATCGGCCGCCAGATTCAGGCAACGTCGATCCCCAAGCGTTTTTCCGGACCGATGAAAGAAATCTGGGAGCTGCAGATGCGGTTGCCGCGGCGCCAGGGGAAACGCGCCCTGACTACCATGGAACACCCCCGTTTCCGCGCCGCCTATGACTTCCTTCTGGTGCGCGAAAACGCCGGAGAGGTCGAGCCCGGGCTTGGGCAGTGGTGGACCGAATTCCAGGCCACCGACGAACGTGGCCGCGAGCGCATGCTCAGTCAGCTCGGCAACAGCGGGCCAAAACCGAAGCGTCGCCGGCGTCGGCCGCCGGGTAACAGGACCGCCTGACCCATGGCCGTTACGGTTTACATCGGCCTGGGCAGCAATCTGGCAGAGCCGCTGCAACAACTGGCCTCAGCCGTCGTGGCGCTGTCCATGCTGCCCCAGACCACGCTGCTGGCACAGTCCCCGTTCTACCGCAGCAGCCCGGTTGGCCCCCAGGACCAGCCAGATTTCATCAACGGCGCTGTTCAGTTGTCCACGACCCTGGCGCCACTGGCACTGCTCGACGCCCTTCAGGTGATTGAACAGGATCAGGGCCGTGAACGCCTTCAGCACTGGGGCCCCAGGACCCTCGATCTGGATCTGTTGCTGTATGGCAATGACGTCATCGAGCATGAACGCCTGCACGTCCCGCACCGCGAACTGTGCAACCGGGACTTTGCACTGCAACCGCTGCTGGACCTGAACCCTGAGCTGAGCCTGCCGGACGGGCGCATGCTGCGAGACCTCCGCGACCAGTGCCCGGACAACCACTTGCAACGACTGGAGCCAACGGGCAGCGATACGCCGCCCTGGCCCTGAGCCGATACCGGTAGCCTTGCCTAGTGGTCACCCCGGGATTACCCTTAAGCTCTGATCCTGGCGACGGCCACCGGCCCGGTCCCGACCCATTTACTGAAAGGCAAGGAATCTATGGCTGTTACCATCAACACCCTGCGTGACTACAAACAGAAAGGCGAAGCTTTTGCCGTTCTGACTGCCTACGACGCCACCTTCGCCCACGCCGTCAGCGAGGCGGGCGTGGACGTGATCCTGATCGGCGATTCCCTTGGCATGGTCCTTCAGGGCCACGACAGCACCCTTCCGGTGACTATGGAACAGATGGCCTACCACGTCCGCTCGGTAGCCGCCGGCAACAAAGGCGCACTGGTGATGGCCGACATGCCCTTCATGTCTTATGGCACCACCGAAAGCGCACTCACTAACGCCGCCGAACTGATGCGTGCTGGCGCCCACATGGTCAAGCTTGAGGGCACCGACTGGATGGCCGACACCATTACCGCACTGAGCGAACGGGGCATTCCAGTTTGCGCCCACCTCGGGCTGACACCTCAGTTCGTTAACAAGTTTGGCGGGTACAAGGTCCAGGGCCGCGAGGAACACGCCGCGGAGCAGATGATTGAGCACGCCTGCATGCTGGAGCGAGCCGGTGCTGACGTTATCCTGCTGGAATGCGTCCCGGCACCACTGGCCGCCCGCATCACCCAAGCCGTCAAAGCCCCGGTGATAGGCATAGGCGCAGGCTCCGATACCGACGGTCAGGTACTGGTGCTGCACGACATGCTCGGCGTCACACCCGGCCGCAAGCCCAGATTCGTAAAGAACTTCCTGGCCGAGAACGGTTCCATTCAGGGCGCCCTTGAGGCCTACGTCAACGCCGTCCGGCAACGCGAGTTTCCCGGCCAGGAGCATACGTTCGAAGCATGAGAACCGTACACAAGATCAAAGAACTGCGAACCATCCTCCAGAACTACCGATCCCAGGGTAAACGGATTGGCCTGGTACCAACCATGGGTAACCTGCACGAAGGTCACATCTCACTTGTGGCCAAGGCACTCGAGGCTACCGATGTTGTTGTCACCAGCATCTTCGTGAACCCTATGCAGTTTGGTGCCAACGAGGACCTCGACAGCTACCCTCGCACCCTGAAAGCCGACCAAGAGAAACTGGAGCAGGCCGGAAACACCCTGGTCTTCGCGCCGCCTGTCAGTGAGATCTACCCCAACGGACTGGCCAACCAGACCCAGGTCGTGGTTCCCGGAGTCAGCGAAGGGCATTGCGGTGCAGGCCGGCCAGGACACTTTGAAGGCGTGGCCACCGTGGTCACCATGCTCTTCAACATGGTCCAGCCTGACATCGCGGTGTTTGGCGAGAAGGATTTCCAGCAACTGGCCGTGATTCGCAAGCTGACCCAGGACCTGATGATTCCCGTTGAGATCATTGGCGCGCCGACGGTTCGTGACGAAGACGGCTTAGCGAAAAGCTCCCGAAACGGTTACCTGTCGGAACAGGAGCGCAGCAAGGCGGCGGCCATCCACCAGACCTTGTCCGATCTTGCGAAGCAGCTGGAACAGCCGTCCATCGCCGACCTCGACACACTGTCCCGAGAGGCCTGCGAGCGGCTCGAAGCTGCAGGATTCCGACCAGAGTACGTTAACATCGTCAACAGCCTGACACTGCAACCGGCAAGCATTGACGACCGTGAATTGACCGTGCTGGCGGCGGCATTTCTGGGCACAACCCGACTCATCGACAACATCTCCGTCACCCGCTAGCCAACGCTGGCGGGAATAACCGGTCTCACCGGGAATCACTGAAAGGAAGCGTTCATGGCAAAGGCCTCAACACACCTTACCCAACTCGATGAGTGGCGGGCGCTGCTTGAGCACCAGGCCAGCATGGCAAATGTTCACATGCGCGAACTGTTCAACCAGGACCCGCAGCGCTTCCAGCGTTTTTTTACCGAAGCTGCCGGCATTTCCCTGGACTACTCCAAGAACCTGATCACCGACGACACCATGGACCTGCTGATGGCTCTGGCGCGCCGCTGCGAGTTGCCACAACGGATCGAGGCCATGTTCCGCGGTGACACCATCAATGTCACCGAAAACCGTCCAGCCCTCCACGTCGCCCTGCGCAATCTGAGCGACGACGCTATTGAAGTGGATGGGCAAAACATCATGCCCGACGTCAGAGAAACCCTGGCTCGCATGGAGGAGTTTGTCTGGCGCATCCGCAGCACCCAGTGGCGCGGCTTTTCCAACAAGCCGTTTACCGATGTCGTGAGCATTGGCATCGGCGGCTCCTTCCTCGGACCAAAACTGGTTTCCGCCTCTCTCAAGCCCTATTGGCACGGTCAGCTCAACTGCCATTACGTCGCCAACATCGACGGCAGCCACATTACCGAGGTGCTCCGCCACATTAACCCGGAAACCACCCTGTTCCTGATCCAGTCCAAGTCTTTCCGGACCCAGGAAACGCTGGAAAACACCAAGGTTGCGCGGGAGTGGTTCCTCCACAATGGCGGCAGCGAGGAACAGATCGGCAAACATTTCGTGGCCGTGACGGCCAAACCCCAAGCCGCCATCGATTTTGGCATCGCCGAGGAAAACATTTTCCCGATGTGGGACTGGGTCGGCGGCCGCTATTCCCTGTGGTCCGCCATTGGCTTGCCCACGGCGCTGACCATCGGTATGGACAACTTCCGCTCCCTGCTGTCCGGCGCCCATTCAATGGACCGTCATTTCCGCAACACGCCGCTGGAGCAGAACCTGCCGGTCATCCTGGCACTGCTGGGGGTCTGGTATGGCAATTTCTGGGGCTCGGACGCTCATGCCATCCTGCCCTACGACCATTACCTGCGAGGACTGCCCGCTCATCTGCAACAGCTGGATATGGAGAGTAATGGCAAATGCGTGACCCAGCACGGTGATCCCGTGGATTACCAGACCGGCCCGATCATCTGGGGCGGTGCGGGCGCCAATGGCCAACATGCCTATCACCAGTTGCTGCACCAGGGCACCTGCCTGTCACCGGCCGATTTCATCATCCCGTTGCAGACCCACAACCCGGTAGCGAATCACCACGCCATCCTGTTTGCCAACTGCCTGAGCCAGACCCAGGCCCTGATGCAAGGCAAGACCGAGGCCGAGGCCCGCACCGAGCTTGAAGCCCTGGGCCTGCCACCGGAAGAGGTCAACCGACTGGCCCGCCATAAGGTTATTCCCGGCAACAAGCCCAGCAACACCCTGCTGTTTGACCGGGCTACGCCACGTACGGTCGGCGCCCTGATCGCGCTTTACGAGCACAAAACCTACGCCCAGGGCGTAATCTGGGATGTTGATTCGTTTGATCAGTGGGGGGTTGAACTGGGCAAACAACTGGGCGAGGGTATACTGCAGCGGCTGCAAAGCCCGACAACGCCCGGCAGCGGCTCTGACAGTTCGACGGATGGACTGATCGCGCTGTTCCGAAGCCGTCACCACAACGGCCACTGACAACTCAAGGGCGCGGGGAGATGACGCCTCCGCGCCAGCTGAACGGCACAACCCAGAGCTTCTGGTCACTTTGGTACTGCTGCCACAACCCGCCATAACTCTGTCCCACCACCGGATGTTTCTGGTCCGGCGCGATTTCCGCGAGAGGCAACAGCACAAAGGCATTTTTGAGAATTTCGGCCCGGGGCAACTCAACGCCGTCGACCACACCGGATTGCTCTCCGTAGGTGAGGATATCGATATCCAGCGTTCTCGGACTGAACTTCGGCGCATGAAGGTGACGCCCATTGGCGGCCTCGATCGCCTTGAACAGACGCGACAGCTCGGCTACCGAACGATCCGCCCGGATCGCGACCACCAGGTTGAGGAACGGCTCGCCGTCAAAACCGACCGCCTCGCTTTCATAGACCGACGAAATATCCAGCGTCCCGAATTCCGCAGCCAACGCATCCAGCGCCTGGGCGATATTGTGTTCGCGGTCGATGTTGCTTCCGATGCTGATGTAAACGGGCACACGGTCACTCATGATCGCTGCCCCCGCTCGATGCGGACACCGACAGACCGGGCCTGCGGCACTGCGCCGGGTTTTCGGATAGTCAACGCCAGCCAGCGCACACCAAACTCCTCCTGCAGACAGGCAGCGAGACCCTCAGCGGCCGTTTCCAGCAACTGCGGGCGCAACTCGTCCAAATAACTGACCACCCGCTCACTGACTGCCGCATAATCCAGTGCTTGAGCGACATCATCGGTGGCCGCCGGCGCTGCGTTGTCCCAGGCCATATCCAGGTCAACCAGTAAACGCTGGGTAATGTCACGCTCCCAGTCGTAAACACCGATGACGGTCTCTACAGCCAGACCTTCAATCAACACAGAATCTGTCACTCGATCACTACCCTTGTGCCACTGGATCCGGTCCACCATCGCCTGCCACCCTCGTGACCCGATGCGACCGAAAGCTAATTGAATGATTACCGCAGAGCCGATAACGTAGCCTGTACACCATCGCTCCCGCGGGCCGGGATTTTCGCATACTTCACCGGGGCTCGTCTTTGCCCAAGAGTTCGCTCAATGACTCCCTTTGATTCTCTGCTGACCGTGCTGCTTTGCGCACTGGCGTATCTGATCGGCTCGGTGCTGTTTGCGCTGCCGATCTGCAAACTCTGGCACCTGCCAGATCCTCGGGCCCAGGGCTCCGGCAACCCCGGCGCCACCAATGTCTACCGTACCGGAGGCTGGGCGCCTGCGGCCCTGACCCTCCTGCTTGATGGCTTTAAGGGCTGGCTGCCGGTTTGGTTGGCACATCAGGCGGATTTGAGCATTCTTGCCCAGGCGATGGTGGCCCTGTTCGCGGTCACCGGACACATGGTGCCCCTGTTCTACCGCTTTCAGGGCGGCAAGGGCGTCGCCACATCCCTCGGTGCCGGCCTTGCACTGGCGCCAATCACTACCCTGCTGATCAGTCTTACCTGGCTACTGGTCATGTGGCGCTGGCGCATCTCTGCCCTTGCCTCAATCGTAGCCGTCCTCTGCGGCCCGCTGATCAGCGCGCTGATCGAACCAGACACCATGCCACTGTTCGGCCTGCTGGCCCTGCTGATTATCGTGCGCCACCGGAACAACCTGATCCGTTTGGCCCAAGGCCGGGAGTCCCGTTTCTAGCGGGCAGTCTCAGCCAGTCCGTTATCCCGAGGCTCACCCAGCGGCGGCAGTGTATCCATTGGCCAGCGTGGCACGGCTACAATGCGATCACCATCCCGCTGACCCGCCAGCAACCGCTGACAGCCCGCATAGGCGATCATCGCACCATTATCGGTACAGAATTCCGGGCGAGCGTAGAACACCCCTCCCCGCAATTTGACCGCCATCGCCTCCAGCGCCTGCCGTAAGCTGCGGTTGGCACTGACCCCGCCGGCAACCACCAGACGTTTACAACCGGTCTGTTCCAGCGCCCGACGGCACTTGATCACCAGGGTATCAACCACCGCAGTCTCAAACGCCAGGGCAATATCCGCCCGCACCTGCTCATCCAGGGCTCCGCGCTCTTCAGCATCGGTGACCGTATTCAGGGTGTAGGTCTTGAGCCCGCTGAAGCTGAAATCCAGCCCCGGGCGGTCCGTCATCGGCCGAGGGAAACGGTAGGTACCGGGACGTCCCGCCTGCGCCAGCGCAGACACCCTGGGGCCACCGGGGTAGTCCAGCCCAAGCATTTTGGCGGTCTTGTCAAAGGCCTCACCGGCCGCATCGTCCACCGACTCCCCCAACAACTGGTACTCCCCAATCCCGCTCACCATGACCAGCTGGGTATGACCACCTGACACCAGCAGCGCCACAAACGGAAATGCGGGCGGATTCTCCTCCAGCATCGGCGCCAGAAGATGGCCCTCCATGTGATGAACCCCCAGAACCGGTATACCGAGGGCAAACCCCAGCGCATGGGCAACCGAGCCGCCCACCATCAGGGCGCCCACCAGGCCCGGCCCAGCGGTGTAGGCAATGCCATCAATATCAGCACGTGTGCGGCCGGCTTCCGCCAGCACCTGATCGCACAACGGCAGCAGCTTGCGGACATGATCCCGCGAAGCCAGCTCCGGCACCACGCCACCATAATCGGCGTGCATCTCGACCTGGCTGAACAGGGCATGGGATAACAAGCCGTGGTCACTGTCATACAGCGCAACACCAGTTTCGTCACAGGACGTTTCGATGCCAAGAATCAGCATAAAGCGGACAACCCCAGAAGTCGGTTCAAAGATCAGGGCGCGAATTTTACCAGAAAGAGCCGCACAACCGGCACAAATCTTAACCAGGCATTGACCCGCACCGACGCAAAGCGCTATGATTGCCGCCCTAATTTTCGCCTGGTTGAGTTTTGTTCAATTTCAGCGGGGCGTTACACTTGAAGTGTGCAGATCTAGGCTGGCGAGCAACGAGTCGCTATGTACCGCTCTGCGGGTACAAGTAGACCTGTCTGCAGACTTCCAAAACTGAAACCGAATCTATTAGGTAGGTGATTTTCGAATGCCAGCTGTTAAAGTGAAAGAGAATGAGCCGTTTGACGTAGCCCTGCGTCGCTTCAAGCGTTCCTGCGAGAAAGCAGGTGTCCTGTCGGAAGTTCGTCGTCGCGAACACTACGAGAAGCCGACGTCCGTTCGTAAGCGTAAAGCCGCAGCTGCCGTTAAGCGTCATCTCAAGAAGCTTCAGCGGGAACAGCGTAAGTTCGAGCGTCTGTACTGATCGGTACCAGACCCTCGCTTGCCTGCAAGCTCTAAGCCGCCGCGCTCCGCAAGGGCGCACGCGACTCAAAAATGCCGCCGGGGCCTGGCTTCGGCGGCATTTTTGGCTTTTGTCGTTTTTGCACCCGTGTCGCCAGTACTTACGGAGACATCATGAGCGGTTTGATCCCTCAACGATTCGTGGAAGACCTGCTCGACCGGGTTGATCTGGCTGAGCTGATCGGATCGAGAATTACGCTGAAGAAGGCTGGCGGCAACTACAAGGCCCGCTGCCCCTTCCATGATGAAAAAACTCCGTCTTTCAACGTCCGGCCGGACAAAGGCTTTTATCACTGTTTTGGTTGTGGCGCCCATGGCGACGCTATCAGCTTTATACGGGAATACGACGGACTGGGTTTTACCGACGCCGTAGAGGAACTGGCCCGACGGGCCGGCCTCGAAGTTCCCTATGACCAGAGTGCCCGCCAGGAAATTCAGCAGGCCCGCACCTTAACGGATGCCCTGGATTTTGCCGCGCGCTTTTACCGCTCAGCCCTGCAGAGTCCACAGGGTGAATTTGCCCGCGACTATCTGAAGCAGCGCGGCCTGGACAACGACATCGCCGAGCGCTACCTGCTGGGGTACGCCCCCGGCACCGGCACCGCGCTCAATGACGCCGCCAGCCAGGACCTGAAAGGCCCGCTTGTAGAAACCGGCACTGTGTCTGAGCGCTACGGCCGTCCCAGGGACCTGTTCCGTCACCGGATCATGTTCCCGATCCGCAACAGCCGCGGCAAAACCGTGGCGTTCGGCGGCCGCACTCTGGGCGACGACAAGGCAAAATACATCAATTCCCCGGAATCTGATGTATTTCACAAGAGCCGGGAGATTTATGGCCTCTATGAGGCCAAGCAGGCGATCCGTCAACTGGATCGACTGCTGGTGGTGGAAGGCTATATGGATGTCATCGCGCTGGCTCAGCACGGCATCCCCTATGCGGTCGCAACCCTGGGAACGGCGACCAACCAGGACAACCTGACGGCCCTGCTCAAACAGGTACGTCACCTGGTGTTCTGCTTCGATGGCGATACGGCAGGCTACCGGGCTGCAGATCGCGCCATGGAGAATGCCCTTGAACTGCTGGCTGACGGCCTACATCTGCAGTTCCTGATGCTGCCGGACGGAGAAGATCCGGACACCCTGGTTCGCAAAGAGGGCCAGCAGGCGTTCCAGAAGCGCGTTGACGGAGCCACACCACTGTCGCGCTACCTGTTCAACCGGCAGAGCGAAGGCCTCGACCTGAACCTGCCCGAGCACCGCGGGGAACTCCGCGCCCGGGTCGAGCCACTGCTGAACAGAATGCCGAAGAGCACCCTGCGGGATGCCATGTGGCACGAGATGCTGAGATTGTGCGGTGGCAAGCGGGACTGGCAGAGCAACAACCGGGGAGATCGCCCGTTCAAACGCTTTGGCGAACGCCGCGACCGCATCCAGGAAGAGCGAATTGACGTCAAGCTGAGCAAGGACACCATTCTTTGCCTGGCCCTGGTACAGGCCCCGGAACTGGCCACCGAAGCCATTGAGCTGTGCCGCAACGAGCGCCAGCTTCACCAGGCACGCAGCCTGGCAACCTGGATACTGGACCAGCAGCTGCGGGATCGCCACCAGCTGATCGGCAAGCTCGCCCTGGATGGCGACGCACGAAACCGGTTCTACAAATTGTTTGATGGTATGGAACACCTGCCATCGCGGGAGCGCACCCTGGCCACAGCCCGGGAAATGCTGCAACCCAACCACGAAACCGCGCGCAAGCAACGCTTGAGCGCCTTGCTGATGGAAAAACGCAGCCTGGCCGACCTCACCGAGGCGGAACGGGACGAACTGCGCAGCCTCAGCAGGCAGGCCGAAGATTGACCACGGCCCGCCTCCCCCGCCAACGTCACCTCAAGTGACGGGATAGGGGACACAGCAAACCAGGGAGCACAAAGCCCGGCAGACATGCCCGCTCGCCCCCTGCACTTGAAACTTAGGTTACTGATCACCATCTAACCAACCGGTGGCAGTAAAACCACGCGACAGCTATAATGGCTGTTTGACTTTTTTCCTTTTTACCAGCGAGTTCACAGGGTGTCTATGTCGGGAAATTCGCAGAAATCACGTTTGAAAGACCTCATTGCACGAGGCAAGGAACAAGGTTACCTGACTTACGCCGAGGTAAATGACCACCTCCCGGAAGACATAGCCGACCCCGATCAGGTCGAAGACATTATCCGAATGATCAACGACATGGGCATTCAGGTGTGTGAGGAAACTCCCGACGCCGACACCCTGATCATGACCGAAGGCGATTCAACCGCCGACGAAGCGGCCGCCGCTGAAGCCGCCGCCGCTCTCGCGGCCGTTGAGACCGACGCCGGCCGCACCACTGACCCGGTGCGCATGTACATGCGAGAAATGGGTACCGTTGAACTGTTGACCCGTGAAGGCGAAATCGTCATCGCCAAGCGGATCGAAGAAGGCATCCGGGATGTGATGGCCGCCGTGGCCCACTTCCCCGGCACCGCTGACACCGTCATCAACGCTTATAGCCGCATCATCGAAAACGAAGGTCGCCTGAGCGATATTCTTACCGGCTTTCTTGATCCGGACGACGCCGAACCGTTCATGGGTGAAGACACCAGCAGCGAAGACACGACCGACACTGCCGACGAAGATGACGACTCCAGCGACGAAGAGACCGATAACGGCCCGGACCCGGAAGAAACCCGCCTGCGCCTGGAGTTGCTGCAGGAAAAGCTCGAGGCCGCCAACACGCTGCTGGAGAAGAAAGGCCGTGGCGACAAGGCCACACAGGAAGCCCTGAATGAGCTGGGCGCCGTATTTGCCCCCTTCAAGCTCGCCAACAAGGCGTTTGAAGAACTCGTGAATGTGGTCCGCAACACCAACGAGATGGTTCGCGAAAATGAGCGGGCCATCATGCAGATCTGTGTGCGCGAGAGCAAAATGCCGCGCAAGGATTTCATCAAGTGGTTCCCGGGCAACGAGACCAACCTCGAGTGGGCCAGCGATCTGTCCACGAGCAGCAAGCCATACGCAGCTGCTCTGGCAGAGCGTGCGGACGAAATTGTTCGCCTGCAGAAACGCATCGCCAACATCCAGAACGACGTCAGCCTGGAAATTCCTGACATCAAGGAAATCAACCGCCGCGTGTCCATTGGCGAAGCGAAGGCCCGTCGCGCCAAGAAGGAAATGGTGGAAGCCAACCTGCGTCTGGTTATCTCCATTGCCAAGAAATACACCAACCGCGGCCTGCAGTTCCTTGACCTGATCCAGGAAGGCAACATTGGCCTGATGAAGGCGGTCGACAAGTTTGAATACCGTCGCGGTTACAAGTTCTCAACGTACGCCACCTGGTGGATTCGTCAGGCCATCACCCGCTCCATCGCGGATCAGGCCCGCACCATCCGGATTCCGGTGCACATGATCGAAACGATCAACAAACTGAACCGTATTTCTCGCCAGATGCTCCAGGAAATGGGCCGCGAGCCCACCCCGGAAGAATTGGGTGAGCGCATGGACATGCCAGAGGACAAGATCCGTAAGGTGCTGAAGATCGCCAAAGAGCCGATCTCCATGGAAACTCCGATCGGTGATGATGAAGATTCCCATCTGGGCGATTTCATCGAAGATGTCCAGGCACTGTCTCCGGTGGACTCCGCCACGGCAGAAGGCCTGCGCGAAGCCACCCGTTCGGTACTGGCCGGGCTGACTGCTCGCGAGTCCAAGGTACTGCGCATGCGCTTTGGTATCGAGATGAACACCGACCACACCCTGGAAGAAGTCGGCAAGCAGTTTGACGTAACCCGGGAGCGTATCCGTCAGATCGAAGCCAAGGCGCTGCGCAAACTGCGCCACCCTTCCCGCTCCGATCACCTGCGCGGCTTTATCGACGACCAGGGCAACGGATAACACCACTCAGCAGTAGCGGGCGCCTGCCCTCACCGGTATAATGGCGCCCGCTTCCCCATTCTCTGGGGAATTTCCTGAAAAGGGCCTATAGCTCAGTTGGTTAGAGCAGGGGACTCATAATCCCTTGGTCCCTGGTTCGAGTCCAGGTGGGCCCACCATACCTTTCAGCCGCAGTACCCGCATGCCACGGTGTCGGGCACCTTAACAGTACTAGCGTACCAATTTTAGCGAATTCATCCCTGCCACACCGACCTGTAACCAGGACCGGGGGCCAGAGGCAAGCATCTGTAAATAGTGCAATACTCCCTGCCCAACCCCTTTTCAGATCACGCCAGCAGCTTTCCGTAACGAGGACGGCAGCACAACCGGACACAGGGCAACGCTCCCAGCAGTCATTTTCATACGCCCCGCCAATCAACAGGTTAGCCCCCCTGGCCCGCTGCGCTCTGCAGCCCGCGCACCCAACTGGAAACACATCAAGACCTCTCCGCAGCTACGTCGACTTTTTTTACACTCGCATTCACCCGAACGCCGTCCTTTCAATCCTTTAAAGTTAAAAACCGGTAACCTTGTCGGTTTTTTTTACATTCCTGTAATATAAAACCACGTCATTATTTTTATTTTCCAATTGTTTTAATTGCACTTTTACATCAATGGCACGCACCCTGCTTTAACCATGATTGTAAAATCCCAAAGGGCATCTCGAGGTTAGAGATATGAAACGAATGACGAATGGACTAGCGGTTCTTGCCGCAACCCTACTTGCATCCCTGCTTTTCGTAAGTCAGGCGAATGCTGCTGCCGTACTGTGCAGCAACAACATACTGCTCAACCACATGTCGATTGACGACAGCCAGGTTGATGCGTGCCTGGCATCTGGCACAGGCAACCTGACGGGTAATCCGGCTAATGACGAGTTCCTGATTCTTCCCGCCGGAGCAGACTATGAGCTGGCCAGCAAATCCGATGACAGCAACCCTTTCAATATTCTGTATTCACAGAATGGCAGCACTGGCACCTGGTCGTTTGATAGCTCCTTCTGGGACACCTATGACACCGGCGCCATCGGCTTCAAGTTCGGTACTGGCAACACTCCGGACGAATGGTTCGTCTACGAACTGAAAGATGGCATTTCCTCTGGCGACTGGGAGTTTATCTCAGGACTCTTTTTCGGCCAGGGCGGCGGCTTGTCACACGTCAACCTCTACGGCATGCGGGGCTCCTTCGAAGTTCCCGAGCCAGGTACCCTGGGCCTGATGGGCATGGGCATCCTGCTGTTGTCTCTGGGACGCCGACGCAAGAGCGCCTGAGCGATACGTTGACCAAGCTAAGTGGCGAACACCCGTCGCGGTGTTACGCCACTTGGTATTCCGGGTAAGGCTCCGTCAACATCGAAACGAAGTGTTTAACTGCAGTGAAGCTGTCCGATTCATAGAGAATCTCCCCGCCCTCCAGCTCCACCTGAAATTTCCGCCCCTCAACCAAGCCGAACCGGTCACCATAACCATTCGCCAAAATCCGTAGGCAACCCGACTGCCAGACCATTCGCTTTGCGCACTCATCAGATACACCACACGCCTTCATCCATGCCTCCCAGACCGCAATCGAAACCGCGCATTACATGATGCTGCTGTTACAGGAAGATGACAGCGGCCGATAGACAGCAAGATACAAAAGTCTACAAAATTCAGCACCCTAGCTTAATATCAGAGTCATATAGCAACGGTAGAAATGCCTGCCAACTGTTTTAGGAGACATGTTATGGCCGGCCAACCCATTCTGCTGATTGAAAAGCTCTGGACCCTCAAACGCCGTATCGATAAAGGCGCCTGTCCAAGTCTTCCCTTTGTGCACCTCAACACCCTGCTGCGGGAGCCCGGCTACCGTAGCGATGTGCTCAGAAGAGCCGCCAATGACGGTGACCGGACGCTCAAGTCACTCGCCAGCGAAATTCTGGCGATTGACACTGGAGAGCCGCTGACAGCCCGGCCCGCCGATCTGTCCCTACCCAAAACACCCGACAGGCTTCTGGTAAAGTCCCGGCGTACCAACCGCAGCCTGCTGGCGCTGATTCCCGCAATGCTCGTCGGCACAGTCGCCGTTGTAGGATTCACCAGCTTTGAAAACAGGGCCATTCGCATTAATTCTGACATCACCACCGATACCCTTTGGGAAACAGGCAATCGCTACATTCTGGAGAAGACCGTTTTCGTCGAAGGGGCCAACCTGACCATCCAGCCTGGCGTAACCATTGAGGGCGAACGAGGTTCGGCACTGATCGTCACCCGTGACAGCCAGCTGTTTGCGCGGGGTAGTGCCGAGCAGCCCGTTGTCTTCACCAGCAGCCAGCCCAAGGACCGTCGTGCCCGTGGCGACTGGGGCGGCGTGGTACTGCTGGGCAATGCCCCCGTCAACCAACCCGATGCCCGCATAGAGGGGCTGGACGAACACGATCAGCGGGGCAAGTTTGGCGGCGACGACCCCAACAACAGCTGCGGCGTACTGGAGTACACCCGGATTGAGTTTGCCGGTTTTGAGATCTATCAGGATAACGAACTGAATGGCCTGACACTTGGCGGGTGCGGGCGCAGCACCATTGTTCGCCACCTTCAGGTACACCGTTCCCTGGATGATGGCATTGAAATGTTCGGTGGCACGGTCGACCTGAAGAACATCGTCATTTCCGGCGCAGGGGATGACAGCATCGACTGGGATTGGGGCTGGACAGGTCGCGTCCAGTTTGCGGTGATTCAGCAGCACCCGGATGTCGGTGACAATGCTTTTGAGGGTGACAACAATGGCAATGATCACAATGCCAGCCCCCGTTCAGAACCAACGTTCTACAACGTTACCCTCGCGGGCACCGGCCAATCGCCTCGTCAACACCGTGGTATTGTTATCAGGGAAGGCTCCGGCGGCCACTTCCACAACATGGTCATCGACAGCTATGGCATTGAAGCCATTGACCTCAGAGATGAGGTTTCAGCTCAGGTTCACAACGGGCAGCTGACTTTCGCCAACAACCTTCTGGCCAACACTGGCCAGCTGGGACGCAGCCCGGAAGAAACCGGCACCGCCGATGACGATTTCAGTTTCAGCGAAAACAACTGGCTCAGGTCTCCGGATCACAACAATCACTTCCGCATGGACAGCGCGCTCCATGACTCCGCCAGGAGCCCGTTCACTCCGAGCTTCGGCTCCCGGGTTCAACTGCGCCAGATGCGCGCCGTCAAACCACCACAGAGCGAGTTCTTCGATGAATCCGCGGTTTTCCAGGGCGCCCTGAACCCGCTGGCACCACGGTCGTGGCTTGCCGGATGGACGGAGTTTCCGGAAGCCTGAACCTTCACTGACTGTCCACGTGTGTCAGCTTTCATTACATCCTGTCACGAAGGATCAAAACAAACACTAATATAATCAAAACCTTAAATTCCAGGCACAAGATATGCTTGATCCATGGTGGCCTATTCCGTGGCTATAAACCCTCTAACGGATAATGGGGGGATGTATGAAAACGCATAGGGTACTAGCTAGCGTATTCGCAGGCATTTGCCTTTCGCTTTCAGGGGCCGCCACTCTGGCAGGCAACATCGACTGCCAGTCTGTGTCGGACCCGGCTTGCGAACCATCGGTACAGCAATACAACGGCTACACGATAGAGAAATTTCAGTTTGGCAACATGCTGTCTGACTATGGAGCATTTTCGCCCCTGGCCAACGGTACACCCCAATTTCATCAACTGAACTGGGGGCATGTACTGAATCACGCCAGAGTGCTGCATTTGTTCCTGTTTGATCAGCCACTGGCGGTCGAACTGCCGAATGAAGGCGCCAACGGGATTGGCGACGGATATCAATACCCCGTCGCCAACATTGATGAACCTGGCACCATTGCCCTGCTCTGCCTGGGGCTGGCGGCCATTGGCATCAATCACCTTCGCCGCAAAACCCGCCCGCCACATTGATAGCGGGACCTGTCCAAGGAGAGAAAGGGCGCGTACAGCGCCTTTTTTCTGTTATCCGGGTAAGAAAACACAAAATTCTGTCACAATTTAACAACAGTTCCGTCCCCAAAATCCCCCTCAGCCCGCCGACAAATAGCTAAGAATAGAACACAACCGACCAGACAAATCGGCCCGGGCCCGAAAGCACAGTGGTTTCTTCGACGCAAATAACTGTCAAAAAGGCCAACGTCCCAAAATAACAAGACCGGTAGACTCTTTTTTGAACAAAAGTGCCAAATTATAAATAGCAGATCAAAAATCAGGCTCTCTGCCTAATCCGGCGTCGAATAAACGAAAAAAACAAAGTTGGAGTACTATCCATGCCATTATCCCACCGCTTTTCTGTGCGGACGTTAACCCTTGCGCTTGCAGCAGCCTCTTCCGGCATCGCCCTCAACGCGTCAGCCAACATGGGCCAGACACCGAGCAGCTACGGTCTGTTGCCCACCGACGTGGGAACCGCCCAGGCGCTCTCCATGTTCAACACCCAGGTGTCTGCAACTTATTACAACCCGTCCTACCTGGCCAAGGATCCTCGCGGTGAACTCACCGGTGGCTTACTTCATGGTGGACAGGAACTGCGCGCATCGGCTTCCGACCGGGAAGGCGACATCCTGAGTGACTCCCCCAGTCAGCAGGTACTGATTGGCATGAAGACCAACCTGAGTTCACTGACCCGGGTGGATCATCCGATTTATCTGGGCTTTGTCGCCGGCGTTGAAAAATTCAGTAAGGAAATGATGGCGTTCGAATCCACCACCGGCGTCGAGGGTCAGTTCCTCCGCTATGGTCGTGAACCCCTGTTCCTGAACGTCGGTGGTGCCACCACTTTGTGGCGCGGTATTGATGTCGGTGCCTCCCTGCGCATCACGCTGCATGCATCCGCCTCCATGTCCGTAACCACCGATCTGGCCGGCAACACCGAATACGAGTCCCTGGAGGTTAGTGCAGAGCCGTCACTTCGCTCCATTGTCAGTAGCACCGTCGATCTGGGTGAAACCTTCTGCCCCGATTCTGACTGCTGGCTCGATGGCTTCGAGACGGCCTTCGTGTACCGTACCAACTCTTACGCCAACACCACGGTCGAAGCCGAAACCATCATTCCCGGCCTGATTCCCGCAAGCGCGCCGTTGATCCTGGCAGTTTCAACCTACGACTCCTTTGAACCCTCTGTTTACGCCATCGGCGCACAGTACAGCACCGACCGCTGGCGGGTAGGTGTGACCCTGGAGCAGCAGAACTGGAGCGAGCTGGGAGAGAAGTTTGAACTGGACGACATCAAGGACCAGGCCCTGGCGGAGTTTGACGACATTCTCGTGCCCCGTATTGGCGCCGAGTTCAAAGTGGGTCAGCACTTCGGGATTTCCTTCGGCGCGGCCTACGAGGAGTCAGCCCTGAAGAGCACCAGCACGCCCGATGTTAACTACTTCGACAACGACAAGGTCATCCTTGGCCTGGGACTGAGTGCGGAATACGCCCGTACCCGTATCCTGACCTACCCGGTTCGTCTGGATTTTGGCTACCAGCGGCAGATGCTGCAAGAACGTGAATTCACCCTGAGCAACACCCGTCCCGATGGCACGCAGAGCAACAACATCGTGGCGACCACAGATGGCGAGGTGGATATCTTTACCGGCTCCATCACGCTGAAGTTCTGATAATTTGAGGTTTTATTGCCATGAAATACAATAAAATACTGGCACTTACCCCTGTCCTGCTGCTGGCAGCGTGTGGCGGAGGAGAGGAGCAAACCCTGAATGCTCCTCTCATCCCCGGCTCGGTCATATACTCGTATCCTGCCGATGGCCAGACCGAAGTCAGCCCCAAAGCTGACGTCGTTCTGCGCTTCTCTCATGCGATCACTGACGAGAACCTCACCAGCAAGATCCGGATTAGCGATGGCACCAACACCGTGCCATTTACCGTCACGGCCATCGACGGCGGACGCAGCCTGAAGTTGTCTCCGGTTGGCCAGTTCCAGACCGGCACAAACTACACAATTACGTTTGCCGAAAGCCTTCTGGCTGCCGGCAATCGTGCTGTTGCAACACCCAATGCCATTGGCGCAAACGGTGTGCAGTTCTCTACCCGCGCCGGCATGTCCGGCGTGGCAGGGCTCGACAACCTCAGCAGCAATTTCGCAGTGGCCGACATGATCCCGTCGGCCAACGGTTTTTTCCGCCCGATGGATTTCTCCACCTTCCGCCTGCGCCTGACCCAGCCGGTTCACCCGGACTGGCAACGCATGGGGGGCAGCATCACCCTGCGTGATGGCAACGGCGATGAGGTACCGGCGACGGTGCTGGTCGATGGCCGGCGCATCACGGTCGATCCCTGCACCACCAATGATCCGGCCCAGTGCGGGCTTGAGGGCGACGCCCTGACTCCGGGTGCCAGCTACTCCATCGACATCGCCAACCTGCCGAACATGGCCGGTGACACCCTGGATTACTCCAGCAGTTTCACCCCGAAAGACACCAGCCCGACGGTGATCCTGTTCCAGGACACCATTGACTCCGGTCTGCTCGCAGGGCTGTCCGAGGCCGATGCCCAGCGCTCGGTACTCAACGGTGAGATCATCAATGGCGTCACCCTGAACTCCGTGCTTCAGGGCATTGCCGGCCCCTCCCAGCAAACCGGCGGCCTCTACGCCGAGCTGGGCTACGGTCCCAGTTTTCCGGGCGACGAACCGGTGCCCCTGCGCGTCCCCAAAGGCAGCCTGCTGACGAGCAGCAGCCTGGACGTGAGGATCAACGGCACGGTGCCGATCATCAACCCGGACACCAACAGCATCCAGACCACCGGGGACATCCGCGTCACCATGCTCTCGGATGCAACCGGCTACCTGTACCCCAACCCCTACTCCAACTCGGGTGAAGCGCCACGCCACGTCAAACTGTACATGGACGTATCCATGAACACCGTCGAGGCCCAGCCCAATGCGTCCCTGTCCCAGGATCTTCTGGGCGTGGAACTCAGTGGTATCGCCATCGTTAGAGACGGCATCCTGAACATCGACGCCATCGGCATGGTCGAGCCCAACCTGCTGGGCCAGGAATTCACCGATTCCACCATCGCCTTCCACATCGAGGCGAACACCAATGCGGACGTTCAGCTCGATGCCCTGGACAACCGTACCTTCGACACCACCGGCCCACAGCTGGTGAGCTGGATGCCCGGGCCTGACGACGCCCTGCCGAGCACCCGGCAAGCCATGCAACGTCCTGGCGATCCCATCGTGCTGAACTTTGATGAAGCGCTGGATGGCGACAGCCTGGCGGGCGGCTTTACCCTGCTGGCCGATGGCGTCCCCGTCGATGACGCCAACCTTCGTCGCAAGCTCGATGGCACCGTCGTTGCGCTCAATCCGGTCGGCGGCTTGCGGCACGGCGTGGATTACGCCCTGCAGATCAATGGCAGCCTGACCGATCTCGCGGGTAACAGTGCGATGTCGGAAACCCTCAGCTTTGCCCTGCCAGAGCTGGCGAGCGTCGACAGATCGCCGTTTGCACTGACGACTTACCCGGGCTTCCCCTGTGTCACCACCGGGCTTGACCTGGACGCAGGCACCCACGGTCAATGCGTCGATGCCGCACCCGGTGGCCCTGCGGGGCAGGTGATGCCAATCACCACTCTGCCCCAGGATCGGGCGATCGTGGTTGTCTTCTCCCAGTCCATGGATCTCGATTCGATCCGCAATGGCGAGACCTTCGTGGTTGAGCAGATCAATCCTGACGGCAGTGTCGCTGGGCAGGTCCCCGGCCACCTGGAGAAGAACAACCAGCGGATCCGTTTCTACCCGGACAGCCCATGGCAAGTGGGAACCACCTACCGCTATACCATGGCCTCATCCACCGCCGTAGATGACTGTTCCACTGCGCTGTGTTCCGAAGACGGTTACCCGCTGCAGACCGATATCCTGGTGGACCCGGAAGACGTTGGCGGCCCGGATATGGCCATCTACTTCCGCGGAACCGAAACGGCCAGCTCCGTCTATACGCCGCTGCGCAACCTGCCGGTTCGGGATACCAACTCCAACTACCTTATCGAGGGTGTTGAACCCTTCGCCCACGCCTCTGACGGCAACGGCGGCTTCCTGCCGAGCGAGAATGCCGCCAAGCTGGCAGTGGTTGACCAGCAGGCAAACGCTCTCGGCATTCCGGTTGGTGCCAGCGTCGGCTGCGCCGCCAGCGAATCCTGCCCGGAAAACAAGTTCATCTACCAGACCTACGGCCTGAACACCGAAGTGATGGGACCGGCCTATGACGCCGAAGGCAACAACATTGGCGTTCGGGTACTGCTGTACCCGACCATGCTGGCCACCACCTCGGCCAGTGTGTTCCTGGACGGTTTTGGTGAGAACGCAACCGGCCCGCAGGTGATCCGCATGACCTACGGTGAACCGACTGAGGACAACCCACTGGGGCTGGTTGAAGGTCTGATTGTCGAGGGTGAGGACGGCAAGCCGACCTTCAAGACCCTCGCCAACCTGACCCTGGACGCCCCTAATTTGCAGCTGCCAATTGCCGCGTTATTGGCCCATGACCTCTACAGCAAGCCGTTTTCGCTGGATCTGAGCGGCCCCATCCTGTTCTTCGATGATGGCCGCATGCAGATCGAGCAGCGCAACCAGAACCAGCCGCCAATCAACGTTAACGTTGAAGTTGAAATTCCGCTGCTCGGCGGATTCATTGACTTCTTCCAGTGCGTCAGCCTTGGCAATTCGCTTGCGGACTGTCTTAGCGGTGCCGGTACTGACAGTGGAGACATCAGCATTCCCCTGGTGATTCCAGCCGAGGGTATCTGGCTCAACTTCGTCTCCTTCGCCATCAAGGACATTCCCGAGCAGTACTAAGGGGTGTTCCTTGGCATCAGGCCAGCCTTCGGGCTGGCCTTTTTTATGGCCGCAATTGCCAACACCGGTCTTTTCCCCTGCCTCGCGTTTCCTGCTAGTCTGATGGCCTGTTGCAGCCCGTCAGTACATCAACCGAGATGGAGAGCCCCATGGAGAACGGAACCCACTTTCGCACCTGCCACCTGTGTGAAGCCATGTGCGGCATCGCCATCGAAGTGAGCGACGGCGAGATTCAGTCCATCAAGGGGGACGACAACGACCCGCTTAGCCAGGGTCACATCTGCCCCAAGGCCGTCGCCCTCAAGGATCTCCACGAAGACCCGGAGCGCTTGCGCAAGCCCGTTCGGCGGACAGCGGATGGCTGGCAGGAAATGGAATGGGATGACGCTCTGGATTTTGTCGCCAACCGGCTTCACCGGGTACGCCAGGAACAGGGCCGCAATGCCATCGGGGTATACCTGGGCAACCCCAATGTCCACAACCATGGCGCCCTGATCGCCAACCCCTCCTTCCTCAAGGCACTGGGGACCCAGAACCGCTTTTCGGCCACCTCCAACGACCAGCTTCCCCACATGCTGGCCAACCTGGAGCTGTTCGGCCATCAGCTGATGTTTCCAATTCCCGACATTGACCGCACCGACCTGTTTATCTGCATCGGTGCCAACCCCATGGCCTCCAACGGCAGTCTGATGACCGTCCCCGACTTCCGTGGCCGCCTCAAGGCCCTGCAGGCACGGGGTGGCCAAATGATCGTGATTGATCCACGACGCAACGAAACCGCAAGCCACGCCGATGCCTTCCACTTTATCCGGCCCGGCACCGATGCCCTGCTGCTGATGGCCATGGTGCATACCCTGTTCGAGGAACAGCTGGTCAGCCCCGGGCACGCCGAGCAGTGGCTGAAAGATGCCGACCTGGTCCGTCTGGCGGCCCTGCCGTTCAGCCCGGAGGCGGTCAGTGATCATACCGGCATTGCGGCCGACACCATCCGTGACCTGGCCCGCCAGTTTGCCAGCACGCCCAAAGCCGTCCTCTATGGACGCATGGGCACCAGCACCCAAGCCCACGGCGGCGTCGCCACCTGGCTGATCTACACGCTCAACATCCTCGCCGGCAAGCTCGACGTACCTGGCGGCGTCATGTTTACCCAACCGGCGGTGGATCTGGTCGCCCTGGCTGCAATGTCTGGCCAGACCGGCCACTTCGACAAGCGCCGCAGCCGGGTCCGGCAGTTGCCGGAATTTGGCGGTGAATATCCCGCCAGCACCATGGCCGACGAGATGCTGACCCCAGGTGACGGCCAGATCCGCGCCTTTGTCACCATTGCCGGCAACCCGGTCCTGTCCAACCCCGACGGCGGCCGTCTGGAGCGGGCCCTGGCAGACCTGGATTTCATGGTCTCCGTGGATTATTACCTGAATGAGACCACCCGCCACGCTGATGTCATTCTGCCCCCGACGGCGGCGCTGGAACGCAGCCATTACGATCTGATCTTCAACCTGTTCTCGGTACGCAACAGCGCCAAGTACAGTCCCGCCCTGTTCGAACGCAGCGACGATGCCCGTCATGACTGGGAAATCCTGCTGGGCCTCGCCCACCGTCTGGAACGCCTGCACAAAGGTGGGCAGCTTCCCCTGCAAACCGAACTGGGCTGGCGCGCGTTCAGACAACTCGGACCCGACGGCATTCTCGACCTGGCCTTGCGCAGCGGGCCTTACGGTACCGACCTGGGGCCATTGCGCCCGGTTGCCCGTAACCTGGCCGACCTGATCACCGACCTTTTCCCTTCAGGGCATCCCCTGCACGGCCTGGCAGAACTCAGCCCGGTCTACCGACGCTGGTCAGAGCTGCCCAAGGGCCTGTCAATACGCTCCCTGAAGGCCTGCCCCAGCGGGGTCGACCTGGGCCCCCTGCAGCCCTGCCTGCCAGAGCGGCTATTTACCCGTGACGGCCGCATCAACCTGGCGCCACGGCGCTATCTTGCAGATCTCGACCGGCTACATCAACTGCTGGCATCACCGGTCAGCGAAGACTTGCAACTGATTGGCCGCCGCCACGTGCGTAGCAACAACTCCTGGCTCCACAACAGCCAGCGGCTGGTCAAAGGCAAAGACCGCTGCACGCTGCTGATCCACCCCAAAGATGCCTCTCGCTGCGGGCTGAAACCCGGCGATATGGCGGAGATTTCCAGTGCGGTAGGCCGTGTGGTACTGCCGGTCGACATTACCGAGGACGTGATGTCAGGTGTGGTCTCGATTCCCCACGGCTGGGGTCATACACGGGAGGGCACGGGGCAATCCATCGCCGCGGCCCATGCCGGCGCCAGCATCAACGATATCATCGCAGCCGATCAGGTCGACCGTCTGAGCGGTACTTCCGTGCTCAACGGGCAATCGGTCAAAGTCCGCCTGTGGCGGGCCGAACGCAGTCGCAAACGGGCCTGATCGGCACGCCCCGCGAATTCGAGGAGAAGACCTTATGCCCCCATGGCTACAATGGACACTGATCGCAAGCGGCCTGCTGGCGATCGCCCTGTTGCTGCTGTTCATAATCCGCCAGCTCAAAGTACTCCAAGGCGAACGGGCTCAGCGCAATAAGCACCAGGCATTCCAGGTCCGGCGCCGGCAGGAGATCGTGGAGAGCCTGCGAGTGCTTGCGCTCGCCATTGAGGAAAATCAGGTGGAGTATTCTGAGGCCTGTCTGCGGATCAAGGGGCTGTTGGACCTGGTGGCACCGGAACTGCTGGAGCAGTCGCCGTTTGAGATATTCGCGCAGGTCCATGAGCAACTCAGGCACATGCCCACCCACCAGGCCAGGGAAGATACCGACAAGCGCTTTATCCGCAAACTTGATCGCGAGCGCTTCGCCATTGAGACACAGTACGCAGAAGCGATCCGGACGGCGGCCTGCGCCCTGCGACAACACAGCTTCTGAGCCAGCCATAAGGCCGACCGCCACTCATTTGTAATTTTTTGTAACAGGAAATCTGTCGCCTCAACACTATTTCGCAAGCAAATCAGTCTGTTCCAGATTTACCGAAAAATGAATGATGGGTCACACTTTGAAAAGAGGAACATCCGGCCAGCAGCATTGACGTTCTTTGGCTAGATTAAGTATCAGGATGCGCGGCCAGGGAGGGTCGGCTCAGAGCGTCAGCGGCT
Organism: Marinobacter mobilis; assembly: GCF_900106945.1. Classification (GTDB taxonomy): domain Bacteria; phylum Pseudomonadota; class Gammaproteobacteria; order Pseudomonadales; family Oleiphilaceae; genus Marinobacter; species Marinobacter mobilis. The sequence goes on from NZ_FNNE01000005.1 coordinate 51,144, forward strand.
ACTCTCCTCACACCAACCTAGTGTTCCACCGGAATGATCTGCAACAAGCGGGTGAGCTTGCCGGCCCTTGGGCCGGCTTTTTTATGCGTGCCGAAAACCCAGCCGCATCAACCCTGGATCATGCCTGCAATGGCCATGACGCTGTCCTGGCTGGCCACCAGTTCATCGAACTGCCGTTCAACTTTGGCCCGGTCCAGCCCGAGGTCATCATAAACGCTATCAGGAACCGGCTCTCCGCCCCCTAGCGCAACACCCCGCTCCACCTGCAGCTGGCGTCCAAGCCACAACAGTCTGGCATAAACATCGAAAGGGCCATCAAACTCAGGGTTCTTCTGCTGACGAATGGCCTGGGTGACTTCATCGGGCATGCCCCAGTTCAGCATCAACTGGGCACCAATCTGTTCACGGGTGACTCCCAGCAGGAAATGCTCGATCACCGATGAATCCAGGTGAGGGTTCACCTCCAGATAACGGCACACCAGCCTGAAATGCGGAGGGAATACATGGGCAAGTACCAGATAGCCGAAATTGTGGAGCAGTCCCGCCAGGTAGGCCAGTCCAAACACCGGCCGCTCACCCCGGGGCATCATGCTCGCCAGCACACCGGCCGACTGGGCCTGCCAGATGGCCTGCTGCCAATAGTCGACGTAGCCAGCCGGCCGGTCTTTCGGCTGCTCCAGAGCCCGGCCCAGGGATAGCCCCACGGCCAGGTTCATCACCAGATCAAAGCCCAGCACCCGCGAGACCGCATCGTGCACAGAACGCACCTGGCCGGCAGCGGCATAGAATGAGGACGATGCCCAGCTGACAACCTGAGCCGCCAGGCTGGGATCGCTCTCGACAATGTCCACCAGATCCCCCATCAACGCGTTGGGGTTGACCCGCAACTGGAGAATGCGCTGAGCCGTTTCCGGCAGCGGAGGCAGCTCCAGGGTGTCTTCGAGTCGTTGCTGAATCCGCAGCCCGGTAAACCTCTGGATGGCGTTATCGAGCTGCTCACGGTCCTTCTCGGGGCTGTTCAGGTTAACCCCGACCGAGTCCGGGTCTACGGCGAACAACAGCCGCCGGGCGCCTTCGGTCAGCGCGCGGAATTCGTCCCCTTTCAGCACCATGACCAGGTTTTGATCCACCAGTTCCAGAGCCACATCGGTCAGCCCATCCACCGCCTGATCTACCACCGTATCGAAACCGGTCAGCAGCGGCAGCGCCGGTAACTGCCGCAACCCGGTTTTCTCCCGGACCCGCAACTGCTCGGAACCTGGCATCAGGTGCAGTTCCCGGCCCAGGTGTTTATTCAGAGCCACAATGTCGATCAGGTCCTGACTGCGACAGATGACCTGTACCTTGCCGTTGCTGTCGTTCAGCAGCACCATCCTCAGTGTCTGCACCGCAGCCCGCTCGGTCACCTCCTGCAACTCCACACAATCTGCCTTGTCTCCCAGTGCCTGACGGACGACAACAGGTAATTCCATGATACTCCCCTGTAAGTTTGGCCAGTCGATCATCGGATCGCGGGCCTGATTGTTTTACAGAGCAGTGCCAATAGCAGAGACAATCGCTGCCAACACCCGGCACAGCCTGAATCCATGCGACGTGTATTTCCTACACGTCGCCATACTGTATTCGTTCCCCCAGCCAGCGTCGGATCAGCCCTTCGGTGCGCCCTGAGTCCGCCAGCACCGCTGGCGCCAATTCCCGGACCACTTCAATCCAGCCCTTGTCACGCTCGAACTCCGCCAACCGGAACTGCATCAGGCCAGTTTGGCGGGTTCCAAGCACCTCACCCGGCCCACGGATCTCAAGATCTTTTTCAGCAATCACAAAGCCATCCTGGCTGTCACGCAAGACCTGCAGCCGGGCCTTGCCGTTCTGCGACAGAGGGGGATGGTACATCAGTACACAAAAACTTGCTTCATGGCCCCGGCCAACACGACCGCGCAACTGATGCAGCTGGGCCAGCCCCAGTCGCTCGGGATTTTCGATGATGATCAGTGAGGCGTTGGGCACATCCACCCCCACCTCAATGACCGTTGTCGCCACCAGCAGATCCAGCTCACCAGTCTTGAAGGCCGTCATGACCTCCGCTTTTTCCGCAGCTTTCAGGCGGCCATGGACCAGTCCGATCCGCAGCCCCGGCAATCGCTCCTGAAGGTCCTGGGCGGTCACTTCGGCGGCCTGGCACTGCAAGGCCTCGGATTCCTCAATCAGGGTACAGACCCAGTAAGCCTGACGGCCCTGTTCGCAAGCCTTGCGCACCCGGTCAATGATGTCTTCACGACGACCGTCCGGAACCGCAATGGTTTCAATCGGCTTGCGACCCGGCGGCAGTTCGTCAATCACCGAGGTATCCAGATCGGCATAGGCACTCATTGCTAGCGTACGCGGTATTGGGGTCGCCGTCATGATCAGTTGATGCGGGGCCAGGGTGCCACTCACCCCTTTTTCCCGCAATGCCAGACGCTGGTGCACTCCGAACCGTTGCTGCTCATCCACAATGACCAGCGCAAGACGATGAAACGCCACATCCTGCTGGAACAGCGCATGAGTCCCGATGGCGATGACTGCATCACCACTGGCCACCTGATCCAGTGCTTCGGTGCGAGCCCGCCCCTTGACCTTACCGGACAGCCAGGCGGTCCTGATGCCCAGGGGCTCGAGCCACTGGCGGAAGCTGTTGTAGTGCTGTTCCGCGAGAATTTCCGTGGGCGCCATCAAGGCCACCTGGCCTCCGCCAGAGATGGCCTGAAGCGCCGCCAGGGCTGCCACAACGGTCTTGCCAGAGCCCACATCGCCCTGCACCAGCCGCAACATCGGCAGCGGCTGACTCAGGTCCTGCCGGATATCCGCCAACACGTGCTTCTGGGCAGCGGTCAGACTGAACGGCAGGTTATCGAGAAACTGTGCCACCAACGCCCCCTGAGGCAACAACGCCAGTGCCTGACGCTGCTGGATCTGCTGCCGCACCTTGAGCAGACTAAGCTGGTGCGCAAGCAATTCCTCCATCACCAGACGCTGCTGTGCCGGATGTTTACCCGCCAACAGCTGGGGCACATTGGCACTGGCTGGTGGTGCGTGAACCAGAGCTACCGCTGCCGAGATATCCGGCAACTGGTAATCGGCCAGCATCTCCGGCGGTAACAGCTCACGGATCGGATAACGTTGGAGATAGCTCAGCGCCTGCCGACAGAGGCTGCGTACGCGGGGCTGCTGGATGCCTTCAGTGAGCGGATAGACCGGCGTCAGGGTCGCACTGCCCGCTGCAGCCATCGGTTCCGGGTTGGCTTCATATTCCGGATGGTACAGTTCGTATCCGGCGCGACCGGCACGAACCTCACCGTAACAGCGGACCCGGGTGCCGATGGCCAGCTGGCCCTTCTGGGCCGCATTGAAATGGAAGAAGCGCAAGACCAGGAAACCAGAATCATCACGCAGGGTTACCTGCATGCTCCGCCGGCGCCCCATCACCACATCGTTCTTCACAACCTCGCCTTCAACGACCCCGACATCGCCCACTCTCAGGCTGCCCATCGGGATAATGCGGGTGCGATCCTCATATCGGTGAGGCAGGTGAAACAGCAGATCCTGCAGGGAATGGATGCCCAGTTTCGCCAGCGTCCCGGCCAGAGCATGACCGACGCCCTTGAGTACCGTGACCTGGATATCCCCAAGCGCTGCCATAACTCCCTCAGATACTCAGCCCGGCACCAGCCGCTTCCTGCCGGGCCCGGTCAACCACCCGGCACTGGCTGGCGGCCAGACGCAACATATCGATGGCCTTCGGCCGCGGAAACGTGACCCGCCAGGCCAGGGCCACAGTGCGGAACGGTACTGGCGCCACAAAGGGCCGGATAGTAAGGATATCTGGGCGATACTGCATCGACGTCGCCGCCGACAGCGGCAGTATGGTAATCCCCAATCCCGATGCCACCATGTGACGGATGGTTTCCAGCGAACTGCCCTCGGTCACCAACGTCGGCTCATCCCCATGGGCGGGCTTGGCGGTCACTGTCTCGACCAGAGGCGGGCAGGACTCCAGCACCTGATCACGAAAACAATGGCCAGGGCCGAGCAACAGCAGCTGTTCACGGGCCAGCTCCTCGGGACTGAGCGCCTCTTTCTCGGTCAGGTGGTGTCCGGCCGGCAGCAGCACCACAAACGGCTCATCATAAAGCGGCAGGGTAACCACTTCCGGTTCCTCAAACGGCAACGCAACGATGATGGCATCGAGTTCCGAGTGACGCAGCTTCTGACGCAGATTGGCGGTGTAGTTCTCTTCAATGAAGAGCGGCATGTCCGGGGCTCCCCTGCGCAGCTCTGGCAGCAAGTGTGGGAACAAGTACGGCCCGATGGTGTAGATGGCGCCCACTTTCAGCGGCGAATTGAGCTGGTTCTTGCCGTCCTGGGCCATATCCCGGATCACGCCGACCTGATCCAGCACTCGTTGTGCCTGTTCGATGATTCTCAGACCGGTCTCGGTAACCCTGATGCTGCTTTTACTGCGTTCAAACAGTGGAATACCCAGTTCATCTTCCAGTTTCTTCACTGCGACGCTCAGAGTTGGCTGACTCACGTGACAACGCTCAGCTGCACGGCCAAAATGCTTTTCTCGGGCCAGGGTAACGACGTATCGCAACTCAGTGAGGGTCATGGACAGCTCCGGTCAGGCTTCTACGAATTTATGAGATAAAGCATAAGGATTGATATTGACTATGGCAATCAAAGAACACCCTTCCCGCCCCCGGATCCTGGTTGCCGGTTGCGGCTCTCTCGGTGGCGAGATCGCCCGCCGCCTTTGCGCCAATGCAGAGGTGTTTGGGCTGAGACGCAACATCAGCCGGGTACCCGAAGGGGTTCACCCGGTCGCGGCCGACCTGATGCAGCCACAACAGCTGCAGGAACGTGTGCCCGCGGACCTGGACGCCATTGTCTACTGCCTGACGCCCAGCCAGTACGATGATAAGGGCTATGCCGATGCCTACGTCCATGGTTTACAGAATCTGCTGGCCGCGCTGTCCGGGCGAGCGCCCCGGCGACTGGTGTTTATCAGCAGCACCAGCGTTTACCCACAGGACGATGACAGCTGGGTAACCGAAGACAGCCCCTGCAATCCCTCCCGCGCTACTGGCCAGCGCATTCTCGAAGGTGAACAGCTGGCACGCCAGAGTGGGATTCCGTCCACCGTGATCCGCTACAGTGGCATCTATGGCCCCAGCCGACGGCGCTTCCTCAGCGAGGTACTGGAGGGTCGAATGAACCCTTCGCAACCTGCCCCTTATAGCAACCGTATACACGAAGACGATGCCGCTGGCGCCGTGGTTTACCTTTTGGAGCGGGCCCTGTCCGGAGCCGGCATAGAGGATACGTACATTGTCAGTGACTGTGAGCCGGTCCGGCTCGATGAGGTCGTGGCCTGGGTCCGTACGCAGATTTCATGCGCAGAGCCGGTGGCCGATGCCCGGACGGGCGGGCGTGCCGGTAGCAAACGATGCAGTAACCAGCGCCTGCTGGCCAGTGGTTTCCAGTTCCGTTATCCGGATTATCGTGCGGGTTATGGTGAGATGATTGCCCGGGAACGGGCGAACAACCAGCGCCGCTGAGAGTGGCGGGGGGGGGGGAAGACGGCGCCCAACGGATGTGGGCGCCTGCCAGCAAATCAGCTAAGCACCATGACCGCGTCCATTTCCACCGGCACACCCTTCGGCAGGGATGCGATACCGATGGCTGCACGGGCCGGGTATGGCTCCTGGAAATAGGTCGCCATCACTTCGTTGACGGTGGCAAAATTGGCCAGGTCCGTCATATAGATGTTCAGCTTGACGATGTCCTGCAGACTACCGCCTGCGGCTTCACAGACAGCCTTCAGGTTTTCAAACACCTGACGGGTATTCGCTGCAAAGTCACCCGTCACCACTTCCATGGTTTCCGGCACCAGCGGGATCTGGCCGGACAGGTAAACGGTATCGCCGGCTTTCACCGCCTGGGAATAGGTACCGATCGCCTTTGGCGCCTTATCGGTCTGAATCACGGATTTGTTGCTCATGGGACTCGTCCTTCTGAAATAAAAACCGCCATCCTCGCCTCTGCTGCTCGCCACTGTCAACTGAACAATACGGGCAGTAAAGAACAGACAGCAACCTAATGCCGGACCCGGTGTATGTGGGTGACAGCACGGATATTTTTCACCCGGCGCATGACCCGGGCCAGGTGGCGCCTGCCATTGACGTGAACCACGAGGCTGACCACGCCAAAGCGGGCATTCTGCTCTTCGACATTGATGCGCTCGATGTTGCCATCCGCCATGGCGACCGCACTGGCAATTTCTGCAATCACCCCGCGCTGACGCTCCATTTCGACCCGCAGCTCCACCGAAAACTCGTCGGTGATGTCTTTGGCCCATTTGAGGTGAGTCAGGCGGGTCCGGGCCTCATCGTCTTCGGGCAAGCGTGAGCAGGTATCCGAGTGAATGATCATGCCGTGCCCGGAGTCCATCAGCCCGACCACCGGATCTCCCGGGATAGGCTTACAGCAGGACGCAAACTTAACCAACAGGCCTTCAGTACCACGGATGGTCACCGGCGTTCGCTGATCCTCGCCGGAGGTTTTCTCCAGCCCTGCTTCCAGCGGCTGCTCTTCACTGCCTCCGCCACTGACCAGCTGACGGGCGATCAGGTAGGCCATCCGGTTGCCCAGTCCAATCTCACTGAGCAGGTCGTCGAGGCTGCTGACCTGGTTGTGCTGAACCACCGCAGCAATCTGGGCATCACTGACCTTCGACAGTTTCTGGCCAAAGCCATTGAGGGATTTTTTCAGCAGGGTCCGCCCCAGTTCAAGCGATTCTGCCTGCTTCTGGTTTTTCAGCACATGCCGGATGCTGCTGCGAGCCTTGCCAGTGACCACAAAGCTGAGCCAGGCCGGGTTGGGGCGGGCACCGGGTGCGGTAATCACTTCCACGGTCTGACCACTTTGCAGCGGCTGGCTCAGGGAGCCCAGGTTACGGTTGATGCGACAGGCCACACAGGCATTACCGATATCGGTATGGATGGCGTAGGCAAAATCGATCGGCGTGGCACCACTGGGCAACTCCATGATCTTGCCTTTCGGCGTAAACACGTAGATTTCGTCGGGGAACAGGTCAACCTTGACGTGCTCGATGAACTCCAGGGAATCATCGGCCCGCTCCCGCATCTCCATCAGCCCCTGCACCCAACGATCAACCCGCTTCTGGTTGACGCTGGCAATGGTGGACTGGTCGTTCTTGTACATCCAGTGAGCCGCGATACCATTGTTGGCAATGTGCTCCATCTCCTCGGTGCGGATCTGGATCTCGATGTTGACGTGCATACCAAACAGCGTGGTGTGCAGGCTCTGGTAGCCGTTCGCCTTGGGCATCGCGATGTAATCCTTGAAGCGCCCGGGAAGCGGCTTGTAGAGGCTGTGCACAGCCCCAAGGATACGGTAACAGTCATCCTCGGTATCGGTGATGATGCGGAACGCATACACATCCATAATTTCATGGAAGGATTTCTGCTTGAACTTCATCTTGTTGTAGATGCTGTTCAGGTGTTTTTCTCGCCCGAGGATCCGCCCGGGCAGGCCGCGCTCAACCAGCTTTTCCTGCAGCCGGCTACGAATTTCGTGGATGATTTCCTGGTGGCTGCCGCGAAGTTTGGCCACGGCCTGCGATATGTAGCGGGAGCGCATGGGGTAGAGCGAGGCGAAGCCCAGGTCTTCGAGCTCCGTACAGACCGAGTGCATACCCAGGCGGTTGGCAATCGGCGCGTAGATATCGAGGGTTTCGGTGGCAATACGCTGACGTTTGGCAAACGGCAACGGACCCAGGGTCCTCATGTTGTGCAGGCGGTCGGCCAGTTTTACCAGGATAACGCGAATGTCCCTGGCCATCGCCAGGGTCATTTTCTGGAAGTTCTCGGCCTGGGCCTCAGCGCGGGAGCGAAATTCTATCTGGGTCAGTTTGCTGACGCCGTCAACCAGATCCGCCACCGAGTCACCAAACTGCTCGGCCAGGGCATCCTTGGGGATACCGGTATCTTCAATTACATCGTGCAGCATCGCCGCCATCAGGCTTTGATGATCCAGTTTCAGGTCAGCGAGAATAAAAGCCACCGCCAGAGGATGGGTGACATAGGGCTCACCACTTCGGCGCTTCTGCCCTTCATGGGCCTGCTCCGCGTAATAGTAGGCCCGCCGTACCTGATTGATACGACCAGTATCCAGATAGCTGCTCAGTTCTTTCGACAGCCCATCAACCGTAGACTCTGCTGACACCTCGCCTCCACAATAGCGTTATGCGCTCTGACATCTGACAAACAAAAAAACCCGGATGCTTACATCCGGGTCCTTCAGATGCCCATCAACGGCAGGAGCCAAAACCGGCTCCCTGTTAAGACACTATAAAACCGTAGGGACAATTTTCAATGCCCCAGCCAGGGGCAGACCGATAATTCAGTCTTCGTCTTCTTCCAGCAGCAGGTCGCGGGAGACCTTGCCTTCGGCAATTTCGCGCAGAGCCAGAACGGTCGGCTTGTCATTTTCTTCCGGAACCATCGGCTCCTGACCCTTGGTCGCAATCTGGCGGGCACGTTTGCTGGCCAGCATAACCAGCTGAAAACGGTTTTCTACATGATCCAGACAATCTTCAACGGTAACTCGAGCCATAACTCTCCCCAGCTTTCTCTTGGTAACGGTTGCGCCAGTGCCGGCCGTCAGTCCCTTCCGGCAGGCATGTATTTCGGCAGACCGCGTAGTTTACTGGTGCCGGTTCAATTTGTATACAACCCGTAGCACGGATTAGCTGCTCGCCAGGCGGGACAACAGGGTGGCGTGGCGCTGCTGCTGGACAGCGGTGCGCACGCGCTGGGCTGCGACGACGGCCAGCAACTCCTTGAGGGCAACCTCGAACTGGTCGTTCACCACCAGGTAATCGAACTCCTGGGCATGACTGCACTCTTCCGCAGCCTCCCGCAGACGTCGCTCAACCACATCGTCGGCGTCGGTGCCACGACCGGTAAGCCGTCGCCGCAGCTCTTCCGGCGATGGCGGCAGGATAAAAATCCCCACGCACTCCGGCATCAAACGCCGTACCTGGGCCGCACCCTGCCAGTCGATTTCCAGGATCACATCCTCCCCGCGGGCCAACGCCTGTTCGACCCAACGCTGGGATGTACCGTAGTAATTGCCGAAAACATCGGCGTATTCCAGAAAATCGTTCTGGGCAATCATCGCCTCAAAGGCATCACGACTGACAAAGTGATAGTTGACGCCATCTTGCTCGCCCGGACGCGCTGGGCGGGTGGTGTGCGAAATAGAGAGGCCGAGCACAGGATCCCGCTTAAGCATCTCCGCAACGAGACTGGTTTTTCCGGCACCGGACGGCGCGGATATTACGTATAAAGTGCCTTTTTCAAACTGCCCCATGGCGCCTGCTCTCCTGACCCTGATACAAACAAAAGGCGATTATACGAATAACCCGCACCCAACGCATGCATACCCACCGACTAGAGCACGACACATCAGAACGACTCGCCTTGCCGGAGCGTCAGGAGTCCGACTTGAACATGACCGACGACCAGCGTTCCTGAATCACAACACAAGCCGGTCAGCGCCCTGGCGCAGCCTGCCCATCCCAACGGGGCAACTCTTCGCCAAACCCCCCGGTGACCAGTCGCAGCGTATCCCGGGCCAGGCCAGCCTGGATATCGACCGCACTCTGAGGATGGCGAGCCCAGCCTGCCGTGCCGCACCAGTCAAGCCCGATCCAGTTATCGCGACCATTACGCTTGACGGTATAGAGGGCAAGGTCGGCCACTTTCAGCATCTCCGGCCACTCATTGACCGGTTCCCTTACCCGATCTGCCGCCACAACATAGAACCCGATGGAGCAGCTGATCGCCAGCCCGGCTGATGGTGGCCCGTAACGGCGTTGCGAAACGCTCTGCACGATGCGTTCCGCCAACAATTCACCAGCCTGGGTATCGCAATCCAGGCACAGAATTGCGAACTCCTCCCCACCGAACCGGACCACCACGTCATTGCTGCGGCAGCATTCGCTGAGTGTTTCGGCGAACTGGCGAATCACTACATCCCCCACATCATGGCCATGAACATCGTTGACCTGCTTGAAAAAGTCGATGTCGATGATCATGAACAGGTAACTCTGACCCATGAGCCAGGAATCCGGGTTTCCGAGATGGCGTTCGAGATAGCGGCGATTGCGCAATCCGGTCAGCGGGTCCGTCAGGCTGACATTGAGAAACTGGTTGCGCTCACCTCGCAGCACCCGCTGGTTTTCCTCGATGTTCTCCACCATCCGGTGAAACGTACGAGCAAGCTTTCCCAATTCATCACGACGACTGACAAAGGCCAGGTCGTCCGGGCTCTCGCCCTGCCCCAGGGACTCGGCCACTCGCTGCAGCTCAATGATCGGGGAGACCAGGGTGAGCTTGAAGAACACATACGCCGCCAGCGCCGCCACCAGCCCGATCAGGATAATGACGGCTTCGGTATACAGCGCCCCCTCCACCCCCTTGCGGTAAAACGGACGCTCGCTGGAAAGGCTGAGCAACAGCACCTGATCCGGCGCATTGGCAATCGTTAGGGGCAAATCGGCGATGGCCTGGTGACTGGACAGAAAGCGGATTCGCGAACCCGACGCCTCGCCCGAAACCAGGGATGCCGAGAGCGGGAGACGCAACTGTTCCGCCAGAGAGTCAATAAAGGGCGGATCGACCAGACGACCGAAGTAGAGCATGCCCGTTGCCGGCTCTACACGGTAACTGTCGGTTACCGGCTGACCCGCAACCATAAAAAACCCGGCTCCGGTCTGTAATAACGCCGTACTGGGTTCGCCAGCCTGCCCCATGTGCGCCAACGGAGCAGTGATGCCTTCGGCACCCTGGGCGATCGCGGTCAGTTCAGGAGCGCCCAGCTTGTCGGAGTGGAGATTCGCTATCGCGTCACCGTTCTGATCCAGAATAACCAGAAAGTCGGCCTGCAGGGGAATGAGAAAATCGTCAATCAGGTTCGAAGCCACATAATCCTGATTGCGATCCTGAACGAATTGGTAGGTTTCGTCCCACTGCGCCCAGTCAGCGGCAATGGACAGCAGTCGCTTTTGCTCCTGCATCAGGGTCTGATGGGAACGTTCGAGATCCAGTTGCAGAGACTGACGCTCAAGCTCTTCCACCTGCGGCAACAACAACAGGTGGACTGTCGCCAGAACGCCGACACACAGCGCCCCCAAAAGTACACACATGCCCGCAGTGAGTTTGCCACGAATATTCAACTGACCAGCCTCTGTCTGGCGGCCCCGTGCCCTGCGCGCATCCTTTCGGCCGGCGGCCGTAACTACTCGATGTTCTGAACCTGCTCCCGCATTTGTTCAATCAGAACCTTGAGGTCGACCGCAGCCCGCGTCACCCTGGCGTCGATAGACTTGCTGCTCAGGGTGTTCGCCTCCCGATTCAGCTCCTGCATCAGGAAATCGAGACGGCGACCGATGGCATCATCCCCGGCCAGGGTATCGGTCACTTCCCGAATATGGGCATCCAGCCGGTCGAGCTCCTCTGCAACATCCGACTTTTGCGCCAGCATCACCATTTCCTGGCTGATACGATCCGGATCAAGTTCCACCCGCGCCTTCTCAAATCGTTCCCTCAGATGCCGCTCCTGCTGGGCCAGCAGTTCTGGCATCAACGCCCGCACCTCCGCCACCAACCGCCCCATGGCATCCAGGCGCTCGTCGAACAGAGGCTTCAGGCGCTGCCCCTCCCGTTCCCGCGCAAGCAACAGGTCCTTCAGGGTACGTTCAAACAGGTCCAGCGCAGCGGTCTTGACCGGCCCCAGATCCTGCTCCGGAGATTCCATCACCCCCGGCCAGCGCATGATATCGAGTGCATTGATATGCGCGGGGTTGTCGAGAATCCGGTTGATCTGATTTGCCGCTTCGTTCAGCGCCGCCGCCAACTCCTGGTTGATGTCAAAGCGCTCACGGGAGGACTCGGTCAATTGAAGCCGTAAGGCGATATCGACCTTGCCCCGCTTCAGCGACCCCCGCATCATTTCACGGAAACGGTTCTCCAGCTCCCGCAAGGCGTCCGGCAGGCGGAAAGCGGGCTCCAGGTAGCGGTGATTCACCGTCCGCAGCTCGCATGTCAATGTCCCCCACGCTTCCTGGGCATCCTGTCTGGAAAACGCGGTCATACTTCTGATCATGGTGACTCCGGTCAATCAGTAAAAGCAGGGGAATAATTCTGTAGTTTAGCAGGCACTTCCACTCCACCGCGAGCCGGCGGCCGGCCGTGGTATACTGCCGCACCATTTCCATCCATCCAATGTCCGGAAAACGGATTCTCCCCCGGTTTCCGGCACCACATTCAGGACAGTCTATGCGCCCCAGCGGAAGAACCCCGGAACAACCGAGAGATATCCGTATCACCCGTAACTACACCCGCCATGCCGAAGGCTCTGTGCTGGTAGAGTTTGGCGACACCAAAGTCATCTGCACCGCCTCGGTCGAAAACAAGGTCCCGCCATTCATGCGCGGCGAGGGCAAAGGCTGGATTACCGCTGAGTATGGCATGCTGCCCCGCTCCACCGGCAGCCGGATGGGCCGGGAAGCCGCCCGCGGCAAGCAGGGCGGTCGCACCGTCGAGATTCAGCGTCTGATTGGCCGTTCCCTGCGCGCTGCCGTCGACTTGAGCGCCCTTGGCGAGCACACCATCACCATCGACTGCGATGTCATTCAGGCCGATGGTGGCACCCGGACCGCCGCCATCACCGGCGGTTGCGTTGCACTGGTCGATGCCCTCAACCATCTGGTAAAGGAAAAGCGACTGAAATCATCGCCGCTGAAGCAGATGGTTGCTGCGTTATCCGTCGGAATTTACAAGGGCACGCCGGTCACCGACCTGGATTACCCGGAAGACTCCGCGGCAGAAACCGACATGAATGTGATCATGACGGATCGTGGTGGTTTCATCGAGATTCAGGGAACAGCCGAAGGCGAGCCCTTTGCCCAAGACGAACTGGAGAGCATGCTGACGCTGGCTCGCCAGGGCATTGAAACGCTGTTTGAAGTGCAGAAAGCCGCGCTGGCTGAATAAGCCGCGGGCAGAACCGGGGCGGTCAGACGACCGCCCTGATGATCAGCCGTTCGATCAGAACCCGATTTCGATATCGTAATCCATGATCAGCGGCGCATGGTCAGAAAAGCGGGTATGGGTATCAATCCAGCCATCGAGAATGGTCTTGCGGATACCCGGAGTCAGCAGCTGGTAATCGATACGGATACCGGCATTACGACGCCAGCCCTCAGCCCACTCCGGCCAGCAGGTAAACTGATTACTCTGCTTGTTAATCTCGCGAAACGCATCCACACAGCCCATCTCGTCAAACAGGCGATCCAGCCAGGCCCGCTCGTGGGGCAGGAACCCGGACGCATCCAGCTTGTGGTAACGGGAACTGGCGTCGGTCACGTGGTGAGCAGTCTGCAGATTGGCACAGAAAATGAACTGGCGACGTTTACGCAGGGTTTTCTGCATGAGCAGGCCAAAGGCCTCCATGAAATCGTCTTTATGGTCCAGCGCGGTCAGGTCATCATCCCCGATGGGGTCATCTTCCTTGCCAAGGGCTGATGGTGCGAGCACACACGCCACACTGACCTTGTCGAAGTCCGCCTGAATGAAACGCCCTTCCCGATCCGCCTGTTCACTGGCAAAACCGTACATGATCGCTTTAGGAAAATGGCGGGTGTAGATCCCGACACCGCCGTCTTCATTGCGCTCACCATCAATGAAGTAGGCTTCATAACCTTCCGGAATCAGGTTGCGGTCTTCAATTTCGTAAGCACGCATGCGATGATCCTGAACGCAAACAACGTCTGCATCCTGCTGGACCAGCCATTCAAAAAAGCCTTTTTCAACGGCCTGTTCCAGACCGTTGACGCTAATTGACACTACGCGCATACATGTTCCCTGATTCGGTTTGTGTGTATGATACCGGTTTTACACGCTATTTAAAGAATCTCCTCGCCAGAAGCCCTGTCATGCAAGACTATCAGCAAGAATTCATTGATTTCGCCATTAGCCGAAACGTTCTGCGTTTTGGCGAATTCACCCTCAAGTCCGGCCGTATCAGCCCGTACTTTTTCAACGCCGGTCTGTTCAATACCGGAGATGACCTGCTCCAGCTCAGCCGGGCCTACGCGGCGGCACTCCAGCGCAGCCAACTGGAGTATGACATCATATTCGGACCTGCCTATAAGGGCATCCCGCTGGCAACCACAACCGCCATGGCACTGGCTGGCGCCGGCGACAACCGGCCGTTCGCCTTTAACCGCAAGGAAAAAAAGGACCATGGCGAAGGCGGCAATATTGTCGGCTCTCCGCTCGAGGGCAAAGTCCTGATCATCGATGACGTCATCACGGCAGGCACCGCCATCCGCGAGTCCATCGACCTTATACATGCCGCAGGCGCTACACCCGCCGGTGTACTGATCGCCCTTGACCGCCAGGAGCGCGGCAATGGTGAACTTTCCGCCATCCAGGAGGTGGAACAGGAGTTCGGCATTCCGGTGGTCAGCATTATCCAGCTGGAACAGGTACTGGACTACCTCAAGGCGCGGCCGGACTTTGCCGAACACGCCGAAAAGGTGGCCGAGTACCGTCAGAACTACGGTATCTGAGCCGCCTCCGCAAGCGGGCGGCCCAACCAGGCAACCCGTTTGCGGCATCCCCCATGGCACCACCCCGGTTGTCTGGTATGCTTGCCTAACAGAACAACGCCAAGAAACCGGAGAAGCTCTGCCGAATGAATCACCGCAGCCTGAAAGGCCTGGCGCCTGCCCTAGCCGCTACCCTGTTCCTCGCATCTGCCACCGCCGATGCGCGCATGTATCGATACCACGACGATAACGGTCGCCTGGTTATCAGTAACACTGTGCCTCAACAAGCCAGCCAGCGCGGCTATGAAATCCTCAACAACCAGGGGCGTGTGATCGAGGTCATTGACCCTGCCCCGACACCAGAGGAAATTGCCGCCCGCGAAGCTGCGGAGGAACGTCTGCGCCAGGCAGCCCTGCGCGAAGCCGAAGACCGGGCACTGCTGAAGCGCTTCAGCACCCCAGAAGAAGCGGTCAGCGCCATGAAGCGCAAGATCCAGGAGCTGGAAAGCCTGTCGCAACTCAAACGCGGCAATATGGCCGTCATCGCCAGCCAGCTGGACGCTGAACGCAGCCGCGCCGCCGACTTTGAACGCTCCGGGAGGGATGTGCCCGAAGCCACACTGCAAAAAATAGAACGCCTGCAGAGTCAGATCGACGACATCGAGCGGGAAATCGCCCAACAACAGGACGACATAGAAAGCCTCAAGGCCCGCTTTATCGACGATATTCGCCGGCTCGAGGAGATCACAGGCGAATCCAGCTCACTGCCGCCGCAGCCATCAGAGGACGCACCCGAACCCAGCGAGCCTTGAGCTACGTGAATCCGCCACAACCAAAAAAACCGCCCGCAGGCGGTTTTTTTGTGGTCAGAACCAGCTGCAATCAGGCAGTGGTAGACGCTTCAGCTGCAGTCTTCTTGGCAGCCGGCTTCTTGGCTGCAGGCTTCTTGGCTGCAACAGCTTCCTTCACTTCTTCGGCGGCTTCAGCAACTTCTTCAGCAACGCTTTCAGCGGCTTCAGCTACGGCGTCGGCGCTTTCAGCGGCTTCCTTCTCAATGCGTGCAACCAGGTCAGCAGCAAAGCTGCCGAAACGGTCATTCAGACCACGCAGCTGCTCGAACAGGGATTCGCTGTAACCGTCGTACCGCTCACGCAGAGTCTTGACGCTGTATTCGCGTACTTCAGTTTCCAGCTTCTCAGCGTACTCGAACGGCTTGGAAGCCAGCTTCTTCTGCTGCTCTTCAGCGGCGTTGATGCCCTTGGTGACGATGTCCTGCAGTTGTTCCTGGTAGGTCTTGAGCTTGCCCATCGATACTCTCCTTACTTGGTGAGACCTGAATTCAGCGTAAGTCTGGAAAACAGGGTTAACAGTTGCGGCGGTCGCCCACCGTTTTTTTCATCTGGAGAGCAGGTTATTCCTTAAAATTAGAATGTTCATACTAAACCCCATCCAATGGAGGGGCGTGCACTGGCCCGCAATTTACCGATTGTTCACTTGATGATCCCACCCTGATTCGCATAATCGATCGCCTTGGTTCGCTGGCCCGACTCCCCGCATTATTCAGGCCCCGCCTCAAACAGACCTTTCGGCCCGGCATGGGCCTATTGAGAGCAGCTAATGCCCGATATGCGACATCCCAGGCTGGCCGCCCGGCGGTTATCTGCCAACCTGTCATTGCTGGTCCTGGCAACCGCCCTGGCATTACTTTCCGGCTGCAAGCAGGGCAGCACAGACAGCTACAGCTCCACCACACAAAGCGCACCTCTGGTAGCGGCCCAGCGGGAAAGCTCCGCCATCAGCTCATTCCGTCAGGCCTTCGGGGACGAAAGCCAACCGGCCGACACCACACCGGCAAGCGGGAGCGGCGGAAACGGAGAAATCAGCGACAGCACCCCATCGCCCCACCCCGAATCACGCCCGACCCTGTCCTGGAGTGCCCCGCTCACCCGCGAGAATGGCGAGTCCCTCGCCTTAAGCGAAATCAGCGGCTACCGGGTGCGGTTCCGGCTAAGGCACAGGGAAGCGTTTCAGTCGATAATGGTAGAAGGTGCCGAGAACACGCGGCTGAGCCTGGACCGGTTCGATCCAGGGGCTTATGAATTTTCAGTCAGTGTGGTGGACAGCCAGGGGCGGGAGAGCGCCCCCTCCGGCTCCGTAGCCGTTGACCTTATCTGAAAAGTGCGGACTACCAGCGGAAGATGACCCAGCTCGGGACCCGCGTCCGCGACTCGCGGGTACGCTGCCACCCGCCGCTGTCGGCCGGCACCAGATAATAGGCGGGCCCTATGGCCGGCACCACCTTGATTTCCACGATTTCGCCATTGACCCGGTACTCGTAGATCACCTCGTCTTCGCCCCCACGAATAACCACTTGGGGCTCGGCCAGATCCGGCTGATATTCGGGAACCACCACCGGTTCCTCCGGGGCTTCCACGCCTGTCGGCAGGTCCGCTTCCTGCGCCAGCGCAGTGAGTGAAAAAAGTGCCAGAGTCATGGCGCTGAGGCAGGGGAATCGCATAGTTTTCATGGTACTCTTTTTACCCTTTAGGCCTTTAAGCTTTGTTTTCTTACCCTAGGCTCTTGCGAAGAGACAGCCTTGCGCCTGGATTACCCTGCGCCGGACCAGAAGGCAACGGCAACATCAGACTTAGGGTTACACAAGGTCATTCACGCTTCAATCAGATTCCGGATTTGTCTTGATATGAGTCAGCAGCAGACCCCACCGGTCGTACTAGTCGATGGTTCCTCCTACCTGTTCCGGGCCTTTCATGCCCTGCCTCCCCTGATCACCAGCAAGGGCCATCCTACCGGAGCCATCAAGGGAGTGATCAGCATGATCCGGCGACTAGAGCAGGATTTTCCAGGTTCGCGAGTGGTCGTGGTCTTTGATGCCAAAGGCAAGACCTTCCGTCACGACCTGTATCCGGAGTACAAAGCCAATCGCCCACCCATGCCCGATGACCTGCGGGTCCAGATTGCCCCCATCCACGAGATTATCCGCGCCATGGGCCTGCCCCTACTGATTATTCCTGAGGTGGAAGCTGACGATGTCATCGGCACCCTGGCCCATGAAGCGACCGCCAAAGGCATTGATGTCGTGATCAGCACCGGCGACAAGGATATGGCACAACTGGTCAGCGACCATGTCACCCTGATCAATACCATGACCGAGACCCGCATGGACCGGGGCGGCGTGATCGACAAGTTCGGCGTGGCGCCGGAACAGATCATCGACTACCTGACACTGGTAGGAGACTCCGTCGACAACATACCAGGCGTTACCAAATGCGGCCCCAAAACTGCGGTCAAATGGCTGCAGGCCTATGGCACACTGGATGAACTCACCGTCAGGGCCGACGAGATCAAGGGCAAGATCGGTGAAAATCTCCGCGCGGCGCTGCCCCAACTTCCGCTGAGCCACGAACTGGCAACCATCAAGACCGACGTTGAACTCGAGATCGACCTGGAGCAGCTGGCCCATTCCCCCCAGGACGACCAGCAACTGCTATCACTGTTCCGGGAATACGAGTTCAAGAGCTGGGTTGCAGATCTCGCCTCCAGTGCCGATGCCAGTGGCAGCGCCGCGGATGAGACACACCCCGAGCCGGAGGATCCCGGCCGCGACTACCACACCATCACCAGCCAGGATCAGCTGGACAGCTGGCTCCAGCGTCTGCGAGAAGCCCCACTGTTTGCCTTCGATACCGAGACCACCAGCCTCAACTACAGCCAGGCCCAGGTGGTGGGCGTATCCTTTGCAATCACGCCTGGCGAAGCCGCGTATGTCCCCCTCGGTCACGACTATATGGGCGCACCGGAACAGCTCGACCGGGACGAGACCCTGGCCCTTCTCAAGCCCCTGCTGGAAGATCCGGCACGGGCCAAGGTCGGCCAGAACCTGAAGTACGACAAGAACGTTTTGGCTAACCACGGCATAACGCTTAACGGGATTGCCGAGGACACCATGCTGGAGTCTTACGTGCTCAATTCCGTCGGCACCCGCCATGACATGGACTCCCTGGCCCTCAAATACCTGGGCATCAGCACGATCCATTTCGAGGATATTGCCGGCAAGGGCGCCAAACAACTGACATTCAACCAGATCGAACTGGAACAGGCAGCCCCCTACGCTGCCGAAGATGCCGACATCACTCTGCGCCTGCACCAGGCCCTGCGCCCGCAGCTGGCCGACACCGGTCGCCTGCAGGAAGTCTATGAAACCATCGACCTGCCACTGGTTCCGGTCCTGTCCCGCATGGAGCAACGTGGAGCTCTGGTGGACGCGGCACTGCTGAGAACCCAGAGCCAGGAACTGGCGGAACGGATGGCCGAACTGGAAACGTTGGCCTACGAGGAAGCCGGAGAGCAGTTCAACCTCGGTTCACCGAAACAGCTCCAGAGCATTTTCTACGACAAGATGGGGCTCCCGGTCATCAAGAAGACCCCAAAGGGTGCTCCTTCCACCGCTGAACCGGTGCTTCAGGAACTCGCCCATGAACATGAGCTGCCACGGCTGATCCTTGAGCATCGCAGCCTGAGCAAGCTCAAGTCGACCTACACCGACAGCCTGCCGGGTATGATCAACCCGCGCAGCGGGCGCATTCACACCTCGTACCATCAGGCAGTGGCGGCCACCGGACGACTGTCTTCCAGCGAGCCCAACCTGCAGAATATTCCAATCCGCACGCCCCAGGGGCGCCGCATCCGCCAGGCCTTTGTGGCTCCGGATGGCTACAAGCTGATGGCCGCCGACTATTCCCAGATCGAGCTGAGGATCATGGCACACCTGTCAGAGGATGAAGGCCTGCTCAACGCCTTTGCCCACGGCGAAGACATCCACAAGGCAACGGCAGCGGAAGTGTTTGGTGTTGGCGTGGACGAAGTCAGCGCGGATCAGCGTCGCAGTGCCAAGGCGATCAACTTCGGGCTGATCTACGGCATGTCTGCGTTCGGACTGGCCCGGCAGCTGGATGTGGAGCGCAAGGTTGCCCAGCAATACATCGACCGCTACTTCGACCGGTACCCCGGCGTACTGAGGTATATGGACGCCATCCGCAAGCAGGCCCATGAAGACGGTTTTGTCGAAACCCTGTTTGGCCGTCGCCTGTATCTGCCGGAGATCAACGCCCGCAACAAACAGATGCAACAGGCCGCAGAGCGTACCGCCATCAACGCACCAATGCAGGGTACCGCGGCCGACATCATCAAGAAGGCCATGCTGTCGGTGGAGCGCTGGCTCACCGAGGATCACCCGGACGATGCCCGGATGATCATGCAGGTCCACGATGAACTGATTCTTGAAGTCAGGAGTTCAGCGGTGGATACCATTCGCGAGGGTCTGGTCAGCCGGATGTCGGCAGCAGCCGAACTTTCCGTGCCGCTGCTGGTGGAAGCCGGCGTGGGCAACAACTGGGATGAGGCCCACTAACCCCAAACCTTCTATCTGACTGATAATGGTGCAAAAATCGCGAGCAGTCACCGTTTTGGGGCGCTGTTCGCGCTAACCCCGCCCGCCGAACTGACGGCATTTCGCCGCTTTTCGCTATATTTGACGCCAATCACACTTGCGGCACGATATTCGCTTTATTTCAGACGTCGGCAACTGACCCACCCGGGCCCAGCCCTGCCTGTTGTGACATCCGCCCTGAAGGATTGCGAGAATGATCTCCACTGCCCCTGAACGAAATTGGCTGTTTGATCCCGCCCTGCTCAAACTGGTTCACCAGTGCCGCCGCCTCATTCATACCGAATTCGGCATCAAGCTCCACCTGACCGACGATCAGCTACAGCAACAGTTGGCGGACTACGCCGGGAAAAGCCGGTCGAACCAGCTGACGCGTGTCTGGAACTCACTGAAGGAACAGATTCCGGGCTACGACGAGCCGGAAGCGGCCAGGGGAACGGCGCAGGAGGGGCACACCAATAGACGGGTATACCGTGGGCAGGTCATCGTGGACGCCCCGCGCTCAAGCACAGATGAAACCGATCATCGCCACGAGGCCGCTGCAACCACGAAGAAAAAGATCATCTACCGCGGCCAGGTCGTTGGCTGACCTGACCACGACACCGCCCACTCAGAAGGCCTTGCTGACCTGAACGGCAACATTCCAGGCATCCAGATCATAACTGCCACTGAAATGGGCCAGGTTCGCCACCGGCTCGTCATCAACGGTACGCTCAACTTCGTCCACCTTGGACTTGTCGAACAGCAGCACTCCGGCAGCCACATCCACGGCCCAGCCACTTTGGGCATCAGCAAACTGGGTGCCGAGGCTTAGCCACTGACGATCGTCCGAAGGAATCCGGGCCGTTCGGAAATCATCCGGCACCGGTGACTGGTCGTAAGCATATCCCGCTTTCAGAGCCCAGGCCGGTGAAACCTGCCAGATGCCCCCGACATTGAACTGCCAGGTGTCATCCCAGTTCTCGGACACGTGACCCACATAACCATCAGCCCCGTATTTGGCACTGCCCGCTGCCGAGATCGCCCCATTCTGCTCACGGCTGATGATATCCAGCGCAACAAAGCGACTCCATTTCGCCCAGGTTGCACCACCAAGCAGGGTAACCGTATCGGTGACACGATGACGGACACCAAAACTGACGCTTTCGGGGATTTCCAGGGGCACCACAACCTGCTCAGACACATCGGCAATAGTGACCGTCAGACCGCCCGCCCCGAGTGAGGCCTGGGGCATGTTGGTCAGCGTAGCGTCACCATCCAGTTCCAGTTCCGTTCCACTTTGGGCACTGAACCCCAGCTGCGTGCGCTCATTCACTTCCCACAACATGCCGAAGGCAAAGGTAGCCGCCAGGTCGTCCCCCTGGATATCCACATACCCTTCTTCCAGCGCAGGGCCGCTGT
This sequence comes from Marinobacter mobilis, assembly GCF_900106945.1. GTDB lineage: Bacteria > Pseudomonadota > Gammaproteobacteria > Pseudomonadales > Oleiphilaceae > Marinobacter > Marinobacter mobilis. The sequence goes on from NZ_FNNE01000005.1 coordinate 72,689, forward strand.
AACCCACCTTCCGGAGCCGTGCCTCGCTCTCACTGTAATCCTGGAACTTGCTCAGTCGCCCTTCGGCATACATGAGGTTAACTCCAAAACCCAGGGAAAATCCGTTGCCATCATTAAGCGCAATGGACGGACTCAAGGCGATGGCGGTGAGTTCGGTCTTGTCTGCAAAGTAGCGACCAATGAAGTCATTGTCGTAATCGGCTTTCAGGCCATACGGTGCGTGGACACCGAAGCCAACATCCAGCCAGTCGTTGACTTCGTGGGTGAGGTAAATATTCGGCAGGACAGCAAGGGGGACAAAATCACCACCGTTACCACCGGCAACAGGCTGGCCAATCGAGTCGGTGGCAGCCCCGGTGGGCCCATCCAGCTCGGCCTTGATGTTCAGCATCGCGGCACCAAACGACAGATTGGTACCGGATAGCTGGCTCATGCCGGCCGGATTAAAGAAGACCGTGGTGGCATTTTCCGGATTGGCCGCGGAACCGGCATTGGCAACGCCCATGGCGCTGGCACTCTGTTCGTTCAGTGAGAAGCCACCGGCCAGCAGCGAGGCCGGCGACGACACCAGAACACCTGTAATCAGGCAACGTACGAACTTCTGCATAACTCCCCCCGTTTTGGAACGGCGCGGAGTATACGCAGGCAAGGCCAATGGCCTCAAATGCCAAAACTACTGATTCGGAGTGCGACTCAACTACGACTAACGTCTAACTCGCCGCTCAGTCATCCTGAATGGACAGTTTGTCGACCGTAGACGACAGCTGATCCGGCGTATGGGCATCACTGCCCAGCTTGATCATCAGACGCAGGTCATTGGCGGAATCCGCATGAGCCAAGGCATCTTCATAGGTGATCAGGCCGTCGGAATAGAGCCGGTACAGCGCCTGATCGAAGGTCTGCATGCCGCCTTCGGTGGACTTGGCCATCAGCTCCTTAAGCTTGTGAACCTCACCCTTACGGATCATGTCTGAGGCCAGCGGCGAGTTGATCAGTACTTCAATGGCTGCACGCCGGCCCTTGCCATCAGGGGTCGGGATCAGCTGCTGGGCAACAACGGCCTTGAGGTTGAGAGACAGGTCCATCCAGGTCTGGGCATGCTGATCCGGATTAAAGAACTGGATAATCCGGTCCAGCGCCTGGTTGGCGTTGTTGGCGTGCAGGGTTGCCAGACACAGGTGACCCGTTTCGGCAAACTGCACCGCATACTCCATGGTCTGCTTGGTCCGGATCTCACCGATCAGAATAACGTCGGGGGCCTGGCGCAGGGTATTTTTCAGCGCCACCTCAAAACTCTCGGTATCGATGCCCACCTCACGCTGGGTAACGATGCAGCCCTGATGCTGGTGTACGAATTCGATCGGATCCTCAATGGAAATGATATGGCCACGGCTGTTGCGGTTACGATGACCAAGCATCGCCGCCAGCGAGGTGGACTTGCCGGTTCCGGTGGCGCCCACAAAAATGATCAGCCCCCGTTTGGTCATCGCGAGATCCTTGATGATCTCCGGCAGGCACAGCTCATCGATCTGCGGAATTTTCACCTCAATCCGCCGCAGCACCATGCCGCACAGGTTGCGCTGGAAAAATGCGCTGACCCGGAAACGGCCGATACCACGGGCACTGATGGCAAAGTTACACTCATGGGTCGCCTCGAACTCGGTCCGCTGCTTGTCGTTCATCGACCCATAGACCAGTTCACGGGTCTGCTCCGGTGTCAGCGCATTCTTGGTCACCGGCAGCACCTTGCCATTGACCTTCATGCTGGGTGGAACCCCTGCGGTAATGAACAGGTCGGAGCCACCTTTTTCCACCATCAATCGAAGTAACTTTTCAAATTCCATTACGCTTACCTGCTATGACCGTCCCTGCCAGCTGCTGCCAGCAGGGCCTGTACTCACATAGTTTAGAAATTGTCCGGCATCTTGGCCTTGGCACGGGCCGCTTCCCGGTTAATCAACCCTTTCTGAAGCAGCCGTTCAAGACATTGATCCAGCGTCTGCATACCCAGCGAGCCGCCGGTCTGAATGGCCGAGTACATCTGCGCAACCTTATCCTCGCGAATCAGGTTACGGATTGCCGGGGTGCCGATCATGATTTCATGGGCCGCGATCCGGCCACCACCGACTTTCTTCATCAGTGTCTGGGAAACCACGGCCTGCAACGACTCCGACAGCATGGAGCGGACCATGGACTTTTCTTCCGCCGGGAATACATCAACCACACGGTCAATGGTCTTGGCCGCTGAGGTGGTGTGCAGGGTACCGAACACCAGGTGACCGGTTTCAGCCGCAGTCAGCGCCAGCCGGATGGTTTCCAGGTCCCGCAGCTCGCCCACCAGGATGATATCGGGATCTTCCCGCAGCGCTGAACGCAGCGCTTCGTTAAAGCCCAGGGTATCCCGATGGACTTCCCGCTGGTTGACCAGACATTTTTTGGAGTCGTGTACGAATTCGATGGGGTCTTCAATGGTGAGGATGTGCTCATAACGCGTTTCGTTGATGTAATCGAGCATCGCCGCCAGCGTGGTCGACTTACCGGAACCGGTCGGCCCAGTCACCAGAACCAGCCCCCGCGGCACTGAGGACACATCCTTGAACACTTGTCCCATGCCCAGATCTTCCATGGTCAGCACCTTGGAAGGGATCGTTCGGAACACCGCACCTGCGCCCCGGTTCTGGTTAAACGCGTTAACCCGGAAACGAGCCACGCCAGGCACTTCGAACGAGAAGTCGGTTTCCAGGAACTCCTCGAAATCCTTGCGCTGCTTGTCGTTCATGATGTCATAAATCAGCCCGTGGACTTCTTTATGCTCCATGGGGGGCAGATTGATTCTGCGGACATCGCCGTCAACACGGATCATGGGAGGGAGGCCGGCAGACAGGTGCAAATCAGACGCACCCTGTTTTGCCGAGAAGGCAAGCAGTTCTGTTATATCCATTGGAGTCCTCGGGAGGCTTTTCTTTTATCCTGGTGCCATATGCATGTCCCTCTGCCCACAATCCGGCCATGCCTGCTGCTTGGCATTTTCCGGTGCTGCGGGTAACGTGTTCGCCACATCCTGCACATCCGTGCAGCCCAAGGGCCAACAGATTGACACGCTTTGCGTTTTTGACACTATGAGCAGCATAGCAGACAACATTGAGAGCGTAACCCGACGCATACAAAAAGCAACAATCGATGCCGGCCGCAAACCCGGTACCGTGCGGTTGCTGGCGGTCAGCAAAACCCGCCCGGCAAGCGACATTCGCACTGCCGCCAGCTCCGGCCAGCGGGCCTTCGGCGAGAACTACCTGCAAGAAGCCCTCGACAAGATTGAAGCCCTGTCCGACCTGACAGACCTGGAGTGGCACTTCATCGGTCCCATACAGTCCAACAAGACCCGCCCCATCGCCAATCAGTTTTCGTGGGTCCACAGTGTCGACCGCCTCAAGGTCGCCCGTCGCCTGAATGAGCAGCGTGACCCGGCGCTGGCACCGCTGAATATCTGCCTGCAGGTCAATATCGACCGCGAGGCCAGCAAATCCGGCTGCCACCCGGAGGAAGCCGTCGCCCTGGCCAGCGCGATCGCGGGACTGCCCAATCTCCGCCTGCGTGGACTGATGGCCATTCCCGACCCGCGGCAGGGGGACACGGAGCTCCGCCAAAGCTTCCGTCAACTGGCTCAGCTGCTGGCCACCATCAACGAGCAGCTGCCCCCGGAACAGGCCCTCGACACCCTGTCCATGGGCATGTCAGGAGACCTCGAGAGCGCCATTGCCGAAGGCGCTACCTGGGTGCGTGTGGGTACGGCTTTGTTCGGCGCCCGTGCCAGTGCGGGCTGAGCTCCCGATATCCTGCTATCATCGGCAACAGATTCGAACCTTACCGGAGTAGACCTTGAGCACCTCACCAACCATCTCTTTCATCGGCGCCGGCAATATGGCCAGCGCGATCATTGGCGGCATGCTGGCATCAGGTGTTGATGCCGGACGCATCTGGGCGAGCGCTCCGGATGATGGGCACCTGCAGGCGCTGCGCAACCAGTTCGGTGTCAGCGTGACTACCGACAACCGTTATTGCGCCCAGCAGGGCGACGTGATCATCCTTGCGGTCAAGCCGCAGATCATGGCGGCGGTATGCCGCGACATCGCACCGGTCGTCCAGAACACCCGCCCGCTCATGGTATCCATCGCCGCCGGTCTGGAGTGCGCGACCCTCGACGAATGGCTTGGTGGTGGCCTACCGCTGATCAGGGTCATGCCCAACACCCCGTCCCTGGTGGGCAAAGGTGCTGCCGGCCTGTTCGCCAACGATCAGGTCAATGACACCCAGAAAGCGACCGTGACGCAGATCTTCAGCGGTATCGGCTCAGCGCTGTGGGTTGAGCAGGAGTCCAGCCTGCACACGGTCACCGCGCTTTCCGGCAGTGGCCCGGCCTATTTCTTCCTGATGCTGGAAGCGCTCGAGGGCGCCGCCACCAAAGCCGGCATGAACGCAGAAACCGCCCGTGCACTGGCCATCCAGACCATGGCTGGCGCCGCCGAAATGGCGGCCCGCAGTGAGCACGACCCCGCTCAGCTCAAACGTAACGTTATGTCTCCGGGTGGCACCACCGAACAAGCCATTAACAGCTTTGAAAGCGGCGGCCTGCGGGAGCTGGTTGAACAAGCCGTTCAGGCGGCTTACCAACGCTCGGAAGAAATGGCCAGGGAACTGGCAGGCAAGGACTGAAATCACCTCAGGGGTTGCCTGCCAACCCCTGCGACCCCATATCCCGGGTAACGCTATTTTGAACGGAGACATTGCTGCATGCTGGCGCACATCCTGATCACCGTATTGCAAGTCGCCTCAACTTTTTACCTGACCGTGGTCCTGCTGCGATTTCTGCTGCAGCTGGCACGTGCGGATTTCTACAATCCGATTTCCCAGTTTGTGGTCAAAGCGACCAACCCCCTGCTGCGCCCGCTACGGCGGCTGATCCCCGGCTGGGGTGGCATCGACGGCGCCGCGCTGGTGCTGGCAGTACTGATCCAGGCACTGACTTACGTGCTGATCCTGCTCACGCTCAATAACGGCCTGCCAGCCTTCAACCCCATCACCCTGCTGACCTGGTCGGCACTGACCGTGGTCGGTCTGATCATCAAGATCTACTTCTGGTCAGTGGTCGCCATTGTGGTGGTCAGCTGGATTGCGCCCCAGAGCCACCACCCCGCCATTCAGCTGGTGGCACAAATCACCGAACCGGTGATGCGCCCGGTACGCAATGTGATGCCGCCTCTGGGCGGGCTCGACCTGTCACCGATCGTGGTGTTCCTGATTCTCAGCGTACTGACCGAAGTGGTACAGCGTATGGCCATGGCCGCCGGCCTCAGTGCCATTGGCGTTGGCCTGTAAACCAGTTCACAGAGATACAGGCGGTTACAAACCCATACACGACAACACATTGCCACAGACGAATAGCAAGCTGTTGATTAATAAACCACATCGACTATAAATACAGACAGGAAATCGCCAAACTCCCCAACGCCCGGCAAAAGTGTCCCGGGTAATGGGGAGCAATGTGCAGACAATGCAAGTAATATTTCTGTCATCCTCAGTTAATCTGCGAAGGTCCGTGAAATGAGCAATCTCGGCAGCTTGTCTCAGCAGGTAGAAGCCTACCATTCCTGGAAAAAGGAACTGATCCGCCAGATCAGCCGTTACCGCCTGTGGCTTCAGGACAACGACCTGTTTTCCGACGACATCAGCAACCGCATTCGTCACGGCCTCGAACTGCTGATCGAAGATGAGCTCACCATTGCCTTTGTCGGCGAGTATTCCCGCGGTAAGACCGAGCTGATTAACGCGCTGTTCTTCTCTGACTACGGTCAGCGCATGCTGCCTTCCCAAGCCGGCCGCACCACCATGTGCCCGACCGAACTGTTTTTCGACCGGGCCGAAAACCAGAATTACCTGATGCTGTTGCCGATCGAGACCCGCAGCGGCGACATTTCCCTGCACCAGCTTCGCAAGCAACCCCAGCACTGGGTCCGTCACGAACTTGACGACAGCAATCCGGATGTCATGCGGGAAGTGCTGGCCGAAGTTGCCAAGGTAAAGAGTGTCAGCCCTGGTGAGGCCCGCAAGCTTGGCTTCGAGGAACAGATGCTGGAACCAGACCGGAATAACCCCGGCCAGGTGCTGGTACCGGCCTGGCGTAACGCCCAGATCAGCATCCGTCACCCGATGTTCGAACGCGGCCTGCGTATTCTCGACACCCCGGGTCTGAACGCCCTTGGCTCCGAGCCGGAACTGACCATCAGCATGCTGCCCAATGCCCATGCGGTGATCTTTTTGCTCAGCGCTGACTCCGGCGTGACCGCCAGTGACATGGCGATCTGGAACGAACATATTGATACCGAGCACGCCGATCACCGTGCCGGTCGGTTTGCGGTTCTCAACAAGATTGACGTGCTCTGGGACGATCTGCAGAGCGAGGACCAGACCCAGGAGTCAATTGCCCGTATTCAGCAATACACGGCTGACCATCTGAACATTCGCCAGAGCGATGTTATCCCGGTGTCCGCCAAGCAGGGATTGGTGGCTCAGGTACGCAACGACCGTTCGCTGTATGAACGCAGCAACCTGCCCAACCTCGAACAGCTGATCATCGACCGTATCCTGATTCACAAGGAACAGCTCATCACCCAGAGTCTGATCAATGACCTTCTGGGCATGCTGCAGAACAGTCAGGCGGCCATGCAGCACCGCCTGGGCGTACTGGAAGAAGAGCTGTCGGCCTGCTCAGACACCCATATCGACAAGGATGCCCTGCGCCGTCTCGCCGACAGGGCCCAGCAGGATTACGATTTCTACTACAAGAAGCTGATCACCCTGCGCTCCAGCCGCCGACTGATGCAGTCCCAGGGCGACACCCTCAACCAACTGGTCAGCGAAGCCCGTTTTGAACAGCATGTTCAGACAACCCGCGAGCAGCTGACCAAAAGCTGGACCACCGCCGGCATGAGCCGGGGTATGGATCACTTCTTCGAACTATTGGAGATTGACCTCAGCAACCTTCTCAGTGAAGGCCAGCTCGCCGAGAAGATGGTCGCCGCCATCTATCGTCGCTATAACGAGGATACCCGCGCCCGCCACCTGGAACCCATTCCTCTGCGCGCGGGCCGCCATGTCATCGCCATCCGCGAGCTGCGCAAGAAAGCCAATCGCTTCCGGCTCAACCCGAAGAACCTGCTGACGGAGCAGAGCCAGCTGATTCGCCGCTTCTTCAATGTCATGGTCGCCGAAGCCCGCACCCTGCACGAGCGAGTACGTAAGGACGTCCTGCGCTGGCCGGGTGAGGCCCTGCTGCCGATCATGCAGTACTCCATGGAACAAAAGCAGCTGCTGGAGCACCAGATACGCCGGCTCAAGGACATGGTGCGCACCGATCGCGACAGCAAAGCCGAGCGCGCTCGCCTGGAGGCCAGTATCGCTGACCTGCGCAAGCAGCTGGAGCTGGCTGAGAATATGCAGAAGCAGATCCGCAAACCAGCACCGACCCTGATCCAGCAAAAAGTGGTGAACATCTCAGGCATTGCCTGACCTGGGACACCTTGCGGTTGCAGCCATGCAGGTCGGCCTTTAAACTGCATGGCTGGTTACCGCCCTCTGGTTCATCCTGGCGGGCACGGTTTCCAGACACCTTCTGCTAGGGGTCGTCTGACGCACTCCTAGAGTTTTACGGACTGAACCAGGAAGCCTATCGCGCCGATGCCCGATTCCCTGCCACCGGATTCTGTCGGGATAGTGACCCCGCAGACACTGCATTTCGATTCACCACTCACCCTGGCCTGCGGGCAAACCCTCGACAGCTACGATCTGGTGATCGAAACCTACGGCACTCTCAATGCCGATGCCAGCAATGCGGTACTGATCTGTCACGCCCTGAGCGGACATCACCATGCCGCAGGCTATCACAGCATGGATGACCGTAAACCTGGCTGGTGGGACAGCTGCATCGGCCCCGGCAAGCCTATCGATACCCGGCGCTTCTTCGTGGTCAGTCTCAACAACCTGGGCGGCTGTAACGGCAGCACCGGCCCCAATGCCACCAACCCGAAAACCGGCAAAACCTACGGTCCCGATTTTCCGGTCATTACGGTACAGGACTGGGTCCACAGCCAGGCCATCCTTGCGGACCGCCTCGGCATCGAGTGCTGGGCCGCGGTGGTTGGCGGTTCCCTCGGCGGCATGCAGGCTCTGCAGTGGAGTCTGTCTTACCCGAACCGGTTGCGTCACGCCCTGATCATTGCATCCACCCCGCGCCTGACGGCCCAGAACATTGCTTTCAACGAGGTCGCCCGCAAAGCCATTACCAGCGACCCGGAATTCCATGACGGCCGCTATCACGATTTCGACACCCTCCCCCGGCAGGGCTTGATGCTGGCACGCATGGTCGGCCACATCACCTACCTCTCGGATGCCTCAATGGGCGAGAAATTTGGCCGTGAACTGCGGGATCAGGCCTACAAGTTTGGCTATGACGCCGAGTTTCAGGTTGAAAGCTACCTGCGTTACCAGGGCGAGCGGTTTTCCGAGAGTTTTGATGCCAATACCTATCTGCTGATGACCCGTGCACTGGACTATTTTGATCCGGCCTACGAGTTCGACAATAACCTGGCGGCAGCCCTGACCCAGGCCAGCTGTGAATTCCTGGTATTATCCTTCAGCACCGACTGGCGCTTCTCACCGGCTCGCTCCGAGGAGCTGGTCAACGCCATGATTGCCGCCCGCCGCAAGGTCAGCTATGCCGAAATCGACGCGCCCTGGGGCCACGACGCATTCCTGATTCCGACGCCGCGCTATACCGACATTTTCGGTGCCTATATGGGCCGGGTAGCAAGGGAGGTTGGCGCATGAGGCCGGACCTGGAAATCATTGAACAGTGGATCAAACCCGGCAGCCATGTCCTCGACCTCGGCTGCGGTGACGGCACCCTGCTCGACCACCTTCAGCGGGAGAAACAAGCCAGCGGTTATGGTCTGGAGATCAATCCCGACCACATCACAACCTGCATGGATCGTGGCGTGACGGTGATTGAACAGAACCTGGATACCCAGGGTCTGCAGAACTTTGACGACCAGAGCTTTGACGTGGTGCTGATGACCCAGGCCCTGCAAGCAGTAAGGCGCCCGGACAAGGTTCTCGATGAAATGCTCCGGCTTGGCCGCGAAGGCATCGTGACATTTCCCAATTTTGCCTATTGGCGACTACGATGGTATCTGATGCGCCGCGGCAGAATGCCGGAATCCGAAACCCTGCCGCACAAGTGGTACAACACCCCGAACATCCACCTCTGTACCTTCAAGGACTTCGAGGCCCTGTGCCACCGCAAGAACTTCCGTATCAAGAACCGAACGGTGGTGGATGGCCAGCACCGGGATCGCTGGCTGAGCCGCCTATGGCCCAACATGCTGGGGCAGATCGCGATTTACCGCATCACCCGGCAGGAGGATTGATCATGAACATCACCCTTAGCCGTACTCTCAAACTACTGACCGTGTGCTGGCTGTGCCTGATCGGCAGCCAAAGCCTGGCCGAATCGGTGGACTTTGGCGAATACGAAGTTCATTACAGCGTTTTCGCCAGCACCTTCCTGACGCCGGAAGTCGCAGCCCAGAACAATCTCAATCGCAGTCGTGCCATTGGCATTCTTAACATCAGTATCATGCGGGAGAATGAACTCGGCGGACTCGAGACCGTCAGCGGCCAGGTTGAAGGGCAGGTTCTCAACGATATCCAGCAGAGCCGTTTCCTGGCGTTCCGGCGTATTCAGGAGGGGGATGCGGTCTACTTTATCTCCGAATTCCAGTACCGCTCGGGCGAGATGCTGACCTTTAAGATCACCGCCCGCCCTACGGGCCACCCATCGGATCTGCCGATCCGCTTTGCCCACACCCTGTACAACGATGACTGAGCCGATGCCCATGACCGACACCTCTCAGCCCCTGGTCATTGCCAGCAACAACGCCGGCAAAATCGCCGAGCTGACCGAGCTTCTGGCGCCCCTGAATCTGAAACCCAGGGCGCAGCGGGAGCTCGGGGTCGATGAAGTCGAGGAACCGGCCATCACCTTTGTCGAAAACGCCATTATCAAGGCCCGCCACGCCGCCCGGGTAACCGGTTTGCCTGCGCTGGCCGATGATTCAGGGCTCGCCGTGGATGCCCTCGGCGGCATGCCTGGCGTGCGCTCAGCCCGTTTTGCGGGACCTGACGCCACCGACAGCGACAACATTGATGCCCTGCTGACTGCCCTGGCTGATACCCCGGATGAAGCCCGCAGCGCACAGTTCCATTGCGTACTGGTGTACCTGCGCCATGCCGAGGACCCGACCCCGGTTATCTGCCATGGCCGCTGGCCCGGCCAGATTCTGCGACAGCGACGGGGTGACGGCGGCTTTGGCTACGACCCGGTTTTCTGGGTGGCCGACCATCAGTGCAGTGCAGCAGAACTTTCCCGCGCCGAGAAAGGCCGCATCAGCCATCGGGGCCAGGCTCTTAAGGTGCTGCTGGCCCAACTCGGCGACACCCGCGCAACCTCGTGAACACAACCACCACGACGTTGTCGCCGGCCAGCGTGCCGCTGAGCCTCTACCTGCATGTGCCCTGGTGTGTTCGCAAGTGCCCTTACTGCGACTTCAACTCCCATGCCCTGAAAGATGGCATGCCACCGGAATCCCAGTACCTGGCAGCCATTCACGACGACCTGCAGGCCGATCTGGCGCAGATCGGAAAGCGCACCATCCAGACCGTCTTTATTGGTGGCGGCACACCCTCGCTGATGTCCCCGGAGTTCTACCATCGCCTGTTCGCGGCCCTGTCAGAACACCTCGAATTCAGCCCCGATGCCGAAATCACCCTGGAAGCAAACCCGGGCACCGTGGATCAAGCCCGTTTTGAGGGTTTCCGCCAGGCCGGCATCAACCGCCTGTCCATCGGCATCCAGAGCTTCAACCCCGACCATCTGAAAGCCCTGGGCCGCATTCACGACGATCGTTCCGCTCACCGAGCCATTGAAGCCGCCCGACAGGCCGGTTTTGACAACTTCAACCTCGACCTCATGCATGGCCTGCCCGGCCAGACCGAGGCAGAAGCCATTGCCGACCTCGAGGCCGCGTTGTCCTGGCAGCCGCCGCACCTGTCCTGGTACCAGCTCACCCTGGAGCCCAACACCGAATTCTACAGCCGCCCACCGGCATTACCCGACGAAGACCGGCTCTGGCAGATCTACCTGGCCGGCGCCGACCATCTTCACCAGGCAGGCTTCAGTGATTACGAAGTGTCTGCCTGGAGTCGGCCGGGGCGAGCTTCCCGTCATAACCTGAACTACTGGACTTTTGGGGATTACCTGGCGCTGGGCGCCGGTGCTCACGGCAAGCTCACCCTGGCCGATGGCAGCATCCACCGCTACTGGAAAACACGACAACCGGAAGCCTACCTGGGGCGCATTGGCAGCCGCACTGCGGGCAGCGAGATCATTGAGCGCGAAGAATTACCGCTGGAATTCATGATGAACGTCCTGCGTCTGCGTCAAGGCGTGGAGGAAGACCTGTTTATGAAGCGTACAGGTTTACCGATAGCAACGATTGCGGTATTACTGGACCAAATCCGTGCTGAAGGGCTACTCACCGCCGACCGTCTGCAAACCACAGAGCAGGGCCAGCGTTACCTGAACAGCCTTCTGGAGAGATTCTTGTGAAACATGAACCTACCTTGCCACCACCGCCGCGCCGGCTAAAGCTGGGCGCACTGGCAACGCTGGCACTGTTTGTTCTGCTGGTTGCCATCAATCAGGCGCTGACCACCACTCTCGCACCCAAAGGCATTGTCAGCCTGCAACTGGCAGCGGATGCCGAGCGTACGCTGGCGATTCTGGCGAGCTGGGGCGAAAGCGGTCTGCTTTGGGCTCAGGCCTCGTTGTGGCTGGACTTCCTGTTTATCGGCGCGTTTGTGGTCACCCTGATCCTGCTTACCAACTACCTGTTGGAAGACCGGCCCGGCGTGAGGGAACGCAAGATCGGACACTGGATACGAGCAGCCTTCATCGGTGCCGGCGTCAGCGACATCACGGAAAATGCCTTGTTGCTGAACAACCTGTCGGCACCGACCGATGCCATCAGTGTCACTGCCTCGGTCTGCGCGCTGATCAAGTTTACCTGCCTGATCCTCGGTGCCGCCGGGCTGGTGATCATCCGCGCTGAACGCCGGCACCCGCTGCATTCCTGAGGCACCCGGGCCTTAAGGCCCGGATTGGGCTAGCCCTGCTCAGTCAACCCGTTCGAACAGCAGATCCCAGACGCCATGGCCCAGGCGCTCTCCACGCTGCTCAAACTTGGTGATGGGGCGATGTTCCGGCCGGGGAGCGAACTCGGTTCCGGGCTGGGTATTTCTGAACCCTTCCGCCGCAATCATCACTTCCATCATGTGCTCTGCGTAATTCTCCCAGTCGGTGGCGAGATGGCAGATGCCGCCCACCTTCAGCTTGCTGCGGATACGCTGAATGAACTCCGGCTGCACCAGGCGCCGCTTGTGATGGCGCTTCTTGTGCCAGGGATCCGGAAAGAACACCATGACCCGGTCGAGGCAGCCTTCCGGCAGGCAAAGATCAATGACATCATTGGCGTCAATGCAGTACACCCGGATGTTTTCCAGGCCGCGCTCTTCCACCTCTTTCAGCAACGCCCCAACACCGGGCAGATGCACCTCAACCCCGATGAAATCCTGCTCCGGCGCAGCCTCCGCCATCTCGACCAGCGACTTGCCCATGCCAAAACCGATTTCCAGATTCAGCGGCGCCTCACGGCCAAACGCCACTTTCGGATCAATCAGCCCCTGCTCACGGGTCAGACCGAATTTTGGCCAACTGCGTTCGTAAGCGTTCTTCTGACCCACCGTCATACGCCCCTGCCGTAACACAAAACTGCGGATACCCCGGCGGGTGGTTACTGGGGATTGATCCGACGGGTCTTGCCGGTCTGTCATGTCGTAGTCCTCAAGCACTGGCTGTTCATGGGATATGGCCGCGCAGTTTACCAGAGATCAGCACTCAGGCGGATGCTGCCGTTCGAGTAGCGGCCTGCCGGTCCAGCTTGCGATAACCCAGCGCCTCTACCAGGTGGCGCTGGCTCAGCACCTCGTCACCGGCCAGATCCGCGATCGTCCGGGCAACCCGCAAAATCCGGTGCAGGGCCCGAGCCGACAGCCCCAGCCGCTCAATCGCCTGGGTGACCAACCGTTCACTGGCGGCATCCAGCGCACAGGCAGCGTCCAGCGCCCGCCCGGCCAGTTGGGCATTAACGCCACCACGATCCCGCTGGCGCTGGCGGGCCCGCTCCACCCGCTCCCGGACGGCCGCGCTGGATTCGCCCTCGTGCCCCCGGCCCATGAATACCTCGCCCTGCTGCACCGGCACTTCGACGTGTAGATCGAAGCGATCCAGCAGTGGCCCGGAGATCCGCGTCTGATACCGCACCACCTGCTGCGGCGTACACTGGCATTCGATGGCCGGGTGACCACGGTAACCACAGGGACACGGGTTCATCGCGGCTACCACCTGGAACCGGGCCGGAAAAGCAACTTGCCGGGTCGCACGGGAGATCACAATCTCCCCGGACTCCATCGGCTCGCGCAACACCTCAAGTACCCTGCGACTGAACTCCGGCAATTCATCGAGGAACAGCACGCCCTCATGAGCCAGCGAGATCTCCCCCGGCCGAGGGCTGCTCCCTCCACCCACCAGAGCGGCCGCAGACGCAGTGTGGTGAGGCGCCCGATAGGGCGGCTGACGCCAGCCTCCGGCACGTACGGGCAGACCAGCAATGGAGTGGACACTGGCCACCGCCAGGGCAGCTTCATCGTCCAGAGGTGGCAACAAACCCGGCAGACGACTCGCCAGCATGCTTTTTCCGGTGCCCGGCGGGCCAAACATCAGCAGGTTGTGGCCACCGGCAGCGGCGATCTCAAGCGCCCTCCGTGGCACATGCTGGCCACGCACATCGGCCAGGTCCGGACCATCCTGCGGCCCCCGTTCCATCGGCATCGGTGAAACCGGTGGCAGGCGGGCGGTGCCGGCCAGATGTTCACAGGCAGTCAGCAGGTGCGCCACTGCGAACAGTTTGTCCCCAGCCGCCAGCGAAGCTTCCTCACGGTTCTCTTCCGGAATCAGGACCTGACGATCATGCTGGCGCGCGGCAATCACGGCCGGAAGAATCCCTTTCACCGGCCGCAGGGTACCGTCCAGAGCCAATTCCCCAAGACATTCGACACCCGTCAGGGCATCCGCCGGCAATTGGCCGGACGCGGCGAGGATACCCAGTGCAATGGGCAGATCAAAGCGACCACCTTCCTTCGGCAGGTCGGCAGGCGCCAGGTTGATGGTAATGCGCTTGGCGGGAAACTCGAAACCGGCATTGATCAGTGCACTGCGAACCCGATCCTTGCTTTCCTTAACGCCGGTTTCAGGAAGACCAACGATGGAGAGCGACGGCAGGCCGTTGGAGAGGTGAACCTCAACGGTCACCAGTGGTGCAGATACGCCCAGGCGGGCGCGGGTGTGGACGGTGGCAAGCATGGCTTCCTTCCTTGGATTCTGAATCGAACTGGCCGGAACCCGTTTCCAGCCGCTGACCCGCCCTATCCGTGGGCAGGTTTACATCAGAGAAAAAGCGCTGGGCTATCAGCCCTTGCTGGCAAGCAGCTTTTCCAGTTCGGCAACCCGGACTTCCAGTGCCTCCACCTTCTCCCGGGTACGCAACAGTACGGCTTGCTGGGCGTCGAACTCTTCCCGCGTTACCAGTTCCAGCTTTGACAGAACCGACATGACCGTCGCACGGGCATGTCCTTCAAAATCATCGCGCGCCGCCCGGGCCATATCGGGTACGAACTGGCCAAGCTGGCCTTGAATCTGGGCAAGAAAATCCTGTGGGCCTTTCACATGTCACCTCATTGTCGTGCCGGGACGCCGCTGGTGCTGCGTCCGGGAGTGGCAATATTAAGTTGGGGGGAGTGTAACACAATGGCGACCCTGCCATACTGTTGGCCGGACACCGGTGGGGGAAGCAATGGCGCTGGCTGGCAACCCCGAAACTGCACCACGATAGTTCACGATCCAAAACCGTGCGCTATAATGGAGCGCCCGAACGTCCCATTTTGGAACAGCGCTTTCCCAAGCCATTGTTTCAAAATGTTTTTTTTGCGTTGGCACACACGATGCTAATAGCCTTGTACGCAATCCGCACAATTGGTGTGCGAGGTGGCAGCATCCCGAGTTCAACACCGACCAATCAGGGTCCAGTTGTTGAAGCGGCTTTACCAAGGAGAAACCCATGAAACTTGTGACTGCAATCATCAAGCCTTTCAAGCTGGATGATGTCCGTGAGGCACTATCCGAGATTGGCGTTCAAGGCGTTACTGTCACTGAAGTCAAAGGCTTCGGTCGGCAGAAAGGGCATACCGAGCTGTATCGCGGCGCGGAGTATGTGGTCGATTTCCTGCCCAAAGTGAAGGTTGAAGTAGCCATCGGCGACAACCTGCTGGACCAGGTGATCGAGTCCATCACCAAGGCAGCCAATACCGGCAAGATCGGTGACGGCAAGATCTTCGTGACCGAACTCGAACAGGCGATTCGAATCCGGACCGGCGAGACCGGAGAAGAGGCGGTATAAACCGCTCCCCGGACTAATTACCAGCCAACGCAAAAAAACTTAAATACCTGAAAAGCCTCGTGCGGAGGGCTTCATATGGAAAGCAATATCTTTCACCTGCAGTACGCTATAGATACCTTTTATTTCCTTGTCTGTGGTGCATTAGTCATGTGGATGGCCGCTGGCTTCGCCATGCTGGAAGCTGGCTTGGTACGCGCCAAGAACACCACTGAAATCCTGACCAAAAACGTGGCTCTGTTCGCCATCGCCTGCACCATGTACCTGATTTGCGGCTACGCGATCATGTACGGCGGCAATCTCTTCCTGTCCGGCATGGGCGAAGTTGATGTTGCTGGCGTACTCGGTGACTTCAGCGGTCGCGAAGACGGTTTTGAAGGCGGCTCCATCTACTCTGGCGCTTCCGACTTCTTCTTCCAGGTTGTCTTCGTCGCAACGGCCATGTCCATCGTCTCCGGTGCCGTGGCTGAGCGCATGAAACTCTGGGCCTTCCTGCTGTTCGCAGTGGTCATGACCGGCCTGATCTACCCGATGGAAGGTGCATGGACCTGGGGCGGCGCGTCTGTCTTTGGCATGTACACTCTGAGCGACCTCGGCTTTAGCGACTTCGCTGGCTCCGGTATCGTTCACATGGCGGGTGCTGCGGCTGCCCTGGCTGGTGTACTGCTGCTGGGCGCCCGTAAAGGCAAGTACGGCCCGAACGGCGAGATTCGCGCCATTCCAGGTGCCAACCTGCCGCTGGCCACCCTCGGTACCTTCATCCTGTGGATGGGCTGGTTCGGCTTCAACGGTGGTTCTGTGCTGAAACTGGGCGACATCGCCAGTGCACACTCTGTGGCCATGGTCTTCCTGAACACCAACGCCGCAGCAGCTGGTGGCGCGATCGCCGCGCTGATCACCGGTCGCATCCTGTTCGGCAAGGCTGACCTGACCATGCTGTTGAACGGTGCCCTGGCTGGCCTGGTGGTCATCACCGCTGAGCCTTCAACGCCGAGCGCACTGACGGCAACCCTGTTCGGCGGTCTGGGCGGTATCCTGGTTGTCCTGAGCATCGTGACCATGGACAAGCTGCGGATCGACGACCCCGTCGGTGCCATCTCCGTCCACGGTGTGTGTGGTCTGCTGGGTCTGTTGCTGGTACCGGCTACAAACGGTGACGTCAGCCTCAGCGGCCAGCTCATCGGCGCCCTCACCATCTTCGTCTGGGTCTTCGGTGCCAGCCTGGTAACCTGGGGCGTCATCAAGGCTATCATCGGCCTGCGCGTCAGCGAGGAAGACGAGTACGAAGGCGTGGATCTGTCCGAGTGCGGTATGGAAGCCTACCCGGAGTTTGTCAGCAGCAAGTAAGACAAACCCCGACAAAAAAAAGGCGCCCGATCAGGGCGCCTTTTTTTTGTTCTTGCCGGTGCAGCATTAATAGCTTGCCCCCAGCGTGTGATCGCTCCGCTAAGCCACTCCCTGAAAAACACAGTCCTCGGCATGGCGGAGGTACAATAACAAATCCATTTCAGCCTCTTTTGCAGAATCGAACGGCCCTTCCGTCGAGCCTTCCCGGGTCTGATAGAAATACTGACCGTTTACGCACACAAACCGACTGCTCCGGAACCAGCTCCTGGATTCCTCACCATGACGTACGTCCATACTGCACCTCTCTGATACGCCGAATCACTGGCTAAAAAATATCCACATCCAAGATTCTAGTTAACATTCCGACGCAATCCTGCAAGATGCAGAAATATTTCACGATGTTTCACAAATGCTACACCAGACAGAAATAAGCACTGCCCGCTTATGCCGATAGCGTTTAAAAAGGCATAAAAAAACCCATGCCTGTCGACATGGGTTTCTGATCTGCCTGGCCTTTAATCTTCCAGGGCATCCCGCATGAACTGAGGCTGTGCCAGTGCAGCGTGATGAGTGGCCTCGTTGTAGTAACGGGTTACAAACGGCCGCTCAGCCGCGTCGGCTTCGCGGAAATAGTGCAGCGGATTGGTCTTGCTTCCCATGGTGCAGCTCCACCACCCGGTCGGGTAGACCGGCTGTGGGAACGGCAGGGTCACCACGTGAGCCAGCCCGGCGGTTTTCATGTCCTTGTGGATGCCCCGGATAATGGTCTCCGTGTGCAGCAACGGTGATTCGCTCTGCTGCACCACGATGCCTCCGTCCCGCAGCGCAAGCATGCAGTCACGATAGAAATCGAGCGCAAACAGCCCTTCCGCCGGGCCGACCGGGTCCGTGCTGTCGATGATGATCAGGTCGACACTGTTGGGCTCGATATCCCGCATCCACTGCACACCATCGCCAAAGAAGAAGTTGGCTCGCGGGTCACCATTGGATTCACACAGTTCCGGGAAATACTGCTCTGACACACGGGTTACCCGCTCATCGATTTCCACCTGCCAGGCTTCTTCCACATCCGGGTGTTTGAGCACTTCTTTCAGGGTGCCGCAGTCCCCACCACCGATGATCACCACCTTGCGAGGATTCTTGTGGGTGAACAGCGCCGGGTGGGTCATCATCTCGTGGTAGAGGAAGTTGTCCCGGGCAGTGAGCATGACACAACCATCGAGCACCATCAGGTTGCCGAAGGTTTCGGTATCGTAGATTTCCAGCTTCTGGAATTCGCTCTGCTCCTCATGCAACTTGCCACGAACCTTGAGGGAAAATGCGGTCCCCTCGTTCTGAAATACTTCCGTGAACCAACCGTCGTTCAGCGTGGTCATGCCTGTCTCCAATTCCCAGTGTACGCCCGTCGTGCGGGCCAGATATTCCGCTATTGTATGTGTCTAATTCGCCGATCAGAAGCGTTACCTCGCATGATTGGCAACGAAGTTTTCATCCACCATCTTTTAGCCGGCCCCGGGAAGCCATACAATGGCGCCAATACGCTGGCACCGGGCCGGCGATGCTTTCAGGATCAGGTAATACGCGCGATGACAGACGCCTCCGCCAGCCATGCAACACTGACCTACAACATCCCCCACTGGAGCGATGGCTACATTGCCGTCAATGATCAGGGCAATGTCCAGATCCAGCCCGACCGGGGTGTCAGCGGCAGCGCTATCGACCTCACCCAGCTGGCAGCATCCCTCGCCGGGCGAGGACTCCAGCTGCCGGTACTGGTGCGCTTTACCGACATTCTCCATGACCGGGTCAACCGGTTGTGCAATGCCTTCAACGGCGTTGCGGCCAAGCAGGGTTATCAGGGACGCTACACCGCGGTCTACCCCATCAAGGTGAACCAGCAACGGCGGGTTGTCGAGGAACTGATCCGCTCTGAACCCGCTGCCAGCCAGAACCAGATTGGTCTTGAAGCGGGCAGCAAGCCCGAATTGATGGCCGTACTGGCCCTGTGCATGCCCGGCTCGGTGATCGTGTGCAACGGTTACAAGGACCGCGAGTACGTTCGTCTGGCCCTGATCGGCCAGGCCCTCGGCCACCGGGTGTTTATTGTGGTGGAAAAGAAGTCGGAACTGACGCTGATTCTGGAAGAAGCCCGCAAACTCAATGTCAAACCGCTGATTGGCGTGCGCGCCCGTCTGGCAACCATTGGCAAGGGTAACTGGCAGAATACCGGGGGCGAGAAATCCAAGTTCGGGCTCTCGGCCAGCCAGGTGCTGGATCTGACCGAAACCCTGACCCGGGCCGGTGCCCTGGACTCGCTGCAGCTGCTGCACTTTCACCTCGGCTCCCAGATCGCCAACATCCGCGATATCCAGACCGGGCTGAGGGAATGTGCCCGCTTCTACAGCGAACTTCGGCAACTCGGCGCGCCAGTGACCACGGTGGACATCGGCGGCGGCCTCGGAGTCGATTACGAAGGCACCCGGACCCGCAGCAGCTGTTCGATGAATTACAGTGTTGAAGAGTATGCCTACAATGTGATCCACACCCTGCAGGCGGAATGCGAGCGTGCCGGCATCCCCCATCCGGACCTGATCAGCGAATCCGGCCGGGCCCTCACGGCCCACCACGCGGTGCTGATCACCAACGTGATTGACCGGGAACAGCCGGAATCCGGCTGCGTGTCAGAGCCCGACGAGCAGGCGCCGCAGCCTCTGCTGGATCTTTGGCGTGACCTGGAACACCTGCAGGACCCGCGCTCGCCGCGGTCACGGGTGGAGATCTTCCACGACGTGGTCCATGCCATTACCGACGTTCACGCCCAGTTTGCGCACGGCCTGGTATCCCTGCGGCACCGGGCGGATGCTGAAAAGCTCTACACCGCCTGTTGCCGCCTGTTACAGCAGCAGCTGAACAGCGGCAGCCGTGGCCACCGTGAAATCCTGGACGAATTGAACGAGAAACTGGCCGACAAGCTGTTCGTCAACTTTTCGCTGTTCCAGTCGCTCCCAGACGTCTGGGGCATTGACCAGATCTTTCCGGTACTGCCCCTAAGCGGCCTTGACCAGCCCTTCACCCGGCGGGCGGTTATCCAGGACATTACCTGTGACTCAGACGGCCGGATCGACCTCTACGTTGACGGCCAGGGCGTGGAAACCACCTTGCCAATTCCCGAATGGACCCGCGACGAACCGCAACTGTTTGGGTTCTTCATGACCGGGGCCTACCAGGAAATTCTCGGGGACATGCACAACCTGTTCGGTGATACTCATTCCGTTGACATTCGCAGAACCGAAGACGGGAGTTACGACATCAGCGAAACCATCGCTGGCGATACCGTGGCCAAGGTACTACGATACGTTAATTTTGAACCCGACGCACTGCTTCAGGCCTACCGCCGCAAATTTGCCCACAGTGACCTGACAGCCGAGAGCCAGGAGGCCCTGCTGACGGAACTGGAAAATGGCTTGTACGGCTATACCTATCTGGAAGACTGAGAGGCACTAGCTGGCGCTGACGGTCGCCCGGTAGACCGAAGGGGACACCCCCTCCCATTTTCGGAAAGCGCGACCAAAGTTTGAGGGATCGCTGTAGCCCAGCCGGTCGGCAATTTCATCAATGCTCAGGGGCGAGGTTTGCAACAGCAGCGTCGCCTTGGTGTGGCGGACCCGGTCAAGGATGGCCTGAAATTTCGCACCTTCGGCACTGAGTTGACGCCGCAGGGTTCGTGACGACACGCCGAGACTGTCGGCAATGGCTTCCAGACCTGGCAATCGCCCCCAGCGCACGGACTCCAGCTGGCGCTGCACCCGTCCAGACACCGTCAGGTTGGCCTCCAGATGCCGTAATTCTTCCTCGCATTGTTCTTCCGCCACCCGCCGTGCGACCGGATTGGACAACGCGATGGGCAAACCCAGATACTTCTTGCGGAAACGCAACTGATTGGCACCGGCCGAAAAGCTGACCGCTGCCCCGAACATCGACTGATACGCCTTGTCGTGCCCCGGGCTGGGATAACTGAGGCGACAGGAGCCGCCATCCAGCAAACAGGTGCCAAACAGCAACAGGTTGACATCCATCAGTGAGGCCAGCACCACCTCGACATTGAAGACGTAGAGGTCTTCCAGATCGTGCCGGACTTTCAGCTGAATGACCGCGTCGTCACCATCGACAAAAAAATCCAGGTCCATGTAGACGAAGCGCACACGGAAGTACTTGATCAGCACCTTGAGCGCTTCTTCAATGGTTTCACTGCTGATGGCGGCTTGCGACAGTGCACCGTGGGTGGTGAATTTCAACCGGCGACCGTACTCCAGCCCCAGGGCCGGATCATCGCTGAGCACCAGCGCCGCCCGATTCAGCGCCACGAACTGGCTAACGGTGATCAGGTTATCAGGATGGCTCAACGCCGAAGGCCGGATATCCGCCGCGGTCAGCAACGTGCCCCGGGACGCGCCCTTCTCTTCCACCAGCTGGCAAAGGATATCCGCGTAATGCGCCTTGATAACCGGCAAATCCACTGCCACTCCGGATGAAAGCATCGATGCCCCTGATTCTGTCCAAAATTTACCCAGACAAGAGTAGCCTGCGCCACGACAACCGGCAATCACCCCAACGCCCCGGCAACGGCGACAGTCCAGCCAGTTCAGACCCTGTCCGAAAATGACCGACACTTGTCAGCTTCTGACCTTCCGCTACAGCGCCGGGTTTCAGACAATGACGCCGTTGATTAGTGTCTCTGAACTAGTCCAGCTCAACTCTCGTCGGGTTGAGCAATCTTGCTTTTAGCCACGCTTTTGCGTGGCTTTTTTATGCCTGCAATTCCACGATTCCGGATCAACGCCCCTCCAACCACCCATTACGCATGCGCGACGATAGAGGCCAGCTGCTGGCTACGCTACAATGCCCGCTTTCTTCAGGCGTCTCTCTTGGGAATTGGCATGACCGCTGATGAATACAGTCACCGCTTTGGCGGTATCGAACGGCTCTATGGCCGCCGCGCCCAGGAGGCTTTCCGCCGGGCCCATATCGTTATTGTCGGGCTCGGTGGCGTTGGCTCCTGGGCGGCTGAGGCCATTGCCCGCACCGGCATCGGCACCATCACCCTGGTGGATATGGATGACATCTGTGTGTCGAACACCAACCGCCAGTCCCATGCCCTAAGCGGCCAATTCGGCCGCACCAAGACCGACGCCCTGGCCGAGCGCCTGCGGGCGATCAATCCTGAAGCCGACATTCGTCCCCACTTCGGATTTCTGACCCCGGCAAACGTGGCCGATCTCGTGGGCGAGGACGTCAGCGGAGTAATCGACGCCATCGACAGCGTCAAACCCAAGGCGGCGTTGATCGCCCATTGCCAGCGCCGCAAGATTCCCCTGGTGTGCGCCGGGGGAGCCGGCGGGCAGATGGATCCGACCCAGATCCAGGTCGCCGATCTGAGCCGCACAACCCAGGATCCGCTGCTGGCCAAGGTGCGCAACCTGTTGCGACGGGAATACGGTTTCTCGCGCAATCCGAAACGGCGCTTTGGCATCGAGGCCGTGTATTCCCTGGAACAACTCACCTACCCTGCCGGTG
Organism: Marinobacter mobilis; assembly: GCF_900106945.1. Lineage (GTDB taxonomy): Bacteria > Pseudomonadota > Gammaproteobacteria > Pseudomonadales > Oleiphilaceae > Marinobacter > Marinobacter mobilis. The sequence continues at coordinate 95,293 of NZ_FNNE01000005.1, forward strand.
ACGGTGAGGTTTGTCTGCAAAAGCCGGATACCAGCGGTCCGGTTCGACTGGACTGCGCCACGGGCTTCGGCGCCGCCAGCCCGGTAACCGCCACCTTTGGCTTTGTGGGGGCCTCCCGGTTGATCAACCGCATTGCAAGGAAAGCGCGCCTTGGCGATAGTTAGGGCTTACCTGTTCACTTTATCCACTCAACGGATCTGATCCCTCTATGTCCGCCAGCATCGTAATGCTCCTCGCCAGCATCGGCGTATTGTCCCTGTTCTGCCAATGGCTCGCCTGGCGGGTCCGTATGCCCGCGATCCTGTTTCTTCTGGCCGGCGGTATCGTTGCCGGCCCAATGCTGGGCTGGCTCAACCCACAACCGCTGTTCGGTGATCTGTTGTTCCCGATGGTGTCGCTGGCGGTGGCGGTCATCCTGTTCGAGGGCAGCCTGACCCTGCGCTACGAGGAGATCAAGGGCCACGGCAAGATGGTGAGAAACCTGATTCCCATTGGCTCACTGGTCACCTGCACCATTGGTACCCTGGCGGCCCACTGGGCGTTGGATCTGCCTTGGGAAGTGGCGTTACTGTTCGGCGCCATTTCCATTGTCACCGGGCCCACGGTGATTGTCCCGCTGCTGCGTTCGGTACGCCCAACCTCAAAGCTGGCCAACATCCTGCGCTGGGAAGGCATAATCATCGACCCGGTGGGTGCCTTGTTGGCGGTGCTGGTTTTCGAGGGAATTGTCTCCTGGGGCCAGGGCAACGTGTTCAGCCACTCCCTGTTTATCTTCGGCAAGACCCTATTGGTAGGCTTCCTGATCGGTGCCGTGGCCGGCTGGCTGAACGGCGTCGCACTGCGCAAGCACCTGTTACCGCAGTACCTCCACAACGCCGGCACCCTGACCTTCATGCTGGGGGTTTACGCCCTGTCCAACGAGCTTGCCCACGAGTCCGGCCTGCTGACCGTCACAGTCATGGGCATCTGGATGGCGAACATGAAACAGGTGCCGATCGATAACGTTCTTGAGTTCAAGGAGTCGCTCAGCGTCCTGCTGATCTCCGGGCTGTTCATCATCCTTGCCGCCCGCATTGAGTTCGAATCCATTGCCAGCCTCGGCTGGAACCTGCTGCTGGTGCTGGCGGCACTGATCCTGATTGCTCGGCCGCTGAGCATTTTCCTTGCAGCCCTGGGCACCAACCTTAACTGGCGCGAAAAGCTGTTCCTCAGCTGGGTGGCCCCTCGCGGTATTGTAGCGGCAGCGGTTTCCGCACTGTTTGCCTTCCAGCTTCAGAAGGTGGGGTATGACAGTGCCGCAGCCCTGGTTCCACTGGTATTCATCCTGATTATTGCCACCGTTACCCTGCAGAGTCTGACCGCACGGCCAGTTGCACAACTGCTCAAGGTCGCCGAGCCGGCTGACTACGGCTACCTGATTCTCGGTGCCAACCAGGTAGCGCGCCAGATTGCCCTGGCCCTGCGCAAGTACGATGTACCCGTTACCCTCACCGACACCAACTGGGAGAATGTCCGACTGGCGCGGATGGACAACCTGCAGACCTACTTCGGCAATCCGGTGTCGGAGCATGCGACCACCCACCTGGATTTCACCGGTCTGGGTAATCTGCTGGTGATCTCTCCCTACAAGCAGCTCAATACCCTGGCGACCTATCACTTCCTCGACTGGTTCGGCAAGAATCACGTGTTCAGCCTGTCAGAGGGGGATCAGGATCAGCTGGCACGGCACCAGACCGCAGAAAAAATACAGCGAACCCGGGGACTGTTCGGCGACGTCAGTTACGCCAAGATGGCCAGCATGGTCAGCAAGGGCTATACGGTGAAGACCCCACAATTAAGTGACGCCTTCAGCTTCGAGGCATTCCAGGCCCAGTACGACAACCAGGCCCTGGTCCTGTTCACTCTGGACAATCGCGGGCGAATCCAGCCCGTTACCAGCGACTCAGCACTGAAGCCAGAGAAGGACTGGACGCTGATCTGTCTGGTGCCACCGCAGCCACCCAAGGAACGTAAAGAGAAGGACGTTCCGGCCGAGCCCCAGGATAACCCGAAGACCCAGAATGCCTGAGTGCCGGGCGCGCTAGGGCGCCCGGCAATCCAGCACCAGCTTGCCGCGAACATGGCCCTGCTCCAGCAGGCGATGGGCGGCAGCGGCCTCGGCCAACGGAAACACCTGATCGATATGCACCCGGACATCGCCGTCTTCAATGAGCTCTGCGATTTCCTCAAGGTGAAAGACTTCCGGCCGCACGGTCATACCGTGGGCACGAAGGGACATGGCTTCGGCGGCGGAGATAATGTCGTCCGCCGTCACCGTGGGAATCGTCACCAGCACACCGTGTTCGCTCAGAGTGTGGAGTGAGCGCTTGCCAACCTCCCCCCCCAGCAAGTCCAGCACCACATCCAGACCGTAGCACTCATCGACAAAATCCGTACTGGTGTAATCAATAACCTCGTGTACCCCGAGGCCGTCCAGGAAATCCTTGTTCGCCGCAGACGCCGTCACAATCACATGAGCCCCGCGGACCAGAGCAAACTGGATGGCAAAGTGGCCCACTCCACCGGCGCCGGCATGGATCAGCACCTTTTGCTCAGGCTCCAGCTTGGCGACTTCAAACAGCGCCTGCCAGGCGGTCAGGGCCGCCAGCGGCACCGCTGCGGCGGCCACCAGATCAAGCTCTTCCGGAACGATGGCCAGTTCATCCGCCCCCGCCAGCGCATACTCGGCGTAGGCACCGCCGTCTGCGGGGAAGCCGATCATCCCCATGACCCGATCCCCGGGCGCCAGCGTACTCACATCCTCTGCCACCGATACCACTTCTCCGGCCATGTCGTAGCCCGGCGTCCAGGGCAGCCGCGAGCCAATTTGCTGGGCGGCAAAGCCGAGGCCCTTGCGGGTTTTCCAGTCAATCGGATTCAGCCCGGCGCCGGCGACCCGGACACAGACCTGACCAGAGCCCGGTTGCGGCACTGCGGCCGGCTCCAGTTGCAGCTGATCGGCCTCACCAAACTGATGGTAGACGATACGACGCATTTCTCCGGACTCAGGGGGCACAGTCAGGTTATCCATGGCAGTCTCCAGCGCAGACAGGGAAGGCTTCATTCCAGCCTAGCAGATAATTGCAGCAGCGCGCCTAACCCTTGCCGGGCAGGCCCTTGCCACCGGCAGTCATGGCCGCCGAAAGAATTTCGCCGTACTCCTTGGGGACCCGGGTGGGACGCTGACTTTTGAGATCGACACAGGCGTGAGCAGACCTCGCCCGCACCAGGGTTCTGCCATCGGCAGGCCGCACCAGCTGGAACTCTCGAGCAGAACGGAAACGACCATCGAAGTCCGTGAGCCAGGTGCCAAGGAGCAGATGATCACCGGCATTGGCTGGAGCCAGATAATCGATTTCAGTGCGCGTAATCGCCATCGCCTTGCCGGTGGCTTCATGACGATCCCAGGTCATGCCCAGGCTTTCAATGTGCGCCCAACTGATGTCTTCGAGCCAACGCACATAAACCACATTGTTGGCGTGCCCCAGCCGATCGGTATCGGCATCGGTAACCTCGATTTCCATGATGTACGGTTCGGGTAAATCCCAGTCAACCGGCTCGTCTTTCCCTGTCATAGTCCACCTTCTGCAAGTCCAGGAACGGACTGCAACGCTAGCCGACCAATGCGGTCGTTGTGAAGTGAACCAAAGTATAGATAGCCACCACTGGGATTGACCGAGGTAATCTCCTGCAATTGCTGGCCTCCGGTATCGTGCAGGCTGACCAGAGGCTGGCCCCGACCGTCAAACGCCACCACCAGACCATAGGGCTTCGGTTTCGGCTGCAGCCAGCCCGGCAACTTGGCAACCAGCTCCTTGAGCCAGGGATGACCATGCATGAAATCGATTTTTTCGTCGCGCAGTGATGGGAAGGCAACCCAATACCGCCCCTGCTCGTCCACCGCGAGGTTGTCCGGAAATCCTGGGAGGTTATTGGCAAAAACCTCGGTCTGTCCGGCTTTCGGGCCCGTCAGCCAGACCCTGAGGATACGATATTTCCAGGTTTCGTTGAGCAGCAGGTAAGTGCCGTCGGGTGATACCGCCACCCCATTGGCAAAGTAGAGGTTACTCAACAAGGTTTCCGTGCGCCTGGTCGCCGGGTCATAGCGCAACAGGCGGCCGTGGGGACGCATTTCCAGCAGATCGAGTTTGTATTCCGGCTGCACGAAGCGAGAGCTGGCGTCGGTGAAATAGATACGGCCATCCGGCGCGATATCGACGTCATCGGTGAAGCGGAACGGTACGCCCCCGGCTTCACGGGACAGCACCCGCACCGCACCCTCGGGATCGATGCTCAGCAGACCTTTCCAGGCATCCGCGACGATCAGGTTGCCGCGGCGATCAAACACCATACCGAGTGGGCGGCCACCGGTCTCAACCCAATCCTCGACCCGGCCATCAGGCCAAACCCGCACAACTTTGCCGTCCTGGGTGCCAGCGTAGATCCGGCCTTCGCTGTCTTCGGCGGAGTCCTCTGGGCCATAGACCTGCCCCTTGGCCAGCAACTCCGCCTGCTGCAAGGCCTCGTTAGGCGCCAAGACACCAGACAGCGCCGGAGGAACCGGCGCCTGCCAGCTCTGACTGTCAATCGGCGTTGGCGTCAGCAGAAAGCCCCCAATCATCATAAACAGAGCCAGAAACAGGATCAAAAGCCACCGCATACCCAAGTTCCTTTTTTATGGTTATCAATCATTTATCTATTCCTGATCGTACCGTAGTCGCGTCACTGGGGACAGTTGTCATCGAGCGACACGATGCGTCAGCGGGGCCCTTGATGCCAATATCTGGCTCGGGTATAGTGCTGGTCATTTTTTGAGCGGCTCGCCGCAAAAGCCATCTTTATACCGGAGCAGCCCATGCTGTATGACATTTCTTCTCCCGCGTTCACCTTCGCCGCACTGATGGTTCTCGGCGGCGTGGTTTACAGTGCCAAAACCTTCTTCGACCGCAAAATCGCCGACCTCAACAAGTCACACTCCTGCGAAGCCGAAGCCTGAGTCCGGCGAACACTCACCCGTTCAGGAACTGGCGACACAGTGCAGCAACCGTATCCGGCTTCTCGGCGTGAAGCCAATGGTCGGTGCCGGAGACAATACGCAGGGTTGCATTCGGAAACAGTCGTGCGACTTCGGGTCGGTGTTTTTCCTGGATGTAGGCAGACAGTTCGCCTTTGAGGAACAGCACCGGGCCCTCGAAACAACCGTCGGAGACCGGAGCCGCCGCCAGGTTGTTGTAACAGGCCTGAATGACCGGCAGGTTAAGCCGCCAGCGGAACCCGTCGGATCCGCTGGCTCGCTGCAGGTTCTTCAGCAGGAAATGGCGTATGGCCGGCAGTTCAACGTATTCGGCCAGCGCCCGATCGGCTTCCTGACGGCTGCCAATCCGCTCTGGATCGAGCGCCGACAGCCCCTCCATAATCGCATCGTGACGAGGCTGGTAAGTGACCGGGGCAATATCAGCCACAATCAGTCGGTCCACCCGTGATGGCGCCTGCAGCGCCACCTGCATGGCGACCTTCCCCCCCATGGAGTGCCCCAGCAGGCTCGCCTTATCCAACCCCTGCTGATCCATATACGCCAGCACATCTGCCGCCATCGACGGGTAATCCATACTGTCAGTGTGAGGTGAGCGGCCATGGTTGCGCTGGTCGAGGGCATGAATCTGGAACTGGTCCTGAAGCCTCTGGGCGATACCGCCGAGGTTCTCCAGCGACCCGAACAGGCCATGCAGCAGAATCAGCGGCTGCCCGCTGCCGGTAATACGGTGGTTGAGACTGACCGTCATGGTAACTCCTTAAATTCCCGCCAGGACTGTGACACAAGTCCCCGCCGCGACTGTATTTTGTGGAATTCATCGCGCCCGGGGAAAGTTTCGCAGGATACATTACCACCGAATGAGAACCACCCACCAATCCATCCGCGCGGACCTCTGCCCGCCGGAAATCGATACAGGAACCCCAAAGCCATGAACGAGACGCAACGGATGGAGCGACGCCGACTTCGCCGTATGCCAGCCGCCACCCTGGCGTTGGCCTGGCGCCCCCGCAAAGGCCTGTTCAACCGTTATCAACCAGCCGAAGGCCGGGACTTCAGCCGCAACGGCTTATCCTTGCTGACCAACGAACCTGGGGCTATCCGCGAAGGTGACAGCCTGGAGTTACAGGCAATGCTGTCGATGGAGGCCGGCTCCCTGAGTCTCGACAGCCTGATCGCTACGGTTCGCAATGTCCGCGATGGCGGCAATGGCCAACAGGTGCTTGGTCTGGAATTTGATTTTGGCGCCAACCGCGCCATGAAGTCCGAACAGACTCGGGTTCAGCTCGGGCGGATTGAAGGCATCCTTGAGCGCAGCGAAAAGCTTCGCCTGCGGATCCAGCCCCTCGAGAGTCCTTCAGGTCGTTAGTGGCAGCAAAAAAAAGGGGCCGGATGACTCCGGCCCCTCGAAAGGGTTATGTCTGTAGCGAATACTCAGCAGAAATACATGCTGCTCAGGTATTCCGCCAATGCCTTGCAGTTTTCACGTTCCAGTTCGTCATGGGGGACGAAAATTGTGCTTTCCATACAAATCACCTCCCGTAGATGCATTCAAAATCTCTGTAACCGTACAACAGATGGTATCGTTAAACCTGTGACAACCCCTTGACAGGCTGACCCATACATTTGACATTTCGTAACAACATTTCGGTCAAACTGATTCTTTGACAAGGCGACCCTCGTGGATAGCGCTGACCAACCAAACAACGACACCCCGCCCCAGGTCGCTGCCTCCAGCATCCTGGCTCTGGTGTCGTACCTGAAGCGCAAGGGACTGGGCGACATGGAAGCGGTCTGTCAGATCCTCGGGACACCCACCAGTCAGCTTCAGGGACCGGATCAGCGGATGGATGCTGATCGCTACTACGCCCTGTGGCATTACGCCGAGGCGGCCTGCGCTGACCCCGCTATTGGTTTGCATGCCGGAGCGTCCGTTGATCCTGAAAGTATGGGGCTGGTCGGGCACGTCTTTTTCAACTGCGACACCCTGGGCGATGCCGTAGCCCAGTACGTGCGTCTGCACCGGCTGATCAATGAGTCCATCAGCCTCAGCCTGGAACAAACCGAAGACCAGACCATTCTCAGCTGGCAACCGGACAGCCCGCAACACTACTGCCGTCAGGATATGGACCGCACCCTGGCGTCGGCCATCGCGAGAACCCGTCACTTCATTCTTGCGGACTTTCACGCCGACTGGATAGAGCTGGCCCACCCCGCGCCAGCGTACGCCGATGAATACCATCGCTTGTTAGGCGGCAACATTACCTTCGACGCCCCAGTCACCCGGGTCGCCTTTGACAACCGCCACCTCAGCCACCCCATTCCCCGGCGCAATCCTTATATCTATTCCGCGGTTCTGCGGCAGGTCAACACCATCCTGGCCCGCTGGCAGCCGCAAAAAACCTTCAGCCGCAAGGTGCGCCGCATGATCTCCCGGCAAATGTCCACGGATCGCATCAATGCCGACACCCTCGCCCAGCAATGCCACATGAGTCGCCAGACACTGTACCGGCGGCTCAAGAAGGAAGGCATCAGTTTTCACGACATGGTCGAGGAGGTTCGCAAGGATAAGGCACTGCGCTATGTCGCCGGCAACCAGTACGCCCTGGGCGAGATAGCCTTCCTGCTCGGCTTCTCGGAGTTGAGCGCCTTCAGCCGGGCCTTCAAGCGCTGGACCGGCGTAGCCCCGGCCCATTACCGGGCCCAACACCAACATCAGGAGCCGCCCCTGTGACCAAGGATCTGTCGTCGCTGATTGCCCTTGGCCTGTTCCTGCTGTACGCGGTCGCCTTCGTCTGCGTGTACCGGGTGCTACTGACCTATCGCACCGCGCCCGGTGCGATCGCCTGGATAATGGGGCTGCTGGGCGCACCCTATGTCACCGTGCCACTGTTCCTGTTTTTTGGCCGCAATCGATTCAGCGGTTATGTCCGAGCCCGCCGTATGGGCGACCAATCGCTGCAGCCGTTGTTTGACCGCTTCGAGAGCCAGAACAGCGCAATTCCCCTGCCCAGCTACGATGCGTCTGACCAGGGGCCATTCAGCGATGACCTGCTGGTACTGAGCCGTCTCGCCCGCCAGCCGTTCACCACTGGCAACCAGTGCACCGTGCTGCGGGATGGCGAAGCAACGTTCCAGGCGCTGTTCGAAGCCATGGAAAGTGCGGCCCGCTATATTCTGCTGGAGTTTTACATCGTTCGCTCCGACCGGGTGGGACAACGCATCAAATCCATACTCCAACGCAAACTCGCGGAGGGTGTCGAGGTCTGGTTCCTGTACGATGACATCGGCAGCTTCTCCCTGTCCCGCAACTATTTCAGTGAACTGGTGAAGGCGGGGGCCCGTGTTGCGTCTTTCGGTAATGGCAACGTCCGTCGCCGCCGTTTTCAGATCAATTTCCGCAACCACCGGAAACTGCTGATCTGCGACGGCAACATCGGCTTTGTTGGCGGCATTAATCTGGGTGACGAATACCTGGGTACGGCGATGGGCCAGGAGCCCTGGCGGGACACCCACTGCCGCATTCAGGGGCCGGCCGTGCTGGGTCTGCAACTGGCCTGGCTGGAAGACTGGAACTGGGCCAGCGATGAACTGCCAGAACTGGACTGGCCGATGGCCGCCCCTCCCGCCGGAGAGCAGGACGTACTGATCCTACCCGCCAATCCGGCCGACTCCCATGAAACGGGCACCCTGTTTTTTCTGAACTGCATCAACAACGCCCGCGAGCGTATCTGGATCGCCTCTCCCTATTTTGTCCCGGACCTGCAGATTCTCAACGCCCTGGAATTGGCCTGTCTGCGGGGCGTGGATGTACGCATCCTGATCCCCGAGAAGTCCGACAACCAGATGATCCGTCTGGCCGCTTATTCCTACCTGGTTCAGGCCAGCCGTGCCGGCATTGGCATCTATCAGTACCAGCAGGGTTTCATGCACCAGAAAGTCGTGCTGGTGGATATCCGTTACGCTGCCATTGGCACCGCCAACCTGGACAACCGCTCCATGCGGCTGAATTTCGAGATCACGGCACTGTCCACCGCCGCAGCCTTTGTTACCGATATCGAAAACATGTTGCTGGAGGATCTGAAGGCGTGCCGACTGATGACGGCCCGGGACTACCGCGACCGTTCCCTGGCCTTCCGGATTGGTTGTCGTGCGGTGAGACTGCTGGCACCGTTGCTGTAACGGTGACTGCACCAGCAGTGGCGAATAGTGCCACGGTGTTTTTCCACCGGATCAGATGTGAGACCATGTCTGTAACGAGCGCGCCGCCAGCCCCTAACCCATAACGACTAAATGACAGCCTTCAAACCCCGAGAGCCCCTGACCGAGCAGGTCGCCCGCCACATCGAGAACCTGATCGTGTTCGGCCAGCTGAAATCCGGCGAACGCGTCTATGAAACCACCATGGCCCGGGAACTGGACGTCAGTCACGGCTCTATTCGCGAGGGCCTGCTGTTGCTGGAAAAGCGCCATCTGGTCAGGAACATTCCTCGCAAGGGCGCGTTTGTCACCGAACTCGACGGATTCTTCGTACGCAGCCTTTACGAGATCATGGCACTGTACCTCTGCCATACCGGGCGCAAGCTGACCCGGGAAGCCCAGGCCAGTGACCTGGAACGCCTGGAATCGCTCTATGGCGCCATGCAGAGCTGCTATCAGGGCAACGACCTGCTCACCTTCCTTGAGCTCGGTATCGAATATACTCAGGCGTCATTGGCCTATGCTGATAACCACTTCATCGTCTCAGCCATCGAAGATCTATGGCCGTCAGCGAAGCGCTGCGCCTATGCCGCGTTCACTCACGGCGGCCTCCAAACCCTGAACGACAACCTGACGTTCATGCGCCAATCGCTGGATGCGATTGCCAGGCACGATGACAATGGACTCTGTGACATTATCCAGCACTATGCCAGCCAGCAATGTCAGAACGTCGTCGCCTCTCTTGAAAGCGGCGAGACCGATCATGCGTCACGCTAGCCAACTCCGGGCAACAGCAGCCCTGTTGGCAGCGACCTTGCTGAGCGCCTGTGCGAGCACGCCGCCGGTGACGACCACCCCAGTGGACACGACTGACACCAACGCCCACCGGACTCCACCGCCCCCTGTCCAGCCTATCCCTCGCTGCGCCTGGAGCCAGGTAAGAGGCGTGGCCACCATACTGTCTGTCACCAGTGCCATGGCCAATCCCGCTCTCGCCACATGGCAATTCTTCCCAGGCGACGACATTGTCTTCCACCCACTGCCCGGGGGCGCAGCCAGAGGCGATGAGTACAAAGCACTGTTGAGGCGACCGATGACCGGACCCTGTGAGGCCGAGCTGTATCTGGTAGGCCCGCTGTAGGGCGCGGGGAACGGATACCCCTGCGGGGCCATCAGTCGAATAACCGGCCCAGGTAGTAACCAATATTGAGCGTGACGGTCCAGTCTTCGTCCTGACTGTGGGAGGTCGTGAGCTGGACCGGCCCCAGAAACGTATCAACACCGGCAAATACGCTCCACGACTTGCGGGCATTCCCCCATCGGGCATCGCCAATGGAGTCCCAGCCGTTGCCAGCTTCAAAGGCGGCACCGGCAAAGAAAGGGACAAACGGCCCCCCGAACTCCCGGTAACCGGCCAGAGAGGCCAGGGCAGCATCCTGACCGGCCACTTCGCCATAGCTGTAGCCGGTTAAACGGCGAAACCCGCCCAGCAGGACATAGTCCTCATACCCTGCCTGCCCCCGGGTCACCACGTCAGCGTAGAGTGTCCCGATCAGGTAGTAGCTCTGCCAGCCCACGGCCTGAGACAACATCATGGACACCCGGTCGTAGTCGCGGTCCGAGCCCAGGTATGGCCGTTCAAAGCGCCCCTTGAGTCCGGCAAAGCCGCCACTTGAAGGCAGGAACGGGTCGTCCATAGAGTCATAAAGCAGGCGTAACTCGAGACTGCCTTGCTCCACCCGCTCATCCTCAAACACCAGTGCGCCCAGAAGGTCATCAGTCTCGGTGAACCCCCGGGCCAGCTGCACCCGGCCCTCACCGTCGACACCCAGCGCCATGCCCACCGACAGGTCCACGTGCCGACGGCTGAGCTCTGCTTTAGCTACCCGCTCCCCGTCAGGCTCAAACAGATTGAACGTTTCCCGCTGGTATTGTGCACCCACGGCGACAAAGCGATCCTGGCCGTAGTCCAGAGGCTGAAACCACTCTGTGCGGAAATAGGGATCAGTACCCAGTTGCAGTCCCGTCAACCATTCTCCGCCCCGACTGTTAAGTTCGGTCATTCGCAACTCAGCCGATGTATTGAAATGGGTGTCGTAACGGAAGTTATCCTCTAAACCCAGACCAAACCTGAGGTAGTTTGGCCCCCAGCTTTTGGCCCGAGTATCCACTTCAAGCGCCGTTCCATCATCCGACGGTAACAGCCGATAGCCGACAGTCTCGTGGTAGCCCAGGCTATAGATTCGCTTGAGATCTTCCTCCAGCCCGGGCACATCCAGTGGCTCACCCAGCGGTTGACGGATTCGTGCTGCCACAAACTCCGTGGAGACCTCCCGCGGACGGTCAGTGACTCTGATGTCGGTGATGGGTCCGGCCCGGAAATCCCTCGTCGCCCGATGTTCCAGGTAGGCCTCCCAGCTGGCCTCGTCCACAGTGAGGTCATACAGTTCCAGGGCATGATCCCGGGCAGTGGTCGCGCCGAGTTCAATCAGCAACGGTGCCTGATAGAAGTCCGCTGAGCCCAATCCCTGCAGGTCCGGCCTCAGCAGAATGTCGTTCTCGCCCAGCAACGCAAGCTGCGGCCGGGCATTGACCAGAGTCAGCATGGTGGTGAGCTGCCCCACCACAGAGAACGCTTCCTGCAGGTTCTGGCCGTCCAGCAGCGCGTCGGAGATATCCACCGCGATAATGATGTCCGCCCCCATGTCGCGGACCACACTGATGGGAATGTTGTTGGCGATGCCGCCATCGACCAGTAGCCGCCCATCCCTCTCCACCGGCGCATAGGCTCCGGGAACGCTCATACTGGCACGAATGGCCTCGGCGAGATCCCCCGTACCGATCACCACCTGCTGCCCGGTCGCCAGATCGGTGGCCACCGCGCGATAGGGAATTGGCAGCTGGTCAAAATCCTGCACCGTGGCCGCATCAGCGATGAGCCCGTTGAGAATGAAGCCAAGGTTCTGGCCGGAAATCAGTCCCCGCCCGAGGTGAAAGCCGTCGGAACGAACCCCCAGTCCTGGCGACAAGGGGTAGCGCCAGCTCTGGTCCTTACGGTGAATCGGCTCATAGCGGCGGCCCGGGGTATCCTGGAAACTGGCTTTCCAGTTCAGTTCAATAAAACGCTGCTCGATTTCATCCACCGGCATGCCAAGGGCGTATAAGGCCGCCACCGCCGATCCGGCACTGGTGCCGGCAATATAGTCCACCGGCACCCGGATCTCTTCCAGTACCCGCAGGACCCCAACATGGGCCAGCCCTTTGGCGCCGCCGCCACTGAGAACCAGGCCAACCCGGGGACGCGGGTCAGCGTCGTTGCTGCCGTCAACAACAGCAGCAAACAGCGGGGATGCCCCCAGCAACAGGGCAAAGAGAGTTGAAACAGCGAGGGAGCGGATCACGGCAACAATGTCAGAGTTAACTATGTCCGCGTTCACTCTTGTCGTCATCCGCCAGTGACAGGTGGGAAGTATCAGGCACCGGCGGTGGCGGCAGGTCCCTCTCGACGCCGATATCGCTGCCCGCAGGCGCAACGGTCCAGTCATCGAGATGCTCAAACATCGGTGCTTCCACGTCTTCGGATTCCGCCAGGGTAACCCCCACCGGGTCAAGACTCAGGCCGGTTCCGGACAGGATCGTATCGACCTTGTCGCCCGCCACTGGCAAGCGGTCACCCGGTTCCACGGCGACGCCCTCAGCCGTGGCACTCTCTGCCGCGTCAGAGTGGCTGGCAGCGCTGGCCTGCGGCTGTGGAGCCGCGGCGGCAGGGCCAGGCTGCGGAGCGGGAGCAGACGGTGCCGTGGCCATCGGTTCGATATGGGCCACCATGCCATGCTTGAGCAACACCTGCCGATACTTCTCCGCCTGAGCTTCATCCAGTTTGTTACGGATCACCACCCGCTGGCCGCTGAACATTTTGTCGACCTGTTCCAGGGATGCCTTGAACAGGGCACGGGCGTTGGTACGGACGGCATCGAGGTCGGTGCCCGGGGCACACTCGCCCTTGAAAACAAGCTGAAACATGAGGTAGTCACTCCCTGTTCGACGGTACGTTCATCATAGTTGATCCCCTTGCGCTCACAAAGCCCGGAGAAATGTTCACTTATTAACCAGAATGCAAAAAGTTGAAAAATTGTCCCAAAAACTCGGGAAAGCTCGCCGGCTATCTGCAACAATATTTTGTAACAAAGATTTTCTGTTTGGTTACATAACGTAGAGGCCAAGGACGATGCGGCTACCCAGATTCTTGCCCGGATTTCAGAGCGCTGCCCTGCTGGTCGGCCTGGCGGTGTCAGTACCGGGACAGGCGGAAAACATTGACCTTCTGATGAGCGATGTATTCACCGCCGCCGAAGCCACTTATATCGGCTACCAGAGTGTCGAACGGACCGACATCCCCGTCGCCTCCGCCGTTGACCGCAAGTACCTGATAGTCGATTTCCGTATCGATCCGGCGACCGGCCACGAACAGTTACAGGCCAGTGTCCACAAGGCCTGCATGACCCTGCTGCGGGACCGCGAACTGATCCGTTCGCTGTCCGATGCCGGCTACGACATGGTCTCAGTGGCTTTCGACCGCCAGTCTCAGTACGACTGCCTCTGAGACGACGCGCTAGTCCTCACCCAGTAACCGGGGGAAACCTTCCAGTGCGGCATTGATTGCGTCCAGATTGAACGCATCCACATCGGCCAACAGCTTCTCGCCATATAGAGTAACGGTACGAGAGCGGAAGCGCTGCCCCCAGGACAATACGCGACTGGCAAAGTAGCGCATCTGCTCCGGGTCACCACTCTCCCGCACCGATTTCCATTCGTCGCCAAAATCATCGGCCAGCTGATGGCGAAGCCAGCCCCGCTCCTGCATGTTCAGGGTTTCCACCAAAGGCTGTTCGCTGATTTCAGGCGCATCCTCACCCTCAACCAACGCCTCCGAGGCCTCAACATCCGGCAGAGATACGGTAAAGGTCGAACCTTGCCCGGACTCACTGACCACCGTCAGCTCGCCCCCCATCATACGGGCCAGCTTACGACTGATCGCCAGACCCAGACCAGTACCACCGTACTTGCGACTGCTCTGCCCCTCCTGCTGCTCGAAAGCCTCAAAAATACGATCCTGTTGATCCTGCGATATGCCAATGCCGCTATCGCTGACGGTGATTTGCAACCGGCAGTGCAGCGCCTCACCATCGTCCTTGCACTGGTCGGTCGACGCCCTGACCGTCACCCCGCCCTGATGGGTAAACTTGATGGCATTCCCTACCAGGTTGAACAGAACCTGACGCAAGCGGGTCTCATCGAGCATCATCACCGCCGGCAATGACGGGTCTACCGACACATCAAGCGTGATCCCCTGTTCCCGGGCCCGCAGATCAAAGATGTGGCGAACATCGTCTAGCAGGCGCCGCATGGCCAGTGGCGCAATTTCCAGCGGCATTTTGCCAGCCTCAATGCGGGACAGGTCGAGGATGTCATTAATCAGCATCAGCAGGCTGCGGCTGCTCGCCCGGATCGCCTCCAGATAGCTGCGCTGCCGGGGATCGGATACGCTCTTGTCGAGCAAGTCGCTGTAGCCGATTACCGCATTCATGGGCGTGCGGATCTCGTGGGACATGTTGGCCAGGAACTCACTCTTGGCACGGTTGGCCCCTTCCGCCTCCCGCGCCAGCCGTTCGGCTTCCTGCTTGGCGGCACGCAGTTCATCTTCACTGCGGCGCAGGGCTTCCTCTGAGCGGATGCGCTCATCCACTTCCCGGGACAGCTTTCGGTTCCAGTAGAGGAAGATCAGCACCACCACCAGGGCGATCAGGATGACCCGACGAACCACGGTGTAATCTGTTTCCTGCTCAATATCGAGATGGATCCAGCGATTGTAGATTTCTTCGGTTTCAGCACTGCCGAGACTGCCGAGGGTCTTATTGATGATTCTCAGCAGCTCCGGCCGCTCCCTGCTGACGGCAAACCTCAGTTCATACTCATAGGGCGTTATGCTGGTAATCCTCAGGTTGGAGAGACCCAGCCGGGCGACCGTGTAACTCACGGCCGGAATCTGAGTCACCATGACATCGAGGTCACCGTTGGATAGCGCCAACAGCCCCTCCTCCACATTCAGCACCGGGTAAAGATCCAGGTCCGGGTGATTGATCAGCAGATAGTCAAACCCCGCCTGACCACGTACAACCCCCACCCGCTCTTTGCGTAGCTCGCGGAGATCACCGATAAAGCGGCCGTCATCACGAATCACCAGGGCAATGGGGAGGGTCAGGTAGGGCCGGCTGAACAGGAACTTGCCTTCCCGCTGGGGGGTCCGCGACAACGCCGGCAGAATATCCAGTTCACCGTTGGCCAACTGCTGCTCAGCCAGCGCCAAATCTGTCACTGGCTGCTCAGCAAACGTCACACCCAGCCGTCCTTCGATACGGTTGACCAGGTCAGACACCAGGCCGCGGATCTTGCCGTCTTCGGCAAACTCGAACGGCGGCCAATGGTCACGGAAGGCCACCCGAAGGTTCGGGTTCCGCTTGAGCCATGCCCGCTCGATCTCGGTCAGGGTAACATCGAGCTCCTGGCCAGCCTGAGGGACCGTAACAGGCAGCCAGGCCTGACGGATTTCCCGGTGCTCATTATGGCTGATCGACTCCACCGCACCGTCCAGAACCCGAAGCAGTTGGTCGCGCCCGCTCGCCACCTCCAACACCACATCAACCGGCCATTCATCCAGCAGCACCGCCAGGCCAATGCCGTTGATCATCGCGGACTGCAGGTAATCCGACACCACCGGCACCGGCCCGATAAAAGCATCAGCCTGCCCCGATAGCACCATGCTGACCGCTTCGCTGATATTCGCGACATGGACCGGGTGAAAATTTTCCACCGGCTCCAGCAGCTGGAACTGATTGGCATCGCTCTCCACCAGCGCTATGCGCCGGCGTTCAAGATCTCCAAGGGTACGAATACTGGCGTCACCGGCATCGACAAACAACCCGTAGGTCAGCGACATCAGCGGCACGGTCAACTCCCGCTCGGAGCTTGGGGACTCGCCGTAGAAGCGGGTAACGACAATGGCATCAAGCTCACCGGCGTCCAACATGCGCTCCAACTCATCGCCTGCGGCATTCACCTGCACAACCGTCAGGTCCAGCTTGCTGGCAATCCGATCCAGGTAATCGATATAGGTGCCGACCATCTGGCCATCAACGGTACTGAACGCCAACGGCACCTGGCCACCGCTAACCCCGACGTTCAGCTCAGTGAGCTGACCCAGCCAGCGCAGATCGTCAATACCAAGTACCGGTGCAGGGGATAACTGTGGTGGCTCGGCCAGCACCGGCGAGCTCAACGTGACCATCAGCCAAACAACAAATCTAACCGTACCGCGAGCAATCACTGGATATCCCCATCACATCCACTACATTGAAAAAAACACGACGCCAATTCTGAAAGAGAGCAGAAGGATTCCCATCATGGATATCAGCAAACGATCTTTGGGTACCCTTTTCGAGCAACTGGGCCTGGCCTCAGATGACAATAGCATCACCCAGTTTGTGACACGCCACAGTCCGCTGCCGCGGGAAATGACCCTGGCCGACGCGCCCTTCTGGAGTGAAAGTCAGTCGAGCTTTCTCAGCGAAGGACTGGCCGATGATTCCGACTGGGCCGAACTGATCGACGAACTGGACGCGATGTTGCGTCACTGAGTCACCGGGTCGTCGGTCTCCTGCAGTTCGGTCAGGCCTGCGGTAAAGGTGATCGTAACGGGCTCGCCGCGAAAAGGAAACGGCAACCCGTTCAGCCCCACCCCATTCAACAAATCGGTAAACGACCGGGCGTCACAACTTTAGTCATCAGAGTGACGATCATCGACCTGTCCTGACGAGCCAGCTGACTCTCCACCATGACGGCGCCGCGCCCGCGGATGGCTCTGGTCGTAAATTCGCGCCAGATGCTGGAAATCAAGGTGGGTATAGACCTGAGTGGTGGCAATATCGGCATGGCCCAGCAACTCCTGTACTGCCCT
This sequence comes from Marinobacter mobilis, assembly GCF_900106945.1. Lineage (GTDB taxonomy): Bacteria > Pseudomonadota > Gammaproteobacteria > Pseudomonadales > Oleiphilaceae > Marinobacter > Marinobacter mobilis. Next base: position 112,578 of record NZ_FNNE01000005.1, read on the forward strand.
CAGATCACCGCTGGATTCCAGCATGTGGCTGGCAAAGGAATGTCGCAGCAGGTGGGGATACAGTCGCTGGTCGGCGCCTTTGGCGATCCCCCAGCGCTTTAACCGGGTCTGGATACTGCGAACACTGATGCGCTGACCACGCTGACTGACAAAAAGAGCCGTTTCATTCCCGTCGGCCAGCTGCTCCCGCACCGGCAACCAGCCCTGAACAGCCGTCAGCGCCTTCCGGCCGACCGGCAGCAGACGTTCCTTGCTGCCTTTACCCATGACCCGCAACTCGGCGCTGCGGCGATCCAGATCGATCAGATCCAGCCCGGCCAGTTCAGACAAACGCAGCCCCGATGAATACAGCAACTCGAACATGGCACGGTCACGGACCTCCAGCGGGTCGTCCGGGGTGCTGTCCAGCAATCCGTTGATCTGGTCGACATCAACAACCCTGGGCAGACGTTTGGGGGCCTTTGGCGCCCGTACGTCAAGCGCCGGATTGTCAGCCGCGAGTCGCTCGCGGATGAGATAATCAAAAAAACGTCGTACCGACGACAGGTGGCGCGCAATGCTGCGTCCCGACAACCCGGACCGGCTCAGTTCCGCCACGTACCGACGCAGGCCATGACAATCGAGCTGGTTCCAGGGCAGAGAGAGAGATTCAAGGTAAGTTGCCAGACGCAAAAGGTCACGGCGGTAGTTCAGGCAGGTCTGTCGGGCCTGGCGCCGTTCCGACGCCAGATGCTGGACAAATTGCTCAACCGGTTCTGCGAGTGCGGCGTCGAGGGCCGTGGTCACGGACACCGGCCGCGAGCGGTCGGGGGCCTCTCCGACAGCCACTGTCAGGGATTCTCCGCCACCACATCCATCACCAGCGGCGGTTCACAGTAACGCTGCATCATGGACGGCAACAGCCGGCTGAGGGTGTCACTGATGTACGTCAGGAATAGCGAGCCCATGTTCTCATCGAAGTAGCCGGGCTGGCTGCTGCCAATGGCAAACACACCCCGCACTTCCTTGTCCCGTAATGGCACCAGAGCAACCGAAGCCACCGGTTCTTCCCGCTCTGGAAACAGGAAAGCGCGCTCACTTTCACGAAACTGGCCACACACGGCACGGTCACCGGCTAACAGGTCGCCCAGACGCTCATCGGCCACCGCCGGACTGACCACCTGCAGGGCTCCTTCCGGACTCTCCGCCAGGGGCTGGTCGGTAAACAGGATCACTGACGATGCATCAAGCCCGAAATCACCACGGATGCTGTCATCAATGGCCGCGGCCATCTCGTTCAGATTGTCAGCTTCAATGACCTGCAGCAGCAGTCGTTTGCTCTTCTCAAACAGGCGGTCGTTATGGCGGGCTATCGACACCAGTTCGACCAGTTCCCGTCGCAGAGTATCCCGCTGCTCACGAAACAGGTGAACCTGACGTTCCACCAGGGAAATGGCCCGACCACTGTCATGCGGCAGGGTCAGACTGCGTAGCAATTCGTCCTGACCAAGGAAGAAATCGGGATGATCCCGCAGGTACTCGGCCACCTCTTCACGGGTCAGTGATTCGGCCTTCTCTCGGGCCGTCTGTTCGGTCATCGCCTTCTCCTCACCTGGCCCGCCTGTAACGGGCTAAACTGCGCTATCGATGTCTGGGATCGTGGGCTTCTCGCCCCTCGGTTCCGGAACTAACCGGGCACTCACTTCTTTTTACGATCGCCGCTCCGCTTCTGTCGACGGGGACGGGGCGAACCCTCGGCGGGCAACCGCAACTGACCCTCGAATACCGTCGTCGCGGGGCCTTCCATCATAACAGGGGCCCCCTCGCCGGACCATTCTATGATCAGGCGCCCACCAGGCAGCTCGACCTCAACCCGCTCGTCGAGCAGCCCACGCAGGCGTCCGGCCACCACCGCAGCGCAGGCTCCTGTGCCACAGGCCAGGGTTTCGCCAACGCCGCGTTCAAAGACCCGTAAACGGGCATGGCCACGGTCAACCACTTGCAGAAAGCCGATATTGGCCCGGGCAGGAAAGGCCGGGTGACGTTCCAGCATCGGCCCTACGGTTTCCACCGGTGCACTGTCGACATTGTCTACCACCAGGACTCCGTGGGGATTGCCCATCGACACAGCGCTGATGTCAAAACGCTGGCCGTCGGCCTCCAGGGTGTAGCTGGTCTCAGGCTTGTCTGCGACAAAGGGAATCGCGGCCGGGGCCAGTTCCGGCACGCCCATATTGACACTGACCAGACCGTCACGCCCAATCCGCAATTCAATCACGCCCTTGGCGGTCTGCACCCGAATGACCTTTTTATTGGTCAGACGGCAATCACGGACAAAACGGGCAAAGCAACGGGCACCATTGCCGCACTGTTCAACTTCCGAGCCGTCGGCATTGAATATGCGGTAGCGGAAATCCACGTCCGGCATTCCCGGAGGCTCGACCACCAGCAACTGGTCGAAGCCGACACCGAAGTTCCGGTCTGCGAGCTTGCGGATCAGTTCCGGCTGCAGGCGAAACGGCTGGCTGATGGCATCGATCACCATGAAGTCGTTGCCCAGTCCGTGCATCTTGGTGAAGGTCAGCATGGGCCCCTGACTGCGACGGCTCTGATTCATGAGACCTGTCACTCCGGCAAGCAGCTTTCTGGCGCCAACTGGTCGTCGAGGGTTTCCCGACGTCGCACCACATGCACCTGGTCGCCGTCCACCATCAGTTCCGGCGGACGGTTGCGGGTGTTGTAGTTGGAGGCCATGACGAACCCATAGGCACCGGCGGAGCGCACCGCAAGCAGATCCCCGGGGGCCAGGCTCAGGTTACGATCCTTGCCGAGGAAATCGCCGGTTTCACACACCGGCCCCACCAGATCCCAGGGCTTCGCTTCGATATCATCACGCTGAACCACCGGCACAATGTCCTGCCAGGCGCTGTACAGGGCCGGGCGGATCAGGTCATTCATGGCGGCGTCGATAATCGCGAAATTACGCTGCTCGGTGCACTTCAGAAATTCCACCTTGGTCAGCAGAATGCCGGCGTTGGCCGCAATGGAGCGCCCCGGCTCAAGCACCAGCTTGAGTTCCCGATCACCCAGGCGCTCGAGCAGCCGGGCCGCATATTCCGCCGGTTCCGGGGGCTGTTCCTGGTCGTAGCGGACTCCCAGTCCGCCGCCCATATCCAGATGGCGAATGCGAATCCCACGCTCAGCGAGCTGATCGATCAGAGCCAGCACCCGGTCAAGGGCATCCAGGAAAGGCTCCACACTGGTCAGCTGGGAACCGATGTGACAGTCGACTCCGATGACCTCAAGATGAGGCATGGCGTTGGCCCGGGCATAAATCTCCGGTGCCTGGACAATATCCACGCCAAACTTGTTCTCTTTCAGACCGGTGGAGATGTAAGGGTGAGTACCCGCATCAACATCCGGGTTTACCCGCAGTGACACCGGCGCGCGGACACCCAGTTCACCGGCAACCTCATTGAGGCGGTCGAGTTCGGTATCGGATTCCACATTGAAGCAGTGAACCCCGGCTTCCAGCGCCTTGCGCATTTCCCAGGGCTGCTTGCCCACGCCGGAGAACACCACTCGCGCCGGATCACCACCGGCGCGGATAACCCGCTCCAGCTCGCCCGCTGAGACAATATCAAAGCCCGCCCCGAGGCGAGCCAGCACGTTCAGTACCGCCAGGTTGCTATTGGCCTTGACGGCATAGCAGATCAGCCGCTCACGGCCAGCCAGGGCCTCATCGTAGGCACGATAGTGACGTTCGAGAGTGGCCCGTGAATACACATAGGCCGGGGTGCCAAAACGGGCAGCAATGTCGGCAACGGGTACGCCTTCTGCGTACAGTTCGCCGCTGCGGTAATTGAAGTAATCCATTCGTAATCCTGACAATAGGTAAGGGGTGCTGTCACGTCCGACGATCAGTTGTCGTCTGCGGGCGTTTGCTCATCGTCGCGCTCGGCCGGGGTGCCCGAAACCTCGGTGGTCGCGGCCGTTGCGAGCCCTGAGTCCCGGTAGAGCGGTCCCTTCTGACCGCACCCTGCCAGCAACTGGGCGGCCATCAGTACAGCCATAAAAAACACGCGATGTCCCATGGACAACTACCCTCTGGTTGCAATAACCGACGAGTATACCTGACAGCAGCGGTAGGGGGCGAGATCAGCCTTGCCGGCTGAGGGCAAGGTTCAGCGCACGTTCCAGCTCTTCCCGGTGGTGGAGATACTGGGTGGTCGGTAAATCAGGGTGATAGGACTGGGGATCCAGGTCATGGGGCAGATTCAGATCCGTGAGATACACCGGATAGATCTCACCGGATTTCCGCCGCGAGTGGATGTAATGGGCCACCGCTGGAATCAGCCGTACGCCATAGTCCTCGGCCCGGAATTCCTGTTCATCGCAATAGATATCAAAGCGAATCTGGCCCTCACCGTCGGCCATCCCGACGGCCTGTACCTGCAAGCCATGGAGCGGAATATTGTCGGTATTAAAGTCCCTGCGTTCTGCTTGCCAGCGCCCCTGACTGGCCACCAGCTCGTAACAGCGGATATCGGTGGTGGCCAATGGGCTGTTGAGGTTCTGGCGCAACTGGCGCCGCTCCAGCAGGTTTTCCAGAAAACGCAGTAACGGTGTCAGCAGGTGACGGCGACTGCTGCAATCCCGTTGCCAGTGGTACAGCGACCCGGTCTCGTCCAGCAGCCACAGCTGCGCATGTTTTCCCACGATCAGGTAGAACACCTGCACACACCCAGGCTCGTTGCTGGCAAAGACACATCGTAACGCCCCCTCGTTTGCCAGGGCATAACGATCCACGACTACCGGGGTATATTCACTCTGGGGCCGGCGCAGGTGTTCCAGCAATCCAGTCAGCCCGTCAACCACCGTAAAGCCGGGCTCCTTACTATTGAACTGGAGAATGAAGTAACGGCGATCGACCTCAATCACATAACGTAAGGGGTGAGGCCCGCGGCCTCCGGCAAAGAACTGGCGGACCACGTCGGCAAACAGCTCCTGCAAGCGCCGGGCGATGCCGTGCCCATGCCCGGAGCTGTGACTGTGCACCACCACTTGCGGCGGATAGCGAGGGTCCTCAGCCACGGCCGCCAGTACATTTTTCAGGCTCTGGATCAGGGTATCCCCGGCCGCATAATGCTGCAGGCTGATTTCACACCAGGAGTTGAAAGTGACCTGATCAATGGTGTGCACCAGGTTCTCGCGCCCGCCACTGAATCCCAGGGAATCGTTACGGGCACTGAGTTTGTGCAGACCACGTTCGGTCAGCCGCGCCTGGGGATCAAGGCCGACATTCACCAGCAGCAGGATCTTCAACGGTCGGACAGGCTGCTCCAGCGCCTCCCGTCCCGGAGGTCCAATCGGTGACGGCAGGTTGTCCTCCAGCGCCTCCAGCAGCTCCCGGGTTTCCGCGACACTGGCGGAGGTTGTGCCAGCGCGGACATTCAGCCGGGTCGACCGGTTGAGCAGACCATTACACTGACACCACAACACCAGCTCCGCCAGGCTGCCGGAACGACGAATAACCGGCTGCCAATAGGCATCTGACGGATTTTCCAGATCCCGGTATAACAACCACCCTTCCCCGCTGCCCCCCTGTTCAGACTGGTGATAGAACGACAGGTTTTCCTCTGCCAGCGACGGCGCCAGATTGGGGTTGATCAGCTCGAGTTTGCCCGCCTTACGCTGAAACACCGCGTACAGCTTTCGCCCCAGCAGGTTCAGGTCACGATGACTGATGGCACTGTCATTGCCTTGGCTGCGGGCAAGCCGGGACAACAACCGGTAACTGTGAGTCAGCTCACTGACCACACTGCGCCGCAGCCCCATGACATCTTCAACCCGCCAGGCCTGACGATTGTCCAGAAACCCAAGGGTCGCCTGATCCCAACCCCAACCAACGACCAGTTCCCGCAGCAGACGGGCTCGCCACTGATCGCCGCTGGCCCCGCTCCGGCTCAACGGAAACCCCGCTTTCAGGTAAAGACTGCGCCGCACCAGCTCCAGTCGATCCGCAGAATCCGCCTGGACAAACCACTGTTCCAAGCGGCGATAGAGCTGAATGTAGGGATCCAGCGTGTCAGGGTCAGTTTCACCACGATAAACCGCCGCCTTGAAGGTCAGCGCCAGCGGCTCCTGGTCCGGATGTATGGCGTAACATTCGATCAGCAGCAGCTTGAGGATGGATTTCCAGGGCGAATCAATGCCCTTGTACAGTTGCCAGACCCCGGCGCCGAGAAACTCCTCCCGCGGAATCCGCGGCACGGCGCCGAAATCGATGTACTCACTGGCGCGAATGAAGCGGCAGTCCACCAGTTGCCGAACACAGTGGTTATAGCGGTGTTCATCCGCCACCGGCACCAGCCACCACATGGGGTAACAGCCACCCAGGTGAATACCGGTCCGGTAGAACTCGTCCAGCAGCAGGTAATGCTGGGCGCTGCCACAGTTCTCGCCGGTCACTTCAGCCTGCTGCCGGCCCTGACGCCAGTCATCAGCTGAAAACACAAAGACATTGAGCTCAACGGCCAGTGAAGCCGCCCATGCCGATACCTTGGCCGCTTTTTCTTCCAGCAGGCGAACCGCCGTCTCCGGCAAGTCCGGCCGGTGACACAGCCAGACATCCAGATCACTGGCGACCGAGTGACCGAGCGAACCCGGGCTGCCCATCAGGAACACCGCCGACAGGTCCGGCTTGCGCTTGCCGTTGTCACGGTACTTGAAAGTCCAGGCTAACCGTCGCGCTGCCGCCAGGGCTTCGTCAGATGGCTGGTATTCACCGAGTCCGAAGGGGCATCCCTTCTCGGAGTACCCCGGCAGGGCAGGATGGTTGAGGTGAAAGACTAGCGGCAGGATTTCCAGTACAACCTGCTGACGATAGGCCAGTGCCGAGCGTGCCCGTTCCCAGCGCTGGCGGTTGAGAGCGACGAAGCGATCCCGCAGCCGGCGCAGGGTTTTACGGTCGATACCTTCATCGAAATCAAAGGCAATGGCGGGCGAATGGCGACGCACAGGGGCTCCGTGGGAAAGGTTCATTCTCGATTGAATATCAGTATGATGTCCGGGGAGCGATGGGGTAAATACAGTGATCGTCGTAAAGACCGCTGTCTCATCTCGCGCCCGTGCATGACAGACCTGGAACAACAAGGATAGCACTGTAACACTGGACAGGCTGTCCAACCCAGCAGGGGCAATAATACGTGAAAGAGTTCTTCATCCGGCGCTATCGCTCCGAATCGGGCCAGGGCGAAGGCCGCCGCACTCTGATACGGGTAGATGACCGGGGCGTGATCACTCACGCCGACAGTAACGCCGAGGCGGTGCTCGGCCACGATGCCCGGCAGTTGATTGACCAGCCCATCACCCGCATTGTCGCCGCCCGCCAGGACGATCCGTTTTCCAGCAGCCAGCGCCATCGCTTCAGCAGCGGCCAGCCTGTCATCATCACCCTGCGCCACAAGGACGGTTTTTTCTTCACCGCCGAGGTTGCTCTGCGTCTGGAAGAGAAAGACTCGGACCAGCCCGCCAGCGCCCAGATTGTCATGCGCGAAAGCCAGTCCCTTGACCCCCGCCTGCTGCAGCTGGTCGAAGCCAGCGGCGAGCTCGGTATCTGGGAGCTGGACCTGCACACCAACCGGGTCAGCTGGAGCGAAGGGATTTACAACCTTATGGAGCTCCGCAGTAACGCCGACATCACCCCGGAGCAGGCGCTGTTTTACTGCCAGACCCGACAAACCAGGGTGCGCGCGCTGATCCGCCGCTGCATCTCCCGGGGCCAACCGTTTGCCATCACCTTTGAACTGATCACCAGCCGCCAGCGTATTCGCCGGGTGCGACTGACCGGTCGTGCGATCAGGTCCGGCGATCAGATCGTCAAGCTCGGTGGCACGCTGGTGGACCAGAGCCGGGAAATGGAGCAGGAGCAGGCGGCACACCAGGCCCGCACGCTGCTCGCCGCCATTGTGGGTGCCACCCCGGACCTGGTGGCCGCTGTCGATACAGAACTGAAACTGCTGTGCTGCAACGAGGCCTACAGCCGTCATTTCCAGAAGGCTTTCGGCCGCCTGCCGGTTGTCGGCCAATGCCTGAGCACCCAGCTGCAGGCATTCCCCAATGAACGCAGGCTGATGGAGCGGCTCTGGCACCGGGCCTTTGAACGGGATGGTTTTGCCGTTGAAATGCCGCTGACCAGTCAACGGGACAACGCCCAGGTCTATGAAGTCCACTACCAGAAGCTGAACAGCCCGGACGGTGAGTCCATCGGCGCCGTGCACGTGGCGCGGGATATCACCGAGCGGATTCGCACCAGTGGTAGCCGCAACTATCTCAATACCCACGACCCCATCACCGGCCTGCTCAACCGGCGCGAACTGGTCAAACGGATGAGTCGCCTGCTGGAGCAGACCGAGCTGCCGTCCAGCGCGCTGCTCTATATCGATTTAGACCATTTCGCCAAGTTTAACGACAGCCTCGGCAATGGTATCTGTGACCGCTACCTGCGCGAACTCGCCAACGCCCTCGGGCTCAAGGTCCGGCAACGGGATGCCTTGGCCCGCCTCGCTGGCGACACCTTCGTCCTGTTGCTGGAAAACTGCTCCGACAGCGAAGCCCGCAAGGTCTCCAGGCACCTGCTTGAGCTGATCCAGGGATTTGATTTTGAATGGAAAGGCGAAAACCTGAGCACGACCGCCAGTGCCGGCCTGCTGATACTCGGGGAGCGGCTTCCGGAAGATCCGGAGCAGCTGTTGGCGCAGGCCGCTGACTTGTGCCATACCGCCAAGGTGGCCGGCCGTAACCGGCTGCATGCGGCCAGCGCCGATTCCAAAGCGCTGCGCGAAGGCGAGGCCCGCAAACTGCTGGCGCACCTGCAGCACAGCCTCGACAACAACCAGATACAGCTGGCTTACCAGATGCTTCGCCCTGTGGCCAGCGCCACCTGGGGCGACCACATCGAAATCCTGGCACGATTAAACGGCATTGAGGAGAGCGACGACTGGATACTCCCGGCGACCTTCCTGCCGATTGCGGAGCGTTTTGACCTTGCCAAACGCCTCGACCGTCAGGTGATACGCCAGACCCTGGCCTGGCTCAGTGACCACATACTGCTGGAGCCACGCCTGAAATACTGCGGCTTCAACCTGTCACTGGCCACCGTGCTGGACGACAGCTTTGGCGATTTCCTGCAGGATGCACTCGCCAGCAGCCGTTTCAACCGAGACTGTTTCTGTATGGAAATCCGCGAGGCCCATGCCATCCAGTATCCGGATGAAGTGGCCGTACTTTGCGACACCCTGCATGCTCTGGGCTGCCGCGTTGCCCTTGATGGTGCCTCAGTGAGCAGCTACACCCTGGCCGCCCGCTTGCCGGTGGACATCATCAAGCTGGATCAGGCCCTGACCGGACAGTTACACCAGGACCCGATACAGCTGGTAATGGCGGAAGCGATGCATAAGATCGCCAGCAGTGCCGGCAAGCTGACCATCGCCACCGGTATCGAGCACGACGATTCCTTGCGTAAGGCTCGCGCCCTGGGCCTGCACTTCGGCCAGGGCTACCGCCTGCACAAGCCCCAGCCGCTGGAAGCTCTGGCGCCGGTGCAGTGGGATGTCAGTCAGCCCGGCGTTTAACCTGCCAACTGCGCCCGCGCGCGGCCGACGGCTGCACGCACCTGATCTGGCGCGGTGCCCCCCAGGTGGTTACGGGCCTGAACTGAACCTTCCAGGGTCAGTACCTCAAACACATCGTCCGTGATGATGTCAGAGAACTGTTGCAGTTCCGCCAGGGTCATTTCCGACAGGTCACGCTGTTCGGCGACACCGAAAGCCACCGCCTTGCCGACGATTTCGTGGGCATCGCGGAACGGCACCCCTTTCTTGACCAGGTAATCCGCCAGATCGGTCGCCGTGGAGAACCCACGCTTGGCGGCCTCGCGCATGTTGTCGACCTTGGCGGTGATGGCCGGCACCATATCGGCGTAGGCCTTCAGGCAACCCTTGACGGTATCGATGGTGTCAAACAACGGTTCCTTGTCTTCCTGATTGTCCTTGTTATAGGCCAGCGGCTGGCTCTTCATCAGGGTCAGCAGACTGATCAGGTGGCCATTGACGCGCCCGGTCTTGCCTCTGACCAGTTCCGGGACATCCGGATTTTTCTTCTGCGGCATGATGGACGAACCGGTACAGAAACGGTCCGGCAAATCGATGAAATCAAACTGGGAAGACGTCCACAGCACCAGTTCCTCGCTGAACCGCGACAGGTGGGTCATCAGCAAGGCCGCAAAACTGCAGAACTCGATGGCGAAATCCCGGTCGCTGACAGAATCCAGGGAATTCTCGCTGGCCCGGTCAAAGCCCAGCAGGCGCGCGGTGATGGTTCGGTCAATCGGGTATGTGGTTCCCGCCAGGGCTGCGGCACCCAGCGGCATCACGTTGACCCGCTTGCGACAGTCCTGGAGACGCTCGGCGTCACGCACCAGCATTTCGTACCAGGCCAGCAGGTGGTGACCGAAGGTAACCGGCTGGGCGGTTTGCAGGTGGGTAAAACCGGGCATGATGGTATCGGCTTCGCGCTCGGCCAGATCCAGGAGACCGTTGCGCAGACGACCCAGTTCTTCGGCAATAACGTCGATCTCATCGCGCAGGTAAAGACGGATGTCAGTCGCAACCTGATCATTGCGGCTACGTCCGGTATGGAGTTTTTTACCGGTGATGCCGATACGATCGGTCAGGCGCGCCTCAATGTTCATGTGCACGTCTTCGAGACTGACAGACCACTGGAATTCGCCAGCCTCGATATCAGCCTTGACCGCTTCCAGGCCGTCGATGATCTGCTGCTTTTCCTCAGCAGTCAGCACCCCCACTTCCGCCAGCATGGTGGCGTGGGCAATGGAGCCGGTAATATCGTGGTGGTACAGACGCTGGTCAAAGCCCACAGAGGCGGTAAAGCGCTCGACAAAAGCGTCCGTCGGTTCGCTGAAGCGACCGCCCCAGGGTTTTTCGGAGGTCTTGTTTGAATCCGTCATGGTCTACTCTTTCCTGCTGACAGCCCGGCATCCAGGAGATATTCACGGCTCCCTATTTGCGGACATGGTTTGCGGATATGGATGAAATCGGGGGATTATAGCACCCTCAGGGGTGGCCTCGGCCAGCCATCGCCACAGGACACGATTACAGGACAACCATCACCACATGCCAAACCGACCGCCGGCCCCCGGGCAACCCCTGACTGACCGCACAGAGTTCTTCGTTCCTGACCTGTGCCGGGTACGCGCGGTCTTTATGCTGCTGGTCACCAGCGAACTGATGGTCCTTCTTCTGGCGGTAATGCAATCAGCCAACCAGTGGATCGACTGGAACTACTTCGGTCTGCTGTCCCTGTTCGTGCAGTGGACAGTGCTCACCAGCGCCGCCCTCATCTGCACCCTGCGGCCGTGGCTCAGCCAGCTGACCACCGCTCGAGCCAGCTCGGTGATCACCGTACTGGTGCTGCTCGACGTGTTTGCCTTCAGTCTGTTCGCCGACAACGTGCTGAACCCGGACCCCGGCATTACCGGCTGGCAGGCCATCGGCAAAAAATTGCTGGCTGCGGCAATCATCACTCTGATGGTGCTGCGTTATTTCTACCTGCAGTCCCAGTGGCAACAACAACGCCAGGCCGAAATGCAGGCCCGCCTGACCGCCCTGCAGGCCCGCATTCAGCCCCACTTTCTGTTCAACAGCATGAACACCATTGCCAGCCTGATCAGCACTCGGCCGGACCAAGCGGAAGACGCCGTGCTGGATCTGTCGGAACTGTTCCGCGCCAGCCTGCGAACCCAGGACCGGCTGATCAGCCTGGAGGAAGAACTGGCCTTGTGCCGCCGTTATCTGATGATCGAGAGCCTGCGCCTTGGCGACCGGCTACAGCTCGACTGGCAGATCGCCCCAGGCCTGGAGCGTCAGGCCATTCCACCGCTGACCCTGCAACCGTTGCTGGAGAATGCCATCTACCACGGCATCCAGCCCAACCCACAGGGCGGCACCGTGCGCATCGAAGGCTATCGCCGCGGCGCCTCGGTGTACATTCTGGTGCAGAACCCGAAGCCAGGCGAAGACCAGCGCCGGCACAGCGGAAACCGCATGGCAATGGACAACATCCAGTCTCGCCTGCTGGCTCTGTTCGGGGAGACGGCGGTGCTGAAGCAGAGCCATCATGACGGCATTTACACCGTCACCTTGCGGCTACCCAGACAAACCGTGCCGGCTCCGTCCCGGGCCCGCACCCGTTGACTTCTGACAAGGACAGACCCCCCATGACCCCAAGGAAAGTGCTCATTGCCGATGACGAACCGCTGGCCCGGGAGCGAATCCGCCGGCTCATAGACGAGCTGCCGGATTTCAGCGTCTGTGCCGAAGCCGCGGATGGCGACGAGGTACTGGCGCTCACTGCCGCGACGTCTCCGGACGTGGTGCTGCTCGACATCCGCATGCCGGGAACGGACGGCATCGAGGCCGCTGAACGGCTGGGCACGCTCGAGAACCCCCCCGCCATCATCTTCTGTACCGCCTATGATCATTACGCCATCACCGCGTTTGAAGTTCAGGCCGTGGCCTATCTCCTTAAACCCGTGCGCCGGGAGGCGCTCGCTGACGCCCTGACCCGGGCCAGCCGGGTCAACCGCCTGCAACTGCAGTCGATCCAGGCACAAGAACAGGAACAGGCCGGGCAACTGGCCATCCGCAGTCACCGTGGCACCGAACTCATCGACCTCGCCCAGGTGTTTTACTGCGAGGCCGACCAGAAATACGTCACCATCCACCATAACCGCGGTGAGAGCGTAACCGACCACACCCTCAAGGAACTGGAAAACCGCTTTGGCGGTGACTTGCTTCGTATCCACCGCCATACCCTGGTCGGCGTTCGCCACATCCAGAGCCTGACCCGCAACGGCGAAGGCCACTGGTTTGTCCATCTGAGAGACCACAGCACCCCCTTGCCGGTCAGCCGTCGACACACGGCTTCAGTCAGGGAATGGCTCGAAGAACACCGCCCCGAATCTGGCTGAAAGTCGGTCTGCCCCGGCGGGACATTTCAGCGCCAACGCGTTAACCTTGTGCAACTTCAGCTATCAACCGGATCGACCAGAACAGCATGTCACAACAAAGCCCTAGCCCACGCACCCTTCGCATCGCCACCCGTAACAGTGCCCTCGCCCTGTGGCAGGCAGAATTCATCAAGGCCGAACTGGAGCGTCTGCACAGCCACATTAAGGTTGAGCTCATTGGCTTCAAGACTCAGGGCGACAAAATCCTCGATGTGCCGCTGGCCAAGATCGGCGGTAAGGGTCTGTTTGTAAAAGAGCTCGAGGAAGCCATGCTGGACGGCCGCGCCGACCTCGCGGTGCACTCCATGAAAGATGTACCGATGGAGTTTCCCCAAGGGCTGGGGCTGGTTGCCATCTGTGAACGGGAAGACCCCACCGACGCCTTTGTCAGCAACCAGTACAGCAGCCTTGATGAACTGCCTCAGGGCGCAGTCGTCGGAACCGCCAGCATGCGCCGGGAAGCCCAGTTACGGGCCGCCCGTCCGGACCTGCAGATCCGCACCCTGCGTGGCAACGTCAACACCCGGCTGGCCAAGCTGGACGCGGGCGAATACGATGCCATCATCCTGGCCAGCTCAGGTCTGAAACGACTCGGCTTCAGCGCCCGCATCCGCACCCAGCTGTCGGACGCACTGTCTCTTCCCGCAGTCGGCCAGGGTGCGCTGGGCATTGAATGCCGCCTTGACGATCAGGAACTGATGGACCTGCTGGCACCGCTCAATCATCCGGATTCCGCCGACCGGGTTCGCGCCGAGCGTGCCCTGAACCGTCGCCTCGAAGGTGGCTGCCAGGTGCCCATTGCGGCCTACGCCCTCCTTGAAGACGACACCCTGTGGCTGCGTGGACTGGTTGGTTCCGTCGATGGCAAGGAAATCTACCGGGTCGAAGGCCGTGCGCCCCGTGCCGAGGGTGAGCGCCTTGGCAAGGAGCTGGCCGAAGACCTGCTGGCCCTCGGAGCCGGCCGCATTCTGGCCGACATCTATGGCCACACCCCAAAGTAATCTCCCACTGAGCGGCCACCGCATCCTGGTCTGCCGCCCGGAGCCCGAAGCCAGCCGCCTGACGGAGAGTCTGGTGGCTGCTGGTGCCGCAGCCCGGGCACTGCCCCTGCTGGAGCGGGTAGCGCTGGAGGAGACGCCACAACAGCGTACTCTGGTGCAGAACCTCGATCAGTTTCACCATGTCATTGCTGTCAGCCCTTACGCCGCCCGCCGCCTGCTCGAGGTGATCGACACCTGGTGGCCACAGCCTCCGGTTGGTATCCGCTGGTATGGCGTCGGTGCCGGAACCGCCCGGGCACTGGAAACCGGCGGCCTCTCGCCTTCATGGCCAGCCCACGGCGTTGACAGCGAAGCCCTGCTGGCGATGCCTGCACTGAACCAGGTCGACGGAGAACGGGTCCTGCTGGTGCGTGGAGAGGAAGGCCGCGAGCTGCTCCAGGACACCTTGCGTCAGCGTGGCGCCGACGTCTCCACCCTGGAGCTGTACCGACGGCAGTGCCCTGCCCGGGCAGAACAGCAACTGCCCTCTGTACTGAGCAGTTTTGATCCCGAGGCAGTGGTGCTACTCTCAGGGGAAACATTGAACAATTTCATCGCACTGGGCCAGAATAGTGACCATACTCTTTACCAACGGTTGCTGGTGGTCCCGGTAGCTCGGGTGGCGAATCAGGCCCGCGAACTGGGGTTTCGGCACACCTGTATTCCCCGGAATCTGACCGATCAGGGGATCATTACCGCCGTCGCCGAGTATTTTGCGGTTACCGCCGGGGCCATCCCGCCCGGATACGCTGACAAGCCAAGCAAGTAAGGAAGCCTGTGACAGAATCAAACGCCCAACTGCCTGCCCCGGTGATATCAACGCCCGCACCCCGTCCCCGGCTCTGGCCGCTCTGGCTGCTGGTCATTCTTTCCCTGATTCTGGCCGCAGGCATCGGCCTGTGGAGCTGGCAACAGTGGCAATACCAGCAACGACTCGAACAGGCCCTGACCCACCTGCAGGACGCCAGCCAGAGCCTGCAGGCCTCTACCAACCAAACCGTCAGTGAACGCACCGAACGTCTCCGCAGCCTGGAACAATCCTTGTCCGCGCAGCAGGAACGGATGGCAACCCAGCAACGCCAGATCGACCATAATGCCCGGGAGTTGCTGGCAACCGGCAATCGCACCCGGACGGACTGGCTGCTGGCTGAAGCCGAATACCTGATGCGCATTTCCAACCAGCGCCTGCAGATCGAGAAAGACATCGTTGGCGCACTGTCGGCCCTGATGGCTGCGGATGAAGTGCTGAAAGACTCCGACGACATCGGGGTTTACCCGGTGCGACAGCAACTGGCCCGGGAAATTCTCAGCCTGAAAGCTGTTGAAGGTGTTGACCGGACCGGACTTTACCTCACGCTGGAAGCGACGATAGAGCGAATCCAGCAGTTAACTGACGACAGTCTGAACCAGACCCCGCCGCCACCCGCAGACACCGCCTCAACCTCAGTGGCGCTGGCCCGCGAAGGGGAGCCCAGCATGTTCAGGGTTGCCTGGGATAAAGCACTGAGTACCCTGGAAAAGGTCATCGTGGTTCGCAAACTGGACCAGCCAGTCCAGCCATTGATGTCCCCGGAACAGAGCGCCTACGCCCGGCTCAACATGCAGCTCATGCTGGAAGAAGCGGAAATGGCGGTGCTCCGGGGTAACCAAACCCTGTTCGATCGGGCTATCGCCAAGGCTCATCGCGCGCTGGCCCAGTGGTACGACGGCAGTGACCAGCGGGTAGGAGCACTGATCAGCACACTTGACGAACTGGCACAGCGCCAGATCGACCCTGAGCTGCCGGATATCAGCGGGTCGCTGACTCTGCTTAAGGCGCGGGTTAACGGTCGGCTGAACACTGAAACCGCCCCCTCTGAATACAGCAGCGAGGGTCCCGACGCATGATCCGCCTTCTGCTGATTGTCCTTGTTGCGCTCTCGCTAGGAACCGCGCTGGCCATGGGGGTGCAATATGACCTCGGCTATATCAGAATCAGCCTCGGCCATTATCTGATCGAAACGAATTTTTGGGTTGGCGCCGCCCTTCTCGCCATGCTGGTGGCGGGCATTCTTCTAGTTATTGGCGTCGTCCGTCGCCTGACTCACCGTAGCGGCATGCTTACAGGCTGGCTGGCCCAGGGCAATCTTCGCCGCGCCCGCCGCCGTACCACCCAAGGCTTGCTGGCGCTGGCCGAGGGCAACTGGCCGCGAGCCCACAGGCTGCTGGAAGCCTCCGCCGGTAACGCCGACACCCCCCTCATCAACTACCTTGCAGCGGCCCAGGCGGCTTTTGAGTGTGGCGAACACGAGCAGGTCGATGAATTGCTGCGGAAGGCCTTCGAAAGCACCCCGGGGTCTGACATGGCCGTAGGCATTACCCAGGCTCAGCTACAGCTTGCCGGCAATCGGCTGGAACAGGCCTTGGCGACGTTGATCCGCCTGCGCAAACAGGCACCTCAACATCCGTTCGTACTGAAGCTGCTGAAAAACACCTACGAACGACTGGAGGACTGGCGGGAACTTTCCCGACTGCTGCCGGAACTGCGCAAGCGGGGCCTGCTGGATGATCAGGAGCGGACCGAACTGGAACGCGCGATATGGCATAACCTGATGCAGAAAGCCGCCGCCGAATGCCGGCGCCAGTCCGACGCCCAAGGCTCCAGCCTGGAGCCGCTGACCCGGTTGTGGGACGAACTGCCCGGGGTGATTCGCCGTGATGAACACAGCATCCGCGAATACACCCAACTGTTGGCGGAACTGGGCGACGAAGCTCAGGCGGAAACCCTGCTACGCAAGGTATTGCGGAACCACTGGAGTGATGAGCTGGTGAACCTGTATGGACGCATCAAGGGCCATCAGCCCGATGAGCAACTGCTGGCCGCGGAGCGCTGGTTGCAGGATCGCCCTAACAACCCGGAACTGCTGCTGGCACTGGGGCGTCTGAGCCTGCGCAACGAACTGTGGGGCAAGGCCCGGGAATACTTTGAAACCAGCCTGAAGCTGCGCCGCAGTCAGGAAACCCTGGCCGAGCTGAGCCGCCTCAATGCACACATGGGGGAAGATCAGTCCAGCGTGACGCTGCTGATGCAAGGCCTGGTGCAGGACAATCGCCTGCCCGACCTGCCCATGCCGAAAGCCTGAATCTGGCCATTCTGACCGCCGTCAGTGACGCGGAGCGTATTCCAGCACATCAGAAAAGAACGCGGACGCTGGCAGACCGACCGCCAGCAATTCGTCCATCAGGGTATAAACCATGGTGGGCGATCCGCTGGCATGCACTTCCACACGCTGCCAGTCGGCACCTGAGTTAAGAACGGCGCGGACCAGCTGTTCGTGATGCCCACCCCAGTCGTTATCCTCATCGTCACCCACCACGGGTACAAAGCGGAATCCTGACCATTCCTGCTGCCATTGTTCAGCCAGTGGACGCAGGTACATGTCGCCCTCGCACCGGACACCCCAGAACAACGTGACCGATTGGTCAAAACGGGTCTCGCGGAGATAATCGACCAGGGATTTCATCTGGGCAAAACCGGTGCCTGCCGCCACCATCAGCACCGGCCGTCGCGGAGCCGTCGCCAGACACGCCTTACCATGCGGCAGCTCCAGCCTGACCGAGGTTTGTGATCTCAGATGATCGATAACCCGCTGCGCCGATTCCCACTCCGGAGAGGCCTGAACATGCAGCTCGATATGCCCGGCCTGGGGACTGCTGGCGATAGAGAAATAGCTGGGCTCATTATCCGGTAACAGAACCGCCAGGTACTGGCCGGCATGAAATTTCAGGTCCCGCCGCCTTGGCAGGCTGAGCTCCACCCGGTACACATCATGGCTGATCGCCTCAATAGCGACCACCTTGGCTTCAAACGTCTTCGGTGGAATCTGTCCTGAGGACATAACGGCTGGAATCTCCAGTTCGAGGTCATCACACGCCAGGCTTCGGCACATCATCAACCGCGCGCCCGGGCTAACCTTCTGTTGATTTCGGGTGTTCAGGGCCTGGCCAACCTCCAGCCGGGCCTCACAAATTTCACAGACTCCGTTGCGGCAGGCGACCGGAACGGTAATACCTGCGGCGGCAGCCGCAGAGAGCAGATCTTCATCGGGGCCGGCCTGGAACGACAGTCCAGCCGGCTGCAGGGTGACCAGATAGCGCCTGGAACCCATCTCAGTCTTCGCGATCGCTGCCGGAACCGCCGGTGCCGTCAGCTCTACGCTCAGGTGCCGGAGCCTCTATTCCCAGCTGACCCCAAAGTTCATCAACCCGGGTTTTGACGGCATCGGTCATGGTGATCGGCGTCCCCCATTCGCGGCTGGTTTCTCCCGGCCACTTGTTGGTCGCATCCAGCCCCATCTTGGAGCCAAGCCCCGCGACTGGCGAGGCAAAGTCCAGATAATCGATAGGCGTATTCTCAACCATCATGGTATCCCGCGCCGGATCCATCCGGGTGGTGATCGCCCAGATAACATCATTCCAGTCACGCGCATTGACGTCATCGTCAGTCACGATCACAAACTTGGTGTACATGAACTGTCGCAGGAACGACCATACCCCCATCATCACCCGCTTGGCATGGCCTGGGTACTGCTTCTTCATGGTCACCACCGCCAGCCGGTAGGAACAGCCTTCCGGGGGCAGGTAGAAATCCACGATCTCCGGAAACTGCTTCTGCAGGATGGGGATGAACACTTCATTCAGGGCAACACCGAGAATCGCCGGCTCATCGGGTGGACGACCGGTGTACGTGCTGTGGTAAATGGGGTTCTTGCGATGGGTGATGCGCTCCACGGTAAAGACCGGAAATTGCTCCACCTCGTTGTAGTAACCGGTGTGATCGCCAAAGGGGCCTTCCGGCGCCATGTCATCCGGGTAGATAAACCCTTCCAGCACGATTTCAGCACTGGCCGGCACCTGCAGGTCACTCAGCCCCGCCTTGACCACCTCAGTACGACCACCCCGTAGCAGACCGGCAAAGGCATACTCAGACAGGCTATCCGGCACCGGTGTAACAGCCCCCAGAATCGTGGCCGGGTCAGCGCCGAGCGCAACAGCAACCGGAAACGGTTCACCGGGATGGCTCTGTTGCCATTCCTGGAAATCCAGAGCTCCACCACGGTGGCTGAGCCAGCGCATGATCAGGCGGTTGCGACCGATCAGCTGCTGACGGTAGATACCCAGGTTCTGGCGTTCCTTGTGAGGGCCACGGGTGATCACCAGCGGCCAGGTAACCAGTGGCGCTGCATCTCCCGGCCAGCAATGCTGAATGGGGATCTGGTACAGATCCACCTGGTCCTTCTCGATGACCACGTCCTGACAGGGCGCCGAGCGCAGAACCTTGGGGCTCATTTTCAGCACTTGCCGGAACACCGGCAGCTTCTCAAGCGCATCACGGAAGCCCTTGGGGGGATCCGGTTCCTTGAGGAACGCCAGCAGCTTACCCACTTCGCGCAGGGCGGTAACGTTGTCCTGCCCCATCCCCATCGCCACCCGTTTGGGGGTGCCAAACAGGTTGGCCAACACTGGCATGGAGTGACCTTTCGGGTTCTCGAACAGCAACGCCGGGCCGCCGGCCCGCAGCGTGCGGTCACAAATCTCGGTCATTTCAAGATGGGGATCAACTTCCACGCTGATGCGCTTCAGCTCGCCCTGGTTCTCGAGTTGCTCGATAAAGTCACGCAGGTCGCGGTATTTCATGTGGGATTTGGGCCCTGTTGCTGTCAAAGGTGCTGTCGGGTGTAGGCTTTTCGATATTGCAGATGACCGGGCCGGGGAGCGGCTTTCCCAGACACACCGAGAATGGCGGTTTGGGAAAGCCGCTCTCCAACCCGCTCCCATACCTGGGAGTGACTCTCTAGCGGGCCAGAGAAAGGCCAAAGACAGTGCCAGCCTCGAAGTTCGCAAACCCGTGAGGCTGGCCAAACACGGTTTTTACCGTCGTTTCATCGACAGGAAGAACTCGTCGTTGGTCTTGGTTTCCCGCAGTTTGTCGAGCAGGAATTCCAGTGCCGCGGTGTCGTCGTCCATGGAGTGGAGCAGCTTGCGCAAGATCCACACCCGCTGGATATCGGCCTCAGCCATCAGCAGGTCTTCACGACGGGTGCCGGAGCGACGGATGTTGATCGCCGGATAGATACGCTTCTCGGCAATACGGCGGTCCAGGTGGACTTCCATGTTACCGGTACCCTTGAATTCCTCGTAGATAACCTCGTCCATCTTGGAACCGGTATCCACCAGAGCCGTCGCCAGGATAGTCAGACTGCCACCTTCCTCGACATTACGCGCCGCACCGAAGAAACGCTTTGGCTTCTCAAGGGCATGGGCATCCACACCACCTGTCAGCACCTTGCCCGAGGACGGGATCACGGTGTTGTAGGCGCGGGCCAGACGAGTAATGGAATCCAGCAGGATCACCACGTCTTTTTTGTGTTCAACCAGACGTTTGGCCTTCTCGATGACCATCTCCGCCACCTGAACGTGACGGGCAGGCGGCTCGTCGAAGGTCGAAGCGATGACTTCGCCGCGCACCGTGCGCTGCATTTCGGTCACTTCTTCCGGGCGCTCGTCGATCAACAGAACGATGACATAGCACTCAGGGTTGTTGCGGGTAATCGACTGGGCGATGGTCTGCATCAACAGGGTTTTACCGGCCTTGGGCGGAGAAACGATCAGGCCACGCTGGCCCTTGCCGATCGGTGCCACCAGGTCGAGTACCCGGGAAGACAGATCCTCGGTACTGCCGTTACCGGCTTCCAGCCCCAGACGCTCATCCGGAAACAACGGCGTAAGGTTCTCAAACAGAATCTTGTTGCGGGCGTTGTCCGGCTTGTCGAAGTTAATCTCGTTAACCTTCAACAAGGCAAAGTAGCGCTCACCATCCTTAGGCGGACGAATCTTGCCCGCAATGGTGTCACCGGTACGCAGGTTGAACCTGCGGATCTGGCTGGGTGAGACGTAGATGTCATCTGGGCCGGCCAGGTAGGAGGCGTCCGCTGAACGGAGAAAACCGAAGCCGTCCTGCAGGATTTCCAGCACGCCGTCGCCGTAGATGTCTTCACCGCTCTTGGCATGTTTTTTCAGGATCGAGAAAATAACATCCTGCTTGCGGGAACGGGCCAGGTTGTCGAGCCCCATTTCCTGCGCAATTTCGAGCAGTTCGGGCACGGATTTCTGCTTGAGTTCAGTAAGATTCATAAGTTGTTTGGCATTCAAGAATGGAAGTAATCAGGGTTAGATGGGACAGGGGAGACCTGACAGGCCAACCCGGCCATAAAATCAGGGGCCACTTTAACGAACAGAAAGTAAAGTGAAGCAAAGACCAGAGGCTGAAAAGAATCATCAGCCCGTCAGACAGACTGATCTTTCACCAGTTCATTGCGCAATGTCAAGTACCGGTGACTGGATTTCGCCGATTATTATAACAACAAGGGGTGACAATACCAGCCCTTCCAATCACGGGCCGAGACAGGAATACTTGGAAACCATGCTGATCAACCCACAGCACCCAGGCCAGTGCCGGCCCCATACCTGAACAAACCCTGGTTACCCAATCTTTGGAGCACGACATCGGATGAGCACCCACAGTCAGCCTGAATCCCGCCCACTCAACCTGGCCCTGCTGACCGTTTCGGACAGCCGCGGCGAAGATCAGGACACCTCTGGCCAATACCTAGAGGACCGGATCCTGGAGGCCGGCCACCGGCTGGTCGCCCGCCGCATCCTGCCCGACGACGTTTATCTGGTACGGGCACTGATGTCTGAATGGATCGCCGCACCGGATGTTCACGCCATCATCATCACCGGTGGCACCGGATTTCACGAACGCGACAGCACCCCGGAAGCGGTGATGCCCCTGCTGGACAAGACCATTGATGGCTTTGGCGAAGAATTCCGCCGCCTGTCCCAGGCCGAGATCGGCAGCTCCACCGTCCAGTCCCGGGCGTTCGGCGGCCTCGCCAACCACACCGCAATTTTTTGCCTGCCCGGCTCGACCGGCGCCTGCCGTACCGGCTGGGAAGGCATCCTCGCCGACCAGCTCAACAGCGTCTGCAAGCCCTGCAACTTCAGCGCCCTGTTGCTCCGCAAACCGGAGCGCCAGGTACAGCGGTTGCAGCAGCGCATCGGCACGAAGGCTGAACGCTGATGAGCCGTAACGCCAACCTCACCTCCGTCGATGATGCCCTGGCGCACCTGCTCAGCCAGGCCAGACCACTGACCGGAACCGAGCCGGTCGCGCTGACAGCCGCTCTGGGCCGGGTGCTCGGCGAAGACATTACGGTGCCACTGAATGTTCCTCCGGCGGACAACAGCGCTGTCGACGGCTACGCCCTGCGCTATGACGACATCGACCCGGAACGGACCATGGCCGTTTCCGGACGCATCCCTGCGGGTCACGCCGCAGCCCCTCTAGCGCCAGGCAGCGCCGCCCGCATTTTCACCGGTTCGGAGGTCCCGCCCGGGGCCGACACCGTTGTCATGCAGGAACAGGTCGAGGTGGTCAGCGATGGCATCCGTATCGGTGGAGAGCAACGCCGCGGCCAGAACATTCGCCGCTGCGGCCAGGATCTGCGTCAGGGTGAACGGGCCCTCAGCCGCGGCACCCTGCTGCGCCCCCAGGAACTGGGCCTGCTGGCATCCCTTGGTATTGCAGAAGTGCAAGTCATCCGGCGTTACCGCGTCGCCGTACTCACCACCGGCGATGAACTGGTCGAGCCAGGCATGCCACTGGCGCCGGGACAGATATACAACTCCAACCGGTTCACCCTGCTCGGGCTGCTGGAACAGGCAGACTGCGACGTCGTGCTCTGCGAAACCCTCCGCGATGAGCGGGAAGCAACAGGACAGGCCTTGCTGGCTGCGGCCCAGGCAGCCGACCTGGTCATCACCAGCGGTGGGGTGTCGGTTGGCGAGGAAGATCACGTCCGTGCGGTACTGGAAAGCCAGGGCGATTTGTCGCTGTGGCGGCTGGCCATCAAGCCCGGCAAACCGCTCGCGTTTGGCGGCCTCGCCGGAACTCCCATACTCGGCCTGCCCGGTAATCCGGCAGCCGTGCTGGTGACCTTTCTGGTGGTCGCCACACCGTTCATCAGGCACTGCCAGGGGCGAACCACTCCCCGGCGTCCGGCCGAACAGCTGCCCGCAGCCTTCAGCATCGAAAAACCGTCCATACGCCGGGAATTCATCCGCGCGCGCAAGGAATGGCTCGATGGCGCCGCACAGGTGACAGCCTACCCCAACCAGAGTTCCGGCGTCCTCAGTTCGGCCTGCTGGGCCGATGGGCTCGCCATGATTCCCGAGCATACGGTGGTCAGCCCGGGTGATACCATTAGTTATTATTCCTTTAGCGATCTGATGGAGTAACACCATGAACGATCAGAGCCACGCCACCGTGACGGTCCGTTTTTTTGCCCGTCTGCGTGAGCAGCTGGACACCGACAGCGTCGCCGTCCCAATCAGCGAGCCAGCCACCGTCGCCGACGTGCTCAAGACACTGGCCGACCGGGGTAGCGTCTGGGCGGAGCTATGCGCGGATAGCCGGGTGATGATCGCGGTAAACCAGGCCATGGCAAAGACCACTACACCGCTCAAGCCGCGGGACGAAGTGGCCTTTTTCCCACCGGTGACCGGAGGTTGACATGGTCATTATCCAAGCCGCGGATTTTGATCTGGCCGAGGAATATCAGAAGCTTCGCAACAGTGGCAACGGCACTGGCGCCATCGCCACGTTCACCGGTCTGGTCCGGGATCATGGCGACCTGGACGACGTTACCGGACTGTTTCTGGAACACTACCCAGGCATGACCGAGCAGGTCATTGAAGGTCTGATCACTGAGGCCGGAAAGCGCTGGGATGTCCGCGCTGCACGCGTGATCCACCGGATCGGGTCACTGGCACTGGGTGACCAGATTGTATTTGTCGGCGTTTGCAGCGCCCATCGTGGCGATGCGTTTGCCGCCTGTCAGTTCATCATGGATGCCCTCAAAACCAGCGCACCGTTCTGGAAAAAAGAATTGAGCCGCAGCGGCGACCACTGGGTAGAACAGAAGGACTCGGACCGGACACAGTCCGAACAGTGGCACAAGCGCCAGGAATAAACGGCTAGCGGAGATCGTCGAGGCGGTTGCAGTTGATGAAATCATCGCTGTAACCAGAACAGTCCAGCACGATCGCTCCGGAGGCCAGGGCAAACTGATAGACCCGTCGGTTACCGGCCTTGAGCTGGTCTTCGAGCGCGTCCGCCAGGGTGACCGGGTAGACGCCATGCAGAGGGTGTACCCGGCCGCCACAGTCAGCAATAACCGGAACGCCACCGGCGCGGGCATAACCCGCCAGCAGGCGACGCAGCAAGCCCTCACTCACCGCCGGCGTGTCACAGGGACAGACCAGAATCGTATCGTGGCCCATCGCGGCCGCCTGCCGCATGCTCGCCAGCAACCCCGCCAACGGGCCGCGGCCGCGATAGGCCGGCGCGTCAGCCACCAGGCAATCAGCCAGCTCTCGGTAATAGTCGTCCGGCTCCGCGGTACTGATGATCAACTTCGGCACCACCGCACGAAACGTCGCCGCGATCGAATCCGCCATAGGAACGCCCTGCCAGAGCTGTCGCCCCTTATCAACGCCACCCATGCGCCGGGCTTCACCGCCAGCCAACAACACGCCGGTCACCACCATAACACCTCCACAAAAACAAACAGACCGCCCGTGAATTACTTCAGGGGCGGTCTGGGATCAGCCGGTTGGCTCGATCAGAGATTGCTATCGAGGAATGCCGCCAACTGAGACTTGGACAGGGCGCCAACCTTGGTAGCATCAACGTTGCCGTTCTTGAACAGCATCAGCGTCGGAATACCACGGATATTGAACTTCGGCGGAGTCTGCTCGTTCTCGTCGATGTTGAGCTTGCAGACCTTCAGCTTGCCCTCGTACTCCTCGGCGATTTCTTCCAGCACTGGCGCGATCATCTTGCACGGACCGCACCACTCTGCCCAGTAATCAACCAGCACGGGGGTGTCTGCCTGCAACACGTCCTGCTCGAACGATGCGTCGGTTACGTTTACGATATTTCCGCTCATTGCCCTTTCCTGATTCCGGCACACCGGCCGTCACGGATCACCCATAACCCGTTGCCTGATGTGCAATTGACTCTGCAGACGCCAGACCCGCAAGCGGGCCAGCGACATCACATTACGCGATACTTTACGCGATTGCTCCGGCGAATGTGAAGAGGTTGCTAATGAGGATTGCCCGCAACACCCCCTGCCCGATGCGCAGAAACCACACCATGGCTGACACTCCGGCAAAATTTCGCTTATAGTTAGCCCATGACGACAGGCGCGACTGTGCTAGCCCGCCCGGCGCTCACCAATGGACAGGCCCAGACTCGCCCCGCCCCGGACTATAGAGTTGATATAAGGCCAGGCAAGAGGAATTCAAGACACGTGACGGCCCGAGACACCGCCACCCAACCCGATGTACTTGCAGCCATCGACATGGGCTCCAACAGTTTCCACATGGTGGTCGCAAGACTGGTCCATGGTGAAATCCGTACGCTGGAGAAAATGGGCGAGAAGGTTCAGCTTGGCGCTGGCCTCGATGCCAACAACAACCTGACCGAAGAAGCCCAGCAACGGGGCCTGGACTGCCTCAGCCGTTTTGCGCAGCGCCTCGGCGAAATGCCCCAGTCGGCGGTCCAGGTTGTGGGCACCAACGCCCTCAGGGTCGCCCGCAACACCGGAGAGTTCATCCACCGGGCCGAGCAGGTACTTGGGCACCCGGTCGAGATTATCGCCGGCCGCGAGGAAGCCCGCCTGATCTATCTGGGCGTTTCCCACACCCAATCTGACGATCAGGGCCGCCGACTCGTGATCGATATCGGCGGTGGCAGCACCGAATTCATCATTGGCGAACGCTTCGAAGCCCAGGAACTGGAAAGCCTGCACATGGGCTGCGTCTCGTTCCGTAAGCGCTATTTTGCGGATGGCCGCATTACCCGCCGCCAGATGGAACGGGCCATCACCCATGCCAACCAGGAACTGCTGCACATCCGCAACCGGTACCGCCGGCTCGGCTGGAGCAACGCTGTAGGCTCCTCCGGATCGATCAAGGCCATATCCAATGTTCTGGCTGCACTCAAGATCACCGACGGCTCCCTGACCTACTCCGGCATGAAGGAACTGCGCCAGCGCCTGGTGGACATGGGCCACATCGACCGCTTGTCAGAGCTTGGTGTACGTACCGAACGGCACAGCATTTTCCCGGCCGGCTTTGCCATCCTGATGGGCGCCTTCGAGTCCCTGGAAATTGACGAGATGCATTACGCCGATGGTGCTTTGCGGGAAGGACTGCTCTACGACATTGTCGGTCGCATCCAGCACGAGGATGTGCGTGACCGCACCATTCATGCCCTCCAGGAACGCTACCATGTCGACCAGAACCAGGGCCGTGCGGTTGAGGAAACCGCGATTGCTGCCTGGCGCCAGGTCGCCGACGCCTGGGGCATCGCCTCCGCCAACGACGAAGACATTTTGCGCTGGGCCTGCCGCCTGCACGAGATCGGGCTGACCATCTCACACAGTCAGTACCACAAGCACGGTGCCTACCTGTTGCGCTATTCCGATCTGCCGGGGTTCAGCCAGCAATTCCAACGCGATCTGGCCACCCTGGTTCGCGGACATCGTCGCAAGTTCTCGTCGGCAGTCTTTGAAGACAGTGACCCGGAGGATTACCAGCGGCTGCGCAATCTGTGCGTACTGGTACGGCTTGCGGTTCTGCTGCAGCACTCACGCAATCAGGAACCACCACCAGAGTTCCGGCTGGTGGCCGAGTCAGACACCCTGACGCTGACATTCCCCGAGCACTGGCTCGACAGCCGGCCGCTGACACTGGCCGACCTCCACAACGAGCAGGACTATCTGATCAAGCAGGGCATAACCCTAACGATCGAGTGAGCGGCCAGGCTGAGCCCGCTCAGCCCAGCTCTGCTTCCATACTCTCGACGGTCTCGCTGACCTCCAGCCACTCCGCTTCCAGCGAATCCAGCTCGCCACGCTGCTGCGCCTGGGTGCCCAGCAATTCCCTTAGCTGCTCCTTCTGGGCGGCCTCATACAGGCCAGGCTCCGCCAGCGCCTGCTCGAGCGCCTTCAGCGACTGCTGTAACTGCTCCATGCGCTGCTCAAGAGCTGCCTGACGCTTGCGGAACGGGCTGATCTTCTGACGCAAGGCGGCCTCTGCCCGCTTGCGCGCCTTGCGGTCCTCGGCGCTTTGTCCGCCCCCCTGCGCTCCATTCGGAACTGCCGGGTTAGCTGCGGAGGAGGCGTCGATCCGCTGGGGAGCCTCTGCCTCATCACGGCGCCGGTCTGCTAACCAGCGCTCGTAGTCTTCCAGGTCGCCGTCATAGACATCGACCACACCGCCATGGACCAGCCAGAAATCGTCCACGGTATTGCGCAGCAGATGGCGATCGTGGGACACCACCACGATTGCGCCTTCAAAATCCTGCAGCGCCATGGTCAGGGCCTGGCGCATTTCCAGGTCCAGGTGGTTGGTCGGCTCATCCAGCAGCAGCAGGTTGGGCCGTTGCCAGGCAATCGTGGCCAGTGCCACCCGTGCCTTTTCACCACCTGAAAAGGACCGCACCGGCGCCAGTGCCGCATCACCGTGGAAATCAAAACCACCGAGAAAATTGCGGATGCTCTGCTCTGATGCTTTGGGGTCAAGGCGTTGCAGGTGAAGGAACGGACTGGCATCCAGGTCCAGCGCCTCAAGCTGATGCTGGGCGAAGTAGCCCACCGCCAGATTCTCACCGGCCACCCGCTCCCCGGCCAACAACTGCGATGCGCCACGCAGGGCATCCATCAGGGTCGATTTACCGGCACCGTTTGGCCCCAAAAGTCCGATTCGACTGCCGGGCAACAGGCCCAGGTTCAGTTCACTGAGCACGGCCTTGTCGCCATAACCGACAACCCCATGACGAATCGACAGCAGAGGGCTGGAGACCTTGTCAGCCACCGGGAACCGAAAACTGAACGGCGAATCGATATGCGCAGGGGCAATCATTTCCATCCGTTCAAGGGCCTTGACCCGGCTCTGGGCCTGGCGGGCCTTGGTGGCCTTGGCCTTGAATCGGCTGATAAAGCGCTGGATCTCGGCAACCCTCGCCTGCTGGCGTTCGTAGCCCGCCTGCTGCTGGGCAAGGCGCTCACTGCGCTGGCGTTCGAATGCTGAGTAGTTGCCGGTGTAACACTCCAGCTTCTTGCCGTAGAAATGCACCACGTGGCTGGCCACCCGGTCCATGAAGTCACGGTCGTGAGAGATAAACAGCAACGTGCCAGGATAACGTCGTAACCAGTTCTCCAGCCACAGGCAGGCATCAAGATCCAGGTGGTTGGTCGGTTCATCCAGCAACAGCAGATCCGACGGCTGCATCAGCGCCTGCGCCAGGTTCAGGCGAATCCGCCAGCCACCACTGAAGGCGGATACCGGTCGTTCGACGTCGCCATCAGCAAAACCCAGACCACGGATCAGGGCTTCCGCCCGGCGCGGTGCCGACCAGGCTTCGTGAAGGTCCAGCTCGCCATGAATCCGCGCCTGGGCGAGATCGTCACCCGCCGCTTCAGCCTCGGCCAGTTTGGTTTCCAGACGCCTCAGGACTTTGTCGCCATCAAGCACGAAGTCCCGCGCGGATCGTTGCGAGGCGCCCACCTCCTGGGCCATGTGAGCAACCCGACAGCCGCCCGGCAGGCTGACCTCACCCTGCTCCTGCCCGAGCTCACCCAACAACAGCTTGAACAGACTGGATTTACCAGCACCATTGGCGCCAACAATCGCGACCCGTTCGCCACTTTGTACGGTGAGATCGGCGTTTTCTAGCAACCAGACGCCACCACGTTGTAAACTGAGATCTGATATCGTAAGCATGGCGGCATTCTATCAGGGAACCTTTCGCGACAGTGAGCGTCCCTGTACCGTCACTGCAGACTTTTTTGTTGTCCCGGCCAATTCACAAACGGGGCCGTATCGGGGTCACCATGACGTACAACTGGGACAACCTGCCGGCTTCGCTGGCACTGGATAACCCGCTCTGGCGCTATGCGCTGGCAGCATGGCGCAGCCCGGAAGTTGAACACGCCTGCCTTGAGTTGCAGGCAAGGCACTGGTGCGTCAGCCACATTCTGATTGCCGCCTGGCTGGGCACCCAGGACCGTCACTACGAAGGTGAAGCCGAGTCGGTTCGACAGTGGCGGGAGCAGATCACCGGCATCCTGCGGGCAGCCAGAAAACAGATACCCCGGCAACAGTCAGCGCTGTCTCCATTTCGGAAGCAACTGGCCAGCGCCGAACTGGAAGCTGAACGGGTAGAACTTGCCTTGGCGTATGAATCGCTGAAGCGGCCAGGCAAGACTGACAGCAACGGGCCAGCGCAACCTGATCTGACCCGCAACAACCTGCTGACAGCATCCCCTACCCCCAATTTTGATCTGGATACCGAACGGCTGGTTGATGCACTGGTGCGCCACCTGCCGCAGGATTCCTTTAACGGAGCAGACACGCCATGATGACACGATGGCTGATCAGACTCGCCTTTCCGGCACTGGGTGTGCTTTTACTGCTGATTTTCTTCGGCATCCGGGAACCGGAGCACGTGGCCATCGAAACCGATGCCCCGGGCACAGCCAGCAACATACCGGCATTTGAAGGCATGGTTCCCAACCCCGTGCCCAACGACGGCCCCGAGATCGTCTTCAAATGGCAGGACAATGACGGCGGCTGGCACTATGCCGACCGACCACCCGCTCAGGGCTCCTGGAATGCCCTCGCCATCGAGCCTACCCGCCCCTCGCCTGTGACCGGAGGCAACGGCACCGCGCCGGACTGGCGCTCGCCCTACCATGCCCCGTTCGAGCTTTCGCCATCAAAGGACAGCTAGCGAGCCTCTGGCTCACTCCGGCCCGCGGGCAATCCCAGATCTTAAACGGATCAAACAATTAACGCATGTTCAGTAGCATCTCGCTGCTGAACCGGTTACCTTTTGTTGACCATTATCCATCACCCGCTTAACAAGACTAAGGATGATTCAATGAAAAAGACACTGATCGCCCTGGCAACCGCCGGCATCATTGGCGGATGCACTTCGACCAACCAGGCCGCGCCGGAGCCGGAACTGACTGAGAACAACCAGAAAGTGAGCTATGGCATGGGCCTGGTACTGGGCGAGCGGATGCGCAACGATCTGCCTGACCTGCAGATGGATCAGTTCCTGCAGGGCATCGAGCACGGTCACGCGGGTGACGAAGAAGCCAAGCGCATGACCCGTGAAGAAATCCAGACGGCCCTGATGGAATACCAGCAGAAGCTGCAGCAAGAACAGGTTGCCCAAATGGAGCAGCTGGCTGAAGAGAACAAATCCGCCGGAGAAACCTTCCTGGCAGAAAACGGCCAGCGCGATGGTGTCGTGACCACCGATTCCGGACTGCAATATGAAGTACTGGAAGAAGGCGAAGGCGACAAGCCGACAGATGCCGACATGGTCAAAGTACACTACACAGGTGAACTGCTGTCTGGCGAGGTCTTCGACAGCTCCCGCGATCGTGGCGAGCCGGTTACCTTTGGCCTGACTCAGGTTATTGCCGGCTGGACCGAAGGCCTGCAGCTCATGAACGTAGGCAGCCGCTACAAACTCTACATTCCGTCTGATCTGGCCTACGGCCCGGGCGGTAACCGCGGTATCGGCCCTAACGAAACCCTGGTATTTGACGTGGAACTGCTGGAAATCAATCCAGAGTAACGCCGACACCCTGCTCCCGGTGCGATGCCCTCTGCTGCGCGCCGGGAGACAGTCCAGACTCCGTCAGACCGGAGAGGACATGACCTTGTCGGCATGAACAGTGTGCAGTTGCTCGATCAGAAAGTCTTCGATTTCGAAGCGGCTTTCCAGTGTCTCCCCCAACTTTGACAACTCACCGAACAGTTCCTGGACTTGCATTTCCGAGAGCTGACCTCCGTCCAGACGATCATTGAAGTTGAGAGCAACTTCCGTGGTTTCCGCAAGCTTGGGATACACCTTGGCGGCCAACTCAAGGCCACCATCATCGAACTCCTTGGCCTCGCGAATCAGCTGCTCGTAAACCTCAAAATGTCCCGCCGAGACATAATCCACCAGAATCTCGCACAGGCGTACGAACTTCCCGACCAGCACTTCGACGTTGGCCGCGCTATCAGAGCCGCTGAGATCACAATAGTGAACGAGCAATTCCTGGCGTTCCTTGAGCCAGCGGTCGATCAGATCACTGACCCCACCCCAGCGTTCCCTGGCATTCTGGCAATTCTCAAGCATGACGCCTCCTGACTGGTGCAATCCAGTTTTGGGAGTTGCACAACAACTCCCTTGTTATCGTTGCCTCAAAATTACCCCAAGGCGACGTCGGCCCGCAACCGGAAACGCCGAGTTATTTCGCCGAGCCCGGCGCACGAAGCAACATCACCAGACCGGTAATCACCAGCAACGTGAAGAACACGGCCGTCCAGCCGGGGATACTCAGCCCAAGGAAACGCCACACCACTTCGGCGCAGTCACCGGTGCCACGGATGGCGGTCGCCAGCACCTCGCTCAACGGCAGCACATCGAGCATATACTCCACCGAAGGGCCACAGGCAGGCACCTGGTCAGCCGGCAGACTTTGCAGCCACAACTGGCGCCCCGCCAGTGCGAGGCCCAGTCCGGAAAACAGCGCCAGCAGTGAACCGTATACCCGCGCGCCCAGCCCACCCGGGTTATGCACCACCGCCAACAGGCTGACTGCGCCAACTACCATGAAGGCGTAGCGCTGCAACCAGCACAGCGGACATGGCTCCAGACCTTTCACATGTTCCATATAAAAGGCTGTGGCCAGAAGCGCCACACACACACCCAGAACGATTCCAAATACACCTCGTCGATTCAGCAACTCATTCCCCTTATTCACGTGTTCGTGATACTGCCCTTGTGGCTGCTGCAAGGCCGTTCCCAGCCTGCTATCCTGAGGGCGTCCGCCAGCATTGACTGGCACTTAACCCTAAACGTTCCCGAACATCAAGCCTATGAACTTTATGTCACTTTTCCGCCTGCTTGTTCTCACCTGCCTGCTCCCCCTGGCCACCACTCCGGCCATGGCTGCGTCGGATAACGACGAGGAAGAAAGCCCTGCTGAGGAGGCACGGATCACCGATTACATTGAACTCGAACCGGATTTTGTCACCAATGTGGGGGCACCGGACCAGCAGATGAAGTACCTCAAGGCAGCGGTAACTCTGCGAGCGTCTCAGACAACGACCCGGGCTGCGGTCGAAAGCCACATGCCGCGATTGCGCCATGAACTGGTGATGCTGTTCGGGGAACAGACTGATCTGGACCTGCTGACCAGCAATGAGGGGAAACAGGCCCTGAAGGAAGCGGCCATTCAGCGAATCAATGCCGTGCTGGAACAGCAACAGACAGGCGAGCAGATCGACGATGTGGTGTTCACCACCTTTGTGGTGCAGCGCTAGGCGCGGGGGAGCAGTCCGGCGCTCGCCTCCGGACTGGCCGGCCGCCAGCCACTGCGCTCAGGCAATACGGGAAAACAGGTCATCGCCACCACGGTCTTCACAGACCACTCTGGCGTCTTCCCAGCCGGCCTCCCAAGCGGCAATCACCACGTCACCACGGTAAGGGCAGCGTTCCCGGGCCATGCCCATCTCCGCAGCCATGTAGCCCTGCCGATAAGCCTTGTTAAGGGACTCTACGTCCCATCCCAGTTTTACATCCTTAGCCATACCCCCTCCCTGGTGGCACCACCACTGTGTTGCCACTACACCACTAAACACCCGGACACCGTGTTACAAAAACTAACAGTGCCCGCGGATGGTGACAAACAAACTGTTTATTTTTTGTGCGAAAAGTCCGTTTTCGCACCGCATTCGGCAGGATCCAGCAACCTGCGATTCATTAATCTGCCAGATAGGCCTCAAGGAACGTCGCAAACGGCTGGGTATCTTCGGCCTCCATGGCGTCCTGCTCGGCCAGCGACTGCTCACTCAATGACTCAAAGCGGGCCTGGGTTTCCGCTGACAGACGACGGTCCCGGAAGGCCTGTTGATGCTCGATGGACTTCGCCAGCACCCACTCACGATGCCCCTGACCAGCACGCTCCATGGCCTGGAGTACGCAGGCCGACGGCAGCAATGCGGGGTCTTCCAGCTTCTGCCGCTGCTGCGACAGGGCCTGCCGATAGCGTTCACCGCCGCTCAGGTCATCAAGCTTGGCGGCCAGACTTTCAAGACCATCAAGCACCTGGCGGCCCGCATCACTGACAGCCAGGGCACCGTCCTGCGTTTCCAGCGTCGCCGCTGGCTGGCGCCCATGACTGACCACATCCGAGAAATTATCATCCAGGTACTGACACTCTGCCGCTTCAATTATCGGGCTGTCCGACAGCAGGCAATCAAGCAGGAACAGGTCAAGGAAATCAATCTGGGGGGCAGACATTCCCACCGGCGAGAACGGATCCAGATCCAGGCAGCGCACCTCGACGTACTCTACCCCACGGGCATCCAGTGCCTGGATGGGCTTTTCTCCCCGCTCGGTGGTCCGCTTGGGGCGAATGGCGCTGTAGTACTCGTTCTCGATCTGGAGGATGCTGGTATTGATCTGGATAAACGCATCCCCCCGACGGGTGCCAATGCGTTCATACTCCGGCCACGGAGTGTGGATCGCCTTGGCCAGTGTGGCCGTGTAGGTCGGCAATTCGTTGAAACAGATGTTCAGAGATGCCTGGGCATTGTTGTGGTAACCCAGATCTCCCATGCGCAGGGACGTTGCCTCGGGGCCGTACCAGCTGTCGTTGCCCAGGCGGCTGAGGGAATGGCGTACATTGGCGACGAAGCTCTGGTCCAGCGCGGGTGAAGCGCCGAACAACAACATCAGCAACCAACTGCGACGACGGAAGTTACGCACCAGCCAGAAGTACTGCTGGGACTTGAAGTCCTGCAACCGCTGCTTGTCTTCCAGCGCCGTCTGCCACTGGACCCAGAAGCTGTCCGGCAGCGACAGGTTGTAATGAGCACCGGCAATGCTCTGCATCATGCGACCGTAACGCACCGCCAGCCCCTGACGGTAAACGTGCTTGAGCTGACCAATGTTGGAGCTGCCATACTCGGCGATGGGAATACTGTCGTCACCGTCGAGCTGGCAAGGCATGCTGGCCGCCCAGAACACCTCGTCACCGAGGTGCTGGTGCACAAAATGATGGGTATCCCACAAGGCCGCCAGAGCTTCCTCCGTGCTGTTGCACACCGGCGTAATCAGCTCCAGCAACGACTCGGAATAATCCGTGGTAATGCGGGGGTGCGTTAGCGCCGACCCCAGAGCCCGCGGATGTGGGGTCTGGGCGATGAAGCCGTTACGATCGACCCGCAAGCCTTCCTTCTCGATGCCTTTACTGAAGCCGCCCCACTGGTCACGGGCAAACTGTTGGAAAAGCTGGTGCCGGGAATCTCCCATGAGCCACTCCTGCTGCGCCAGAGGCGCCGGATGACACCGGCTCCTCGGCTGAGATTGGTTAATAGCCGGTTAGCGGCCGCCCTTGCGAGCCGAGGCCAGAGCCTGAGCCAACGCCCCCGCCATGGCTCCCTGCGGCGCCGGCTGCTGGCCCGACCGGCCCTGGCGCTGATTACTGCGCGGAGCAGCACGTCCACCACCGCGATTGTCGGCCTTGGCCTTTTCCCCGGGCTGGTCATCCATTCTCATGGACAGGGCAATGCGCTTACGGGGAATGTCGACTTCCATCACCTTGACCTTGACGATGTCGCCGGCCTTCACCACTTCCCGCGGATCCTTGACGAATTCGTGGGACAACGCAGAAATGTGCACCAAGCCGTCCTGATGCACACCGATATCCACAAACGCGCCGAAATTGGTCACGTTGGTCACCGTGCCTTCCAGCACCATGCCATCTTTGAGGTCGTTGAGGGTTTCCACCCCTTCCTCAAAGGTAGCGAAGCGAAATTCCGGACGTGGATCCCGGCCGGGCTTTTC
Organism: Marinobacter mobilis; assembly: GCF_900106945.1. GTDB lineage: Bacteria > Pseudomonadota > Gammaproteobacteria > Pseudomonadales > Oleiphilaceae > Marinobacter > Marinobacter mobilis. The sequence continues at coordinate 147,715 of NZ_FNNE01000005.1, forward strand.
AAGTTCTGCGATGATGTCCTTCACCGTAGGCAGGCCGAACTGCTCGGTGACATAGTCCTGCGGGTTGAGACTGCGCAGGAAAGACGCATCACCAACGATGCCGGCAACATCACGACCGCTCTTGGCGGCAATGGCCTCCACCACACCGTAAGCTTCCGGATGCACGGATGAGCGATCCAGCGGGTTGTCGCCGCTGGCAATCCGCAGGAAGCCCGCGGCCTGCTCAAAGGTCCGCCCCCCCAGACGGGACACTTCCAGCAACTGTTTGCGGTTGCGGAAGACGCCATTCCGGCTACGGAAATCCACGATATTCTGGGCAATCGACTGGCTGAGGCCGGAGACCCGTGCCAGCAGCGGCACCGAAGCTGTGTTGAGGTCCACCCCCACGCCGTTTACACAGTCTTCCACCACCGCATCCAGACTGCGGGCCAGCTGCACCTGGGACACGTCGTGCTGATACTGGCCGACGCCAATGGATTTGGGTTCAATTTTCACCAGCTCCGCCAGCGGGTCCTGGAGGCGGCGGGCAATAGACACCGCACCCCGGATGGTGACGTCCAGATCCGGCAATTCGCGGGCCGCAAATTCGGACGCTGAGTAGATCGAGGCGCCGGATTCATTGACCACAATCCGCGCCAGATTGAGTTCGGGGTAGCGCTTGATCAGATCCACCACCAGCTTCTCGGTTTCCCGTGAAGCGGTGCCGTTGCCGATGGCCACCAGCTCGATCCGGTACTCCCGGCACCAGGCCGCCAGCTGTTCAATGGAACGATCCCACTGGTTCTTCGGCGCATGGGGAAAGATTGCTCCGTGGCCAAGCACGCCACCTGTGCCGTCAATAACCGCCACCTTGACACCGGTACGCAGGCCGGGGTCAAGACCCAGAGTCGCGCGGGGGCCGGCCGGTGCCAACAACAGCAGATCCTTGAGGTTGGCGGCAAACACATTGATGGCCTCAGACTCTGCAGCTTCACGCACCTGCGCCATGAGATCGGTTTCGATCTGTGTTGACAGTTTTACCCGCCAGGTCCAGCGCACCACATCAGACAGCCACTTGTCAGCGGCACGTTCCTGATCACGGATATTCCAGCGCGCGGCAATGCGCTGCTCGGCGGGATGGGGCTGGCGACGATCGTCTTCGCCGTCACCGACCACAAGGCTGTAGGTCAGGATCCCTTCATTACGGCCGCGAAGAATGGCCAGCGCACGGTGAGACGGTACTTTGTTCAGCGGCTCAATGTGATCGAAGTAGTCGCGGAACTTGGCACCTTCGTTTTCCTTGCCTTCGACCACCGACACCTTGAGTTTGCCTTCGCGCCAGATAAATTCTCGCAGCTGGCCCAGCAATTCGGCATCCTCGGCAAAACGCTCCATCAGGATGTAGCGGGCGCCATCGAGTGCCGCCTTGGTATCCGCCACGCCGGCCTCGGCATTCAGGTAGCCGGCAGCGAGGCTTTCCGGATCCTGGGTCGGATCATCGTAGAGCGCATCGGCGAGTGGCTCGAGCCCCGCTTCGCGGGCAATCTGGGCCTTGGTCCGGCGCTTTGGCTTGTAGGGCAGGTAGAGATCTTCAAGGCGGTTTTTGGTATCGGCACCGTCAATGGCAGCCTTCAGCTCGTCGCTGAGTTTACCCTGCTCATCAATACTCTTGAGGATCGCCGTACGACGCTCTTCAAGCTCACGCAGGTAGCGCAGCCGTTCTTCCAGGGTTCGCAGCTGGCCATCATCCAGCGAGCCGGTCACTTCCTTCCGGTAGCGGGCGATAAAGGGAACGGTTGCACCTTCATCCAACAATGCGACCGTTGCGTCGACCTGTTGCTCACGGACTCCGAGTTCATCGGCGATGCGCCTGGAAATACTGTTCATGCCACCTCTGCTGCTCTTGCGCACTGAACGCCGCAGGGCCGGTTAAGGCAATTCAGCGGCGTTCCGATACGGGTTGATAGAAACCAAAGCGCAAAAGGTACAGTGCGTTATTGTTCCAGGCAAGCCGCCTGGCTCTGGTTTTCAAGGAAACTGAGCAGGTCAGTCCAGCACATGGGGCGGGCAAAATAGTAGCCTTGAATCTCGTCGCAGTGTTCCTGACGCAGGAACTCCAGTTGACCTTCGGTTTCCACACCTTCGGCAACGACGCTGATCTGCAGGCTATGGGCAAGGCTGATAATCGCACGGATGATGTGCTCGGCATCGCCACTCTCGCCGAGTTCCTGAACGAAGGACTTGTCGATTTTGAGCAGGGAGATGGGCAGGTTCTGCAGGTTGCTCAGCGACGAGAAGCCCGTGCCGAAGTCATCCAGCGCGAAGCTTACCCCCAACTGATTCAGCTCCCGCAGGCAGCGACGGGCGTAATTGAGGTCGTGCATCATCGCACTTTCGGTCAGTTCAAGCTCCAGCAGGCTGGTATCGACATTGGCGTTATAAATGATGCGGAAGATGGTTTCGGTCATTTTGCGGTCGTGGAACTGGCGGAACGACAGGTTGACCGCGAACACCAACCCCGGATAGCCCAGCTCGGCGGCTTCCTGCAACCGTTTACAGGCCTGCTCAATAACCCAGTAACCAATCGGCACGATCAGCCCGCTGCGCTCGGCGGCTGGAATGAAATCATCGGGATTGACCAGACCACGCTCCGGGTGATTCCAGCGAATAAGACACTCAACCCCCCTCACTTCACCCGTGGCCAGATCAATACGGGGCTGGTAGTACAGTTCCAGCTCCTGCCCCCGCAACGCATTGCGAAGGTCGGCTTCAAGACGCAACTGGTAGCCGGCACTGATGTGCAGGTGCTGGTCGTAGAAGCGGTAGCTGGTGCCAGGGTCGCGTTTGGCCTCAAACATCGCCCGGTTGGCACGGCGCAGCAGGTTCTCCGGAGTATCGCCGGCTTCCGGGTAAGTGGCCACACCGACACTGGCACTGATCGCCACCCGCTCGCCAGAGACAGTGACCGGCTCATCCAGAGCGCTGACGACCTTGCGGATGATCTGGGTGACGTCGAGGGAGTCCTCAACCTTCTCAACGATGATGGCGAACTCGTCGCCACCGATGCGCATCAGCGAATCGACCCGCCGCAGCCGTTCCCGAAGCCGTTCTGCCAGCTTGAGGATCAGTTGATCCCCTTTCTGGTAACCGACCGATTCGTTGATGGTCCGGAAATCATCGAGATTGACGTGCAACAGCGCCAGCCGGTGCTTACCCCGTTCCGCCCGTAACAGAGCCTGCTGCAGACGGTCGAAAAACAGATCGCGGTTGATGAACCCACTGGCTACCTCGCGTCGCAGGTGCACCTGTTCCACCTCGCCCAGTTGCTGGCGATACCACAGACAGCGCACCGCCCGGCATAACGACCAGCGATCCAGCTGGGCCTTGCAGAGATAATCCGCTGCGCCCAGTTCCATCAACGCCGGGGCGCGGCAGTCGGCAGGCTCCGAGCTGACTGCCAGCACCGGGCAGTCACGACCGGACACCGCCAGATAACGCAGGAAATCTGACTCCGACCCACCGTGGAAGACACAGTCCCAAAGCAGCAGATCAAAATGGGCGTTGCTGAGCAGATCGTCGCAATCGACCAGATCAGGGCACCAGGTGGCATCGACGTTCATTCCCTGATCGGCACCCAGAATCCCGCAATACCACAGAAAGTCGGCATACTCGGGACTCAGCACCAAAACACGAATTTTTTCTGCAGCGGACGCAGACGCTGGATTCATAATGGATTTTCCATTCCGAAGGGCATTTCTCCTCTCCACTCCAACTAGGATAGTCGATTGCACAACAAGGTACAGCGCCTTCGGGTAGTGTAAAATAGCCGACTCCCGATTCTCCCTGGCAGGTTATCCGTGTCCAACCTCAATCCCCGTCAACGCGAAGCCGTTCATTACGTCGATGGCCCCTTGCTGGTACTCGCCGGTGCCGGTAGTGGCAAAACCAGTGTCATTACTCGCAAGATGGCCTATCTGATTGAACAGGTGGGCATTCCGGGTCGGAACATAGCGGCTCTGACGTTCACCAACAAGGCCGCGCGCGAGATGAAGGAACGGGTTTCCCGCCTGGTGGACCGCAAACTGGCCCGTGGACTGACCGTGTCCACCTTCCACAACCTCGGTCTGAACATGATCCGGGAAGAGCATGCCCACCTCGGCTACCACCCCGGTTTTTCCCTGTTCGACGCCGAAGATGCCAAGGCCCTGCTTCAGGATCTGATGCTGTCCGACGCGGGCGCCGATGCCGGCGACGAACTGTCTGATATCCAGATGACCATTTCCAACTGGAAGAACGCCATGCGCAGTCCCGGCGAAGCATTGAGCCGTGCCGCCGATGAACGGGAACAGCGCATCGCCATTATCTATGGCAAGTACAACGAGTACCTCAAGGCCTACAATGCGGTCGACTTTGACGATCTGATCCTGCTACCGGTGCAACTGTTCCGTGACCACCCGGACATCCTCACCAAGTGGCGGCGGAAAATCCGCTACCTGTTGGTGGACGAGTACCAGGACACCAACGTGTGTCAGTACGAACTGGTTAAACTGCTGGTGGCCGAGCGGGCCGCGTTTACCGTGGTCGGCGACGACGATCAGTCCATCTATGCCTGGCGAGGCGCGCGACCGGAAAACCTGGCCCAGCTGAAGGAAGATTTTCCCAGCCTGAAAATCACCAAGCTGGAGCAGAACTACCGTTCAACCAGCCGCATTCTTCGTTGCGCCAACACGGTGATCGCCAACAATCCCCACGTATTCGAGAAAGCCCTGTGGAGTGAGCATACCATTGGCGACGAAATCCGGGTCATCCGCTGCCGCAACGAAGACGCCGAATGTGAGCGGGTGGCCACCGAGATCATCGACCAGAAGCTCAAGCAGGGGCTGGAGTTCCGCGACTTTGCCGTACTTTACCGCGGTAACCACCAGGCCCGTCTGCTGGAAATGAAGCTGCAGGCCTACCAGATTCCCTACCGCCTCTCCGGCGGTCAGTCGTTCTTCTCGAAGAACGAGATCAAGGACGCCATGTCCTACCTGCGCCTGCTGATCAACCCGAATGACGACGCCGCCTTCCTGCGGGTGGTCAATGTGCCCCGCAGGGAAATCGGCCCGCGCACCCTGGAACAGCTCGGCCATTATGCCCGTGCCCGCAACGCCAGCATGTTCCGAGCGGTGAGCGATCTGGGCGCGGAGTCCCATGTCACCGAAAAAGGCCTGGACCGGCTCCGGCGCTTTGCCCACTGGGTTGACGGCACCTGTCGCCGTCTGCACGAGGAAGACCCGATTCCGGTGATCAAGCAGCTGTTCACCGATATCGAGTACGAAGAATGGCTGCACCAGCATTCCGGCACGCCGAAGCAGGCGGAACGGCGGATGGAGAACATCTGGTACCTGGTGGATTCGATCCAGCGCATGCTCGACGATGGCAAGGGCACTGCCGACGAAATCGGCATTGAGGATGCCATCAGCAAGCTGATTCTGCGGGACATGATGGAGCAGCGGGAAGAGGAGGACGACAGCGACAAGGTCCAGTTGCTGACCCTCCACGCCTCCAAGGGACTGGAATTCCCCCATGTGTTCATCATGGGCCTGGAAGAGGAAATTCTGCCCCACCGCACCAGCATCGAGGAAGGCAATATCGAGGAAGAGCGGCGGTTGATGTACGTCGGCATCACCCGCGCCCGGGAAACCCTGAGCCTGACCTACGCCGCCCAGCGTAAACAGTACGGCGAAAAAATCGAAACCATCCCCAGCCGTTTCCTCGACGAACTGCCGGAGGACGACCTCATCTGGGTGGGCCAGGGCGACCTGGATGTTGAAGCCAACCAGAAGAAAGGCAAGGCCACCCTCAGCGCTCTGCTTGGGGATCTGGGAGTCTGAAAACAGAGCTGGGAGCCAAAACAAAAAGGGGTCAGAACATTCGTTCTGACCCCTTTTTGTAGGTTTGTGCAGTACTCAGATGGCAGGCGTTACTTGCTCTGCTCAACCATGTACTCTACCGCGGACTCGATTTCCTCGTCCGGGCAGCTGGCACAGCCACCCTTGGCCGGCATGGCATTGAAGCCGCCCAGCGCGTGGCTGAGCAGAGTTTCCATACCCTGATCGATACGCGGCGCCCAGGCAGCGGCATCGCCTACTTTCGGCGCGCCGGCGATACCCATGCCGTGACAGGCGGCACAAACGCCGTTGTAGACGTCCTCACCAGAACGGGGACCGGAGCTGGCTGCCGCAGCAGGTGCTGCAGCTGCGCCGCAGGAATCATCACCCTGCAGGCAGACTTCGCCGACCGGCGCAATCCGAGCACGAATTTCATCTTCAACATTGGCCAGCGCAGAACCGGCGAACATGCCGAAACCGACCAGTACAACAGCCAGGACTCTCTTCATCTTCAATGCACCTCGCATTAGAGCATTTTATAATCTGCGCGCATTATAGCGGCTGCAGCCGACCAAAAAAACCAACCCAAATCAAAACAGGGAGTCTCCGATGTCATTTACCCCACCCCAACCCACTCAAAACAGCCACCCGTGGCGAAAGCCACTGCTGGCCACAGAGTTCATTGCCCTGGCAATCCTGGTGGGTTCCATGGCCCTGCTGGGCCGCAGCAATACCGATGCCGAGCCACTGAATCCGGCCTGGCTGGTGATCCCGGCCCTGGCCAGTCTGGCCGTGTTCATCAGTTTTATCGGGTTGATGTACCTGCGCTGGGTAGCCGCCGCCAGCCCCGAACGCCAGGGGCGCCACCGGGTGATCTTCGCCCTGCTGGCACTGACCCTGCTCGGGGTCTGGGGTTATGGCATCGTCAATACCTGGAGCGGCCTGGGGAGCTGACGGCGCCTCCGATGTTCAGCCGTTGAGCTGCTCCATCGCCGCCAGCAGCTCAGCGGTCCGGGCCTCCATCAGCCCGCGGTCACCGCGGGATTCGACATTCAGCCGCACGACCGGCTCGGTGTTCGACATGCGCAGGTTGAAGCGCCAGTCGTCAAACTCAACACTGAGCCCATCGACATGACTGACCGCCTTGGCACTGGCACCGTACTGTTCCTCGATTGCGGCAATCACTTGCGGGGGATTGGCAATGGTCCGGTTGATTTCGCCACTGGCCGGGTACGCCTCGATACGGGCATCAATCAGCGACGACAGGCTGTGGCCAGACTGGCACAGACGCTCGGCCACCAGCAGCCACGGAATCATGCCGCTGTCGCAGTAGGCAAAATCACGAAAATAATGGTGCGCACTCATCTCGCCACCGTAGATGGCATCCTCGTCGCGCATCCGCTGCTTGATGAAGGCATGCCCGGTCTTGCTCTCAACAGCCTCGCCACCGGCGGCCGCGACCAGATCATGGGTATTCCAGGTCAGGCGGGGGTCGTGAATGACCTTGCCGCCACCGGCCTTGCGCAGGAACTGATCCGCCAGCAGCCCCACCACATAATAGCCTTCGATAAAGCGGCCCTTTTCATCAAAGAAGAAACAGCGGTCGTAATCGCCGTCCCAGGCAATGCCCATGGCGGCGCCATGCTTGATGACGGCATCCGCAGTAGCTGCACGATTCTCTTCGAGGATCGGATTGGGCACCCCGTTGGGGAAGCTGCCATCGGGAGTGTGATGAATCTTGATGAACTCGAACGGCAACTGCGGCTCCAGCGCATCGACCACCAGCCCGGCACCGCCATTGCCGGCGTTCACGACCAGCTTCAGCGGCGTGAGCGTCTGACGGTCAACGTAACCCAGCAGATGCTCGATATAGGCATCCAGGGTGGCCAGTGTCTCCCTCTGACCGGGCGTAGCAGCATCCTCGAACGGCTCCAGCACGCGGTCACGGATGTCGTTCAGGCCATTGTCGGAGCTGATCGGACGGGATTCCGGCCCCACCATCTTCATGCCGTTGTGATCTTTCGGGTTATGACTGGCCGTCACCATGATGCCACCGTCCATCGCGAAATGACTGGTGGCGAAATAAACCTGTTCCGTCCCGCACAAGCCGATATCGAAGACGTCCGCGCCCGCCGCCATCAGCCCGGCGCTCAGGGCTTCAGAAATTTCCGGGCTCGACAGACGAATGTCGTAACCAACCACCACCTTGCGGGCGCCGGTGACAGCGACATAGGCCCGGCCAATCCGCTCGGCCAATTCAGGGTTGAGCTGTTCCGGCACGCGGCCACGCAGGTCATAGGCTTTAAAACAGGACAAATCCATATCGGGAGAATCTCCAGTCTGATCAGAATCCGGTAGGCAATGAGCCAAGAAGAAAAGTATGGGGTCCCATTCTAGCGATAAATGGTGACAACTTCAGGTAGCAGCGCGGGAAAGGAGGGAGAGCCGGCCGGCCCCCTCCCCGGAGACAGGATCAGTCGGCGGCGCCAGACTGCAACTGGACGTAGTTCTGGATGCCCATCTGGTTGATCAGCTCCATCTGGGTTTCCAGCCAATCAATATGCTCTTCCTCACTGTCGAGGATGCTGCGGAACAACTGGCGACTGGTGTAATCCTTTACTTCTTCGCAATACATGATGGCTTCCTGGAGATCCTGGTGGGCCATCATCTCCAGCTTGAGATCGCAGGAGATCATTTCTTCCACATTTTCGCCGACCAGCAGTTTGTTGAGATCCTGCAGGTTGGGAATGCCTTCGAGAAACAGAATCCGCTCAATCAGCACGTCTGCGTGCTTCATTTCATCGATGGATTCTTCGTATTCCTTCGCCGCCAGCTTGCTGATGCCCCAGTCCTTGTACATCTTCGCGTGGAGGTAGTACTGGTTGATGGCCGTCAACTCGTTGGTCAGGACTTTGTTCAGGTACTGGATGACCTTCTTATCACCTTTCATTTCGGGGTCTCCTCTCTCAGGGCGTTGAGAATTAAGGATAGACCGAAACGGTGACGGGGAAAAAGCGCAGGCAGGATTTTTATCAGGCGGGCTGGGCCAGCAGATTGGCCAGGGTCAGATAGTCGGTGGCATTCACTTCGCGGAGAATCTCCCGGGCATACGTAGCACAACGACCGCACTGGCGCCCTACTCCCAGCTCCTTGCCCAGCTGGCGCATGGAACTGATGCCACTTTCAGCGGCGGCACGGATATCGCGGTCAGTCACACCATGGCAAAGGCATACGTACATAGGGCGGATCTCTTACATCAGTAAACTTAGTGATAATTATTGTTATTTGCATATCGAAAATCAAGGCCTTTATGGGACAAAAATCATTCAAGCCTGCCACCCGGACCGGGAGAACCGCCTAAGGCAGCTGTTCCCGGGTGAGATTGCGGGGGCCATCGGCGGTCACCAACACGTTGTCTTCGATACGAATACCGCCGCAGGGCATCAACGCATCCAGCAGCCTCCGGTTCATATGCGCCGACAGCGGACCGGTCAACAGCGGTGCCAGCAGTGACGGAATAAAGTACAACCCCGGCTCAATCGTCACCACCATGCCGGCTTCCAGAGTTCGCGTCATACGCAGGAAGGGTGCGTCCACTGGCGGCGGTACCGGTTTCCCCCCCACATCGTGGACCTGAACGCCCAACAGGTGACCAAGGCCGTGAGGGAAAAAGGCCCGGGTGATGCCTGCCGCAACCATAGCCTCGTCATCCAGTCCCTGCACCAGTCCCGCCGAGTCCAGCAGCGCCGCCAGCCCCAGATGCGTCTTGCGATGCAGCGCCACAAAATCCACCCCGGGCGCGACCGCCTGGCACAACCGTTTCTGCAAGGCCTCCAGCGCCACGATCAGGGCCTGGAACGGCCCCTGCTGGGGACCCGCCCAGGTACGGGTGATATCGGAACAGTAACCACGAAAGCGGTAACCGGCATCAATCAGAAGACTGCGGGGCAACTCCGGTGATACCTGGTCATAGAATTGATAGTGAAGAATGCCGGCATGATCGTTGAGCCCGATGATACTGTGATAAGGCGCCTCAACCTCGCGCTGGCCGGTGGCCTGCTGATAGGCCAGACCGATCGCAAACTCACTGCCCCCGGCCAGGAAGACCTGACGTGCCGCCCGGTGCCCCGGTGCTGCCCGGGCGTTGGCTTCAGCCAGGCAAGCAATTTCGTAATCGGTCTTGTGCACCCGGGTCGCCTCGATGTCTGCCACCAGGGCCGGAGGGTTATGATCCCCCGCAACCGCCTGCAACAGGGCCGGATCCCCCAACACCGCCAGCCGCCCGCACCCGGCGGTCAGTGGAGGCACCCCATCAGCTGAACCCGCGAGCTCCACCGCCGTCACCCATGCCGCCTGCGGCAACTCCGCCGTGGCATGCCAGAAATCCACCGGGGTATGGAGCTGCAACAACGGTTTGCGCTCCGGCCGGATCAACAACCAGGCATGCTCGGCACCCACCAGACCGGTCCAGTGTACAAACGGACCATAACCCTGGAAGTGATAACCCTGATCGTCGGCAAACCGCAGGGGCGCCGCGCCGGAACTGATCAGCACCGCGTCATAGCCGTGCGACGCCAGCACCGATTCATAACGCGCCTGCAATTCCGCCAGGTGGCCACACTGCAATTGATCCAGAAGGTCATCGTTGACCATGACTACCACTCCATATTTCCCGCAACAGACTGAACAATCAGTGTAAACTTAAGAAGCCTCATCACAAGTACCACAGCAACCCACACGGAAACCCCAATGGCGCTCAAGTCCACCATCTACAAAGCCGTCCTCAGCATCGCCGATATGGACCGTTCCTATTACGCGGATCACCATCTCACTCTGGCCTTGCATCCGTCAGAAACCGAGGAACGCATGATGCTGCGACTGGTCGCCTTCGCCCTGAACGCCAGCGACACCCTGGAATTCACCAAGGGCATCAGCACCGACGACGAACCTGACCTGTGGCAGAAAAGCCTCAGCGACGAGATCGAATTGTGGATTGACCTCGGCCTGCCCGACGAAAGCCGCGTACGCAAAGCCTGCAACCGGGCCCAACAAGCCATCCTTTACACCTACGGAGGACGTGCCGTGCCGATCTGGTGGGACAAGCACCGCAACAAGTTCACCCGCTTCGACAACCTCACCGTGATCAACCTGCCCCAGGACGACAGCACCGAACTGACGAAGCTCGCCAACCGCTCCATGCACCTGCAGATTACTATCCAGGACGGCAGCGTTGGCATCAGCGATGGCGAACACCACCTTGAGATCACTCCAGAGCCCATGCCCCTGCGTTAAAACCACAACAGGGGCTAGACATAACATGGCTTCGCACGTAACATTGCGGCCTCGAAAATTAACGTATCGCGTTACTTTTCATTCCGCCCGTAGCTCAGCTGGATAGAGCGCTGCCCTCCGGAGGCAGAGGTCAGAGGTTCGAATCCTCTCGGGCGGGCCATATTCCACAAAAAAGCCCACCTCGCGTGGGCTTTTTTGTGGAATTTTGGTTTGCCGGAGGGCTTTGATGAGAACCTCCGGTTCGACAAATTGCGCCAGCAATTTGGACGTCGGAGCCTGCGACGACGGGGCGAAGCCCCGAAGATCGCCCCAAGGCGATCTGGAGTCAATCCTTCCCGTCCCCTTGGCTGCAGCTCTCACCTCAGAAATCATCACCCCCCAAGCGGTCCCACGCATTGGTAAAACCCATAGCAGACAACTCAAACGTGAGAAGGGGGTGATTAACCGTGATGCTCATGCTCGCTTTCAACGCACTGACAATAAACGCAACGCCCTGCCTCGAAAGCGCCCAGAACACATAATGGGTCTCCTTGCTGCCATTGGACGACGAGCATCTGACCCCGCCCCGTATTGCCTCACCATTCACGGAGAACGTCACACGGCGATAATAGCTGGAATAGCCCAGCCTGCATTCCTGCTGCGCTGCGGAAGGCATGAGGACAAACACCACCGCCTTGGAGCCGTCATGCAGGTATTTGATTTCAGCCAATGCATACGCCCAATCAGGATCATCCGATAAGTCCATTCGTACCCCGCCATTATTCCATTCCGGCAACGGGGACGCAGAAGCCGTTCCTGAAGATAGGGCGATCAGAAGGACCGCGATCCAGCGTTTCATTGAGTCTTCCTCCTACCTCAAAAATGAAACCTGTACACACCATGTATAGCAGCCCCCTGCTTCCGGACAACAACACAGGCTTTATGCACGCCTGACTTAAAGCGAGCCTGGTGCTGAACCACGGTCACACCGAAATAAAAAAAGCCCACATAAAGTGGGCTTTTTCATTGGTGCTCAGGATAACAGCACCGTTTGGTTGAAAAACTCAGCCAGGCACCAGCTCGCCCTCGTTGATCTCAACAGGCTGCCCCTGTTCCAGCCAGTTGAACATGGCAGCACGTATCTCACCAAAGAAACGACCGCCTATCGTCCAGTGACAACAGCCCGGAATTTCCACCAGCTGGCAATGTCCGGCGTAACGCTGGGCGATACGCCGCTGGGTACGGATCGGGGTGATGCGGTCTTCAGTGCCACCGATAATCAGCACCGGACAGGTAATCCTCTCCGGTTCAACATGGGCAAACACGCTTTTGGTAAAGGCCGCCACGCTCATCTGGAAGGTCACCATGCCGGATTCGTAGCCACAGTGCTCATAGACTTCACGCTGTTTCGCTTCGCTCTGAGCGTTGGCAATGCCGTACTGCACATTGGCAAGCTTCAGCTCGGTGGTCTGTTTCCACAAGGGGAAACGCAGCAGGTTGCTACCCAGGGTTCGGAACACCGACAGCCCCAGGCCATTGATGCCTGCCGGCGCAGCAGAAGACAGCAGTATCAGTCGCTCACAGGGCACCCTGGCAGCGGTCAGCTGAGCCAGCAGCCCCCCCATAGAGTGCCCCACCAGAATCGGGGGGCGGTCCAAACGCTTGACGCGATCAACCACAAACTCGACGTAGTCCTGCAGCCGGGTCTGCGCCAGGCTGGCCCGGCTTTCCTTTGTGTGGCTCGCTCTGGGGCGGTGGAACGGCAGCGTCAGCGCTTCCACGTCATAGCCCTGCGCCTGGTAGGCGTCACGCACGTCACTGAGCGTTTCAGCATCGCTCCACATACCGTGGATCAGCAGCACCGGCGCTTTACGGTTATCCAACATGTTCATTCCTCCTGATATCCGCCTTAATCAGGCCGTGGCCTTGAGGGTGCGGATATTACCAGAGTTGGCTGCCACGGGTTTCTCAAACTGCAGCTGGCCATCAGCGACCGGGTCTTCAACCAGCATTTTCTTGTCTTTGCCATAGTGCATGGTGACTTTCCAGGGACCTGAGCGGCCTTGTCGGGGCATGCGGTCCTTGGCGCGAACGATGTAACCCGGCGCAAACTCATCCAGCATGCCGACCCCGGTTTCATTGCCGGTGGTATCGACCGGCCGAACCACGGCGGCACCACGCTTGCCCATCTCATCAAACAGGCGACAGATGTACTGGCCTCCGATGTCACACTTGAGGGTCCAGGGCGCGTTGGTGTAACCGAAGATCCAGCCATAATTCGGCACGTCCTGCAGCATGATGCCCTTGTAGGTCATCTTGCTGGGCATATCGACCGCCGTGCCATCCAGCAGCAGTTGCAGTCCCCCCATCAGCTGAACATCCAGGCCCGTCGCGGTCACAACGAGGTCGGCGTCGAGCGTTTGCCCGGACTTCAGCACGATGCCGTTTTCGGTGAAGTGATCGATATGATCGGTCACGATACCGGCCTTGCCGGAGCGCAGACTTGTGAAGAAGTCACCATCCGGGGCCGCACACAGTCGCTGCTCCCAGGGATTGTACTTCGGGGTGAAGTGGCGCATATCAACATCAGGCCCTACCCGGCGGCGCATGTGGCCAAGCATCACCTTACGCATGGCATTCGGCCATCGCTCACAGGCCAGGTAAAGGCCACGCTGGAAGAGAATGTTGCGTTTGCGCGCCATCCTGAAGACCAGATCTTTCGGCAGGACCTTGTTCAGCGCCATGGATATCTTGTCGGTATCCGGCATCGCCATGATGTAGCTCGGCGAACGCTGGAGCATGGTGACGCTGGCAGCCTTCTCCGCCATGGCCGGCACAACCGTGATCGCGGTGGCGCCACTGCCGATTACAACCACTTTCTTGCCACTGTAATCCAGGCTCTCCGGCCAGAATTGGGGGTGGACGATGTCGCCTCTGAAGTTTTCCTCGCCCTTGAATGTCGGACGGTAGCCCTGATCGAAGTTGTAGTAACCCGCGCAGTTGAGCATGAAACTGCAGGTGAACTGACGGGGTTCGCCACTCTTCTCGTGGGTTGCGGTTACCGTCCAGCGCTGGTCTTCGCTGGACCAGTCAGCGCTGGTGATATGCAGGCCAAAATGCACCTTGTCCTGAAGATTGAACTCCCGCGCGGTTTCCGCCACGTAGTCGCGAATGTCGCCACCCTTCGCCAGGACTTTATCGGAATGCCAGGGCTTGAAGTTGTAACCGAAGCTGGCCATATCGGAATCGGAGCGAATACCGGGGTAACGGAACAGATCCCACGTGCCGCCCATTTTTTCGCGGCGCTCAATAATGGCCAGGCTCTTGTCAGGATATTCCTGGGCAATGCGGCAGGCACTGCCGATTCCGGACAGGCCTGCACCAATGATGATCAGGTCGAAATGCTGCGTCGTCATGTTGTTGTCCTTGTTATAGGTTTCGCGGTTTCTGTTTCAACTATGACAAATCCCTGGCTTGACATTATTGCCGGTTCCGGACATATTTTTGTCGAATCGCGACAGGTGTCGTGCGCAGTTGCACGCGAGAATTGCGTAGGACGCCTGTGCTCAACCTGGCGCAGTATCCGGAGGACTTGTGTCCAGTCTCATCAGGGCCACCAACCTTTGGGGGTATGACGAGCAGGTCAGACGCAAAGGGGGCGACCCTTTGCCACTGCTGTCCCGGTATCATATCCCGCCGTCCGGACAGCGGGACGATGCCTCCTTTCTGGTGTTCAAGCACCTCACCGAGCTATTGGAAGACACGGCCGCCGAACTGGCCGACCCGACCTTCGGAATGATGCTCGCGGAGTATCAGGGCATGGATATTCTCGGGCCCATCTCGGTGATTGCACGCAGCTCCAAGACCGTGGGCGAGGCCATTAACAGTATCGCCGGCTACCTGCATCTCCATTGCCCGGCGTTGGCGCTCACCACCACGCAGGAGACGGTGGATGGTGACCCCATGATCCGTTTCAGGTTCATGATTGATGGTGAGGGTGAAGCCTACCGGATCCAGGCCCATGAGCTGAGCCTCGCCAATGCGGTACAGGTCATGAAGCTGCTGTGCGGTAATGACTTTCAGCCGCTGTCGGTGCACTTCATGCACAACCGCACCGCCGACGAGTCGATCTACCGCAAGGTCTACCGCTGTGAGCCACACTTCGGACAGGACTGGTCCGGGTTTTACCTGCCGCTGACAGCATTTGCCATGCCCTTGTCCAGTGCCGACCACCAGACCTGGCAAATGGCGAAACGCTATCTCGATTCCCAGCAGGCACCCAATGCCAATAGCCTCTCAGAAGACGTCAGCCGGCTGATCAACTCTCTGCTGCCAACGGGCCACTGCAGCAGTGAAGCCATTGCCGCCCACCTTTCCATGCACAAACGTACCCTGCAACGACGACTGGCGCGGGAAGGGACCACCTACGAACAGCTGCTCAGCGACGAACGATGCAGACTGGCCCGGCAGTATCTGCAGGAACCTAATCTCGGATTTGCCCAGATCACCGGGTTACTGGGCTATTCCGAACAATCCACGTTTACCCGAGCCTGCCGGGACTGGTTCCAACTGACACCCAAAGCCTATCGCAAGCATTGGTTGCGTTAGCTCAGCCCCACGCTGATACCTGCCCCTACAGCAACCGCCAGGCACGCGGGCCGGTGAGAAATCAACGCTGACTCATATCCCAACGCAATTCCTCACAGGCCACCAGCACCGCCTCACGGTGGTAACAACTGGAGATTTCACTCTGCAGCACCGCAATTTTTCGTTGAACGCATCGGCCCCGTAACGGGCGGAGAACGAATTCCCAGAGGCACAACGCGGCCGACACCAGCCATCCGGTCCAGCCAAGGAGGAGGAGAAAAACAGCAATCTCCCGGGACACCTCCAGCGCCAGATCAACTTGGGGGGCCCGGTTCAGGGCAAGGAAACTGAACACGATCAGCAACGTGATGCAGCGGCTAACCAGCCGTCGGCGCCGTGCTAGCCGACGAGGGTCAGCGAGGCCTCTGACCGTCGGATCAATAGCGGCCGACACGGCCTGCGCAGGTGGGCGGGATTCTTTCAGGTCTTTTTCTATTTCCAGCAACACAAACGGCCGCTGTCCTTCGTGGATCAGGTTCAGCAGCGCCGTGATGGCAGACTTTGCCTTTTCCGTGTGCTGTGCCCGCACCTGGGGCGGGTCTCCGATACTCGGTTGCATCATGCCAGGCGTCTCAATTCGTCAGGGATTAAAGCGGGGTGAGCTGCGTCCCTGTTCGTTCAAGACTGCCTTCCTGGCGTGTTACCCGGGCGTCACCAAGGTAACCGTGCGCACCTGAGGGCACCTTACCCCAGATCTCTGATTCAGGGGAGGTGCCGAATGTGAACTATGGATGAATATTATGAGACCGGGGTGTCCGCTTTCAACAGTGCGTTCACCGTAAACGTATACGGCGCAGCAACCTGCTGCGCCTCACAGCGACGAAGCACCGCGCCGGCGATACTGTCGAGCTCCAGCGGCCGGCCCTTTTCCTTGTCCACCAGCATCGACGTCTTGATGGCATTGAAGGTGCTGATAAGCTCAAACATGTCGTCCAGATCGTTCTGGCCGAGGTTAACCCCGTCCGCTTTTGAGGCCGCCACCGTCTCCGCCATCATACCGTAGACAATCTTGCTGAATTCCGGGTGGTGAGTCAGGCGGCGGGTATCAAGCCCGGTGAGCGCGGACAGCGGATTGACGCCATTGTTGATCACCAGCTTGCGCCAGAGTTCGTAGCGAATATTGTCCGTAATGGTGGTAGGAATCCCGGCGTCGTTGAACGCCGTTTCCAGCGCTGCCAGCAGTGTCCGTCGCGGATCCAGCGGGTCTCGGCCAAGTGGCCACGCCCCCATCACCACCTGCGCCACACCCTCAGCGAACACCTGCCCAGGCGCGGTGATATGCCCACCGATCCGAACGGCCAAACCACCCAGTACGCGCTGCTCACCGACCACTGCAGCAATCACTGGCTCGTTGTCGACTCCGTTTTGCAGCGACAGGACCGGCACGGAACCGGTTCTCAGCCAGTCACCCAGCTCAGCCATGACCGGTTCGGTAGCGGTGGATTTAAGGGCAATGAGAACCAGATCGAACGCATCCGGGTGGTAGGCGTTGATCAGCGAGGCATGGTCGAAGGCGGGCAAACGGCAATCGAAGCGTCGGCCTTCGTAGTCTACCGTCAGCCCCCGTGCCTGGAGGGCCTCAAGGTGCGGGCCGCGGGCGGTAACAACCAGCTGGTGACCGGCCGAGGCCAGGCGGGCCGCATAGTAGCCTCCGATGCCGCCGGCACCGATCATGAGGAGCTTGAGTGTTCGTGTTGTCATCACGGTCCAGACCCTGGGGCAAGTCGCGGTTGATGATAGCAGAGACGCCAGGGATTAACGCATCCACCCAAACCCCGAGAGACTCTGGTTCGCCTCACTCATTCTGGAGCTGAACATCCGCTGAGGAAACTTGGAGTCGCCCAGAGAGAAGGCCGCATTCAGCAGGCACACGGTTGGATCATCCAGCACAGATACAGACACCGCCCGGGGCATGTCGCCCTTGAATGACAGCGCAGCCCCCCACTGCTGATCCAGAACCCATCCCCCGATCATGTCCCGAAGCTGGCGGTCATGCAGCGCCACCCCCCTGCCCTCATCCTGTCCCTCAATGTCATCCAGACAGATCATCAGGACACCGCGCTCCCTCAAGCCCCTGAGACACTGTCCCAGGCGCCGGTACTCCAACTCGCTCATACCGGTATTCAGGTTCAGCTCTGATACGTCTTGCGGTTCGTCGGCAAGCAGCACCCGAAGCAGTTTCTCACGATGACTTGCCCGTTCGGGCGGCGTTCTCGACGAGACGTCACCAAGGTTCAGCAGCCTGCGGATTTTCTCCGCGGTCCCCCCATCCCCCGTTGTGCACCGAACTTCCGGACCGGGCATGCCCGGATCGCTGGAGATCAGTAACACACTGTCGTAGTGCATTCCCCGGAGCAATCGGGTCAGGCCGGAACTGGCCTGCGCCTGAAATGGCAGGCGTTCAACGTTGCAGGAAACAAACAACACAGGAAGCTTGTTCACGTTTTCCCTCCAGAGGCCATCCCGGCTTGAAGACCGGGGCTCAACGCCCCAGCTTTTTCGCCGATTGCCCACCAATGCCAAAGTGCTGCCGGGGCATTTCGTTAAGGATGATGCGGACACTTTCCAGCGGTGCGCCCAGGGAGCGGGAAATCGCTTCACTGACCTCGCGGATCAGCGTCTCTTTCTGCTCATCACTGCGACCTTCCAGGATATTGATCTGCGCAACAGGCATAACGCCTCCTTATTCAAAGCGGGCCGACACCGTACCCAGTCCCTGATACCGCACAGTGATATTGTCGCCCGCCTCCACCGTGATGGCGGCGGTAATACCGCCGGTCATGATGAACGTGCCGGCGGGAATGTGCTCACCCCGTTCCGCCAGCAAGTTGGCCAGCATGGCCACGCTGGAAGCCGGATGCCCCAGCACGGCCGCACCGGCGCCCACGTCCACGACCTCACCGTTCTTTTCCACCACGACGCCAAGGGTTTTCAGGTCAAGGTCTGCCACATTGGCCATCTGCCCCCCGGTGATGAAGCGGGTCGAGGAGGCGTTATCCGCGACAACGCTCACCAGATCGAACCTGAAATTTTCGTAACGGGAATCAATAACTTCCACCGCAGGAATCACGAAGTCGGTGGCAGCCAGAACCTGGCCAATATGACACCCAGGGCCCTGCAGGGGGGCCTTGGTGACAAAGGCAATCTCGGCTTCGATTTTCGGGTGAATCAATTCCTTCGTATTCACAACGCCGCCATCCGGCACGCTGAAATAATCAGCCAGGAAGCCATAGATGGGGGTCTCAACCCCCATCTGGGCCATCTTGGCCCAGGAGGTAAGCCCCATTTTCATACCCACGATCTTGTTACCGCGAGCTTCCTTTCGACGGCGAATTTCCCACTGCACGTCGTAGGCATCCTCAAAGGTCATGTCCGGGTAATCATTGGTGACCTTGGTAATGTCATGAGCCTGCAGCTCAGCGTTTTCCACATGCTCCGCCAGTGCCAGCACCTGTTCCTGCGTTAATGTCTTGCTCATGCGTTTTGCTCCTTCTGTGCAGCGAGGAGATCCAGCGCCACATCCACAATCATGTCTTCCTGGCCACCCACCATACGGCGCTGACCCAGCTCTACCAGAATGTCCACAGCCTTCAGGCCGTATTTCTGTGCGGCCACTTCGGAGTGACGCAGGAAGCTGGAATAGACACCGGCGTAACCCAGGGCCAGGGTTTCCCGGTCTACCCGTACCGGGCGGTCCTGCAGTGGGCGGACGATGTCATCGGCAGCGTCCATCAGCGCGTACACGTCGGTACCATGTTCCCAGCCCATCTTGTCGAAGGCGGCAATACACACTTCCAGCGGTGCGTTGCCAGCGCCTGCGCCCATGCCTGCCAGGGAGGCATCAATGCGGTCGCAACCTTCTTCCACCGCGACGATGGAGTTGGCCACCCCGAGGGCGAGGTTATGATGGGCATGGATACCGGTCTGGGTTTCCGGTTTGAGCACATCCTTGAGGGCACGGAAGCGGTCACGGATATCATTCATGTTCATCGCTCCACCGGAATCGACCACGTAGAGGCACGTGGCGCCGTAGTCTTCCATCAGCTTGGCCTGCTCAGCGAGTCCCTGCGGGGTCTGCATGTGGCTCATCATCAGGAAACCGACCGTATCCATACCCAGCTTGCGGGCGTGTTCGATGTGTTGCCGTGACACGTCGGCTTCGGTGCAATGAGTGGCAACGCGGACGATACGGGCACCTGCGTTATAAGCATTATCCAGGTCGTGGACGGTACCAATGCCAGGCAGCAGCAAGGTGGCGATTCGGGCATGGCTGACCACTTCGGCCACGGCTTCGATCCACTCCAGATCGGTGTGGGCACCAAAGCCGTAGTTGAAGCTCGACCCCTGCAGGCCATCGCCGTGGGCCACCTCGATGGAATCCACCTTGGCCTGGTCCAGCGCCCGGGCGATGTCCTGCACGTTCTTGATGGAGTACTGGTGGCGGATGGCATGGCTGCCATCCCGCAGGGTCACGTCGGAGATATACAGTTTCTTACCGGGATTGAAGGTCATGGATGGGTTCTCCTCAGTTGACCAGCGACTCGGCGATGCGCTCGGCAGTGCCCAGGGCAGCGGAAGTCATGATGTCGAGATTGCCGGCGTAGGCCGGGAGATAGTGGGCGGCGCCTTCGACCTCCAGGAAAACAGACGTCTTGAGGCCACTGAAGCGGCCCAGGCCCGGGACATTCAGCGGTTGATCCGCCGGGATGTCATCAAACTGCACCTTCTGTTTCAGACGGTAGCCGGGCACGTAGCTGTTGACGGCCTTGACCATTTCTTCCACCGAGGCTTCCACCTCAGCCTGGTCGGCCGCATCGGACAACACATACACCGTGTCGCGCATCAGCAACGGGGGCTCGGCCGGGTTGAGGATGATGATGGCCTTACCCTTCTGGGCACCGCCCACCACCTCGATGGCTTTGGAGGTAGTCTCCGTGAACTCGTCAATGTTGGCGCGGGTGCCGGGGCCGGCCGACTTGCTGGAGATCGACGCGACGATCTCGGCGTAATGCACCTTCGCCACCCGGGATACCGCCGCCACCATGGGAATGGTGGCCTGGCCGCCGCAGGTCACCATGTTGACGTTGCCTTCATGGAGGTTCTGCTCCAGGTTCACCACCGGTACGCAGTAGGGACCAATGGCCGCCGGGGTCAGGTCGACAATCTTGATGCCCTCCTTGTGGCCACGCAGGAATACTTCGTTGTGCATGTGGGCCTTGGCGGAGGTGGCATCGAACACAATGTCGATGTCGGCAAATTCGGGCATGTTCACCAGCCCGTCGACGCCTTCGTGAGTGGTGGCCACCCCCATGCGACGGGCTCGGGCGAGACCATCGGATTCCGGATCAATGCCTACCATCGCCCCCATTTCGATGTGCTTGCCATTACGAAGGATCTTGATCATCAGATCGGTGCCGATGTTGCCCGAGCCGATAATGGCGGCTTTCAGTTTCTTGCTCATAACCTGTTCCTCATCATTGTTCTTGGCGACTGGGCGGTCAGGAAAAACGAACAGACGCGCTGCCGATACCACCGATATCAACCCGCATGGTGTCGCCGGCCTTCACCGGTTCCAGCGGCACCAGCGAGCCGGACAGAATGACCTCGCCCGCCTTCAGGGAAATACCGAATTCACCCAGGGTGTTGGCCAGCCAGGTGACGCAATTCACCGGTGATCCCAGCGCCGCGGCACCCGCACCGGTACTGATCACCGAACCGTTCTTTTCAACCACCATGCCGCAGCTGACCAGATCGACCTTGCGGGGCGACACCGCCTGGTCACCCAGCACGAACAGACCGCAGGAGGCGTTGTCGGCGATGGTGTCCTGAATGGCGATCTTCCAATCCTGAATGCGCGAATCGACAATCTCGAAACAGGGCATCACGCATTCGGTGGCCGCCAGTACGTCGGCGTTGGTCACGCCCGGGCCGGTCAGATCCTTTTTCAGGATGAAGGCAATTTCACCCTCGGCACGGGGGGCGATCAGCCGCTCGCTGATGGGCATCACCTCACCGCTGTTGAACACCATGTCGTCGGTCAGGTAACCGAAATCCGGCTGGTGCACATTGAGCATGTTCTGCACCGCCTTACTGGTGACGCCGATTTTCTTACCGATCACCGAGGCGCCATCCGCCAGCCGCCGTTCCAGCATGCGCAGGGAAATGTGGTAGGCATCATTGATGGTGATGTCTGCTCCGCGGCTGGTCAGCGGCGACACCGCCTCGCGCTTGAGCATGGCCTGGTAGAGCTCGTCGCCGAGCATCTGAATATGTGTTTGTTCCATCAGGAATCTCCTGCAGCCGCTTGATCGGCTTCGTCGAGAAAATCGTTGACCAACCGGGTAAAACGGTCGGCGTGTTCAATCTGGGTCCAGTGGCCACAACGGCTGAATACGTGAAGCTGGCAACGTTCAATCCAGCGAGCCAGGGTCAGTGACGTCTGCAGCGGTATCACCCGATCCTCCCGGCCGTGCAGAATCAGGGTTTCGTGAGGCAGGCTCCGGATATCCGCCTCCCGGCTGGCCAGGTTGTCTACCCAACGCTGGCGCGGAGCCGGAAACATGGCCGCGAAGGACTCCTGAAACCCCGGGCGGATGCTGGCCTGGTAGCGCAGCTCCGCCAGCTCGTCATTCACCAGGCTACGGTCATAGGCGAACACATCGAGCAAGCCCCGCATGGTGTCGAAGGACGGCTGGTAGCCCCAGACCGCATCCAGCCCTTTGGTGATTGGAAAACTCACCCCGACTGAGCCCATCAGCACCAGACGGCGCACCCTACCCGGGTGTTCAATCGCCAGCGCCAACGCCAGCCCGCCCCCAAAGGAGTTGCCCACCAGATCCACCTGCTCCAGTCCGAGTTCGTCCATCACACCGAGGGCATGGGCGACCCAGCGTTCACGGTTATAGACCCGGTCGGCCGGTCGCTCGCTGTAACCGAAGCCAAGCATGTCCGGCGCAATCACCCGGCGCTGCTTCGCCAGCTCCGGAATCACCAGGCGCCAGTTGGCCCAGGCTGTGACCCCAGGCCCGGAGCCATGAATCAGCATGACCGGGAAGCCATCGCCCTGGTCATGCAGATTGGTGCGGAATCCGGCTGCGATGATTTCACGCCCGATCTCTGGGCTGTCTACGGGTGCATTCATGGCAACCTCACAGTTTGATGCAGACGTTCTTCATTTCGGTGTAGAACTCCAGCGAATGCACCCCACCCTCGCGACCGACACCGGACTGTTTGCTGCCGCCGAAGGGCGTGCGCAGATCCCGCAGGAACCAGCTGTTGACCCAGATAATGCCGGCCTCGATCTGGCCGGCAACACGATGGGCCCGGGTCACGTTCTCGGTCCAGATGGCCGAAGCCAGTCCATAGGGCAGGCTGTTCGCCAGATCGATGGCTTCCTCTTCGGTATCGAAGGGGCGGATGTGGCAGCAGGGCCCGAAGATCTCATCCGTGACCACGGCGGAATCATCCGCCAGGCCGGTCCAGATGGTGGGCTGGACCCAGGCGCCACCGGCCAGCGACCCGGGCATGTCGGGAACCCCGCCACCGGTGACCACCGTGGCGCCGTCGTCGACGGCTTTCTGGTAGTACGACAGCACCTTCTCACGATGCTTCAGGCTCACCAGAGGCCCCATGCTGGCGTCGCTGTCGTCCGGAGGACCGATCCGGAGCTCTTCAGCAGCAACCTTGAGACGAGTGACAAATTCATCAAAGATCGGCCGCTCCACATACACCCGTTCGGTGCCCAGGCAGACCTGGCCGCAGTTGGCAAATGCCGAACGCATGGTGCCCTCGATGGCCTTGTCCAGATCACAGTCAGCAAACACCAAACCGGCGTTCTTGCCCCCCAGTTCCAGGGAGATGTCGCGGATACCCCTGGCGGCCGCTTTCATGATGACCTCACCGGTACCGGTTTCGCCGGTGAAGGTGAAACCGTCGACGTCCGGGTGTTCGGTCAGAAAAGCACCGGCAGAGTCCCCACCAAAACCATGGACCACGTTGTAGACCCCATCCGGCACGCCGGCATCTTTCATCACTTCGCCCAACAAGGCCGTGGTGGTTGGGGTTTCCTCGGACGGCTTGACCACCACTGTGTTGCCACAGGCCAGGGCCGGCCCGACTTTCCAGGTCATCAGCAGCAGCGGCAGGTTCCAGGGACTGATCACACCGATCACCCCCTTGGGACGACGAACGGCATAGTTCAGCGCCCCGGTGCCATCCGGTGTCGGCATTTCAAAGGCTTCCGTGGGCACGTTCTTGACCATGTCCGCGAACACCTTGAAATTGGCTGCGCCACGAGGAATGTCGATGTGACGGGCCAGGGATTTCGGCTTGCCGGTGTCCAGGCATTCGGCGTCGAGAAACTCGTCGAAACGGGCGTTGATGCCATCGGCCACCTTGTGCAGGATGGCTGTGCGCTGATCCAGGGTCATCTTGCCCCAAGGGCCGCGCAAAGCAGCCTTTGCCGCCTGCACGGCGGCATCAACTTCATCCCGGCCGGCTTCATGCACCTTGCTGATCACCTGGCCATTCGCCGGATTGATGTTGTCGAACAGTTTGCCGCTGGCAGAGCCCACGTACTGTCCGTTGATGTAGTGCTTGATGTCTTTCATGTCTGCTAGATCCTGTTTAATCGGTTACGGGTCAGGTCAGGACGGTCAGGAAACGTTCGTTGAGTTGGCGGTCGTGGTAGAAAATTGCCTTGCCAAGCTGCTCGGCCTGCCAGGTAACCGGCTTGTGATCCGGATAGGTGTAGTCCCCTCCACAGAACACTTCGTTGCGGTTGCCGGAAGGGTCAAAGAAATAAATGGTTTTGCCATGGGTCAGGCCGTGACGGGTGGGGCCGATGTCAATCGAGGTATCGGTCATGGTGATCAGGTCGGCGGCCCGCAAAACGTCTTCCCAGGTTTCCAGGAAGAACGAGGCGTGGTGGAATTTCCCCTTTTCCTCATGGTGGATAAAGGCAATGTCATGCTCCTTCATGGACACCGTCAGGAACTGGGCAATGCGGTTGCCTTCCGGGTCAAGCACCTGCTCGGCCAGATGGAAACCCAGAACGTTGACAAAGATATCGTAGGTCGCCGCCAGCTCCGGGCCGTAGAGCAGGCAATGGTCGAAACGGACCGCCTTCATACCCTGCAGACCCCGGGGCCAGGCCTCAGGATTCACGTCGGTGACACCCCATTTTCCGGTGTACAGCTTGTCGGCAAACAGCTCGAACGCATGCCCGGAGGGAACGGTAAAGCGAATCCGGCGCCCGCAGTCTTTCAGCTCACCCTCGGGGATCTGTTCAACCTCAACCCCAAAGGCAACCAGATCCTTTTCAAGCTGCTGAAGCGCAGTCTCATCGACCACCTTGAAGGCCATGAAATCCATGCCCGGTTCGTCGGCCTCACGGAGTACCACGGAGAACTTGTCCACTTCGGTCCAGGCTTTCAGATAAACCCGCCCCTGGTCATCCCGATCGGTTTCGATCAGGCCCAGCAGGTCCGTGTAGTGTTTCAGTGCTTCATCCATGTCAAGAACACGGATCTGGACGTGGCCAGGACGCATGACACCTTTTTTCATGACAGTTACCTCATCGCTCTTGTTGTTGTTTGCTTGGTTGTTTACTTGGTCACCTGGCCAACCGCCTGTTGCGGCTGGCATTCAATGGCCAGGTCACTCTGCGGGTAGATCCGGCAAGCCAGAACCTCCCCTTTTGCAAGAGCGTCTGGGGGGATATGGACCCGGCTCATCTTTCCGCATTCATAGTCGCCGGCGAGCACACGGACCTTGCACAAACCGCAGCCACCGCCGCGGCAACCGACCGGCACACACCTGAGTCCCTGCTGCTCCATTGCCTTGAGCACACTCTGGCCGGGTTCACAGATGAAGCTCCGGCCACTGTGCTGCTCGCAAATCCGGAAGGTCTGCACCATGGCTCACCTCCGGTCAGATTTTCTTGAACAGCGCCGAACGCTGGGCATCTTCCGCACCGTCGGCCGCCGTCAGGAACTTTTCCATGAAAATGTCGCGCTCAAACAGACGTCCCTGCATCAGCGCAGTGATGGCCGAATCAATCATCGGGGGCGGTCCGCACAGGTAGGCTTTGTTGCCGGCAAAACGGCCATCAAAATGGTCGATGGCCGCCTCATGCACATAGCCACGAAAGCCCGTCCAGCCAGCATCGTCTTCGGCCTGGCTCAGGGCCGGCACGTAGGTGAAGTTGTCGTGATCCCGGGCCAGCCCCTCGAACAGCTCGCGGTTGTAGAGTTCTGGCAGAGAACGGGCCCCCTGGAACAAGGTGATGTTGCGTTCATCGTTCTGCTCCAGCAGATCAAGGATCATTGACTGCGGGCTCGACAAGCCGGAGCCACCGGCGATAAAGATCAGGTCGCCGGGCTGGGAGTGACGGACAAAAAACTGGCCATAGGGCCCGGAGAGACTCAGCTCGTCGCCAACCTGAAGTTGCTGATGTACGTAGGTCGTGGCAGCACCACCGTCGACCAGACGGATATGGAGCTCGACTTCATCCGCCCGGCTCGGTGGGTTCGCCAGCGAGAAGGCCCGGGGGCCATCGGCGCCTGGCAGGTCGATGTTGATGTACTGCCCGGCCTGGAAGGTCATTGGCCGATCCAGCTTCAGGTGAACACCCTTGATGGTGGGCGACAGGTCCACGATATCTGTGACCCGGGCCCGGCAATCCTCAACCGGATAACCCTCGAAGTCCGGGTCCACATCAATGTCGGCCTCAATGGTGACGTCACTGTCCACCGTGGCACAGCAGGCCAGCACCTTGCCTTCATCCCGTTCAACGTCCATCAGGGCAAACGGCGAGGCCTCGCCAACGTCCACATCGCCGTCCAGCACCTGGACCTTGCAGGTCGCGCAGGTGCCATGCCCACAGGCAAACGGCAGCCAGACCCCTTGACGCAAGGCCGCCTGCAGGATGGTCTGACCCTCCTCCACCTCGATCTGATCGCCCGTGGGCTCTACGGTAACGGTGTAACTCATGGCAGTACCCTCAGGATGCGGAACCGTTGATGCCATCCAGCCCTGGCGTGGTGACGGTCAACATGCTCTTGTGATCAATGCCACTGGCGCTGAGTGTTGCAGCAACATCAGGGATGAACGGCTCGTCGTTCAGCTGC
Source organism: Marinobacter mobilis (assembly GCF_900106945.1). Taxonomy (GTDB): domain Bacteria; phylum Pseudomonadota; class Gammaproteobacteria; order Pseudomonadales; family Oleiphilaceae; genus Marinobacter; species Marinobacter mobilis. The sequence goes on from NZ_FNNE01000005.1 coordinate 174,614, forward strand.
CAGCGGGCGCTCAGGAAGTCGGCCTTCGCTGCGTCCGGATGGGCGAAAACGGCCGGCTTCAGCACTTCCTCGATAAAGGCGCCGAAGGTCATGTCCGGCGATACCAGGAACGCAAAGGGCGAGCAGAAGATCAGATGGTGCGGCCAATAGACATACAGCAGTTGCATGCCGTGAAAGTTCTCGACCTTGTCGCGGGGTTCAAACTTGTAGTCGTATAACGCGGTTACACTCATGATGGTCACCTTGTTGTTTTTGTGGTGTGGCGCCCGGACCCGGGGGGAAGCGGGCGCAGCTCGGGTCAGGCAGCGTCCTGGCCGGAACGCTCCGGAGCTGGCTCCGGAGCCTTGCCCTTGATGGCCAGCCAGCGCTGGTGTTCCGGCGAACCGATGTACTCGAAATTGTCCTCGCCGATGTTGATGTGGTAGTACTTCGCCACCACCGTCTCGACGTCGCCCCCGTCACAGTTGCCCTGATAGATCTGGTGCACCGGCAGCCAGGCCTGTACGTACTTTTCAGGCTCGTGTCTGAAAATGTCGCAGCAGCCATCGGAGCAGAAGTGGTAGCGCTCACCCTCGTGCACGATCTGGCGGTGACTCAGCTGGCCAGGATCATCCTTCTCGGTGAAAATGGTCGGAATCTGGCACACCTGGCAAAGCTGCGGCAGGGTGTTGTTGTAGAAGCGGCGACCTTCCGCGTGCTCTTTCGCCCAGTGCTCAAAGCGCGGGCGGTAGTACTTGTCGAAGGTGTCGGGGTATTTCTCGGACAACCACGCCATTTCCTCCCCGGTCGGCATCCAGGTATGGAAATTGGTTGCCTGACCATACTGGTAGAACGTGCTCCAGGCCTGATGGCTGACGTGATGCTTGGCATCATTGGCAATGTCCTGGTATTTGGGCGGACGGATGCCATAACGTTCCAGATCCTTGAACAGGGCCCCGCCGTTCTGCTCGTAGTACACCTCCCAAGCCTCGGCCCAGGACATCACTTTGTTGGGCAGCATGTAGTCCATCATCATTCCCACCAGGCTCAGCAGGCGGAATCCGCGCCAGAACCACTTGTCGATCCAGCGCTGGACGATGGGGACGTTGTCTTCATGCTGCTCAAGGATGAATTTGATCACCTCCAGCCCCAGGGTCATGTGGCGAGCCTCGTCGGACTGGGCCGAGAAGCCAAAGGTCACGGTGGCCATGTCGCCGTTGTAGGCGGCACCGGACATGAACGGCACGAACAACAGGTTGGTCAGCACATACTCGAAGGAAAAGGAGATGGCGGTCAGGAACTCGAACGGGCCGGCACTGCGGGCGTCGTCAAAGAACGACTTCGGTACCGACAGGAACCACACCCGGTCGTGCATATGCGCGGCATCATGCAGACCATTGAAGTGCTTGTTGTAGTGGCTCATGGCGTGCTGTTGCGTCTGGGAATGCCGCAGTTCGTCGATGGCCTGCATCTGACAGGCTACCCGGGCCCCGGCGCCGCTAAACTGCCGGCCAACACGGGCATAGCCCTGGAATGCGGCATACTCGAGCGGCGAGACACCGCTCAGAAACAGTTTCAGCGCGTTGACGTAACGGGCATCTGAAATATTCTGGTGGCCATTGTTCTGGGCAAAGGCGTCGAAAATGGCGTACAGCTTCTTCTCTTTCTCGGCCTGATACTTCCAGTAGGCATCCATGGTCAGGCGAAACGGGTCTTCCCACTGGGACCAATCGGAAATCTTGATGCCTTCAAACTGTTCGTCCGGGAAGATGTCCTCTTTTTTCTGGTAACTCGGATCCCAGGCCATGTCCCGGGTCAGGTACTGGTACTTGTCTTTAAGGTTCAATTTCTTGTTCTTGATAGCCATGAGGGGGCTCCTGATCAGTTCCACTGAAGAATGAAGTGGTCGTCGTCTTCATCAACGTTGCCGCCGATACTGATCACATCAATCAGCATCTCCTGAACGTCCCACTCGCGACCGAGCACTTCTTCCATGGTTTCCCGGTTGATGACCAAGCGCTTTTCCGCCTGAATCCGGATCATTGCCGGCTGGTGCTGTACCTCGGCTTCGGGGTTGTCTGCGGCAATGGCATCCACCAGGTAGCGGGCGTTGTCGTTGTCCTGAAAGGCAATAAATACGAGCTGACTCATGCGGATTCTCCCTGGCTTTGCAGCCCGAGCTTGTTCAGGCGGGTGGCAAGCTGATCCCGGAGCTCGTCCAGGGCAGCAACGCCGGTGCTGGCATCCGCCAGCGGCTTGAGCGCGCTGTAAACCCGCGGCTCCCAGTGATTGATCCAGGATTGCAGCAAGGCCTGATTGGCCTCGCTCTCGCCAGCCACGGTTTTCACCATGGCATTGGTCCAGCGCAGGGATTCCTTGAACCAGTCGCGCATGAACTCGGTGAGCATGGAAATGTCTTCGGCGTCTTGCTCACCCAGCCATTGATCCATCTTGTCGTACACCAGCGGGTACAGCAGGCCGTCGATCAGGAGGTTCTGCAGCAGGGTGAGTTCAAACCAGTCATCAACCACCAGTGAGTCTTCCACCAGGCGACGCATCGGTTGCCAGAGCTCATCCGTCATCCAGTAGCCCTTGGACTGATCCAGCGCTGCTCCGGTACTGCCATCAATCATCAGGGCAATGCGTGACAGGTACTGGCCCATGCCAAGGCGATCCATGGCCTGGTAGATATGCATCTGGGCAACGGTTGTCGCGGTTGCGTCGCCGGCAATCTTGCTGTTGTTCATGTTCGCGCCAAGCTCAACATGGCGCAGAGGCACCATCAGGCGCAGCAGCTGCTCTCGGGTGGCGTCCGGCATCCGGGTCAGCAGGTTGCGCTTTTCGCTGAACCCGTAGCTGCTCTCCGCCGCCTCCTGCATCTTGGCGCGGTTGCCCACATAGGCGCCGTAATAGAACTGGCGCGGGTCAGTCACGGCATACCAGTCGTCCATGCGGATCGCGGTGCGGGTGGGATCGTTCAGGGTATGCTGCGGATCCCAGAGTGGCCGGTAGTGGAAGTTGGTCTTGGCCTCAATATCGAAGCTGGCTTCCTGATACCGGGAGGCCGGCTTGTCGCCGAAACGACGGGCAATGTGGCCGTAAGTCTGGCGGATCGGCTCCACCGAATGGGTCTTGATTTCGATACTCATAACAACCTTACCGTGTTGTTTTTGTGGAAGTGGGTAGGGATGGTGACTGCCTAATAACGCTGGCCCCGTTCTCCAAACCGCCACTTGACCATGTCCTGGTCAATCTCGCGGATCATGTCGGAGTCCATGTGCACAACCTTGTTGTGCCTGCAGAAAATCTCGAAGGCTTCGCGGGGTAACACCAACTCGACAAACAACTCGGGATGGCCAATGGCGAAGTCGAATTCAACAAACCGTTCACCCGGTTCACTGCGTACCCGGATATAGCGGGTCATTTCATCGAAGGATGTGTTGTCGCTCTGAGTCATCATTGCGCGCCCCATTGTGTTTATTGTTGGCTGGAGAGGCTGGAGCAACCGCTGTGCCAGATTGAATTCCATACCGGCAACAAAATTTCAGCCGCTTGTTTTGTAAGGATTTATTAAAGAAAAGTCGTGGTAATCGATGGCTGAACCGATCATCAGCGGAGGCCGTGAAAGCCGCCTGTTTTTATCAAATGATCAACTTCCGGAAACCATCTGAGCAAATGCTGAGGCACCGCGAGTTGGTTAATTAGTCGACAGAAAAATTTATCATTTGATTGATTTTTGACTTTCATCGGGTGTTAGATAAAAGGGCCCTACACAACACAACGTGCTCTGAGCGAGCCTTCCCCACGACAACAACAAAAGGGGTTTCCAGCATGGCTGTCAGTTACAAGCCACAGCTTAATTACGTGGATTTCCGGGATCTTACGGAGCAGATCCAGTTCCAGAGCACGGAAGGAAAAATTTGGTTCGGTGAGCAGCGCATGCTGCTTATGCAGCTGAATGCGATGGCCGCGTTTCGTCGGGAGATCGTGAACAGCATGGGTGTGGAACGGGCCAAGGGCTTCTTCCTTCGTCTCGGCTACCAGTCCGGTATCCGGGATGCGGAACTGGCCCGCAAGCTCCGCCCCCACTGCAGCGAACTCGACATCTTCCTGGCTGGCCCCCAACTGCACTCACTCAAGGGCATGGTCAAGGTCATCCCTCTGGAGATCGACATTGACCAGGAAACCGGCGAGTTCTACGGCAAACTGGAATGGATCGACTCCTTTGAAGTCGAGATCTGCCAGACAGAGCTTGGCCAGATGGATCAGCCCGTTTGCTGGTCACTGCTCGGCTATGCCTGCGCCTACACCTCGTCGTTCATGGGGCGTGAGATCATTTTCCGTGAAATCAGCTGCCGCGGCTGTGGCGATGAACAATGCGTGATCGAGGGAAAACCCGCCGAGCAGTGGGAGGATGCCGAGGAATTTTCCCGTTATTTCAAGGCCGACCCGCTCATAGAGGAACTGTACGATCTGCAGGCCCAGCTGACCTCGCTACGGAGCAGCATGCAGAAACAGCAGGGCCAGTACTACGGCATTGGGCAGTCAGCGTCTTACAACAAGGTCTGCAAGATGATCGACAAGGCCGCCCAGGGCAAGGTGTCGGTGCTGCTGCTTGGGGAAACCGGGGTCGGCAAGGAGGTGATCGCCCGCAGCGTGCACCTGCGCAGCGAACGGGCCGAAGAACCCTTTGTGGCGGTCAACTGCGCGGCCATTCCGCCAGACCTGATCGAAGCCGAACTGTTCGGGGTTGAAAAGGGGGCCTATACCGGCGCCAATCAGTCCCGGGAAGGCCGCTTTGAACGCGCCAACGGCGGCACCATCTTTCTTGATGAAGTGATCGAACTCACCCCCAGGGCGCAGGCCACGCTGCTGCGGGTACTGCAGGAATCCGAGCTGGAGCGGGTGGGCGACAACCGTACCCGCAAGGTCAATGTCAGGGTGATTGCAGCCACCAACGAAAGCCTGGAACAGGCGGTGGAGGCCGGACGCTTCCGAGCCGACCTGTTCTACCGCCTCAACGTCTTCCCGGTAAAAATACCGCCACTGCGTGAACGCCTGGAAGACCTGCCGCTGCTGGCCGAGCACTTTCTGAATAAATTCCATTCCGAGTACGACAAACGTACCCTCGGGCTCTCGGATAAAGCACTTGCCCTGTGCCTGAACTACCACTGGCCCGGCAACATCCGCGAGCTGGAGAACGTCATTGAGCGCGGTGTCATTCTCACGGACAACAACGAATCGATCAGTGAGGAATCACTGTTTGCCGTATCCCCCCATATCGCCAGCACCTCGCCCGTGGATTGTGTCGATACCGGTGGCCACGTCATCAGCAATCAGCAGAGCGCACCCCCGGAACACTGGGCCGAGTACATTCTCGGGAACCAGATCAGTCTGGATGAGGTGGAAGGCACCTTGATGAAAGAAGCCATGGAGCAGGCCAACCAGAACGTCTCCAAAGCTGCCCGCATACTGGGACTGACCCGCCCTGCCCTTGCTTACCGGCTCAAGAAATCCGGACTGTTGGCCGAATCCTGAAGCTCGAACCATCACCAGAACACGGACGTTCCGCACCTTTGATCAAATCAGCAAACTCGGAATACAGTTAACGATTTGATAAAAATCAAGCCGCTCCCCGAGCCTCCATTCGCACTTGATGAAATGCTAAAAACAAAAACTTAACTGTTAATTTTCAACACGTTAAAATCAATTACCTCGTGATGGCATAGCCGTTGCTGAGTCACCGTCAGTCGCTTTATCCACAAAAACAATGACGGTGACATAACATGCAATACGCGTCAGGGTGCCCTCGAGGCACACTCTTCCCTTCTGTTGCCCTCGCAGGACTGTCCACACTTGTGCTGACGGGCTGTGAAGCGCCGCTGAATCTGGACGCCGTCCACCAGCAATCACAGCATGCCATCCAGCGTACCGACTTCTACCAATCGGTCGCCAACAATGACAACGTCATCGTGGTTGCAGGCAACACCGGCGTCCTGCTGACCCGGCCGCACGACAGCGAGCACTGGCAACGCGTGGCAGTACCAACCCATGACAGCTTTATCGACCTGGACAGCTGCCCGGACGGCAGCTTTATTGCTCTGACCTTCAGCAACCAGATATGGCACGGGGACGCCAATGCCCGCCATTGGTCCTCCCATGATCTGCCCAGCCCCGAGCAGATGATGACGCTGACCTGCGCTCCGGATAACGCCTGGTGGACCGCTGGCAGCTTTACCACGATCCAGCATTCCGCAGACCAGGGGACGAGCTGGCAGGAGGCCTCGCTCCAGGAAGATGCGATCCTCACCAACCTGCAGTTTCTCGATGCCGATCATGCCATCGCCACCGGTGAATACGGCCTGCTGCTCAAGACTGAGGATGGTGGTGAGAACTGGGATATCGCCGGCTATCTTCCCGACGAGTTCTACCCCCATGCCAGCCACTTCCGGTCCGCTGAAGACGGCTGGGTTGGCGGCCTCAACGGGTTCATTTACCACACCAACGACGGCGGCCAGTCCTGGACCCGCCAGAGCACCGATACCAGTGCGCCGATTTTTGGCTTTGTAACCCGTGAACAGGAGCTGCTCGCGCTCGGCGACAACTCAACGGTCCTCCAGTTGCGTGGCAATCAGTGGCTGAGCCTGAACACGCCGAACCAGCCCCTGTATCTGCGTGGCGGCGTTCTGCTCGAGAACCGGCAACTGCTGGCAGCGGGCGGCCGCGGGCTGCTGCTCAACCTCGATATTCCCACGGCCGTCCTGGCCAGTAAAAAGTGAGGAAACCACCAATGGCCGGATTGCATCGATTCACACACCTCATGCACCTTCTGGAGCTGTGGATTTTCCGGAACCCGCGGAAAGTTCTTAGCGTGATCGCGTTGATCACCCTGCTGTTCGCCCTGCGCATCCCGGGGCTTCAGATCGTCACCGATTTCGCCGGACTACTGCCCCAGCAGCACCCCTACATCGAGCTGCACAACAGCATCAAGGACGACTTCGGCGGCGCCAACGTGCTGGTGGTCGGCGTCGAGTTCGCTGAAGGCGACATTTTCAGCAATGACAACCTCGCCACCATCGACCGGATCACCCAGGCGGTCGACAGCCTGCCGGGGGTCAACCACAACCTGGTGTCCAGCGTAACCCACCGCAATTCCCGCAAGATCTGGCTGACTGAGGTCGGCAGCATCAACTCGGAGCCCTACTACGACTCTACCCGGGGGCGTTACTCCGACGAGGCGCTGGCGCAGATGAAGGCTGACGTCTCGGCAAACCCCCGCGCTTACGGCCCGCTGGTTTCACCGGACTTCCGCATGGCCCTGGTCAAGGCCCAGCTGATTGAGGGTCAACTGGACTACGCCGCGACCTTTGCCCAGCTCCAGCAAATGCGTCAGCAGGAATCCCGCGATGGCGTCACCATCTATGCCACCGGCCAGCCGGTTCTGGTGGGTTGGGCCTACACCTACATGGACCAGATCCTGCAGATTTTCATCTTTACCGTACTCACCATGCTCGCGCTGCTGGTGTTTCATTTCCGCAAGGCTTACGGCGTTCTCATCCCCCTCGGTGGCGTGCTGATCTCCACCATCTGGGGACTGGGGATTATCAGTCTGCTCGGCTACAACCTCGATCCCCTTGGCCTTGTCATTCCCTTCCTGATTGCAGCAAGGGCGATGAGTCACGGCGTTCAGCTGGTGGAACGCTATTACGCAGAAACCCGGGCCCTGGGCAGCGGGCCTAAGGCCGCCAAGGCGACGTTCGACAGCCTGTTCCGCCCCGGCTCGCTAGGTGTGGTGTCCGACGCCATTGGCCTGTCGCTGATTGCCATCGGTTCAATCCCACTCAACACTCACCTGGGCATCTATGCCTCGCTGTGGGCCATTACCGTGGTCTTTACCGTACTGATCGGCGTGCCCCTGCTGCTCTCTATCCTGCCAACGCCGAAAAATCCCGAGCTGCGGGAAACCGCCCTGCGCCATATTGGCAGCAGCTGCTCCCGCGCCGTCGCCCACAAGGGACGGGCGAGAGTCCTGCTGGGCTCCGCCGCGCTGCTGATGGGGTTGGGCCTGCTGGCCGCCGCCAATGTCCAGATTGGTGATTCCGAGCCCGGCTCCCCCATTCTTTACCCGGATCACGACTACAACCTGTCATCCCGGGTAGTGAACGACCGCTTCCCCGGCTCGGAAGAACTCTATGTGATCGCCGAAACCGACGAGATCGGCGGCCTCAAGCGTCCGGAAGTACTCGCGGCCCTGTCCGACTTCCAGGCCCATATGCAGACCGATCCCGAGGTCGGTGGCAGCAAGGGCCTGCCGGACCTGGTCAAGCAGGTAAACCGCCTGATGCACAACGATGACCCGCGCTGGTTCCAGATTCCCCATGACAACCAGTACGTCGGCGGCCTGATGTTCACCTACATGGCGTCCAGCCCCGTGCCTGGTGCGCTGGATGAGTTCAACGACACCGACGACCGTATTGCCAACCTGGTGTTCTACTACAAGGACCGCCAGGGCGAGACCATCCGCCGCGCCATCCATATGGCCAAGGCCTGGATCGCCGAACACGGTGACGACGTTGAAGGCCTGACCATTCGACTGGCGGGAGGCACCCTGGGTGTAGCCGCAGCAATGAACGAATCGGCATTCGAAACCAACCTCATTGTACTGCCCCTGGTATTCCTGCTGATCTTCGCCTTCGTGATGCTGTTCTACACCTCCTGGCATGCTGGCCTGATGATGCTGCTGGCCATGCTGTTTGCCACCACCCTGACCTATGCCTACATGGGGCTCTACGGACTCAGCATCGACATCAATACCGTACCGGTGGTTGCCGTCGGTATCGGGGTCGGCATCGACTATTCGATCTACATGATGGACCGGATCCGTGAAGAAATGGCTAAGTGCGGCGGGCTGCGGGAATCCGTCCAGCGGGCGATTGCGACCACGGGCATGGCCATCAGCTTTACCGCATTGACCCTGATGGCCGGCATTGTCATGTGGGTCATCTTCTCAGACCTGCGTTTCCAATCGGATGCCGCACTGTTGCTGTGCGTGATGATCGTGATCAACGGCGTGACCGCCATGTTGCTGGTGCCCTCCTGGGTGCTGCTGTTCAGGCCGCGTTTTATCACCGGCGTCTACGCCGACGAGGACGGCATTCTCCATGCGGACCATCGTCACCCCCAATCAACTCCCGCCCCCGCCAGCGATCCGCTGGAGGCTGAGGGGTACGTAGCCGGAGCGACGTCCCGGCTCTGACCGGGCGTCCTCCATCATCACTCAAACGAGGATCAGCGATGCAAACAAAAATAAAAGGCATGAGTCTCTGGTGTGCCGCCATCACCGGCGTCACCGGGCTTTCGCTGGTGACCCTGTCTCCGGCGATCGCTTCAGAGGACGCCAGAATCGACGGTTACTACGAGAACGCAACCTACGCCCGGGATGGCGTGGGCCTGTCCAAATTCCGCAACACCATTCAACTGGAGGGTGAAAAACAGTTTGGTGACGTCGGCCTGTTCAGTAATGTCTCCGTGAATGCGACCCTCAGGGGCTCCTATGACGGCGTCTACGATCTGAATGATGATGAGTATGGTCGCAACGCCGGCGGTCCCATCCTGCTTCAGGACACGGCGCCGGCTCCCTTTGCCGCCCCCTTTGTCCCTCACGGTGAGGGGCTTGAACTGCCCAATACCTTCGACACCGCCAATAACCCCAACGACGGCATGATCGTGCTCGGCGAAAACCTCCACGACCAGGCGGGCGGCGTGGCGTTCGGTGTCCCCGTCAGGCCCTGTGATGAGGACGACCGCGGGTGTATCGATGACTACCTCGACAAGGACACCAATGACCTCCGCTTCCAGGAGTTCAACGACCGCCTGGACTTCATCCGTGAGCTGTATGTGGATTTCGACCTGAACTTCGACAGTGGCAATACCCTCAGTACCCGCCTCGGCAAGCAGCAGGTGATCTGGGGGCGAACCGACCTGTTCCGGGTGCTCGATGTCATCAACCCCGTGGATTACTCCCGCAACAACATCTACGACGAGCTTGAGGACATCCGTATTCCCATGTGGATCCTGAAAACGGACTACCGCATGGGGCCCACGGAGGTGTTCGATGGCCTCGCCTTTGACGACCTCAACTTTCAGGTGGTCTGGAACTTTGACGAGTTCCGGCCCCACGACATAGGTCAGTGTGGCCAGCCCAATGTCATCCTGGATGCGGGCTGTTTCTTCCGCGGCATGAACAACCTGTGGGAGAACGGCGGTACGGTGGCAAACTTTGCCAACGGCAGTATTGCCACCGACTTTGGCCCCGGCCAGATCGGTATCCGACAGGCCAACCTGCCCAGCTGGAAGCTGTCCAACACCCAACTCGGCCTGAAAATGGAGGGTGTCTACGGCGACCTGGGCTTCTCACTTAACGCACTGACCTATCGGTCCCAGCTACCGTCACTGCACGGCGGCATCCCGGCCCAGAACGGCTTCACCGGTGAGACCGCCGTATGGCCAAGCCTGATTGCCTTCGACATTCACTTCCCCCGAGTGAACCTGGTTGGCGGCTCCCTCGACTACTACGCACAGAGTATCGATACCGTGGTTCGGGTCGAGACGGCTTATACCTCAGGCGAGGAGTTCGCCAACACCCTGCGCAAGGAGCTCTACTCCGAGTCGGATGTGCTGCGCTACGTGGTCGGTGCCGACAAGAACATCTTCCTGCCATTCCTGAACGAACGTCGGGCCTTCCTGTTCTCCGGCCAGATCTTCGGCCAGCACATTCTTGACCATGAGCGCGAACAGCGCCTGCTTGGCGAGGCCGGTATTCCCGACTGGGAACACAACTGGATTGGCACCTTGCTGATCAAGGGCTGGTGGATGAATGATCGTCTCAGTCCCCAGCTGATCACCGCTCACGACTTCCGTGCCCAGGCAACCACCCTGGCACCCAGTGTCGAGTGGCTGGCCAGCGACAGCCTCAAAGTGACTGCGGGCGCCAACATCAAGGTCGGCGACGGTGCCCGCCAGTTTGATGACTGCCGTACCTGTAATCCCTGGGATCCGTTCACCCAGGCCTACCCGGGTCAGCCCGCAGGCGAAAGTGCCGGGCTGGGCGGCCTTGAGCCTCTTGGCCGCTTCAAGTCCGGCCCGATCGGCATGGCCCAGGAAGAAGACGAAATCCAGCTGACCGTTCGTTACAGCTTCTGATCACGAGGAAAAACAATGAAAAAGCACCACAGCCAAACCCTGATGCGCACATTGATTGCCGGCGCGACCGCCAGCCTGATGGCCACGGCCACCGTCGCGGATGACGCGGTGATCGAGGAGTCCTTCTTCCCCTACCGGACCGAGACACCCCGGTTTGACGGCCTGTCACCGGGCATGGTCATCAACCAGAACAACGTGGCCCAGTTCAAGGACGTGATTGATCCGGCGTTCTACAGCTTTATCGAACAGGGCTGGACCACCATTACGGTGGGAGAAACCACCTCCTTCGATCTGCATCCGAACTATGTGGAGGCGACCCGCGCCTCCCTCGGCCAGGTATCCCTCGGAGATCAGGTGGGGGAAATCAGCGGCTGGCAGGCCGGACGACCGTTCCCGGAGGAGCCGAACGCTGACGACCCCCGTGCCGGTGAGAAGCTGGCCTGGAACTACAAGTATGGCTACAACTGGGGCGACAGTGCGGCGATCTACCCGTTCTACTGGAAATACCGGGACATGGACTCCGGGGATGTGGAGCGGACCATCAAATTCAACTTTCATTTCCTCAACTATATGGGCCGGGTGATCCAGGAACCGACGCCGGAAATCACCCCAAACCCGTCCGAATTGTTCCGCGCCATCTATGTTCAGGTGCTGGACCCCAGTGATGTCCGCAACACCCAGCTGCTCATTCACCGGGCTTCGGACGATCTCAAACGCGACAACTCCTGGCTGTACCTTGGTTTCCAGCGCCGGGTCCGCCGCCTGGCCACCGGTCAGGTCACCGATGCCTTCCTTGGTTCTGACCTGATGATCGAGGACTTCGAAGGCTACAACGGCCGCATTTCGGACATGAACTGGGCCTACAAAGGCACCCGCTACATGCTGATGCCCTTTTACAACCACAACGACCTGACCCTGGATACGGAAACCCATCAGGATGACGACGGCTATCAGGTGGTGGCGTTCGGCGGCCAGGGAGGCTGCTTCCCCAACATCACCTGGCAGCTCCGCAAAGTCTATGAGGTGGAAGCCTCTCCGGCCGATGAAAGCCACCCCTTGTCCAGACGGGTTCACTTCATGGACGCACAGACGTTTACGATTCCGCGTACCGTGGCCTATGACCGCAAGGGCAGCCTTTGGAAAACCTTCACCATCGGCCAGGCTCACCCGGATCATCACCTGCCGGCAAACGAGGGCAGTGGTGTCTCCATCGATGACAGCTTCAGCATGATCGATGTCCAGGCCAGTCACTGCACCACCGGCCAGTTCAAGGGCCAGGTTGACCCGCAACTGTCTCCCACCAACATGTTTAACGTTCAGCACCTGCGCGCTACCGGCAGCTGATTCGGCGTCGTTGTTGCTCCTCACTTGGGCCCGCCGTGGCGGGCCCCTTTTTCCCGCCAGGGAGGCTCGCTATGCCTGACCGTGAAACGCTATCTGCCGACAATGCCCCGGCGCCTGCCGCGGAACCGCTAACCGTCGTCGTGTCTCGGCGAGTAAAGGACAGGGACAAAATCGCGTTTGAACGTCTCAGCAGTCAAATGACAGAACGCGCTTCCGGTTTCCCGGGCTATCTGGGTGCTGCCCTGTTCCGGCCATCCGCACCCGATGACCCGGAATACCGCATCGTCTTCAGGTTCAGGGATCGGGAATCGCTGTCATGCTGGGAGACCTCCAATGAGCGGAATGAGCTGCTCGGCGAGATCGAGAGCCTGCTGATCCAGCCCAGCGAACGGGAAGTCACGGAAGGTATTGTTGCCTGGTTCACCCGTCCCGGCCGAAACCCGGTACAACCGCCTCCGAGATACAAAATGACCATTGTCAGCTGGTTGGCGCTCTACCCGGCTGTGACTCTGGTTTTCGTCCTGTTCGGCGATCTCCTGACACAGGTCCCGCTTCTGGCGAGAACCGCTCTGGTGACCGGGGTGGTGATGCTTCTTATGAGCTACGTGCTGATGCCGAGGATGACCCGCTGGTTCTCATTCTGGCTATTTCCTGACAAACGCAATCACAGCCGCTGACACGGCGGTCCTCCCACGCCCGAACGACCACAGCCCTTCCCCCCGCTTCAACGGTCATCAGCCGGTTCTGAGCCGGACTCACTCTGGCCTAAAAACTTCATGCCATGCACTGAAAAACAAATAGTTGGCGTAAAACGTTAAGTATTGCTCAGGCCAGAAGCCGAACATCGATTGTTGCGCCCCCTATCAAACACTTACAACAAACGATGGAACGCCGCATGAACACAGCGCACAACCGTACCCCCGGTACCCCTCTCTCAAGGCGGGTGACGTCAAACCGCCCGTTTATCCCGACCCTGGCTGCCATCCTGATGCTTGGCGTTACCGGCAGCCACGTCCTGGCCATGGAACGGGATCCGTTTATCGACGCAGTCCCTGTTGCCGAGAACATGGAGCCGGCACGCCAGCATCCCGCGCAGCAAGCGCAGGCTGAAGCACGCCTGCAGGCGCTGGAGGCGCGCACCGGACAAAAGCCGAACATCCTGATCCTACTGGTGGATGATATGGGTTGGGGTGACCCGGGGGCCTTTGGCGGAGGCCTCGCTGTCGGCGCACCGACACCCAACATCGACCGCCTGGCCCAGGAAGGCCTCAAGCTGACCTCCACCTACTCCCAGCCCACCTGCACGCCCACCCGTGCGGCGCTGATGACCGGCCGCCTGCCTGCACGCACCGGGCTGACACGTCCCACCCTCACTGGCGAGAGCACCGCGGTCAACCCATGGAGCAGTGAGCAGACGGCGGCCGGACTGCTCAGCGACGTTGGCTACATGACGGCACTTTCCGGCAAGTGGCATCTGGGCAGCGGAGAAGGCAGCCAGCCCCATCAGGTGGGCTATGACGAGTATTTTGGCATCCTTAGTGTGGTTAGTGAGTTCACCCAGGGCCTGGATGAGCAGCGCTACCCCGAGCTGGTGCATAACCCGGAACGCATGGCCGCACTCCGTGAACTCAGCACCCCGGCAGTGACCGCCGCCAGCAAGGGCGGCACTCTGGAAGTCATCGCCGAGCTTGATTCGATTGCAGACGTGGCAGAGATCGATCAGCAGTTTGCCGCTTTCTCGGAAGACTTTATTGAACGCGCGGCCCAGGCGGACAAACCGTTCTATCTGGTGCATTCCTTCTCCCGTGTTCATAACGACAATTTCCCGGCCAGGGATTTTGTCGGTGCAAGCCCGGCCGCAACCCCCTATAAGGATGCGGTGGTTGAAGTCGACGACATTGTCGGACGACTGGTGCGCAAGCTGGAAGAACAGGGCATTGCCGACAACACCCTGGTGTTCTTCACTTCCGATAACGGCGCCAACGAGGATGCCTGGCCGGATGCCGGGTTCCAGCCCTGGCGGGGAGGCAAAGGCACAACCTGGGAAGGCGGTGTACGGGTACCGGGGATCGCCTGGTGGCCGGGGATGATTGCCGGCGGCCGCACCAACGAAGGCCTGTTCGACCTGCTCGACCTGTTCAACACCAGCCTCACGCTGGGAGGCGCGGAGCTGCCGGACGACCGCTACATTGATGGCGTGGACCAGACCTCGTTCCTCCTCGCCGACAACGGTGATAGCCATCGGGAAGCGGTGTTCATGTACAGCGAGCGCAACCTGACCGCCATTCGCTGGGAAGAATTCAAGGTGCACTTCAAGGTGTTCCAGACCCACGTTCCCGGGTCCAACCTTGACGAATCAACCCTGGTCTCCACCGGCATGTCGCCCTGGGTCTATAACCTCTACCTGGATCCCAAGGAACAGAAGAGCGTCGGCCACCGCACCTTCGAATGGGGCCTGCCCCGCATCCTCCGCCTGGTGGACCAGCATATCGGCACCTACCAACGGTACCCGATGAAAGAGATCGGGCTGACCAAGCCTTTCTGACCCCCGTTCAAGATTCCAAGCTCACAACCGGAGGCTCCCCGAGCCTCCGTACCAAAGGAGCCTTAAGCATGCATCCAACACTGGACACTCCGAGCAGGAAAGCCCACTGGTTGCCTCTTGCCCTGACCGCACAACTGGTCTCGGCAACGGCCCTGGCCCAGGACGCCGTACCGACCGAGGTCTATTTCGGTAACCTTCACGTTCACACAAAGTGGTCTTTCGACGGCTATATCAATCGTGCCGTTTCTGAACCCGACGACGCCTATCGCTGGGCCAAGGGCGAACCCATCCCCGGTTTTGGCAGCGATGAGCCCCGTCAGATCGGGGCACCCCTGGACTGGTACGCGGTCACCGATCACGCCGCCTACATGGGCGTACTGCCATTGATGGAGGATCCGGACAACCCTGTCAGCGATCACCCCCTCGCTGACGACATCACCGGTGACGACCCGGCCGCCGCATTCCAGGCCTACTCGCAGATTCTGACCAGCATGTTCGACGACAAACGCGAAGACCCGCTTCTTGGCAACAGGGCGCTCAAGGTGAATGTCTGGCAACGGGTCATTGCGAACGCCGACGAACACTATGAACCGGGCAAATTCACCACCTTCGCCGGTTTCGAGTGGACCTCAGCGCCGGACTGGCAGAACCTGCACCGGGTGGTGATATTCCGGGACACCGAAACACTTCCGGAAACGCCCTTCTCCACCCTGGACTCCCCGGTCCCCGAAGACCTCTGGCGCTGGATGGAACAGCAGCGCAGCCAGGGTTCGGAACTGCTGGCGATCCCCCATAACGGCAACGCCAGCGACGGCCTGATGTTCCCCGTCGAAGAGTCCTATGGCGGCAGCGCTGTGTCGTCAGAGGCGTACGCCGAAGCCCGCATGCGCAACGAACCCCTGTACGAACTGAGCCAGATCAAGGGTACCTCGGAGACCCACCCGATCCTGTCCCCCAATGATGAGTTTGGCGGTTTCGAGATCTGGGACTACACCCTTGCCGCCACAGCCACGCCTCCACAACACAAACAGGGCGGTTATATGCGTGAGGCGCTGATCCGGGGTGTCGGGCTCACGCGGCAGGGCCACATCAATCCGTTCCAGTATGGCTTCATTGGCGACAGCGATACCCACGACGGCGCCGCCGTTATCGAGGAAGACAACTACACGGGCAAGTTCGGCTTCGAGAACGCCCCCCAGCACCGTCTGGACGGACCACCGGGAGTCAACGAAAAAGCCGCAGAACAGGTACGTCGTTTCAGCTCCGGCGGCGTTGCAGGCGTCTGGGCCCTCGCCAATACCCGGGAGGCCATTTTCGATGCCATGATGCGCAAGGAAACCTTTGCTACCTCCGGGCCGCGACTGAAAGTTCGCCTGTTCGGCGGTTTTGGCTTCGACGCGGACTCCATGTCCGGCGACCACTGGGTGCAGGCCGCCTATCAGAATGGCGTTGCCATGGGAGGCGTGCTCAACCAGGCTCCGGAGGGCAAGGCCCCGGTGTTCCTGATCTCGGCCATGAAGGAAGCGTCGGGGGCCAACCTTGATCGCATCCAGATCATCAAGGGCTGGGTCGATGACGATGGCGAGCCGCACGAACAGATCTACGACGTGGCGCTGTCGGATAATCGCCACCCGGATGAACATGGCAACGTACCCGCCGTTGGCAATACCGTGGACGTTGCCCGCGCGACCTACACCAACAGCATTGGCGACAGCGACCTGAACACGGTATGGACCGACCCGGACTTCGACCCCGCCTTACCTGCGGTCTATTACGCCCGGGTGCTGCAGATTCCCACCCCACGCTGGTCAACCTATGACGCCGCCGCCCTCGGCCGGGCAATTCCCGAGGGTCTGCCCGCCACGATTCAGGAGCGGGCCTGGACCTCGCCGGTCTGGTACACCCCCTGAGGCCCCATATGAAGAAGCTACTGAGAGAACCGTTGTTGCACTTCGCCCTGATCGGCCTGGTCACCTTTGCCGGCTTCAGCCATCTGAACCCCCGGAGCGCGGATTCGGCGCAGCGGATTGTGGTCGACGACAACCGGATTGCCAACCTGTCGGCGCGGTTTGAGAGCAGCTGGGGGCGAATGCCCACGGATGACGAGCTGACCGCGTTGATCGATCACTATGTGATGGAAGAGGCCTACTACCGGCAGGCGCTGGCGCTCGGGTTCGATCAGGACGACCCGGTCATCCGCCGGCGACTGCTGCAGAAAATGCAGTTGCTGACCAACTCGGTGGCAGCGGCCCGAGAACCACAGCCGGGCGAGCTGGCCCGTTATCTGGCCGCACACCCGGAGCGCTACCGCACTCCGGGCCAGTTCAGCTTTGAGCAAATCCATATCGGCAGCGACCTCTCGACACAGGAGCTGAACGCCCGAATTGACGCGGTCAGCTACCGTCTGGAAGCGGCCTTGCCGATCACAAGTGATTCTCCCCTGCTGCCCCGCCAGTTCAGCCAGGCCACGGATTTCGAGATCACCCGGCACTTTGGTCCTCAGTTCAGCGAACAGCTGGCCGGCTTACCTCTCAACGAGTGGCAAGGCCCGCTGACCTCCGGCGTGGGGGTACATTTTGTCAGATTGAACCACTACCAACCCGGCGACCTGCCCCCGCTTGATAAGGTCCAGGAGGCGGTTCTGCGAGACTGGCGCTACGATAACGAGCGTCAGGCCGACGCCCGGGTCGAGCGGGCCTTGCTTGAGGGCTATGAGGTCATAATCGCCTCCTCGGCCCGGAATCCAGAGTCATGAAAGCGACCGTTGTGCCTGCCCTGCTGCTGTCCCTGTTTTCCCTCATCTGCGCAGGCAGCAGCCATGCTGACGAACTCCGCCCGGCCTATCTTCAGCTGACCGAAACCTCTGCCGATTCAGTGAGTATTTACTGGAAAGTGCCAGCCCGGGGCGCCCGTCAACGACTGGCTCTGGAGGTGATTCTCGACGGCACCAGCGAAGCCTTGTCAGTACCGATCGAACGTTTCGTCAATGGCGTCAACGTGCGCCATTGGCAGATTCACCGGCCTGGTGGGCTGATGGGGCTCGGGGTCACCGTTGACGGCCTGGCCCGCTCGGGTGCCGAAGTGCTGGCCCGGGTAGAGTATCTCGATGGCACCTCGGCCACTCACCGCCTGACCGCCGAGGCACCCGCCTTCCGGATCGCCGATAAACCCGGGCTGCTGGAAACCGTCAGCACCTATTTTGTACTCGGCGTCGAGCACATACTGTTCGGCATCGACCACCTGCTGTTCGTCACACTACTGCTGTTGCTGGTGCACACCGCAAGGCACCTCGCCATCACCGTCACCGCTTTCACCGTTGCACACAGCATTACCCTGATACTTGCGTCGCTGGAGATCATTCAGGTGCCGGTCCTGCCGGTGGAAGTGTGTATTGCCCTCAGCATTGTCTTTCTGGCAACAGAAATCATCCGCGGCGAGCAGGGTAAACCGGGCCTGACGGCCAGCGCTCCCTGGCTGGTAGCTCTGGGCTTCGGCTTACTGCATGGGCTGGGGTTTGCCGCTGCCCTGAACGAGATCGGTCTGCCCCGTCATGCAGTCATGCCCGCTCTGGTGGTATTCAATCTGGGGGTGGAAGCAGGCCAGTTGGTCTTTATTGCGGTCGTGCTTACGGTCGGGCGGTTTCTGCCAGCCGGCCTGAAGCAAACGCCGGTCTGGCAGGTAAGGGTACCCGCTTATGCGGTGGGCTCGCTCGCCGCCTTCTGGGCAGTCGAGCGAGCCGCCGGTTTCTAGCCCTGCGGGCTATTCAGCACACAACGTTCCAGTTCCTCAAACGCCGTCGTCATGGCAACTGCCAGCCGCTGCACATGAGGCACCCGGTCACGGCAGGCGACGATCCCGAAGTTGAGAAAGTCGCCGTGGCTGACACAGGTAAAGTTCAGCGGCACACCCGGCATGATCAGGCTCACCGGATACACGTGCAGCAATTCAGCTCCATTGAGGTAACGGATCTCCCGCTGACCCGGCACGTTGGAAATGGTGGTGTTGAACAACTGCCGTCCTGAGCTGCCGAACCCAAGCATCGTGGACGTCAGGAACGGTCCGGTCGAGAACAATGAATAGAAGTTCACCGCATTGGGCGACAGGTCATTCAGCAGCGCCTTGCCGGCCCTGGTTGAGCGCTTGACCTGGGCCAGGCGCAAGGCTGGGTCGGCGATATTGGTTCCGAGACTCCCAAACAGCATGCTGACCTGGTTACCAATACTGACATCCCCCGGTTTACGGGTTGATACGGGCAGCGCCGCGGTCAGTGAATCTTCAGGTAGCGCGTTGGCTTCGAGCAGATACTCCCGCAAGGCACCACCGGTTATGGCCATCACCACATCATTGATGGTGGCATCGGCAGCCTTCGCCAACGTTTTCAACCGAGCCAGCCCAAACTGCTGTGTCGCCACCCGGCGGTGGGGCCCAATCGGGCCATTGAGGATGGTGTCGGGAGTGGACCGGAAGGTGGTCAGTTCATCGTTGGAGCGACGGAGCTTGAGCGACGCCTCAAACGCGGCTTTTACATCACCGAACGACGGCAACCCAGGCTTGGCCGGTGTGCTCTCTGCTTTCGGTGCCTGCTCGGTCTGATCCTTCGCCCACATCGGCACACTCAGCGTGTCAGCGGATGTTGACAGGCTGCCCACCAGCAACCGCGTGCCACTGATACCATCGACCAGGGCATGGTGGATCTTGATGTAAAGGGCAAAGCGGTTATCGCTCAAGCCCTCGATCACATGACATTCCCACAATGGCTTTTCCAGATCCATCGGCAGCTCATGCAGCCATGCGATCATCTGCCCCAACTCCTTCTCACCACCCGGCGCTGGCAGTGACCACTGCCGCAGGTGGTATTCCAGATCCAGCTCGTAAATCTCACGGGTCGCCGGTCGGAACTGCCAGCGTGTGGGCCGGGTCAGCACCTGGTTCCAGGGGAAGACAATCCGCGTTTCCTCACGCCAGCGGGCAATCAGCCGACTGACGAAGTCACGCCGTTCAGCCTCATCCAGGGATGAGGGGTAAGAGAATGTCATCAGCGCCGCAATGTGCATCGGCATGTTCTTGCCTTCAAGTTGCAGCGACGCAGCATCAAGCAACGGCATCCTTCGCTGGGTCATACAGCCTCCCGGACCTTTGGGGTCGTTTTTGCTTTGGTGCGTTTTGCTTTAGCCGGTTTGGTGACCCCAAGCTTGCTCTCCAGCTCAACAAGAGCGGACTCCATACCGAGGGCCAATTTCTGCATGTGCGGCACCGTGTCGCGGCAGGCGGTAATGCCCACGTTGAGGGTGCCGGCATGGCTGTAGCAGGTAAAGCTCGCCGCCATGCCCTGGAACACGATGTTGGCCGGGAAACAATTTACCAGCCGCGCTCCGCGCAGGTATTTTTCTTCCTGGCCACCCGGAACATTGGATACCACGGTGTTGAAGAGCGGCTGGCTCTTCCCCGACACCCCTGTCAGCATCCGGACGATGGACGGCGCCATGCTGACCAGGGAGTACGGCACCCGCATTTCAGCGGGCAGACCCAGCACTTGCTGCTTTGCCAGGTTGGTCGACTGGTGAATTTTTTGCAGGCGTACCACCGGATCGGCAATGTTGGTGCCGAGAATGCTGTAGATCATGCCCACCGAGTTTCCGATGCTCTTGTCCCCCTCAGCCCGCAGGGAGATGGGAATGGCCGCTGTCAGGCTATCCGCAGGCAATGCGGTAATGCTTTGCAGATAGTGACGGAGTGTGCCGCCGACCAGACATACGACCACATCATTGAGACTTACCCCGGCGTGCCGTGCCACCGCTTTCAGCCTTGCCATGTCGAAGCTCTGGGTGGCAAAACGCCGCTGGGCAGCAATGGGACCATTCAGAGGGGTTTTCGGCGCCGACCGCAACGTCGTCAGCTGTTCGTCCCGGCCAAACAGTTTGAGCACATTCGCTGCGGTACTGATCATTGCCTGGGCCGAGGGCATTTTGAAGGGGCCCGTCTGGAAAGGCTTTTCGGGCGCGGTGTGAACCCAGAATGGCGGCGTCTTAGCATCCCGGCGACTCTCGGACAGTCCCTTCATCAGCAGCACGTTGGCACTGATACCGTCCACGATGGCATGGTGAAATTTCATGTAAACGGCAAAGCGATTGTCCGCCAGGCCCTCAATAATAAAGCATTCCCAAAGCAGCTTGCGCATATCCATCGGCTGACTGTGCAGACGGGCAACCAGCTGCCCCAACTCCCGCTGGCCACCGGGCTTGGGCAGATGCAGGTGACGGACATGGTACTCCAGATCCGGGTCGTTGCAGGTTTTCAGACATGGGGCCAGCTGCCAGCGGGATGGCGATACCAGCTTCTGGTTCCAGGGTGCAGCGATCCGCGTCTCACTGCGCCAGTCTTCCACCAGCTCCCGGACAAAATCGTCGCCGGACTGGGTGGGCAGTTCAAAGATCATCAGACCCGCCACATGCATTGGCGCGCCCGGACTTTCAAGCTGCACGAAGGCAGCATCCATAGGACTCAGTTTGGTTCGGTTTATCACGATGTGTCTCTCAGAGTTTATTGATCTGGCTTGTTATTTTTATTTTGATGGGACGTCTTCCCCGGACACCGCATTCGATGGTCTCGGGGGGCGGTAACCTTCAGGCAACGGGTCGGTAACGGTCGATTCGGAGGGAAAAACCGGGAACTGCACGGCGCACCAAATTCATTGGTTAAAAATTACCCAGAACTATGGCCAATAAGGCGTGTCAATGAGTTACCAAACCTTGCCATTTTCTTGTTATTTAGCGACACCTACCGTGGCGCCATTTATCTAGCTATTGGCGTGGTTGGGGAAGTAAGCGAGCCCGGATTTAACCGATCATGGCCTCATGGGTGATAGAACAGGGCAGCGCTCTGTCTGCTGTTCTTCGTCATAACAACACCAGCGAGGAGAAAACCATGCGCAGTGCGATCGTCGAAAACAACAACCTCAAGATCGTGGATCTACCCGAGCCCAGCCCCCGTGAAAACGAACTGCTGGTCAAAACACTCGCCTGTGGCATATGCGGATCCGACCTGCATTGCCGACACCACGCCCATGAACTGGCTGACAATTCCCGCCAGATTATCGGCAGTTCAATTATCGACACCAGTCAGCCGATCCTGATGGGCCATGAGTTTGTGGGCGAGGTGCTGGAATCCCGTGATCCTGGCTCTCCGTTCAGGGAAGGCGATCGGGTCGTATCGCTGCCGTTCCTGATGCGTGAAGAGGGACTGGTTTCGATTGGCTTTGGCTCGCCGCAGGTTCCCGGCGGTTTCTCCCAGCAGATGCTGGTCGACGGGCGACTGACCATGAAGGTTCCCAACGGACTCGACACCGGCCTGGCGGCGCTGACCGAGCCCATGGCGGTGGCTCTGCATGCGGTCAACCGCGGCGAACCGAGCCGTCATCATGTGCCTCTGGTCATCGGCTGCGGTCCCATCGGACTGGCCATCATCGCCATTCTCAAGATGATGAACATCGGCCCCATCGTAGCCTCAGATTTCTCTAAGGCTCGTCGCGACCTGGCTCGTAAGGTCGGCGCTGACGTGGTGGTGAATCCCGCCGAACACTCCCCTTATGAAAGCTGGCAGCAGGCTGCTGGCACCGAAAGCGCCGACGAATTTGGCCCGATTTCTCCCCTGCTCGGCGGCGCTGGCCTGAGGCCTTCGCTGATTTTCGAATGCGTCGGTGTTCCAGGCCTGATCCAGAACGTCTGCGCAGGCGCACCTTATGGTGCCCGGGTGGTGGTGGTCGGTCTGTGCATGGAGCAGGATGCCATGGTGCCGGCCTTCCCGATCCTGAAAGAGCTGGATATCCGCTTCGTCAGTTTCTACAGCGCTGAAGAATTTGGAGCCACGCTGAACTATCTGGCCAATGGCGAGCTTGACGCGTCCGCACTCATCTCGGATACCGTGGCCCTCGATGATATTGAAAGCGCCTTTGACCGCCTTGGCACGCCCGAAAGCGACATCAAGATACTGGTCACGCCAAACCAGTAACCGTCAACCGTTACCACTGTCGTGATTTGACAAATGGTTGGCACATTTAATCAATGCTGCCAACCTCGTCAAACGTATAGTGGGGCCCTGCATTTATGATTTGTTGCACCCTGACTTGCCGCTGACTCCAGTGGCTTTTTTTTGCCCTGAATAAAGAGCTGCGATAGCCAGCATCCAAACTGTCCCGCTCGCTCCTGTCTCAAGCGCGTTGACGCGACAGCCTCTGAATCACACCTGCCCCCTCAGATTGAAGCCAGCCATGTTTGCAAACTACGCCATGACTTGACCAATTCTGCCAGCGGTTGCTAGCTTAAAAGCACAACGACACAATAAAAAAGACCACCATCATGCACAAGACAGACCTTACCAGGGCCTCGTCCCTGGCCCGCTTCGATGAGTTCTGCGCCAAATACGATCTCGATTACCAGGCAATGCTGCGGCAGTTCAAACTGCCGCTGGATCTGCTTGAACAGCCGGACTCCCTGATTTCCTATTCCCGGATGACCCGTATGCTGGAGCATTGCGCCAAGGTCACAGACAATCCGCTGTTCAATGTTGAATACGGCGTCTTCCAGGGCGCCAGCGTATTCGGGCGCATGCTTTATCTTCTGAAAAATGCCCAGACGGTCGGCGACTCTCTGACCGAGCTGATGCATTACTATCACCTGCACTCAAACGCCGGCCAGGTCACTTCAACCATCGAAGGCAAGATGGTGATCGTCAGTTATGAACCCGTCCTGCAGGAAGGCATCCCCATCCGCCCGGCCGTGGATGTAGCCCTGGGCGTAGGCAAATCGCTGTTTAAAATGCTGCTGGGTTCCCACTGGCAACCCGCCGGTGTGCACTTTCGCAGCGGCCCCAGTTGCCCGCCCCAGAACTACAAGCGGATACTGGGCATCACCCCGCAGTTCAACAGCACGACCAACGGTTGGGTGTTTGAATCCCGGCTGCTGGACCTGCCCCTGAGCGATTCCGACCCGGCACTCCACAGCCTGATGCAGGAACACCTCGAAAAGATGGACGCGCTGTCATCCCGGGAACTGCCCGCCTACTTGCAGCAACTGATCAAGAGCCTGCTGCCCAACGGTCGTGTCACCATCGACCTGATCGCCAACTACATGATGCTCAGTCCCCGCTCCCTGCAACGGTACCTGTCTGAGGAAGGCACCTCATTCCAGAAAGTGCTGGACGAAACCCGTCAGTCAATGGCGCAACGCTACCTGCGGGAGTCTGCTATCAGCCTGACCCAGCTTGCCGGCATTTTGGGCTATTCCGACCTTCCCGCCTTTTCACGCGCCTTCCAGCGCTGGTATCAGCTTAGCCCGCGGGAATGGCGTAAAGAGCATGGCATCGGGCCCTCATCGCGACTGCGCCCCCAACGCCAGAACAGGCCAAACTGGCTGCGCTGAACAACGTTCGCCAACGGCCTGAATTCCACCCTCCCCACCCCTTGATCCGGCGACCCCAGGTGACCGGATCAGCCCCCTTTCCAAGCCCCGAATCGGGGATTCTTACTATTGCAAAATCTGTAAAAGCATTGTCAGAAAAGCCACCTTGGCGCGATATGCCAATCGATTGGCAACGTTAAGCAAGTTTCAAGTGAGCAATCTCTGGACACTCCCTCCTGAGTCGCAAAGACAACTAATTCGACTCCCCCGACCAGGACAACAACAATTCCGGAGGACTCAATGCCAAATTCCGTCCATGGCAAAGGCAACGGCAACAGCCGTGCTTCAACCACCACAGGTTTTCCCATCAGAATTCTGCCACTGGCAATCGCCCTGGCGAGTGCCAACACTGCCTTGGCAGCCAACTTTGACCTCGGCCCGGTATCCGCCACCGCCAGCGGCTCTATCTCAGCCGGCGCACTGATGAGCATGGAAACCGCCGCCGGACGCTGGACCAACGCCCGCAACGCTGAACTGATCGGCGCGGAATTTTCCGGCGATGCCAACCCTTGGGGTGCCGTAGAGGCCGACGACAGCCGCCTCAATTGGGAGAAGGGCGACATCGTGTCTTCACCCGTGACCCTGCTGGGTGAGCTCGAACTGAAATACGACCGCTACGGATTCTTTATTCGTGGCAAGGCCTGGTACGACTACACCCTGGACAACAAGAAGGTGCCTCACGGCAACTCCCTGAACCTTTACCAGCGCAACGCCACCCTGGAAGATGACGGTTTCCATGATCTCGCCCAGTTCAAGGGTGTTGAGCTGCTGGACGCCTACGTCTACGGAGACTTCGACGCCGGTAGCGTGCCGGTACACGTTCGTGTCGGTAACCAGGTGGTCAACTGGGGTGAAGGCCTGTTCTTCCAGAACGGGATCAACGCCATCAACCCCATTGACGTAGCGGCCTTCCGCCGTCCGGGTTCCCAGCTCAAGGAAGCCCTGCTGCCCACCCCGCTGGCCTACTTCAACGCCGGACTCACCGACAGCCTGAGCATGGAAGGTTTCTACCAGCTGGCCTGGAACGAAACCGTACTCGAAGGATGCGGCACCTTTTTCTCAGGTATCGACTATTTCCCGGGGGATTGCTATGGGGTCAGCCGCAAAGGTCCGGGCACCCCTTACCCGAACCCGGCAGACTACAATGACGCCGGCGCTTACGCCCAGGGATCGTACATCCGCCGCGGCCCCGACTCCGAACCCAGTGACAGCGGGCAGTTCGGTCTGGCCCTGCGTTACTTCGACTGGGAGCTGGGCGCGGAATTTGGCCTCTATGCCATGCAGATCCATAGCCGCACTCCCCAGCCGTCCGCCATTCTGAGCTCTGACCCCAACAAGAATGCCCCGAACAACCCGGGTTGGGAGTACAACGGTGTTGATGGTGGTACTGCCGACAGCGCCTACTACTTCAAGGACTATGCGGAGGACATTCGCGTCTTTGGCGTCACTGTGTCGGCCAACGTTGCCGGCTGGTCAGTCTTCGGTGAATACAGCTTCCGTCCGAACCAGCCGATCATCTACCACACCGGCGACACCGTTCCGGATATCTTCGGTGCTACCGCCAATCTCGATGCGCTCGGCGCTCCGCTGACCGGCGCAGTACTGGCTGCGGCGCCTGGTTCGGTATTTGAAGGCTATGGCCGTGAGAAGGTGTCCCAGCTGAGCATTGGGGGCATCCAGACATTCTCCCAGGTACTGGGTGCTGACGACCTGGTGTTCATCGCCGAGGCCGGCATGAAATATGTCCACGACCTGCCCTCCCTGGACGAAGTCCGCTACGGCCGTCCGGATGCCTTCGGCTCCAATCTGGCGGCCAGCCAGGGTGAGGGTTCCGTTGGTTGCAACCTGGGTGTCCATCCGCAGTATCAGGGCCGGGTGTGCAGCGATGACGGTTTCGTCACCGACTTTTCCTGGGGTTACCGGATGCGCGGCCAGCTCAACTACAAAGGCCTGATGGCCGGCATCAACGTGTCACCGTTCGCCGCCTTTGGTCACGACGTCGAGGGTTACTCCCACGATAACAACTTCGTCGAAGGCCGGCTGCTTGGCAACGTTGGGGTCAAAGCCGACTACCTCGCCAAGTACTCCGCAGAACTCAGCTATACCACCACCGGCGGCGCTTTCTGGAGCCAGAACGACCGCGACTTCCTGGCCCTCAGTGCCCGGATGAATTTCTGATAGTCACCACAACAAGAACAGAGGATTGATCATGAACAAGCATCTGCTCACCGCAGCAATTCTCGGCGCCTCTCTGAACCTGGCTTCTGGCCAGGCGGCCGCCGCGATGACCGCAGAAGAAGTAGCCCGTCTGAGCGCTGATCTGACACCTGTCGGCGCCATCCGCGCCGGCAATGCCGACGGCAGCATTCCGGAGTGGACCGGCGGCCTGACCACCCCCCCAGCCGGGTTCGATCGCGAACAGGGTTACCCCAATCCGTTTGCCGACGAGGAGCCGCTGATGGTCATTACCGCAGCGAACATGGACCAGTACGCCGACCGCCTGACCGAAGGCCATAAGGCCATGCTGGCCCGCTTTCCCGACAGCTACCGGATCCCGGTCTACCCGACCCACCGCACCGCGGTTATCCCTGCCGAGGAACATGAGATTATCCGCAGCGAAAGTCCGACCGTCGAGCTGGCCCCCGGCGGTAATGGCCTGGTGAATTTCAACCAGACCAACGTGCCCTTCCCGATACCCAAGGAGGGTATCGAGGTCATATGGAACCATCTGACCCGCTATCGTGCCAGCGGCTACCGCGATTACCCGACCGAAGCCGTCGTTCAGGGCAACGGCAGCTTCACCCCGGTGGTCCGGGAACGCCGCCTGACCATGGCGGCCGCAATGGACGACGCCGAGGACAACCGCCTGTTCTACTACTGGAACAAGGCGCTTGAGCCCACCAGCGTCGCCGGCTCACAGCTGCTGGTACACGAGCCCATCAACCACATCAGCGAGCAGCGCCTGGCCTGGCGTTACAACCCTGGTGCACGTCGCGTCCTGCGCGCGCCGGAAGTAGGCTACGACTCACCGCCTATCACCAGTGACGGCCTGCGGACCAACGACTCTACCGACATGTTCAATGGCGCCCCGGACAAATACAACTGGGAACTGGTGGGCAAACAGGAAATGCTGATTCCCTACAACACCTACCAGCTGGCAGACAAAGGCCTGGCCTATACCGACATCATCGGTGCCGGCCACATCAACCAGGACCTGACACGTTACGAGTTGCACCGAGTCTGGGTGGTCGAGGCGACCCTCAAGGACGGCGAGCGCCATATCTACTCGAAGCGTCGTTTCTACATTGACGAAGACAGCTGGAGCATCGCCCTGGCCGAAGACTACGACGGTCGCGGTGAACTCTGGCGTGTCGAGGAAGCGCACCAGATCCATTACTACGATCAACTGGTTCCGGCCCACCACCTGGAAGCCGTATACGACCTCCAGAGCAACCGCTACATCGCCTACAACCTGCAGAACGAAGAGCCGGTTGTAGAGTTTGGCCCGCAAGGCAGCGTCGGCGACTACAGCCCCGCAGTCCTGCGTCGCCGCGGGCGCTAAACCACCGATACGTTTCTGAAATTTCCACATCGTTAACGGGCGGGGACGCCGTTCCCCGCACGCCTTCCCAGGATCAGAACAATGAAAAAGCATCTGCTCTGTGCCTGTCTGACAGGTATTGGATTTCTCACGGCCAGCCATGCTGCCCTTGCCGAGCCCCTCGCGGACCGGCTGGAGCGGCCGGCAAATCAGTCGCCACTGGCCGACCGTAAACTGTTCACCGATCTCGCTGTCGCCGACGGCAACAGCATCGGTGTGGGCGCCGAAGGCGTCGTTCTCACCCTGCCTGCAGAGGGCGGCATGCACCAGGGCGACGTCCCTGTTGACCTGCTGCTGACGGCAGTGGACTTTGCCAATGCCAGCCTCGGCTGGGCCGTCGGCCACGACGGCGCCATTCTGGTCACCAACGATGGCGGCCGCCGCTGGCAGAAACAGATTGATGGCACCCGCATTGGCGAGCTCATGCTGAGCGCCGCCGAGGATGCCGTCCGCGTACTGGAAGACGCCACCGCAGCCACACCGGATGACGAAGATCTGGCCCTACGCCTTGAAAACGCACTGTTCCGGCTGGATGACATCCAGGCCAGCCTGGAGTACGGCCCGGCACTGCCGCTGATGGACGTTGAGTTTGTTGATGACCGCACCGGCTTTGCCGTCGGCGCCTTTGGCATGGCACTGGTGACCCGTGATGGCGGCCAGTCATGGCAGTTTATTCCAGGCCTTGAAAACCCGGACAGTTTCCACCTCAACGCCGTCATCAGCCCCGCTCAAGGCGTGGTTCTGATTGCCGGTGAAAATGGCCTGCTGTTCCGGTCCAGCGATAACGGCCAAAGCTGGGACGCTCCTCAGGAAGTCGGTACCGATTCCCTCTACAACTTTGTCGCCGGTCCCAAGGGTGAGCTGTTGGCCATGGGCTTTGGGGGGTCACTGCACCTCAGCCAGAACCACGGCGTTACCTGGACCCCGCTGGACACCGGCACGTCGGACACCCTGTTCGGCGGTACCGCACTGAGCAACGGCGGCATGCTGCTGGCCCAGCGGGGCGGTCTGCTTTACACCGAGAATTTTGAACAGTTCCGGGTCTGGCCAGCCCCCGGACGCTCGATCTGGATGGATGTGGTGGAACCCTCTGCCGGCCAGCTGATTCTCGCTGGCCAGGCAGGCAT
Organism: Marinobacter mobilis; assembly: GCF_900106945.1. GTDB lineage: Bacteria > Pseudomonadota > Gammaproteobacteria > Pseudomonadales > Oleiphilaceae > Marinobacter > Marinobacter mobilis. The sequence goes on from NZ_FNNE01000005.1 coordinate 203,867, forward strand.
CAAGACCCTGTCCCTTGAAGAGATCATGGGAGGCCTGCAATGAACAGCGCAAACCCGATGTCCACACCGCCCAACGCCACCGAAAAAGGAGCCGGCAAAGGTATGGTTACTTTTTTTGAGCGCCTGATTTTCAGGAACCGGCCACTGGTTCTGCTGTTTTTCCTGGTGGTCTCGATTTTTCTCGGCTACAAGGCGCTGAGTCTGCGGCCTGACGCCAGTTTCAACCGGATGATCCCCACCGGTCATGAGTACGTTCAGAACTACCTGCGCTGGGAAGAAATGCTGGCCCCACAGAGTAACGTCCTGCGGGTCATCGTTGAGAACGAGAGCGGCTATGTGTTCAACGCGGAGTACATGGAAACCCTGCGCGAAGTGACCGATGCGATCTTCTACCTGCCCGGCGTCGACCGAGGCAACCTGAAATCGCTGTGGACCCCCAACGCCCTCTGGACCGAAGTCACCAACGAAGGTCTGCGAGGCGGTCGCATCATCCCCGACGGTTACGACGGCAGTGAGCAATCACTGGAGCAGGTGCGCATCAACAGCCAGCGGGCCAACATGATTGGAACCTTTGTCGCGAACGACATGACCTCCACCATCATTCGTGTTCCGCTGACCGATGTGAACCCGGACACCGGCGAGCCGCTCGACTACGGCCAGTTCACCCAGCTGTTCGAGGAACAAATTCGCGACCGCTTTAACGACCAGGGCGTCACCATCCGCGTGGTCGGTTTCGCCCAGATCATCGGTGACCTGATTGCCGCCTCGGCTGACATTGCGTTGTTTTTCGCGGTCACGGTGGTCCTGATCTCGGTGTTGCTGCTGCTCTACTGCCGCTGCTGGCGCAGCACCGCTGTCACCGTGTTCACCTGTATCCTCACCGTGATCTGCCAGCTTGGCCTGCTGACGTACCTGGACTTTGGCCTTGATCCCTACTCCATTCTGGTGCCCTTCCTGATCTTTGCGATTGGTATCAGTCATGCCGTGCAGAACATCAACCTGATGATCAGTGAGATGAGCAAGGGCTCGACGTCCCTGGAAGCCTCCCGCGCCACCTTCCGTGCGCTCTTCGTTCCCGGTTCATCCGCGCTGATTGCCGACGGCGTTGGTTTCGCCACCCTGATGGTGATCGACATCGGCGTGATCCAGCAACTGGCCATCACCGCCAGCCTGGGGGTCTTTGTGGCCCTGTTCACAAAGATGTTCCTGCTGCCGGTGCTCATGTCCTACGTCGGTGTCAGCAAGGCCGGTCTGGCGCAGCAGAAAAAGCGCAACCAGTCCTCATGGCCGACCTTCCGCCGCATTTCCTCGCTGGTGAAACCGAAGTTCGCGATCCCGACCCTTGCCATCGGTGTGGTTCTGCTCGGCCTTGGCTACTACGAATCCCGTGACCTGAAGATTGGCGACCTCGACCCCGGCGCGCCGGAATTCCACGCGCAAGCCCGCTACAACCAGGACAACGCCTACATCCTCGACCATTACACCGCCAGCACCGATGTCTACCAGGCGATCTTCACCACGCCGCCAGAACAGTGCTCACAATTCGCCGCCGGCGACCTGGTGCTGCAATTCCAGGAGCAAATGCGTGAGATTGACGGTGTTGAGGCGGTGTACTCACTCTATGACCGCATGAAGTTCAAAATCATGTCCGTCAACAAGGGCAACCCCAAGTGGGCAGAACTCAATCGAAACCAGTACATCATGAACGATGCCCGAACCGGCGCGCCCGCCGAGCTGGTTGACCGCAACTGCAGCATTGCGCCAGTCACTCTGTACCTGGCCGATCACAAGGCGGACACCCTGGAACGGGTCACCGTCGCCGTGGAATCATTCGCCCGTCAGTTCAACACCGATGACTTCAAGATTCTGCTCCTTGCGGGTAACGCCGGCATTCAGGCCGCTACCAATGAAGTCATCGAATACTCGGAAAAGCTGATGCTGATTCTGGTGTTCGCCATCGTTGGCGCCATGGTCTGGATGGAGTTCAGGTCACTGAAGATTGCCTTCGCCCTGATGGCCCCGCTGTACCTGTCCACCGTGCTTGCCGAAGCGGTCATGGCCAATCTCGGGCTGGGGGTGAAGATCGCCACACTGCCGGTGATTGCCCTCGGGGTCGGCATCGGCGTGGACTACGGCATTTACCTGTACAGCCGCATGGACGGGTTCCTCCAGCAGGGCCACCGTTTCCAGCAGGCTTTCTTTGAAGCCCTGAAAACCACCGGCACTGCGGTCGCCTTCACCGGCGCCACTCTGGCCATCGGTGTGGCCACCTGGATCGCCTCAACCCTGAAGTTCCAGGCGGATATGGGCCTGCTGCTGGTGCTGCTGTTCGTGTGGAACATGCTGGGCGCTATCTTGCTGATGCCGCCGCTGGCGTCACTGCTGGTGGGCCGTAAATACGGCCGCTGACCCGGCCAACCTGCCGCCCCATGGTTCAGAGCACTGGGGCGGCCTTTCACCCCTCCTGGGTGACCCCATTGCCCGCAACGGGTCAATGGGTTTTTTCGTTTCGCCTATTCATCAGCCGCAATAAACGTTTCCAGGCCCGCCGGATCACTTAGCAATATCGAGCCGTAACGCAACTCTACCAACTCCTTCGCGACCAACAACTGCATGGCCCGTTGCGTGGCCTGCCGGGTGATCCCCAGCATGGTACCCAGCTGTTCCTGGGTAAGCCGCAACGACACCGGGTGATCAGTACGGCCATACTGGAACGCGGCGATAAACAGCAGTCGCCTGGCCAACCTCGCCGGAATGCCCCTCAGAGCATCGTCTTCGATCACCATCAACGCCGCCCGAAGACGCAGCCCCAGCTGCTGGATAATCACCGGATAGCACTGCGGGAACGCGGCCAATAGCGCCATGAAGCTGTCCGATGCGAACTCGATTATCCGGGTATCCTCATGGGCCACCGCCCCGAGCAGGCGGGGCGACTCCGGCCAGAACACGGCATCACCGAACCAGTTGTCCGGACCGCAGATCATCAGCGTTAATTCCTTGCCCGCGCGGCTGACGGTATTAACTCGCACCGCCCCGGACTGGATCACCACCAGTGTTTTGGGCGAACTGCCCTTGCTGTACATGGTCTGGTTCTCAGCAAAATCGCGAACCGTCGCCAGCTTCGCCGCCTGTGCCAACGCTTCCGGCGGCAGCCCCGCCAACAACGGGCATCGGGTGAGCGTATCAAGCACATCAGTCATATCGGATTGTTACTCTGATTGCAGTGTTTCAAGGATCACCTGTCTACACTCAGGATAAGCACCGTTAAAAATAAATCGGACAATAACCCCTCGTGCTTCGACAGGAGAACAAGATGATCTACAGAAGCCTACGCCAGCGCATGACCCGCGTACTCATGGCACTCCCCTTGCTGGGTCTTCACCTCGCGGCCTCAGCCGCCGAACGGCCGAACATCCTCGTTATCATGGGGGATGATATCGGCATTACCAACATCAGCAAATACAGCCATGGCATGATGGGGTTCCAGACCCCCAACATCGACCGTATCGCCAACGAAGGTATGATGTTCACCGATTACTATGGCGAACAGAGCTGCACCGCCGGCCGTTCCGCCTTCATTACCGGCCAGCACCCGATCCGGACCGGTCTGACCAAAGTGGGTATTCCCGGCGCGGCTATCGGCATCCAGCCGGAAGACCCGACCCTCGCCGAGCTGCTCAAGCCACTGGGCTACACCTCCGGCCAGTTCGGCAAGAATCATCTCGGCGACCGTGACGAATTCCTGCCGACCAACCACGGCTTCGACGAGTTCTTCGGCAACCTCTACCACCTCAATGCCGAAGAAGCGCCGGAAGATCCGGCCTGGCCTGACGATCCTCAGCTGGCGTCCCTGATCACCCCTCGTGGGGTCATCCGTTCCAGCGCCGATGGCGAGGTCGAGGACCTGGGTCCGCTGAACACCACCCGCATGGAAACCGTCGACGAAGAGTTCCTGCAAGCCTCACTGGACTTCATGGAAAATGCCCATGAAGAAGACCAGCCGTTCTTTGTCTGGTTCAACTCCACCCGCATGCATTATTACACCCATCTCCAGGATGGATCACGCGGGCTCTCCGGTCAGGGCTTCTATAACGACGGCATGGTAGAGCATGACAACCACGTTGGTTCACTGCTGGCCAAGCTCGATGACCTGGGTATTGCCGACAACACCATCGTGGTTTACACCACCGATAACGGCGTCCACTACAACCACTGGCCAGACGCCGGCATTACCCCCTTCCGCGGTGAGAAAAACACCAACTGGGAAGGCGGTTTCCGGGTACCGGCGCTGGTACGCTGGCCTGGCAAAATCCCGGCCAACACGATCTCCAACGACATCATGTCACACCTGGACTGGGTACCCACCCTGATGGCCGCAGCCGGCCAGCCTGACATCAAGCAGCAGTTGCTGGACAGCTACCAGGCTGACGACAAGACCTTCCGGGTTCACCTGGATGGCTACAACTTCCTGCCCTACCTCACCGGGGAAACGGAAGATGCACCCCGTAACGAATTCTTCTATGCCAGTGACGGTGGCGACATCCTCGCCGTGCGCGACGGTCCCTGGAAGCTGGTCTTCGCCGAGCAGCGCGCGCACCGCTTTGATGTCTGGTCCGAACCGTTTGTGAAGCTGCGCGTTCCGAAAGTGTTCAACCTGCGTCAGGATCCGTTCGAGCGTGCCGATACCGACTCCAACTCCTATCAGGTCTGGTGGGACCGCAAGATCCAGGCACGTGGCATGGCTACCCTGATTCTGGTCAACCGTTTCCTCAACACCTTCAAGGAATATCCGCCCCGTCAGCGGCCGGCGACGTTCACCATTGACCAGATGATGGAACGGTTCCTGAACTACCAGCAGTAATCATGGCCAAGGCAGGACAGATGATGGATACACGAGAGTCGATTGTCTCACTCATCGCACAGCTCAATGCCGACATCCTTGGCCAGGAGGCGCTGATCGAACAGCTGGTCCTCGCCCTGCTGGCCGATGGCCATGTTCTGCTCGAAAGCCTGCCCGGCCTCGCCAAGACCCGTACGGTCAAAAGCCTGGCCCAGTGTCTGGATGCGACGATGAGTCGCATCCAGTTCACTCCCGACCTGCTGCCCTCGGATCTGACCGGGTCTGAGGTGCTGCATTACGCCGATGGCGTACAATCCCTGCAGTTTGAGCCCGGTCCCCTGTTCGGCAACCTGATCCTCGCCGATGAAATCAACCGTGCACCGGCCAAGGTTCAGTCCGCGCTGCTGGAAGTGATGGAAGAGCGTCAGATCACCGTGGCTGGCCACAGCCACCGGATGCCGGATCTGTTCATGGTGCTGGCAACCCAGAATCCCATCGAGCAGGAAGGCACCTATCCGCTGCCCGAGGCCCAGATGGACCGATTCCTCGTCAAGGTGGTACTGGACTACCCCAGTCACGACCGCGAGTGCGATATCCTTCGGCTGGTGCGTTCAGAACAGCACGCCGCTGTTTCGGGACACTCCCGCCAGCTGCCGCCGATAGCCGCAGACACCGTGCTTGCCGCGCGCCGCGACATTGCCGGGGTGTTCGTATCACCCAAAATCGATCAGTACATTGTCAGTCTGGTACAAGCGACCCGCCCGGAATTTGCCCCCGATGGCGAACTTCGCGGCTGGCTCAGCACCGGCGCCAGCCCCCGTGGCGCCATTGCCCTGGATCGTGCTGCCCGCGCCCACGCCTGGCTGCATGAGCAACCCCATGTGACACCCGAGAACGTGCGTGCCGTTGCCCTGCCCGTGCTGCGCCATCGTCTCAGGCTGAGTTATGATGCCGTCGTCGATCGGGTCAGTGAAACGCAGGTCGTCACCCGGCTGCTGGACCGGGTTGCGATACCGGCCTGAGGACAGCCACCATGCCGGCACGCCAGGATGACATCCGCCAGGTCTTTGCCAGCGTCGATCAGCTGATGCGGCTGGAGGCAGACGGCCGACTGCCCGATTTCCATGGCCGCCAGCGCGCCACCAGCCAGTTGGCGGGCCGTCACGGTTCCCGTATCCGTGGCCGAGGTCTCGACTTCGACCAGTTACGGCACTATCAGCGCGGCGACGACCTCCGTCATCTCGACTGGCGTGCCACCCAACGCACCGGCCATCCCTTTGTCCGCAGCTTTGCCGAAGAGCGTGACCGACCGACCCTGGTGCTCTGTGACCAACGCATGGACATGCTGTTTGGGTCGTCCCTGTTGCTGAAAGCCACCGCGGCCGCACACGTGGCCGCGGTGGCTGCCTGGGTGGCCTTTCACGCCGGCGACCGGGTCGGCGGCATCGTGTTCACCGACCAGTTACTTGATACAGTAACGCCCCACCGCAGCCGTCAGCGGGTCAGCGACCTGTTGACCCGGATTGCCCGTCACAACCAGGCCCTGAGCACAGACAACACCACCCCGCGCAACGAAGGTCAGCTCGACCGGGTCATTTCCCGCTGCCTCGCCACCGCCCATCACGATCAGACCGTCTGCATCGTCAGTGATTTTGCCGGGGTCAGCGAACGCACCCTGGGCCTGCTTCGGCAACTCGCCCAGCACAACGATGTGCTCGCGTTCCAGATCTATGATCCCCTGGCCGTGGATTTGCCCCGCTCCGGGGTGGTCACCGTTGCCGAGGACGAGGCCAGGGTCACCCTGGATTTTGGTCACGACCGAAGCCGGGCCGAACTGGCCAATTTTCTCCAGCAACGCTTCCACGAAGTCGACGACCTGCTCAGACGCAGCCAGGTTCCGCACCTGAAAATCAGTACCGCAGAGCCGAGCGTGCCTCAGATACGTCAGGCGCTGGGGCTGCAGCGGGAGCAGCAGCCATGAACCTGAACCGCGAGTTGGCCAGCCTGCAGGAATTGCCGCCCCCCCCGCTTCCAGCCCTATGGCCGCAGACCTGGGGCTGGCTGGTACTGGCCCTGTTGGCGTTTGCGGTCATCGGCACCGCCCTGGTCATCTGGCTGCGGCGACGCCGGGCCAACCGTTATCGCCGTGAGGCGGCGCTGGCCCTGGAATCCCTGTGGCGCCAGTGGCAGGCCAACCCAGAGGACACCGGCCCACTTCGGGATATACCAGAACTGCTGCGCCGCGCGGTGTTTAGCCGCCTCGGCCGCAACGTCCCGGGTGTGACCACTGCCACCGGCGCCCACTGGCAACAACTGCTCAACCGTATGGCTCGTACACCACTGTCACCGGGGTTTACCGATCAACTTGCTTTGCTGGCCTATGGCGGCGACCGGGAGCTGCAAACTCTCGATGTCACCCGTCTGGTGGCTGAATGCCGGCACTGGCTGGAGAGCCACCATGATCCTGTTTGACGCCCCCTGGGTCTGGCTGCTGCTGCCTCTGCCCTGGCTCGGCTATCGCTGGCTGCCGGTCTACCGTGAGCAACGCCGGGCACTGCGGGTTCCGTTCACGGTGGCGTTTTCCGGCCGGATCGACTCCGCCCCCGGCAAGGGCCTGGAGTCACTGCCAGCCACGACCCTGCTCGTCCGCTGGCTGATCTGGATACTGCTACTGGCCGCCGCGGCACGTCCGGTCAGTCTTGAGCCCCCGCTATCGACCCTGGAACCCCGCCGCGACCTGGTACTGGCCATCGACCTGTCCGAATCCATGGCCGAGCGTGACGTCATTGGCCCGGACCATACCCGGATCGACCGGCTCAGCGCGGTCAAGGCGGCCATCACCACGTTTATCCACCAACGGGCGAGTGACCGCATCGGGATGGTGGGTTTTGGTGACGGCGCCTTTCCCCTGGCCCCGCCCAGCAGCGACCATGGCACCCTGATCCAGATGCTGGACGCCCTCGCCAGTGGCATGGCGGGGGCCAATACGGCCATGGGCGATGCCATCGGGGTAACCCTGAATCTGCTGGATGAGAGCCAGGCGCCGGAACAGCTGCTGATCCTGCTTACCGATGGCAACGATAACCGCAGCCTGCTTCCACCACTGCAAGCTGCAGCCATTGCAGCAGAACGGGGTCTGGTGATTCACACCATCGGGTTTGGCCAGCCCGGTGATTCCGTCGGTGATGGGGTCGATACCGAGACCCTCGCCCGGATTGCCAACGCCACCGGTGGCCAGCACTTCCTCGCCACCGACCCGCAGGCTCTGGCCCAGGTTTACCGGACCATCGACGGGCTCACCCCGGAAAACGCCGAAGTGATAACCGCACAGCCGCACCGTGAACTGTTCTGGATACCGGCCCTGATCGCCGTGGGCCTGTCAGTACTTCAGGCGCTGGCGGGCGCAGTGCCCGTTCGCTCTGACCACGGCCGGCAACAGCACGACGACAAGTCGAGGGCTGGCCATGCCTGAGGCCCTGCTTCAGTTCCACTTCCTCCGGCCCTGGGGGCTGCTGATCGTCCTTGCCGGAGCATTGTTACCCTTTGGCTGGCGCTGGCTCGGCCACCGGCGGGACGCTGCCAGCCAACTGATCGCGCCCCACCTTTTGCCGCACCTGACCCTGCACGCCGGCACTCGTCAGCGCCTTCGGCCCGTTCATGGTCTGAGTGCGCTACTGGTCATTACCGGGCTGGCCGTGTCCGGCCCGGCCTGGGAAAAGACCCTGCCAGCGGCCCTTGACGACCAGACCCGCCTTACCGTCATTCTTGACCTTTCAGAGTCCATGGGCCCCTCGCAAGGCAACAACACGCTTGCCCTCGGCCAGGCTCGCGTTCAGGCGCTGTCACACCGCCAACCGGGCTGGCATATCGGCCTCATTGCCTACGGCCACAGTGCTCACCGGGTACTACCGGAAAGCCGCGACAGCGATTTGCTGGCGCTCTACCTGAACTCCCTGGAGGCGGGGATGATTCCCGGCTCGGGACGACATCTGGCTGCTGCGCTGGCGCTCGCCACACCACAGCCAGCCGCCCTCCAACCGCCGCGTACCGTGATTGTGGTGACCGACCGGCTGGCGCCGTTAGCGCCCGAACTGCCAGCGACGGACAGCCAGGTGCTGGTGCTGGCCCCAGGGGCAGCACTGGCAACCACCACGGCCGCCTCCGTTCTGGATAGCCTGGCTGCGGAGGCGAAGCCCATGGGCTCGCTGGAGGACGATGTGCGCTGGCTGGAGCGCCAGGTACACACCCATGTCAGCCGTCATCAGACTCTCGACGAAACCCTGAAATGGCGTGATGGCGGCTACTGGCTGGTGTGGCCCGCACTGCTGCTCGGTCTGTTGAGCATCCGCCGGGGCTGGCGCCTGCAATACAGCCTGATTCCGCTGGTACTCACCCTTGCTCCGGCGCCCCCGGTCAGTGCCGACGCGTGGACCGATGCCTTCCTGACGCCAGACCAGCAGGGCCGGCTAGCGTTCGAGGCGGGTCGCTACAGCGAGGCCCAGCAACAGTTTCAGGATCCCTATCTGCGGGGATTGGCCGCCTATCGAGCGGCCGATTTTTCAGCTGCAGTGGCGCAGTTTCGTCAGCTCGACAGCCCCGAAGCCTGGTTTTACCTGGGCAACTGCCTGGCCCGCCAGCTGGAATTCAGCAAAGCGCGGGTCGCCTACAAGACCGCCCTCGACAAGCGCAGCCCCTGGCCCGCTGCAGAAGCCAATTTAGCGCTGGTTACTCGCCTCGGTGAGGCGCTGGACCAGCAACGCCAGGCCAGCCCCGACATCGGCGCCGACGATTTCCGCTTTGACAGCACCAACGACAACGGAGTCGCCACCGAACTGATGGAGCGTCCCGCCATGACCGGCAGCCTCTGGCTGGATAATCTCAACACCTCGGCCAGCACCTTCCTGAGACGGAAATTCGTGGCCGAACAACAGGCTTCGGCCGGGGAGCAGCCATGAGGGGATTCGCTGCACTGCTGCTGACCAGTCTGGCCACAGAAATCATGGCCGCGCCCCAGGTGATGATCCAGACCCGCCTTGAGCCGGAGAGCGGCCTGCGGGCCGGCCAGGCCATCCGTTATCAGGTCGATGTCCTCACGGACACCTGGCTGACCGCAACACCAGAGTTCAGCCAACTTCAGGTTCCCGGCACCCTGGTGGACTTCGAAGGCAGCCGCGGCCGCAGTATTCAACGCACCATCAACGGTAAACGCTATTTCGGTGTGACCTACAGTTATCGCCTGGTCGCGCTTGAAGCCGGGGTGATAACCCTGCCCGAACTGCAGGTGCTGGCTGCCGTGGGCCAGGCCGATGTTCCGGTCGCCGCCACGGTTCCGGAACGATCATTTGCGGTGCAGGCACTGCCCGGGCTCGAGGCCGATACGCTGTTGGCGGGCGATGTCCAGCTGACCCAGCAACTGGTGCCCGCCGGCAATCGGTATGACGCAGGCCAACCGCTGACCCGGCAGATCCGGGTCGTTGCCGAGCGGGCACTGCCCCTGGCGATTCCAGCCCTGATGCCCGCAGAGCCAGGGGCCGCCGCCGGCAACACCCTGACGGCCACCCCACTGCCGGCAAAGGTCAGACATCTGACCGACGGCCGTGGTCGCAGCACCGGTGGCGAGCGACTGGAACAGCTGCGCTACCTGCCGGAATCCGGTGGACAACACACCTTGCCAGCCCTCAGCCTGAGCTGGTGGGATATTGACGAAAACCGGATGAAGCAGAGTGAACTGCCGGCCCTGGAGATCGAGGTTATCCCACCGCCACAGAGAGACAAGGCTCTCGCCAGCGAACTGTTTTCCCTGTCAAAGCGCCTCGGCGCCTGGTCAGAACGTCAGCCCACCGGGCTTTGGTTCGGGCTGATCACCCTTTGTGCCGCAGCTGGCTGGGGGGGCCGCCGGTACAGCCGCCCAGCAAGGCGCTGGCTGGTGCGCTGGGGCCAACAGCGTTACCACCAATCCACGTTCATTGCCCGGTTCAGGGCGCAACGGCAACTGAAACGCAGTTCTCCGGTACTGGATGGCACCTACCAGCTGGTACGGCGTCTCGACGATCAGGCCACTGTCCGCGAGAGCTCACTCGATCCATACTCAGAGCAGGCCTTGCTCGACAGCCTCGACCACTACTACCGTCGCAATCCCGATCCTCATAGCGGTCGCCGGATGCTCAGCAAAACCTTGCGCAAAAAGCTGATGCCCCGGCACAACCGCCACAGACGAACCCGGGCTTCACTACCACCGCTGAATCCGGAACCATAAAAAAGCCCAGACCGAAGCCTGGGCAAAACAACAACACAACAACACTTCTGCTTACTTGCGGTAATCCGGGTCGAGGCACATCAGCACCCCGGTGAACTCCTCCAGCGCCTGAACCGGAATCGGGTTATTGGTCATGCAGGCCCAGCCTTCTTCGGTGAAGGTGACATCCCGGGTATAGGTGCCACGCAGCGGAGCCGGATAGGCGGTAAAGGTTTCCTCGCGCGGATCAAAGCGGTAAATGTGATCGGTCATGGTTTCATTGATCCAGACATCACCGGTGGTCGGCGCGATGTTCAGGGAATACGGGCCCGGCCTTGCGCCCGGCGCAAACTCAGGCATGTCATAAACCTTGATATCCATGGTCTTGGTATCAATTCGGGCGAGCTGGCCGTGACCATAACCGGTCTGCCACAGCACGCCATCCTCAGCGAAACGCAGGCGGCGGGGACCAAACACCGGAGATTCGATTTCGGTTACTTCCAGGGTTTCCGGATCAATACGACCAATGCGGTTACCCCACAGACGGCTGTACCAGATGGAACCATCGTAGTTGCTGACCGCTACACCATAGGTCAATACCGCCGGAGTAATCGCGACCGGACGCGGTTCGGGCAGATCGATCAGGGTGATTTCCTGAGTTGCCGGATCCAGGCGGCCAATCTGTTCGGTGCCCACCACGGAGAACCACAGCATGCCCTTGGCATCCGTACGGATGGTGTGCGGGTATGGCGCGTTACCCGGCAGAGGAATCTTTTGCTCCCAGCGGTTGGTTTCGGCGTTGAACACGCCGATGGAGGCTGAATACGAGTTCGTGACGTAGAGTTTTCCGTCCGGGCCTTCCGCCAGGGAGTGCGGCCCGTGACGGACATTCACCTTGTTCATCGCTGGCGGAATGCCGAGCACCGTGAAGATGCCGCCCAGCGGCATGTCCTGCTCCGGGTGAGGTACAAACTCGGTTTCACCGGTCTTCAGGTTGGTGACGAACATGCCATCAGAGAACTGGTCTACCGTGTAAACCAGACCGTTCTTCGAGTGTACGTAGGCATCATGGGGCACACCGGAGCCGGGCAGCTGGAATTCGTACACCTTGGTATTGGCCAGGGCGTCATCAAACGGGAACTCAGGACGCATCCCGGTCGGCTCACCGTTGAAACCCTCGGCAAATATTTCAGCCCTGCGCCGATCTTTATCGGTAATACCAACCGCCCCCATGTAGGCGTGCATGCGATGGACCGTCTGCTGCCAGGAATCGGCCGGACGCACAGTGCGGGTAAACGGGTTACCGAGCTGATGACACGACAGACATTCAAGCTGGAACTTGTCGCGGGTAAACGGCTGGTCGTCCTCGGTATCAAACGGCAGCTCGTTAAAATGATAGGAAGCTGCCAGGCTTTCGGAAATCTCCCGGTCGGTCTGCAGTGGGGTCATGCGAAGATCTTTGCTCAGCATCGCATTGGCACCGTCGAGCCGCACCTGCATTTCGTGGTCAGCAAAGTAGTGGGCGCGAAAGCGCAGCCGCAGCTCACCGTCTAGCTCGGTTTCCAGCGCGTAACGACCGTTCGCATCAGAGTAGACCGACTCGGAGACCCCGGCCTGGACATTGGTCAGCCGAATGATCGCGCCGGCAATGGGGTCGCCCTCAGCATTACTCAGCTGACCGCTGATGGTCGATGCGGACACCGGCGAGACGGCGCCTATGGCGGCCGACAGCGCAATGCCTTGCAAACCCAAACGTTTTGTTTTTGTCATCATTGCAAATTCCCTCAGAGATTCTCACTGCCGGCGCAGGAAACCATCCGGCCTGGTAACGATGTGTTCCGGCCCGTTCTGAGCTCAGATCACCTCCCTCCATGGTATTGAGTGCTGCCGGTTCTGACTTATCCCTTTACGAATCACTTTTATCCTTTCGCGCCAGATAAACCTGACGATCACAGTCGGCGCTTATGTCGCGATATGCCAAGTGAAAGGCAGCTTTTATCAATTGTTTGGCAGGTTCCCGGGATAAAACATACTGCCGCATGAGCGGGCAATGCCCCGATGCGATGGCTCAAATCTCTCATTCAAACAATTCCAAGGTAGACAGAGATGCTGCAGAACAAAAAAGCGATTATCACGGGCGGTGCCTCCGGCATCGGTGCACAGGCCGTCAGGCTGTTCCAGGCAAACGGTGCCGACGTTGTGATCGCCGACATGAACGAAGACAGCGGTCTGGCACTTGCCAGCGAACTGGGCGCAGGCGTGTCGTTCGTCAAGGTTGACCTGAGCGTACCCGACGACATCGAAAACATGATCGCGTCCGCAATTGAAATCCTCGGAGGCCTCGACATCCTGGTTAACAACGCTGGCTTCGGTACCTATGGCCGCACCCACATCATTGAGCCGGAGACCTGGTACAAGGTGATGGAGGTTAACCTGAATGCCCTGTTCCACACCTGCCGCCATGCGTTGCCGCATATGATGAAGTCCGGCGGCAGCATCATTAACACCGCCTCAGTTTCAGGCACCCGGGCAGACTATGGTTTCAATGCTTACGCCGCTGCCAAGGGCGGAGTGATCAACTACACCCGTAACCTCGCGCTCGACTACGCTCTCGATAACATTCGCGTCAACAGTATCAGCCCCGGTCTGATCAAGACCCCGCTGACAGGCCCTCTGACGGGGCACCCGGACGCCTATGAACAATATCTCCACAACATTCCCATGAGCCGTGCCGGCGAGCCGGAGGAAATTGCCAAGGTCATGCTGTTCCTAGCCTCGGACCTGGCGAGTTATGTCAACGGCCAGAACATTAACGTCGATGGCGGCGTGACCGGCTGGAACGGTCAGCCACGGTTCACCAAGCTCTTTGGCGACGTCACCATTCCATAGGTCCGGGCCATCCCGGTTTCAGGAGGTTTAGCAATGAAATATCAGGCCATCAAGCTGGTCAGACGACCAGTCGGCGACATTACTTCTGACATTTTCGAGCGGGTTGAGCTGGAAACGCCTGCTCTCAAAGACGGCGAATTCCTGGTCAGGCAGACCCACATGTCCCTCGATCCCGCCATGCGAACCTGGTTGCAGGACAACGAGGACAGCTACATAGAGCCGGTCCGCCCGGGCGATATCATGCGCGCTTACGGCATTGGCGACGTGGTGGAATCCCGCAATCCGGCCTACCCGGAAGGCGCCCGAGTGGTTGGCGTTACCGGCTGGGCCGAGTACACCCTTGGTGGTGAAGACATGCAGGTCGTCGACCGCTCCGTCGATATCGGCGCGCTGATGTCGGTCCTTTATGTGCCAGGCCTAACCGCGTATGTAGGTCTGATAAAAGTCGGCCGTCCTGTCAGTGGCGAAACCATGGTCGTTACCGGTGCCGCCGGTTCAGTCGGTTCCCTAGTGGGCCAGATGGGCAAAGCAGAAGGCCTGCGGGTGATCGGTGTGGCCGGCAGCGAGGAAAAGTGCCGCTGGCTGGAAGAGGAGCTGGGCTTCGACAAGGCCCTCAACTACAAAGATCCGGACCTTGGCGAACAACTGGCCGCCGCGACACCAGACGGCATCGACCTTTACTTCGAGAACACCGGGGGCCCAATCCAGAAACTGGCGTTCGATCGCATGAACCGCCTCGGCCGAATGGTCGTGTGCGGCAACATCGCCGAGTACAACAACGACGTACCGACACCCGGGCCGAGCTGGGTTGATATCAACCTGAAAGCGCTACGGGTCGAAGGCTTCGTGATCACCGATCATTACGACAAGGCTGAAGAATCTACCCTTGCCATGATGGGTTACCTGCAGAAAGGCCAGATCAAGTTCCGCAGCCATGTGCTGACAGGGCTCGACAGCGCCATTGAAGGGGTTCAGCTGCTGTTCTCCGGCCAGAACCAGGGCAAGCTGTACGTCGAGCTCTGATCAAAGCTGTGTTTTCCGGACCACCGCCCAGATCCATTGGGCTGGGCGGTGGCCGACTTCTCTCCCTGCCTCCCGCTCACATTTCTCAGTCCCGAACCGCCTCAGGAGTTCGTCACAAACACCCAGTTGGTCCCGACATCATCACACACCACCACCCTTGCCCCGATTCCGGAACAGTAAGTCAGGCTTTGCGGCAACCGGTCCGTCAGACGTGAGGGCACGACTTTGGTGCGCTTATCCTCTTTCAGCAGCTGGAAGGTCTGTTCCATCCGTTCGCTGTAGTCAACACCCCTGGCCTGGTGGCGCTGAAAATTATGGTAAAACTCGCTGAAGCTCATGGTAGCGCCACCGAGGCCGATCTCCAGCATCTTGAGGATGTAACGGTCATAGGCGTCAGACAGATACTGGCGCAGCTCCGCCTCGTTCGAGGAATCTCCGGAAAACGCCACCAGCCCCAGACGATTGCTCTCCGCCAGCACTCCGGACGCCAGCTCGCCGTTGGGTTGGTTGGTGGCCAGGCGGTAACGGCGATGACCACAATCAATCACCTCGCCCTGCAGCGAACACCCCTGCATGCCCTGAGGCTCAGGTAACCGTTGGGGATCAGCGGTTGCGACGGGCTCTACGGAACGGGGCTGGGGCGCCGGCTCCGCGGCCACCGGTGTTGCTCGCTCCGGCACGGCCAGGTCAATGCCCAGCCGCGCCGCCGGGCGTTTAAGCAGCAGGGCCTGAACCTGCAGCGAATTGCGCCGGAAATCCTCAAACGAAGGCAGACTTCCGCCACCACCGCCGGCGATGATTTCGCAGTAGACCCGTTCATAATCGCTCTGTGGCTGGGGACATGCGGCCGCCGCGACGATCCCGCCCGGCAGCATCAACCCGCCCAGCACCAGCCCCTGAAATAACCAGAGCACCGCCCGTTGCATAAACGTCACCTCAAAGAAGGGAAAATCGAACCTCTACTTTACCGGATTTCTTCTGCCATCACGTCAATGTCCTCCCTGACGAGCCTCAACGGTACCTTCCCCTGCGCCATACAGTCATACTGTGCTAGTGTCCGGTTAACCCCGCAGGAAAAAGCGCAGCAGCATGAAACTGACCGTCATTTCCGACACCCACGGCATGCATGAAAAGATCGCCAGGATTCCCCACGGCGATGTGCTGATTCACGCTGGCGACAGTCTGGGCCGGGGTACACTTGAGGAGCTGGAAGCTCTCAATGACTGGCTCGGCCGCCTGCCTCACCGCCACAAGATCCTGATCGCCGGCAACCATGACTGGTGTTTCCAGAACGAGCCGGAGGAGGCTCGCCGCCTGGTCACCAACGCTGTCTACCTGGAAGACAGTGGCATCGAGATTGATGGTCTGCAGTTCTGGGGCAGTCCGTGGACACCCGAGTTTTTCGACTGGGCGTTCAACCTGCCCCGGGGTGACGCTTTAGCCCGACGCTGGGCGCAGATTCCCGATAGTACCGATGTGTTGATTACCCACGGCCCGCCAATGAACATCCTTGATCAGGTCGGCGAGCGGTTCGGAGGCCAGCACGTCGGCTGTGAAGCATTGGCGGAGCGAGTGGCGCAACTTCAGCTTCGTGCCCACCTGTTCGGTCACATCCATGAAAGCCATGGCCGCGAACAGATCGACCGCTGCCTGTACATCAACGCCAGTACCTGCAACGGCCAGTTCAGGCCTGACAACGCGCCGGTGTCGGTGCAACTCGGGGCGTACTGACGCCCCTCAGCGCCTCCAGTTAGCCAGCACCACCCCCGCCATCACCACACCGACACCCAGCCAAACCTGCCAGCCAAAATGCTCACCAAAAATCAGGAAGGCCAGGACCAGGCCCATCGGGGCAATGACGAATCCGAGCTGACTGAGAAACACCGGCGACGACCGCCGCTGCAACTCGAAGAACCCGCGGTAAGTCAGCGCTGACACCGCTGCTTGCGCCGCTAACACCCATGCCACCTCCCAGCCCGGCGCCAGTGCCTGGTGGATCTGCCCGGTAAACACCAGCACCACCAGTAACACCAGAGCCCCGCTCAGCAGCATGCCTGGCGCCAGTTGTTTCGGGCTGGCACCTTCCGGCCAGGCCACGGTGCGGTAAACATTGCCAATGGCCAGGGAAAGCGGCACCAACAGCCCCAGCAATAGCCATGGCAACGCTCCGGAGCCGACGCCGTCCGTATCCGGCAAGAGGATGCGGACACAACCAACAACCCCCAACAGCAGGCCTGAAACTCGAAGAGGACTCAGGGATTCCATCCTCATCGCCAAGGCCAGGGCGTAGGTAATCAACGACGGCAAGGCATACAGCGTCGCCGTCAGGCCCGATCCCACATGACCGACCACAATAAACGCCAGGGCATTAGGTATGGCAATGGCGGTCAGGCCGCTGACCAGGAAGTAACGCCAGGTCCGTCGCAACGGCAGCCCGGTCGCGCCGCGCGTTGACCACAGGCACAACAACAGGCCGCCCCCCAGGGCCTGCCAGAAGGCATAGCCCAAGGCACTCATGCCTGCAGCCATAGCCACTTTCGCCAGCGGCAGCATCAGCGCGATCAGGCTCCCGACCACAAGCAACAACAGGTAGGCGACCGGATCACGCCGGTTCACGGCGACGGAGGCATTGGCCAGCATCATCGGTTCTCCCAGGTTGGTTAACAGCCGCCATTGTGATCAGCGCCGCCTCAGTGTTCGCCCCCCAATTTGGAAAAACACTTTTCACCTGTGAGAGACTGTTAGCCGACTCACCACTGCACAGGGAACATTGTGGACCGACTTAAAGGCATTGAGTACTTCAAACGTATCGTCGAACTGGGCTCCTTTACGGCCGTGGCGGAGGAGTTTGGCTGTTCCAACGCGGTCATTTCCAAGTACGTCAGATACCTGGAAGACTGGACCGGCGCACGCCTGGTCAACCGCAGTACCCGCAGCATCAGCATCACCGAAGAAGGCCAGTCCTTCTACGACTATTGCGTCAACGTGCTCGACAACACCGGTCAGGTACTGGACACCCTGACCGCCAACCACGATGTCAGTGGGCAGCTGGTGGTGGCCTGTCCGGTGTCGTTATCCGTCAGGGTTCTGGCCCCGCTGGTATTCCGTTTCCAGCAGGCTCACCCCGGACTCACGATCCGCCTCAGGCTGAGCGATGAAATGACCGACCTGATCAGTAACGGGGTCGATGTTGCCATTCGCGGCACCGGGCAGCTGGCGGACTCGGCCCTGGTAGCCACCGCCGTGGCACAGATGGAACGCTGCGTGGTGGCTTCTCCCGGCTACCTGAGCCAACATGGTCAGCCCGGCTCCATCGATGAACTCAGTCACCATCAATGCCTGGTGTTCAGCCTCAGTCAGGACAGTCTGCAATGGGAGTTTGGCGATGACAACGGCCGCCGCAGCGTGGCCATTAGCGGCCCATTGATTGCCGATAACTCGCTGATGCTGGTGGAGGCGGCCCGAGCCGGTCTGGGGATCGCGCTGGTACCCCGAAGTTACATCCACGACGAGCTGCAGGCCGGATCGCTCACCGAGCTCGAACTGGGACTTCAGCCCATCCCGCGCACCATCTACGCGGTTTACCCAGGGCGTCAGCACCTGCCCAGGCGCACACGGCTGTTCATCGACTACCTGAAGACCCACGTTGCAGCCGCTCTGGAGGGTACCCTCACCGTTTCGTGAAAACAGCTTTTGCGCGTTGGCTCTCGTTCCCACACCGCCGCCCCGGCACAGTGTCTCCTTCAACTGACAGGAGGAGACAACCCATGTTTACAGACGTACTTGATGCCCTTAACTGGCGCTATGCCACCAAGCGCATGAATCACCACACCGTGCCCCAGGCCAGCATCGACCGGATTGTCGAGGCCGCCCGGCTGGCGCCATCGTCCTATGGCCTGCAGCCCTATACCCTGCTGGTGATTACTGACCCGCAGCTGCGCGCCAGGATCCAGCAACAGGCGGCGCCACAGCCGCAACTGACCGAATGCTCCCACCTCCTGGTCTTTGCCACCTGGGCCTCAGTGGATGAACCCCGTGTCGACGAGTTCCTGGCACTGACCGCGCTCAAACGCCAGATTCCGGTAAGTGACCTCCAGGGCTACGGTGAGGTCATCAAAGGAACCCTGAGAACCCTCGGAAGCAATCAGGCCCGGCAGCAGTGGGCAGCCCGACAAGCCTACATTGCCCTTGGCATGGCTCTGACGGTGGCGGCGCTGGAAGGCGTCGATGCCACACCGATGGAAGGCTTCGATCCACTCGAGCTTGACCGGATATTAGGTCTGGAAGGGAAACAGCTGAACAGCGTGGTGATGGCCACTCTTGGTTACCGGGACACCGATCAGGACGCCCTCGCTGGCCAGGCTAAAGTGCGAAGGCCTCTCGCGGAGTTCCGCCAGGTGCTGGACTGACACAGCGGGGCAGTCAATCTGGCGCAGGGCTCCCCAGCAGCCGGCAAACGTCCTCATCCGCCACCTGATCAAAGTGCTGATACCAGTAGCCGACCGCCGTAAAGTCCACGGGCTCCATAGGGCATACAACCTGGTCGACCAAGGTACGGAACTCATCGGCACTGTCGCGGGCGGCCACCGGTACTGCGACCGTTATCCGCGCCGGATGCTGCTTGCGTACAGCGAGCACCGCTGCGTGCATGGTCGCCCCGGTGGCCAGACCATCATCCACCAGAATCACATGGCGGCCACTGATCCGCGCCGGTGGGCGATCGCCACGGTAGCGACGCGAACGCTCAGTAAGGGTCTGCTGCTCCCGGGCCTGAACCCGTTCGACATCACCCTCGGACACCCCGAGCCTTGGGATAAGGTATGCATTGAGGTAGCGTGAGCCATCTTCAGCAATGGCCCCCATGGCCAGTTCCGGCTGCAAGGGCGCGCCCAGCTTGCGTACATTGAGCACGTCCAGCTCCAGGCTGAAACGGTCGGCAATTTCTGCGGCGACCGGCACCCCGCCCCGGGGCAAACCGAGAACCAGGGTATCCTGGCCCACATCAGTTTTCGCCAGTGCGTCCGCCAGGCGCTGGCCAGCATCAATGCGGTCAAGATAAGTGGATGTCATGGCATTGGCCTCCCTGTGATGGGCTTGCGAGGCGCTGTATCTGCATCCGGTTACCTTTTCACTATAGCCCCCGATCCCGGTGGCGACAGGTGCCTCAGGCAACAATTCCTCCGGCTGACGCAACCCCCCGCCCCTGGTGGCAAGCGTGCGGCTCAACCCAGAAGGCGTGTCATATCCGGCCGACACCCCAGGCAAAACGGAACTGCTTCAAAAAAGTAAAAAAAAAATGGAACCGCAGCGACGCGCCCGGCGTGTTGATGAGAGGAGTGCTATTTTGCCAGAGCAAATGGTACTTCCGACCTCTGTCCTCGGTGCCTGAGTGGTTGTGAGTATTGGAACCCTCACTTCCCGGCAGCTCCTTTAGCAAGTGGGAGTTTGTGACAGATCGTCCGGCTGGCTTTCGAAGGCCAGGTCAGTCGGATTTATTTACCCGCCCCACCCCCCTGGGGCGGGTATTTTTTTAGAAGCTGATCTCAACCCCTGCATCAACAGACTGATTACTGTAATCATAGCGATCGATATTGCTGGCATTGGTCTTGTAATCGTAGGTGGCCATCAATGCCACACCATTGCCCAGAGACCAGCGGGCATCCAGCCCAGTCTGCAACCGGGTATCTGAACGCCGAATCACCGCGGTTCCCCCGGGCACAACCAGGCGACTGGAGTCCCGATACTTACTGTAACGAACGCCAGTACTGAGTCCCAGTTCCAATGCGCTCAGCACGGGGTAGGACACTCTCATCTCCAGCTGGTGGCGCTGGGGAGACAAACTGTAGAATTCGGTGCTCGTGGTCAGATCGTCCCGATCATTGTATTCAGCGCGATAATCCAGCTGCCCCTTCCAACCCTGCCAGAGCACCTGATAACGGGCATCCAGCCGATAAAACTGGCCATCGTAGGGATCGTATTCGGGCTCGGCCATCACTTCGGCAGCCGTAAAGCGGATCCGGCAGCGTTCGGCCGCAAACCAGCCCACACATCCACCCTGCTGATACTCCGCCAGTAACCGGGCATGCTGCTCCTGGGCTGAGCCCCCCCGGTACAACCAGGCACCCACCGCCCCGAGGCGAACGGATCCTGGCCCGGCGGCCTGAACCCAGCTCATCGCCAGCTGGCCGACGTCACTGTCGAAATCCTGCTCGGAAACGTACTGGCGCCGATAGATGCCAAAGTCACCGCGAACGCCTGCCTCGGCAGCGCCCCAGAGATAGCCGTTGCCAGCCAGCACTGTTTCGAAAAACGCAGCACTGACATCGGAACGGGCACTGTCTGGAAACAGTCCGATATTGCTTTCATAGCCGCCGCTGAGCGCTGCGTAGCCAAACCATCGCTTCTCGTCTGCACCATCAAGGCCGGGCTCCCCAAGACGCGCCAGCTGACGCTCGGCAAGCGTATTCAGATTCTCCGCGGCATTGGCCTCGATAACCACGCGGAAGGCCGCCTTGGCTGCGCCGGTATCATCCTGTTTCAGGGCAATCAGACCGAGGTTATAACTGGCAAGGGCGTGGCTGTCGGTATCTAGTAACTGGCGAAAGGATTCAGCCGCCTCGTCATAGCGTCCGAGCTGGTAATAGACAACACCCAGATTGTAGGAGAGAGAGGGAGAATCAAGCCCCTGGTTTCGGGCATTCTCAAGGTACAGGCGAGCTTCATCAAACTGGCCCTGCTGGAAAGCCTCGACACCGTACTGGAACAGGGTGTCTGTATCTGCCCACTGGGCAGGCACACTGGTGCTTGCCAGGACCAGCAGACATCCCAGCACAAGGGGCGATTTGAACAGCTGCAACAAGAAGGAGTTCCCCCGCATCCGATACTTCAAGCCGTACAACACTAAGCGGCCATACGTTCACGGTATTACGGGTTCTACATTAAAGGCAAAAGGTGAGCTTAACAACGAAAAAAACGGCGACCACGCCCCGCGGCGCAAATCCCGTGCAGTCAATTCTGTGATCAGTGGCCGTTCCTGGCGATTTACAACTTGCCGTCGATCAGCGGATCATCAAGCAGGTTGCCATCGGTCAGGTTATCCTCGTTAATCAGAGGAAGATCCGGATCTTCAAGAATCGGAAGATCCAGACCTGGGTCCTCAAGGATCGGAAGATCCAGCTCTGGACTTGTATCGACGCC
This sequence comes from Marinobacter mobilis, assembly GCF_900106945.1. GTDB lineage: Bacteria > Pseudomonadota > Gammaproteobacteria > Pseudomonadales > Oleiphilaceae > Marinobacter > Marinobacter mobilis. The sequence continues at coordinate 226,051 of NZ_FNNE01000005.1, forward strand.
CTCACCAGGCAATTCGGTATCCAGAGCGTCCCTCGATTCCCGGCTCTGCTCGGCCAGCGTGTCACCCGCTTCCCGGCCTACCTCCAGGGCATCAGCGGCCAGTTCCTGACCGAGATTCTCGATACCGAATTCAACAGCTTCCATATCATTCAGTAACTCAGGTAATTCCAGCTGCTGAACAAAACCGCCTGACAGTGCCTCGTCGTCCGTCACCATTCGCATGGTCACGTCGAGTTCATTGTCGGCATTGGCCACCACTGACATCAACAGCAACACGGCTGTGCTTCCGACTGTCAGCAGGTACCGCATTAAACGCTCAGAAAACGTCATGATGCAGGCTCCGATTTAGCTTGAATAGGTGCCCGGAAAGTCTTTTGCCTTGTGCCGTCATCCAGGTGGGCCACCAACTGGCCATCACCGGGGAACAGAACTTTCAGCGGCAGCGAGAGCACATTGTCCCCCTGCTGCAGGCTCACTTGCCAGCTCAGGCGGTGACGACCCGGGAATGATGCCAACTCTACATTCGGCGGCAACTCCAGGGTCAACGTCACGTCATCCAGGGCATTATTGGAATGGAAGGCCAATTGGACGGTTTGCTCTTCCGGAGCAAATACTTCCGGCACTGTGTCTGTTACTTCCGATTCCACCACCAGGGCGGGTTGCGCGATCTCCGGCGACTGCTCCTGCAGTCCGATGTAGATCCCGAGGGCCAGCACGGCGGCAACCGCACCTCCCATTACCGGATGTTGCCAGACAGCACCGGTCTTTCTTCCCTGTTTGCCGGTGGCCACCGCCAGGACTCTGGATTCGAAGTCGTCGCTGGGCGCTGGCACACTCTGTGCCCGCAACGCGTCCAGGAACGAATGTTCCGCATCCAACCGATCTGCACAGGACGGACATTCGGCCAGGTGGGACTCCAACGCATGCTCCATCGCAGGCGCCAGTTCTCCCCGGGCATATTGTTCCAATTGTTTACTGAACAGATCACATGGCATGGCATTCACCTCAATCACTCACACGCTCACGGTGGCCAAAAGGTTCCACTTCTTTTTGCAATAATTCCCGAAGTTTTGCCCGGCAGCGATGGAGCCGTGATTTGATGGTACCCACCGGAACATTGAGCACCTGGGCAATGTCCTCCTGGCGCCAGCCATCAGCGTCGTGCAGCAACAACAAGGTCCGCTGGTCCGGTGACAACCTTTCCATAACCCGGGCGAGGGTTCCCGCCAACTGTTCCTGAGTAATGCACTCAAACGCATCCTGGGTGTGGGCATCAAAACTGTCGAGAAAGCTGTCCTGATCAGCCCCATCGGTCAGCGTGCTGACTGACACTTCATTCTGGCGGCCTTTCTTGCGGGTATTATCAATAAACTGGCGATACAGGACGCGGTTCAGCCAGGGCCGCAGCTGTTCAACCTCCTCCAACTCCTCAAGCCGCGGAAACAACTTCACCATGACATCCTGCACCAGGTCTTCAGCGTCATCACGCTGCCCGGTCAGGCGGTACGCAAAAGCGTACATGCTCTGCATATGAGGCTGCACCTTTTGCTCAAAGCGTTTGGCCTTCGAGACTCGGAAAGGAAGCAGACTCAAACAGCTACCCTCATGGTTAATTCCTGATTAGCAGTGAGTACCGGGAAAACAGCGCCGGAACGGCGAAAGATTCAACAGTATCCGGGACATAGTTATACCAGAATACCACGTTCACCATCCGTGCGTTCATCCCAAAACGAATACCATCCCCCCAAAGATTTTGCATTCATTCCAGACTTTTATTTGAAAAATGAGACCCGACCGCTTCAACCACCAAGAATAAGCACATAAACATCAGCCACTTATCAAAAAAGGTGAATGAATTTTCATAATTTGACAGTTTGTTACGGAACCAGATGTCTACCACTTTCGTCTTATCACCAAGCACGCAGCGCTTTGCTCAATCACAAAAACAACAGGTGTACAGACATGATCAACAGCAAGCAGTCACTACTGGCGGCGGCCATTACCAGCGTTGGGCTGGCTGGCTGCCTGGACAGTGGCGGTCGTACTGGCAACAACGTTAACCCCGATTACCAGATCGACTTTCCCGCCATTGCCGAAGGCACAAGTCCGGTATTTGCACCACTGGATACCGCGTTCCCAATCCCCAGCGACGCCCTGTTCTTCCTTGATGAGACCGGCGATGGCACCATGCTGGACGGAACCGACCCGGCCAACCCGGTCACCACCGGTCTCGGCCACCTGGATGGCAACTCTGTACTGGCCGCCATCGACCTGAAAATTGAAGCGAGCATCGATGCCAGCCAGACGCTGGACGCGCGTGAGTTCATTGAACAGGACGGCCAGGTTGTACCCAACCCTGATCAGAATGTGTTCCTGACCGAGCTTGAGTATGCCTCAGGCGATAGCCTGCAACACCTGGAGGGTGAGGTAGCCGGCATTCGCTCAGCAAACCGTTACCGTCAGGCCCTCGCGCTGCAGGAAAGCGGCGACACCGCCGGTGCTGACGCCATTTTTGCCGACCTGCTGATACCGCGGGTACGGGTGGACCTACTGGACATCGACGGTGGCCAGAACAACCTGATCCGCATCACCCCGGTGACGCCGCTGTCAGCCAAGACCCGATACGCTGCCGCCCTCAGCAACAGCATTGTCGATGCCGACGGCGAGCCACTGGTGGGATCCGTCACTTACCAGAGCGTTTCCGATACCAGCCGCACGCTGTCCAACGAAGCGTTGGAGCCGTTCCGTGAGGCCATGGCACCGGCCCGTGAAGTGACCGCCGACTACTTTGATTTCAAGCGCAACATTCTGGGTGCGGGCGCCGTCAGCAAGCAGTTCGCCGACATCCCCATGGCCACCCACATCACGACGACTGCGGTGGAGGATGTGCTGCTGGCGAATGCCGCTCCGCAAACCCATTTCCTTCGCCAACTCCAGATTCAGGCCCGTCAGGACAACCTTGCCCTGCTGTTAAACGGCAGCTACAACCTGACCCAGCAAGCCGTGAGCGGTGGCAATCAGGCGGTCAATGATGAAATTTACAACCGCCTGACGGATCCGACTTACCGGCTCTACGATGCCGCGCTGGCCGCTATCCTCTCCGATGCCCGCACCCAGGGCATCGCTCTGAGCTATGCCGATGTGGTCGGCAGCAGTGGCGACCGGAGCCTGGCCTTTACCCTGCAAGCCGCAACCGCCGACGCCACCGACAGCACGCTCGATCAGAGCGCCGCCGCCGCGACGCTCGCGGCCGAGGCGGACGCCCTGCTGGACACCCCGAAAGCCCGTACGGTACGGGTATTCAGCCAGAAGGAAGGCGCCGAGGTTAACCCCGCATTGGAGCAGACAGCCGTAGATCTTGGCGTGACGGAGGTCAACGTCAACATTCAGGTCTATGAAGGCGAAATTACCCTGCCCTATTACCAGCCCCTGCCCGAGGGCGCCGATGGCACGCCCATCCAATCCAGTGGCTGGACGGCCGCAGATTTCAGCGCCAGTGACAGCCTGGACAATGCGATCTCTGACCGGATCACCTACCGCTTCCCGTTCCCGGCCAAGGTCACGGACACCAAGGTTCCCATTGTGATCGCCACGCCGGATGAAAATTTCGGCGCGCCCCCAGCCAATGGCTACCCGGTGATCATGTACCAGCACGCCGCCACCACCGATCGCTCCGCGGTGCTGACCATGGGTACCGCCGCCGCGCTGCTGTGTCTGACCGATGACGGCGGCCCCGTTAACGGTGACGACTGCTTTGTCACGATCGGTGTCGATCAGCCGTTGCATGGCATCTTTGACAGCGGTCTGGTGGGTCTGACGCCAATCACCGAACAGGCCAACGCCTCGCCCGATGCAGTGGAGCGTCACTTCGGCTTCGCCGCGGATGCAAACCTGGCCGCCGTTCCGGCCAGCCAGCTGACCGCCCCCGGCTCCGGCAGCCTGTTCCTGAACTTTGCCAACTACATGAACACCCGGGACAACATGCGCCAGGGCGTACTGGACCTGCTCAATATCAACGCGTCGTTGCAGGGTATTGAGGATGCCATAAACGCCTGCCAGACAGCGGGCAACTGTACCAACGGTATCAACTTTGACCTTAACCGGGTCTACTTCCTCAGCCATTCCCTCAGCGGCATGGGTGGGGTTGCGTTCCCGCACATCGCTAACGCAGCCATTGCCGCGGGCAACACGAATCTGGCGCCGATCCAGGCCGCCAACTTCCTCAACACCGGTGGTCATTTCACCCGTCTGGCAGAAAACTCGCCGGCGGTCGCACCTCAGCTGCTGCCCGGTCTGGATGCCGCGTCTGACGGCCTGCTGAGCCAGGGACGCACGGAGATGAACATCTACTTCGACGTGTTCCAGGGCCTGTTGGATTCCGCGGACCCCACAGCCTTTGCCAGCTATTACGCCAGCAATGGCATTCCGACTCTGCTGACGTCCATTGTGGGTGCCAGTGGCGATGCGGACCGGCCTACCGACAGTACGATCCCCAATGCCGCTGACGACCTGCTTTACGGTCAGGGTCCGCTGCAAACCGTGATCGCTGAAACCGGCTTTGTCATCGACAGCGAGCGGGCCCCACTGGCCGGCACCGACCCCTTTGCTGCAGCCATGGGCGCGGAATCCACCCCGCTGGCGACCGGGTTCCCGATGATCACCCGCTATCTGGAAGGCTCCCACGGCAACCCGATTTCGGCAGGCCAGAAGGGCTCCGACCCCTTCAGCTCCAGCGCCGTGTTTAATGAAATGGCCGCACAGCTGCTCTCCCTGTTTAACACCGGGGCTGTCACTGTCACCAACCCCTGCGTAGTTCAGGATGCCGACCAGTCTGGCAGCGACTGCAGTGACACTGGCGGCAACACCGACCCCGGTGCGAACCCGGATGGCGGTGGTGACGGCGGCGACGGCGGTGATGGCGGCGACGGCGGCGGCTTGATCGACATCCTGCCGCTCTGACACAGCGCACACGCAACTGACAACAACAAGTAAAGCTTAATTAAAGGCGGCCGGGGCGTCTGGACGAGCCTCGCCCCGATCACCGCCAAACGTGGAGTTTCAGAGCCATGAACAAGACCAGATTCACCCTGTCCCGACTCGCGCTGGCCCTCGCCACCGTGTCCACAGGCTCCCTGAGCCTGACTGCCCAGGCCTTTGATTTCGAGTTCTATGACATCAACGCATCGCTGTCTACGACCCTTACCGCGGGTGTTGGGATTCGTCTCGAAGATCAAGATCCAGACCTCATTTCCCAGGGTAACCTGGGGCCTGAATTTGCGTTCTCCAATACCGGCGCGTCGTCCAACAACTTCGATGACGGTAACCTGAATTTCGAAAAGAATGACTTCTATTCCCAGATCCTCCGTGGCCGTTCCGAGCTGTTTCTGGACTACGCGCCCGACAGCAACGTACTGACCCGGGTAGGCGCTCTCACCCGAGTCACCTACTACTACGACCACATCCTTCGTGAGCAGGATTTCGCCACCGATGCAGTAGGGCAGACCCGCTCTCTGAGCAAGGATGGCCACGATAATGCCGCCGGTGTCGAACTGCTGGATGCCTATGTGTTCAGTGACTGGTACTTTGGTGACACCCCGGTGTCCATCCGCTATGGCCGTCAGGTCGTGAACTGGGGGGAAAGTACCTTTATCCTCGGCGGTATCAATGCGGTCAACCCCATCGATGTACCGGCCTTCCGCGCCCCAGGGGCGGAACTCAAGGACGTACTGCTGCCCGTGGAAATGCTCTACACCTCGATCGGCATAACCCCGGATCTCACCCTCGAAGCCTTTGTCCAGACCGACTGGCAGAGCTTCAAAATTGACGACTGCGGCACCTACTTCTCCACCAACGACGTTGCCGCCGATGGCTGTGGCCCGGTATTGCTGGCCGGCCAGGTGCCGGATGCCCAGGCCTTCCAGGAAGGCTTCTTTGCGCCCCGTGCCGGAGATGTCGAACCCGGTGAACAGGACCAGTTCGGTGTTGCCATGCGCTGGTTCCTCGCCGACCTGGATGCGGAGCTCGGCTTTTTCTACACCCGCTACAATAGCCGCCTGCCCTACTTCAGCGTGATCGCCAACAACCCGGGCGATGCCGACAGCACCCAGTTCAATGACCCTGACCAGCCCTTCAGCCGGTTCCCGAGCTATTACATCGACTACCCCAAAGGCATCAACCTTTACGGCATCAGCCTCAACACCACCCTGCCCACCGGCACCTCGCTCGGTGCCGAGTACAGCTACCGGGAAAACATGCCGATCCAGTGGAACACGCTGGAATTGATCTATAACGGTTTGCAGTTCCGGGGCCCCGATGGCCAGGTACTCAGTACCCGCGAGCAACAGCTCCAGTCCGAAAACCCGGGCCTCAACTACGCTGGCCAGGAAATCGACGGCTACGACCGTTTCGGTGTCTCCCAGGCCCAGGCCACGGTTATTCACTTTATCGACCGGATCATGGGCGCAGCCCGCTTCATCATTGTCGGTGAAGTTGGTGCCACCTACATCCATGACTTCCCGAACTCCTCGGAAGCCCGCTTCGGCCGCTCCTCCCTTTACGGCGCCGGTCCGCTGCCTCTGGACGGTGAAAACTTCAGCGGTGATTTCTGTACCGAGAGCGCCAACATCAACCCAACCAACTGTGTCGATGACGGATTCACCACGGCCTTCTCATGGGGTTACCGTGCCCTGTTCGTTTGGGATTACCCCAACGCCGTCGCTGGTATCAACCTGAAGCCCAAGGTGTTCCTGGCGCACGATGTTGAAGGCTATGCACCAGACCCCGGTGGCAACTTCAACGAAGGCCGCAAAGCGGTGGCCCTGGGTCTCGATGCTGAATACCAGAACGCCTACAAGGTGTCGCTGAGCTACACCAATTACTTTGGTGGTGACTTCAACACCATCAACGACCGCGATTTTGCGGCCGCCAGTATCTCTTACTCATTCTGATAACAACATAACCCGGAGACTCTAATCATGCGTAGACTATCCCTGCTCTCCACCGGCCTGCTGGTCGGTAGCCTGGCCATCGGCAACTCTGCCCTGGCCCAGGTCTCTGCGGCGGAAGCCGCCAAACTGGGCGACACTCTGACCCCGATCGGCGCCGAGAAAGCCGGCAATGGCGACCAGATTCCCGAGTGGACCGGCGGCCTGACCGAGGCCCCGGCCAATTACCAGGGCGATGGTCGCTACGTCGATCCGTTCCCCCAGGATCAGATGCTGTTCAAGATCGATCGCAGCAACGTCGACCAGTACGCCGACAATCTGACCCCCGGCCAGATCGCTACCATCAAGACCTACGACGACTATTTCATTCCGGTCTTTGAAACCCGCCGTACCGCTGCCTATCCGGAAGCTGTACAGCAGCAGACCATCGAAAACGCAACCACCGTGGGTCTGGTTAGCAGCGGTAATGGCCTCGAGAACTACTCCACCGCCACCCCGTTCCCGATTCCCCAGAACGGACTGGAAGTCATCTTCAACCACATCACCCGCTACCGTGGCGGTTCCTTCACTCGCAATGTGGCCCAGGTCACCCCGCAGCCTAATGGTGATTTCAGCCCGGTCCGATTCACCGAGTTCTTTACTGAGCGGGTCGCGCTGGCAGACTTCGCCCCTGGTGAAGACGACAACGTGATGTTCTATTTCAAGCAGGCCATCACCGCACCGAGCCGTCTGGCCGGTAACGTCCTGCTGGTGCACGAAACCATCAACCAGGTTGAAGAACCCCGCCGTGCCTGGCTCTACAACTCCGGCCAGCGCCGGGTGCGTCGCGCCCCGAACGTAGCCTACGACGGCCCGGGTACTGCGGCCGACGGCCAGCGTACTTCAGATAACCTCGACCTCTATAACGGCGCTCCGGATCGCTATAACTGGGAGCTGGTGGGCAAGAAGGAGCTCTACATCCCCTACAACTCCTACCGCCTGACCGATGCCAGCCTGAGCTACGAAGACATCATCCAGCCCGGCCACATTGACCAGAATCTGGCCCGCTACGAGCTGCATCGGGTCTGGCATGTACGTGCCACCCTGAAGGATGGTGAGCGCCACATCTACGCCCAGCGGGACTTCTACATCGACGAAGACACCTGGCAGATCGCCGTCGTCGACCACTACGATGGCCGCGGCAACCTGTGGCGGGTGGCAGAAGCCCACGCTATGCAGATTTATGATGCCAACATCCCGGCTTACGCCTTCGAGACCCTGTACGACCTGCTGTCTGGTCGTTACCTGGTCATGGGGCTGACCAACGAGGAAGCCGAGCCCTACAGCTACGGCACCGAGCGCCGCTCCAACGAATACACCCCGGCTGCTTTGCGCCGCGCAGGTGTACGTTAAGGGTCACGAACGGATCCCGCTGTAGAAATGACAAAGCCCGGCTAAATGCCGGGCTTTGTCATTATGGCCTGCCGGAAAAGGTCAGGAGTGTTTGCTGAACTGGTGGTAGAGCCGGTCCTTCAGGTGCGCCCGTTCCTGCTTCATATCCCGGAAATGGTCATCGTCGGTTGGTACATCGCGCACTTCCAGGCCTCGGATCTTCTTGTCCAGTGCGTCGTATTGGTCACTCAGTTCACGAAATTGGGGATCGGTTTTGCGGAGTTCCCGGATGACTTCCTTATAATCGGGAAAATCGACCTTCAAGGCATGGTCGCTGATGGACATACATGACTCCCTCCTTTGACTGTGACGTTCAGGAGCACACGCTCCCCTCTATAAAAGATAGTCCAAGTACTGCCGAATAGGGAGCCGACACCGGCCCAGGTCACTCGAACAGCTGTCGCCGCAGTTCCAACAGGCTTGCTTGAAGTAGACGGGAAAGACCGTTGGCAGGGACCTTATTGGAACCGGGGTGAGGCATGTTCTATTCCTTCATAATCGTTGTTATAGGTATTGTCGAAGAACACATTCGGATAACGACCACCACGTTCTGGCCCAGACCAAAAGATGATAATTAATCGCGGTTGCGCTTTTATTAAACAATGATGAAAAATTACGGGACAAGCACTGACCGGGCGAAAGCATGACCCAGGTCTCAGCCAGCGTCGTCAAAACAACCACAATGGCCTGATATGACTAAACAAAGAGACCCGCGAGCCAGCTCTTCAGATCGGGATAAGCCGCCATATCCAGCACAAACTCCTGCCCCCTCGCCGCAGCTTTCAGGTGACAGACAGCATCATCGAGTTGCCAGCGATCCGGGTTGTGGTGATAGCTGAGCGGCACGCGCCCTGCTCCCGGGAAAAACCCGGTGGGTAGCTGCCAGTGAGTGGGAGACGGTGCTGCCGTAGCGGTCAGCCGATGACCATCGGACATGCGCCGGAAGATGCCGGCGCCAGGCAGATCGCCCTCCGCGCCCGCCACTTGCAGCCGTTCTGCGGCCAGGTAGAGGGTATTATTGGGGTCAGCTTCGCCATGCAGGTGAGGATGGTAACGGACCCAGGGCAGCGCCTCAGGGGCCAGCTGGTCGACGGTCACGATCTGGCCAACCTGCAACCATCCCCAGAACCCATGAAACGCCTTGCTGCCCTTGACGAACCGCCACTGCCGACCAACCTTCTCGGCAGCCCGGAATAAACCAAAGAACAGAAACAGGTCACCCACGCCAACCCCCTGATTGCGGAGATGGCTCTGGGCTGCACCACTCTGACCCAACAGCGGGCGCCAGCCCGGTTCACGGGGATAGGCCGCAGCAATCAGATCCGGGTCGAGGTGAGCCCCCTGGCCACGGCGTTTGCAGTCGCCACTCAGCCCCGCGACCAGATCCGCCACATTAAGGCCCTGGTGACGGATCTCCCGGTAACGGATCCGCGAGCGGGCATCCGGAATTGGCAAGGCATAGACGCTGCCATCAGGAAACAGTGGACTGGGGCAGCCTCCGGCGGAGGAATCAAACCCTTTTCGGCTCAAGATCAATCGCATGGCTGGACATCTTGCGGCAATCGCCGGCCCCACTCAAGGTCCGGTCAAGCCACCTCCAGACTGGTTTGGAATACCTGCCCATCCACAAAAAAGCCCGCAGCATTCGTCGCGGGCTTTTTTGCTTCACGGTCAGGGCAACGGCTCAGGGAATATAAGGCAGGTCCTGCCCCTCTGGCACTTTCACCTCAAAACCGGCCCGGAAGGTGACCGTGCGGCCAGGGGCCACCACCCGATCCCAGGCAATAACGCCGGGCTTGTTGTCGACGCTGTCCTGATATGGCGTGGTGATGTCCTGATAGGTCACCTGAATGTCGTCGTGGCGGGACACCGGCAGACGGTCCACCACCCTCAGGTCAATGGGCGTGGTGTGGGCGTTGGTAACCTCATAGCGGGTAACCCGCTCCAGATAAGGCTGGCCACTGATCAGACCGCGTTCACCGCGCTGGTCGGTCTCCCGCACCGCCTCGACCGTCACCTTGTCATCGACACCAAACGACATAGCCAGCCTGTCTGCAGGCTCGGTCTGCGCCAGCCAGCCCTGCCCTATGAACTGGTTATCCTGATAAAGGGTGATCTGGGCCGCCGGCAGGGTCACCTCGCCGTCGTACTTGGTCTCCCCGACGACATACCCCAGGCCAGATAGCGCAGGCACCATCTGGCGGATGACCTTCGCCGGCAGCTGATAACCGGCAACGGTAAGACGCTTGTCACGGGTGCCATCTGCCATGCTGACCTGACCGGAGATACGGTAATACTGGGTCAGGCCGTTGGATTCCAGGGTCGCCATCTGCGCCGCCGCAACCTGCGGCTCATCCTGAGGCATCCGCGCCGCCGGGGCCATGGCGACGGCATCCATCTCCATGGCCTTACCCAGCATAGGCTGCGGTTGTGGATTGAGAATCCAGGGTGATGGGTCCGGCAGCCGGCCCCCCACATCCGGATTGGCCGTGGACAGGCTCAACTGAACGTTATGCCAGTCTTCGCCGGTATTCTGGTACACCACCGCCTGATGGGTCAGCCCCAACTCGTTAGCGGCCGTATCCAGGCGAGCCTCGTAGGCGCTGCTCCAGCCGGCATTGCGGGTCTGGTACTGCAGCTGCACGCTGACTTCAGCCGCGCCACCGGCACTGTAGCCGATAGCCAGATTCTTGACCTGTCGCGGTACCTGGCTGATGACCGCCAGCTCACGCTGCAGCCGATCCTGTTCCGCCACCAGCTCACGCTTTTGTTGCTCGATCGTGCGGATATTGGAAAGCGACTTGCTGGCCTGATCAAACAGGCTGTCGGCCACCACCGCCACATTGTCCGGCAAGGTGCCTTCGCCATCATCGCGGGTGTAGCGGTCCAGCAGATCCAGACGGTAGCGCCAGGCACGAATGGCATCATCATGGGCGCGGATATCGTCTTCCACGGTCTGCAGCGCCTGACGCAGCTCTGACAATGTCTGGGCCTGCGTTTCGGTGGTCTGCTCGGTCGCCACGCTGACTTCACGAATCACCGTGCCATTCGCCCCGCTGACCGCGACCCGCAGGGATCGCTCCAACAGCCCGGCAGGCAGATTGCGGATCTCGATCACGCCGTCTCCCGCCTGCACCATGGCGGTTTCTTCCCGGGTCACCGTGGCCTGCCCCGGGTATAGGGTCACCGCTGTAACCTTTGCCAGTGCCGTCAATGGCAACCAGGCCGCCATCAACACGATCAGCCGTTTCTTTCCCATAGCATTCCCTTACCTGCGTCAACGAATGTGTGTACCTGCAACCGCCAGCAATAGGCGTACAGGCAACATACCGTGCTCGTGGACAGATTTGGATTAAAGAATTGTCAGCTGTGGAGGGGAACTTCCCGCGCCTGGCGGTAAGCCCGGGGTGATTCTCCGGTCCAGCGCCGGAATGCCCGGCTGAAGTTGGTGACGTCGTTATAGCCCAACAGATCCGCAACCTGGCCAATACTCAGGCCACCAGAAGCCACCAGTCGCAGCGCACGGTCGCGGCGGATATGTTCCACCACCTCGCGGTAGCTGACGCCCTCGTCGCTCAACCGTCGTTGCAGCGTACGCGGTGACAAATGTAACTTGTCTGCCACTTCCTCCATGGAAGCAAAGCCCTGCTGTTCATCAAACGCCAGATCCCGGACCAGCTGATAGGTCGAGGAGTTGCCCGCCAGCCGGTTGAGTTCCTGTTTGCACTGTTCCCGTGCCAGCCTGGCTGCAATCGGGTCCGCCATCACCAGCGGGCGGTCAAGGATTTCCGCCGGGAAGATCAAGCCATTGTATGGCTGTTCAAACCGCACCTCTCCCGGCACCAGGTGTTCAAAGCGACTGAAATACTCGGGTCTGGCCACCTTGACCATGCCGATACCGCTGACCGGTTTGCCCGTCAGGCTCTGGCCCATGGTGGCGAAGCCCAGCAACATCACCTGGGCGCCAACATTCCCCAGTTCAAACTGTGGGTGGGTTTCTTCAAAACGCAGGATCGCCTGATCGCCCTGCTGCTCGAAGTGCAGCGTCATGATGCTGAAGTACAGGCTGGTAAAGGCCTGGGTCAGCTCGATCACTTCCCGCATGTTATTTGCCACCATCGCCGCCTGGCCAAAGACGCCATGGTAGGAGGCTTTCATCTGAAGCCCCACGTGGTAGCCAATGCCAGGTTCGTTGGTGAGTTTTATCGCCCGTCGCAGCAGGGCCGCAAAGGTCGGCTGGGGAACTTGGCAGTTCGCTTGCAGCAAGGTGGACGGATCAATGCCAGTGCCATCGAGCAAGGTGTCCATGGACAGCGACCAACGTTCCAACACGTCGGCCAGCAGCAAAATGTAGGTGCCGGGTACCACCGGCGCGGATGAGCTTGCAGTCATTTTTATTATGACACCCGTTTGGCGGCTAATGATCACTTTTTGACACCCAATCATAGCCGCAATTTGTGAACCCGGCCACATAATGGCTGCCATAGAGACACCGTGTTAGCCCCCTTTTCGGAGACAACGGAAATATGAACAACTCAAACAACGCGATGACCGATCTTCAAAAAACCGAACACATCCGCAAGACCGTGCTCGATGCCGGCCGTGCGCTGCGGGAACGGCACAGCTGGCTGCGGCACCAGAACACCATCGGGGCCACCATCATGATCGTGTCCGTGCTCGGAATGATCGCCAGCGGCTGGGCCTATGTTGCCGGAGTGATTCCCTGGTGGCTGTGTGTGCCGGTGACTGCCATCTTTGCGTCGTTTATCCACGAACTGGAACACGACCTGATCCACCTGATGTATTTCAAGAACCGGCCCTGGATCAACGACCTGATGCTGGCCGTAGGCTGGGTCGCCCGGGCCAGTACCGTCAACCCGTTTGTCCGTCGCAAGCTGCACCTGCATCACCATAAGTTTTCCGGTACCGAGAGCGACCTGGAAGAACGTGGCATCACCAACGGCACCCCCTGGGGTCTGCGCCGTCTGCTGATGACCGGCGACAACATGCTGGCGATAATCCTGCGCCCGCTGGAGATGCTTCGTGCCACCCGAGCCTATATTCGCTCCCAGAAGCCGAAAGACAGCAAGGAAGTTCGCCGCATGCGGCTGGAGCAGCTGACCTCTTACATGCCTATCGGCAACCTGTATTACGTCTGTTTCCACACCTGGGTGGTCGCCAACGCTGTACTGATCGGTGCCGACTTCATGGGCTCCCCGATTGAACTGAGTGCAACCCTGAGCCAGGGTCTGGACGTGCTCAACACCGCTGCGGTCGTTTACATGCTGCCGTCGCTGCTGCGCACCTTCTGCCTGCACTTTATCAGCTCCAACATGCACTACTACGGTGACGTTGAAGCCCGCAACGTGATGCAGCAGTGTCAGGTGCTGAACCCCTGGTGGCTGATGCCCATGCAGCTGTTCTGCTTCAACTTCGGCAGCACTCACGCCATCCACCACTTCGCGGTAAGGGAACCTTTCTATATCCGCCAGTGGACTGCGCCAACCGCTCACAAGGTCATGCGCGAAATGGGTGTACGTTTTAACGATTTCGGCACCTTCCGCCGCGCCAACCGCTTCGCCCGTCCTTCCGAGGCCTGAAGCTGACATCACCCGGCCCACCAGGGCCGGGTGATGTCGTTCTTTACCGTCGTCCAACCGCCATCGAATCATCACATCGCTGACACATTCAGCAGCGAAGCTCCGGGTTGATACCCAGTAAACCACGGAGTAAGCACATGATTCGCAAACCCGCGATGGTACTGATTCCCCTGCTGGCACTGGCAGGCTGCAACGATGACGACGGCTCCCCCCTTGAAGTCAACATTCTCCACATCAACGACCACCATTCCCACCTTGAAGCCGACACCCTGAGCCTGACGATCGCGGGTCAGGAAACCACGTTTGAATCCGGCGGTTTTGCTCGGATAGCCAGCAAGATCCTGGAACGGGAAGCCGTTCTGGATAACGTGTTGAAGCTGCATTCCGGCGACGCCGTGACCGGCACCCTGTACTTCACTTCGTTCGAAGGTGAGGCGGATGCTGAACTGATGAATCTGGTGTGTTTTGACGCCTTTGCCCTGGGCAACCACGAATTCGACCGCGGCGACGAGGGCCTCAAGCAGTTCCTCGATTACCTTGCCAGCGGCAGCTGCAATACACCGGTACTGGCGGCCAACGTCAAACCCGCCCTGGGCACGCCATTGGCGCCGGTGGCTGAAGACGACTACCTCCAGCCCTATGCGATTCGGGAGATCGGCGGCCAGCGGGTGGGCATCATCGGTATTGATATTGCCGGCAAGACCCAGGCCAGCTCCAGCCCCCTCGCCAGCACCGAATTCCTCGACGAGACTGCTACCGCCCAGGCCATGATCAATGAGCTGCAGGCCGATGGCGTCAACAAGATCGTACTGCTGACCCACTACCAATACCGCAACGACCTGGTTCTGGCCCAGGCCCTGTCCGGCGTCGATGTGATCATCGGGGGCGACTCCCACACCCTGTTAGGCAACTTCGACAACTATGGCCTGACGGCCGGGGGCGCCTACCCCACCGAGCTGACCAACGCCGATGGCGACAAGGTCTGTGTAGTGCAGGCCTGGCAGTACGCCCAGGTGCTGGGCGAGCTGACGGTAGCCTGGGATGCGGACGGCAAGGTCACCGCGTGTACCGGCGTCCCCCACCTGCTGTTAAGCGATTCCATCAGCCGCGAAAACGATCAGGGAGAAGACTACCGGCCTGCTGGCAGTGAACTCCAGGCCATTCTCGCTGCCGTTGCCGCTGACCCCCAACTCAGCCTTGTTACCGAAGACGCCACCGTTGCCAGCGCTCTGCAGCGCTACACGGAACAGCTCGATACATTCCGCAACCAGGTTGTTGGCACCGCCACCGAGGACCTGTGCCTGGAACGCATCCCCGGTGCCGGAGGCCGCAGTGCCATTGAAGGCTGTGACGCCCAGACCCGGGACCACGGCAGTGACATTTCCAACCTGATGGCCCAGGCCTTTCTGTACCTTAGCAAGAATGCAGACGTCGCCATCCAGAACGGCGGCGGTGTGCGCACCGACATTCCCCAGGGCGACATCACCATCGGCGATGCCTACACCCTGCTGCCCTTCGCCAACACCTTGGTGGATCTGACCATGACCGGTGCCGAAATCCGGCAGGTGCTGAACGAAGCCGCGGATTTCGCCCACGACCCGAACGGTTCCAGCGGTGCCTATCCGTATGCCGCAGGTCTGCGCTGGAATGTGGACATGAGCCGGGCGGCCGGCAAGCGACTGTTCAATATCGAGGTGCGGGATAGAGACGGCAGTGTATGGCGGGCGCTGACCGATGCTGACGTCCTCAACGTGGTCACCAACAGTTTCACCGCTGGCGGCCGGGACGGCTACCTGACGTTTGGCACTGTCACCAATGACGGTCGCGCCGTGGATACGTTCCTCGACTATGCCCAGTCGTTCGTGGATTACGTCGAAGCGGTCGGTACCCTCAACAAGCCGGCGTTGTCGGACTACTCCACCCAGAGCTATACCGCAGCACCATAAGCGGGGCGTGTCGGCCGTCCGTCAGGCGGCCGACACGCAGTTGCGGCCATTCTGCTTGGCCTGGTACAGGGCCTGGTCTGCGACCAGAAACAACTGATCAATGTCTCGGGTCGTATCCGGCCAGGAGGCCACCCCCACGGATATGGTCAGCCCCTGCAGTTCCGGACCATCCGGCCCCGCCTGCAAATCCGACACCCCGCGTCGTAACAGTTCCGCCCGATCCAGCGCAGGGTGGCTTGCCGCCCCCGGCATCAACACCGCAAACTCTTCCCCACCCAGGCGGCACACCACGTCGCTGTCCCTCACCTCGCTCTTCAGTACGTCGGCGACGGCCCTCAGCGCTGCATCGCCGGCAGGGTGACCAAAGTCGTCGTTGAATCGCTTGAAGAAGTCGATGTCGATGATCAGCAACGACAATGGCAATTCGCTGCGCCGGGCCGACGCCACCTCGTGACGGAGCAGCTCCTCGAAATAACGCCGGTTCTTGAGCCCCGTCAGGGCATCCTCATAGGACAGTCGCTCCAGTTCTTCCCGCAACGCCAGCGACGCCAGGGTGATGGCGATTTTTTCCATGGTCTGTTGCAGCGACAGGAACAATGGCAGGGAATGAAACTCAGCATCACCTGAGCCTTCGCCCTGGGGTGATTCCAGCAGGACCACCCCAGCAACAAACCGTCCCTGGCTCTGGCTGGGCAAGCTCAGCTGCAGACACCACGGGTACTCAGGTGCCGCGCCGTCGGCATCGAGTTCGCTGTGCAGCGTTGTCCCGACATACAGAGACGGCGGCGGAATCGAATCCAGGATGTCCTTCGGCAACGGCCGCTCAGCCGACGGCGATCCCCACTCCGCCATCAGCATCAGTCCGCCCTGCTGCTCGAGCCTGGCGTAGGCTCGCCCCGACAGCGGCTGGCAGAGTTCCACCAACCGACCGGCCCAGAGCGTGATGCCCTCTTTCAGACTGTGGCAATTCTGGAGTTCGACGACCAGATCGCTGAGATACCGGGCCCGCTCATTATCCACTGCCAACTGATGAGCCCGGACCCGCTCCCGCTGGGCCAGCTGCTCAAGCTTGCGGGTCCGTTCACCGACCTTCCGTTCGAGTGAGTGATTCAGCAGGTGGATGGCCTGCTGAGTGCGACGGTAATGCAGCAGGGATATGGCGACAATGGCGAGGGAGAACACCAGGGCACCGTGATTCACCGGAACCCGGCCCCAGGGCAACAGGCTGTGGGCCACCGCCATATCCAGGAGCAGCAACCCGGCCAGCAAGGCGTAACAGGCAATGATCAGCCGTTGTTCAACATTCACCGTACGCCAGCGACGCAGCACCGAGACAAACAGGATCACCGTGGTCACCGCTAACAGGGCATCGAACGGTGGGAAGGTGCTCGACAAATCCACCAAGCCCAGCAGCGCCATTCCCAAAGCGCCCACCAGGTAGACCAGATGCAACTTCCAGATCCAGCCGATCACCTTCGGGCGGGTGTTGCTCAGCCACTGGGCCAGCAGCAGGGCGATGGCCACCGGCACCGTAAAATAGGCGCCTGCGGCCAGGTAATCCCAAAACAAAGGGGCGTGAACAATCAGCAAACTGGCCTGACTCTCCGCCACCAGCATGACCCCGATGCTGAACGAAAACAGCGCCACAGAGGCGAAGCTCCGCCGTTCCGCCTGAACCAGGGCAAACGCCACCGCCAGCAGCGCAATCAGGCCACTGAACGCCGCCACCGCCAGGGATTCTATGGATTGACTCAGGATTCCCATGTACAGGCCCTGGCGATCCAGGATCTGTACCTCCCCCCACAAGCCGATGTCGGTGTAATTGGAGAAGATACGGAAATACAGGGATTTCCCGGTAAAGTCCGGCGGCAGGTCGATGGCGTGCCAGGGCCAGCCCTCAAACTGCCCCTGCCCATGTTCATCGAACGTGCCGTAGCGATAGATCCGCTCGCCGCTGAGATAGACCTCGACGATCAGATCCACGCTGTAGATATACAGTACCGGGTCATGCCAGCTGCCCTCTGGCAGGGTCACCCGATACCAGACATTGCTGCGGCCACGGCGATCAGGAGGGTTGGAGGGAAATCCGATGTCATGCCATTCGCCCGCTTCCGGCTCCAGTGCCCAGAGCGGCTGGCCCTGGGCGTTGAACGGCGAGTCCCCCCAACGGTATTGCCAACCCTCCTGAAGGTCCAGGGCGGAGGGCTGCGCGAAGACAGGGCCGGCGATCATGACCCCTATTACAAACCATAAAGTACGGAGCAGTGACTGACACATAGTACAGGTCGGAATCATTCGTGTGGCGACATTGTTCCTGAGTATAAACAGCCCGGAACACCCTGTCCCCAGCCAAGGCGAATGTCGACTCCAGCGTTACCGGCTCAGTCGCGGAATTCTGCCTTGTCGAGCCCGTGCTTCTTCATCTTGTCATAAAGGGTCTTTCTTGCCACCCTGAGCTGGGCCATGGTGTCCTTGATACTGCCACGGTTGGCGTTCAGGGCACTGATGATGGCGCTGCGTTCAAAGGCATCCACCATATTACCCAGGGTTTGGTGCGCGGCGGCGGAGCCGGGCATGGTCACGCCGGAATCCTCGAAAGCCAGCACCCCCAGCAACACGTAGCGTTCAGCCAGATTCCGTAACTCCCGCACATTGCCAGGCCAGTCGTACTGCATCAGGCGACTGGCCTGGGACGCTGTCAGAGGAACGGACTCCCTATCGTAACGGGCGGCGGCAATCAGTGCGAAATGGTGGAACAGCAGCGGAATGTCTTCTTTACGCTCGCGCAGCGCCGGAATGTCCACCTGCACCACGTTGAGCCGGTAGTAGAGGTCGGCACGAAACTCACCGCTGTCGCTCAGCTGCTTCAGGTCGACCTTGGTCGCAGCGATCACCCGCACATCGACATCCACTGGCGTGTTACTGCCCAGCCGCTCAAGCTTGCGTTCCTCCAGCACCCGCAGGATTTTCACTTGAAGCGCCAGCGGCATGCTCTCAACTTCATCGAGAAACAGGGTGCCACCGTGGGCATGTTCGAACTTACCGATCCGGCGGCGCTCGGCCCCGGTGAAAGCCCCCGCTTCATGGCCAAACAGTTCACTCTCGATCAGGTTCTCCGGCACCGCTCCGCAGTTGATCGCAACGTAATTCTGCTGACGTCGCGGGCTGTTCTCGTGGATGTAGCGGGCGATGGCATCCTTGCCCGCGCCGGTCTCGCCCCGTAACAGGATATTCGCGGAGGTTTCCAGCAGCGGATCGATGGTGGCCAGAACCCGCTGCATCGCCGCCGAGTCCCCCAACAGGCGGGGCCCCGGCTTGGCAAGATGCTTGAGCTGCGCCTTGAGGCGGCGATTTTCCAGCGCCAGCTGGCGTTTCTCCAGAGCATGGCGCAGCAGCTCCAGTAATTCATCGTGGTCAAACGGCTTTTCTATGAAATCGTAAGCACCTTTCTGCATGGCGGAGACTGCTGTGCTGATGTCCCCCTGCCCGGTCAGAATGACGACCGGTATGGTGTCGTCGATCTCGTGGACCTTCTCAAGCACGGCAAGCCCATTCATCCCCGGCATGTTGTAGTCGCACAACACCACTCCTTCAAACTCACCATGGATTCCGGCCAGGGCGCTGGCGCCATCCGCAAAGCACTGTACCGGCATGTCGTCGAGCGCCAGGCTCTGGGCCATGACCCGACGGATATCGGCATCGTCATCGATAAAGATCACCGCAGTTTCAGTCATTCACTGGTCTCTCGCTGGTTCAGCTCCACTATAAATTCGGCCCCCTGGCCATCGTCGCGGTTGCGCCCGGTCAGGTGACCGCCCAAGGCCTCGACAATCTGACGAGAGATAGACAGCCCCAAGCCCAAGCCCTGGCTTAAGGACTTGGTGGTAAAAAACGGCTCGAACATCTGTTCCGAGTTGCCCGCCAGACCCGCGCCATTGTCCCTCACCCGACACCGCCAGCAGCCGTCTCCCGCCTCGATAGCGATCTCAACCCTGGGTTCAGCCGCCATGTCCACCGCCTGCACTGCATTGGCCAGCAGGTTCACCATCACCTGTTCCAGGCGGATCAGGTCTCCGTGGCATAACACCGGCTCGGCCGGTCGGCGCCAATCGAAAGTCACCCTCGCGCAGGCCTCCTGGGCGGAGATTATCTTCAGCGCGGCATCGACTGGTAGACGCAGATCAACCACCGCGGGCAACCCTTCAGATTTGCGGGCAAAGACCTTGAACTGGCGGGTCAGCTCCGCCATTTTTCGGCACAGGCCGTCAATTTCTGCCAGGTTTTCATCCACCGCCGTCAGCTCTCCGCGCTGGAGGAAACGACGACTGTTGCGGGCATAACTCTGGATCGCCGTCAGTGGCTGATTCATCTCATGGTTGAGACCGGCCGACATCTGCCCGAGTACCGCCAGTTTGGCCGCCTGGATCAGTTCCTGCTGGGTTTCCCTCAGCTCACCCTGCGCGCGTTCGCGCTGGCGCACCTCCTCCACTAATCGATGGTTGGAGTTTTCCAGATCAGCGGTGCGTTCTGCCACCCGTTGTTCCAGCTGAACCCCCCGCTGCGCGAGTTCCGCCTCACGACGATAGCGCTCCCTCAGGTATAACCAACTCAGGAAGCCGCCAAAAAACAGCACCGACCCCACCAGCAGGAACTGGATACGGGACAGCAGCACCGGCTGGGTACCCATGATCACCCGCAGCGACCAGTCCAGCTGAGGCAATGGCGTCGCCACCACCAGATACGCCTGTTCGCCCTTGTCTCTTGGGTAACGCACCAATTCAGAGTGCTCTGACACACCCAAGGGCCGCCCGAGATTGATGCGCGGCACCGGCTGTAATTCCATACCAGGATAGCGCTCAACCAGACGCTGAGGATCCGGTTCCCGTGCGCCGGTGGCGCGAAAGCTACGGTACAGCCATTCCGGCCGGCTCGACAGGAAACTTATTCCGTCGCCATCCAGCACCACCATTTCCGCATCGGCAAAACTGGCCGGACGTTGCCACTGGTTTTCCAGTTCGGTGACCAGCATCTTCACCACCAGCACCCCAAGCATATCGCCGCGGGCAGACCACACCGGGTGGGAAAAATAGAGTCCGCGCTGGCCGGATGTAATGCCCAGGGCAAAATAGATGGCGATGCCGCGGTTGCGAATCGCACGCTGAAAATAGGGCCGGTAATCGAAACGTCGCCCGATAAAGCTGTTGTCTCGGTTGTAGTTGTTGTGGGCGATGGTGAGCCCGGAAAGATCAAGCAGGTAGACATCGGAGGCTCCGACAATAGACGCCATCCGTGCCATCTGGATATTACTCTGGAGTACCAGGCTGACGTCACCGGGATGTTGCAGCACCGAACGCATCACCGGGTGCTGGGCCACCAGCTCCGGAATCGGCCGGTAGCGGTTAAGTTCATTGCCCACCAGTTGCTGGTAACGGAAAGATTCCTTCTGGCTCTCCTGCTCCAGCAGGTGAAAGCCATACCAGCCGCCAAACAGCCAGCACAGGGCCGCTGTCAGTAGGTACAGTCCAATGATTGCGAATCGATACACCATGGCTCCGCCTTGAACAGGAAAACCCCTGTTCACCCGGTAGCGGGCAAACAGGGGCTCCTACAGTGTATGGCAAGATACCGGGCGACGCGACGCCCTGCCGCCTGGCCTCAGGCGGACACAGGCGTTGCCAGTGCTACCCGGCGCTTCTGCGCCAGGTAAGCCATGACAACCACCACCACACCGGCAAGGTCAGTGATGATACCGCCCTCAATCATCATCAGCGCTGCTGCCATCAGCAACACACGGATGTAACCGGGCGCCAGCCCCCGCACGAACCAGCCCTGTACTGCACTGGACAACAGGTAAACGCCTATGGTGGCGGTGACCAGGGCGCGGGCAATCTCGAACACCCCGGCATCCATCAGCAAGGCACTGTTGTAGAAGAACATGAATGGCACGATGAACGCTGACAAGCCAATGCGGAACGATGCGACTGAGGTCTCCATGGGGTTGGCTCCGGAAATACCCGCAGCGGCATAGGACGCCAGCGCCACCGGCGGTGTGATTGCCGACACCACGGCAAAGTAGAACACGAAGAAGTGCGCGGTCAGCGGCTCGATACCCAGCTGTACCAAGCCCGGGGCGACGACGGATGCGGCGACAGCGTAGGCGGCCGTGGTTGGCATGCCCATGCCCAGCAGCACGGAGATGAACATCGCGAACACCAGTGCCAGCAGCTGGCTGGTTTCCGCCACTCCCAGCAGCAGCGACGAGAAACGAGCGCCAACGCCGGTCAGGGATATCACCCCGACAATCACCCCTGCACAGGCGCACACCACGATGATCTGCACCGACATAATGCCGGACAGCTGCAACGCATTGAGGATCGCACGCAGCCCCATCTTGTGTGGCGATAGCCAGCTCACCACCACCGCGGAGACGGTGGCCAGGGTTCCGGCACGGATGACCGAGTAGCCCATGAACAGGGCCACGATGAGGATCAGGATTGGCACAAACAGATAGGCCTGTCGGGCCAGCCGCTTGAGCGACGGCAGTTCGTCTTCACGCATGCCCCGCATGCCCAGACGCGCCGCTTCCAGATCCACCATGAAGTAGACCGAGGCAAAATACAGGATCGCAGGGATGATCGCGGCAATGGCAATCTCGGTGTAGGGAATACCCGTGATTTCAGCCATGATGAAGGCCCCGGCCCCCATGATCGGCGGCATGATCTGACCACCGGTCGACGCAGCAGCCTCGACGGCACCCGCGGTTTGCTTGCTGTAACCCACCCGCTTCATCAGTGGGATGGTCAGGGAGCCGGTGGACACCACGTTACCGGCGCTGGTGCCGTTGATCATACCCATCAGCCCGGAAGCAAAGATCGCGACCTTGGCAGGGCCACCGCGGGTACGACCGGCAGCAGCAAAGGCAAAGTTGACGAAGTAGTCACCCACCTTTGACGCCTGTAGGAAAGCCGCAAAGATGATGAACAGGATGATATAAGTGGACGACACCGCCGTGGTTGGCCCCAGCACGCCCGCGTCGGTATACACCTGACTGAAGAACCGCTGGATGGATAAGCCGGGATAGCCCAGGAAGCCCGGCAGGTATGGCCCGGCGAAGACATAACCAAGAAACACCAGCGCGATAATCACCAGCGCCATGCCGGCCACCCGGCGGGTCATTTCCATGATCAGGGCTGTACCGGCAATCGCCGCAAAAGAAATCCCCACCGGGGCAAATGGCGTGCCCGTACTCATCCGCATCGGGGTGTTGTACACCACCAGCAGGTAGGCTGCCGTCGCGATGGAACACACTACCAGCACCAGGTCCGGCAAACTGAATACGGCACGATCACGACGGTGCAGCCAGCTCAGCACGATGCCCAGCCCGGTGGCCGCCAGCAATGGCCAGCCGTAGTGCCAGGTTTCCAGATCCACCGGCAGGCGCAGGGCACCGCCCTGAACCTGCTGGTACATATTGAGAGTCTGGAACAGTGCGTAACCCGCCGGCAACAGCAGGATCAGGGCCACCCAGCTGGTCCAGCGGAAGCCACCAGCGCCGGTGTCCGTGAAACGGGCACCGGAAAACAGCACATAACCCAGAATCAGCGCCCCGCAGACGTGGACGATACGGTACGACCAGGTCTCCAGCGGAGAAATGTTCAGGGCATAGAGGTGGAACACGGCATAAGCGATGGCCAGCACACTGACAAAGGCCAGCAGACGACGCCCGAACAGGCGGCGATTACCCTCGACCGGCTCGTCGTCGACACCGTGGGCCAGCATGTGGTCATCGCTCTCGATGAGTGATTGGCTATTGGATTTCATGGCAGATAAACCCTGGTTAAAGGAGTCTTCAGTTACTTGATCTGGCTGACGTCAATGGTGTAACCGTTCTCGTTGAACCAGCGCGCTGCACCCGGATGCCAGGGGATCACCGTGTTATGGACGTAATTCTCCGCAACGCTGGTGGTCGCCGCCTTGTGGATGGAGACCATCTTGTCGTTGTTCTCCAGGGTAAGACGGGTCATTTCATACACCAGCTCCTCCGGCATATCGCAGCCAGCCACTGCGAAGTTCCACATGGACACCGCCTGGGAGTCCGCGTTCAGGGAGCTGTAGGTGTTGGCCGGAATGGTAAACGGCGCAACCGGGAATTCCGCGGTAATCCGGGTAACTTCATCCTCATTGAATTCGATGATGCGAATGTCGGACTGAACTTCCAGCTGACTCACCGCCGGAATGGGAATACCTGCGGCGAACGCCACGACGTCGATCAGGCCATCCTGCAACTGTCCGCCCAAGTCGGCCCAGCTGCCGTTGCGGCGCTCGTACTGCACGCCAAGGGCATCCATCATCCGCGGAAAATAAGTATCCGAGGTGGAGCCGGCCGGGCCGAAGCCGATCCGGGCGCCTTCAGGAATGTCAGCAATGCGGGTAATGCCGGAATTGGTCAGGACGGTTACCGAGAACGGTGTCTGGTACATCGGGAACATGGCACAGACGTTGTCGAGCTTCATGCCCGGTGCCAGCGGGCTCTTGCCCTCCAGTGCCTCACTGGCCGGCCCCATGGTGGTCAGCCCGAAGCCCAGGTCACCGGTATGGACCAGCGCCATGTTCTGCACCGGGCCACCGGTGATCTCGGCACCGCCGGAAATGCCCAGGTTCTCGGACATGTAGTTGGCCCAACCGGAGCCATAGGCGAAATAGGTGCCGCCCTGGCTAGCCGTCCCTACGGTAAAATTCTGCGGCCAGTCAGCTCGGTCGCTGGCAATCGCATTCGAAGACAGCACAGTTGCGGAAAGCGTTGCTGCAGTGATCAGCACACGGATGTTTTGGCTCATAGGAAACTCCCAGGTTGGCGTTTTGCTGTTGTTGTCAGTCAGACCAACAGCAACCACCAGGCCAACTCGCGGAAAACCGCGCGGGAGAGCGCCTCAAGCGAATAGCCGGACATCTCTATGGGTGCAGACCTACCCGTTCATCAGAGGGGTTTGGGTGGAATTCCACCCATGGCTGGGCGGAGAAGCCAAGAGCAACGGTTCGGGAAGACACACAGAATCAGGAACTTCGCAGTTCCGGTAGCGGGGACACTGAAACCCAGTAATTCTCCATGATCCGCATGACCTCCACCAATCCCTGGAACCCCAGCGGTTGACGTATCACGGACGCAGCACCCCGACGGTAGCATTCGAGGGTGTCGCACGCGCTGTCCGCTGGTTTGAACACGATCACCGGCACCACTCTAAGCACAGGATGTTGCTTCACCCGGGTCAGGATATCCAGGGTGCCGGGTACCTCACCATCAGACAGCGCCAATAGTATCAAGCCCGGATAGGCGTTGCTGGCGTCCAGCTGACCAAGCAGGCCCTCGGCAGAATCATAGGTACGCATGCGGTGGGCCAGGCCACTGTAGGACAGCGCGTCCACCAACTGGCGGCGCTCTTTATCGTGCGAAGCGGCCAACCAAATCACTTTGTCTGACAATGACTTGCTAGAGCTCATTGTTCTCTTCCCTGAAGCTGACGGAGCTGAAATGGCGCACTCACGATCACAACGTCCTGTTGTGCCGAAGTGCAAACTCCAAGGCCTCATCATGCGGTTTGGGTGGGGCCACCAGGTAACCCTGACCAAACCGGCACCCCATTTCCCGCAACAGACTGCGCTGCTCCTCGGTTTCGACCCCCTCCGCCACCGAATCCAAACTGAGGGAGTCCGACAGGGTAACCACAGCCTTCGCAATGGCCGGCTCGCTGAGACCGTCATGCTCACCGGAAACAAAACTGCGATCGATCTTGAGGTATTCTGCAGGGAAATGCTTTAAGTAACGCAGGGATGAGTACCCGGTGCCAAAGTCATCTATCGCGACTCTGATACCCATGCTCCTGATCTCCCTCAGGTCCGTGAGAATCCGGCCTTCCTCTTCGGTCACATCGATCAAGGTTTCCTCGGTCAGCTCCAGCTCCAGACGTTTGGGGTCCACGCCGTGCCGGTAAATCGTCTGAAACAGCAGCTCCTTGAATGACGGGGACTGCAGCTGAATGGGCGATACGTTGATCGCGAGCGTGAAATCGTCAACCCCCTGGTCTTGCCAGAGAGACAGTATCGCGCAGGCCTCATCGATGACCCACTCCCCCAATGGCAGGATCAACCCGGTACGTTCAGCCACCGGAATGAAGAGATCCGGAGCGATGACTTCATCACCCCGGCGCCATCTCAAGAGCCCTTCGAAGCCCAGTATGCGTGTGTCGTCCAGCATCCATTTGGGTTGCAGGAAAAGCTCCAGGGCTTCCTGCTCCAGAGCGCGACGAAGCCCCCGTTCAATTTCAAGGTTGTTCTCAAGCTGCGTCTGGAGCCCCGCCGTGAAGAACTGGGTCCGCCCCGCCCCTCGCCGTTTCGCTTCGTAGAGCGCGATGTCTGCCTTTTGCATCAGTTCGATGGGGGTTTCACCATTGTCCGGGTAGACAGCGATACCAACGCTGGCACTCACAACAAGCTCATTTCCCCTGATTGCAGATGGCTTGCCCAGACATTCGATGATTTTCTCTGCCACCAGCACAGCGTCCTGGAAATCCCCCAGATCATCCAGCAGCACCGTAAACTCATCCCCGCCTATCCGGGCAATGACATCGGAATCGCGCATCAGCTTGCGCAACCGGTCCGCGACCAGGAGCAGCAACAGGTCCCCGGTGGGGTGACCAAGGCTATCGTTGATTTCCTTGAACCGGTCAAGGTCGAGGAACAATACGGCCAGCTTGCCCTGATTACGCTTGGCCCTTGCCAGGGTTTTTTCAAGGATCTCCTCAAACAGCAGGCGATTACCCAGCCCCGTCAATGCATCCTGCTTCGCCAACCGTTCCAGTCTCAGCAGAACTTTTTTATGCTCCACGGCATGCCGGATGGTCCGTTCCAACAGCTCCGTCGTCAGCTCGGACTTGGGTAGAAAGTCCGCGGCCCCATGCTCAATAACGACATCGTCCAGGGTATCGCCATCAGCACCGGTCAGTACGACGATCGGACGGACCACCGACTGACGCAAGGCCTTTTCCAGCAGGGGAAGCGCGGTTTCCGACCCCAGAAAATAATCCACCAGGAAGATGTCGTATTTGCGTTCCAGCAAACAGGCCTCAGCTTCCTCGAAGCTGCTCACATGGGACAGCTCGAAACTGGTTCGCGTTGCCGTGCCCAGTAACGCCTCAACGATGGCAAAATCAGCATGGTCATCATCGACCATAAGTACGTGCAGGTGCTTATTCGCCATCAGGCAACTCCACTATTGAACACCAGTAATCGCCAAAAGCCTTGATCTGGGAGACAAAAGCCTCGAAGTCAATTGACTTGCTCATAAAGGAGTTGGCGCCAAGATTGTAGCTCCGGACCACTTCCTCCTGTTCCGTCGAAGTGGTCAGAACCACAATGGGCAAATGGTTGAGTTCAGGGTCGCCGCGAATTTCCCGCAGGCAGGCCCGGCCATCCATTCGTGGCATATTCAAATCCAGCAGGATGATACCGGGCATCGGATACTGGCAAACATCATCATAGGGAGGCTGCCTGCGAAGATATCCCATCAGCTCCTCCCCATCATTTACGAAGAAGAGCGGGTTGGTCAGCCGGCTCTCACGGAAGGCTTCCTCGGTGAGAATCCGGTCCATCGCGTCGTCCTCTGCCAGGAGTATCGGGAACGGATTCATAGGGTGTTGTTGCTCCTGTCGGTCGGCAACACAATCGTGAACTCAGCTCCCTTACCGGGAACACTTTCCACCGCAATGGTGCCGTTATGGCGCATCACTATTTTTCGGCAAATGGCCAGGCCCACGCCGGTACCTTCATATTCACTGCGTCCATGCAGCCGTTTGAAGATCTCAAAAATCTGATCCTTGTACTTCATATCAAAACCGATACCGTTATCCTTAACGCTCAGCCGATAGCGGGCATTGGCCAGGGGCTCTCCGGTAATGCTGACCTCCGGCAGAACACCTTCTCGTCGATAACGGATACTGTTACTGATCAGGTTCTGGAAGAGCTGACGCAGTTGCACCGCATCCCCGAATACTGTTCCCAGTGCCTGCACGTGAATGTTTACCCCTGCCTCGGCAATGGAGAGTTGAAGATCCTTCTGCACGTCGCGCACAACGTCATTAAGATCCACCGACTCAAACGGATTACCCTGGGAAATGACCCGGCTATACTTGAGCAGACTGCTCAGCAGCGCGTCCATGCGTTCGGCAGCATCCCGAATATAGCTTACGAACTGCTGCCCCTTTTCATCAAACTGGCCATAGCGCCCCGAGGTCAGGAGTTGGGTAAATGACAGTAGTTTGCGCAGTGGCTCTCGCAGATCGTGGGAGGCGATAAAAGCAAACTGCTCCAGTTCTTCGTTGGATCGTTTCAGCGCCTCGGTGTATTCCCGCTGGCGCGTTTCATGCTGCTGACGCTCGGTGGTGTCTTCCAGAGAAACAACCATGGGGGCACCCTCACCTGCCTCCAAAGGATTCACACCCACTTCCACCGGCAGTTGCCGGCCGCCCTCTCCCAAGGCCAAAGCATCCTGGCGTTGCCAGCCATGCTTGCGCCAATCTGGCCCAACAACCAGCTCCCTGACATTAGAGCCGTGCAGGGTATCCACGCTCATACCGATCATACTGGCCACCCTCTGATTGACCAGCTGGATGCGACCGTCCTGCTTGACCAGCATTAGACCGACCGGGCTTGCTTCAAATAGATTGCGGAACCGCATTTCCATGCGTTCACGCTGGCTGATTTCCTGCTCCAGGCGCCGCTTGGTCTCCGTCAGTTCATCGACCCGACGTTGTAAATCGGAACTGGCCATCGCCAGCATCCGTTCAGATTTTTCTCTAAGGGAAATCTCCGCACGCAGCCCCTCATTGGCCTGCTGCAGCTGCATGGGCCGGGGCAAAGCCAGCGCCTGGGGAATCAGTGGCCAGATCAGGATAGCGGTCAGGATGGACACCACCGCCGTGATGGCCTTGACGACGCCGGACAGATAATAGTCGCCGTTCCAGATATTCCAGATCGAGAGAACGTGGGTGGCGCCGCAGGCGAAGATGAACAAGGCAAAGAGCACGAACATCCACTGGTATTCCAGGTCCTTGCGCTTGGCCATCAATACATACAGAGCGGCGGGAATGGTGAAATATGACAGCGCGATCGCGCCATCAGAAATGGAGTGCAGATAAACCAGGTCATTTCGCCACAGGTAACAGTGCCCATGCCCCATGAACGTCGAATTCAACCACTCCCCAAGGCCATCGTTCATATGCTCACCTCTTGGTGATCGCCGTTATAATGGCTGAACAAGGCCTTCACCGGCTCCGGGCAGCATCCTGATCAAGGCCATTATAATTATTATGCTTGTTCAGGAAGCTTAGCACTGACTGATTAAATTTTCGTCATTCTCACCGCGCCTCATCAACCGCGTATCGTTGTGGAAGCACATGAGCCGCACCAAGCGGATGCGGACGAAGCCCTCAAGGCTCCCATGGCGCTGGTACCGGAGATTCCGGCCAGGGCCACAAGGCGGCATGAGAGCGGAGCGGTTCGGGGAGTAAGGCGGGGCGAGGCTATCGGCCCCGACCTCAGTCGGTCGGAGCGACGGTATTCAGATAAGCACGGTCAGACATGTTGATCCAAGGGCGTACCTGACGCAGATAGTCCTGTTGCGACTGAACAATCTCCCGCGCCAACGGGTCATTTTCCGACGCTTCCCGCAAAAGCCGGTCGGTGGTTGCACGAAGGGCGTCAATCACCTCCGGCGGGAACGTGCGGTGCTGGACATCCGGGTACGCCTGCTGCATCTGGCTCCAGGCAACGCCACTCTGATGGGTGCTCTGGATGTACATGTCATAGGCCGCCGTACGCATGGCCACCCGAAGAATTTCCTGCAGGTCGGCGGGGAGTCGCTCCCAGGCCTGCTGATTGATCAGGAACTGCACCTCGGCACCCGGCTCCTGCCAGCCGGAGTAGTAATAATCGGCAATCTGGTGGAAGCCCATATTGAAGTCCAGTGCCGGCCCCACCCATTCCAAAGCATCAATGGTGCCCCGCTCCAGGGCCGTGTACAGCTCACCCGGGGGAATGTTGGTCACCGCCACCCCGAGTTCCGCCATCACTTCGCCGGCAAACCCCGGGGTACGCATTTTCAGCCCCTGCAGGTCATCCAGGGAGGTGATTTCCTCGCGGAACCAGCCGCCCATCTGGTTGCCCGTGTTACCGCCAGGGAACGACAGCAAACCATGGGGCGCGTAGACTTTTTCCATCAGCGCCATGCCATCGCCAAAATAGAACCAGGCATACTGTTCGGGCGCGATCATGCCAAACGGTACGGTGGTGAAGTACATGGCGTTGGGGATCTTGCCCTTGTAGTAGTAAGACGCGGTATGGCCCATGTCGTACTGACCGGCCTTGACCATGTCAAAGATGCCAAAGGGCGCCTTGTGCCGGTTAGAGGAATCGATGCGGATCCGGAGGCGTCCGCCGGACATGGCTTCAGCCATCGCCGCCATATTGCGGGTGGCATCCCCGAGGATGGGGTAATTCGGTCCCCAGGTTTCAGCCAGCTTCAGGGTATAGGTCTGTTCTGCCCGCGTTGCCGTGCTCAAAACCAGCATCAGCAACACCGCAACCAGCAGGGGTAATTGTTTCATGGAGTCCTCGGATTGGTCATCGTATCAATCGATTAGCGGCCAATCATACCGATGTTGCCGGGGAACCCAAACCCCCGCCACGCCGCCCATCAGTTCGCCCGTGGCAGCAGAACGTAGAAACAGGTGCCGATCCCCGGTTCCGACTCAAAACGGATGCTGCCGTTCATGTGCTGCAACAGGCCCCGGGTTATTGCCAGTCCAAGCCCCGTCCCGCCCTTGATCCGTCGATCAGAGCCATCGGCCTGGGCAAATTTCTCGAACACCCGGGTGCGGAACGCTTCGGGAATACCCTCGCCCTGGTCACAGACTGACAGCTGGATCTGGCCATCAAGTAACTCACTGGTCACCGTAACGCGGCCTCCGGCGGGAGAAAACTTGATGGCATTGGACAACAGGTTATCCATCACCTGTTGGAAGCGCAGATCGTCGGCCAGTACCGCCGCCTGCCCGGACTGGTTGTCGTAGGCGAGGCTGACGTCGTGGTTGTGGGCATAGGTGGAGAGATTCTCCAGGCTGGTTTTGATCAGGGGGGCCAGGGCCAGTGGGCGGATATTGAAGCCCAGTTTTCCGGACACCAGCTTGTCCATATCCAGCAAGTCATTAATCAGCAAAGTCAGTCGTTCACTGTTTTTCCGGGCAATACCGACCATGTCACGAGCCTTCTCCGGCAGCTCGCCAACCATCCCTTCCGAGAGGAGTTTGAGAGCGCCAGAAATGGACGTCAGCGGGGTCCGCAACTCATGGCTGACGGTCGAGATGAATTCGCTCTTCATCTGTTCGACCTTTTTCTGTTCGGAGATGTCCTGAAACGACAGCCACACCAATTCCCGGTCGCCCTCTTCACGAACCCGCACGCCCGACAACAGGATAGGCAAGCTGCCGCCATCCGCGTGCAGGCAGAGGCTCTCAACAGGCCCAAAGCGACGGTCCTGGTCGCGATTGGCCCAAGGCATGGGCGACGGGAGGATACGACTGATCGGAGTCGTGCGGAGGGTCTCGGCGTCCACCCCTGTCATGGCGCCCAGAGAGGCATTGACCCGCAGCAGACGACCACTGTGGCTCTCCACCAGAGCCATCCCCTGGGGCGACAGTTCAAACTGGGATTGCAGGCGCCTCCGGCTCTTCCGCTCGCGCTGGATCGACAGTGTCATTCCGAGACCCGGCAACAGGATCAGGGCCGACGCCAGCAGCAACAGGGCACGGAAGCGGACAACATCGGGCGGGTGAGTCGGCCAGCCGCCCGCTGGCGTGGCACCCAGCTGCCAGCGGCTACCACCCAGTACAACCGGCATGGTGACCGGTTGCTGCCGGAACAACCCCGCAGGCCCGAAAAACACCTCACCGGGCACGGCATCATTACCCAGGGTACGCAGGGCCACCGCCAGGTTCCCACTCTGATAGAGACCGGCTTCCCGGTACAGGGCCTCAACATCGATAACCGCCGACACCAGTCCCCAAAGGACACGTTCCTCGCCGCTTGCCGGAGCAACGAACACAGGAACCCGGCCAATAAAGGCCTCGCCCCCCTGGACAAGATCGACCGGGCCATCCAGAACCAGCTCACCGGTTTCCGCCGCCTGACGGACCTTCGGCCACTGCAGGGCATTTTTTCGATAATCGAGCCCCAGCGCCGCTTCGTTGCCAGCCAACGGATGCACCATGCGAATGACCATATCCGGGGCCGCACCAATATTGCGCAGTTCCTGCTTCTGAGCCAGGATCGCACTGGCAATGGAGGCAAAACGATGCGGGGTAATATCAGGGTCAGAAGAGATCACAGCCACCAGCCCCTGCACAACCTGCAGGTTCTCACCGATGGCGCCTTCAAACTGTGCCCGCAGGATCGACAGCTCCCGCGTCACATCACCCCGAACCTGCTGCTGGTAACTGTCACGGTGTTGCTGGTCCAGCACCCGGACCCCAAGCACCGTTACCAGCAGCACACAAAGCCAGCCACCCCATAAAACCGTGCGGACATCGGGCTTGCGCTTGCGGAGATTCATGCCCTGACCATTCCCAAAGTTGTATTCCCAATCGGCGACTTTTTTTCACCTTAGCCAATCGCAGTGACGCAGGCCATTAAAAGGGCGGCCTTCTTTCAACGCGTCAGCTTAGCGCCGGGTAACGTTCTTGACCGGACGGCGCTTGCCGGCCTTGCGGCTGCCCTCACCAGCGCCTGTGTCACGTGGAGGCAAACCGGTGTGCTGGGTCAACAGAGGTCGGCCAGATTTACGGCTGCCAGGCGGGGTCGAGTTTTTGCGACGTGCGCTCTGGTAACCTTCCACCCGGGGCTGATGTTTGGGAATCAACTGATGCTTGCCCGGCCCGATCAGGTCAGCCCGCCCCATACGCATCAGGGCCTCTCTGAGCATCGGCCAGTTGTTGGGATCGTGATAACGCAGGAATGCCTTGTGCAGGCGTCGCTGCAGGGGATCTTTCACCGTGTCGACCTTATCGGTCTTGTAGGTGACCCGGCTCAGCGGATTGCGAGCGGTGTGGTACATGGTGGTGGCGGTCGCCATCGGTGATGGGTAGAACGCCTGCACCTGATCCGCACGGAAGCCGTTTCGCTTCAGCCACAGCGCCAGATTGAGCATGTCTTCATCGGTCGTGCCCGGATGAGCCGCGATAAAGTAGGGAATCAGGTACTGCTCCTTGCCTGCCTCTTTCGAGTACTTCTCAAACATCCGCTTAAAGCGGTCATAGCTGCCGATTCCCGGCTTCATCATTTTGCTGAGCGGGCCTTCCTCGGTGTGTTCCGGAGCAATTTTCAGGTAACCGCCTACATGGTGGGTGACCAGCTCGCGGACATACTCGGGGGACTCCACCGCCAGGTCGTAACGGAGACCGGAGGCGATCAGTACTTTCTTCACCCCTTTCAGATCGCGGGCCTTTCGATACAGCTCGATCAGTGAGGAGTGGTCGGTATTGAGGTTTGAGCAGATACCCGGGTAGACGCAGGACGGCTTGCGACAGGCCGCCTCGATTTCCGGCGATTTGCAGGCGATGCGGTACATGTTGGCGGTTGGGCCGCCGAGATCCGAGACCACACCGGTGAAGCCCGGCACCTTGTCGCGCATGGCTTCGATTTCACGGATGATGGAATCGTGGGACCGGTTCTGGATGATCCGCCCCTCATGTTCGGTGATCGAGCAGAAAGTACACCCCCCAAAACAGCCACGCATGATGTTGACCGAAAAGCGGATCATCTCATAGGCCGGAATCCGCGCCTCGCCGTAGCTGGGGTGGGGCACCCGGGCAAACGGCTGATCGAAGACGTAGTCCATCTCCTCGGTGGTCAGCGGAATCGCCGGCGGATTGAACCAGATATCCTGGCCCGCATGCTTCTGCACCAAGGCCCGGGCGTTACCGGGGTTGGTCTCCTGGTGCAACACCCGGTTGGCATGGGCGTACAGTACCGGATCGTTGCGGACCTTTTCGTAGGACGGTAACCGGATGACGGTCTTGTCCCGCTCGATGCGGGAGCTGGGCAACAGATCGACCACCACCGTGGTGTCTGAGTCGAGCTCAGTGCCGGTTTCCACGGCCGCCTGCTGGCTGCTGGAGCACTCCTGGAGCTCCTGGGTATTGACGTAGGGGCTGATGATCTTGTCGACCCGACCGGGGCGATCCACCCGGGTGGAATCCAGTTCATAATAGCCATCCGCACTGTCCTTGCGGACAAAAGCGGTACCACGGATATCCGTCAGGCTTTCAACCGTTTCACCACAGGACAGGCGGAAGGCCACTTCCGCAATGGCTCGCTCGGCGTTGCCGAACAGCAGGATATCGGCACCGGAATCAACCAGGATGGATTTGCGGACCTTGTCCTGCCAGTAATCGTAATGGGCAATACGGCGCAGCGAAGCCTCAATGCCTCCCAGCACAATGGGCACATCGGCGAAGGCTTCACGGCAGCGATGGCTGTACACCAGGCTGGCACGATCCGGGCGTTTGCCACCTTCACCGCCGGGGGTGTAGGCGTCATCGGAGCGGACTTTGCGGTCAGCGGTATAGCGGTTGATCATGGAATCCATGTTGCCTGCGGCCACCCCGAAAAACAGGTTGGGCTTGCCGAGCTTCATGAAGTCTTCTTTCGAGTTCCAGTCCGGCTGGGCAATGATACCCACCCGGAAGCCCTGCCCTTCCAGCAGGCGGCCGATCACCGCCATGCCAAACGATGGGTGATCGACGTAAGCGTCACCGGTGACAATGATGACGTCACAGGTGTCCCAACCCAGCTGATCCATCTCTTCCCGCGACATCGGCAGGAACGGCGACGGACCAAAACACTCGGCCCAGTATTTGGGGTGATCGAACAGGGGCTTGGCGGTTTGCATGGAGTAACCGGAAATCCTCGTTGGTGGCGCGACAGCAGCACAGGAACCGGCTGCGGCTCCCGAAAACGCCATTGTACGCGAGCACAATTGATAATTCTCAAAAAGGGCGCGGACAATAGCACATTTTTTAACCAAAACCTATGCGTAAACAGCGCTATTCCGACACTCGCTCAGCGGCAGCAGGCCTTGTGTTTACGGCCACTGCCACAGGGGCAGGGATCATTGCGGCCAGGTTTGAGGGTGCCCTCACGGGTATCACCGGCGACATAGAACCAGCGGCCCTGCTCGAGCACAAAATCCGATTGCTCTTCCAGATAGCCAAACCCGTCACCCGACCGGTAGACCGCGCGGAAATGCACCTGCCCGCGGTCGCCCCGGGTCCCTGCCGACAGCACCTGCAGCGACAGCCACTGGGGCGAGCCCTCAAGGGAGAGTGACGACGGCCGGGTAGAGCTGTGCCAGGTCTGACTCAGGTACTCGGCCAGCTCCAGTACAAAGGCGGTATAGCGCGACCGCATCAACGCTTCCGGCGTCGGCGCCGGCTGACCAACGTGCCAGGGCTGACAACAGTCAGCGTACGGCCGGGCGCTGCCACAAGGGCATGGCCGGCCAGGGTCGAACGGAGCAGTGGTCATGGCAGTATTCCTCTGAAAGATCTCAAGCGCTCGGCAACCGAGAATTTTGCACTATTTTTCAAAAACTTCTGAATGATGTCACAAAATCAGGCTAGACTTCTGCGTTTTTCTGACCGGCGTATATTCTTGAAGGAAAGCGACCATGGCATTTGAGTACGGAGCTCAAAAACTCAATATCCGCAACCCGTTCCGTTTTGAGGGGCTGGTGCGTTCCATTCGTGGACTGATCGTGACCGCGATCGGCGTCTATCTGCTGCTGCAGATCCAATCCCTGCTGAACACAGACAAAACCAGCGCCTGGGTCAGCCTGATTCTCGGCGGTCTGTTTGTCGGTGCTGGCCTCAAGGCCCTTGGCGGCGGCCTGTTCCAGATGATGCGATTCTTCGTGGGTCGCGCGGCGCCCGCCAGCCTCAGCAAAAACGTGGCCCGTGAAGCGGTCGCTGAGAATGAGCCCAGCCTGTACACCGCTTCAACGCTGCACAACATGCTGATGAGCAAGTCCAACCCGACCTTTGTGGAGCCCAAGACCTGGTTCGCCCGGGCGGTACACTCTGTGTTTCCCAACCTGATCGTGACCCCCTGGCCCATTCGCAACATGGCGCAGGTGATCGCCATGAAACTGACCAAGAGCCTGGTTGCGATTGCCGCCTTCCTCGTGGCCAGCCTCGTGGTGTACATGGCTTTTGCCGGCAGCACCGGCGGTGAGGTTGGTTCCACGGTGGTTTCTCTGTTGTTACAGAGTGCTTTGTTTATCTATCTGGCACTGGTCTGGGTCAAGCTCGGCAACCCTCTCTCCCGCAACAACATGACTCGGCTCCACAGCTTCAACAGCGGCGGACTGGCCCTGGTAGTGATCGGTGCCATCGCCATTCCCATACTGTTTGCCCAAGGCTGGAGTTTCTTCTGGGACGTTCAGTCTCCCCGCGACCAGGCCCGCCTTGCAGAAGGCATGCCACTGCTGGAACCTGTGTTTAACACCGGCGCCCTGCTGACCCTCGCCGTGATCGGCGCCCTGATCACCGCCGCCCTGGCAACGGTCATGGTAAAAGCCCGTATTGGCATGGTGCGCATCCAGACCTCCAGTTCAGAACTGAACAACAGCTGGCGCTTCGACCTCCACCCACGGCAGATCTTCACCACCCTGCGTGACCTGGTGCTGATGCAGAAACGCCAGCTTGAGCTGCCGAACCGGGTCTATCTGGACAAGAACGATACCGGCGAAGCCAACCGCGAAAACGAGCAGTTCAACGGCGATCTGATTGCGGAAATCCAACCCACCGTCGAGGACATTCCCGAACCGCAAGCCCTCCGCTGGGCACGCATCGGCGGCACCGTTGCCGGCCAGCTGCTCATGCTCATCGGCACCCTGATGCTGTGGCTGGGCGTGGAACGCGGCCTGGATCACCTCTCGGCCATGCAGCAGTTCGGCGGCAAAGGTTCCGGAAACGCCAGCACAGTGATTGAACAACTGCTGGTGCCAGCCGGCGGCACCGTTGCCATCGTTCTGGCCGCCCTGCTGTTGCTGGGCTTTGGTCGCTCCATCGCGCGCATCTGTCACCTGTTCTGGTCAGAAATTTTCTTCAAATCCAACCTGTTTGACCTGCACTGCGAAGGCACCGTGATGCGCGCCACCCACTTCCGCGGCGCCGACCGTCACAGCGCATCGTCGGAACAGGACGTGTTCAGCTTCGATGCCACCTATTTCGCGCTCGCCACCGAAGCCGTCAGCTCCACCTTTGCAGTGTCTGGCCAGTACAACCTGGAGCAGCCCCGCTACCTGTTGTCACTGAACAATTGTGACGGTTTCATCAACAGCGTGGTGGGTGACCTGGAAAACCAGTTCCGCCTGCGTAACGAGGAATTCCGCGAAGAAAAGCGGGCCGATCGTGAGGAGCGACTGGACTACATCCGTCAGGAGCAGGAAGCGAGAAGAACCGGTGACATGGCGGCCCAGGGGCTGTCCCGGGATCCCCAGGTTGCCCTCAGCAGCCAGGACCAGGGTATCCTGGAGCAAGGACAGGATCGGGAGCAGGTCGCACGCTGGGAAGGCAACAGCAACGACTGATTCACACCGGGGCCGGTTCCCTCCGGCCCCCGCCCCTACTGCACACTCACCTCTTCCGTGACCGACGGTTCGCCCATACGACTGGTACGCTGGAGGTAGCGGAGCAACAGGCGGTCGTAGATATGCCAGGCCTGGATCTCAGCCATGGCCTGGCGGATCGCATCGCCGTAAGGCAGTAACCGGGACTTGCGGGAAACGGCAATCCACGAGCGCTCCCCGGGCACAAAAAACGGGGACACTTCGGCTTCTACACCCTCCTGCTTGAGGGTATAAAGCCCGACCAGCTCCGGCGCGATGACCACATCCACGTAATCCCGCTCCAGCATGCGCATCAGGTTTTCATAGCGAATACCCGCTTCGCGGATCAGCCGCGGGTCGTTGTCAAACGCGGGGAAGTAGCGGCTGCCCCGCAACACTCCGATGCGCTTGTCCAGCAGGTCATCGTAGGACAGGATCCGGTTTTGCGGCTGCCGGTAGAAAAACAGCCGGCGCTCCGGGGGAAAGGCGTCAACGACATAATCCATGTAGACTTCCCGCTCGGCCGTTTTGAGCGGCCCCAGCATGAAGTCGACCTCGCCACTTTCCATCAGTCGCAAAATCCGCCGGAACGGCGCTTGAATGTACTGAACGTCCCAGTCGAGGCGATCGGCGATTTCCTCAAAGACTTCAACATAGAAGCCGGAAACCCCACCCTCTGCAATAATACGGTACGGCGGAGCGTGATTAACCCCTACCCGCACAGTCTCACCGGCCAGGCACTGGGAGACCATCAACGCGCCCATCGCCAGAATAATTAAGCGGACCACGCTATTCTCCCTGTCCACTGGACCTCGTTTCACATATTCCAGCGCCGGACAGCACCGGAAACTCTAGTATAGTCGCCTTTCTGCAGCCTCTGGGTGACCTTTGACTCAGGCCGACACTTTGACCTGGTTACGACCGTCTTCCTTGGCCAGATAGAGGGCCGCATCCGCCCGTTTGACCAGGTCCTGTATGCTGTCCCCCGGCAGGTACGCGGAAACCCCGGCACTGACCGTGACACCACCATCGGGTATGGGAAACGTTCGCTGGGCCACATGCATTCGCAAGTTCTCGGCCACCTCGCCTCCGGATTCCAGGCTGGTCTCCGGCAGAATCACCAGGAATTCCTCTCCGCCCCAGCGCCCGATAAAGTCCGCCACGCGGATGTTATTGCTCAGCTGCGCTGCCACTTCCACCAGCACATCATCACCGGCGTTATGGCCAAAGCGATCGTTAACCAGCTTGAAGTGATCCACATCGAACAGGATCAGTGAGAAGGTGTTGCCATAGCGGGATGACCGCGCAATTTCCTGACGCAGCCGGTCTTCGGTCTTGCCCCGGTTGTAAAGCCCGGTCAGACGGTCATGGAGCGCCTGGAACGTCAGCTCGTCCATCAGGTTCTTGCGGCTCAGGGCGCTGCCAAGCAGCGCCGCCACTGGCGTAACGGTATTGATGTCGAATTCCTGCCAGCGATGCTTGTCATCGCCGGTGCAGAAGGCCAGCAGGCCAGATATACGGTCGCCCTGTACGATCGGCACCATCAGACAGCTGCCGGTGTCGTGCTCGGGCATCAGCAACTCCAACACCTCGTCGTCAGCGTCAGACTGCTGAAAGTGTATAACGCAGAAACCCTTGGCGCGGATGGCGGACAACGGCGAGTCCAGCTCCTCCCGGGTCAGCGCCAGACCTTCACCGTCCTCGTCCGGTTCCAGTAACGGCCAGCTGTACACCGCCTCGAACAGGGTTCCGTCCTGAGAGCCCTGCAGCACCAGGCTGCGGTCGACCTGCAGATACTCGCACAGGAAATTCAGGACTGAACTCACCCCGCTGTCGGTGGACGACGCATCCATCGTCTGCAACTGGACACTGATCTCGCGGATGGTTTTTTCCGCCGCGATCATACGTTGCAGACGGTCACGGGCCTGGTAGCGCTCGATCGCCAGACTGGCCAGATAGAGCGGCCCGGTCAGCGACTCAATGTCCTGCTCGGCAGGCTCCCAGGGCCTGTCGTGATAGACCGCAAAGGTACCCAGCACATGGCCATCGCTGGCCAGCACCGGCTCCGACCAGCACGATGCAACACCGGCTTGCTCCGCGGCCTTCCGGTAGCGGTCCCAGCGGTCATCCTTGTCTATGTCGGCGGTGACCACCCGGCCCTGGATCGACGCTGCGCTCCCACAGGTGGCCGCACCATAGCGTACCGGCAGGTTGTCCATGGCCTTGAGAAAGGATTCGCCGAAACCGGGCCGGCTGCCCCACTGCAGGGTCTGGGTGTGCTCATCGAGCGTCATGATGGCACAGCGGGCGTAAGGCGATGTGAACTGGAACATGGCCACGATCAAGTCGAGGGCAGCGGACAACGGCCGGTCCCCGTTCATCGCCAGCATCGCCCGATTGCGCAACCAATCTGTGGATTCCGCAATCTTGCGGGCACTGATGTTGACCCCGGTAAACATCAGGATCTGGCGGCCTTCGTACGGGATAGACGCGAGGGTGGCATCAAGCCAGACCGGATAGCCGCTCCGATTAACCAGTTTCCATTCAAAACGCTGCATGCCCAGGCGGCCGGCCTTGCCAAGCCACGATTCAAAATCCACCAGACTGTAGGGGGAAACCGGCCAGGCATCCGGTTGCTGCATGACTTCCACCGTCAGGGCATTTGCGCTGTCGACCCCGAACATTTCCAGGGCCAGATCGTTGGCATAGCGAACACTGTGGTCGTAACGGTCAAGCAACATCACCGAGATGGCGGAATGGTCAAACAGCTCCCGCAACTCCCGGCTGCTCTCCTTGACCCGGCGCTGTGACTCCCCCAGTTCCTGTAACAGCACCAGATTATCCATCCGCAGCCGGCGCACCCGCCACTCCCGGTGAATCACCAGAATCAGCAAAAGCACGGCCAGACCAATCACTGCAGGCAGGATCAGGGACGAAACATCAGTCATCAGGTCTATCCATCCACCCCGCGGGGCACAGCTTAAAGAGCCTGGCCGCCATTGGCCAAACCTACGTTCTCAATCATCTGAGTATAGTTCTGCTTGCCTTCGCTCACCGTCACACTGATGCCGCCGACCCCTACCCCCAG
The DNA here is from genome assembly GCF_900106945.1 of Marinobacter mobilis. GTDB lineage: Bacteria > Pseudomonadota > Gammaproteobacteria > Pseudomonadales > Oleiphilaceae > Marinobacter > Marinobacter mobilis. Next base: position 266,775 of record NZ_FNNE01000005.1, read on the forward strand.
AAACTGCAGCAACGGGCTCACCACCGCCCCGGTCAAACTGGCGGTTACATCCGACAACAAACCGCTGATCAGAGGGGTAACCGGGGCAACGATGGGCGTCAGGTCTACGCCACCGAGTGAGCCCTGCAACAGGCTCAGGTCGATGAGGTTCACATCGGTATTCAACGCCGAGAGGCCACCGCCCGCATCGTTGTAGGTCACTTTGGAGCAGCCCGTCGGTGAGCAATACAGTGGGTAATCCGGCTCAAGAATCACCTCACCGGAAGTTCCGGCCATTTCTCCGGTAATTTCCGCTTCCACATTAAGAATGGGATCCAGACTTATCAGCCCCAGCAGCACACTCACCTTGCCCACTTCTGCATCAATCGGCTGCGGCACGATGTCACCGGTGTTCAGATCGATACTTCCGGTGGCCAGCTCCAGCACCTGGCGATTGAGCTGCAAACCAAACTTGACGTCGTTGCTGACGCCCCGGGCACACAGGGCCGATGACAGATAGCCATCGCCGCCTCCGAGGTCCACGGCCAACGGAATGGTCAGACTCGCAACCTCCAGCTCAGCAATCACCAGATTGATTGGCAGGATTTCGGCATTCACGATCACTTCAATACCGATATCCGGTGCGTAGAACGCCCCCTCCCATTCGCCGTTCAGGTTCTTTCTCGCCGGCACATCCACCACAACCTTGGGCGGTCGATTGACGTACAGATTCACCACCAGGCTGTTTTCGTCAATCGAGGAGAGCAGCGGCAGCCCGGCCGCCCCGAGATTTACCAATGACAAAGGCGTGCCATTCAGAAGCTGCTGCTGACGAATAACATTCAGCAACAGGCTGTTGACCAGGTTCAGCAGTTCAATCTTATTGGTCCCGGACACTTCGACATCACCGACGGCGGTCAGCACATCGGCAATCTGCAGCGTGGAAATACCGGTCGCTCCGACCAGATCGTCCAGCAAGGCCCCCGCCGGGGTCGCATTCCCGACAATCTCCCTCAGCGCCGCGGCCAGTTCATCCGCACCCAGCGGAAGCGCCTCCTCGAGGGTATCCACGCCAAGAAACGCCAGCAATTCCCCAAGTTCAAAAAGGGTACCTTCCAGACTTTCGAGACTGGTTGGGTCAAGGCTATAGCCCGGGTTCTCGAATACCGCCCCCAACAAACCACCCAGCAGCCCGCCGCTGACCCCAAGGGTCGATCCGGCGGCACTGAGTGTTGCCCTGACCTCCTTGCGCACGGCACTGGAGGCAGACAAGGTCACCGTACCCAGAATGGCTTGGGGCAGGAGCCTTGAAACCGGCTCCGTCTGGCTCAGTGCAACCCGCACTGAGTTGCTGGCGGCGATGTCGTTGACCTGTTGGAACAGCAACTGGTCCGGGTTGGCCGGGTCTGGGACCATCACGCCAACCCGGAGGTCGAGATCCTCCGCCGTGCCGGTAAAGCCCTGCGCCTGCGCTGCAGCCAGAGCCCTCGCTTTCATGGTGTCGACACTGACATCAACACCACCGCACGCCTGGCTGGCCTCGGCCCCGGCCGAGGCAGCCGCATTGGCCTGATTCTGGAGATTGCTGCGAACACCGTATATACGCGCGCCGTCCAATGCCATCACCGAAAACAACGCAATAATGGTGAGGATCAGGGGGGTAATAAAAATGAGAGCTCCCCGCTGGCGACGCAACATATCATTCCCCCCGGGAATTCAGGTCAGACAGATTGTCCGGTACCGGCCGACGAAAAGTCTCAGAAATACGCTTCTGGGTATCGACATAGACCTGGGCCGACATCTCGCCCTGCTCGGGGGGGCCGGAAGCCCGCTGACGGTCGAGTTCCTGCTCCAGCTGGGACCGGGGTTTTTCCTCAATCATCGTGTCGGACAGTCCGTGGGGGTAATCACCCGCCCGGGCCAACAGGGGCAACGCCAGCAGTGCCAATGCAACGGTTTTTTTCATATTTACCTCCGGATACTATCGGCCAGGCGCTGGGCATGGGCGATTTCATCGACACCAAAACCGTAGCGTTCGGTCAGCACCTTCAGCCCCTGATCGTTGTTGGTCAGCAGGTAAGCCGCCGCCAGGTTCTGACGCACAGGGCCCTTCCCATCCATAAGTTCCAGTGCGGTACGCAGTTCGTATGCCGCATGCTCATATTCACCGCTGAGCAGCAGGGCGTAGCCGTAATCATTGCGAATATTGCCGGATGACGGCGAATCAGCGCGGGCAATCCGCAGCTCCGCCAGACCGGCCTCGGTGCGCCAGGTCTTCAACAACACCATACCCAGGCCATGGTGGGCTTCCGCGGTGTCGCATTGTTGCGCGAGCGAACGGAACAGCTGCTCCGAGGCCCTCAGCTGTTGGGTGGAGGCCAGCAGGCGCCCCTTTCTCACCCAGTGATCCGGGGTGGTCAGTGGCTGGCCCTCCAGCTGCGCCAGCGCGGCGTAGGGCTTGCCGCTTTCCGCCAGCCGGTCCACCAGGTCCAGGTGAACCTCTTCCTCGGGCTGGATTGGCGCCTGACAGTTCACGTCCAGCGGTTCCACCTCATCCTCCCGGGAACTGGATGGTGTACCGGCGCATCCGGACAGCACCAGCCCCATCAGGGTGGTCACAGCCAGCCGCCGCCAACTCATGGGAGCCGCGCGGGAGAAGTGCTGTAAACGGGTTTGCTGCATTCGGTTTTCCTTTTTTCTTCTATTCGGACATCTAGCGGGACAGGGTTTCGGCAATGGACATCACCGCTGGCCCACCGATCAGAGTAAACAATGCCGGCAACATGAACACCATCATAATCACCGTCATCTTGGCACCGATCCGGTTGGTTTCTTCCTTCAAACGGCTTCGCTCGGCGCTCTGGGCCTCATGGATAACCTGATCGAGGCTTTTCGACACGCCGGCACCGAGTTTGCTGCTCTGTTTCATGAGCGAGACATAGTTCCTGAGCACCACAATTCGCTTGTTTCGGCCGAGTTCGTTCAGTGCATTGGTTCGGTCCGCACCCGCTTCCATCATTCGGTTGAAGCGGTCCAGCCGCAGCGACAGCCGGGGCATGACCGGTCTTGCCTGGGCGGCGATAAGCCGCAGGGCACGCTCAATAGACAGGCCGGCTTCCAGCAGCATGCGCGTCATGTGGCACAGTTCAATGGCTTCGAGGTTCTGCTCCTTTTCCGCGGTGACAGCCATCGAGCGTATGATGCGCCGGGGCAGCAAAAAACCCACAACGGCCACCAGACTGCCCCACACCACACCGGTCAGTACAAAGCCGATCGTAATGGCAATCGCGGGCATCACCCAGCAAATCAGCAGATAATCGATACGCGCCTGCTCCTCGGTACGGCCGGTAATTTCCAGGGCCTCCCCCATCTCTTCATAATCACCCCGGATCGCCGGATGCAGGGTAAAGCGTTCCGCCAGCGAAGCCAGCCACGTCGCCGCAGCTTCTTCCTCAAGGGCGCCCTGGTGTCGAAGCCGGGCCATGACCCGGGCTTTCATCCGCCACTGGGGGATCTTGACCAGGGCCATCCAGACGGACGCCAATGCCAGCAGGATCGAGGCGGAAAACAGCAAATTACTCACGGCCCACCCCCTGGATCATGCGCCAGATCAGGGTCATGCCGAGCAATTGCAGCACCCCGGCAACCATCAGCATGGTGTGACCGGTGGAGGTCTCCATCAGCACCTGCGAGTACTGTTCGTTGATCGTCACCATGTACAGCGCAAGACCCGGCGGCAACACCGCAAAGGTCACAGCGGTAAACCGGGTTTCCGCAGTAGCCGCCAGGAACTCGCGCCGCATGTCCTGCTGCGAACGCAGGGACGACGCTACCTGCTGCAGCACCGGCCGGATCGACGAACCGAAGCGGGACGACGTGCGCAGCGCGATGGACACCATAATCAGCGATGGAATGTTGTAGATCGCGGCAAAATCCTCAAACAGCCGGGTATAGTCCCGTCCGGCTTCCACGGCACTGCGCAGGCGGAACACCAGCGGTTCAAAGACCGGTGACGAATCCTCAAAGGCATGAATCAGTCCATGTTCGAGTGAGCGGCCCGCGTCAATATTTCGCATAACCGAGTCGACAATACCGGGCAATTCCTCGTGGATAATCCGCCGCTGCTTCTGGAATCGAACTTTCCAGTACATCACGCAGACGGTGGCCAGAAAAAAGACGGTGACGAGGGTAACGATGGCCCCCTCGTAAAGTGCGACCAGCAGCACCCCAACCAGTGCCACAAACAGGAAAGTGAGCGCCCTACCCGGCGAAATATGGATATCAGCCTGTACCAGAAATTTTTCCAGCGGGCCCAGCTTCACCCGCGCAACATTGCCCGATCCCAATTCCCGGGCCGGAACCAGCCGCGCCTGGACCTGTCGGGCCACTGCTCGCCGTGACCTCAGCCACGACCAGGTAAGCTGGCTGCCCAGAACCAACAGGGCGGCCACCGCCACAATTGTCGCCAGCCTATACCAGTCCAGACTGCTCATTGAGATCGCTCCGGTACAGGTAGTCCATGTGGACGGGGTCGTCCGCGGTCGGTTTCAGTTCCACCACTTCGCTGATGTAACGGCGCCCATTGGGAAGCCGCACCAGCTGGACAATCACATCCAGGGAGGATCCGATCAGCCGGCCAATGGCGCGCTCGCCGGCGTCGTATCCGTTGACCGCCAGCAAGGTTTCAATTCGGATGATGGCATCGCGGGCCGAATTCGAGTGAATGGTGCTCATGGAGCCTTCATGGCCGGTGTTCATGGCCTGCAGAAGTTCGATAATCTCACCGGAACGGACCTCACCCAGCACGATCCGGTCCGGGCGCATACGGAGAGAGTTGATCACCAGCTCACGGGCACTGATCTGACCGGTACCTTCGGTATTCGCCGGCCGGGTTTCGAGGCGCACGATATGGGGATGGTTCAGGGCCAGTTCCGCCGAGTCCTCGATGGTGACCACCCGTTCCTCACGGGGGATGTACTGGCTCAGCATGTTGAGGATCGTGGTCTTGCCGGTACCGGTACCACCACTGACGACAATATTGCGTCGGGACTCCACCGCCTTGATCAGCAACGACAGACACTCCGGTGTCATGGAACCGCTGGTGACCAGATCATTCGCGGACAGGTGCTTCTGGGTGAACTTACGGATACTGATCGAAGGCCCGTCCAGGGCAATCGGCGGAATGATCGCATTGACCCGTGAACCGTCCGGCAGGCGCGCGTCGACCATCGGACTGGCTTCATCCAGGCGCCGGCCGAGAGGCGAAATGATGCGGCGAATCACCCGGATCACATGGTCGTCGTCAATAAAGCGGGTACTGGAGCGCTGCAACACCCCCGAGATTTCCACAAACACATCTTCCGGGCCATTAACGAGGATATCGTTGATGCGATTGTCGGCCAGTAACGGCTCCAGGGGGCCAAAGCCGGTCACTTCATCAAACAGTTCCCGCACCAGGCTGTTGAGGTCATTGGTCGACAACGGCACCCGGTGTTGGCTGATAAAACCGGATACGTTGTTTTCGACAAAGTCGAACAGCGCATCACGGCCGGTTCGACCGACCTCAATGCCTTCTTCGTCCAGACGTTCCACGACAAAGAAGTGGACACGTTTTTTCAGCTCCTGGAATTCCTGGTCAACTCGTGCCAACGGTCATCCCTCCTCAGGCTCGGCGAAGGGTATTGGCCGCCTTGCCCTGCGACTTACCCCCAGCCAGACGCTCATCCGCCCTCTTTAGCATGCTGTCCAGCTTACGGTTAAAGGCCGAACGGCGAGGTAGTGAATGAATGGGAATACCCGCATTCATCGCCAGCAGACGGTTTGACCAGTCGAGCGGCAATGCCCCGAGTGAGTGCACACCAACGGCAGCCTCCAGCTGACTGAGCCCAGGCGGGATTTTGTCCTCGTAGCCATCGACCAGCAACAGACGCGCACATTTCTCTGACAGTTCTGAATCCCAGGACTGGAACTTCTCCCTTGCCAGATGAGCCTGTTCCACCACCGGGTGGATCGCCATCACCAGACGTGAGACCTGCAACCCGATCACCTTGACCCAATAGTCCGCCAGCAGAGGATCGACATTGATCACAATATAATCAAACATCTGCATCAGCTGGGCAAACGCGATGAACAGATCGGCGTTGCGCTCCTCCGTCAGATTGGCCAACGGCAGGTTGCCGGCCAGCATTCTCAACCCGGGTACATACTCTTCGAGTGCGGTATCCACCAGCGACTCATCAAGCGAGTCTGAACTGAGCAGCAGGTCATTGAGCGTGAGGCGGTTGTTGGAATCGAGATAGAATACGTGGCGCTCAGTGGCCGACGTATCAATGGCCAGAATCCGCTGACCGGGTCGCCGCTGGGCGGCCGCAAACGCATAACTCTGGGTCAGGAAACGGGTATCCACCGTGGAACTCACACTGGTGATCAGATTCACCAGCGGTCTCGCCCGGTCTTCCGTCCTGCCCCCACCCGCAGCCGGGGTCTTTTCGCGCGTCAGCAACACCTTGATCTGGGCACGCATTTCCTCAGCGTCACTGTCTGACAGGAAGCAGTCCCGGGCACCGGCTCGCATAGACTTCAGCAGGTGGTCCTGAGTGACCCGTTTCGCCAGCGTTACCACGTTCAGATTGGGGTAGGACTTGACCAGGGCGCTGATCACCCGCAAGGTCCGGTCCGGTTCGGCGTCATCAACGGCAACAAATACCAGGCAGCTGCGGGTAGCCTCGACCATTTTTATTACCCGGTTGAGGTCCGAACTGGCCACGAAATCGATAGGCCAGGCACCATCAACAGAGCGTTCCAGCCATACCCGCAGCCCAAGATCATCGGCCACACAAACGATAATGTCCTGATTGTCCATAGCTTACCAACTCAGTCCATGCTGAACCGGCTCAGAGCCACTGGCTGAGCCAGTGGCCATATCGAGCCAGCGCGTACTGCTGTTGTGGTACTCCACACCAATCTCCGCCGGTGCCTGTTGGTCAGCACCGAACGGTGAAACAATGCGAGGCGTAACCACCATGATCAGTTCCTTGTCTTCCTGGGCAATCCGGTCGGACCGGAACAAGGCACCAAGAATGGGAATATTGCCCAAGCCAGGGATACGGTCGCTGTTGCTGATGGTGTTGCGACTGACCAGTCCACTGATGATGAAACTCTCGCCCGGCCCCATCGAGACCGTGGTTTCGGTTCGCCTCACCCGCAGCCCCGGAACTGCCACCCCACCGGTCTCAACACCACTGCTGAAATCCAGCTCGCTGACTTCCGGTGCGACCTTGACGATCACCTGCTGCTCGCTGATCACCGTCGGCGTAAGGCTGAGGCTGATGCCAAATTCCTTGAATTCAATCTGGATGGAGTCATTGTCGCTCGACACCGGCACCGGGAATTCGCCCCCCGACAGAAACGTGGCGGACTGCCCGCTCAGGCTCGTGAGCGTTGGTTTGGCCAGGGTATAGGCGAAGCCTCCAGACTCCATGGCATTGATAATGGCCAGCGAGCTTGCGCCAAAGCTGAACAGATTGAAGCCGTCGCTACTCAGCGGAGCCTGCCCCGCCCCTGGCCCGGGGAAGCCCCGAAAGCCCTGCCCGGGAGGGGCCATACCCACCGCCGAGCTACCACCATTGAACAACTTGGCGTAGTAAAAACCGAGCGCATTGAGCTTGCTCCGGTTCACTTCAACAATACGGATATCGGTCTGGACCTGGGTGCCGAAGGGCATGGTGTCCCCCAGCGTGGGCGCAATCACCACCGGCGCTCGCAGGGGCTCTTCGCTGCCACGCTGCCAAACCGACAGAACCGCTACGCCTTCGGCAATGGCCGTCACAATCAACTCGTTGTCGTCAGACACCGACACGGCAGCGACGGCCGGGTCGGACACCGCCACCTTGGTCAGCGGCTGGGGAAACGACAATACCTGCTGCTCGCCTTTACTCAAGGTCACCGGGGCGCCCTGACCGAACGCCTGGACAGCCGCACCCCAGCACAATAACAGCAAAGCCGCACAAACGCGGCCAATGGCGCTAGCGGACATAAACACTCCTTTGCTCTGCACCTTCAAACACCTGGACCCGGTTTCCGGCAGGCCGGGCCGGGGCCGCGGCCGGGGGTGGCGGCGGTGCCGGGAACAGATCTTTCAGATAGGTGGGATCCGGGTCATTGGACTCAACGACCACAGCGGCGGGAGAGTCCGAGGTGTCCGCATCCATCTCGGGGGCCGCCAGCGCAGCCAGCCGCACATCACCCTCATTGGACGCAAGCAATAAGGCAGCCACATGTTCATCAGGCACCGCCAGCACCACGGAGGCATTACGGCGACGCTCATCCTCGCTGACCCCCTCACCGGAATAGGCGACCCCCTTCACAGCGATCACCACCACGTTACGCAGCACGGTCAACGCCGCAGGCTCGTTCTTGTCGGAGCGGTCAAATGAGGCGTAAACATTGACCTCATCCCCTGGCTTGAGCAAACCACCCACTCCGGACACATCGTTGACCGGAATGGCAATCGCCTGAGTACCGGGTTTGAGTAGCGAACGCACCAGGCTGCTGGCCTCCAGCTGCTCCTGACGCAGAAGATCACCAGCCCGCATGACGGCGGCCACCGGCTCGCCAAAAGTCACTGCATCCGCAGGCACGGCACCCTCTATCGGGCTGGGTGAACTGACCCGCTGGAAGTTGTCCGCCTCGAGTTCGTCCCCAGGCGACATCGCCGTCGTGGCGACCAGATAGTCATAACTGGGTGGAGGAGGAAGTTCAGGTTCCGCAGGCTGGGTGACAACGGCTGCGCCGGCCACCGGCTCAGGTGCCCGGAGGAAACCGGCAATGGCAAGCACCAGGGCCACCAGGGCGAGCGCGAATGCCGGCAACGCATACATTAGCCTGGAATTCATACGTGTTACTGCTCCCTGTACTCATCATCAGAAGGCTAGACGTAATTTGCACATCTGTCAGATGGCAATCACCGATTGCGCACTCAGGGTGTCCGGAAGTGGTGGAAATTCGCCCAGAAAGCCAAAGCTCATCGTGGGTACGATCGGGTTATCTGCACTGTTAACCGTAATGCTGCAGCGCAGTAGATCCACACCGCTACTCGCGACCATGACGCAGTTGGTGGTATTGGTATCCACACCGGCCACCAACGCATCGGGAAGGCCCGCAATCATGGTTGCCAGTGTACCCGAAGACAGGGTCACAACAGCATTGCCCAATTCCGTGCTGTCATAGGCGCTACGATCAATCCGCATGGCACTGGACACCGCCTGATCCACCGCATCCTGCATGCGGTATTTGCTGAAGAACAGCACGCTGTAGATAGCCGCCGCGTAGAGCATCGCCACCACCAGCGGGAACAGCATCAGGAATTCGAGGGCAACAGCCCCTCGCTGGCGGCACTCCGTAGAGGCCGCCACCTTGCATCCAGTCATGATTGGCTACCTGAATCAGCTTTACCGAAAGGCTTAGGGAGTCTGGGCGTTGGTGAACAGGTTGTTGAACGCGTTTGTCAGTGTTGTCTGCACCGTGGTGTTACTGGCCAGAACACCCACAATAATGATGATAGCGGCAGCCAGCACAATATATTCCAGTGCGGTCGCACCCTTTTGCTGCTTGGGAGCCGACATCGCCAGCTGAGCCTTGATCAGAGCTTTGGTTGAAGCATTACGAAGGGTTTTCAGTTTCATCGTCACTCACCTTTTCTGTACGAACGTACGCAATTGTCATGTTAGTCCAACTATGCCCCCGGATACGCCCCAGCGCAAACCGCTTTGCTCCGATATTTGTAATAAAGTGTCAATCTTCAATGCAATTGAATAATGTTCAGCCGATCTAAATTTCAGTCGCCCACGCCTTGTTACAGAAGGCCAGACAGACAGCACCCGTTATAAGTTCTGTTTCACTCTGTTAACCCGCCAGTCCCCGATGATGATATAAACGGAATCAGCTCAACAACAACGCCAACAGGAGCCACCGATATGCCTCGCCCGGAATCCCCCAGTAACCTTAAACCCAGCTCGATTCGGATTGGCCGTCGCTACCGTGCCAACCGGCTTGAAGGCCCCTACGATGCCATCGTGATTGGTTCCGGCATCGGCGGCCTGACCACCGCCGCCTGCCTGTCCAAGGCTGGCCGCAAGGTGCTGGTACTGGAGCAGCACTACACCGCAGGCGGCTACACGCATAGCTATGCCCGCAATGGCTATGAGTGGGATGTGGGTGTTCACTACATTGGCGACATGGGCTCCCCCAATACCCTTGGCCGCAAGCTGTTCGACTACATCACCGACGGCAAGCTGCGCTGGGCGCCCATGGACAGCCACTACGACCGTTTTTACCTCGGCGACACCATCATCAACCTCAAGGCCGGCCGCGACGGCTTCCGCCAGTCCCTGCTCAAAGCCTTCCCCGAAGAACAGCGCGCCATCGACGATTACCTGCAACTGCTGGGCAAGGTCGCCGCAGGCATGCAGTGGTACACATTGTCGAAGCTGGCGCCGGGGATCACCAGCAAGGCCCTGGGCAAACTGCTCAAAGCGGTGGCACTGCCAGACTGCTTCAACCGAACCACTTACGAGGTGCTGTCCGGACTGACCGACAACGAGGAACTGATCGGGGCACTGACGGGCCAGTGGGGCGACTGCGGCGTAACCCCGAAGCAGTCCAGCTTCATGATCCACGCGCTGATCGCCAAGCATTACCTGCACGGCGGCTACTACCCCGTGGGGGGTGCCTCGGAAATGGCCAACACCATCCTGCCGGTCATTCGCGCGGGCGGCGGCGAGGTCATGACCTACGCCGATGTGACCGACATTCTGATTGAACGCGGCCGGGCTGCAGGCGTGCGCATGAGCGACGGCGAGGAAATCCGCGCACCGCTCATCATCAGCAACGCCGGGGTGATCAACACTTTTGAACAGCTGTTGCCCGCGGAAGCCGCCCAACGCTGCGGGTATCGTCGCAAGCGTCAGCACATCGAGCCGTCGATGCCACACATTGGTCTCTATATCGGGCTCAAGGGCACGCCCGAGGAACTGGGCCTGCCAAAGACCAACTTCTGGATTTACCCCAACGCCCACCACGACGAAAACGTGCAACATTTTCTGGCAGACCCAGACAGTGAGTTTCCGGTGATCTACATTTCCTTTCCGGCGGCCAAAGATCCGGATTACCAGAACCGCTGGCCCGGCACCGCCACTATTGAGATTGTGGCACCGACCAGCTACGAGCAGTTCGAGGGCTGGAAAGACACCACCTGGGGCAAGCGCGGCGATGACTACGAGGCGCTCAAGACGGCCATCACCGACAGGCTGATGGAGGCCCTTTACGACAAGCTGCCGCAACTCCGGGGCAAGGTGGACTACATTGAAACCTCAACACCGTTATCCACCGCCTGGTTCTGCCGCTACAACCGCGGCGAGATCTACGGTCTCGACCACACACCGGAACGCTTCGAGCAGACCTGGCTACGGCCCAAAACGGATATTCCCGGATTGTTCCTTACCGGCCAGGACATCCTCACCTGCGGCGTGGTCGGCGCGATGATTGGCGGTCTGATCACCACCCTGTCCATTCAGGGCGTGAAGGGACTGCCGCTGGCGAAGCAGATCTTTTTCGATCGCCGTAAAGACAGCACCGAGGACGCGCGGGCGGTCGCCACTCGCTGAAATGTAAAATTTGTTAAACAGGTGGGCGCGCATTGCGTCCACTTTTTTTACGCATATCCAGCCAGAACCCGGACTTTCGTCAGATTCCTTTACAGCACTGCTTTCCGAAAGAACCAACCTTACCCTTATATCGCACTGATTATTAAAGCCATTTAATTTTTGGCACTCATCCTGCTCTGGTGTCTTACAACCCCAATACAATTTCATCTGGATGAGGAATTACCGATGAATCGCTTCTGCCAATGGATGACCACCCTCGCCCTGACTCTGGCTTTTACCGGCGCCCAGGCAACGGTGATCACCCAGTCCGACGAAGGCGAGATGCACACGGAGGTCGCGGGCGCGACTGAAATCGACTTCGGCGAGGGCTGTGGCTACGCCAGCTGCAGCGGCGACTTCCAGATTGTGACCGGTGACCTGAGCGGCCGCTATGCGGCACCGGCCGGCACCGGCAGCGACAACCCCTACCTGAGCGTACCCAACCCCAACCAGAGTGGAACGGCCATTCTTGAGCTGGGTGAAACCGCCAACTACTTCGGCCTGTACTGGGGTTCCATCGACAGCTATAACACCATTTCCTTCTTCCTGGCCGGTGTACTGATCGACACCTTCGGCGGCGGCGATGTTGCAGCACCTGCGGACGGCAATCAGCTGGCCTCCGCCACCAACCGCTTCATCAACTTCTTTTTCGGCGACCTGCGCTTCGACCAAGTTCACCTTGCCAGCGACAACTACGCGTTTGAAAGTGACAACCACGCCTATGCCACGGTGTCTGAGCCCGGCACTCTCGCCCTGATGGGCATTGCCCTTGCCGGCCTGCTGATGGCACGTCGCCGCCGGCAACACTGAGTTCTGACGTCTTCGACCCCGGCCCTGCCGGGGTTTTTTATGCCCGAAACTCCGCAGGACCCTGTGTCACAACCTCTCCAGAACCTTGAAATGGCGTCGACAAGCGGGCAGATAACTCGCGCCAAACAGATTGTAGTGATTGAGCACATGATAGAGGTTGTAGATGGATTTCTTGACCGGATAGGCACGGCTGCGTGGCAGCTGACCGTCGTAGCTCTGGTAGAACGCCTCACTGAAGCCACCAAACAGCTCCGTCATGGCCAGGTCCACCTCACGGTCTCCATAATAGACCGCCGGATCAATCAGCCAGACCTGATCGTTCCCGTACAGGACATTGCCGCCCCAGAGGTCCCCATGGACCAGACTCGGGTGTTCGCAATGACGGTCAAGAAACGCCACCAGACGATCCCGCTTGCGTGTCAGCAGCGCTTCGAACTGGCCCTTCAGCCGGGCATCCTCGACCAGGGCTACCTGATAGCCTAGCCGGTCCTCGACAAAGAACCGCCCCCACGCTTCCGTCATCCGGTTTGGCTGCCGCGACAAGCCGATGCAATTGTTGTATTCAAGACCATACCTCGCCTGCTTCAGGCCATGAAGGCGTGCAAGCCCCAACCCCAACCGGGCCATCAGTTCCGGGGTCGGCGCCCCCGGGGCAATCTGCTCCAGTACCAGTTGCCGCCCGGAGACCGACTCCACCCGCGGCACCCGTAACTCTCCGATGTCCGCCGCGGCCAGCGTCTGGCGGATAAGTTCAAGCCCTTTGGCCTCCACGACCAGGGAATCGCGGTAGGGCGATGGATTGGATTTGCGGTAAAGTGACATACTCGAAAGTATAGACCCGAAGGCAGGCAAATCATGGCAGGCATCAGCCAGAAACAGGCCCGCGAGGCCCTCGACTCAGAGGCCGGGCGTGTGGATCCGAGCAATCTCGAAACCTTGCTGGCAGAACAGCAACGGATTGAACAGAAGGTGAAAAGCAGCGGCAGGCTGTCCCGCTTCAGCACCGATATTCGCCTGATGATGGATATGCTCAAGGATTACTGGCAGGGCAATTACCGGGAAATTCCCTGGAAATCCATCGCCGCCATCGCAGGCGCCCTGTTTTACGTACTCAATCCTCTGGACCTGATTCCGGACCTGATCCTCGGCTTCGGACTGATCGACGACGCCGGCGTCGTCGCCGCCTGTCTGACCCTGGTGGAAGCAGACCTCCACCGCTACGCCGCCTGGAGAGCCAGCAAGGGAAATCCCGCCCCCGGCACTGGGCCTGGTACAAATTGATGGTGTTTGCCAAATGCCTGGGCTGATATGATTCGTCAGTAAAGTCATCGTTTCGAGGCGGCCCGGAAAGCCCGTGAACATGTCCGGGCCAATGATATTCCGCCTGTTTTTATGCCATTTCCCTTGGAGTCGCTGTGGACTTAGCCACCCTGATCGGCCTGATAGGGGCCTCCGCCCTTATCGCCACCTCCGTTATTCTTGGTGCGTCGCCCGGCGTATTCCTCAATATTCCCTCGCTGATGATTGTGCTCGGCGGCAGCATGCTGGTGGTTCTGGCCAAGTTCAGCGTGGGCCAGTTTTTCAGCGCCTTCAAGGTGGCAGCCCGGGCCTTCAAGTTCAAACTCCCCGCGACCCAGGACAGCATCGAGGAAATCATCGAGATCGCCCAGGTCGCCCGCAAGAGTGGCGTGCTTGGACTGGAAGGACGGGAAGCCAGCTCGCCATTCCTGCAGCAGGGCATCCAGATGCTGGTGGATGGCCAGACCGCCGAGACCATCAAAGAACTGCTCTCCAAGGAACGCCTGATGACGCTGGATCACAACCGTTCGGGCGCCAAGGTGTTTTCTGCGTTTGCCGATGTCGGCCCGGCCATGGGAATGATCGGCACGCTGGTCGGCCTGGTACAGATGCTCTCCAATATGGAAGACCCGAAATCCATTGGTCCCGCCATGGCAGTTGCGCTGCTGACAACGCTCTACGGCGCGATGCTCGCCACAATGATTGCTGGCCCTATTGCCGACAAGCTGACTCTGCGAATGACCGAGGAGGCGCGCATGCAGTCGCTCTATATCGACGCGCTGGTTGCCATTCAGGAAGGCAAGAACCCCCGCATCATCGAGCAGTTGCTGACCAGCTATCTGCCCCCCGACAAACGTGAGAAAAGCGGTAACGCCGAACAGGCTGCCGGGTAACACGGCATGGACGAACTTCCGGAAGAGGAAAAAGCAGGTATCCCGGCATGGGTGGTCACCTTTGCCGACCTGATGTCGCTGTTGATGTGCTTCTTCGTGCTGCTGCTGTCGTTTTCTGAAATCGACGCCCAGAAATTCAAGCAGATCGCAGGTGAGCTGGCTCAGGCGTTCGGCGTTCAGAGGGAGGTACCTGCACTGGAAATCCCGATGGGCACCAGTCCGGTCTTCGACCAGTTCTCACCCGCACCGCCAGAGCCTACGGTGGTCAACGAAGTACGCCAAACCACCTCGGAACAGGCACCGGAACTGGACACCTTACGCGGTCGTGCGGAGGCCGACATTCAGCGTCAGCTTGACCAGCAAGTGCAGGAAACCACAACCAGAGTGGCCGAGGTACTGGATGAAGCCATCCGCGATGGCCGGGTACAGCTGGCCGAAGATGAACACCGCATCGTGATCCGCATCGAGGAACGGGGCTCCTTCCCATCCGGCTCTGCCGACATCACCTGGGAGTTCGAAGGACTGCTGCTGGAAATGGCGGAAGTCTTCGCCGACATCCCCGGTAAACTCACCATTGAAGGCCACACCGACAACGTGCCCATTCGCAGCGACCGCTTCAGGAGCAACTGGGACCTGTCAGCCGTCCGCGCGTCCTCGGTGGCCAATGTGCTGCTGGAGAGCGGCGCAGTGGAACCTCAGCGCCTGGTGGTCAAAGGCCTGGCCGACACCCGCCCGCGGGCAAACAACGATTCGACGGAATCTCGTGCGCTGAACCGCCGGGTGGAGATCATCATCGACCTGAGCGGCCCGATGGCAGAAGAGGAAGCCCGGCTCCGGGAACTGATCGAAGGCCACCAGGACGAGATCCTGATACCGAACATCGAGAGCAGCCCGGCACCATCGGCCGGTCTGGCATGGTAGGGCTCGAAGATTGCACCACTAGTAAGCTTAGTCATGCAATCCCAGGCAAAAATGCACCATTTTAGAGCCAAGTTCACCTAACTTCATCGAAAGTTACGGCATGCCGCCCCAATTAAAAGCACCAACTTCCTGAAAAAACTGCATGCGCCCCAATCTGGAACAAGTCTTGCTTCGGAAGGGGTCGATTTCATGCACAACCCGCCCGATTGCAACCGGGCGGCCAATAATCAGGAGTGACAACCCGTGGATATCACGAGTGCAGTACACACGCTGACCCAAAGCGCCAACACCCTCTTCATCCTTCTCGGCGCCATCATGGTCCTCGCCATGCACGCCGGATTCGCCTTTCTTGAAGTGGGCACCGTTCGCCATAAAAACCAGGTCAATGCCCTGGTCAAGATCATGACCGATTTCGGCATTTCCGCCGTGGTCTACTTTTTCTTCGGTTACTACATCGCCTATGGCAACCATTTTATGGCCGGCGCCGCTGAACTGACCGCCAACAGCGGCTATGAACTGGTCAAGTTCTTCTTTCTGATGACCTTTGCCGCAGCCATTCCCGCCATTGTATCCGGCGGTATTGCCGAGCGCGCCCGCTTCTATCCGATGCTGATTGCCTCGGGCCTGATTGTCGGCCTGGTTTACCCGTTCTTCGAGGGCATGATCTGGAACGGCAACTACGGCTTCCAGAACTGGCTCGAGACCCAGTTTGGTGCAAGCTTCCACGACTTCGCAGGCTCTGTTGTGGTGCATGCGGTTGGCGGCTGGGTGGCACTCGCCGCGGTCCTGTTGCTCGGTGCCCGTAATGGCCGCTACCGCAATGGCAAGGTGGTGGCATTCGCCCCGTCCAACATTCCCTTCCTGGCTCTGGGCGCCTGGATCCTCACCGTCGGCTGGTTCGGCTTTAACGTGATGTCTGCGCAAACCCTGGACGGCATCAGCGGCCTGGTCGCCGTCAACAGCCTGATGGCCATGGTGGGCGGCGTCCTGGTGTCGATGGTGCTGGGCCGCAAAGACCCCGGCTTCATCCATAACGGCCCGCTGGCCGGTCTGGTCGCCGTATGCGCGGGCTCCGACCTGATGCACCCCGTTGGTGCACTGATTACCGGCGGCGTCGCCGGAGCCATCTTTGTCTACCTGTTTGAATGGGCCCAGGCCAAAATCGAACGTCTGGATGACGTGCTTGGTGTCTGGCCGCTGCACGGGATCTGTGGCGTGTGGGGCGGGATCGCCGCCGGTATTTTTGGCCAGCAGGCCCTCGGCGGTCTCGGTGGCGTCAGCCTGATGGCGCAAATCATCGGTTCTGCCGCAGGGGTGGCCATTGCCTTTATTGGCGGCCTGATTGTTTACGGCGTGATCAATGCCGTTGCTGGCTTGCGCCTGACGGAGGAAGAGGAATTCAACGGTGCCGATGTCAGCATCCACCGCATCGGTTCCACCGCCGTCGAATAACGTTGCCTGACCCGAACTGACGACGCCCGGCCCTGCCGGGCGTCTTTTTTCGCATTCAGCTCATCGGTTCGCGGAGCCCGCCCTCAGCATCAGCGCCGCCCTGGCGTTTGAATCGTACCCGGAATCCTTCCAGATAGGACAGCAACGCCGGAATCACCACTAGCACCAGCAGTGTCGACAGTCCCAGCCCGAAGGCGATGGAGGTTGCCATGGGAATCAGGAACTGGGCCTGCAGCGAGGTCTCGAACAGCAGCGGCAACAGGCCACCGATGGTGGTCAGCGAGGTCAGCAGCACAGCCCTCACCCGTTGCACAACCGCCTCGTTCAATGCCGCCTCGATGGACAGCCCCCGCGACCGCTGCTGATTGTAGAACGACACCAGAATAATCGCGTTGTTGACCACGATCCCCGACAGGCCGAACAGGCCGAACAACGACAGGATGGTTAACTGCAGCCCCATCAGCCAGTGCCCCAACAGGGCGCCCACCAGGGCAAACGGAATGATCGCCATCACAATCAGCGGCAGGCTCCAGGAGGCAAACACCCACACCAGCACCACGTACATCAGCCCAAGCCCGATAAACAGACCGGCTTTCATGTCCTGCAGGGTCTCACGCTGGTCCGCCGAGCGGCCTTCAAAGCTGTAATGCAGGTTGTAACGATTGGCCAGCTCCGGCAACACCGAGGCCTCCAGGCTTTCCAGCGCCCGGTCTGCCGTCAGCACCGAGGCATTAAGGGCGGCCCCTACGTCCACCGCAAGCTCGCTGTCGGCATGGCGCAGGGTCTGGAATCCCTGATAGTGGTCCAGCGTCATGACCTGATTCAACGGCACGAAACGTCCATCCGGCACCCGTACGGTCAGCCGCGACAAAGTACCCAGCTGTTCCCGCTGAGCGGTTGGCAGCTGGACCCGGACTTCGATCTCATCGCGGCCATCCTGGTAGACCTGGACAATGCGACCATCAAAGGCGGCCCGTAACTGCCCCCCCAGACTTTCGGTCGTCAGCCCCAAGGCATCGCCAAAGGCGTTTACCCCGTAGATCAGCTGCTCTCGCCCCCAGGGCATGTTGTCCGTGGTATCCAGCACGCCAGGCAGAGAACCGATGGCCTGAGTGAGCTCGTCCGCCGCCTGGCGCAAACTGAGGGCGTCAGTACCACTGAGACGGATGCTGATGTCCTTGCCCGGTGGTCCGCCGCGGCGCTCGTCGATGACCAGGTTTTCCAGACCCGGCGGCAGCGCCAGCCGATCCCGCCAGGCAGCCAGAAATTCCGGATTGCGGACCGAACGCTGATCAGGCGCCACTAATTCCACCATGATCGCCCCCACTTCATCTCCGGTGCGTGATGGCCCGTCCGGCACCAGGGTACGACCATAGTTGGTGACAGCATGAAGGATCAGGTCACCCCCGAGGGCCTCCTCGGCCTCGTTCAGGGCCCGCTCCATCTCTTCGATAAAGTCCGCCACCGTGTCTTCGTGGGTACCGGCCACGAAACTGACGTTGGCGTAGAACACCGACGGCTCCGGGGTCGGGAAGAAGTTGAACTCCAGCCGGCCCCCGGCCAGCAGTCCCGCAGTCACCAGACTCAGCGCCAACGCCGCACTGAGGGTAATGCCGCGATGACGCAGGGTGGTCAGCGACAGGCGACGAAACCAGCCCTCACGGAAACGGTCAAAGCCGGCTTCAAAGCGATTACGGAAGCGCGCCACCGGGTTAGCGGGACGGCTCTCGGGCTTGCTGACAAAGGCGTGACGCAGATGCGCCGGCAGCACAATGAAGCACTCAAGCAGCGAGGCCGCCAGCACACAGATCATGACGACGGGAATATCCCTGAGGATGTTGCCGATGATACCGCCGATCACCAGCAGCGGCATAAACGCGGCCACGGTCGTCAGCGACGACGCCAGCACCGGCCAGACCATGCGTTTGGCCGCCCCCTCAGAGGCATGCATCGAGGCTTCGCCCATACGGAAATGGGCATCGGCATCCTCACCCACCACAATGGCATCATCGACGATGACCCCGAGGGCCATGATCAGGGCAAACAGCGAGATCATGTTGATCGAGCCACCAATCCCCCACAGCACCGCCAGCGCTGCGAGGAACGCGGTAGGTATACCCAGTGCCACCCACCAGGCGACCCGCCCGGGCAAAAACAGGTACAGCAGCAGAACCACCAGCACCAGACCGCCAAGACCGTTGTTGACCAGCAACCCGATACGCTCGTCAATCAGCTGCCAGTTCTCGTCGTAGACTTCCAGATGCACCGTGGGCGGCAGGCTCGGCAGGGTCTTCTCCAGCCAGGCTTCCAGCGCCTCGGCGGCGCGCAGGGAATGACCGTTTTCCGACCGGCTGAGCTGCAGTTCGATGGCAGGATAGCCATCACGACTCAGTGCAATCTGGCGGGCGCGGGATTCCTGGCGGATCACTGCCACATCCCCGAGGGTAATCCTCACCTTGTCACTGCTGACCAGCGGAATGGAGGCAAACGCCTGAGGGCTGCGGCGCTGCTCAACGGCCCGCAATTCCCGGGTGGCATCCTGTTGTCCCAACAACCCCGCCGGCAGATCCCGGGAGACAGAGCGCACCCGTTCGGCAATCTGGTCCAGCGACAGCTGCAGCGAATCCAGCCGTTCGACCGGCACTTCGATACTGATCTGCTGTTCCGGCAGACCATTGATGGAAACCCGGTCGATGCCCCCCTGCAGCAGTTCGTTCTCGAACTGGTAGGCCAGCATCCGCAGCTCATCCTGTTGCAGGTCGCCATAGACCAGCAATCGCGCCACTGGCTCATAGCGCTCCACCCGGGACACCAGCGGTTCCTCCGCATCCAGTGGCAGGTTATCGAACTCATCCACCTGTTGGCGGACATCATCAAGGGCCAGGATTGGATCGGTGCCTTCGATAAACTCCAGGGAGATTCTGGACACACCCTGGGCGGAAGTTGAGGTCATGGTTTTCAGACCGTCGATATTCCGCAGGCGCTGCTCCAGGGGTACCGTCAGCCCCTGCTCCACATCTTCAGCCGACGCGCCACTCCACACCACCTGTACCGAGGCACGGTCCAGTGCGAAGGTGGGGAAAAACTGGATATTCATGCGGTTCAACGCCAGAAAACCACCGAACAGCATCACCAGCATCACCAGGTTGGCTGCAACCCGATGATGGACAAAGAAACCGATCAGGCCCTGGCGTTTACGCATCCCCCGCCTCCACCACTTCGACCTTGAGGCCTTCAATGGCATTGGGCAGGTGCGTCACGATCAGTTGCTGACCGTCAACCAGTTCCGGCCCGGCAATCAGCGCCCAGCGTTCACCGTTATCCCGCAGCACTTCACCTCGCTGCGCTATGGTCAGCCGGCGCATGCGCTGATCCGCCGACACCACATAGACTCCGCTGTTGCCATAGATCGCGCTGTAGGGCACCGCCAGTACGTTGTCCACTTCCGGCCGCTGCAACACCACCGGCACCATGGCCCCGGGCCTTAAGGCACCAGCGTCACCGGTCAACTGGAATATGGCCTCGGTACCGGCAGGGTCACTCTCGCCGGCAAAACGCCGCATGACGAATTCCTGACCACCCAGAGAGCCCCGGGCCAATGGCTGTTCGCCCTGACGCAGAGCCTGGGCCAGCTCCTCACGATAGGCGTTGGGAACCTGGGCCCGCAGCTCCAGGCCATCGACCGGGTATACCGACAACAACGACTGGTACTTGCCCACCTGATTACCCGGCGCAACAACGACCCGGGTGACCACGCCATCAAACGGCGCCATCACTTCACTGCGGCGAAGATCCAGTCGGGTCGCCTCAAGACTCGCTTCCGCTCTGGCCAGCCGCGCCTGCAAGCTCTGCCGCCGCGCGCCGTGCTCGTCCAGGGCTCGCTGTCGCGCCGCCAGGGTCAGCCGGGCCCGGGCCAGCATGTCGACAGCCCCTTCGAGCTGATCGGCAGACGCCAGGTTACGGTCGACCAGGGTCCGGGTGCGCTCAAACTGACGTTCGGCATTGGCGACGATTTCCTGCTCGCTCTTCACCGCCTGCAGATCGTTACGGTAGCGGATATCCTCCGAGCTGAGCTGGGCCCGGAGGTCCGCCACATCGGCCTCGGCCTGCGCCAGCAGTGGTTGCAGGTCAGCCCCTTCCAGCGCCACCAGAAGCTCGCCTTCGGCCACCCACTGCCCCTCCTGCACCGGCCGCTCGGCCACCCGCGCGGCAACCGGCGCTGCCAGGGTCATCATTTCCGGTGCCTGAACCTGGCCATAAAGCGCCAGCTCCGGGCGATGGGCCCCTAACGTCACCGTGAGAGTATCAACCCGCCAGCTTCGCTCCTGCGCTGCAATGGTCTGGGGTTCGGGGCGGGTTGCTTTGAGCAGCAGAAAGCCGGCCACGCCAATGGCCAGGATCAGGATGGGCAGCAACCGTTTACGCGTCTTTGTCATAATTATAGGCGTCCAAGCGGCGGGTTATATCGTTATAGCGTTCTATAGGCTACAGACTATAAGGTACACTGATGCCATCTGAAACCCGGAACTGACCCGTGCCCCAGATTATATTGGTCAACATTGTAGTCGTCCTGCTGGTGGTGGGCCTGCACTACGAATTCCTGCGCCAGCTGAGTGAGATGATGTCCCGCTTTGGTCAGCGCCTGCATCGGCCCCGCATCCTGCTGGCGGTCCTCGGAACCCTGATTGCCAACACCGTGCAGGTCTGGGTGTTCGCGCTCGCCTATTACCTGATGAACCACAGCGAGGGCTGGGGCTACCTGAGCGGCAATTTCAGCGGCTCACTGCTGGACTGCGCCTACTACTCCTTCACCGCGTTCACCACCCTTGGGTTCGGAGACATCGAACCCTTCGGCGCCATCCGTTATCTCACCGGCATTGAAGCGCTGACCGGCCTTACCCTGATCACCTGGAGCGCCTCGTTCCTGTTTGTTGAAATGCAACGTTACTGGCCCACCCGCTGACGGCAATCCTGGCAGACCAGAGGACGGCGATTGATGTCTGTCAACGACGCCCACGTTAGTGGAAATCACGAGGTTATTTTTTATCCGCTCGCCGATAGAATGACGCCACCTTAATTTGCCTGAAATGATAAGCCATGCAGCCACCGACGCCTTCCGCCCCCCCTATCGTGCCCGTCGCCGCCAGTCTCGCCGCGCTGGCCAGCTACAGCAGCAATGCCGTTCTGGTGACCGACACCGAAGGGCTGATCCAGTGGGTTAACCAGGGGTTTGTTGATGCCCTTGGTCTGGCCGGAGCTGAGATTGTGGGCAGCGCCCTGCAGGATTTGCTGCAAACCCCCAACAAGCCCCTGACCCGCGAGGCGATCGATGACGGCTTCCGCCAAGCTACCGGCTTTGTCGGCGAGGTCATGGTGGCCAACCACTGCGCTGACCCGTTGTGGTTCCATATCAACTGCAGCCCGCTGGATCCCGTGGAATCGGGCTACGCGGGGTTCGTCGCCATTCTCAACGACATTACCCGACTGATGCAGTCACGTCAGCAACTGCGCATATCCGCCAGTGTCTTTGAGCGCAGCCACGACGCGATCATGATCACCGATCAGGACAATCGCATCATCGACGTCAATCCAGCGTTCAGCCGCATCACCGGATACAGCCGGGACGAAGCCATCGGACAGTCACCGAATCTGCTCAGCTCGGCAGTTCACACTCCGGCGTTCTATCAGAACATGTGGGACTCAATCCAGCAGAACCAATTCTGGCGTGGGGAAATCACCAATCGCCGCAAGAACGGCGAACTGTTCACCGAGCTCCTGTCGATCAACAAGGTCCAGCTCGACGGTCCCGCGCAATGGCACCATGTCGCCGTATTCTCCGACATTACCGAGCTGAAGAATCATGCCGAACAGCTCAACCGGGTCAGTAACTACGACGAACTGACCGGGTTGCCCAACCTGCAGCTGCTGATCAAACGTCTGCAGCGAAACATTACCCAAGCCGACAGTCACGGACAAAAGCTGACGCTGATCCATATCGATCTCGACCAGTTCCGCCTGATCAACAGTCGTTTCGGCCACAGCGCTGGCGATCAGGTGCTGACCGAAGTTGGCCGACGGCTGAAAACTGCCGTGCGGGAAAACGACACCGTCGCCCGCCTGACCGGCGATGAATTTCTGTTGTTACTGCCGGAATGTCATCATGACAACATCGGCCAGCGCCTGCTCACCTTGCTCCACGAAGCCATTGCCGTCGGCCCGGCCAGTGTTCGTCTCAGTGCCAGCATGGGCATCGCCCATTACCCCGCCGACGCCAGCGAGCCTCACCAGCTGCTCCGCCATGCCGGCCAGGCCATGCATCTGGCCAAGGACCGCGGTGGCAATGCCTGTCACAGCTTTGACCCCAGCCTGCAGCGCTACCGGGAGAAACGCCGTGAACTGCTCAGGGAGCTGCACTGTGCCCTGAGCAACCATGAGTTCGTCCTGCACTATCAGCCGCAACTCAATATGACCAGCGGCCAGATCATTGGGGCCGAAGCACTGATTCGCTGGCAGCACCCTCAACGGGGGCTCTTGTCTCCGGCAGAGTTCCTGCCGGTGGTGACCGGCAGCGATCTGGAAATCCCCCTGGGTCGATGGGTGGTCCGGGAGGCCTGTCGCCAATGCAGTGAGTGGTATCAGGCCGGCCAGGATCTCAAGGTCAGCATCAACATCAGCGCCCACCACCTGATGACCCCGGACTTTCCCGAGTTTCTCGCCAACGAACTGGCCATTCATCCGGGGCTGCCCTCCCGCAACATCACCCTGGAAGTGCTGGAGTCCACCGCCCTTGATGACACCCGCCAGGCAGGCAATGTCATTGAAGCCTGCCGCGCCATGGGGTTTGAAGTGGCACTGGATGATTTCGGTACCGGCTATTCGTCGTTGGCCTATTTCCGTTCACTACCGATCGACCTGATCAAGATCGACCAGAGCTTTGTCCGCAACTTGCTGGATAACAGTAACGACCGGGCCATCGTTGAAAGTGTGGTGTTTCTTGCCAAACGCTTTGATCGACCGGTGCTGGCCGAGGGTGTGGAAACCAACGCCCACGCCCGCCTGCTCAGGGATATAGGCTGCGAGCTGATCCAGGGTTACGGCCTGGCCCGCCCGATGGCAGCGGCGCCCTTCAACCTATGGCTGGCAGACTGGAGCGAAGCGCCGCTGCAACGGCAACGAGCGATGCTCCAGGGTTAGGGTTAGCGATAACGGTGCGGATCGAGCGTCAGTAGCCGTTCCGGGTGGAATACCATGAAACCGGTCACCACCGTGCCATTGACGAATGCCTCCGGCAGCATGATCAACGGCAGGTAACGCAGGTACTCGTGGACCAGATCCTCCCAGGTGTAGGCGCCCGAGATCCAGAGCATCAGCACCATGGAACAGCCGGCGACCGCCACAGAGATCGCCGCACCGAAGAACCCGCAGAAGAAAATATAGGCAAAGAAATTACGGAAACCCCGTCGCCGTTCCCACCCCATAATGGCGTGACTGACCAGCGCCGGCACCATCACCGTGATCAGCCCGTTGGCAGCGAATAGCTGCCAGGGCTCACGTCCGGTCACCACGACCATCAACAGAGCCAGCAAGCCCGCCATCACCGCCAGGGGCCAGCCCAGCAACAGGGTCACTGCGGTCATCGCAAAGATGTGGATGGTCAGCCCGGGCGACAACCCGGCCCGGATCTGCCAGAGCACGGCCAGCGCCACCGCGGCACCAAACAGGGTATGCTGGATCGCCTGATCGGCCTTCAGCTGCTGCCAGTTGGCCTGTCGCAGCGCCAGGACAAGAACGACCAGGAACAGCGCCCCGGTGCCAAGCCACTGGGCAGGGGACAGGATGTTGAGGGTCATTCCCATGGCATTGCCCTGACCAACCATCGAAGAAAGGAAAGCGGGCTCACCCGCTGCCGTTATGATAACGGTAATTCCCCTCCGGGTCGCCGGAGCAAGGCTGCTGACCCCGACTTCAGGCCAGCCGTGGCAATGTTGTCCGGGTTCAGTGCAGGCCGGCCAGGCGGAGCTGTATTTCGTGCCGGCGGCCTTCGTCGGCCAGCGGCCGGTTCGGCCGAGCCGGTGCCTCCAGCGCTTTCTCGAGATACACCCTGGCACGCTCCGGCTCTCCCTGATCCAGCAGGAAGTCGGCATAGAAGAAATTCGCATCAATGTCATCGGGGCTGATGCGCAGGGCCTCCCGCAAATGTCGCTTGGCCTCTTCGTCGTTGCCGAACGACAGCGGCCAGCCAGGCACCTGGTAGTACAGGCTGCCGAGGGAAGTATGAGCGGAACCGTCGAGGGCCGTCTCATCCAGCGCCAATGCGGACTCCAATGACGCCCGCGCCTGCTTCACCAGCGACAGCGCGCCCAGGCCACCTTTGGCACCGGCGTAGGTACTCAGGACAATGCCCTGCCAGATCCACGCTTCAGGCCGCTGCGGGTTCGCCGACACCAGGGCTTCAGCGTCCACCGCCAGGGCCTCGAAGGCCCTCTCTTTATCGTCGTCCGCCAGTTGATACTGGATCTGCGCCCAGCGTTGCTGAACGCCCAGCAACTGTTCGTCGAAGCTGGCACTCCAGGCCTGCACGGCCAGAAGCGAAAGCGTCACCATCAGCCATAACCTTCTCATTGCGATACTCCTGACAGAAAGCGCCGGATCACCGGCAACTGTTTCAACATGGCCTTGTCCACCAGCCGCGGCAGCAGGCTGTTCAACACCACAAAGAAGCGCTCCGGCCAGCCCAGATAGCGCCGGCGCTGGTCGCTTTCCATGGCGGCGATGATCTGTGCGGCCACCTGTTCTGGATCATCCATCTGGTTGCCCAGGGCCTCGTTCAGGGCGTTGACCAGTTCCGGGTTCATATCGGTACGGGTCGCACGGGGGGCAACATAGAGTACCTGGAGCGGGGTATCCGCCAGTTCCCGTCGCAGTGCTTCGGTGAATCCACGCAGGCCAAACTTGCTGGCGCAATAGGCGCTGTACCCCGGGAAACCGATACTGCCGAAGGTGGAGCCCACGAACACCAGCGCCCCCCGGCCCAGGGCGCTGAAGCGGGGCACAAAATGCCGCGCCACCAGCAGGGCGCTGCGCAGGTTCACCTTGAGCAGATCATCCAGGGCCGTCGGCTCGAGCTGGTCGATCGCCGAAAACTGGTTCTGACCGGCACAGTGGATCACCCCGTCAATTTCCGGGTACAGGCTGGTAATGGCCGCCAACTGATCCGGCAGGTCATCCGCCGCCAGATCCAGGCGCACCACATTGGCACGGCTGTCGGTGAATTTTTCCGGGGCCCGGCTGGCCACCACCACCCGCGCCCCGGCTTCGGTCAGCGGCTCCACCAGGGCCTTGCCGATACCACCGGTACCGCCCAGCAACAGGAAGGTTCGGTTATGCAGCTTCATGACTGACCTCCCCGGCGGCTGCGGGCAGCGGGATCGCGTGCAGCATGTCGCCATAGAGCCGGTAACAGACCTTGGCGGTATCGATGATGGCGCGCTGGTCCTCTGGGTCGGTGACCTGATCCATCAGGCTGCGGAAAAACTCGAAATGGTCCTGATCCAGCTCGCCGTGGGAGTACAGGTAACTGAAAGCCTTGTTCGGCAGGCCCAGGTTCTTCTGGATGTCCTTACCCATGGGGGTCGCCAGGTCAATACTGGTGCCTTCCAGCACCTGGACCATGCCAAACAGCCCAATCGGGTTGCCACGGTTAATCAGATCGTACAGGTAAGACACCATCAGGCGGATCGGCAGGTCCGCCTCGCCGTGCCGCACCGTATCCTTGTCTTCGCCACAGGCGGCGAGATCGTTGAGGATCCATTCGTGGTGGCCGTACTCTTCCTCGATGTACTCCACCAGCGCCTTGCGCACAAACTCCAGACGCTCAGGGAGGCGGGCACCACAGGCCATCATCAGCGGCGAGGTCTGCTTGACGTGATGGTAGGCCTGGGACAGGAAGTAGGTGTAGCTGGCCAGGTCAAACCGTCCTTCGGGGATCGCACTCATCACCGGCGCTTCGGTGACATGGCGCCGGGCTTCGGCGGTTTCGTTCTGCAGGATGTCAAAAAAGGCCATGGGTAGGTTCCTCGCTATGATCAGTTAACAGGTGTTTCCAGACAGGCAGCCGGCGACTGGCGCGGGCGTTCAGACAAGGCGGCAAAGTCAGCGCTCGCCAGCAGCCGGGAAAGGTCATTCATCAGTTTTGCCCGCACCGGCCGGCCATTGGCGGTCAGATAACCTTCCGCCTGGGTAAAGGGCGCACGGCGCAGATAGATCGTGTGCAGACGGGCGTAATCCGGCAGGGTGCGATTGAGCTGCCGGACCGCCTCCTGCAGTTGTGCAGGTTGACGGGCATCCGTCACCACCAGCAGTGCCGACGGGTTGGGCTCACCGTCACCGAACACCAGCGCCTGACGAATGCCAAGGCGTTGCTGGAGCTCGCTTTCCAGCCACTCCGGGCTGATGTTGCGGCCATAGCTGGTAATCAGCAGGTTCTTGCGGCGGCCACTGACCTGCAGGAAACCATCGGCATCGAAATTCCCCAGATCACCGGTGGCCAGCTGCGGCGACGTGGCTGCCCGGTCGCCCAGGTAACCCAGGAAGGTATTGCCGCTGACAAGAATTTCACCGTCCTCGCTGACCGTAATACCGACATGCCCCAATGGCTTGCCGACGGTGCCGGCGCGCTCGCAGCCGGGTACATTCAGTGCCACCACCGAGCCGCATTCCGACAGCCCGTAGCCTTCGTACAGAGGCAGCCCCAAGGCTCTCGCCCGTTGCAACAGGGTCGGCGACACCCGGGCTCCGCCGACCGCCAGGAAACGGAAGCTGCCTGCGTCCAACAGCCCCAGCTCGACGGCACTGACCAGGGCAGTGGCCAGCTCAGGTACCAGAATCAGGGAGTCCGGGCGGGTGGTATTGAGTGCCTCGACCAGTCGTGCCAGTTCCAGTCCACTGCTGCCGCTGAATCCCAGCTCGGCCAGGGGCCACACCATCACGGTGGCGCCCAGTGTCAGTGGCAGGTAGACGCCGGCGATGTTCTCCAGCAGGGTGGCCAGGGGTAACACACACAGATGACGGCGCAGATTGACCCCTTGCAGGCGCTCCGCCAGTGCCGCAACCGTGGCGTCGAGCTGTTGATGCGAAAGGCAGACGCCCTTGGGGGTACCGGTGCTGCCCGAGGTAAAGGTGATCTTGCCGGTGCCGGCTGGCATCGCCAGCGCGCCCGGGGTGGCGGGCAGCGGTTGCAATGCGACCTGCTCGTCCAGCCGGTAACGGGCCTCGGCGCAGGCCTGCGGGAGCAACAACGCCTCCAGGCCAGCGCGGGCAACCAGGTGATCGACCTGGGCGCGGGAGAAAAAGCCCGGCACCGGCACGCACACCACGCCGGCCAGACGACAGGCGAGATCAGCCAGTACCCAGGCCAGGGTGTTGTCACCGACCAGCCCGAAACGGGTAAAACCGGAATCACGCAGCGCTTGGGCCAGCCCGTTGGCCGCATCCCACAGCTCGCTATAGCTCATGCTCCGGTCAGGCGTTTGCAGGGCAACCGCGTCGGGCTGAGTGGTTGCATGGCGGGCCAGAATGTCAGGCAATGTGGCCATAACGCCCCTCCTCCACCTGCGATGACTGGCCACAGGGATGAATCCTGGCCATCAGGCCCGCAGCCCTGATGGTCCGGTAGCTGTCGTCAACATTGGCGACCATTACCATGGGGTGATTGTCGTAGTAGCGGCCCCAACCAGTTCCACCATCCGCCAGGCGCTCCGGGTTCGCAGCGGCCACGGCATGAATATCGATGCCCAGACGCTGGAAGCTGTTACGCAACTGGTCGGTGCCCGTAAAGGCGACCCACTGGTACCCCTGGCCCTTTAACCAGACGGTCAGGGCCGGAAACAGGAAGCGGGAAACACCCGCCTCAACCCCGGCCAGATGGGCGATTTCGGCAACCCGGCAGCGTTCAGGAGCCGCAGCGGCCGGAATCAGCTGCTCAACCGGCGCATCGAGATAATCTTCCAGGAACAACGGTTCCACCGCGGCATTACGCACCCCCACGGCGGCCAGCAGCGAGCCCTGACGGGTGGTCAGGGCCAGCAGGCGGGGAATGCGCAGCGTTGGCAGGGCATCGTAGGCCTGCAGAAAGCGGCGCTGGATAAAGTCGGCGACGGCCTCCGCCACCGGTGACCCGGGCTCGACCTCACACAACATCCGACCCGCACAGCTCAGGCTGGGAAAGACGTTTCCGGACGCCGGTGCGCATGACGTGGACAATACAACAGGCTCAAACATCGCCAACTTCTCCTGACTTGATTCAGGATCAGGTTAGGCAAGCAGCCTTAATCGGAACTTAATTACCAAGTGCAGAATTCTTAAGTCGGGGTTAAGGTTTCTGTGGCAGGCTTTGCCCTACAACATCCACGCTGCTCGCTGCCAAGGACATCCCCATGCGCATTCTGCTTGTTGAAGACGATCACCTGCTGGCCAATACCATGCTCAGCATGCTCCGCGACGATAACAACACCGTGGACTGGCTGGATGACGGTCAGCAGGCGCTGGGCGCGATCGGCGATGAATATTTCGACCTGATCATTCTCGACCTCACCCTGCCCCGGGTGGATGGTCTTGATATTCTCAAGCACGCCCGCAAGCAGAACATCACCACACCTATCATCATCCTGACCGCGCGTGCCGAACTGACCGAAAAGCTGCAGGGGCTCGATTCCGGCGCCGACGACTACCTGACCAAACCCTTCGCCATGGCAGAGCTGAAGGCCCGGATTCGGGCGGTGACTCGCCGGGCCAGCGGCCAGGCCGAGACTGGCATCCGGGTTGGTGTATTGACCATTGATCCAGAGCACTGCCAGTTACAGATGGGTGATGAACCCCTGACGCTGCCCCGAAGTGAATTCCAGATCCTGCACTACCTGATGCGCCATCCGGATCAGGTCGCCACCCGGCGCCGGCTCGAAGAACAGCTCTACGGCTGGGATCACGGCGCCGAGAGCAATGCCCTGGAAGTACACATTCACCACCTGCGCAAGCGCATCGGCAAGTCTGTCATCCGTACGGTTCGCGGGGTCGGTTATCTGCTGGACAGTCGCGAAGCCGGCCAGGTGGGCCAGCACTGATGTCGAAACGCCGTTCACCCTCCCTCACCCGTACCATTACCCTGCTGGTTACCGTTACGGTTTTGTCCACCGCAACCCTGGCCGGATTTTTCAGCTATCTGCAGAGTAACCACCAGCTTGAGGAAGTGTTCGATGCCGAGCTGGCCCAAAGCACCCGAATCGTCCAGGGCCTGGTCCGTCACCTGAACCTCACCCAGTCCTTGCAGGCTCTCACTCAAACCCTGAGTGAGACCCTGAAACTTCCGGAGCGTATCGATGAAGAGGAGGAAGAGGGCGACGAGATTCTGCCGGGAGGAGCCGGCCACCGCTATGAAAAGAAAATTGCCTTCCAGATCTGGTCATCTGGCGGGGAACTGCTGCTCAGCACCCACCTGCGCGGCCAGCGTTTTGACCCCACACCGGGGTATCGCTGGGTAG
Source organism: Marinobacter mobilis (assembly GCF_900106945.1). GTDB lineage: Bacteria > Pseudomonadota > Gammaproteobacteria > Pseudomonadales > Oleiphilaceae > Marinobacter > Marinobacter mobilis. Next base: position 297,366 of record NZ_FNNE01000005.1, read on the forward strand.
AGCAACAGGGGTATTCCTGGCGCACCTACAATCTGCAGGACCCGGTCACCGGCCTGTGGATCCAGACCGCGCAACGGGAAGATGTCCGGGGCGAACTGAGCCGGCAGCTGGCGATGGGCAATACCCTGCCATTGCTGATGGTGCTGCCGCTGCTGGGTATTGCCATTGCCATCGCCATTCACTGGGGCTTTATTCCCCTGCGCCGGCTGGAAGCACCAGTGCGGGATATGGCACCACAAGCCATCCACCCGCTCGACGACCAGGTGGCCCCCAAGGAGGTCCGCGGTCTGGTACTGGCGATCAACGGCCTGCTGCAACGGCTGGATGAAGCCCTGGAACGGGAACGCCGATTCTCCGCCGACGCCGCCCATGAGCTCAGAACGCCCCTGGCCGCGTTGCGCCTGAACCTGGAAAAAGTCTGCGATGACAACCCAGGCCAATACGACGGTCTGATTCAGGCAGTCGATCGCATGTCACACCTGGTGGATCAGATGCTGCTGCTCAGCCGGGTCGACAGCGGGCTCGATTTCAATCCTGACCACCACAACCTGTCCGACATTCTTGTCCAGTGCATAGCGGATGTGGCCCCGCTGGCGTTGAAGAAAGGCATCGAACCGGAGTACGAGGATGACACCCGTCAGGCCACCATTCTGTGCAACACCGCCCTGATCAGCACCATGGTGCGATCAATACTGGCCAACGCCATCCAGTACAGCCCGTCCGACACCATTGTCACCACCCAGCTTAAGGCCACGGGTGAAGGCTATCGCATCACTATCTGTGACGAGGGAGCCGGCATTCCTGCTGAAGCCCGGGAACGGGCTGCGGGACGTTTTGTGCGCCTGGACCAACGCCAGGGGTCCGGGGCCGGACTCGGGCTTGCCATTGCCCGCCGTATTGCCGAGCTGCATGGCGGCTCTCTTGCCCTGACCGACCGTGACGATGGCCAGCCCGGGCTGTGCGTACAACTGTTACTGCCTGCGTCATCCGGACACTGATTCCGCGGTGAATTCCCTTTAGAATGCCCTCAACATTCTGTTGGGGGCGATCCTTTGAACAACCGTAAAGACTTCCTGAGCCGGGAATGGCAGGCCTTCTGGCTGGCTCTGGGCTTTCTGAGCCGCATCCCGATGCTGGTTCGCATCGATTACAGCCCACAGCTGATGAACCAGAGCAGCCTCTACTTTCCTCTGGTCGGCCTGCTCCTTGGCGCCCTGTATGCCGGCCTTTACCTTGTCGTCGCACTGTTCTGGAGCCCGCTGGTCAGCGTTGGTCTGGTCGTCGCGTTTCACCTGTGGCTCACCGGGGCCTTCCACGAGGATGGCCTGGCCGACTGCACCGATGCCCTTGGCGGCGGACTGACGGTCAAGGACAAACTGCGGATCATGAAAGACAGCCGCATCGGCACCTACGGTACCGTCGCGCTGGTGATGGCGCTGGGGCTGAAGGCCTCTCTGCTGCTGGAAGTGCCGTCAACGGCGCTGGCCCTGCTGCTGGCGCCCTGCGTGGCCCGCCTGACCCCACTGCTGCTGATGCGCTACCTCAGCTACGTATCCGACCCGGACAAGAGCAAGAGCAAACCGGTGGCGGAATCCTTCTCCGCCGACCGCCTGCTGGTGGCCACTGCCTTCACCGTGATCGTGGCGCTCGCGGCCAGCTGGTGGTCGGGGCTGATCCTGTTGTGGGCCACCGTGGCCGTTTCCGGCACGGCCCTGCTCTGGGGGCAGCTGCTGAAACGACAGCTCGGTGGCTATACCGGGGACGCCCTGGGTGCCAGCGTGGTGATCGCGGAACTGGTGCTGCTACTGGGTCTGGCGGCACAGTAAAAAGCCCCAATTTGGGCCTCAAAGTCCCCAGATCAGGGTTTAAAATCCCCATATAAGGGCCTATAGTACCCACATTGGGCCTTTATTTGGGGAGCTATCCAATCATGCCAGCCACCAGTATCGCCGACGCACTCTTCACCAAGACACAACAACGCCTGCTGGCCCTACTGTATGGCCATCCGGACCAGAGCCTGTACCTCAATGAGCTGGTACGAATGGCCCAGGTCGGGCGAGGCGCCGTCAGCCGGGAGCTGGTCAAGCTCACCGATGCCGGATTGGTGACTGTGACCCGCCAAGGCAATCAGCACCATTACCAGGCCAACGCTGACAATCCCGTGTTCCAGGAACTCTCACAACTGGTCCAGAAAACCTTCGGGATCGCCGATCTGATCCGGGCGGCCCTCAGCCCACTCGCGCCGCAACTGGAGCAGGCCTTCATCTACGGTTCGGTCGCAAAAGGGGAAGCCCACGCGGCCAGCGACGTTGACCTGATGCTGGTGGGTGACGATCTCAGCTACAGCGATATCATGGAACTGTTGGCCCCGGTGGAAACACAGCTTCAACGCACCATTAACCCCACGCTATACTCCCCGGCGGACTTCGCCAAACGCCTGGCCGAAGGCCAGAGCTTTATTACCCGGGTATTGGAACAGCCCCGGATCAACTTGACGTTTGAGCCCTGAGACCGAGACGCATGGAAGCCCTGGACAACCTGGTCAAGATTCGAAAACTGAAACCCGAGCCAGCCGATACCAGTGAATTCGCCGGTATGCTGCGGGCGGCCCGGACCAAGCTGAAGGACGCCGGTATTGAGGGGCTGTCCGAAGAGAGTCGGTTCTCCCTCGCCTATGGCGCGGCCCACGCCCTTTCCCTCGCGGCCCTGCGCTGGCACGGCTATCGTTCGGAGAGTCGCTACATTGTATTCCAGTGTCTGCAGCACACCCTGGGGCTGGCCAATGCCAAGTGGCGCGTACTCGACAAATGCCACTCCGCCCGCAACCTCGCCGAGTACGAAGGGCACCTAGAGGTCAACCCGCAACTGCTAAGGGAATTGGTGGCGATTAGCCACGAGTTGGAAGAGCTGGTTGCAGCCTTACCGCCCATCAAACCCTCGGGCCAGTAGCTTCACCAATCAGACAATCATTGGATGCCCAACAACGCCTTCAGCCAGTCAGTATCCAGGCATGCCTCGACGGCGTCCGCCAGCCGGTCCAGTTGCTGTTCCCGGTGACGGGCATAATCGACCGCGCGCCCGTCATCACTTAGTCCCCAGTGGCTCAACAACGCAGAACAGGCAGCCGGGTCGTCGAACACACCGTGGAGGTAGGTGCCCATCACCTGGCCATCCGTACTGATCGCGCCATCCACGTTCCCCCCCAGATCAACCAGGGGCCGCTCAAGACCTGAACCGGTGGTGACACCGTTATGGATTTCGTAACCTGCCACCGTGCAGGGTTTACCTTGCCCGGGGGTGTTCAGGGTGCCGTTCACCCGGGTCAGCTGCTTGCCCGTTACCATGCGGGTGTCGATGTCGAGCCAGCCAAGACCGGCGCTGTCACCGGGCACCCCTTCCAGGCCATCAGGGTCACTGACGGTATGACCCAGCATCTGGAAACCGCCGCAGATACCGAATACATGGCCGCCGTAGCGCAGGTGGCGCTCGATGACCTCATCCCAGCCGTTGGTCCGCAGCCAGTCCAGATCGCCCCGGGTGTGCTTGCTGCCGGGCAGGATGATGACATCCGCCGCAGGGGGTGTCTGTTCGGGGCCAACGAACATCAGCTTAACCCCGGGATGCAGCCGCAGGGGATCGAAATCGTTGTGGTTGCTGATCCGCGGCAGTACCGGCACCACCACTTTCAGGGCCCCGGTCTGATGCTCGCTGGAGGTACCGACGCTGTCCTCAGCATCGAGCACCAGGCCATGGAGGTACGGCAACACGCCGTTCACTGGCCTGCCGGTGCGCTCGCTGAGCCAGTCCAGCCCCGGTTCCAGTAACGCGATGTCTCCGCGGAAACGGTTGATGATAAAGCCCCGGGTGCGGCTACGTTCCGACTCGGAGATCAGTTCCAGGGTGCCCACCAGCTGGGCAAAGACCCCACCCCGGTCGATGTCACCCACCAGCAGCACCGGGCAGTCCACCATCTCGGCAAAGCCCATGTTCGCGATGTCGTTGGCCCGCAGGTTGATTTCCGCCGGGCTGCCGGCACCTTCGGCAATGATCACATCGTAACGGGAGCTCAGGGCCTGCCAGGCCTCCCGCACCGACTGCCGGGCCTCGGCCTTGTAGGCGTGATAATCCACCGCGTTCATGTTGCCGTAGACCTGTCCCCGCAGGATCACCTGGGCGCCGCAATCGGTTTGTGGCTTGAGCAACACCGGGTTCATGTCGCTGTGGGGCTCCAGCCCACAGGCCAGCGCCTGAAGAGCGGTGGAGCGGCCAATCTCGCCGCCGTCCACGGTTACCGCGCTGTTGAGGGCCATGTTCTGGGGCTTGAACGGCGCCACCGACACCCCCTGACGATGCAGCCAGCGGCACAACGCTGCCACTACCGTGCTCTTGCCGGCATCCGAGGTGGTGCCCTGGATCATTAAGGTGGTCATGGGATTAGAGTTCCACGCCCTTCTGGGCCTTGATGCCCTGGTCCTTGAAGGCGTGCTTGACCACTTTCATTTCAGTCACGGTATCGGCCAGTTCGATCAGTTCCTTCGGTGCGTAGCGACCGGTCACGGTCACGTGCTGCATCTCCGGACGGTTGAACAGGTCGTCCAGTACCCGGTCGAGCTCCAGGTACTCGTAACGCAGGGCGATATTGAGTTCGTCCAGCAGTACCATGTCGTAACTGGGGTCTTTCAGCATTTTGCTGGCAATCTCCCAGGCCGCTTCCGCCGCCGCTACATCCTTCTGGCGATCCTGAGTGTCCCAGGTGTAGCCATCGCCCATAACGTGGTAATCCACATTGGGCAGGTTGCGGAAGAAGGTATCTTCGCCGGTGGTGAACTTGCCCTTGATGAACTGCACCACGCCGACTTTCATGCCATGCCCCAGGGCCCTCGCCACCATACCGAAGCCGGAACTGCTCTTGCCCTTGCCGGGGCCGGTCAGCACCAGCAGCACGCCCTTTTCACTCTGGGCACGTGCAATGCGCTCCTGCATGACTTTCTGCTTGGCCGCCATACGGCGGGCGTGGCGTTCAGGGTCTTTGGCGTTCTCGCGCATGACAGTGTCCTCGTTTGAAATATAGGAAAGTGGGGAACGTTAGTAGGCTGTTAACGGCTGCCCGCGGAACAGCGCTGCTACCAGTGCCGGTGCCGAGGGGAAATAGCCGTGGAAATAGGTGGCGGTGAGGCTACCGGCATGGAACACCGGCTCCGCCTCGGTGCCCGCCAGCTTGCGGGTACAGGCCAGCGGCGGCAGCTCAGTTTCCAGACGGGAGTGGTGGTAGGTGTGGCCTCGCAGCTCGCCCTCATCCGCCCTCAGACTTTGTAGCCCTAGGCCCTGCAGACGGCCTTCCATGATCGCCCGCCCTGCCAGCAGGCCCAGCATCGGGTGAGGCTGACCGTCCCTGTCGACCAGTTCGCTGGCGCAAGCCATCAGCCCGCCACATTCCGCCAGGATCGGCTTACCGGCGTGATGGAACGCGCGGATCGAGGCCATCATGGACGTATTGGCCGCCAGGGTAGCGGCATGCAGCTCCGGGTAACCGCCGGGGAGCCAGAGCGCGTCGACCTCCGGCAGCTGAGCGTCGCTCAGCGGGGAGAAATAGGTCAGGGTTGCGCCCTGGGCTTCCAGCAGGTCGACATTAGCGCGGTAGATGAAAGCAAAGGCCGCATCCCGGGCAATGCCAATGCGAACACCGTCCAGCAGCCGGGTCGGCGGCGCAGGGTGTTCTGCGGTCAGGGTTACGGTGGCGGGCAAACGATCCAGCCCGGCCTTGGCCAGCACCGCCGCGGCGGCGTCCAGCTGCTGGTCGAGATGCGCCAGTTCAGACGCCTGCACCAGCCCGAGGTGCCGATCAGGGATCGCCATGGCCTCGTCACGGGGAATTGCCCCCAGCAGCTCAATACCGTCAGGCAGGCTCGCCGCCAGCATCTCACCGTGGCGGGGACTGCCGATGCGATTGGCAATCACCTGCCCGATCTTCACATCCGGGCGAAAGCTGGCCAGCCCGAGGGCGACCGCGCCAAAAGTCTGCGCCATGCCGCGGGCATCAATCACCGGCAACACCGGCAACCCGGCCAGCGCGGCCAGGTCGGCGCTGGACGGATCGCCATCAAACAGTCCCATAGCACCTTCCACCAGCACCAGGTCCGCGTCCCGGGCAGCCTCAGCCAGACGCCAGTGGCATTCGGCCTCACCGGTCATCCACGGATGCAGCTGATACACAGGTTGCCCCGAGGCCACCTCAAGCACCATCGGGTCCAGGTAATCCGGGCCATGCTTGAATACCCGCACCTTGCGCCCGGCATTACGGTGCAGACGAGCCAGCGCCGCGGTGACGATGGATTTTCCCTGGCCGGAGCCAGGGGCCGTGATCAGGGCCGCCGGCGCCTGGCCGGTAATGATGTCAGTCACAGGATCTCCTCAGCGCACCGGCACAAACACCGGCGCGCCATCCAGTTCAGTGGTAGCCAGACGCTGGCCATAGAGACGCTCCAGCGCATCCGGGACCAGCATTCGCTCAACGGGTCCCCAGCAGGCTTCGCCGTCGGGGTAAAGCAACAGTACATGACTGCACCAGCGGGCCGCGAGATTCAGATCGTGCAGGCACATGAACACAGCCTTGCCATGACCGGCCTCTTCGGTCAGCAGCTCCATGACGGCAATCTGGTGATGCAGGTCGAGATGGTTGGTGGGCTCATCCGCCAGCCAGATGGCCGGAGACTGGGTCAGCACGGTGGCGATGGCCACCCGCTGACGCTCACCGCCAGACAGGGTACTGACCAGACGACTGGCCAGGTGCGCCACATCAAGCCGGCTGAGCGCCTGCTGTGCCAGTTTGAGGTCGTCGGCGGACTCCATCTGCCAGCTCGACAGGAACGGGTGGCGTCCGATCAGCGCCGTTTCCAGTACGGTGGCCGGAAAGCCGTCCTGACGCTCCTGGAACACCAGCCCCAGATGGCGGGCAATGGTCCGACGTTTCTGCTCCGCCAGCGGCTGGTCATCCAGCAACACGGCGCCGCTGCGGGGCGCACGCAGGCCCGCCAGGGTATGCATCAGGGTGGTCTTGCCTGCGCCGTTCGGGCCCAGTACGCCCCAGATCTGGCCGGGCTCGACCTGCAGGCTCAGCGCCCGGCCATCGGCGCGGTCGGGGACATCAATGATCAGGTCCGCGGTTCGCAGCTGGCTCATCAGCGGCTCCGGTACAGCAGCAACAGGAAGGTGGGTACACCGAGCAGGGCGGTAATCACCCCGACCGGCAACTGTTCAGGGGCAATGATGGTTCGCGCCAGGGTATCTGCAAGCATCAGCAGGATGCCACCGGCCAGGGCACAGGCGGGCAGGATCAGGCGCTGGTCGTTGCCCAGCACCAGCCGCAGCATGTGCGGCACCACCAGCCCGACAAAACCGATACTGCCCGCCGTGGTCACTGCCACCGCCGTCAGCAGGCTGGCCACCACGTACACCGTCCATTCCAGCGGACGCACGGCCACGCCAAGGGCCGCTGCCTGCAGCGGCCCCCGGGCCAGTACATTGAGGCTTCGGCCCAGCGGCACCACCAGCAGACACGCCAGCGCCAGCAGCACCAGCGCCAGCGATGGGGTACCGGCGTAGGACAAGTCGCCCATCAACCAATACAGCATGCCCGGAAGCCGCTCCGCGGGACTGATCGCCAGCATCAGGGTAATCACCGCACCCCAGCCAGCCGCCACCACCACGCCGGTCAGCAACAACCGCGATGGCGTCCAGCTGCCAGTACCATGGGCCAGCCCAAACACCAGAAGGGTCGCGACCATCGCGCCGGCAAAGGCTGAACCGGAAACCATCAGACCACCGACCCCGGCCAGCATGGCCAGCAGAGCGCCAACAGCGGCCCCGCCAGACAATCCCAGCACGTAGGGATCCGCCAGCGGATTGCGCAGCAGCACCTGCATCAACGCACCGGCCACCGCCAGCAGGCCACCCGTGGCCAGCGCCGCCAGCGTCCGCGGTACCCGCAGTTCCAGAATCAGGGTCCGTTGCAATTGGGTGCCTTCGCCGGTCAACACCGCCCACACGTCCGCCACCCCGACCGAGGCACTGCCCACGGTCACCGACAACAGAAAGGCGGCCAAAGCCGCCAGTGCCAGCAGCATCAATGGTAGCCAGTAACGGCCCATCAACCGCCCCTCCGCAACCGGGACAACCCACCCTCAGCGCCGGCCACGGGCAATCTCCAGTTTCTGGCAGAACAGTTCACTGCCCTGCAACATCCTCGGGGTAGGTCGCTGGATCAGCGACGGCGGTACAAAAAACAGATTCCCAACACGGGTGGCATCAAGGCTGCTGTAGTTCTGCCAGCGATCCAGCCAAGCCCGGTTTTCCTCCCCCATGCCACCGGCCAGAATCGCCTCCGGATTGGCTTCCAGCACCGCTTCATCACTGATTCGCGGCACCAGCCGTGGCAACTCACCAAACACGTTATAACCGCCACACAGGGCGATCACCTTGCCGATCAGGTGCTGGTTGTTCACTGTCATCAACGGCTCGTCCCAGACCTGATAGAACACCGGCACCGGGGCTCGATCACTGTAACGTGCCGCCAGCTCCGCCATGCCGGTCCGGAAGCGCTCAGCCTCGGCCCAGCCCTCGGCTTCGGTCCCGGCGAGGGTCGCAAGGCGCTCGATCACCGACGACACATCCTCAAAGTCCCGGGGTTCGATGGAAAACACCGGCAACCCCAGATTACGGATGGTCTGTATCTGTTCCTGAGGGTTGCCGGTCACCCAGGCAATCACCAGATCCGGCTGCAGCGAGATCAGCTTTTCCAGATCAAGGCGGGTATGGCTGCCCACCGAGGCCACCGTTTTCGCTTCCGGGGGATAGTCGCTCCAGGCCACCACCGCCACCACCTGGTCACCGGCACCGGCGGACCACAACAGTTCCGAGGCGCCCGGCGACAACCCGGCAATACGCTGGGCTGGCGCCGGCAGGCACACCTGCTGGCCGGTATCATCCGTTGCACAGACCCCGGCATGAGCAGGCAGGACCGGCAGCACCGCCAGCAGCAACGCGGTCAGCCCCTGTTTGATCAGTTTTGGCATAGTTCCAATTGGATTCCTGTCTGGCGGCAGAGACGAGACTGCAGAGGCAGACTGTCCAGTGGCGCACCGCCCTTGCGGGCATTATCAAACGCTTCCCGCTGGGCCGGGTCCAGTTGCCCGGACACCCAGTCCATCAGCGGGTGATCGGGCCGGGTATGGCCGTCGCCGGGCAGGCCGTGATCGATCACGTTCTGGGCAAAATCCTCCACCAGCGGCTCCAGGGTCAGCCAGCTGGTTTCCCAGTAGCCTCGCTTCGCGGCCAGCAGCGCCGTTGCCTGCATGTGTGTCTTGACGTGGACATTGTTGCCCTCCGACAGGAAATCATCCAGCCCAATGTTGTGACGATCCTGAAAATACACTTGGTTGACCTCATCCCACACCCACGACTTCACCACCTGAGGACTGGTGATCTGCCAGCCCCACAGGTTGTCGAGGAAGTCGCTACCCATGGTACGGGCACCCGCGTAATCATGATCCATCAGCGGCCGGATCCACTGGGGATTGAGGTTGCGGGACTGCAATTCCTGCAGCAACGCCCGCTGCAGGCTCTGAACCCTGGGGTTGTCCGGATTGGCATACTGCAAGACCCGGTTCTCCGGCGGCTGACCACGCACCCGTTCGACGGCGTTGGACAGTCCGCCCTGGTAATCAAAACCATCGTCATTGTCGATCAGGCCATAGAGATGACTGGCCCGGCCCAGGTAGGTGCGGTCCACACGCGCCAGCAGCAGGTCGAACATCCGGTGTTCTGCTTCCCCCTGGCGACGGCTGCCATAGGCGTGCCCCATACGCCGGCGGTAGGCATCCGCCAGCTCATCGCGACTGTTCCAGGCCCCGGTCCGGGTGGCCAGTCGGTTGACGCCAGCGCCATAGGCTCCGGGGGCGGTACCAAAGACTCGCAACGAGGCCAGCCCACCGGCTTCAGCGGCACTGACGCCGGAGGCCAGCAGCTGGCGGGTATCGGCCAGCCAGCGGGCGGCAACCCGGTTCACCGCCAGCGGCTCGGAACCACGCTCGGCCATCCCCTCCGGCAAGGTGGACAGCACAGCTGTCAGCGCCGCGTCCAGCTCAGGGTGCAGGGCCACAATGGTATCGGCGGAACCGGCCAGCGCCAGCAGCACCGCCTGATCCAGCCATTCCAGTTGATTGCCGTAAAGATCCCGGAACAGGCCAGAGGTTGTAAACAGCACATCCCGGCGCTCGCTGTACGCCTGTTCCGGCCCTACGGGCAAGCGTTCCAGCCCCTTAACGATACCGCGGGAATTCCACACCGGCCGGATCCCCAGCAGCTGCAACCCAAACGCCACCATGACCCCTTCATCGCGAACGGTGTCGGAAGCCCACAGCACCAGCGCGTCACTGCCATCGTCTTCGGCACGATCCTGACGACGGGCCTCAGTGGCCAGTTCTTCAGCCAGGCTCCAGGCCACCCGGGTTGGGATCAGGTCGCCGGAGAGGGCATGGAAGTTTCGGCCGGTAGGCAGCACCGCCGGGGTCCGCAACGGGTCATTGCCCTCACCGGGCTCAACGAAGCGACCCGACAGGCCTGCCAGCAAAGCCGCCTTCTCAGCCGCCGGTGACGCCGTCAGCTGCGCTCGCCAATGCTCCGGCACCACACCGGTTTCACCCGCCATTGAGGCCAGCATGGTATCAATGGCGTCAGTATCCCAGTCACGGCCCAGCACATGCAGGCCCAGGGGCATGAACTGCTCCTGGACATCGGTGACATAATGCCCGGCCTCATGGACCAGCAGATCTTCGGAGATGGTATCCAGCGATACGGCGTCTGCGGCCAGTCCAGCCTCGCTGGCAATGGTTTGCTCTATGGTTTCGGTCAGGTTGAGCTGACGGATCTTCTGGCGCAGCAATTCAACCGCGCGACGGCGGGTGGGGCTGTTGGGCGCCACCGAGGCTTCGTAAGTCTCCACCAGCTGACGAATCTCCAGCAGTTCATCGTAAAGCTCGGTCGCCGCCAGTGGTGGCGTCAGATGGCTAATCATCACCGCCAGCGCCCGGCGCTTGGCCTGAATACCTTCACCGACACCATCGACGATATAGGGGTAAAGCAGCGGCAGGTTGCCACTCAACAGTTCCGGATAATCATCCTCGGTTAGCGCCGCCCGCCGCCGGGGCAGAAACTCCCGTGTGGAATGGCGGCCCACATAGACCAGGGCATCGGCATCGAACTGACTCCGGAGCCAGTAATAGAACGCCACATACTGATGGGTCGGCGGGAACGTGGTATTGGCGTGAAGCAGTTCCTCGTCCACTTCCCAGCCGCGCGGGGGCTGGGGGCCAAGGAAGACATTGCCAAAGCGCAGTCCCGGGAAGATCAGGTCGTTGTCCACCACCATCGACCGGCCCGGAGCCGGTCCCCAGCCGGACAAGCCGGGAAACCCGCTGGCCAGCAGGTCATCGCGGGCGCCATCCACCTCGGCACGACCTCCGCCTTCATTGAGCCTTTCAAGCCACTGACTGTGGTAGTCATCCAGCCGTTCCACCGCCAGCGGCCGCGCCGGATGGTTGAGGTTTTCCAGCAGGTGGCGCAGGTCACGGATACCACGATCCAGCAGCGCCAGCGCGATGTCGTGCTCACCCGCGACGAACGCCTGATGCAGGCGTTCGTGCAGATACCCCACCGGACCACTGACCATCTCCGCCTGAACCACGGCAGGCAGTGTCTGGAAATAGGCCTGGTAGCTATTGGCATCCATGGAGGCCACCTGCGGCGCCATCTCCCGCAGCGCACGGGGATCGTCCGGAAGACTGATCCCCCGCTGCTGGATCAGCTCCAGCAGCGCCTGCGGGGATGCCGGCAGCGGTCCGGTCTGGTAGCCTTCGGCCTGCAGCCAGTGCAGCATTTCCCACAACGATGCCGGCACATCAAGGCTGTCGGCACCGATGTTCTGACGGCCGGGGGGATGGTTGTAGTAGATCAGGGCAACCCGCTTATCAGCGTTGTCCTGCGCCTGAAGCCGTTGCCACCGGTGCAGGCGTTCCACCAGTGCGGACACCCGCTCCGGCACGGGCGTGGTCAGGGTCAGACGAACCCCGGTGCGTTCATCAATCAGCGGCGGTCTCGCCACCGCCAGCGCCATGGGCTGGCTGACGCCCTGCAGTTCCGGCATCGCCAACTGGTAATGCACCGAGTCTGCCGGCAGGCCATCCACCGACAACCGCCACTGGCTCTCAGTAAGGTCACTCAGGCGCAGGCCCTTGATGACCGGCACGTTCAACCCGGCCAGGGCCTCGGTCACCGTTTCCCGACCCTCACCACCGCCAATCACGAAATCCTGCAGACTGACCAGACCGGCCAGGGACGCGCTGCCCACACTACTCGGCAACGAAGCCAATGCCTGGGCGCTGGCACCACCCCAGCGGGCAAGGATGGCGAAACACTGGATATGCCGTTGTTCGAGCTGCCAGCACAGCTGATCCAGCAACGCCCGGTCACCGGGCCGGTCGCCACTGTCGAGATCCAGCAACGCCACCACCGGCCCGTCGGTCAGCCCGAGGGCATCCGCCAGCTCCGTGGTCTGGCCATTCCGGTAGTAACGAATGGCAGCCCGGGGGCTGGGTGCAGGTACGGCCAGCGGCTGGCCCGCCTGGACCAGCATCCAGGCCATCAGGTTGGCCAGATGTTCTGGCGTACGCCCCTGATAATAGGCCCGCCCCTGCAACCACCGCGCCTGATCAGGAAAGCCGGTCTGTTGCTGGCGAAGATGGTCCAGCGCTGCGACGTTGGCCTCCGGCGCGGCCACCACCGCATCCAGCTCCGCCTTGCCGAGGTTCGCCAACGGCCACTGCTCATCCAGATAGGACAACCGCACCAGTCGCCGGTCACTGTTGATCGCCAGTACCGGCAACGGTCGCTGGCCGATGCGAGCACGCACCCCGCGCTCCAGACGCTCGACCTGGTCACCGAACACCGCCGCCAGCAGCAAGGCATCCGCCCCGGCCAGCAACTGTTCCAGCTGGGGATCTGTCAGCGATGCCAGCTGCACCGGCGTACGCAACATCACCTTGTGGTCCGGGTGCTGATCGACAAAGGCGTGGGCCCCGGCGGCCAGTTCGGCAGCCGAGCGCTCAGATACCACACCCACCACGGTAGCCGCACTGGCCCACAGGGGCACCAGCGCCAGCCAGCCGAGCAGGATGCCGGCTATCCCGCCGGCACGGATTCGGCCCACCATGACTTACTGGAAGTCGTAACGGACGGAGAGCATGCCGGTACGGCCGGCGGCAATGTACTTGGCGCCGCTGAACCGCTGTGCGGTCGCGTACTCGCGGTCAAACACATTGGCGAGGGTCAGGCGGGTCGACCAGTTGCGGGCAAAAGCCCAGCTGGCACGCAGGTCGAGGGTGGCGTAACCGGCCAGTTTCTTGGTATTGGCAGCATCGTCGTAACGCTCACCCTGGGCGCGGTAGGTGGCTCCCAGAATCCACTGGTTGATGGTCCGATCCACATCCACCCGCAAGGCTCGGTCACTGCGGCGGCGCAGACGGTTATCGGTTTCGGTGTCGCGGGGATCGGTATAGGTCAGCGCCGTTGCCAGACGCCACTGGTCCAGATTCAGGCCCGCTGCCAGTTCAGCACCGCGAATACGCGCCTCGCTAACGTTAGCCGGTGAGAGGGTCAGGGTCGGCACGTCGAAATGGAGCTCGATCAGGTTCTCGATGTCCATCTGGTACAGAGCCAGATCCCAGAACCAGTGGTTGTAGCTGCCGCTGACGCCAATTTCATAGGCATCGGACTTTTCCGGCTTCAGGTTCGGGTTGCCGGTGTAGGAGTTGCCACTGGCGTAGGTCTCGGTGGGGTAATAAAGGTCGTTGAAGGTCGGCGCTCGGAAAGCGGTACCATAACTGGCCCGTACCCGGTGGGCGTAATCGAAGGAATGACCGATGGCAATGCCGCCGGTTTCGTTCTTGCCGTAGGCCTCGTTGTCATCGCCACGCAGGCTCAGTTGGAGGTCCGTCGGTCCGAAATGCAAACGCAGCTGGCTGAACAGCGCGCTGTTGGAACGACTCTGCTCGTCAAAGGTGGTGGTACTCTCCACTGACTCATCCTGCAGCTCGGCCCCAATGACCCACTCATGAACGTCCATGGTCAGGGTGTTCTCCCAGCGACCGGTACGGGCGAGGGTGTTGAAGGTGGAGGCGCCAAAACTGGCGATCGTATCCTGCTCATCACGGGCCTCGGAGAACTGCACCGATGAGCGCCAGTAATCACTCACCGGAGTGTCGAGACGGAAACCGGCGGTGCGGACGGTAAAGTCGGTCTCGCCGCCTTCAAATTCAGTGTTGCCGGTGGATTCCAGGAACACCAGTGCCGCCTCGCCGCCGCTGTCGAATTCGTGGGTCAGACGGGCAACCCCGGCACCGTTGCGGTAGCCACGGTCATCACCATCCTCAACAATCGGCGCGCCGTCCGAGTCCTTGAACAGTCCGTTCAGGCTCATCCGGGTGTTACCACTGCTGAGGGCCACACCAGCGTTGTAACGCTGGGTGTTGAAGTTGCCACCGGCGGCCTCGATCCAGCCGCGCTGGCCTGGCTGCGGGTCTACGGTAAACGCCTGCACCACGCCGCCGACCGCATCTGCGCCGTACAGGGAGCTACGCGGGCCACGAACGATTTCAATCCGTTCCATCAGCTCTACCGGCACAAACTGCCAGGGCGCACCGCCGCTGGTGGCAGAACGCAGGCGTACGCCGTCGATCATGAAAATGGTGGAATCACTGCCGGTACCGCGGGTATACACACTGGTGTTCTTGCCGAAGGAGCCATTGGAGATCACATCAATACCCGGCTGGCCAACGAGGAGATCCTGCATTTCGGCCGGATTCCGCTGCTGGATATCCTCGGCGCGGATCACGGTGACCGAGGACAGGCTCTCGCCAATGGTCAACGGTCCAGCCGTACCCGTCACCACAATGGTTTCCAGTTCAGAGGTGGCCACGGAAGGCTCGGCCATAGCCGGCACTGACAACAACAGCAGGGAAGAGGAACAGCCCGTCAGAACGACGGCCGGAAATGTCTTGGAAATACCCATAATCTACAGCTCGCTGGTACCCCGTGCGCACCCGCACGGTGAATCTGGTGGTGCTGCGATGGAAAAACAAAGAAAGGTGGGCTGAAGATACGTGGCGCAGGAAACGGCCGACAGGGTTCACCCACCGCCATTGCCCACCGCAACGTATGGTGTGTTAACAGGCCGGTCTCCGGACTTATGAGCTGGGCCCTGTCGGGGCTCTGGACTGATCGCCTTCCCATACCGTCGGTACAGTGGCGCATTCGATCAGCCTTGACTCAATCACCGTTGCGGGGGCAGTGCCGGATTGTCACCGGCTTCTCGTTTCATTCCCGGGCGGCTTTACCCGGGAACACCTGAAAACGCGCGGCAAGGCTACCAACTGATGATTAATTGGTCAACGATCTTAGGGCCTCGCCTAGCCGTTGCCAGTCATCCTCTGTGCCCGGCAGACCAAACCGCAGCGCCGCAGGCTGTTCGAACCGGCGCACCAGGATGCCGCCAGCAGCCAGTGCGTCGGCAATGGCCGGCGCTCTGTCAGTCACCACATAACGGAACAGCAGGGTTCCACCAGCGGGGGGGAGCCCTGCCTGGATCAACAGGGTATGTAAGCGTTCGCTTTGGCTGGCAAGCCTTGTCACCGTAGATGCCCGCCAGGCATCATCCGCCAACACCCGGGCCATCAGGTAACGTGCAGGGCCATTCATGGCCCAGGGTCCGATGGCGTTGCGCAGGGCCGCAGCGATGGCGGAATCGGTCAGCACCGCTCCCGCCCGCAGGCCGGCCAGGCCGTAGAACTTGCCCAAGGATTTCAGCACCACCAACCCCGGTGTTCCGGTGTGGGCGACGACGCTGACATTCGCGACGCCTTCGGCAAAAGCCTCGTCCACCACCAACCAGCCACCGCGCTTGGCCAGCCGTTGGTGCCAGTCCAGCAGACGCTCGGGCGTGACAATCTGACCACTGGGGTTATTGGGCTGGATCCACACCAGCACATCCAGGTCATCGAGCCAGTCATCGCCGGCAGCGATCATCCCAGCGCTGACGGCCACCAGGTCGTGCCCCTCTGAACGCCAGCCATGGCCGTGTTCCTGATAGCCCGGCTGAGGCACCCCCACCCGGCAACGCCCCCGCAGCCGGGGCAGGGTCTGGATCGCACACTGACTGCCGGGCACAGCAACACAGCAGGCCTTGTCCGGCGCCCCCGCCCAGTGCCGTATCCGCTCTTCCAGGCCATCGTCATCTTCAGGTAGCCGCTGCCACACAGCGGGGGGAACCGGCGGCACCGGCCAGCCATCAGGGTTGATGCCAGTGGAAAGATCGAGCCACTGGTCGCGGGGAATACCCCAGCGACGCACCGCTTCGTTCAGGCGGCCGCCATGAAACGGTGGTAACTGCCCGCTCATGCCACCCCTCCGGTCACAGCCCACTCCGCCAGTAGTGCCAGCAACGATGTAAGCACCAGCACCAGCAACCACAGCCACACGCCCTGTGTGACCAGATCAATGGCCCGGCGTACCGTGGTCGCGTCCGGCTTGGGCCCCTGCCCCAGAATCGGCCGCACCTTCACTGTCCCGGCATAGGGCGCAGGGCCACCCAGGGTCACACCCAGGGCTCCGGCTCCGGCCGCCATCACCGGACCGGCGTTTGGGCTGTCCCACCCCGGAGCCTGGCTCCGCCAGCAGCGCCAGGCGGTGGTGGTGTTTCCCAGCAGAGCGTAAGTCAGCGCGGTCAGTCGTGCAGGCACCCAGTTCATCAGGTCATCAAGCCGTGCCGCAGTCCGGCCAAAGCTCAGAAAACGGTCGTTGCGATAGCCCCACATGGCATCAAGCGTATTGACCAGCCGATGCAGTACCACGCCGGGGATCCCGGCCAGCAGAAACCAGAATAGGCTGGCAAAGACCGCATCCGCGCCGTTCTCCAACATCGACTCGCTGGCCGCGGCTGCCACGCCCGCGTCATCGAGCGCCGAGGCCTGGCGACTGACAATCCGCCCCACCTGCTCCCGCGCCCGCTCCAGCGCTCCCACCGCCAGCGGCTCGGCGACCGCTTCACCGTGCTCCGCCAGCCCCCGCAACGACATCGCCAGCCATAGCACCAGCGCACCCGCCAGGGTGAGCCAGGGCTCGGGCAACAGCCACTGCAGCATCAGCGCGACGGTCATCGGGAGCGCCGTCACCAACAGCAAGGCCAGCCCGCCGCGGGCAATGCCCGACCCTGTCGGCTGATTCAGACGGCGCTCCACCACGCCGGCCAGCGTGCCGAAGCCCACCAGCGGATGCCAGCGCCGGGGTTCGCCAAACCAGCGGTCAAACGCGACAGCCAGCCCGCAGGCCACCGTTGCCGCCAAAACTGCATACCCTAATCCTTCCAAGCCGGGATCCACCCTTGTCAATTTGGCGCCCAGTCTACTCGACCTTGACAGGGTTTTGACCAGGCACCACCATCGTGAGCACTTTTGCCTGCCCGGAATACGACCATGACATTGCCTGCCAGCTGGACCCATACCCCTCCCTGCCCAAGTGAGCATTATCGCCAACGCGCCCTTGAGCGTCAGGCGGTGCTGACCAAGCCCCCCGGCTCACTGGGCCGGCTGGAGGAGGTTGCGGTTAGCCTGGCGGCCCAGCAGGGAACCGATCAGCCTGCGGTCGATCAGGTCCACATTGGCGTCTTTGCCGGCGACCACGGTGTCTGCGCCGAAGGCATCTCGGCCTTTCCCCAGCAGGTCACCGCGCAGATGATTACCAACTTCACCCACGGTGGCGCTGCCATCAGTGTGATGGCCAGCCATCTCGATGCCACCCTTGAAGTGGTCAATCTGGGTACTGTGACCCCAGTGCCCGACCTGCACGGCGTCAACAACCTGCAGATTGCTCCTGGCACGGCCAACCTGGCCGTTGAGCCCGCCATGACCAAACACCAGGTCTGTGAGGCTCTGCGTGCGGGCGACAATGTCGCCGACCAGGCAGCCAACGCCGGCGCCCAGCTGTTTATCGGTGGCGATATGGGCATCGGCAACACCACCAGTGCCGCCGCCCTGGCCTGCGCTCTGCTGGCAGCGTCACCTGCTGAGCTGGCCGGCCCGGGCACCGGTCTTGATGCCCACGGGGTCAGCCACAAGGCCGACGTCATTGGTCGTGCCCTGGTCCGGCATGGCGATAATCGTGAACCGCTGACCGTACTGGCATCACTTGGCGGACTGGAGATCGCAGCCCTCACCGGCGCTATCCTCGGCTGTGCGGCCCGCGGCATTCCGGTTCTGGTGGATGGTTTCATCGTGTCCGTGGCGGCACTGGTCGCGGTCCGCCAGCAGCCAGTCGTACGCGAATGGCTGCATTTCTCCCACCGTTCCGGCGAACCCGGACACCGTCGGGTACTCGATGCTCTGGAGGCACATCCGTTACTGGACCTGGGCATGCGTCTGGGGGAAGGCAGCGGGGCCGCCATAGCGCTGCCGCTGTTGCGTTCCGCCTGCGCCTTGCACAACGGCATGGCCAGTTTTGCCGACGCTGGCGTTAGTAATAAGGAGGCGTGAGATGAGCCACCAGACCACCATCATCGACCTGATCCGTCATGGCGAACCGGAAGGCGGGCCCAGGTTCCGCGGTAGCCAGGACGATCCCTTGAGCACCCTGGGCTGGCAGCAGATGCGTGCGGCGATCAGGGGGGAAGACCACTGGGATGTCATTGTGACCTCGCCGTTACTCCGCTGTGTCGAGTTCGCCACCGAGGTCGCCACCCAGCGTCACCTCCCGCTGCATGTGGAAGACCGCCTGCGGGAAGTGAACTTCGGTGCCTGGGAAGGCAAGACCACCGCGGAAGTGATCGCTGAAGAAGGCGAGAAGCTGTCCCGATTCTGGGAAGATCCGGTCGCCAATACCCCACCCGGAGCGGAAACCATCACCGAGTTCAACCAACGGGTGGTCGAAGGCTGGCAGCACTGGCGTGATACCCTGGCCGGGCAACGGGCCCTGGTGGTCTGTCACGGTGGGGTGATCCGCATGATCCTGGCGGATGTTATGGGCATTCCCCTGCAAAAATCCTTCGCCGGGGTAGCGGTGCCGTTCGCCTGTCGCAGCCGCATTCGGGTCGATCAGTCGGATTTTGGCATCCTGACCAGCTTGCACAGTCACGGCTAACCACCTGAATCCTGAGGGGGCCGAAGTAGGTGCTCTGGAGGCCTTAGGCACCCGTGAAAACGCTAACCAGCTTATCTTTCACCATGCCAAACCGGTGTCAGTCGATAACACCCGCTGAATCACGCGGGCCTCGCTGCCGTGCAATTCTGACCGTGCGGGCGTGCACGGTGCTCATGAAGCGGAGCTGGACCTGAGCACGGAATTGGCCATAGACTTCCCGGGCACGCCTGTCACCGTAGCCAAGGAAGCCTAGCCATGTCCTACGACACCAACAACATCTTCGCCCGAATCCTGCGGGGTGAACTGCCCTGCATCAAGCTGTATGAAGATGAACATACCCTGTCCTTTATGGACATCATGCCCCAAGCGGATGGCCACGCCCTGATCATTTCCAAGGAACCGGCCACTACCTTGCACGACCTCTCACCAGAAGGCGCGGCGGCCTGTATCCAGACCACCCAAAAGATTGCCAGGGCGGTTGAAGCTGCTCTTGACGCACCCGGCAGCCTGGTGATGCAACTTAATGGCGCCGGAGCCGGGCAAACCGTTCCCCACGTGCACTTTCACGTTGTGCCAACGTCCATCGGCCAGCTGCGGGCGACACCCCATGCCACCAACATGGCAGATCCAGCGTTACTGGAAGCCATTGCCCAGAAGATCAGGGCACAGCTCTGATTCTGGCGCCTGCCTCAGTCCTTCAGGGTCAGAGGCAGGCCCGCCACACTCATCAACACCCGGTCACAGCGCTGGGCCAGAGCCTGGTTGAGCCAGCCCAGCTCATCGCAGAAGCGACGGGTGAGTGGGTCCATACCAATCGTCCCCAGGCCCACTTCGTTGCTGACGATGACCAACGCCCCGGTATAACCGGCAACAGCATCCAGAAACGCCGACTTCTGTGCTGTCAGTACATCATCACCGGCATGCAGCAGATTGCTCAGCCACAGGCTCATGCAATCGATCAGCAGGCAGGGCGGTCCCTCCTTGCCCCCCTCCACCGCTAACACCCCGGCCAGCTGCAGGGGCTCTTCCTGCAACCCCCAACCGGCGGGGCGCAAGCCCTGGTGGCGGCGGATACGGGCTGCCATTTCCGCATCTCCGGCGGTGGCCGTGGCCACGTAAACCACCCCGCTGCCCTCCGCACCGGCCAGACGTTCCGCCAGCGCTGTCTTGCCGGATCGTATGCCCCCTAATACCAAGGTTCTTGTTTTCAAAGCGGTTCTCCCTACATCAGACCGCGAACAATGAGTCATGGCCAAGGTTCAGAAATTGGCCTTTTGTGACGCAGTTCACATCAAAGCAATATGCTACAACATGTCACGTATTAAAAAATGGAACCTCGTGACACGTTCTCACGTTTTAACAAGGTAAGCCTTCGGCTTACCAAGCCCGACAAAAACAAAAAGAGGCAGCAATGACACACTCATTCCATCCCTGTTTCAAGGCATGGCTGCTAAGCAGTGCCGTGGTTCTCAGTGGCTGTGGCGGCGGCGATTCGAATACCGCGGACAGTCCCGGCGATTCACCTTCAGCGCGCACCCCCCAGGAAACCACCACAGGTGTTGTCTCCGGTGACGTCGTCCAGGCCACCGCAGCCCCTAATCGTTACCAGTTTGCCAACGGCTGCTATCAGCTCCAGCAGGGTGACTACTTCCTCGGAAACTCGCCGGCAAGCGATCAGTACACCGTCACCACCGACCCGGCTCAGGCCGCCGGTTTTTACTTCCAGGCCACCGCGCTTGGGCGTTACCTGCTGCTCTCAGATTACCAGCGAGCCCCCGGTGAGCAAGGCAACAAAGCCTTACTGGGCATCAGTGACCCCGCCGGGGAATTTCTCGACGATACCGGTAACTTCATCGGTGAGCTCAGCTACCTGGTGGCGGGACTCGGCGATATGGCCAACTTTGCCCTCGACCCGATCTCCCCGCTCGGCGATGTGGTGCGGGATCTTGGTGAAAGCCTTGAATTGACCGGTGATCGCCTCGGCGATGTCAACGTCAACCCGGCCTTGGGACTGGTCACAGAAGCCAGCGATCTGGCGGTCTGGGAATTGCTGCCAGCCGAGGGTGATCGTTTCCGGCTGTCTTCGCTGGTGACCGGCCTGCTGCTGACCGCGTCTGACCAGGGGCTTGGCCTGGCATCGCCTTCCCTCGCTGGAAACATCAGCGAATTCCAGCTGATTCCGGCCAGTGACTGCCCCAGCTATCCGGAAGCGGAACTCAGCGCCTCTGTGCCCGGCAAGGCCCCGGCGATCTATCTGAAAGAAGTCGACCGCTTCCGCGGCATTCCCGGCATCGACAATAACGATGTCTATGGTTTTGTGGATGCCCACAGTCACATTACCGCCTATGAGTTCATCGGCGGCCGCGTCAATTACGGCGACCCGTTCCATAAGTTCGGTGTTGATCACGCCCTCGATGATTGTGCCGTCAACCACGGACCCGAGGGCATGACCGGCATTGTCGAACATGTCACCAGCACCCTCGGCCCCCATGAGACTGAAGGCTGGCCGACCTTCAATTACTGGCCCCGCAATAATTCCCTGCAACACCACCAGAGCTACTACCGCTGGATTGAACGCGCCCACCTCGCGGGCATGAAGATCCTGGTTAACCACCTCGTTCACAACGAAGTGCTGTGCCAGCTCAATCCGCAGAAACAGAACGACTGCGACACCATGCCCGCACTGGAACTGCAAGCCCAGCGTATGCACGAGATGCAGGATTACATCGACGCCCAGCATGGCGGACCGGGACGGGGTTGGTTCCGTCTGGTGACCAGCCCGGCTCAGGCCCGCGAGGTCATTGCCGATGGCAAGCTGGCGGTTGTGCTTGGCGTGGAAACGTCCAAGGTATTCAACTGCGGCGAATTCCAGGGTGTGGCCGAGTGTACCCGGGAGCAGATCACCGAGCGCCTGGACCGCCTCTATGGCATGGGGGTACGCAACCTGTTCCCGGTGCACAAATTCGATAACGCCTTCGGCGGCCACCTCCCGGACCTGAGCGAAGGCGTGGGGATTGGTCCGGTACTGTATGCCGGTAATCTGGCGGAAACCGGTCACCCTGTCGAGTTCGAGACGTGCCCCGAAGGCGCCGAGGAATACACCGGTCTGGAGCCCGACCAGAATCCGGCGCCACTGGGCCCTCTGGGGCTGATGGAACAGTTGCTGTTCCAGCTCGACTATCTGGGCGACCGTTTCCCGGAAAGCCCGGAAGAGTTCGCCGACTATGACCCGAGGGCCGGCACTGACGACCTGTGCAACCGGCGGGGTCTGAGTGATATCGGCGAATTCCTGATCCAGGAACTGATGCGCCGGGGCATGATGATCGAAACCGATCATATCAGCCGCAAGGCCGCCGCCCGCATCCTCCAGCTGACCGCCGACCAGGGTTACCCGGTCATCAATAGCCATGGTGGCTGGGGTGGCACCGAGCGTTTGCGTGACCAGATCGCCGCCCAGGGCGGAATCAACAGCTCCTTCGCCAGCACCCGCGATCACTGGGTTCAGCAACTGCTGAGAGACGGCGGACGGCCCCGCGACGATCTCTTCAAGGTAGGCCCCTTCGGTGGCGCCGCCATGGCCTCGGATGTCAACGGCATTGCCGCCCTGGCCGGCAACCCGGGTAGCCCGGAGCAGGCGGATGAACTGTATCCGTTCACCTCAGTGGATGGCCGTGTGGTGTTTGAGGCCCAACGTACCGGCGACCGTGAATTCACACTCTACGATGGCCGCGGCGTCGCCCATTACGGGCTGTATCCGGACCAGATCGAAGACATGATGCGCTTCAGCGAGAGCTCCCGCGAACAGGTGAACGAGGCGGTGAATCAGCTGTTCACCTCTGCCGAAGCGTACTTGCGTATGTGGGAACGGGCCGAACGGGCCGCACGCTGATGCCAGCTGACCATCCAACCCGCCGGAGCCTGCAGCCAGGCTCCGGCAACCCGGGCTGGCGCCCACTCACTCAACAAACACCACACAATAATAAGAGAGACACTCTATGAAACAGAATCTCACTTCGACGGGTCTGGCGGTGGCTCTGACCACCGCCCTGCTGTCGGGCTGTTCTGGCGGTGGCAGTGATGCCCCGGCCGCAAGCGACCGTGACAACAACCAGGCGGTCGCGGGTGACCAGACCGCCAAGGGCCCTGTCGACCGCTTTTCCGATGGCCGGATTTTCACCATCAATCCGGGTACCGGCGCAACCAACGACATGGTCGCCGCAATGATCCAGATGCGCCCCGGCGACGTCATGTCCTTTGGCTGTGGCTTTTTCGAGCTTGACCAGGGCCTGCTGCTCCAGGCCACCGAGAACATCCGCATCGAGGGATGCGGCAAGGACGAGACCGTTCTCTCGTTCCGCAATAGCGTCAACGTCACAGGCCTGGAAGCACTTAATGTCCGCGGCATTACCGTCGAGGGCCTGACCATACTCGACTCCCCGGGCGACGCCTTCAAGCTCAAGGGTGTGAAGTGGGGGACCTTGCGGGATGTGCGCGCCATCTGGTCCGGCGGCGGCACCCCAATCACCGCCGACAACTACGGTGAACGTCTGCATGTCGCCTGTACCGCGCCCCCCTTTAACGAGGGCGACCCGGCCGTGGACTACGTGCCCAGTTCCGCCAGTGGCCGATACGGCATCTACCCGGTCGAGTCAGAAAACATTCTGGTGGAAAACTCCGAATCCGTAGGCGCCTCCGATGCCGGCATCTACGTTGGCCAGACCAACACCGCCATCATCCGCAACAGCCGCGCGGTCTACAACGTCATGGGCTTTGAGATCGAGAATGTCCAGGGTGGTGAGTACGACAACAACGTGGCCGAGTGCAACACCGGCGGCTTCCTGATCTACGATCTGGAGAACATTACCCAGTACGGTGACACCTCGGTGATGCTCAATAACATCGCCAGCAACAACAACACCTACAACTTTGCCCACAGCGGGCTGGTGTCAGCGGTGCCCCGCGGCACCGGTTTCATCACCCTGGGTTATGACAACATCGAGATCTTCAACAACGTCTTCGAGGATCACAGTACCGCAGCGGTGATCTATACCAGCTATGAGCTGATCGACGGCAAGGACAAGACCTCTGACAAGAAGCTCGACCCTTACACCGAGGGTCTTCACATCCATAACAACATTATGCGCAATTCCGGCTACGACCTGCCGCCACCAGACCTTGAAGCGGTCCTCGATGGCCAGGTGGAAACCGTGCTGCCAACGCTGATCGGCATCAAGAATGCCAGCAATCCCGGCAAAGGTGCGCACATTGTCTGGGACGGTCTGCTGGATGACCTCGACGCCGACTGCGGTTACCCACTGGATGCCAATGGCGAGCCGGTGCCGATGGACGAGAACGGCAAACCGATCCACACCAATGCTCACCCCAACCCGGCCTGTCATTACAACGCCTACAAGTTCAATGCCATGGCCGAGCGCAAGCTGCCCCAGTGGGGCTCCTGTTTCCACAGCAACGATCTGGGCGCAGAGAGCCAGCCTTACATGAACTTCCACGGCACCCAGGGTCTGGAACTGGTGCTGGCCGCCGCCGAACAGGATCCCAGCATCCTCAGCCCGGAGGGCATCCAGTCAATTCTTGAAGGTGCCAGTGGTGCCATGGCCGACACTGATGCGTCGGTTCATGACTGCCAGGCGCGCTTTGGTCAAACCCTGGCCGCCCTGCCGCGGGTGGTGATTCCGCCCTATGAGCCTAGTGGCGACATCGACCCGGCCCCCTCCGAGGAGTACATCAACCGCCTGTGCGAGCGCAACGTCAGCCCGGGCAGCGTCAACCGTCGTGCCCTTGAGGTCAACTGCCCGCGTCTGGACCAGTACAACCTGTTCGCCGATGCCCAGGATCCGCGCAGCACCCCCAACGAAGGCGGGGTACCGTTTGTGCTGAACAGCAAGCTGTTCTCGGACTACTCCACCAAGTATCGGGTGGCCTTCATTCCCCCTGGCACCCGCGCGATCTATTACGACGGTCAGAATGGCGGCAACCTCAACGGTGCGCTGCATTTCCCCAACGGCACCGTGATTGCCAAAACCTTCACCTTTACCGATGAAAGCCAGGGCACCGAAGAACTGGTAGAAACCCGTCTGCTGATCCGCCGGGTCGGCGAAAGCGGCAAGCCGTTCTGGGACGGACTGACCTACATCTGGGAGACCGATGCCAGTGGCAATCTGGTGGCCAACCTGGCCATGGGCGGTGGCACCCGGGCCGTAAGCTGGCACTACCAGGACAGCAACTCCGGCCGCCTGCTCAGTGGCTCCACAGACCATTACGCCATCCCTAACGCCAACCAGTGCATCACCTGCCACAGCAACGACGATGTTGCTTCCGGCAGTGCTCCGATTGGCCCCAAACCCCGCAACCTCAACCGGCCCTATTCGCCGGAGTCCAGCTTCATGGGTACTCAGGGGCAAGGCGGTTTCCCCCAGCTCAACCAGCTGCAGTACTGGCAGGACCAGGGGCTGATCACCGGCATGCCGACTCTCACGATCGACGGCCGGGGTATTGCCACCAACGTTGAGCGTCTGCCCCACTGGAACGTTCCCGGGGATGGTGGTGAGGAGGCCGGCTCAGCAGCGGATATCGAGCAACGCACACGCGCCTACCTCGAAGTCAACTGTCAGCACTGTCATAACGACCGTGGTGCCGCCTCCAACACCGGCTTCTATCTGGATCACTTCCGTCCGGTCAACGCCAGCTACGGCATCTGCAAGAAACCAACGGCGACCGGCGGCGGCTCCTGCGGGCGCCAGCACGTGATCGTGCCGGGTGATCCCGATGCCTCGATCGTGTCCTGCCGGGTGGGCAGCGACAATGACCCGCAACGGATGATGCCGCCGATTGGGCGCAGCCTGGCGCACGCTGAGGCACTGGAGTTGCTGGATAACTGGATCGCCAACGTGGTGACTGAAGACTATGAAAACGGTGATGCCTGCGGTGGCGGCACCATTTTCCAGTCCCTGGCCCAGTAACTTTCACTCCCTTATCCATACCAAGCCGGGTCATGGGGAACTATCCCCATGACCCGCTCCTTCCCTACCTCGATCTATCACGCCCTGCCGACGACAATTTCTCAAGGTATGCCCACATCTGGTAAATTTCAGTGACGCTGGGCTATCATGCAAAACCTAACTAATGTGAACGGATTCTCACTTTGAGCCTCAACACCCGGATTCTCACGCTGGCATCCATGCTGACCCTTATTGCGGCGCTGGCATCCTGGCTGGCGTACCGGGAACTGTCCCGGGACATCATGGAGCGCTGGGGCCAGGAAGTGGCCGAGATCCAGGTCCGTTACGACAGTGCCCGCCTGCTGCAATCCCTGGAACGGGAAATCGGGCTGGCCCGCCAGATGGCCGATTCGCTGGCGATCCAGCAATGGGCAGACAACCCGGATGACCCGGTCCTGCAGGCAACCGCCATCCGCCAGATGGAAAGCTTCCGCAACAATTTCCGCGACAACAACTATTTTGTCGCCCTGAGAAAGAACCTCCATTACTACTTCAACAACGCCGACAACGAGTTCGACGGCGACCAGTTCCGTTATCAGCTCGACCCGGCCAAAGCCGAAGACGCCTGGTTTTTCCGGCTCATTGAAGAGGGCCGCGATTTCCACCTCAACGTCAATCCGGATACCGAGCTGGGGGTTACCAAACTGTGGATTGATGTGCTGATTCGCGGCAACGGCCGCGATGTGCTTGGCATGGTGGGCACCGGCCTGGATCTGGACGCTTTTCTTCGTGATATCGTCGATGTCGGCAAGGACGGCATCACCACCCTGTTTGTTGATTTCAATGGCGCCATCCAGCTCTATCGGGACCGCAATTACATCGATTTTGCCAGCATCATCAAGCCGGAAGGTCAGAAGAACACGATCGACCTGCTGTTCGAGGCCGAAGACGACAAGCAGAAGATGCTCGGCATGCTGCAGATGCTGAAAAACCGCGGCGGCGAAGAAGGCGCCATCGCCAGCAGTTTCGTGACCATTGATGGTCGCCGTCACCTTGCGGGTGTTGCCTACCTGCCAGCCATCGGCTGGTTTGAAATCACCCTGCTCGACCTGGACACCCTGATACCGCCCAGTTTCTTCTGGCCCCTGGTGGCGGTATTTCTGATCACCCTGCTGCTGACTCTGGTGCTGTTTCACGGTCTGGTCAGGCGCTGGGTCCTGAAACCGGTCGTGGCGCTGGAGCAAGCGGTCAATCAGATCCGGGAAGGCAATTTCGCCCTGCACGAACTGCCCAAACCGGATAATGAAATCGGCCAGCTCAGTGCCCATTTTGAAGACATGGCCAGCACCCTCAGGTCGTCTACCGAGAACCTTCAGGAGCAGGTGTCCCAACGTACCGATGAGTTGCACCGCCTGGCCCGGGTCGATGCCCTCACAGGCCTGGGCAACCGCCGTGCGCTGGATGAGGCCCTGGCTACCGAACTGGAACGTGCCCGCCGGCAAAACAGTGGCTTTGGCATCCTCTGGCTTGATGTTGACCAGTTCAAAGCCATTAACGACGAGCGCGGCCACCAGACCGGGGATGCCATCCTCTGCGACGTGGCACACTGGCTGAAGGCCTGCCTGCGTCCCTACGACATAGCCGGACGCTGGGGCGGCGATGAATTTGTGGTGCTTCTCTCACCCTGTGATCTGCAAACCCTTGAGCACACCGCCCAGCGTATCCGGGTCAATATTGAGAGCCAGGGCAAGGCTCTGGGCCTGCCGGTCTCGGTCAGTATTGGCGGGCACCTCGCCGGCGCCCATGAAAATCTCGACGACCTGCTGAAACAGGCCGACCAGGCGCTCTACCAGGCCAAGCAGAATGGGCGCAATCAGGTCCGGATCAGCTCCGAGCAGTCCTCGACCTGCGCCTGAACTGCTATATTGCCGGTACGTTCAATCATTTCCATGCACGATTTAACCGGAGCAAGGCATGCAGGCCGAGCTGATCGAGATCCGCAACCATCTGAGCCAGCACCCACCGTTCGATGAACTGCCGGAATCGCTGCTGGAGCTGATCGCCAGCAACGTCGAAGTATCCTATGTCCGCGCCGGCACAGCCATCTGCCGCTTTGGCGACCCCAGCACGTATCTGTATTACCTGCGCAGCGGCGCAGTGGAGATCTACCGCCGCTCCGGGGAACTCTACAATCGCCTCGAGGAAGGCGAGTTCTTCGGCCAGTTCGGGCTGATGATGAACAAGACCGTACGCTTTCCCGCCAATGCCCTGGAAGACAGTCTGCTCTATCTGATTCCCGCGGCGGTATTCCAGACCCTGTGGGAAAGCGACGACAACTTCGCCGATTACGTGGAGATCGAGGACCGCACCCGACTGCGTTCCGCCATTTCGAACCGCGAACAGGGCAACGATCTGATGACCGCCAAGGTCAGCCGGTTGATCGGTCGGCCGGCGGTGACCGCACCCACCACCGTGCGCCTGCAGGAGGCCGCCCGGATCATGACCGAACAGGGGGTGTCATCCCTGCTGCTGATGGACGAGAGCCAGTCACCAGCGGTAATGGCGGGCATAGTCACGGACCGTGACCTGCGCACCCGTGCGCTGGTGGACGCACTGCCCTCGGAAACCCCGATCCAGGACATCATGTCGAACGAGCTGATCACGATTCGAGCCGACGAGTTTATCTTTGAGGCCATGCTCAGCATGCTCCACAACAACGTCCATCACTTACCGGTGGTGGACAAAGGGGAGCCCCGGGGAGTGATATCCCTGAGCGATGTGATCAAGTACGAATCCCAGAACAGCCTCTACCTGGTCAGCAACATCTACCACCAGAACTCCGTCAAGGGTCTGAAAAAAGTCAGCAAGGACGTCCACGCCAGCTTTGTCCGCATGGTCAACGAGGACGCCAACTCGCACATTATCGGCAGTGCCATGGCAGGCATCGGTCGCTCCTTCACCCAGCGCCTGCTCGAGCTTGGCGAAGAGACGCTGGGGCCACCCCCGGTGCCTTACTGTTTCATGGCACTGGGCTCCATGGCCCGGGATGAACAACTGGTGGTGACCGACCAGGACAACGCCATGATCCTCGACGACAGTTTTGACCCTGCGCAGCACGACGACTATTTCCTCGCCCTCGCCAAGTTTGTCAGTGATGGCCTTGCCGACTGCGGCTACAGTTACTGCACCGGTGACATCATGGCCACCAATCCAAAGTGGCGGCAGCCGCTGCGGGTTTGGAAGGCGTACTTCAGCGACTGGATCGAAAACCCCAAGGCCGAGGCCCTGCTCAACAGCAACATTTTCTTTGATCTGGATGGTATTTATGGTGACACCGGGATGGCCGAGGCGCTGAAATCCCTGATCGCCAGCAAGGCCGGCGACAGCCCCCGTTTCCTGGCCTTCCTTGCCCGCAATGCCCTCAACCGGACACCGCCGCTGGGCTTCTTCCGCACCTTCGTCATGGAACAGGACGGCAAGCAGAACAACACCTTCAACCTCAAGCGACGGGGCACCGCACCGCTGTCGGACCTGATCCGTATTCATGCCCTGGCGGTAGGCTCCACCGCGCAGAACTCCTTCGAGCGACTGCGGGATATCGGTGCAACACGGTTGTTGCCCGAGGGCGGTGTCGAGAACCTCCGGGATGCCCTCGAATTCATTGCCATTGTCCGCATCCGCCACCAGGCCCTGGCCATCGAGGATGGCCGCGAGCCCGACAATAACGTCAGGCCGGAAGACCTGTCGACCTTCGAGCGTAACCACCTCAAAGACGCCTTCCAGGTGGTCAGCAGCGCCCAGAAATTCCTCCGCTTCCGCTACCAGGCCGGATCGGGACGCCCACGGTCTAATGAGCGGCGGAGCTGATATGACCCAGGCCACGGCCGACTGGCCGGAACAGCTGGCCCTATGTGCAGCGAATGCCCGGGATCCGCGCCTGAAGGCGTTCTTCGAGGCCGGCTGTCCGAACGGCAACACCCCGATTGCCGAAGTCCCGATGGTGGCGATGGACTTTGAAACCACCGGGCTGGACCCAAACAGGCACTCCATCGTCAGCATTGGTCTGGTGCACTTTGACTATCACCGCATTCAGGGGGCCAGCGCCCGTCACTGGGTCGTGCGGCCGGTCTTGCCCTTACACGGACAGTCAGTGGCCGTTCACGGCATTACCCACACGGACATCGGCGATGCGCCGGATCTTGGCGAGATTGTTGAGGAATTGCTGACCGCACTGGCGGGAAAGGTTGTGGTGGTTCACTACCGGGCCATCGAACGGCCATTTCTGGATGTGGCGCTGAAGTACCGACTGGACGAAGGCATCCGCTTTCCGGTGATCGACACCATGGCGATCGAGGCCCATCTTCACCCTAACCGACACCCAAACTGGTGGCGTAAGTTACGCGGTGACAAGCCGCTATCGATCCGCCTCAATGACAGCCGCAGCCGCTATCACCTGCCTCACTACCCGCCTCATCATGCTCTGACCGATGCCTTGGCCACGGCAGAACTGTTGCAGGCGCAGCTGCAGCATCACTTCGATCCGCAGACGCCGTTGGCGGATTTGTGGCTGTGACCACCGTTATAGATCACGCCACCACTGGCCTGATACGCCTGCAGAACAGACGCCGCCTCCTGCCGGCAGACTTCAGCCACTGCCTGGATACCCGCCCGTTCCAGCACCGCACGCCAGTCGGCAGGCTTCTGACCCTCATCAAACCCAATCGCCCGCACATCTGCGTCGGTGGCGCCGGCCACCACCCGTGACACCCCCGACCAGGGAATGGCCGCCAGGCACATGGCGCAGGGTTCTGCCGATGTCACCAGCCCATAGGGCGCACCTTGGGCCGCATTCAGGTCGTAACTGGACAACGCCCGCTGGGCTAACATGAGGGCGAGGATTTCTCCGTGCAACACCGACAGGCTCTGCTGCTCCACCAGGTTCACGCCCAGCGCGACCAACCGGCCGGTTGCGACCTCGAATACCCCTGCAGCAAACGGCCCACCGGTCTGTTCGATCACATTACGCCGGGAGGCTCCAATCACAAATGTCATCTGGTCGTGGACCGACACCGAGTTGGCGTAGCCCTTCTGGTAATCCGCCAGCCAGGGTGGCAGCGAAATGGTGAGATCGCCGTGGCTCTTATGCATATGCAGGCTCCCCCGGTGGTTAGACCGTCATTGCCGTCGCTTTCCCGCCAGCCACAGAGGCAGCGCGACCACCAGCAGCCCGGCAAATGTAACCGCAAACCAGCTCAGCCCGAGGGGCAGCAGATTGCTCCAGTGAATCACGCCCTCACAGTGGTATTCGCATTGCGGATTGTGCTGCCAGGCCAGGTACAGTGCACCGCAGGTCACCGTCAGGCCGGCAATAAACGCAACCATCAGTATGGATTTCATGGGCCTGCCACACCGCTCGGAACGGGGTTGATTTGAACAATGGCAACATTCAGCAGCGGATACAAGTCCGCTGCTGAATGGCCAGATCAGACGCCTTTAGGGTTAGCGCCGAACTGGTTCTCACCTGGCTTGCTGTCCTGGACCAGAAACACCAGCAATACAATCGCGCCAATCAGCGGGATAAAGCCGATCAGCAGCCACCAGCCACTACGATCCGTATCGTGCAGCCGTCGCACAGAGACCGCAATGCCGGGGATCAACACGGCCAGGCTATAAAGCAAGCCAAGTATACCCGGGCTGCCGACTAGGCCCTCGATAAAGCCAAGGGCGAAGGCGATGATGAAGTTGAACAGGAAGAACATCCAGTATTCCGCACGCTGCGCGCGTCCCGTAAACACCGCATACTTCTTCATGACTTCCAGATACCAATTCATAGTATTTGCTTTTCCTTAACCCCAGAGAGAATTGATCGGTTGGCAATGGGGTCCTCTGCCAACCGACGTCAGGCACCAAGGTACCGGGTAATTCTTACGGTTTTTCGCACATTTCTTACGAAATGTCAGCACTTTATAATCCAACGGGCTTGCCCGGAAGCATCAGCAACGACGCGGTGATTACCCCGCCCCTCTCGCCGGACACAAAAAAGCCCGCACCGTCGGCCAACGGTGCGGGCCCCTGTCTTCGCCTTGTCTCGGCTTACATTTCCGTGGCCTTCGCGGTCACCCGATCCAGATAGGCACCATAACCTTCCGCTTCCATACGCTCACGGGGGATAAAGCGCAGGGCCGCAGAGTTCATGCAGTAACGCAGGCCAGTGGGCGCCGGACCATCCTCGAACACATGGCCAAGGTGAGAGTCGGCATACTTGCTGCGGATTTCGACCCGGGTCATGAACAGGCTGCGATCCTCCCGCTCCAACACCGCATCCGGGTTGATCGGGCGAGTGAAGCTGGGCCAGCCGGTACCGGACTTGTACTTGTCGTCGGAGGAGAACAGCGGTTCGCCAGAAACCACGTCCACATACAGACCGGCGCGCTTTTCATCCCAGTAAGTGTTGCTGAACGCACGTTCGGTGCCATCGTCCTGAGTCACGTCATACTGCAGCGGCGTCAGGCGCTGTTTCAGTACGTCATCGTCAGGTTTGACGAAAGCGGCCGGGTCGAAGCCCATCGCGCCCGCCGCCGGTGCCGGCTGGAACTGACTGAAATCGATGTAGCGATCCTCTCCCCACACCTCGTCAACAAACTGGTAGCGGCCGGAGTTGAAGGTATAGAAGTTGTAGCGGATCGGGTTCTTCTTGTAGTAATCCTGATGATAGTCCTCGGCGTCGTAGAAGACCTCAAACGGGGTAATCTCGATCACCACCGGTTTGTCGTAGCGACCGGACGCCTGCAGCGCCTGTTTGGCGGCCTCCGCCAGACGCTGCTGTTCCGCGTTGTGATAGAAAATTCCCGGGCGGTACTGCAGCCCGCGGTCGACGAACTGTCCGTTGGCATCGGTGGGATTCATCATCCGCCAGAGCCCCTGCAACAGGCCCTCATAGGTGATGATGGTCGGGTCGTAGTAGACCTGAACGGCCTCGGTGTGGCCGGTATTGCCGGTACCCACCTGCGGATAGGTGGGGTTGGCAAGGTGGCCGCCAGTGTAGCCCGAGACGGCTTCCACCACCCCCGGAATTTTCTCGTACCCGGCTTCCACGCACCAGAAACAGCCGCCGGCAAAGGTCGCCACTTCCAGGTTCGGTTGATCCGGCGCATAGCGCGAAGGTTCAGCCATGGACTCGCCGCCGCCCAGCCCCCAACCAAGGATGACCAGACTCAGCATGAATACGGAACTGACTGCATAGCGTCTCATTTCATTTACCTCTCTTAACTCGCTGAAGCCTCAAAAGCCCCGCTGTTACCTCTGGGCCCCGACAGGGCCAGGTCTGTTGTCTTCAGACTCCAGCATGGCGCGGTCATTTCACAGGGTGATGAGCAATTTCTCACAATTCCATAACAATACGCCGATGGCCGGGCGCTGGATGCGCTCAACTGGCAATTGGCAACCAGACGGTAAACTCGGTGCCGGCCGGATCCCGGTTGGCCACACGGATGTGCCCGTTTTGCAGGGTCATGATGCGTTTGGCAATGGCCAGGCCCAGACCAGCATGACCACCGGCATTGCCCGAGGCACCGCGGTAAAAGGCATCGAAGATATGAGGCAGGTCGGCCTCGGGAATGCCCGGCCCGGTGTCCTGAACCCGGATCTGCAGGCCATCGTCCTGCGGCGTCATCGATAACACCACGTCAGCGCCCGCCGGGCTGTAAGCAATGGCGTTGCCGATCAGGTTGTCCAGCACCCGCTCGGTCATGCCCAGGTCACCATAAGCCGGCGGCAGTGCCGGCGAGCCCTCCACCCGCAGGGTGATGTCGCGGCCTGCCGCTTTGGGCGTGTGTTTCTGCGCCACGTCATGGATCAGTTCCGCCAGCGGGAAGGGCTCCGGTCGGGGTTTCTTCTCCTGAGCCTCCAGCGCTGCCAGCTCAAACAACTCATCCACCAGTTGGCTGAGCCGACGGCATTCCGCCAGGGCAATATCGAGGAACTGTTGCTGTTCCTCGTCACTGAGGCTGGCCCGCTTCATTTTCAGGCTTTCTACATAGCCCTGCATCGATGCCAGCGGCGTACGCAGATCATGGGAAACCTGGGCCACCAGACGCCGGCGCAGGGCGTCTTTCTCCTGCAGCTGGTCGATCTGACTGGCGATGCGCTCAGCCATGCGGTCGAAGGCCATGCCAAGGAAATCGATTTCGTCCCGTACCACCGGGCGTTGTTGTTGCCAGGTCTGGCGGGGATGGTGCGCCATATCGGTGGTTTCAAACTGTTCCACCAACTCGGTCAGCTGGCTCAGCCGCCGGGTCAGCTGCCGGAACAGCCACAACCCGGCCAGCATGCCGCCAACCAGGCTGAAGGCCACCGCCCAGGCACTCATTTCAATAAAACGGCCGTCCCGCGCCAGCATCTCGGCATTGTCGAATTCCTCCCCCCGCAGCACCACGTAGAGGTACCCTTCCGGGCTCTGCGCCGAGGGAACCGGGGTCACCGAGAAGATTTTCTGCCGTTCATGGCTACGGGGATCATCACCCAGCACCGGGTAGGCCGTCATATCTCCTAGCAGGCGGCGGATCGGTTCCAGCGATACCGAGTTGCGCTTGATCTTATCCGGATCGGCGGAGTACGCCAGAATCCGGCCGGAGGTATCCAGCAGGTAGATTTCAATGCTCGGATTGATGGTCATGTAGAGATTGAACAGCTGCTTCAGGGCAGCCTCATCCAACCGGCCTTCATCCACCAGGTTGCGATCCTGCACCAGTTTCTCCGCCAGATCCCGATACAGCTCCTGATTCACCGAGGCGTTGAACTCCCGCAACGAATACAGGCTGATGAAGGAATAAAGCAAGCCAATGGCAACCAACAGCAAAAACAGGCCAAGGGCGAGGCGGGTGTAGAGGGTTTTCACCATGGGTCAGTCCCCGAACCGGTATCCAACACCCCAGACCGTCTGGATGTACTGTGGTGTGGCGGGATCGCTTTCGATCTTGTTGCGCAGGCGGTTAATGTGGGTATTGACGGTGTGTTCGTAGCCTTCGTGGTTATAACCCCAGACGGCATCCAGTAGCTGGGTACGGCTGAATACCCGCCCGGGATGGCTGGCGAAATGCATCAGCAGGTCGAACTCCCGTGCCGTCAGGTCCACGTCCTGGCCGCCAGTACTGACCTTGCGCCGGCCAGGATCGATGGTGAGGCCATTGCAGTGAATCACCGCGTCGTCTCCCGGGTCCTGCCCGGCGCTGCCCATGGCATCAACTCGCCGGAACAGCGCCTTGATGCGCGCCGTCAGTTCAGCCACGCTGAACGGCTTGGTGAGATAATCGTCTGCGCCCATTTCCAGACCCAGCACCCGGTCCAGCTCGGTGGTTTTGGCGGTCAGCATCAGCACCGGCACATAGCCCGGGCCACTGCGGATTTCCCGGCAGACCGCCAGGCCGTCCAGTCCCGGCAGCATTAGATCAAGCACCACCAGGTCGATGCCGCCCTGACGATAACGTTCCAGGCCGCTGTCGCCCCGGTCGCAGTGGATCGCGGTCATCCCCAGATCCTCCACGTGCATCCGCACCAACTGGGCGATGCCGGGGTTGTCCTCAATGATCAGTACCGTTCTTGTCATCAGCTCCCACATCCCAAAGCGTCTCCGGCACTCCGGCGGTAGCCGGGGCGGCCGGAGACGGCATTCTCCGCCAGCGCCCAACCGGCGTGACTACATGCCGCCGGACTCATCCATGGTCTTGGCGTCCATCATCTTGTCGTCGGCCATCATCGGCTCAGCCATGGTGTCGTTCATTGGCTCTTCCATACCATGGCCCATGTCGTCGGCCATGTCACCCGTCATATCCCCGCCCATGCCTTCAGCAGCCATGCCCTGCGATTCCGCCATCGTGGCGGATTCATCCATCATCTTGCCATCGTCGGCCATGTCGCCAGCCTGAGCCAGGCCCACGCTCATGGCCAGCGGCATCACCAGTGCACCCATCCAGTATTGAGTATATTTTTTCATGGTCAATTCTCCGTAAACACGACCCGCAAACCCCTTGCAGGCTTCGTCAACCAGCATGCGCCGGGGCATTCACGGGGTGCTAACGGCGGGTAAAACACTCTATAACGCAAAGTTCACAAATCGATAACGCCCCTGAGCAGTGCTTCCCTTTCAGGAACAGTCAGTTCCCCGCGTGGAACACCCCGGGCATTGGGTTTAGAATGGTCGTCCCGGGCATTTCGAGGTGGCAGTGACCGACAACAACCTTTCCCCCAAGGCAACACCTGCCGACGTCCTGCGCCAGGCACGCCGGCACTGGCTCAAAGGCGAGCGCATCCATCTGGCGTCGCTGGCCAGCGAACTCAGGATTGGCCGTGCGACCCTTTTCCGTTGGGTCGGCAACCGCGACCAGTTACTGGGCGATGTACTCTGGTCACTGTACGACACCCTGCGCGAAGAGGCCCTGGCCAATACCCCGGGCGAAGGGGTCGACTTTGTGGTCGGGGTGTACCGCCACATCAACTCGGTGCTGTTGCACTCGGAACCCCTGCGGCGCTTTATCCACCAGGACTCAGAATATGCCCTGCGCATGCTGACGTCGGCCCACTCCATCGTTCACACCCGTACCGTTGAAGCCAACACCCGGGTGCTTGAAGACCAGCGGAAGCGTGGCACCATCAACCCGCCTATGGCGATCAGCAGCCTGTCCTATTTCATGGTGCGGCTGGCGGAATCCTGCCTCTACAGCGACATCATCTGTGGCCGGGAA
Source organism: Marinobacter mobilis (assembly GCF_900106945.1). Lineage (GTDB taxonomy): Bacteria > Pseudomonadota > Gammaproteobacteria > Pseudomonadales > Oleiphilaceae > Marinobacter > Marinobacter mobilis. The sequence goes on from NZ_FNNE01000005.1 coordinate 334,303, forward strand.
CCGTTGGAAAAAGAGCTGGATGACGCCTGTACTGCCGTGCGTATATTGCTCGGCAGCGAGGCAACCAACAATCTGAATCAGGAGAACAACGATGACGTCTGCCCTCTGGGATGATCTGCTACAACTGAACAACCAGCTGGACCAGACCGAGCGTCAGGTCCGTGATAACGTTCGCGCCTTCTGTGACGACCGCCTCATGCCCGGCATAGTCGAAGCCAATCGGCATGAACAGTTTGACCGGGAACTTCTCACCGCCATGGGCAGCCAGGGTATGCTCGGGGCCACCCTGCCCGAACAATACGGCGGCCCCGGTCTGAGCCACGTCTGCTACGGGCTGATTGCCCGTGAAGTGGAACGGGTGGATTCCGCCTATCGCTCGGCGTTGAGCGTTCAGTCCTCACTGGTGATCCATCCGATCCACGCCTATGGCAAGGAAGCACTGAAACAGCGACTGCTGCCCGGGCTGGCCTCCGGCGAGCTGGTCGGCTGTTTCGGGCTCACCGAACCCAACCACGGCTCCGACCCTGGCGGCATGGAAACCCGTGCCCGCAAGGTGGACGGCGGCTACCGGCTCAGTGGCGCCAAGACCTGGATTACCAATTCCCCCATCGCCGACGTACTGGTGGTGTGGGCCAAACTGGACGGCGTTGTCAGCGGCTTTGTGATTGAACGCGACGAAGCCGAAGGCCTGGACACCCCGAAGATCGACGGCAAGTTTTCCCTGCGGGCGTCGGTGACCGGCTCCATTTTCATGGACGAGGTGTTCGTACCCGACGCCAACCGGCTTGAGGTTGAGGGTCTGAAGGGTCCGCTCAACTGCCTGACCAAAGCCCGCTACGGCATCTGTTGGGGAGCTCTGGGCGCGGCCGAATTCTGCTGGCATGCGGCGCGGCGCTACACTCTGGAGCGGCAACAATTCAACCGCCCTCTGGCCGCCAACCAGCTGATCCAGAAGAAGCTGGTGGACATGCAGACAGAAGTGACCCTGGGGCTGCAGGCCACACTGCAACTGGGTCGGCTGATGGATGCGGGTAACGCCTCCCCGGATGCAGTCTCGCTGCTCAAACGCAACAACTGCGGCAAGGCCCTCGATATTGCACGGGTTGCCCGGGATATGCACGGCGGCAACGGCATTTGCGACGAATATCATGTCATCCGCCATGCCATGAACCTCGAAGCCGTCAATACCTATGAAGGCACCCATGATGTCCACGCCCTGATCCTTGGCCGCGGGCAGACCGGCATCCAGGCCTTCTGCTGAGGCCACCACGCGGAATTCTCATGACAAACAAACTGCTCAAGACTGCCGGTTACCTGATCCTCGCCCTGACCGTTGCTGCTATTGGCACGGTCGTCTGGTACGGCATCAACGCCTCCCGCAATACCGACATCGCGCAACCCTATTTTGACGCCCACTTGCCGGTCATTGTGGGGTGGGACTTCGATGCCCTGGAGCCCTTGCTGACGCCGTCGCTGAAGGCCAGTTTCAGCTCCGACGAAGGCCAGCGGGTCTTCCGCCGTCTCAGCCAGCTTGGCGAACTGCAGTCGTTTGAGCAGCTGCAGTACATCGGCGCCGACGCCCAGGTGGCTGTCGATGGCGGCGCCTACGATCTGCTGCAATTCACGCTGCTGGGGCACTTTCGCGAAGGGGATGCCCTGGTACTGGTCACGCTGGCGCAAACGGATGACAGCTTTCTGGTACACGGGCTGAACATCCGCTCAGACGCCATAGCAGCGCCCCGTAACCCAGGTACTGGCGCGACACCATGAGCCGTCTGGCACCGGAACGGGTGGCCGCCCTTCCGGGCGGCTGCTCTGCCAGCCAGAGGTTCTGGTGAGCTCACAATCCCGGAAAATCCGCTAAACTCAAAGCACTGAATCACGTGTCATAACCTCCGGAATAGGATGTGCCCCATGCATTACCGCGATCTCCTTCCCGAAGTCCTGGCCATCGCCGATGCCGCCAGCGAGAAGGTATTCAACATCTACCTGACCGACTTCAAGGTGGACTACAAGGCCGACAACTCGCCGGTTACGGTTGCGGATCTCGCCTCCCACCAGATCATCGTCGATGGTCTGCGCCGGATCAGCCGTGACATACCCATCCTGTCTGAGGAGGCAGCCAGCGAACCCTGGTCGACGCGTCAGCACTGGCACCGGTTCTGGCTGGTCGATCCCGTTGACGGCACCAAGGAGTTCACCAGCCGCAGCGGAGAGTTCACCGTCAACATTGCACTGATCGAGGACGGTGAACCGGTGTTGGGCGTTGTCACAGCACCGGCGCTGAAAGAGGCCTTCTGGGGCGCCAAAGGTGAAGGCGCCTGGAAACGGGATCGCACCGGCCATATTCACCGCATCCGGGTGGCAGTGCCCAGAGACTCAAAACGGGTGGTGGCGAGCAAGAGCCATCTCAACCCGGAAACCCGCCAGTTCATCGATACCCTGGGGGAACACCAGCTGGTTCAGGCCGGCAGTTCGCTGAAGTTCTGCCGCATCGCCGAGGGCCATGCCGACATCTACCCGCGTCTGGGCCCGACCTGCGAGTGGGACACCGGCGCCGCCCATGCCATCCTGCTGGCCGCCGGCGGCAAGGTCGACACCCTCGACGGCAAGCCCTTGCGCTACGGCAAAGAGGACGTGCTCAACCCGCACTTTGTGGCCTCGTCAAAGTGACCCCATCCCTATAACGGCTCACCCATGCCCTCGGCATCTACATTCTGGCATGCACCCGCGCCCTATCGTGCCCAGCGTCTTCTGCGCAGGGCACGGCTTTCCAGCCTGACGGTCCCTTGCCGCTCCAGGCCGTTATCGAAGCCTATCCGTGGGATCTGGGACACAGCGAAAAGGTGACCAACAAGGAAAATCTGTCACAGTTATCCGGTGCCGGTCGTCCTTCAGATAACACCAGCAAGAAAAGACCCGGGGAGTGGTTGTGAATACCAAGGCGGAATTGTTTACCAAAGCCAGGCCGCGGCTGTTTGGATTGGCCTATCGAATGCTTGGCTGTCGAATGGATGCCGAAGATGTGGTGCAGGATGCCTGGCTGAAATACAGCCGCGATCGTAGCGACAACCTTGACGATCCCGAGGCCTGGCTGGTCACGGTAGTCACCCGCCTCGGCATCGACCGGCTGCGCTACCTCCGCAGCCGGCGGGAAGAGTACTACGGCCCCTGGCTGCCGGAACCCGTAGCCGCCACCGAGTCCCGGACAGCGGAGGAGACGATGGCACTGGCGGCAGACCTTTCCATGGGCTTCCTGCTGACACTGGAGCGGCTGTCACCGGAAGAACGGGCAGCGTTCCTGCTGCGCGAAGTCTTTGATTATTCCTACGCCGAGATGACCCGGATACTGGGCAGGAGCGAGGCGGCCAACCGTCAGGTCGTCAGTCGTGCCCGCCAGCGGGTGCGGGACGGGCGACCCCGTTTTGCCGTCGCCCCCCAGGATCATAACCGAGTGGTCGCGCGTTTCACCGAGGCCTTGATGCAACAGGACTCCGAAGCCTTCAGCGCCCTGCTGGCAGAGGATATTCGCTGGATATCCGATGGCGGGGGTAAGGCTGTGGCCGCCACCCGCGTAGTCTGCGGTGTCCGTGCAGCTTCCCGCCTGGCGATGGGGCTGGTCCGTCAGTGGCAGGGACAGGCCCGGGTATCCATGGGCATGGTCAACGGCCAGCAGGGGATCATCATCGCCATCTCGGACAAAGTCAGCGCGGTGATCGCCCTTGAGAGCGACGGCCAGCGCGTGCTAAGCATTTACTCCGTGGTCAATCCCGACAAATTGACCACCTTTCACTCCGGCACCGAAAACTGATCCAGGGAAGGAAATTTCATGATCAAACCGGCACGCTATATTGTTGTTATTCTGTTCGTTCTGGCCGTCGCGGGCACCTTTGGTTTGTTCCAGGTCCGCGCGACCATCAATGAGCCCGCGGGCCTGCTGACGCCCTGGCCTCACAACGGCACCAACTTGCGAATCACCTCCGTTCGTCTGTACGACCCCGACAGTGGCGATCTCAAGTCGGTCGATGCGGTCGACATCCGCCACGGTCGCATTACCGCTATCTACGGTACTGGCGATTCCATACCTGACCATTACGGGGCGACCCTGGAAGGCAGACAGCGGGTCCTGCTTCCGGGTCTCACCGACTTTCACGTTCATCTGGGGGCGTCGGATGGCCGTCCCCCCTGGGCGATGGACGGTCTTGCCATGGTCTCGGTAGCGAGCCAGCGCGAAGCCTTCCTCTACAGCGGCATCACCGCCGTCGTCGAAGGCTCACCCAATGCGCTGGCGGCGCTGGATCAGGCACTGGCACCCTCCCCGAGGGTCTACCCGTCCACCCGCATGATCACCGCTCTCGATGGCCATCCGATCCCCATGTACCAGGAATTTGTACCCTGGCCCATGACCGGGCTGGTGATCGACGAACAGGTGCTGGCTATTGCGTCCGCAGATACCAGTGCAGGGGCTATCGAGGCCCTGGTGAACGGCCCCGGTCATCACGTCAAACTGGTGCTGGACGGCGCCATACCCTGGGACTCGCCCAGACTGACAGAGGCGGATGTGGCCGCTGTTGTCAAACACGCCCATGCCGCAGGCAAACCGGTGTACGTTCACATTGGCAGCGCGCAGGATGCGGTGATGGCGGCACGGGCCGGGGCCGATGTGCTGATGCACACGCCGTATGTCGATCTGCTGAGTGACAGTGACCTGGCCGAGCTGAAAGCCTCAGGGGTGGCCGTGGTCACCACCGCCCAGATCTGGGAGTGGTTCCAGCGGGGCCTGAACAAACAGCCCGCCCTCACCGGCCTGGAGCGACAGCTGGCCTCACCCGGGTTACTGGCCGCTTGGGCCGACGACTGGCACCGCGCCAGCGCGGACTATCAGTCCACCACCTTTTCCCAGGACTATCTCGCCCGGCTGTCCGGCTTCAACGCCAACCTGACCGAGAACCTGAAACGGCTGTATCAGGCAGGTATTCCACAGATTGCCGGCACCGATACCGGCATTCCCGGGCTCACACCCGGCGCCTCCCTTATTCGCGAATTGCAGTTACTGCAGTCCTACGGTCTGGCTGCCCCGGACCTCCTGCGCATGGCAACCTCCGCGCCTGGCACCCTGCTCGGCGACAGCAATTCCGGCCGCATTCAGCCTGGCAGCGCCGCCGATCTAGTGCTGGTGGAAGGCGATCCGACCAGCGACGTCTCAGCCCTGGCCGAGCTCGCGTATGTGATTCAGGCCGGCGTGGTTTACCAGCGTCGTCAGTAGCCACTGGCGAACTCCGGTCTTCGGGATTATGGTTCAAGTGTTCAGGATTCCGGAGAGCCACCTGGCGGAGGCCGCACGTGTGTGGACGCTATAACATCATCGACGACGCCGATGTACGCCACCTGATGGATGTGCTTGGTGTCGATCTGTACCCGCAAACCCGACTTAACGTCGCGCCGGGGAGCCTGGGTTCGATTGTCTATGACGCAGGTATGGGACGCACCCTTGATAGCGCCCTGTGGTCGCTGCTGATCGAACCCCACCCTGGCACCACCGGTTTCCGGCCATCCCCCAGGTACAGTACGTTCAATGCCCGTGCCGACAGGCTGGGCAGCAGCCCACTCTGGAAGGAACGCTTCGCCAACCAGCGCGCGATTGTACCGGCCAGCGGCTTTCACGAATGGACCGGGCCTGTGGGCCACAAGCAGTGCTATAACATCCGCGCCAGTGAGGGAGCCATTGCGTTTGCGGGCCTCTATGAAATCTGGGAGTTTGATGGCCAGCGGGTAGCGTCCTTCACCATCATCACCTTACCCGCTCACCCCCGGTTCGCTCATATTCACCCGCAGAGTGTGCCGCTGATGTTGCGGCCCGAGGATTTTGATACCTGGCTGGATCCACAGCTGACCCATACCGATCCATTCCAGCACCTGTTACAGCCGCAGATTCGGGTGACCCTCGAGGTCGCACCTGTCCGGTCACCCGACGATCTCAAGCCGCTGACCGCAGCCACCACAATCGCAGCGGACCGATCAGCGGTGCCCGGCTAACGTCGGGCCAGGCGTATCAGGCCGTCAGTGCACGCTTGCGACGTGGCAGGTAACGGAAACCGATTTCCTGCAACACCGTCATCGGCATCTGCTTGCGCTCCGCCCAGTAGAACCACCAGTGTTGACGGCCATTGGGGGTATCCACCAGGCCCTGATGGAAAACGTTGGGAATGACCCGGCTGTGGGTCTGGAAGACCTTTTCGATACGGGTTCCGGCCAGAATATAGCTCTGCCCGGACCGCCAGCATTCAAGGGCAATGATCAGCCCCGCCAGGGAACAATGGAAGGGTGTCCGCTCGGTCAGGAAATAGCAGGTGATCTCCACCACATCCGACAGGCTGAACGGCAGTTGCGCACAGTGGGGCCCTAACATGGCAGCGTAACGCAACTGCGGACCGTTGTTGAGCACAAAACCGCCGATCATCGTGCCCTTGCGATACAGACCAAACACCCCGGCGCCGTAGAGATAGTCCATCGACACCGAGTTGCCAGAGGCCTTCTCAAAGCCCTCCTTGAACGCGGTCAGTTGGGCTTCATCCGTCAGTCGTTTGTAGTACATCTCATAAACTCCTTAGCTTTTTGCTTGGATAAGAACGTCTTATGACGTTCACCAATCTAGCTATGGAGAACTGCGAGACCCGGCGCAAGCATTTTTGGTTATCCTTTAGGTGCAAACGTTATCCACACCCCGTGATCACCCACAATTCGTCACAGTTGCTCACAGGGAAGGACACGTCCCGTCGCCATACTGGTTCCTGCACCGGTCAGCGCCCGGCTGACCGCACTCAACGACCTCCCATGACGGAACGAAAGCGATGTATCGAGTGGTTTGCGCCCTGACGGCGGCGCTGTTCATCTTTATCCTGTGGATCATCTATCTGGCCGACCGGGGCGACAGCCCGCTGTTCTTTTATCTGGTCCAGCAGTGGCCCTACGGCGACAAGGCCTGCCATTTTCTGCTCTACGGCCTGCTGGCGCTGCTGCTGAATCTGACGCTGGAGCTGAAGGTGCTGACCGTTGCGCGCATCCGGGTCTACGCCGGCACGCTGGCCGTGGCCCTGTTTGCCGTCATCGAAGAGCTCAGCCAGGCCTTGTTTCCCAACCGCACCCTGGATGCGATGGACCTGGCTGCCGATGCCGCCGGCATTCTTCTGTTCAGCCTGCTCAGCTTTGGCATCGACTGGTGCCGTCAGCGGCGCCTGGACGCTTGCCAGTGAACGTGCACTGCGGTATCTATCGAGGCTGACTCTGCCCCGACCCAGGAAAACGCCGTGCCCGACACCCCCCACAACCGACGCCCCCTGATGCTGGAAACTGCCCGGCTGAAATTGCGGCAGTGGCGCCCCGAGGACCGGGCTCCGTTTGCCGCCCTCAATGCGGACCCGGAGGTCATGGCCTATTTCCCTCACCGCCTCAGTCAGAGCCAGAGCGATCGTCTGGCTGACCAGTGCGAGGCCCTGATCAACGAGCACGGCTGGGGGTTCTGGGCGCTTGAGCGTCAGCAAAGCGGTGACTTTCTGGGGTTTGTCGGCCTGCACATGCCTGATGCCGCCCTGCCTTTTTCCCCCTGTGTCGAAATCGGCTGGCGGCTGGCCGCCCGGTATTGGGGCCAGGGCTACGCCACCGAAGCGGCCATGGCCGCACTGAGCGTTGGCTTCACTACCCTGGGGTTGGCGGAGATTGTTTCCTTTACCGCGGTCAGTAACCGACGCTCCCGCGCAGTGATGGAACGGCTCGGCATGGTGCCGGACCCCCAGACCTTTAATCACCCGGCTCTGGCGGAGGACAGCCCGCTACGCCGCCACTGCCTGTATCGTCTCAGCGCCCGGGAATGGGCCCGAACTACCCACCCGGAGACCCTGCCAAAAATTTATTAGACTAAAGTCGAATATTTTTGGAACCCTATCGAGACGACCAGCGTCTGACGTCTGCACCAATTAAAAAAACAACGGTACGTGACAGAACAACAACACTAATCAACATCGACCGTGCGCCCAACAAGACTGGCATGATCGCCAGACCGGCTACCCAGACCGGGCAATAATAAAAGGGCGCACGGTGCTTTTCTTCTTCTCTCCCCGGTTCTCTGACAGGCCACCCGATTCGGTGGTCGGTGTCCATTCCCGGACCACGCTCACCCCCTCTTGATCACGTTTTTACGACACTTGCCCCCACTCCCAAGTGGCTCTATGTTGTAGGCGTTCCGGTATTCCAGCCGGACACAAGACTCATCAGGGAGAGAAACCATGAACCGTTTACGAATCGCCGGAATGGCGCTGCTGACCATGTTGTTGCTGGCGGCCGGCCACGCGGTTGCAGAAACGTTGACAGAGCAGGACGTCAAAAACTTTATCAACAGCCTGGAGGCACTTCAGGAGCTGGAAGGGGAGTTTGCCGAACTCGCTGATGACATGAATCAGGAACCGGACAACGGGGATCCGGCGATTCCCGATCTGGGCCATCTGTTCTCCGACGCCGTGGGACGAATGGAGGGGCACCCCCAGTTCGAACAGTTCAGTGCTATTGTCAAAGACAATGGCTTCGGCAATGCGAGTGACTGGGGCGAGACCGGAGACCGGGTGTTTCGTGCCTGGATGGCCATCGAGATGCAAGGCCAGAGCAGGGCGGCCCATCAGGACGTGGCGAACGCCATCGCGGAAATTGACCGCAACCCCAGCCTGACCGCCGAGCAGAAAGCCCAGATGAAGGCCATGATGCAAGGTGCCATGTCGATGATGGAGCAGGCCAGTGACGCCCCTGAAGCCGACATCAGGGCCCTGCGCCCCCATATGGAAGAACTTCGCCGGGTCACCAGCGAGGACAACTGAAGGAGAGTAGCCCGGCTCCAGCCACAGGCCGGTGGCCGGGCAACAGGATTCAGCTCATCAGGTTATAGACGAACACCACCAGCACGGCGATGGGGGTGACGTAACGAAGCAGGTGAGTCCACAGGGAAAACATCACCGGCGACAGCGTAACGTCATTGCTCAGGGATTCCTTTGCCACAAACCAGCCAACAAAGACCGCCGTCAGCAGCCCCGACAGTGGCAACATCACATTGGCGGTGAAGTAGTCCAGCAGATCAAAGATGGTCTTGCCTTCGAAGCGTTCAAACATCGCCAGCGGTGTCACATCAGACCACAGGTTCAGGGACAGAATCGAGGCAATACCCAACAGCCAGCAGGCGCCCCCCACCAGCAGGGTGCTGCCCCCCCGTCCAATGATCAGCTTCTCCTCAACCCACTCCACCACCGGTTCCAGCAGCGAAATGGCCGAGGTCCAGGCCGCAAACACCAGCAACACAAAGAACAGCGTACCAAACAGCCCTCCGAGCGGCATCTGGCCAAACGCCAGTGGCAGGGTCTGGAAGATCAGCCCCGGACCGGCACCGGCTTCCAGCTCATTGGCGAACACCACCGGAAAGATGGCCAGACCCGCCAGCAATGCAACACCGGTATCCATCACCGATACCATCACCGCCGTTCGACCAATCGACACATCCCGTCCCAGGTAGGAGCCATAGGCCACCATGATCGCCATACCCAGGCTCAGAGTGAAGAAGGCATGGCCGAGGGCGGTCAGTACTCCGTCCATGGTCAGGGCCGAAAAGTTGGGCGAGAACAGGAAGCTCACCGCTTCAGCGAAGTGCCCTGTGGTGGTGGCATAGCCCACGGCCATCAGCAGCAAAACAAACAACGCCGGCATCAGGATATTGACCGCCCGCTCCAGGCCCGCCTTCAGCCCCTGAGCAACCACCACGATCACCAGCAACATGAACACCGAATGCCACAACAACAACTTACCGGGACTGGCCAGCAGGTCTGAGAAGATCGCGCCAATGGTCTCCGCATTCTGGCCGGTAAAATCACCCATCGCGGAATGACCGACATAGGAGGCCGCCCAGCCTCCGATGACCGAATAGAACGACAGGATGACAAACGCCGCGATCACGCCGATGATCGCCGACACCCGCCAGCCGGAGCTGCAATTATTGCGCTCCGCCACCATCGCCATGCTGGCGATGGGGTTATGGCGTCCACTGCGGCCAATATAGACCTCGGCCATCATGATCGGAATCCCGATGATCGCGATGCAGGCCAGGTACACCAGCACAAAGGCGCCACCGCCGTTTTCGCCCGTGATGTAGGGGAATTTCCAGATATTACCCAAGCCAACCGCGGAACCGGTTGCTGCCAGGATAAAGGCCAGACGGGACGACCACAGGCCCCGGGCCATGGTGTTTGCTGAGCCCGCCGCGGATGGGGTATCGGTCATTGCGGTTCCTGTAGATCTATTTGTTCAGATTGGTATTGAAGCGGGCAACCAGATCCTTCAGGCCAGCGGACATATCCCGCAACTGGTCACTGAACGATTTGGCGGATTCCGCTTTTTCGTTGCTGTGATCCGCCAGCTCAGCGATGTTGACCACCTGCTGGTTGATCTCCTCGGATACCTGGCTTTGTTCCTCAAACGCCGCAGACATGCTGATAAAGCTGTCAGAGATTCGAGCGATGGAGGTCACGATATCCTGTAGCGACTGTTCGGCCGCACGTACCTTGTCCAGCCCCTGGCCGGCCATGGCTTCACCTTCTTTCGTCGCCTGCACCGCCTGGGCCACCTGGGCCTGGAAATCGCCGATGACTTCCTGGATGCTGATGGTGGACTCCCGGGTACGGGCCGCCAAAGAGCGCACTTCATCCGCCACCACCGCAAAGCCACGGCCCTGTTCTCCGGCCCGGGCAGCCTCAATGGCAGCGTTGAGCGCCAGCAGGTTGGTCTGATCGGCAATATCCGAGATCAGCCGGGTGGCTTCACCGATACTTTCCGTGGACTCCCCCAGACGGCTGATGGCACTGCCAATCGCCCCCACACGGTCAACCAGCTGCTCGATCGCCTGCAATGCCTCGGCGCTGAGATGGCCGCCAGAGGCGGCGTGCTCGTTGGCTTCCTCGGCCACGCGGGCATTGTCGGTGACGGTTTCCGCCACTTCCTGGATCGACACCGTCATTTCATTGATCGCCGAGGCGGTCATGTCGGTCTCCGCCCTTTGCCGGGCAATCGCCTCGGCACCTTCGGAGATCAGGCGGTTGCTGTACTCGGCATTTTCCACCAGTTGCTCTGACTGATCCTCAATACGGGTCAGCGCCGTACTGATACGCGCGCCTTCACTGATCAGCATCATCGATAACTGGGCAAACAAACCGCTTTCGTCGGAATAGGTCCGCGCCACCAACGGATCTTTGAACGCATCCGGGCGGATGTCCAGCAGTCGCTTCAGCCGTGCGGTCATTGACCGCAACAACAGGCTGACTCCAATGACGTGTGCCCCCACCACCAACCCGATAGCCAGGGCCGGCTGTTCAAGTTCCAGGGCCAGCAGGGAGAGAATCAGCGAAACCAGGAACGGCCAGCCGGATTTCAGTACCGACCCCAGACGTCCGGTCAGGAACATCAAACCTTTACCGCTGTTGATCTCCCGATACAGTCGTTCCGCCCGCTGAACCTCCTCCCGGCCTGGAGATACCCGTACCGATTCGTAGCCCACCGCCTGGCCGTTTTCCAGGATCGGCGTGACATAGGCGCTGACCCAGTAATGATCACCGTTCTTGGCGCGGTTCTTGACCACCCCCATCCACGGTTTGCCAGCAGAGATGGTCTCCCACATAGCCTTGAACACGGGCGGCGGCATATCCGGATGACGAATGATGTTGTGGGCCTGCCCCACCAGCTCATCCCGGGTGAACCCACTGATATCGACAAAATCATCGTTGCAGTAGGTAATGACGCCTTTGAGGTTGGTCGTGGTGATCAGACGACTGCCCTCTTTCATCCGTACTTCTTGCTGGGTGACGGGTAAATTCTTACGCATGCTGTTTTTATCCCTGACAATGGATAAGCCGGAATTGCTGGGTTCCGGTTAGGGGAGATCAGTTTTCAGAAAGTGTAGCAAAGCGGAGCCAGAACCACTGTCAAACCGCGTAAACCGCGTAAACCGCGCGCGCCAGCTACCTTCGCACGTACTTTAACTATCGGCAGGAGCCACTAGACCTGAAGGGCCCGATGCCGGTAACGGGCATTCAGCCACAAGGATAGCCCAATCACCCCGCCACCGACGGACAAACGTAGCAAATCTGCATCCCTGTTCCATATAAGGAGATTAACCAACAGACCCGCCGGTACCAGGGCATTGTTCATGACCGCCAGCGTACCGGCATCGACCTGGCAGGCGCCCCGGTTCCACAGGAAGAAACCCAGTCCGGACGCCACCAGTCCCAGCCAGGCCAGAATGCCCCATTGCAAAGCGGTTGCCGGCAGGCGCTCGCCATTCCCGAAGATCAGGTACGACGGTAACGCCACCAGCAAGGCGCCGAGAAAGAAATAACCGAAGGTCCGGTACGCCGCAGCATGGCCGGCGTAGCGATGCATCAGGTGTTTGTAGCCGACCTGACCAGCAGCAAAGGTGACGTTGGCGAGCTGCAACAACAGGAAGCCCACCAGGAAATCCTCGCTGAGGCCATCGTAACGGATAATACCGGCACCAAGCGTCGCCACCGCGGCGGCCAGCAGGGCAACCGGCGTAAACTGGCGGCGGAAAGCATCGTCGATCAGCGTCACATACAGCGGCGTGAAAATGGTAAACAGCAGGACTTCCGGAACCGTGAGGTAGGAGAAAGCACGATAGAGGCACAGGTAGGTCACACCGAACTGCAGGGCGCCCACTGCCAGGGTGCCAATCCGCAATCCGCCGGGAATCCCCCGCCAGCGCAGCAGTGGCAGAAACACCAGTGCCCCCAGCAATACCCGGCTGAGCACGGCGAAATCGCTGTCGACCTGACCGGCCAGGAACTCGCCGATCAGGCTGAACGAGAACGCCCACAGTATCGTGACCAGCACCAGCAGGATCATGCCGTTTTACCCCTGGAGAATGGCCGCCTCAGCCCGCGAGAAATTCCCGCCGCCGGTTCTGGTCGGAACTGAACGCTCCGCCTAGCGCGACGGTCTCGGTGGCAGAACCGCCATCCATCACCCCACGGGCCTTGACGCAGTAGTGAGTGGCGTCGATCTGGACGGCCACATCCTCAACCCCCAGCAGGGTTTGCAGGGCAACGAGAATCTGATGGGTCAGGCGTTCCTGGACCTGGGGCCGTTGCGCGAAGAAACGCACAATGCGATTGATCTTGGACAGGCCGATCACCCGGTCGCCGGGAATGTAGGCCACCCGGGCCTTACCATCAATGGTGACAAAGTGGTGTTCACAGGTGCTCAGCACCTCGATATCGCGGATGCGGATCATGTCATCCACACCCATTTTGTTTTCAATCTGGGAGATTTTGGGAAAGTGCCGGTAGTCCAGACCAGAGAAGACTTCGTCCACGTACATGCGGGCGATGCGGGCCGGTGTATCCGCCAGGCTGTCGTCGTTGAGGTCGAGCCCCAGGGTGGCCACCACCTGAGCCATAAGATCTCTGATGCGCTCCACTTTCTGGTCTCGGTCGAGCACATTCTCTTTCAGCGGTGTTTCCAGTCCACGCTCAATCAGGGCGGCCTGTACGGCCAGGGCTTCAGGGCTCAGCATGTTGACTTCCGGTAATGACTACGTGATCTGGCACGGTCTGATCGGGGCGACCTGCGCCAATGTCAGATTGATGTCAGAACGGTGACAGACCGGGTATTATCCACAAGCATCTTCCCTTATGCACGTATGTATCCACCACAGGTTACCATTCCTGCTGTTTTTCAACCCCTTGAGTCAAACGGAACGGACACAGTGCACACCCTGGACGAGAACCATCAGCCCATTCCCGAGGCCCGTCAGCCCCTGCTGCAACGGACCCTCAGCGAGTGGAAAACCCTGTCGTTGCTGGGTGCGCCGATCCTGATTGCACAGCTGGCGCAGATGGCCAACGGCGTTATCGACACCGTGATGGCCGGCCACGCCAGCGCCGAGGACCTGGCCGCGGTCGGCATCGGCAGCAGCCTGTGGATGCCGCTATTTCTGATGTTCATGGGGCTACTGCAGGCCATGCAGCCGATCATCTCCGGCTACCGCGGCAGTGGTGAGCTGGATCGCATCATGCCGGTTACCTGGCAGGGGCTGTACATCGCCGCCGGCGCCGCCGTGATCATGATCACGCTACTCACCCAGGTCCACCCGGTACTGGCATTGCTGGAAATGGACAGCCATACCGCAGGCATCACTCAGGGCTATCTCAATGCCTTTTCCTGGGGCGTTCCGGCGCTGCTGCTGATGACCGCCCTGCGGGGTCTGACCGACGGCCTCGGCCACACCCAGGTGATCATGGCGTTTTCGGTACTCAGCACCCTGCTCAACCTGCCGCTCAACTACATCTTCATCTATGGCAAGCTGGGGTTACCTGCGATGGGCGGCGTCGGTTGCGGCTGGGCCACCTCGCTGTCCAACGGCGTCGCCGCCATCGCCCTGCTGATCTACCTCAACCGCAGCACGAGCTATCGCCGTTTTCATCTGATTGCCGACTGGTGCCGCCCGCACTTGGCCGATATCGGCTACATCCTCAGGATCGGAGTGCCCATCGGCTTCACCATCTTTGTCGAAGCCAGCATGTTCTCGGTG
>NZ_FNNE01000006.1 GCF_900106945.1 Marinobacter mobilis
GGCTCAGGAAGAGCCCACACTCACAAGACGTCTCTTCAAGGATTGAAGATATGCCCGAGGCTCCCGCTTCCCCTCGTCCCCCGTCCGTGGGGCTGCAGTTTACTGTCCGTATAGGCGACCTGCCCGCCGACCTGTTGGCTGTCGTTGGTTTTGAATTCAGCGAGGCTCTGTCCTGTCTGTTCCGCGGCAAGCTGGCGTTGGCCAGTCCCGATCCTGCTTTAGGCCAGGCATCGGGCTCTGATGGGGAACAGGTTTCAAATCCGTCCCCCTCCCTGGATCAGATTCTCGAGCAACCGGTCGAACTCGCCATCTGGCAGGATGGCCAGCTGCTGCGTCGTTTTTCAGGCGTCGTCTCCGAATTCGCCCGCGGTGACAGCGGCCACCGCCGCACCTGTTACGAGGTGGTCGTAGAGCCGCCTTTGTGGCGCCTCGGGCTGATGCACAACAGCCGCATCTTCCAGACCCAGACCCCGGACGCGATTCTCAAAACCCTGCTGGAAGAGCGCGGCATCGTCGACACCGTGTTCGACCTCAAACGTTCGGCTCCGGAGCGGGAATACTGCGTTCAGCATCGGGAAAGCGATCTGGCCTTCCTCCAGCGCCTGGCCGCCGAAGAAGGCTGGCACTACCGTTTTGACCTCGACGCCGACAACCCGCCCCTGGTGATTTCGGACCATCACGGCGACGCCGTCACCCTGCCGCAGGCCACCTGCAACGCCACCGCCGGTGGTAGCACCCGGCAACCGGCGGTATTCCAGTTCAGCTACCGCGAACGGGTCCGCGCCGCGTCGGTGGTGATGAAAGACTACACCTTCAGGAACCCTGCCTACGCGCTGATGCACGAGAGCAACGCCGCCGGTATGGATCACCAGCGGGAGGATTACCAGCACTACGATTACCCTGGCCGCTTCAAGAATGACGCCCGTGGCCGCGCCTTCACCCAGGCCAAACTGGAGGCCCTGCGCAACGACGCCAGCGTGGCCAGTGGCCGCAGCAACCGCCCTGATTTTGCCGCTGGCGCCAGGCTGCCCCTGAGCAGCCACACCCAGGACGACCTCAACCGCGACTGGCTGATCACCCGGGTCGTCCACACCGGCAAACAGCCCCAGGCTTTGGAAGAGGCGGGGGGCAGCGAGCCAACCACCTACCACAATGCCTTCGAGGCCATTCCCGCGGATCGCAACTGGCGGCCACAGGGACTGGATCGACCGCTGATGGACGGCCCCCAGATCGCCCTCGTCACCGGCCCGGCCGGCGAAGAAATCCACTGCGACGAACACGGCCGGGTCAAAGTCCGCTTCCCCTGGGACCGCTACAGCCAGAATGACGAACACTCCAGTGCCTGGCTCAGAGTCAGCCAGGGCTGGGCCGGAGGGCAGTATGGCTTTATGGCGTTGCCACGGATCGGCCACGAAGTCATCGTCAGCTTTCTCGACGGTGACCCGGACCAGCCCATCATCACCGGTCGCACCTACCACGCCACCAACACGCCGCCCTATGCGTTGCCGGAGCACAAAACCCGAACGGTGCTGAAAACCCAGACCCACAAGGGCGAGGGCAGCAACGAGCTGCGGTTTGAAGACGAAGCCAATCAGGAACAGATCTACCTCCACGCCCAGAAAGACCTGGACCTGCTCACTGAAAATGATCGCACCGAGGTGGTCAAACACGACAGCCACCTGACGGTGGAGAACGAACGGATCAGCCACATCCAAGCCGACGATCACCTCACCGTGGACGGCGAACAACGGGTCAGCATCGGAGCCGACAGCAGCCAAACCATCGGCGGCAGCTATCACCAGAAAACCGCCCAAGCCACCCTCAGCGAAGCTGGCACCGAAGTGCACCACAAGGCCGGTGCCAAAGTGGTCCTGGACGCTGGCGCTGAACTCACCATCGTCGCTGGCGGCAGTTTCCTGAAACTCGACCCCAGCGGCGTTACCTTGTCTGGGCCGACCTTGAAGATTAACTCCGGCGGTGCGCCGGGAAGTGGAAGCGGGCAGGGGGTGAGTGGGCCGGTGTTGCCCTCGACATTGGGCGAAGCCAGTCCAACGGGTGATGGAGCAGAGAATCTCCCAGAGGTTTCGCAAAGGCCTATGGCTAGAGCCGACCAGATTCGAGCACTAAAAAATGCCGCGAATCAGGGGAAAGGGGTTTGCCAAATCTGCACCGGTCAAGCAGGGGGCTCAGCATAATGGCGTCGCTTCCACGACCCCAAAGCATGGGGGATAGCTTTATCCTGATCGATGGAGCGAAAGTAGACGCTTTGCCCCAGTATATTTATCGGGAGGAGGTGTCCCCCGAATGCGACGCGCTCTATCGGCGGACAGAATTGGAGTCTCTTGTTGAGATTTCTCCGTGGTTGGTGAAGGCAGAATTTGATGGGCCGATTTCCAGGAAGTGCTTTGTGGATTGGATGCACGATGGCGTGGCGATTGCGGTAACGTCGGAGGTTGGGTTCGATGCCTTGCTTGAACATTTCCGAAGTTTGTTGATTGCACACACAACCACTGGTGAAGACGCGATTTTCCGGTTTTACGATCCGGAAATCCTCAGGAGTCTATTGTCAGCTGGTGAATCAACTGATGATGTCAGGCGACTATTGGGACCGTGCAGCTCGGTTGCCATTCAGGATCGGGGCAATGGACGCTGGGAGTACTTCCAGAATGATGTACACCCGACAACTCATCTAACAGCATCGTTCGTTATCAGGGAAGAACACTTGGTTGCCATGGAACAGGGGGCCGAAAGAACCGCGTTAAGAAATCTGGAAGCGCACACGGCTACCTATTTCCCTCATCTTCTGAGTAACGGTGAAGACGAGCAGGAATCAGACAGCTCTATGGTGGCTCGGTTGATTAAAGCCGCCAATGGGAAAGAGCTGCGGAGTACAAGGGACATAGCTCTATTCATCAATACAATTGGCTGGCTTGGTGCAGATGCATTCGAGGATGTTGAAGTCAGCAATTTATGGCGTAGTGGTTCCGCGCAGCCAGGTAAGGCCATCGCACAAGTAGCGGAATACGCAGAGAGGAAGTCAATGGAGGGACTGAATCATGGGTAGTGCCAACAGCGCAGCATTCCTGCAGGGACGGGACGACATAAACTCTGCCGTGCAGGTGTGTCCCCTTCAGCAAAAAACGGTCGCGCTCTATCCGATTCGCTGGGCGATCAGTCAGGATGAAATCACTCTGCCTGACAACTTTTTCCCGCCTTCAGTACCTCTGGATAAAACGCACTATTGTTTGCGAAAACTGACCGCTGGGTGGGTCTATCTGTACTCAGATACATATGCCACGCTCCACGAATATCGGGTTGATGCGCAGGGCGCTATCGCTGAGGTGCTTCCGGGCAATCAGTGCGAACTATTGCCGGATGTTGATGCTGACTCCGCCTTACCCTGTATTCACCATCCAGCAACGGGCAAAGTTTTTTTGAAGTTTTCACCGCATAGGTGGACCGTTCGTTTGCAGGAACTTGTCCGGGTAGATGCTGCTGTCAGGGCAGGTTACATGCAGGCTTTCGAGTTGGATGGGCTTCCGGAAAACGGCCAGGGGGTGAACATTGCCGAAACCGAGATTGCGAACCAACTTATTGAAGATTTTCGCCCTGAGCCGATGGAATTCAACTGGAGTCTGACAGACTTCGCCCAAGGCATTGAAGAGCCCGACTTTAATGGTGTTTGCAAGAAGGCAACAGAGTTCTCCTACTGTGTGGCACTGGACGATGAGATAGGGATTACCTCCGAACTGGGGCAGCTGCATGCGCTGTATGTAAACCTGATTCAGAATCACGCCGAAGAGAATGCCTACGCCTACACCACGGCACAGATGGTGGATGCGCTGATCGCCCGGGAATCGGCGAAAGAAGAATCGGAAGACGACCGGAAAGAGGTTGCCGACAAGCTGAAAGAGCGCATTCGTTCCGCGGACAAGGATGCATTTGTTGCGCGTTACCACAAGAAGATTGAAGAGTATGACCTGGCCCGTGCCCAGGTATTTGACGACTGGAAGCAGTGGATTGACTCTGACCAACTGGCCAGTAAGTTGCAGTTCAACGACATTTACAGTGCCGATGGGTTCCAAGTGGTTGAGCAAGAACTTGCTGAGATCCTGGACGGCTATGTTTCAGCAGAAAAGGGCAAGGATGATGCCAAAAATTGGTTGGAGCCAGGTAACGAGTCCAGTGTAATTGGCACCGCATTGAAAAGTGTGTTGTTTCTGGTTTCCTCCACCAACAAAATCACCGAACAGCTGAAAGGCGTTCCTGGCTTTGATTACGGTAGCCTGAAAATCGTAGACAGCATGTACGACATGCCGGGGTATGTGACCGCCACTAAGGCCACAGACACCCTGCTGCTGGAGTTTGCTGCGCCGGCTGCGGATATGGGGGCCTGGGCAGCCAACCCTCAAACCCGGCCGCAGTGGAAAAAGTGGATCAAGCGTGTCTCGAAACGCTACCAGATCGATATCCATGAACATGGCATGACGCTGGACACCGCGACAGACCTGCTCCTGAAGGCTAATCGTGATGCTTTGGCGAGTGCCTCCGGCTACGATCTCACCGAACTCTCGATGACGCCCCTTGCCGCTGGAATGATGGAGGCCAATATCAGGAACCGCCTGCGCGAGAGCCTGATCGATGTGTTCCATCTTTATCCGGATCTCAGGGACAACCCTTTTGGATGGCTCCAGACCCGGCTTGATCCCGTCGTTGAAGGCATCAAACAGAACCGTACCAAATTCATTGGGGCTGTGACCTTCTTTCAGGCGTTTAACCTGGTGAGCTTGTTCAGCGGCCTGAAGGAGACCCAACAGGATGTCATGATGGCCGACCGCCAAGCCGCGCTCGATAAGTGGCTGCCGTTTATGGATGGCCTCTGGAATGTGGCTGAAGGGGTGGTCAACCTCAGTGGATTGCTGATCCGGTCGGAGTACGCCAAAGCTTTGGGGGTGGATTTGGCCGCGGCTGGGACTAGAGTGTCGGTAGCATTTAGTGGTGCTAGAGCACTTCAGATAACTGCTGGTTTCTCAAAATTCTTAGCAAGAGTGACTGTTAAGTTTCTTCCGTATGTTGGGCCACTACTTGCAATAGGCCTTGAAAGTAGGAGTGCATGGCGAGCGTGGCGTACGGACCATAGTGCGGCTGTGGCCCTGGCCGCTGTCCAAATAGGTTTGACCATTGGCATAGGTTACCTGACCGCTTTGGCGGTGGCGGGAACAGCGACTGTCGTTGGCGCCCCGGCTGTGCTTGTGGGGGCTGTATTAGTGGTGATTTCCATAACAGTTACTGCTATCCAGCTATACATCGCCCGCTCCCGAATTGAGGATTTCCTGTCGCAATCCTTTTGGGGTAATGCTCCCTATCTCCGTTACTGGGACGGCCAATCCAGGCCCAAGACGGTGGAGCTTCTAGAGACGAGTCAGGCGATTGTTTCTCCGGATAAAGGCGTAAATATTTGGGGCTACTTCGAGGCAGAGGTGGACGCGTTCTACTACCTGCTGTTCTCTCCGGTGGTGCGGATCACCAACTTTGTTGCCAGTCACTGGGAAACGACCCGACAGGGAGAGCTCAAAGTGCTGCCGGAAATTACCGGCTTCAAAGTGCACTTCCCCGGCTTCGATGAGGGAACCTGCATAATGTCCATCAAGCTCTACGAAGCCAGCCGGAATGTCTTCACCAGCAACGACGTGAATGACATTTCAGATGTGTTCGATGCGAGGCGAAAAGTTGAGGGCTCACCTCAGGGGGCGACGTATCGGTTCACGCACTACAACCATGATAAGTACGAGCAACTTGAACTGCTGATCGAATACGTAAAGGATGGCCGCAAAGTAACGGGGGATGATGGCTTGCGTATCATTCTGGATGGAAACGACGTAGAGGAGCTGAGCGTTGATGAGCGACTCACCTTTGAACTGTGATTTGCCAGTAACGGACATCGAGCAACAACTGGATAAGCGCTGGTATCGAACCCATGGTGAACGACTTGCTAGCCCTCCTGCGCGTAAAGTGGCGGGGGTGTCCGATTCTTCGGAAGAACAGGACTTCGGTGTTGCTTATATCAGTGACAAGTTTATAGACGTTCGCACGTTTTATATGATTTTTCGACGAGGTCAGCTGATATTTATAAATCTTTTCATGATGGCGGCCTTATCCATTATGTGGGTCATTGGCCAGTTCTATTACGGGGTTTTTACGGCATCCGCAGCCTTGTTTGTACCCTTGTGGGCAGCGGTATACTTGTTCGAGGTTTTTGCGCCGCTTACGTTGCCGGTGCGGATCGACCGGCAGGAAGGCTTCGTATATGTGGGACATCGCGGCACCTTCTACCGAATACCCTGGGAGGAACTGGAGGTGAGTTTTTCCCACAATTTGCAGTACCTCGGTTCTGGTGTGATGTGGGAGCGACAGTATTATTCTCACCTCTATCTGCGCGAAAAATATTACTTTTGCGGAAAAGCACCTAAACGAGCGCTATATCGCAGAAAAATCTCTTCCACGTTTAATGAAGAGATGATGTATCAGCGATGGAACTTTATAGTTAGATACTATAACGAAGGGGTCAGTGAGCATGATCTTGATATTCTTGCTACAGCCAATTATGACTCTTATATAAAGGCAGTTGGGTTTAAGTCATTGAGAGTTTTTCTAATAGATCATTTTTTCTTTGTGGTTTTTATGCCGACGATGATTTGGTGGAAGTTTAGCCCCTTCAAGTATAAATGGCCAAAGGAAATCGAAGCCGTTTTTGGGCAGATTAACTACTACTGACCTAAGGAAACACCTCAGCTCCATGGCAGACGGTGCGTCTTCTGGATGGAAATGACGTAGAGGAACTGGGCGTAGATGAGCGACTCACCTTTGAACTGTGATTTGCCAGTAACTGATATTGAGCAGCAACTGGAAAAACGCTGGTATCGCACCCACGGCGAACGGCTTGCTAGCCCACCAGCTCGTAAGGTGGTTGGGGTGTCTGATTCATCTGAGGATCAGGACTATGGCGTTGCTTATATTTGTGGCCGCTTCTTGGATATTAGAACTGCCTTCTCAGGTTTTCGTCGAGCCCAACTACTATTCATAAACTTGTTCATGATGGCCCTCCTTTTACTAGTGTGGGTTGTCGATGTTTTATTTTCCGGGAAGGCCCTTCAGGCAACGGCGACTTTTTTGGTGCCGATGTGGGGGGCGGTCTACCTGTTTGAGATTTTCTTCCCGCTCACGCTGCCAGTGCGGATCGACCGGCAGGAGGGGGTCGTGTATGTCGGGCATCGGGGTACATTCTATCGGATACCTTGGGAGGAAATGGAGGTGAGCTTTTCTCACAACTTGCAGTATCTGGGCTCCGGTGTGATGTGGGAGCGACAGTACTATTCCCATATTTACTTACGGGAGAAATATTATTTTTGCGGGAAAGTCCCAAAAAGCTCTCTTCTGCGAAAGAAGATCTCTTCTACATTTAATGAAGAAATGATGTATCAGCGCTGGAACTTCATTGTTAGATATTTTAACGATGGGGTCACAGTTGACGACGAGGGGCATCTATATGGGGCAAACCTTGACTCATATAATAGATATATGGCTGATGAGCCGCGGCAACGCTTTATTGGATATGCGCTATTCAGTGTTTTTTTGCCAGCTATGTTTTGGTGGAAGATAAGTCCGTTTAAGTACAAATGGCCCAGGGAAATTGAATCCATATTTGGTAAGAACAACTATTACTGATCCGCGGAGTCCTTTCTGGTCCCTGCTGTTGGGATGGCTAAACCTTCACGGGACTCGTTGTTCTTGATGGAAACGACGTAGAGGAGCTGGGCGTCGATGAGCGACTCACCTTTGAACTGTGATTTTCCGGTAACGGACATCGAACAACAACTGGAAAAACGTTGGTACCGCACCCATGGTGAGCGGCTTGCCAGTCCCCCTGCGCGAAAAGTGCCGGGGGTGTCCGATTCGTCAGATAAGGTAAGTTATGGCGTAGCCTACATCAGTGGCCGAATAGTGGATATTAGGACAGCCTTCTTGATTTTTCGACGGGGTATGCTCCCCATTATCAATTTGTTTATGGTCGTTGCACTTTCCATCATGTGGGTGATAGGTCAGTTCTACTACGGGGTGTTCATAGCATCTGCGGCGCTGTTTGTGCCTCTTTGGGTAGCAGTCTATCTGTTTGAAATCTTCGTTCCACTGACCCTACCAGTAAGAATCGACCGACAGGAGGACTTCGTGTACGTTGGGCACAGGGGGACTTTCTACCGAATACCGTGGGGCGAGCTGGAGGTGAGCTTTTCTCACAATCTACAGTATCTGGGATCTGGCGTGATGTGGGAGCGACAGTACTATTCCCATCTTTATCTACGCGATAAATATTACTTTTGTGGAAAGGCACCTAAAAGAAGCCTGCAGCGCAAGAGGATCTCTTCCACGTTTAATGAAAAACTGATGTATCAGAAATGGAATTTTATCGTTAGGTATTACGTCAAAGGGATGGTTGGTGAGGACGTTTCTAAATTATCCAAAATTAATTATGACTCATGCATAGCCACCGCGAATATTAAATCTACCAAGGATTGGCTTGTTGAGCACTTTTTCATGACAGTATTTATGCCAACAATTATTTGGGCGAAGATCTCTCCATTCAAGTACAAATGGCCGAGAGAAATAGAAGCCATATTTGGTAAGAACAACTATTACTGATCAACAGAATACATACTGCTCCCAGCTGCTTGAGCGGTTAAACGTTCTCGGGGCTTCTCGTTCTGCATGGAAATGCCATAAAGGAGCTGGGCGTCGATGAGCGACTCACCTTTGAACTGTGATTTGCCAGTAACTGATATTGAGCAACAACTGGAAAAACGTTGGTACCGCACCCATGGTGAGCGGCTTGCCAGTCCCCCTGCGCGAAAAGTGGCGGGGGTGTCCGATTCCTCCGAAGAACAGGATTTTGGTGTTGCCTATATCAGTAACCGATTTATGGACGTTCGCACGCTTTATATGATTTTTCGACGTTTTCAGTTGGTGGCCATAAATCTGTTCATGATAGCGGCCCTATCCATTATGTGGGTGATTGGCCAGTTCTATTACGGGGTTTTTACGGCATCCGCAGCGTTGTTTGTACCCCTGTGGGCAGCGGTATACTTGTTCGAGGTTTTTGCGCCGCTTACGTTACCGGTGCGGATAGACCGGCAAGAAGGCGTCGTGTATGTCGGGCACCGGGGCACCTTCTACCGAATACCTTGGGATGAGCTGGAGGTGAGTTTTTCCCACAATTTGCAGTACCTCGGTTCTGGTGTGATGTGGGAGCGACAGTATTACTCTCACCTCTACCTGCGCGACAAGTATTACTTTTGCGGGAAGGCTCCTAAAGGAGCGCTACAGAGGAAGAAGATCTCGTCCACGTTTAATGAAGAGATGATGTATCAAAGATGGAACTTTATTGTGAAGTACGTCAATGAAGGGCTAACTAAGCAAGAAATCGATGACCTTGTCGGTGTGAATTTCGATGCGTACAAAAACTATTTGAGCTCAAAATCTCTAGGGCGACGAATTCTCAGTTATTCGATTTTCTTGATTTTGATGCCAACGATGTTTTGGTGGAAGGTGAGCCCATTCAAGTACAAATGGCCCAAGGAAGTCGAAGCCGTTTTTGGGAAGATTAACTACTACTGACACTAAGGAAACACCTCAGCTCCATGGTAGACGGTGCGTCATCCCGGATGGAAACGACGCAGAGGAGCTGGGTGTCGATGAGTGTTGATCGAATACGTGAAGGATGGCCGAAAAGTTACGGGGAATGATGGCTCGCGTATCATCCCGGATGGAAACGACGTAGAGGAGCTGGGCGTAGATGAGCGACTCTCCTTTGAACTGTGATTTGCCGGTAACGGACATCGAGCAACAACTGGAAAAACGCTGGTATCGAACCCATGGCGAACGACTTGCCAGTCCCCCCGCGCGGAAGGTGGCTGGTGTGTCCGACTACTCGGAAGACCTGAGCTAAGGTGTCGCTTATTTCAGCGACCGATTTATGGGATGGTTACAGAAGCACCGGCTGGGTTATGGTAATCGTGTGTGCAGAACAGCCTCAAAGGAACAACCACCATGCAATACCTCCACACTATGGTCCGTGTTCACGACCTGGAAAAGTCCCTGCATTTTTATTGTGATCTGCTGGGATTGAAAGAAATCAGTCGCAAGGACAGCGAAAAGGGCCGCTTTACGCTCGTGTTTCTGGCGGCGCCGGGGGATGAAGCCCGGGCGCGGGAAGACAGGGCACCGATGATTGAGCTGACCTACAACTGGGATACCGAGGAGTACACCGGGGGGCGGAACTTTGGCCACCTGGCCTATCGGGTGGACGATATTTACTCCCTTTGTGAGCACTTGAAGAGCAATGGGGTCGTCATCAATCGGCCGCCCCGTGACGGCTATATGGCGTTTGTGCGTTCACCGGATGGCATATCCATTGAGTTGCTGCAGAAAGGCGATGCCCTGGCGCCGAAAGAGCTCTGGGTCAGTATGGAAAACACGGGTTCCTGGTGACCGCCATGGGGCCGGGTGCACGGGTATTCACGCCTGCTTTGATATAGACTTTCAAAGACACATAGATTCCAAGGACGAACCATGCTCGCAGTTATTCTTTCCGGTGGCTCCGGAACCCGGCTCTGGCCGCTGTCCCGTGAAGCCTATCCCAAGCAGTTTCTCCCGGTTGTTTCAGAAGACTCGCTGCTGGCAGAAACGATTCAGCGAGGGTTGATGCTGGAGGACGATCTGCGGGTACTGGCAATCACCAATGAGGACCACCGCTTTGTCGTTGCGGCACAGTTGCAGGTACAGGCACCCACTCGCACAGACGGTATCATTCTGGAGCCGGTGGGACGCAATACAGCGCCGGCCATAGCGCTGGCGGCATTGGCTGCGAGTGACCCGGAAGAGCTTCTGCTGGTGATGCCCTCCGATCATGTACTCAAGGATATCGAGGCCTTTCGGGTGGCGGTCAGAAAGGGAGCTGAAGCGGCCCGCAAGGGCAAGCTGGTCACCTTCGGCATCGTGCCGTCGGCGCCGCACACGGGCTACGGCTATATCCGGACCGGTGAAGATCTGGGTGGGTATTCCGAGGTGGCCGCATTTGTTGAGAAACCTGACGAAGCAACGGCCAGGCAGTATCTCAATGAGGGCGGCTATCTCTGGAACAGCGGCATGTTCCTCTTCCGTGCGGATCGCTACCTTGAAGAGCTGGCGGAACACCAGCCCGATATGCTGGCGGCCTGTAAGGCGGCCTGGGCTGAAAAACAGGACGATCTGGACTTTACTCGGGTAGGGCGTGAGGGTTTTGAGGCCTGCCCGGATGACTCTATCGACTATGCCGTGATGGAGAAAACCGGCGATGCGGTGGTGATTCCTCTGGATGCCGGTTGGTCGGATGTCGGGTCCTGGTCTGCACTGCAGGATATCCTGCCTCAGGATGAGCATGGCAATGTCTGCCGTGGTGATGTCATTGTTGAGGATGTTTCCGGATCCTATATTCATGCCGACAGCCGGCTGGTGGCGGTTCTTGGTGTTGAGGATCATGTCATTGTCGAAACGGATGATGTGGTTCTGGTTGCCGACCGCTCCCGGGTGCAGGATGTCAAAAAGCTGGTGGCGAAGGTCAAGGCTCAGGGGCGCCTGGAACACCGTTTTCACAAGAAAGTCCATCGCCCCTGGGGGACTTACGAAGGCGTGGCTATGGGGGAGCGGTTCCAGGTCAAGCGGATTACCGTAAACCCGGGAGCATCGCTGTCGCTTCAGAAGCATCATCATCGGGCCGAACACTGGGTCGTGGTTAAGGGCACGGCCAGTGTCCATCGTGGAGAAGAAACCCTGCTGTTGACCGAGGACCAGTCCACCTATATTCCACTTGGTGTGACTCATCGCCTGAGCAACCCCGGGGTGATTCCTCTGGAACTGGTCGAGGTGCAGACCGGCAGCTATCTGGGTGAAGATGATATCGTCCGCTTTGAAGATACCTATCACCGTACCTAGGGAGGGTCAGGATGACCGCCCAAGCGTTCTAATGTGCCCTTCGGGCAGCGATATATAGACCCGCAAAAAGGAGTTTGCGATGGAAGACTGGCAAGGATGCCTGAGTCCCTCCTGTCAGCTGGCGCTGGTCAATGCCCGGCAAAGTGTTGAAAACCGCAGTGGTTGCGCGATTACTGCAGAAGATTTCCTGTTGGCGCTTCTTGACGCCGAACCCCGTCTGCTAACCACGCTGAAAGCTCATGGGGTAGAGCAGGATGAACTCATCCGAACGATTCAATGCGAACAGCCCATTGTTTCAACTCTGGCTGGCGAAGGGCTGTTGTCGTCACAGCTGGTGTATTGGTTTGCTCTTGCCCGGGAGCGGACAGAGGCTGCCTGGCTCGACTGGCCGTTACTGATGAAGGTGCTGGTCCAGGGCGCTGAGCGTCTTCAGGGTAAGGCCTATGTCGCTGTACTGGAGCAGGTGGGTGACTGGGGTCCGGATGTGTCTGGTGTTGGAAATCTGGTCTCCGCTTCCGCATCAGCAACGATCTCTCCGGTTGTGGTTACAGACACCGATTGGCTTTACCTGGCCCAGGATATGGTTGTTGCCATGATGGCGTCCCCGCAATCCGTGTTCTGGCTGTCGGGAAACCGGGGGACGGGTAAGACGTCCTGGCTGCACTCGCTCTTGCCAATGCTGCCGTGGGGTCATATCTGCGTGGACCTGCGCCGGGAAACCGAAGTTATGGCATCCCGGGATCCCCTGATGCCGGTTTGCGGTTCCGGCGAAACGCCTGCATTGATACTGGACAGCATATCGCCCGGGCAACTCGCAGACTTTCTGGATCGGGACGGTCATCTTGCACGGGAGCTGGTGCCTGATTTTCCCGGCCCGGTTTTGTTGCTGGGGCACAGCACCGGCAATGACGGGCAGGCCTGTGAAGACCTGGCCTGTCGCTTGGGACGGCCAGTTGAGCACTATTGTCTGCCGGGTGTTACGGCCCGCCAGTTGCTTGCGGTTGCTGTTGCTCACCAGTCCCGGATTGAAAAGCGTTGGCAGGTGGAGCTGAGTCCGGGGGCGGTCAAATGCGCTGCGCGCCTTGCCGCCTGGAATGAACTGGGTCCCGGCAGAATGTTGGCGCAGTTGGAACGAGCTGCGGTACGAGTGGTGCTGTATGCAGAGCAGGGGCCACTGGAAAGCTTGAGCATTGCTGATGAGGAGCGTTCATTGAGGCGTCAGTTGCTGGTGGCGATGGCCCGACACCATGAGTTGGGTACATTGGAGCATGCGCTGCAAGAGCTGTCGCTGCAGCGGGCGGCCTCGGAAGTTGGCTGGCATGAGCGGAAAGCCGCAGGTAACTTGCGCCGGGTGTTGATGGATGATGTGGTTGCGGAGATGGCGCGATCTTTGGCGGCGGTGCAGCCCGGTTCGGTCACCACCCAGCTGGCACTGGTAAAACCGGCGGCCGGTCACGAGCCGATGACCGGTTAAAAAGGGGGCAGTGCTTGCAGGGCAACGAACTCCGCGTCACTATTGGGCCAACCTAATGTAACAGGAGAGACTGGGGTGCAAGACCTCGAAATCTACGTCCGGGATCTGGAACCGGGGCAATTGAACCGCTGGCTTTGTCAGCACCTCGATAGCCTGCAGCTCGACGATACCGTAACCGATGGCGATGCCTTCAAGGGTGAGGGATATGTCCGGAATAGCATGGTCAGGGTAAGTGTCTACCCCAAGGCTAACGGGAAACGTTATGCCTGCGTGGTTCTGGAAGGTGCTGAGCTACCCTGGAATGACGACCTGGACTGTGCACGAAGTGCCTGGCGGGCCCTGGATAATGAAGTCCGCTGCAGCCCGGGTGGCTGGAAAGAGGGCGACTCGGTTGAAGAGGATAAGTGGTGGCGGATTGACCCGCGTGGCGAGATGCTGGTGGTCTGGAACTGAGTGGAACACAGGGCTTTAAGGACATGCTGCGGGAACGATCGGTGCCGTTCCCGCAGCATGAGGATAATCAGTCGCTCAGGATGGACACATTGTCGGCCTGCAGGCCTTTGTCTGCGTCTACCACGCTGAACCGGACCAGCTGGCCCTGGCGAAGAACGCGACGGCCGCGACCGCGGATGGCGCGGAAGTGGACAAACACCTCATCGCCATTGCTGCGAACGATAAAACCAAACCCTTTCTTGACGTTGAACCATTTCACGGTGCCTTCTTCGTCACCTTCCGGGCCTTCTGCTTCGTAGTCACCTTCATCGTCGTAGCTGTCAGCGGAACTGCGGCGGCTGCTGGCGCGTGATGGCTGGCGCTGAACCAGGGCTACGGTCAGGAAACCTGCCAGACCGAACAGGACAAAACTGATGACATAGGCGGCGATGCCCTGAGCACTACCCAGAACGAACGGGGTGCTGCTGGCAAGCTCGCTGGAACCGGACTGAGAAAGAATCTGGAATACCTCAGGGGCGAATGTCAGCAGGGCAAATGCGAGTACAAAGGGCGCAGGAATTGCGATCAGGACGGCAAGAAGGATCGCTTTGGCTGGATTACGCATTGACGCAAGAATCTCCATTAATCAGATACTAACCAAAAAAACCGGCAATCACGTAAAATGGCCATGCCGGCAAGTGAAAACAGCCAGAAAACGCCAAAGCAGGACGTACTGGCTGGAAAAGCGGCATGATAACAGATATCCATGACGGCCCCCAAAGGCCGTCCCCGAATAATCCCATTTCCAGAAGTGGATCACAGCCATGAACACAGAACGGCTTGAAGAGCGCCTGGCGGAACTTGAAACCCGCCTGGCTTTTCAGGATGACCTGATCAATACCCTAAGCGAGCAGGTAGCGCGGCAAGAGCTGGATATCCGTGAACTCTGGGATGCCAAGCGTCACTTGCACAGCCAGCTCAAGGCGCTGTCACCGTCGAACATCAAGATGGAGCACGAAGAAACGCCGCCACCCCATTATTGAGTGGCGGCGCAGGGTCAGGCGAGCAGTTCGATCAGGATCTGCTCGTAAATCCGAGAGATGGTATCGAGGTCATCAACGCTGACGCACTCGTTCACTTTGTGAATGGTGGCGTTGAGCGGGCCCAGTTCAACAACCTGAGCGCCCGTCGGGGCAATGAAACGGCCGTCGGAGGTGCCTCCGGACGTGGACAGCTCGGTGTCCTTACCGGTGACCTGGCGAATGGCGTTCTGACTCGCAGTCACCAGCGCACCCCGGTCAGTGAGGAAGGGGCGGCCACTCAGATTCCACTCCAGATCGTACTTCAGGCTATGCCGGTCGAGAATTTCCGACACCCGTTCCGCCAGTGACTCGGCGGTATTCTCTGTGCAGTAACGGAAGTTGAAGTGCACCAGCAGCTCGCCGGGAATGATATTGCTGCCGGTTCCTGCCTCGATTTTGGTGATCTGGAACGTGGTTGGCGGGAAAAACTCGTTGCCACTGTCCCAGTGTTCCCTTGCAAGATCATCCAGTGCCGGAGCTGCAATGTGAACGGGGTTCTCAGCCAGGTGAGGGTAAGCGACGTGGCCCTGAATGCCGTGCACTGTCAGGTAGCCGTGGAGTGAACCGCGGCGGCCATTCTTGATAATGTCCCCGGCCCACTCAGTGCTTGAGGGTTCGCCAATCAGGCACCAGTCGATCTTTTCGTGGCGGGCTTCCAGTGTTTCGACAACCTTGACGGTACCATGCTTGGCCGGGCCTTCTTCATCGCTGGTGATCAGCAGGGCAATGGAGCCCCGGTGGTCCGGGTAGGCCGCCACGAAACGCTCGCAGGCGGTGACGAAGGCGGCCAGGCTGCCTTTCATATCCGCGGCGCCCCGGCCATGCAGCAGGCCGTCTTTGATCACGGCATCAAACGGGGCAATATCCCAGTTTTTCTCGGGGCCGGTCGGAACCACATCGGTATGGCCAGCGAAGGCCAGTACCGGGCCGTCCGTGCCCTTGCGGGCCCACAGGTTATCGGTGTCGCCAAAACGCATGGCTTCACCGGTAAATCCCAAAGGAGCGAGGCGGGCCATCATCAGGTCCTGACAACCGGCATCGTCGGGGGTGACGGAAGGGCGGCGGATCAGCTCCTGGGCGAATTCAATCGTGGGCGAATATGTCATGTGTCAGCCTGTTGCTTGGTAGAACGGGGCGCACAGCGCCCCGGGGTGCGGCAAGGATCAGTTGTTGGCGTGCAGTTCTTCGTTCAGCTCAATGGCTGATTTGTTGGTCTTGCACTCAACGGCTCCGGTCTGGCTATTGCGGCGGAACAGCAGGTCAGGTTTGCCGGCCAGGTCGCGGGCCTTCACAGTGTCCACCAGCTGGTTGTTATCGTCGAGCAGAGCAACCTTTGAGCCGGAGGTGATGTACAGGCCGGCTTCAACGGTGCAGCGGTCGCCGAGAGGGATGCCGATGCCAGCGTTGGCGCCAATCAGGCAGTTTTCGCCGACGGAGATGATAATGTTACCGCCACCAGACAGGGTGCCCATGGTGGAACAGCCGCCGCCGAGATCAGAGCCCTTGCCAATCATCACGCCCGCAGAAATCCGGCCTTCTACCATGGAGGTGCCTTCGGTACCTGCGTTGAAGTTGATAAAGCCTTCGTGCATGACGGTAGTGCCTTCACCCACATAGGCGCCCAGGCGTACACGGGCGGTGTCGGCAATACGTACGCCGGCCGGAACCACGTAGTCGGTCATCTGCGGGAACTTGTCCACGGATTTGACTTCCAGGGTGCGGCCTTCAATTCGGGCCTGCAGTTGGCGCTGGGGCAGTTCGCTGAGGTCGATGGCACCTTCGTTGGTCCAGGCCAGGTTCGGCAGCAGGCCAAAAATGCCATCGAGCTTGAGGCCGTGCGGCTTGACCAGGCGGTGTGAGATCAGGTGCAGCTTCAGGTAGACCTCGGGCGTGCTGGCAGAGGTATCGTCGCTCTCCAGAAGGGTGACCACAACCGGGCGTGTGCTTTTCGAGGCCAGCTCTGCGAGCTTGGCCTGGTCTTTGTGGTCGGTGGACCACAGTGCTTCTTCCAGAGCATTGAGGTCGTCGAGGCCGACCGTCAGGGCCTGGTTGCCACCCTGGTAGCCCAGGATGTCACGGGCGCACTGGAGCAGTTCAGGTGCCGGGTTCAATACTGGCTGCTGGTAGTAGACTTCCAGCCACTCGCCCTGAGTGTTCTGGGTGCCGATGCCGATTCCGAAAGCGAAGCTCATGTAAGGGTGCTCCTAGATCTGTATGGTTGTCTGTCGGGCACGGCAGGATTGCCGTGCCCGTTGAATGGATTGAGTTCCCGGCCAGTACCGGGCTGGCCTGTTGATCCTGACGCGGATCAGCGGCCGAAATTTGCGCTCCAGTCGTCGGCGTTGAAGCCGACGCTGAGCTGACCGCCATGCTCCACCACCGGTCGTTTGATGATCGATGGATTGTCGAGCATGACCTTATGGGCGGATTGGGCGTCAATGTTATCACGAACGTCATCCGGCAGTTTTCGCCACGTGGTGCCACGTTTGTTCAGCAGAACTTCCCAGCCCAGCTGCTCCTCCCAGCGCCTGAGCAGGGCGTCGTCCAGCCCCTCTTTTTTGAAGTCGTGGAATTCATGGGTAATGTTCGCATCATCCAGCCACTTACGTGCTTTCTTGACGGTGTCGCAGTTCTTGATGCCGTAGAGTTTCATGGTCATTCTTAGTATCGGTTGTCGTGGGTATCCGGCAGGTGCGGTGGATCTACCGGTTTTTCAGGTAGGTGACAATACGTTCAGCAGCTTCAACGCATTCCTCAAGGGGCGCAACCAGCGCCATGCGAATGCGGTTTTCGCCAGGATTGTAGCCGTTGACCGTACGTGACAGGTAGCGTCCGGGCAGTACGTTGACGTTCTGGGTGGCGGAAAGCTCCAGGGCGAAGGTCTCATCGCTGAACCCGGTTCGAGGCCACAGATAGAAGCCAGCGTCCGGATAGTCTACGTCCATTACCTGCCGCAGGATGGGGACCACCGCTTCGAACTTGGCGCGATAGGCCGCCCGGTTTTCGCGCACGTGGTCCTCGTCACGCCAGGCGGCAATGCTGGCCAGCTGATGTTGGATGGGCATGGCGCAACCGTGGTAGGTGCGGTAACGCAGGTAATCGCGAAGGATCGTGGCGTCGCCGGCGACAAAGCCAGAACGCAGTCCGGGCAGGTTGCTGCGTTTCGACAGACTGTGGAATACCACACAGCGCGCGAAGTCGTGACGGCCGATGGCCGCGCAGGTCTGCAGCAAACCCTCCGGTGGCTGGTTTTCGTCTGGATAGAGTTCGGAGTAGCACTCGTCAGAGGCAACTATGAAATCGTGCCGGTCGGCCAGCTCGATCACCTTGGTCAGGGTGTCCCGTGACACCACTGCGCCACTGGGGTTGCCAGGCGAGCATAGGAACAGGATCTGGCAATCTTCCCAGACCGCGTCGGGCACCTGATCGAAATCAGGAATGAACCCGTTGCTGTCATCGCAAGGCAGGTAATGGGGTTCGGCTCCTGCGAGAATCGCGGCGCCTTCGTAGATCTGGTAGAACGGGTTGGGGCTGACCACTTTGGCTGAAGGGCGGCGTTCCACCACCGATTGCACCAATGAAAAAATCCCTTCCCGGGTACCGTTGACCGGAACGATATGCTGATCCGCTGTCAGTGTGCCTGGCTTCAGCTCGAATCGCCGGGTTGCCCAATCAGCAATGGCCTCCCTCAGCTCATCCAGCCCTTTGGTGGTCGGGTAGTTGGCGAGCTTGTCGAGGTTGTCCGCGATGACCTGCTTGACGAACTCCGGAGCCGGGTGCTTGGGTTCACCAATGCCCAGGGAGATCGGCGGCAGATCTGCCGGTAGTTCGATGCCTGCTTTGAGCTTGGTCAGCTTTTCAAACGGATAGGGGTGAAGCAGGGAAAGGTTGGGGTTCATTGGCTATCGTCCAGCATGTTGCATAGGTCTTTCTGGAGGCTTTCGCAGATTTGCGGATCGCAAATCGGATTCCCGGTTTCATCGGTGACGAAAAACACGTCTTCCACTCTCTCGCCAAGGGTGGCAATTTTGGCGTTAGTCAGGCGAACCCGGTGTTCAAGGAATACCTGCCCTATGCGCGCCAGAAGTCCGGGGCGGTCAGGTGTGACGACTTCGACCACCGTTCGTTGATTGATGGTGTCGTTGGAGAAGGTCACTTCTGTCGGGAATGCGAAGTGTTTGAGTTTGCGCGGCGTCCGGCGGTGGATAATGTCCGGGTAATCTTCCGGATCATCCAGTTCCTCGATCAGGCGCTTGCGCACCCGTTCTTTTCGGGCAGGATCAATGCCCAGCGGGTGGCCTTTCTCGTCCAGCACCACATAGGAACTGATGGAGTAGGGGCCATCGCCACAACTGATACGAGCATCCGCGATGTTAAGGTTCAGTTGTTCCAGCACGGCGGTGGTTGCCGCAAACAGGGCAACCCGATCCTTCATGTAAATGGTGATCTGGGAGTAGCCTTCACTGGGGCCGCCACGGGTATCGCGGATCAGCACCAGTGGGTCAGGGTTGTCGCCGTGCTTGATAATTTCTGCGGTCTGCCAGGCGATGTCCACCGTCGAATCCTGCAGGAAATAGTCACCCTCCAGATTTCGCCAGATGTTATCAATCTGCTTGTTTGAGTAATTCTGCGCGCGCAGCATCTCACGGGCTTCGGTCTGGGTTGCCCGTATCCATTCCTTTCTGTTGACCGGGTTTTCGCTGCCGCGGCCGAGGGCCCGTTTGGCCTCAATGTAGAGTTGACGCAGCAGGGACGCCCGCCAGGTGTTCCACAGGCTGGGGTTGGTGGCGCTGATGTCACATACGGTCATGACGTAGAGGTAGTCCAGATGTACGTCACTCGGCAGCGCCCGGGCGAACCCGTTGATAATATCCGGGTCAGAGATGTCCTTGCGCTGTGCGGTCATCGACATCAGCAGGTGATTCTCAACCAGCCAGGAGATCAGCTGAGTATCACGGTCGCTGAGATGGTGGCGGCGGCAGAAAGCCTCGGCATCAATCGCACCCAGTTCAGAGTGGTCGCCACCTCGTCCCTTGGCGACGTCGTGGTAGAGGCCGGCAATGTAGAGATTTTCGACTTTGGGCAGGCGGTGGATCAGTCGTGATGCCAGGGGGAACTCAGAGCGAGCCTCGGGGCCGTAGAGCCGAACCATATTGCGGATCACCCCGAGGGTGTGGGCATCGACGGTGTAAATGTGGAACAGGTCATGCTGCATCTGGCCGATGATCTGCCCAAACTCCGGGAGGTAACGGCCCAGCACATTGTATTTCTTCATCGACGACAGCGTGCAGTGCAGCTTGTGGGGCGTGCGCAGCAGTTCCATGAAGAGGCTCGTCACCGCAAGGTCTGAGCGGAAGGCATCGTCAATGAGATGGCGATGCGCCCGTATCGAGCGGATAGTGGTGGCCCGGATGCCAAGGATGTCGGGGTGCTGTGCCATCAGTACGAAAATTTCCATGATGGCATAGGGGGCGTAGGCGAAGACCTGATTGTTGACGGCTTCGATGTAATGATTGCGAATCTGGAAGCGCTTGTTGAGGGGCTGAATGAGCTCCTTGCCTTCGGTATCCAGAATCGCTTCATCGTAGTACTGGAGAATAACGTCGGTGAGCTCGACCAGTGCGAGGACGGTGCGGTAATAGGCCTGCATCATCAGTTCGACGCCCAGGCGCTTGCCTTCGTCGTGGTAACCGAGCATCTGGGCGAGCGCGCGCTGGTGATCAAACAGCAGACGGTTCTCATTGCGGTCCGCAATCAGCTGAAGACCATATCGCAGTTGCCAGAGAAACGTTTCGCCTTCAACTAGGATCCGGTATTCCTCTTCGGTCAGGATGCTGAACCGGGTGAGGTCGGCAATACTTTCGATGCCAAAGTGGCGCTTGGTTATCCAACCGATGGTCTGAATGTCCCTTAGCGCGCCGGGTGAGCCCTTAACGTTGGGCTCAAGGTTGTACTCGGTGTCGCCATACTTGTGATGCCTTTCCTGCTGCTCTTCCCGCTTGGCGATAAAGTAGCTACGGTCTGAGCTGATCTCGTCGGAATAGACAGCGTCGCTGAGTTCTGCCCGCAGAGCGTCCGGGCCGGCAATGGTCCTGGTTTCCAGCAGGTTGGTGAGGATGGTGACATCTTCCCGCGCCGCCTGTTTGCTTTCATCCAGACTGCGGACGCTGTGGCCGATATCAAGGCGGAGATCCCACAGCAGGGTAATAAAGGCGCCGAGATCGTCCTGCCAGGATTCTTCGACGCCGTTCCGCGTAAGGATCAGCAGGTCAATATCGGAGTGTGGGTGGAGCTCGCCGCGGCCATAGCCACCTACGGCAATCAGCGCGATGTCGTCAGACCCGGCAAACGGGTAGCGAGACCAGATGAGCTGAAGTACCTCGTCAATGGTATTGGCCCGTGCGTGAACAAGTTCGCGTACACCCGCACCTTGGCGGAATGCCTCCGCATCGGCCACATAGCGGAGTTGCAGCAGTTCCCGGGCAGCCAGAATTGGCGAAAGGTCTTCCTTGATTCGGCGTTTCAGCTCAGGAGTATCCACCTAGAAAGACTCTTCCGCTCGCTTGGTGAGCACCTCGCAGCCATCCGCGGTTACCAGCAGGGTGTGCTCCCACTGGGCAGACAGTTTGTGATCCTTGGTGACGACCGTCCAGCCGTCGGGTAGCAGTTTGGTCTGGTACTTGCCCTGGTTGATCATTGGCTCAATGGTAAAGGTCATGCCTTCCTGAAGTTCCATGCCGGTACCTGGTTTGCCGTAGTGCATGACCTGGGGCTCTTCGTGGAAGACCTTGCCAATACCGTGGCCGCAGTAATCGCGAACCACCGAGTAACGATGTTTCTCGGCGTACTGCTGAATCACGTGGCCGATGTCGCCGAGGCGGGCTCCTGGTTTAACCAGCTCGATACCTTTATACAGGCAATCCTGGGTGACCTGGATCAGCCGTTCGGTTCCGGGCTTGGGCTTGCCGACAATAAACATCTTGCTGGTGTCGCCATGGTACTCATCCTTGATCACGGTGACGTCAATATTGATGATGTCGCCGTCCTTGAGGATTTTCTTGTCCGAGGGAATGCCGTGGCAGATCACGTGGTTGACCGAGGTGCACACCGATTTCGGGAATCCCTTGTAGTTCAGCGGTGCGGGAATGGCCTTCTGAACATTAACGATGTAGTCGTGACAGATGCGGTCAAGTTCTTCAGTAGAAACGCCCGGCTTGACGTGCTCGCCGATCATCTCAAGGACTTCGGCCGCCAGTCGGCCTGCAACCCTCATCTTTTCAATTTCTTCCGGAGTCTTGATCGTTACCTGCATTGGGGATCCCGTTGGTGTGAATCAAACGGCCATTTTAAAGGTGAGGGGCCGGTTGGTACAAGGTGATTGCCGAATCCGCCGGCTTGGAACCGGGAAAGAGGAGGGGGAGGCGAAGGGAAAAACAGATGGCGTTTTCGCGTCGGTTTATGGTATAAACGCGCCCGCTGGAAACAAATCCGGCAAATTCGCACACGCGTCGGCACGTTGTCCCAGGGTGCCTGCTTCTTATTAGATAAGAGGCTGGTTGGGGCAATCGGACGTGTGGAGGACTAACCCGAAGCTACAAGGTAAATATCATGGCTCAGGTAAATATGCGTGACCTGCTGAAAGCAGGTGCTCACTTTGGTCACCAGACCCGTTACTGGAACCCGAAAATGGGTAAATACATTTTCGGTGCCCGCAACAAGATTCATATCATCAACCTGGAGCAGACTGTTCCGGCCATGAACGATGCGCTGAAGTTTGTTCAGCAGCTCGCAGAAGGCAAGAACAAGGTTCTGTTCGTAGGTACCAAGCGCGCCGCTTCCAAGATCATCAAGGAAGAAGCTCAGCGCTCTGGTCAGCCGTACGTTAACCACCGCTGGTTGGGTGGCATGCTGACCAACTACAAGACCATTCGTCAGTCTATCCGTCGCTACCGTGAACTGGAAGCCCAGAGCAAAGACGGTACTTTCGACAAGCTGACCAAGAAAGAAGCTCTCGAGCGTACCCGTGAAATGGACAAGCTGGAGCGCAGCATCGGCGGTATCAAGGACATGGGCGGCCTGCCGGACGCACTGTTCGTTATCGACGTTGACCACGAGCGCATCGCTATCAAAGAAGCCAATAAGCTGGGCATCCCTGTTATTGGTGTTGTCGATACCAACTCCGATCCTGACGGCGTTGACTACGTAATTCCAGGCAACGACGACGCGATTCGCGCCATCCAGATTTACGTGAAGTCTGTTGCTGACACCTGCCTTGAAGGTGGCCAGGCTGGCGGTGCTGACGAGTTCGTTGAGGTTAGCGAAAGCGCCGAAGGCGAAGCACCAGCCGCCGAGTAAACATCTGGCGTCATATGCTGATCATGTTTCAGTGTTTGAATGTGGGGGCTGAGGGGCTGAACTCTGAGTCC
Source organism: Marinobacter mobilis (assembly GCF_900106945.1). Lineage (GTDB taxonomy): Bacteria > Pseudomonadota > Gammaproteobacteria > Pseudomonadales > Oleiphilaceae > Marinobacter > Marinobacter mobilis. Next base: position 23,439 of record NZ_FNNE01000006.1, read on the forward strand.
CCCTTTCTTTAAGCGCCTGAGGCGTGGCAGATCAGCCAGTCAGCAGAGCCTGGTGTCTGCTGGCAAAGCGAAAACAAGTGTGCCGGCCCTATGGGGCGGAACCCCAGAATTCTGATATTAAGAGGACTGAACATGGCTGCTATTACCGCTGCAATGGTCAAAGAACTGCGTGAGCGTACCGGTCTTGGCATGATGGAGTGCAAGAAGGCGCTGGTCGAAGCTGGTGGCGACGTTGATGCTGCTATCGAGGAACTGCGTAAGTCTTCCGGCCTGAAAGCCGCGAAGAAAGCCGGTCGTACCGCTGCTGAGGGTGTGTCCCTGGTAAAGGTGTCTGACGACAACACTGTGGCTTTCATCCTGGAAGTAAACTCCGAGACTGACTTCGTTGCCCGTGATGACAACTTCATGGCTTTTGCCGCTGATGTGCTGGACGCTGCGTTCGCCAAGGGCGAAACCGACGTTGCCGCTCTGATGGCTGGCGAGCTGGAAGGCAAGCGTGAAGCCCTGGTTCAGAAAATCGGCGAAAACATCACTGTGCGTCGTGTGGTCAAGGTTGAAGGTCCGGTTGTTGGTGGCTATGTCCACAGCAACAACAAGATCGCTTCTGTTGTCGCTCTGTCTGCCGGTACGCCTGAGCTGGCCCGTGACATTGCCATGCACGCTGCGGCCGTTAACCCGCGCGTAGGCAAGCCGGAAGAGATGCCTGCTGAAGAGCTGGAAAAAGAAAAGGAAATCATCAAGGCCCAGCCAGATATGGAAGGCAAGCCTGCTGAAATCATCGAGAAGATGATGGGCGGCCGTATCCAGAAGTTCCTGAAAGAGAACAGCCTGGTTGAGCAGCCGTTCGTTAAGAACCCGGACCAGACCGTTGGTCAGCTGATCAAGGCTGCTGGCGGTGAGCTGGTTGGTTTTGTTCGCCTGGAAGTGGGCGAAGGTATTGAGAAAGAGGAAGTGGATTTTGCTGCTGAGGTTGCTGCTGCAGCCGGCACTGGCAAGGCCTGATTCCTGTTCAGTCCCCGGCATTCGCTGAATGCCAGGGGGCTACCTGTCTGCCACGTTGGTTGGGGAAACCCGGCCCTCGTGGCGGGCTTGTATCTGAGATACCCCTTTTTAAAGAGGTATGTCAGATGCAAGCCCGATGGGGTGAGTGGGCCGTAACAGGCCTGACCTCTTTGGGGTACAGTTCAGCCAGTATACCGATATAGGGGATCATCATGCCGACGTCTTCAAAAAGCCAGCCGAGATACAAGCGTGTTCTGCTCAAGCTCAGTGGTGAAGCACTGATGGGGGAACTCGATTTTGGTATTGATCCCAAGGTCCTTGATCGAATGGCGCTTGAAATTGGCGCCCTCGTTGGGATTGGGGTGCAGGTTGGATTGGTTATTGGCGGTGGCAACCTGTTCCGCGGGGCTGCTCTCAGTGCTGCCGGCATGGATCGGGTCACCGGTGATCATATGGGGATGTTGGCCACCGTTATGAATGGCCTGGCGATGCGTGATGCTCTGGAACGCTCCAATATCCGCACCCGGGTCATGTCTGCAATCCCCATGAGTGGTATTGTTGAGCATTATGACCGTCGTCGTGCCGTCCGTGACCTGAAAGATGGCGATGTCGTGATCTTCTGCGCGGGCACCGGTAACCCCTTCTTCACCACTGATTCCTCTGCCTGCCTGCGCGGTATTGAGATTGAAGCGGATGCCGTGTTGAAGGCAACCAAGGTAGATGGTGTCTATTCTGCGGACCCGATGCTCGACCCGACCGCGGAGAAGTACGATCATCTCACCTATGATGAAGTACTGGACAAGAAACTTGGGGTAATGGATTTGACGGCCATTTGCCTGGCTCGTGACCATGACATGCCCCTGCGAATTTTCGACATGAACCAGCCAGGTGTATTGACTCGCATTGTTACCGGCGAACCGGAAGGTACGCTTGTTCATCCGTAGTACGGGCTTGTCAGTAGTGCCGGGCCATCAGTGATAACGGTTCAGTAAAGTCAACGAATTGAGGATGCTGCAGTGATAAACGAAATCAAATCCGATGCCGAAAAGCGCATGAAAAAGAGCCTGGAAGCTCTGGGCTCCGCGTTCAACAAGATCCGTACCGGTCGCGCCCATCCGGCGATCCTGGATAGCGTCATGGTGAATTACTACGGCCAGGATACCCCGCTAAAGCAGGTGGCGGCGGTCAACGTTGAAGACAGCCGGACACTGGTGGTAGCGCCTTGGGAAAAGAACCTGACGCCGACCATCGAGAAGGCCATCATGAGTTCCGACCTTGGCCTGAATCCGTCAACTAACGGCGATGTGATTCGTGTTCCCATGCCGATGCTGACCGAGGAAACCCGTCGCGAAATGGTCAAGCAGGCCAAGGCTGATGCAGAGCATGGCCGTGTTTCCGTTCGTAATGCTCGTCGTGATGCGAATAACGACCTCAAGGAGCTGCTGAAGGAAAAGGAAATCAGCGAAGACGACCAGCGCCGGGGTGAAGACGAGATCCAGAAGCTGACGGATCGCTACATCGCTGAAGTCGATAAGATGCTCAAGGCCAAGGAAGAGGACCTGATGGAGGTATAACCTCCATTCCAGGTAGCATTAACTGAATGCCGGCAGGTCAGGAAAGTGCCTGTCGGCCAGGGGAAAGCATGTCGGAAAGTGTAACCGCTGAGATTCCTGTCTTGGCCAGTCAGAGTCCCCGCCATGTTGCCATTATCATGGATGGCAACAACCGCTGGGCCAAGGCGCACAAGCTCAAGGGTGTGGCAGGGCACAAGGCCGGGGTAAAAGCGGTCAAGGCTGTTGTTGAAACCTGCGCCAGGGAAGGTGTGGAAGTGCTGACCCTGTTTGCGTTCTCCAGTGAAAACTGGCGCCGGCCGGCGGAGGAAGTCTCCGCGCTGATGCGCCTGTTCCTGTTCGCTCTTGAACGGGAAGTCAAAAAGCTGCACCGCAATAATATCCGCCTGAGGATTATCGGTGACCGTTCAGCGTTCAGCCCGGTGCTCCAGGAGCATATGGCCCGGGCGGAGGAACTGACTCGCGATAACACCCTGATGACTCTGGTTATCGCTGCCAACTACGGCGGACACTGGGATATTACTCAGGCGACCCGGAAGGTTGCGGAGCAGGTTCGCAATGGCGAGCTTGAGCCTTCTGATATTTCCGATGATCTGATCCAGCAGCACCTGTCGATTGGTGACCTGCCAATGCCGGATTTGATGATTCGCACTGCCGGCGAGCAGCGCATCAGCAACTTCCTGCTTTGGCATCTGGCCTATACAGAATTTTACTTTTCTGACGTTTTCTGGCCCGATTTCCTCGCCGACGAGATGTTGAACGCCTTAGCCGCCTACTCTCAGCGCCAGCGCCGTTTTGGCCAAACCGACGATCAGTTGGCTGCGGCCAAGATTGATAACAACGAACAATAAGCGAACCTAAACGTGCTAAAAACCCGTGTCATCACTGCACTGATCCTTGCCCCCATCGCCATTGGTGGCATCTTCTTCCTGCCGCCGCTCGGCTTTGCGCTATTTACCGGTGTCATGATTACTCTTGGTGCCTGGGAATGGGCCAATATGGCCGGAATGAGCAAGCCAGCGGCCCGCATCGGCTATGCTGGCCTGGTCGCGGCAGTCCTGTTCCTGTTGTACGAGCCTCACTCGCTGGTCTTGTGGCTGGCGTTGGTGTGGTGGGGGATCTGTCTGCTTCTGGTGCGCAGTTACCCGACTGGTTCAAATGTCTGGTCGCCCGTCCCGGTGAGAGCGTTAATGGGGCTGTGTGTTCTTGTGCCGGCCTGGGTCGGTCTGAACCAGTTGCGTACCGGATCCTTCCAGTTTGGCAGTATTGATAACAACCTGCTGCTGATCCTCTACGTGTTCTTCATTGTGTGGGTCGCTGATATCGGCGCCTATTTCGCGGGTCGGGCATTCGGCAAAGCCAAGCTGGCGCCGAGGGTCAGTCCTGGCAAATCCTGGGCGGGAGTCTGGGGTGGCCTTGCCGCCGTCAGCGTGTTGGCGGTTGTTGCTGCCTGGCTGGCGGATGCGGGTGTCCGGGATGGCGGTCTGTTAATCGTTGCCAGTCTGTTGACCGGGGCTGTTTCGGTTTTGGGTGACCTGCTGGAGAGCATGCTCAAGCGTTTTCGTGGTATCAAGGACAGCAGCCAGCTGTTGCCGGGTCATGGCGGGATCATGGACCGCATAGACAGTCTGACCGCTGCCATTCCGGTGTTTGCCCTGCTGATCATTCAGCTTGACTGGTTGACAGCAGGCGGTTGGTAATGCGCAATGTCACGGTTCTCGGTGCGACTGGCTCCATTGGCCAGAGTACCCTGGATGTCATTCGCCGCCACCCCGAGCGATTTTCAGTCTATGCCCTGACTGCCAGCTCACGGTTTGAAGAGATGGCGGCCCTGTGTCGTGAATTCAGGCCCCGGGTTGCCGTGATGGCTGATGAGGGGGCGGCAGCGTCACTGTCGCGGGCCCTGGGTGAGTGCAGTGATACCGAAGTGCTGGCAGGCGAATCCGGATTATGCGAGGTTGCCAGCGTGGATGAGGCTGACACGGTCATGGCGGCGATTGTTGGCGCGGCTGGACTGGCGCCCACCCTTGCTGCCGTCAGGGCTGGCAAACGGGTCTTGCTGGCCAATAAAGAAGCTCTGGTCATGTCAGGGCAGCTGTTTATGGATGCGGTGGCAGATTCCGGCAGTGAGCTGCTTCCCATTGATAGTGAACACAATGCGATTTTTCAGTGCCTGCCTCCCGCCCAGGTGCGTGACCTGCCAGGTGCCGGAGTCAGACGCATCCTGCTGACCGCTTCTGGCGGACCTTTCCGTACTCACAGCGCAGAAGATCTTGCATCCGTCACGCCCGAGCAGGCATGCGCTCATCCCAACTGGACCATGGGCCGGAAGATCTCCGTGGACTCGGCAACCCTGATGAACAAGGGGCTGGAGCTGATTGAGGCCTGCTGGCTGTTCAACACCACGCCTGACCGGGTTGAGGTTCACATACACCCTGAGAGCATCATTCATTCCATGGTCGACTATATCGACGGTTCGGTGCTGGCCCAGTTAGGGAGTCCGGATATGCGCACTCCCATCGCCAATGGTCTGGCCTGGCCGGAGCGAATTGACGCAGGGGTTCCCTCTCTGGATCTGTTTGCTCTGGGACGCTTTCACTTTGAGCGGCCCGATGTGGCTCGCTTCCCTTGCCTGAGGCTGGCATCTGAGGCTTTTCGCCTGGGCGGGACGGCACCGGCAGTGCTGAATGCAGCCAATGAAGTCGCGGTGGATGCGTTTCTTAACGGTAAGATACGTTTTATTGACATACCATCGGTGATAGAGCGCACACTGGAGCGCGTCGCTGATGTGCCGGCCGACGGGTTTGAGACGATATTTGCCAAGGACAGAGAAGCCCGTTCCGTAGCGAACGAATACCTGAACAACCTGTAGCGAGCCTCCCGGATAAGGTCCGGCGTGGCTGCACGTTAGCAGCGCGACAGGAACACAGGGTAAAGTTTGCGGTCTGAAGCGGTAGGCTTGCCGGAGCATGTGCGTTCGAGGAGGCGGCGACAAACCGTCTGGACGGCGCGAGCCTGTCGAGGCCGTGTTGATTGACAAGGTGGGGTGATGGCCCCGGGAGTTGTATGGAATTCATTCAGACCGTTCTGGCGCTGGTTCTGACGCTGGGCATCCTGGTCACAATTCACGAATATGGGCACTTCTGGGTTGCCCGGCGTTGTGGTGTCAAGGTATTGCGGTTCTCGGTGGGGTTTGGCAATCCCATCTATTCCTGGTACGACCGGCACGGCACCGAGTTCGCCATCGCCGCCATTCCTCTGGGCGGTTACGTCAAAATGCTCGACGAACGCGAAGGGCCGGTTGCGGACGAAGAGCGGGATCGGGCGTTTACCTCCAAGCCTCCCGGGCAGCGGATTGCCATCGCTGCAGCGGGCCCGGCCGCCAATTTTCTGTTTGCCATCGCCGCCTACTGGTTGCTGTCGGTCATTGGCTTTACCACTGTTGCGCCTGTGGTCGGGGAAGTGGCCCCGCAGTCGGTAGCGGAGCGTATGGGGTTGTCTGGCGGGATGGAGATCCTGGCTGTTGATGGCCATGAGGTCTCTTCCTGGCGCGATATCAATATGCGGCTGTTGGAGCGGGCAGGGGAGTATGGTGAGGTTTCCCTGACCGTGACTGAGGCTGCTGATGGCGCCGGGGAGCGTACGCTCATTGGAGACCTGGGTGGCTGGCGGCTGAATGAGGATAACCCGTATCCGCTGCAGGAATTTGGTGTGTCACCCTGGCGTCCGGCCGTTCCGGCGGTGATTGGTGAGGTTGCAGCAGATGGCCGGGCAGCGTCTGCCGGTTTGCTCGCCGGTGACCGTGTGGTTGCGGTCGATGGTGAGGTGATCGGTAACTGGTTCGAGTTGGTTGAACACATCCGTAATGCGCCTGAGCAGGAACTGAGTGTTACGGTGGTTCGCGAGCAGGGCGAGTTTGAGCTCAGCGTGACGCCGGCGGAACGCACCGCCGAGGACGGTCAGGTGACTGGTTTTATCGGTGCCGGAGTAACTCCGATAAGATGGCCGGACGAATTCTTGCGCGAAGTCAGTTACAATCCGCTCTCTGCGATTCCCCATGCGATTGGGGAAACCTGGTCTGACACCCGTCTGACTCTGGTTGCGGTGAAAAAGATGCTGACGGGTCTGCTGTCACCCAGTAACCTCAGTGGTCCGATCACCATCGCAAGGATTGCTGAAGAAAGTGTCAGCTCTGGTTTTGAGGATTTTATTCGCTTTCTGGCTTACCTGAGTGTCAGCCTGGGGGTGTTGAACCTGCTGCCCGTGCCCGTACTGGATGGTGGACACATCGTGTTCTACACCATCGAGGCGATTCGCCGGAAGCCGGTTTCCGAGCAGGCGCAGGCACTTGGATTACGAATTGGTATGGTAATGATTCTTTCATTGATGGTGTTTGCACTTTACAACGACCTGATGCGGTTGTGAGAATTGCCACCTTCTTACCCGCACTAACAGGCGAAATAATTGAATGAGACGTTCTCTTTTCGGCGCGGTATTCGGCCTATTAGTTACAACAGTCGGTGGCCAGCCTGCCCAGGCTGATGATTTCATCGTATCGGACATTGAGGTAGAAGGACTGCAGCGGGTCTCCGCCGGCAGCGTCTTCTCTGCGTTCCCGATTGCCGTTGGCGAGGAGCTTGACCCGCAGGTTCTGGCCGGTGCGATTAAGACCCTGTTCCAGACCGGCTTGTTTACGGATATTCAGGCGAGTCGTGATGGAAATGTCCTGATCCTGACGGTCACCGAACGACCGAGCATCAGCTCGATCGAGATCGAAGGGAACAAGAACATCGAAACGGATATGCTGATGGATGCCCTGTCCACTGCAGGCCTGGATGAAGGGCAGGTCTTCCGTCGTGCGACCCTGGATCGTCTTGAACTCGAAATTCTCCGGTCCTACGTGTCCCAGGGCCGTTACAGTGCCCGGGTTCAGGCAACCGCCGAGGAACTGCCTCGTAACCGGGTTGCGGTCAGACTGGATATCAATGAGGGTGATGTTGCTGCGATTCAGCACATCAATATCATTGGTAACGAGGCCTTCTCCGATGAAGAGCTGCTGGGGTTAATGGAGCTTCAGACGTCCAGTTTGTGGGCCTCCATCACCAGTGCGGACAAGTACGCCCGTGAACGCCTCAGTGGGGATCTGGAAACCCTGAGGTCCTATTACCTGGATCGGGGGTATATCGATTTCACGGTAGAATCGAGTCAGGTCTCCATTTCGCCGAACAAGAAAGACGTTTTCATCTCCATTGCGATTGATGAAGGGCCTCAGTACACCGTGCGTGATATTCAGCTGCGAGGCGATCTTATCCTCGCGGAAGAGGCAATGCGTAACCTCATTTTTATCCAGCCGGGCGACGTCTATTCCCGCGCAGGTATGACGTCAACCTCTGAGATCCTGTCCCGCCGTCTGGGTACCGAAGGCTACGCCTTCGCCAACGTCAATGCGATTCCGGAAACCCATGAGGACAACACGGCAACTGTGACCTTCTACGTGGAGCCGGGCAGGCGAGCGTACGTGCGCCGGATCAACTTCAGCGGCAACGTATCCACCCGCGATGATGTACTGCGTCAGGAAATGAACCAGATGGAGGGTGGGGTTGCGTCCACCGATCGGATCGAATTCTCCAAGACCCGTCTGGAACGGTTGGGGTTCTTCAAAACCGTGAATGTGGAAACCGTTCCGGTTCCGGGCACCGACGACATGGTTGATGTGAATTACACGGTTGAAGAGCAGCCGACAGGAAGTCTGTCTGCGTCTGTGGGCTACTCCCAAACCTCCGGGGCCATTCTGGGGGCCAATATCTCAGAGAACAACTTCTTCGGTACCGGTAAGCGGGTATCCATTGGCGCAAATGTCAGTGATTCGGTCAAAAGCGCCAACTTCACTTACCTGGACCCGTACTTCACAGTAGATGGGGTCAGCCGCGGGTTCAGTCTTTTTGCCCGTGAAACTGATTACGAGTCGGAAGACATTTCATCCTACCTGCTCGACGAAATGGGTGGGCGTCTGACCTTTGGTTACCCGGTTGATAACATCACCCGTCTGAACTTTGGTGTTGGCTACACGCATTCCAAGATTCAGACCGGCGAATTTACGGCGCTGGAAGTTCAAGACTTCATCGCTGAGCAGGGCAGCACCTACGGCAACTACTTCCTGTTTGGTTCCTGGAACCGCAGCACCTTGAACCGGGGTGTGCTGCCGAGCGACGGTTACAGCCATTCGTTGTCGCTGGACGTGGCGGTGCCGGGCAGTGACCTGACGTTCTATAAATTGCGCCACAAGACTGACTGGTTCCAGCCGCTGAACAATGCCCAGAGCTGGGTGCTCAGGCTGCGTACCGAAGTCGGCTACGGCGATGGCTACGGCGATATTACGTCCATGCCATTCTACGAGCACTTCTACGCCGGTGGTTATGGTTCCGTTCGCGGTTATGAAGCAAACTCGCTGGGCCCCTTGGCGACCAACAGCCCTAATGACAATTCGGATCCTGATCCGTTTGGCGGTAACCTGTTGGCGGAAGGCAGTCTGGAACTGATTTTCCCGACACCGTTCGCCGGAGATACCCGCTCCATGAGAACGGCGTTTTTCCTGGATGGTGGTCAGGTGTTTGATTCTGACCGCGGTTACGAGCCGGAGGTCGGCGACATCCGTTACTCAGCGGGTGTGAGCTTCCAGTGGATTACCGCTGTTGGCCCGTTGGCATTCAGTCTGGCCAAGCCGCTGAATGACAAGCCTGGGGATGATACCCAGGTGTTCCAGTTCTCGCTGGGGCAGAGCTTCTGATAACACAGGATATGTGGTTAGCCTATAACAATGAGGAGAATGAACATGTTTAGACTGCGCGCCTTTATTGCCCTGGTTGCGATGACACTTGCGGTTCCGGCTGTTGCGGAGACCCGGATTGGAGTTGTGGACCTTCGTCAGGCCCTGTTTTCCTCCAACGCTGCCCAGGCTTTCAGTGAGCAGCTGCAGCAGGAATTTTCTGACGACGAGGAAAGTGTGCGTGCCGCCCAGGAAGCTGCGCGCCAGTTGGGCGAGCGTCTGGAAAAGGACGGCGCCATGATGAACGAATCCGAGCGCAACGAGCTGAACACCCAGTTCCAGGAAAAAGTACAGGAATTCAATTTCCTGCGTCAGCGTCTGGACACGGCGGTTTCCGGTCGCAAGCAAGCCTTCCTTGAGCAGGCCCGCCCCAGTGTGGATGCTGCTGTGCAGGAGTTGCTGGAAGAGCAGAACCTGGACTTGATCCTCCCCAGCGAAGCCGTTGTCTACGTCAAGCCAGACCTGAACCTGACGCCGCAATTGCTGGAAAAACTGAACCAGTAATGATGATCTTCGCCCCGTTAGCGGGGCGATTCCTGGATTCTGGTCATTCCTCGCGGAGCCTGCAATGACACCTGCTACCTATACACTTGGAGAGATCGCGGAAGCCCTTGGCGCTGAGCTCAGAGGCGATCCCGACACCAGAATCCATGGACTGGCTACCCTTCAGGCGGCTGAGCCCGGCCAGATTTCGTTTCTGGCGAATCCCTCTTATGCCCGCTACCTCGAGGGCAGTCGCGCCTCGGCTGTGATCCTTTCCCCAGCCGCCGCGGAGCAATCTCAGACCAATGTCCTGTTACTGGATAACCCCTATCTTGGTTATGCTCGCCTCAGTCACTGGTTTGATCCTGCACCTCTAGCACAGCCCGGCATTCACCCCACTGCGGTGGTGGATGCCTCGGTCACCGTGCCTGACAGTGCCAGCATTGGCCCGATGGCCGTCGTCGAAGCGGATGTTGTTATTGGCGACGGTGTTGTCATTGGTGCCGGATGTGTCGTGGGCGCACGCTGTGAACTGGGCGCCGGAACGGTGCTGAGGGCTCGTGCAACCCTTGCCCACGACGTTATTCTGGGACAACGCTGCCATATTCTGAGTGGCGCAGTGCTGGGCTCCGATGGTTTTGGCTTTGCCAACGAGCGGGGCGTCTGGCATCGCATTGCCCAGGTTGGCCGAGTGGTTCTGGGAGACGATGTCGAAGTCGGGGCCAACACCACCATTGACCGTGGTGCCCTTGATGACACTGTGATCGGCAACGGTGTGAAGCTGGATAACCTGATCCAGATTGCCCACAACGTGACCATCGGCGACCATTCGGCGATGGCGGCCAAAGTGGGTATTGCCGGTAGCACCCGAATTGGGCGACATTGTGTTTTTGGCGGCGCTTCCGGCGTAGCCGGGCATCTGGAGATTGCAGATCAGGTTCACCTTACGGGAATGACGCTTGTCACCGGTCATATTTCCGAGCCGGGGGTCTACTCTTCTGGTACAGGTGCTGAACCGAACAAGCAGTGGCGAAAAAACGCGGTTCGCTTCCGACAGCTGGATGCCATGGCTCGAAAGCTGAAGGAACTTGAAAAGAAATTAGAGGGCTGAGGCCGATCCTGATGATGCACATTAAAGAAATCATGGAGTTCCTTCCACACCGTTACCCGTTCCTGCTGGTTGATCGTGTACTGGAAGTCGAAAAAGGAAAATCAATTGTTGGGTACAAGAACGTATCCATCAATGAGCCGTTCTTTAACGGGCACTTTCCCAACCACCCGGTCATGCCTGGCGTTCTGATCGTTGAAGCCATGGCCCAGCTGTCCGGTATCCTCGGCTTTGTGACGGTGGACAGGAAACCGTCTGACGGCGTGGTACACTATCTCGCTGGCTCCAGCAAGGTGCGCTTCAAGCGGCCTGTTGTGCCAGGGGATCAATTGCGGATGGAGTCGCAGTTTATATCCGGTAAACATGGAATCTGGAAATTTGACTGCCGTGCGCTGGTTGACGGAGAAGTGGCCTGCGTCGCGGAGGTTATGACCGCTGAGAGAGATGTTTAATGGCGACAACTGATTGGTCGGGAGTTCATCCGCAGGCAATTGTAGATCCTTCCGCCAAACTTGCCGACGGCGTAACAGTCGGGCCCTGGAGTTATATCGGGCCAGACGTCGAAATCGGTGAAGGCACTGAAATCATGTCCCACGTTGTAGTCAAGGGCCCTACGGTCATTGGTCGCAACAATCGGATATTCCAGTTCTCCAGTATCGGAGAGGAATGTCAGGACAAGAAGTACGCGGGTGAGCCTACCACTCTGGTGATCGGTGACGACAACGTTATCCGTGAGAACTGCACCATTCACCGGGGTACGGTTCAGGATCAGGGCGAAACCCGGATCGGCAGCGGTAACCTGTTGATGGCTTATGTCCATGTCGCCCACGACTGTGTTGTGGGTGACAATGTCATCCTGGCTAACTGTGCCACGCTGGCGGGTCATGTCACCGTGGGTGACTGGGCCATCCTGGGTGGTGGCACTATGGTGCACCAGTTCTGCAAGATCGGTCCCCACAGTATGAGTGCGGGTGGCAGTATCGTACTGAAGGACATTCCAGCCTATGTCATGGCGAGCGGCCAATCCGCTGAGCCCTTTGGTATGAATGTCGAAGGCCTCAAGCGCCGGGGTTTCAGCAAGGATGCCTTGCTGGCGCTGCGTCGCGCCTACAAGGTGATCTATCGCCAGGGGCTGACCACCGAGCAGGCGATTGAAACCCTGGAAGCCGAGTTCGCCGACATTCCAGAGGTCAAACCGCTGATTGAATCCCTGCGTGGTACCCATCGCGGCATCATTCGCTAAGTGGCCTCGTCTGTGACCTGCAACGTTTCGAGAGTGATCAGCGAGCGCCGGATTACCTTTGGCATTGTGGCCGGGGAAGCCTCTGGCGATATTCTTGGAGCAGGATTGATCCGTTCCCTCAGAGCGCGCTATCCCAAGGCGCGTTTTGTGGGTATTGGCGGTGATGAAATGATTGCCCAGGGTTTTCATTCCCTGGTTCCGATGGAGCGCCTGTCTGTCATGGGGCTCGTCGAGGTGCTGGGGCGTCTGCGTGAGTTGTTCAGCATTCGCGACCGGCTCATGGATTACTTCCTGACAACACCGCCAGATGTCGTCATCGGCATCGATTCCCCGGACTTTACTCTCGGCGTTGAACGCCGATGCCGCGACGCCGGTATCCCCACGGTCCACTATGTCAGCCCTTCGGTTTGGGCCTGGCGCCAGAAGCGTATTTTCAAGATCGCAAAATCCGTCGATCTGATGCTGACCTTGTTTCCCTTTGAAGCCCGGTTCTATGAAGAGCATCAGGTGCCTGTGGCGTTTGTTGGCCATCCTTTGGCGGACCGGATTCCCATGGAGACGGATACCGAAGGCGCCCGCCAGTCCCTTGGGCTGAGTGATGAGGCTCCGGTGCTGGCCATCCTTCCGGGCAGTCGCGGTGGTGAGGTGGCCAGGCTTGGTGATCTCTTCCTCTCTGCCGCGCGCTGGATCCAATCCCATCGTGCTGATGTTCAACTGGTCATACCCTGCGTTAACCGGGAGCGGGAACTGCAGGTGAGGGCACTGGTGGAGAGTCTGGACGTCAAACTGCCGGTGACCATTGTCCGGGGACGTTCCCGGGAGGTGATGGCGGCTGCTGATGTGGTGTTACTGGCGTCAGGTACGGCAACCCTTGAGGCCATGCTGCTAAAGAAGCCCATGGTGGTCGGTTATCGCCTGAGTGCATTGAGTTACAAGCTGGTATCTCGTCTGGTTAAAGTGCCCTATGTCGCCCTTCCCAACCTCTTGTCGGGAGAGGCGTTGGTGCCAGAGCTGTTGCAGGATGATGCAACCCCCGAGGCTCTCGGTGCTGCCGTACTGGAACGACTGGAAAACGACGGTGAGCGTGAGCGTCTCCGGGTTGCCTTCAGCGATCTTCACCACGAGTTGCGTCGCACGGCTGACGAGCGGGCCGCCACGGCCATTTCGAGCCTGCTGGAAAAGGTCTCCTGATGGCCGCAAAAACGCCGCTGCCGCCGTTTATTTGCCACTACACCGGCCCATTACTGGCGGGTGTTGACGAAGTCGGACGTGGCCCACTGGCGGGGCCGGTCATTACTGCGGCGGTCATACTTGACCCGAAGCGGCCGGTGCCGGGGCTGGCAGACTCCAAGAAGCTGACTGAAAAGCGCCGGGATGTACTTTACGAAGAGATTCTCGAGAAGGCCCTGGCCTGGAGTATCGGACGTTGTGACGTCCATGAGATTGATCAGCTGAACATCTATCAGGCAACCATGCTGGCCATGCAGAAGGCGGTGGCCGGGTTGGCCATCAAGCCGGAGTATGTGCTGGTGGACGGTAATCGCTGCCCCAAGTGGAGCTGGCCATCCGAGCCGGTGGTAAAGGGTGATGGACGGGTGGCGTGTATCAGTGCGGCATCAATCATCGCCAAGGTGACCCGAGACCGGGAAATGGTGGCCCTTGAGGTGGATTATCCCGGCTATGGCCTGGCTCAGCACAAAGGGTATCCGACACCTGTACATCTGGAGGCGCTTAATCGCCTTGGCGTCACCTCGATTCATCGCCGTTCCTTTAGGCCGGTGCAGGAGGCGCTGGAGGTGGTCGGAGCCAACTCAGGGACTGAAAATAACGATTTGGAATATCCAACGGATTTATTTCAAAAAAGTGTTTGACAGGTCGGGCCTTAGTCCTTAATATACGCGCCACGTTGATCGGGAAGGGTTCCGAAAGACGGAAAGTTTTGATGCGGGGTGGAGCAGTCTGGTAGCTCGTCGGGCTCATAACCCGAAGGTCGTTGGTTCGAATCCAGCCCCCGCTACCAACATAGAAAAGGCCGGTCATTGACCGGCCTTTTCTTTTTTTGTCAGGGACTTGTGAGTCGACGTTGTTTGCTGACGCCACGCGCAGCAGTGGCGTTGCCGTCGAAGCCGATCGCTTCTGCTCCCTGTTGCCAACATGAAAAAGCCGGTCTTTGACCGGCTTTTTTTGTTTTTGCCGGGAGCGTTTGGGGCATCCTTGTTGTTTCGCCCTGTGTGTAGCTCGTGTTTGCTTGGCCGTCATCGTCGGGGTGTGCCACAAATTCCTCTCTCCCTCATTTCGGTAACTTATTCGTCAACTGAGTCAATGCGGATGATGGCTCGTCCTCTCTAAAATGTGTGCACTGTGTCACGTTTTCCAAAGAGAGAATAAAAACCATGATTCAACGTGCAGGTGCATTGGCCTTTGCAAGCAGTCTTTTCTTAACCGCATGTATTGGCGGATCTGGTGGCGGAGAGGGAGAGGCTGCAGGTCCCTTGCCATCCGAGAAAATACTGCAACCCAATCCAGGCAGGACGGCAGAACCCTCAGCTACGCGCTCAACGCTGGGCAGTCGCTCTGCGTTGTCGCAGCAAGTTCCCATTCTTCAGAGCGGAGGCCAGCAATGGCAGCCTTATGAGCGGGCTGAGGATTTCCCGAACACCGTTACATTGGACAATCAGCTCATCCCGATGTCGGATGGCGTAAAACTGTTTGCCAAGATAACGGTGCCGGCCACGGAGGCTGGAACCCCGGCGCCGGGACCATTCCCCGTCATTCTTACTCAGACTTCCTATAACTCGTCGGTGGGGCAGTACGTGCCAGCAGTGGGTGCCAGTGACTACCTGGTCAAGCGGGGCTATGCGTCGGTCCTTGTTGATGTTCGCGGTACCGGTAATTCTGAGGGCAACTGGGAGGCGTTTGGTGAACGGGAGCAGGCCGACTACAACGAAGTCGTGAACTGGGTTGTTGACCAGCAGTGGTCTGATGGCCGTATTGGCGTGCAGGGTATCTCCTATCTGGGGATTACCGCCGTACTGACCGCAGAGCAACAGAACCCGGCGGTCAAGGCGGCGTTTCCGATTGTTCCGATTGGCGATGGCTACCGGGATATTGTCTTTACTGGCGGCAATGTAAATGCCACGTTCATCCCCATCTGGATGGGCGCAGTGACCGGATTGGGTATTTTGCCACTGGAGTTGCTGGCTACTGATGACCCGTCAGCCATACTGGAAGCGATTCCGGACCGGCTGGCCGGTGCGATCCTGGATTTTCAGGTGCCGACCATGTTGAAGGCCGTGCTGGGCGATGAAGAAACGGTTTTCGATGAGGGCTTCTGGTCCGTGCGTTCTCCGCTTGAGGGTGTAGACAACATTCAGGTTCCCACCTTTATTGTTGGCGGATCCCATGACCTGTTCCAGCGCAGCGAGCCACTTTGGTTTGAGCGGCTCAAGGGCCGGGTGCCCGTCAAGTTGCTCATTGGTCCCTGGACTCACATTGAGGCGGCAGGGCTTCCCTCCAATGGTTTGCCGGCCGATGGCGTGCCTGATTTTGATCATCTTCAACTGCAGTGGTTTGACGAGTATGTCATGGGGCTGGAGACAAATGTGGACGCTCAGCCTAATGTCACTCAGTATGTGACCGGTGTTGAACGCTATGAAACCACCACCGACTGGCCTCATCCTGAGATGTCAGCCCAGCAGTTCTTCCTGACCTCAGACGGTGCGCTGGCAAGCCGGGGCCAGTTGCAGGATTCTGTTCCTCAAAACGCCACTACGATGTCAACGCTTCAGCAGCCGCTGAACGGTCTGTGTTCGTTCAGCACCACTCAGTGGACGGCGGGTGCGACGGGCTTTATTCCGCTGCCGTGTTTCGAATCCAACGACCTTGCCGAGCTGGCCTCACTGACGTTTGATCTGCCGGCAGGGGAAGACGGGATATACATCAACGGCCCGATTCAGGCTGACCTTTGGGTATCGACCACCGCACAGGATGTACAACTGTCGGTGCGGGTTGATGTTGTTGGCGCCGACGGCCGCTCTGAACCGTTGACCAACGGTTTGATGACCGCCAGCATGCACTCGGTGGATGAGGCGCGCTCCCGCTACGACAACGGCATCATGCTGCAGCCATGGCACACGTTCAGGAGTACAGACCGAGAGCTGCTGGTGCCGCTGGAGCCGAAAAAGGTGTCTGTTGAAGTTTTCTCCACCAGTGCCTATATCCCGCCGGGATCCAGCCTGCGTGTTTCAATCAGCACCAGCAATGTGCCGCAGGGTATTCCTCCCTTGCTGGAGCTGATCAACTCGTTGCTTGGTGTGATGACTCTGCACATGGGCCCGGAGATGCCCTCCGGCATTGCGTTACCCATCGTGCCTTCTGAGGCCTTGCACTAGCATCGGCTGACAGCTCGTAGCGTCACTTCCGGGGGGAGTGTTCTCCCCCTAGAACCCCGCAGGGACCTGGAAGCCCGCAAGGCCTTGTTGTTCGAGAAGCCGGGCAAAGCCGATGGTGGTCAGGTCCTTGCCCGGGGCACCGATCACCTGCACGTTGTAGGGCAGGCCGTTGGCGGTTCGGCCCACTGGCACCGAGGTGGCTGGCAGGCCAAGCAATGTTGCCAGAGCGATCCAGCAGAACTGATCCAGATAGGGGCGTGCTTCCCCGTTGACGGTTATCCGGCGTTTGAACACTGGTTGGCTGTGATCGTGGGGAATGGCAGAGGTTGGCGTCACGGGTGTGAGCAGTACATCGCAGTCATTGAACAGACTTTCGATCTGGGCCCGCATTTTCTCCCGCTTTTCATTCCATATCAGCCATTCGCGATAGCTGAGGTTGGCGCCGTGACCATACTGCCCCGAGCCAACGGTCATGGCCGTTAAGCGGCTGATGATCGGATCAAGGTGGCTCGCCAGCAGCATTTGTCGCCTTTGGGCAGGCTTCAGTGATGCTCCCATCAGCCCGCCGAGCAGGGTGAAATAGGCTGGCATGATTCGCTCGAGGCTGAGCAGGGGATGGCTGGCCTGGCTGACGCGGGCGCCGGTGTTCGCGATCCGGGCTGCAAGATCCCTATAGCCTGAGGCCAGTTCATCGTCAATCGGGCAGGCGGCATCCTCGAACCAGTGGCCAACCCGAGTCTGAGACAGCGCCGTGAGCGACGTTGGCTCCATGTCCAACGTCCAGCTGCGGGCTTCCTGCCGGTTAGGGCCGGCGATGACGTTCAGTAGCAACTCCAGATCATCACTGTTGCGGGCCATGGGGCCACCGACCACCAGATCGGGTTCGCTCAGGGCACCGGGAGGTCCGGGAATGTGGCCACGCATCGAGACCAGGGCGCGGGATGGTTTGTGCCCGAAGACACCGCAGAAATGGGCGGGGGTACGGATTGACCCGGCCAGATCACTGCCCACCTCCAGAGGTGTCATGCCGGCGGCCAGAGCAGCGGCGGCGCCTCCGGAGGAGCCCCCGGGGGTATGGCGGCTGTCATGGGGATTGTTGGTGACACCGATCAGTTTGTTGTAACTCTGAAGGTCGGATGCATACAGTGGCACATTGGATTTACCGATGATGATGGCGCCAGCGTCTTTCAGCCGCTGGATCGCTGTGGCGGACTGCTGCGGGTGGTGCTCCCTGAGTCTGGGGGCGCCGGCGGTACATGGCATGCCAGCCACTTCCCAGGTGTCTTTGACCGTCATTGGCAGGCCATGCAAGGGCCCCGGCGTGATGCCGGATTGCAGCAATTCATCGGCGCGGGCAGCGGCATCCAATGCTGCCTGTTCGTTCAGGAAGGTAAAGGCATTTAGCCGGGTGTTATGACTGTTTATCCGCTGCAGCAGGCTGCGGGTGAGTTCGACACTGCTGAGTGTGCCGGACTTCAGCTCGGTGGCCAGTTCATGGGCGGGGCGGTAGTGCAGTGGGGCTTGGCTCAAAATTGGGCTCCCTGGAGGATTACTGTTTCAGTTCCGCACGCCAGTGCTTGACCCGGACCTGGTCCTTGACGGCTTCGATAATCTCGTTAATCAGCGCGATCAGGGCATCATTTCGGGCCTCATCGGGTTCTCCGGCGCCTGGCTCAGGCAGCATGACCTGAACGATGTCTTCAATAAAACCGTGGTTGTCGGTAGACGCCAGGTCCTCCAGAATCTGATGGATCACGTTGGCCACAATATCACCCACGGCGTCTTCCAGGGTCTCCTGAATCGTGGGGCCCACCACGGGCACCAGTCGGAGGCGGGACAGCTCTAGGTTCTGTTTCAGGGCATGATCGACCCGGTGTTCAAGATAGATCCGAAGCTCGGCCCGTTTGGGCATGTATCCGTGGCTGGCAGCCTTGGCAACCCGTGTGGATATCCAGTCGGTCAGCATCTCCCGGCGGGGGTACAGGATGTCGCCCTGGATGCGCTCGAACAGGGGCGAACCACGGTCCATCTCGTGTTGTACGCCGCTGAGCACCTTGATCACGATGCGGTCGGACAACTCCTCCATGAAGGCGTCATAGTAGAAGGCAACCAATTGGTAGAGCCTGGACTGGGTGACGTCGATAATCCGGTACTGGTGGAGCCGGTAAATGATGGATATCACCCGAAGTACCCGCAGGAAGCGCAGACTGCCCACCGGAATACAGCCAACCAGGTCGTACCAGTGAATAAACGGGTAGAAGTACCAGCGGTCATAGACCCTGGCTTTGAGGGCATAGCCCCAGCGCACAAAAAACTCGCTGAGGAAAATGGCCACGAAGATCATATCCAGGAACAGGAAGTTTTCATGGACCGGTTGATAAAGTTGCTGGACCCGTGGCGCGTGTTCCAGTAACAGGTTCTGTACCGCGATGAAGCTGTAGGTGGAATCGATGATGATCAGGGTCAGGTTGATGATTAACAACCCCAGCATCAGAAAGTCGATGATGAACCAGATTAGCTGATGGCTGGTTTTCAGGTTCTCCCGGTTGATCTTGAGCATCTGGTTGCCTTGGAAACTGCAGCTGAGCTGAATGTGAATATGGACGGGCGAATGGCCGCACGCAGGTCGGGCGGAACGCCCAACCTGCGCAAGATTAGCCTATTTAAGCTCGGCAGACGACTTGCCGAGAAGCCGGCGGGCAATGATAAGGAGCTGAATTTGCTGGGTTCCTTCAAAAATATCGAGAATTTTTGAGTCTCTTGACCACTTTTCCAGCAACTCTGTTTCGGCAAAGCCTATGCTGCTGCTCAGTTCCACACAGCGCAACGTGATGGCATTACCCACCCGTCCGGCCTTCGCCTTGGCCATCGAGGCTTCCTTGGAGTTGGGCTGGCCATTGTCGGCCATCCAGGCGGCACGCAGGGTCAGCAGCCGGGCGGCCTCGAGTTCAGCTTCCAACAGATGCAGTTCCCTCACGGCAGCGGGCTGGTTCCAGCCCTGCAAACGGTAATCCAGATCAAGGCCGGCGGAGTCTAGCAGGTCGCGGGTTTTCTCCAGCGCGGCCCGGGCCACCCCTATGGCCATGGCTGCGACCACTGGCCGGGTATTGTCGAAGGTTTGCATCGCGCCGGCAAAGCCTTTATCGACACTGATTTCCGGATCGCCCAGCAGGTTTTCCCGGGGCACCCGGCAGTTCTCAAAGCGGATGGTGGCGGTGTCTGAGGCGCGGATACCCAGTTTTTTCTCCAGCCGTTCCACCGTCATCCCGGGCGTTCCTTTCTCCACCACAAACGATTTGATGGCCGCCCGACCCAGACTGCGGTCCAGGCTGGCCCAGACCACCACCGCGTCAGCGCGTTCGCCAGCAGTGACAAAAATCTTCTCGCCATTGATGAGGTAATGATCGCCGTCCTCGGTGGCAGTGGTGCGAATGGCTGCGCTGTCTGACCCTGCTCCGGGCTCGGTAATTGCCATCGCCGCCCAGGTCTTGCCAAAGCGTTTCAATTGTTCCTCGTTGGCGACGGCCGCGATTGCGGAGTTGCCCAGCCCCTGACGGGGAATTGACAGCGCCAGCCCGACATCGCCCCAGCAGACTTCGGTCAGGCCGAGTACCGTGTTCATGTTGGTGCCGTTGCGGTTGCCCTCACCGCTGCCATTGCCGGACCTGGCCAGCTTTCCTGCACCAGCACCGCCGTTGAGCGAGCCATCGTTCATGCCATCCATAATGGTGGCAAACATATCGAGTTCTTTCGGGTAGCTGTGTTCGGCCCGGTCGTATTTGCGGGAGATCGGCCGAAACACTTCTTTGGCGGTCTGCTGGGCCTGATGGATGATCGGACCAAACTTGCGGGGAATATCCAGATACATGATGCAGTGCTCCTCAGGCGTGTGCGCCACCAAAATGGACGGCAACGGATCTCAGGTCCCGGTACCAGCGTTCAACCGGGTGTTCCTTGACGAAGCCATGACCGCCGAGCAGCTGTACTCCGTTGGTGCCGGTTTCCATCGCCTTTTCGTTACAAAGCAGGCGGGCGAGGCTGGCCTCCCGGTGCCAGCTCTGGCCTGTTTCGGCCCGGCTGGCGGCGCGCCAGGTCAACATGCGCATGCTGTCGGTCTCAATGGCCATGTTGCTGATCATGAACGCCACTGACTGACGATGGCTGATGGGCTCGCCAAAGGCCGTGCGCTCATTGCAGTAAGGGATGACATAATCGAGCACCGCCTGGGCCGTGCCGATGGCGAGACCGCAGCGCATGAGGCTGGCCCGGTCCAGGAAACCTGGATAGTCAAAGCTATCATCCCCCAGCAGGGCATCGTTGGGGACGGTGACCTTGTTCAGTTCAAGGCGGGTCAGCTGGGCGGCACGCAAGCCCATACCCAGGTCTGCGCTGCGTTGCAGTCCGTCGCTGTTGCCGGGAACGAGGAACAACCGGGGTGTGCCTTCGAGTACTGCGGCCACGAGTATCAGGTCGCTGACTTCGCCCAGCACCACGGCGCTCTTGGTGCCGCTGAGCTCGAAGCCGCTGCCGGTGCGGCGGGCACGGGTTTGCAGCTGCATGGGGTCAAACAGCGGCGAGGGTTCGTCGACAGCGATGGTGGCCACGGGGGCATCACCGTCGCAGAACAGCGGCAGGTAGCTCGATTGCTGGGCGCCGGTACCCCACTGGCTGATGGCCTGAGCGACGCCAAACGGGGCGAGCAAGCCAAGGGCCATGCCCATGTCGCCCCGCGCCAGTTGTTCCGCAATCAGCACGCTGGTGACTGGGGACTGGCTCTCAGCAATGCCACCGAAGGCTTCCGGAACCGCATACAGAGTCAGCCCGAGCTCTGTCGCCGCCTCATAGACCTCTGCTGGCATGGCGCAGGCTTCGTCCGCCTCGGCAGCAGCCGGGCGCAAGGTGTCCATGGCCAGTCTGCTCAGGGTTTCGACAATCAGTTTCTGGTCATCATCCAGCGACAGGTCGAACAGGTCCTGGGACGAACGGGCGGGCAGTTGCTTACGCGGCATCCAGCCTGACACACGGCTCACCTCACGGGCGGCCAGGGACAGGGTCCGGAATCCTGCTTTGGTGCCCTGGTAGGCGGCTTTCTCAACCGGGGTTCGCACACCAAGACGATCCAGCCAGGGGCTGGCTGCGAGTCGGGTCATGGTCGATAGCGCTAGGCCGATGGGGTCTCGGGGCATGGAGGCACT
This sequence comes from Marinobacter mobilis, assembly GCF_900106945.1. Classification (GTDB taxonomy): domain Bacteria; phylum Pseudomonadota; class Gammaproteobacteria; order Pseudomonadales; family Oleiphilaceae; genus Marinobacter; species Marinobacter mobilis. The sequence goes on from NZ_FNNE01000006.1 coordinate 45,258, forward strand.
CCTGTGGAGGTTGTTCTTGTTATTACTTCATGGTTTAACTTGATCATGTGGCGATTGCCGGGGATTACCATTGGCATAAGGAGCAGGTGTCGGTGGCGAAACGGCCAATCTGCAGTTGTTCGTGGATTAACCTGCCCATCAAACGTAAACTCGCAAGGGGGAGGCAGGGCAAAATGCCCGCTCGCCTCTACAGCAACATTTGCGAGAATTCAGGGAGAGACAGAGTGCCCCAATCGGTGTCGTTTGAGCCTTACCCCAAAGTCGAGGAGTGGCTGAACTGGCTGACCCATGGGCTGGCCGCCTTGTTCAGTATTGCGGGCATGGCTGTGCTGCTGGTGATGGCCGTCGAGCGGGAAGATGTCTGGAAAATCGTCAGCTTCGGTATCTACGGCAGCAGCATGACACTGCTGTTCCTGGCCTCTACGCTTTATCATTTTGCCCGTCGGGCGGAGATGAGGCGATTATTCAAGATGTTGGATCACTGTGCGATTTTTCTCCTGATCGCCGGCACCTACACTCCCTTTCTGCTGGTGAATATGCGTGGCACCGTGGGTTGGACAATGTTCGCGGTGATCTGGGGGCTGGCCATCGGCGGCATTGCCCTGAAACTGATCTTCGGGCACCGCTTCAAACCGCTTCAGATTACCATTTACCTGCTGATGGGATGGCTGGTGGTGGTTGCCTCCAAGGAGATGTCGGAGACGGTCAATGATCTGGGGTTGTCATTGCTCATCGCAGGCGGCGTGACCTACACCCTTGGGGTGGTGTTCTACCTCATCAAGAAGATTCCCTATAACCATGCAATCTGGCACCTGTTTGTGGTGGGTGGCAGTACCTGCCACTTCTTTGCCATTTACCACGGGGTGCTGAACGGCCATATCGCCTGATGCCAAGGAGAACCTGGAAGCCCCGAGCCGTCTGGGCGTTATTGATATGGCTGGCATGGTCCTCGGTCTTGGCGCAGCAGGTGAGTGTTGTGGTTCAGGGCGATTATCCGGAACTGCAGGCGAACGCGGACGCTTTTATCGGCGACGTTGAAGGGCGCAGTGCCCAGCGTCTGCGTCGGTACGTGCCAACGGCGCTGACTCAGGTGCGGGAGGCGCTGAAGGCACTGGGCTACTACCAGCCGGAGCTCGAATGGACCTTGAGGGATGACGGCTTGCCGACGGTGGTGATTAACGTTATCCCGGGCGAGCCGGTCCATGTCCGGTCGGTGACTGTGACCATTGAGGGGCCGGCCAATTCGGATCCGGAGTTCCTGCCGGTACTGCCCGACAGGCCCGCCGTTGGCGATGTACTTCACCACGGTCACTACGACGCCTTGCAACAGCTGATCCGGAACCGGGCGATTCGCCTGGGGTATTTTGACAGCGAGTACCGGACCCATACCCTGGCTGTGAATCCGCAAGAGGGCTATGCGGACATCACTCTGGAGTTTGTCAGTGGCCAGCGTTATCGCCTCGGCAACGTCGACTTTGTCGGAGCGGAGGCGTTTGAGCGCGAGTTGCTGGCGCGCTTCGTTTCCATTGAGCCTGGTGAACTCTATCACGCAGACAAGATCGCCGCGCTCAATGCTGATCTCTCCAATAGCGGGTATTTTGCGCAGGTGCTGGTTGATGCCTCGCCGGACGAAGCCGAGGATCTGGAAATTCCTGTCAGTGTGCAGCTGACTGCCCGAGCTCCCCGCTCGGTGTCTGCCGGGGTCGGGTTTTCCACCGACGTGGGCCCACGCCTCAAGGGCACCTGGCGGGAGCACTGGGTCAACCCAATGGGGCATCGTCGCGGAGCGGAAACAGAGCTATCGGAACCTCGCCAGAACGTCAGTGCGTGGTATGAAATCCCTCTCGACCCTCCCATGACCGACCTGATCCGTCTGAGCGCCGGCTACCAGATGGAAGATATCGAAGATGTGCAATCTGAGCGTCTGACCCTTGGCCAGCAGTGGCAGCATGAGCTGGACAGCGGTTGGTTGCAGATCCTGTCACTGCGGGCGGAAGGCGAACGTTATCGCATCGGTGGTGAACCCTCGTCGTTCAGTCGCCTGTTATTGCCCGGCATCAGCTATTCCTGGCTCACGGCGGATTCTCCGCTGGATCCGGCCAACGGCTTTCGTACCCAGTTCGACATTGCGGGGTCTCACCGGAAACTGCTGTCTGACGTCGACATTCTCCATGTTAATGTGCTGCTCAAAGGGATGGTCACCTTCTGGGATAACCATCGTTTGTTAACGCGCTTTCAGTTCGGCGGTGTGGCGACCAACAATTTTGATAATGTGCCGCCGTCACTGCGATTCTTTGCCGGAGGTGACCAGAGTGTGCGCGGCTATGCGTACGAGTCGCTCTCCCCCCGTGACGACAATGGCAACCTGGCTGGGGGGCGTTACCTGATCGTTGGCAGCGGAGAATACCAGTACAGCTTTGCTGAGCGCTGGCGCCTGGCGGCTTTCTTCGACCGTGGTAATGCCATTGATCACCTGACGGATACCCTGGTGGATGGTGTGGGTATTGGTATCCGCTGGGTGAGCCCGGTGGGCCCTCTGAAGTTTGATATCGCCAAGGGAATGGATGAAAACGCCGGCGGCGACTGGCGGATTCATTTCTCCATGGGACCAGAGCTATGAAGGAGTGGGGATGAAGACGCGCCGTTTCCGCTGGCTACGGGTAGCCATGATCAGTCTGGTGGGGATTGGCGTATGGCTGCTGCTTGCGGTGACGGGGCTGCTGATTGCTCTGGGCAGCGATTCGGGTACCCGTTGGGTGTTGTCCCAGATCCCGGGTCTGGAGGTGGAGAATGGACAAGGTTCATTGTTCGGGCGCTGGCAGGCCGAGCAATTGCGCTGGCGTGGTTATGGGGTTGCGGCAGACCTGGCGTTTCCACTGGTAGACTGGTCTCCGGCCTGCCTTATTACCTTGACCGTGTGCCTGGACGAATTGTCGGTGGCGCAAACGAATGTGGAGATCCAGCCCTCACCGGATGAAACGGAGAGCGGCCCCTTCACTCTGTCATCCATTCAGTTGCCTGTTGATCTCGACGTTCGCCAGGTGACGCTGGGGGCGCTCACGGTTAACCAGTCGCTGATCTGGAGTCAGGTGAGCATCTCTGCTGAGGGGGTAGGCTCAGCCTGGCAGCTCCACCAGCTGAGCTATCGGCGCGAAGCGCTGGCGGTCAATGTCAGCGGCTGGCTGGAAACCCGCGGAGACTGGCCTCTGGCACTGGAGGTTACCGGTCAGTTGCCGCCGCCTTATGGCGACCACTGGGAGCTGGCTCTGAATCTCAGTGGTAACGCCAGGAACCTTCGCGTTCAGGGGACCAGTGACGGCTATCTGCAGGCTGACATTCAGGGGCGTGTAGAGCCTTTTGAAGACAACCTGCCAGCGGAGCTGGCGGTACGCGCCCGCGAGTTCCTGGCGCTGGATACGTTGCCTGAAACCCTGATGTTGACGACCATGGCGCTCAATCTGGATGGCTCCCTGGCGAACGGGTATCGCGCCCGTGCCGAAGGCAGTTTTGCAGGGGCTGGGGACGCTATTGGGGTAGCTGCTGCTGGTATTCTGACCGACGCAGGTGTTGACGATCTCAGGGTTACCCTGACGTCCGCTGAAGGGGGGCAAGCCCCGGGTCAGGTAACGCTGACCGGCGATATGGACTGGCACGGTGGGCTGGTGGCGACCGCCGATATCGTTATGAATGCCTTCCCCTGGTATCAGCTTGTTCCTGAACTGGCTCCCCCACCGGTGGTGGTGGAAGCATTGCAGGGCGACATCCGCTACGACAATGGTCGCTACCAGGCGCATCTGAACACGCGGGTTAACGGCCCGCAGGGGCCTGCGGACCTGGAAGGGCTGGTGAACGGTGACCTGCAGGCGCTGACCCTTGAGGAGTTGCTCATAACCACCGGCGCGGGCAGGGCAAGTGGCAGGGGAGATCTTCAGTTTGCGGGCCCGCTGGCCTGGAATCTCGACCTGATTCTGCAACAGTTCAACCCGGGGTACTGGCTGCCGTTACTGGAAGCCAGTCTTGACGGCGAGGTTGCCAGCGAGGGGCAGTTCGGTGATGCGGGGTTGGTGATGGAGGCCCGCTGGGACATTGGTGGGCTGTGGCAATCGCACCCCGGAGCGAGTCAGGGGTTACTGAGCGTTGCCGACGATGACTGGCGTCTGATGGACTTTTCACTGGCTGTTGGTAACAACCGGGTGAGTGGGCAGGGCCGCTGGAAGCAACAGATCGATGCACAGCTCAGCATTGAGCTGCCTAGCCCTGAGCTGCTGGTTCCAGGGTTCCAGGGCCAGCTGCAGGGCGAGGTCAAAGCCAGGGGGGCGCTTAGCGAGCCCGAGGGAGACCTGACACTGTCGGGGACGCAGATCAGCTGGCAGGACGAGGTCGAGGTCAGTCGGGTTAATCTGGTCGCCTCGTTGAGGGAAAGCCTGATGCTGGACGCCAACCTGAGGGTGTCGGGCCTGAGTGCCGGTGAACAGGGCATAGACTTGATGGAGGCCCGGTTCACCGGTAACCCGCAGCAACATGCCCTTGCGCTTGAGGCCAGTGCCGAGGCGCTGACAACGCGATTGAGGCTTGAGGGACGATGGTCCGATGGCTGGAAGGGCGTGCTCAGCCGTGGTGAGATCGAGCTACCGCAGGCGGACCAGGTCTGGCAGCTTGATGGCCCCGCCGCGCTTACCTATCGGCCTGAAACCAGCGTGGAATTCGGGGCTCACTGCTGGAGCTGGCAGGAAAGCTCGGTCTGCGCAGGTGACCAGCTGCTCTGGCCGGATCTTGCGATTAACTATCAGCTCACGGACTTCCCCACCCGGGTTTTGGCCCCGCTGTTGCCGCCGAGTATACGCTGGCACTCGCAGCTGACCGGAAGCATGGCCATTGCGATGACCAATCAGGGGCCGGATGGTCAGATCGAACTGGCTGCTGATGCGGGTGAAGTTGGCGTGCTCGTCGGGGAAGAGTGGCAGGCTCTGGCCTACGACACGTTTAGCGTCAGCCTGGGCCTGAAGCCGGAGACCGCGCGGTTTGAGCTTGCCTTGTCGGGGCCGGAGGTGGGGCGGTTGTCGTCGACGCTGACATTGAACCCATCCAGTCCGGACTACCCCATGGCCGGAGAATTTGAGCTGGAAGGGCTGAATATAGCGCCGGTCGGACTGATGGCGGATCTTGAGGTGCTGGAAGGTACCATTGGCGGCAGCGGGCGTTTGTCAGGACCCTTGCTGCGCCCGGACATTACCGGTGAGCTTTACCTTACCCATGGTCGGTTGCTGGATCCCCGTATCCCGATCCCCATGGAAGAGATCGAATTGCAGCTGGGGCTGAATGGCCAGACTGCGGAGATCGACGGCCACTGGAAGAGCCATGAACGCAGTTCCGGGCAGCTTCGTGGAAGCTTCGACTGGCGCGAGACTCCGTTGCTTGAGCTGGCGGTGACCGGCCAGCGCCTGCCGTTCAGTTATGAACCCTATGCCAGTGTGGAGCTGGATCCGGACCTGATACTGCAGTACCGAGGTGGAGCGCTCACCGTCAAGGGCACTCTGGCCGTGCCCCGGGGACAGATTGCGATCAAGGAATTGCCGTCACAGGCGGTTACTGTCTCCAGTGATGAAGTGATTGTCGGGGCGGCGGCCGAGGATCCGGTGCTGCGCTCGCTGGTCATGGATGTGTGGGTGACGGTAGGCGCAGACCAGGTCACCTTCGATGGTTTCGGGATCCACGGTGACCTGAAGGGCGGCTTAAGGGTTGGCAATAACCTGGATGCCCGCGGGGTGCTTCAGCTCGAGGATGGCCATTTTGAGGCGTTTGGCACCGAGCTGGAGTTGCGGCGGGCGCGACTGGTGTTTGTGGGGTCGTTGACGGAGCCTTACCTTGACGTCGAAGCGGTACGAGTGGTGGACGAGGTGACCGCGGGCCTGCGCCTGACCGGTCCGGTCTCCGCGCCTGCTACCGAGGTGTTTTCGGAACCGGCCATGTCCCAACCCAATGCCTTGTCCTATGTGATTCTTGGCCGGCCGCTGCAAACCGAAGGCGATCAGGGGCAGGTAGGGCAGGCCGCTATATCGCTGGGATTGTCGCGGGCCAGTCAGGTCACTGAAAAAATTGGCGATGAGCTGGGCATCGAACAGCTGGTTCTGGAAACCGAAGGTTCCGGAGAGGAGGCCTCGGTGGTTGCCAGTGGCTACCTGACCGAAGATCTCAGTGTGCGCTATGGTGTCGGTATCTTTGAGCCGATCTCCACGGTTGCCTTGCGCTATGACCTGGGGCGCTATTTCTACCTGGAAGCCGCCAGTGGTCTGGCTGCATCTCTGGACCTGTTCTATACCAGGGATTTCTAGCCGGTGAGGCGAGGCCACCGCTGATATATACTGGTTCAGATGCGGCTTTATTCTGCCGCCTGAGGTAGCTTCCATGTTATTACATGATCAGCAGGTCCGCCTGACTCGCCGGGAGAGGGAGATTCTGCACCGGCTCACGGGTGTCGATCCACGCGACATAACCACCCGGGCCGAGCTCCGGAAATGGGCGGAGTGTTATCTGCAGTCCCTGCCTGGCGATGACCGTGAGATCAGCGCCATCAAGGATCTGTTGCGCCACCACCTTCCAGTCTAGCCAGTTTCCATTGTCGAGCGGCTTCCACCAGAGACGTAAAAATTCGCCGGTGACCACTGTGGTAGAGCAGGTACTCCGGGTGCCACTGAATGCCCAGTATCCAATGTTCATCAGTGGTTTCAATGCCCTGGACAAACAGGTCGTTATCGACGGCCACCACCCGCAGGTTTCGCCCGAGAAGCTTGATCGCCTGACTGTGTATCCGATTGGCTCCAATGGACGTCGCCGGCATGATGTGGCCAAGCACACTGTCGTGGACCAGGCGGACCGTCTGTAAAGGAAAAAGCAGCGGATGGTGGCGGGTGTGGACGCGGAGTGGAGTGACGTCCTGGCACAATGAGCCGCCCCGGTAAACATTGATCAGCTGAGCCCCACGGCAGATTCCCAGAACCGGGAGGTGAAGCTGTTCCGCTTGGCGGAGCAACTGCCAGTCGGTTTCATCCCGGGGAAAATCATAGCGTGCGGTCACCTCTGGTTCCTGACCGTAACGGCCGGGGTGAATGTGGGAGCCTCCAGACAACACCAGGCCATCCAGCAGCCCGACATTGATCCGGGAGCCCGGCCGGATGTAGACGCTGCCGGCTCCGGCGAGCTTCAACCCGAGGCTGATCAGTCTTTGCGGCGTTCCAGCCCGTCCCGGACCACTGATACCGATGGTCAGGCCGGGATGATCGGACCGGGTGACGGTGTTATGAGACATAGCCTTTTGCGTGTAGCCACTGATCGCAGGCTTCGGTCCAGCCATGGGTCAGGTTGTGAAAACTCAGCCGCCGGCTTTCGCGGAAAGCCGTGAGCAACTCCTTGAGATCGGCTGCATTGGCAGCGACCTGTTCCAGTACCACCCAATCATTCCAGACTACTGAAAAATGCCAGTCAGGATTGTCGATGTCGCAGTCCGGGAGGCGGTAATGCAGAGTTGGACGGGCCTTGATGCGGGGGTCGGAAACGTGCTCCTGGAGAAGCTCGCGGTTGAGATGGGCAAACAGCGGGAGCAGATCCAGGGCGCGGTTTCGGGTCGGATTATGGCGAAGGTAGTCCTCCATGAGCTGATTCAGGTCTGGTGCGTAACCGGGTTCGATCAGCTGATCAACGAACAGGCTGTCCCAGGGTTCGATGTAGCTGGTGAGCTTACGGCTGATATCGAGTTGATGTCGTGATTTGAGCCAGTCGTACAGCGCCGCGAAGGCCTGCAGGTATCGAACCAGTGTTGGCGCCTCCAGATCCGGCAGCTCCGGATTGAGCTGCAGACCAAAGGCATAATAGATGGCTTCCCGACTGCCAAGGGCCCCGGATTCCCGCAACTGGTTGCAGAGCCTTTCGATGCGCTCCAGCTTGGTGATCGGCAAGGGTGGGGTCACGATCTCCAGCGGCACAATCTTCTCGGCGGCGGCATCAATCAGCTGCAGAGCCTGGCCACCGAGTTCACGTATGGCCTCCGGCAGTTGCTCGTCCTGGAAATTGAGCTCCTTGATCGGATCCGAGTCCAGCTCAACCCCGAAGTCACCGAGGTCGGTGTGGATCGCGGTAATGTATCTCGACACCGGCGTGGGGGCTCCGGGCAGTAGCTGGCAGAGCAGGTCAACCAGTCGGGCATAACTGAGCCCCGAGATCTCGATTTCAACCCCGACTCTGCGTTCTTGCTGGGACCGGGTCAGACGAATATCGGGTAACCGGCATTGCTGTTGAAGGCTCAAACTCTGTTCCTCCCTGTGGTGTCGACACCACCCCTTCGGGCCAACCCGGCGTTCAGACGCTGGCGGTGAACCCCTATGCAACCATTGCAGTCGCTTGCCTGTAAACCGTTGTTGATCAAAAAGGGGGTTTACACTGGATAAAACACTGTATATATTTTCGTTACTGTATAAAAAAACAGGATCGCTTTATGAAGCTCACTGCAAGGCAAAGTCAGGTTCTGGACATTATCCGGCGCTATCTTGACGAAACCGGGTACCCGCCAACCCGTGCCGAAATTGCCGCCGAACTGGGGTTCCGCTCGGCCAACGCCGCCGAGGATCATCTGCGAGCGCTTGCCCGTAAGGGTGCGATCGAGATGGTGCCGGGTGCAAGCCGGGGTATTCGTCTGCCAGAGGCCGAAGAGGACCTGGGGCTGCCGGTAATCGGGCAGGTGGCTGCGGGCAGTCCGATCCTAGCCCAGGAGCATATCGAGGATCACTGCACGCTGAAGCCGGAGTTCTTTTCCCCGTCCGCGGATTATCTGCTCCGTGTGCGCGGGATGAGCATGAAGGACATCGGCATTCTCGATGGCGACCTGCTGGCGGTTCATCGCACCCAGGATGTCCATAACGGGCAGGTTGTGGTGGCCAGGGTCGGTGATGAGGTGACCGTAAAGCGCTTCCGGAAGGAAGGCTCAAAGGTTCTGCTCATTGCCGAGAACGAAGAGTTCGCTCCCATCGAAGTGGATTTGCGCGAACAGGAGCTCTACATCGAGGGGCTTGGCGTTGGGGTGATTCGTCGCTCTGATCTCCACTGATCGTTCGTTTACGGACGTAAAACCAATCCCGGTCGGGATGTTGACGAGTAATGTGAGGGTAAACATGGAACAGCTCAGCTTTAATCAGAATCTGGCGTGTGCCCAACCGGTTTCCGGATTCGCCCGCGCTTCACGTCCGGCCGGCGAGCGGGTTGTAGGCTCGGTATCGGTGAAACCTGCTGTTGGTCGCACCCCGCAGGTTACTCGTCGGCACGATCAGGGTGATGCCGGGACGGGGGCGGGAAATGTCACTGAGATCATTTTACCGGAAGGGCAGGTGGAGAATTTTCAGTTGTTGCTGCCCATGCTGACCCAGCTCAACCAGGAGAAACGCTGGCTGGCACTGATAGATCCGCCTGCCGCGCTGGTCAGTCGCTGGCAGACCATGCATGGAATCGTTGCCAGCGAGTTGCTGGTGCTGCGTTCCACTGCTGAATATTCCACTCAGGCTCTGGCTGAGCGGGCGTTGAGTGCAGGTACCTGCCACGCGGTGGTGATGTGGACCTCGAAGCTGGGCAAGGGGGCTTTCGATGCGCTTCGCGAATCCTCCGCGCTAGGCAACAGTCATGGGGTGGTGCTGCGCCAGCGCTGATTCGCTTTGTGCGGCCTGAATGGGGCGAGGTGTCAGTTTATCGCAGTGGATATCAGGAGGAGCCGGGACCTCCCAGGTGGCAAATCCCGGACGGTATTAATCAGTGCAGGGTATAAGACGGACGGGTTTCCACGGTATCGTTGTCGTCGTCTTCCCAGTCAATGTCGTGGCTGATGTTGCCTACGGCTTCAATTCCGGCGGCAATCATGGCCTTGGCAACGGCCATGTCACGATCGTCCAGCATGTCCCTGGCTTCCGGGGAGAACGAAATTTTTACCAGTGGTGCGCTGTCGTCATCAATGCGACGGAGTGCATAGTCTCCGTTCGTCAGCTGCACAATTTCAAAATAAGATGGTGACATCGGCTTGGCCTTTCACTTGCTAAAATCTGGGTGCGTCGGTAGGTGGATGCGCTGCATCACCACTCGTTGTGTCGCTCGGCGACAGTGTCTGCAAACTGTTTCATCGGCTCAATAATGCTCTTGAGCGCCTCTATGGATTTGTCGGGCCCCGAGGCAACGGCTACTGCGATGATGTTTTCAGCCGAAACAGTCTTCTGCTTTTCTGGCGGTTTTGTCTGGCTGGCTTCGAGTTCATCCAGACGGCTCCACCAACTTTCCTTCAGTCTGGCCAGGTGAGCCAGCTCAGCAATCTCCGGGGCCTCATCGCTGATTAACGCGTTGAGCTCTGCCAGATTCTGAGGGACGCTCCGTCGGTGCTGGTAAAGTTCGGCAATCATTGCCAACAGCAATTGCCTCGCCCGGAGCATCAGTTCACTGGCGCCCTGGTTTGCGGCTTCACGCTCAGCCGGTTGATCGCTTTGTTCCTGAACGGCCAGAAGTGTCTTGGCCAGGAAAAGTTTTTGGGAAACCAGAGTTTGAAACTGGGAAGCCATCGATAGCCCGCTGGGTAAAGACCAGTCCGTAATAACAGAGACCGGCCAGTCTACCATTTTTTGGTGGCGATTTCCTCTCGGATAACCGCTACGGCGCGGTGAAGCGATGAATTTTGAGTAGGGGGCTAACAAGAAGCTACAAAAAAAACCTTGTATGAACATAGCCGATCAGGCAAATAAGCTCCCGACAATTAAAAATACGTAAAACTTGGCCCTTTGGACGGGGCTGTTTATGACCGATGCGGAGACGGTGTTGCAGGACACCGTCGCTGGAGATTCAGTTAGGTTGGAGGAGAAGCAGATGCGTAACCTGCTCTGTATTGGGTGCACGGCGGCGGTATTGATGATAGGTGGCGAGGCCGCGGCGAAAGTGACGGAAGCTGAAGCGGCCCGGTTGGTTGGCGATCTCACGCCGGTTGGGGCTGAGCGTGCAGGTAATGCCGATGGCACGATTCCGGCCTGGACAGGGGGGTTGAGTCAGCCTCCGCAGGGCTGGTCCCGCGGGCAACGGGAGATCAATCCATTTCCGGATGATCAGCCGCTTTTCACCATAAATGCCGGGAATCTGGATCAGTACCGGGACTCCCTGAGCGGTGGTCACATCGCTATGTTCGAGACCTACCCAGACTACACCATGCCTGTGTATCAGAGTCGCCGAACTGCGGCCTACCCGGAACAGGTCTATGACAAGCTCAGACAAAACGCGTTGACGGCAGAACTGCTGGATAACGGTAATGGTGTTCGAAATACCATCATGACCAGCCCGTTCCCGATTCCCAAGAACGGGCTTGAAGTGATCTGGAACCATATTCTCCGGTACCGCGGTGAGCAGATTTCTTTTCGTTCGGCCTCCGCGACGCCTTCAGTGGACGGCTCTTTCAACCCGATTGTGACCGAGTACGATTACTTTATTGCGTATTCGGAACCCGGTGCCGAGCTTGCTGATATCGACAACAAGATTTTCTATCTGAAGACGGAGACTATTTCACCTCCAAGTCTCGCGGGCTCCATTACACTGGTCCATGAAACTCTTGATCAGATCCGTTCGCCCCGTCTTGCCTGGCGATACGATTCCGGATCGCGTCGGCTGCGTCGTTCGCCGAACCTCGCCTATGAAACCGACATGCCGAACTCTTCATCGCTGCGATCAGTCGATCAGAAGGATATGTATAACGGGGCTCCAAACCAGTACGAATGGAACCTGTTGGGCAAGCGTGAGCTGTACGTTCCATACAATGCCTATGAGCTTCATTCCGGCAACCACGGCGCTGATGACATCATTCACGCCGGTCACATCAACCAGAACCTGACTCGTTACGAACGCCACCGGGTCTGGGTGGTTGAAGCCATCCTGCGTACAGGGATCAGTCATATCTACTCTCGTCGAATGTTCTATCTGGATGAAGACAGCTGGCAGGTCCTGATGACGGAAGAGTATGACAACGCTGGCGACCTGTGGCGGGTTTCCGAAGCTCACAATATTTCGTTCTACAGTGAGCCGGTGTTCTGGACGACCCTGGAAACGACCTACGACCTCAAGGCAAAGCGTTACTATATTGACGGTCTCAATGAAGGTCAGGCTCCATTTGATTTTGAGCCGGGTTTCCGTAGTAACGAATTTACGGCCTCTGCCGCCCGTCGAGCCGCCCGCCGCTGACTCGATCGCCCCCTGGTTTACCAGGGGGCTTCCGCTTTTCTCAGTCAGCTCCGCTTGGGCCTTTTGCCAACGCCGTGTGCGTTTGATCCCCGCTGAAACTTTGTTCGCAGGCGGGTGTTCCCGAAAGGGGTGGCATTTGTCATATCGCGGTGGCAACCTGAAACCCTGCCTTGCTTGGTACGTCTACAATCGGGAACCCTGATATGGCCTTGATATTGGAACAGTTTGACCGCCTGCTTGATGACATGAGGCATGCCTTGGTCAAGGAGGACTGGCAAGGTCTGTCAGTGCTCGATGCGTCTGCCCGCCCTCTGGTGGAGTCGCTGATGGCCGAGCTGCGCAGTGGTGAGGTCCCCACGCCGCTGGTACAGGAGCGGCTCGAAGAACTGCAGGCCATCTGCCAGCAGGCACAATCCGCAGCGGTTGCTTCCAGGGACGAGGCCCGCAAGGCGCTGGAGGGGATGCGGCGAACGTCCAGTGCGGCGCGTACCTATCAGGATGTGTCTGGCAGACGTTCCAGATAATTGTCACGTTTACGCGTCATAAAATTGACTATCAACGGTTAAGCGTCTTAAATACCGCTCAAGACGACGGAAAGTTGCGCACCGGCGCCTCAAGGGAAGATGAGGTGCGGTCTGCTATACCCTGCATGGGTGTGTCGATGCCAGGATTTCATGCGAGAGACTTTATTGAATGTCAAAAAATAACAATGTGCTGGTGCTGAGTGAGGATGCAATCCGCAGCAGGGATATCCAGACGATCCTTGAGTTTGTTGGTGAAGAGCAGATCCATGGTGGCGACGCCGCCGAAGAGATACTAAACAGCAATGACTCCAGCACGCTGGAGGCGGTAGTGGTTGCGATCATTAACGGCGACGATGCCAGCGCTGAGCAGGCGGTAAAGAAGGTATGTGCAGCTGACGATGGTCTGCCTGTTTTACTGGTAGGCAACCCTGAGCTCAAAGGGCTGTCAGAGGACGAAAACAGTCGCATCATTGCCCGCCTGGACTGGCCGCTCAATTACACAAAGTTCGTGGATTCGCTTTACCGGGCTCAGGTCTTCCGCGATCAGTACACGCGTTCCCGGGGCCGGGGGCAGCAGCGGGGTGTGCAGTTGTTCCGCAGCCTGGTGGGCACCAGTCGCAGTGTTCAGGTCGTGCGGCAGCTGATGGAACAGGTTGCAGATAAAGATGTCAGTGTACTGATCACCGGAGAGTCGGGCACCGGTAAGGAAGTGGTCGCCCGTAACCTGCATTATCATTCCACTCGCCGTGACAAGCCGTTCGTTCCCGTCAATTGTGGTGCCATTCCGGCAGAGTTACTCGAAAGCGAGCTCTTTGGCCACGAAAAAGGCGCGTTTACCGGAGCGATTACCGCGCGGGTAGGGCGCTTTGAGCTCGCGGAAGGGGGCACTCTGTTCCTGGATGAGATTGGCGACATGCCGCTCAACATGCAGGTAAAGATCCTGCGGGTGTTGCAGGAGCGCACCTTTGAAAAGGTAGGTAGTAACCGGACCCAGGCCGCGGATGTCCGAGTGATTGCGGCAACCCACAAGAATCTGGAAGAGATGATTGAGTCCGGTGAGTTCCGTGAAGACCTCTATTACCGCCTCAATGTGTTTCCCATCGAAATGCCGGCGCTGCGTGAGCGGGTCGAGGATATTCCTCTGCTGATCAATGAATTGATCTCCAGAATGGAAAAGGAAAAACGTGGGTCTCTGCGCATGAACTCTGCCGTTATCATGAGTCTGTGCCGACATGATTGGCCGGGTAATGTGCGGGAGCTGGCCAACCTGGTGGAGCGTTTGGCCATTATGCACCCCTATGGCGTCATCGGTGTTCAAGAGCTGCCGAAGAAATTCCGTTATGTGGATGATATCGATGAGAATCGGCCGGTCGAAGACAGCGGAATGCCGTCCGGTGTGCCTGGGTTGGTTGGTCTGGATGCGCCAGCCTTGTTGCCGGTGAACGGCATCGATCTGAAAGACTACCTGGCGAATCTTGAGAAGCAGCTTATCCAGCAGGCACTCGACGAGGCTGGCGGAGTGGTTGCCCGAGCTGCCGAGAAATTGCGGATTCGTCGCACCACCCTGGTGGAGAAGGTGCGTAAATACGGCCTGCGTCAGGACGAATCCGAAGAGGTCTGACCTCGTTTTACGCTCGTCAGAACGGCGTCAACACTTTGTTTTCGCCGTTCGTATTCCCCTCTGACTCCGCAATATAGTGACAGAAAAACGTCACCGCCCCCTGAATGAAGTGCAAAACACTTTGTTTTAAAAGAAAAAATACAAAGTGGCATAGCATTAGCTTAATCCCTGTCAAATGATCACGCCGACCTCTGGGGTTGGTGCCGGTACTCGTCAGGGGGAACCATGAGTCAGTTACAGTCCTACGCCCATTCCGCGCATCCAGAGGCAGTCAGCAATGCTGCTGCCGATGCCAATGAAAAAGTGACCGCGTTGTTTCCGCCCCAGGACGACCGCAAGGCAGTGGGTACCGCTCTGGAGCTGTTCAACCAGATGTCCCGGCAGATCACCGATTCCTATCGCACGCTGGAATCCAGGGTTAACCAGCTGTCAGGCGAGTTGACTGCGGAAAGCGAACAACGTCAGCGCGAGCTGGAAGAGAAAGAGGAGCTTGCCGACCGTCTCTCCACCCTGTTGTCGGCACTGCCGGCGGGTGTGGTTGTGCTTGATAGCCAGGGTGTGGTGACTCAGTCCAATCCCGCGGCGGTGGGGTTGTTGGGTGAGCCTCTGGAGGGGGAGCGATGGGTCAGTATCATCCAGCGTTGTTTTGCGCCCCGTCGCGATGATGGTCATGAGGTATCTTTGCGTGACGGTCGTCGTGTCAGTATCGAAATCCGCACCATGGAAAACCAGCCAGGGCAGCTCATTCTGCTGACCGACCTGACGGAAACCCGTCAGCTCCAGGCTCAATTAGCCCATGCCCAGCGTCTGTCAGCCATGGGCAAGATGGTGGCTTCGCTGGCTCACCAGATCCGTACGCCCTTGTCTGCCGCCATCCTTTACGGCGGGCACCTGTGCCAGGACGAACTGGACAGCGAGTTGCGCCAGCGTTGTGCCTCCCGTCTGATGTCGCGGCTGACCCACCTCGAGCAGCAGGTTCGCGACATGCTGATATTCGCCCGTGGCGAGACCCGGCTGGCTGAAGAGCTGTCGACCCGTTCTCTGGTCCAGGGGCTGGCTTCCGCAATTGAGGGGCTCAATCTCAACGGCAAGGTCGACGTGTCGCTGAGTGCGGATATTCCGGAGCGGTATCTGTTATGTAACCGCGATGCGCTGGTCGGGGCCTGTACCAACCTGGTGAACAACAGTATTGAAGCCGGTGCCAGCAAGGTCGCTGTATCCGCGGTGGTCGAGCGCGACTGGCTCACTATCCGGGTGACCGATAATGGCCCCGGGTTTGCCCCTGAACAGGTGGCACAATTGATGGAAGCCTTTTACACCACTAAATCCCACGGCACGGGTCTGGGGTTGGCCGTGGTGCAGGCGGTCGTCAAGGCTCACCAGGGGCGTTTTGCGTTAACCGCGCCCGAACACGGTGGCGCCTGCGCCACCATCAGTCTGCCGTTGACCGGAAGTGTCGGTGGTCAGGCTGATCAGCGTATTCAATAAGCGGAGGTAATCATGGCCAAGGCTCAGATCCTGATCGTTGAAGATGACCAAGACCTGCGCGAAGCGCTGGTCACGACCCTGGAATTGGCGAAGTTCCGGATCCGGGAAGCCGACAGTGCCGAGCAGGCACTGGTAAGGCTGGCCGAGGAGCCGGTGGATATGGTCATCAGTGACGTCAATATGCCGGGCAAGTCGGGTCATGAACTGCTGGCCGAGGTCCAGCGTCTCTATCCGGGGTTGCCGGTTTTGCTGATGACTGCCTATGGTCAGATCAGTCATGCGGTCTCTGCAATGCAGGCTGGCGCGACCGACTATCTGGTGAAGCCATTTGAGCCTCAGGTGCTTGTGGATGCGGTCAGTCGGATTGTGGGTGGAAGCCAGAGCAAGCGTGCGGATCAGCCGGTAGCGGAAGATCCCATCAGCAAACGGATGTTCCAGCTGGCCAGCAAGGTCGCCGCCAGTGATTCCACCGTGATGATCTCCGGGGAAAGTGGGACCGGCAAGGAAGTGTTGGCCCGCTACATTCATCAGCATTCGCCCCGCGCCGAGATGCCGTTCATCGCAATCAACTGTGCCGCCATTCCGGAAAACATGCTCGAAGCTATCCTGTTCGGGCATGAGAAGGGAGCCTTTACCGGTGCCCATGCGTCTTCACCCGGTAAGTTCGAGCAGGCCAACGGCGGAACCATTCTGCTGGATGAAATCTCTGAAATGGAACTCAGCTTGCAGTCCAAGTTGTTGCGTGTGTTGCAGGAGCGGGAAGTTGAGCGGGTCGGTGGGCGCAAGACCATTGCGCTGGATGTTCGCGTCATCGCTACCACCAACCGTGAGCTGTCCCAGTATGTCCGCGAGGGCAAGTTCCGTGAAGACCTTTATTACCGCCTGACGGTTTTTCCCATGCAGTGGCAACCGCTGCGGGAGCGCCCGCTGGATATCATGCCGCTGGCCCAGGCTTTGCTCAAGAAACACAGCCGCAAGATGAAGCTGACCGGAATCACCTTTGCGCCTGACGCCCGGTCGGCGCTGCTGGAGCATCCGTGGCCGGGTAACGTGCGTGAGCTGGACAACGCAATACAGAGGGCGCTGGTACTGCACCAGGGGAATGTGATTCATGCGTCAGATCTGTGTCTGGAGTTGGGTATCACCGGGCAGGTAACGGGGCTGGCACCGGTTGCAGAGTCTGCACCCACACCTTCGGTACAGCCGTTACCGGTACACGATGACTCTGGCCTTGCTGAGACCTCGCAAAGCCTGCCGTCGCTGTCAGAGCCTGCATCACTGGGTGATGATCTGCGTCAGCAGGAGTTCAGGATTATCATCGACACCCTTCGTCGGGAGCGGGGTCGTCGCAACCGGGCCGCAGAGCAACTGGGTATCAGCCCGCGTACGCTGCGCTACAAGCTGGCCCAGATGCGTGACTGTGGTATCGATCTTGATGCCGAGCTGGCCATGGCCTGAAGACCGGGTGCGTGAGCGCGTTATTGTTGAACTGACCTCTTTTTGAGCTAACTCCTTCGTGCGGCGTCTTCGGGCGCCGTTTTTTTATGCTGGCCGGTCTGTCAAAACTTTGTCACAGGTTCTCTCTCTACCTTTATATATTGTTATAACCTGCTGTATTAAAAGATAAATAATTAAATGGCCGGTGTTTTGCTTAAGTGTGTGTAATGAACATTTAAGTCAAAAGGCAGTAGTCCGCTGGCGCGACTACTTGTCCGGGGAGGAACCATGGTTCAGCGCGCAGACATCAACAACGTGCTCTCTGAGATTCGCAACCTGCGTACGCAGATGATGCAGAACCAGCGTGTCGAGCAGGATAACGGAATTCGGGGACGGGTCGATAATCCTGCCCGGGTGTCTGAGCCCCGTGAGGTGCCTGCCTTCTCCGATATGCTTTCCCAGGCGGTGGGTAGTGTTAATGACGTGCAGCAAAATGCCAACCACTTGCGCACGGCCTATGACATGGGGGATCCCAGCGTTGATATCACCCGGGTGATGATCGCCTCCCAGAAAGCCTCAGTCTCCTTCGATGCTTTGACCCAGGTGCGTAACCGGGTCGTGAAAGCCTACGAAGACATCATGAACATGCCGGTGTAATAGCGGAGCCAAACCATGTCCACTGTACCTGCCGAAGCAACCAACGCGAATCAGTCGCTGACCACAACGGATCAGCCCTCCGGTCTGGAAGCCCGAAGCGACATGCTGCTCGGATTCAACCGGCTGGCATTGCTGCGCCAGATTGGCCTGATGATCGGACTGGCGGCCAGTGTTGCCTTGGGTGTCGCTGTCGTGCTGTGGGCCCAGGAGCCCAATTACCAGCCGGTGATTGGCGACATGTCGGGCTACAATCCTCAGGATGTCACGTCAATTCTGGACCAGAGCAACATCCAGTACCGCATGGACCCTCGTACCGGCGCGCTGCTGGTCGCCTCCGACGAGGTCTACAATGCCCGGCTGAAGCTGGCTGCAGAGGGTGTCACCGACGACCGGACCATTGGTTTCGAACTGCTGGACCAGGAGCGAGGGCTGGGCACCTCGCAGTTCATGGAAGCGATCAGTTTCCGTCGTGGTCTTGAAGGTGAACTGGCGCGCACGATCAGCAGCATGCGCAATGTCCGCAATGCGCGGGTTCATCTGGCGATTCCCAAGCAGTCGGTATTCGTCCGAGACGCCCGCACACCAACGGCCTCGGTGTTT
This sequence comes from Marinobacter mobilis, assembly GCF_900106945.1. Classification (GTDB taxonomy): domain Bacteria; phylum Pseudomonadota; class Gammaproteobacteria; order Pseudomonadales; family Oleiphilaceae; genus Marinobacter; species Marinobacter mobilis. The sequence goes on from NZ_FNNE01000006.1 coordinate 63,825, forward strand.
CTGGAAGTATTCGCGGGGCGGCTGCTCGAACAGGAGCAGATCAACGCGATTATCAATCTGGTGGCGGGCAGCATCCCTGAGCTCAATAAGGATAATGTCACCGTAGTCGATCAGAACGGCAACCTGTTGACCGCAAGGGCCGAGCAGACCCAGCGGCAGCAGATGCAGGACCAGTATGACTACAACTCCCGGGTTGAGGAGCGGCTGACCAGTCGGGTGGCTTCTATTGTGAACCCCATCGTTGGCGATGGTCGTTTCCGAGCGGAAGTCACAGCAGACCTTGATTTTTCATCCGTAGAACAGGCAGAAGAGCTGTTCAACCCGGACCAGCAGGCGGTTCGCAGCGAGCGCGAATTGACCGAGCAACGTGCCAGCAATTATACCGGCGGCGTACCCGGGGCCTTGTCCAACCAGCCCCCAGGAGCGGCAACGGTGCCAGAGCAGGCCGGTGGAAATGTGGATGGCCAGCCTGCGGAGCCGGCTCCGGTCAATGTTCGCAGCGAAGCGACCCGAAATTATGAAATGGATCGCACGGTCAGTTACGTTCGTCAGGAGCAGGGGCGAATCAAGCGCCTGACCGTTGCGGTGGCGGTAGATGATATGAAAGTGATCGATCCGGCAACTGGCGCGGTCAGTTACCAGCCCTGGCCGGAGCAGGAACTCCAGCGGCTGACCATGCTGATCCGGGACGCCGTGGGCTATTCGGCGGTGCGGGGTGATAGTGTGACGGTGATGAATACCGCCTTTGCCCCCCTTGAAGCGGTTGAATTTGACGCGCCGGGTTTCTGGGAGCAGCCCTGGTTCTGGGACCTGATGAAGCAAGTGCTGGCCGGCCTGGTGATTCTGGTACTGGTGCTTGGGTTGCTGCGCCCAACGCTCAAGAGCCTGTCAGGTTCCGGTCGTACTGAGCGCGGGGGTGACCTGGGCGAGGGCGAAGGATACGATGAGACGAAGGGGCTGGGCAGCGATGCGGCCTTGCGGGAAGCCTTGACCACTCAGGATGAACTGCTTTTGCCCGGTGCAACGGACGGTTATGATAGGCAGTTGAACGCACTGAAAGGGCTGATCACTGAGGATCCCGCACGGGTGGCCCAGGTGATGCGCCAGTGGGTAAATGTCGATGAGTGAACAAACCAGCCAACCGGCCGAGGCACCAAAACCACGGCGCAAGATTCCCCGGGTAGAGCAGGCTGCCATCCTGCTGATGACACTGGGCGAAGCTGATGCCGCCGAGATCCTCAAACACATGGGGCCCAAAGAGGTCCAGAGGGTTGGGGTGGCGATGGCCCAGATGAAAGACGTCAGCAAGGATGATGTGTCATACGTCCTGGAGCAGTTTGTCGATGCCGTTGGCGGTCAGACCGGCCTGGGGGTGGGGAATGACGACTACATCCGCGCCATGCTGACTCAGGCCTTGGGCGAGGATAAGGCGGCGAGCCTTATCGACAGGATTCTTATCGGTGGCAACACCACCGGGCTCGATACCCTCAAATGGATGGAGCCACGGGCAGTGGCCGACATCATCCGTTACGAACACCCGCAGATCCAGGCCATCGTGATTTCCTATCTGGATCCGGACCAGTCCGCAGAAATTCTGGCGTCGCTCGATGAAAAAGTCCGGCTCGATGTGGTGATGCGGGTCGCCTCGCTGGAGAGCATTCAGCCCCAGGCCCTGCAAGAGCTGAACGACATCCTGGAGAAGCAGTTCTCCGGAGGCTCGGCAGCCCAGACCAGCCGTATCGGCGGCATCAAGCGGGCCGCGGACATCATGAACTTCATGGACCGCAGCGTGGAAGGCAGTCTGATGGATTCGATCAAGGACATGGATCCGGATCTGGCGACCACCATCGAAGACCTGATGTTCGTCTTCGACAACCTCAAGGATATCGATGACCGTGGCATTCAGGCGCTGCTGCGGGAAGTGTCTTCGGATGTCCTGGTGGTTGCCCTCAAGGGCGCCGACGAGGCGGTCAAGGACAAAATCTTCAAGAACATGTCCAAGCGCGCTGCCGAGCTGCTGCAGGATGACCTGGAGGCCAAGGGCCCGGTTCGCGTCAGCGAAGTGGAGACCGCCCAGAAAGATATCATTACCGTCGCGCGGCGGATGGCTGAGGCCGGTGAAATTACCCTGGCCGGTTCCGGCGAAGAAATGATGTGATGAAAGACGATCCCCGCAACCGCATTCCCTCCGAAAAGCTCACAGCCTATGAACGCTGGGAGTTGCCCTTGCTGGATCAGCAAGGCAACGAAGTAGCGAGGGAGGAAGAGCGCGATGTCAAACCGTTGACGGCTGCCGATCTCGAAGAGATTCGCCAGACGGCCTGGGAGGATGGCCGCGCCGAGGGTCATGCCGAGGGGTTTAAGGCCGGCCACGCCGAAGGGCTGGAGAAGGGCCATCAGGAAGGCCTGGTACAAGGTCTGGAAGAGGGGAGAGGCAAGGGCCATGACGAAGCGCTGACCGAGACCCGAGAAAATGTCGAACAACGCCTTGAGAGTCTCCAGCAGTTACTCGGTGAACTGTTGACTCCAATCCAGCGTCATGAAGACGAACTGGAAACGGCTCTTTTTAACCTGACAACGGTGCTGGCCCGGGCGGTGGTGTACCGTGAGTTGTCCATTGATTCCTCGCAAATCCAGGCGGTGGTTCAGCGTGCCATGGCCGCACTGCCTTCGACCCAGGACAATGTTCGCCTGTTGGTAAATCCTGCGGATGCCGAGTGGGTATCCCAAGTGGCCGCCCGATTTGAGGCGGAAACGTCTATTATTGAAGATGCGTCGATCCTGGCGGGGGGCTGCAAGCTCGAGACCCGTCACAGTCTGGTGGATTTCACCGTAGAGAAACGCTTCCAGAAAGCGGTTCAGGGCATGCTGAATCAGCAGCTCGACAGTGATGACCCGGGTGACAGCGCTGAACTTGACGCAATGATGGGTGATTTGACGGATTTCCATCGCGACGTGTTGTCGCAGTCTGATGAGGCGGGGGACGACAATGGCAATCTCCCTGACTGATCGCCTGACCCGCCTCAAAGATTATCTTCCCGCTAACCTTGCCCCGGAACTGTCGGGCCGTCTGACCCGCTCTGTTGGCCTTACGCTTGAATGCGTAGGTTGCCCGATGGTCGTGGGTGACCGCTGCCTGATCCAGGGCGAGACGACCGGAGCCGTGGAAGCGGAAGTGGTCGGATTTGAGGATGATCGGGTCTACCTGATGCCATTGACCGCCGTGGAAGGGCTTCGGCCCGGCGCCCGTGTTGTTCCCCTGTCGGCGGCCAGCCGCGTGCCGGTGGGCCCGGAGCTGTTGGGACGGGTCGTTAACGGCACCGGCGAGCCGCTGGATGGTAAAGGTTCGCTGAAAGCCCAGGCTCAGGTGTCTCTTTTCGGGGAAATCATCAACCCGCTCAACCGTGCGCCGGTTCGTCAGTCCATGGATGTGGGTATTCGCGCAATCAATGCGTTGTTGACGGTGGGCCAGGGGCAGCGCCTTGGATTGTTTGCCGGCAGCGGCGTTGGTAAAAGTATGCTGCTGGGCATGATGACCCGGTTCACCGATGCCGATATCACCGTGGTTGGGTTGATTGGCGAACGGGGGCGGGAGGTCAAGGAGTTCATTGAGGATATTCTTGGCGAAGAGGGGCTGGCGAGGTCGGTGGTAGTGGCTTCCCCGGCGGATGACTCGCCCCTGATGCGACTGCGTGCGGCCATGCTGACAACCCGTATCGCCGAGTATTTCCGCGACCAGGGCAAACGGGTACTTCTGTTGATGGATTCACTGACCCGTTATGCCCAGGCCCAGCGCGAAATTGCCCTGGCCGTTGGCGAGCCGCCAGCGACCAAGGGATATCCTCCCTCAGTGTTTGCCAAGCTGCCGCAACTGGTGGAACGGACTGGCAACGGTAAGCCCGGAGGGGGATCCATTACCGCCTTCTACACGGTACTGACCGAAGGGGATGATCAGCAGGATCCCATTGCGGATGCCGCCCGGGCCATTCTTGATGGTCATATCGTGCTGTCACGACGGTTGGCGGAAGAAGGTCACTATCCGGCCATTGATGTCGAGGCTTCCGTTAGCCGGGTGATGCCCCAGGTGACGGATGACGCCCATTTCGCCCGCGCCCAGCGTTTCAAACAAGTTTATTCCCGCTACCAGCAGGCCCGAGATCTGATCAGTGTGGGGGCTTACGTTCCGGGATCCGATCCGGAAACCGACTTTGCGATTGAACATATCGAAGCCATGCGTCAGTTCCTGCATCAGGGGCTGCGGGAAAGCGCGCCACTGCAAGCATCTATTGAACAGCTGATGAACGTGGTACCGGGGCGGACTGAGGGCAATCCGTCCAGTGTATCCGGAGCCGGTAGCTGATGTTGCGCTCCAAGCGCCTGGAAGTGGTGCTCACCATGGAGCAACGACGCGAGAAAGAGACGCTTGAGAAACTGGCGGATGCCCGTCGTTACTGGGAATCTCAGCAGCAGCGTCTGAATGAGCTGAGGAATTACCACACCGACTATCGTGAGCAGATTCGTCGCAGTCAGCAGGGGGTGGTTCAAGTCAGCCAATTGCAGGGCTGGCAGGCGTTTATTGCCCAGTTGGATCAGCTGATCCTGCGGCAGGAGCGCCAGGTGGCACAGGCAGCCGGCAAGATGGAAGAGTGTCGCCAGGCCTGGCTGCAGGCCTATGAGCGTCGCCGGGGTATGGAAAAGTACATTGCCCGTTGCCGTGACCAGGAACAGCGGGAACGGGATATCCGCGAACAGAAACAGCTGGATGATGCCGCCAACCGGCTGGCGGCCCGACGGCGATAACCTCCACTTTACTGTCCGCTCACGTGGCAAAAACCAGGTGCATTTTATGGTAGCTGGGCTATCCTTTGACAAGGCATGCAGTACCGTTGAGTTGCCAGTGTATTCAGTGATGGAGGAGCCGGAATGCCAATACAGACGCGCCGTAGTGACGATGGTCGGACCCTGACCATAAAGATCGAGGGGCGCTTCGATTTCAGTACACACCAGTCGTTCAGGGATGCGTACGAACATAATGAGAGCAACGTTGCCAGCTACGTTGTCGATATGTCCGATACAACCTATCTGGACAGCTCTGCGCTGGGAATGCTGCTGTTGTTAAGGGATTTCGCGGGTGGCGATTCGGCGAAAATCTGCATTGAAAACTGCAATGGCGATGTCCGTCGCATACTGTCCATTTCCAATTTTGAACAACTTTTTGCCATTCGCTGATCCAACGAATTTCCCCTGACTGGAGCAGGTCATGGAAGACGCATTTCCTGAACCGGGCCCCCTGCGGATACTGATCGCTGAAGATAGCGATACCGACCGACTGATTCTTTCAAAGCTGATAGAACGGCAGGGTCACCAGCCCATCGGCGCCGCCGATGGTGATGAGGCGGTGGCGCTGTTTTGTAAGCACAACCCGCATATTGTTCTTCTGGATCTGGTCATGCCTCGCATGGATGGCATGGAAGCGGCTCGTCAGATCAAGATGCTGGCCGGAGAAAGCCTGGTACCTGTCATATTTCTGACGTCGATGTCAGACCCTGACACGCTGGCCCAGTGCCTGGAATCTGGCGGTGATGATTTCCTGTCCAAGCCCTACAATCGGGTGATTCTGGAAGCGAAAATCAACGCTTTCAACCGGATGCGCCTGATGCACCGGACCCTATCCCAGCAGCGGGACCTGATCCGCAGCCGCAACCGGATGCTGTTACAGGAACAAGAGGTGGCAAAGCGGGTATTCGATAACGTTGCCCATACCGGCTGTCTGAATGCCGACAATCTTCGTTACCATGCCTCGCCGCTGTCGATCTTCAATGGCGATGTCCTGTTCGCCTGTCGACGCCCATCCGGTGGCATGCATATTTTTGTGGGCGATTTTACCGGCCATGGTTTGCCTGCGGCGATTGGCGCGATGCCGGTGGCCGAGATTTTCTATGGCATGACCAGCAAGGGCTTCAGTTGTGAAGACGTGCTGCGGGAAATCAATCAGAAGCTCAAACGCATATTGCCGACAGGTATGTTCTGTTGCGCTGCTTTCATTCAGGCAGACTTCCATACCAGTCAATTGCGGGTCTGGAACGGCGGGCTGCCGGATGGTTACCTGATTCGTGGTGACGGCAGTCGCGATATTCTGCCATCCCGCCACTTGCCGCTGGGGGTGCTCAGCCCGGAACGGTTTTCCGTCGACGCTGATGTTATCCCGACGGAACCTGGCAACGTATTGCTGGTGGCGACCGATGGCATTCTTGAAGCCGAAAACGCTCATGGCGAGATGTTCGGCGAGGAGCGGTTACTGGCCACCCTGGATTCGGTTCAGGAGCCGGCGGCGGTATTTGATGCGGTGATGGGGGCGATACGGCAGTTTTCATGGGATCAGGGGGCTCAGGACGATCTCACGGTTTTTGCCCTGGAAATGAACGAGAGTGACAAGGCCGCGGAAATGAGTGCGGGCCTGACGCTATCCGCTGCCGCCGGTGCGACGCAGTGGGTATGTGATTACGAACTCTCTGACCAGACTCTGGGTCAGTTCAATCCTTTGCCGTTGTTGCTGCACATCTGTATGGAAGTGCCGGGGCTCCGACTTCGCAGCGGGGAGGTCTATACCTTGTTGTCCGAGCTCTACACCAACGCCCTTGAACACGGCATCCTGAAATTGCCTTCAGAGTGGAAGGACTCTCCGGAAGGTTTTGGTCGCTATTACGCTGAGAGGGAACGGCGGCTTGCGCGAATCCAGGGCCACAGCATACGCTTCACCCTTCGCCATTCACCCACCCATGATGGAGGGCGTTTGTTCATTGAATGTCGTGACAGTGGTGAAGGTTTTGACTATCAATCCGTTCTCCAGCATCATCACGACCGCCAATGCCGGTACGCAGGGCGTGGACTGATTTTGCTGCAACAGCTCAGTCATTCGTTAGCGTTTCACGGTGCCGGTAACCGTGTTGAAGTTGTGTATGACTGGAATCTTACCTAAATTAACAATGAACGAGCGTACAGGGAGCGGCTTAGGGGCTGGTTATGACAGATAGGCTACATCTGGATGAAGAAGCTCTCGCGGAACTGAAAGAGGTCATGGAGGATGAGTTCGGGATCCTGATTGAGACCTACCTCAGCGACTCCGCAGACCGCATTTCGGCCCTGCAGCAGGCGCTTGACGCCGGTAATGATGAAAGCTTTGCCAAGTCGGCTCACAGTTTCAAAGGCAGCTCGGTCAATATCGGGGCGCCGCAGCTCGGTGCTCTGTGTCTGGAAGCTGAGCTTGCGGGCCGGGCGGGGCGGCTCGACGAGGCCGGAGTTATGCTTGAGCGTATAGTCCTGGAATTCCAGACCGTCCGCGCGCTGTTCCAGCAGCTATTGAATCCCTAATCTCTGATTCCCCTTCTTTCTGGCATCACTTTTGCGTTATTACGGGAGAACCCGTATTTGCGCGCCCTTGGGCGCGTAACTGACAGCAAAGCGGCAAGAGGTTGCCATGTCCGGAATGGTATTTCCCCAGAGCCCAGCGCCTGAAAAGGCCGGGCAAGCCAGTGAACCCCGGCCATCCGTGGCACGGGAAAAACACAGTGACAGCGAATTTGATTCGGTTTCCCGGCAGGAACAGGTCAACGCAGAGCGCAGGCTACAGATGCGCCGACAGGAGCGTGCCGACCGGGCTGAGCGGGCCGCAGAGTCGAAAGCCCAGGACACTGAGGTCGAGCAGCGGCAATCGGCTGCCGCTATGGCTGACAGTGGCGCCCGCGAGGCTGAAGAAGGCAGTCCAGCCGATGGCACCCCGCCAGCAACAGAATCTGCTGGGGCTGATCCAGGCGGTCAGGGGACCGATGATGCGAGCGACCTTGCGTCGGCAGACCTGGTGGTGGCTCCGGAGTCACCGCTGGTGGAAGTCGAGACCGATGAAACTGCGGTGTTCACCTTTGCCGACTTGCGCTCAATGGCGATGTCCGGCGAGGATGCCGCTGCAGAGGTTGGCCCGGCGCTGACTGACCGTTCGCTGCGAAAAGGGGGCTATGCTGCGCAGAATCCGGTAATGGCAGGGACTGCGGAAGTCTCCGGCGCAAAAGGCTTGCCGGGGCTGACCGGAGGTTCATTTATGGAAACGATGGCCTTGACGCCTGCGACCAGCCAAGGTTCAGATAGCGGGGACCTGGTCGCGGCCCGGTTGGTGCCGCTGAGCGACCAGACAACCCCGGCCTCCCAGCTGACGGCGGGTGGACAGAAAGTCGCGGAGCAGGCCGCGATGCTTCGAGGTTACGCCACCAGTATTGAAGTTCCGGTTGGTCACGCCGAATGGGGTGACAAGCTGGTGGGCAAGCTGACCTGGCTTACCGCCAATAACATGAGCTCTGCCGAAATCCATTTAACCCCACCGGATATGGGGCCAATGGAAGTGCGGGTGCAACTGAACCGGGATCATCAGGCGGCGGTGACCGTTCATTCCGCCAATCCGGTGGTACGCGACCAGCTGGAACTGCACAGCCACCGGCTGCGGGACATGCTCAGCGAACAGGGCATTGACCTGGGGCGATTTGAGGTGGCTGATCGGGGTGGGCAGGGCAGTGGCCAATGGTCGTCCCGTGGCGATGAGGACGGCAGCGGGCGCGGCGGTTCCTCCGGGTTGCCCGGCGATGATGCTGGCACTGAAGGGGCCCCGGCGGACGGAGGCAGTGTGGAGTTGGCCTGGAAAGGCGAACTTGATCTCTACGCCTGAGGTGTTGTCGACCGACAGGGTGCTTTGGGTGCCCTGTCCGTACGTTTATTTTTCCAGCCCGTTTTCCCTCTCTCCTGATTGCCAACAAACTCTTTTGCTCCGATAACGCCCGGGCGCTAAACTGCTGTTTTATCGAGACAGCTGTGCCTTTGTGGCCCGCTGTTTGCTTTATACTCCATACATGGGCCGAATCTCGCGGCATCTGACAATTTTATGACAGAAGCGTCCTATGGCAGATAACAATGCGCCTGACCAGGCACCCAAGAAAAGCAAGCTCAAGCTGATCATTTTGATTGCGCTGGTAGTCATACTGGCCATCGGGCTGTCCATCGCGGGAACCCTGTGGTTCCTCAAGGACACCGCTGGCGATGCCGGTGCAGACGTTGAGGAAGCGGCGGCGGAAGAGGTGTTCCAGCCGAGCCAGTATTTTGTCCTCGACAAGGCACTGGTGACCACCGTGCAGTCCGAGGGGCGCCAAAGGTATGCACAGGTTTACCTGGCGTTCGAGGCGGATGATCCGGCAGCACTGGCAGCGACAGAGCTGCACATGCCGTTGTTGCGCAGCCAGCTGATCAATGTGTTGGCGGCCAGTGATTTCATGGCGCTGCAGGCCGAGGGTGGCCGGGAACAGCTGGTGACCGAGATGCTGACGGTTGTGAACGGCGTATTGGAACAGGAAGGGGAGCCGCCACTGAAAGGCGTGCTGCTACGAAACTTTGTGATGCAATAAAGGCCCCGATCGCGGGGGCTGACCACGGGCAGGACCGATTATGCAGGATCTACTGTCACAGGATGAAATCGATGCCCTGTTGCACGGTGTGGATGACGGGGACATCGATACCTATGATGAAAGCGACGAGGAAGGCGTAAAAAACTACGACCTCGCCAGCCAGGATCGTATTGTCCGTGGGCGGATGCCCACGCTGGAAATGATCAACGAGCGTTTTGCCCGCTACACCCGAATCAGCCTGTTCAACCTGCTGCGTCGCAATGCCGATGTCTCCACCGGCGGCGTGCAGATCATGAAGTTCGGGGAATACGTCCACACTCTGTATGTCCCCACCAGTCTCAATCTGGTCAAGGTTCGCCCCCTGCGGGGAACGGGCTTGTTCATTCTGGACGCCAAACTGGTCTTCAAGCTGGTGGATAACTTCTTTGGGGGGGAGGGCCGGCACGCCAAGATTGAAGGCCGGGAATTTACCCCCACTGAAATTCGTATTGTCCAGATGGTGCTGGACCAGGTCTTTCGCGACATGAAAGAGGCCTGGCAGGCTGTGCTCAAGGTCGATTTCGACTATATCAACTCGGAAGTCAATCCGGCCATGGCCAACATCGTCAGCCCGAGTGAAGTCGTGGTGATCAGCACGTTCCATATAGAACTGGACGGTGGCGGCGGTGAGCTTCATATGGCATTGCCGTACTCGATGATTGAGCCCATTCGGGAAGTGCTCGACGCGGGTGTCCAGAGTGATATTGATGACGTAGACGAGCGCTGGGTCAGTGCCTTGCAGGAAGACGTCAAGGATGTCGAGGTTCCGATCAATGCGACAGTCTGCCGGCGCAAGATTTCGTTGCGCGACGTAGCCGACTTCAAGGCCGGTGACGTGATCCCGATAGAAATGTCGAACGATCTGACGGTGACCGCAAACGGTATACCGATCTACCATGCCACATTGGGAACCCGTGACGGAAAACTGGCACTCAGGGTGAATGAGCGGGCCAAGCGCCCAGTCGTGAAAAAACAGTTGAAGGTAGGGCGAAATGGCTGACGACGACAAGAAAGACGGGCAGGAAATGAGCGAAGACGAAAAGCTCGCTGCAGAGTGGGAAGCTGCCATGGAAGAAGCGGGTGATGGCGACAGCGATGGCGATGGCTCCGCAGAGGCCGGTGGCGATGACGAGCAGGCCCGCGCCGATGAATGGGCGGCGGCCATGGCGGAAGCCGGCGATGCAGAGGAAGACTCCGTGCAGGCGGCTCCGATGGAGGAGTTTGGCGCCGACACGGGTATGGCTACGGCTACGGCTACGGCTGGCGGCACTTCCCCGGATCTGGATGTCATTCTGGATATTCCGGTGACCATTTCCATGGAAGTCGGCAATACCCAGATTCCAATCCGTAACCTGCTTCAGCTCAACCAGGGCTCGGTGATCGAGCTGGACCGGTTGGCAGGGGAGCCTCTGGACGTGCTGGTTAATGGAACCCTGATTGCCCATGGTGAAGTGGTCATGGTAAATGAGAAGTTCGGTATCCGTCTGACCGATGTCATCAGCCCCGCTGAGCGCATCAAACGGCTGCAGAAATAGCATGCACCGGCTCAGCGGGCTTGTTGGACTGACGCTGATGCTGCCGGCGCTGAGCTCGGCGGCGGAGAGCACACCGCAGGCACCATCACCGGTGCCCGGTGCCGTTGGCAGTCTGGCCAGTCTGGGTCTTGGCCTGCTGGTGGTCATCGCGCTGATATTCGGTTGTGCCTGGCTGGTTCGCCGTATGAGCGGGCTGGCGGGCATGAACAACCAGTTGATGAAAGTCGTTGCAGTGATGAATCTGGGTACTCGCGAACGCATTGCGCTGCTGGATGTCGGAGGAAAGCAGATCCTGGTCGGCATCACTCCCTCTACCATTCGTACCCTCCATGTGTTCGATGAACCGATTGCCAATCCCGCGGACCTCGATTCCAGCGATTTTGCACGCCGCCTGCAGGGTATGATCGGCAAATCGTGGAAGGGTGGGGCTGCTTCTGATGGAGAGCCGTCTTGAGACGTCTGTTTACTGTCATTACCGGTTTGATCCTGACGATGTATCTGCCGTCGGCATTTGCGGAGGTGCCGGGCATACCGGCACTGACCGTCACTCCGGGCGAGGTTGACGGAACCCAGGAATATACGGTTACCCTGCAAATCCTCGCGTTGATGACCGCACTGACATTCCTGCCTGCGATGCTGATGATGATGACGTCGTTTACCCGCATCATTGTGGTGTTTGCGATTCTGCGTCAGGCCCTGGGACTGCAGTCAACGCCATCTAACCAGATTCTGTTGGGGCTGGCACTGTTCCTGTCGATCTTTATCATGAAGCCGGTTTTTGAAGAGGCTAACCAGGCGGCGTTGCAGCCTTATATGAGTGAGGAAATCACCTCGATGGAGGCGGTGGCGCGGGCGAGTGTGCCGTTCCGGGAGTTTATGCTGGCTCAGACCCGGGAAGACGACCTCATGCTCTTCATGCGCATCGCCGATGTTCAGTTTGAGACGCCGGAAGACGTTTCCTTCTGGGTGCTGATGCCTGCCTTCGTGACCAGTGAACTGAAGACTGCCTTCCAGATCGGTTTTATTCTGTTCATTCCGTTCCTGATTATCGACATGGTGGTGGCCAGCGTCCTGATGGCGATGGGGATGATGATGTTGTCTCCGGTCATTATATCGCTGCCATTTAAGATCATGCTGTTTGTCCTGGTGGACGGCTGGGCCCTGATCATGGTAACCCTGGCGGCCAGTTATGGTATATAGCCCGGTGAACCATCGGGGGGAGCAAGGCCATGACGCCTGAAACCGTCATCGACATCATGCGCGACGCGCTCTGGATGATCGTGTTGCTTGCCGGGGTGATTATCATGCCCGGGCTGGTGGTGGGGCTGGTGGTCAGTACTTTCCAGGCGGCTACCCAGATCAACGAGCAGACGCTCAGTTTCCTGCCGCGACTGATCATTACCCTGCTGGTGATCATCTTTGCCGGGCCGTGGATGCTGACCAAGCTGATTGACCACGCTCACGGCCTGATCACCAATATTCCCTACCTGATCGGTTAGGCCTCACCATGATTCCTGTTGGCCTGGGGGAAGATCAGATTAGCCAGTGGGTGGGGCAGCACCTGTGGCCACTGTTCCGTATTGCCAGTTTCATGATGGTGATTCCCTTCATTGGGACTCAGCTGGTTCCTGCTCGTATCCGCCTGGGCCTGGCGTTATTGTTCACCATACTGGTCGTGCCCTGGATTGATGAGGTGCCCCAGGTGGAATCCCTCAGTGCCGAGGCGGTGGTAATTACCCTGCAGCAGATTCTCATCGGTGTGGGGATGGGGTTTACGCTGACCGCGTTGTTCCAGGTGTTTGTGGTTGCAGGCCAGATGATTGCCATGCAGATGGGCCTCGGTTTTGCGTCAATGAACGATCCCGCCAACGGTGTCTCTGTGCCGGTGCTGTCCCAGTTGTATACGGTAGGCATCACATTGCTGTATCTGTCCATGAACGGGCACCTGGTGGCCTTTGAAGTGTTTGTGGAAAGCTTCCGCACTATCCCCATCGGGCTCGAAGGCCTGGGGCAGGGCGGCGTTTGGGCCCTGGCTCACCGGATCAGCTGGATCTTTGTCTCGGCGATGCTGCTGGCGTTACCTGCGGTCACCGCGGTACTGATCGTGACTATCTCGTTTGGGGTCATGACCCGAGCGGCGCCACAGATGAATATTTTTGCTCTCGGTTTTCCCATTGCCCTGATGTTCGGTCTGTTTGCCATCTGGGTGTTGCAGGGTAACTTCGCGCCGCACTTCCAGCAGTACACTGAAGAGACCTTTGAATTCATGCGCCAGTTGCAGGGCCAACCCTGAGGTAAGCGGACGTGGCGGACGACAACGACAACAGTCAGGAAAAAACCGAAGAGGCTACCCCCCGACGATTGGAGAAAGCCCGGGAGGAGGGCCAGACAGCGCGTTCCCGTGAGCTGGCGACCATGGCGGTGCTGATGGCCGGTGCGGGAGGGTTGCTGGTGTTCGGTTCAGGGCTGGGCAAGGCGCTTGCGGACATCATGCGCAACAGTTTTTCCCTGGAACGGGAGGTCATTTTCGATACCCATCACATGGCGCTACACCTGCTCGATGCGGCTGGTGAGGCGTCGTGGGCGGTGGCGCCGCTGTTGCTGGTGCTGCTGGTGGCGGCCATCATCGGCTCGATCGGCATCGGTGGTTTGTTGTTCAGTGGCAAGGCCATTACACCGAAATTTGACCGCATGAATCCTCTCAAGGGGCTCAAACGGATGTTTTCGGTGCGTTCGGTCGTGGAACTGTTGAAGGGGGTGGCCAAGGTTGCCCTGGTCATGACCCTCGCGATCCTGATCCTCGACTTGCGTACCGACGACCTCCTCAAGATTGCCGACGAACCGGCGGTTCCGGCCATGGCGCATGTGGTGTGGACGCTGGGCTGGACCTTTCTGCTGTTGTCTTGTGCCACCATCATCATTGCGGCCATCGACGTACCCTTCCAGATTTACGACCACCAGAAAAAGCTCAGGATGACCAAGCAGGAGGTCAAGGACGAGTACAAGGACACCGAGGGCAAGCCCGAGGTCAAGGGCCGCATTCGCCAGCTGCAGCGGGAAATGGCCCAGCGCCGGATGATGCAGGATGTGCCTGAGGCTGACGTGGTGATCACCAACCCCACCCACTATGCGGTGGCGCTGAAGTACGACCAGAAAACCATGGCTGCGCCAATCGTGGTGGCGAAGGGCGCAGACGAGATTGCCTTCAAAATCATGGAAATCGCCCGCGAACACAAGGTCGAGGTCCTGCGCACTCCGCCACTGACCCGGGCTGTCTACCACAATACCGACATCGGCGGTGAGATCCCCGATGGCCTGTATATGGCCATAGCCCAGGTGCTCGCCTACCTGTTCCAGTTGCGTCAGTTCCGGCGTGGGCAGGGGGCGAGGCCGGGGATGCCGGACTTCCCCATACCCAACGATCTAAGACGGGATATCTGAGGCGCTGCCCGGAAACCCGGTTTCAACGACTCGCACCAAGGGGTTGTTGCGACTCTGGGGTATCGGGAGCACGGTATAGTAGTCCCGGGGATTGTGTACCTGGGTTTGGCTGAAACCAAGGCCCTGCAGATGCTGCATGACCTGTTGGTCATTGTCGAAATGGAACGATACCTGGCTTTGCGTCATGCCTCCCAGAACCTTGCTGAGCAGGTGAATGCCGCCCTTGATCAGAGGCTGTTCCGGCATAAGGTAGCTGTCGAACAGGTAGTACGAACCCGGCCGCTTGCTCAGGGCTGTGGCGAGTCGCCGCCAGAACGTTGTGATCACTGGCAGCGAAAAATAGTTGGTTAAGCCTTCGGTGACCACGATGACCGGCCCCTCCTTCAGTACCCGATCCATCACCGCTTCCAGTGCATGCTCGCCGTCATCGGCAAGGATATCAACGGGTGTGACCTGATGGCTGGCCCCCAGGTGGCCGGTCGAGGCCAGTCGGGAGGCCTTGCGTGCGGCCATGTCCGGCAAGTCGGCCTCAACCATGTGCAGGTTCGGGTGGCGTTGACGCAGGTGCAGGCCACGGGGTGACAGGCCACAGGCGATTTCGAGTACCTGATTGACGCCGTGCTGGCTGATCCTTTTCTCGATCAGGTGATCGATGATCAGGTGGCGCTGGAGCAGAAAGGTTTTGAGGTTGCCGCCGGCAAGGGTTTTGCTGGCGGCCTCGAACGGGCTCATCAGGGTATACAGCCATTGCCCCTGAGGCGTGACCAGGCTGTTGTCGGAGAGCCCGTTCCGGTGCCAGACGGCACCGGTGTACAGGGCAGTAAAACTGATACCTGAGCTGTCAGTTGGTTTGCTGCTCATGGATTGCTTTTCCCCAGGATTCCCTTTCGCCAGGAAGCACCAGGTTCAGACCGATAGCGACCACAGCGCAAAGGGCAATGCCCTCCATGTGGCCCAGCACCATTCCGCCAATACCAAACACCAGCGTTACAGCGACGATCACCAGGTTTCGGGCTTCCGACAAATCCACCTGATGGCGGATCAGGGTGTTAAGTCCTACCACGGCGATAGAGCCGAACAGCAGGCACAGTATGCCGCCCATGACTGGCACCGGAATGGACTGCAGGGCAGCTCCAAACTTGCCGATGAAGGCAAGTGCGATGGCAATCACAGCGGCCCAGATCATGATTCTGGGATTGAAATTCCGGGTCAGCATCACCGCACCGGTCACTTCGGAATAGGTAGTATTAGGTGGTCCGCCCAGCAGTGCCGCTGAGCTGGTGGCCAGGCCATCGCCCAGTAGGGTGCGATGCAGGCCGGGGTTTTTCAGGTAGTTCCTGCCGGTTACGTTGCCAATGGCAAGAACATCGCCAATGTGCTCAATGGCCGGAGCGATGGCCACCGGTATCATGAACAGGATGGCAGACCATCCAAATTCCGGGGCCACGAAGTTCGGCAGGGCAAACCAGGGAGCCGCGGCAATGGTGCTGAAATCCACAATGCCGGCAACGACCGACAGACTATAGCCGGTCATGACGCCGAACATGATCGGAATCAGGCGAAAGATGCCCTTGGCCCAGACCGCTGCGATCACGGTGACCAGCAGCGAGATCATCGAAATGAGAATGGCGGTGTCGTAGGGCACCAGTTCTATGCTGCCATCGCCAGCCCGCCCTGAGGCCATGTGGACAGCCACCGGGGCCAGGCTGAGACCGATCACCATGATCACCGGGCCGATGACCACCGGAGGCAGCAGTCGGTGAAGGAAGCCGGTCCCACGTAGGCGGATCAGTCCGCTCAGCAGGATGTAGAGAATGCCGGCAGCGACCAGGCCGCCGAGGGTCTGTTCAAGTCCGAATTTAGTCTTGGCGGCGAGAATCGGAGCGATGAAGGCAAACGACGAGGCCAGGAAAATTGGAATCTGGCCACCGGTTACCACGTGGAAAATCAGGGTGCCGAATCCGGCGGTAAACAGGGCAACATTGGGGTCAAGGCCGGTGATCAGTGGCATCAGCACCAGGGCGCCAAATGCTACGAGGAGCATCTGGGAGCCAGCAAGGGCCTGTCGCCACACGGCGTTGTTGGTGGTGTCCTGCATACTCAGTTGTCCTTTTGCCGGGTGCCGAAGATCTTGTCGCCGGCATCGCCCAGTCCCGGAAGGATATAGCCTTTTTCGTTCAGACACTGATCAATTGAGGCCGTATAGATAGCGACATCAGGATGGGCCTCCAGCACCTTGTCGATCCCTTCCGGGGCGGCAACGAGCACCAGTGCGCGAATTTCTGTGCTGCCGGCCTTCTTGAGCAGGTCGATGGTGGAAATCAGTGAGCCGCCGGTGGCCAGCATGGGGTCGATAATCATTGCCATGCGCTGGTCCAGCTCGCCCACCAGTTTCTCCAGGTAGGTGCTTGCTTCCAGCGTTTCCTCGTTTCGTACCTGGCCTACCACGCTGACCTTGGCGCTTGGGATCAGGCTGAGTACCCCGTCGAGCATCCCCAGTCCGGCGCGGAGAATCGGGACGATGGTGACCTTCTTGCCCGTAATCGTGTCCACGGTGACAGGCCCAGCCCAGCCTTCGATGGTGGTTTCTTCCAGAGCAAAATCCTGGGTTGCTTCGTAGGTCAGCAGGGCGGCAACTTCCTGAGCCAGTTCACGGAAGTTCTTGGTGCTGATGTCGGCCCGGCGCATCAGTCCGAGTTTGTGGCGGATCAGTGGGTGTTTCACCTCATGGATGGGCATGGCTCACCTTTGCGTTAGTCAGTGGTGGGAATGGGGAAAGTTGCTGGAAGAATAACTGATCTGCGGGCAGGCGTCAGGCGAGGTTCTGCATATAGGTGTAAGGAGTGGTACGGATATTGCGATAAACCGGGACAGGTGACGTGTTTTCGTCAGAATATCGACCCGCCTGATCCTCAGGCGCAGTCTCCAGCGGGGTGTTTCCGGGTATGGACCGAGCTTTAGTCCTGAACAACGTCAAATCTCTGACGCGCGGTAATCTGGGCATTCCAGTGATGCTGATGGCATTGCTGGGCATGATGATCCTGCCCATGCCGACGTTCATGCTCGACGTACTGTTCACCTTCAATATCACCTTGTCGATCGTCATTCTGCTGGTTTGCGTGTACGCCCTGCGTCCCATGGAATTTGCCTCTTTTCCCACCGTGCTGCTGGTGGCGACGCTGCTCCGGCTGGCCCTGAACGTGGCGTCGACCCGCATTGTGTTGCTCAACGGACATGAGGGTGGCGACGCGGCGGGTAAAGTGATCGAGTCGTTCGGTGAGGTGCTGATTGGTGGCAACTACGCCGTTGGTCTGGTGGTCTTTGCGATCCTGATGATCATCAACTTCATGGTAGTCACCAAGGGTGCGGGCCGGGTCTCGGAAGTCAGTGCCCGCTTCACCCTGGATGCCATGCCTGGCAAACAGATGGCCATCGATGCCGACCTTAACGCCGGGCTGATCAATCAGGACGAGGCCAAGGGCCGACGTGCGGAGATTGCTCAGGAAGCCGATTTCTACGGTTCCATGGACGGCGCCAGTAAATTCGTGAAAGGGGATGCGGTCGCAGGCTTGTTGATCCTTGCGATCAATATTATCGGTGGCATCGCCATAGGGATGCTGCAGCACGATCTGGATTTCTCCACGGCTACCCGGTTTTACGCCCTGTTGACCATCGGTGATGGTCTTGTGGCGCAGATACCATCGCTGTTGCTGTCTACCTCTGCCGCCATCATGGTGACCCGGGTAACCTCTTCCCAGGATATGGGGGGGCAGATTATTAGTCAGATGTTCAGTGCACCCCGCGCGCTGTCCATTGCTGCGGGTATCCTGATCATACTGGGTCTGATTCCCGGCATGCCTCATGTCGCTTTTCTGGGGCTTGGGGTCATCTCTGCAGCCACCGCCTATTTTATCTGGAATCGGGACCGGCAGACGGTGGAGGAGGGTGGCGGCTTTCCATCACGGGGTGGCCTGGCGCCTGCGGGCGGCGGCCCGTTGGGTCCTGAGGTGCTGCCTGCCGGAGGTTCACGTCCGGACCAGTCATTGCCAGCGCCCGCGGAAAGCCGCGAACTGGGCTGGGATGACGTCGCCACGGTAGATGTGGTTGGGCTGGAAGTGGGCTACCGGCTGATTCCTCTGGTCGACAAAAGTCAGGGTGGGCAATTGCTGTCGCGGATCAAGGGTGTCCGCAAGAAACTGTCCCAGGATCTGGGATTCCTGATGCCGTCGGTGCATATCCGCGACAATCTCGATCTCATGCCGAACATGTACCGCATTACGCTGATGGGCGTCACCATCGCCGAGGCGGAGATCCATCCGGACCGCGAGCTTGCCATTGATCCGGGCCAGGTGTTTGGCAAAGTGGAAGGTATTGAAGGCAAGGACCCCGCGTTCGG
This sequence comes from Marinobacter mobilis, assembly GCF_900106945.1. Classification (GTDB taxonomy): domain Bacteria; phylum Pseudomonadota; class Gammaproteobacteria; order Pseudomonadales; family Oleiphilaceae; genus Marinobacter; species Marinobacter mobilis. The sequence continues at coordinate 82,679 of NZ_FNNE01000006.1, forward strand.
GCTGGATGCCTGCTGGATTGAAGAGAGCAAGAAAGACCAGGCGCAAACCCTGGGTTACACCGTGGTCGATGCGAGCACCGTGGTCGCGACCCATCTCAACCAGGTACTGCAGAAGCATGCACACGAACTGCTGGGTCATGAAGAGGTGCAGAAATGGCTTGAGCAGCTGGAGAAGGTTTCGCCGAAACTGGCGGAAGAGCTGGTGCCTGCGACCGTTTCCATCAGCATTCTGCTGAAAGTCCTGCAAAGTCTGTTGCTGGAAGAAGTGCCGATCCGCGATATGCGCTCTATTGCAGAGGCCATCGTCAATATTCACCCCCGTAGCCAGGACCCGAAAGTGCTGACGACGGCTGCCCGACAAGCGCTGCGACGGATGATCGTGCAGAGCATCTGCGGCAATGAGGCTGAAATCCCGGTTATCACCCTGGATCCTGATCTGGAACAGTTATTGCTTAAGTCACTGCAGCAGAGTCAGCAAACTGGCGGTGGCGATGATATTGGGCTGGTACTTGAGCCCAGTATGGTGGAAAAGCTGCAGCGTTCACTTCAGGAAAGTGTCCAGCGCCAGGAAATGCTCGGGAAACCTGCGATATTGCTGGTTTCCGGGCCCTTGCGTCGGGTACTCGCCCGCTTCGCCAGTTACGGAGTTGAGAGACTGCACGTACTGTCCTATCAGGAAGTACCGGACAACAAACAGATCACGATTGTGGCATCCGTCGGGCAATAAGCGGCGGCCAGATGGCAGCAGGTGACGGGATTTCGACGCTCACCCGGCTGGAATGGGAGGAACAGGTATGAAAGTGAAACGCTTCTTCGCGCCGACGATGGCTGAGGCACTGAAACTGGTGAGCAGCGAACTCGGCCCGGATGCGGTCATTCTTTCCAATCGGCGGGTTGAGAACGGTGTCGAGATCGTGACAGCGTTGGACTACGACGAGAACATGGCACGCCAGCGCCTCGGTGAAGAAGCGAGGGATGCCACCAATAGTGGGCGTCTGGCCGAGCTTCAGGCCGAGCAGCACCGGCGCCTGGAAGACGAACTGGGTCGTTCACGGGCGCGAATCGCCGAAGTGCGTGAGAAGCGCGCCAGTCAGGGTGCGGGTTTCCAGCCCGCTAGTGCTGCGGCCAGCGTGGCCGGTGGCCAGGCGGCATCGGCGCAGCGAGCCGACATGGGGGCGGATGAACTGGCCCTGATGCGCGCAGAGATCAGCTCCCTGAGAGATCTGGTCCAGGGGCGGCAGGGGCCGGAAGCCGCGCCGTTGGCGTCGGTGAATCCCGCTCAGCAGCGACTGGTGGAGCGCCTGCTCGACTTTGGCGTCAGCCACAACCTGGCCTCGGCGCTGGCAAAAAGCCACGGCAAGGGCCGCCTGGAAGACGGCTGGAAGCAGTCTCTGAAAACCCTTGCGGCCGGGATCAAGACGGTTCGTACCGAGTGGCTGGACCGAGGTGGTATCTATGCGCTCGTAGGCCCGACGGGGTCTGGCAAGACCACCACCATTGGCAAGCTGGCAGCCCGCTATGCGCTTCGCCACGGTGCTGACAGTCTGGCCCTGGTGACCACAGATCGTTTCCGGGTGGCTGCCCACGAGCAGTTGTTTGTGTTTGGCCGTATTCTCAATGTACCGGTTCGGGTGGTCGATGAGAGCCACACTCTGGACGATGTGCTTGACGAGTTGTCGGATCGTCATCTGGTGCTGATTGATACTGCCGGCCTGACGCCCAGTGACAAGGGGTATCAGCAGCAGCTCGGTGAGCTGGCCCGAAGCCGGCACCCGATCCAGTCCCATCTGGTGGTGTCCGCGACCAGCCAGCCCCGCATTATGAAATCTGTCTGGCATTGCTATAAGATGGCTGATCTTGCGGGTTGTGTGATGACCAAACTGGACGAGGCAATGACGCTGGGTGAATCCCTGGGCTTTGCCATGGAGACCGGGCTGCCGGTGGCCTACTACACCGACGGCCAGAAGATTCCCGATGACCTCCACCACGCCGAGGCAGCACCGCTGGTGCGCAAGGGTGTGGAGCGGCTGAAGGAGCTCAAGGCATCACAGAGCATGGCTGAGGGGGCCTGATCCCTTGGTGCAGGTGGTTGATCTGCAAGGGCTCGACGATAAACAATAACACCGGGGTGCGGCTACTGCCGGCATCCTGATTTCGATCGGCAAGAGACAAAAGTCAGTATGAGCAAAGCACATCCGGTTCAGGTGATTGCGGTATCCGGCGGCAAAGGTGGCGTTGGCAAGAGCAATGTCTCGGTCAACCTGGGAATTGCCCTGGCCCAGAAAGGGCGTAGGGTTGTCCTGCTTGATGCAGACCTCGGCCTTGCCAATATCGACGTATTGCTGGGTCTTACGGCCAATCACAACCTTGCTGATGTACTGGCTGGCGAATGCGATATCCGCGATGTTCTGGTGGATGGGCCCGGCGGCATCAAGATTGTTCCGGCCTCCTCAGGCACCCAGAAAATGACCCAGTTGTCGGCGATGGAACATGCTGGCCTGATCAATGCGTTCAGCGAGCTGGGCGACCAGATCGACGTTCTGATTGTCGATACCGCGGCCGGTATTTCAGAATCGGTTGTCAGTTTCCTTCGTGCCTCTCAGGAACTTCTGCTGGTGGTATGTGACGAGCCCACGTCCATTACCGACGCCTACGCCCTGATCAAGCTGATGAACCGCGACTATGGGGTTAACCGTTTCCGTATCCTTGCGAACCAGGTCCGTACCGAACAGGAAGGTCGCCATCTGTTTAACAAACTGACCCGGGTCACTGAGAGATTCCTTGATGTCGCGCTACAATACACAGGAATGGTGCCTTACGATGAAGCGGTGAAGAAGGCGGTTCAGCGTCAGCGTGCCGTACTGGACGCCTATCCCCGTGCCAAGGCATCGTTGGCGATCAGGGCGCTGGCCGATCAGGTTGATAACTGGCCATTGCCGTCCTCACCGAGAGGACATCTTGAGTTCTTTGTTGAACGACTCGTTGAGGCCTGAGCTTCATCCCGTTACTGCTAATCCGGTTACAGAACATTGGCTAGAAACCTGGGTATCTATCAGAGAACGGCAGCCGGCCAAGCCCATCAGCTTGTGGAAAGCCATGCGCCGCTGGTGAAGAAAATTGCATTGCACCTGCTGGCCAGGCTGCCTGACTCGGTTCAACTTGATGATCTGATGCAGGCTGGCATGATCGGTCTGCTCGAAGCTGCCCAGAAATACCAGCCCACCAAGGGCGCTTCCTTTGAAACCTACGCCGGCATCCGTATTCGTGGTGCCATCGTGGACGAGATTCGCAAGGGCGACTGGGTGCCACGATCGGTGCACCGCAATGCCCGGCGGGTATCGGAGGCGATTCGTGCGATCGAGAGCCGGATGGGGCGGGAAGCCCAGGATGTGGAAGTCGCGGAAGAGCTCGGCATGACCATGGACGAGTATCATTCCTGCCTGAACGATGCCAACGGCGGACGACTTTTTAGCCTCGATGAGCTCAATGAATCCGGCGACGTGCCGTTAGAAGAATCAGATGGCTCAGATAATCCGCTGCAGGGCATTACGTCCCACGCCTTCCGCACCAGCCTCGCGGAAGCCATTGAAGGTTTGCCTGAGCGGGAAAAACTGGTGCTGAGCCTGTATTACCAGGAAGAACTCAACCTGAAGGAGATCGGGGCGATCCTGGAAGTCAGTGAAAGCCGGGTCAGCCAGATCCACAGTCAGGCCGCCATGCGATTACGGGCAAGATTGTCGGATTGGCAAAACAGCCCGGACGGTGAGTGACCGTCACTCTGTTGTAGCTTTTGGTAACTGCCGCTTTACAAGTCGGTGAAAGGCCACACAATACAGGGTGTGCGAGCGACGGCCTGCTAGAATTTGAAAGGGGTTCGGGGTGTCCGGCAAGCGACCGGAGTCTGCCCAGGAATGCCGGGTGTTATTAACTGGAGGTCCCTTTGGACAAAAACATGAAAATCCTGATTGTGGACGATTTCTCCACAATGCGACGGATCATCAAGAACCTGCTGCGTGATCTTGGGTTCACCAATACCGACGAGGCCGACGATGGCAACACGGCGTTGCCAATGTTGAAAAGCGGCAAATATGACTTCCTGGTAACCGATTGGAACATGCCAGGCATGACCGGTATTGAGTTGCTCAAGCACGTACGCGCGGACGACAGCCTCAAAACCCTGCCGGTGCTGATGGTTACGGCAGAGGCCAAGCGTGATCAGATCGTGGCAGCCGCTCAGGCTGGTGTTAACGGTTACGTTGTAAAGCCATTTACCGCAGCGGTACTGAAAGAAAAGATCGAGAAAATCTTCGAACGAATTCAGTGATATCGGGTCGGAAGAGCTCCCATGAGCAATAATAACGAAGACCATAAAGGCCTCGACCCGGAAGCAATTGAAAAGCTTCGGAGCCAGGCTGCAGAACTGATGGAACAGGTCGATGCGGGTAACTATGCCCGCGCCATGACCCTGATCAGTGACCTGGGCGAAGTTCGGGATCAGAGCCTGTACCGCGAAGTCGGGCGGCTGACCCGCAGCCTCCATGAAGCGATTCGCAATTTCCAGATCGATCCCCGTAACGCCGAACAGCAGGAAGCACTGTCGAAAATGACCGATGCGTCTGACCGACTGGAATACGTCGTGCAGATGACTGGTAAGGCGGCCAACCGGACCATGGACCTGGTTGAAGAAACCATGCCCAAAGCTTTGGCCCTCAAGGAACAAGCGGCAGAATTCCGGGATGATTGGCTGCGTATCCGCCGCCGTGAGATGGAACCCCAGGAATTTCGGGACCTGTACGGCCGCATCGACAATTTCTTCGTCAGCCTGACGGAAGAGGCCGATACCATTCACGGCAACCTGTCAGAAATTCTGCTGGCCCAGGACTTCCAGGATCTGACCGGGCAGGTCATCCAGAAAGTGACTGCCCTGGTGAAGGAAGTGGAAGATCATCTGCTCAATCTTGTAGTCATGGCGAGCCATGTAGATCAGCTTACCGGCACTATTCACGAGCTCGAAGAACAGGAAGAACAGGAAGAATCTCCCGACAAGGGCCATGGTCCGCAGATTAATGCCGCGGAGCGTTCTGATGTGGTTTCTGGGCAGGACGACGTGGATGACCTGTTGTCCAGTCTCGGTTTCTAAGTGAGGTAATGCATGGCATTCGATGCGGATGAAGAAATTCTTCAGGATTTTCTGGTAGAAGCGGGCGAAATACTGGAAAAACTGTCCGAACAGCTGGTGGATCTTGAACAGAACCCGGACGACAGCGATCTGCTGAATGCCATCTTCCGGGGCTTCCATACCGTCAAGGGCGGTGCCGGTTTCCTGCAGCTGGACGCTTTGGTCAGCTGTTGTCACTCAGCGGAAAACGTCTTTGACACGCTTCGGAATCATAAGCGGCGGGTGGATTCTGAATTGATGGACGTTGTCCTGCAGGCGCTGGACAACGTCAATGCCATGTTTGATCAGGTGAGAAGCCGGGAAGAACCAACCCCGGCGCCAGCTGAACTGATCGCTGCACTGGACCAGTTTGCCGAGCCGGAAGGTACCGCCGCCGTTGAGCCTGTCGCGGTACCACAGGATCAGGCCCCCAATTCCGCTGCCGAAGGCGAGCAGGGCGGAGATATTACCGACGAAGAATTCGAGCAGTTACTGGATGCCCTCGACGGCGGCAAGCCAGAGGGCGGAGCTGAGCCTGCGGGTGAGTCAGACGTGTCCGAAGGGAACGGCGACGACATCACAGACGATGAATTTGAAGCCCTGCTCGACGAACTCCATGGCAAGGGACAGTTTGCGGGTGTGCCGGAATCTGCCTCTGCCGATGAGGCGAGTGAGCCTGAACCTGACGGCTCCAAAGCCGCCGGTGACCTGATCACCGATGATGAATTCGAGGCGCTGTTGGACGATCTTCACGGAAAGGGCGGTAGCCCCACCGGGGGTGCTAGCGCACAGGAGGAAGCCGGTGAACCGAAAGCGGAGCCGGTTCCTCAGCCTCAGCCAGCCCCTCAACCAAAACCGAAGCCAGAGCCGGCCAAGCCGGTAGCTGCCCGTTCTGGCGCTGAAGGGGGGGCTTCAGCCCCGGCTCCGGCGGCAGAGACCACGGTACGGGTGGATACCAAACGCCTTGATGACATCATGAACATGGTGGGTGAGCTGGTTCTGGTCCGTAACCGGTTACAGCGTCTTGGGGCTGAAAGCGAAGACGAACAGATGCAGAAGGCGGTCTCCAACCTGGACGTGGTGACCACGGATCTCCAGTCCGCCGTTATGCAGACCCGCATGCAACCGATCAAGAAAGTGTTCGGCCGCTTCCCGCGAGTCGTCCGGGACCTCGCCAGGAATCTCAAGAAAGAGATCAATCTGGTGATGCACGGGGAAGACACCGATCTCGACAAGAACCTGGTAGAAGCGCTGGCAGACCCCTTGGTGCACCTGGTTCGCAATTCGGTGGATCATGGTATCGAGGCCCCGGATGTCCGGGAAGCGGCAGGCAAGCCACGGGTAGGGCGGGTCACACTGTCGGCTGAACAGGAAGGTGACCATATCTTACTGGTCATTGAAGACGACGGCGCCGGTATGGATCCCGAGAAGCTGCGCCAGAAGGCCGTGGAAAAGGGCCTGTACGATCAGGACGCGGCTGATCGCCTGACGCCCACCGAATGCTACAACCTGATTTTTGCGGCCGGCTTCTCCACCAAGGAGGAGATTTCCGACGTTTCCGGCCGTGGCGTGGGCATGGATGTGGTCAAGACCAAGATTGGTCAGCTCAACGGCATGATCAATGTCGAGTCAGCGCTTGGCAAAGGCTCGCGTATTGTGATCAAGGTGCCGCTCACCCTGGCCATCATGCCAACGCTGATGATCATGCTGGGCGACCAGTCCTTTGCGCTGCCGCTGGTGAATGTGGTGGAAATCTTTCACCTTGACCTCAGCAAAACCAATGTGGTCGATGGCCGCGAATGTATCGTGGTGCGGGACAAGGTTTTCCCGCTGTTCCACATCAAGCGCTGGCTGGTGAAAGGCGCTGCGGGCGAGCCGCAGCCGGAGAATGCGCACGTGGTCATTGTTGCCATGGGCACCAAGCGGGTCGGATTTGTGGTGGACCAACTGGTAGGGCAGGAAGAAGTGGTGATCAAGCCGCTGGGTCGGGCTCTGCAGGGCACCCCCGGCATGGCCGGAGCCACAATCACTGGCGATGGCCGCATTGCGCTGATCATTGATGTGCCCAGCCTGTTGCAGCACTACGGCTGAGCCGGTAGCGCAACGTTTTGAGCACGGACACACATACATGAAAGGAGGAGTGAATGACGGTTTCAGTTCTGGTCGTTGATGACTCAAGCTTTTTCCGCAAGCGACTGACTGAGATCCTCAATGCCTCCGGTAATATCAAGGTTGTCGGTGTTGCCAGCAATGGCCGCGAAGGGGTCGAGCTGGCGGAAAAGCTGAAACCTGACGTCATCACCATGGACTACGAAATGCCGGTCATGGATGGCATTTCCGCAGTCCGGGAAATCATGAAGCGCCGGCCAACCCCGGTATTGATGTTTTCCTCTCTGACCTACGAAGGCGCCCGGGTGACCCTTGATGCGCTCGAGGCTGGCGCGGTGGATTTCCTGCCCAAGAACTTCGAGGAAATTGCCCGCGACAGTAGCGAGCTGCAAAGAATCCTCAAGGATCGAATCATCGACGTTGCCGGCAGCCACCCAGGTGCACGGCCGACAGCGCCAGCCTCCAGACCGGCAACAGCCGTCAGGCCAGCGCAGACACCTGAAAGTGACCCGGTCCGTTCACAGCCCGCAGCTCTGGTACCCCGACCCGGCTCCCCGGCTCGGTCTCAGGCGCCGGCAAGGCCCGCCGCACAGCCTGCGTCAGCAAGGACGCCCGCCCGAAACTACAGCGTGGTGGCCATTGGCACGTCCACGGGCGGCCCGATTGCCCTGCAGCGGGTTCTGATGGCGCTGCCGGCCAATTTTCGCGCCCCGATCGTGCTGGTTCAGCATATGCCTGCCAGTTTCACGCCTGCCTTTGCAGATCGCCTCAACAAGCTGTGCCAGATAGAGGTTCGGCAGGCCGAGGAAGGCGACGTACTGAAGCCGGGACTGGCGTTGCTCGCTCCCGGTGGCAAGCAGATGATGATCGAGAACCGGGGGGGGCAGGGCCGGGTGAGGATCCTTCCCGGCGATGATCGCTTGAACTACAAGCCCTGTGTCGATGTCACCTTTGGTTCTCTGGCAAAGAGTTTCCCTGGCAAGACCCTGGGCATCATCCTGACGGGGATGGGCGCGGATGGCCGCGAAGGTTGTCGCCTGATGAAGCAGGCCGGGTCTGTGGTTTGGGCGCAGGATGAACAGAGTTCAGTGATCTATGGTATGCCCATGGCGGTGGCCAAGGCCGGTCTGGCTGACGAAATCCTGCCATTGGACAGTGTTGGCTCCCGCCTTTTGGACGGGGTCAGCTGATGGATATCCTCAGCCTGCTGGGCATCATCCTCGCGTTTGCCGCCATCCTCGGGGGAAACCTGCTGGAAGGTGGTGTGCTGAGTTCGTTGTTCAATGGCCCGGCAGCATTGATTGTCGTAGGGGGCACCTTTGCCGCAACCATTCTGCAGACGTCCTGGCCGGTGCTGAAGCGGGCTTTTATACAGGTGCGTTGGGTGTTTGTTCCCCCTTACATCGGTATGGAAGACGGCATTGGCAAGGTCATCGACTGGAGCGTTAAGTCCAGAAAGCAGGGCCTGCTGGGGTTGGAGGGTCTGGCTGAGCGTGAGCCCGAACGTTTTGCCCGTAAAGGCCTGCAGCTGCTGGTGGATGGCGCAGAAACCGAAACCATCCGCAGTATCCTGGAAGTGGACCTCGAAAACCGCGAGCAGCGTGACGTCGATTCCGCCAAGGTGTTTGAGGCCATGGGGGGCTATGCACCCACCATCGGTATCATCGGTGCGGTTATGGGATTGATCCAGGTGATGACCAATCTGGAAGATCCGGCAACCCTGGGCAGCGGGATTGCGACGGCTTTTGTCGCAACCATTTATGGAGTTGCCCTTGCTAACCTGCTGTTTTTCCCTGTAGCCAACAAGCTGCGTAGCCTGACGCGGGAGCGATCGCGTTATGAGGATATGATGATCGACGGGATTGTTGCGATTGCGGAAGGCGAAAATCCGCGTTCGATCGAGCTGCGTCTTCGTGGTTTCCTGCCCTGATTAGTCGGGCAGGTGATCCTTTCCGTCCGGGAGCTGACCAATGAGACGACCGAGAACGTCCGAAGACGACCAGCATAACCGCGAACGCTGGCTCATTTCCTACGCCGATTTCATCACCCTGTTGTTCGGTTTCTTCGTTGTGATGTACTCGGTGTCCTCGGTGAACGAAGGCAAATACAAGGTTTTGTCCGATACCCTGACCGGGGTCTTCAACGCGCCTCAGCGTTCCGTCAATCCGATTGAGGTGGGACAGGAAGTGACGCTTACGCCGCCAGCGGATACCCAGGCGGTGATTCCGCCAGTAGTGACCGAAGCGCCGGTGAATCCGGTCGAGGACGAGCGCGCCAGAACTCAGGCGCTCCAGGACATGTCGCTGCAATTTTCCATGGCGTTCGACGAACTGATTGCCCAGGGTGTGGTAACGATGGAGGTCAGTGAGCGCTGGCTGGAACTGAGTCTTCGCAACAGCCTCCTGTTTGGTAGTGGTGATGCAGAACCTCACTATGACGCGTTCGAAGTGATCGAAAAAATTGCCTCAGTCCTGCGTCAGCGGGATAACGCCGTGCGGGTTGAAGGCTTTACCGACAACCAGCCAATCCGAACCGGGGTCTATCCATCAAACTGGGAGTTATCCACGGCCCGCGCTGCAACGCTGGTGCGAATGCTGACCATGGAAGGTATAGATCCCCAGCGTCTGGCAGCCGTTGGCTACGGTGAATTTCAGCCGGTGGCTCGCAACGACACTGAAGATGGTCGCCGACGTAATCGGCGGGTGGTGTTGCTGATCTCCAGGGATGCCAGTATCCGCGGCGCGATGCGCTGATCTTCCGGCTTTTCCGCTCTGTCTCCAAGGCCGTTGCGGCCAAGTTGGCACGGATTCTGTATTTTCTCCTGAGACACAGGCAGTTGAGGCAATTTCTTGCCGTTCATTGTTAGGGCTGTTGCAGTCGAACAGCTGAAGTTTCTTCGGGTATTGCCGATACTGTTAGTTAGAGACACATGGGGAGCACAACGTGCGAATCTGGGCCGTAGCCAATCAGAAAGGTGGAGTGGGAAAGACGACGTCTGTCGTGACGCTGGGTGGTTTGCTGGCGGAGCGGGGCAAGCGGGTGCTGGTGGTGGACCTGGATCCTCATGGCTCGCTGACCAGCTGGTTTGGTTATGACCCGGACACCATAGCCCATAGCGTTTTTGACCTGTTTCAGCACCAGGGTAAGGTGCCTGACGGCTTGCCGGCACAGCTGATTACCGAGACCAGTTGCAAGGGGCTATCGCTGCTTCCCGCCAGTACTGCCCTGGCGACGCTGGAGCGGCGGATGGTCGGTGTCGAAGGCATGGGGCTGATTGTTTCCCGGGCCCTGGCCCAGCTCTGGGATGACTTCGATTATGTGCTGCTGGATAACACCCCGTCCCTGGGGGTGCTGATGGTGAATGCCCTGGCGGCTGCCCAGCATCTGATTATTCCCGTTCAGACAGAGTTTCTGGCGATCAAGGGGCTGGAGCGCATGCTGCATACCCTGGAAATGGTCATGCGTTCCCAGAAGAATCCGTTGCCCTATCTCATCGTTCCCACCATGTTTGACCGCCGCACCCAGGCCTCCGTCAAAAGTCTGAACCTGCTTCGAAAAACCTATCCTGACCGGCTCTGGCGTTTTGCCGTTCCGGTGGACACCAAGTTCCGGGACGCCAGCCAGGCGGGCGTCATACCATCGGCGGTGGATCGTGAAAGTCATGGCATCAGGGCCTATCGCCATTTGTTGGACGAGTTGCTGGCGCGGACAGAGTCCGCAGAGGTCCGCTGATGGCTGACGGAAATTTGACACGACGTGCCGGGGCGATGGTTCGGGAGGAGAGGGGTTATGTCCTCGTCCCGTGATACCGACCTGGCCACACCGGAAGTGGCGCTTGCCAGTTACCTGGATGATCTACTGCACACAGCAACAGATGCTGCGCTGAAAGACGAGGCGCAAGCAGAACCAGAGTTGCTGCAGGCAAAGCCGGTGGAGGAAACACGACCCGAACCTGAGCCGGAACCTGAGCCGGAACCTGAGGTGCCCGCGGAACCGGAGCCAGAATCTAAGCCCCAGGTGATAGCGCAACCGGCGGTGACGGAGACGCAGGTTACGCCAGTGGTCGCGCAGGAATCAGCGCCTGCGCCGGTCGTTGCCCGGAAAATAGCGTCTGCATCGACTCCGGATGTGCCCGCTGGTGGTGAGCCGGTCGGGCGACCGGAATGGTCAGAACGTCCGTTTGAATGCCTGATATTCCGGGTCGCGGGGCTGCAGTTGGCGGTGCCGCTGATTCTCCTCGGCGCGATTCACCGGCTGGAAGACGGGATCAAGGCGATGCCCGGTAGCCCGCGCTGGTACATGGGCATCCTGCCAGGCAAGGATCATAATCTCAGAGTGGTGGATTCGGCAGAGTGGATCATGGCCGGAAGGGGCCCCGACAACGCCCGTGAGAACTACCGCTTTGTTATTCGTCTGGATCAGAGCGAATGGGCGCTGGCCTGTGATGATGTAGCCCAGTCGTTCACGTTGAATCCTGACGATGTGCGCTGGCGGACATCACGCAGCAAGCGGCCCTGGCTCGCTGGCACGGTGATCAAACAGATGTGCGCACTGCTTGATGTGGGAACCATGGCGGAGCTGCTGGCGAGAGCCGAGCGCGAACAGCACCTCAATATGGAATAGAACACATCGGTTACTGAATGAAACCGTGCACGACTGGCACGGTTTGTGCCCTTAACTATAGTATTGGGCACTGATGATGATTTTTTGACGATCAGGTTGCCCGCAGCGGGTGGCCTACCCAGGAGAATTGGCTATATGGCATCCCAAAGCGGTCAGCAGAATCAGTCCCAGGATGATCAGGTACTCCAGTACGTGACCTTCCGGCTGGACGATGAAACCTACGGAATCGATGTGATGCAGATCCAGGAAGTTCTGCGTTACACCGAAATAGCACCGGTCCCGGGCGCTCCCGATTACGTGCTGGGTATCATCAACCTGCGAGGCAATGTCGTGACGGTGATTGATACCCGTCGTCGTTTTGGCCTTGCAGAGGCGGAAGTGACCGATGCCACCCGCATCGTGGTCATGGAGTCTGCCAACCAGGTGATGGGTATATTGGTGGATTCTGTTGCGGAGGTGGTGTACCTGAAATCCAGCGAAATTGAGACGGCACCGAACGTGGGTAACGAGGAAAGCGCCAAGTTTATCCAGGGTGTCTGCAACAAGAACGGCGAACTCATCATTCTGGTGGAGTTCGACAAGATGCTGTCAGACCACGAATGGGCGGAAATCGCAGGACTCTGATCCCCTCAGGGCAAGGGTGTCTGGCGAATCCCAGGGTGGTCGTAATCGGAGGTAATCCTGTGATGAGTGAGCAATGGACAACCCTGGCCCCCTGGCTCTTTTCTTCAGTGGTGCTGGTACTGCTGTTGGTTCAGACGGTCATTTCCCAGCTCCAGATCCGCACGTTGCGTTCGCAGCTAAAGTCACGGTGTGACAGCCTTGGCCGCGAGCTGCATGCCAGTGGTAGTGGCAATATTGGCATGGGCCATCGGGTGGTTGCCTGCGAGCGCAAACTCCATGAGTTGGCCACCACCGTTGATGAAATGCGTCAGAACGATCCCCTGCGGATTTCCTACGACGAAGCCTCGCGGCTGGTCGAGTTGGGCGCGGACATCGACGACCTGATGAACACCTGTGGCATCTCCCGACCCGAAGCTGAGCTGGTTTCCGCCTTGCGTCGCAAGCAGGTTGCGTGATACTCAATACCCTGGATCACTGTTAACGGGTTAACCTGTAACATACTAGGGTCAAAACGCATGGCGTCAGTTTCCCCGCGGGTTGCAGAGGCGGTTGCCTCAGTTTCCCGAAAGGATTTTGTGTTTTCCTCAGACCTGACCTCCACGGTGTCCGGTCGTTCCATCCCCCGTGAAGATATCGTCCGTCATATTCTTGGCATGGTGCCCGAGATTGAGCCCACCCAGGTCGTGATGCATGTGGGCGGTGGCGCCGGGTACCTGGCGGCAGTTCTGGCTCACCTCGCCAATCGTGTCTTTTACGTCGAAAAAAATCCGGTTGTGGCTGAGGCCGCCCGGGAACGCTTTTTCAAGCTGGGCATCACAAATGTCGATGTGATTGACCAGTCTGCGCAATCCGGCTTTGAGCTGGATGAACCCTGTGACGTCATCCTGGTCACAACATTCTTGCCAGACCGTATGGCGCTGTTGCCATACCTCCGGGAAGGCGGCGCGCTGTTGCTGATCGAGGGCAAGGGCGGGCCGGTGCCCAGTCTGACTATGTATCGCCGCGAAGAGCAGGCTCTCAAGCGTATCCGCACCCTCGGCTGGATCGATTTCAACCGCAATACTGAACAGATTCTGATCGACATGGGGCTGGTCAGCGAGGACAGCCTTGCCAAGGCCAGGGAAGAGGCCATTATCTCAAACCGGCGTCTGCTGGATGTGCTGCGGGGTAAGCTCAAGCTGGAAGATGATGAGCTGTACCGGTCGCTGGCCAAGCAGCGCAACATGCCCTATGCCATGGCGGACGAGCTGCTGGAACGCCTGGACCCTCACCTCTTCGGCGTCTTCTCTCGTACATTTCTTGATCTCTCCCGGCTCATTCCTCTGTGGCAGGATGACCATCGCATCACGGTAGCCACCGATGACCCGGATGCGCGTGCGGATCAGTTGGAGCACATGACTCAGGGCAAGGCTGTGCATTGCCTGCTGGTGACGCCGACCGACTACCGCCGGCTCTGGTCTGCGCTGGATCTGACGGAGAAGGGCAACCAGTTTATCGCCGACAATACGGTGAGCGAGCCGGAACGCCATGAAATGACCTCCGAGCTGCTTGGGGCCGAGGACGGCAAGCACATCAGCCCGTACCTGGTGTCGGTGTACGAATCCATTTTGCTGGAAGCGGTCAGCGAGAAAGCCAGCGACATTCATATAGAACAGTACGGCGAACGGGTTCGGATTCGTCTGCGGGTCGATGGCGACCTTCATGAGCTCAATCAGTACCAGCTGACGCCGCGGGAGTTGCGCGGAGTGATCAATGTGATCAAGCTGCGAGCTGAACTGAACATTGCTGAACGACGGCTACCCCAGGGTGGGCGATCGCGGCTGAAGCTGGCAGATACCAGCTACGATCTGCGTATTCAGACCCAGCCGAGTCTGCACGGGGAGCACGCGATCATCCGCCTGTTACCCCAGACCGGGCGAGCCATGACCATTGCCGAACTCGGCATGTCTGCGATGATCGGGGAACAGTACCAGCGGCTGCTGGATAATCCGGCAGGCTTGGTCCTGGTGGTTGGGCCGACCGGCTCTGGCAAGTCCACCACCTTATACGCCGGCCTGCAGACCCTGGCTGATGACGGCCGCCGGAAGGTGATTTCCGTTGAGGACCCCATCGAGTATTCCATCGATAACGTCCAGCAGACACGGGTGCGTGCCGAGATAGGCTTCAATTTTGCCGATGCCATGCGGGCTTTCGTGCGTGAAGACCCGGACGTGATCATGGTTGGTGAGATTCGTGACAAGGAAACGGCGATAGAAGCCATGCGAGCCTCCCAGACCGGCCATGTGGTCCTGTCCACGCTGCATTGCAACGATGCGGTGGATGCGCTTCAGCGCCTCTATGACCTGGGTGTTCATCCCAATTCCATCGCCAGTGAGCTGCTGGCGGTGATCGCCCAGCGCCTCGCGAAACGGATCTGTGTCCACTGTCGTGAACCGGCCGAAGCGGATCCGGTGATTCTGGCGGAACTGTTCCCCAACGGGGTCCCTGATAATTTTCGCTGCTTCGAGGGGCGAGGCTGTCCCCAGTGCAATGATCGTGGCACCCATGGCCGGATCGGGGTGGTTGAATTCATGTTGGTGGATGCCGATATCCGCAACGCCATTTCCAGCCAGCCCCCCATCGGTGAATTGCGTTGGCGGGCACTGGATTCTGGTTTGGTGACCATGAGAGACAGCGCGCTGGATCATGTCATCAGCGGTGAGATTCCCTTATCCGAACTGCCACGTATCCTCCCGCGGGAGCGGATGGCACCAGAGCAGCGCGGTGGAAGGAGATAGTGACAATGAGCAACGACAGGGCGATTCAGCGACTGCCGGCAGAACTGGCCTATCAGGAAGAGCTGGTTCGGCTGGCTGCCGCAGACAGCTCACCGAAGCCAGAAGGCTGGCGAATGTCTCCTCTGGCGGTCGAGGCCTTTGTGCTGGGCGATTCCGAGCGCAAGACCGAGGCCAAGTTTGTGGCGGAGCGCACGCTGGTGCGTCGCATCATTGTCTCTTTGTGTACCAATCGCGGCTGTCTGCTGGTGGGGGAGCCTGGAACGGCCAAGTCGTGGCTGTCGGAACTGATCGCAGCGGCGGTATCCGGGGACTCGACCCTCGCCCTTCAGGGGGGGGCGGTGAATCAGGTCAACCAGCTGTTGTACAGCTGGAACGGCGCCGTGTTGGCCAGTAAGGGACCCTGCCCGGAAGCGTTGGTGCCCAGCCCGCTGCTGCGGGGCATGCAGGCCGGTCAGTTGGTGCGTTTCGAAGAACTGGCGCGATGCCCTCAGTCATTGCAGGACGCCTTGCTGTCTGTGCTGTCGGATCGGGTCGCGGTGATCCCCGAGTTGGCCGGGGCTGAGGGTGTGGTCCATGCCCGTGCGGGTTTTAACGTGATAGGTACCGCTAACAGTGTGGATGCAGGGCTGTTCCAGATGAGCGCGGCCCTCAAGCGGCGGATGGATTTCGAGGAAATACGGCCGATTTCCCGCATTGACGACGAGATTGCCGTGGTGCAGCGTGAACTTGCGAAAAGTAATCGACAGGCGGGGGTAGATGTCCCGCCGGACGACTCGGTACTGGAAGTGCTGGTGACCATGTTCCATGAGTTGCGCAACGGTCAGTCCCTTGACGGGCGCAGCACCGATCGTCTCTCCGGTGCCTCGCTGTCGACAGCCGAAGCCGTGTCGGTCGCCCATGCCACCAGTCTGAACGCCTGGTATTACGGCGACGGCCGCATGACCATCGAGCAGTTGATGAACCACATTGTCGGCTCGGCGCTCAAGGATCATCCGGAAGACCGGCGCCGGTTGATGCATTACTTCGAGACTGAAGTCGCCCAGCGGGACGGCAGCCACTGGCAGGAACTGTACCGCCACCGGACTCTGCTCAAAGGCTTGTAGGGCCCGGGGGCGGCGGAACGTGTGTCAGTCCTGGTCGTTGCTGCCCGAATCAGCGTCCGCTGGGGTCTTTCCCTGCAGGTTGAAGGCAAAGGCAAGAATTTCTGCAATCACCCGGTACAGGGTTTCCGGGATTTCGTCATTGAGTTCCAGCCGGCTCAGAATCCCCGCCAATTCGGCATTTTCATACAGCGGAACGCCATGGTCCCGGGCGATGCGGATGATCTCTTCGGCAAGTTCATCGGTGCCGGTGGCTGAGACGGTCGGTGCTTGCTGGCCATCATACTTAAGGGCAACGGCGGCCTGTCTGACAGGTTTCGGGTTCATGCCTTGATATCCACCAGTCGATGTTCCAGTTGCGTGCGGGCGCCACTCGGCTGGCCCTTGCGGCAGTCCAGATCAGTGACCTCCAGTCCCAGCTCGCTGAAGCTGCGGTGCAGCTCACCAATCTGGGCCTTGAGCTGGTTCAGGGTCGTGCTGCGCTCTGCCCAGACCAAGGCAGATACCTGCTGCTGACGCAGGGATACATCGAAATGCAGCGGGCCGAGGTCATCAAGGTCCATGGCCAGGGTAAGGCGCCATTCTGCGACCTGCTTCCGGGCCGAGGTTTCCTGTTGTTCCCGGTTCTCCCGCTCCTGTTCGATTTTCAGCTGTGCGATTCTTGGCTCGCCGGCATTGGTCAGCCACGGTAGCTCCAGTAACAAGGTGGCCGGAGGGGCGCCGTCGGCGGTGGTCCTGGCGCTTAGGGTCTGACTGTGTAACTGGTTGACCGAGACCCGGTTCAGCATACCAGCCAGCAGGCGCAGCATCTGAGCCACGGTGACCGGCTCGCTGCGGCTGATGGGGGCAGGGCTGGGGTGAAGGTTGGGAAATTGCAGGGGGGCCTGTACCAACTCCGGGCTGGTGAGCGGAGTCAGCCGGTTGAGGGGGTTCCCCTCTGCGCTATTGGCCGTGCCCCGGTCAGTCGCCAGGGCGGCGACTACGCGGGCCAGCGCCAGTTTCAGGTCGGCCAGGGCGGGGTCCGGTGAACGGCCCAGTCTGGCTTCGGCAAACAGTCCGCTTTCCGTCAGCCACTGACGGATCTGGTTGCTGGCGAATCCGGGTTGCGTATCGTTCAGCGTCGGCGCGGTTGCAAGTCCGGCCTGGGTAGGCAGGCGGGCGATGAGTTGCTGGATAGCGGAGCGGGCGGGTTCCGGTAGTGGTAGGAGCGGTGGTTTGCCCGGGCCAGGAACGTCAGGGCGCACGCCGTTCCTGGCTGCACCGAGCAACTGCGCCAGGCCGCTGTCCAGACGTTGTTGCCAGGGCAGGTGCTGGGCAAGGGCCTGTGCGATTCGGGCTTCCGGTGTCGCCGCAAGCTTGCCAAGCAGTTGCAATTCGTTGCCGACCCGCATCAGTTTTACCCAGTCACCGGGGGCCAGCCGGGTTTCGCCAATGGCGGCTTGAACCGTTAATGGCTTGCCGCGAAGATCCAGCACCAGCTGATCCACCTGACCTTCCACTTTCTGTAACACCTCTGCCACCCTGGCCAGCACGGTCGCGCGGTTGGCGATCTGCAGCTGGTCAAGCTGGATCCGGGCCTGCAGCAACAGCGCTGCGTTGGAGCCAGCGCTTTCCTTCGCCGGTGCGGCGGCGGAGACGCCCTGTTGCGGCATGGTGGTTGGTGTGCTGCCGTTGGGTACTTTCATCGTTACGTAATTGACAGGGGACAAAGGTAATCTTGTCCGGGTTTCGGTATACTACCGCGGTTTTTTTTATCCATGCCGTTGGCAGAGTTTTCTCCGGAACATTCCATGCTGATCATAGCGGCTTTGCCCCAGTTTTGAGGCCCCGATGTCTGAGCCCATGCTAAAGGCTGTCAATCTCCAGTGTGAACGTGGTGACCGTATCCTGTTTCAGGGCCTTGATGTGTCCATAGTGCCCGGGACTGTCACGCGTGTCGAGGGGCCCAACGGTGCGGGTAAAACCACGTTGCTGAGAATTCTCGCCGGGCTGAATGACAGCTACAGTGGTGAGGTGCTGTGGTGCGGCGAACCCCGTGCCTGGCACCGGGAAGCTTTCCACCGCAACTTGCTCTATATCGGCCATCGGCCAGGTATCAAACCGTTGCTGACACCGCTGGAAAACCTCCGTTCCCTGACGTCAGTCCGCCGGCCCCTGTCGGATGAGTCTCTCTGCCAGGCTCTGGACGGAACCGGTCTGCACGGGTATCACCACGCGCAGTGTCGCAGCCTGTCGGCCGGTCAGCAGCGTCGTGTTGCTCTTGCGCGCTTGCTGGTTTCTGACGAGCCGTTGTGGATCCTTGATGAGGCGTTTACCGCGCTGGACTACCACGGGGTGGCCGGGCTGGAACAGTTGCTAAGTGATCATGCGGCTTCTGGTGGCGCGGTGGTGATTACCACTCATCATGATCTTGACCTGCCCGGCATGCACCGGCTGCGCCTTGGGGCAGGGGAGGCAAGTCATGAACTCTGAGGCGCCCGAGATGACCCTGGCCGCAGTCAGGGTGCCGGTCTGGCGGGCGATGGCGGCCATCATTCGGCGGGACCTTCGGGCCAGCCTGCGCCAGCGTCAGGACCTGTTGAACCCGCTGCTGTTCTTTTTCATGGTGGTGACGCTGTTCCCCCTTGGTGTTAGCCCGGAAGTTTCATTTCTCCAGCAGGCGGGTACCGGTATCCTGTGGGTGGCGGCACTGCTATCGACGCTGTTGTCCCTGGATCACCTGTTTCGCCATGACTTCGATGACGGCACGCTGGAACAGATGATGCTCCAGCCACAGCCGCTGTTTTTGCTGGTGCTGGCGAAAAGCCTGGCGCATTGGCTGCTGACAGGGCTGCCGTTGGTGATGCTGGCACCGGTGCTTGGCATAATGTTGCATCTGGACGGGAACTCTATCGGAATATTGTGTCTAACGCTGCTGATCGGCACCCCGGTGCTGAGCCTGATTGGTGCGATCGGCGCCGCGTTGACCCTGGGATTGCGTGCCGGCGGGGTGTTGCTGTCGCTGTTGATCATTCCCCTGTACATTCCGGTGCTGATCTTTGGTACCGGAACGGTGGCAGCGGCGTCTAATGGTGCGCCGGTAGGAGGCTACCTCGCCCTGATGATGGCATTTCTGGTGCTGGCCGTTACACTGGCACCCTTTGCGTCAGCCGCAGCACTGAAGATCAGTCTGTCAAACAGCTAACGGGTAGCAGTTTATTTAGGTATTAACTTGATGTGGCAATTCATTCGGCAACTCTTCCATAAATTCGGTTCGCCCAAATGGTTTTACGGTATCGCGTCAAAAATGATGCCGTGGCTGTTGGCCATAGGATTGATCCTGCTTCTGGCGGGTTTGGTCTGGGGGTTGGCGTTTGCCCCGGCGGAACGTCTGCAGGGTAATAGCTATCGAATCATCTTCATTCATGTACCCAGTGCCTTCCTGGCTCAGTCGATCTACATCATGATGGCCGTCGCTGCGGTAGTGACCCTGGTGTGGCGGATGAAACTGGCTGACCTGTTTGTGCGGGCGGTGGCGCCTGTGGGTGCGGTGCTGACGTTCCTGGCGCTGTTCACCGGTGCAGTATGGGGGAAGCCCACCTGGGGCACGTGGTGGGTCTGGGATGCCCGCCTTACGTCCATGCTGATCCTGCTGTTCCTCTATTTCGGGGTGATTGTACTGATGTCGGCGATTGCCGATGAGAAGTCCTCCGCCCGTGGTGTTGCCGTTCTGGTACTGGTGGGCGTGGTCAATATCCCCATCATCAAGTACTCGGTGGAGTGGTGGAACACACTGCATCAGCCGGCCACCTTCAAACTTACCGAAAAACCTTCCATGGCCCCGGAGATGTGGGTTCCGTTGCTGTTTGCGGTACTGGGTCTTTACCTGCTCTTTGGCTGGCTGGCGTGTTTGCGCATGCAAACTGAAATTCTGAAACGGGAGCGCCGTACCCGGTGGGTCCGCGATCTGGCCGCGGCAGGGGGCAACTGACATCATGGCCTTTGACTCCATCTCTGCATTTATTGTCATGGGCGGCCACGGCCCTTACGTATGGACCTGCTATGCGGTCTTTGTCTTGGCCCTGCTGGGGCTGGGTGTGTGGTCCCGGCGCCAGCGCAACACGGTATTGCGTACCCAGAAACGCCAGATGGATCTGGAACAGAATGGCCGCGTCACCGACAAGCCGGCGCCAGCCTCCTTTACCCGAATTCACCCATCCTGATTATTGGTAGTTCAATTCATCATGCACCCGATACGAAAAAAGCGACTGACCATTATCCTGTTCCTGCTGGCCGGGCTGGCCATTGCTGTTGGCCTGACCACCTATGCCCTGCGCCAGAACATTAACCTGTTCTATGACCCCACCCAGATTGCCTCAGGGGAGGCACCTCTGGATGCCCGAATCCGTGCCGGAGGCATGGTCAAGCAAGGCTCCGTGGTCCGCAGTGATCAGGACTTGACGGTGGAGTTCGAGGTCACTGACTTTGTATCGTCGGTCACAGTGCGTTACACCGGTATTCTTCCGGACCTGTTTGACGAAGGGCAAGGCGTGGTCGCCATGGGACGTTTGCACCCCGACGGGGTGTTTGTGGCAGACCAGGTGCTGGCCAAGCACGATGAGAATTACATGCCGCCGGAAGTGAGCGATGCGCTCGAGAAGGCTGAGGCCAGTGGAGCCCGGGCTCCCGCCATGAACCAGTAGCCGAACACCGGCGCGGACAGAGGTAGACCCATGTATCCTGAGCTTGGACAATTTACGCTAATTCTGGCGTTGCTGTTGTCGGTATTGCTGGCAACTGTGCCGTTGGTTGGCGCGATCACCGGTCGCGAATCCCTGATGGGATTTTCCCGCCCACTGGCTGCTGGCCTGTTTGTGTTTGTCGCCATTGCGTTCGGCATTCTCACCCACAGTTTTCTGGTCGATGACTTTTCAGTGGCCTACGTGGCCAACAACAGCAACAGCATGTTGCCCTGGTACTTCAAGTTCAGCGCGGTGTGGGGCGGGCATGAAGGCTCGCTACTGCTCTGGATACTTATGTTGGCGGGCTGGACGCTGGCGGTAGCGGTGTTTAGCCGACGCCTGCCGACGGTCATGGTGTCCCAGGTGCTGGCGGTGATGGGGATGGTATCGGTTGGTTTCCTGCTGTTCATCCTGATGACCTCCAACCCGTTCAACCGCTTGTTGCCAAACGTGCCGGCGGATGGCGCTGACCTCAATCCGCTGTTGCAGGACTTCGGCCTGATCATTCACCCGCCGATGCTGTACATGGGCTATGTTGGCTTCTCGGTTGCCTTTGCTTTTGCCATTGCCGCGCTGATCAATGGCCGTCTGGACGCGGCCTGGGCCCGCTGGTCCCGGCCCTGGACCACGGTTGCCTGGGCTTTCCTGTCGGTGGGCATTGCCCTGGGAAGCTGGTGGGCCTACTACGAACTTGGCTGGGGCGGCTGGTGGTTCTGGGATCCGGTCGAAAACGCGTCGTTGCTGCCCTGGCTGGCAGGTACCGCGCTGATGCACTCGTTGGCAGTGACTGAAAAACGGGGTGTGTTCAAGTCCTGGACGGTGCTGCTCGCCATTGTCACCTTTGCCCTGAGTCTGCTGGGAACCTTCCTGGTGCGCTCCGGGGTGCTGACCTCGGTGCATGCGTTCGCTTCGGACCCCACCCGGGGGGCCTTCCTGCTGGGCCTGCTGGCGGTCACCATTGTTTCCAGCCTCACGCTCTACGCCTTCCGGGCTCCGGTGGTGCATACCCGGGTCCGCTATGGCTCCCTGTCACGGGAGATTTTCCTGCTGCTCAATAACGTCCTGCTGGTGTCCTCGATGCTGCTGGTGCTGGTCGGCACGCTGTATCCGCTGGTACTGGACTACATGGGCGGTGGCCGTTTGTCCATCGGTGAGCCGTTCTACAACACCACATTCAGTCCTATCGCCATTGCCGTAGGCTTGTTGCTCGGAGCGGGTATCTTTTCCCGCTGGAAGAAGACCGATGGTGGCTGGCTGGGCCGGAAACTGCTGTGGCCGGCGGCCATCAGTCTGCTGGTGGCCGCCGCAGTTGTCGCCGGATTTGGCAACTTTACCCCGTGGGCTTTTGCGGGCGTGTTCACTGCGGCCTGGGTAACGGTGGCCACTGTCGCAGACCTGTGGCTCAAGTCGGCCTCCCGTCAGGGGCGCTGGCATGGCCTGCGGCGCCAGTCCCGAAGCTACTACGGTATGGTGCTTGGCCACCTGGGCATGGCAATGACCATGGCGGGCGCTACGGTTGTTTCCAACTACGGCGTTGAGCGGGATGTGCGGATGGCGCCGGGCGAAACCGCTGAAATTGGTGAATTACGCTTTACCTTCAGTGAGATGGGCTCACGTCAGGGCGCAAACTTTGTTGCCCAGTACGGGCGCTTTGACATCACTCGTGAGGGTGAACTGGTGGCGACCCTCTATCCCGAAAAGCGTCAGTACCATGTCCAGCGCAATGTAATGACGGAGGCCGGTATTGATGCCGGCCTGACCCGGGACCTCTTTGTCGCCCTGGGCGAGCGGGTCGGCGATGACGCCTGGGCCGTGCGGATTCAGTACAAGCCGTTGATCCGCTGGTTGTGGTTGGGAGCGCTGTTCATGGCCGCGGGTGGCTTCCTCGCCATTGCTGACCGGCGATATCGCATTCGAGAGCGAGCCAGTGAGACGGCTTCGTCGACGCCTGGAAAGGCTGAAGGAAATGTTGTGGAGGCGGTGTCATGAGGCGGATCTTACTGTTTATTCCGGTGGCCCTTGCGGTGGCTCTGGGTATTGTTCTGTTTGCCGGTATTGGCAAGGATCCGACGCATCTGGAGTCCGCGTTGATTGGCAAGCCGGTACCGGCTTTTGCCCTGGCTGACCTGCAAAACCCGGATAGGGTACACCACGATGATGTGTTCAAAGGGCAGGTGTCTCTGCTGAATGTCTGGGGCACTTGGTGTCCGGCTTGCCGCGATGAGCATGATGATCTGGTACGACTGGCGGCAGAAGAGGGCGTGCACATCATTGGCCTGAATTATAAGGACAACCGCGATGCGGCTTTGCAGTGGCTGTCCCGCCTGGGTAACCCCTATGCCCTGAGTCTGTTTGACCCTCAGGGTAAGCTGGGTTTTGACCTGGGGGTGTATGGCGCTCCGGAAACCTACGTGGTCGATGCCGATGGCATTGTTCGTTACCGCCACGTTGGGGTGGTCAATGACCAGGTCTGGAATGAGATCCTGCAGCCACTGGTGCGTCAGTATGGAGGGCAGGGCTGATGGCGCGGGTGCTGTTACTGCTGTCTATGATGATGGTATCGCTGTCTGCGGCGGCGATAACCGATGTCTATCCGTTTGACTCTGATGCCGATGAGGCGCGGTTTCGCACCCTGGTTGCCGAACTGCGTTGCCCCAAATGCCAGAACCAGAACATTTTTGATTCCAACGCCCCCATCGCCAAAGACATGCGTGACGAAGTCTATCGGATGCTGTTGGACGGTGCCTCCGACCAGGAAGTCAAAGATGCCCTCGTTAACCGCTTTGGGGAGTTCGTGCTCTACAAGCCGGAATTCAACCAGCGCACGGCGCTGCTTTGGGTCACCCCTTTGATTGCGATCCTTGGCGGGATACTCATTGTGATTGGCGTGGTGGTGCGTTCACGTCAGCGGGAACACAGCACGGTGTCCCTGACCGACGATGAGCGGCGCAAGGCCGAGCGTATTCTCGGTGGCGACGACTCTGCTTCCTGACTCTTTCCCATTTACATCGCTGTTCCACTGACTCATCAATGGTCGATCTATGACAACCACCTTTTGGCTGATTGCCACTGTTCTGATTGCCCTGGCCCTGGCATTCGTTTTTTACCCGTTGCTGTTTACAAAATCCGGCCGACAGCAGACCACCGATATTCGTAACCAGAACCTGATGGCTTACCGCAGCCGCATGGAAGAGCTTGACTCGGAACATGCTGCTGGCCTGATTGACGATGCTGCCTACGGCCAGCTCAAGGACGAACTCGAAGGTAGCCTGCTCGACGATGTCGGTGACGCGCCGGCACCCCGGGCCGTTCAGGGCAGCCATCGCCGGCCGGCGCTGCTGGTGGTGCTTGCCAGTGTTGTGGCGATTCCCGCTGTCGCGGTTCTGCTTTACCAGCAATGGGGAGGACTCGATCAGCTCGAGCAGTATCAGACGATGTTGGCGATGAACTCCGATGATGCGAGTCGTCAGGCACGCATGGGGGATCTGACGGCTCAGTTGCGGGAACGACTGGAGGCCAGTCCTGATAATCCCGATGGCTGGGCCATGCTGGGCCGGTCCTACATGAAGATTGAGCGATACCGTGACGCCGCCTGGGCCTTTGAACAGCTGGCCGGCCAGGTGCCGGACCCGCAGTCCCAGGCCGTTGCCTGGGGACTGTCAGCTCAGGCCCTGTTCTTTGAAAGCCGGGGGGAGATGAGTACCGGTGTAACCCGTGCCATTGCCAATGCGCAGGCGCTTGACCCCGACGAGGTCAATGCCCTGGGGCTTCTGGGCATCTATGCCTTCAGTCAGGAAGACTTTCAGGGGGCGATTGATTCCTGGGAGCGCATCGTAGCCGTGGCGCCGAACCACCCCCAGTTGCCGTCGATACGTGAGGGCATCAATCAGGCCTACCAGCGGCTCGGCAAGGAAAACCCCGCGCTGGCGGTGTCGGGTAAAGGCGTATCTGTTCGCGTAGAGCTCGCGAACGGTCTGGCTGGCGAGGTGCCTGCAGATGCGGCGCTGTTCGTGTATGCCCGGATTCCGGGCGAAGGGCGCTCCATCCCGGTGGCGGTTGCCCGCCTGACCGCAGCAGATCTGCCGCTGGATTTACGTCTGGATGACCGTTACATCATGAATCCGGCCATGCGAATTTCAGACACCGCCGAAGTCCTGGTTACCGCACGGGTGTCCATGACCGGCAATGCCATGCCGCAGTCTGGCGATCTTCAAGGCGAGGCGGACGACGCCATCGCAGTGACTGACGCCGAACAGCCCCCGGTCTCTATCGTCATCGATAGCCGTATTCCCTGACACCTTGGCTGGCTGTACCCGCAGGATCAGTGGTGACTGGCCAGCTCCTGAGGGTACAGTGGCGGTAACGTCAGCTCAGACTGGTCGTCACGGGAGTGGCCTGGCTCTTGCAGCCTGAGCCGCTTCAGAGCGGCGACCAGGGCCTCTCCCTGCCAGCGGTCCTGCTGATGGTCATCCTGACGTCCAAAGTAATGTCTTTGTAGTTTTTCCAGCTCCTGGGTCAGGCCATCGTCGCCTGCCTCTCTCAACAGGCTTCCCACGTTACGATAGGGCTTTTCGGGACGATTCAGGTTGGCCCAGGCAAGCAATAAGGAAGGGGTGTTGGCCTTGCCCCTGCGGGCCGCCTGCAAGAGGTTCTCGAACGCCTCGCGTTCCCGGTTGCTGACGGTGCGCGTCGGAGGCTGTTTGGGCGCGTTGCCACGACCACGTAGCCAAAGGATCAGGGTGATGGCCCAGGCAATGGCGAATGCCAGGCTGAGCCAGGCCCAGAAGTGGCTTGAGTCGTTGGCGATTTGCGGAAACGAAGGTGTCGTCGTTGGTGTGCCCGGTTCCACTGCGGGTTCCATGGAGGCCGGCAGCGGGGAGGCCGGTTGAGGCCCGGCCGCGGTGCCACGAATGGTGACCGTATGCGCAGGCAGAACCGCGACTTTTTCGGTATCGGTGGTGGTATCCCACCAGGGAATTCGGATTTCAGGCAGGCTCACCTCACCAGGACTGACCGCGACCAGGGCCGCGCTCTGGGTCAGACGTCCCTCCAGTCCGCTGGCGAGCACATCGGTCTGCCGCTCGGGTGCATCGGGATAGCTGCGCAGGTTGTCGGGCAGGGTGTCGGGCAGCGGCGGCAACGCTTCGGACGTCAGCCCGCGGGCGGTCACAGTCAGGGTGCGGGTCAGGCTATCACCGGTGTTCATGGTCAGCTGAGCGGGGATGTCCGCCTCGCTCAGGGTCAGATGACTGGCGGGCAGCCAGGTATCGCCGCTGAAACTGGCAGGTGGTGCATCGACGGTTATGGTGAACAGTTGCGCACTGTCGCGCAGATATTTTATGGCGCCGTTGGCGTCACGGGTCTGGCCCTCGAAGCGGAACGGCGCGAATGTCATGGCGCCAGGTTCCTGAGGGAACACGGCATACCGACGTTCAACCACGCGGTACTCACGGTTATCACGGAACTCCCGGTATTCCCGCTGATTCCCCAGCGGTTCGATCAGCGCCGTGGGGTGCTCTGGTTCGGAGAGTTCGCCTCGCAACAGACTACCGGTGAAGTAGAGCTTCAGGGTGATGACCAGCTGCTCCTGAACGTAGACCTGCTCCTTGTCCGTGGCCAGTTCAATAAACGCGTCCTTGATGACACCTTCGGGCTGGGGTGCGGTGCCTTCCCTGACGGTGATTTCGACTGGGGCAGAAACCTGGCCGTCGTACGCCAGTGACGGAATGGTGAGGGTGCCGGTGCGTTTGGGCGCGAGCTGGAAGACCCAGGTGATCTCCCCATGCATGTCGCTGTTGATCGTGCGGATGCTGTACTTCTGGTTCTGAGCCAGGATGTCGAAATCTGCCGCGAGTTTGTCGACATCGGGCATGGGTAACTGCGGAGCGCCGGGGTCGAACAGGCTTTCAAAGTTGAATTCAAGTTTGATGTTGGCCTTGACGGTCAGCGTCAACGTATCGCCTGCATAAAGCTCCGTACGGTTGGCCTCGGCTGTCAGGCCTTCACTGGCGTGAGCGGGTGCCGCCTGGAGAAAGATCAGGGTCAGCAGGAAGATCAGCCGAATTACCATGGTGTATCACCCTTGTCCGGTTGTGTTTCGCGATTCTGGTACTGTTGCAGGAATTTTCGGCGCAGCAGTCCACCGGGGTCATCCGGCACCCGCCGCAGCCATTGTTCTTGTCCCTGACTGAGCGGGGCCATATCCAGTTCGCTCAGTGCCGGGGCTGGTTGTTCCTCACCGTCACTGGGCTCGTCATTTGTCCGCTGGCTCTCGCCGTCCGATTCGGGCTCCTGGTCTGGCTGCGAAGGCTGATCCGCCTCGCCGCTGTCGTCCGGCTGCCCCTGACTGTTATCACCGTCTTGCGGGGCGCTTTGCGGCGACCCCTCATCGCCGCCATTGTCGTTTTCTCCAGGCTGTGGCTGTTCGCCACTGCCGGACGATGACTGGTTGTCCTGATTTTCCTCGTTCTCACCTTCGCTGTCTTGCTCGCCATCGCCATCCTGGTTCTGGGATTGCTGCTGTTCCAGCAGCTCCTTGACGATGTCGCGGTTGATCAGGGCATCCTCGTGGTCTGGGGCCTCGGCCAGTACGGTGTTGTATTCGTCGATGGCCTCTTGCAGCTTGCCACTGCGGGCAAGGGCGTTGGCGCGGTTGTAGCGGGCCTCCGCATGTTCGGACTGGGCAAAGGACCGGGCCGCACCCTCGTAGTCTCCGGCCCGGTAAAGAGCACTGCCGCGCCACTCGGGATCGTCAAATCGTTCGGCGGCCCGTTCCGGGTCTTCGGCAATCAGTGCCTCGCCGCGCTGATCCGGGCGCGACCACAGGTCATCCCAGTCCATGGCCATCGCAGGCGAGGGTTGCAAGGCCGGCAGGACGATTACCATGACCACCAGCAGCGAACCCTGGCGCCAGCTGAGAGCAAGCAACGGCAGTATCAGCCAGAGCAGCCAGTAGCCGTCATCCTGCCAGCGCTCGACACTCAGGTCCTGATCGGTGTCTTGCCAGCTGTTGCCATCGGCTGAACGAAGCTGGAGTGCCTTTATGTCCTGATCGTCCAGGGTCAGCGGGTGACTCCTGCCCCCCGTGGCCACCGCTAGACGTTCCAGCGCAGACGGATTGGCTCGTGCCAGAACAATGTCATTCCCTTGGCGAATGAAGCCATGACCGCTCAGCGGGATGGGGCCGCCTTCCTCGGTGCCCACCACCAATGCGCTGAGGGAATAGCGGCTGTCGTTCATCTGGTTCCGGATGGCCTGCTGGTAACGGGTACTGACGTCGTCCGTGATCAGCACAATCCGGCCGGGGCCGCGGGCCCCGTTGTTGAGCAAGGTGACGGCCTGAGCAATGGCCAGGTCGGCACGGTTGCCTGCCGAGGGCATGAGGGTCGGGTCCAGCACATCCAGCATGCCTTCAATGGTGCGGCGGTCATCGGTCAGAGGTGCCACCAGATGGGCATCCGCCGAGTACACCACCAGCGCGCTAAGACTGGCCTGACGTGAGACCAGGATGTCGCGGATCTTGCGCTTGGCCACCGTGAGGCGGTCAGGCATGACATCGGTCGCAAGCATCGACAGTGACAGGTCGAGCACGATCACCAGGCTGTCGTTCTGTTGTTGCACGGGGGTGGCCACCTGTCTCCAGGCGGGCCCTGCGAGGGCCACTGCCAGTAGCAGTACCAGCATGGTGACTGGCAGCAGGCGGCGTTTGTGCGGTCGGGATTGGCCGCTGGCATCCCCCATCAACGGGCCGAGCAGATGAGGTGGGATGATCCGTTTCCAGCCGTTTTCGCTGCTGGCAGCGCGGCGCTGGATCAGCGGAAGCAGCGGTATGAGCAACAATAACAGGAGCCAGAATGGCCGTAGAAAATGGAAATCAGCCATGGCGTGAACGCCTCCGTAGACCCGCGCCTGCGTTGGCAAACGGCAGCAGTAACCAGACCAGTGCGGCGGCTCCGGCGGGCCAGTAATACAGCTCGGTGACCGGCCGGTAGTGCTGGCCTTCCAGTTCGATGGGCTCGAGCTGGTTGATGTTTTCGTAGATCAGCTCCAGTTCCGGCAGACTGCGGGCGCGGAAATACTGGCCGCCGGTTTCGCTGGCAATCCGCTTCAGCAGGGCCTCATCAAGATCCCGCGACGGATTGACCCGCCGCGACCCCAGCAGCCCCCGCTGAATCAGGGATTCCGCACCAATGCCGATGGTGTAGATTCTCACGCCCGCGTCGCGGGCGATGCCTGTTGCGACATCCGGAGAAATTTCCCCAGCGGTATTGGCGCCATCGGTCAGCAGAATGACCACCCGCTGGTCTTCCGGGCGGTCGCGCAAGCGTTTAATCGCCAGACCCATGGCGTCGCCAATGGCCGTGGCGCGACCGGCCATGCCAATACCGGCTTCATCCAGCAGCAGACGAATGGTGCGGTGATCGAACGACAGTGGTGCCTGGATGTAGGGGGCGGTACCGAACAGAAGTAACCCCAGGCGATCGCCCTGGCGTTTGTCGATAAACTCGTGGAGAACCCGTTTGACCGCCTGCAGTCGGTTGATGGTTCGGCCGGAGACCACCATGTCGCGTTCGTCCATGCTGGGGGATATATCGACCGCCAGAAGCAGGTCGCGGCCGGTGACCGGCAGCTGGACCGACTCACCGACGTACTGGGGGCGGGCCAGGGCAATGACCAGCAGGGCCCAAACCACGGTGAGCAGGACTTTGCGCCAAAGGGGCGGTTGACTGCCTCTGGTGGTCACACCGGGGAGCCCGCTCAGCCAGTGGCCAACCGGGATAACCGGCGCCTCGACTGCGGTCCGGGTTGTTTGACGAAACACCAGAAACAACGGAACCGCTAACAGCAGCAGTAACCAGGGGGCGGCGAGGCTCAGCATTTTTGCCCCCTCAGCCAGAGCCGTGCCAAGGCAATCGCCTGATCGGCATCGCAGCCGGGCGCAGGATGCCAACTACTGGCCACCATTGCCTCTAGCGTGGGGCGGGAGGCGATCGTGTCGCCGGGGCCGGTTTCGAGCAGGAAATCGATCCAGGCATCACCGCTCAAGGATTCTGGGAACCGCTGCGGGTAGCGGCATCGGGCGCTGCGTTTGAGCAGCTGGTTCAGGCGACGGAACCAGTCGGAGTCGCGGTCAGGGGACATGGCGAGCTGGTCAATCTCGGACAGCGCCTGCACCAGCCAACGGTTACGACGGCGTTGGCGGATCAGCCACCAGCTTACAAACGCCAGTAGCACGATCGTCAGAATCAGCAATGCCCACCAGCCCGGCGCCGGGGGCCAGAAACCGCCGGGATCAGGTAAGTGGATGTCCCGCAATTGACTGAGGGGGTCTTGTTCCATCATGTACTGGTACTACCTGATATGACCTTTAGGGCCCAGCAGCGATTGCAGGAACACGGCCGGGTCGTCATGGGTGGAAAGTGTCTGGTGGCCGACGGCGGAACGCCTCAGGCACTGGCTGAAGTCCTGTTCATGTTGCTGCACCCGTCGGGCAAACGCCTGCTGAAACTGCCGGTCGCCACCATCGAACCATAGGGTGCCCGTTGGCCCGGCAACGGCAAAACGTCCGTTGTCTGGCAGGTGTTGCTCCAGCGGATCCTGAACCCGGATGGCCGTCACTGTGTTGTGACGTGCGAGTGCGCCCAGCAAGTGTGGGGTATCGTCGCTCAGGGTCAGGAAATCGCTGATTACAAACACCCGGCTACCGGTGTGACATACCCGCCGGGCCTCCTGCAGGGCAGTATTCAGGTCTGTTATGGCTACCGCCGATGTCGCCTCTGCGGATGGCTCGGGTCGATGTTGGAAATGAGCCAGGTGATCCAGCAGCTTGAGTACAGTTTTCTTTCGCCGTGCAGGGCGCACGACCACAATATCGTCATCGTTAAACACAATACCGCCAACCTGGTCCCCCGCCCACAGTCCGAGCCACGCCAGCAAAGCCCCCAACTGTGCGTTACGGACCTGTTTGTAGGCGCCGCCGCTACCGAAAAAGTGGGAGCGGGAAAGATCGCAGATCAGCAGCAGAGGGCGTTCCCGTTCCTCTTCATAAAGTTTGGTATGTGGTGTCTGTCGACGCGCGGTGACCCGCCAGTCGATGCTGCGGATATCATCGCCCGGCTGGTAGGGGCGGACCTCGGAGAACGCCATGCCCCGGCCCTTGCGCGGCGAACGCTGCTGCCCCGCTTGCTGACTGCGGGCAGGGCGGGAGCTGGGCAGCCGCAGGGCGCGGGCGTCGGCCTGCAGGCGAATCAGCCCGGGCAGGTCGATAACGGTGGTGGCGTCGGAATGGATCATGGTCGTGCCGGTCACCTCAGGCGGTGACTGGAACGCGTTCCAGCAATCGCTGGATCACGGTGTCCGGGGTCATACCTTCGGCTTCCGCTTCAAAGGTCAGCAACAAGCGATGGCGGAGCACATCAAAGGCCACATTGCGAACATCATCCGGGGTGACGTAGTCACGGCCATCCAGCCACGCCAGGGAGCGGGCGCAGCGATCAAGTGCAATCGTGCCCCGGGGGCTGGCACCGAACGCAGTCCAGCGACCCAGTTCCGGGTCAAGACGTCCCGGGTCGCGGCTGGCCAGTACCAGGGCCAGCAGGTACTCCTCCACCGCCTCGGCCATGAACACTTCGCTCACTGCGTTGCGGGCTTCAAAGACCTGGCTTGCGGTTACTTTTACCGCGGCCGGGGGCTGGCCCTGGCGATAGTCGTTGCGGGCCAGATGCAGGATGGCACGTTCAGCCTCGGCGGATGGATAGTCAATCAGCACATGCATCAGGAAGCGGTCAAGCTGGGCTTCCGGCAGCGGGTAGGTGCCTTCCTGTTCGATGGGGTTCTGGGTGGCCATCACGAGAAACAGCTGGTCCAGCGGAAAAGTGCGCATGCCCACGCTGATCTGGCGCTCGCCCATGGCCTCAAGCAAGGCTGACTGGACCTTGGCGGGCGCCCGGTTGATCTCGTCGGCCAGCACCAGGTTATGGAAGATCGGACCTTTCTGGAAGTCGAACTGGCCGGTTTCCGGGCGGTAGATTTCACTGCCGGTGACGTCGGACGGTAACAGATCCGGGGTGAACTGGATCCGGTGGAAGTCACCCTCCAGGTGATCAGCCAGAGCCTTGATGGCCGTGGTCTTGGCCAATCCCGGCGCACCCTCCACCAGCAGGTGACCATCGGCCAGCAGGGCGATCAGCAGGCGCTCTACCAGCGTTTCCTGACCAATGATCCGCTGGGCGAGCTGGGATCTGAGTTCCCCGAAGGTGGTTTGCAGCGACATGGGCAATGGAGCTCCTGACAAAAGTCGTAGGGGTAATTTCGGACCGAAAATAGAGGCTCCAGTCTTCGGGGACAGGGGACAAAAATCAAGGGTTTGACTATGCTTTTCGATACAGCATCGGTGTTTCCGGTATTGCCTGGGATTGGGCTGGGGCACGCCAGCTCTGGCTTTGCGGGGGAATGTCGGGGCAGTCAGTCTTTATTACCATTCCTTCACAGATATTGGGGTAGATATGAACGCGCTGACAGTGGCCAGCAAAGCACAGTTTATTGAGCAGTTGGCAGAAGCGGTCAATGAGAAAATCGATAAGAAAGAGGCGAAGCGTATCAATGAATTCGCCTCGCAGTACCTGTCTCACATGCCGCTCGACGAACTGGTCAGTCGTCGATTTTCCGATACCTACGGGTCTGTGCTTGCCGCCTGGCAGTTTTTCCAGACCCTGAAACCGGATCAGTCACGGGTGTCGGTGTTCAACCCGGATCTTGAGAGTGACGGCTGGCAATCGACCCACACCGTTATTTTCATTCTTCACCCCAATATTCCGTTCCTGATCGACTCTGTCCGTATAGCGATCAATCAGCGTGAGATCGGCACCCATGCCATCCACCACGCGGTGCTGCAGGTTGACCGTGACCGCAACGGCAAACTGAAGAAGCTGCACACGACTGAACGCTCCCCCTCCAAGACCGATTACGAAGCCCTGATCGTGCTGGAAATCGATCGCCACAGCGATACGGCTGAACTGGCGAAGCTGGAGTCGGCCCTGCAGACCGTGTTGCATGAAGTGCGTATCGCGGTGGAGGATTTTCCGCTGGTCACCGCCAAGGCTCAGGAAATCCTGGCAGAGCTGGACGACACATCGGCGCGGATCAGCGATGAAGACAAAGAGGAGGCGAGGGCTTTCCTGCGCTGGTTGTCAGAAGACCGGTTTACCTTCCTTGGTTATGACGAGTATGACTTCGCCAAGGGTCGCGGCGGCACGGTGGTACAGCGGGTACCCAACTCTGAACTGGGTATTCTCCGGGTCAATAACGAGCGGCCCGACAAGGTTCACCTGAACGAGTTGCCCAAGCGAACCCGTCATGAAATGACCGGGACCGAAGGTCTGTTCATTTTCGCCAAGTCGGCCCAGCGCTCCCGGGTTCACCGGCCGGCTTATCCCGACTATATCGCGGTCAAGAAATTCAACAGCAAGGGCGAGGTGGTTGGCGAGCGTCGTTTCCTCGGGCTATACACCTCCCGGGTCTATAACGAACGGCCGGATGAAATTCCTTTATTGCGTCGCAAGACCGAGTCCGTGATGGCGGCCTCGGGTTTTCTCCGTGACGACTATGCCGGCAAGGAACTGGAGCAGATCCTGGTGGTGTATCCGCGGGATGAGCTGTTTCAGATTTCAGCGGATGAACTGCTGCAGACTGCTCTGGAGATTATCTATATCCAGGAGCGGCGCAAGGTCCGGCTGTTTATGCGTGAAGACGTATATGGCCAGTTTGTTACCTGTCTGTGTTTCTTCCCGCGGGACATCTATAACACCGAACTTCGTCTGAAGGTGGAGAGCGTCCTGCGGGAGAGCCTGGGGGCCGACGACATCGAGTTCGTGACCCATTTCTCGGAGTCGGTGTTGGCCCGGGTCCAGTTCACGGTGCGAGTGCCTCAGGTGGATAACCGCCAGTTGCCCGTCGCCGAGCTACAGGAAAAGATTGTCGGTCTGGCCCAGTCCTGGCGTGACGGTCTCGAAGAGGCGCTAAGTGAAACCTACGGTGAAGAGCGCGGTAACGAGATCTGCCGGCTCTACGGAGCGGCCTTCCCGGCCAGTTATCAGGACATGTTCTCGCCTCGCCGGGCGGCCATTGATCTGGAACACATCACCTCGGTTGTCGCCAACAAGCGCCTCGCGATGAGCTTCTACCGGGCACTGGAAGAGAGCGAATGTACATTTCATTTCAAGCTGTTCCACCCGGACGTACCGCTCCCGCTGTCGGATGTGATGCCGATTTTTGAGAACCTGGGCTTCCGGGTGCTGGGGGAACATCCCTTTGATGTGGTTGACCGCAACGGTTGTCGGGTATGGATTCACGACTTCTCGCTGCAGGCGACCAGTGGCGTGGTCGTGGACATCCACCGCATCAAGCCGATTTTCGAGGAGCTGTTCAGCCGGGTCTGGTATGGCGAAGCAGAAAATGATGCCTTCAACCGGCTTTTGTTGTCGTCCTACATGGACTGGCGGGAAATTGCACTGCTACGCACCTATGCCCGCTACATGCGTCAGATCCGGATCTCCAACAGCCAGACCTTTATCTCCAATACCCTGGTCAATCATGTGGGGCTGGCCCGGCGTCTGCTCGACTTTTTTGCCGTGCGGTTCAACCCGGAGCGCTACCAGAGCCCGGCCAAGTGCACGGCTGCCCAGCAGAAGCTGGAAATCGAGTTCAACGCTGCGCTCGACGACGTTGAAAATCTCAGTGAAGACCGGGTGCTGCGACTCTACCTGGAGCTGATGCAGGCCTCCCTGCGCACCAACTATTACCAGCCGGATGCTACCGGTTTGCCAAAGCCTTATATCAGCCTCAAGTTCGACCCGTCGGGGATTCCGGACATGCCGCTGCCATTGCCGATGTTCGAGATCTTTGTGTACTCGCCCAGGGTGGAAGGGGTGCACCTGCGCGGTGGCCGGGTGGCCCGGGGTGGCCTGCGCTGGTCTGACCGTTTTGAGGATTACCGTACCGAGATCCTGGGTCTGGTGAAGGCCCAGCAGGTGAAAAATGCGGTGATCGTGCCAGTTGGGGCGAAAGGAGGCTTTGTCGCCAAGCGGCTGCCTGACCCGGCTGACCGCGATGCCTACCAAAAGGAAGGCATTGCGGCTTACAAGACCTTTATCCGTGGCCTGCTGGATATTACCGATAACCTGGTTGAGTCGACGATACAGCCGCCGCAGCGGGTGATCCGTCATGACGATGACGATCATTACCTGGTTGTTGCCGCGGACAAGGGCACAGCGACCTTTTCCGACATCGCCAATGGCCTGGCAGATGACTACGGGTTCTGGATGGGGGACGCTTTTGCCTCGGGCGGAAGTCATGGCTACGACCATAAAAAAATGGGCATTACCGCCAAAGGTGCCTGGGTGTCTGTTGAGCGGCATTTCCGCGAACTCGGCATCAACCCTGCGACGGATGAATTCACCGCCATTGGTATCGGCGATATGGCCGGAGACGTTTTCGGCAACGGTTTGCTGCGCTCAGACAAGACCCGATTGGTCGCGGCGTTCAATCATCTGCACATTTTTATTGATCCGACCCCGGATCCGGCGGTCAGCTTTGCCGAACGTGAGCGACTGTTCAACCTGCCACGGTCTGCCTGGTCAGACTACGATGAAAACCTGATATCGGCGGGCGGGGGTGTGTTTAGCCGCAGTGCCAAATCGATTCCGGTCAGTGCTGAAATGAAAAAGCTGCTGACGATCAAGGCCGACCGGGTGCCGCCCAACATGCTGATCTCCCATATCCTGCGGGCGGAAGTTGATCTTCTTTGGTTTGGCGGAATCGGTACCTACGTCAAGGCGTCGAGCGAGTCGCACAGCGATGTCGGCGACAAGGCCAACGACGGTTTGCGCATCAATGGTAGCGACCTGCGCTGCAAAGTCGTGGGTGAGGGCGGTAACCTGGGTATGACCCAGTTGGGACGGATCGACTACGCCCTCAAGGGCGGTCGCCTCAATACCGACTTTATTGATAACGCCGGTGGTGTGGACTGTTCCGACCATGAGGTCAACATCAAGATCCTGCTCAACCGGGTGGTGGCCAGTGGCGATCTTACCGAGAAACAGCGCAATGCCCTGTTGGAGCAGATGACCGACCGGGTCGCTGAGCTTGTACTGAAGAACAACTACCGCCAGACCCAGGCCCTGAGTATTGCCAGCCTGGAGGCGTCGTCGCGTCTGGAAGAGTACCGGCGACTGATGAGCACTCTGGAAGCCCAGGACAAACTCAACCGGGCGCTGGAATTCCTGCCGGATGATGAAACCCTGTCTGAGCGCAAACTCGACAAGAAGGGCCTGACCCGGCCGGAGCTTTCGGTGCTGATCTCTTACGTCAAAGGCGACCTCAAGCAAACCCTGATCGACAGCGAGTTGCCGGACCTGTCTGCGCTGGCGTCGGAGATGCACAAGGTGTTCCCCGATACCCTGGTGAAAAAGTTCCCGACGGAACTCGGTGATCACCAGTTGAAGCGGGAGATCATTGCCACCCAGATTGCCAACGATATGGTCAACCACATGGGCATTACCTTTGTGGAGCGGTTGATGCAGTCGACGGGAGCCAGTCCGGCATCCATTGCCCTGGCCTGGATCATTGCCCGCGATATCTTCCAGCTGGATCGCTGGTGGGATCGTATCGAGGAATTGGATTACAAGGTGTCCGCTGCATTGCAGATGGAGCTGATGAACAGTCTGATGCGGTTGATCCGGCGAGCTGTGCGTTGGCTGCTTCGTAATCGCCGCAGTGAACTCAGTATTGCCAATCACATGGAGCGCTTTTCCGACAACATCAGTACGATCGCCAGCAACCTCCAGGATTATCTCGGCGATC
Organism: Marinobacter mobilis; assembly: GCF_900106945.1. Taxonomy (GTDB): domain Bacteria; phylum Pseudomonadota; class Gammaproteobacteria; order Pseudomonadales; family Oleiphilaceae; genus Marinobacter; species Marinobacter mobilis. The sequence goes on from NZ_FNNE01000006.1 coordinate 119,649, forward strand.
AGGCCCGAGCGGACTGGCAGGGTCGTCACGAAGCCTATGTCGGGCAGGGCGTGCCAGAAGATCTGGCGGCAGTGGTGTCCGGCGAGTCCTACCTGTACTCTGCGCTGGGCATCATTGAAGCTCAGGCTGCAACCAAGATGCCACTGAAAGTGGTGGCAAACCTCTACTACACCCTGGGTGACAAGCTGGAGCTGACCTGGTTTGCCAATGCGATCGCCGCATTGGTACCTGGGTCCCACTGGCAGGCTCTGGCCCGGGAAAGTTTCCGTGAGGACCTGGACTGGCAGCAACGGGCGTTGACCACTGGTGTGCTGAAGATCGCCTGCCATTCCGGCAACATCGATACCTGCCTGGAAACCTGGATGAGTCAGTACGAGCCGATGATTGGGCGCTGGAAGGGGATGCTGGCAGAACTCAAGGGCGTTCGTGAACCGGAATACGCTATGTTCTCCGTTGCCCTGCGGGAATTGCTGGATCTGGCGCAAAGCACGATTCACACCCCTCTTGAGAGTGAGGCTGTGTGAGTGAAAATGGCGGCGTGAGGGGCGTTGGCCCCTTACGTTTCTTAACGTCTTGTCGCAAATGTGACGCAAAAAATGTCAGTCAGTGTCAGAAAATCGTGATGAGCGTCAATTTCTGACGTGGGGCGTCGTTTGTATACTGGCCGTGTTGTTAATCGGAGGTGCATCATGCGACAGGTATTCAACAAGGCTTTGAACGCCTTTGGCCAACTCAAATCCCGTCCCCTGGACCGCAAGGGGGAGTCCGAAAAAAAGGCCGATTCCGCCGAGGCGGAGCGGGCTACCTGGGATATGTCCCCGGAGGATGCACTGAGAGTCGGTACGGTCGCCGGTTACAAGTAACGACCTGCCAGCCGGGGGGAATGAGCCAAGCGGCGAGACTCCCGCAACGAATCACGATAAAGTATCCCGCCTGTTGACCTCAGCCGGGATATTTTTATGTCATCGCTACCCAATTCCCACGCTGCCCTGCTGAAAAATCAGGCGCAGCTGACTGCACCGCTGGCCCTGATCGGGTTGTCGGACCCTGCCTTGTTATCCCGTCTTCCTGCGCCGGGAACCGTGGTGTGTGATCATTATGGTGCCTACCAGAATGTGTGCTCCGTTTCCGGATGGCAGCCATTATTTGGTTATTTCGAAGAGAGTGCTGCTGAAGGCGCGGCAGGCACGGTGGTGGTCTTCATGCCTAAGGCGAAGGCTGAATTGGCGCTCAGGCTGAAGCGGGCGGCGTCGATGGTGAGGGCGGGTGGCCAGATCCTGCTGGTGGGGGAAAAGCGCGAAGGTATCGCTGGTGCGGTAAAGCAGTTGCAGGCGCTGGCCCCCAAGGCCTGGAAAGTCGACAGTGCCCGACATTGCCAGGTTTGGCTGGCAGATATGGCGGCCACGGGGGCCCCGTTGGTTCAGGACGACTGGCTCAGTTGGCATACGGTGGACGTGGCCGGGACGATGGTTGACGTGGCCGGCTTGCCGGGAATCTTCAGCGATGGGCGCCTGGATGACGGGACCCGCATGCTGCTTGAAACGCTGGCGTCCGATCCGCTCGCCGGAGGTTCGGTGCTGGACTTTGCCTGCGGGGCAGGTGTGATCGGCGGCTGGCTGCAGGCCCGCGGTGTTTCCGGGGTGGTTGATGGGGTCGATGTTCAGGCTCAGGCGGTGACCTGCGCGTCACAAACCTACCAGCGCTGTGGCGCTGCGGGGGAAATCATGGCCGGAGATGGCCTTGATGGTGTTCAGGGGCGCTACCAGAGCATTGTCACCAATCCGCCATTCCACACCGGCGTGCGCATCGACACCTCCATGACCAGTCGTTTCCTGCAACAGGTCTCGGCTCATCTGAACCGGGGGGGGGAGCTGAGGTTGGTGGCCAACAGTTTCCTGCCCTACGAACCATTGATTCGGGAGCATGTCGGGCCCTGCGACGTCATCCGGCAGGATAAGCGCTTTACCGTCTACCGGGCACACCGTCACTGAATTGTCCCATCCCTGTCATATCGTCGTCATCCGCCTGCGCGAGCTTAGTGAGTCATAGGCTCCCTAAGATCAAGCCCCAGGCGGAGGCGATTGATGCACAGATACCGCAGCGTATTCATATCCGATGTTCACTTGGGTTCGGCTGACTGTCAGGCGGATTATCTGCTGGATTTTCTGGACAACGTCGAGTGCGACACGCTCTACCTGGTGGGCGATATCATTGACCTGATTGCCATGCAGCGCAGAGTCCACTTCCCGGAATCCCACCAGGCCATCGTCCGCAAGCTGATGGCGATTGCCGCCTCTGACACCCGGGTGATCTACATTCCGGGTAACCATGACGAATTCATGCGCCATTTTTGTGGTCAGACCCTGTCGGGCATTGAACTCAGACAAAAGGCGATTCACACCACCGCTGACGGACGCCGTTTTGTGGTCTGTCACGGTGATCAGTTTGATCAGGTCGTCCGTTGCAGCCCGCTGATGCTTTTGGTGGGTGATCGTGCCCATGGCCTGCTGCTTCGTTTAAACCGCTGGTTCAACGCCTGGCGGCGTATGCGCAACAAGCCTTACTGGTCACTGGCTGCCTGGGTAAAAACCCGGATCGGCAAGGCCCGCTCCTTTATCCGCCGGTTTGAGATGGCGGCGCTGACGGTGGCTGAACGCGGAAACTATGACGGCTTTATTTGTGGGCATATTCACTCCGCCGGCTTCCTGCGAAGTCAGGACGGCCTGTACTGCAATGACGGCGATTGGGTTGAGCACTGCACGGCGCTGGTGGAGAGCGAAGCCGGACGGCTGGAGATCCTGCACTGGTCTGAGCAGCCCAGCCTGGTAGAGCGGGAGCCTGATGCGCCTGCGCCGGAGTTTGTGCGTGGCCCGCGCCCGGTGGTAGATACCCTGTCCCAAGCCTTTATCGAGCAAGTTAACGCCGAGCCCAAGTAAGGGCCGGCGTTGAATGGTGACCAAATTTTGGGCAAAAAAAAGCCCCTGGGGTAAGGGGCAAATAGGTGTGTATCCCTAGCGGGTCACAACCTGAAATCATTCAGCTTTGGCGTCAGTCTCGCTGTTGGCCGGCTGGAGCTTCTGGGCCAGTTCACGCAGCTGCTCAATGGCATTGCGAGCCTGGGATTCCGCACGATCACGGGCTTCCACGATCTTCGGCTTTACTTCCGCCTGATAGGTTTTGCCAGCCTGGTCGCTGAAATAGGCGGTCACCATGTTGGCGTCCCACCACAGCTTCTTGCGCAGGTCGTAAGTAGCGACGTCGAACTGGCGTGCCAGTGACTTCAGAGACGGGTTCTTTTCGCGAACCTGAGCTACAACGTTGGCCAGAGTGGTCGGTTCAGAGACATCTGCGCCCATATCCGCCAATACTTTCTTCAGTTCGGCAGTTGCCCAATCCAGTGTCGGACGAACCTGATCTTCCAGGCGCTTGCGGGTTGCCTGAACAGATTCAAGGCTGTTTTTCAGGGATTCCTGAATCATTGTGCTGTCCCTCTAAAAAGGTGTTACCAAGTTATCTTGGAGCCAACTCTAGGGTTAATTTCTAGAATAATCAGCCTAGAATGGCGTCACGTAACGTAAACCGAGAATCTGGTGCCCGAAATGACAAACAATGTGCTGGCTGTCCAGGAACCGCCCCTGGTGCTGAGCAGACCCGGAAATCGTGGATTGCAGGCCTGGGATGCGGCGGATGAGCTGCTGATAGAAGCAGCCCGTGAACGCCTGCAGCCAGGTCAGCGACTGGCTCTGGTGGACGATGCCTTTGGGGCGCTGACCCTGGCCTTGCATGACCTTGAGCCGACCACCATCGCGGATAATGCGACCCTGCGAGGGGCACTGGCAGATAACGGCCGCAGCAACGGCCTTGAGGTCGAAGCACCAGAAGACTGGATGCGCCCCCCGCTGGGCCCGTTCGATGCCATCGTGATGAAAATCCCGCGTCAGATAGACTACCTGGAATACCTGCTGCGTTGGGCGAATGACGTATTGGTGCCCGGCGGACTGCTGATGGCCGGAGGCATGATCAAGCACATTCCCGACCATGGCGTGGGTGTGTTCAATCGCCTGGTGGTGACGGATCAGGTCTTGCCTGCGCGAAAGAAGGCGAGGGTGGTGGTTTGTCAGCCCGGTTCTGCCGGGCTGGCGGGTTGGGAGAAACAGTGGCTTGGCTACCGCCTGCCGGCGAGCGGTCTGGAATTACGGGCCTTGCCAGCGGTGTTTGCCCGCGATCACCTGGATCCTGGCGCGCACATGCTGATGCCCCAGGTCCGTGAGGCGGCGGCGTCACTGGCAGAGGGGGCCCGGGTGCTGGATCTGGCCTGCGGCAATGGCGTTCAGGGGCTGACGGCGTTGCTGGAGCGACAGGATCTTGCGGTCGAATTTTCCGATGTATCCAGCCAGGCGATTGCCAGTGCCAAAGCGAATGTAAAGGGAGCCTTTCCAGAGGCGGATACCCGTTTCGAGCATGGGGATGGCATTGCCGGAAATGCTGGTGAGTTTGACCTGATCCTGCTGAACCCACCGTTTCATGACGGCGGCGCGGTCGGCGATCACATTGCCCTTCGGCTTTTCCGGCAGGCCCGTCGTCACCTGTCGCCAGGGGGGCAGCTGCTGGTGGTGGGTAATCGTCACCTGGGGTATCACAAGTCGCTGCGCCGGGATTTTCCCCAGGTCAGGCAACTCGATGCAGACCCCAGGTTTGTGGTGTTTGCCGCCAGTTACTGAGGCTGTTGACGGTAGCCCAGGCGATCCAGGGTATCCACGATTGCCTGGGTCTGGCTGTCAATTTCAATGTTGACCCGATCTCCTACCGCCGTATCTGAGAAGGTGGTTGCCCTCAGGGTTTCCGGAATCAGGTGTACGTTGAAACAGTTGCCGGTCACTTCGCCAACGGTCAGGCTGGCGCCGTTGATGGCAATGAAACCCTTGCCGAAGACATAGCGGGTCCAGGCGGCTGGCAACTCGAACTGCAAGGTCCGGTTGTTCTCCGGCGTTTCAATGGCCACGCAGGTGGCCGTCGTATGGATGTGGCCGGACAGCAGGTGGCCGCCAATCTCGTCGCCAATTCTGGCGGCCCGCTCGAAATTCACCGCATCACCCGGCTTCAGGGCGCCCAATGTGGTCAGATCCAGGGTTTCCTGCATCGCATCAAACGTCAGGCAGCTGCCTTGTTGGCTGGTTACCGTGAGGCAGGTGCCATTGATGGCCACCGAAGCACCAATGCTGACGTTTTGAAGGTTTTCTTCAGGAAAACGGATGGTGTAGGTGTTGAGCCCCGGCTGACTGTGAACGGCGTCAATGGTGGCAATACCCTGGACAATGCCTGTGAACATGCAAGCTCTCTCTGTAATGGGACGCCACCTGCCGGTAACCGTGGGAGGGGCTGAATCGTTGGGATGGGATCAAGGATAGCGGTCAGGATTGCCGGTGCCAAGGGGCGGCGGGCAGGGATGGGTTCGACTCAAGATATGATCGAGGCAGCCGATAAAGGCATAGATTGAGCTGAATTCCACTTTATCAAGAACTGGCGTCGCGCGTTCAGGGTCGCACGTCATCATACGGCAACTGTCGAGAATGGAGCCGGCCTGATGGCTGGGCTGTCTGAAAATCCATGGCTGATATCACTGAAACAGAACAGGAACTGACACCGCCGGCGGGTACCGCGGTGCTTCGACCGGGGCGCCCGGCCGATCCGGTGGCCAGCGCACCGGGATCCGGTGAGCCGGTACCCGTTCAAAATACAGACGCCGCCGTTGATGAGGCCGGGGCGGACATGGCGGCGGTTGCATCCCCGGTTGATGACCGTGTTGAACAGGACGCTGAACCTGAGTCTGAGGCGCCAGAACCCGTCAGCCCCAGTGCCATTGATGAGCTGTCCGCGGCCAAACGCCAGCAAAAGCTGCGTCTGTTGCTTCGCCAATGCGACAGGGTTTTGCTGCTTGATTTCAACCTGCTGGCCATGTCGTCCTGGCCGGATAATTATTCCGTCGCAGTCGCCCGGAGGCGCCGTGACCTGTGGCTGTTCAGCGTGACGCTCACGGGGTTGATCTTCCTTACCGGCATGACCGGGCTGATTCCCGCCTGGGTGGCTGGTGGTGGCTTTGGCGCCTTTGTCATCATCTTGTTGGCGGGCGTGCCGGTTATTCGCCGCCTGTATTCCGGCCACGAAACCTACCTTGAGCTGATCATGCGCCGACAGCGGTTGATGCGTGAAGCCCGCAAACACATTGCCCATCTTGAGGGGGAGGCAGGGCTGGTCTGGCAGTGTGCGCAAATGGCAGAGTTCAATAGCGCGTTGCGCTCGTCGCGGTTCCAGAAGTTGATCAGTCTTTCCGAACAGCGGGTGTTAGCACGTTACTGTGTCAGGCGGCAACATGTGCGGCTGTTTCTGATTTATATGCTGGAATCGGAAAAAGCCTACAGTCGGCTGGAGCAGGCGTTTTTTGACGGTAATCAGGCGGCTATCGATGCCGGCTGGAACAGCGCAGTGGCAGCGCCGGAGCCCCGCGCTTGACAAGGGCGCGTCTCAAACGTATGTTTCAAACAGACGTTTGCTAGAGACACCGGAAGAATAAGAATGGCGCAATCCGACACGGTTGACCGCATCCTTGATGCGGCAGAAGAGCTTTTCGCAGAGCGAGGCTTTTCTGAAACCTCCCTTAGGATGATTACCAGTAAGGCTAAAGTAAATCTGGCGGCCGTCAATTATCATTTTGGCTCAAAAAACGCCCTGATCCAGGCCGTGTTCGCCCGTTTTCTGACCCCCTTTGCAGAGACGCTTGATGAGGCCTTCGACGAACTTGAGGGCCGCTGCCAAGACACGCCTCCCTCCCTTGATCAGACCTTGTGGGCGCTGACCGAAAGTGCCGTCAGGATGCCTCAGCGCAATGAAAAGGGCATTTCTATCTTTATGCGCCTGCTTGGCCTGGCCTATACCCAGTCCCAGGGCCACCTGCGCAAGTTCCTGGAAGCGGAGTACAGCGATCCGTTTGGCCGCTTCATGAAGTTGCTCAAGGATGCGACGCCTGATCTTTCCGCGGTGGACAGATACTGGCGCATTCAGTTCATGCTTGGTGCGACCGCGTTTACCATGTCCAGCAGTGATGCCCTGCGCGAGATTCTCGAAAACAAGCTGGGGGTCGAAACCTCGGTGGAAGAGATCGCCGCCCGTCTTGTGCCGTTCCTTTCGGCGGGCTTGCAGGCGGAGAATATTGTACTTCCGCCCATGAGAGACGCGACATTTGCCTGATTCCACCCGGGTCGGTTACGCTCACTGATCTTTTCCGCAGAAAACCCAGTGAGCAAGTGCCGTGGCCCCGGATTCCTGTACCCGTCCCCGCATCGATATTGATCTTTCCCGTCAGACCCTGAGCCTCTACCTGACTGACGAATTGCAGCCCAGAGTTTATTCGGTTTCTACCGCCCTCAACGGCCCCGGCGAGCAGCAGAATTCAGGCTGCACCCCGCGGGGGCGTCACTACATTCGTGCCTGTATCGGCGCGGGGCAGCCCCGCGACGCGGTGTTTGTTGGCCGCCGCCCGACCGGTGAGGTCTATTCTGCGGATCTGGCCCGGGCGTTTCCTGGCCGTGACTGGATCCTGACACGCATCTTGTGGCTGTGCGGGCGGGAATGGGGGCTTAATCGTGGTCCCGGGGTCGATAGTTTTCGTCGCTTCATATACATTCACGGCACGCCGGACAGCGAACCCATGGGCACCCCCCGTTCCCATGGCTGCGTCAGGATGAGGAACCGGGATTTGCTGGAGTTGTTTGATCTGGTGAAGCCGGGAACCGACGTGGTAATTCGTTGATTGCAAACTGGCTATTCCATGATTGGCTGACTGGACGAGGAATGACATGACCGAGGATGTACCCGGTGTGATGATGGGGTTTATGGAGAACTGGCAGGGCCTTTCCGGCACTTGGCGGGTAACCCTGGTGGTATTTGTTCTGGTACTGATGACCGCGGTGACGGCGTTTATTGTCAGTCGCCTGGTGTTGTGGCTTGAGCGTCGGTTTGCCAATACCAACAACCTGTGGGATGACGCCTTTCTCCATGCGGTAAGAAAGCCTGCCATGGGGATGGTCTGGCTGCTGGGCGTGTATTGGGCGGCGGATGCTGCCTACCGCTATTCCGAGGCGGAAATCTTCCAGGCCAACGAGCACCTGCTGCGGCTGGGCTTTATCTGGCTGCTGGTGTGGACCCTGATTGGCATGATCAAACAGGGCGAGCAACTGCTGTCGACGCCGGGCAAGGTCCAGCGCCCGATGGACTACACCACGGTTTCTGCGGTGAGCAAGTTGCTGCGCGCTGTCGTTATCATCACCGCCGTACTGATCTTCATGCAGTCCCTCGGATACAGTATTTCCGGGGTGCTGGCCTTTGGTGGTGTGGGCGGCATTGCCATTGGTTTTGCAGCCAAGGATTTGCTGGCCAACTTCTTCGGCGGGTTTATCATTCACCTGGACCGGCCGTTCAAGGTGGGAGACTGGATCCGCTCACCGGATCGCAACATTGAGGGTACGGTAGAGCATATTGGCTGGCGATTGACCACCATTCGCACGTTCGACAAGCGACCCCTGTACGTACCAAATGCCGCATTCACCACGATTGCCGTGGAAAACCCGTCCCGGATGAGTAATCGCCGGATCTCCGAAACCATCGGCATCCGATACAGCGATGCCCGTCAGATGGCGGCCGTGGTTGCCGAAATCCGCACCATGCTGGAGAGCCATGAAGCGATTGATACCAGCCAGACCCTGATCGTCAACTTCCTGGCGTTCAACGCCTCGTCCCTCGACATCATGATCTACGCCTTCACTAAAACCACCGAGTGGGTGAAATTCCACGAAATCAAACAGGATGTGCTGCTGCGGATCAGTCAGATCGTTGATTCCCACGGCGCCGAGTTTGCTTTCCCGACCAGCACGCTGCACGTACCGGACGGGATTGAGCTATCAGGACTTGATCAACAGGGGCAGACCTCATGACAAAACCGACTATGCAGCAGGCGCCGGTTGCGATTATTGGCGGCACCGGGCTCACCGAGCTGGCGGGCCTGGAAATCCTCGGGGAAAGCACTCCGGAGACACCCTGGGGTGAAATTTCAGCCCCACTGGTGCATGGGCGTCTGAACGGGCAGGACGTTGTGTTCCTGGCCCGTCACGGCAATCCTCACCGTATTCCGCCACACGAGGTTAACTACCGGGCGAATATCTGGGCCCTGAAAGAGTGCGGGGTTGAAACGGTGATTGCGGTCAACGCCGTTGGTGGCATGCACTCGGCGATGGGACCGGCGGAAGTGGTCATTCCTGACCAGATCATTGACTACACCTGGGGGCGGGCGAGCACCTTCTTTGAAGGAGAGCTGGAGGAGGTGACGCATATCGACTTCAGTTACCCCTACACCGACGCGGTTCGCCGGGTGCTGGTGGACGCCGCGAGGGCGGCAGCGGTTCCACACTGTGATTTTGGGACCTATGCGGCAACCCAGGGGCCGCGACTGGAAACGGCGGCAGAGATTGTTCGGCTGGAACGGGATGGTTGCCATCTGGTGGGGATGACCGGCATGCCGGAAGCGGCGCTGGCCGCCGAGCTGAAGATGAATTACGCCTGCCTGGCGCTGGTGGTGAACTGGGCGGCCGGAAAAACCGATCACATCATCACGATGGAAGAGATTGAGGCCGCCATAGCGAAGGGTATGTCTGGGGTAAAAACGATCCTGGAAAACTCCGTCGTCGCGCTCGGAACCCTTACCCCTCAATTTTCCTGAAGAACACCAGCACGCCAATGGTGGGGGAGTCTAGGAAGTGGATTTCCTCACTGCGCATGCGACGGGTTTCACGGATCCAGGTCAACAACTCGATGTCAGGCTGAGGCTCACCGCCCTCGGCCATGTCTGCAATGGTGGCTGGCTGCCCAGACGATGCCTGTGTTGGCTGGGCAGCGGGCTGTGCCGCAGGGGCATCTGCCACCGCCTGCCAGTGGTTCAGTTCAACCTTGACGTGCAGGTACCGTTGGCGGTCAATGGTGATGGTGCCTTCCACTTCCCGCATACCGGCTGCTCCCAGCCAATCACCCACCGCGACCTGCATCGGCCGACCTTCATAATTGGGGGGGAACGACTGATACCAGCCCGCTGTCATCAACACCCGATAGCGGCCGCTGTTCACCAGACGGTCGGCAGCGCGGGAGAGGGTCATTTCGTGCTTGGGAACCAGGCGCAGCGAGGAGCCGGCATTGCCGCCGGCATCCACCACCATCAGTTGGCGGGGTGCCTCTGGTAGCGGTTCAAGCAAGCGGTTGGCCATCTGCTCCTCGATGTTCTCGGGCGCAACAATTCGTTCCAGCAGGACAATCTCGGCCCGATAGGCGTTGTCGGATGTCTGGGCCAGGGCTTCGCCGCTGGCAACAACAGCCATGGTGGCGGCAAGCAAAAGTTGGTTTGCAAGTTTCAGTACGGACGGTCGCAAAGGGTGTCTCCGCAGTCGTGGAAAGTGGGTTCGGCGTCGTCTACGCGGGTGACAACTGGCCGAGCATGTCCGAAATGCCAGTGAGTTTACCATCGGTTGTGGCATCGTTCAGCCGGAAAGCGAAGATGTTGGCGCCTTCGAGCTTGTGACGGTCTGGGGCCTGCTGCACCTTCTTGATCAGCACCAGCGGGTCGACCGGAGTGTTGCCGGCAAACTCCAGCCGGGTCCATTCCTTGCCGGCGTCGATCTTGGTGATCCCGAGGGCTTCCGCTTTGAGGCGAAGTTCGGTCTGGCGCACCAGGTTCTTGGCCGGGTTCGGCAGCAGCCCGAAGCGGTCGATCATTTCCACCTGCAGCTCTTTCAGGGCTTCGCCTGAGTTAACGCTGGCAATGCGTTTATAAAGCATCAGGCGATTATGCACATCGGGCAGGTAGTCATCCGGTATCAGTGCCGGAATCCGGAGATTGATCTCGGTGCCGTGGCTGAGCGGAAGCTCAGCGTTCGGAGTGCGGCCTTCACGGATGGCCTTGACCGCTTCGTCCAGCAGTTGCATGTAGAGGGTGAAGCCGATGCTCTCGATCTGTCCGCTCTGTTCTTCGCCCAGCAGCTCTCCTGCGCCACGGATTTCCAGGTCGTGGGTCGCCAGCATGAAACCTGCGCCCAGGTCCTGGGCTTCCGAAATGGCCTCCAGGCGCTTGCGGGCATCTGTGCTGATCGCCTTGGGCGGAGGTGTCAGCAGGTAGGCGTAGGCCTGGTGATGAGAACGTCCGACCCGGCCACGCAGCTGGTGCAGCTGGGCCAGACCGAATTTGTCGGCACGTTCGATGATGATGGTGTTCGCGCTTGGTATGTCGATGCCGGTTTCGATGATGGTGGTGCAGACCAGAACGTTGAAACGCTTGTGGTAGAAGTCGGACATGATCTGCTCCAGTTCCCGCTCACGCATTTGCCCGTGGGCTACACCCACCCGGGCCTCGGGAATGAGTTGGCGCAGGTCTTCGGCGGTCTTCTGGATGGTGCTGACTTCGTTGTGAAGAAAGTAGACCTGGCCGCCCCGGAGAATCTCCCGAAGCACCGCTTCCTTCACCATGGCGTTGTCGCGTTGGCGCACGAAAGTCTTGACCGACAATCGCCGTGAAGGTGGTGTGGCGATGATGGATAGGTCGCGCAGGTGCCCCATGGCCATGTTGAGGGTTCGCGGTATCGGCGTGGCGGTCAGGTTGAGCATGTCCACTTCGGCGCGCAGAGATTTCAGTCGTTCCTTCTGCTGGACGCCAAAGCGGTGTTCCTCATCAATAATCACCAGACCGAGATTCTTGAAGCGGATGTCACCCTGGAGCAGCTTGTGGGTGCCGATGACAATATCGGCACGACCTTCTTCCAGCGCTTCGAGGGCCTTGGAGGTCTGGCTGCCACTGCGGAAACGGCTGAGCAGTTCAACCTGCACCGGCGTATCGGCAAAGCGATCGCGGAAGGATTCATAGTGCTGCTGGGCCAACAGGGTTGTCGGTACCAGCACGGCGACCTGTTTGCCGGAGTAGGTGGCAAGGAATGCTGCCCGCATGGCCACTTCGGTCTTGCCGAACCCGACATCCCCACAGACCAGGCGATCCATGGGGCGTTCACTGGTCATATCCGCAATGACGGCTTCTATCGCAGCCTGCTGGTCGGGGGTTTCTTCGAACGGGAAGCCAGCCGCAAAGTTGCGATAGGCCTCATCGGGGTGCTCAAAGGAATAGCCCTGGCGAGCTTCGCGGCGGGCATAGACATCCAGCAGCTCTGCTGCGGTGTCGCGGATCTTTTCGAGAGCCTTTTGCTTTGACTGGCTCCAGCGTTCATTGCCAAGCTTGTGCAGAGGTGCGTGGTCGGTGTCGGCGCCGCTGTAGCGGGAGATCAGATGCAGGTTGGAGACCGGAACGTACAGTTTGGAGCCACCAGCATATTCCAGGGTCAGGAATTCGGCCGCGTCGTCGTCAACGTTGAGGGTCTGAAGTCCCTGGTAGCGGCCGACGCCATGGTCAATGTGGACCACCGGGGCGCCGACCCTCAGTTCCGACAGGTCTCGGTAGCCCGAGTCGTCCACCTCCGTTGGTTTTTCACGGCGCCGGCGCTGCAGTACCCGTTCTCCGAACAGGGCCGACTCGGTGACCAGGGCGAGGCTGTGATCGCTCAGGATCAGGCCATCCTCCATTGGAGCGATGGTGATGGCCAGGGTGCAGTCCGGTGACGTGAGGAACTGCTGCCAGTCGTCGATGGTGGTCGGCCTGAGGTTGTTTTCGCCCAGGCTGTCGATCAGGGCTTCACGGCGCCCGGAGGACTCGGCACAGATCAATACCCGGCCATGAAACTGCTGGATGAACTGTTGTAGGCGGGCCGCAGGCTGGGCGCTGCGGCCGTCCATGGAAACGTCCGGCAATGCCTCGGCGGCGCAGGTAACGGCGCCGGCCACACCGGTGTCGGGCAATGCCGTGGTGGGGGTGACCCGGGGGTAGGCCTTCAGGGCCGAAAACATCTCTTCGTTGCGCAGGAACAGGTTGGCTGGCGGAAGAATCGGACGCAGACGGTCGTGGCGACGTTCTTCGTAGCGGGCCTGTGTGTCGGACTGGAACTGCTCCAGGGCCTCGTTCAGTTCTGGAGAAGTAAAGACCCGGGTGTCGGCTGGCAGGTAGTCGAACAGGGTTGCGGTCTGATCGAAAAACAGCGGCAGATAGTATTCGATACCGGGTGGGGTAATGCCCTGAATGATGTCCTGATAAATGGGCGCATCCTTGTCGGCATGGGGGAACTGCTCAAACCAGCGGCTGCGAAACGCGGAGCGGGATGTCTTGTCCCAGGGGAATTCATTGGCAGGCAGCAGTTCGATGCGCTCGATTCGATCGATGGAGCGCTGGGTCTCCGGGTCGAAAGTGCGCAGGGTTTCGATCTCGTTATCGAACAGATCGATCCGGTAGGGCAGGGATGATCCCATCGGGTAAATATCGAGAATGGCGCCGCGGATGGCGTATTCGCCGTGCTCGTAAACGTTTTCCGCATGACGGTAGCCAGCGGCTTCCAGTTGCAGGCGCCAGCTGTCGATATCAAGGGTCTGGCCAACCTCCAGTAACAGGGTGTTGCCTTGCAGGTAATTGGCCGGTGCCAGCCGGTGCATCAATGTCCGGGACGGAACGACCAGAATGCCGCGACGGGTGGACGGCAGCCGATGCAGGGTGCGAATGCGCCGTGAGGTGATGTCCTGATGCGGCGAGAACTGGTCGTAGGGCAGGGTTTCCCAGTCCGGCAGCGACAACAGCTCAAGGCCATCGGGCGTGATCGCGGGTTGGTCCTCATCAGCAGGCAAGCCAAGAAAGAAACGAATGCCCTGCTCAAGCAACAGTGCCTCACTGGTGCTGCGGGTGATCACCAGGGTCAGGCTGCCATGCTCTCTGGCACTTTCGCAGACCGCCAGTGCCGACCGGCTTCCGCTCAATCCGTGCCAGACCCGATGGTCGGCGGGCCGGACCGGAAACTCCGGAGCCAATAGTCGGATGCTGTGCCTGTTAACTTGCGCGCCGTCAGTCATGGGTCGCCGGTTACTCCTATCAGGGCTGAATCGTGGTTGGGGCTGCGCCATTCTACCGGCGGTCGGTGACGCTGTCATGGCAGTTGGGGCGGAGTTATTTGCGCTCGGTCCGAATCCATTGGATAATATGCGACCCATTTTCCCGGGAGTCTCTGACTAACGCCTGAACAGCTCGTGCGCCACAGGGCATCGTGGTGGCGATTCAGGAACGGTTCAGAGGGACCCAGTGCTAACTGCAGAGGTTGAAGCGTGAGTCACGAACAGATTAACCAGCACCTGTCTAACTGGACGGAAAGAGAGTCGACCGCTGAGGCGATGATTCCGTTGATTGGCCGCCTTTACCGTAAAAACAACGTGGTGACTTCCGTTTACGGTCGCTCCATCATCAATCAGTCAGTCATCGGTATTCTTCGCGCCCACCGCTACGTTCGTCAGGTTGAAGAAAACGAGCTGTCTGTTCACGACACTCTGCCGCTGCTTGAAGCCATGGATAAGCTGGAGTTGGGCAGTGCCCACGTGGATATCGGCAAACTGGCGGTCAAGTACAAGGCCGGGCAGGGCTCCGTCTCTGTAGAAGATTTCCTCAAGCAGGAAATCGGTCCGGTTGTGGGCCAGTACAGTGCTCAGTCCGAAGAAAATGCCGGTAATGGCACCAAGGACGTTGTCCTCTATGGTTTCGGTCGTATCGGTCGTCTGCTTGCCCGGATCATGATCGAGAAGGCCGGTGGCGGTACTAACCTGCGTCTGCGTGCGATTGTTGTGCGTCAGGGTGGTGCCGAGAATGATCTCGAGAAGCGTGCCAGCCTGCTGCGTCGTGACTCTGTGCATGGTCCCTTCAATGGCACCATCACCGTTGATGAGGAAAACTCGGCCATCGTTGCCAACGGTAACTTCATCAAGGTGATCTACTCCAATGGTCCGGATCAGGTGGACTACACCGATTACGGCATCGACAACGCGATCGTTATCGACAACACCGGTAAGTGGCGTGATGAGGAAGGTCTGGGGCTGCATCTCAAGTCCAAGGGTGTCAGCCGTGTTATCCTGACTGCGCCTGGCAAGGGTGACATCAAGAACATTGTTTACGGTATCAACAACGATTGGATCACCGACGAAGACAAGATTCTGTCTGCGGCTTCCTGCACGACCAACGCCATTACGCCGGTCCTGAAGGCGATCAATGATGAATTTGGTATTGAGGATGGTCACGTTGAGACTGTTCACTCCTACACCAACGACCAGAATCTGATCGATAACTACCACAAGGGTAGCCGTCGTGGTCGCAGTGCTCCGCTGAACATGGTTATCACTGAAACCGGTGCTGCCAAGGCGGTTGCCAAGGCGCTGCCGGAGCTCAAGGGTAAGCTGTCCGGTAACGCTATCCGGGTGCCGACTCCGAACGTATCCATGGCCATTCTCAACCTGAACCTTCATAAAGATGTGACGGTTGAGGGTGTTAACGACTACCTGCGGGAAATGGCGCTGCACTCAGAGTTGCAGAAGCAGATCGACTTTGTGAACTCGCCGGAAGTGGTCTCCACCGACTTTGTAGGCTCCCGTCATGCCGGTATCGTCGACGCTCAGGCTACCATCACCAATGGCAAGCGTCTGATCCTCTACGTATGGTACGACAACGAGTTTGGTTACAGTGCCCAGGTTGTTCGCGTGGTCAATCAGATGGCTGGCGTGACTTACCCGATTTTCCCGAAGCGTGCTCGCTAAGGGGCAGTTGAGCCTGAATTGACAGCGTTTGCTGTTATCAAAGAACCCCCGGCAATAAGGTGTTGTCGGGGGTTCTTTGTTTTAGGGATAAGGCTCAAGGTTGACACCAATTAGGCGCAAAGTCGGAGAGGTTGCGGTGGAAATGCCGCTATCAAGTCTCTATAATTGGCGCGATTTTGGGTACGTCTGACACAGAAAACCGTTCTCATCCTGCTGGCGACGAGGCCTGGCATCGGTATGCTGCCGCTCCGCCTCCGTTCCGGTCATTCCAACTGACGTAAAGTCATTACGGGAAGTCCTGGGTGCAGGAAGTCAGGCGTGGCAAATCCATCGAAAAGTTTCTGATGATTGGACGAGGCTAATGATCAAGATCAAGAAAGGCCTGGATCTTCCCATCAGTGGCGCTCCCGAACAGACCATTACCGAAGGAAAGCCCGTACGTCACGTGGCTTTGATCGGCTTTGACTACAATGGCATGAAGCCAACCATGGCTGTCAAAGAGGGAGACCGCGTCAAGCGCGGGTCGCTGCTGTTTACGGACAAGAAGACCGAAGGCGTGCGTTATACATCACCCGCAGCAGGCGTGGTGAAAGAAATTAACCGGGGTGAGCGCCGCGTATTCCAGTCGATCGTCATCGAAATAGATGGTGATGAGGCTGAGACCTTCGCTCGCTACAGCGACTCGGACATTGCCGGTCTGGACCGTCAGCAGGTGGTCGATAACCTGGTTGAGTCCGGTCTGTGGACTGCTTTCCGTACCCGTCCCTACAGTAAAGTCCCTGAAATCGACTCTACACCGAATTCCATCTTCGTTTCTGCGATGGATACCAACCCGCTTGCAGCCGATCCGGCCGTCATCATTGGTGAAAACAGCGCAGCCTTTGAAAAAGGCCTCGCCCTGATTGCCAAACTGACCAACGGCAAGGTGTTTGTTGCGGCCAAGCCGGGAGCAGAGGTATCCGTCCCCCAGGGTGGCAGCGTGGAAGGTCATCATTTCGATGGTGTCCATCCTGCCGGTAACGTTGGTACCCATATCCACTACCTGGATCCGGTCAGCGTTTCCAAAACTGTCTGGACTGTGGGCTATCAGGACGTTATTGCAATCGCCAAGCTGTTTGAAAGCGGCGAGCTGGCAGTAGAGCGTGTCGTAGCACTGGGTGGTCCCAAGGCCTCCAAGCCTCGTCTGGTCCGTACCCGCGTTGGTGCGAATCTGAATGAACTGGCCGAGGGCGAGACTGTTCAGGACTGTGACGTTCGACTGATCTCCGGCTCCGTCTTCGGTGGCCGCCGTGGCACTGGCCCCTGCGCCTACCTCGGTCGTTTTGCCAACCAGGTATCCATTCTGGAAGAAGGCACCAAGCGTGAGTTCATGGGCTGGCTGTCTCCGGGCACCAACAAGTTCTCTGTGCTGAATATTTACCTGTCCAAGCTGTTTGGCGGCAAGAAGTTCGACTTCACCACCACCACCAATGGCAGTGAGCGGGCAATGGTTCCGGTGGGCAGTTACGAAGCTGTGATGCCTCTGGACATCCTGCCGACCCAGCTGCTGCGTTCGCTGATCGTTGGCGATACCGAAACCGCCCAGAAGCTGGGTGCGCTGGAGCTGGACGAAGAAGATCTCGCTCTGTGTACCTTTGTGTGCCCGGGTAAATACGAATACGGTCCGATTCTCCGAGAGAACCTGACCCGAATCGAGATCGAGGGCTAATACGACATGAGTATCCGTACGTTTCTCGATGGTATCGAGCATCACTTTGAAAAAGGCGGCAAGTATGAACGCTGGTACGCGTTGTACGAAGCCGTTGACACCATTTTCTATACCCCTGGCAAGGTAGCTTCCACCACGGCTCATGTTCGCGACGGCGTAGACCTGAAACGACTGATGATCACCGTCTGGTTGTGCACCTTCCCGGCCATGTTCTTTGGTATGTGGAACATCGGTTTCCAGGCCAACAGCTTCCTGGCTGAAAATCCTGATGCCCTGATGGGTGACGGTGGCCTGCGCACGGCGTTTATCTCGGCTCTGGCCGGTAACGATGCCGCCAGCGTCTGGGACAACTTTGTCTACGGCATGGCGTACTTCCTCCCGATCTACCTGGTGACTTTCGCCGTTGGTGGTTTCTGGGAAGTCCTGTTTGCGACTGTCCGTCGTCACGAGGTTAACGAAGGTTTCTTCGTGACTTCCGTGCTGTTCGCACTGATCTGCCCGCCGACCATCCCGCTGTGGCAGGTCGCACTGGGCATTACCTTCGGTGTGGTCATTGGTAAGGAAGTGTTCGGCGGTACCGGCAAGAACTTCCTTAACCCGGCCCTGACCGGTCGTGCTTTCCTGTACTTCGCTTACCCGGCGCAGATCTCAGGTGACACGGTCTGGACTGCGGTTGACGGTTTCAGTGGTGCAACCGCACTGAGCTGGGCTGCCAGCGGTGGCGTTGAAGCGCTGGAGCAGCAGATCGGCTGGGTGAACGCATTCCTCGGAACCATTCAGGGATCCATGGGTGAAACCTCCACCGTTGCGGTACTGATCGGCGGCCTGATTCTGCTGATGATGAAGATCGCGTCCTACCGCATCGTGGGTGGTGTGCTGATCGGCATGATCGGTATGTCCATGCTGCTGAACGCAGTGGGCTCTGATACCAACCCGATGTTCAGCGTACCGGCTCACTGGCACCTGGTGATCGGCGGCTTTGCCTTCGGCATGATGTTCATGGCAACCGACCCCGTGTCTGCCGCCATGACCAACACTGGTCGCTGGTGCTTTGGCATTCTGGTGGGTGTCATGACCGTGCTGATCCGCGTTATCAACCCGGCGTTCCCAGAAGGCATCATGCTCGCCATTCTGTTCGCCAACCTGTTCGCACCGCTGATGGATCACTATGTGGTTCAGGCCAACATCAAACGGAGGCTTGCCCGTGGCTAACAAGGAAACTGTCTCCAGAACCCTGATCGTTGCGCTGGCGCTGTGTATCGTCTGCTCGGTGGTGGTTTCTACCGCCGCCGTAATGCTGAAACCGGCTCAGGTAACCAACCAGAACCTGGATATCAAATCCAATATTCTGGCTGCCGCTGGCATGCTGGAAGCGGGTGCAACCCCGGCTGATATTGAAGAGCAGTTCCAGCGTTTTGAAGTGCGTCTGCTGGACCTGGACACTGGTGAGTATGTTGATCCTCAGAGCGTTGGCTTTGAAGACGCGATGAAGTACGACATGTACAAAGCCGCTTCTGATCCTGCTCTGTCCACCGTACTTGGCAGCAGCGAAGATCCTGCGGGAATCAAGCGTCGTCCAAACGTTGCCAAGATCTTCATCCTGACTGAAAACGGCGAGCTGCAGCGTGTGGTTCTGCCCGTTCACGGTTACGGTCTTTGGTCTACGTTGTACGGATTTGTTTCCCTCGAAGGTGATGCCAACACTATCGAAGGTCTCGGTTTCTACTCTCACGCAGAAACTCCGGGCCTGGGTGGTGAAGTGGATAACCCCCGCTGGAAGCAGCAATGGGTAGGCAAGACCGTTTACGGAGACCAGGCCGGCCAGCCGGAGATTCGTCTCGTGAAGGGCGGTGTTGATCCCAACGATCCAAACGGGGAACACAGAGTCGATGCGCTTTCCGGCGCAACCCTGACCAGTCGCGGTGTTGAAAACCTGCTGAACTACTGGATGGGTGAGAACGGCTACGCAACGTTCCTGCAAAAACTGCGTCAAGGGGAGGTCTGATCATGGCGGATACATCAGCCAAGCAGGTTCTTTTTGGACCGATTTTCAGCAACAACCCGATTGCACTTCAGATTCTTGGTATCTGTTCGGCGCTGGCGGTTACCACCAGCCTGAACGTGACCATTGTCATGTGTATTTCGGTAATTGCGGTTACCGCATTCTCCAACCTCGCGGTATCGCTGGTTCGCACACAGATTCCGAACAGCATTCGGATCATCGTGCAGATGACCATCATCGCCTCTCTGGTCATCGTGGTTGATCAGGTGCTCAAGGCGTATGCCTATGAAATCAGCAAGCAGCTGTCGGTTTTCGTTGGCCTGATCATCACCAACTGTATTGTTATGGGTCGTGCAGAAGGCTTTGCCATGAAAAATGGCCCGGCGCTGAGCTTCCTGGACGGTATCGGTAATGGTCTCGGCTATTCTGTGATGCTGCTTTTCATCGCCTTCTTCCGTGAACTGCTGGGCGCCGGCTCGCTGTTTGGTATTACCCTGCTGCCCACCATTAACGAAGGTGGCTGGTACGTGCCGAACGGTCTGCTGCTGCTGCCACCGAGTGCGTTCTTCATCATCGGTCTGGCAATCTGGGGCCTGCGCGCCTGGAAGCCGGATCAGGTGGAAGAGGCTGACTACAAGATGTCTCGCCATAAAGCCAAGGAGGCCTTCTGATGGAACACTATATCAGTCTGATTCTGAAGGCCGTTTTCGTTGAAAACATGGCATTGGCGTTCTTCCTGGGGATGTGTACCTTCCTGGCGATTTCCAAGAAGATCGAAGCAGCTGTGGGTCTCGGTATTGCGGTTATTGTGGTTCTGACCCTGACCGTTCCGGCCAACAACCTGATCTACAACAACCTGTTGCGTGAAGGTGCGCTGGACTGGGCCGGTTATCCGAACATCGACCTGAGCTTCCTCGGTCTGCTGACTTACATCGGCGTGATCGCAGCGATCGTTCAGATCATGGAAATGGTACTGGACAAGTACATTCCGGCTCTTTATTCGGCGCTGGGTGTCTTCCTGCCGCTGATTACCGTGAACTGCGCCATCATGGGTGCGTCCCTGTTCATGGTAGAGCGGGACTACACCTTTGGTGAGAGTGTTGTGTACGGGTTCGGTGCGGGTCTTGGCTGGGCACTGGCAATTGTTGCCCTGGCTGGTATCCGCGAGAAACTCAAGTACAGCGATGTTCCGGAAGGTCTCCGGGGCCTGGGTATCACCTTCATCACGGTTGGTTTGATGTCCCTGGGCTTTATGTCGTTTTCAGGTATTTCACTGTAACCAATCCGGTGATTCGGTTTAACGAAAAGGCGAGACCATGAATACAGAAATTATTCTCGGCGTGGTCATGTTCACCGTTATCGTGCTGTCGCTTGTGGCGATCATCCTGGCGGCACGCTCGAAGCTGGTTAGCACCGGTGACGTGACTATCGAAATCAACGACGACCCTGAACATACGGTCAAAACAGCGGCTGGCGGAAAACTGCTGGGCACGCTGGCCGGCAACGGCATCTTCCTGTCTTCTGCCTGTGGTGGCGGTGGTACCTGTGCGCAGTGCAAGTGTAAGGTGCTGGACGGCGGCGGCGCCATGCTGCCAACGGAAAAGACGCACTTCACCAACCGTGAAGAGAAAGAAGGCTGGCGCCTGTCGTGTCAGGTTCCGGTCAAGCAGGACATGAAGATCGAAGTGCCGGAAGAGTTCTTTGGCGTGAAGAAGTGGGAATGCGAGGTGGTGTCCAACCACAACGTGGCCACCTTCATCAAGGAGCTGGTGCTGAAATTGCCGGAAGGCGAAGAAGTTGACTTCCGTGCTGGCGGTTATGTTCAGCTCGAGTGTCCTCCGTACGAGATCGACTACAAGAACTTCGATATCGAAGAAGAGTTCCATGAAGACTGGGACAAGCACGATATCTGGCGCTACAAGGCGATCAACAAGGAAGACACCATCCGTGCCTACTCCATGGCCAACTATCCGGAAGAGAAGGGTGTTCTCAAGTTCAACATCCGGATTGCCACTCCGCCTCCAGGCAGCGACCATCCGCCGGGCATCATGTCCAGCTTTGTGTTCAACCTGAAGCCGGGTGACAAGGTTACCGTGATGGGGCCGTTCGGTGAGTTCTTCGCCAAGAAGACCGATGCTGAAATGGTGTTCATCGGTGGTGGTGCCGGCATGGCTCCGATGCGTTCGCACATCTTTGACCAGCTCAAGCGTCTCAACTCCAACCGCAAGATCAGCTTCTGGTACGGTGCGCGGAGTGTACGTGAGATGTTCTACGTCGAAGACTTCGACGGTCTGGCTGAGCAGAACGAGAACTTCGAATGGCACGTGGCGCTGTCCGATGCAATGCCGACCGATAACTGGACTGGCTACACCGGCTTCATCCACAACGTGTTGTACGAAAACTACCTCAAGGACCATCCGGCCCCAGAGGATTGTGAGTTCTACATGTGTGGGCCCCCAATCATGAACGCATCCGTGATCAAGATGCTGAAGGATATGGGTGTTGAAGACGAGAACATCATGCTGGATGACTTTGGAGGTTAAACAGACCCGATGACATCCCGCATGTTCCGACCCGCCAGGGCTTCAGTCACCAGCATCCTTGTGATGCTGGTGATTGCGACCCTGGCGGGTTGCTCGTTTAAGGAAGAGGCAAAAGTCTGGGAGTTGTCTGGCCCGGTCTTTGGTACCCGTTATCATATCAATGTCGTATTGAACGATGACCCCGTGCGTCTGGAGAATCTGGGGCAGGGGATTGGTCAGGTGTTGCAGCAGGTGGACGCCTCGATGTCGACCTGGCGGCAGGACTCCGAATTGTCACAGTTCAACTCGGCCGTGGATCAGTCCCAGTGGCAAGCGATCTCTGCTGAGCTTCTCGATGTGCTGACCGCAGCCCGCTCGATCTCCGAGTTCAGTGAAGGGGCCTTTGATATCACGGTTGGTCCTGTGGTCAATCTCTGGGGCTTCGGTCCGGAAGGCCGCCCGGATGTGGTTCCCAATGCCGACGAGTTGGCCCAGCGACTGGGCGCGATAGGCTACTGGAATATTGAACTTCAGCAGGAACCGCCAGCGGTTCGTACCCGCTCGCATCAATACCTGGACCTGTCAGCAATCGCCAAGGGCTATGGGGTGGATGCTGTTGCCCGTTTTCTCGAGGACGAAGGCATCAGCGCGTTTCTTGTGGAAATCGGTGGTGAGATCCGGGTCAAGGGGCGCAAGCCTGGTGGTGAGGCCTGGCGCCTGGCGATCGAACAACCGGTAGCGGGTGATCGGCAGGTCAACCGGGTGGTTGTTCTCGACGATCATGGCCTGGCTACTTCCGGTGATTACCGGAATTATTTTGAGTCCGATGGGCAGCGGTTTTCCCATACCATCGATCCGGTAACCGGCCAGCCTATCAGCCATAATCTGGCGTCTGTGACGGTGATTGCAGAAAACTGTATGCTGGCAGATGGCATCGCGACAGCTTTTAATGTCATGGGGTTTGAAAAGGCCAGAGCGCTGGCAATCCGTGACAATATTCCGGCGTATTTCATTGTGCGTACCGGGGAAGGTTTTGAATCACACTACACGCCGGCCTTTTCGTCCTATCTTGTTGAATAATCAGATAGGACTGTTTCCAGGCCGGGTGATCAGTGACTGTATAGTGAAGGTGAGGTGAATCGTTATGGGCACGTTTCTGCTGGTTTTTGTCATTGTTGGGGTCCTCCTTCTGGCTATGTCCATTGGCGTGATCATGGGCCGTAAGCCCATCAGTGGTACCTGCGGCGGTATTGGCGCTCTGGGCCTTGATGGCGCCTGTGATATTTGTGGCGGCAACACCAAGAAGTGCAAAGAGGAAAACGATCGCCTGGCCAAAGAGGGCAAAACTGCCGATGCTCTGGCCTATGACGCGAGCAAGTCAGCCCAATAATATTAAATGACGTAGATAAGGAGTTACTGCGCGCATGCCAGAACATCAATACGACGTCGTCGTTATCGGTGCCGGTCCCTCAGGCGAGGGTGCGGCCATGAATGCTGCCAAGAACGGTAAGCGGGTTGCGATCATTGAAGACAAGCAAATGGTCGGGGGCAACTGTACCCATCTGGGCACCATTCCTTCCAAGGCGCTTCGTCACTCGGTCAAACAGATCATTACGTTCAATACCAACCAGATGTTCCGCGACATCGGAGAGCCCCGCTGGTTTTCCTTCCCGCGGGTACTGGCCAGCGCCCAGAAAGTAATTGGCAAGCAGGTCAAGTTGCGGACCCAGTTCTACGCCCGAAATCGCATTGACCTGTTTAACGGCAAGGCGCGTTTTGTCGATGCCAACCGGGTTGAAGTTAGCAGCCGTCAGGCTTCGGAAACACTGCACGCGAAGACCATTGTCGTTGCAACTGGCTCGAGGCCGTACCTGCCACCGGACGTCAACTTCCGTCACCACCGTATCTACAACAGCGACACCATCCTGAACCTGTCCCATACGCCCCGCACCCTGATTATCTATGGTGCCGGTGTTATCGGCTCCGAGTATGCGTCGATCTTCGCCGGTCTCGGGGTCAAGGTTGATCTTATCAACCCGGGCAGTCGCCTGTTGTCCTTCCTGGATGACGAGATTTCTGATGCGCTGAGCTATCACCTGCGCAACAACGGTGTGTTGGTTCGCCATAATGAAGAATATGAAGCGGTGGACGGTGACGAACACGGCGTCGTGCTGTCATTGAAGTCCGGCAAGAAAATCCGCGCAGATGCATTCCTGTGGTGTAACGGCCGTACCGGCAACACCGACAAGCTGAACCTGGAGAACGTTGGCCTCGAAGCCAACAGTCGGGGCCAGCTGGCGGTGGATGAACACTATCGAACCCAGGTACCGCACATCTATGCGGTCGGTGATGTCATCGGCTGGCCAAGTCTCGCGAGCGCAGCCTATGACCAGGGACGGGCAGCCGCCTCTGACATAGTCCACGACGACTACTTCCGCTACGTCTCCGATGTACCCACCGGTATCTATACCATCCCTGAAATCAGTTCTGTCGGCCAGACCGAGCGTGAGCTGACCGAGGCCAAGGTGCCTTACGAAGTGGGGCAGGCGTTCTTCAAGGACCTGGCGCGCGCTCAGATTACTGGCGAAGCCGTTGGCATGCTGAAGATCCTGTTCCATCGCGAGACCCGCGAAATTCTCGGTATTCATTGCTTTGGAGACCAGGCGGCCGAGATCGTCCACATCGGCCAGGCCATCATGAACCAGGAAGGCGAGGCCAACTCGCTGAACTACTTTATCAACACGACGTTCAACTACCCCACCATGGCGGAGGCCTACCGGGTCGCTGCACTGAACGGGTTGAACCGTATCTTCTGAGTTATGTCCGGCCCCGCTTTGCGGGGCCAGTTATTTAGGCGGAAGGGGAAAGTGAGGGTTCCTGGCCATCGTCGTCCTGCTCAGGCGGCAGGTGTGGCAGGGATTCCATGCGATTCTCGAAATAGATCCGGGTACTGGTCGGATAGTCGGTGATGATGCTGTCGACCCCCTGTTCTTCCAGTTCCAGCATGTCGTGAATCCGGTTGACCGTCCAGGTCGATACCTTGATATCCCGCCGGTGAGCATCCTCCACCAACTCCCGGGAGCACAGCTTCCAGTTCAGAATCAGATAGTCACATTCAAGTCTCGACGCAACGCTGATGGGTTTGGGAAACCGGCTGTCGATCACGACGCCGATGGCAATGCGCCGGTTTCTGCGGCGGATTTCCTGAAGGAACCAGGTGTCAGACGAAGTCACCACCACACGCTCGAACAAATCCCGCTTCTGAATCAGTTCAGTGAGCCGGTTGCACAGGATATTTAACCGGTTGCGCTTGTCTGTCTTGACCTCAAGCTGCAGATGCTCGAATTCCGGAATTGCTGCCAATACCGCTTCAAGGGTTGGAATGCCCGTTGGTGTCGGCCAGGTGACCACGTTCTTGCGGGCATCCATCTTGGCGAGATCTGCCGCCGTGTAATCGGCGACCTTACCGCTCTGGCCGGTGGTGCGTTCCAGGGTCAGGTCATGGATAACCACGGGCTGTCCGTCTTTGGCCAGAATCAGATCAAACTCAAAGCGGCGGATGCCATGTCGGTACGCCAGCTCGAATCCGGCGAGAGTGTTTTCGGGGGCCTCACCTTTGGCCCCGCGGTGTCCGTAAATGATCATTCAGTGTGTTAGCCGTTCAGGGTGTCGATACGAATCCTGCTGTACAGGGCCTGGCGTTTTTTCCAGGTTTCATGGCACAGCTGGATGTCTTCAAGATACGCCGGCAGCTCCTCCATGAGAAGTGCCTGGGGGCCATCGACCAGCGCGAGTTCAGGTTTCGGGTGAAAATCCACCAGTACCATGTTGGCGCCCGCAATGATCCCCTGTGCGGTGGTGTGCATCACATCCAGAATGCCATCCGGAGCATGCTCCCGGCTGCCCACCGAGTGGGAGGGGTCAATACACACCGGCATCCGGGTCAGTCGCTTGACGGCTGGCACGTGCGCAAAGTCCACCATGTTGCGGTGGGGCTGGCCGGCTTCCGTCTTCATTCCCCGCAGGCAGAACACCACGTTGGCGTTGCCTTCACTGGCCAGGTACTCGGCGGCATTGAGGGATTCGTTCAGGGTGATGCCGAATCCCCGCTTCAACAGGACCGGATAGGTACTCTGACGGCCGATGGCCTTGAGCAGTTCAAAGTTCTGGGTGTTACGGGTACCGACCTGAAGCATGACCCCGGTGGGACGGCCGAGCTTTTCGAGGCACTCGTCGATTTCCTCGATGTGGCTCTCATGGGTGATCTCCATCGCAATCACCTTGATGCCATGCTTGCCCGCCTTTTCGAAAACCCAGGGCAGACAGCCCTTGCCATGACCCTGGAAAGAATAGGGGTTGGTCCGCGGTTTGTAGGCGCCCATCCGGGTACAGACCTGGCCGTGGGATTCGAGGGCCTTCAGGATCAGTTCAACGTGCTCGGGCACATCCACGGCGCAGAGGCCGGCGAATACATTGAGGTTGTCCTGATTGAAGGTCACACCGTTGTAGCTGAATCCACTGACCCGGTCGTCGTCGCGGTGGCGGCCCAGAATCCGGTAGTCGTCGGAGATGCGGATAACGCGCTCCACCGCGGGCAGGGCGGCAATTTCATCTTTATCGAGGGACTTGGTGTCCCCCAGCAGGTAGACCTCGGTCAGACGCTGGCTGGCGCCCTGGATCTCGTGAACCCGCAATGACACCCCCGGCAGATTCTCAAGAAAATGCAGCGTCTGGCGGTATTCCTCGCTATCCAGTGCGGTGTCGGGGTGAAGTATGGCAAGCATGGCGTGACTCCTTATCCCTGGTTATCCGGGCGATCTCTCTGCCTGGTGGGCCTGCTCGGCGCGATGGCGCGCCAGCGTGTATTCGCTGTGATGAAGGTAGAGCAGGTCCGCGATGCGGCGAATCAGCTGCTCTTCGTACTGATCGATACGGCCATCGGCGTAGGCGACCCGCCAGATACTCTCCAGCAGCAAGAGCTTGTGGCCCTGGTCCAGGTGGTCGTTGAGAATGCCGGTGAATTCGTACAGGGAGGTGGCTGAATCGGCGTGAGCCAGCGCATCCTGCAGAATTTCTTCCGCCTCTTCGCGAGTGATCTTAAGCGCTTTTATTGCACAGTCGACAATGGTGCTCAGTTCCCGCGCATCCTGATTCTGATCGATGCGGGCCAGCTGAACCATCAGGGCGGTGGCTGCAACCGCCATCCGGTGCCTGTTCGACGGGGTTTCGGCGCCACCGGAGGGCGTCGCCAGCAAGAGTTGTTTCAACCGCGCAATCATTGTGTGTGGCGGGCTCCTGTATAGGCCGGGGTCAGGCGGCGCTGGCCAGGCGACGAACCCGGCTTTCGAGTTCGATCTGGTCAATGGCAAAGCGCCGGATTCCGTCGGCAAGCTTTTCCGTGGCCATGGCGTCTTCGTTCGACTCCCAGCGGAACAATGATTCGCTCATGGCTCGCGGGCGTTCGAGGCTGTTGGCACTGTGTGCCGAAAGCTTTTGTTCGAGCGTGCCGGCATCGTCCTGCAGGGACTGCAGCAGCGCCGGACTGATGGTCAGCCGGTCACAGCCGGCCAGCATCTCGATTTCACCGGCGTTACGGAAACTCGCGCCCATCACCACCGTGCTGTAGCCGTGGGACTTGTAGTAGTTGTAGATACGGGTAACCGACTGCACACCGGGATCTTCGTGGGGGGCAAAAGCATCGCGGTCGCTGTTGGCCAGATGCCAATCCAGAATCCGGCCTACAAATGGTGAAATCAGGTGGGCGCCAGCATCCGCGCAGGCCCGGGCCTGGGCAAATGAGAACAGCAGGGTAAGGTTGCAGCGAATACCGTCTTTTTCCAGTTGTTCTGCAGCACGAATTCCTTCCCAGGTGGAGGCAATCTTGATCAGTACCCGGCTGGTATCGATGCCGCGCTGGTCGTACAGGTCAACCAGCCGGCGGGCCCGCTCAAGCGTAGCGGCGGTATCGAAGGATAGGCGGGCGTCCACTTCGGTGGAGACAACGCCCGGAATCAGCTTCAGGATTTCCTCACCTGCGCGAACGGCGAGCATGTCCGTGGCGTAAGTCAGTTGGTCACCCTCCGAGCCCCCGGCCTTGCGAGCGTCGTCGATGGCCGCATCGATCATAGGCCGATAGCGTTCAGAGTCGGCCGCTTTAAGCAGCAGGGAAGGGTTGGTGGTGGCATCCTGCGGGCGCCATTGGGCAATGGCATCCAAATCGCCGGTGTCGGCCACAACCGTGGTCATCGTCTTGAGCTGATCGAGCTTGCTGGTCATTCGTTCTGTCATCCTGAGCGTTGTTCTGATTCCGGGGACCTTTATCTATGTCTACAATAACCGGGGCCTTTGACAGGGACAAGACGGCGATGACCTCAGACGCCCAAAGTCGTAGATTCCTCCGTTTCCGGTACCAGAGACATCGCGTGTTCCAGAACCTCCAGACCGGCTCCGCGGCGATGGGCGTTCTCACTGATGTAGCGGCGGAACTGGCGCCCTCCGCTACAGCCATGGAACAAGCCCAGCAAGTGACGGGTGATGTAACCCAGATGCACGCCGCGGGCGAGCTCTGACTCGATGTAGGGCAGCATGGTCCGCAGCACCTGGTGGCGGCTGCTGACCGGCGTATCGCTCCCGAACAACCGCGGATCCACGCCCGCCAGCATCCAGGGGTTATGGTACGCCTCGCGGCCCACCATCACGCCATCGGTGTGTTGCAGATGTTCCTCGCACTCATCCAGAGTCTTGATGCCGCCATTGATAATAATCTCCAGGTGAGGGTAGCGTTCCTTGACCCGGTAGACCCAGTCGTATTTCAGTGGCGGAATTTCCCGGTTTTCCTTGGGGCTCAGGCCTTCGAGGATGGCGATGCGGGCATGGACAATAAACGTCCGGCACCCGGCTGCCGCCACTGTATCAATGAACTCACACAGCTCGTCCCATGACTCCCGGCCGTTAATGCCGATGCGGTGCTTGACGGTTACCGGCAACGTGGTGGCCGCCATCATTGCCGCCACACACTCCGCCACCAGCTGCGGATGTCCCATCAGACAGGCACCGATCATGTTGTTCTGCACCCGGTCACTGGGGCAGCCTACATTGAGATTCACCTCATCAAAGCCATACTGCTCTGCCAGCCGCGCACATTGGGCCAGCTCCTCCGGGTTGCTGCCTCCCAACTGAAGCGCCAGCGGATACTCCGCCGGATCGTGCCGAAGAAAACGCTCGGTATCCCCATGCAGCAACGCCCCCGTTGTCACCATTTCGGTGTAGAGCAGGGTGTGACGACTGATCAGCCGCGCCAGGTAGCGATAGTGCGGGGTGGTCCAGTCCATCATAGGGGCGACGCAGAAGCGGCGGGAGGGTTCTGAAGCTGTACTCCCGGCATTTTGTATCGGGGCTTTCAGTGTGCTTTGGGTGCTTGAATTGCTCATTATCTACTCAAAATCAGTCCGTACTAAGGACATTCACAAGTCTTTGAGCCTCGCTTAGTCAACGAAGCTGGCAGGCTGCCTGGAAGTCAGGCCTGGTACAGTTTTGCGTAGTGTATCAGGATTGGATACACCTTGGAGGGCAGGGATTGTTGGTCAACCACACCACACCTGCTACCCCCGAAAAAAAGCAACAGAAGATCCGTGGGTAGGGAGGGCCTAATGGCAGACAGGCTGAGCCGTGGCGAGGTCGACTACCAACGCCATGAAGGGAGCAACCCGATGAGCGTAGTATTCAAGCTCGCAGGGGCCTGAATCCAGCCAGTCAAAACACTTCCATCTCCCCTCTCACTCAGGTAGCTTGCTATCAGCTAGTTTCGAATCAAAGGAAGCCTTATGAGCAAGCAAGCAAAGTTTCAGCGTCATGAAACGGTGTTGAGCCGACGTAGTCGTTGGGTGTTACGGCTGATCCGCTGGGTGTTTCGGCCGCTGATGCGCTTTATGGTTTCCGGCAGTATGCGGCGTATGGCGGCTGGTCAGGCCCGTGTGGCAGGGGCCAAATACCGCGACCCGCGTTCATTGCCTCAGGATTACCGGATCCTGGGCGGGCCGGGAAAAAGTGTGCCTTCGTACATCCTGGGGGACATTGATCATACTGGGCCGGTGATTCTGTGGGTTCACGGTGGCGCCTTTGTCCTGCCGCTGATGCCCGACGCACACCTTCGCTTCCTCAATCGATTGTGCCTTGAGCTGGGCGCATCGGCGGTGGCACCGGATTACCGTATTGCACCTTTGTGTCCCTATCCTCAGGGGCTGGATGATTGTGAGCGGGCCTATGGCGCGCTGCTCGACAGGGGCATCCCGGCGTCCAGAATTATTCTGGGGGGGGAGTCTGCCGGAGGCAATTTGGCGTTGGGCCTGTTGCAGCGGATCCGCCGGCGCGGGTGGCCGATGCCAGCCTGTGCTGTGCCCGTGGCTCCGGTGACGGACCTGTCGCGGATTCATAACCCGCCGTCACGTACCGAAAACCTGAAACGCGACGCGATGTTGCCTATGCTGGCATTGACTCGGATTGTTGAGTGGTACGTTGGTGAGCTGGATCATTCGGATCCTGAGCTTTCGCCGATTCATGCGGATTGTGCCGGGTTTCCGCCGCTGTTGCTGATCGCCAGTGAGCATGAAGTGTTGAGGGATGACAGCGTGCTGTTTGCCCAGGTTGCGGCCGAGCAGGGCGTGGATACCCGTCTGGAGTTGTGGACTCATCTGCCCCACGCATTTCCATTGCTTGAGCACTGGTTTCCGGAAGCCGCAGAATCTCGCCAGACCATCACTGCATTCATGAAAGAGCACCTCGACAGCTGAGCAAGTCGATAGCTTGGATAGTCGGCCATGGAGCCGGCTATCCATGTGCGTCCGATTCTGCTGAGTAAGCTACATAGTGTTACGAAAAAACAATATTTTCCACGTAACGGGCTGGATCTTCCGGAGTTAGTGCACGAACTTCCTTAAGATACAGTCTTCGCAGGGGATTGTTGGAAATTCTGGTTTCACAACTTATTACCTTTTTACGGCCTGAATCGGCCTGGAATACGCGTTTTCCGTCTGACCTGTTCTTGCTCTCAACATTAACTCGGTTTAATCTCGGATCACTCGCATGACCTTCTGCTGGACGACAGCTTTATTCGAGTGATTTTAGGAAGTTATAAATAGATCGTACTAAATACATGGAGCATTACATGGTTGAAGAATCCGTTTCCGACAAGAAAATCCTGCCGGCTTTTCTGATGTGCTTTTTCCTGGGCTGTTTCGGCGTTCACCGTTTCTACGTTGGCAAGATCGGAACTGGTCTGCTGCAGATTCTGACTCTGGGTGGTCTGGGCATCTGGGCCCTGATCGACTGGATCATGATCGTTGCCGGTGCTTTCTCCGACAAGCAGGGCAACAAGCTGAAAGAGTGGACCTGATCCCTCGTTATTCAGTGCATAGCCTGACCTTGTTGTAGGGTTGGGCAGACATCCGCCGGCACTCGCTGGCGGATGGCGTTTCCGCCATTCGGCTCAATAGGACGAGCCTCTCTCCACCAAACACAAGAATCGTGACAATGACGACAGACAGCCCCCAACCCGATAGTCAAGCCGCTGCAACTTCCACGTATGTTCCAGAACATTTTCCCCGCAATGAACCGGTGAAGTTTTCCGGGCAGGCTGGTGAGTTTTTCGGAATCTGGTTCGTCAATAACATCCTTACCTGGATGACACTGGGTATTTATTCGGCCTGGGCCAAGGTGCGTACCCTGCAGTATTTTTACGGCAACACAGAGGTTGCCGGCGGGTCGTTCAGTTTTACCGCCAGTCCATTGAAAATTTTGCGCAGCCGGCTGATTGCCTTTGCATTGCTGGTGGTGTTTGTCATTGCCGATAACAGCCCGGCAGATTGGGCCCTCTATACCTACCTGGGCTTTGTGGCGGTCTACCTCGCGTTGGCGCCGGTGCTAACTGTTCTGGTGATGTCATTCCAGCTGCGCTATTCGGCGTGGCGCGGGATCAGTTTCCGGTTCAACAAGGATTACCGGGGGGCTTACCGGGTGTACCTGCCGCCTTTCATGGTGCTGCTTCTGCTTTTCGGCAGTCTGATGTTGCCAGCCTACAGTGAAGAGATTGAGCAGTACATGGGCTGGGAGGGTGCCCAAACGGAACAGGTTGATGAGGCTCCTCAGGCTGAGCTGGCAGAGCCTGCTCCCGTTGCCACCAATGACACCCCGGCGGAAGTGGACGGAAAGTCTGCCACCTTGGCTACCGGCAAACCCTCCCT
Source organism: Marinobacter mobilis (assembly GCF_900106945.1). Taxonomy (GTDB): domain Bacteria; phylum Pseudomonadota; class Gammaproteobacteria; order Pseudomonadales; family Oleiphilaceae; genus Marinobacter; species Marinobacter mobilis. The sequence goes on from NZ_FNNE01000006.1 coordinate 151,869, forward strand.
GACCGTTGCAGCCACTGAGCCGGCTGCTGAAGCGGAAGAACCGACCAAGTTCAAGGGGCAATCCAGCCCCGGGAAAAGCAGTTCGAATCGTGAACCTGACCTGGAAGTGGTGCTGGGTGAGGGCGGTGCCGAGCGCAAGTCGCTCGAAGACGAGCTGGACAACGTGAACCCCTACCTGGTGCTGCCATCGCTTATCCTGATGCTGGTATTCCTCGGACTGTTGCCTTATTTCGATTTCATCAGCCAGCGATTCCTGGCGAGGAATGTCCGCTTTGGTACCGCAGAGGTGAGCTATACCGGCGTCGCCAAGGACTACTACGTGATTTACTGGCGCTGGTTGTTGGCCACAGCGCTGCTGGTCACCCTGTGGGTCTGGGCGGTGGCTACGGACACCGTAATGTTGATGCTGGCTCCCCTGATCATTCTGACCGTGTTGTACATGCCGCTGTCACGGGCCTACCTGAAGAGCAGGCGTTACAACCTGTTGTTCGGTAAATGCTCGATCGATCAGGGCAAATTCCACATCAAGGCTGACGTACCCTTCCTGAGGCTGGCCTATGTGCTGATCACCAATACCCTGATGGTCACCATTACCTTTGGGTTGATGACCGCCTGGGCCAAGGTGCGTACGGCACGGGTCATTCTTGAGAACATGTCGCTGGATGTGAACGCACCACTGAACCAGTTCCTCGCAGCTCAGGACAAAGAACAGTCTGCCTTTGCCGAAGAAGTGGCGGATGTGTTCGACATCGACGTGGCGTTTTAATCCTCCGGATAGGGAAACAGCAGGATGCACAAGTCCATCAGCGGCTTTTACTACGATGGTCAGAGTTCCCAGCGACACGCCTGCAGGCTTTACCTGGCCGAGGGCGGGGCAGTGCTGTTCGAGGGGATAACGCTGCCTACCATGGCATTTGAAGAGCTGGAGGTTCCCTCCCGGGTGGGGAATACCCCGCGTACACTCGGGTTGCCCAACGGCGGCTTCTTTGAAACCGCCGACAACCGGCAGCTGGACGCCATGGTTCAGGATAACCGTGGCGGTGGTTTCAGTCTTCATCGGCTGGAGCACAAGCTGCGCTATATCCTGCCTTTGCTGGCCCTGTGCGTGGCTGTGGTCTACCTCACGGTCACCCGTGGCATTCCCTACCTGAGTGAGCGCGTGGCCTACCAGCTCTCGGCCGACTGGTCGGAGGAGTTGGGGGCATCGGTGCTGGATCAGCTCGACGAACTCTATTTTTACCCCAGCGAAACCCCCAAGGATGTGCGCGCCGAGTATCGGGCATTGTTGAACTCGGCCGTGCCGGAGGGCAGCGATTTCAGCTATACGCTGCATTTCCGTGACGGCGGTCTGGTCGGTGCCAATGCCTTCGCCTTACCCGACGGCTCTATCGTCGTGACCGATCAGTTGCTGGATATGGGGGCGACGCAAGATGAAGTACTGGCGGTTATCTTCCACGAAATCGGCCATGTCGAGCAGCGTCATTCGCTGCGCTCGTTGCTGGAGAGCAGTGGTGTGGCCATCCTGTTTACCTTGTTGACCGGGGATGCCGAGTTTGTGCAGGATTTTGTGGTGGCTCTGCCGCCGTTGTTGTTGCAGGCGAAGTTTTCCCGTAATCATGAATGGGAAGCAGATAGTTATGCGCTGGCGCAGATGCGGGCTGCAAACGTCGACCCGATCCACTTTGCCACCATGATGGAAAAGTTGTCAGGGTTGGCGCGCGAAGGCGAAGATGAGCGTCACCGGGATGACGTGGATGGGCCGGTTAGCGAAGGCGGCGAGGTTGCTGCCAAGCAGGATGCGCCCGGGAAAACCGAGAAATCCACCGGAGCGCGGATGCTGGAATACCTGTCGACCCACCCCCCCAGCGAAGAACGTATCGAACGGTTTCGCCAGGCCTCGGAAGCCGCCGCCGGTTAGGGGGCGGGGCTTTCTGCCTATCCCCCGGACGGTCCATGACTGGTCGTCTGGGGCAGCTTTCAGTCTCTGGAGTTATCAATGCCGGTATTGGTGCAGGCCTTAGTGCCCGTGTTTGCCCTGATCATGATGGGCTACCTGTTCCGTCGCTGGAACTTCCCGGGGGACACCTTCTGGCTCCAGGCTGAACGGTTTACCTACTACGTGCTGTTTCCGGCCATGCTGGTGTACAAGCTCGGGCAGGCGCGGATATCGCCGTCGGCGTACGGTGATATCGTGGCACTGGTATTGGGAATGCTGGTGGCAATGATCGCGTTGCTGATGGTGCTCCAGTTATTCTGGCGCTGGCCGGGGCCGGTATACTCCTCAGTCTTTCAGGGAGCGCTGCGCTTCAATTCCTATGTGGCTCTGGCAACAGCCGGCATTCTGCTGGGCGATGAGGGGTTGTCGTTGATGGCCATTGTCGTGGCCATAAAAGTGCCGTTCATCAACCTGTTTTGCATCCTGATGTTCTCCCTTGTAGCGGGGCAGGGGCCGGTCAGGCTCAAACCGGTGCTGAAAGCGATCATCACCAACCCGCTGATCATCGGTTCGGTTGTCGGGGTATTCTGGAGCTATTTCGGCATCGGTTTTCACCCGTTGCTGGCGGGTATTCTCGAGCCCCTCAGCAATCTGGCGCTGCCCCTGGGACTGATGACGGTGGGCGCGGGCTTGCAACTCAAGGCCCTGCGTGGCGCCTCGACCCCGTTTCTGGTGGCATCTGTCACCAAGCTTATCGGGTTTCCGTTGATCACTGTGGGGCTGGGGCTGCTGCTTGGTATTGATGGGCTGCTGTTGCAGGTGGGTATCCTGCTGACGGCCTTGCCCACGGCAACGTCATCTTACATTCTGGCCCGACAATTGGGCGGCGATGCCCCCTTGATGGCGGGCATCATCAGTGGTCAGACGTTGCTGGCCATGATCACCATTCCACTGTTACTGGGCCTGCTCTGGTAAACAGGCCAGCACGGCATCGGCCATCGACTGCTGGAATAGCAGGTAGCCGCTGGCATTGGCCTCTATATCAGACGCCAGCGGATCCCAGGTTGCCAGACGGATATCGATGCCCTGGGTGATAGAGTGCCACCATTGGCGATTGAACTGGGGTTCGGTCAGCAGGCAGGGCGATGGGCTGTTCCTCAGTTGATCCTGCAGTTCGGCCATGTGGCGGGCTCCCGGGGGGCGCTCCGGATTCAGGGTAAGTACGCCGGCGATGGTCAGGTCGTAGTGCTCGGCAAACCGTCGGAAGGCGTCGTGGTAGGTGAACAGGCTGATGCCCTTTGCCGCTTGCAGTTTCTGGCGTATGTCCTGTTCGGTGGCCTCCAGCTGGTGTTCGAAGCGGGTCAGGTTGTTATCCAGTGCATCGGCATTTGCCTCCGGTAGCTGGGCCAGGTGGTCGCGAATGGTGTGGGTCATTGCCAGCGCCAGTTGCGGGTCTAGCCAGATGTGCGGGTCTTCGCCGTCGCTGTGATCATGTGCATCATGGTGGTCAGCTTCCTCTTCATGACGGTCATGGTCGTCATGGTTATCTTCCTCGTCTGTGTCCCCTCCGGTCCGATGTTCCTCTGGCATCAGGGCCACCTGACGGCCTTCAAACTCGCTGCTGGACAGCAGCCGTACCAGAAAGGTTTCCATGTCCGGGCCAACCCAGAAAATCCGGTCGGCGGTCTCCAGGGTCCGTCGCTGGGAAGGGCGCATCTGGTAGGTATGCGGGCTGGCCCCCGCAGGTACCAGTGACGTCACTTGGGTGTTATCGGTGACAATGGCACGTGTCAGCAGTTCCAGTGGCTTGATGGAGGTAACCACCTCGGTGGTGGCGGACAGCGCGGGGGTGGCGGCAAGGGCAGTGGCCCCGGCGAAAAGTGTTGTGGTAAAGGCTATAGGGAAGCGCATGCAGATCCGGAGGCTTGTTAATTTGGAATGTTATAATATAACAAGTTGCTGGCCACTGGGAAGTATCCGGTAACCGCTTATGCGAATTCCTGTGCTGATCGGTATAATGCGGGGCTTTCCGGGGCTGTTCCGAGCTCCGTCAATCTCTGGCTGTTAGACAGGACCTATAAATGACCGTACGCACCCGAATCGCGCCGTCGCCCACCGGTGATCCCCACGTTGGCACGGCCTATGTGGCCTTGTTCAATTTGTGCTTTGCCCGTCAGCACGGCGGCCAGTTCATTTTGCGCATCGAGGACACCGACCAGACCCGGAGCACGTCGGAGTCCGAACAGGACATCCTGCAAGCGCTGCGCTGGCTGGGACTGGGCTGGGACGAAGGTCCGGATGTGGGTGGTCCCCATGGTCCCTATCGGCAGTCCGAGCGTAAGGACAGTTACCGTCAGTATGCGATGGAGCTGGTGGACAAGGGGCATGCGTTCTACTGCTTCCGTACACCCGAGGAGCTGGATGTCATCCGAGAAGAACGCAAGGCCCAAGGCCTGAACCCGGGCATCAAGGGTGACCTGGAATTGCCGGCCGAGGAGGTGCAGCGTCGTCTTGAAGCGGGGGACCCTTACGTGATCCGCATGAAGGTACCGGATGAGGGTACCTGCGTGATCAACGACATGCTGCGGGGCACCATCGAAATCGACTGGTCCCAGGTGGACTGCCAGATTCTGCTCAAGTCTGACGGCATGCCGACCTATCACCTGGCCAACGTGGTCGATGACCACGCCATGGCGATTACCCATGTGCTGCGTGGCGAGGAGTGGATTAACTCCGCCCCCAAACACAAGCTGCTGTACGAATACTTTGGCTGGGACATGCCGGAGCTGTGTCACCTGCCGTTGCTGCGTAACCCGGACAAGAGCAAATTGTCCAAGCGCAAGAACCCGACCAGCATTAACTTCTATGAGCGCATGGGCTTCCTGCCGGAAGCCGTGATCAATTACCTGGGCCGTATGGGCTGGTCGATGCCGGATGAGCGCGAGAAGTTCTCGGTTGGCGAGATGATCGAGAATTTTGACATCCAGCGGGTGTCTCTGGGTGGGCCGATCTTCGATGTCGAAAAGCTGCGTTGGCTTAATGGGCTGTGGTTGCGAGAGGACGTCTCGGACGATGAGTTTGTGGAACGCCTGAGTAACTGGTGGTTCCGTGAAGATGCCCTGCGCAGCCTGATTCCGCACGTCAAGGGACGGGCAGAAGTGTTCAGTGATGTCGCCCCGATGGCGGCCTTTATGTTTTCCGGCATGCTCGACCTGCAGCCGGAGCAGTTTGCCCATAATAAGCTGGAAGAAGGGCAGGTCAGGCGTGTGCTGCAGTTCGCGCTGTGGCGCCTGGAGGCTCAGCGTCACTGGAGCAAGGAGAACATCTTTGCCGATATCAAGGACCTGGCCAAGGCCATGGATCTGAAGATGGGCGAGTTCATGTTCCCGATCTTTGTGGCGATCGCCGGTACACCGAACTCCTGGTCAGTGATGGATTCCATGGCGCTACTGGGGCCGGATATGACCCGTGCGCGCCTGCGTCATGCCCTTAACGTGCTGGGCGGTTTCTCCAAGAAGGAAACCAAGAAGGTTGAGAAGGAGTTCGCGGCGCTGTAGTCGGTCCAATGGCTGCTGTCACCGGGTGGCAGTGGCCTGACTGCCTTAAAAGTCGCTGAAAGTGATTGATTTTTGATAAATTTGAGTGCTTTTTAGGCTATTTTCATCTTATTGAAAAAAATGAAAATAAAGGGTTGACGGAATAGGGGCGGATCCTTAATATACGCATCCGTTGAGGGGCCATAGCTCAGCTGGGAGAGCGCAACACTGGCAGTGTTGAGGTCAGCGGTTCGATCCCGCTTGGCTCCACCAATTTCTAGTCCCCTTCGTCTAGTGGCCTAGGACTCCGCCCTTTCACGGCGGCAACAGGGGTTCGAACCCCCTAGGGGACGCCAATACGGCTTAACGGTTTAGTCCACCGGAAAGCCATCAAAAAAACCGCCTTCGGGCGGTTTTTTTGTGCCTGCAGAAAAGTGCCTGCGAAAAGGCGGGGGGTCATGTTGTGATTGGAGGGCTGGCCGCAGCGGTTCCTGGGCGGGTGTGGTGGCATTCAGGTCGGTCAGGGGCTTCGTTATGAAGCCCAGGCGTGACGGGAAGGGAAGCGGGGTGGGTGTTTCTGAGGCGCCAGTGCGGCCTAGCGGATCGAGATTGCGCCTTTACCGACGCCTTCGTAGGCCTTGACCCGAATCGCATCATTCGGCCACTCAGCTTTGCATTGGTCGGCGATATGCGCCGCAATCAGCTCCACGGTGGTATCGGTGTTCAGCAGGTATACCCGCTCCTCGGGCAGGGTCAGGCTGAATTCACCCTGATTGGCCTCGTAATCAAACCGGATATAGCCAACGCCGTTGGTGTCCACAAAGCGGGTGGTAATGTCTTCTTCCGAACCCACGTAGATATCCTTCCAGCGTTCTGCCCAGGCCTGTTCAAGGGCGTGATCGCGGTGATTGTTGCGATCAATGCGGATAGGGGAGCGGTGGCCGTGGGCGATGCGCTGGCAGTTCCCCAGGTGCTTCTTGAGGCCATGGACGTAATGGTAGTAGGGCCCCTCGATCACTTCCTCACGCAGATTGATGTCAATGTCGATGACATTGGCGGGCAGAACTGAATGCAGCTCTTGTTGCAGCAGTGTGGCAACGGCAGACGGTACGACCCGGTCAGCCTCCAGCCAGACCACAGCTTCCTGGGGGGAATGGTGATCGATATAGTGGCCATTTTTCAGCTGCCACCGAAACGCGTCGGGCTGGTCAGCATCGCGGGACAGGCCGCTGTATCCCGTCGGAACGACCAGGCGGTGATCCACCCGTTCGTCGATCACCCGCTTGATGGTGCGTTTGACGTTGCTGAAATCGAAGACCATGCCCTGGTCGTCCAGTTCACCGCCAAGAACCACATCGACGATCCAGCTTTCGCCGACCAGGCCGCGACTTGCATCCAGATAGGCGAAGTCGATGACGGTCAGGTTATCCACGAAAAGATGGTTCATCAGGGAGAGTCCGGTAGAGGTGTACTTGATTGACCAGCGAATTCTAGCAAAAATCCTTTGCATCTAGCACTCTGGCGCCGGCAACCTGCCGGTATTTCCTTACTTTACCTGCAGGTGGAGGTCCCGTCGTGGTCAATTCACGCCCAAACACCCCGGTTCTGGTCCTTGCCGCGGGCGCTTCCCGCCGTATGGGACGAGCGAAACAGTTGCTTGGATGGGGGCGGGGCTGCCTGCTGGATCAGGCGATAGGCTTGGCCAGGGTGCTCAGTCCTGAGGTGTTCGTGGTGGGTGGGGCCCGCTATCCGCTGGTTCGTTATCGCTGCAAGGCGCCGGTGTCTGGCTGGGTCTATGCCCACGACTGGTCTCAGGGGCTCAGTGCTTCGCTCAAGGCCGGCGTCAGCGCCTTGCCGGGCCGTAGTTGTGGGGTGTTCGTAATGGTGGCAGACCAGCCGCTGTTATCCGTTGACGGCCTCAGGGCGCTTGCTGAAGCTGCCCGGACGACTCCGGATCAACCGGTAGCGGCCAGCTACGGAGACCGACCCGGTGTGCCGGCTTACCTGCCGCGCTGGGTGTGGCCGCAGGTGATGGCGCTGGAAGGGGATCAGGGCGCCGGGGTGATTCTGCGTGACGTCCGCGCCCGACGCATCCGGATTGCCGGGGTCGAGCGGGATCTCGATACCCCTGAGGATTGGCGCAAATTATTTGAAGCCTGAACCGCGTAAGGATCAGGCGAACAGACCGGTCATCCAGGCAATGCCGAGGGTAAAGATGCTCAGGCTGACAGCCAGACCCACCGTGTAGATCCGCGAAGTGGCTGCCCGCTGCTGGGATGCGTAGAGATCGATGGTGCGCTGGGCAATGTCCTCCGCCGTCTCCCGTGAGATTTCATGAGCCTGCTGGATGGCCTCGGACTGCAGGGTTTGCCAGAACTCGGTATCGATCGTCTGGACGTTGGTTATGTGATCCTTCAGTTCGGCGAGGTCGTCGCTGGTGAAGCCGCCCGTGTTGGCCAGGTCCCGCTTCAGCTCGGACAATTCGCGGCTCAGGCTGAGATTGACCTCGGCTGCAACGTCGTCGTGCAGGTGGCTGGTGCGTTGCTCCACCAGGGCGGAGAGTGCTGCCAGTCGCTCTTCCACGGCGTTATCCTGCCGCTTGCTGGCTTCATCCAGGGCTCGCTTGAGATGGTCGAACTGCTCGTCGAACAAAGAGCTGAGCAGTTCGTGCAGGCGGTTGTTGATGTGGGTCTTGACCGCGGAGCGGGCAATCTGCTCGATCAGCTCGCTGGTCAGCGGGACAACCTGGGGTGCGCCAGCGGGCCCGGGTGCTGTCTCGGCGGTGAGTTCAACGGCGGCATCGTCCGGGAAGTGCACGGCGTCGTCATCCCCTTGCTTGACGGTGTCTTCGGCCAGCTCTGGCGCCTCCGGCAAGGTGCCTTCCTGTACGTCGCTGGACAGCTGGTCGAGCAATGACGTGAGGCCCTCGTCCTGCGGTGGCTTGGTGAGGATGTTGTAGACGCCGAAATTGCGTGCCTCGTCCATGAACGACTGGGACTTTTTCGACGTGCACATGATGATCGGAATGCCGGCGGTTGCCGGATTGCCCTTGATGGCCTTGGTGGCTTCAACGCCGTTCATGCCTGGCATCAGGTGATCCATGAAAATGACATCGGGGCGATCATTGTTATTGAGGTAGTCCAGCGCCTCTTCGGCTGAGCCCGCCATATTGACTGCCATTTCCCGGCCTTCCAGCAGTTTGCTAAGGGCAAAACGCGCGACCTTGGAGTCGTCAACCAGAAGTGCATTCTTGATCGCCATGCTAGAACCTCTACCTGTTACAGCGTTGTTTAAATCGCAGGTATACCCGGTTGTCCGGTCCGGAACGTTGCTTCCCTGCATGTTTTCAGTGGACTTGTCTGTTCACCAGCCTTCGAGCTGCGGGCATTGGGTGGCCCGGTAGCTGTTTTCCCGGTAGCAGACGCCGGGTTCGGAGGTCCGGGCGGTGAAGATCTCCCCGGCCGCCGTGGTTAATCGTACCTGTCCATAGGGATCGCCATGGCGGAAGGTCGCTTCGATCGAGCTGCCATTGGGGTTCAGCAGCAGGCCCTTACCATGGAAGCGGCCGTCGACGTATTCTCCTTCGTACTTCTTGCCACTGGCAAACACCTCGCTGCCGCGGCCATGGAACTTGCCGTTGGAGAAGGTGCCGTCATAGGAGCGGCCATCGGGGTAGGTCAGGGTGCCGGCGCCGTGGAATTCGCCATTCCGGAATTCACCAACATAGAGCATCCCGCTGCCGGTCGTCAGTGAGCCGTGACCGTTCAGGTTACCGTTGAGCCACTGCCCGGTCAGGATGTCGCCATTCGGGCGGGAGAGGGTGCCTTGGCCGTTGAACTGATCGTTGATGAACTGACCGGTATAACGGGTGTTGTCAGCATCGGTATAGCTGCCTTCACCTTCCCGGCGCCCCTCTACCCAGTCGCCTTCGTAACGACTGCCATCGGCATACCAGGCGCTGCCTTTTCCGTGGAAGCGACCATTGATGAAATGGCCCTCGTAACGCAGGCCGTCGGCCTCGTTGTAGCTGCCATCGCCGGTTTTGACGCCGCCGATCCAGGTGCCGCCGCGATAATCGACCCGGGTGTAACGGTCGAGTTGGCCAACCAGGGTCAGCTCTTCACCGGCATCCAGGGCGACTGTCTGTGTCCAGGGCGAATAGCCGTCCTTGCGAATTTCGATGTCATAGCGCCCTGGCTCGAGGGTGACATCGAGTCGGGTGGCGCCGTAGGGCTTGCCATTGATGGTGACCTGATCGTCATGGACGTTGGAGCGCAGGGTGAGATGTCCGCGGGACGGGCGCCGGGTGGTGGCGATCGGGATGGCCTGAGGCGTTGGCCGGCGACCTGCCGGCTCGGTGCCCGGAGCACCGGCGACTGCCGCAACGGGCGCAGGCGTCATGACGGTGGCTGTCTGACCGGCCATGGTGTCTGGGGTATCGGCCTGCGCATCAATTTCCGAGTCCAGGATCCGGGGAGCTTCGGCGACTGCGACGTTTTCGACCGGCAGCGCGCCTATGGGTGTCAGTGAATCAGCTGGCCGTGCTGAGTCTGCGGAGGCTGATGGATTTGAATGGGCGGCGGGCTCTGAATCGACCGACGGCGCTGAGCCAGCGGGTGGCTCAGTGGGTGCCGTCTCTGCGACAAATACGCTGCTGTTCCGGGGAATGCTGAGCGGTCCGGCGGCCTCGGCAGGAGGCGCCTGGTGTTCTGCCTGTTCGCTGATCGCAGGCAAACCCTGGGTATCCCGAATGGATGCGAAACCGGCGGTGACCAACAGCATGATGGCCAGGGCGTTTATGAACAGAAGTGGTCTTACATCGACCATCGCTAACCTCTCGTTTGCGTGTCACCCGCAAAAATATCGAGGTTTTATACTAGCGATTAACCGTTAAGTTATGTAACGAAAAGTGACTGAACTTTGCGAGTTTGCTGGCCAAATCACACTTTGTCGGGAAGTTTGTCATGGTTGAGCTGTTCCCAGGCTTTCATGTAGACATCGGCCTCATATTGATAGGGCGATTTGAACGGGGTTAACACCAAATCGAACACCAGGAAGAAAAAGCCGACAGACAGCCAGGCGATGATCAGGGTGCTGAGGGTATTGGCCTGGACTTCGGGGTTGGCGTTAACAAAGTCGTGGAGCAGTGGTAGCAGCTCGCTGACCATCACGACCGGATTGAAACTCGCCATCACCAGTGGCAGCCAGAACGCCAGGAACACCGGGAAAAAACCGAAAGACCAGAGGATGCGGCGGACCAGGTAGATGGTGCTGGCCCGCAGGTAGCGCCGGCGAATCTCCGGCACCTTGCGGATGCGTTCGAGATACTGGCGCCGTTCGGCCCAGTAGGCAGCAACGTCTGCGGCCGGCAGGGCGGCATCGCTGGAGGTGTTGGCAGGCGAGGCGGAGGCGGTTTCCGTGCTGTCAGCAGTCATAGGCGTTCGTATTGTTGTCCATTATGGGAATGCAGTACATGGGAGGCGGCTATCGCTGTGATTGAGAAGAACCATGGCGCGCCCCCGTTATCTGCATGATAATCCATACAACGTGTTACCCTACAAGCCTTAATGAATTAAAGACAGGACAGTTGCATGACAGCAGGCAGTGATCACCCGGTCCATCCGGCCTTTGAGCAGCTTCGAAGCCACCGGATTGATACCCTTAAACTGACCGTCGAGGAATACCGACATCGCAAGACCGGCGCCCGTCACCTGCACATGGCTGCAGATAATGACGAGAATGTCTTCTTCGTTGCCCTGCGAACCTTCCCGATGGATTCCACCGGCGTTGCCCATATTCTGGAGCATACGGCGCTGTGTGGCAGTGAAAAGTACCCGGTCCGCGATCCGTTTTTCATGATGATCCGGCGCTCGCTGAATACTTTCATGAATGCCTTTACCAGCAGCGACTGGACGGCCTACCCGTTTGCCAGCAAGAACCGCAAGGATTTCGACAACCTGCTGTCGGTCTACCTGGATGCGGTGTTCTTCTCCAAGCTGGATCCGCTGGATTTTGCCCAGGAAGGTCACCGCCTGGAATTCGAGAAGCCTGACGATCCGAGTACGCCGCTGGTGTACCGTGGTGTGGTCTACAACGAAATGAAAGGCGCCATGAGTGCGCCGACGTCCCAGTTATGGCAGCAGCTGTCCAGTCATCTGTTCCCGACCACCACCTATCATTACAACAGTGGTGGCGAGCCGGACCACATTGTGGATCTGTCTTATGACGACCTGCTGAAGTTCTATCGTCACCATTATCACCCCAGCAATGCGCTGTTCGCCACCTACGGTGACATTCCCGCGCGGGAGCACCACGAGCGCTTTGAGCAGCAGGTGCTGAGCCGTTTTGATCACCAGAAAGTCGAGCTGCCAGTCCGTGATGAGAAGCGGATGTTTACCCCGCTCAACGTGGAGCATGGCTATGCGGTCAGTGAAGGTGAGCCGACCGATCACAAGACCCACATTGTGATGGGGTGGTTACTCGATCACAGTTTTGATCTGCAGGATAATCTCGAAGCGCACCTGTTGGCGAATGTGTTGCTGGAAAACAGCGCCTCGCCCCTGATGCGGGCGCTGGAGACCTCTACGATCGGCCATTCCCCGTCGCCACTGTGCGGTCTGGAAGACTCCAACCGGGAGATGACCTTTGTCTGCGGTGTCGAAGGCAGCGAGCCGGGGCGTGATGGTGAGCTGGAGTCGCTGGTACTGGAAACCCTTGAGAAAGTGGCGCAAGAGGGCGTCAGTGAAGAGCGTCTGGAAGCCATTCTGCATCAGCTGGAACTGCACCAGCGTGAAATCGCTGGCGACCAATTCCCTTACGGGTTGCAGCTGATCATGAGCGCGATCTCCCCGATGGTTCATGGCGGAGATCCGGTTGCCTTGCTGGACCTGGAGCCGGTGCTGGTGGACCTGCGGGAAAAAATCAAGGATCCGCAGTATGTCCCCAACCTGGTGCGCCGGAAGCTGCTGGATAATCCCCATCGGGTCACCTTGACCCTGCGTCCTGATGAGCACCTCGATAATCGTCGTCAGGAAGCCATTGCCAATGCTCTGGCCGAGCGTAAGTCTGCGTTGAGTGAAGACGATATTCGCCAGATCGTTGACCAGGCGGCCGCCCTCGAGGCTCGTCAGCAAAGCAAGGACGATGACTCGATCCTGCCCAAGGTCGGTCTCGCCGACGTGCCCCTGCAGATGCCGGAGCCCAAGGCGCAAGCCGTCGATGGATTCCCGGCCACGCTCTATGCCCAGGGTACCAATGGCCTTGTGTATCAGCAGGCGGTGGTTCCTTTGCCTGAACTGAGTGACGAAGAGCTGCTGCTGTTGCCCTTGTACACCACCTGCGTAACCGAAGTGGGTTGTGGCGATCTTGATTATCTGCAGATGCAGGATCGGATATCAGCGGAATCCGGTGGCATCTCGGCGTTTACCTCCGCCCGTGGCCGCATTGATGATGTCCAGGACCTGAACGGTTACCTGATCTTCAATGGCAAGGCTCTGGCCCGGAACCGTGACGCTCTTGGTCAGTTGCTGCGGGATGTGTTTGAAGGCGCGCGTTTTGATGAGGTCGAGCGTATACGTGAGCTGATCGCTCAGGTTCGCGCCCGTCGCGAACAGGCGGTCACCGGCAGTGGTCATGCTTTGGCCATGGGCGCTGCGTCCCAGGGGCTGAGTTCCGGTGCCTGGCTGGCCTATCGGCTTGGCGGCCTGGAGGCGATTCGTGGCATCAAGGGCCTTGATGATTCCCTGCAAGACACGGCCGCGCTGGAATCCCTGTGCCAGCGTCTGGCCGGGCTGCATCAGCGAATCCAGCAACAGCCGTTCGAGTATCTGGTGATCGGTGAAGCGGAACAGCTGGAGCCGATGGTGGCCAGTCTGCGCACGCAGTGGCAGGTCGCTGACCACAAGGCTGGTAAGCGTTGGTCTCTGGAGCCGGTCAGTTACCAGACCCGGCAGGCCTGGCTGACCTCGACCCAGGTGAACTTCTGCGCCAAGGCTTACCCGACCGTGGCGGTGGACCATCCCGATGCGGCGGCCCTGACGGTACTGGGCGGCTTCCTGCGCAACGGTTACCTGCACCGCGCGATCCGTGAAAAGGGCGGCGCTTACGGTGGTGGTGCCGGCCAGGACAGCATCAACGGTACTTTCCGGTTCTTCTCTTACCGTGACCCGCGCCTGGCGGACACTCTGCTTGATTTTGATCATGCTCTGCAGTGGTTGCAGGACGCAGATCACGATCCCCAGGAGCTCGAAGAGTCCATTCTGGGGGTTATCGGGCAGCTTGATAAGCCGCGCTCGCCGGCGGGTGAGGCGCGTAATGCGTTCTATAATCGCTTGTTCGGCCGCACACCTGAGCAGCAGGGCCGTTTCCGTGAGCGGGTGCTGGCGGTAACGATTGATGACCTGAAACGTGTGGCAACAACCTGGCTGGTGCCGGAGAACGCCAGTGTGGCGGTGGTGACAAACCCCGAGAGCCGCGCTGTGGCGGAATCTCTGGGGCTGTCGATCGAAGAGCTCTGAGGGGCGTCAGCGCGACCGCCATCAGCGGTTGCGCTGTAATCCTGTGGTTACCATGATGCGGGTGGCGATTTCTTCCACGGAATAGGCCGTGGTATTCATGAAAGGAATCCGCTCCCGCCGGTACAGCAACTCGATTTCCTCAATTTCGTGCATGCACTGTTTCAGTGAGGAATACCGGGAGTTGGGGCGGCGTTCATTACGGATGACCGCCAGTCGTTCCGGTTCAATGGTGAGGCCAAAGATCTTGCCTTTGTGAGGGCGGAGGGCTTCTGGCAGTTTCTCGTCCAGCAGGTCTTCCTCGGTGATCGGGTAGTTGGCCGCCTTGACGCCGTATTGCAGGGCAAGGTACAGGCAAGTCGGGGTTTTGCCGCTGCGGGAGGCACCGACCAGAATCAGGTCTGCCTCGTCGTACTGGCGGGTGCGGGCGCCGTCATCGTTATCCAGAGCGAAGTTGACCGCATGGATGCGTCGCTCGTAATTGCTCTCGTTGCTGATGGCGTGGGACTTGCCCACGGAGTAAGAGGATGACGAGCTGAGCTCGGACTCCAGCGGTTGCAGAAAGGTGCCGAAGATATCCACCATGAAGCCGTTCGCTTCACTGATGACCGCGCGAATGTCATTGTTGACGATGGTGTCGAAGATCAGCGGTTTGCCGCCGTCGAGTTCGGCGGCCTTGTTGATGCGTATCACCAGTTCGGCGGCTTTGGTCGTATCATCAATGTAAGGAACGGTGACCCGCTCAAACTGGATTTTCTCGAACTGGGCCAGAAGACTGTTGCCCAGGGCTTCGGCGGTCAGGCCGGTTCCGTCGGAAATGAAGAAGGCGGTGCGCTTCATGGTGTGTTTTCAGGCTCCGTGTATGCGCCGTTGCTTGGCGGGTTATCTTGCCGGATAGTCCCAGCCCCAGGTGACAAGGCTGCCACTAAACAGAAATAATCGCCAGCTTATCAAGGGAGCCTTTAACATCTCCCGGATTGGCCGGCAGCCGGGTCAGACCGGGGAGATTTTCAGTCGCTCCCTAGGTAATTGACTCAGGTTACAGTATGATACACCGCTAGTTTGAGGGCCTGGATGAGACACTGGGCAACGCTGCCTGGGCATTGCTTCGCCGGTAAACCCCGCTCTTTGCGATACAGACTCAAGGGAGACGCGTTTTGGAAGATTACATTATCTGGTTTGAAAACCTGGGCATGCACGATGTTGACCGGGTTGGGGGCAAGAATGCGTCCCTGGGTGAAATGATCAGTAATCTCGCCAATGCAGGTGTTACCGTTCCCGGTGGTTTTGCCACCACCGCTCACGCCTACCGTGAATTTCTCGCCAAAGACGGTCTTAAGGATCGGATTGACAGCGCCCTCGACGCGCTGGACGTCAATGACGTCAACGAGCTGGCCCGTGTGGGTTCCCAGATCCGTCAGTGGGTGACCGATACCCCATTCCCGGCGCAGCTGGAAGAATCCCTCGAGGCAGCCTACAACCAGCTCCGTAATGGCAACGATAAACTGGCCGTGGCTGTGCGCTCTTCTGCGACTGCAGAAGATCTGCCCGATGCCTCCTTTGCCGGTCAGCAGGAAACCTTCCTCAACGTGGTTGGCCTTGATCAGGTAAAACACTCTGTGAAAGAGGTGTTTGCGTCCCTGTTCAACGACCGCGCGATTTCTTACCGGGTACACCATGGCTTCGACCACAAACTGGTGGCCCTGTCCGCAGGCATCCAGAAGATGGTGCGCAGCGAGACGGCTTCGAGTGGCGTCATGTTTACCCTGGATACCGAATCCGGATTCCGTGATGTGGTCTTTGTGACCGGTTCCTACGGCCTGGGTGAGACGGTTGTACAGGGCGCGGTTAACCCGGATGAGTTCTACGTCCACAAGCCGACCCTGGAAGCCGGGCGGCCTGCGGTATTGCGCCGTAACCTGGGCAGCAAGGCCATCAAGATGGTTTACGCCGGCCCGGGTTCCGACCACTTTGTTGATACCGTCAAGGTGGATCCGGAAGAGCGTGGCAAGTTCTGTGTCAGTGACGAGGAAGTGTCTGAACTGGCCAAGCAGGCCATGATCATCGAGAAGCACTACCAGCGTCCCATGGATATCGAATGGGCGAAAGACGGCGACGACGGCAAGATCTACATCGTTCAGGCCCGTCCGGAAACCGTGAAGAGCCGATCTTCTGCCAATGTGATGGAGCGCTACCTGCTCAAGGAGCAGGGCAAGGTTCTTGTGGAAGGTCGCAGTATCGGCCACAAGATCGGCAGCGGCCCGGTCAAGGTGGTCACCAGCATCAATGAAATGGATCGGGTAGAAGCCGGCGACGTACTGGTTACCGACATGACCGACCCGGACTGGGAGCCGGTCATGAAGCGCGCCTCCGCGATTGTGACCGACCGTGGTGGCCGTACCTGCCACGCGGCGATTATTGCCCGGGAGCTAGGTATTCCAGCGGTAGTGGGTTGTGGTGATGCCACGGAGGTCCTCAAGGAAGGGCAGAATGTTACGGTCTCCTGTGCCGAAGGTGATACCGGCATGATCTACGAGGGCAGCCTGGACTTTGAGCTGCGGGAAAACACCGTTGACTCCATGCCGAACATTCCGTTCAAGATCATGATGAACGTGGGTAACCCGGACCGCGCATTTGATTTCCAGGCCCTGCCGAACGAAGGTGTTGGTCTGGCGCGTCTGGAGTTCATCATCAACCGTATGATCGGTGTTCACCCCAAGGCCCTGCTGAACTTTGACAGCCTGCCGCGGGATATCCACCAGACCGTCGAGAAGCGCATCTCCGGTTACGGCTCTCCGGTGGACTTCTACGTCGACAAGCTGGTGGAAGGTATTTCCACCCTGGCGGCCGCCTTTGCACCCAAAAAAGTCATCGTGCGGTTGTCTGACTTCAAATCCAATGAATACGCCAACCTGATCGGTGGCACCCTGTACGAACCGGACGAAGAAAACCCCATGCTCGGTTTCCGTGGTGCATCCCGTTACATCTCCGAGAACTTCCGCGACTGCTTCGAGCTCGAATGCCGTGCCCTGAAGAAAGTCCGTGACGAGATGGGCTTCACCAATGTTGAAATCATGGTGCCGTTCGTCCGCACGGTGGGCGAAGCGCAGCAGGTCGTTGAGCTGCTGGCACAGAACGGACTCAAGCGTGGTGAGAATGGCCTGCGGGTGATCATGATGTGTGAGCTGCCAGCCAATGCGCTGCTGGCGGATCAGTTCCTCGAGCACTTTGACGGCTTCTCCATCGGTTCCAACGACCTGACTCAGCTCACTCTGGGCCTGGACCGCGACTCCGGTATCGTGGCTCACCTGTTTGATGAGCGTAACGATGCCATCAAGATTCTGCTGTCCAACGCCATCGTTGCCTGTCGCAAGGCTGGCAAGTATGTGGGTATCTGTGGTCAGGGGCCTTCTGATCACCCGGATCTGGCCAAATGGCTGATGGAGCAGGGTATCGATACCGTGTCTCTGAACCCGGATTCCGTATTGGATACCTGGTTCTTCCTGGCCGACGAAAAGATTGATTAAGACACGTTGATAGAGAGGAGAACGCAAAGGTGCCAATCGTAACCCCAGATCTGTGTGACGAGTATCCGGAAGTTCAGGTGGTTGAGCCCGGGTTCCGCAACTTTGGTGGTGTTGATGCCTTCGGCGGAGAGATCGTTACCGTCAAGTGCTTTGAAGATAACTCTGTCGTCAAGGAGCAAGTGGGGCTGCCAGGCAATGGCCGTGTCTTGGTTGTTGACGGCGGTGGTTCAAAGCGTAACGCCTTGCTCGGTGACATGCTGGCGGAAAAGGCGGCGAGCAATGGCTGGGCCGGTCTGATCATTTACGGTTGCATCCGTGATGTGGATGTTATCGGAAAGACCGTGTTGGGCGTTCAGGCGCTGGGTACACACCCACGTAAGACCGAAAAGCGCGGTATCGGTGATCTGAATGTCCCGGTGACCTTTGGTGGCGTGACTTTCCAGCCGGGCCATTACCTCTATGCCGATAACAATGGCATTGTGGTATCAGAGAAACCGCTGAACACCGACTGATACCGGGCAGGGTGGCCTTCACCCTGAACGACTTTGTCGATATACCCGATCCCGGCTTCTGCCGGGATCGGCGTTTCTGGCTGATCCCCTAGCGTTTTACCTTGGTAATCGATGTGCCGAGCAGGTAGCCATCGCCGTCCGCTGTGCAGCGCACGACGGTACTGACGGTTTCAAAGGGGGGGAACTGATCGTTGGTTGAGGGCATGAGGGTGTGGAGCTCAGCGCCTTCCTCAATGGCTTCCGAGACGAACAGCTGCATCCCGGTACCACTTAAATCTTTGCACAGGGCGGAGAAGCTGCGCCCCTGGCTGTCAGTGATCTGAATTTCGGAATCGACCTGCATCCGGTAGAAGTCACGCTTTTCAGAATAGTCCTTCATACTCATCGACATCACAGCACCTCACGTGTGTTGTTTTATTATTTATAAAGCGAAGTTGCAGAGCGGTCAAAGAACACATTGGCATAAAAAAAGCCGAATGCCTTCCATTTAGTAGGCTTTCGGCTTTTTGGGCACCATATATGGTGTTTTGGTCTGAGCGGATTGGGTGCTTCTCCGGCGTATCAGGCCCAGTTATCAGCCTTTTTGGTCGGCTTCAGGAGGGGGATGATCAGCGCCAGGATGATGCCCAGCAGAACCAGGCCGGCCCCGAGCAACATGAAGTCTGACTCGCTCTTGGTCTCGAGCCGTTCCTTCTCAGCGGTGAGCACTTCCACATCGTTGCGCAGGCGCTGGTTTTCTTCCTGAAGCTCCCGGTTACGACGGTCGAGGTTGAGGGCATTCGAGGAGATTTCCTTAATTTGCGCCAGTTCCGTACTCAGGGTCTCGGTTCTGGATTCCAGGCTGCTTTCGGATGAGGCGAGGGTGTCACGCTCAGCGGTTACCTGTGTCAGTTCCTGTCGCAACGCAGCAAGCTGGTTGCGAGCATCTTCCAGCTCACGGTTGGCGCGGACCAGGCGGTCGCGGGCGATGGGAGAGTCGGTGAGGTACCGGCTCAGGACCCAACCCTCGACACCGTCCGGGGTACGTACCAGGCTGTACCCGGATTCACCGGTTTGCAGAAGTTCCAGTCGGGTGCCGCTGGTCAGATCGCTTTTCAGAATACGAAATTGGGTACCTTCACCACTGCGGACGGTGATAGACAGAGAGTCATCAACATACATGGTTCTTGCCTGGGCGGAGACGCCGACGGCAAAGAGTATCAGTGTGCAGGCAATCAGGCGCAGTGCTGTCACGGGAATCTTTCCTTGAGGGTTCTGATAAAAGCGTAATTTTTGCCTTAGCGGCAGCCTTGTTCAAGGCATGCCGTATTAAAAATCGCTCATGCAGTGATGGGCAAGGCGCGCCGGATCAGGGCAGAACCAGCTTGAATGGCTTGATCGTGACGCCGGCATACACCCCAGCTTCGACATAGGGATCGGCGTCTGCCCAGGCCTGGGCCGCTTCCAGACTATCGAATTCTGCAACCACCAGACTCCCGGTAAAGCCGGCTTCGCCGGGATCCGGAGTGTCCAGCGCCGGGTTCGGGCCGGCAATCAACAGTCGCCCTTCCTCTTTCAGGGCTTCCAGACGGGCGAGGTGAGCAGGGCGGGCCTGCTTGCGCAGCGGCAGGCTCTCTGGGATGTCTTCGGCGACGATGGCATAGTACATGGCGGACTCTAGCTCCATTCCGGTCAACTATTGATAGGCGGCGGCATTACAGATATTCATACCACTGGTACACTGTAGCCACTTTCCCGCTGAAATGATGAGTAGCCGTGACTATACCCCAAGGTTCGCCCAACTGCATTGATCTCCACTGCCACAGTACTGCGTCAGACGGAGCGCTTTCGCCAGCGATGCTGCTTGCAAGAGCGGCGGAGAAGGGGGTGAGTCATCTGGCTCTGACCGACCATGATACCATCGACGGTCTCGAAGAGGCCCGGTTCAGCGCTAGCAGGCATGGGGTCGGGCTGATCGCCGGGGTGGAGTTGTCCTGTGTGTGGGGTCGTCAGACCATTCACATCGTCGGGCTGGATTTCGATCCTCAGGACCAGACGTTTCGGGAGCGCCTGGCCGGCCAGAAGGACAATCGCTGGCAGCGGGCTCGTAAGATTGCCGACAGGTTGCAGCGGAACGATCCGGAGGCGCTGCTGGCCCTGGCCACCGAAAAAGCGGGTGGTGATGTCCCTGGGCGTCCGCATTTTGCCAAGGCGCTGGTGGAACTGGGAAAGGTCAGTGATATCAACCAGGCGTTCAATCGTCATCTCGGGGCTGGAAAGCCCGGAGATGTAAAGGCGTTCTGGCCTGAGCTTAAAGACGTGGTCCGCTGGATTGTTGAGGCGGGAGGTATTGCGGTGGTGGCGCACCCGCGCAAGTACAAGATGACGGCTACCCGTCTGCGCGCTATGGTTGCCGATTTCCAGGCCGCCGGTGGCCAGGCTATTGAAGTATTGACGTCGGGTCAGCAGGCAGGTGATCTGGGCTTCCTGACAGACCTGTGTCGTCGAGAGGGGTTACTGGCCTCCCAGGGTAGCGACTTCCATTTCCCCGGTGCGCCTTGGTGCGAGCTGGGCCGCATAGAAAAAATGCCAGAGGGGCTTACGCCCGTCTGGCATCATTTTCGTGAACCCCTCGAGTCAGGGGCTACACTCTCGGTCTGAAGACTCAGGCCGGCGCGTGGTACAGCAGGTACAGGTCGGTCAGCGAATCAGGAATTGCGTCGGCCATCTGCTTGGCAAGCTTCTCGCTCTCCCGCACCTTGAGGAAATCTTCATCCTCAAACAGCCCTGACAGGGTCATCATCGGTACCAGCAGGTTAGCGGTATCGTCCTCGTTGATCTCCAGCCACAGATCCTCGTTCTCAAGGAACGTATCGACAAACCCGGCGCACCAGTTTTCCAGAGCGTTCATCGGGTCACCATCTTCCGGCTCCGGCAATTCCAGGGGCAGACCCATATCCAGGGCGCTCCTCATGCTGGCCGCCAGCTTATCGACCGCGCCCAGGAAAACATCGGGGATGCCTTCCTGGGGCAGGGTGTCGCTCCCTGTGGCCAGCCGAAATACATCGGCGGGACTCAGGGTGACGGGGCCGACCACGCTGGCGGAGATGACGCCGTGAAGGCCGAAGAAATCCAGGGCTTCATCACCCCAGGGCTCTGCAAAGAGGATATCTTCCAGCGCTTCAATTTCAGCGTTGCTTAGCATGATTTAGTTTCCTTCGGCGTTCTTGGCCGCTTCGGCTTTGGCAGCCAGACGACGCTTACGAACTTCCCGTGGGTCATTATAGGCTCTGCCAGAGCTTGTCAGTGCTTCCTTGGCAGGCTCTTCACTGGCCGGCTTAGCCTGAGTTTCCGGCTTGCTCTCTTCCGGCTTGGCCGCTTTGGCTTCGGCGGCCGGGGCTTTCACCGGTTCGGCGTTTTCCTGAGCCTCGGTTGCAGGCTTGGCAGGCTGCTGCTCCTTGGTTTCTTTACGGGCAGGTTCAGCGGGCTTGTCAGCGTCGGCCTTGGGCTCGGCTTTGGGCTTGCTGGCCGGCTTGGTGGCCTGCGGAGCCTTTTCTTCAGCCGCCGGCGAAGCTTTAGCTTCTTCAGCTGCAGGGGCCTTGTCGTGAGTCTGGTTGTCCTCAGTCTTGGTTTCTGCGGCTTTGGCAGCGGCCTTTGGCCGGCGATTGGCGCGACGCGGCTTGGGCTTGGCCTCACTGTCAGCTTCGACAGCAGTCTTTTCGCCCTCAGTGACGGGCGCTTTCGCGGTCTTGTCTTCCTCTTTCTCAACCGGGCTGGCTGAGTCGGCCTTGGGCTGAGTGTCACCGGCTTTAGCATCTTTCGGTGCTTGCGCCTTATCAGACTCGGTGCTGTCGGTGGTTGCCTTGGGCGCGACGTCCTCGGCCTTGCTGGCGGTCTTAGGCTCGGTTTTCACCTCAGCCTTGTCTTCACGCTTGGCTGCAGACTGTTCGGCTTTCTCCTGGGCCGGGCTGTCGGCCTTGGTGGCCTCGGGCTTAGCCTGGGGCTGTTGTGGCTTGGCGTCGGCCTTGGCCTCTGGCGCTACAGCGGCCTTATTTACCGGGGATTCCTGGTCCTTCTCGGGCTGGGTATCCTTTTGATGGCTGTCGTTACGAACCGCTTTACGGGCAGCTGGAGTTGAGCCAGCTGTGTCTGTCGGCGAACCGTCACGGTTGCGCTGGCGGCGCGGCTTGCGCGGCTTGTTGTCATCACCGGCGTTCTGGTTGCTGCGCGCTTCCTGTTGGTCGCGGTTGCCCTGGGGCTTGCGCTCCTGGCGCTCCTGGTTACGGCCACCTTGCTTGCGCTCTTCGCCATCACGACGGTTTTCGCCCTGCGCACCTTGTTGCTGGCGCTGTTGGCCGCGACCGCGGTTGCCGCCATCGCGGGACCCGGTTCTGCCACCGTCTCGGCCTCCATCTCTGCCGCCGCGATTGCGGTTACGGTTGTCATCGCCGCGGTTCTGGCTCTGGCTCTGACCCTGACCCTGCTGACGACGTTCCTGGTTACCCCGGCGTTCGCCCTGGGTTTCGCCTTTGGCAACACGGGATTTACGGCGGTCCTGGCGTCCCTGGGTCCGGCGTTCGTCGTCACTGCTCGCTTTCTGCTTCGCGCTCGGCTGTGGCTTTTCTTCACCGCGGAAGCATTCTGCGATTTTGCGGGACAGGCGACGGAAAAGACCTTCGTCCTGCTGGGTGGTTACAGCCTGTTCAGCAGCCGCCGGCTGGGGCACAGGAGCCGCCGGGCGGATGGCCTTAACGGCGGCTTCCTGGCGTACTGGCTGTTCCCGGGGGGTGATGATGTCCGCAGATTCTTCTTCGCGCTCAGAGTATTCCTGAACAACCTGGTAGCTGCTTACCTGCTCGGTGCCGGCCTCGTCTTCCCGTACCCGGAGAATTTCAAAGTTCGGGGTTTCCATGTGCGGTGAAGGCAGAACAACAACGCTGACTTCCTGGCGGGCCTCAATATCGGCCAGCTGCTTGCGCTTCTCGTTCAGCAGGAAGGTGGCGACAACCACCGGAACAATTGCGCGAACTTCGCCGGTTTTGTCCTTGGACGCCTCTTCATAGATAAGACGCATGATGCTCAGCGCCAGGGATTCGATACCGCGGATGCTGCCCTGGCCGTTACAGCGGGGACAGACTTCGCTACGGGTTTCACCCAGGGAAGGGCGCAGACGCTGACGCGACATTTCGAGGAGACCGAAGCGGGAAATCTTGCCGACCTGAACTCGGGCGCGATCCAGTTCCAGTGCCTCGCGAACCTTGTTCTCGACTTCCCGCTGGTGCTTGGCGGGTGTCATGTCAATGAAGTCGATGACAATCAGGCCGCCCATGTCGCGGAGGCGAAGCTGGCGGGCGATTTCCTCGGCGGCTTCCAGGTTGGTCTGGAGCGCAGTTTCCTCGATGTCGTGGCCCTTGGTGGCGCGCGACGAGTTGATGTCAATGGAAACCAGGGCTTCGGTCGGATCAATGACGATCGAGCCGCCAGACGGCAGTTTGACTTCACGCTGGAAGGCGGTTTCGATCTGGCCTTCGATCTGGTAGCGGCTGAACAGGGGGATTTCGTCCTGGTACAGCTTGATCTTGTTCTCGAAGGTCGGCATGACTGCGCGGACGAAGTTCAGTACGTCATCGTATACGACCTGTGAGTCGATCAGGACTTCGCCGATATCCTGACGCAAATAGTCACGCACGGCGCGAATGATGACGTTGCTTTCCTGATGGATCAGGAATGGGGCTTTGCGCTCGGAGGCTGCCTGGGTAATAGCTTCCCAGAACTGAACCAGGTAATCCAGGTCCCACTGCAGTTCCTCGGAGGTGCGGCCAATGCCTGCCGTACGCACGATGATACCCATGGTCTTGGGTACCTGGACGTTGGACATGGCTTCCTTGAGCTGGGCCCGTTCCTCGCCTTCGATGCGACGGGAAATGCCGCCGGCACGGGCGTTGTTCGGCATCAGCACCAGGTAGCGTCCGGCCAGGGAAATAAAGGTTGTCAGTGCGGCCCCCTTGTTGCCGCGCTCTTCCTTATCTACCTGAACAATGACTTCCTGGCCTTCAGACACAACATCCTTGATGTTGATCTTGCCTTCAATTTCGCCGGGGGATTTCTTGAAATATTCTTTGGAAATTTCTTTGAGGGGGAGGAAGCCGTGGCGTTCTGCGCCAAAGTCGACAAAGGCTGCTTCCAGGCTGGGTTCGACCCGGGTGATACGACCTTTATAAATGTTGGCTTTTTTCTGCTCGCGAGTGCTTGATTCGATATCGAGGTCAAAAAGCCGCTGGCCGTCTACCAGGGCGACGCGCAACTCTTCTGGGTGAGTTGCATTAATTAGCATTCTTTTCATGGAAAGAATTGTTTCCTGTCGTTAGTGGGACAGAAAACCGGAGGGGATAGCATCTGCGAATCAGAACCTGCGTGCCGACGATAATACGGGCGGCGGGCAATCAAATCAGTGGGTTACGGAATAAATCTCCCGTATCCCTGAAACAGTAGCCGGTTTCCGGCTGCGGTTAGGCAGGGAACGCCCATAGTTGTCTGTTGCCTGTTGACGCATGTTGCTTGTATTCAAGTTCACGCAGGTACCTGGGTCTCACGTCGTATTGGTTTGCTGGACGGCCCGGTCCTACGTGTTGCTAATCTTTCTTCGCGATGTTGCCCGACGCGGTTTTCCGTTCGGTTTCAACTTTGCTTCCACGGTGATGATATTCCACTGATTCGGGAAAGCAGGGCACGCTGTGGAAGCACTCTGCATGCCGGGACCTTCATTTTAAGGCGTCCGGCACCTGATCTATATAGCCAGTGATCAGGCTATCAATTTCAAACGATCCAATAGTATCTGTATACTTCTGCCGCTCCGGCGGTTGGCATGATGGCCAGGCCGTAGACAAACGGCAGAACACGCCGGAATATAACAGTAATCTCTGGGGCCATCAATCCCGTGCTCGAGCGGCCCTTCACATTTCCCGTTGGCTTGTTATTGGCTAGGTGTCATGGCGTTCACTTCCCCTAAACGGCGTTCCCCCAAAAAGTCGGTGTCCCGTCGGCCTTCCCGGGCTCAAGGCAATCAGCGCTCAGAGCGTGACCCACGCTCTGAAGGTGGTCAGCGGCCGGCGCCTGCGCAGCAGGAGCGAAGTGCCGTTCGCCTGGTGACGGTGAGTGAGGACAACGACGGCCAGCGTGTTGATAACTTTCTCATGGCTCAGTTGCGCGGCGTTCCCCGCAGCGTGGTGTATCGTATTGTCCGGAAGGGTGAAGTTCGGGTGAACAAAGGGCGGGTACGCCCGGATACCCGCTTGACGGCAGGTGATGAGGTTCGCATTCCGCCGGTAAGCCAGAAACAGACAGCGGCTCCTGTGGTACCCGGTGAGCGGGTGCAGGCGGTTATGGAAGGTGCGGTGGTGTTTGAAAATGAGCAGATGCTGGTGGTCAACAAGCCCTCTGGTATTGCTGTTCATGGTGGCAGTGGGCTTGATTTCGGGTTGATCGAAGTGTTGCGTGCGGCCAGGCCGGAGGCGAGGTTCCTCGAATTGGTTCACCGCCTTGACCGGGACACGTCGGGATTGGTGATGGTGGCAAAGAAACGCTCAGCGTTGCGTTACCTTCAGGATGAGCTGCGCCAGAAACGGATTCGTAAGCACTACCATGCTCTGGTATCCGGGCGTTGGCCTGCGGGTACTAAGCGGGTTGATGCGCCCCTGCTGCGTTACGAAATGAGCAATGGGGAGCGTCGGGTGCGTGTTGATGCCGAAGGCAAGGAGTCGCTGACCACGTTCACGGTATTGGCCGACTACGGGGGCTACAGTCTGGTGCAGGCGTCACCGGTCACCGGACGCACCCATCAGATACGGGTTCACAGCGCCTATGCGGGCCATCCGATTGCCGGTGATGACAAGTATATGGATGATGTCAGCCTGAAAGCGTTTCGCTCCATGGGAGGGCGTCGGCTGATGTTGCACGCGAGGGCGCTGGAGTTCACTCTGCCGGGTAGTGGTGAGGCCATTCGGCTGGAGGCGCCCTACGATGAAGCGTTTGGCGAGGTGCTGAGCAAGCTGGCTGGACGTCGGTCAGGATGAGTTCGCGGCAGGCCGGGTTGGTGTGTCGTGGGGGAAGTGCTGGAAACGGCGCTTGATGTAAGGCAGTCGGAACAGGTTGATTGGTTCGTGGCATATCCACATAAAGTCGTTATTTTTGATTGGGACGGTACCGTTGTGGACTCGGTGGAACATATCGCCGACAGTCTTCATCAGGCGGCGACCGAGTTGGGGTTTCCGGCCCTGGAGCGCGAGGCCTACCGCGATATTATCGGGCTTGGCATTGTGGAGGCCCTGGAGGCCTTGTATCCAGGCATCAGTCGCGATGAGATGCTGGCGATGCGTGATGGCTATGCCCGATATTTCTTTTCAAAGCAGACCACGCCCCTGCAGGTCTTTGCAGGTATGACCGACGTGCTGGCTGATTTGAATGCCTGTGGGTTGGTCTGCGCTGTAGCCACTGGGAAAAGTCGTCGCGGGCTGGATCAGGCGCTGCTCACCAGTGGGCTTGGCGATCATTTCCAGGTGACGCGGTGTGCGGATGAAACCCGCTCGAAGCCGGATCCGGCGATGTTGCTGGAAATTGTTGAGCATTTTGGTATTACGCCGGATGACGCGGTGATGATTGGCGATACCCGCTATGACCTCGATATGGCGCAGCGGATCAGCATGCCGTCCATCGGAGTGGAGTGGGGTGTTCATGATCGTGCTGTCCTGCAGCAATACGCCCCCCGTGCGGTTGTCGACTCGGTGGCAGGGCTGCGTGCGGCGCTGGGGTTATAGTGACTGACGGCCGGCTTGAATTGGCCGGTTACTGAAACGTGTTAATTGATGGGATGCATTGAATGTCTGAATGGGATTCTGAACAGAAGCCGGGTTGGGGTGATGCTCCAGCGAAAGCCGGTGGTCTCGGCAATGAAGGGCGTGACTGGAAGCTGATCGAGAAGCTGGTGTTGTCCATGCAGGATGAGCACCGCAAGACCCGGCGCTGGGGCATATTCTTCAAGTTTCTGACCTTTGCTTACCTTTTTGCTCTGCTGTTTGCGCTGGTATTACCATCTGCCGAGGTGGGGGCGCCGGGAGGCGACCATACTGCATTGGTTGAAATCACCGGTACCATTGCCGCCGACGAAGTGGCCAGCGCCGACAACATCGTGGGCGGTTTGCGCGAAGCCTTTGAGTCCGAGGCGGCGAAGGCGGTTTTGCTGCGGATCAACAGTCCGGGCGGGAGTCCGGTGCAGTCTGGCTACGTCTATGATGAAATTCGACGTCTGCGGGCGGAGTATCCGGACAAGAAGGTATACGCGGTTATTGCCGATATCGGTGCGTCCGGAGCCTACTATATAGCAGCAGCGGCTGATGAAATATACGCCGACAAGGCGAGCCTTGTGGGTTCCATCGGGGTCGTGGGCGGTGGCTTCGGGTTTACCGGCCTGATGGAGCGCATTGGTGTTGATCGCCGGCTTTATACCGCTGGCGAGAACAAGGCCTTCCTGGACCCGTTCTCTCCGGAGAAGGCAAGTGATGTGGATTTCTGGCAGCAGGTGCTGGCAACCACGCATCGCCAGTTTATTGATCAGGTCCGCAAGGGGCGTGGTGATCGTCTGGCAGACGATGAGAGCCTGTTCAGTGGTCTGGTCTGGACGGGTGAGCAGGCCCGGGCGCTGGGTCTGATTGATGGGCTTGGCAGCGCTTCCTATGTGGCTCGTGAGCTGGTGGGCCAGGAAGAGTTGGTCGACTATACGATTGGCGGCTCAAGGTTCGAGGACTTCATCGAGCGGTTTGGCGCCTCGGTAGGGTCGGGGCTGGCAGATCAGGTGGTTCAGTCTCGGCTCGAGTTGCGGTAAGCCTCCGCGAGAGGGTCGAGCCCCCAGCGCCTGAACATGTCGCACAGGGCAATCAGGGGGAGGCCGATGAGGCTGTTGGGGTCGCGGCCTTCCAGTCGATCGAACAGGGCGATGCCGAGACCTTCCATGCGGAAGCTTCCGGCGCAGTCGTACGGGGTTTCGGTTTTCAGGTAGTGCTCGATGTCGGTCAGTGAGAGTGTTCGAAAATGAACGTCAAACGGCTCGCAAAGCGCAATGGTTTCGCCAGAGGCGGAGTCGAGCAGAGCCAGGCCGGTAAGAAAACGCACTCGCTGACCGCTGCAGCGGCTCAGTTGATCGCAGGCGCGGTCGAAGTTTCCGGGCTTGGTGAGAATGGAGCCATCGGCAAGGGTAGCGACCTGGTCTGATCCAATGATCCAGTGGTTTTGAAAACGGGTGCTCAGGGCCTGGGCTTTTTCCAATGCCAATCGTGTTGTCAGCGCTTCGGCGGCTTCACCTTGGTGTGCCGACTCATCGATATCCGGGCTGGCACTTTCAAATGGTTGCCCCAGGCGTTCGAGCAGCGCCTTGCGATAACGGGATGAGGACGCAAGAACAAGGGGTTTTGGTGACATGGATGATTCCTTTGCGTCGGTGGAGTGGGGCGGTCATTATGCCGGCTTTATCATACCCGGACCCGCTCGCCGTTGTTAAATACCCGTATCCCGTCCGGAAATTGAGTGCAATTAGGTGACGAAGTCTTTGACAGCGACGTGCGAGCCCCCTAAAATTGCGCGCCTATGTCAAATGCCGAATTGCCTAATACCGTCGATCCTTACCGGCTCGCGGAGCATAACAGTGTTTTGGAAGGGGTTATCCCCCTGACATCTCTGGAGCGGCTCTGCGAGTGTGTGGCTGGGGTTGCTGAAGACGGGCAGTGTCAGGTTACGCTGACCTTCTCTATGGATGGTCAGCGCCGCCGTATTGTATCGGGTGAGCTGGAAGCCAGGGTAGAGCTTGAGTGCCAGCGTTGTATGACGCCGATGGATGCGACACTGACATCGCAGTTTCGTCTGGGGCTGGTAACCAGTGACGAGCAAGCGCAGAGGTTGCCGAAGGAATTGGAACCGTTTTTGACGGATGAGTTCTCGGCAAGTCTCTGGAGTATGGTTGAAGACGAGCTTTTGCTGGTTCTTCCTCCGTTCCCGCTGCACAAGCGGGAAGGCTGTCCGGCTGCTCAACAGCTGGATAAGCTTGAATCGGGTGATCCGGAGCCGGGCCCCCAGGAGCCGACGCGGGAGAACCCGTTCAGCGTCCTGGCGGGACTGAAGACGAAGAAGCACTAACTTATCGCAAGCGCGGTTGGTCTTTCGGGACTACGGCGCTGTATTTACGAACACTAGTTTTACAAGGTCAGGAGCAGAATCATGGCTGTACAGCAAAACCGAAAGACCCGCTCTAAGCGCGGTATGCGCCGCTCACACGATGCACTGGGCACTGCAACTCTGTCTACCGACGCGACCACCGGTGAAATTCATCGTCGTCACCACGTGTCTCCAGACGGATTCTACCGTGGTAAGCAGGTTGTTGAAGCGCGCGACGAGTAATCGTTGCGTCTGACACTGCATCCGTAAAGGCACTCGCCCGGTGAGTTCTATCACCATTGCAGTTGATGCCATGAGCGGTGATCGCGGCCCCAAGGTCGCGGTTGCGGCAGCGCTGGATGCGGTGCGAGAAAATGAAGCCTTGAGCATCATTCTGGTGGGTAACCAGGCTGAGCTCGAGGCTTTGTTGCAAGAAGGGCACCCCCGAATCACTATCTCGGAAGCCGTCGATGTCATTCGCATGAATGAACGGCCCTCCCACGCCCTTCGTCACAAGCAGAATTCCTCCATGGCCGTTGCGTTGCGGCTGGTCCGTGATGGCGAGGCACAGGGTTGTGTCAGTGCTGGCAATACCGGCGCCCTGATGGCCTTTGGCCGCTCCATCATCCGCATGTATCCCGGTATTGAACGTCCGGCGATTACCAAGCTGATCCCTTCTCTTCGTGGCAAGTGCCATGTGCTTGACCTTGGGGCCAATGTCGACGCCAGCGCTGAAAATCTCTACCAGTTTGCCCTGATGGGGTCGCTGATGGCGTCTGCGGTCAGTGGCTTGACGGAACCGCGCGTGGCGTTGCTCAACGTTGGAGAAGAAGAGATCAAGGGCAATGAGCAGGTGCGCCTGGCGTCCCACATGTTGGCCCAGAGCGATACCGTCAACTATATCGGTTACGTTGAGGGCAGTGACCTGTTCCGGGATGTTGCTGATGTGGTGGTGTGTGACGGCTTTGTCGGAAACATCGCTCTCAAAACCGGTGAAGGTGTGGCTGGGCTGCTTATCGAGTTGCTGGAGCAGGCGTTCAGTCGGGGTGTCTACGGCCGTCTGGTGGGGTGGCTGGCCCGCCCGATGCTTGGGCGGCTTCTCCGCCTGATGGACCCCGCCCGGCATAACGGGGCCAGTTTCCTCGGCCTGCAAGGTGTGGTTATAAAAAGTCATGGTAACGCCAATGAGCGGGCGATGCTGGCGGCCATTCGCCAGGCTGCTCGTGAAGTGACCATGGAAGTTCCCCGGCGCATCAATGACCGGCTGGACGAATTGATGATTTGATCGCCACTGCGACCAATGTCCTAAGCCTTCCTCCCGCCGTTCCGTGGCTGCTGTCATACTTACCTTGTACTATTGGCTAATCTTCACAAACGAACATTGACGATAAGATTGCTAACTATGAAAACAGCCTTTATTTTTCCAGGTCAGGGTTCCCAATCGGTTGGTATGCTCAGCGATGCATCCGGGCATTGGCCCATTGTGGAGCAAACGTTTGCTGAAGCGTCAGCCGTGCTCGGTTACGACCTCTGGCACTTGTGTCAGAACGGTCCGGCGGAAGAGCTGAACCGTACCATGGTCACCCAGCCTGCGCTGCTGACCGCAAGTGTGGCGCTTTGGCGGCAATGGTTTGTGGCCGAAGGTCATAAGCCGGACTTTCTTGCCGGCCACAGTCTTGGTGAATACAGCGCTTTGGTCGCGGCAGAATCTCTGGATTTTGTCGATGCGGTCAAGCTGGTTCAGTTGCGCGGTGAGCTGATGCAGGGCGCAGTACCTGCTGGCGAAGGCCGGATGGCAGCAATTCTCGGCCTCGAGGATGCCGATGTGGTTGCGGCTTGTGAGGAAGCTGCCGCTGGCGCGGTTGTATCCGCAGTCAATTTTAATGCGCCTGGTCAGGTAGTGATTGCCGGCGAAACAGCGGCCGTTGATCGCGCGATTGAGGCTTGCAAAGAAAAGGGTGCCCGCAAAGCGATGCCGCTACCGGTCAGCGTACCGTCCCACTGCGCCCTGATGAAAGGTGCCGCTGAAGAACTGGCCAAGGCGCTGGATGAAGTCAGCTTTAATGATGCTGTCATCCCGGTGGTTCAGAATGTGTCGGCCGCTGTTTGTCAGGATCGCGATACGCTCAAGGCCAACCTGGTGAAGCAGCTGTACTCTCCGGTGCTCTGGACAGACTCTGTGCGCACCCTGACGGGGCAGGGGGTTTCCGTTGCGGTCGAGTGTGGCGCAGGAAAGGTGCTGGCAGGACTGATCAAGCGAATTGATCGCGGTCTGGCGGTTCATGGTGTTGAAACCCAGGATGCGCTGGATGATGCCCTCAAGGCATTTGCGCAGTCTTGAGCTATATTCTTGAGCTGGTCAGCCAGGCCTGATCAGCGACGTTAATATAACAGGGAGTTTTGCATGTCTCTAGCAGGCAAGATTGCGCTGGTTACCGGTGCGACCAGGGGAATTGGCAAGGCAATTGCTGATGCTCTTGCGGCACAGGGGGCCAAGGTTGTTGGTACTGCAACCACTCAGGCAGGCGCGGACGCGATCACGGATTACCTGAAAACGGCTGGTTATGATGGCTTCGGCATCGTCATGAATGTTGCAGACCCCGAGAGCATTGATGCGGGCCTGAAACTGGTTGCAGAGCAGGCCGGGGCGCCGCATATTCTTGTGAATAACGCGGGCATCACCCGTGATAACCTGCTGATGCGCCTGAAAGATGACGATTGGGCTGATGTGATCGAGACCAATCTGGCCAGCGTGTACCGGACCAGTAAAGCGGTACTCAGGGGCATGGCCAAGGCTCGCTGGGGTAGAATCATTAATGTCAGCTCCGTTGTGGCTGACATGGGGAATGCCGGGCAGGCCAACTACTGTGCGGCGAAAGCCGGGGTTGAAGGCTTTACCCGCAGTCTGGCGAAAGAAATGTCGAACCGTGGTATCACTGCAAACTGCGTGGCACCCGGATTCATTGACACCGATATGACCAAGAAGCTGGACGACAAGCAGCGTGAGGCTATGCTGGACATTATTCCGGCAGGACGATTGGGTCGGCCGGAGGAAGTGGCTGCTGTTGTTGCGTTTCTGGCTTCAGATGCGGCAGGCTACGTAACTGGAGAAACAATCCAGGTTAACGGTGGCATGTATATGGGATAATGCTTGTGCTGCATCGTCAAGAATTCCTTGTCGCACAAGACGTTAGAAAGTTTGTCTGCTTGTCTGCAGATAGGCTTTAAACTAAACTGGCAATCCGTAAATTGCTTGGTTGAAACAAAGTGAGGAAATTATGAGTACAGTTGAAGAGCGCGTAAAGAAGATCGTTTGCGAGCAGTTGGGCGTTAAAGAGTCCGAAGTACAGAACACATCTTCTTTTGTTGAGGACCTTGGCGCTGACTCACTGGACACCGTTGAACTGGTCATGGCTCTCGAGGAAGAATTCGAGACCGAAATCCCTGACGAGGAAGCGGAAAAGCTGGCCAGTGTTCAGGACGCGATCGACTACATCGTCGCGCACACCTGATACTCAGCTCGAGTATACGCCAAGCAGAAGCCGTCCTTTGCAGCGTGTGAGGGCGGCTTTTTTTTGGCCGTGATTTCTATTGGACTGAAGAACCTAGGTGAACGGTGTTATGGCTGAACGACGTGTTGTGATAACTGGACTGGGCATGCTTTCCCCACTCGGGAACAACGTTGCATCGTCCTGGGAAGGCATCAAAGCAGGACGCAGTGGTATCGGTCTGATCGACCGATTTGATGCTACGGACTACAACACCAAGATTGGCGGGGCGGTTAAGGATCTCGATCTATCTCCTTACCTGTCTCCAAAAGATGCCCGCAAAATGGATCCTTTCATCCACTACGGCTTGGTTGCAGCGCAAGAAGCGGTAGATAGCAGTGGCCTTGCGGATTTTGAATCACTGGATAAAGACCGCGTCGGTGTTGCCATCGGCTCAGGAATTGGTGGCCTCGAATTCATCGAGAAAACCGTGATTACCTTGGCGGAGAATGGACCGCGCAAAGTCTCGCCGTTTTTTGTACCGGCGTCCGTGATCAATATGATTTCCGGGAATGTCGCCATTCGCTTCGGCTATCAGGGCCCCAATATTGCCATTACCACGGCCTGTACCACCGGTACCCATAACATTGGTTATGCCGCACGCACCATCGCCTATGGCGATGCGGATGTCATGTTGGCGGGTGGTTCAGAGATGGCGACCACTCGTACCGGTATCGCAGCATTCTCTTCTGCGAGGGCTCTGTCCACTCGCAATGAGGATCCTGAGAAAGCCAGCCGGCCCTGGGATAAAGACCGCGATGGTTTTGTGCTCAGTGACGGTGCGGGCGTACTGGTACTGGAAGAACTTGAGCATGCCAAGCGTCGTGGCGCCGAGATTTACGGCGAGGTGGTGGGCTTCGGCATGAGCGATGATGCTTACCACATTACCTCACCCTCAGGAACCGGTGCTGAAAAAGCCATGCAAAACGCCTTGCGCGATGCGGGCCTTCAGCCGACGGACGTTGACTATATCAATGCCCATGGGACTTCCACCCAGGTTGGGGATGTTGCTGAGGTCAGTGCCGTTAAGAACGTCTTCGGTGATCATGCCTACAAGCTGGCCATGAGCAGTACCAAGTCGATGACGGGGCACCTCCTGGGCGCGGCAGGCGCGATTGAGGCGATTTTCTCATTGCTGGCTGTTCGCGAAGGAATTTTGCCTCCGACCATCAATCTGGATAATCCGGACGAAGGGTGTGACCTCGACCTGGTCGCCAATGAAGCCCGCAAAGCGGACCTTAAAGTGGCCCTGTCGAACTCCTTCGGTTTCGGTGGTACCAACGGCACTCTGATTTTCAGCCGTTACGAAGGCTGATGGCCGATGTTGTCCCTGGTCTGGGCTGAGTGTGACCCGCTGCCGGCAGGCGACCGGGGGCTGAGCTATGGTGACGGTCTCTTTGAAACCATTCGGGTTCATGGGCAGCGGTTGCTGCTGGGAGATCGTCACCTTACCCGGCTACACGAAGGTGCGCAGCGGCTGGGCATTCCTGTTGCCCGGTCAGATCTGGAGAGTTGCCTGGCAGAGGCTCTGGATCGTTACGCCCGTCCTGGCGACTGGGTACTCAAGCTGATCCTGACTCGCGGCGTCGGGGGCAGAGGCTATGTCCCTCCCGTGCCGTGCCAGCCCCGGCTCATTCTTTCTTGCCATGAGATGCCCGTCTTACCTGACCCCGCTGGAGTATCCGTTCAGCTTGGTCGTCATCCGCTGGCGGTAAATCCGGTGCTGGCGGGTCTCAAGAGTCTGAACCGACTCGACCAGGTAATGGCCAGTGCCGAGCTTGGCGCGGGTAATTACGAGGTGCTGATGACGGATGGTCACGGGCATCTGCTGGAAGGCACCCGCACCAATCTCATGCTGCGAGTGAGTGGCCAGTGGTTGATGCCGCCAATGTCGGCACTGGCGGTGCATGGGGTGATGCAGGCTGAGGTGAAAGCTCAGTTACAGGCTGCCGGTGAGGTGGTTCGGGAGCAGCCGTTGGACCTGTCGCTTCTCAGTCATCCACAGCTTGACGGTGTGTTCCTGATGAACAGCGTGACGGGTATTGTACCGGTGAGCAGAATTGATGACCGGGATTTGCCAATTGACGGTTCCCTTGCGACAATCTGCCGTCCATTGACCAGCCTGAAGTAACGCCCTTGTTTCGACGTCTGCTAGTTGCGCTTGCCTGCATCCTGATCCTTGCCCTTAGTGGAACCTCGTTATGGGTCTGGCAGGGACTGAAAACCCTGGATGCCCCCATTGTTCTCTCCGAACCCGAGCTGTTTGATGTGCCCAATGGCATGTCGTTTTCACAACTCGCCCGAAAAATGCAGGCCCAGGGCTTTGTGGAACGCTCCCTCTGGCTTCGGATTCACGGTCGCCTGTTCCCTGATCAGGCTCATATCAAGGCCGGAGAGTATGAATTCAGCGACGGCATGAGCGCCCTCGATATGATTCGGGCGATGGTCGACGGCGACACCAAGAGCTGGTCGATGCAGTTTATCGAGGGCTGGACGTTCCGTGACGTTCGGGCCGCGCTGGCCAACGGTTCCCGCCTGCGTCATCTGACGACGGACTGGACGGATGAGCAAATCATGAAGGAGCTCGGCGCTGAAGGGGAGCATCCCGAAGGCCGGTTTTTCCCCGATACCTACCTTTACCACAGCCAGGATTCGGATCTTGACGTGCTGCGGCGAGCGTTCGATACCATGAACCGTGTGCTGGAGCAGGAGTGGAGTGAGCGCGCCGAGGGTCTGCCTTATGACTCTGCTTACGAGGCGCTGATCATGGCGTCCATCGTTGAGCGTGAAACCGGTGTACCGTCCGAGCGCGGGGCCATCGCCGGCGTATTTGTCCGCAGGCTCGACAAAGGCATGCGGTTGCAGACGGACCCCACGGTGATCTATGGCATGGGGGACAATTACACGGGGCGCATCACGAGCCGCGATCTGCGCCGTTATACGCCTTACAATACATACAGAATCAATGGCCTGCCGCCAACCCCGATTGCCTTGCCCGGGCGCGAGGCCATTCATGCGGCGCTTCATCCCGCCGATGGTCAGGCGCTTTATTTTGTCGCCCGGGGTGATGGCTCCCACAAGTTCTCCAACAGCCTCAGTGAGCATCAGCAGGCGGTGCGGCAGTATCAGCTCAATCGGCGGGAGGACTACCGTTCGTCCCCGGCGCCATCAACCAGTGAGGTTCAACCGTGACACAGCGGGGCCGGTTCATTACGTTTGAAGGCGCAGAGGGGGTAGGGAAGTCGACCCAGATTGCCCTGGCGGCTGAGACCTTGCGGGCGACCGGCGTGGATGTCGTGGTGACCCGGGAGCCAGGCGGAACCCCTATGGCTGAGGCCATTCGCGAGTTGCTGCTGACGCCACGGGATGAACCGGTCAATGAAATCACTGAACTTCTGTTGATGTTCGCCGCTCGGGCGCAGCATCTGCACGGCCATATCCTGCCGGCTCTGGAACGGGGCTGCTGGGTATTGTGCGACCGTTTTACCGATGCCACCTTTGCCTATCAGGGCGCGGGGCGGGGTGTGCCAGAAGAGCGCATTACGTTGCTTGAAACCCTGGTGCAGCAGGAGATTCGCCCGGATGACGTGATCATCCTTGATGCCCCGGTTGAAATAGGAATGGCCCGGGCCACCCGCCGCGGCGAACTGGATCGCTTTGAGCAGGAAGAGATCGCGTTCTTTGAGCGAATTCGCGCCTGTTACCTGGCGCGGGCACGTCGATCGCCGCAACGTTATCACGTGATTGATGCCGCGCGTCCGCTCGACGAGGTGACAGCCAGTGTCACCTCGGTGCTAGACGGTTTGCGCTGACCGATCCGCTGATACCGCTGGCGCGGGCCATACGCACAAACCGTCGTTGAAAATGACGGGTTTATGACACAGACTGTTTTTCAACCAGTTTCAATTCCGTCTGTGTAGCGTTGTCGGCCTATGCTCAATGCCAGTCTGCTCAAGTTGCCTGAAGCATCTCATCAGCACCGCCATGAATACCACCAGTTGGTCATCGGTGTTCGAGGTCATGCGGAGCTGTGTGTTGATGGGCATGGCGCCTTGCTCGATACCTGGAGTGCCTGCCTGGTTCCGACGGACGTTCGCCATGATTACCGGGGCGATCAGCAGAATCATGTTCTGGTGATCAATCTCGATCCCTATATGCCCGCTCTTGGTTCCCCTGATCATGCCGATTACGATGGACTCTCAGCCCTGTTTGAGCGTCCTCGTACCATGGCCCTGGACAATCGGCTGCAAGGCCTTGTGCAGTTCTGTGCCGGAGAATTTGATCGCTGTCCGGACAACGAAGCGCTTCGCCGTCATCTGTCTGCCGGCATCCTCCATTGCCTGGTCGATCGTGTTGTCGATGAGGCTCCGGCGATAACGTCCAGTCGGACGGGCCTCAGCCCGGAGACCATTCGTCGCTATGTTATGGAAAACCTGCACCGCAAGATCACGGTACAGGACATGGCCAACGTGGCCTGCCTCAGTGTCAGCCGCTTCCATGAGATCTTCCGCACCCTCACCGGTGTTTCACCGCACCAGTTTCTGCTGCAGATCCGGTTGGATCAGGCTATTCAGCTGCTTGGCGGTACCCAGTTGTCGGTCTCCGAAATCAGCTACCGGACCGGCTTTTCCAGTCAAAGTGCGCTGACCAATGCGATGCGAAAGCATCGCGGTACGGTTCCTTCCAATCTTCGCCCCGGTCTCCGCGCCAACCACCTGCTTTCCCGCCATTCGACTGGCTGACTCTCCACTGCAGAGCCCGTTTTTTCAGCACAATCGGAGAGTTTTGCAAACAATCCGTAGGGATTTACAACCATCTTGGGTCAATAGCGACTAACTTTAGTAATTAAGCGATGCCGTTTGGCGGGTCTGTTTAATCGATGTTTATTCCCTGGAACCTGCGGAGCCTGGTACCAGGTCGGAGAAACCTCCCATGTTCAAGGCAAGCAGGGTACTCGAACCGGCGTTTCAGGAGCAGCCTCTGTCTGCATTCTGGCAGGGCATTGTCGAAAACTATGCCGTCGATGAGAGTGTTTACCTGAAGGAGATTGTCGCCATTGCACAAAGCGATGCTGCGGAGCTCCG
The DNA here is from genome assembly GCF_900106945.1 of Marinobacter mobilis. Classification (GTDB taxonomy): domain Bacteria; phylum Pseudomonadota; class Gammaproteobacteria; order Pseudomonadales; family Oleiphilaceae; genus Marinobacter; species Marinobacter mobilis. The sequence goes on from NZ_FNNE01000006.1 coordinate 189,703, forward strand.
TGATGTGACGGATATTGCTACGCGGCTTATTCATCAGGTGCGGGAGCAGGAAGACTCCGTGCACATGATTGACGCGCTGTTGCAGGAATACAGCCTTGATACCCACGAGGGAATCCTGCTGATGTGCCTTGCTGAGGCGCTGATGCGCATCCCGGACAAGCACACCGCAGACGCCCTGATTGAAGATAAAATGTCCATGGCGGACTGGAACCGGCACGTCGGGCGCAGTGATTCGACGCTGGTCAACGCGTCCACCTGGGGGCTGATGCTCACCGGCCGAGTGGTCAAGCTCGACAAGCGGCTGGACGGCTCACCCACGAATATCTGGAAACGGCTGGTCAAACGCAGTGGCGAGCCGGTCATCCGCAGCGCCATGTACAAAGCGATGGGGATCATGGCCCGGCAGTTTGTGCTGGGCCGGGATATTCACGAGGCGCTGAAGACGGGTGCCGGCTATCGCGACCGGGGCTACACCTACTCATTTGATATGCTCGGCGAGGCGGCGATGACCCACGCCGATGCTGCCCGCTACCACGCCGATTATCGCAAGGCGATTGCCGCGGTGGGTGACGACCGCTATCCGGCTGACGGCGCTCTGCGACCTTCCATCTCTATCAAGCTTTCCGCACTTCATCCCCGGTATGAGGCCTCTCAGGAAACCCGGATTCTGACGGAGTTGTACGACTCCGTTGTTGGGCTGCTCAGGTTCGCCCGGGAGAAATCGATTGCCATTACCATCGACGCCGAGGAAATGGACCGCCTGGAGTTGTCGCTGAAGCTGTTCGAGAAACTGTATCGGGCGCCGGAGATTAAAGGGTGGGGTGGTCTTGGCCTCGTTGTTCAGGCTTACTCAAAGCGGGCCCTGCCAGTGTTGTGCTGGCTGACCAGGCTGGCCCGGGAGCAGGGTGATGAAATTCCGGTGCGCCTGGTAAAAGGCGCCTACTGGGACAGTGAGATCAAGCTGTGCCAGCAACTGGGTCTGCAAGGGTACCCCGTGTTTACCCGCAAGGAGGCCACCGATGCGTCCTATCTGGCATGCCTGCGTTACCTGCTCAGTGATTACACTCAGGGTGCACTGTATCCGCAGCTGGCCAGTCACAATGCACACACGGTAGCGTCGGTCATTGCGATGGCTCGTCATAAAAAGCGCCGGATCGAGTTTCAACGTCTGCATGGCATGGGAGACGCGCTCTATAACGCGGTGCTGAAGGACTATGACTATCCGGTGCGAATCTATGCTCCGGTGGGGGCTCACAAGGATCTGCTGCCTTATCTGGTCCGTCGATTGCTCGAAAATGGTGCCAATTCGTCCTTCGTCCACCGGCTGGTCGATGCCGAAACACCGGTTGATACGCTGGTGCGTAATCCGGTTCAGGAGCTCACCAGGCACCGTTCATTGCCCAACGACCGGATCGCGTTGCCCAGGGCGATCTACGGAGGGCAGCGGAAAAATGCCCGGGGCATCAATCTCAACGTTGAACACGACCTCACCCCCTTGATGACCACGCTTGGCCACTGGGCTGACGCTCGCTGGGAAGCTGGCCCGCTTATCGACGGACAGCGCCGCCCGGATGGTGAACGCAAGGCCGTGTGCTCCCCCCAGGATCTTGATCGACTGGTGGGGCACGTGGTCTGGTCGGGTAAGGATGACGTCGAGCAGGCTCTGGCGGCCGCCCATCGTGGATTTACCGACTGGAGTGAAAAGCCGGCCGATGAGCGGGCAGACTGTCTTGAACGATTTGCTGACCTGTTGGAAGCGAACTTTGCAGAGTTGATGGCCATCTGTTGTCGGGAAGCCGGCAAGAATCTGCAGGACAGCATTGACGAAGTTCGTGAGGCGATCGATTTCTGCCGGTATTACGCAATTCAGGGTCGCGCCCGTTTTGGTGTCCCGATGGCGTTGCCCGGACCGACAGGGGAGAGCAACGAGCTCTACCTGGAGGGGCGTGGCGTATTCCTGTGTATCAGCCCCTGGAATTTCCCGCTGGCCATTTTCACCGGCCAGATCATGGCCGCGCTGGTTGCAGGCAATACGGTTGTCGCCAAGCCGGCCGAGCAGACGTCGCTGGTGGCTCACCGCGCGGTTGAGCTGATGCTGGAGGCGGGGTTTCCGCCAGGGGTGATCCAGTTGTTGCCTGGTGACGGCGAGGCTATCGGTGGTCAGCTGACTCCAGACCCTCGAATTGCCGGTATCGCGTTTACCGGTTCTACCCAGGTCGCCCATAGTCTTAACCGGGCTCTGGCTCAGCGGGAGGGGGCCATCGTTCCGCTGATTGCCGAAACCGGTGGCCAGAATGCCATGATCGTTGACAGCAGTGCGCTGCCGGAGCAGGTGGTCCGGGATGTGATTCAATCGGCGTTTGCCAGTGCTGGTCAACGCTGCTCCGCCCTGCGGGTTCTGTATCTGCAGAAGGATGTGGCTGACCGTATCGAGGAACTTCTCGCCGGGGCCATGCAGGAGCTTTCAGTGGGGGATCCTGCGCTGGCCAGTACCGATGTGGGACCGCTCATTGATGGCGAAGCCCTGACCAACCTGAAGGCCCACCTGGACGAACTGGACGCCACCAGCCGCCTCATTGCCCGTGCGCCGCTTCCAATGGTGTCTCAGCCGGCTCACTTCCTGGCGCCGGTGGCCTACGGCATCGACTCGATGAAGCAGCTCACTCAGGAGCACTTTGGCCCGGTTCTTCACGTTATTCGTTATGCCGCGGACGATCTGGACGCGGTCATTCGTGAAATCAACGAGGCGGGCTATGGCTTGACCCTCGGAATCCATAGCCGTAGCGAGAGCACTGCGGCCTACATCGAAAAGAAGGTCAAGGTTGGCAACACCTACATTAACCGCAACCAGATCGGCGCGGTGGTTGGGGTTCAGCCTTTTGGAGGACGGGGCCTGTCTGGTACCGGCCCGAAAGCAGGTGGTCCGCACTATCTGTTGCGATTTGCGACAGAACGGTCGCGGACCATCAATACCACGGCAGTCGGAGGGAACGCGTCACTGCTATCACTCGGAGTGGAAAAGATTTGATGCTGCTTTCGCCGCTGGCGCCCTTTGTGCCAGGGCATGTATGCATCTGATACGACAACCGACAACAACTAGCGAGCACAGCGCATTGGGAGACAAATATAATGACTGATGGCAACTTGGGCGTAAGCCTGACATTCCTTGTCTATATTCTATTGATGTTGGGTATTGGTTACGTTGCCTATCGGCGCACGTCCAATCTGTCTGACTATATACTCGGCGGGCGCAGCCTCGGGCCCCTGCCGTCGGCACTCAGTGCAGGAGCTTCCGACATGAGTGGCTGGCTGCTGCTCGGGCTTCCTGGCTACGCCTATGCCGCCGGCTATGAGGCTATCTGGATTGCGGTAGGGCTGCTGGCAGGTACCTGGTTGAACTGGCTGTTTGTGGCCAAGCGCTTGCGGACCTATTCTCTTGCCGCAGGCGACTCCCTGACCCTGCCATCCTTTTTCGAAAACCGTTTCCACGATACATCCCGCATCCTGCGGGTGGTGTCGGCGTTTTTTATCCTTCTGTTCTTCCTGTTCTACACCAGTTCGGGTCTGGTCGCCGGAGGCAAGCTGTTCGAGACCGTGTTTGGTCTGAACTATTCCACCGCGGTTATTGTCGGAACCCTGGCAGTGGTGTCCTACACCTTCTTCGGCGGGTTTCTTGCTGTTGCCTGGACTGACGTCATCCAGGGGCTGTTGATGTTTGCGGCCCTGCTGCTGGTTCCGATCATGGCGATCCAGGCTGATGGCGGCTGGGGTGCAACTCAGGCGGCCATGGAGCTGAAGAACCCGGAATTCCTCAATGCCCTGACCAGCAGCGATGGCTCTGCCATTTCGCTGATTGCCATTCTGTCCCTGCTGGGGTGGGGGCTGGGCTACTTTGGTCAGCCTCACATCCTGGCTCGTTTCAAAGCCATTCGCAGTGAAGCGGATATCCCGATGGCCCGCCGTATCGCGGTGATCTGGAGTGGTATGGGCTTGCTGGGTGCGTTGCTGGTCGGCTTTGCTGCCATCGGTTACTTTGAGACGCCGCTGGAAGACGGTGAGCGTGCATTCATGCTTTTGGTCGATGCTCTGTTCCATCCGGTAATTGCGGGTATCCTGCTGGCTGCGATTCTGGCGGCGGTGATGAGCACGGCAGATTCGCAGTTGCTGGTGTCGTCCTCAGCGCTGGCTGAAGATTTCTACAAGGCGCTGTTCCGTCGGGAGGCGTCCCAGGGTGAGCTGGTCTGGGTTGGCCGCTTTGCGGTGATGGGGATCGCTATTATTGCCTGTATCCTGGCGTTCAATCCGGACAGCAAGGTGCTTGAGCTGGTGTCCTACGCCTGGGCCGGGTTCGGCGCTGCCTTTGGTCCTGCGCTGATCTTGTCCCTCTACTGGAAGCGCATGACCCGTGCAGGGGCGGTAGCGGGTATTATTGTCGGCGGTGCGACCGTAGTGATCTGGGGTAACCTGTCGGGAGGCATTCTCGACCTCTATGAGATCATCCCGGGATTCATCCTGGCGACCATTTCGATTGTTGTGGTTTCTCTGGCGGGCGCTGAGCCTCCCCGTGAAGTGCAGGAGTCGTTTGATCGTGCCATGGGTTCCTGATTGGCCCCGGTAAGCTATCGAAACGAAAAAGGGCCCTGAGCGGGCCCTTTTTTTATGGGCTGCCGGATACGGGGCACAAAAAAACGCCAGCCCGGAGGCTGGCGTTTTCGGATGAGTTACCGTTCAGGCTGAAGCTTACTCAACGTTCGCTTCGGCAGCCTTCTTGGTGTACTCCTCCATCTTGTCGAAGTTGAGGTACTTGTAGATCTCTTTCGACATGCTGTTCAGGTTCTGCGCGTACTCCATGTATTCGGCCGGAGTCGGCAGTTTGCCCAGTACCGCGCCTACCGCAGCCAGTTCCGCAGAGGTCAGGTACACGTTGGCACCATCACCCAGGCGGTTCGGGAAGTTACGGGTAGACGTGGACAGAACAGTGGACTGAGCAGCAACACGTGCCTGGTTACCCATGCACAGGGAGCAGCCCGGCATCTCGGTGCGAACACCGGCGGTGCCGTAGGTGTTGAAGTAACCTTCTTCCATCAGCTGCGCCTGGTCCATCTTGGTCGGCGGAGACATCCACAGGCGAGTGCTCAGGGCACCTTTGTGTTGCTCCAGCAGCTTACCAGCGGCGCGGAAGTGACCGATGTTGGTCATGCAGGAACCGATGAACACTTCGTCAACCTTGTCGCCAGCGACTTCGGACAGGAATCGGGCGTCGTCCGGGTCGTTCGGGCAGCAAACGATCGGCTCTTTGATGTCGGCCAGGTCGATTTCGATGACGTGAGCGTATTCAGCGTCCTTGTCGGCACGCATCAGGCTCGGGTTCGCCAGCCACTCTTCCATTGCCTTGGCGCGACGCTCCAGAGTACGCGGATCGCCGTAGCCTTCAGCAATCATCCAGCGCAACATGGTGATGTTGGAACGCAGGTACTCGGCAACGGAATCCTCGGACAGGTTGATGGTACAACCAGCAGCGGAACGCTCGGCAGAAGCGTCAGACAGTTCGAACGCCTGCTCGACAGTCAGCTCTTCCAGGCCTTCGATTTCCAGGATGCGACCAGAGAATTCGTTGATCTTGCCTTTCTTCTCAACAGTCAGGATGCCCTGCTTGATGCCGTACAGCGGAATGGCGTGTACCAGGTCGCGCAGGGTGATGCCCGGCTGCATTTCGCCCTTGAAGCGAACAAGCACAGACTCAGGCATATCCAGCGGCATAACGCCGGTGGCTGCAGCGAAGGCTACCAGGCCAGAACCGGCCGGGAAGGAGATGCCCATCGGGAAACGGGTGTGGGAGTCACCACCGGTACCGACGGTGTCCGGCAGCAGCATGCGGTTCAGCCAGGAGTGGATGATGCCGTCGCCCGGACGCAGGGCAACACCGCCACGGGTCTGGATGAAGTCCGGCATGGTGTGCTGCATTTCAACGTCAACCGGCTTCGGATAAGCAGCCGTGTGACAGAAAGACTGCATGACCAGGTCCGCCTGGAAGCCCAGACAGGCCAGATCTTTCAGTTCGTCACGGGTCATCGGGCCAGTGGTGTCCTGGGAGCCAACGGTGGTCATCTTGGGCTCGCAGTAGGTGCCCGGACGAACGCCTTGTCCTTCTTCCAGACCGCAGGCCTTACCAACCATCTTCTGAGCCAGGGAGTAGCCCTTGGTGCCGGCTTCCGGATCAACCGGCAGACGGAAGATATCAGTAGCGCCCAGACCCAGAGCTTCGCGAGCCTTGTTGGTCAGGCCACGACCGATGATCAGGGGAATACGACCGCCGGCCTGAACTTCATCCAGGATGACGTCGGACTTGAACTTGTACTCGGAGATTACTTCACCGGCTTCGTTCAGGATCTTGCCGTCGTAAGGACGGATCTCGATCACGTCGCCCATGTTCATGTTGTCAACAGGCGCTTCGAAAACCAGGGCGCCGGCATCTTCCATGGTGTTGAAGAAGATCGGGGCAACCTTGTTACCGATACAGACACCACCGCCGCGCTTGTTGGGAACGCCCGGCAGGTCGTCACCAAAGAACCACAGTACGGAGTTGGTGGCCGATTTACGGGAAGAACCGGTACCAACCACGTCGCCAACGAAGGCAACCGGCAGGCCTTTGGCCTTGATTTCGTCGATCTGGCTCATCGGGCCAGTCACACCGTGCTCTTCAGGAGTCAGACCGTCGCGGGTCATCTTGTAGGCAGCGCGGGCGTGCAGCGGGATGTCCGGACGGGACCAGGCATCCGGAGCCGGAGACAGGTCGTCGGTGTTGGTCTCGCCAGTCACCTTGAACACGACCATCTTCATGCTCTCGGCAACTTTCTTCTTGCCAGTGAACCACTCGGCATTGGCCCAGGATTCCATGATGCTCTTGGCGACGGCGTTGCCGGCGTCCATTTTTTCCTTCACGTCGTTGAAGGCGTCGAACATCAGCAGTGTCTTTTTCAGCTGCTCACCAGCCAGTTCGGCCAGTTCAGCGTTGTCCAGCAGATCGACCAGAGTGGCGATGTTGTAGCCGCCCTGCATCATGCCCAGCAGTTGCACGGCTTTCTGCTTGCTGACCAGCGGGGAAGTGGCTTCGCCCTTGACGATGGCGGTCAGGAATGCGGCCTTTACGTAGGCAGCCTCGTCAACACCCGGCGGAATACGGTTTTCAAGCAGGTCTACCAGGGTTTCTTCTTCGCCGGCCGGCGGGTTCTTGACCAGCTCAACCAGAGCTGCGGTTTGCTCAGCGTTCAGGGGCTTGGGGGGAATGCCCAGAGCTGCGCGTTCTGCAACGTGTTCACGATAGGCTTCTAACACGATATGGACCCTCATCAGTTGGAATGTCCCGCGCCTACAGCATCTTTGCCTGGCGGGAGTTTTATGGCGAACAGGCCGTGGAGACTCTCCGGAAGCTACCGGGAGAGGCTCCCTAACTGGCGCCGCATTCTATAGGAAACCGTGCTGAAAGTTAAGCTGGCCAGTGGTCTAAAGCCGTTTGTCAATCGTGTATAATCGCGTCCTACTTTAATTGACGGTCCCACGATACCCATGACATCCGCCCTTGATGCCATCCATGAATTCCTTCCCTGCCGCACCCCGCAACGGTGGATCGAGAACGCCCTGGCCAACCAGGACCTGATGCTGATCGATCATGCCCACTGCGAAAAGAAGGCAGCGTCCACCGCCTTGAGTCTGATGTATCGCTATGTCGACAATACCAGCCTGCTCAACAAGATGTCGCGACTGGCGCGGGAGGAGTTGCGTCATTTCGAGCAGGTACTGGCGATTATGAAAAAGCGCGGGGTGACCTACGATCACCTGACCCCGTCCCGATACGCTGCGGGATTGCGCAAGGAGGTGAGGGCAGAAGACCCGGGCAAGCTGGTGGATGTGTTGATTGTCGGGGCGATTATCGAGGCACGCTCCTGCGAGCGCTTTGCGGCGCTGGCACCGCATCTGGATGACAGGCTGGCGGAGTTCTACAACAGCTTGCTCAAATCCGAGGCTCGTCACTATCAGGATTATCTCGCGCTGGCCGAGCAGGCAACGCGAGAGCCCATCGATGACCGTATTGCGACCTTTCTGGCGATTGAGCAGGCGCTGATCGAGACGCCTGACACCGAGTTCCGCTTTCACAGCGGGCCCGTCCCGGCAGTGGCTGAAGGGCTCCAGCAGGGCGTTTAATCTGGCCTCAGAGGCAGGTTTTTCGGGTCAGTTGGCCGGTATAGACTGGACGGAATGCTAGACTGTAACTTACGGGTTGTCGGAATTCTGTATGGGTGATGGATGGGGATAAGCCTGAAGTATTTCGGGATGGGGGTGTGCCTGCTGGGCATGGGGGTGCTGGGCACGCCCGTGTTCGCGGACTGTTCAAAGACTCTGGTAGTTAACCAGGCGACTTGGGAGCCCTACATGTACCGGGATGACTCCGGCAACCTGAAGGGATTCGATTATGAGCTGGTCAGGTCTGTTCTTGATCTGGCCGGGTGTGATTATGTCTTCGTTGAGCACCCCTCAAAGCGTGCCCTGGTTGATCTTCAGGAAGGTACCGTTGATCTGGTTGCCGGAGCGTCGATAACGGATGAACGCAGGCGCTTTGGCCGCTTCACCCGCGAATACCGGCAGGAACGGATTGAATTAATTATCCGTGCGGACGATCAGGATCACTTTCCGGCCGCGAGCCTTCAACAGTTTATTTCTGAGTTCCCGGTGGTACTCGGGGCGGTGAACGGTGGGTATTACGGGCCCGAGTACGACGCCCTCGACAGTGGGGGGCTGGTGGATCGTGGTCGGCTGATTCTGGTCCGCAACACCGAACAGCTGATCAGCATGCTGACCCTGGGGCGTATTGATGCCATTGTCGGTGACGTTGTCAGCATTTATCGTGTAGCCGTTACGCTGGGGCACGCCGACAGCATCGCCCTCCATGGTCTTCACCTGAACGCCGATCCCGTCCATTTGATGCTGAGTCGAAAGTCCACAACCCAGGCTGACCGGGATGCCATTGACGACGCAATTGATGAGTTCCTGTCCTCTGAGGCATACCGCGCGTTGCTGGCGCGCTATGGCCTGGAAGTATTGGGTGTCGGAGTGATGGCCGAAGACAACAATGATTGATTGCTTTTGGTAGCCCTGGTATCGGTCCGCGTTACAGCTCCCTGCAGAGGTCCATCCAGCGATCGATGCCCGCGCTGCGGTACTTCTGTTTATGCAGGATAAAGTAAAACTGGCGGTCCAGTTGCCGGTGCGACGGGACGGGTAGTGGCACCAGGCTGCCGCGGCGGAAGGCATCGGCAAGACAGACCCGTGACAGGCAGCCAATCCCCAGCCCGGCTTCTACCGCGCGCTTGATCGCTTCGGTGTGTTCCAGTTCCAGCAATATCTGCATGTCCGGCAAGATGCCGTGCATTGCCCGCTCCGTAGTTTGGCGGGTGCCAGAGCCAGGTTCCCGCATGATCCAGGTCGCCTGCTTCAGGTCTTCGTCAGTGAGTGTTTCCCGATTGGCCAAGGGATGCCCGGGCGCACAAAACACCACCAGCTCGTCAGCCAACCAGGGAATCACTTCCAGCTCGGGGGACTGCAGTTCACCCTCAATCAGCCCGATATCCAGCTCGAAATCAATCACCCGTTGCGCGATGGTGCGGGTGTTGGCCACTTCAAGGGAGACCCGGGGCTGGGTTTCGGATTTCATGTAATCGGCCATGATGCCAACGGCAAGGTAGTTGCCGATGGTCAGGGTGGCGCCCACCTTGAGGGCGCCTACTTCGGTATGCTTGGCCAGGGCCTGTTCCAGTTCTCCGGCCTGAGCCAGCAAGGCTTCCACTTTTGGACGGAATAGCCGGCCCAGTTCATTCAGTTGCAGGCGTTTGCCAACGCGATCGAAAAGCTGAATATCGAATTGGCTTTCCAGTTCCTTCAGTGCGCTGCTGGCTGCCGATTGAGACATGGCAAGGGATTCGGCCGCCTTGGTGATGTTCTGGAAATGGGCGGCGGCAAGGAAGACTTCAAGCTGGCGAAAGCTGCATCTCATAATCGATTAATCCGAATAAGGTTATGAAAATATCCCATTTTGTCGATAGGTTACCCCTGGGGTAAGATGCTTGCAATCTTCATTTGGTAACCATCTAAGTTACGGGCGAGACCATGAGCAATCTGATGAAAGAAACCGTCACCAGCGTCCATCACTGGAACGACACCCTGTTCAGCTTCAAGACCAGCAGGGATCCGGGGTTTCGGTTCAAGAACGGACACTTCGTGATGATCGGGCTGGAAACGGATGGTAAGCCGCTGATGCGTGCCTATAGCATCGCCAGCGCCAATTACGAGGAAGAGCTCGAGTTCTTCTCCATCAAGGTTCAGGACGGCCCGCTGACCTCACGCCTTCAGAAAATCAGCGTCGGTGACCAGATTCTGGTTAGCCGCAAGCCCACGGGTACGTTGATCCTGGATAACCTGCTTCCGGGCAAGAACCTGTGGCTGATCAGCACCGGTACCGGGCTGGCGCCGTTCATGAGTATTATCAAGGATCCGGAAGTGTATGATGCTTTCGATAAGGTAATCCTGACTCACGGTGTCCGTTACGTCAGCGAGCTGGCGTACCAGCAGGAAATTACTGATCTGCCGGAAAACGAGTTCTTTGGTGAAATGGTGCAGGGTAAGTTGTTGTACTACCCGACGGTCACTCGCGAAGATTTTCGTAATCAGGGCCGCCTGACCGATGCCATGGAAAACGGCAAGCTGGCCCGGGATCTGGGGCTGCCTCAGCTGGACCCGGAAAACGATCGTTTCATGATCTGCGGTAGCCCAAGCATGCTGAAGGATACTTGCGCGATCCTAAACGACATGGGCTTTGAAGAAGCGCGCCAGGGCAATATGGGGCACTATGTCATCGAGCGGGCCTTCGTGGAGCAATAAGCCGCCCATTACCGCTGTCCGGTAATTTCCCCTGTAAATGGGGTACCCTGAAACCCCAAAGTCGCAAGGCTTTGGGGTTTTTGTTGTATCAGGGGCTCATCAAGTGTGCGCACAAGGAGGTCGATCTGAACGCAACTCTGTATCTGTGTCCCGGGCTGCTGCTGGTCACGGGTGAAGCACTGGATGCCGGAGTACACAGTCATCATGCCCTGCAGGTGGTCTGGCCTGTGGGTGTTTGTGAGCTGGCGCTGGCGGGCGTGGTTGAGACGGCCCCGGTGGTTCTTGCAGCAGGTGTTGAGCATCGTTTGACGATGTCGCAGGGGCTGGTGATGCTGGTGGAGCCCCAGTCTGACTGGGGGGAAAGGCTTGCAGAGTATCTCGACGGCCAAGACGTTCGGCAGCTTGTGGGGTTGCCTGATCTGGTGAGCGTTCTTGATGACGAGGAGGATCTTGTCGCCGTGTTGCGCAGTCTGGCGAATGCTCTGGAGTGGTCGGCATGGGAAGGTGCGGGGCAGAGCTCCGGTGCGCCCGCTGATGGGCGGATTGCCCGTTTACTGGAGCGGCTGGATGGCTGTTTTCGTGATCAATGCGTTAAGCCCGACCATTGGCGGGCGTCGGAAGTTGCGGCATGGCTGAACCTTTCGGAAAGCCGGTTCCTGCATCTGTTTCGCGAGCAGATGGGCATCGCCTGGCGCCCCTATCTGCTATGGCGTCGTTTGCTGTGCGCCGTTAATTCGATGAGTGGTGGCCGCAGTGCCACCGAGGCGGCCCACGAAGCGGGCTTTTCGGACAGTGCGCACCTGAGCCGTACCTTCAGCAAGTCTTTTGGTCTTTCCATTCGCGAGGCGCTGGCCATATTCCGCTGACATAGCCGGTTTATTCAAGTCTCCACCCTGGGGAGTTCTTATGCTTTGATAAAACAGAGCGAGGAGACTATCGATGTCGGCATCAATGGAAAGCTATCTGAAACCAACGCCCATGCTGGACTTCCGGCATCCGCAGATCCAGCAGCTGGTTCGGGAGCGGGGCTGGGGTGGCCGGCCTGACGACGAGATGGCCAGGGACATCTACGAGTTTGTGCGGGATGAGATCGCGTTCGGCTATAACCGCGATGACACCCTCAGCGCCAGCGAAGTGCTGAGGGACGGTTATGGACAGTGCAATACCAAGGGTACGTTATTGATGGCCTTGCTTCGGGCGGCAGGCATTCCGGCGAGGTTTCACGGCTTTACCATCTACAACGACTTGCAGAAGGGTGCAATTCCTGGCTACCTGTTTGTCTTGGCGCCAGACCGTATCATTCATAGCTGGGTTGAGATCTGGATCGGTGGACGTTGGCTGGAAATTGAAGGTTACATCATCGACAAGGCCTACCTTAGGCAGGTGCAGAAGCGATTCGCTGACCAGTGTGAGTCCTTCAGCGGCTATGGCGTAGCAACCCGCTGCCTGCAAGCGCCGGACAACGAATGGACCGGGGCCAATACCTACATCCAGAAAGAGGGGATCGCTGACGATTTCGGGGTGTTCAGTCAGCCGGATGACTTTTACCGGGCGCAGGGCAGTAATCTGTCCGGTGTGCGCCGCTGGCTGTTTCGTTATCTGTTCCGGCACCTGATGAACTGGAATGTGAGGGGGATAAGGGCGCGGGGGATCTAAATAAAAAAGGACAAGGCCAGCCGCAACGGTGACCCTGTCCCGTCTGTCACTGCAGTGGTGCCTGATTGAGCTCGGGCTCACTGCCGGGTTGAACCCTGACCCACCAGATGCCCTTGTCCCAGTCACCAAGCACGATGCGTTTGGCTAACTGGCCGCCGGCTTCCAGTTCGTGGACAGCTGGACGATGGGTGTGGCCATGTATCAGGCGTTGCACGCCCTGATCCTCCATGACTCTGACCACTTCCTCCGGTGTCACGTCCATGATGGCCATTTCCTTGCCCTTGTTCTTCGCCATACTGATTTCACGAAGCTGGCGCGCGGTGGTCTGGCGATCAGCCAGGGGCCGCTTGAGGAACATGTCTTGCCACTGCCGGTTGCGCATGGTGGTGCGGAACTTCTGATATTCCACGTCGGCAGTACACAGGCTGTCGCCATGCATCAGCAGGGTGGGGGTGCCATACATGTCTACCACCGTGGGATCGTCAAGCAGGGTGGCGCCAACACGCTCGCAGAAGTCCTCGCCGATCAGGAAATCACGGTTGCCGTGCATCAGGAACAGTGCGGTGCCACTGGCACTGACCGCCTTCAGGGCCGAGGCCACCTCATCCTGCAATGGGGTGTGTTCATCGTCGCCGATCCAGGCTTCGAAAAAATCCCCGAGGATGTACAGCTGGTCGATGCCGCGGGCTTTCTGCTCGAGGAAGTTCAGGAACGCCCGGGTAATGTCCGGGCGTGCTTCCTCAAGGTGCAGGTCGGAGATGAGCAGCGTGGTCACGCTGCGCCTCCATCCTCCAGAATTTCGACCTTCTCGATCACCACGTCATCCGCGGGAACGTCCTGATGGCCGGCGCGCATAGTGGTGCGCACGGCGCGGATCTGATTGACGGTATCCATGCCATCAACCACCTTGCCGAATACACAGTAGCCCCAGCCTTCGGCTGTTTCAGCGGTGTGATCCAGAAAGCCGTTGTCCTGAACGTTGATAAAGAACTGGGCGGTGGCGGAGTGCGGATCCATGGTGCGCGCCATGGCGATGGTGCCGGTCATGTTGCTGAGGCCGTTGTTGGCTTCGTTCTTGATCGGCTCGCGGGTTTTTCGCGGCTGCATGCCAGGCTCGAAGCCGCCGCCCTGGATCATGAAGTTGCCGATCACGCGGTGGAAGATCAGGCCGTCGTAGAAGCCGTCACGAACGTATTGCTCGAAGTTCTTTGCGGTTTCCGGAGCTTTCTCGTGGTCGAGTTCGATCTTGATGGCGCCGTGATTGGTAGTCAGCAGAATCATTGAGGGGTTCCTGTAGCGGTTAAACGTAAAGTCAGTGATTGTAGAAGTACAACAGAAAGTCGCTATTGTACGTAAGAGTTAGCCGCAGTGCATGATCAATGCGTTGAACCGTTGCGGCGTTCCGAAAAACTCCCGGTTATTGCGGGGCTCGTTAATGTAATGGGGTTATTCGTGGCATCTGAATGCGTATAATGCGTCCTTTAAATCAACGTTCCACTTAATTGAGATCGTATGAGCGCCGATTCCAAGAAAGCCCACAACTTTATTGAAAGCCTGATCAAGGACGAAATCAGCAGTGGCAAGCACACTGGCAAGGTGGTGACCCGTTTTCCGCCCGAGCCCAATGGTTATCTGCACGTTGGCCATGCCAAATCCATCTGTCTGAACTTTGGTATTGCCGATACCTTCGGCGGTGAGTGTAATCTCCGGTTTGACGATACCAATCCCGAGAAAGAGTCTCAGGAATACATCGATGCCATTCGCCAGGATGTGCAGTGGCTGGGCTACGAGTGGGCCGGTGAGGTGCGTTATGCCTCCGACTATTTTGATGCCATCTACGGCTATGCAGTGGAACTGATTGAAAAGGGCAAGGCTTATGTGTGCTCACTGACAGCGGAGCAGATGGCTGAGTATCGTGGCAACCTGAAAGAACCGGGGCGTAACAGCCCGGATCGCGACCGTCCGGTTGAAGAGAACCTGAAGCTGTTCCAGGATATGCGCGACGGCAAGTACCAAAACGGTGAGCTCGTTCTGCGTGCGAAGATCGACATGGCTTCGCCGAATATGAACCTGCGTGATCCGATCCTGTACCGTATCCGTTATGCGGAGCATCACCAGACCGGTGACAAGTGGTGCATCTACCCGATGTACGACTTCACCCACCCGATTTCCGATGCCATGGAGGGGATTACCCACTCCCTCTGTACGCTGGAATTTGAAGATCACCGCCCCCTGTACGACTGGGTGCTGGACAACATCACGCCACCGGCACGGCCGCACCAGACCGAGTTCGCCCGGCTCAACCTCAATTACACCATCACCAGTAAGCGCAAGCTCAAGCGCCTCGTGGATGAAGGGTTTGTGGATGGCTGGAATGATCCCCGTATGCCAACCATCTCCGGCATGCGTCACCGCGGCTACACCCCGAAATCGATCCGTACCTTCTGTGACATGATTGGTGTGAATAAGGCGGGCGGTACCGTTGACGTGGGCATGTTGGAATTTGCCATTCGCGAAGACCTTAATACGCGTGCACCCCGGGCCATGTGTGTGATGCGTCCGCTCAAGGTGACCCTGACCAATTACCCGGAAGGCCAGAGTGAAACACTGACCCTGCCGGTGCACCCGCAGAACGAAGAGATGGGAACCCGGGAAGTGCCGTGGACCCGAACGCTCTACATTGATCGCGACGACTTTGTGGAAGAGCCGCCGCGCAAATGGAAACGGTTGGCGCCGGATCAGGCGGTGCGCCTCCGTGGCGGTTACGTGATGACCTGCCGGGAAGTGGTGCGCGATGGTGACGGAAACATTGTCGAGCTCAAGTGTGAGTATGATCCGAAGACGCTTGGGGTGAACCCGGAAGGCTACAAGCCCAACGGTGTCATTCACTGGGTATCGGAAAGCGACAGTGTGGAGGCGGACATCAATCTGTACGACCGCCTGTTCAACCACGAATCGCCGGACAGTGACAAGGACGGGGATTTTGTTGATCACCTCAACCCGGAGTCGCTGACCCGCCTGACGGGCGCCCGGGTCGAGAAGAGCCTTGCCCAGCCGCGAACCGATCTGCCGTATCAGTTCGAGCGTGAAGGGTACTTCTTCTTCGATGAAAGCGCTTCAGACGCCGGCAAGCTGGTCTTCAATCGCACCGTTACGCTCAGGGATTCCTGGGCCGGCGCCCAAAACAAATCCTGATTGCCCGAATAGGCCGATATAGTGATCCGAATTTACAACACACTGTCCCAGCAAAAGGAAACGTTCCAGCCGCTCGAATCCGGCAAGGTCCGGATGTACGTATGTGGCATGACCGTCTATGACTATTGCCACCTCGGACACGCCCGGGTGCTGGTGGCCTTTGATGTGGTTACAAGGTACCTGCGTCACCGTGGCTATGATGTGCATTATGTCCGCAACATCACCGACATTGACGACAAGATCCTGCGGCGGGCCGATGAAAACGGTGAGGTGTACACTGATCTGACCGATCGCATGATCCAGGCAATGCATGAAGACGAGGCGCGCCTGGGCGTGCTGGCTCCCACCGAGGAGCCGCGGGCAACGGCTCATATCGACAATATTATTGCCATGATCAAGGTGCTGATCAGTAAGGATCATGCATACGCAGCGGAGAATGGTGACGTTTACTTTGCCGTCAATTCCTTTGAGGGTTACGGCAAGCTCAGCAAGAAAAAACTGGAAGATCTGCTTGCCGGAGCCCGGGTGGACGTTGAAGCTGCCAAGCGCAGTCCGGCGGATTTTGCCCTGTGGAAGTCTGCCAAGGCTGGCGAGGTCAGTTGGCCGTCTCCCTGGGGCGACGGTCGCCCTGGTTGGCACATCGAGTGTTCCGCGATGTCCACTTGCTGCCTGGGCAACACCTTCGATATTCATGGTGGCGGGCCTGACCTGATGTTCCCTCACCATGAAAACGAGATTGCTCAATCCGAGGCGGCGACCGGAGAGGAGTTCGCCCGCACCTGGATGCACGCCGGGGCCATCCGGGTAAACAAGGAAAAAATGTCCAAGTCGTTGGGCAACTTCTTTACCATCCGCGAAATCCTTGAGAGTTATCCGGCCGAAGTGGTGCGTTACTTCCTGGTGTCCAGCCACTATCGCAGCCAGGTTGATTACTCCGAGGATAATCTGGCGGAAGCCGGGCGCACCCTGACCAAGCTCTATCATGCTCTGCGTGGACTGGTGCCGTCCAAGAGTGTGGCTGAAACGGAGCACGACCGTCGCTTCGCGGAGGCAATGGATGATGACTTCAATACCGCTGGTGCCATTGCGGTGCTGCATGCGGTGGCCGCTGAAATCAACCAGCATCGCCGTGATGGTAGCGAGCAGGTCGCTCGTGACAGTGCCGCTGTGCTGGTGCGGCTGGGCCGGATTCTGGGGTTGCTGCAACAGGACCCGGAAGCATTTTTCCAGGCCGATACCGGCGGAGATCTGAGCGCAGAAGACATTGAGGCGTTAATTCAGGCTCGGGCGGATGCGCGCAAGGCGAGAGACTTCGCCGGTGCTGACCGGATTCGCGATGAACTCGCGGAGAAAGGCATCATTCTGGATGATTCCCGGGAGGGGACTACCTGGCGTCGGGGCTGATCGCAGCGTAGCTGGGCAGGCATGAATTTATACGTGATATGACGTAAACTACCGCGCTCCGTATAAGAGCGTGCCCCTGTACCGGCGTGGCCGGTCGGGGCGGGTAACCGGAAACGCTGGTTCCGGTTGCCTCGGATACAGTAAACCACTGAGGCTAACAACGATGACAGAACGCGTACAAATCGGCGGCATTCAGGTCGCGAAGAATCTGTATGATTTCGTAAACAACGAAGCGATTCCAGGCACTGGTGTCGACGCAGACAAATTCTGGGCAGCTTTTGACGAAATCGTCAATGAGTTGGCTCCGCGTAACCGTGAGCTGCTGGCCAAGCGTGACGCGATTCAGGAAAAGATGGACAGCTGGAACCGTGACCACAAAGGTCAGCCGCTGAACATGGACGAGTACAAGTCGTTCCTGAAGGAAATCGGATACCTGGTGGAAGAGCCGGCCGATTTCAAGATTGCTACCGCCAACGTCGACCCTGAAATTGCCACCATGGCGGGTCCGCAGCTGGTTGTGCCGATCATGAACGCCCGCTTCGCCCTGAATGCGGCGAATGCCCGCTGGGGTAGCCTGTACGACGCGCTGTATGGCACCGATGCCATCTCTGAAGAAGACGGTGCGGAAAAAGGTCGTGGCTACAACCCCGTGCGCGGTGCCAAGGTTATTGAATTTGCCCGTAACCTCTTGGACAACTCCGCACCGCTGGCTTCGGGTTCCCACAAGGACGCAGCTCAATACCTGGTTGAGGGTGGCAAGCTGGTCGTCAAGCTGCAGAACGGCGAAACCACTGGCCTGAAAGACGAAGCCGGATTTGTGGGTTACGTGGGTGCTGCAGATGCACCGACGGGCGTTTTGCTGGTCAAGAACGGCATGCACTTCGAAATCCAGATCGACGCCAGCCATCCGATTGGTAAAGACGATGGCGCTCACGTCAAAGACGTGCTGATGGAGTCTGCATTGACCACCATCATGGACTGCGAAGACTCTGTTGCAGCGGTAGACGCCGAAGACAAGAAGCTGGCTTACAGCAACTGGCTGGGCCTGATGAAGGGCAACCTGCAGGAAACCTTCGAGAAAGGTGGCCAGCAGCTGACCCGTAAGATGAACGCTGACCGCACCTACACCGCGGCCGACGGCGGCGAGCTGAGCCTCAAGGGCCGCAGCCTGATGTTCATCCGTAACGTGGGTCACCTGATGACTAACCCTGCCATCCTGCTGAAGGACGGCAACGAAGTTCCTGAAGGTCTGATGGATGGCCTGATCACTTCCCTGATCGCCATTCACGATCTGAAAGGTGGTGGTCAGTTCCAGAACAGCACCACGGGTTCCATGTACATCGTGAAGCCGAAGATGCACGGTCCTGAAGAAGTGGCGTTCACGAACGAGTTCTTCGGTCGTGTTGAAGATGCACTCGGCCTGCCGCGCTTTACCCTGAAAGTCGGCATCATGGACGAAGAGCGTCGCACCACCGTCAACCTGAAAGCCTGTATCAATGCAGCCAAAGATCGTGCTGTATTCATCAACACTGGCTTCCTTGATCGCACCGGTGATGAAATGCACACCTCCATGGAGCTTGGTCCGTTCATCCGCAAGGGTGAGATGAAGCAGGCTGCCTGGATCAACGCTTACGAGCAGTGGAACGTGGACATCGGTCTGGAAACTGGTTTCCGTGGCGTTGCACAGATCGGTAAAGGCATGTGGGCCATGCCGGACCTGATGGCGGGTATGCTGGAAGCCAAAATTGGTCACCCGAAAGCCGGTGCCAATACCGCCTGGGTTCCGTCCCCGACTGCGGCCACGCTGCACGCTACTCACTATCACCAGGTGTCTGTTGCTGATGTGCAGCAGCAGCTGGAAAGCCGCGCCCGCGCGAGCCTGGATGACATCCTGACGGTTCCTGTCATGGCGGATCCTTCCGCGCTGTCAGCGGAAGAGATTCAGCAGGAACTGGACAACAACGCTCAGGGTATCCTGGGTTACGTTGTACGCTGGATCGACCAGGGTGTAGGTTGCTCCAAGGTGCCTGACATCAACGATGTAGGTCTGATGGAAGACCGCGCTACTCTGCGTATTTCCTCCCAGCTGCTGACCAACTGGTTGTATCACGGCATCTGCACTGAAGATCAGGTCGTTGAGACCATGAAGCGTATGGCCGCGGTTGTTGATCGTCAGAATGCCGGCGACCCAGCTTACAAGAGCATGGCGCCGGACTTCGATGGCATTGCCTTCCAGGCGGCCATGGATCTGGTTCTGAAGGGCCGCGAGCAGCCGAATGGCTACACCGAGCCACTTCTGCACGCCTATCGCCTCAAGGCTAAAGCCCAGTAAGGGTGGCGGTCTGAAGCAATAAAAAACCCCGCCTGAGTGCGGGGTTTTTTATTGCGTGTCTGCGTGAGCCAGTTGCGGGACAAGGTCCCGGGGCAGGGCGGTTCAGTCGTTGTGCAGCTCGTTGGCAGCAAACAGGGTGTTCTCAAGCAGCGTGGCTATGGTCATCGGGCCGACACCGCCGGGAACCGGGGTGATGTACGCGGCGCGTTCAGCGGCAACTTCAAACTCCACATCGCCCTTGAGCTTGCCATCGGCCATCCGGTTGATACCAACGTCGATCACGGTGGCGCCCGGCTTGATCCATTCGCCTTTGACTAGCCCCGGCTTGCCCGCTGCGGCAATAACGATGTCTGCTTCGCCGACGACCTTGGCCAAGTCCTTGGTAAAGCGGTGAGCCACGGTTATGGTGGCGCCTTTGAGCAGCAGTTCCATGGCCATTGGGCGGCCCACGATGTTGGAAGCGCCTACAATAACGGCGTGCTGCCCCTTATACGGGGTGTTTACGCTGTCCAGCAGGGTGATGATGCCTGCGGGCGTGCAGGGGCGCAATTCCGGGCGTCGCTGGACAAGGCGGCCGATATTGAATGGATGGAAGCCGTCCACGTCTTTGTCTGGGCGAATTTTGACCAGAATCGGATCGGCGTCCAGATGCTCTGGAAGCGGAAGTTGAACGAGGATGCCGTCTACCGAAGGGTTCTCGTTTAATTCGTCGATCAGGGACTCCAGGGCTGCCTGAGAGGTGTCTGCAGGTAGATCGTAAGACAGCGACAGAATGCCGGCTTCTTCGCAGGCTTTGCGTTTGTTGCCCACATATACCTGCGAAGCCGGATCGCTGCCAACCAGCACTACGGCCAATCCGGGGGCACGCAGGCCTTTCTCTCTGCGCTCTTCAACCCCTGCGGCCACCTGCTGGCGAACGTGGGCTGCAATTTCTTTTCCGTTGATCAGTTCTGCGGTCATGTTGGTGTCTTTCGATTCAGCCTTTCTAAAGGCGCGCATTGTCTCATGCTTCGGCCCAGACTCCAATCCGTTGAATGTTGTGGATACCCGAGTGCCAACTGGTGATAGAATAGGTCGGCGAGCAGGGTCAAATAGTCTGTTCTGGCGCCTCCTTAAGAGGAAAATCTGAAATCGTTGTTGACGAGCAGGATTCCCACGGGTAATATGCGCGCCAACTTTGCTGAGGCACTTGTTGTTCAGTCGAATCGGGGTATAGCGCAGTCTGGTAGCGCGCCTGCTTTGGGAGCAGGATGTCGGGAGTTCGAATCTCTCTACCCCGACCATTTTCTGAATATTCGGGTGGGCGAACGGTTAAGCGCCCGTAGCTCAGCTGGATAGAGCATCCGCCTTCTAAGCGGATGGTCGCAGGTTCGAGTCCTGCCGGGCGCGCCATTAAGCCGTCGGTATGGTAAGTGCCGCGGCCGCCGTCACCAGCAAAGTTGAAGTGTCAAAAGCTGGCCTTGCGCCAGGGTGTCGAAAGACACTGTCCAATGTGGTGGACGTAGCTCAGTTGGTAGAGCTCAGGATTGTGACTCCTGCGGTCGAGGGTTCGAACCCCTTCGTCCACCCCACTTTTTCAAGTTGATTTCCGCGTTTGCAGAACCTTAAGATGTCCTTAAAGGGCAATCTGGTCCTGTGCCTGATGTGCGAAAGTGGCGGAACTGGTAGACGCGCTGGATTTAGGTTCCAGTGGGGCAACCCGTGAGAGTTCGAGTCTCTCCTTTCGCACCATTTTTCTGCTGTTCTCTGTTCCCCTTTCTCTCCTTTTCGTTCCTGGCCTTACAAGGGCAGTTCTGCGGTTATCAAAAATGTTCGTCCGTTTTCTACGCTGGGCAGTGTGTTGAGTGTAGAGGTTGTAAACCCGGGGGCGGCAGGTAGCCAGAAATCCTCATTCAGCAAGTTGTGTATGTAGCCTTTCAGTTTTAGCTGAGTCAATTGTGCGAGTGTCAGAGTGCCATTGAGACTGATGTTATGGATGCCTTCGGCCGGAGGGTTCAGCTCACTTCGAGATGGGGTGACAACCACGTTGTCCTGGTAGTGACTGTGGTAGTTGTCAAATAACGCCAGGCTCCAGTCCTTGTTGCGATAGCCGACCCCAACTTTGACAACGTAATCGGGTTGCAGGGTGGTGTCTTTCGTTCCGTCCTGATTTTCGCTGTGTTGCCAGCTTGCCGCGCCCGAAACATACCAGTTAGGGTGGGGGATGTACTTCGCTTCCAGTTCGACCCCTTCGGTTTCAAGCTGATCCTCATTGAAGAAGCTGATGACCCCCGGAGATTGGGGTTGCCTGACAATCAGGTTGTCCTGCTCGGTGTGGTAGAAGGTTATGGCAGACTGAAAGCTGCTCAGATTATAGAACAGCTGGAAGTCCCAGGTTTTTACGGTCTCGTGTTCAAGGGCGGGGTTGCCTATCAGGGACAGGGCGGGGGTCACGATGGCAACATCCTGTTCAAGTGCATAAGGCGCCCGAAAAGCTTCGGCATACATCAGTTTGGCGCCAAAGGCCTCATCAAAGTGCTGAATGATTCCAATTCTTGGTGATGTGTTGCTGCTGATCCCTTCCGCCTTGTTAAGTTGCAGGCCACCAATGAAGCGCGTGTTTTGCCACTGGTACTCCAGCTGGGCGTAGGCGGCGTAAAGATCATTGCGCCAGCGGGGCAAAAACGGGTAGGGCTCATCCACACGCGCCAGCAAAGTGTCGTAGGTCAGCCCCGTCACCAGCTGAAGATCGTCGCTGAACCGTCCCTGAAGCTGGACTTCAACACGGCTGTCGTCCGTCCTGTAATTGATGGGCCCGAAGACGCCGACCGTTGGCTCCTGCAGTTCGGTTCGAACCCGAACATGGGAGACATTTATTTTCCCCTGCCAGTTCGCGTTTAACTGGTAGTCATATCCGAGGTCAATGAACGTGCGCTCATTGACGCTGTGTCCTTCGGCGAGGGCCAGCTGGGAGCCGCGAATATCATCTAAATCTGACCGGCCCCAATGCACAGTTGCATGAAAACCCTGATGGCGAGCGCTAACCAGACCACCGGGGGTTGTCTCCTCGAGGCGAGTGCGAAATTCGCCGCTGTTGTCGTGCATGCTCAGGGTTTCGCCATCGGTCTGGGAGTAACGCAGGGCCATGACGATTTCGCTGTCGTTGTTGGCGGATTCGGCGCCCAGAGACAGACCGGCGGCCACGGCGCCGTTATCTCCGGCGCCAATGCTTATCCTGTCTTCAAGTTCGTTGGCGCGTTTGGTGATGATGTTGATGACGCCGGAATAGGCATTGGTGCCGTACAGCACAGAGCCAGGCCCCCGGATCACTTCTATCTGCCGAATGGCATCCAGCGGAAAAGTGGTCATGACGGCCTGAGTCCATAGGCCTCCACTGTAGCTTTCCCGGTTAAACGGAATTCCGTTCACCAGCATCAGGATGTGATTGTTGTTGACCCTGGGGGCATCGCTGCGCGCTGTGATGCGATACCGGTTGCCTGCCACCGACGTATATGGGGCTAAGCCGGGAATGCGGGCCAGGATTTCTGAAAGATCCCGGCCGCCGAACAATTCGATTTCTTCTGCTGTGTATACCGTGATGATGCCGGGCGAATCGCTGGCTGTGCTGGGCAGCTTTGACGCCGTGCTGACGGTGAGGTTCAGCAGTCCCTCCAGATCAAGTTTTGCCAGCTCAGGGTGACGACTGGCTTCTGCCTGGCTGGCCAGGATGACGGCGAAGATTCCCAGCCATTGGTGCAGGTATCTTCCTGGGGCGTTAAAGGGCGGGAGCCGAGGTATTGATCGTGCCATTGTCCTCTTCCTGCGAGGCAGCCTTGCACCGCTATGCGTGGGGGGCTGAATATTTGGCTGTTCTTATCCTTTCAATCAAGGAAGTCTAGCCGTCTTCATGGGTATTTCCACTGGGTGCCGCGCTGATGCTGGCTGTTTTGTGAACGACTCTGGCTATTTGCATTACCGGAATTCCCTGGCGGGCCTATACTGGATTACTGAACCCGTCGCAAATTACTCCAAATGATTCTACCCACAATGACAAAAGGGCTTGGGCGTGTGTTGCAGCGTGCGATGGCCTGGTGTGGTTTGACTGCGTGGAAGGTCGCCGGTCCGCTGCGGAGGCTTTTGCGGTCGCTGCTGGTGGTTTTGTGGTTTGGCGGGGGAGTGTCGGCACTGGCTTTCGGTTCCGGGGCGGCTGATGAAGTCAGGGCGTTCATCCTGCTTCGGCTGGCGGGTCAGATATACTGGTCGCCGTCGTCAGGCATTGACGATCAGGAGTCGACCTACCGCTTGTGCATCTATCGTAACCCCGCCTTTTTTAACGAAGTGCAGGCGCTCTTGCAGGCTCGTCAACTGCAGGGCAATAGAGTTCAGCTGGTTCAGACTGAGCGGCTGGGGCAGCTTGCGGGTTGCCACATTGCGTATGTCGGGGATGTGTCTCAGGACGAGGTTAATCGTATCGTCTTAATGGGCATGTTGCAGAGTACCGTGTTTGTGGCCAGTAGTGATCAGAGCGCAAAAGCGGGGTTGCATATTCGTCTCTATCTGGGGGAATCGGATACGTTTGATGTTGAGATAAACCGGGCAGCGTTTGCGCTTGGTGGGAATGAGCCGTCCGCCTCCTTTCTCAAGCTGGCAGGTAAGGTCTACGATTCATTGGGCTATGGTGAGGTAGAGCCATGAGGGGGCCGTGGTCATCGATCCAGTCAAAGCTGGTGTTCTTGATTGCCGGGATCTCAATGGTGACGGTGTTGGTGGGCTTTTCACTGGTGACTGAACGCTTTGCCCAATCATTGAGGGATTCGCTGGAAAACGATTCATTGTCACTGGCCCAGCGGCTGGTCGTGGACAGCGCGGCGTATCTCTCGCTGGGTATGGCCGGTCAGGCGCGCGACAACCTGCTCGATAAAGTTGTGCTCAATTCGCCACATTCGCTGGCGCTGTTTGATGAGCAGGGTGGGTTGTTTGCCGAAATTGAGCGTGGTGGGGGGCAGATAGTGGTCGACGACTATCGTCCCGAGTCTGCGGTCATCTGGGAAAGTGACTGGTTGCATATCTATCAGCCGGTTGAGGATTCCCTGGACCAGCGAATTGGTACCCTTTATCTGAAGATTTCGTTGTCACAGCTCAGTCACAGAATGCGGGCTTTTGTCGGTGTGTTGCTGGTGTTGCTGTTGGTCATGCTGGCGTTGGCCTATTTCCTGGCCCGGCTCATGCAACGTTATATTTCCGGTCCCATCCTGACGCTTGCCGATATCAGTCGTCAGGTCCGTGATCACCAGAACTATTCATTGCGTGCGCCGGTCAAATCCAGTGATGAGATAGGGGTCCTGTCGCAGACGTTCAACGACATGCTGGAAACCATCGAGCAACAGCAGGCGTTTCGTGACAAGGTTGAGCAGAGCCTGCGCATCAAGGAGGAGAGGCTGGAGCGGGCGGTGGCTGAACTCCAGTACATGGCTAACTACGATAGCCTGACAGGGTTGCCCAATCGGGCTTTGTGCATGGACCGGATCGAGTTGGCGATTCGGCATGCGTCACGAACCCGGACCTATGCCGGGATCATCTATCTCGATCTGGACCATTTCAAGGACGTTAATGACTCGCTCGGTCATGCCGTGGGGGATGAGCTCCTGAAGGCAACGGCGGAAAGGTTGTCGGATGTGTTGCGGGAGGAGGATACCCTGGCCCGGATTGGCGGTGACGAGTTCGTGATCATCACCACAGACTTCTCCAGTTCAGACCAAATCATTCCACTGGTCAGCAAGGTGGTGGAGCGCTTTGAGCAGAACTTCACTGTTGGCAGGTATTCGGTCCAGTCCACCGTGAGCCTTGGGGTCTGTGTCTACCCGGACGATGGCGACAGTGTGGATGCCCTGATGAAGGCGGCGGATGCTGCCATGTATAAGGCCAAGGATGTGGGGCGTAATACATACGCATTCTTTGAGGCTGAAATGAACCGCATGGCTGTGTGGCGGCAGCAGCTGGGCAGTGAGTTGCAGCATGCGATTGACCGCGACGAGCTTTACCTGGTCTTCCAGCCGAAGGTCGCACTCGAAAGTGGTCAGATAAGTGGGGCTGAAGTACTGCTCAGATGGGAGCATCCGGAATTTGGAAGTGTTTCACCGGCGGACTTCATTCCTGTCGCCGAACACACCGGCCTGATTTATCGTATTGGTCTTTGGGTATTAGAACAGGCCTGTGAGGCTGTGAGCCGCTGGCGGGACGTCGGTCTGGAAGGGGTCACCGTCGCGGTCAATCTTTCAGCGGCCCAGTTCCGGCAGGCCGACCTGGTTGAGCATATTGCGGCAATCCTGGCGCGGCATAATGTGCCCCCCCAGACTCTGGAGCTAGAGATTACTGAGAGCATGCTGGTCCGGGATGTGGATCAGGCCATCCGGATGCTGAAACGAATCAAGCTCCTGGGGCTTCGGGTGGCTATTGATGATTTCGGTACAGGGTTTTCTTCGCTCAGTTACCTGAGAAAGTTTCCGCTTGATGCGCTTAAGATCGACCGTTCGTTTATCATGGATCTCGGTAAGAACAGGGATGACACTGCCATTGCCCTGGCAATAATCTCGATGGCCAGCAGCCTCCGGCTCAAGGTGGTGGCAGAAGGTGTGGAGACGCCGGCCCAGTGGTCGTTTCTGGCGGGGCATCTGTGTGACGAGGTGCAAGGATTCCTGATCAGTCCTGGCCTCAGGGAATCAGAATTTATCAGCTTCTATAAATCCTTCTCTTTGGATGAAGTGATTGCCAGTCGGAACGTTTAGGCGGGGGCGGGCAGGCTGAAGTCCCTCAAGCGTCCCGTTGCTCAGTGTGGGCGCGGTTCCTCTCCATCAGAATCTATCGGCCAGGTGATTCTCTCTCCCGTGAATTCCATGGTAGACTACCGCTTTTAATTTTTGCGCTATTCGGGGGCAGCCCCGGGTGCCAAATTTAACCATTCATACACTACTGACCGGTAATTCGAGGAACTTCCATGCAAGTGTCTGTTGAAACGACATCCAACATCGAACGTCGCATGACAATCGGTGTGCCCGCCCAGGAAATTGACGCGGCGGTTCAAAAACGCCTTCAGGAGACTGCGCGTACCGTTCGCCTGAACGGTTTTCGTCCGGGTAAAGTGCCCCTGAGCGTTGTTAAGCGTCGTTTCGGTGCCAGCGTTCGTCAGGAAATTGTTGGCGAAGTCATGCGTGACAACTACATGAAGGCTCTGGAAGAGCAGGAAATTGTTCCGGCTGGCTGGCCGAAGTTCGAGCCCAAGTCCCTGGAAGAAGGCAAGGACCTCGAGTTCGTTGCCATCTTCGAAGTGCTTCCTGAAATCGAGCTGGGTGACCTGAGCAAGATCGCCGTTGAAAAGCCGGTGTCAGAAATTGCTGACAAAGACGTCGATACCATGATCGACAACCTGCGTCGTCAGCAGGCCACCATGAAGTCTGTGAAGCGCAAGTCCAAGAACAAGGACATCGTGACCATCGACTTCAAGGGTTCCATCGACGGTGAAGAGTTTGAAGGCGGTGCCGCCGAGGGTCAGCGTCTGACTCTGGGCTCCGGTCAGATGATTCCTGGCTTTGAGAAGGCGATTGTCGGCGGCAAAGCCGGCGAAGAGCTGGAAATCGAGGTAACCTTCCCTGAGGATTACCACAACGAAGAACTGGCGGGCAAGCCGGCCAAGTTCGACATCAAGATTCACGAAGTTCAGGAGCCTCAGCTGCCGGAACTGGACGAAGAGTTCTTCAAGAAGTTCGGCATTGAGGCCGACAGCGAAGAATCCTTCCGTGCCGAAGTCCAGAAAAACATGGAGCGTGAGCTGAAGCAGGCCGTGTCCAACAAGGTCAAGAATGACGTTGTTGACGGACTCCTGGAAGTGACAGAGCTGGAGGTTCCTGAGTCTCTGATCGACCAGGAAATTGATCGTCTGCGCCAGGAAGCTGTTCAGCGTTTTGGTGGTCAGGTTGATTTCCAGCAGCTGCCGAAGGAAATTTTCCAGGATCAGGCGGCGCGTCGCGTGAAGACTGGCCTGCTGTTCCAGGAAGTGATCAAGAAGAACGACCTGAAGGCTGACGATGCCAAGGTTGAAGAAAAGATCCAGGAGATCGCTTCTACCTACGAGCAGCCTGAAGAAGTCATCGCCCACTTCAGCAGCCCGGAGCAGAAAGGCCAGATCGAATCCGTGGTTCTGGAAGATGCGGTGGTTGACCTGGTTCTGGAGCAGGCCAAAGTCAAAGAAAAGAAAATGAAGTACGAAGAAGCAGTGAAGGCTGGCCAGCCTCAGCGCTGATCGCTTTCGGCCTGAACAGGTCTGAAAACTGCCAAATGACAACAGCCGGTTTATCCGGCTGTTTTCATCTTGGGCTCAGGGTGGCAAAGTAATGCCTTGGCGATGAAGAAAAACAGTAAAAGCGTAAGCAGGTCAAACCCCGGTGGCCGGAAGGTCACGCAACGTCCAGAAGGAGTTCAGGCGTATCATGATGCAAAAACCTTTTGATGGTTCCGCAATCATTACCAATTCAGGCCTGGTGCCGATTGTTATCGAGCAGACCGCCCGTGGCGAACGTTCTTTCGATATTTATTCCCGTCTGCTCAAAGAGCGGGTGATCTTCATGGTAGGTCAGGTTGAGGATCATATGGCCAACCTGATTGTGGCCCAGCTGCTGTTCCTCGAGTCAGAGAATCCGGACAAGGACATCCATCTTTACATCAACAGTCCCGGAGGCTCTGTCACCGCCGGTATGTCCATTTACGACACAATGCAGTTTATCAAGCCGGACGTGTCCACTCTGTGTGTGGGGCAGGCGGCCAGCATGGGGGCTTTCCTTCTGGCTGGTGGTGCTCCGGGCAAGCGTGCCTGTTTGCCCAACTCCCGTGTCATGATTCACCAGCCTCTGGGTGGTTATCAGGGGCAAGCCACGGATATCGAGATCCATACTCGTGAGATCCTGAAAATCCGCAGTACCCTGAACCGGATTCTGGCAGAGCACACCGGACAGGATCTGGAAACCATTGAAAAAGACACTGAGCGCGACAATTTCATGGATCCGGCACAGGCCAAGGAGTACGGCCTGATCGATTCAATACTTGATAAGCGCGTCCCGAATACATAATACTGGGACTAATTGCTCCAATATCGGCCGGCGGCAGGTAGGACCTGCGCCGGCAAATCCTGAACAGAGGTAATTCAATGGCAGATGATAGAAACGGCAGAGGCGACGATAACGGCAAGTTGCTGTACTGCTCGTTTTGCGGCAAGAGCCAGCATGAAGTACGTAAACTCATTGCAGGGCCCTCGGTGTTCATCTGCGACGAGTGTGTCGACCTGTGCAACGACATCATCCGGGAAGAGATTCAGGAGAGTTCGCAGGAAGAAGCCAGTGATCGTCTGCCTACGCCCGACGAGATCCGCCGTACTCTGAATGAGTACGTGATCGGACAGGACCGGGCCAAGGTCGTGCTGGCTGTCGCAGTTTACAACCACTACAAGCGTCTGCGTTACGGGGAAGGCAAGTCTGATGTCGAGCTCGGTAAGAGTAACATCCTGCTGATTGGCCCGACCGGTAGCGGCAAGACCCTGCTGGCGGAAACGCTGGCCCGCATGCTCAATGTACCGTTCACGATTGCCGATGCCACCACGCTGACCGAAGCTGGTTATGTCGGTGAGGACGTCGAAAACATCATCCAGAAGCTGCTGCAGAAGTGTGACTATGACGTCGACAAGGCCCAGCGCGGTATTGTCTACATCGATGAGATCGACAAGATCTCCCGAAAGTCCGACAACCCTTCCATTACCCGGGATGTGTCCGGGGAAGGGGTTCAGCAGGCACTGCTCAAGCTGATCGAAGGTACGGTTGCCTCAGTGCCGCCCCAGGGTGGCCGCAAGCATCCCCAGCAGGAATTCCTGCAAGTGGATACCAGTAACATCCTGTTTATCTGTGGCGGCGCCTTTGCGGGTCTCGACCGGGTCATCCAGGATCGTTCTGAGCGCAGCAGTATCGGCTTCTCTGCCGCGGTGGTCAGTCAGGACGACACCAAGAGTACCGGGGATATCATCAAGGACGTGGTCACTGAAGATCTGGTCAAGTACGGACTGATTCCGGAGTTCGTCGGTCGTCTGCCGGTGGTGGCAACACTGACCGAGCTGGACGAAGCGGCGCTGGTGCAGATCCTGACCGAGCCAAAGAACGCACTGACCAAGCAGTATCAGAAGCTCTTTGAGATGGAAGGTGTGGAACTCGACTTCCGTGAAGATGCCCTGCGTGCCGTGGCTCGCAAGGCCATGGAGCGGAAGACCGGTGCCCGTGGTCTGCGTTCGATCATGGAAGCAACCTTGCTGGATACCATGTATCAGATTCCTTCCGAGAACGACGTGTCTAAGGTTGTGATCGATGAGAGCGTGATTGATGGCGAATCCGAGCCATTCAAGATCTACGCAAGCTCCGATCATGCTAAAGCAGCGTCGGCGGATGACTGAATAATATCTGCGTATCCTGAGGTGTTAGAAAAGGGCGGTTTCCGCCCTTTTTTATTGCCTGTCCCGGGGACTGTCTCCCGGATACCTGCCTTGATCTTCTATTACAAAACCCGTTGTAAACACATTGCAATTTTCACAAGCGCCCCAATGAACGATGGTAAGCTGAAAGAAACAAAGTCAGAGGATTTCTTATGACCCTGATTCCCGAAGAGTCCGTGCAAACGTATCCCATGCTCCCGTTACGGGATGTTGTGGTGTTCCCGCACATGGTGGTTCCGCTGTTTGTGGGGCGCGACAAGTCAATACTGGCACTGGAAGCCGCGATGGAGGGTAGCAAGGAGATCCTTCTGGTAGCCCAGCGTGATGCGGGTACTGATGAGCCGGGCCCGGATGATGTCTACAACATGGGTACCCTGGCAACGGTGCTGCAGCTGCTGCGGCTACCGGACGGCACCGTCAAGGTGTTGGTGGAGGGTAATACCCGGGCGCGGATTGAAGCGATTGAAGAGAGCGACTACCTGACCGGACAGGCGCTGTTGATGGAGGATGACACCCTGCCGGAGCGTGAGGGTGGCGTGCTGCTGAAGACCCTGATGGATGAGTTCGAGAAATACGTCAAACTCTCCAAAAAGGTGCCTTCGGAAGTATCCAATGCGCTGACCGGTATCACCGAGATCGATCGCCTCGTGGATACCATGGCCGCTCACCTGGAGCTGCGCATCCCTGAGAAGCAGGAGCTGCTTGAGGCTCTGGATGTCAGCCAGCGAGTGGACTTGCTGCTGGGCAAGCTGGATGGTGAGATCGACCTGATTGAGGTTGAGAAGCGCATTCGTGGGCGCGTCAAGAAGCAGATGGAGCGTAGTCAGCGCGAGTACTACCTCAACGAGCAGATGAAAGCGATCCAGAAGGAAATGGGGCAGCTGGGTGAGGGCGCGAGTGATTTCGATGAGCTGGAACAGAAGCTCGAAGAAGCCGGTTTGCCAGAAGAGGCCCGCAAGAAAACAGAGTCAGAGCTCAACAAGCTCAAGATGATGTCGCCCATGTCTGCAGAAGCAACCGTGGTGCGGGGCTATATCGACTGGATGCTGGCGGTTCCCTGGAAGAAGCGCAGTCGCGTCCGTCACGATCTTGAAAAGGCCAAGGAAATCCTTGATCAGGACCACTATGGCCTGGAAGAAGTGAAGAAACGAATTCTTGAGTATCTGGCGGTACAAAGCCGGGTCAAGAAAGTGAAAGGCCCTGTGTTGTGTCTGGTCGGACCTCCCGGGGTGGGTAAAACCTCGCTTGGGCAGTCGATCGCCCGCGCAACCAACCGCAAGTATACCCGCATGGCATTGGGTGGGGTTCGCGATGAGGCGGAGATCCGGGGTCACCGCAAGACCTACATCGGAGCCTTGCCGGGCAAATTGCTGCAGAAGCTGGCCAAGGTTGGTGTGAAGAACCCCCTGTTCCTGTTTGACGAGATCGACAAGATGGGGATGGACCATCGGGGTGATCCGGCGTCGGCTCTGCTTGAAGTGCTGGATCCGGAACAGAACCACACCTTCAATGACCATTATCTGGAAGTGGACTACGACCTTTCAGACGTGATGTTTGTGTGTACCTCCAACTCCATGGATATCCCACCGGCTCTGCTGGATCGGATGGAAATCATCCGCATCCCGGGATACACCGAGGATGAGAAGGTCAACATCGCTCAGCGTTACCTGTTGCCGAAGCAGATCAAGGCGAACGGGTTGTCGGAGAAGGAGCTGGAGCTTCCGGAAGAGACCATGCGCAACCTGATCCGCTACTACACCCGGGAGGCCGGTGTGCGTGGTCTGGAGCGTGAAATCGCCAAGATCTGCCGCAAGGTGGTTCGGGAACATGTGGAAAGCGGTAAGCGGGACGCGCTGTCGCTGACGGCAGAGATGCTGGAAGACTACTCCGGTGTTCAGAAGTTCAGTTACGGCCTGGCGGAAGAGAAAAACCAGATCGGGCAGGTGACTGGTCTGGCCTGGACCCAGGTTGGTGGTGAGCTGCTGACCATCGAATGTGCTCTGACCAAAGGTAAGGGGCGGGTCATTAAGACCGGCTCCCTGGGTGATGTCATGCAGGAGTCTATTCAGGCTGCTCTGACAGTGGTCAGAAGTCGGGCTGCCGGCCTTGGCTTCAGTGATGATTTTCACGAAAAGCACGACCTTCACGTCCATGTGCCGGAAGGTGCAACCCCGAAAGACGGTCCCAGTGCCGGTATCGGCATGTGTACTGCGCTGGTGTCAGCGCTGACCCAGAATCCGGTGCGGGCCGACGTGGCCATGACCGGAGAGATCACTCTGCGGGGGCGTGTGCTGGCCATTGGCGGGCTCAAGGAGAAGCTGTTGGCGGCCCATCGTGGCGGCATTAAAACAGTGATCATCCCTGATGAAAATGTTCGGGATCTCAAGGAGATACCGGGCAATATCAAGGATTCTCTGGAGATTCGCCCGGTTAAGTGGATCGACGAAGTGCTGGATATCGCACTGGCCTATCCGCCAGAGCCGCTGGGGGAAGGGGTGTCGTCCGAAGGGGGCGCAGCCAATCCCCGGGACGATGAAGGCGATGCGGCAGAGCGCATAAATACCCATTAAACCCGCGTTGCGTTGTTGACATGCCGGAGAGCCCGTTGGTATAACTGTTTCGCCGTGAAGCAGCCAATACCAAGGGCTCCCGCGCAGTTAATGCCTATTCCGACATGCGGTTTGTAACCGAATGGAATAAAAAAAGTGAAGAATGGAATTCTCTGACTGCCTATGCGATAGTCGGGAACGTCCTAGAAAAAAAACTTATCTATAACATCTTCAACCTGAAATCGAAGGGGTTTAGTGTGAACAAGTCCGAACTTATCGATGCAATTGCAGAGTCTGCTGATATTTCCAAAGCCAGCGCTGGTCGCGCTCTGGATGCAATGACCACCGCTGTAACAGATGCCCTGAAAACAGGAGATCAGGTGACTCTGATCGGTTTCGGTACCTTCTCTGTGAAGGAGCGTGCAGCCCGTACTGGTCGCAACCCGCAAACTGGCGCGGAGATCAAGATCCCGGCGTCCAAAGTACCTGGCTTCAAAGCCGGTAAGGCCCTGAAAGACGCCGTTAAGTAACGGTTCTTTCGCTCAGCAGCATGACTGCTGGGACGCCTGAAGCAGCCAGGAACTGATTCCGGGCTGCTTCAAAAGAACTTGAGGCGCATTCCGATCCGGGTGCGCCTTTTTACGTTCCAGACCACACTGAACAATTAGAGGCCTGACGCTGCCGCTTTCCACTCCCTGGAGTCTATTCGGGCGGGGGTCATCGGACGGCGATCCGGGAGGAACATGCTTCAAGATATTCGGGATAACGCCCAAGGCACTATTGCCAAGATTATTATCGTTGTGTTGATTGTTTCCCTGTCCATCTGGGGAATGGACGCCATTATTGGCGGCTTCTCCGGAGAACCGGAGGTGGCGACAGTTAATGGTGAGGAGATTACCGAGCGCGAGTATCTGCGGGTTGTGCAGATGGAAAGCCAGCGCCGGCTGAGCCAGATGGAAACGCCGGACCCGTCACTGCTGGATGAAAACCTGATTCGTCGTGAAGTTCTGGAAGGGCTGGTGCAGGAGCGGGTTCTCACTCAGGATGCGGCGGCACAAGGTCTTGAACTGTCTGACGCCGATATTGACAGCCTGATCACCCAGATGCCCCAGTTCCAGCTTGATGGTCGTTTCAACAGTGATCAGTTCCTGGCTGTGGTTCGTAATAACTACGGCATGGGCATTGCTGAATTCCGCGAGGCGTTGCGCACCCAGGTGGTGGTCAACCATATCCGGTCCGGTATCAGCCAGAGCGGGTTTATTGCCAAAGCCGGGGCTGAGAAGCTGATGGGGTTGCAGGGCCAGACCCGTGACTTCCGTACTCTGGCGCTCTCCGCAGAAGAAGTTGCAGATGAGGTGGCGGTGAGCGACGAGGACATCGCCGAATACTATCAGGCTAATCAGGCTCTGTTCATGCGGCCTGAAACCGTGACGGCTGAATACATTACCTTGTCACTTGGCGCAGTGGCCGATCCTGAAGACGTGTCTGAGGCTGATGTTCAGGCCCGCTATGAGGAGCGTGCGGCGGAAATGGCCAATGAAGAGCGTCAGACTGCACATATCCTGATTGAGGATGGAGACGAAGCTGAACTGACCATCGCCGAGGTTGAGCAAAAGCTTGCGGATGGCGAGGATTTCGCTGAGCTGGCCAAGACCTACTCCGCGGATATCGCGTCTGCCGGAAATGGTGGTGATGTTGGCTACGTTGGTCGTGGACTGTTCGATCCGGCTTATGAAGAGGCCATGTTCGCACTGAACATTGGCGAGGTTTCAGGGCCTGTGCGTAGCTCGTTTGGTACCCACTTCATCAAGTTGCTCGATGTGCGTGAGTCAGAGGTTCCGGGTCTTGACGTCATGGCGGACGATATCCGCGCTGAGCTCGCGCTTGAGCGTGCCGGCGAAGCCTACGCCAAAGCCCGCTCTGATCTGGCTGATTCGGCCTATTCCGCAGATAACCTGATGGACCCGGCCAGTGAGCTGGGCCTGGAGTTACGGGAAAAGGATGGGGTGACCCGGGACGGCGGAATGCCTCCTTTCGATCATGCCGGCCTATTGCGTCAGCTTTACTCCGAGGATGTTCTTGAAGAAGGCTATAACACCGAGCTGATTGATGTTGGTGACAATGTCTCGGTGGTCGCGCGGGTTAAAGAACACTTCCCTGCGGCGCAGTTGCCACTGGATGAGGTGGAAGGCGTGATTCGTGCCACGCTTGAACAGCAGAAGACCCGGGAGCTGCTGGCGGCTCGTGCCGAGGAAATCATTCAGGCGCTGACTTCAGGGCGTAGCCTGGATGAGCTGGATTCGGTGTCGGCCGAATGGCAATCTCACGTCGCTCAGGATCGCAACGCAGCGACAACCATGCCCGCAGTCGTTGCCAAGGCGTTCTCTATGCCGCGCCCAGAGTCGGGTGCTGCGGTCTACGGTCGTGCGGAGACAGCTTCTGGTGTTGTTGTCGTCGCGCTGGATGCGGTGAACGACAACGTAGAAGATATCGACGCCACTGAGCTGACGCAGCTGAGCCGCTTTATGGCGACGCTGCAGGGGCAGCGTGAATACGCGGCTTATCAGCAATACCTGCGTGATAACGCGGTTGTAGAGCGTCCGTAAGGTCTGGTCCGGGGGGGATACCCTCCGGGTTGGTATACAAAAAAGCCCGCTGGCGTCAGGTCAGCGGGCTTTTTTGTTTGGCGGATGAAACCTACTGGCCGGCCGGGGGCAGGCGGGTCGGCTTCAGGCTGTCCTTGATCTTCTTGAGGTGATCTCGGAAATCCTCGCCGCGCTTCAGGGTAACGCCGGTGGCCAGGATATCAATTATCGTAAGGTGAACGATGCGTGAGGCCATAGGCATGTAGACCTCGGTGTCTTCATCGGCGCTGACACCAAGTACCACGTTACAGACCTCGGTCAGCGGTGACCCGGGGGTGGTAATCGCGATGACCGTTGCCCCATTGGCGCGGGCATCCTGCGCGATTTCAATGATTTCCTTGGTACGTCCTGTGTAGGAAATGATCACGATCACGTCCCCGGTGCTGCTTCCTGCGGCAACCATGCGTTGCATCAGTGCATCGTCGTAGCACATCACCGGTATGTTGAAACGGAAGAACTTGTGCTGGGCATCAATGGCAACCGGTGCGGAGCCACCCATGCCGAAAAAGTTGATCTGCTTGGCCTGGATCAGATAATCAATGGCGACCGACAATTCCTTGGCTGAAAGCGCCTGGCGGGCCTTGTCGATGGTCGCCATGGTGGTGAGCATGATCTTGTCGGAAAACTCAGCCACCGTGTCATCAGGCTCTACGTTCTGGCCAATGTATGGCGTACCGGTTGCTATGCTCTGGGCGAGACGAATCTTGAAGTCGGGAAAACCAGACGCTGAGAAACCGCGGCAGAACCGGTTGACCGTCGGCTCACTGACGTCAGCGGTTCTTGCCAGAGCGGCAATGCTGTAGCGCGTGGCAGCCGACGGATCGCGCAGAATGGCTTCAGCCACTTTGCGCTCGGACTTGTTCAGGCTGTCCAGTCGAGTCTGGATTTCTTCCAGCAGATTGTCATCGCGGCGTGAGTGGGTCACGGCCATACGGGTATGCTCCTGAGTTTGTCCTCTACGACAGAGGGGCAAATTATAGCCCTGTTTGATCGCTGTTGCGGTAGTAAAGTTGTCACGGCAAGGTTCTTGCATTGGCATCTTGAGGGGGACAGTGCCATTATTTAGATAAAATTACTACATCAATGGTCTGCTTACCCGTGTGGATTGGTATCAAGCAGAGTCGGTGGGAGCATCCATGGATAACCAGATCGATACCCGCAGTGATTTGATGATCTTCGGCGCCCTCGGAGACCTGGCCAGTCGCAAGTTGTTCCCGGCGTTATATCAACTGGAGCGCTCCGGATTGCTGGTTCGTGAAAGTCGGGTGTTGGCGTTGGCAAGGCGGGATATCCAAACGGAGGAGGCCCGAAGCCTGCTGATGGACCAGTTGCGAGAGCGAGTTCCCGAGGCACAGCTGGATAATGACGTTCTGGATCGGCTGGTGTCCCGGGTCCAGTACCACCGCCTGGATTTTGCCGATCTGAACCAATACCGGATACTGAACGAGTGGCGGGACGGCAGCGACAATTCATTGATCGTCTACATGGCAACACCACCATCGCTGTATGGCGTGATTGCACGCAATCTCAGGGACGCCTCCTGCTGTACCCGAAAGACCCGGGTTGTGGTGGAGAAACCGATTGGTCATGATCTCGAAACCTCCCGTGTTATCAACGACCAACTGGCGGAGGTGTACCGTGAAGACCAGATCTTCCGCATCGATCATTACCTTGGCAAGGAGACCGTGCAGAACCTGATCGCCCTGCGGTTTGCCAATAACTTCTTTGCCTCGCAATGGGATCAGAACCATATTTCTCACGTCGAGATCACGGTCGCCGAAAGTGTCGGTATCGAAGGCCGCTGGGGCTATTTCGACAAGGCGGGCCAGATCCGCGACATGATCCAGAATCACCTGTTGCAGTTGCTGTGCCTGATCGCCATGGATCCACCCGCGGACCTGTCGGCGGACAGTATCCGTGATGAGAAGGTCAAGGTTCTCAAAGCGCTAAAACCGATCACGCCGGATATGATGGAGACCTATTTGGTGCGAGGGCAGTACACAGCGGGCAGCAGCCTTGGTCAGTCCGTGCCGGGGTATCTGGACGAGGAGGGGGCTGATCGCAACAGTGTGACGGAGACATTTGTTGCCCTGAAGGTGGAGATTGAAAACTGGCGCTGGGCCGGGGTGCCGTTCTACATCCGTACCGGCAAGCGGTTACCGGAGAAGCTTTCCCAGATCATTATCCATTTCAAACCCGCCCCCCATTACATCTTTGATCCGGACCAGAAGCACCTGGCCAATAACAAGTTGATTATCCGGCTCCAGCCCGATGAAGGCATGACCCTGCA
Organism: Marinobacter mobilis; assembly: GCF_900106945.1. Taxonomy (GTDB): domain Bacteria; phylum Pseudomonadota; class Gammaproteobacteria; order Pseudomonadales; family Oleiphilaceae; genus Marinobacter; species Marinobacter mobilis. The sequence continues at coordinate 227,207 of NZ_FNNE01000006.1, forward strand.
GATTCTCACCAAGGACCAGGGCCTCGATAAAGGGATGCGATTGCGGCGCGGGCCGCTGGAGCTGACGTTCTCCGAGGCTTTTGCCTCTGATCATATCCCTGATGCCTACGAGCGGCTGTTGTGGGAGGTTATGAAGGGGAGTCAGTATCTGTTTGTCCGGCGCGACGAGGTGGAACATGCCTGGCGTTGGGTGGACCGGCTGATATCAAACTGGAGCGACCACAACCCTTACCCCAAGCGTTACGCTGCCGGAACGTGGGGGCCGGTGGCCTCCATTGCGTTGATTACCCGGGATGGCAGGAGTTGGTATGAAGATGCCTGATTTCGAGTTGCCCGAGAGTGTTGATATGGTCATTGGTGACGATGGTCATTCGGTTGCCAGTTTGTTGGCAGAGAAAGTGGCGCGGGTACTTGATGAGCGTCTGCAGAATCCGGGGCGGGCGAGCCTGGCAGTGTCTGGAGGCCGGACGCCGGTGGCGTTTCTGGAGTTGCTCAGCTGCAAGCCCATCGACTGGTCGCGGGTGGATGTGGTGCTGGTGGACGAGCGCTGTGTTGACGAGGCTGCGCCGGACAGCAACACCCGGCTGATCAAGCAGTACCTGCTGAGGGGCGCGGCAGCGGAAGCCCGTTATATCCCCCTGTGGCGGGACGGCGTTTCTGTGAGCGAAGGTTGCCGGGAGGCGGAGCGGGCGCTGGACCTGATTGAGTGGCCATTGACCGTGCTGGTTCTGGGTATGGGTAATGATGGCCATACGGCTTCGCTGTTTCCCGATGCGCCGGAGCTGTTCGAAGCTCTGGACAGCCGCAAGCCCGCGCGGGTGCTGGCACTGGCGCCGCCGTCACAGTCGCAGGTGCGGCTCTCTCTGACGTTGCGGGCCCTGGGCGGTGCCCGCTTCAAGGCTCTGCATCTGAAGGGGGCGGATAAGCTCGAAACCCTGCGCCAGGCCTGCGAGCATTTGGATGATGTTGCCGAGATGCCCGTCCGTGTGTTTCTGAAAATGGGCCTTGTTGTGTTCTGGAGTGCCTGATCCTGTAACCGGAGATCTTTATGTCTCAGTTATCCGATGTCTATCGTAGTCGAATCCACAGCTTGATGAGTGTCTGTCCGTTGATTCCGGTGATTACCGTCGAGCATCCGGATCAGGCCTATCCGCTGTGCAAGGCGCTGGTTGCTGGCGGCATCCGCGTTCTGGAAATTACCCTTCGCACTGAATACGGGCTACCGGCGATCGCCCAGTTACGGGCAGCCCTGCCAGAAGCATGGATCGGTGCGGGCACGGTCACCGATATTCATCAGTATCGCGCGGTTGAGCGGGCAGGAGCCCAGTTCGTGGTGACGCCCGGAGTGACCAGCGCCATTCTGGAGCATGGCTTGACCTCTGATGTACCGTTGGTCCCAGGCATTGCGACAGCGTCTGAATTGATGCTCGGTTATGCCATGGGGTATCGGGACTTCAAGTTTTTTCCCGCAGAAGTCGCCGGCGGTATTCCCGCCCTGAAGGCACTGGGCGGACCTTTCCCTGAGGTTCAGTTCTGCCCGACGGGCGGTATTCGCAGGGAGACGGCGCGGGACTACCTGGCCCTGGCTAACGTCATGGCTGTGGGAGGAACCTGGCTGGCGCCCAGCGATGCGGTGCGCGAGGGTGACTGGCAGCGTATTTCCAGGATCGCCAGGGACAGCCTGGCTGAGCTGGCAAGCTGACCGTAGCCACGTTAACGATACGCGACTACGGCGGCCTGACGGTCAGGCTAGCGGATAGAATCGCCGACCTTGGCAATTTTCAGGGTGTTGGTTCCCCCCTGAGCATTGGCATAGTCGCCTTTGGTGATGAGTACCAGGTCTCCGTTCTTGACGATGCCCAGGCGTTGCAATTCGGCAACCGCCCGGGCATTGATCTGGTCGTTGGGCACTTCCTGGGTGTCGAAAGGCACGGTTTCGACGCCGCGGTAAAGGGCGACCCGGCGCTGTGTTGTGTCGTGACGGGAGAACGCGAAAATCGGCAGCCCGGACTTGATGCGCGACATCAGCAGGGGCGTTGCCCCGGTTTCAGTAAGGCAGATCAACGCAGTAATCCCGGAGAGGTGATTGGCTGCGTACATGGCAGACAGTGCGATGGCCTCATCGACCTGCTCCATGGTTTCGTTGAGCCGGTGTTTTGACTGCTTCATTGACGGGTGTTTTTCCGCGCCAAGGCAGATTCGCACCATGGCTTCGACGGCTTCAGTCGGGTAATCGCCAACGGCGGTTTCTGCGGAAAGCATGACCGCATCGGTATGATCCAGCACGGCATTGGCAACATCCGAGACTTCCGCCCGGGTGGGCATTGGGTTCTCGATCATCGACTCCATCATCTGGGTTGCCGTGATAACCACCTTATTGAGGGCACGGGCGCGGGCAATAATGTGTTTCTGCACCCCTACCAACTCAGCATCGCCGATCTCCACCGCGAGATCCCCTCTGGCCACCATGACCGCATCAGACGCGCGGATGACTTCATCCAGCGCCGCTTCGTCGTGAGCAAGCTCAGCGCGTTCGATCTTGGCAACCAACCCGGCCTCTGAGCCCGCTTCACGCAGCAGTTTACGAGCGATATGGAGATCTTCGGCGGTACGTACAAATGAGACGGCGACATAGTCAGCTTCAAGGGCCGCGGCGGTTTTGATGTCGGTCTTGTCTTTATCCGTGAGGGCGTCGGCCGAGAGGCCGCCGCCGCGCTTGTTGAGGCCCTTGTTGTTGGACAGCGGACCACCGATCAGGACGGTCGAGGTGATGCTGTGGTCGTCAACAGATTCCACCCGCATTTCGATGCGACCGTCATCCAGAACCAGGATGTCGCCTGGGGTAACGTCCTGAATCAGTTGTTCATAATCGATCCCGACGCCCTGTTCATCGCCCGCTTCCTTGTCCATGTTGGCATCAAGCACAAAGGCCTGGCCGGCCTTGAGGGTGATCTTGTTGTCGCGGAAGCGGGCAACGCGCAATTTGGGCCCTTGAAGGTCCGCCAGAATGGCGGTGTGCTGACCCAGTGCTGCGGAAGCTTCACGTACCCGCCGAGCCCGTTCGATATGGTCTTCTGCACTGCCATGGGAGAAATTCAGGCGGGTGACGTTGACGCCCGCCTTGAGAATGGAAGAAAGAGACTCGGGAGAGTCGGTAGATGGTCCGAGAGTGGCGACAATCTTGGTGCGCCTCAGCATGGGCTGTTGTCCTTCTGGTTATGACGGTTGTGTTAATCAGAGTAAGCAGGCGCGGGGCCTGCCTACGGAGCTTTGTTCGGTGTTTGGGGTCAATGTTTTGCCCGCATGGCGGCAAGGGTGTTATCCAGCAGGCGGTTAGAAAACCCCCACTCATTGTCGTACCAGGCCATGACTTTGACGTGACGGCCGATCACCCGGGTATGATTGGTGTCGAATACGCTTGAGAGTGAGTTGTGGTTGAAGTCAATACTGACCAGTTTTTCGCTGTTGCACGCCAGGACGGGGTTGTTGGCGGCGGCTGCGGTCATCACGTCGTTCACTTCTCCGACGCTGGTGTCCCGATGGGCGATGAATCCGAAATCCACCAGCGAGACATTGATGGTCGGTACCCGAACGGCCAGGCCATCCAGTCGCCCGTCCAGTTCCGGAATAATCTGGCCTATGGCGCTGGCAGCGCCGGTTCGGGTAGGAATCATGGATTGGGTGGCGGCTCGTGACCGGAACAGATCGCCGCCCCAGGCATCAGTGACCGGTTGATCATGGGTGTAGGCGTGGATGGTGGTCATCAGGCCGCTTTCGATACCGATCGCGTCATTCAGGGCCTTTGCTACTGGCGCCAAGCAATTGGTGGTGCAGGAGGCGCAGGAGATGATCCGGTGTTCGGCGCGGAGAATCTCGTGGTTGACTCCGAAGACCACCATGGCGTCCGGATCTGACGATGGCGCCGATATCAGTACCTTGCGGGCACCTGCCAACAGGTGTTGTTCCGCTTGTTCCCGGTTGGAGAATCTTCCGGTGCACTCGAGAACGACATCGATATGATAACTCTGCCATGGCAGATGAGCAGGGTCAGGAATAGAGGTGACGGCAATGTGATCGCCATTGACGGTCAGAGATTCGGCATTGTGGTGGATCACACCCGGAAACCGGCCGTGAATACTGTCGTATTTCAGCAGGTGGGCGTTGCTTTCGGCACTTCCCAGGTCATTGATGGCAATCACCCGGATCTGGTCGCGATAGTTGCATTCGTACAGCGCTCGCAGAACATTGCGACCAATGCGCCCGAATCCGTTGATGGCTACGCGAATGGTCATGGCATCTCTCCAGTTGCCCGCTACCGGGGCTCCGTTAAATTTAGGAGGATGTAGTAATTGTATCAATATTATTCGGGGCTGTAAGTGATACTAAGGGCTTGGAAGGCGAATAAGGGCGTAAACTTACGTTAACAGAGGGCTATAAAAAAGACCCGGCAATGACCGGGTCTTTGGGGAAGGGCCGGAGTTATTCCCAGACAATGGGCTTGCGTTCCGCGTACCAGTTGTCCATGCGATCGGTGTAGTGGTTTTCAATGACGTTTCGTTTGATCTTCATGGTGGGGGTCAGCATGCCATTTTCCATGGTCCAGGGGTCTTTGACGACGACCGCGAACGCCAGGCTTTCATGAGGTTCACTGCTGGCGTTCACTTCCTTGAGCACTTCAGCCAGTTCCTTTTCGAGAAGGGCCCGGGCTTCGGGTGAACGCATTTCTTCACGAGCCTCATCCGAGAGCAGGAGCAGGGCGCAGGGCTGTGGCTGGTTTGCGCCAGCAATACAAACGACTTCCAGTTTTGGGTGGTTGAAGCGGTTTTCAATCGGAACGGGTACCACGTATTTTCCTTTGGACGTTTTGAACAGGTCCTTCACGCGTCCGGTGATACGCAGGTAACCGTCGGCATCGACTTCGCCCATGTCGCCGGTTTTCAGGAAGCCATCGTCGGTGAGGTCTTCCCGGGTTTTCTCCGGATTCTTGAAGTATCCAGTCATTTGCCCGGGACTGCGAACCAGCACTTCGCCGCCGTCACCGATACGCTGCTCGACACCCGGGTTGGGCACGCCTACGGTACCGACTCTGGCCTTACCCGGTGGGTTGGCGTGGGAGTAGCCAAAATTCTCTGACATGCCGTAAACCTCCAGCAATTCCAGGCCAAGCCCGCGATACCAGGCGATGATCTCTGGCGGCAGGGGGGCGGCTCCAGTAAGCGCCGCTCGGCAGTGTTGGAGGCCAAGCTGGGTCAATACTTTTTTCTTCACAACACGGTTGATGATCGGGATATTGAACAGCAGCTTCTGTTTTTTCGGCGGCAGTTTGTCATTGATGGCAAGATAAAATTTGGTCCACAGCCGTGGCACAGAGAAGAAAAGGGTAGGTCTGGCCCTTTGCAGGTCTTCCTGGAAGGTGTCCAGTGAGTTGGCAAAGTAAAGGTGCACCCCGAAAAACAGTGACAGGGTTTCAACCGCCGCTCGTTCAGCCACATGAGCGAGGGGCAGATAGGACAGCATCCGGTCCTCGTTGGTAACGGGGAACAGTTGTTTAAGCCCGCTGGCTACCGACAGGATCGACTTAAAATCATGCATCACACCTTTGGGGCGCCCGGTACTGCCCGACGTGTAGACGATGGTGGCCAGGTCGTCGGGTTGCGGGTAATGAAGAGGCTCCGGAGCGGTAGAGGCGATAATCCCGTCCCATGCCGGAGTGTCATTTCTTGGCGACATGGGCAGTGAAATGATGGGCAGGTCGTCGGGAATGACATTTTTGACGTCGTTCCAGCTATCGACTTTGCCATCCATCTTACCCAGGAACATCAGTTTTGCGTCGCTGTGCTCGAGGATATAAGCAGCCGTATCGCCGTTCAGTGTCGGATACATGGGCACGGAAACATGGCCCGCTGCCCAGATGGCGAGATCGGCAAGAATCCAGTGGGCGCTGTTTTTGCCCAGCAGTGCGATGTTGCTTTGCGCCGGGAGGTTCAGTGACCTGAGGTGGGCGGCCATACGGGCGACCTGGTCGGCGACCTGCTTCCAGGTAATGTCGATGGTGCTTCCGTCGGGAAACGGTTGAGTAAGGTACACCTTGTCAGGCGTTGTGTTTGCCCAGTATTCCAGGCAATCCAGGGACGTGGTTGGGCTGGTCACCGCATTCATCGGTGTGCTCCTTTGTTCTTGTTTATTGTAGTTGGACTTTTTCTGACTTGGGCCCTACAGGATTGTTTTTATTTGGGGAAGTCCCCATTCTTCCGGACCGTCTGGCTTATCATAGCGGCTTGTGGTTGATACCGCGAGACTGTGATCTGGGGAAATGGATGAGGCGGACTGCGCCGTTGCTGGAGAGAGTGGAATGACGTATTGGGGCTATCTGGTTATCGCTATTGTGGCAGAGGTTATTGCAACGACGGCTCTAAAACCCAGTGACGGGTTCAGTCGTGTGCTGCCGTCGCTGGTGGTGGTTCTGGGGTATGGTGTTGCGTTCTACTGCCTGGCCCTGGCCTTAAAGCACATTCCTGTTGGCGTTGCTTATGCGATATGGTCAGGGGTGGGTGTTGTTGCGGTCACGTTTCTGGCCTGGCTTTTCCTTGGGCAGCGTCTTGATTTGCCGGCGCTGGCTGGTATGGCGCTCATTGTTGCCGGGGTAATTGTGATCAACCTGTTCTCGGGCTCGGTCTCACATTGAACGTGGCGGTGACCCTGTACGGCTTTGTGGGCGATCTCACGGACCAGCGTTCTGGACTCCTGTTTTGATGCATTAATTGATCTGGCTCAAGGAAAGTTGCTTTTGAGGTTCATTCTTCGATCAGATTCACGCTAACGTCGGAATAGGGTGCTGATCTGGGTCAGTTGCCGAACGGGTTTCACCCACTGTGCACGTCTGGTCTTAAAACTGAAAAGGGTGCTTAAGTGAGGTACATCCAATGATCGGACGCTTGACGTCGGCTTTGTACAGGCACTCCTCCAGACGCTACCGCTTCCTTCTTGTCTTTGCCGTTAATCTGCTGATTGCCATGACCGTTGGCTTGCTGGTGTTGTACCTGAGTGCCAGCAATCAACTCTCCCACCTGATGGCCGACGAACGCAGTTATCTGGATCATTCCCGGGTGCTTATCGACCGGGAAATGAGAGCGCTCTCCAACGACCTTCTGACTCTGAGTCACGACGAACGCATCCGGCTATTTGCTGCTAATCCGGAGCAAGAATCGCAGCCAGTGGTGGGGGACATCCTGGCAAATCGTCTTCGGTATTCCCCCGATTACCAGCAGCTTCGTTTCTTCAATGCCGAGGGGCATGAGGTGATACGCGTTGGCCGTTCTGGCGATCGTATCGTGACCTTTGATGGAGCGGCTCTGCGGGAGGGTGCCAGTCATCCTTATGTTCGTCATGCCATGCAGATCGCCGAGGGAAGTGTGTATGTGTCCCGGCTGGACCTGAGCGTGGAAGATGGAACAATCAAACGGCCCTTTCGCCCGCTGATTCGTCTGGCGACGCCCATTTACGAGGGCGAGCGGGGTGTTCAGGGTGTGTTGGTCCTTAGCTATTCCGCCACGCAGATGATGACCACGCTCGAGGAGTTGCTGTCCCGTCAGGAGGGGAGTCCGTTACTGCTCGATGGCGAGGGGCGCTGGCTGTATAGCCGTGACCACATCCAATGGTGGGAGTCCCTGCTTGGCGCGGATCAGAGGTTTTCACTCGATAACCCGGAGGTCTGGTCCATGATGCAGGTGGATGGATCGGGGGAAGTCAGGGGCGATGATGGGGTGCTTATGTATCGTGCTATCGCTCCGTTTCCAGCCATGGGGCCGGACCGTGAGGCAGTGTCGGAGCCGGAGGAGCGTTGGTTTCTGGTCAGCCGAATTCAGCCAGAACGGCTTCTGCTTGGGCGCATGGCTGCCATGGCAAGCTCCGGGCTTGGGCTGCTTCTGGCTCTGGTCAGTGTGCTTGCCTGCGCTCTGGTGGCGCGCTTGCGGATTACACAGATTGAAGGTCTGGATGCGCTCAGGAAAAGCGAAGAGCATGCCCGGGGGCTTCTTGAGGGCGCTCCGGATGCGATCCTGCTGCTGGATGCCGAGCTGAACTGTGTCGAAGCGAATCAGCAGGCCTGTCATCTGTTTGGTCAGCCCCGCGAGGCTCTGGTCGGCCATAGCATGAGGCAGATGGTGGGTGGCTTGGAGAGGGCTTTTCACGGAGGCGGTTCGGGTCGGGATAATGGGGTGGTGGGGCATGTCTCAGAGGTGATCATCGAGAACCCGGATGGCCGGAAGATTCCGGTTGAGGTCAGTTCGCGCTTTCTGACCGATGGCTATTGGCAGGGCTTTCTCCGAGACGTGTCCGATCGCAAGGAGTCCGAGCGAGGGCGGCTGCGCGCGGAGGCGGTGTTTCTGAATACCTCCGAAGGCATCATCATCACCAATAGTCAGGGCAGTATTCTGGATGTCAATCCGGCCTTCCTGGACATCAGTGGCTATACCCGCAGTGAATTGATCGGTCAGAACCCGAGTATTCAGCAGTCTGGTCGCCATGGCCGGGATTTTTACCGTAATCTCTGGCAATCCCTCGAGCAGACCGGTAGCTGGATTGGCGAGATCTGGAATCGTCGTAAAAATGGCGAGGTATACGCTGCCTGGGAAAACATTGCCTGTGTACGTGACGAGGAAGGCCGGGTAGAGAACTACATAGCGATCATTTCCGACATCAGTACCCTGAAAGAGGCCGAATCAAAGTTGGTTCAGCTGGCCAATGAGGATTCTCTCACTGGCCTGCTCAATCGCCGGGCCTTTGGTGGGGCGCTTGAACACGCAATCGACCGTGCCCAGCGCCATGGTTACCCGCTGGCTTTGCTGTACCTTGATCTGGATCGTTTCAAGCTGATTAACGATACCCTTGGGCACGAGGTGGGAGACCGGTTGCTGCAAAAGGTTGCCCAGATCATTCGGGACTGTGTGCGTTCCGAAGATGTGGTGGCGCGTCTGGGTGGTGACGAGTTTACTGTTCTGGCAGAAAATATCGCCTCCCCCGAAGATGCTGCCGTAATTGCGCAGGCACTGAGTCGCGCCCTGGAGAATCCGGTGATGCTGGAGGGGCAGGAATTTGTTATTCCTGCGAGCATTGGCATTGCTCTGTATCCCAGAGATGCGGTTAGCACCAGTGAGTTGGCCAGGGCGGCTGATACCGCCATGTACCGGGCCAAGTCGAAAGGGCGCAGCACTTACGAATTTTACACGTCGGAGATGACCAATCAGGCGGTGATCCGGTTTGAAACCGAAGCAGCGTTGCGCCAGGCTCTGATCAATCAGGAGCTGGAGCTGCATTACCAGCCCCAGTGGGCCCTTGACGGAGTCTCTGTGATCGGCGTAGAGGCGTTAATCCGGTGGCAGCACCCGGAGCGCGGGCTGCTGGCGCCAGGCGGCTTCATCCCCGTCGCTGAGGAAAGCAATCTGATCAATGAGATTGGCAGCTGGGTTATTGAGGAGGCCTGCCGCCAGTTTGCCGAGTGGATGTCCCAGGGGCTGCCGCCGATCAAGCTGGCCATTAACCTTTCGGGACGTCAGCTAATATATGGCAATGTGCCTGAGGTCTTCCGGACAAGCCTGGCTCGCTACGGTGGCGTTGTTCCGGCTAGCGCCTTTGAGTTCGAAGTGACCGAAACCATTCTTCAATCGGGAAGCAAGGCCGTTGCCGAGCTGCAGGAGTTGCAGGAGATGGGAGCGGAGATTGCCATTGATGACTTTGGTAAAGGCTACTCCTCCCTCGGTCACCTTTCCCAATTGCCAGTGGATACCCTCAAGATCGACCAGGGGTTCGTCAAGGGGCTGCCTGACCACGACACCAATGTTGCCATTGTGCGCGCGGTCATCTCCATGGCGCACAGCATGGGGCTGAAGGTGATTGCCGAAGGTGTCGAAGAGCCGGGGCAGTTGCTGTTCCTGCAGAGTCTGAACTGTGACTTTGGTCAGGGCTACCTGTTCTGCAAGCCGGTTGTGGCCGCTGAAATCTATGAGCTGGTCATGGCTTCCCGTATAGAGATACCGTTTCAGTAGGGGAGGCTCGCATGGGGTTGCCCTAGTACCCCATGGCTGACGACGTACTTCGCCGGGGGTCGGCTGCGCCAAACAAACGGCCGTCCTCATCAAGGTATATGCTCTGGATGGCGCCCATGGCGCTGCGGGCTGCAACCTTATGTCCTCTGGCTTCCAGGAGTCTGACCGTGTCGGGGCTGATGCCGTTCTCGATACGGATCTCATCGGGCAGCCACTGGTGGTGTATGCGTGGTGCCGAGACCGCAGACTGTATATTCATGCCGTGATCGATCACGTTCATCAGTACCTGGAGAGTGGTGGTGATGATCCGCGAGCCGCCCGGGCTCCCCGTGACCAATACCGTTTGGCCGTTGCGCCGGACAATGGTGGGTGACATGGAGCTGAGCATGCGCTTGCCGGGCTCAATGCGGTTGGCGAAGCCCCCGATCAGCCCATAGGCATTGGCAACGCCGGGTTTGGCGCTGAAATCATCCATCTCATTGTTGAGCAAAAAGCCCGCGCCGGTGACCGTTATTCCTGAGCCGTAGCTGAAGTTTATCGTGTAAGTATTTGAAACTGCGTTGCCCCAGCGGTCGACAATGGAGAAATGGGTGGTTTCGTTGCTCTCATAATCGTTCGGAGTGCCGGGCCGAATGTCGGCCGAAGGGCGGGCCTGATCGGGATTGATTTGTGCTCTCAACGATTGCGCATATGGCTTGGCGGTCAGGCCGGCCATGGGTACCTCGACAAAATCGGTGTCGCCCAGGTATTCGGCGCGATCAGCGTAGGCCAGTTTCATCGCTTCGGCCATCAGGTGGATGGTGAGGGCTGAGTTGTGGCCATACTCAGCGATCGGATAGGCCTCCAGGATGTTCAGTATCTGAATGATGTGAGTGCCGCCGGAAGAGGGGGGAGACATGGAATAGACGTCATAGCCCCGGTAATTTCCGTGCACCGGCTGACGCAGGATCGGGCGATAAGCTTTAAGATCTTCGCGGGTGATCAGTCCGCCATGGCGTTCCATTTCCTCAACAATCAGTCTTGCTGTCTCGCCTTCGTAGAATCCGGCCACGCCCTGGTCGGCGATTCGCTGGAGGGTGGCTGCCAGTTGTGGCTGACGGAATCGTTCTCCGGGTTGATAGGCGCTGCCGTCCTCCTTATAGAAGGTTGCCATGGATGCCGGCCAGCGCTGCAGGCGCTCCCTTGCACTTTCCAGGCCGTTGGTAAAGCGCGCAGGCACGATGAAGCCTTCGCTGGCCAGCCTGATTGCCGGGGCAAGGGCAGTCGGCAGGTCGATGGTTCCGTAATGCTCCAGCGCCATCGCCAGCCCGGCCACGGTTCCGGGAACTCCGGCTGCCAGGTGGCTGAAGCGGCTGCGTTCCGGAACAACGTCGCCGTTGCCGTCCTGGAACATGGTTTCGGAGGCTGCCGCGGGGGCCGTCTCGCGGTAGTCAATGGCGGTGACCGGGGCGTCGTCGCCCGGGGCAATGAGCATGAATCCGCCGCCCCCGATATTGCCGGATCGTGGTTGGGTGACGGCCAGGGCAAAGCCTGCGGTGACCGCTGCATCAACGGCATTCCCGCCATTCTTCAATACATTCAGCGCAATCTCGGTGGCCAGGGTATGGCTGGTGGCAACCATACCGGATTGCCCCTCCGCAGGATGGAAGCGTTCGCCTTCCAGGATTGCCTCTGCACTGATGGCCAGTCGGGGCAGCCAGAGCGTTATGATCAGCAGTGGGGTGGCCATTCGGAGGCCGGGTTTGAGCAAGGGGATGGTCATGGTGTCGTCCCTGATAGAGGTCTGATGAAGCGGCAATGCCTGGCCCGAATCCGGGCCTCAGGTATGTTTGCCCACCAGTATAGACGTGGTGAACCGCCACGGCAGGGTGAAAAAAAGTCCGATATCCCCGCAACGGTTGGCGTTATGGCCGATGGGCCTTCGTTTCTGTGCGGCAGATAGGCTATGATACCCGGTCATTTTCAAGGCGTGACGTGCGCAGTCATACGCTATCCCAGGCTTAGTAAGGAACGGCTTTCATGGAGCATACCTATCGACTTGTGATTTCCTGCCCTGACCGGGTTGGAATTGTGGCTAAGGTCAGTAATTTCCTGTCCACCTACAATGGTTGGATTACCGAAGCCAGCCATCACTCAGACACCCAGACCGGGTGGTTCTTCATGCGTCACGAGATCAAGGCCAGTTCTATCCCGTTCGGTCTGGACCAGTTCCGCGCCGCCTTCGAGCCGATTGCCCGGGAATTTGATATGCGCTGGCAGGTAACCGATTCGGCCCAGCCCAAGCGGGTGATCCTGATGTGCAGCAAGGAGTCCCACTGTGTGGCAGACCTGCTGCATCGCTGGCACAGCAAGGAGCTCAACGCTGAGGTGGTGTCGGTTATCTCCAATCACGAAGATCTGCGCCGGATGGTGGAATGGCATCACATTCCTTATCACCATGTTCCGGTCAACAAGGAAAGCCGGGAACAGGCGTTTGCCGAAATCAGCGAGCTGATCGATTCCTATCAGGCCGATGTGGTGGTTCTTGCGCGTTACATGCAGATCCTGCCGCCCGACGTGTGTGAGCGCTATGAAGGCAAGATCATCAATATACATCACAGCTTCCTGCCATCCTTCGCCGGCGCGCGCCCTTATCATCAGGCCTACAGCCGCGGGGTCAAGCTGATCGGGGCAACCTGTCATTATGTGACTCAGGACCTCGACCAGGGGCCGATCATTGAGCAGGACGTCATCCGGATCAATCACAGTGACTCCATCGAAGATATGGTTCGCCTGGGCAAGGATGTTGAAAAGAACGTGCTATCCCGAGGTCTTCGTTCCCATATTGAAGATCGGGTGATCACCTACGAAAACAAGACCGTGGTTTTTGACTGAGCCAGCGTCCGCTTTGTGGTAGTATCGGTCGCTTGTTGCAGAATAACTAGAGAGCCGATGGAATGGCCCGGGCGCGTGTCCGGGCGGGGTAATTCGACGGCTCCCGTCACGACTTCCAGTAAACGCAAAGGAACCTTTCTCGATGGGTGAGTTAGCCAAAGAGATCCTGCCGGTAAATATAGAAGACGAACTCAAGCAGTCCTACCTCGATTACGCCATGAGCGTTATCGTCGGCCGGGCGCTGCCGGACGTTCGCGATGGTCTCAAGCCTGTACACCGGCGAGTTCTGTTCGCCATGTCCGAACTGGGCAACGACTGGAACAAACCGTACAAAAAGTCTGCCCGTGTGGTGGGTGACGTCATCGGTAAGTACCACCCTCACGGTGACTCAGCGGTGTACGACACCATTGTCCGTATGGCCCAGCCATTTTCTCTGCGCTACCCGCTGGTAGACGGTCAGGGTAACTTCGGTTCCATCGACGGCGATAACGCGGCCGCCATGCGTTACACCGAAATCCGCATGAAAAAGATCGCCCATTCCCTGCTGGCGGATCTTGATAAGGAAACCGTGGACTTTGTGCCGAACTACGATGGCACTGAGCAGATTCCTGAAGTGTTGCCCACCCGGGTACCGAACCTGCTGGTCAACGGTTCTTCTGGTATTGCCGTGGGTATGGCGACCAACATTCCTCCCCACAACCTGACTGAAGTCGTGAATGGTTGTCTGGCGTTGATCGAAAATCCGGATATGACCATCGATGAGCTGATGGAGCATATCCCCGGGCCAGACTTCCCGACGGAAGGCATTATCAATGGCCGTGCCGGTATCGTTGAAGCCTACCGGACCGGTCGTGGCCGCATTTACATCCGTGCCCGCCACGAAATCGAGCATGACAAGAAGACTGGCCGTGACGCCATTATCATCACCGAACTGCCTTATCAGCTGAATAAGGCGCGGTTGATCGAGAAAATTGCCGAGCTGGTCAAGGAAAAGAAACTCGAAGGCATCTCCGAACTGCGGGATGAGTCGAACAAGGAAGGTATCCGGGTTGTGATCGAGTTGCGTCGCAACGAGAATCCGGACGTTATCATCAATAATCTGTTCGCCCAGACCCAGCTGGAAACCGTGTTCGGCATCAACATGGTTGCGCTGATCAACGGTGAGCCGAAGATCCTTAATCTGAAAGAAATGCTGGACGCCTTTGTGCGCCACCGCCGGGAAGTGGTTACCCGCCGCACCATTTATGAGCTGCGCAAGGCTCGTGAGCGAGGCCACATTCTGGAAGGCCTGACGGTTGCCCTGGCCAACATTGACGAGATCATCGAACTGATCAAGAAGTCGCCTTCTGCCGCTGAGGCAAAGGAAAAGCTGATGGACCGTGGTTGGGCGCCGGGTGACGTGCTGGCCATGCTGGAGCGCGCTGGTGAAGACGCCTGTCGTCCGGATGATCTGCCCGAGATTTACGGCCTGCGTAATGGTCTGTACCACCTCTCGCCGGAACAGGCTCAGGCGATCCTTGATCTGCGCCTGCACCGCCTGACCGGTCTGGAAACCGAAAAGCTCCAGAATGAATATAAAGAGATTCTGGAGAGAATTGCCGATCTGCTGGATATTCTTGGCAATCCTGAGCGTCTGCTGCAGGTTATCCGTGATGAGCTGGCTGAGGTGGTTGAGCAGTATGGTGACGAGCGTCGCACGGAGATCACCAGTTCCCGCCGTGACCTCACCATTGCCGATCTGATTGATGAAGAAGATCTGGTCGTGACCATCTCCCATGGTGGTTACGCCAAGACCCAGGCGGTGACGGATTATCAGGCCCAGCGCCGGGGTGGTCGTGGTAAAGCGGCCACGACCATGAAGGAAGAAGATTTCATCGAGAAACTGTTGGTGGCCAACTCCCATGACACCATTTTGTGCTTCTCGAACCGGGGCAAGGTTTACTGGCTGCGGGTCTTTGAAATTCCACGGGCAAGCCGAACTTCCCGTGGCCGGCCGATGGTCAACATTCTGCCGCTGGACGAAGGTGAGCGGATTACCACCTTCCTGCCGGTGTCAGAATACACCGAAGACCATTTCGTATTGATGGCGACATCCAAGGGTGTGGTCAAGAAGACGCCGTTGCCGAATTTTGCACGTCCCCGCAGCAGCGGCCTGATTGCGCTGAGCCTGGATGAGGGTGACACCCTGATTGGTGCAGCAATCACCGAAGGCAACGCCGAAGTGATGTTGTTCTCAACAGCGGGCAAGGCTGTGCGTTTCAATGAGGAAGCGGTTCGTCCGATGAGTCGGACCGCCCGTGGTGTCCGCGGGATTCGCATGCCGGAAGGCCATCATGTGGTGTCACTGATCATTCCTCAGGATGACGGCGTAATTCTCACCGCCAGTGAGAACGGCTATGGTAAGCGCACCACGATTGACGAATTCCCCACCTACAGCCGGGGTAGCCAGGGTGTTATCGCTATGCAGTGTTCCGAGCGTAACGGTAACCTGGTAACGGCGTTGCAGCTGTTCGATGGCGACGAGATGATGCTGATTACCGACAAGGGCACGCTGGTTCGTACCCGCACGGATGAGGTGTCGGTGCTGAGCCGGAACACCCAGGGCGTGCGCCTGATCAAGCTGTCCCAGGAAGATGAACGTCTGGTGGGTGTTGAGCGTATTGCCGAAACCGATGAAGATACCGACGTCGACCTGGATGCAGGCGTTGAAGGCGAAAGCGGTGAGGCAGGGTCTGACGCTGGCGAGCAGTCCAGCGAAGACTGATTGGACCTCCAGCCCGGCCCGGTGTGCCCAGGTACGCCGGGCCGGGCTTACTATTTGAAAGGTGAGAGATCTCAAGAGCATGAGCAGGGCATACAACTTTTGCGCGGGACCGGCCACTCTGCCGGAAGCAGTGTTGAAGCAGGCACGGGAAGAAATGCTGGACTGGCGTGGCAGCGGCATGTCGGTGATGGAGATGAGCCATCGCAGTGACGAGTTTGTCGAGATTGCTGAAACCGCCGAGCGGGATTTCCGTGACCTGGCGGGTGTGTCCGATGATTATGCCGTGCTGTTCATGCAGGGTGGCGCCAGCAGTCAGTTCGCCACGATTCCGCTCAACCTGCTGGGTGAAAAGGCCGGTGCCGACTACGTCAATACCGGTATCTGGTCAAAGAAGGCAATTGCGGAAGCCAGTCGCTACGGCGAAGTCAACGTTGTCGCCAGCGGCGCCGACAGCAATTTCACCTCTATTCCGGACCAGAGCACCTGGAACACTCGTGCTGATGCAGCCTACCTGCATTACACCCCGAACGAGACTATTGGTGGTGTAGAGTTTGATTTCATTCCCGAGACCGGGGATGTCCCGCTGGTGGCTGATTTCTCCTCCAGCATCCTTTCGCGGCCACTGGACGTGTCCAGATTTGGTCTGATCTACGCCGGTGCCCAGAAAAATATTGGTCCCTCCGGTCTGGTGGTTGTCGTGGTGCGCAAGGATTTGCTGGGCAAGGCCCGGGATATCACGCCGACTATGATGAACTACCAGGTGATTGCCGATAACGGCTCCATGTACAACACGCCGGCGACCTATTCCTGGTATCTCGCCGGACTGGTGTTCCAGTGGCTCAAGACGCAAGGTGGCGTCGAGGGCATGGGCCAGCTGAACGAGCGTAAGGCGCGCAAGCTCTATGACTTCATCGACCGGTGCGACTTTTACGCCAACCCCATTGAAGCACGTTGCCGCTCGTGGATGAATGTACCGTTCACCCTGGCTGATGATGCACTGAATGGCGCTTTCCTGAAGGGTGCCGACGAGCGCGGATTGCTCAACCTGAAGGGGCACCGCTCGGTGGGGGGCATGCGTGCAAGCATTTATAACGCTCTGCCGGAAGCGGGTGTGGATGCACTGATTGATTACATGGCGAACTTTGCGGAGGAGCGTGGCTGATCATGAGTGATGAGCAGACCAAGCTTGGTGAACTGAGAGACCGTATCGACGGAATTGACCAGCAGATTATGGATCTGATCAGCGCCCGGGCCCGCTGCGCCCAGGAAGTTGCCGAGGTCAAGATGACCTACAATCCGGGCGCGGACGTGTTCTTCTATCGCCCGGAGCGGGAAGCCCAGGTGCTGCGTCGGATCAAGGAACAGAACCCGGGGCCTTTGTCCGGAGAGGAAATGGCGCGCCTGTTCCGGGAAATCATGTCGGCGTGTCTGGCACTGGAAAAGCCGATGCATATCGCGTTTCTGGGGCCGGCGGGTACCTTTACCCAGGCAGCTGCGCTCAAGCATTTTGGTCACTCGGTGGTCAGCGTTCCCCTGGCCGCCATAGATGCCGTGTTCCGGGAAGTGGAATCGGGCTCAGCCCACTATGGTGTTGTGCCGGTGGAAAACTCCACTGAGGGCATGATTAACCACACCCTCGACATGTTTATGTCCTCGCCGCTGAAGATCTGTGGCGAAGTGCAGTTGCGTATCCATCACCACCTGTTGGCGTCGGCGGAAACCCGCGAAGGCGAGATTCACCGGATCTATTCCCATCAGCAATCTCTGGCTCAGTGCCGGCAGTGGCTTGATGCCAACCGCTTTGGTATTGAACGGGTGCCGGTAAGCAGTAATGCCGAGGCGGCCCGTCGTGCAGCTGAGGAACCCGGTACCGCAGCGATTGCAGGTGATATGGCGGCGGAACTTTACGGCCTTGAGAAGCTAGCCGGAAACATCGAAGATCGTCCGGATAACACCACTCGATTCCTGATTATTGGCCGGGAAAGTGTCGGGCCCAGCGGTAACGACAAGTCCTCGATTCTGGTGTCCATGCGCAACAAGCCTGGCGCGCTTTACCAGTTGCTGGAGCCGTTCCATCGCGATGGCATCAGTCTGACCCGGATCGAAACCAGACCGTCGCCGAGCGGTACCTGGGCCTATGTCTTCTACATCGATTTTGAGGGACACATGGAAGAGCCGAAGGTGGCCAAGGTGTTGGCGGAAATCGATGAAGAAGCGGTTGAACTCAAGCGCCTGGGCTCCTATCCCGTCGGTGTACTCTAGTCAGCATTCAGCGGGTCGGATCAGACGGGTCTGACCCGGGAGACTCTACCTATGTCATGTGACTTTCAGGCTTTGGCCGTTGCGGGAGTAAGGGCGCTGTCTCCCTACCAGCCGGGCAAGCCGATTGAAGAACTGGCCCGCGAATTGGGGCTGGATCCTGCTGGCATCGTCAAGCTGGCCAGCAATGAAAACCCGTTAGGGCCGAGCCCGAAGGCGCTTGAAGCCGCTCGTTCCGCCCTCGCAGACCTGTGTCGGTACCCGGATGGCAATGGCTTTGCGCTGAAAGCCAGGTTGGCCGAGCGATTGAATGTCACCCCGGCCCAATTGACGTTGGGCAATGGTTCCAACGATGTACTCGAAGTGATCGCCCGCTGTTTTGCGGACAGCAGCTCCGAGGTTGTGTTTTCCCAGTATGCCTTTGCGGTGTACCCCATCGTTACCCAGGCCATCGGGGCGAAGGGGATCAGTGTCCCGGCCAAGGACTGGGGGCATGATCTGGATGCCATGGCTGCAGCGGTGACCGAGCGTACCCGCCTTATCTTTATTGCCAACCCCAACAACCCCACGGGTACTGTGCTTGGCCGTGAAGCGATTGAAGTGTTCCTGCAGGCGGTACCTGAGCGAGTGTTGGTGGTGCTGGATGAAGCCTATTGCGAATTTCTTGAAGACGGCAGCCAGGATGACAGTCTCGGCTGGTTATCCCGGTATCCAAACCTGATCATTACCCGTACCTTCTCCAAGGCCTGGGGGCTGGCGGCGCTTCGCGTGGGCTACAGCATCAGTTCGGCGGAAATTGCCGATGTGCTTAACCGGGTTCGCCAGCCGTTCAACGTCGACTCCATTGCCCTGGCGGCCGCTACGGCGGTGCTCGATGATCAGGACTATCTGGAACGCTCGCAGCAGGTCAACAGTGCCGGCTTGCGTCAGCTCTCGGATGGGTTTCGCAGCCTGGGGCTGAACTTTATTCCTTCGGCCGGTAACTTCATTGCCGTTGAAGTGGGCGCCAACGCGGCCGCCATCTACCAATCGCTGTTGCGTCAGGGCGTGATTGTGCGTCCGGTGGCAGGCTACGGTATGCCGGAGCATTTGCGGGTTTCTGTCGGTCTGGCAACAGAGAATGATCGTCTGCTGGCCGCGATGGCTGAGGCGCTCAGGGAGCAGGGTGATGTCCGCAGTGACTGACCCGGTACCGGTATTTCAGCGGATGGCAGTGATCGGGCTTGGGCTGATCGGCGGTTCCCTGGCAGCTGCCGTTCGCCGGGGTCGGCTGGCCGAGACGGTGGTTGCCTGTGATCGTCGCTACGAGGATGCGGTGTTAGGGCAGCAGCTTGGAGTCATTGACGAAGCTGCGCAATCCATCGCTGAAGCTGTATCTGGTGCCGACCTGGTCGTCGTCGCTGTGCCGGTCAGGGCCACCGAAAGTGTCCTGGAGCAGATCAAACCCCACCTCTCGGCGCATGCGGTTCTCACGGACGTGGGCAGCACCAAGGCGAGCTTTGTGGCTGCGGTTGAAGCGGTCTTCGGTGAGCTGGGTCCGAACATCATCCCGGGGCACCCCATTGCCGGCTCTGAAAAAAGTGGCGTCACCGCTTCTAATCCGGACCTGTTTGCCCACCACAAGGTCATCCTGACGCCTGCCGAAAACGCCGACCCGGACAAGCTGGCAAAGCTTACCCGTCTCTGGGAAGGCTGTGACGCGACCGTGTTGACCATGTCGGTGGCGTACCATGACGAGGTGCTCGCGGCGACCAGTCATCTGCCCCATCTGATTGCTTTCTCGCTGGTGGATACCCTGGCCGGCGAAGATCAGAATATGGACATCTTCCGGTACGCGGCGGGTGGCTTCCGCGACTTTACCCGGATTGCAGCCAGTGATCCGGTGATGTGGCATGATATTTTTCTATCGAACAGGGAAGCGGTGCTGCGGGTTATTGATCATTTCTCCCGTGATCTGGATCAGCTGCGTACCGCCATTGCCGATCAGGACAGCACAACGCTGCTTAAAGTTTTTAGCCGGGCCAAGGCGGCACGGGAACACTTTTCAAAAATGCTTTCAGGACAGGCCTACGTGACAGATATGAGTCAGAATCAGGTGACATTCCATCTCAAACCCGGTGGTCGAATGACCGGTGATATCCGGGTGCCGGGCGACAAATCGATCTCCCATCGCTCCATCATGCTGGGCGCGCTTGCGGACGGCGTAACCGAGGTCAACGGGTTCCTGGAGGGCGAAGACAGTCTCGCGACACTCCAGGCATTCCGGGACATGGGGGTGACGATTGAGGGCCCGGACAGCGGGCATGTGCGTATCCATGGCGTCGGAATTGACGGCTTGCAGGCGCCTCGCGGCCCACTGTACCTGGGTAACTCCGGCACCGCGATGCGGTTATTCACCGGCCTGCTGGCGGCGCAACCGTTTGACTCCGAGTTGACTGGCGATGAAAGTCTGTCGAAGCGCCCGATGGGACGGGTGGCGGATCCGCTCCGGGCAATGGGCGCGGTCATTGAGACCGGCGAGGCTGGGCGGCCACCGTTGAAGATTCGTGGTGGTCAGTCGTTGACTGGAATTCGTTACGAAATGCCAGTTGCCAGCGCCCAGGTCAAGTCCTGCCTGCTCCTGGCCGGACTGTATGCGGAAGGCGCGACGTCGGTGACTGAGCCGGCGCCAACCCGTGATCATACCGAGCGGATGCTTGAGGGATTTGGATATCACGTTCATCGCAGCGGTGCGACTGCCAGCGTGAGTGGTGGTGGGCGCCTGACCGCGACAGCGATTGATGTACCCGCGGATATTTCCTCGGCGGCATTTTTCCTGGTGGCGGCCAGCATCGCCCAGGATTCTGACCTGACTCTTCGTCATGTCGGGATGAATCCGACCCGGGTGGGGGTGATCAATATTCTCCGGCTCATGGGAGCGGATATCGAGATCGCCAACGAACGCGACATTGGCGGTGAACCGGTTGCCGATCTTCGGGTACGTTCTGCCAACCTTAAAGGCATCGATATTCCTGAGGATCAGGTGCCGCTGGCCATTGATGAGTTCCCTGTGTTGTTCATCGCAGCTGCGTGTGCGGAAGGGGAAACCATCCTTCGTGGCGCCGAGGAATTGCGGGTCAAGGAAAGTGACCGGATTCAGGTCATGGCCGATGGTCTGGCAGCGATTGGCGTGCAGACCACGGTGACTCCAGATGGCATTGTGATCACTGGTGGCCAGACTATGGTTGGCGGTACCGTTGACAGCCATGGCGATCACCGTATCGCGATGTCGTTTGCGGTGGCTTCGCTGCGCGCTGAGGGCGAAATCGAGGTGACCGACTGCGCGAATGTGGCGACGTCGTTCCCCGGGTTCGTGGAGCTGGCGCAGTCGACGGGCATCCAGATTGTTGCCGAGGGGATCTGATCAATGACACAGAGTCCGGTTCCGGTCATTACCATTGATGGTCCCAGCGGTGCCGGAAAAGGCACCGTCACGCAGATGCTGGCCCGCCGGCTGGGCTGGCACCTGCTCGACAGCGGCGCCCTGTACCGGTTGACCGCGTTGGCGGCGGTGCGGCAAGGGGTGCCCTTTGATGACGAGCCTGGTCTGGTTCGGGTGGCGGCGTCCCTGGATGTGCGTTTTGAACCGACACCTGCAGGGGGGCCGGTTCGAGTCATCCTGGCAGGAGAAGATGTGACCGCAGAGGTCCGTACCGAGAGTGCCGGAGATAATGCCTCCAAGGTCGCAGTCATTCAGGCGGTGCGGGATGCGTTGTTGCAGCGCCAGCGTGATTTTCGGCAGGCGCCGGGGCTGGTGGCTGATGGTCGTGATATGGGCACCGTGGTATTTCCTGACGCACCCACCAAGATTTTCCTCACCGCCAGCGCCGAAGAACGGGCGCAACGGCGTTATCGTCAGTTGAAGGATGCGGGGCTCAGTGTTAACATTGACGCCCTTTTAGACGAGATACGGGCGCGTGATGATCGTGATATGAACCGGTCAGCCGCCCCACTCAAACCCGCAGATGATGCGCAAGTCATTGATTCTACGGGGTTGGGTATCGAAGAGGTGTTAGGGAAGGTGATGGCCGCAGCAGGTCAGGCCTGACCGCACCTTTTTGTCGTTGGAATGCCGTATGCGGCGTAATTCGGCCAGCCACTGGTCGTATACGGCAAATTACTAACAGACCGTGTTGCTGGTAGCACGGAGTTAACTTGCGTTGATCATAGGACACATAATGACCGAGAGCTTTGCGGATCTTTTTGAAGAAAGCCTGAAAGAAATTGACATGCAGCCGGGTTCCATTGTTCAGGGAACCGTAGTTGATGTCGACAACGACTGGGTCACCGTTAACGCCGGACTGAAGTCCGAAGGCGTTATCCCCGCCTCCCAGTTCCTGAACGAAAAAGGCGAGTTGGAAATTGCCATCGGCGATGTTGTCGATGTAGCTCTCGACGCTGTGGAAGACGGCTTCGGTGAAACCCGTCTGTCCCGTGAGAAGGCCAAGCGTGCAGAAGCCTGGAAGGTACTTGAGAAGTCCTTCGAAGCTGAGGAAGTGGTTAAGGGTATTATCAATGGCAAGGTCAAGGGTGGTTTCACCGTCGATCTGGCCGGCATCCGTGCCTTCCTGCCTGGCTCTCTGGTAGATGTTCGTCCGGTTCGCGATACCGCGCACCTGGAGAACAAAGAACTTGAATTCAAAGTTATCAAGCTGGACCAGAAGCGTAACAACGTGGTTGTTTCACGCCGCGCCGTTCTGGAAGCTGAAAACAGTGCTGAGCGTGATGCACTGCTCGAAACCCTGACCGAAGGTCTGGAAATCAAGGGTATCGTCAAGAACCTGACCGACTACGGTGCATTCGTAGATCTGGGCGGCGTTGACGGCCTGCTGCACATCACCGATATGGCCTGGAAGCGCATCAAGCATCCGAGCGAAATCGTTAACGTTGGTGACGAGATCAACGTTAAGGTCCTGAAGTTCGACCGTGAGCGCAACCGTGTATCCCTGGGTCTGAAGCAGCTGGGCGAAGATCCCTGGGTTGATATCAAGGGTCGTTACCCTGAGAACGCGAAGGTCAAGGCTCGCGTTACCAATCTGACCGACTACGGCTGCTTTGCCGAGCTGGAAGAGGGTGTTGAAGGTCTGGTTCACGTATCCGAAATGGATTGGACCAACAAGAACATCCATCCGTCCAAGGTTGTTCAGGTAGGCGACGAAGTTGACGTGATGATTCTCGATATCGACGAAGAGCGTCGTCGTATCTCCCTGGGTATCAAGCAGTGTGTAGCTAACCCGTGGGAAGAGTTCTCCGGCAACTTCAACAAAGGCGACCGTATCTCCGGTAAGATCAAGTCCATCACTGACTTTGGTATCTTCATCGGTCTGGACGGTGGTATCGACGGTCTGGTTCACCTGTCCGACATCAGCTGGAACGAAGCTGGCGAAGAAGCGGTTCGTGAATACAAGAAGGGTGACGAAGTTGAAACCGTTATCCTGTCTGTTGATCCCGAGCGTGAGCGCATCTCTCTGGGCATCAAGCAGCTGGAAAGCGATCCGTTTGCCGAGTTCGTTCAGCTGAACGACAAGGGCTCCATCGTCAAGGGTACTGTTTCTGCGGTTGACGCAAAGGCTGCCACCATTGCCCTGAATGATGAAGTTGAAGCGGTGCTGAAGGCTTCTGAAATCAGCCGTGACCGTGTTGAAGATGCTCGCAACGCGCTGAACGAAGGCGACGAAGTTGAAGCCAAGATCATCAGCATCGATCGCAAGAACCGCGTTATCAACCTGTCCGTCAAGTCCAAGGACGTTGACGAAGACAAGCAGGCGCTTGACAACGTGCGTAGCAAGGCGGCAGAAACTTCTGGTGCGACCACCATCGGTGATCTCATCAAGGAGCAGATGCAGCAGCAGAACGCTAACAAGGACTAATCCTCCTTCTTAGTAAGAAAAAACGGGCTGTAACAGCCCGTTTTTTTTGTGTTTTTTTCTGGTTTGGCTAAACTAGAGGCATAAGCTGCCTGCTGCAGCTTCACCCCTATAAGAATGAAGAGGGATAAGCCTCATGACGAAGTCTGAACTGGTAGAGTTGATTGCGTCCAAGCAAACCCAGCTTTCCGTGAAAGATGTAGAGCTGGCTGTAAAAACCATCATTGAACACATGTCGCAGTCGCTGGCGGACGGTCAGCGTATTGAGATACGTGGTTTTGGCAGTTTTTCCCTCCATCACCGGGCGGCCCGCACTGGCCGCAACCCTAAGACCGGTGATGCGGTGCAGTTGCCGGCCAAGTTCGTTCCTCACTTCAAGCCGGGTAAAGAGCTTCGAGAGCAGGTCAACGACAGCATGAAGCAGGGCTACTGAGCAGTGTGTCTGGGCTGCCAGTCAGATTTGCCCTGTTTTTGATGGAACAGATCAAAGGGAGTTAGCGTTAATGGCCGGGTTGCAGAAGATCCTGATCGTACTGTTGGTGCTGATTCTGGTTCTGGTGGCGTTGGTGTTTTCTCTGAACAACCAGATGGCGGTGGCACTTAATTTTCTGGTGTTCGAGACTCAGCCCCACGGAATTGCTGTCTGGATCATTATGTCTTTTGTTCTGGGGGGGCTTTCTGGCATCCTTATCACCGTACTGGCGACGTTTCGCACTTCGGTTTCCCGTCGCCAGTTGCAGAAGCGCCTGACTCGCGCCGAGCGGGCACTGGAGGAATCGAAGGGTCACTCTAACCGGACGCTTTAATGGATATCGTTTTTCAGTGGCTGCTGTTGACGGCTGCGGTTGCTGCTGGGTGGTTCATGGGGCGATTCGGTCGCTCCTCGCGGCGCAACAGTCGTTCTGTCTCCGATGAGGCCTCCGTCAGGGATCGGCTGCAATTCCTGTTTACCAATTACTCAGACCAGGCGGTCGAGAATTTTGTGCAGTCGCTTGCGGTCAATGCTGAAACCGTGGCGCTGCATCTTTCCATCGGATCCCATTTCCGCAATAAGGGCGAAACTGACCGGGCCATTGTGATTCATCAGAATCTGCTTGCCCGCCCGGAGCTGTCAACCCGTTACCAGCCTCAAGTTACCTTTGAGCTTTCTCTTGATTATACCGCTGCCGGTCTGCTCGATCGTTCAGAGGCGTTGCTGCACCAGTTGATGGGTGATCGTGACTATGGTCGCAAGGCGGCAGACCAGCTGATAGAGCTGTATCAGCAGGAGCGGGAGTGGGGCAAGGCGGGGCAGGTGGCCAAGACCCTGCGGGCGAATCGTGTCGATCCCGAGCTGGATAAGAAGCTTGCCTACATCACGTGTGAGCTTGCTGATCAGGCGGTCGCTGATGATGATCGCTGGACTGCAAACAAGCTGATCAAGGAAGCGCTGGAGTACGACCGTTCCTGTATTCGTGCGACGTTTATCCAGATCAAGTTGCTGGTGCGCCAAGGCAGCTATAAAGAGGCTTCGCAGCAGTGCATCAGGGTATTTGACCAGAACACAGACTTTGGCCCGGAGGCCATTGATCGTTTGATGAAGTTGGAGCGGGAGCATGGTGACGTCCGCCGCCTTGTCAGGAAGCTTCGCAAGCTTTATGACAGCTGGCCGAGTACCAGCCTGTTGCTGGCGGTGGTGGAATCGGTAGAAAAGGCAGATGGGCGTGCGGGAGCCATTGACCTGTTAAGGCATGAGCTTGAGATACGGCCCAGTGTGCGTGGCTTGCTCCGCTTGGTGGAGTTGGCAGGGTATGAGAAAGGGATGACGACGGATGAGGGGCGGCTGGTGAGTCGGATTGGTCACCTGATTCTGGCGAACCGTCCGATCTACCGATGTGTCAGTTGTGGTTTTTCCGGGCAGCAGTTGCACTGGTTGTGTCCAAGTTGCAAGACCTGGGAGTCCGTGCGCCCGATACAGGGTGTAGAGGCGGAGTGAGAACCTCGAAAGAATCAATACCGGATAGGTGAATACGAACATGCAGAAAGATCCGAAAATCATCGTTGCTCTGGACTTCCCGTCGGAGGAGCCGGCGTTGGCCCTGGTGGACTCCCTGAATCCGGAGCTGTGCCGGCTCAAGGTGGGCAAGGAGTTGTTTACCCGCTCTGGTCCGGCGCTGGTGAAATCCCTTCAGGCGCGCGGCTTCGAGGTCTTCCTGGATCTCAAGTTTCACGACATTCCCAATACCACCTCGGCGGCGGTGGCTGCGGCTGCGGATCTGGGGGTGTGGATGGTGAATGTTCATGCCTCCGGTGGTGCCCGCATGATGGAGGCCTGTCGTACCCGCCTGGAATCCTTTGGCGCGGACCGGCCTTTACTGATTGCTGTTACGGTGCTGACCAGCATGGGGGATGACGATTTGCGGGGTATAGGGATTGATGTCTCGCCGGCCGAGCAGGTTTCCCGGCTGGCTGCGCTGACCGCGGATTGTGGCCTGGATGGCGTGGTCTGTTCGGCGCAGGAAGCGCCCAAGCTCAAAGCTGAGCATGGGTCGGGGTTCAGGCTGGTGACTCCGGGTATTCGTCCGCTGACGGCAGATAAGGGGGATCAGCAGCGCATCATGACGCCGGCAGATGCTCTCAGGGCAGGCTCGGACTACCTGGTGATTGGTCGTCCTGTTACCCAGGCGGCGGACCCTTTGGCGGCTCTTGAAGCCATTCATGCCGAGGTTGCCGGGCTCTGAGGATTTCGTGGTGTCTGGCCGCTGGCCTGTCGGTCATTCTGACAGGTTGCGGCTGGCATTATCGGGGGCAGGCTGGGTTGGGTCGTGGATGCCTGGTCTGGATAAGCTTAGGGCAATAAAAAAGCCCGCTAACTCAGAGAATTAGCGGGCTTTCAGAATAGTGGCTCCCCGACCTGGGCTCGAACCAGGGACAAACGGATTAACAGTCCGTTGCTCTACCAACTGAGCTATCGGGGAACGTCGTCATGTGACGAGGCGCGTATATTAAGTTGGTGATAGCGCCTCGTCAACCCCTCAAACGATTTTTTTACCCGAGTGCTTTCTGCAGACGTTCAATGGCCTTCTGCAGGTTCTCCATGCTGGTCGCAAAGCTCAGACGCATATGGCCCGGGCTTCCGAATGCGGAGCCGGGAACCAGGGCAACACCGGCTTCACTGAGCAGCTTCTCGGCGAACTCTACGTCGTTGCTGGCGCTGTCGTCGGCGTCGATGGCACCCTGAAAGCTTGGGAATACATAAAAGGTACCATCACCATTGAGGCACTCTACGCCAGGCAGCTTGTTGAGGGCTTCTACCAGGTAGTCGTGGCGTTCCTTGAATGCCTTGACCATCTCGCCGACACACTCCTGTTGGCCATCCAGTGCAGCCTGGGCCGCGGCCTGGGAAATGGAAGCCGGGTTGGAGGTGCTCTGGGACTGGATTTTCTTCATGGCGCCAATAACCCGGGCCGGGCCGGCTGCATAACCAATGCGCCAGCCTGTCATGGAGTAGGCCTTGGATACGCCATTGAGAACGAAGGTGCGGTCATACAGCTCAGGCGTTGCGTTGAGAATGTTGCAGAACGGCTGGCCGGTCCAAAGAATTGGCTCGTACATATCATCCGTGGCCACCATGACCTGCGGGTGCTTCTTCAGCACTTCGCCAATCGCCTTCAGCTCGTCCAGGGTATACGCCATGCCGCTCGGGTTTGACGGGCTGTTGATAACAAACAGGCGAGTGCGTTCAGTAATGGCCGCCTCGAGCTGCTCTGCGGTGATCTTGAAGCGGGTGGCCGCAGAGGTTTCAATAACCACGGGTTTGCCTTCGGCGACCAGAACCATGTCTGGGTAGGAGACCCAGTACGGCGCCGGAATGATGGCCTCGTCACCCGGGTTCAGGATGGCCAGGGCAAGGTTGAAGAAGCTCTGCTTGCCGCCGCTGGAAACCAGAATCTGGTTGGCTTCGTAGTCGAGGCCATTATCCCGCTTGAATTTGTTGATGATGGCTTTTTTGAGCGCAGGGGTACCGTCAACAGCTGTGTACTTGGTCTGACCGGCCTTGATCGCCTCAATGGCAGCGTTCTTGATATGATCCGGTGTATCGAAGTCAGGCTCCCCGGCACCCAGGCCGATAATGTCCTGGCCTGCGGCGCGAAGTTCGGCCGCTTTGTTGGTGACTGCGAGAGTGGGAGATGGCTTGATGGCCTGTACTCGGCTGGAAAGTTGAAGGTCCAAACTTGCGCTCCTTGAAAGCTGCGTCTGAGATAGCGACGCCGGTGAAATCGCAGGAAATACCTGGCCGGCGTTAAACCCGCAGATGGTAACATGAAGCCTGGCTGAGGATAAGACAGGTTGGCCGTTCAAATGCAGGAAAACGGAGGATAAAACGCCGCCATGGCAAAAGATGACCATGATAACGACCGTCGCGGTAATCCCTTTCGGGTCCATTCCGCTTTCCAGCCATCCGGCGACCAGCCCGGCGCGATTGCAGGCCTGGTGGATGGGATAGGGTCCGGTCTGGCGCACCAGACCTTGTTGGGGGTCACCGGCTCGGGCAAGACCTTTACTATCGCCAATGTGATCGAACAGGTGCAGCGCCCGACGATCATCATGGCTCACAACAAGACTCTGGCCGCTCAGCTCTACGGCGAGTTCCGTGAATTTTTCCCGGATAACGCGGTGGAGTACTTCGTGTCTTACTACGATTACTATCAGCCCGAAGCCTATGTGCCGTCATCGGATACCTTCATCGAGAAGGATGCCTCGATCAACGAGCATATCGAGCAGATGCGATTGTCCGCTACCAAGGCCTTGCTGGAACGGCCGGACGCGATCATTGTCGCAACGGTTTCCGCCATCTACGGTCTGGGTGACCCGCAGTCCTATCTCAAGATGATGCTGCACCTTGACCGAGGTGATCAGGTGGATCAGCGCGCGATCCTGCGGCGGTTGGCGGAATTGCAGTACACCCGTAATGACGTTGAATTTCATCGCGCCAACTATCGTGTGCGGGGAGAGGTGATTGATGTGTTCCCGGCCGAATCCGAGAAAGAGGCGATCCGGATAGAGCTGTTTGACGATGAGGTCGAGAACCTCAGCTATTTTGATCCGCTTACCGGTGAACTGTTGCGGCGGGTACCCAGGGTCACGATTTATCCTAAGTCCCATTACGTAACCCCTCGTCAGACGGTGCTTGATGCGGTTGAGCGGATCAAGGAAGAGCTCGACGGCCGGTTGGCCCAGTTACGGGATAACAGCCGGCTGGTGGAAGCCCAGCGGCTGGAAGAGCGCACCCGTTACGATGTCGAAATGATGCTGGAGCTGGGGTACTGCAACGGCATTGAGAACTACTCCCGTTACCTGTCCGGTCGGCGACCTGGCGAAGCGCCGCCCACGCTGTTTGATTACCTGCCACCCAACGCCTTGTTGGTGGTGGATGAGTCTCACGTCACCATTCCGCAGATTGGCGCCATGTACAAGGGCGACCGTTCTCGCAAGGAAACCCTGGTCGAGTATGGTTTCCGGCTGCCGTCCGCGTTGGATAACCGCCCCATGCGCTTTGATGAGTGGGAGCGCATTGCGCCACAGATGGTGTTCGTATCGGCTACGCCCGGTAACTACGAAGCCGAGCATGCCGGGCAGGTGGTGGAGCAGGTGGTCCGGCCGACCGGCTTGCTTGATCCGGAGATCGAGGTGCGTCCGGCATCGACCCAGGTGGACGATTTGCTGTCTGAGATCCATGCCCGCGTCGCTGTGGATGAGCGGGTGCTGGTGACCACCTTGACCAAGCGGATGGCAGAGGATCTTACCGATTTTCTGCTGGATCATGACATTCGGGTTCGCTACCTGCATTCAGATATCGATACGGTTGAACGGGTAGAAATCATCCGTGATCTCCGCCAGGGCAAATTTGATGTATTGGTTGGTATCAACCTGTTGAGGGAAGGTCTGGACATGCCGGAAGTCTCGCTGGTCGCGATTCTGGACGCCGATAAGGAAGGTTTCCTGCGTTCCGAGCGTTCTCTGATCCAGACCATCGGGCGGGCAGCCCGTAATGTAAACGGCAAGGCGATTCTCTACGGCGATCGCATCACCGGTTCCATGCAGCGGGCCATTGATGAAACGGGGCGTCGCCGGATCAAGCAGCAGGAACATAACGAGGCGCACGGAATTACCCCGACCGGACTGAACAAGAAGATCTCCGACATCATGGAAGGCGCCGGCGGAACCTCCGGCCGCGGTCGTCGCAAGCCCGAGCGTCCAGGGGAGCAGGCGGCGGAAGAGGCTGAAAAATACCGCATCAAGGCACATGGCCATTCGCCGCAGCAGTTGCTCAAGGATATCGCTGAGTTGGAGGACCAGATGTACAAGGCCGCCTCGGAGCTGGACTTCGAAACCGCCGCGCGGCTGCGAGATGAAATTGCCGAGCTTAAGGAAGCTGCGATCCGTACCGCCTGAGGTTCATCAGTCGGCCCGTTTCGGGCCGATCACTACGGCAGCTTTGAGGGGGGTGCTGCGGCCGTATTGCTGCATACGGTCAAAAATCTGCCGGTCCACGGGTACATACTGCTTGGCGGCGATGGACTCTCCTTCGGTGTAATCCACTTCCGGGTCGTTGAGATACACGAAGCGGTCGTCAATGGCGGTCACCGTCACCCAGTGAGGTACCCGGCTCTGGCTGAGCTGCCAGCTGCTGATCAGTATCAGTGGAATCTGGCCGGCGGATAGCGCGCTTTGTAGCTGTTCCAGGGTAAGGCTCTCATGGATCAGCTGGATACCCGTATGGCCAATGTCGTGCATGAAACCTTCATGCACCAATTCCAGCACCCGTTTTTTGTTCTCATCACGCACCGTTTGCTGGAACAGCGGGCCGCTCTGGCTGACATAGGCGCTGACCTCAAACCCCCGTTTCCAGGCGGCCAGGGCCAGACCATGGGGGCCGCAGCCACCATGGCCTGCCAGCATGAAAATGGTGGTGGCCTCGCGCCAGATGCGGAGCTCCTCCAGCGAGGAAATTTCCTGCTCCGGATCCAGGCTGACCATAGCCATCATCAGCGCGGCCGGGCCACAGGTAAATTCGGTGGTTTGGGCGTAGTAGGGGACTTTCGGAAAAGTGTCGAAGCGTTCGTAGAACAGAATGCGCCGCTCAAAACGGAGGGCCTCGCTGTGATCCTCGTAATAGTCGCTGTAGCTGCCAAACTGGCGATAGCCCAGACGCTGGTATAACCGTATCGCCGCCGGATTGTCTTTGCGGACTTCAAGGCGCATGACGATCCGGCCATCCTGGCGGGCCAACGCCTCTGCTTCGTGCAATAACGACTCACCCACGCCATGCCCGCGGGCATCGGGATGCACCCCGATGGAATAGATGCGGGCCAGCCGTGTTGCCGCGTGCATGAACACCAGGCAATAGCCGATCAACTCCTGATCGCGCATGGCCACCAGCAGGCGGTCCCGGGGCATGCTGATAAAACGGCGAAAGCTCCTGCGTGAGATCTGGTCGCTGGTAAACAGCTGGCTTTCCAACTGGGTCAGGGCATCCAGGTCGGACCGCAGGGCAGGGCGAATATGAATTTGAGCCAAGGTTGGGCCCCTCGAATGAACAGCGGTGAACGTACGTTCCAATGAGCGATTATTCACCAGTTGGGCGAGCTTAGACACTGTTTTTGAATGCGTAAAAACACCCATCATTGAGCTATTGCTGGCAGCCTCGCTGCGGCGTATCTTTGCGCTTCCGGCAGCGCATTCGCGACGCCACCGGCAATGGCCTCAGGGAGGTTCTGCCAACGTGTCTAAACTTCTGATTGTGGTGGACCAGGCTTCCGACTGGGCCCCGTTTTTCCCAAGCGATGATGTCCAGACTTTTGAACAGTACCTGCATGGTACCCAGCGGGACTCCACGCGTACCCGGGTCATCAACCTGTGTCAGAGTGCCCGCTATCTGAGTCGCGGCTATTACTGTTCGTTGCTTGCGGAAGCGCGGCGCCACCAGGTGCTGCCGTCCGTGGCGACCCTCAACGATCTCAGTCGCAAGGGGCTATTTTCCCTTGAGCTGAGTGAGCTGGATTCCGAAGCCCTGAGATGGCTGGATCAGGCGGCGGACGACCAGGGCAGCGCCGGTAAGGTCATGGTCAGAACCTACTTTGGTCAGGTCGAAGTCCCTGAGCTTAAGCGGGTCGCCCGCAGCCTGTTTGACCGGTTTGCCTGCCCGATTCTGGAGGTGCAGTTCAAACGCCGGCGTAGCTGGCAGATTGAATCCATGAGGCCGGTTTCGCCGGGGGATCTGACGGAAACTGAGCAGGACGCCTTTGCCGCAGCACTGGACCGCTTCAGCAGTATCGTCTGGCGCAAACCGAAAGGGCGCCGACGCTATCGTTTTGATCTGGCCATGCTGACCAACCCTGATGAGCAGTTGCCGCCCAGCGACAAGGTTGCCCTGGCGCGATTCATCAAGGCCGGTCGTAAGCTCGGGATTAATGTCGAGCAGATCAACAAGCGGGATTACAGTCGCCTGCCTGAATACGATGGCCTGTTCATCCGTGAAACCACGGCCATTGATCATCACACCTATCGTTTTGCCCGCAAGGCTGAGTCCGAAGGGCTGGTGGTCATTGATGATCCGGTGTCCATCCTGCGCTGCACCAACAAGGTATTCCTGGCGGACCTGCTGACCGCCAACCGGGTGCCAACGCCGACCACGCTGATTCTATCGAAGGATCAGAAGGACAACGTGCAACAGGTGATGCAATCCATTGGCTTTCCGGCCGTGGTAAAGATTCCCGACGGTTCCTTTTCCCGAGGGATCTCCCGGGTGGAAAACGAAGGCGAGCTAAGGGTGGCACTTGACCAGCTGTTCCGCCAATCGGCCCTGGTACTGGTCCAGGAATACCTCTACACCGACTACGACTGGCGTATCGGTGTATTGGGTGGGCGCGCAATCTATGCCTGTAAATACTATATGGTCAAAGGTCACTGGCAAATTTACCAGCATGGGGGGGATGCGCAGGTCAACAGTGGCGGATTTGAGACGCTGCCCACCTACGAAGCTCCTCGCAAGGTCATCCAGGCAGCCCTCAATGCCACCCGGCTGATCGGGAGTGGGTTGTATGGTGTCGATATCAAACAATCGGGGCAGCGGATTGCGGTCATTGAAGTGAACGACAACCCCAGCATCGAGGCCGGAGTTGAAGACCGCTTTCTCGGGGGCGAGCTCTACACTTTGATCATGCAGGAGTTTCTCGCCCGGATGGAGGAAAAACGCCGACGTTAGTTCAGGAACGCCATACCCGAAGGCTTCCGAACCACGGCTGCGAATCGAGGTATTGCTTCAGCGCTTCGATACGGCTCTGCTCGGGGTCCAGGGCATGGCCATCGAAAAACAGCTCCAGATGAATCTTGTTCCGGAGATAGTGCAGGCGTAACCGTCCATGAGGGATGGTTACGCCGAGTTTGTCTTCAAGCAAGGCATCCAGATCCTTGCGTTCCGGTAAGCCCAGGGTGGTGGGCTCGAACTCGTCGTCATTCTCCGGGTCAATGTGGAAGTTGATGTAGGCAATGTCGTCCAGGGTTTCTCGCATCCGGTCAACCACCTGCATGCCAATCTGGTGACCTTCGGAAACGCTGATGTTTGGGCTGACCACCAGGTGTACGTCCAGCAGAATGTCCTGGCCCATTTTCCGGGTACGGAGTTCGTGGACGTTGCGAACCCCCTCGGTTTCCCGGGCGATGTTTCTGAGCCGCTCGAGTTCTTCGGAGGGAATGCCGGTATCGACCAGCTCCTTGACGCTGCTCCAGGTAAAACTCCAGCCTACGTGACCAACAATCAGGGCAACGATCACCGCCGCAAGGGCGTCGAGCCAGACAAACCCGAGCATGGCCCCCGCGGTCGACACCAAAACGATGACCGACGAGAACGCATCGGTGCGGCTGTGCCAGGCATTAGCGACAATCAGATCGGAACGAATGGCCCGGCCAACACGGCGGGTATAACGAAAGATCCATTCCTTACCACCGATGGAGAGCAGGGCGGCGACCAGCACTGGCCACTCTGGCAGGGGCGCGTCGGCCTGGCTGATCAGGCGCTCGAGATTGTCCCATGCCAGTGCGGCGCCTACCGCAATCAACGTGGTTCCCAACAGCATGGTGCCGAGCGTTTCAATGCGCTGATGACCGTAGGGGTGCTCTTGATCGGGCGCTCGGCGGGAGGCCTTCATCACTGCAATCACGATCAGGTCAGAGAAGGCATCTGATAAGGAGTGGATGCCGTCAACAAACAGTGCTTGGGAAAAGAACAGGATGCCAGCAACGCATTTGAGTATCCCCAGCGCGATATCGAGAACCATTCCGATAACGGTGACCCGGGTTGCAACCTGGGCAGCCTGGCTATGGTGGTCTGAATCTTTATTCAGGGGCGCAATATCAGACATGTTTGTGTCTATCTCCGGGCAGTTCGCGACCATTTGCAATGTTGGGTGGTGTCCATGTGCCAACTTTATTCACATCAAGTCTTGACATTCCTAAAGTAACACATGGTTGCATATAGCCGGTCGGGATGTACGAAAGTACTTAATATTACCCAATATCAGTAAGTTACAGCTGATCAAAAAATGGTCAATCTGTAGATTGGCGCACTCCACAAGGGTTAGCCAAAAGTCTCGACGGATTTTCAACAGGGTTATCCACAGAAACCGTGGAAAACATCACAAGACCTTAATGGTTCGGTCATTCCACTGTCATTCTGAAGGCGCAGGCGCGGCTGTGGAAAACTTTCTGTATACTGCGCTCCACATCCAGTCCTGCGAGGAAGATTAACATGTACGGTTTGGCCCGTAACCTGCTGTTTCAACTGCCCCCTGAGCAATCCCATAACCTGGCGTTGTCAGGCCTCGATCTGGCCTACAAGCTCGGATTGCTGAAGGCATTTGTAAAGGGAATCGAGCCGTTGCCTGTGGATGTCATGGGGCTCCGCTTTCCAAACCCGGTCGGGCTGGCGGCAGGGCTGGACAAGAATGCTGACCATGTCGATGCACTGGGTGCTCTGGGGTTCGGCTTTGTTGAAGTAGGTACGGTGACACCCGTGGCACAACCGGGAAATCCCAAGCCCCGGCTCTTCAGGTTGCCGGAGCATCAGGCCATCATCAACCGTATGGGCTTCAACAACGAGGGCGTTGATCACTTGCTGCGTCAGGTCGATCGTATGGCCTATCAGGGCGTGTTGGGCATCAACGTCGGCAAGAACAAGGTAACCCCGGAAGAAGACGCCGACAGTGATTACCGAAAGGGCATTGCGGCGGTCTACAGCCGGGCTAATTACATTACCGTCAATGTGTCCTCTCCCAATACGCCAGGGCTGCGGAACCTTCAGTTCGGTGATGCTCTGAAACGTCTTCTCGCGTCGATCAAGGACGAGCAGCGTATTCAGCAGGACAAACATGGCAAGTACGTGCCCATTGCGGTGAAAATTGCGCCGGATATGGACGATGATGGCATTCGTTTTGTCGCCGCTGCCCTGCAGGACTCGGGGATGGACGGGGTTATTGCGACCAACACCACCGTATCCCGGGAGGCGGTTGCCGGACATCCTCTGGCCGATGAGGCTGGCGGTCTGAGTGGGGCGCCGGTCAGAGGGCCTTCACTGCGGGTCATTGAAGGCCTCTATGCTGAGCTTGGCGAGTCGTTGCCGATCATCGGTGTTGGCGGAATCGCGGATGGGACCTCGGCGGTGGAAAAAATCCGGGCGGGTGCAAAGTTGGTGCAGGTCTATACCGGTTTTATCTACCGCGGACCGGCCCTGGTGGCTGAAGCGGTCGAGGCGATTCGGCAATACTCTGCGTCGGTGCCAAAGGCTTAAGCGCAGCATCCATAGCCGTAATAAAAGAGAAAGCAGGGAGAAAGCGGGTCGAGCCCGGCCTGGACGGCTTTTGGAGTCGCCAAAAAAAGTGGGCCCGCTAAGCGGGCCCGTGCGGGGAATAAACCCCGTGGCGTTTTCTTCTTGGTCTGGTACGGGTCGGAGGGACCCGTTTGGGTTTAACTCAACTGCCTGTCTGTCAAAGATTCAGAATAAGTAACCAAGGCTACCGGTGAATGGAGCTCAGGCGGTGACGTTCGCCAACTTGTGAATGCCTGACACCCCGGTCATGCCCTCCCAGTGATCTGTTCGGCCTTCTCGCCAACCGTTGAGCCATTCCTGGCGGACTTCTACCTGATCCAACGGGCAGCTGTCTTTCGATTTTCCGGACACGCCGGCCATGTAACCCCGTTTGTACGCACGAGCATACATATCTCTTTTCTGTCTCTTCATGCCGTTCCTCACCTAATGGATTTGCAGAACAAGCGTGTGCACACCTGCTTTGGTGAGCTAACCCGGGACTGCCGCTATTTAAGTGAGAGCGGACATGTCCCTCCTTGCCGTTACCAAAACAGTCAGGATCCTGTAGTCGAAGCATGAAATGCTTCTTCAAAATGACGCGTCAGTTACAAGGTAAATTGAATAAGCGGTCCGTGTACACTAATTATTTCATCTATGTGGCGCGTTCTTTATATTTGTGTGAAATAACGCGGACTCGGGTACCATAGCGACCCAGCCGCTCCGGCCGTTGCAGCATAGCCTGTCGTCGTCCACACTTTGAGGGGACTTGCGGGCGTTTACGCTGGTCCCATAATCCGTTTTCAACGCCTTCATTTATCAGGAGTTTACGCTTGTCCAACCTAATGTTTTTCGTCACCTGTCCGAAAGGCGTGGAATACCTGCTGGTGGATGAGCTGCAGGGGTTCGGGCTTGACCTGGTTCGCCAGGCACCTGCCGGGGCCTGGGTTGAGGGTACTCTTGAAAGTGGTTACCGGGCTTGTTTGTGGTCACGTCTGGCAAACCGGGTGATTCTCCACCTCGCGGATGTCGATGCCACCAGTGGTGACAGTCTTTATGACGGCGTACACGATATGGATTGGGCTGATCATATTTCGGTTACGGGCAGTTTCAAGGTCGCGTTCAGCGGTCAGAATGAAGCCATTCGCAATACACAATACGGGGCTCAGCGGGTCAAGGATGCCATTGTTGACCGGCTGAGAAATGCCCGCGGCGACCGCCCATCGGTGGATTCAAAGTCACCGGACGTTGTGGTGTCGGCGCGATTGCATCGTGGTCGCCTGGCCATTGGCATTGACCTCAGTGGCGAGAGCCTGCATAAGCGGGGCTATCGCACCGAGCAGGGCGTGGCTCCTTTGAAAGAAAACCTGGCATCAGCCCTGCTTTTGCGCGCAGGCTGGCCGGAAATCGCCAGTGACGGCGGCCATTTTGTGGACCCCATGTGTGGTTCGGGAACCTTGTTGATCGAGGCCGCCATGATGGCTCTGGACCTGGCGCCGGGCCGTCAGCGACCTGGCTATGGTTTTGAACGCTGGTTAGGGCATGAGCCTGAAACCTGGCTTGCACTGAGGCAGGAAGCCGAGCGCCGGGCCTTTGAGGGTCGGCAGAAGGCGTCGCTGAAAGTGGCCGGGTTTGATCAGGACAGCAAGGTGATTGCGACGGCCTGGCGTAACATTCAGCGCGCGGGTCTCGAAGGCGTGGTCCATGTGGAGTGCAGAACGGTTCAGGAGTTCCACCTTGATGGTGAGTGGGGCGGGCGTGGGCTGGTGCTGACCAATCCGCCCTATGGTGAGCGCCTCAGCGAACGTCGGGAGTTGGCCGGCTTGTATGGCGCTCTTGGTGAGGTCGTCAAGACACATTTGAACGGTTGGCGGCTGGCGGTGTTTACCGGTGCTCCGGAGTATTGCAAATCCATCGGTTTGCGCAGTTACAAGCAGTATCGCCTGTTCAACGGCAAGCTGCCGGCCCAGTTGCTGTTGTTTGAGGTGGATGCCGCCAACGCCATGACCCCACGGGATCCGGCCAAGGCTGGCGAGTTGCTGCCGCGGATTGCCAATGAGGAGCGGGCACAGATGCTGGCGAACCGCCTGAAGAAGAACCTCAAGACCATTGGGCAGTGGGCCAAGAAGCAGAACATCGAGTGCTATCGCCTCTACGATGCGGACATGCCGGAGTTTGCCCTGGCCATTGATGTGTACGATGGTCGTGTTCATGTCCAGGAGTATGCGCCGCCCAAATCGGTCGACGCCCGGGCTGCGCAGGAACGTCTGGCGGAGGCTCTGGCGGTCATTCCCGAGGCCTTGCAGATTGATCCGGCTGAGCTCGTATGCAAGCACCGACAACGGCAAGCCGGCACCAGTCAGTATGAGAAACAGGCGGCGTCCGGAGAGTTCTTCACCGTGCATGAGCATGGTTGCGCCTTTAGGGTGAATCTCAGGGACTATCTCGATACCGGGCTGTTCCTGGATCACCGGCCAGTGCGTTACTGGATCCAGCAGAACGCCGCCGGCAAGCGTTTTCTGAACCTGTTCTGCTATACCGGCGCGGCCACCGTGCATGCGGCGGCAGGAGGGGCGACCCGTTCACTCAGCCTTGATATGTCCAAGACCTACGTAAACTGGGCCCGGGATAACCTCAAGCTCAACGGACAGTCGTTGACCCGGCATCAGGTTGAGGCGGTTGACTGTCTGAAGTGGCTGGCGGAAAAGCCGACGGCTGATCAGCGCTTCGACCTGATATTTATGGACCCGCCGACGTTTTCCAACTCGGCACGGATGAACAATGTGCTGGATATCCAGCGCGACCACTCCACTCTGATACGTCAGGCGATGGCTCGCCTGGTGGGGGATGGACTGCTGATCTTTTCCAACAACTTCCGCCGCTTCAAGCTTGATGCAGAAGTGGCAGAGGCGTTTGAGGTGGAAGAGGTGAGTCGTTCAACCATCGACCGGGATTTCCAGCGAAATGAGCGAATCCACCGCTGCTGGCACATCCGTCACCGGGCGTGATCATTAACCGGGTGGGATGGCCGCTGTTTGGTTCAGAACTCGTAGCGCAGGCCGCTTGAAAACTGGAAGGTGTTGGCGTTGGTGCCGGTGTCCTTGAACAGCCGGCCGCCTTCCATGACCAGGTAGGCGTTGTGGAACAGTTCCATGTCCAGGCCGATGATCCAGCTCAGGCTGAAGGCGCTTTCCGGGTATTCCCCAACCAACTCCTCATAGGGCGTGGACTGGTCCGGGTCATCCGCGATGGCCTGGCCTTCCGCAGTCAGCTTCGCGCGGCCGTGGATGTTGGAAAACCCCGCCTGGCCGTAAATATTGGCGTAATCCGTCAGCGGATAATGCAGGCCAATATACCAGCTCTCGAAGTGTTCGATGTTCAGGGCAAGCTGATTTTCAATGGTGCCGTCACTGAGACCGCCGCCGGCCCGGAGTTCTGCATGGAACAGGTCCGTGATATGGCCGCCAAACACCAGGGTTCCGGCATTGCTCCAGGTCGCTTTGGAGGTATCATCGCCGACGGAGCGGTGATTCAGGGCCGTCGCCAGTACACCAACGTAGTAGAGGTCTTCCCGGGGGACGTCTTCCTGCGCCTGCCCGGTCAGGGGTAGCGCCGCCAACAGGGACAGCGGGACAGATCGGCTTACTCGCAACAGCGTACTCATTGTTGTGTGGGTTCCTGGTAGGTCTGCGAATTCACGCAGATTCTGCCCACTGTAACGTTTGGTTACGTCGATGCAGGTCACAAATCGGTCAGGGCAGGGCCAGAGCATGGCCATCTGGCCTTATTGATCCGTCAGTCCTTCTTCCTGGGCCAGCAGCAGCAAAGCATAAACACCGTTTTCCGGTAACTGGGGATCCAGGCCGTTACTGAACAGCAGCTCACGGCGCCGATCTTCGAGGGTGTGGGTGTCGAGATCCGGAATCAGCTCAGCAATCGTTG
The DNA here is from genome assembly GCF_900106945.1 of Marinobacter mobilis. Lineage (GTDB taxonomy): Bacteria > Pseudomonadota > Gammaproteobacteria > Pseudomonadales > Oleiphilaceae > Marinobacter > Marinobacter mobilis. The sequence continues at coordinate 266,837 of NZ_FNNE01000006.1, forward strand.
CCAGCTCAAACGGAGACTCCATATCGACCGCGTCAAAGATCCGGTCGACCAGGATCTCGTCCGGGTCGAGGCCATCGGTATAGACAATCTGGTCGGGCAGATCTTCATGGAGCGCCCGGGCCAGTTCGATCAGTGGCACACCCTGTTCGTTGAGGTACCGCAGGTCAATGTCTGGCAGGTCTTCGTCTTGCGGCAGCCAGTCATCGTCAGGGGCTATGACCACGGTCTTCATGCGCCCGTCTGCCAGGGACCAGGCGATGGCTGTGGGAAACAGGGCATCGTCAGTCTGACAGTATTCAATATCAATGAAGTGGGGGATCGACACGGGTGTTCTCCTGACTGGGCGCGTACGGCTGCGGTGGGCTTTCCGGATCAGACCGCTTAGCCATTCTCGGTAAACGTGGCATCATGCCATACTGTTACACTGTTTTTTAGTCTGATTAGGACCACCATGGCACACGTTGATTTTAACCGTAACCTTCTTTTCTTCCTTCTCAAATCACCGACACCCTGGCATGCCGTTGCGCAAATGACACGGATGCTGGACGACGCAGGCTTTCAGCCACTCGATGAACGGGACGTGTGGCAGCTGGAATCCGGGCGGGGCTACTACGTTGTCCGCAACGGCTCCTCGCTGGTGGCATTCCGGACAGGCAAGGAAAACCCGGTTGAACGGGGTATTCGTATGGTTGGCGCCCATTCCGACAGCCCCTGCCTGAAAGTGAAGCCGAACCCGGAGCTGCGTCGCAAGGGCTACTTTCAGGTCGGTGTTGAGGTCTATGGCGGTGTGCTGCTGAACCCCTGGTTTGATCGGGACCTGTCGCTGGCAGGGCGCGTGACCGCCATCGACGACAATGGCGATGTGCAGGATTTGCTGATCGACTTCCGCAAGGCGATCGGATTTATTCCGAGCCTGGCGATTCACCTTGACCGTGAGGCCAACAACAGCCGAACCGTCAACGCCCAGACCGACCTGCCGCCGGTCTTGATGCAGGTGCCGGAAGGGGATGACACCAGCTTCAATGAGCTGCTGCTGCAACAGATTCATAAGGAACACCCGGATGCCGGTATAGCCCGGGTTCTTGGCTATGAACTCAGTTTCTACGATGCCCAGCCACCGGCCTTCGTTGGTTTGAATGAAGAATTTCTGGCCTCCGCCCGGCTTGATAACCTGTTGAGCTGCTTCGTGGGCTTGCGGGCGTTAATTGATAATGACGGTGCTGAACCGGCCCTGTTTGTTTGTAACGACCACGAAGAAGTGGGCAGCCTCAGTGCTGAAGGTGCTCAGGGCCCCTTCCTCAGTTCGGTATTGGACCGCTGGTGCGGATTGGAAAACCGTGCGCGAGCGATTACCCGCTCAATGATGATTTCTGCGGATAACGCCCACGGTATCCATCCCAACTATATGGACCGCCATGATGAAAATCACGGTCCGATTATCAATCAGGGGCCCGTCATCAAGGTCAACCACAACCAGCGCTACGCTACCAATAGCCGTTCCGCAGCGCTTTACCGTTATCTCAGTGATGAACTCGGCTTGCCGCATCAGACCTTTGTGGTCCGCAGTGACATGGGATGTGGCAGCACCATCGGGCCGATTACGGCCGGGGTTCTGGGGGTAACCACGCTGGATATTGGCGTTCCCCAGTGGGGCATGCATTCAATTCGCGAGTTGGCGGGAACCCGGGACAGCTTTATTCTGTATCAGGTAATGAAGGCGTTCATGCAGCAAGCCTCAGTCAACTGAGGCTTTCAGGCATAAAAAAAGCCGCTGATGGACAGCGGCTTTTCGGAATAAGTGGCTCCCCGACCTGGGCTCGAACCAGGGACAAACGGATTAACAGTCCGTTGCTCTACCAACTGAGCTATCGGGGAACAGCATCGATACGGCGCGCATCTTAAGGGCTTAAATTCCGAAGGTCAACCCTTTGAATTTATAAGAATCTAATTTATTTCCAATTGGCTGGAAAATGTGCAGTTCTGGCCGGATTTTTAAGGTGTAAGGCAGGATTTGGCAACATGATTGAGTTTGCATCTGATCCCCATCCACTCTCCACCGGGGGCGTGCAGGGCGTTGAGAGTTACCGGCCGCCGGGCTGGTTACGCAGTGGCCATCTGCAGTCGGTGTGGCCCACGCTGTTTCGCAAGGTGAGCCTGGGCGAACCGGATCGGGAAGTTGTGACGACGCCCGACAACGACGAATTGCACCTTGACTGGTACCGGCAGGGGCACCCCAGGATTGCGGTTTTGTCCCATGGGCTCGAGGGCCACAGTCGCAGGCCCTACGTACTGGGTCTGACCCGGGCACTGCTCAGTGCCGGGTGGGACGTGATGGCCTGGAACTTCCGCTCCTGTGGTGGCGAGATGAATCGCCAGCCCCGCTTTTATCACAGCGGCGCTACCGAGGATCTGGCCCATGTGGTGAACCTCGTGCTCAGGCAGGAATATCGGGACGTGGTGCTGTCGGGATTCAGTATGGGCGGTAACCTGACCATGTTGTACCTGGGGCAGCAGGGCGCTGGCGTGGATCCCAGAATCCGCGGTGCCGTCACCTTTTCGGTCCCGTGCGATCTGGCGGGAAGTGCCGAGGTTCTGGCCAGGCCAACGCGCAAGATCTACATGCAGCGTTTTCTGAACGACCTGTACAAAAAAATGGAGCAGAAGTCGCGACTGTTTCCGAGTCTCATTGATGTGGATGGCTTTGCCGACATCCGTTCGTTCCGTGAGTTCGATGACCGCTATACCGCACCGCTTCATGGCTTTCGCGATGCTGAGGATTACTGGGCAAAAAGTTCCTGTTTGCACCGGCTGAAAGATATCCGGGTGCCGGCACTGATGGTCAATGCCCTGGATGACCCGTTCCTGTCAGAGCAATGTTATCCGGAAAGCAAGGCGTTACTCGGGGACTGCGTCACCCTGGAGGCGCCGCGCTGGGGCGGGCATGTCGGGTTTGTGGAGCATGCCCGTGATGGTTATTACTGGTCGGAGCGCCGCGCCGTTGCGTTTCTGGATACGCTGTAGCGGTAACGGCGCACCGGCTTGCAGGTCTTTGGTCGCTTGTTTGCCGCCGTCAGTGGACCAGTAGTGCCTCCAGTTGTGGCCAGACATTGTCCAGCAGCGTCCCCTGGGCTTCGGTGGTGGGATGAATGCCATCCCCTTGCATCATGCCCGCCTGGTCATAGATTCCTTTGAGAAAAAAGGGAACCAAAGCAATGTCATGGCGGTCAGCAAGGTTTGAGTAGATGTCTGCGAACAAGGCGGTGTAACGCGGACCGTAGTTGGGGGGGATCTGAATGCCGATCAGCAGGGGACGGGCGCCCGCTTCCAGCGACAGGCTGATCAGGCGATCAAGATTCTGTTCGATGACCGGTGGGGGAAAGCCCCGAAGCCCGTCGTTACCTCCGAGTTCAATAACGACGACGTCTGGTGTGTGTCTGGAGAGCAGGTCGGGCAGGCGGCGAAGTCCGCCGTCTGTGGTTTCGCCGCTGATGCTGGCGTTGACCACCTGCCATTGCGCCAGGCCCTGTTGTGCCAGCCGTTGTCTGAGCAGTGCAACCCAGGCCTGTTCGGTCTGTACGCCATAGGCGGCACTCAGGCTGTCGCCAAGAATAAGTACCGTGTTCTGGCTGGCCTGGGCCGGGGAAAGCCCGGAAATCAGCGTTGCGGCGACAAGGAAAAGTATTCGTAATTGATCATGCAGTAGCTTCATAACTGAGTCTTTCAATTATTCCGGAACGAATTCCGGTGTCAGGAGTATTTGTGACAGATTACCAGCCCGATGACGTTGTGGCATCCCGGCAAGCGGTGGCTTCCGTAATTCTGGAAGCGAGCGGCCTGACCCACAGGGTTGGGCTCGACGGCAGTGAACTCACCATTCTTAAAGACGTGAATGTGCAAATTCGGACCGCAGAGTCGGTGGCGATTGTCGGTCGTTCCGGGTCCGGAAAAACCACATTGCTGGGCTTGCTCGCGGGGCTGGATACGCCTTCAGAGGGGCGCATCACTCTGGATAGTCAGGTGATAAGTGAGCTTGACGAAGACCAGCGTGCGCGGCTTCGCGCCCAACGGGTGGGGTTCGTTTTCCAGTCGTTTCAGTTACTGCCAGCGTTAACCGCCTTGGAAAATGTCATGTTGCCACTGGAGCTGGCCGGCCACAAAGGTGCGGATGCCAAGGCGCAGGAATTGCTTGAACGAGTGGGGCTGGGCGAGCGGCTAAGTCACACTCCGAGGCAACTCTCGGGAGGCGAGCAGCAGCGGGTCGCGATTGCCCGAGCGTTTGCCTGCAATCCCTCGGTCCTGTTTGCTGATGAACCGACTGGCAATCTCGACAACAAAACCGGTGAAACGGTATCGGATCTGTTGATGGCGCTAAACCGGGAGCAGGGGACGACGCTGGTCATGGTCACCCACGATGAACAGCTGGCCAGACGCTGTCAACGCCGCCTTTCCATTGAGGCCGGCGTGGTCGCGGAAATGGAGGGCCAGACCTGATGGTCACTGCTGGCAAGATGCTTCCGGTCTCCCGTGATATCCGTGAACGGGACGTGAGGGTCCTGATCCTGGCCCTTGTCGTTGCCGTCGCCACTGTCGCCACCATCGGTCTGTTTGCCAGCTTACTGCAGCGCACCCTGGTAACCTCGGCAAGTGCGTTCCTGGCGGCTGATCGTCAGCTGGAGGCCGAGAATGGGCGGCCTATTCCAGAGGCCTGGTGGCAGGAAGCGGAGGCTCGTCAGCTGGAGACCGCCAGGATGGTGGAGTTTTCCACCATGGTATTCAGCAACGAACGGTTCCAGCTGGTGTCGGTAAAAGCCGTAGACGAGGACTATCCATTACGGGGCACGGTGGAATTCCAGCCGCACCCGGATCAGGCCCGCGCCCAGCTCAGTCATGGGCCGGGGCCGGGTGAGGTGTGGCTGAACCCAAGGTTATTACGTCTGTTGGCCCTGGATATTGGGGATAATGTGGACGTGGGTGATCTCACGCTCACCGTCACCGGATTGCTGATCCGCGAACCTGACGGAGGCTTCGGCATGTCTTCGTTGGCTCCCCGAATCATGATGCATGCGGACGATGTACCAGCCACTGGTGTGGTCCGCGAAGGCAGTCGGGTCGAATTCGTGGGCCTGTTTGCCGGGCCGGAGCCGGCCCTTGATGATTACTATCGTTGGCTTGAGCCGCAGTTACAGCCCAGCCATGAGTGGAAAAGCGTCAAGGACGGACAGGCACTTTCGCGTTCCCTGGAACGGGCAGAGCGCTTTCTCAATCTGGGGGGCAGCCTGGCTGTGCTGCTGGCGGCGGTCGCCGTTGCTGTCGCCAGTCGGGAATATGCGCTTGGCCAGCGGGATACCGTCGCACTGCTGAAGACTCTGGGGGTCACCGGTTCCGGTATTGCTTCCATGTACTTGCGCAAGTTGCTGGCCTGGGGCGTGGTTGGTTGTCTCGCCGGCTTGGCGATTGCACTGCCATTGGTCTGGTTACTGTCCTATTTGCTGGCGTCCCTGTTGGAACGGCCTGTGGATTACGTACTGGATGCCCATGCCTTGTTACCGGCTTTACTGACCGCTCTGGTGGCGCTTTTGGGGTTTGCCTATCCGCCAATCCGGCGGCTGAGACGTGTTGCTGCGATGAGGGTGCTGCGAAGCGATCCGGGTGAGTCAAGCTGGCGTGCCAGCGGGGATATCGTGATTGCAGGGTTGGCGGTGTTTGGCCTGGTGTGGTTTTACGCCGGCGAGCCCATGATGGTGCTGGGGTTGTTGGCGGGCGCTTTGCTGCTGTTGTCGGTTCTGGCGGTGGTGGCCTGGTTACTGATCGCCGCGCTGCGCAAGGTCGCCGGGGGTGCCAGCGCCTGGCGGCTGGCGCTGGTGGCATTGTACCGGCACCGGCACAGTACCCTGTCACAGATTTCGGTCTTTGCCATGACCATCATGCTGGCGACGACGCTGGTGCTGGTACGCAGTTCCCTGCTGGATGACTGGCAGGGGCAGTTGCCGGTCGATGCGCCCAACCACTTTCTGATCAACATTGCGCCGACCGATGTGACGGCCGTTGCTGATTTCTGGCAGCAGCGCGGGTACCCGCTTGAATCGCTGTACCCTATGGTTCGTGGTCGACTGACCGAACTCAATGGACAGCCGGTCCGGGAGGCGGTAAGCAAGGATGCCCGTATCAACGCACTCAACCGGGAACTGAACCTGACCTGGATGGGTGACATGCCTGAAGACAACCGTCTGGTCGCCGGCCGCTGGTTTGAGGCCAACGGCGCAGCCGGTGTTTCAGTGGAGGCCGAGCTGGCAGAAAAGCTGGGCCTGAAACTGGGTGACCGGCTTGGTTTCACGGTAGGTTCAGAGACACTGACGGAAACGGTGACCAGTATTCGGACGGTGCAGTGGGACAGCATGAAGCCCAATTTCTACATGGCGTTTCCCCCGGCCAGTGCCCTTCGAGCCATGCCGGCCACCTGGATCACCAGTTTTTACCTGCCGGCAGCGGACAAGAATCACCTGAACGAGTTTGCCGCCCGCTTTCCCACCGTGTCGGTGCTTGAGGTTGATCACATCATCGAACGTATCCGCGACATTGTCCGCCAGGTGACCCAGGCCATAGAAGCGATCTTGGCGCTGATTCTGGCGGCGGCATTAGTGGTGATGGCCGCGGTGGTCAGTGCTACGCTTCGCGACCGTCAGCGGGAAGGGGCGCTGTTGCGCACTCTCGGCGGCGAGCAGAGCCTGCTGGTACGGAGCACCATGCTGGAATTCGCTGTGCTGGGGTTGATTGCCGGCGTCTTGGGTGTGGCGGCCGCCGAATGCGCCGTCTGGGCGCTGCAGCAAAAGCTGTTCGACGGTGGGTTTAGGTGGCACTGGCTGGTGGTGTTGCCGGTGCCACTGATGAGTGCACTGTTGCTGGCGCTGTTTGGTCGCTGGCAACTGGCGCCGGTGCTGTCGGTGTCGCCGATGTTGCTGCTGCGTCGTCTGGAGTGAGCCGACAGAAGCGTCGCCTATAGAGCTGGGTGGGCCCGTTATTCCTCAGCGGTAACGGGCCAGAATACGGTCGAATTCGTCAGAGGCCTTTAACTCGGCCAGCGCAGAATTAAAGCGGCGGACAAAGGCTTCCATGTCCTTACGGACCATCAGGCGGAGCCCGAAGTTGCTCACCGAATGTTCTGATGATTCGAAATTGTCGCTGAGCTGGGGGTTATTGCGGATAAGCCACTGGCCAACCAGTCGGTCGGCGATGGCGGCGTCAAAACGCTGGCTGTCGCGAAGATAGCGGAACAGATCCAGATCGACAGAGACATCAAAGCGATCCGCCAGGCCCTGGTCAAACAGGTCTTGCAGGTAGGGATAGTGGTAGCCGAGGTGGGTGAGGAATGTCTTGGACTCGAGGTCGCTGATGGATTGAAACTCCAGTGGACTGGTTGCCAGATAGAAAAATACCTCTTCGACCGGAACAATGGCGTCGGTGAACAGGAACTTCTCGGGCTGGTCGGTCCACTCGATAGCACGCGAGGTCGCGTCGATGTAGCCGGACTGGATCATCTGATCGACCCGCTTTCTGGGGATCTGAATAGGCTCGAGTTCGACCCGAAGTTGCTCCGAAATATGGCTCACCACATCCCAAACGATACCGGAAATCCGGCCGTCTTCGACAATGAGGTAGGGGGGATAGCCGTTCGGGGAGACATTCAGTCGCAGTGAACGACTGGCCGCCTTGTCTTCTCCGCTGTTAGCAAAGGCCAGCGTTGGTGAAAGCAGTACTCCGGCAAGAAGCAGGCACGCTGCCAGCTTGCGCAGCATTGAGGTTGGCATAGATGCGATAACCCTGAGTATCAAGGAGCGGGTTCGTGCTCCTTCAGTCTATTGGCGACAGCCGGATTTCATCCTGAGCTCGAGTGGCCACCGGTACGGTACATGACAAAACTGGGGGCATCCGTGCGATATTCGCGCAATATATACCAATTTTTCAATGTTTTTCAATTCGCTGAGGCGTGTCAGTCAGCGAGGAAAGGGGTGTCAGGGCGGGAAAGGCAAGAGAAGCACTGGCATGGGTAAGGCCCATGCCAGTGTACGCGGGGATCAGGCCCAGGCTTTTTTCAGGATGGCTTTGGCATCCTCAAGGCGGGCTTCGCGGGGATTGAACATGATGGCGCCATCATCCAGCGCCAGGGCGGCGATAGCCTCAAGCTGGGATTCTTCCACCTGTCCGGTTTCCTTCAGGGTGCGCGGCAGCTTGCACTTCTTGTAGAGAGCATCACGCATGCGGCGAATGGCTGCGATGGCCGCTTCGGCACGACGATTGGCCGGGGTGGCTGCGTATGCTTCCGGACCGTCCAGGTACAGCAGCAGGTCGCCCAGAGGCTCGCGAATGCTCTCCAGGTTGTATTCAAGAACGTAAGGCAGGTACAGGCTCATGCACAGGCCGTGTGGCAGGTGACAGATGGCACCAGTGGCGTGGCCCAGGGCGTGCACGAGTCCGACCATGGAATTGGAGAATGCGATGCCTGCCATGGTGGAGGCCTGAGCCAGTTCCAGGCGGCCATCGGCATCCTTGGGGTTGTCCATGACGCTCAGAAGGTTTTCGCTGATTTTCTTCACCGCGCTGGTGGCGTAGGCGTCGCTCAGGGGGTTCTTGCCGATGCAGGTGAATGCTTCGGTGGCATGGGTGAGGGCGTCCATCGCCGTTGCTGCGGTGATATGAGGTGGCAGCGTCAGGGTCATCCGCGGATCAATGATGGCAGCATTGGGCAGCAGGAAAGATGAGGTGAACGGTAGCTTCACCGATTTTTCCGTATCGGAAATGACCGCCACGGCAGTAACCTCAGAGCCGGTGCCGGCTGTCGTTGGGACCACGAAGAACGGCTTCAACGGATGCTTGATGATGCCGGCGCCGGAGTACGCGGCGATATCATCGCCTCCCTCGGACACCAGAATGTTCACCGCTTTCGCGGTATCGATGGCGGAACCACCGCCAACGGCGATGATAGAGTCACATTTTTCTGCCCGGTAAATGCCCGCAATGTCACGTACCACTGCGATTGATGAATCCGGCGGAACATCATCGTAGATGCTGACGATTTCGAGTTCGCTCTCCTCGCAGGCCGTGATCACTGGCTCCAGAAGCCCGGCAGCACGTACACCCTTGTCGGTGATGATCATCGGCCGCTGGGCTCCGAGGCCGTTCAACTCGAAGGGGATATGTTCCAGGGCAGCCTTGCCGGCAACGACTTTTACCGGACAGAAAAATTCATAGTATTTATTGGTCATTATGCTCTCGCCGTCTCAACGAATTGGGATGCAACTTTCAGGTAGATTCTGGAAGCACTGAGGATCTTTTCCGGCAGGTGCAGGTTACTTGGGTATTCCTTCACCGCCCGCTGTGCCACAAGGCGCGGAAGAATGAAGGCCTCAAGCCGGTTCAGGACGCGGGTCATGCGAATGGCGTAGCTGATCTCTCCGTCCACAATCATTCGGTCGTTGGCAAACGCCACCGATGTTTTTTCCTGAAACGAAAGCACCAGGAATGCATGGGCGATGTGCTTGAACTTGATAGAGAGGTTCACTTTCCGCGGCGCGGAGCTGCCGTGATAGCGGAAGCGACCGTCCCCGAGATGTTCAACGATGAGGTTGGGGCCGTTAGGCATCACCATCATCTCGAAGAGGAAGCCCACGGGCAGGGCGCTGGCTTCTTGCTGCGCTTCTGCATCTACCTCGCTGATCGCCTGCAAGGCGTTACCCATAACCTGAAACATGAGCTGCACATACAGGCGGCGGGCATGCAACGCCATGGGCTGCATTCGTCTGGCTAGCATTGAATTCGTCCATTTGTTGTTGGGTTAACCTGATTTTTAGAGTTATTGCTCTAGATGTCAATGAAGGGATTGACGGTGGTGGTGTGTCAGCTGGGTCAGCCCCGCGGGCAGTGCGGCCTGAAGCGAATCATTAGGAATGGCAATTGTCTGGTTTTATCGTTTGGGCGAGGATAACGACATTCGACATCCGTGTTAGAGGACAGTCTGTGACAGGTACCACCCATATCCATTCTCTGAAACACCGGCTTCAACCCTGGTCATATCGCACCTCGGCGGGCTTTACTGTGCGGGGATTACGCAGTGTTCCCAGCGGGCGCCCTCTGATCCATTTCATTCATGGTAACGGCTATGCCGGACTGGTGTATGAGCACATGCTGGCGCCCCTGCTGGAGCACGCGGACCTGTTCATCAGTGATATTCAGGGGCACGGTGAGAGCGATCACGGTGGCCGGTTTCAGGGCTGGAACGGCACAGCGGCCCTTTGCGAAGAAGTGCTGGCGTCGTTCTTGCCGTACTATCAGGATACGTACCGGGAGAAATACCCTGGGGAGAACAGCCGGCCATTGCCGGTTCTGGGACTTGGGCACAGTTTTGGCGGCGTGATGACGGCACTGGTCATGGCGCGTTCGCCGACCTTGTTTGAGCGGGCCGTGCTGTTGGATCCGGTGCTGTTTTCACCCAACATGCTGCGGTTGATGGCGGCCAGCAACACGGTGGGTCTGTGGCGTCGTAATCGGATGGCGACCCGGGCCAGAAAGCGCCGCTCTCATTGGCCTGATCTGAACGCGGCTCACGCCAATTTCCACGAACGGGGAATTTTCCGTGGTTGGGATGAACGCAGCCTGCGCAGTTATCTGGACCATGGTCTGCAGGCGCATCAGCAGGGCGGGGTCAGACTGAAGTGTCCGCCGGAACGTGAAGCCGAGATATTCGGATCCTATCCCAAGCGCTTGTGGCCCTCGTTGCGGAAGGTCACCACGCCGGTACACCTGATTTACGGCAGCCAGACCTATCCCTTTGTGGGCGAATCGGCAAAGCGCTGGCAGCGGCTGGCGGATCAGATCACCACGGAAGTGGTTCCGGGGGGGCACTGCTTCATGCTGGAACACCCGGAAGCCACGGCTGATCGGGTTATCGGGTCACTGCTTTCCTGACCCGGCTGGCGCAGGTTATCCCTGCGCCAGTTTTGCCAGTTTGCGGCGGGCTTCCTCGCCAACCTCACCACCCGCTTCGGCTGCAGTCTGATAGTAACGAACCGCTTCGTCACGGCGGTTTTCCGCAACCGCAATATCCCCCAGTCGCAGGAACCCAATGGCCGTGGGTACCACCCGGTTGGCTTCGGTGATGTCTTCACGGGCTTGCTGATACCGGTTTCTGGCGAAGGCATTGAGTCCCCGGCGCAGGCGGTAGCTGAACATCTCCGGGTAGAGGGAAACAGCCTTGTCATAGGCGCCGGCAGCTGCCGTGACGTCTCCGCGGTGTTCCAGAAGCTGGCCGCGAAGTGCATGGAACATGGCTTCATCCGGCTCGATCCGAATAGCTGAAGCAACTTTGTTCAGAGCGCCTTCAAAGTCTTCCTGGCGGATCAGGGACACGGCCTCGTCGTAAGCGTCATACGCCGGTTGGCGGGTTTTGAGGAACGCCATGCGGCGTTGGTATTCGTCACGACCCCGATAGCCGCCAACCCCCAGTTCCCGGGTCAGGGCAAGGTTGCGGTCGACGCGTTTCTGGGAAGGCGGGTGGGTCGCAAACAAGCTGGAGAGGTAGTCGGCAGACTGGCCCTGGGACATGTCAACAAACAGCTGCTGCAGCTCAACGGCAGCCATCGGGTCGTAACCGGCTTTGACCATGTAGTGGATGCCATAGTAGTCCGATTCCAGTTCATCGCCCTGGCCGTATTGCGCCAGCGCAAGCTGGGAGCCTATGTTGGCACTGCCCATCACCACGTTGGCCAGCCCACTGTCTCCCATCGCCATACCCAGACCTGCCATACCGGCATTGAGGATCATGCCGGTCTGCATGCGCTGCACACTGTGGCGGGCAGCGGCGTGGACAATTTCATGGCCGATGACCGACGCCAGCTGGGCTTCGTCGTCGAGTTGGGTCAACAGCCCCCGGTTGATCGCGATCTTGCCACCGGGCAGCGCCCAGGCATTGGGCACGCTGCTGTTGAGCACCACAAACTCGTAGGGGAGGTCAGGGCGGTCACTGACCGCAGCCAGTTTGTTACCGACTTCCCGTACGTAAAAGGTCAGTTCCGGGTCAAGGTAGAACTGGCCACCCTGAGTCTGTTGCGTGGGAATGTATTGTTCGGCGCCCATGGCCAGTTCCTGGCTCTGTGGTATCAGCGACAGTTCGCTTTCTCCGGTGACCGGGTTCACGGCACACCCGGTGCTGAGGGTCGCGGTCAGAGCGATGGCCAGCCAGTGGCGAATATTGCGGTTTGTCACACCCGTCTCCCTTACGTGTTCTTCCTGAGTGGTAATGTGGATCACCTGCATCTAAGGTGAAATGAAGGTGTTATACCACACTGGCGGGAGGTGCGTATGAACCCCGGGCCCGCCGGTGGAGGGGCTTGCCCCTTTAAGATATGATGCGCGCCGCCGCTAAAGGTTTCTTCCCACATTCCCGGAAAGGTATTGATGTCCGACTATCTCGAGCTGCTTGCTCTGCTCTGGTTTCTTATATGTTGGCTGGGCTACAGCGAATATTCCCGTCGACGGGCAAAAGACCGGCCCTGCCTTTCCAATACCCTCGATCTATACCGGGAAGACTGGATGCGGGTCATGCTGCAGCGCGGTAACCGGATTTCCGATGCCTCCGTTGTTGGCAACCTTGAACGAAACGGGGCCTTCTTTGCCTCCAGTTGCCTGCTGATTCTGGCCGGTATCATCACCGCGCTGGGCTATACCCAGGAAGTGATGGAAGTGCTCAGCACCCTGCCGTTCAATAACCTGCCCAGCCGCGAAATCTGGGAGTTGCGGATGGTGGTGCTGCTGGTGGTGTTTATCTATGCCTTCTTCAAGTTCACCTGGTCGATGCGGCTGTATAACTTCGTCGCTGTCATGATCGGCAGTGCCCCGTTACCTGATGACAAACAAACCAGTCCGGCGGCGCGGGAGGCCTTTGCCTGCAATGCGGCCGGGGTCTGCAACATGGCAGGAGACGCCTTCAACCTGGGGTTGCGTTCCTACTACTATGCGTTGGCCGTAGTGGCCTGGTTCATCCATCCTCTGGCCTTCATTGTGGCGTCCACCTGGGTGGTGCTGGTCCTGTACCGACGGGAATTCCGCTCCAGTGCCCTGACCGCCCTGCGCCAGGGCAAGGTCTTTGAGGACCCGGGCAGTCGGGCCGGTAAAACCGACAAACTGACAGCAAATCTGAAGTGAGGGCAGACAGCATGACCGATACCTTGCGGCTGGAGCGCGTACGCCGCTTCATCAACACACTTCAGCAATCGAGGGCGTTGGGTCTGACGGTGGAAGATGCCGATGAGAACCACCTGATACTGTGTCTTCCCTACAGCGATCACATTATTGGCAATCCGGAAACCGGAGTGATCCATGGCGGGGCGATTACCACCATGATGGATACCGCCTCGGGCTCGGTCATGATTTGCGCCTTGCCGGAATTCGAGCTGTGCCCAACCCTCGATCTTCGCGTCGACTACATGCGTGCCGCCGAACCTCACAAGCCGGTTTATGCCCGGGCAGAGGCCTACCGGGTGACCAGCAATATCATTTTCACCCGTTGTGAAGCCTATCAGGAGGAAGGTAAGCCCGTTGCCCAGTGCGTAGGTACGTTCATGCGCATTGGCAAAGAGGCGACCCCGAAATCCTACAGAGACCTGATTACCGGAGGTGAGGCATGACCACGGCTGAGGTACTCCGTTATACCCAGGAGACCGGTGATTTTTCCCGCATGCTCAATGATATTCCTTACGCGGGGTTTATCGGGCTGCAGTGCGAGCGGTTTGGTGATGATCTGATCTTCCGCCTGCCCCGGAAAGATTCCAATATTGGCAACCCGATCCTGCCAGCCATTCATGGCGGGGTGATTGGTGGTTTTATGGAATTGTCCGCCGCCATCTATCTGATGATGTCCCAGGAGGTGCTGCGCATGCCGCGCATCGTCGATTTTTCCCTGGACTACCTGCGAGCGGGGCTCGATCGGGAAACCTATGCCGAGTGCCGTCTGACCCGTCAGGGCAACCGGGTAGCCAATGTGATGATCACCGCCTGGCAAAAATCCCGCAACGAACCTATCGCCACGGCAAGGGCGCATTTCCTGCTGGAAGACTGACGGGGCCTTGAAAAGATTCAGCCCGGCCCCACTTCTGAGTGCATAACCAATTTCAGCCGGCCAGGCCATAGGGCCTGCCGGTCAATGTGTTCCATTGCAGTCAGGAGAAAGACAAGCCATGACGGTTGAATCACAGAAAGAAACCCTGGGCTTCCAGACCGAAGTGAAGCAGTTGCTTCACCTGATGATCCACTCCCTCTATTCCAACAAGGAAATTTTCCTGCGGGAGCTGATCTCCAACGCTTCAGATGCTGAAGACAAGCTGCGCTTCGCGGCCCTCAAGGACGACAGCTTGTATGAGGGCAGTCCGGACCTGAATATCCGCATCGACTTCGATGAAGAGGCCAACACGGTCACCATTACCGACAACGGTATTGGTATGAGCCGTGAGGACGTGATCAACAACCTCGGAACCATCGCCAAATCCGGTACTGCGGATTTCCTCAAGCAGTTGTCTGGTGATGAAAAGAAAGACAGCAAACTGATCGGCCAGTTCGGTGTTGGTTTCTACTCCGCATTCATTGTCGCAGATCGTGTTGAAGTCTTTACCCGCAAGGCCGGTGCGGCGGCTGAAGAAGGGATTCACTGGGAATCCAAAGGCGACGGCGAGTTCAGCATTGAGCCGGTGTCCCGAGAATCCCGTGGTACCCAGATCGTACTGCACCTCAAAGCCGATGAGAAAGAATTTGCCAATGGCTGGCGCCTGCGCTCCCTGGTCAAGAAGTACTCCGACCACATCTCGTTCCCGGTGGTGATGACGGCGGAATCCACCGAAGAGGGCGAGGAAGCGAAGGACGAAACCGTCAACGACGCCACCGCACTGTGGACCCTGCCTCGTAACGAAGTGAAGGACGAGGAATACAAGGAGTTCTACAAGCACATTGCCCACGACTTTGAAGACCCGCTGAGCTGGTCTCACAACAAGGTCGAAGGCAAGCTCGACTACACCAGTTTGTTGTACCTGCCGGCCCGGGCTCCGTTTGACCTGTACAACCGGGAAGCGCCCCGCGGCCTTAAGCTGTATGTGCAGCGGGTTTTCATCATGGACGATGCCGAGCAATTCCTGCCGTTGTACCTGCGTTTCACCAAGGGTGTGATTGATTCCAACGACCTGTCCCTGAACGTCTCCCGCGAGATCCTGCAGAGCGACAGTACCGTTGAAAGCATCAAGAGCGCTCTGACCAAGCGGGTGCTGGACATGCTCTCCAAGCTGGTCAAGAAAGATCCGGAGCAGTACCAGAAGTTCTGGGACGAGTTTGGCCAAGTGCTGAAAGAAGGTCCTGCCGAGGACTTCGGTAACCGCGAGAAAGTTGCCGGTCTGCTGCGCTTTGCCTCAACTCACACTGGTGAAGCGGCCCAGAATGTGTCTCTGGATGACTACATCGGCCGCATGAAGGATGGTCAGAAGAAGATCTTCTTTATCACTGCCGACAGCTTCGTGGCCGCCAAGAGCAGTCCGCACCTGGAAGTGTTCCGCAAGAAGGGCATTGAAGTCCTGATCCTGTCCGATCGCATTGATGAATGGATGATGGGCTACCTCAACGAATACGACGGCAAGCAGTTCCAGGATGTCGCCCGTGGCGAGCTGGATCTTGGCGATACCGAGTCTGAGGAAGACAAGAAACAGCAGGAAGAGGCAACCAAGACGCATAAAGAGCTGCTGGATCGTATCCAGAAAGCCCTGGCTGAGCGTGTTCAGGAGGTTCGTGTAACGAACCGTTTGACGGACTCTCCGGCGTGTCTGGTCGTGGGTGATCATGACATGGGTGCCCAGATGAAGAAGATCATGGAAGCGGCTGGCCAGAAAGTGCCGGACAGCAAGCCGATCTTTGAGATCAATGTTGAGCATCCGCTGGTTCAGCGCCTGGAAAGCGAACAGGGCGACGAACGTTTTGGTGAGCTGTCGGCCGTGCTGTTTGATCAGGCCACCCTGGCCAGTGGCGAGCAACTCGAAGATCCGGGTGCCTATGTGGCTCGCCTGAACCGTTTGTTGCTCGAGCTGGCAAACTGATCTGCTGCTGAGATCAGCGCGACCAGCATGCAGTATATTATCGTGGACATCTCGATCAGCCCTGAGGAGTGGATCAAGCTCTACCAGGGTGTGGCCCGGGATGTCCATGTTCGGGCCCGGGACGGACGTACCGTCCGTTTCCCGGCTCGAATTCTCTCCCCGTTCTTTCTCCGCGAAGGTATTCACGGTGCCTTCCGCATTTCCTTCGATGGCAACGGCAAGTTCCAGACCATCGACCGCCTGTAGCTGACCTTTCCTTGATGTCCCGGCTGTTTTTGTTCGATTGTAAAAAGCTTTCGCTACGGTATTTTTAATTAATTATATCTTTCATTGTCTCGCTTGTTATCTTGATCCTGTACTCGTTGATGCAGGAGTAACCCAATGTTCCAGCGCACATTTCATTTGCTGAACACCGGGAGTGGCGCGGCCGGGATTCTGGCCGGGTACTGGGGGAACTACGCCGCTGCGCAGTAAGCCTGCAGGGTAAGCCCCCGACCCAAAAGGCGTGGGATCGCTGATAGCGAAAGGCTATCTGGTAAGTAGTAAATAACTCAGGCGGGCCGGTACAGGTCATCTATAGTTAGTGATGCTCCTGTCACGATAACGCCTTTCGATTTGTACAAGTGCACGAATGCAGCTTAACCAACAAGGAGATAGACGATGGCTCAGAATAATAACTCAGGAGGCAAGTGCCCGGTCATGCACGGTGCCAATACCTCCGCAGGCAGCACCAATATGAAATGGTGGCCAGAGAGCCTCAATCTGGACATCCTCCACCAACACGATACCAAGTCTGACCCGCTGGGGCAGGATTTCGACTATCGCGAGGAGCTCAAGACACTCGATGTGGCGGCTCTCAAGAAAGACCTCACCGCCATGATGACCGACAGCCAGGACTGGTGGCCGGCGGATTGGGGCCACTACGGCGGCCTGATGATCCGTATGGCGTGGCACGCAGCGGGCTCTTACCGTGTTGCAGACGGTCGTGGTGGTGCCGGTACCGGCAACCAGCGATTCGCGCCGCTGAACTCCTGGCCGGATAACGGCAACCTCGATAAAGCCCGTCGCCTGCTGTGGCCGATCAAGAAAAAGTACGGCAACAAGATCAGCTGGGCAGACCTGATCATCCTCGCCGGGAACGTGGCGTATGAATCCATGGGCTTCAAGACCTTCGGTTTCGGTTTTGGCCGGGAAGACATCTGGGCTCCGGAAGACGACATCTACTGGGGGGCAGAAGAAGAATGGCTGGCACCCAGCGACAACCCGAACAGCCGCTACTCCGGTGAGCGTGATCTGGAGAACCCGCTGGCCGCGGTTATGATGGGGCTGATTTATGTGAATCCGGAAGGGGTTGACGGCAACCCGGATCCCCTTGCAACCGCGAAGGACGTCAGAGAGACCTTCGCCCGAATGGCAATGAACGATGAGGAAACCGTTGCTCTGACAGCCGGTGGTCATACCGTCGGTAAGGGCCACGGTAACGGCGATGCAGCCAACCTTGGCCACGAACCGGAAGCCGCAGACATTGAAGAGCAGGGCCTGGGCTGGAACAACAAGGTGGGCCGCGGTGTAGGCCGCGACGCGGTGACCAGTGGCATCGAGGGCGCCTGGACCTCCAACCCGACTCAATGGGATAACGGCTATTTCGAGATGCTGCTTGGCCACGAATGGGAACTGACCAAGAGCCCGGCAGGGGCCTGGCAGTGGCAACCTAAAGACATCAGCGATAGCGACAAGCCGGTCGACGTTGAAGACCCGTCCATCCGCTGCATGCCGATGATGACCGATGCGGACATGGCGATGCGGGAAGATCCGGAATATCGCAAGATTTCCGAGAAGTTTCGTGCTGATCCTGCCTATTTCGACGAAGTTTTCGCTCGCGCCTGGTTCAAGTTGACCCACCGCGACATGGGGCCGAAAGCGCGTTATGTGGGGCCAGAAGTGCCAGCGGAAGACCTGATCTGGCAGGATCCCGTTCCGGCGGGCAGCACGGGCTACGATGTGGCGGCGGTCAAGGCCAAGATCGCAGCCAGCGGCCTGAGTGTGGCTGACCTGGTCTCCACGGCCTGGGACAGCGCCCGCACTTTCCGGGGGTCTGACATGCGTGGTGGGGCCAACGGCGCGCGCATACGCCTGGCGCCTCAAAAGGACTGGGACGGTAACGAACCCCAGCGTCTGGGCAAGGTGTTGGGGGTACTCGGGGGCATTGCCGCCGAGGCCGGTGCAAGCGTGGCCGATGTGATCGTTCTCGCGGGTAACGTCGGTGTAGAGCAGGCCGCCAAGGCCGCGGGTGTGAATGTCACCGTTCCGTTTTCGCCGGGTCGTGGCGATGCCACCGACGCGATGACCGATGCTGAATCCTTCGAGCCCCTGGAACCGATCCATGATGGCTTCCGCAACTGGCTGAAGAAGGACTACTCGGTTTCCCCCGAGAAGCTGATGCTTGATCGTGCCCAGCTTCTGGGCCTGACCGCGCCGGAAATGACGGTACTGCTCGGCGGCATGCGTGCCCTCGGGACTAATCACGGCGGCACCAGCCATGGCGTGTTCACCGATCGTGCCGGCCAGCTGACGAATGATTTCTTCGTCAACCTGACCGACATGAACAACAGCTGGAAGCCGGCAGGCAACAACGTGTATGAGATCTGTGATCGCAAGAGCGGTGCGGTGAAGTGGACAGCCACCCGGGTTGACCTGGTGTTTGGTTCCAACTCGATCCTCCGTGCCTACGCCGAGGTGTACGCCCAGGACGACAACAAGGAGAAGTTTGTGAACGACTTTGTTGCCGCCTGGACCAAGGTGATGAACGCCGATCGTTTCGACATCAAGTAAGCGGTAGAAGACACCGGGCCCCTGTGGGGCCCGGTTATTATTGCCTTCTGTAGGGAATCGACCGCAAACCCGGCTACCAAAGCCCGGAGAAATTCCTTACAATCCCGCCCCGGTTGATTTTTGACCAGCCTCTGGTCATTACGTCCATTTATCTCGCACCCTGTCTGCTCCGGAGTTCCCATGCGAATCATCCTCGCCCCGATGGAAGGCCTGGTCGATGCCCCCATCCGTGAAATTCTCACCGGCGTCGGCGGTATTGATCGCAGCGTTACGGAATTCATCCGGGTGACGCATGGCATGCTGCCACCCCGTATTTTCTACAAATACGCCCCCGAGCTTCATAACCAGTCTCTGACCCGCGCCGGGGTACCGGTGGCGGTGCAGTTGCTCGGCTCCGACCCTGAGATGATGGCCCGTCATGGCGTTCGAGCCGCAGAGCTGGGGGCCTCTCAGGTCGACATCAATTTTGGCTGTCCGGCCAAGACGGTGAACCGCCATAAGGGGGGCTGTGTGCTGATGCGTGAGCCTGAGCAGATGCAGCGGATTACCGAGGCCGTACGTCAGGCCGTACCGGCGGATGTTCCGGTCACCGCCAAAATGCGCCTGGGCTACGACGACCGCTCCATGGCGGTGGCCTGTGGCCAGGCGCTGGACGCCGCCGGTGCCGCCGAGATCGTGATCCATGCCCGCAGTAAGGTCGACGGCTACAAACCGCCCGCGTATTGGGAAGAAATTGCCCGGGTGCGGGAGGCTGTGAACAGCCATGTGATTGCCAATGGCGAGATCTGGACCGTGGACGATTACTGGCGCTGCCGTGAGGTGAGCGGGTGTGACGACGTAATGATCGGCCGTGGACTGATCAGCCGGCCGGACCTGGCCCGTTGCATCAAGGCCAGTCAGCAGGGTGAAACCGCTGAGCCGTTGAGCTGGGCTGACGTGGTCAGCCTGATCGTGGCCTATGGCGGTGAACTTCAGCAGCGCCTCGAAGACCGCTACGTCACCGGGCGCATTAAGCAGTGGTTGAACTACCTGCGACGGGGCTACTCAGAGGCCGAGGCGGTCTGGTCACAGGCCCGCAAAATCCGTGAGGCTACGCCACTGTACGATTGCCTCAATGCCTCAGCCCGGATGTCTGAGGCAGCCTGAGCCTGACCTGACTACTCCATCGCGTCGCTTTCCATATCCGGCGTGTAGGCTCCAAGTGTTGCCAGGCCATTCATCTTGGCGCGGTGATACAGCGCTGCCTGCGCGGCCGCCGTGTTTCCCGCAAGCCCCTGCCAGGTTTTAAGTGCCGGTTCCTGCAACGCGCGGCCGTAGGAAAAGCTCAGGTTCCACGGGCGTGTGGTCATGCAGTTGATGGCGTTCAGGTTCTCGGTCGCCTCGACCGGCGTTTGTCCCCCGGAAAGAAAATTGATGCCGGGCACCGCGGCGGGAACCACCCGTTGGAAGACCTTAAGGGTCCAGTCAGCCACTTGTTCCGGTGTCGCTTTTCCCGCATGGGCGTTCCCTGGTGTCACCATGCTGGGCTTCAGCAGCATGGCTTCAAGCATCACCCGGTGCTGGTGGAGGGCATGGAACACCGAATGGAGTACTTCCTGGGCGACGTCGGCACAGCGTTCGATCGTATGGTCGCCATCAATCAGCACTTCCGGCTCGACAATGGGAACCACGCCTTTTGACTGGCAGATCGCGGCATAGCTCGCCAGCACGTTGGCGTTCTGGGCAATGGCCAGTCGACCGGGGGTGTGGTGATCGATGTGGTAGACACAGCGCCATTTGGCAAACCGTGCGCCTTGGGCAATGTAGCCATCCAGCCGCTGCTCCAGACCATCCAGCCCCCGGGTTATCTCATCCCCAGGCGCGTTGGCCAGCGCCACCTTGCCTTGATCAACCTTGATGCCCGGGACGATGCCCTGACGCTCGGCGATCTCGGGTAGAGCAACACCGTCCCTTCCGGTTTGCCCCAGGGTTTCCTCGAACAGAATGACCCCGTTAATAAACTTGCCCAGATCTGGTGTCTCCAGCACGAGGCTCCGGTAACCGCGGCGGTTTTCCTCGGTGGACTCGACGTTGATGGCCGCAAACCGCTTGGCAATGGTCGGGCTGCTTTCGTCTGCGGCGAGAATGCCCTTGCCACCCTGAACCAGCGCTTCAACGGTGGCCTGCAACTGATCCTGTACGCTCATGGCTTCCTCCTGATAATCGGGCTTGATGGCAAAAGTATAGTCGGCGGGGGCGACGCTTAATTGGTGTGGATCAAAAAATGACCAGTCTTTGCATCTGAGGGTGTCAGCGGGACGTATCTCCCTATGGCATTCCTGCCGTTACGACGACTGAACGAAAGGAGATATCCAATGAGTGCATCCCTTAACAAAAAAGTATCCGGGTGGCTGGGCGCATCGGCACTGGTGGTGGGCTGTTGGGCTCAGGCGGGGCACCTGGCTAACAATACCGCCGAGCTGAACGGGGTGGAAGGCTCTGGCATCGGGGGTCAGGCGATGGTCAATTTTGTCAGTGGTAATGGCAGCTGGACCGCCGAAGCACAGGTCAGGGGCCTGCAGCCCGGCGCCTATAGCTTTGCGGTCCGGCTCGGTGCCTCTGCACCGGAGACCGTCTGTACGTTCATGGCTGACGGCAGGGGTAGCAATGGTTGCAGTAACACGGGCTTCGACATCGGCGGGTTTGGCGAGGGGTTGATCCTTGACGACAATGGGAATGTGATTGCGTCAGGCAGCTTTGATCGCAATGGTGGCAACCGTAACCACTGACGGCAACCAGCCCGGGGGGCGCTGACCACGTCCCCCGGTCGGCAATCTCACAGCGGGGCGGCAGGCTACTCGGTTCGGGACGCCAGTGCTGAGATGCAGGCAGGGCAGAGGCAGGCGCTCAGGCGAAGGTGGGAAGGTACTGCCGCTTTCATGGCCTCGGTAAATTCGATTTCCGGCGCCTGGCACCAGCAACTGGCGGGATCATCGCCGGCGGTGATAGCGCAGCGGTTCTCCTCTCCACAGAGGGGGCAGAGGTTGGCCTGGGGAGTGTTTGGTTGGCTATTGGTTGGTGTTGTCATCGAGGGTCGGGGTTCAGTGGGCCGATTCGTTCATGATGGATTCCAGCAAGGTATCGAAATCCATGTCCACCTCGCCTTCCTGTACCGGCTTCACCAAGGCTATGGTCGAGCAATCAAGGCCTGGTTCATCGCCACTGGTCAGCAGTTCCGGGTTGATCAGGCGTTCGATTCGGGATTGGATAAAACCAGGGGCCCTGTTGAACTGGGCTCGCAAAATCCGGACCGCCAGGGGCGTTTGCTTTGGTTGTCCCAATGTTGACTGCACGGTATATCCCCGCTCACTGACCAGATAGCGGCAGAGCTTGCCAATCATAGGGTTGTCGGCGTTATTCAGAATGATCGTGCCTTTGGATGCCAGCAGCTTGTCAACGTAATACAGGGCCACCAGAGCCTGATCGAACTGACCGGTGTCATTGATGATGGCAAGATCAATGGAGCGGTTCTGGAAATAGAAATCCGGCAAGACTTCATCGGCCGGGGTACGGATCAGCTCCACCAGTTCACCCAGCAGGCCATCCTGACGCTTGTTCATCTCACGAATGAACGTGGAATGCTGGCCGACGGTCGGAGTGATCAGCGTCAGGGCTGAATTGTCGATGGCATCCAACGCTTCACATACGGACAGTGTCGAGTCCATTGAGCCCAGCCCCAGTTGCAGCACTTCCTGAGGGGTCTGCTCGCTAATGACCGAGGCGACAAACGACACTTGCGATTCTGTTAGCTTCATCATTCCATTAAACGCCAAGAGGTAGTTGGGCGGCAGATTCTGCGAGAATCGCTCCGCCATCTACAGTTCAAATCAGGTCAATCCGTCATAACAGGACAAGCTGTGACAACACCAAAACGCATTTACCTTGCCGGCCCCGAGGTGTTCTTCGCCGAACCCGAGCACCATGCCATTGTAGCAGCGAAGAAGCGAATCCTCGCGGCCTGCGGTTTGGAGGGGGTAGATCCTCTGGATACGGCGCTGACGTTACCGGAAGATGAGCCGGATCGCGAACACGGTTTCAGAATTTTCCGTGCCAACCGCTCGCTCATGGACAGCTGCGACGGCGTTATCGCGAATCTGACCCCATTTCGCGGCCTGAGTGCCGACGCTGGCACGGTGTATGAGGTGGGCTACATGATCGGTCAGGGCAAGGCGGCTTTTGGGTATTCGCTGGATCACCGGAGTTACTACCAGCGCGCCGGTGGGTGTGCGAAGGACGAACAGGGCCATGCCGTCGAACCGTTCGGACTGGCGGATAATCTGATGATTGAATGTGGTATCGAAGAGGCAGGCGGGCGGGTGTTTATCGCCCCGGGCAGCGGCGGACCGGAGTGGTTTGATGAGGGGCTGTTCCGGCAATGTGCAGAGTCCCTGGCCAAGGCTCTGTTCCTGATTGCTGACTGAGGGCAGCGGCTGGCCTCGGTTGCTGGCCAGCCGCGGGTGGTGCGGATTACTGTGCCCGCGCCGCCCTCGCTGCATGCAGCTTCTTGTAGCTCTCAATGAGCCGCAGGTGCTTGTCGAGGCCTTCGAGCTGCATATTGGTGGGGGTCAGGCCATGGAAACGAACGCTCCCATCGACTGAGCCGACCACCGCTGCCATGGTCTGTTCGCCGAACATCCGTTGCAGGTTGACCAGGAAGTGGTCCAGCTCCAGGTCTTCATCGAGGGTGATTTCAAGCACGGCCTGGATCGCGCGGTAGAACAGCCCCCGTTCGACGGTGTTGTCGTTGAACTGCAGGAACGTCTCGACGAACTCAAGGGCTTCCTCGTGCCACTGCAGGGCCAGGCAGATCAGCAGCTTCAGTTCCAGAATCGTTAACTGGCCCCACACGGTATTTTCGTCAAACTCCACCCCGATCAGGGTGATGATCGTCATGTAGTTGTCGAGCTGACTTTCTTCCAGGCGCTCGGCGAGGTCGGCCAGTTGCTCGTCGCTCAGGGTATGGAGGTTGAGGATGTCTTCCCGGTAACCGAGAGCCACGTTGGTGTTGTCCTCAATCAGGTCTTCGACCGGATACACCTCAGAGTAACCGGGAACCAGAATCCGGCATACAGGAGCACCCAGGTCCTCGTAGACGGCCACATAGACCTCTTTGCCCATGTCTTCGAGGATGTGGAACAGACGGGTCGCTTCTTCTTCGTTGGTGCCGGAGAAGTCCCATTCGTTGAAGTCGCAATCTGCCTTGGCACTGAAGAAACGCCAGGAAACCACGCCCGTGGAATCGATGAAGTGTTCCACAAAGTTGTTGGGTTCAGACACCGCCAGGCTGTTGAAGGTGGGCGGCGGCACATCGTTGAGGCCCTCGAAGCTGCGGCCCTGCAACAGTTCAGTGAGGCTTCGCTCCAGCGCCACCTCAAAGCTCGGGTGCGCCCCGAACGAGGCAAAAACACCGCCGGTACGAGGGTTCATCAGGGTAACGCACATCACCGGATAGCGACCGCCGAGAGAGGCATCCTTGACCAGTACCGGGAAGCCCTGGCTTTCCAGTGCCTCAATGCCTTCAACAATACTGGGGTATTTTTCCAGTACCTCACGGGGAACATCCGGCAGTGCGATTTCCTCTTCTATGATCTGTTTTTTCACCGCCCGTTCGAAAATTTCCGACAGACACTGAACCTGAGCTTCGTAAAGCGTGTTCCCGGCGCTCATGCCGTTGCTCAGGAACAGGTTTTCGATCAGGTTGGAGGGGAAGTACACCACCTCCCCATCGGACTGACGGACAAAGGGCAGAGAACAGATGCCGCGCTCTGCCTTGCCGGAGTTGGTATCGATCAGGTTGGACCCGGCCAGTTCGCCCTCCGGGTCGTAGATGGCCCGGCTGTAGTCATCCAGAATGCCCGCCGGTAGCTCATCGTCAGGGCCCGGTTGGAACCACTTCTCGTTGGGATAGTGGACGAACTCGCGGTTGGCGATGTCCTCGCCAAAATACTGGTCGTTGTAGAAGAAGTTGCAGTTCAGTCGCTCGATAAACTCACCCAGGGCTGAACACAGGGCGCTTTCCTTGGTGGACCCTTTGCCATTGGTAAAGCACATGGGGGAGCCTGCATCGCGAATATGCAGTGACCATACGTGAGGCACAATATTACGCCACGATGCGATTTCGATCTTCATGCCCAGATCCGCCAGAATGCCGGTCATGTTGGCGATGGTCTGCTCCAGCGGCAGATCCTTACCCTCGATGTAGGTATTGTGCTCGCTGTCCGGAGCGACCATGAGCAGGGCCTGAGCGTCTTCCGCCAGGTTCTCGACGGTTTCAATCTCAAAGGTCGGGCCGGTCTGCACCACCTTTTTCACCGTACAGCGGTCAATCGACCGCAAGATACCCTGGCGATCCTTCTCGGATATGTCTTCCGGCAGTTCTACCTGAATCTTGAAAATCTGGTTATACCGGTTCTCAGGATCAACAATATTGTTTTGGGACAGGCGGATATTGTGGGTTGGAATGTCCCGAGCCAGGCAGTAAACCCGTACAAAGTACGCCGCGCACAATGCCGAGGATGCCAAAAAATAGTCGAAGGGACTGGGGGCAGAACCGTCGCCCTTGTAGCGAATGGGTTGGTCAGTGATGACCGTGAAATCGTCGAACTTGGCTTCAAGTCGGAGGTTGTCGAGAAAGTTGACGTTGATTTCCATTGAGCAGGCTACCAGGGTTGGAGAATTGGGCGGCAATCGGCATTACGTTAGCCACCGGCATTATCCAGTTTTTTACCGGCTCCGTCTCGGCGGTTGGAAACAAAATGGGCCAGATGCCGGCGCGGAGTTTTATGCCCGCAGCTGCTCACCCTGCGACCGGCTTCCGCGCCACGATAAACACCGATTCTTTGTTGGGTTGCCATTGCTGCTCAATGCCAAAGCCCGCACGACTGAGCGCTGTCGTGAGCGCTGATTTGCCAAAGCGATTCACATAGGGGGCCAGGCCTGCGGTGTGCATAAGTGGAATCAGCAACCGCCAGAGCCAGTGGATATCGGCCACCAGGGCGGTGCTCGATACGAAAATGCCCCCTGGCTTGAGTAGCCCATGGACCCGGGCTAACGCAGCGTCCAGGTCGTCAATCAGGTGAAGGACATTAAGCCCCAGTACGGCATCGAAGGAGCCGGCGTCCAGCGATACGGTGGCCAGGGTGCCCTGTTGAAAGGCGATGTTATCAACACCGGCTTCCCGTGCCTTGCGTTCGGCAATCTCCAGCATGCGATCCGAGATGTCGGTTGCGACGATGTGCCTGACATGGGGGGCATGGAGGATCGCCGTGCTGCCCGTGCCGCAGCCAAACTCCAGAACCGACCAGTCAGGTTCAAAGTAGGCCTGGGTCAGGGCGATTTTTTTGCGGTAGGTCTGCTCATCCCTGACCGGGCTTTTGGCATAACGAGTGGCGCTCTTGTCCCAGAACGCTTTTGAATCCTTCATGCACGGATCCTTTTCCATGGAAAATGGCGGTTTTACGTTCTCGTTTTCCTTTGCGGGAACGTGATGCCGGGGTTACGGCATGTCATGCTGCGGTTAATCCGCGCAGGATCTCGCTCAGTTCATTGGGCTTGTTGCTGAGTACCATGTGGTTGCTATCAAGTCACCCGCTATTCCTCCTGAACATACACTGACGCACCCATTGCAAACCGCATCGGGGCTACTGGCGTTAATGGGGTCTAACAATAATAGGGGAATAAACCGGATTTGGGGGAGGAGAAGCCCGTTATGTATGCAAACGGGCTTTTCGTCAGGCGAGCGGTCTTTGGTTACCGGCTTTGTGTCAGCGCAGCGCGGATGTCCTGCTCGAGCTTTTTGACGTCCGGCCGGAATTCCGGATGATCTTCGAGCCCCAGTAGTTCCCGCAGCCAGTTCGACGGTTCGGTGTTGGGTTCATAGCTCAGGGTTGGAATGAACGTACGACGCTCACCATCCACCACCCAGCTTACCAGTGGTGCCCGATGGGCCACGCCCGCGTTATCAACCTGTTTCTGTGCCGGATCTTCGTTTTGCCATCCGATATGGAGATCGGTGACATGGCACTCATTTTCGATTTCTTTTTCATGGGTCAGGCCAATGAGACGGCTAATGTCAGTGGGCATTCGTAATCCTCAATCAACAGCTTTCTGAACAGTTTTGCACGGGGTGTCGAGAATGCCAGTCCCGGTTGAAAAATTGGCCCGTAGGGCCTGAGCCCTGGTGTTTGGCTACATCAATTTTGTTCAATACAGCGCTCGCAGGTCAGGGCAGACTTCAGCCATTCATCTGCACGGAGCAACCTGTCCATGACCCTTTCCCTGATTCTGCCCATGTCGGCCTTTGCGCTGGCGGCGTCGATCTCGCCCGGCCCGGTCAATCTGATGTGCCTGAGCAGCGGTACACGTTACCCGGTTTCCCGGGGGTTGGTGTTCGTTACTGGAGCGACCCTTGGCTTTATCGTGTTGTTCGTTGCCGTGGGGCTTGGTCTGTATTCACTTTTAACCCTGGTGCCAGGGCTGGAAACCCTGTTGCGATGGGCGGGCGTGGCATTCCTGCTGTATCTGAGCGTCAGACTTGCGATCGACAATGGTCAACTGCCGGAGCGGGATGAGGGAAATGCGCCGGGATTCGGCACCGGGGCGTTAATGCAGTGGCTGAACCCAAAAGCCTGGCTGGCCTCGGCCTCGGGGATCGGAGCCTATACCAGTGCAAACGATCTGCAGCAGGTGCTGCTCTTTGCCGGTGTGTACCTGCCCATCTGCTGGCTGTCGCTGGCATGCTGGGTGTATGCCGGCGCGTCGCTGCGGCGCTATGTTGGGAAGCCCGCCGTACTGGTGGCCGTAAACCGACTTCTGGCGCTGTTACTGGGGGTCAGTTGCCTGTACCTGTTGATCGGATGAAACCGTCTGATACTGGTTGGGTGTCGCTGCCATCAGGCGTTTGAATGTGCGTTGAAAGTGGGGCTGGTCGGCGAACCCCGCGTTCTGGGCTGCTTCTGCAATGGGAGTGCCGTTCTTCAGCGCATCGCGCCCCAGCTGAATGCGGCGATTGACCAGATACGCGTGGGGTGTGAGTCCGACATGCTGTTTGAACGCTCGAATCAGATGCCCGGCGCTGTATCCTGAAAGCTCACACAGAGTATCCAGAGAGACCTCCTCTGCGGCATGGTTGTCCAGGTATTGGATCAGCGCCGTTACCGCCTCCGGTGCCTGGATTGCCTGTTCAGCGGACTGCTGGGCCAGTTCATGCATCAGATCTGACAGGAATTCGACCACCTCTGTCTGCTTATCGAGCAGATCCCGATGGTCATCAAGAAGGCAATCCGCCATGCGGCAGTATCGCTGATACCAGACCGGGTTTGATAAGGTGGGGGTCGGAATATCCCGCCAGCGGGATTCGCTCAGTAGTCCCGCCTGGAACCGAAGGTCGGTTAACCAGGGCGTATCCACGTACAGCATTAGATAGGCCCATGGCTGATTGTCGATCGGGTTGCAGGCGTGTACCCACCCTGGGTTCATCAGCACCAGATCCCCTTCATTGACCCGATAGGCGTTCTCCCGGTACTGAAACGTGCTCTTGCCCCCGGTAATCGCGCCGATGGACCACTGTGTGTGACTATGCGGGGCATAGCAGACCTTGCGGCCATCACTGACTTTGCGCAATTCCACGTGGGGCAAGCGCGAATCCCGCCAGAACAGGGGCTTGGGTGTGTGACTCATACAGTGATCCCTCAGTATGGATTTGGCCCGCGTTTCTTGCGCTCGTCAGGTCGGGGTTGAGCGCCCGAAAAGATCCGTCGTTAATCAGAGACTCCCTGATATCGTACCGTGGAAGCGGGACTTGCGGAACTGGCTTCGGGTCCGGGGAGGCGGCTCCGGTAACTACGGCAGGTTATTGGTGGCGCGATCATCTACCAGGTTGTCCCTTAGCTTGCGGCTGCAAAGGGGATCAATACAGTTGTTTCATATCACGCTTAACCACGGTGTCCACAACCTTATGCACCACCTTGCCCATCAGCCCCGTTCCCTGCATGTGCTCTGCCAAGGCCCGTGCAAACGGGGTCACATCGGGTTTGGCCAGATCATCTGAGGGTGGGGTCCATAGGGATGCCTCAGCTAAAGCGGGGGCCGGTCGCCAGGCCCAGTAATCCAGCGACAACAGAATGCCGAGGTGAGGGCGCTTGCCAGCCACCGTGCAAAGTGTCAGCAAATGCGGGTCGTCGCTGATACGGGCCGTACCCACCAGTTCCAGCCAGCCGGGCCGGCCGGGAAACAGCCCGGTTACTGCGACCGTCGGCTGCTCCAGGATATTGCTGAGGCTTACGGCAACCTTGTTTCCCGGTCGTTCCGCCAGGAACAGGTGACCGTCGTCGAGCAGTTGCAAAAAGCCTGCAGGATCTCCCCGTGGCGATAACTGGGACTGTCCCTCAGCATTGCTGGTGTGTAACAGGCAATACCGGCAGTCAGCCAGCAGTGCCGCTAGATCCTGAGGAGCCGAATCCGCGGGGCTGGCGGGGACCGACTGCCATAACTCCCCTCGGCTGGCGGCCCTGGCGCAGTGCAGATAGGCGGTTTGGACCCTGACCGTCATCAGTAACTGACCATGCACCG
This sequence comes from Marinobacter mobilis, assembly GCF_900106945.1. GTDB lineage: Bacteria > Pseudomonadota > Gammaproteobacteria > Pseudomonadales > Oleiphilaceae > Marinobacter > Marinobacter mobilis. The sequence continues at coordinate 296,395 of NZ_FNNE01000006.1, forward strand.
GCTCGATCTGGTAATGGCCATTGACCCTCAAGCCGTGACCGACGCCGGTTACCAGAAAGTACAGGCTGACCTGACCCCCGCTGCTGTCGCTGGTGGTTACCCCCCAGGTGTCCTTGCCGGGGGGCAGGGTAAACACGAGTTTATCTGCTGATGCGTTGTTCAGGATGCTTATTCCTGTTCCATCCGCCACCAGCGGATACACGCTGGTCGCAGAGCTGATGGGGGGGACATCCTGTGGGTTACGGGTAGCCACCACCAATGAAGCCTGTCGGATGAATTCAAGGCAAAGGTGATCCAGGCGGCTCTGGATGCGCTTCGCCAGCATGCGGCTGGGCGGTGGAATTAATTGTCGCAGATGTTTAAGTGACGTTATTCTATGGGATGAACGCATCAGCGGGACCTCTTGTCGTGGGGCTCAGAACCGATATTACCGGGCCTGAATCAGGTTCCTTAGGCCGATCGTTGCAGCGTGTTGGAATCTGGTTTCAAATCTCAAACGGACAACCTGCAGGATGCAGACAGCGTACTCCCCATCGGTCAACAGCAACCCCATTCCTCCGGGGACCGTTTCAGCTATCGCGGTGGTTGATCTCGCCCGGCAACTGCGGGCAGTAGACCCGGCCATCGCCGGGGTCTGGCCGGAGCTGGCCAATTGGGTCGAACGAATGGACGCAGGGCATGACCTTGCGGAGCTGCTCAATCTCCGTTTTCCGGAACACTGGCTGCAGCAGTTGTGGCACGGTGCAGCGAAGACCATCCCCGACGATCTGGGGCTTCGTATCGGGCAATCGGTAAGCCCTCAGGCACAGGGATTACTGGCAAGCTGGGTCAGCCATTGCGATACGCTGGGGGAGGCGCTGACCCTCTACATCGAGAGAATCGCGTTACTTAATGCCCGGGACGGATGGACTCTAACGCCCAAGGGCCGTGACCTGTATGTACAATCCCGACTGGGGGCTGACAGGGGCTATCCCCAGCAAGCCCGGGAGCGGAGCCTGGTGGCCTTGCTTGCCTGGGGACGCTATCTCACCGATGACTCACTCGCTCCGCTGGCGGTTTACTGGACCCATGCAAAACCGGCCCACGAGGAGGCGCTGACGGAGTTTTTCCGGTGTCCACAGCACTTTGAACAGTCTGCTAACGCCCTGGTATTGCCAGACACCGCGCTGCAACGTCCTTTGAAGCAGGCCAACGCCTATGTGAAAAAACTAATGGCGCGCCATATCAGCGATGTCCGGTTTCACACTCACCAGCCACTCACCAGCCAGATTCAATCGTTGCTGCGTCAGGACCTGAAAAGGTTCTCCCAGGTGGAGGCGGTCTGTGACCGTCTGCACGTGAGCAGAGCCACTTTGTACCGTAAGCTGCGTGACGAAAGGCAGGTCTATTCCAGCCTGCTGGATGAGGAGCGTCAACGCCAGGCCGCCCTGTTACATGCCCGTTCAGCCGCCGATATTGCTGAACGACTGGGGTATCACGACATCAGCTCATACTACAAAGCCCGAAAGCGCTGGCGCGGACAGGGGGCGGCGATGGCCCAGACCGGTTCGGGCCCGGAAACTGCCGGAGAAGACGGATAAGTCCGGCAGCATCGAACGGATTAATCGGTCTGTCCTGTTATCTCCTACGTTTGCCGGACGCTCAGGCTCCCTGAAACTTTACTCGTCTGAGTTTGGCCTTCCTGAAGTGAACCCAATGCAGATCCGCCTGGAGTAACTGAGCGCCCGACAGGTCAGCTGCCCGGGCATTCAGTCGGTGAAGGCAGGCTCTGCGGAACAAGGTTGCACGGGGTTTGGAAGCGCTCGTCAAACCGCCTGATCTGATCACTTTCCTGTTGGTGCCGGTCAATCATGCGCTGGCGGTCCGACTCTGCCATCTGGCGCCAGACGGTTATAAATACGCCCAGCAAGGCGATGATCGCCGTAATAAAGGGGCCTGACTGGATACCCCCCATCCACTGGTGTTGCGTGTACTTTCCTGGCCCAGCTTTGCGATTTCTCGTTCCAGTTTATCGGCCTGGAGCTGCTCAACCGGCGTGGGGAGGGTGTTGTCTTCCGCCGTGATGAAATCGTGATCCTTTGTTTACCGTGAAGGGAGGAACGTGGGGGACAACTGGCCGAACCTATACCTGGCCCGCCGGAGTCCTGCGGGTCGGATAGACACCGGTAACACCACCAGGGAGGATTACCCATGTTACGTACGATTCCGGTTGTATTCGTCAGCTTGATGTTCACCGGCCTGGCTCATGCGAATCCAGGCCAACCTGATTTCATGCCCGCGCTCTGGGGCGATGGAGATCTCTGGGGCACTAAGGGAACGACCACCTTACCGGCTCCAACGCCGCAAAATCTCCAGTCGTTCGATCCACTGTATGTGGTGACCAACAGTAATGCCCCGGAAGGTCAGTTGCCGGTTGCGGAAGCTGCTCCGGGTAATCAGGCCTACAATGGGGGGCGTTGGTTTACCCACACGGTGGAATGGACGGCTGACGGGTTTATGCACCATGGCATTGTGCCGGTGCTGACTTCGTATGAGGAGCTGCAGTACCACCAGGCGCTCGGCCATCTCGTGGTTACGCCAGGTTCATTTCCTGATGGACCGCCGGTTTATTTTCAATGCCCTTTGCTGCCGGTTAAGTGAATTGAGCAATGGCCGGGCTGCCTTGCCCGGCCTGCGGCAGATTCTGAACCGGTCGCAATGGTCGGGGCGTCCGAATCGATTCAGGGCTGGGGGGGCAGGTGCCCTCCCAGCATGTTCTCGACGATTGCAGCATTATAGAATGTTTCAACCGTCTGGATTTTCTCGTCGCGGACACGAAACCAGACGGCAAGCCGGACGTCCCCGATGGGTTCAAAGTGCGTCTGGTAATCGAGTATCGCAAACACATGCTCGCCGTCCGCACTCAGTTGCCGGACAATCAGGTCTTTCTGAATCGCCGCCATTCCGAACTGATAAGAGAGCATGTCATCCGGGCACAGGAAACGCATATTTGGCCCAACATATTCAAACCCTTCGGTGACGAGCCGTGTTCTTGCCTCATCGAAGTGCTGGGCCTGAATATCAGCAATAAACTGTGCCACGATGTCCTTGGGTTGCATCACGAGACTCCATTTTTAGTAGCAGAACGATTTGACTGCCGGGATTCAGCTATGGCCATAGGCAATGGCATTATAAACGTTCTATATACCAAGAAACGGAGAGCAGCGTAGTGGCTCTTTTGGGTGCTTCCTGTGTACCCAAATGCCAGATGCAGGCTATTGATCTGTACAGATGTGTTTCAAGCCGGACCTGATCAGGCTGCAACGTGCCTCAATCAGCCGGGTGTGCGCTCATGCTGTCTGAACCAGTCGATCATCACGGGGTTCAGCACCTGAGGCTTTTCCTGGTGAGTAAAGTGTCCGGCATCTGCAACCCGCTCAATTCGAAAACCGGCAGGATGGTCGTCTCCGAGTACTGTGTGATCAAACACCCGGGTATCGATACAGCCATCGTTTTCACCGGTGATCGCCAGGTTCGGCACTCGAATGTGCTGGATCGCATCCGCTGAAGAAGGCTTGAGCCTGAGCATCTGGCCCGGTGATACGTTCTGTCGGTAATAACTGAGTGTTGCCCTGATGACCCCGGGTTGGCCGAAGGTGTTGCGCAGCCCTCGCCATTCTTCGTCTGTTAGCGTCTGCCCTGGAGACCAGGTCCGCCAGAGGTGGCGAATAAACGCAAAGTCATTACGCCGGACAATATGGTCCGACACCAGCGGGATCTGATTGAACAGCATGTACCAGGATTTCAGAGCCTGAACCGGTACCCGGGCCACCCCCCGCTCAAGAAAACGTCTGGGATGAGGCACCGCGATGGTGGTCACAGACAGCAGACGATCGGGAATCAGGGCAGCCACCATATAGGCGACAACCGCACCCCAGTCATGACCGACGAGGTGAACCTGTGGTTGCTTTAACTCATCGAGCCAGGCATTCACATCCTGGGCCATGGACCTGAGGGTGTAATCTTCATTCTGGGTGATCGACGAAGGCTCGTACCCCCGCATGGTCGGGGTCAGAACCTGGTAGCCCGCGTCAACGAAATCCTGAACCTGATAGCGAAACGAGTCAGCGTTGTCGGGGAAGCCATGAAGGCAGACCACCATGGGAGCCCTTTCAGGGCCATACAACCGGGCACTAAAGGCGCGTGCTCCATTGTGCAGGGTTATTGTTTTCATGGACAGATACGGCATTTCCCGTGACGGCGTTGATGGTTGTTTTTCTTGAGGCTCGGGGAGCTGAAATCCGAACGTATCATAGAGGCAGCCGGGCTGTCGTTACCCCCGTACATTGACCCGACGATTGGGTGCCGTGTACGGGGCTTACTGACGAGGTGAATGGTTTCTCAGTCGGTTTTCTGGAACGACAGGATTTCATTGCCGTTCTGATCCAGCAGATAGAGCTTCAGGTTTTGCCGTGTGTAGCCCCGGACCTGAGTCAGGTTGAGCTGGAAACGGTCGGAAAGCGTCATGTCGGGGCAGGCCTTCCTGGTAGCGATGATCGGGCCGAACTCAATGGCCTCGGCGTCGAGGTGACGAATGGCGCCTCTGAGGTTATTACAACCATCAAAACCCGACATCGTCATCTCCCGATGATTGAGTTCCATGCGTGGGCGCTGACGTTCAGAAACCAGCTCCAGTGCCTCGCGGTCGAGGGTTTCCAGTACCCAGATATCGTGCAGCTGCATCAGGCTCTGGTTACCCGCGGCATTGACGTCGGCGCTGTCTGGCGTCGACATGGCGCAGCCGGCCATCAGGGAAACATAAGCTGCAACCAGCAACGACAACCCGACGAGTGTGCTGTTCTTCATCGTAAACCTCACCTTTGGTAGATCTGCCTGTTCGGCAAAAAGTTAAAGAGCAACAGCAGCATAGCAGCAGTTCGAATGCCCGTGTCTGTCAGCGGGATGACAATTAGCGGGAAAACTTCCGAAATCACCGGGGGTATTGGTGAGGCGCGATCACGTGACCGAGCTTCGGGGCAGGGGTCAGGGCGTCCGGGCCAGGGTTGTGAGCACATCAACAATGTCGCAGAGCCGTCCCAGGTATTTTTCACGTAACTCGAATGTCGAATCGTGCGTTCCCTGAAGATCGTCGCGAATCGCGTTGAGCAGCCTTCGGAGGCGTCTGTGGTGCAGGCCGAAGCGAGCCTGCAGTGGGTCGGATACGATACCGATAAAGGTCGAAATCAGCGCCATTGCCACAGCCACCAGAGTGGTAACAGCCACAAGCAGCGGTACCGAGGTCGTTGCGGGCACGACCGCGTAATAGTAAGCACCGATGGCAGAGCCCAGCCAGAAATTCGATACCGCCACGGAATGGGCGACCGCCGCAGATACCACTGTTCCGGCACTCAGTGCCCCGAATGCCGCCTGTCCCAGCATCGCCTTGCTGGTAATTAACAGGGTCACATTGCTGACGAGATCGGCGGAACCTGTTCGCGTTGCTCCATACTCGGCCAGTTTGTTGTTCAGTTTTACCCGAAACCCCGGATCATGGGAGGGACCGTGAAACGTGTCGGCGTTAGTCTGTAGCAGCTCAGAGAAAGCGGGGTCCCTTAGAATTTCTTCCATGAGAGCGTCTTTATGACTGGTCCGGTTACCGTACTGATAAGGTAACTGCAGCAGCTCTGTGACCACAAGCCAGCTGATTTGGCGGTCCGTGTCCGTCACCAGCCCTGGCGGTGCCCGCTTTAACCATGCCTGAAGGCCACGCAGGCGTACAAGCCCCGCGACTAAACTCAGCACCGCTAATGCAAAATGGACAACGGACCAGAGGATGTTGATCGGGACGCGAACAACATCCCAGCCCATAGCATGGGCATGAACGCGCAGCGCGCCGCGAAAGGAATAATGGCGACGAACAAAATCATCAACCCGGGACTCGCATCCCCGGATGTAGCGGTCTGCCCCGCTGGCAATCGCCTGTCGGATAAGTGTTCGGGTCTCGGCGCTTGTGTGGCGTCGGTCTTTGCTGTCTGAATTCATCGGTTATCCAAAACCCGACCATCTGATTTGATGAAATGCGTTCAGGCCCGGCTGCGGGTGGCGGTGGCTTCGGAGCGGTAGCTGCAGGCGGGAGGCCTGATGAACGGTCGATAGTGCCACGAACATCGTGGCGTTTAAAGTGGCATCAGGGCCCCGGGCAGCGGAGGTACGCTGCCCGGAGCGGATGTCGTGAGAATTGACGGTTACTTGTCGGGGATATGCGACATCGCGTGTTCGGTGAGCGCGGTGATGGTCAGCGAAGGGTTAACGCCAAGGTTGGCGCCGAGCATGGAACCGTCACAGACCAACATGTTCTGGTAGCCGAACACGCGATTACGGCCATCAATCACGCCGTGCTCGGGCGAATCAGCCATGCTGCAGCCTCCCATGCAATGAGCCGTGGTTGGCGTATTGAAAAAGATTTCCGGCAGGCTGCTGCCGGCCAGTCCATTCACCGCCGAAGCGGCTTTTTCAGCGAACGCGTTGGCTTCGGGAATAAAGGTGGGGATTCGGTCTCCTTCCGTCACCAGGGCTTTACGGAACGGCCAGTACCAGAGGCGTTTGAGTCGCATGTTCAAATGGCCGTCAATGGTCTGCATGCACAGGAAAATGATGGTTTCCCGTGCCCAGCCAAAGGGTAGCTGTGCGCGAAGAGCCCGCAACGGGTTGCGCGCGACGATTTTTATCGCCATCCATAACCAGAAGAGGGGACGGGTCCAGCCGGGTCGGCCGTGGGTGAGGGCGGTCAGCATCATGCCCATGAAGTCTGAGCCCGCAGGGTAGCGAGTGGCTTCAATATGGGTGTGTTCGTCAATGTGAATACCCGAACCGATGGCAATGCCATCCGACATATTTTCTTCACAGTCCGGTCTCCGTACCACGATCAGCGACTCGGCATTGGTACGGACCCGTTTGCCCAGTTCATCTGAAATACGGGGCAAAGACCCTTTTTCCTTCAGTTTGAACAGTAACTCCTGCGTGCCCAGCGAGGAGCCGGAGAAAATGATGGACCGGCAGCGCCATGTCCGTTTACCGATACCAAGACCCACGCCACGCCAGGTAGGCGGCACTGTTGTTACCTCGTAACCGTCGCGGCCGTCAGCGTGGCCATTCAGGGGAACGACATCGACAACTTTGGTTTCCGGGTATACCCGCGCACCCTGTTGCTCAGCCAGGTACAGATAGTTTTTGTCCAGCGTGTTCTTGGCATTGTGGCGGCATCCGACCATACAGCCCCCACAGCCGATACAGCTGTTACGGGCAGGCCCTCGGCCATCGAAAAACGGGTCTTCATAGCGCGTGCCCGGTTCGTCTCCGGGGTTGCCGAAAAATACACCGACATCCGTGGGGTACCAGGTGTCGCCCACACCATAGGCGTCGGCCATGGTTTTCAGTGCCCGGTCTGCCGGAGCGATCATCGGATTTCGGACAACGCCCAGTGTTCGCTTGGCGGTGTCGTAAAACCCGGGCATGACCGCCTGCCAGTCGTTGATGCCGGCCCAGCTGCCTTCGTCCCAGACTTTATCCGGAGGCACGAGCAGGGTGTTGGCATAGGTGATCGAACCGCCGCCGACCGCATTTCCATGCAGCACGATGACGTGCCGGAAAAAACTGGTGTTGAAGAAACCGCGCAGGCCCAGCATGGGCCGCCAGAGCCAGTTACGAAGATTCCAGTTGCTCTTGGGCAGATTCTCCGGCGTCCAGCGTCGGCCCATTTCCATCACCGCGACGCTGTAGCCTTTCTCGCTCAGGCGGCAGGCGGAGACGCTCCCCCCAAAACCTGAGCCAACCACGATGTAGTCGTAATCGTATTGGTTATTGTCCGCTGACATTGCCTTCCTCATGAAGGTTCAACTAAAAGAACCGGCGTTGCGCTCTGCCAGAGTCAGGCACGCCAGCCATCCGGTAAACGACCTTCCGCGCCCGGGCACAGGCCAGGGCGCGGCAGGTCACCTATGCATTTATGTGGCGTTGTTCAGGCGCTTGCCACCTTTGGCGGCAATTTGCCGCCGGGCAGAGACAGACGCAGGTTATTCAGCCAGGTGGTGCCAAACTGGCGCCAGATGGACGCCCGGTTGTAGGGCAGGCCATAACGGGCCGCCAGAGCCTGTACGCGAGGGGAGACCTCCGGGTAGCGATTGCTGCACATGTCAGGAAACAGGTGGTGTTCAATCTGGTGGCTCAGATTACCGGACAGCACGTGGAACAGCGGGCCGCCGGTGATGTTGGCTGACCCCAGCATTTGGCGCATGTACCACTGCCCCTTGCTCTCGCCTTCAACCTGATCTTCCGTGAAGCTGTAGACGCCCTCCGGGAAATGACCGCAGAAGATGATCACAAAGGCCCAGACGTTACGGATGATGTTGGCGATGGCATTGGCTGCAGCCACCAGCAGGAACACCTGCCATGGCGAAACGGCGACAACAAACGACAAAGGCACCGCGACCAGCGCGCCGGCCAGCGGCCACATGATGTAGTCTTTGCGTACCTGCCCCCACATCTTGCGACCGATGCGCTTCATAACCGGACCCAGGCCCGCGTCTTTCGGACTCTTCTTGCCCTCAACAACGTCAACGATAGCCTGCTCGTGCAGGGCCACGCCTTCTTCGAACAAGAGCGCCAGCAAAACGAAGTAAATCGGCTGAAGCAGGTATTTAACATGCCAGGGCTGCATGGGAGTGACCCGCATGATGCCATAGCCCACATCCAGATCCTTGCCGACGACATTGGTCCAGGTGTGGTGCACGACATTGTGCGAGTGCATCCAGCGATCCGATGGGCTCATGCTGTCCCATTCCCAGGTATTCGACTGGATTTCCGGATCCTTCATCCAGTCCCACTGGGCGTGAAGGATGTTGTGGCCAATTTCCATGTTCTCCAGAATCTTGGCAACACCAAGCATAGCGACACCGAGAAACATGACGACGAGCGTAGTGCCCCAGCCTGCCAGTGCATGCCCCCAGGGGGGGAGCAGAAACAGGCTGGCGTAGATGATCATGCGTCCGACAAAGGCCATGCTGCGCTGAGTACGGATCAGTCGCAGTATGTAGAGGCGGTCTTTTTCTCCACGCGAGGCCATAACCTCGTCGTAGATCGCATCCATTTCACGTCCGAATTCATCGATTTGCTCATCGGTGAGATTGACCGGCAGTGGTTTTGCTGTAGCCATTTGGATTACCTCAGTTACAGATCCAGTTCACAGTCGCCGGCTGCGGCGCAGACACAGGTCTGCACAATGGCACCAGCTTCATTAAGAATTTCGCCGCTGCGGAGATCTCGCACGCAGCCGGATTTCAGTGTTGTGTTACAGGTATGACAGATGCCCATGCGGCAGCCATGGGGGGGATTCATCCCGGCCTCTTCCGCTACGCGTAACAGGTTCATCTGGCTGTCTGCATCGACTTCGACGCCGCTGCGGGCAAAGGTCACCTTGCCACCGGTTGCATCCGCCGGGACCTCGGCAAACTCAGCCATGAAGCGCTCGATGTGAAGTCTTCGGGATATACCGGCTTCTTCCCAGGTGCTTTCCAGGGCAGACAGCAGTGATGCCGGACCACAGGCATAGCAGTCCCGTTCTCTCCAGTCAGGGCAGAACTGCTCCAGCATTTCCAGACTGAAATGACTGTCGGTGTGCTGGTCTTCGCCAAATTTGCGGGTGTGAACTTCGTGGAGGTGGTAGTACTTTTGCTCTGCGTCCATCGCCCGGAGTTCCTTGCCGAAAATGACATCGAACTCATGGGGCGCAAAGTGAATGTGCTCTGTGCTGGGCATCCGGTGTTGCGCAATCAGGCTGCGGAGCATGCTCATGGCAGGCGTGATACCACTGCCGGCGGTAATGAACAGCGGCTGAATCGGTGAGGCGTCTGGCAGGTAGAAATCGCCTTGGGGCAAACCCACAGGCAAGAAATCACCGACTTTGATATTTCGCACGATGTGCCGGGAGACCCGTCCGTCATCAATGGCTTTCACCGTAATGGTAAACAGGCCATCGGATCGTTCCGGGGCGGAAGAAATGGTGTAAGTGCGGGTGTAGTGGCGCCCTTCGACCGGAATGCCAATGCGAATATGCTGCCCCGCCCGGTGCAATCGCCAGTTCGTGCCGGGCTTCAGCGTGATGGTGCGGGCATCCTTGGTTTCATCCCACACTTTAACGACCTGCGCCTGCATCTTATGGGTTGTCCACAGAGGGTTAACGAGTTCGACATAATGCGACGCACGCAAAGGGAAGGCGAACCAGTCGGTAATCCGGATCAATTGATTGCGAAATGACCTGGAGGGCGGCTGCTGTGTCTGCATCGTACTTCTCTCCAAAAGGGGCTGAGGTGCTTACGGGCGGGTTTGGTTACCGTCCGAAGCTGGCGAGTGGATCCCTGCCAGGGCCATACGGAGTGGTGCTTATCGTAGGGAATGTCAGTATGACAAGGCGTGGGACAGCAAAGAGGAAGGCGATGGGGAGGCGGAGGGGGCTGAAGAGCATGCCGGGCGCAATGCGCTTGCTGCTCTTATCCTGCGCTGTAGGCAGGTGAACCGTTTCGTACGCCATGTATTCTCCCAGTGCGTTTTCGGGAAACGCTTTATTTTATTTATCTCTTTAGCTTATGCGGTATGCAGATCTTGACAAGGTTTTTTTCGGCCACTTGCCCGACTGGGTGGGCGTGTAAACGCCTGGGTTGATTGCCCTGTCCAGCGGCGAAACGCCTGACGAAAGTTTGCGGCGTCGCTCAAGCCAAGCTTGGTAGCGATGGTCTCGTGGTTGATGTTGCCCGCCTGAAGCATGGCGATGGCGGCTTCACTGAGCACCCGGGCCCGAATTTCGCGGAACGATGTGCCTTCGGTCGTGAGTCGTCGACGCAGGGTTCGGGGTGGCAGCCCCAGGTTCGCAGCGATGGCATTGAAACTGCGCTGGCCGCCGTCATGGTCGAGAATCATCACCGCAACCTGATTGCCTATTGTGTGTATGGTGCTGTGCATATTCATGTGTACAATTGTACACATCCGGTGTGGGCCGACTTGACCGGCGCCGACAATTTGCTGGACACTTTGCGACAAAAAGAGTGGTTTGATGCAAGATCTACATGAAAACCGAAGGGTTGTCCCTGAAGCCTATGCTCAAATGCTTTATGAGTATCTTGAGGCGCAGGGCCGAGTCCCGGAGCACGTGTTGGGCGCGCCCTGGCCAAGCCCGGATTCGAGCGGCTTGGGTGGAATAGACGAGCACCTATGGTCTTCCATGCTGGAGCGAGCCGAGCGTGAACTTGAAGATCCCTACCTGGCCCTGCACCTAGGCGAGACGATTAATTCCCGCCATCTTGGCGTGATGGGGGCTGTGCTCCCTGCCTGTGACAATCTGGCGGGTGCGCTCCGTCTGCTGGTGCGCTATCAGCGCCTGTTGTTTGACACGGTGCCCATGACCCCGAGATCGGTTGACGGGTCAATCGAACTGGTCTGGGATACCTACGAGAACCGCACCAGTCGTCTGGTGGATGAAGTTGGCCTGGCGGTACTCGTCCGGTTTTGCCGCAGTATTGTTCGTGTGCCGGTCAATCCGGTACGTGTCGACTTCACGCACGTTGGCCCCGGTGACATTTCGCCCTACGAGGAGTACTTCGGTTGCCCGGTTGGCTTTCAGCGCCCTGAACTGGTTCTTCAGGGCAGCCTGGAGCTGATGAATGCCCCTCTGAAAACTCCGGATCCTGCGCTGATACGGGTTCTGGAACAGCACGCCGATCAGTTGCTGCGGCAGCTGCCGACTCAGCAAGACATTGTGGTTAAGGTCCGCAAAGCGATTGCCGGGCTGCTTTGTCAGGGGGAGCCGAGTATCGAGACTGTCAGCCGTTCTATGAACTGCCATTCCCGGAAGTTGCAGCGGGAGCTGAAGCTGGCCGGCACTACGTTTCGTGATGAATTACAGGCCGTCCGACACCAGTTCGCGGAATCCTACCTGCGTGACCGGAGGCTGCAGATCCTCGACGTAGCGATGTTGCTCGGGTTTTCTGAGCACAGCGCATTTACTCGCTCTTTCCGAAAGTGGACGGGGAGAACGCCCGCCGAATTCCGGCAGGAAAATAAAGGGGCAGAACAAAACGAGCAGCCTGACTAGCGATGCTTTGAATCAGGCTTGGACCGAATCTCTGACCCTTTCATAACCCGGTAGTTTTTCGACCGCTCTGGGGCGAGAGCGTCATGATCCCTGCTGTCGCGTGGGTTGGCTATTCAGGAAAGTGATGGGGTGCTCTGTGCAGAGCACCGTGCGTGATGAGAGGTGAACGAACCGGGGCTGCGGCCCAGGGGGGGGATGTGAGAACTGGGAGCTTGCTATCGTTCGCTCTCGTGTTTATCACGCAGCGACTGTTCGATCACTGCAAAGCGGTCCTGACCCCAGACCATGGTGTCACCGATCACGAATCCGGGGACACCCCAGCCACCAGCCTTTTGCATGGCCGCGCGGTTGGCTTCGGCCAGTCCTCTCCAGCTGTCATTATCCAGCGAGAGGCGAGCACGGGACCAGTCCAGCCCGGCATGTTCGACCAGTCGCCTGAGCCCCCTGTCGGTGGCTGGGTTGACGCCCTGGCTCCAGATCCCTGTTGAGGCTGACAGCAGCCACTCCCGAAGACGTCCTTCCTGCTCGGCAAACGGCCAGATGGCCATACACCTTTCTACACCCGGTCCGAGCGGATCACACACTTTGCCGAAGGGGATATTATGCAGTCTGGCTTCGCGGGCGGCGTCTTTGAGAATATAAAGTCGCTTGGCCCTGGGGACGCTGAGACCTCGCATGACCATAGGGAGTACAGGGCGTATCCGCAGCGTCAGTCCATAGTCGTCGGCCAGTGCGTAGGTTCGCGACAGCGCTAGGTAGGAATAGGGGCTGCGGAAGGAAAAAAACAGGTCGAGCGGCTGGTTTGCTAACGCATGCGTGGCGCTGCCAGGCTTGGCTGTCTTGGCACTGCCGTAGGCCATTGGCCAGTCATGGCTGCCGAGGCCAAGGTCATTCAGACGGGAGGCGAGGTGGTCCAGACGCTCCACGCTCCAATACCATTCACCTTGATAATGAATCGTACCGGTCAGGTAATGGCCATCGCGGAGGAACCGGTCTCGCCGACCCCGCAGGGTCGCGAGTGCCTGATCATGGGGGACCTCGCCGTGCGCCCGGAGCAGGGCCCTGAGTCCGTCATGGTCGTGACGCCAGAGCGCACCGGACAGAGCCTGGGCCAGAGCCCAGAAATGCTCATCCTGCTCATGTTTCAGGAGGCAGCGGGTGGCTGACAGCGCAAGTCCTGGCTGGGGAAGTTGCCAGTGTTCGGGAAAGTCCAGGCGGTGCAATCTCGCCAGCGGCAAGGCATCACGTGGTGCCAGTTGGACCAGCATATCGGTGGCAGGGTACATCCGCTCATCCAGATACAGCATTACCCGAGGCTTGATCGTGAGACCGAAGTGGCGTGCAAAGCCAGGCAGGACCTGTGCCATGAGAACCGAATAGGGATCGTCGACTCTGAAGTAGAAGGTCGCCTGGTGGGGCTCTCCTTTCAGGTGTCGGAACCTTTCCAGAAGCCTTCGGCGGTAATGCTCTATCCGTTCACTAGTGATCAGTTGCGCGAGCAGCGGGGTAAGTTGTTGTTTCAGGGTCATGTTCGTCTGATTCTTGTTCTATGGAAGGTGACAGCTGCGCAGGGCGGACGGACTATGTCCCCGTGATTCCGAAGGCGTCGAAACCCCGGTGACACCTGAAACGCGACAGACAGACTGCGTTGGCGAATCATCAGAGGGTGTGCGTAAAAGGTCAAGGGCGAGAGGTACTGAATTCAGAGATGCTGGAAGAGTTAAGGGGGGGGCGCCTTTACGTCGGTCAGCTTGAGAAACCTGCGCCCCGAACCGGGGCGCAGGCATCGCGGGTCGCCTTACAGGGGCTGCCAGCCGTTCTCGCTGTCAACGAACGTAAGGGAGGTGGTGTCTTCCATGGTGTCACCTTCCTCGAAATCACCCACGGCCATCTTGAGCATGGCAAGCGCCATTTTTTCCATGCCTGAGGCCTCCGCCATGAGCTCATTCATTCCCTGGGTGAACGTGATCTCGTAGTTCACTTCAACCACGTACCGGTGCTCACCCTCGGCATAGCCGTTCACCTTCTCAAAGTCTGTTACCTCGGTAAAACTTTGCGGGTTGAGGGCATTCAGGGCATCCTCGATGTCGCCGTTACTTGGCGTATCGGAACATCCTGTCAAAAGGGCGGCAGCCATTAGTGCGCCCGCCAGTTTCACTGCTCTGGCCATCATGATCTTGTACCTCAATAGGAGTTTAAAAAGGCGAAACGTTATTGCACGGCGATGATAAAGCATTGAGTCGTACTTAATCGCCTGTGACACGCTATGAACTTGTAAAATAACGTTATTTCGTCATCAGCTAACCGGATTTGCCTGATGTTCACAACGAATCTGGCTGGTTTTTAACCGAGAGCCACGAACGGGGGCCCAGCGCTATCCTCTGTGAATGCTCTGAAGTCTGCACAACGTTCCCGGTTGCAGGTTCAGCCCGGGCAGAAAGGTGCCTCGTGTAGCGCTAGTCGTCGGAAGGGGGATGACGGTCATTGAGAGTCGTTACCGGGTTGGCCTCCCAGTAATGGAGCGCAGCCAGGATGTCCGGAACCTTGGTGAGGAATGCGTCGACGACGGCGGGGTTGAAATGCTGGCCAGACTGATCTTCGATAAAGCGTATGCAGTCGTCGGTAGGCCAGGCCCCCTTATAAGAACGTTTCATCGATAAGGCGTCAAAGACGTCGGCAACGGCAACAATCTGGGCTGACTGAGGAATATCGTTCCCGACCAGTCCTCGGGGATAACCTGTGCCATCCCACTTCTCATGATGACACCAGGCAATTTCGGCGGCCATCATCATAAGCTCGGATTTTCCGTTGCTCAGAATATCGTTCCCGATCTCGGTGTGGGTTTTCATGATGACCCACTCCTGCTCCGTAAGCTTCCTTGGCGCTTTCAGAATGCTGTCTGGAATACCGATTTTCCCTGTGTCGTGCAGGGGCGCGGCGAGTTCAAGCAGCTCGGAGCGCTTTTTGTCCCAGCCCATCGCCAGAGCGATGTGGCGAGAGTACTCGGCCATTCGCCATATATGGACGCCGGTGTCCGTATCGTTGTAATGGCCCGCCCGGCCTAACATGTACACCGTTTCTTTGTAGCTGCGTTGCAACTCATCCTGGTGCACCAGACGCAGATGGGTTTCTACTCGGCGTTGAACAATCGGGGCGGAAAATGGTTTGTGGATATAGTCAACGGCGCCCAGCGTAAAGCCCTTAACTTCATCCTCAGCTCTTGTTCGCGCAGTTACAAAAATAACCGGGATATGCTTCGTTACGGGATGTTGTTTTAACCAGCGGCAGACGTCGAACCCGCTGATTAACGGCATCGAAACGTCAAGGAGTATGAGGTGAGGGTGATGCCTGATGGCAGCCTCTTTTGCTACCTCTCCATTCAACGCAAACAAGAGCTCATAGTCTTGTTTGAGAATCTGATTAAGAACCTCAAGATTGTTTGGCTCATCATCAACAATCAGAATTTTCGCTTTCATCCTACCGATCCCCGGGCGCTTCAATGGACTCCAGGAGTGCCCTCGTCAGTCGTTCGGCCAAGGCAAAATCAAACTGCTCCAGTGCTTTGTATAAGGGTAGTACGTCTTGTTTGTGCCAGCAGGCCTCGAGTTCTTTCAGGATGGATCTTGAGCGGTCGGGGTTAAGGAATTCAAAGGATGCAAGCAATGTTCTGAGAAGAGTGCCTGCCAGCGTTTGATCAATGTTCAGCGGCTGATCGTTGTCTTCGTTCAGGGCGCTGCGCAAACAGCTGTCGATCGCTGTCGCGGCCTCGGACAACGTGGACCGGAGTGATTGTACGTCGGCGAATGAAGTGATTGTGCCGGCGGTGTCGATGGACGATTCCAGAGTCTCAGCAGCACGTGTCACGCTTGAGAAGCCCAGATTTGCTGCAGATCCTTTTACTGCGTGAGCCGTTTCCTTTACCGCCCTGGCATCTTGCGACGAGAGGGTCTTCTGATGCAGGACATGATCAAGCTGGCTCAGGTCTTTTTGTATCTGCTTTGCAAACAGGCGCAGTCCATTGGCGTATGCCGTCTTATCGCTCCACAGGCCGGGTGCGGAGGCGATATCAACCAAGTGGCCAAGTGGTGCAAGGTCGAGCCCATTGCTTGCAGGGACGTACGCCGTTTGTAAACCCGGGGTTCCCCGTTGTTCTGGCACGATGGCTTCGATGTGCTCCAGAAGTTCGGTAATATTAACGGGCTTCCGCTGGACGGAGTCCATGCCCGCGGCCAGGCAGTTCGTGTAATCCTCCTCCGTTACGCTCGCCGTCAACGCTATGATGGGCGTGTGCTCGTCTTCAATCGCCCGTATCTGGCGAGTGGCTTCCAGCCCATCCATGACCGGCATCAACATGTCCATCAGGATCAGGTCGTAATCTCCCGTTTTAAAGGTGTTTAACGCCTCCATGCCATTCCTGACCCGCGTGACCTGGTGCCCTTCGGACGACAAGCGGGTCGTCACCAGCTGGGCATTGGTGTCAATATCTTCAGCGAGCAGGATGCTGAAACGCCGTGAGGGCAAAGGCATGGAATGCCCGGCTGAGGGCAGGTTGCCTTCGCGTTCGGTAACGGTGGGGGCCGGGGGCAGGGGGAGTTCAACGGTGAAAGAGGTCCCTTTGTTAAGCGTGCTTTGTGCGTGAATCCGCCCAGACATCCTTTCGGCCAGCTGTTTGCAAATGGTGAGCCCCAGCCCCGTGCCACCAAATCTTCGGGTGATTGACTCGTCTGCCTGACTGAACGGTTCAAATACATGCGCCAGTTGTTCGCTGTCCATTCCGATACCGGTATCTTTGACCGTTACGCACGTGAGGCTCCCATTTCTGTGAAGGCGAACGCCCACATGGCCAGAGGGGGTAAACTTTACCGCGTTACTGAGAAGGTTCAGGACAATCTGGCGCAAGCGGGTTGGGTCGCCCAAGACGTTTTCGATGGTGCCCGCTTCAACGTCCAGGCTTATATTCAGACCTTTCTCAGCTGCTTTTCTGTTGACCATCGAAATGGCGTCGTTTAACAGGCTTGGAAGATGAAAGGCCACGGTTTCAAGGCTCATACGCCCAGCTTCGAGTTTTGACAGGTCGAGAATGTCGTCAATGATCGCCAGCAAGGATTGGCTGGAGGTTAAGATGATCTCCGCCTGAGACCTGGCTTCCTCTGACAGGCCGGTGGTATTCAGAAGGAGCTCCGAGAAGCCCATGATGGCATTCATCGGGGTTCGGATCTCGTGGCTCATATTGGCCATAAAAGCTGATTTTGCTCGGCTGGCCGCTTCTGCGCGGGATTTCTGAGATTCAAGCTCCCGCTCCACTTCCTTTTCCTTGGTGATGTCCCGAACGATGGCTGTGAAAAACAGTTGATCCCTGATGGGGGTTTCCGAGACCGCAAGGTAGAGCGGGAAGTGGTTGCCACCTTTTCTTACCGCCTCGACTTCGCGGCTGGCGCCCACAATGTTTGATTGCCGAACCTTCAGGTAGTGCTGGATATACGTGTCATGTCTTTCTCGATGGGGGGAAGGGGTTAACAGGGATACGTTCTGTCCGAGAACCTCACTGGCGCTGTACCCGAAAATGGATTCGGCCGCAGGACTGAATTCCAGGATGATGCCCTTTTCGTCAATAACCACGATACCGTCAATGGCACTGTTTATGATGCTGCGAAGGCGCTCTTCTTTTGCCTGAATGTCGCGTTCTATCTGCTTTCTATCGGTAATATCTATCGACCAGACAAGCACGCTTTCCTCACCACTAAATGGCATGACGACATAGTTGTTCAGTACATCGCGGATAGCCCCGTTTCGACCGTAAAGCTGCACCTCGTGGCCCAGAAGAAAGCCCTTGGCCTTTAGCTCATTCATGATTGAGGCATGACTTCCAGGCTGAACGTAAAGGTCTTCCATACTCATGCCCACCTGCACTTGAAGCATTTCCTCAAGCTTGGGGTTGGCAAAACAGAGCTGCCCTTGCACAGATATGCCCAAGCCGATAGGGCTATTGCTCAGTATCTTCTGAAGTTTCTGTTGTTCCCCCTCCAGTTGGGCCCTGTCGTGCGTCAGGTCGCTGGCCATTTGATTGAATGACATCCCCAGCTGGGCAAGTTCGTCGCGACCATGCAGATTGATTTTGTGCTGAAGATTACCTGCCGAAAATTCGTTGGTCGCTCTTATGAGTTCGCTGATAGGGCGGGTCAGGCTTCGCGTGACCATGAGACCGAGCAATATGGAAAAACCAAGGGTGGCGATCAGAAGATACAGCCAAACGAGTATCTTATGACTGATGGCCTGGAACGCCGTACTTTGGTCGAAGGCAACAGCCAGGCCTGCCCCGAGAATGGGAAGTTCTCGGTAAAACACGAGGTAATTCTTGTCATATACCGAGAAGGTACTGTAATCACCGTTTTGTCCGGTTATCGAGGGTGTGGCCTCGAGGTGAGAGAGAAGGCGTGCTCGCGTCTCCTGGTCGTTCGCTGACGAAAACGATTGGTCCGGCGTTGTGAGCCGCACTTCGTTCAGCGTGTTCGTCAAATCGCTTTGCACAATGGCACTGATTCCGGCCTTGCCATAAGCCGTGTCATAAAGAAGCGTGGACGCGACATCTTCAAGCTCCAGTTGAATGGCAATAACACCCAGTAATGTGTTTTTAACGTATATCGGTGTCGCGATGAACAAGGTCCAGCGATCGGAGCGCTCAATACCGGAGGAAATGCTGGAAAGGGTAGTGAGGGCGTACTGAACAGCTTTGGAAAGGGTGGGGGCAGCCTCCGGCTCTGTAAACAGGTTGTCGCCAATCTGGTCTTGCTGTCTCAGTGCGCTGATGATGTCGCCATTGGTCTTGATAAAAAGGAAGTCGTAATAATTAATCGCTTTTAAGTGGGTTTGTATCTCTGTGGCTTTCAGGGCCGCGAAATCCCGGTAGTGCGGTGTATTCAGGCCGGCCGCTGATGCTTTCTCCAGCTGATCGAAGATGTCCTGGAGTGCAGGGTCATAGGCCAGGGTGGCTAAATGCCGCTTTTGCTCCCCGATGAATACTGTGAGTCGTGACGCCCGCAGATCCATGGTTTCGGATAGTGTCGCTAACGCCTCGGACTGCATGCGTTGCTTTTCGTCTGAAAGACCGTAAAGGCTGATCAGCAAGGAGGGCAGCAAGGCCGCGGTGATAAAGGTGATCAGCATGCGGCTTCTGAGAGAGAGCCTGGACCACGGTTCAATCGATACTGGCTTCATGCTTTGCATGCTCCCACTCTGTTCTTGAAAGCCCGAGCGGATACGGTTCAGGGGGGATGGCCAAATCGAACGCTTGAACGATGTCGAGGGTGGTCTGCGTACTATGGCGGGCAATAAAGTTGGGCTGGTATAAATTACCGGTTTCCGAGTCAACAAAGATATTCCCTGACGGCCACCTGAGGCCGTGTACCCGAATGTTCGCATTGACCGTTTTGGGATGATCCGTTCCGATGTGTTCGACGGTATTTCGCCAAAGCATGAAGTTGATGATGCTGGCCAGCATTGGAGCGCTGACGGGTTCTACCCCGTTACTGCGGACACTTCTGAAAAGAGGCACAATGTGCCAAAGGAGTGTTCATGTCCAGACGCAGAAAATATAGCCCAGAGTTCAAACGCGAAGCCATTGCTTTGACCCGCCAACCCGGTGTGAGTTGTCGACAAATAGCTTTGGAGATCGGCATCAATCCCAACCTACTGACCCGTTGGCGCAGAGAAGCGGATGAGGAGACGGACAAGGCCTTCAAAGGCTCTGGCTCTCCCAGAGACGAGGAGGTTGCCCGTCTCAAGCGAGAACTGGCCCGTGTGAAGAAGGAGCGTGATTTTTTGCGCGAAGC
>NZ_FNNE01000003.1 GCF_900106945.1 Marinobacter mobilis
TTCCAAGATGAGATCTCCCTAAGGCCTCGAGCCTTCTTAAGAGCCGTTCAAGACCAGGACGTTGATAGGCTGGGTGTGTAAGCGCTGTGAGGCGTTGAGCTAACCAGTACTAATTGCTCGTGCGGCTTGACTATATAACACCCAAGACAATTGCGGATAACGACGAAATCGCTTATTTCTTTCTCATCCTTTCCCAGTGATCATCAGTTTTGCCTGACGACCATAGCGGTCTGGAACCACCTGATCCCATCCCGAACTCAGAAGTGAAACAGTCCTGCGCCGATGGTAGTGTGGCGTTGCCCATGTGAGAGTAGGTCATCGTCAGGCTCCTAATACAAAACCCCAGTACCAAACGGTACTGGGGTTTTTTTATGTCGGATTCGAACACCTGCCGTGCGCTACCTCAGCCTTCCCCGATCACAGCACACGAATAGACGTTACTCGCCCTCCATCAGCTCAATAACCCCGCCCACCACTCGTTGTAACTGCGATATCTGTTCATTAATCTGGACTTTCATTTGTTCGATATGGCCAGACTGGGATAGAAACAGAGCGAGTAATAGGACAAAGCCTGCCAAAGAAGAGGCAGCGACGACTCGAAACCTGGTTCTCTGCTTTCCGGTATCCTCATGCAGTTGCTGTTGCAAACGGGTTACTGCCTGCCTCAGGTTTGACAGCTCGTCATCGATCTCCTCATAAGCGACCTCCAGGGTGGACATGCGCCCGGACAGGCTGCGGCTGCTCTGCTGGGAATCGTCGGTAGAAGGTTGAGGAGGCGGTAATGGGCTGGCCTCTGCGGGTGGCTCGGTTATTGGATTTGAATCGAGAATGCCGTCAAGGGTGCGAAGTAACCGGGCACGGTCAATCTGCTTGCCAACCACGCCTGAGGCGCCAAGGGTCTTGGCTTCCTGACGATAACGTTCGGCGTTCTGTGAGGTATACATGAACACCGGAATGTTTTTGGTGTCGGCCTGGCTCTTCAGCTTTCTGAGAGCATCGAAGCCGTTCATTCCGGGGAGGAGATGGTCCAGAAAAATGATGTCGAAAGGTTCTGACTGCAGAACTGGAAACGCTTCTTCGGCTGAGCCGACACTTCGCGTGGTCACATCAGCCCGCTCCAGCAGGCGGGATAACATGATACGAGCTGTGGATGAGTCGTCAATAATCAGGGCGTGACCGCGTGGCACGGCATGTCTCCTTCCGCAATACACGACGACCCCTGAACATCCGTGCTTGCATTGAGTTGATAGGCTGTTAACTCCCGCCCGTTAGATTGCGGAAACAGGCGGCGTTATTTGTGTCAGTCAGGCTATCACCCATCTGGGCTCTTGGCACCTGCTATTGAGTGATAGCATGTGCTTAGCACCCTAAGGCAGCCATATTTCAAAGATCCCGCCGGCCAATTCCCCACCATTGTGCACCCGGATGAAGCCTTCCCGGTCATCATTCCGGTGAAGACTTGCAACCGACGACGCAAAGAACAGCCCCAGGCTGGTACTACCGCTATTGAAGTCCAGTGATTTGAAGCTGACAGGGCCATCCTTTTGCATGTGTTCGGGGTAACCCTGCCCGTTATCTTCCACTCCGATCACCAGATAGCCATCCCGTTCGATGGCCGTCAGCCGGATCCGATCACGGGTGTATCGAATGGCGTTGTTAATGGTGTTGTTGAGTACGCCGGTCAGAAGGTCATCATCAAAGTAGCCGTTGATGTCGTCTGCAACGATATCGTAGGTAATGTTATGGCCACTGAGCAAGGGCTGATGACGGGCGAGATGACTGGCAAGAAAATCCGGAACGAAGTGTTCCTCGATATGGGCTGACAGGGTCTGCTCACCAAGCCGGTAAATACCCAGCAGTTGTACCAGGTCGCTATGGAGACGCTCCGCTTCGTACTGCAATGTATTGAAGCGGGAGCTGTCGGTGAGGCCATCGGGTGGCTCCTGCCGCAGTTCATCCAGCGAATTGAGCAGCATGCCCAGTGAATTCTTCATATCGTGAACGGCGGAGGCGATAACCATGGAAAAATCGATCGGCGAATGGTCACTCATGATCTAAGGGCCTCCAGTTTCTTGTGCAGGGCCTGGTACCGCGCATATTGGCGATGTTGCTGGGGTAGCGTGGACAATGTCGCCAGGAGGTTCTGACAGTCGGTGAGCAGAGCCTTGCGTTGGCGGTCTCCGCTATATTGTTTCATCAGCACCTGAACCAGGTTGAGATTAAGGGCGGTATGGGAAGGAACAATGGCCAGTGCCTCCCGGAATGCCGTAGCAGCGCCATCGAGGTTACCCGCCTCAAAGGCTTTGATTCCATCCTTGTTAAGGTCTCGTGCCTGCATACGCTGACGAAAACCTACGGGCTCATCCAGCAGGTTCTCGATCTTCTGGATTATGTCGCCATCGTTCTCAAAGCGCTGCGCCAGCTTACCCAGCAATGATTTTGCATCCGTGTCTTTGCCCACACGAAACAGGGTGCGGGCATACTCCAGCCCGGTATCGGCAGACAGTGAGTCAACATCTGCCAGCGCGTCGGACAGTGAGTCCAGACAGCTTTGGGCTGCTCCGAGGTCGCCTTGGCCTGCATGCAAACGGGTTTGAAGCAAACGGCTTCTTGTCGTAACGTCGGGTGTATCTGCAAAGCGTTTTTCCATTCTTGCCAGGGTGCTTCTCGCATCTTCTGCGTAGGCTTTTCCGACATCGCTGGTATCGCCGTCGCTGAGCTCACACAGCGTGGTTCCTAGCGACAGGTAGTGATCGGCGTTGTCATGAATGGAATGGGCGCCCAGCTGCACAGTCTTGCGCCAGGCCGAGGAGGCTGTCTCCATATCCTGGTTAGCTTGGGCAACCGTGGCGAGTTGTTTTTGCCGTAGCAGAGCGTTGGGGGACAACTCTGTGGCTTTTTGCAGGGTTTTTTGAGCCGGAATCAGCCGCCCCTGTTGGGCCAGGGCCTCGGCGAGCAGGTCATAACCTTCCATATAGTCCGGGTGATCCGCAACCAGTGCCTTCAATACCGCGACGGCTTCGTCATATCGCTGGTCGGCCAGCAAGACCTTGCCTTTGCCCAGTCGCGCCCAGGAAAGATCCCGTTGTGCCAGAACGTCGGCGTAGATCTTTCCGGCGTGGCTGAGATCGCCAACCCGTTGGTAAAGATCGGCCAGGGTCTTCATCAGCCAGGTTCGGTATCTTGGGAACTTGCCGATGGACTGAAGGCACAGGGTAATGGCCTCCGGATAGTTTTCCAGATCAATGGCCCGGTTGATCGGGAGCAGAGTACGACGCTGTTCGACCAGGCTGCCCAGACGTTTTTCTAGCATCGCCCGGTTAATTGGCTTGGTGAGATAGGCATCTGGCTGGTATTCCCGGGCCCCCATGACCATTTCCTTGGACGTCTCTGCGGTTACCATCAGGAAAAGCGAGGCCCGTTTCAGCAATTTCTTATGCCGCAACTCCTCGAGAATGTGCTGGCCATTCTTGCCTTCGCCAAGATTGTAATCACACAGCACCACATCAAAGTGCTCGTAAGTACACCGCTGGATAGCTGCAGCGCCATTATTGGCTACCTCGATGTGTTCGGCCCCGAACGTACGGAGCATCTGACGCATTGACAGGCGAAAACTCTCGAAGTCATCAATGATCAGGTAACGAAGCTTCCGGAACGGATTGTCGTGGACGTTACTTGAAGGTTCAGTCATGGTCTTCGCTGTTTCAGTAGTTTGTTCACCAAGGCCCGAAGTGCGGCAGGTTTAACCGGCTTATAGAGTATCTGGTAACCACGTGCCAGCGCATCCTCTTTCACTTCAGCTCCGAGGTAGCCAGTGATCAGGATGCCGGGGATATCCGGGTTCAGGGACGAGCGTATGGTATCCATGGCATCCAGACCATTCTTGTCGTTGTCCAGCTGGTAATCGGCAAGAATGATATCGGGTGCGATGCCGTCCAGTTTCACCTGGGCATCTTCGAGACTTTCTGCAGCCGTTACCCGACATTCCCAGTTGTTCAGCAGCGCCTGCATTCCCTGAAGTATCTTGGCATCGTTATCGATACACAGCACATGCAAACCGCGCAGGGTGGAGACACCCCGTGGGCCGGGTTTCGGAACGGGCTCGCTGGATTTTGGACTTCCGCTGGGCGTAAGAGGTACGGTTATAGTGAACACACTTCCCCGGCCCTGGATGGAGTGCACATTGACGGGGTGGTCGAGCATTCCACAGATACGGTCAACAATGGCGAGCCCCAGGCCCAGGCCCTTGCTGTCCTGGCCATGCTGCAGACGTTTGAATTCTTCAAAGATATGCGCCAGCTGGTCTTCCGGAATACCTGGTCCGGTATCCCAGACCTCAATTCGCAGGAAGCCTTTCAGACGCCGGCATCCCAGCAGTATCCGCCCCTTCGGGGTGTAACGAATGGCGTTAGAGAGCAGGTTCTGGATCACCCGTCGAAGTAACTTGGCATCGGAACGAACCCAGGCTCCGCTGTTCACCAGAGTTAGCTCCAGGCCACGGTCGGCCGCAATGGCTGAGAAGTCTGTCGCCAGATTACGCAGCATGTCATTGATCGGAAAGCGGGTGATGTCCGGTTCGAGGGCTCCGGCATCAAGCTTCGAGATATCCAACAGGGTACTGATGATTTCCTCGGCAGCGCCCAGTGAGCTGTCGATATGCTCTACCAGTTCGGTGGTTGCGGGATCATGGGATTTGCCGGATAGCGCCGAGGTAAACAGCCGTGCGGCGTTCAGGGGTTGCAGCAGGTCATGGCTCGCCGACGCCAGGAACCGGGTTTTGCTCTGGTTGGCCTGCTCGGCCACAGATTTGGCTTTCAGCATCTGTTCGTTGATCACCTGCAGTTCCTGGGTGCGTTCCTTGACCCGCTGTTCCAGATAGATATTCGTTTCCTTCAGCGCCAGTTCCGTGCGACGCATGGCGGTGATGTCCTGGAATGTGGTGACGTAGCCGCCGCCGGGAATCGGGCTGCCCTCAATCTTGATGACGGTACCGTCCGGACGCTCGCGTTCGTAAGAGACGCGCTCTCCTTTACGCATGCTTTCACAGCGGTTATCGATGATTTCATCGATTTTCCGTGCCGGCAGGTTGGAGCTGGTGAGGTTGTATCGCATCAGCTCTTCAATCGGGCGTCCTACCCGGACAAAGCCCCGGGGATAGGCAAAGAGCTGCAGATAGCGCTGGTTCCACACCACCACCTGCTGCTGGTGGTTAATAACCGCCACGCCAATACTGATGTTTTCAATGGCAGACTGGAGCAGCTCACGACTGAACGTCATGGCCTGGGAGGCTTCATCGACGATGCTGACCACATCCTCAATCTGCATGTCCCTGCCGGTGAGGGTGGATTCCAGCACCACCCGTGCGGTTGAGGCGCCGATGACGGACGCCAGCTGACGTTCGATGTACTTCATCAGGTGGGTTGAGGCCGGCCGCTGTGGTGACAATCGAATGGCGTTACGGCGTTCATAGTTCCTGAACAGTGAATCCGCTTTTTCCTCCCCCATGAAGCGGTCCGCCAGGGCCTGCAGGTCTGAGGTCAGGATCTCACCTTCCCAGGCCTGGTGATGCGGGGTTTCTGCCCGTGGCTGGGGGTCATGAAAGAAGGAGGCGATCTGGATTTTTTCGCGAACCCGCTGCCGGGTAACCATGGACAACAGCACATAGACGACCGTATTCAGGCCCAGGCTCCAGATGATGCCATGGCTGATCCGGTCCATTTCCAGGCCCATCAGGGCCGTGGGGCGGGTCCACTCAAGCCCCAGGATTCCATGTTCGATGAGATTGACGTTGAGCCAGCCGGTTGATTCAAGTGCAGGAATCAGCATGGTGTAGCACCACATCAGGAAGCCGACGACGAGCCCCCAGAAAGCACCGGTATGATTTCCCTGGCGCCAGGCAATGCCTCCAACCAGGGATGGCCCAAACTGAGCGGCCGCTGCGAACGACAGCAGGCCGAAAGCCGTCAGGCTGTATTCGGCACTTGCCAGGCGATAGAAGCCATAGGCGGTCAGCAGCACTGCAACAATGGCAATGCGGCGGATACTCAGTAACAGATGGCTTAAGTCTTCCCGCTGATTCATCCGCGGCCGGAAAAATTTCAGCAGGGCCGGCATGACAATCTCGTTGCTGACCATGGTCGCAGTGGCTATGGAACAGACGATAACCATGGCGGCCGCTGCAGAAACGCCACCGAGGAAGACCAGGATGGCAAGCCAATGCTCACCCGCGATGACGGGGAGGGTGAGGATCAGGGTGTCGGGGTTGCTGCTGGAAGCGGCTGGGGACAGTAACCCCGCAGCAGCAATGGGAATCACGAACGCACTGGCGATCACCAGATACGCCGGCATCGCCCATCGAGCGACGTTGAAGTCGCGGTGGTCGGCGTTCTCCACGACCATGACATGGAATTGCCGCGGCAGGCAGATAATGGCCAGGCTGGCTACCACGGTCTGAGTAATGAAAGCGGTGGGATCGAACGCGTCAGTGGTTAGTTGACCGGTAAGACCGGCCTGGGCCACTTTCTGGAAAAGATCACCAAAGCCATCGTAAAGACTGAAGCCAACAAACAGGCCGACGGCGATGAAGGCGAGAATCTTGATGAACGATTCAAAGGCAATGGCCTGGATCATGCCCCGGTGATGCTCGGTGGACTCCAGGTGCCGGGTGCCAAAGAGGATGGTAAACGCGCCAAGTACCAGCGTGACGTACCAGGCAGAATCCGCCCAGGGTTGCTGATTCACCGTGACACCGGTGAGATCGGGGCTGGAAAGCACATTGAAGCCCATGGAAATGGCTTTCAGCTGGAGTGATATGTACGGCACGCTGCCAATCAGCGCAACGATGGCGATCAGTGCCGCCAGCGATTGCGACTTGCCGTAGCGGGAGGCGATAAAGTCCGCGATGGAGGTGCTGTTGTTTCGTTTGCTGATGTAGATGATCCGCCGGATCAGCGGCGCACCGAACACGAACACCAGCAACGGGCCCAGGTAAATGGGAAGGAAACCAATGCCTTCCTGAGTGGCCCGTCCTACGGCGCCGTAGAATGTCCACGAGGTGAAATACACCGCCAGGGACAGGGCGTAGATATTGGTTCGTGCCAGGCGTTTGCGATAGAGGCCGGGATGACGGTCACCAGCCCAGGCAATGGCAAACAGCAGAGAGATGTATGTGATCGAAATAAGGCCTAACAGCCAGCCGCTGAGCATATCGGAGCGATCTCGTTACCCTTTCTGAATACGGAAAAGCCGGCCTGGGCCGGCGGTTAGTCAAATGCAGGCTGCGAGGAACAACCTGTCGTCATCTGCGAGCGTGCGAAGCCGTTCTACCTGGGGGGCCCCGCTATCATCCAGCGGAACCAACTCTTTGCTTGCACAGTTCAGCAGATGGATCTGTTTGCTGACGGCATCAGTATAGGACTGTTCAAAGCGATACAGGTAAAACATGTGAATATCGCGATTGTTAGGTGATGATTCGAGGCTGTTGGTGTCCAGCACCGTAAAGCTGGTCACCTGAGGAACCAGATAGGTCCAAGGGCGGAGAGGGTTCTTGAGTTGTTCCTGTCCGACCACCACCGCTTCTGGCGGGAGCTGGGATTTTTTGTGTTCAAACCAGGTGTACTCCCCCTGGATCAGGTAAGCCAGCATGCCGAGCCCGGCAAACACCGGAATGATCCATTTCGGGGCCCGTTTGGCGGTGATGGCGCGAATACCCAGAGCAATACCCGCTGCGCCGAGGCCGGAAAACACCGTTGCCACAAACGTCCAGAACATAATTATGACTTCCTTAAAAAAATGGGCCTCCTCACTGAGGAAGCCCATTTGGGGTCAGCAGCTTACAGAGCGAGCTCTGCATGACACTGCATTATTACTTAGTGGTCGGATGCAGCACCAGCCCCACGTGGGTAACGGACGCTTTCGACCAGATCCTGGATTTCCTGAGGCGGCTCTTTGGTCACTGCGGAGACACCGAAGGCAACCGCGAAGTTGATCATTGCACCAACCGCACCGATGGACAGGGGAGAGATCCCCAGAACCCAGTTGTCTGGAGTATCCGCCAGGTTGTTGGTGCCCGGAATGAACAGCCAGCCCTTGTAGACAAAGATGTAGACCAGGGTGAAGCCCAGACCGGTAAGCATGCCGCTGATGGCGCCAACGTTGTTAACCCGCTTGGAGAAAATACCCATCATCAGGACCGGGAACAGCGAGGCTGCGGCAATACCAAAGGCCAGAGCAACAACCTGAGCGGCGAAGCCTGGAGGGTTGGCACCGAGATAGGTCGCCACCACAATCGCCACCGCCATGGATATCCGGGCAGCCAACAGCTCCTTCTTATCCGAAATGCCTGGATTGATACGGCCCTTGATCAGGTCGTGACTGACCGCCGACGAGATTGCCAGCAGCAAGCCTGCAGCGGTAGACAAGGCGGCTGCCAGACCACCGGCGGCAATCAAACCGATTACCCAGCCAGGCAGGTTGGCAATTTCCGGGTTGGCCAGTACCAGGATGTCGCGGTTTACGTTCAGCTCGTTGCCGGCCCAGCCGCGTGACTCTGCTTCAGACTTGAACGCGTCGGTATCGTTGTACAGCTGGATACGACCGTCGTTGTTCTTGTCCTCGTACTTGATCAGACCGGTGACTTCCCACTCACGAACCCAGTTCGGACGCTCGTCGTACTCGATTGGAGCCGCTGCGGTACCGTCAGGGTAGATGGTTGTCATCAGGTTCAGTCGGGCCATGGACGCAACAGCAGGCGCTGTCAGGTACAGCAGCGCGATGAAGACCAGCGCCCAACCACCGGACCAGCGAGCATCTGATACCTTGGGAACAGTGAAGAAGCGCATGATAACGTGGGGAAGACCTGCAGTACCGATCATCAGCGACAGGGTGAACAGAACCATGTTCAGCTTATTGTCCACATCGGCGGTGTAGGAGTTGAAGCCAAGATCGGTGATGATCAGGTTCAGTTTTTCCAGCAGTGGTACGCCCGAGTCGACATGGGTGGAGAAAAGACCCAGCGGCGGAATCGGGTTGCCGGTCAGTTGCAGGGAGATGAAGACGGCAGGAATGGTGTAGGCAACGATCAGCACGCAGTACTGGGCGACCTGGGTGTAGGTGATGCCCTTCATGCCGCCCAATACGGCGTACATGAATACGACCACTGCTGCGATCATCAGGCCCATGGTGGACTCGACTTCCAGGAAGCGGGAGAAGGCAACACCGGCACCGGCCATCTGGCCGATTACGTAGGTGACCGAAGCCACGATCAGGCAGATAACGGCAACCAGACGCGCGTTGCTGCTGTAGTAACGGTCACCGATAAACTCTGGAACCGTGAACTTGCCGAACTTACGCAGGTAAGGCGCGAGCAGCATCGCCAGCAGAACATAGCCGCCGGTCCAGCCCATCAGGAAGGTTGAGTTGGCATAACCGCCAGCGGCGATCAGGCCGGCCATGGAGATGAAGGATGCAGCGGACATCCAGTCGGCACCGATGGCCATACCGTTGGTGACGGGGTGAACGCCACCACCAGCGACATAGAAGTCCTTGGTGCTGCCGGCCTTCGCCCAGATGGCGATACCGATATAGAGGAGGAACGAGCCCCCGACAAACATGAGATTAATTGCAAATTGGCTCATTCGATCTTACTCCTCGTGCACGCCGAATTTTTCGTCGATCTTGTTCATACGCCAGGCGTAATGGAAGATCAGCACGATGAAGGCAAGAATGGATCCCTGTTGCGCGAACCAGAATCCCAGATCGGTACCACCGATATGAATGCCAGCGAGCATGGGGCGAAGAAGAATGGCAAATCCATAGGATACGAGGGCCCAGATCACCAGACTTCCCACAATGAGGCGAAGATTGGATTTCCAGTATTGTTCGGAATCGTAGCTATGACCAGACATAACAGTACTCCTCTCTTGTTGTTGTAAATACCGTTCTTTTTTTAACGTTGGGCTACAGAGGCTCAGCGGTTTTTGTGTATTGACTTTTTTACCGTTGATACTTTCCGACTTTACCGGTCAACCGCCAGATAGGTATTGGCAAAAGGTCTAAATCTTGCGTTGAGGCAGGTGGATAGGGGCTTTTTAGTACTGCTTCATGTTGTTCAGTTTTCGCCAGTGACGCAGTTTTTCATCAAGCTGGGCGAGGGTGGTAACCCCCTCTTTCAGAGCCTTGTTGATCACGATGAGGGTAAGCTCGGCGGTCACCATGGCATCGGCTGCGGCATGGTGGCGGGTGCTGGCTTGCAGGCCAAAGTACTCAGACCAGTGATCGAGGCCCCGGCCACCGGTTTCCGCCTTGGGGAAGAATAGAGGTAGCAATTCCGCCACATCGAGCCAACTGTGGCCCATGGCGTAACCAAGCTGCTGACGGACGGTTTTTTCGAGAAACTTCTTATCGAAGGCCGAGTGGTAGGCGAGTATCGGGTCACCATCGAGCCATTCCAGCAGGTGTACCAGTGCGTCTTCGGTTTCGTGGCCCTCTGTCAGGGCCTCGGGGCCGATGCCGTGGATCAGCACAGTTTCACTGATATCCAGTTCCGGCCGTCGCAGAATCAGATCGAATTGGTCCCGTAAATCGATGGCATTGCCATGGATCACGACAGCGCCGATCGCGATGACCTGATCCCTGGCTGGATTAAGCCCGGTGGTTTCGAGATCCAGGACCACGAGTCTTGTCTGATCCAGAGGTTGGTCCCGAAGTGGTTTAGGGTGGGGTAATTCGCCTTCCCCTGGATGGGTGTAACGGTGGCGATTGAGCCAGGCTTTGACAGAGTTGAGCATCGGTCCACCCTAGAGTTGGTAGGTAACCTCCAGCTTTTGCTGGAGTCGCTGGGCCTGGCGGAATGATTCTCGCAATATCCGCCGATCCAGGGGGTTCAGGTGGTCGGGGTTGATGAAATTGGAAAGCGGTAGCTGTTTATC
This sequence comes from Marinobacter mobilis, assembly GCF_900106945.1. GTDB lineage: Bacteria > Pseudomonadota > Gammaproteobacteria > Pseudomonadales > Oleiphilaceae > Marinobacter > Marinobacter mobilis. The sequence continues at coordinate 10,929 of NZ_FNNE01000003.1, forward strand.
GAGCAGGTCCTGGTGGGCACGCATGCGGATCGCCTGGATCAGGCTGTAGGCTTCCTTCCATGCGTTTGCATCCTTCTTGTCGAAGACGCCCTTGTCGGCCAGGCGGTCGATGCGTTCAAGGGTGTTGGCTTCTTCTACGCTATTGGCCAGGGCGAATACACGTACCGACTCGACGAACGGGGCCAGCCCCTGACGCTTCAGGTCCAGGGTGTGGGGGGCGCCATCAGGAGCGTAGCGGAATCCGCGGAACATGGTCAGCGGCGGGCGTCGATTGAGCGCATTTTCCGCCAGCATTTTCTGAAACAGTGCATTCTTCTGGATGCGGGTCAGCACCTTGCTGAGCAGGTCTTCGAGCGGGCCACTGGGGCCGAACACCGCTCGCATGTCGAGGAAGATCGAGGAGTACACGAGGTTCTGCGGCGTGGAGGCATCAATAAAGCGTATGAACCATTCATCCCATTCGCGCCCGCTCAGGCACAGCTTGGGATTGCTGGCCATAATATTGCCCTTGCACAGGGTAAACCCGCACTCGGCCAGATCCCGGTTGACCGACTCGGCAAACGGCAGCAGTTTTTCGCGCACCTGATCTTCGGTCATGCCCTCCGGCACCGAGAACAGGATGCCATTGTCCTGATCGGTCAGCAGTGTCTGCTCCTGACGACCCTCGCTGCCAAAGGTCAGCCAGGTGAAGGAAATTTCAGGGTCATTGCGCTGGCGGTTCAGTTCGAGTACCCGTCGTACGGTCACATCATTCAGCGTGGTAATGATCTTGACGACCTGTCCGGAATCGGCGCCGTGGGCGAGCATGGTGTCGACCAGTCGGGATACATCGGAACGGAGACTCACCAGAGTACGAAGGTGTGTTGCAGTGCCAATGGTTCGCGCGAGGTGAACGAGGTCAACCCGTTGCAGTGAAAACAGGTCCCTTTCCGACACGACGCCAATCAACCGGTGTTCATCGTCCTTGATGCAGACGTGGGCGAAATGGTGCTCCGCCATCTGCATGGCAGCCTCGAACGCATCGGCGTGGGCAGGTAGACACATAGGGTTCCCGGTCATGACCTGAGCAATGGGGATCTCCAGAGAGGCGTCGCCTTCTGCCACGATGGTACGCAGGTCTCGCAAGGTGAAAATACCAACCGCCCGGCGCGCTTCGTCGGTAATCACGATGCTGCCGACATTGTTCTCGTGCATACGGGCAACGGCTTTTCTAACCGGCGTATCGGGGGAGCAGACAATCGGGTTGCGCAGCGCAAAACGTTCGAGGGGGGTATCCAGCGAGTGGCTGGTGCCGATGGATTCCATGGCGCCGCTGCGGATGTGCTGGTTGACCCGGTCCAGCAGGCTGCTGACCCCGCGCAAACAGAAATCCCGGAAGGGATCGCTTTCGGAAAACAGGATGACAAAACTGTCATGGTCCAGGCTTAGACAGAAGGTGTCCCCGCTGGCACGGTGTAGGGTGCGTGTCGGACGCTCACCAATCAGTGCCGCCAGCGGAAAGCACTCGCCCTGACTGATTTCAAATGTGGTTTCGGGCTCACCGGTTTTCTGATTGGTGCGCTCGCCCCGGACCCGACCCTGTTTGACAATCTGGAATTCGGTGACGGCGCCATCGTCCGGAGACAGGACAACGTCGTTGTCGGCGTAAAACCTCAGCACTGCGTGTTCCGCAAAGTGTGCCAGGTGCGCTTCGTCCATGAAGGAGAAAGGGGCATGTTCTCGCAGGAAGCCCATAATGGCGCGGGTATTCTGGGGGGGCTGAGGGTCTGGTGAGCGGGTCATGGTCGGATGGGTTCTTATTATGTTTGAGGAGCCAGGAATCCTCAGTTTAGACCAACGTTTACATCGTCGGTGTTGGCCTTTGGTCGTATTGGTCGGCGCTCGCTCCGACCGCTTTATAGCCCGGCTGGCCGGTGGTAAAGTGCTTGGGATGTAGCGTTTGAGCGGTTATCGTGATGACTACCAAAGAAGAGCGGATGACGTTCCTCCAGGAAATGGAAGGCGTTCGCAAGATCCGCAAGCCGAATCGTGCGGATATCAAAAAGCCAACGGAGTTAACGCCGGGTCACCTCGAACGTCAGCGCGCGGCCCAGGCCCAGCCTCTGGTCGACCGGAATCCCCTGACTGCCGATGTGGTTGAGCCTCTGACCAGCCACGACGTGTTGAGTTGGCAGCGCCCCGGTGTACAGCATGGGGTATTCCGCAAACTCCGTCTTGGCCAGTACCCGATTGAGGCCCGTCTTGACCTGCACCGGCTGACGGTGGAAGAGGCGCGGCGTGAGGTGTACCGGTTTGTTCGGGACTGCGTGCATTATGGCGTGCGTTCGATGCTGATCCTGCATGGCAAGGGTGAACGAAACCCGGATGGTATCGCCCAGCTCAAGAGTTATCTGGCGAAATGGCTGCCAGAGCTCGATGACGTTCTGGCCTTCCATTCGGCTCAGAAACATCATGGTGGTACCGGAGCGGTGTATGTGATGGTTCGCAAAAGCGACCGTCAGAAGACTGAAAATCGAGAGAAAAACCGCAACCGCTAGGCGGGCGTACAGGGAAATATCTGTAATTGACTGAACTGACAGAGATGGAGATACATGTGAAGAAGTTGTTGATTGTTACTGTAGCGTTGATTGCCTTGGCCGGTTGTAAGGATCGGGTATTGTGGAACAGTAACGGAGCCTATGACGGTGTCGGTAATCAGGAAGTCTGGAATTCCAATGGTCAGATCAACAACGGCGAAGGCCGGGTTATCTGGCGTGATACCAGCGGTAAGGATGTGATTCAGTAATCACCCGAACCGTATTGCCGAAACCCGGGTTCGGCAGAGACAACAACAAAGAACAAGCTGAGGGAGATACCCATGGCCATAAGCCTGACGGTAAATGGACAGAAACGATCGGTCGATATTGAAAGTGACACCCCGTTACTCTGGGTGATTCGCGACGAGCTCGGGCTCAAGGGAACCAAGTTCGGTTGTGGGGCTGCACTGTGTGGCGCCTGTACGGTTCACCTGAATGGTACACCCATTCGCTCCTGTTCCACCCCCGTCAGCGCTGTGGATGGTCAGGAAATTACCACCATCGAAGGAATCAGTGGCTCAACCACGCTGCATAAGCTTCAGCAGGCATGGGTTGATCATGGTGTCCCCCAGTGTGGCTACTGCCAGTCCGGCCAGTTGATGACGGCCGCCCACCTGCTGTCTTACAACGCTGCGCCGACGGAAGATGAAATCAAGACCGCGATGAGCGGCAATATCTGCCGTTGCGGTACCTACTCAAACATCGTTGCGGCCATTCAGTCCGTAGCCGGTAGCGAAGGGGAAGCATGACATGAGCATGAATCGACGTGACTTCCTGAAAGTAGCCGCTGGTACCTCCGGTGGTTTGATGCTGTCTCTGAATCTGACAGCCTGTGCTGGCACCCCCACCGGTTACAGCGAGGAGACCGGCAGCTGGACGGCGGACGCCTGGCTGGAGCTGACACCGGATAACCAGGTGTTTTTTACCCTGGCCCGGGTCGAAATGGGGCAGGGAACCTACACCGGGCTCACCACGCTGATTGGCGAGGAGCTGGGTGTGGCGCCGGAGCGGATTCAGGTTCGCTTTGCTCCGGTAGGCAAGGAATACATTAATCCGGCGATCAAGCTGCAGATGACAGGGGGGAGCACCAGTGTGGCGACCAGCTGGCAGCCGCTGCGAGTCGCTGGTGCCAGCGCACGGGAAATGTTGGTTGGAGCAGCGGCCCGGATTTGGGCGGTGTCTGCTGCTGACTGTAAGGTTGATGACGGCCAGGTTCGGCATCCAAATGGTTCCGATGCCCTGAAGTTTGGGCAGTTGGTCGAACTGGCGGCCAAGGAGTCGGTTCCTGATGATCCTGCGCTTACGCCCCGTGATCAGTGGAAGTACATTGGCAAGAGCCGGGGGCGCCTGGATGCGTTGGCGAAGTCTACCGGTACGGCCGAGTACGGAATCGACGTCGAATTGCCGGGAATGGTGTACGCCGTGGTGACCCGCCCGCCAAGATACGGTGCGACAGTGGCGTCGTTTGACGCGAGCGAGGCGCTGGGCATGCCCGGTGTGCTGGATGTGTTCGAGATTGACCGGGGCGTCGCTTTGGTGGCCGACAAGTACTGGCGTGCGCGCAAGGCGCAACGGGCTTTGAAAGTCGAATGGAATACCGAGGACGCGCTGTCTGCATCCAACGCCTCTGTCATGGCGTTCTACCGCAAGTCGGCGGATGAGGATCCGGGCGTCAATGAGCGGGAAGAAGGCGATATCGGTGAGGCCTTTGAGTCCGCCAGCCGAGTGGTGGAAGCGAGCTATGAACAGCCGTACCTGGCGCATGCGACCATGGAGCCGATGAATGCCACCGCGTTGTACCACGGTGATCGTATGGAAATCTGGGCACCGACTCAGGCGCCTGATCTGGGGCGAATTGCGGTTGCCCGAGTCACGGACCTGTCACCGGATGAGGTCGATATTCACACGACGTTCCTTGGCGGTGGCTTTGGTCGTCGGCTGACGCAGGACTTTATTGGAGAAGCGGCGGAGGTCGCTTACAAGGTGAATAAGCCGGTCAAGCTGATCTGGTCGCGGGAAGAAGACACCCGCCACGATTTGTACCGGCCAGCGATGTTGCACCGGATGAAAGCGAGTATCAGCGGTGACCAGGTGACGGGTTGGCATCATCAGATCGTCGGCCCGCAGATCCTGGACTGGTATGTGCGTAATGCGGCACCGGCGCAGTACCCATGGGCGCCCAAGTTCCTCTACGACACCCTGGGTAAAGCTGGCCTCATGGGTGAGGGGTTGATGACACCCAAGGACACCTCGGCCATCGAGGGGGCGGTCGAATACCCCTACCAGGTTGCAAACCTTGAAGTGCGGCATACCCATTGTGACCCCGGTGTGCCCATCACCTGGTGGCGCTCGGTGGGCTATTCCCACAACGCGTTTGCGGTTGAAACCTTTATGGATGAACTGGCCCATGAAACCGGCCAGGACCCCTTCGAGTTCCGTCGCAATCTGCTGCAGCACGAGCCCCGCCATCTGGCGGTTCTGGAGCGCGCCGCAGAACTGGGCGGCTGGGGAACGCCGCTGGCTGAGGGGCGTGCCCGTGGCATCGCTGTCCATCGCAGTTTTGGTACTTATGTGGCCCAGGTGGTCGAGGCCAGTATCGAAAATGGAGCCATTCGTATCCACCGGGTTGCCTGTGCCGTGGACTGTGGTCCGGTAGTCAACCCTGACATCGTAAGGGACCAGATCGAGAGCGGTGTGATCTTTGGTCTGACCGCGGCGCTTTACGGCAACATCACACTGGAGAATGGTGAAGTTAAGGAAAGCAACTTCCACGATTACCAGATGCTGCGTAACCACCAGCGGCCAGATGTTGAAGTGGCCATTATTGACAGTAATGAAGCGCCGACAGGCGTCGGTGAGCCGGGTGTTCCTCCGGTGATCCCGGCCTTGGGCAACGCCTTGTTTGCCCTGACCGGTAAGCGCCAGCGTACGCTTCCGCTGACGGCCTGAACCGATGGTTGCAAGCCTTGGCCAGGCAGTGCTGAAGTCAGTTCGTGAATGGCTCACGGAAGGGCAGCGAGCCTGGTTGTGCACCATTGTCCAGACCTGGGGGTCTTCGCCACGACCCGCAGGTTCCTGGCTGGCCGTCAGTGAATCCGGCGAGTGGAGTGGGTCGGTGTCCGGTGGTTGTCTGGAGGAGCATCTGCTGAGTCAGTGTGTTCAGAACCGGCCGGAATCCCCGCAGTTGCTCGACTACGGGGTGACGGATACCGACAGGGGAACGTTTCAGTTGCCCTGCGGTGGCCGTATCCAGCTGTATGTCGAACCCCTGTTTCCGGATAAGAGCCGGGCGCATATCGAGGCGTTGCTGGCGGCACTTGATGCCCGTCAGCCGGTTGCCCGGCGGATCGACATGGCGTCTGCGAACGCTGAGCTTGTGGTCGGGGAGCGTTGCCAGGCGCCCGCCAGATTGGTGGTATCCGAGGGCGTGTTGGAGCATTGCCTGACTCCTGCCTGCCGCTTGTTGCTGGTTGGTGCCGGGGAAGTGGCCCGTTACGTGGCAGCGTTTGCCGAAGCTGCCGGTTTTGATGTCAGCCTGTGCGAACCGCGGGAGGCGTTTTCTGCTGGCTGGACCGGTGAACGACCGCTGATCAGTGCCTTGCCTGATGATCTGGTGGTTCAGCAATTCAGTGACCGCTGGAGCGGGGTGCTGGCGCTGGCGCACGATCCAAGGGTGGATGACATGGCGCTGTTGGCCGCACTGCGAAGTGAGGCGTTCTATGTTGGCGCCATGGGGTCGGTCAAGACCTCGAGTGCGCGTCGTGAACGGCTCGCCAGTCTGGGGCTCACTGACTCGGAACTTGATCGTCTGCATGCTCCGATCGGCGTTAATATTCCAAGTAAGACGCCAGCGGAAATCGCGATTGCCATCGTTGCCGACCTGATCAAGGCACGTTGGGATATGCTGGCGTCCCTGCCCGATTTATAATGTTCGGACATGTTCCGAATTATCTCCCAGGGGACTCCCATTGCCAGATTTCATGCCATTTGATGTCACCCGTTATGCCCGGGCTGCACAGTCCATTGTCGATGCAGGGCGGTTCCTGTTTGCTCAGGGTTGGTCACCAGCCACCAGCAGTAACTATTCTGAACGGATAGATCCGCAGCATATTGCCATCACCGTGTCCGGTCGTCACAAGGGACAGCTGGAAGCCGGCGATGTGATGGTGGTGGACCTGCAGGGGCAGCCGGTGCAGAGCCAGTGTCGGTCGTCTGCTGAGACACTGTTGCATACCGTGGTCTATGATCTGCTGCCAGATACGGGCGCGGTGCTTCATACTCACTCGGTCAAGGCGACGGTGCTAAGCCGGCTGCTTCCGTTGGGTGAACCGTTGGTGTTGTCCGGTTATGAGCTGCAGAAGGCGTTTCCCGGCTTCGATACCCATGAATCCGAGCTTATCGTGCCGGTCTTCGATAATACCCAGGATATGGATGCGCTGTCGCAGCAGGTGCGGCAATGGCTGAGCGCGAATCCCGGGCAGCCCGGCTACCTCATTCGCGGGCATGGCCTGTATACCTGGGGTGACACCATGGCGGATTGCCTGCGCCATGTGGAAGCCTTTGAGTTTCTTTTTGAATGTGAACTTGAAACCATGAGAATTCGCCGATGACTACCTTGAGTATCTTTAGCCAGAACGAACCTACCACGGCCCATACCGTGACCAGTGATGCGGCCGAAATCCAGCGTCTGCTGGCGGAGCAGGGCATCCGTTTTGAACAATGGCCAACCCGTGCTTTTGCGGCGAACGCTTCAGCGGAAGAGATCCTGGAAGCTTATGCGGACGACGTCGCCCGGCTGAAAGCTGAATGCGGGTTTCAGACGGCGGATGTGGTCAGCCTGACGCCGGATCACCCGGACAAGTTGGCGTTCCGCCAGAAGTTTCTGGACGAACATACCCATGCTGAGGATGAGGTACGCTTCTTTGTCCGTGGTCAGGGGTTGTTCTATCTGCATCTCGGTGAATCAGTCTATGCCGTTCTTTGCCAGCAGAATGACCTGATCAGCGTCCCTGATGGCACCCGTCACTGGTTTGATATGGGGCCAGAGCCTGAATTTACCTGTATCCGACTGTTCTCGAACCCGGAAGGCTGGGTTGCCCAGTTTACTGGTGAGGCCATCGCCAGTGAGTTACCCGGTTACGAGACCCTGACAGGAGCGGTCTGATGATCCGGGTGATTCTTACCGACATTGAAGGCACGACCAGTTCCATCGATTTTGTCCATGACGTGCTGTTTCCCTATTCCTCCGAGCACCTCGCGGACTTTATCCGCGAGCATCATGGCGATGACGTGGACGTTCGCGAGCAGCTGCAGGCGGTGGCGGAGCAAACCGGGCTGGCTGTCGACGATATTGATGGCCTGATCGAGGAGCTGCAGCGGTGGATCCGGGAAGATCGCAAGGAAACCCCGCTCAAGGCTCTGCAGGGGATGTTGTGGGAGCAGGGTTACCAACATGGTCATTTCAAAGGGCATGTTTATCCGGATGCCGCTCACTACCTGAAGGTCTGGAGTGAGCGGGGGCTGCGGCTCTTTGTCTACTCGTCCGGTTCGGTGAAGGCCCAGAAACTGATCTATGGCTTCAGTGAAGAAGGGGATCTGACGCCGTTCTTCAGTGGCTATTTTGACACCAGGATTGGTGCCAAACGGGAGCCCGCATCCTATCAGGCAATTCTGCAAGAGTTGGGGGTAGAGCCGGACACGGTGCTGTTCCTGTCGGATGTGGAAGCGGAACTGGAAGCCGCGGAAACTGCGGGTATGAAAACGGCCTGGCTGGTGCGCGACGGTGACGTGCCCGACGAAGGCCGTCCGGCCATGCGTGATTTTGATGATGTGGACAAACTGCTGAGGGAACATTTCCCGTTGTAGAGCTGTCCGACGGAGGCTTCCATGGGGGCATTCAGGCTGCCGGGGATATGTGTTCTGGTTGTCGGTCTGACCATCCTGACCAGTGGCTGCAACCCGTTTTCCGAGCCCCGTTCAATGCTGGACGAATACGTTGAACGGCTTGCCCGGGTGCTTGAGCTGGAGCCCTCGCTCAGCCCGATTGATCCGGGCGAACGGATACCGCGACGACGCGACCGTCAACTGGCGTTGCCGGAGCTGGACATCAACATGCTGGACTTCCTGTCGCTCTACGGTTGTGAGTTACAGTATGTGGTGGGTGAGCGCAATTCGGTCATGGGGCGGGTGATGCAGCCACTGAACCGCTTGCGTTATGAGCAGCGGTTTATTGTGGAGGCGCGAAACTGTCTGCCTGAGATCCATACTGACGATGCGCTTTATCAGCAGGTCGGGCAGGCCATTGAGAGCAAGATTGCCTCCTTGCCCATCGCCTTCTGGAATGCCACCTGGGGTACCGAGGAGATGGAGTCACTGGCCACCCTGGCCAAAGGTGCCCTGCCGATAACACCTGACCGTGGACGGGTGATTCAGGTAGCGGCCGATCTGGCGTTACTGAACACAACGCTTGAAGTCATGCTGGTGGGAAACTATCACCAACCCCTCGACGATGTCGCCGCCCTTCAGCAACGCTGGCTGAACACTCACACCCTCGGTCAGTTGTTTGTCAGTGCCCATCTGCTAACGGCTCGCCTTGATGATGCCACCCGGTTAATGCAACAACGGCTTGAGGGGCGTCCCTTGTGTTTGCAGGGTAAGCCCGGTCAGCAGGCCCGGCTTGCAGAGGCTGTGCTGTTCAACGTCTACAGCACGAACGTCCAGCCCTACCTGACGCTGGTTCAGCGAACCCGTGATGATATGGTGCCGGTTGCCGCAACGTTGGTGCAGAGGCAGTTGGCGGTCATGCCGGCGGAGTTTGAGCCCTGGTATCGTCGTTACCTGACCGTCACTGACCCGGGCAGCGTCTGGTACCAACTGGATCAGGCGATGGACCGGCATACCCGGAGCTGGCAGGCCTTGATGAAGCAGTGCGGACTGATGCCGGGCTGAACCGGTTCAGCGCTGGCTTTCGGGTGTGACCCGGAGAATTTCCTCAATGGTGGTCTGGCCTGAGGCGACCTTCTGGGCGCCACTCAGGCGCAGGGACTTCATGCCCTCCCGATAGGCGTCGACCCGCAGCTGTTCGAGTTCGCACTGTTCCGTGATCCGGCCAGCCAGCTTGTTATTCAATGGCAGGATTTCATAGACCCCGATCCGTCCCATATACCCGGTGTTGCGACATTCCAGACAGCCCACGGGATGATAGACCTGCTTCGGTGCTGGTGCTTTCCAGGGGCGGGTCAGGGTGTTCCAGGCTTGTTCGTCGAGTGGTCCCGGCTGCTTGCAGTGAGGGCACAGGCTGCGTACCAGGCGCTGGGCCATCACCCCCAGAACAGTGGCGCGGATCAGGTAGGGCGGAATGCCAAGCTCCAGTAACCGGGTAATCGCACTGGGAGCGTCATTGGTGTGCAGCGATGACACTACAAGGTGACCGGTCAGGGCGGCTTGCACGGCCATTTCAGCGGTTTCCAGGTCGCGGATCTCGCCGATCATGATGATGTCCGGATCCTGTCGCAGCAGCGCACGAACGCCTGAAGCGAAGGAAAGCTCGATGTTATGCTGAACCTGCATCTGGTTGAACATGGGCTCAACCATTTCGATGGGGTCTTCAATTGTGCAGATGTTGATTTCCGGCGAGGCCAGCTGCTTCAACGTGGAGTAGAGGGTGGTGGTTTTGCCCGAGCCTGTGGGGCCGGTCACCAGCACAATGCCGTGGGGATGGCTGGTAATGTTCTGCCAGCGATCCTGATCTTCTCTGGAGAAGCCAAGCTGCTCAAAGGATTGCAGCAACACCTCGGGATCAAAAATTCGCAGCACCATCTTCTCGCCAAAGGCCGTAGGCATAGTGGCGAGCCGCAATTCGATCTCGCTGTTATCCGGCTTACGGGTCTTGATGCGGCCATCCTGGGGACGTCGTTTCTCAGCGACATTGAGGCGTCCCAGGATTTTCAGCCGGCTGGTGACAGCAACGCCGACCTGATCGGGAAATTCATAGACGTTATGCAGTACACCGTCGATCCGGAAACGGATCTGGGTAATGCCGCGGCGGGGCTCGATGTGGATATCGCTGGCCCGCTGCTCAAAGGCGTACTGGAGCAGCCAGTCGACAATTTTAACCACATGCTGGTCGTTGGCGTCCGGATTTTCGTTACCGCCGAGATCCAGGAGCTGCTCGAAATTCTGGCTGCCACTGGCTGCCCCCTGTCCTCCACTGGCCTTACTGACCGAGCTGGCCAACTGATAGAACTCAACGGTAAATCGGCGCAGATCTTCCGGGTTGGCGACGACTCGCCGGATGTCCTTCTGCAGAACGTGGCGAAGGTTGCTTTCCCAGTCCTCTTTGAACGGCTCTGCGCTGGCTATCAGCACTTCGGTGGCTCGGATCTCGACCGCCAGGATTTTGTGGCGCTGGGCGAAAGCGTAAGACATGACGCGTGCGATCGACGGTGTGTCGATCTTCAGTGGGTCTATGTGATAGTAAGGCTGCTTAGCCCATTGGGCGAGCCATTCCGTCAGCCGGTCCAGAGTCAGCGATTGGTCGGTTTTCAGACTGGTCAGCCCGGCTATCGCCACCACTTCCAGTGGATGCCGCTCTGAGTGCTCGCCGCTCAAATTGGCTGCCAGAACCCGTTCCACATCATCCTGGCTGACTTCTCCGCTGCTGACCAGGGCGGTACAAACGTCGCGCAGATTCAGCTCGGAGCTGGGCGGTGTGGGCGGGAAGTGATCGGCCATGGTGTCGTCCTGTTACTCGGTAGCGGTCTGGGGCGGGCGGTTCACTTTCAGGTGGTACATGGCGAACGTAAACAGCAGGAATGACTCGATGGTCAGCACGACCGACACCCAGTCACCTTCAGACAGCCAGGCGCTGACCACAAAACGGGTGAAATAGAACAACACCACAAACCCCAGCCAGATGTAACCCCGGTTATTGCCGTTAAACACTGCCACTGAGAGCAGCAGCAATGGCAGCAACTTGACGGTAAGGATCAGCAGGACGGAAACCCCTTCGACCGGGGCCGGGTAGAAGGTAGTGATGGCCAGGGTAATGACCAGTGCCAGGTAACTGGCAATTGTCAGTCCGGCAGTGGTTCGGGCCTTTGGGTTGTTCAACGCTTGCAACATGGTAAGTCCTGTTTAACGGAGTTTCAGTGCCAGTTCGGCGAGACGGTTGCCGAAGCTCTGGCAGATGGTTTTTTCGTGGTCGCTCAGTGGCTGTTGCTCATCATTGCCCGCCCAGTGAGAAGGACCATAGGGGGTTCCCCCGGAGCGGGTTTCGTTCAGCGCGGTCTCGGAATAGGGCACGCCGCAGAGCACCATGCCGTGGTGCAGTAGCGGTATCATCATGGTCAGCAGGGTCGCTTCCTGGCCTCCGTGAAGGCTGCCGGTGGAGGTAAAGGCTCCGGCAGGCTTGCCACTGAGTGCGCCGCTGAGCCAGAGATCACCGGTACCGTCGAGAAAGTATTTCAGCGGTGCGGCCATATTACCGAAACGGGTTGGGCTGCCCAGCGCCAGTCCGGCGCAGTTTTTCAGGTCGTCCCGGGTGGCGTACGGCGCGCCCTGATCCGGAATGGCCGGCAGTGACGACCCTGTGTCCGGCGATACCGGGGGGACGGTGCGAACCCGGGCTTCAATGCCGCTCTGACGGGCGACGCCGCGGGCTACGTGGTTGGCCATCTCGGCAGTCTGGCCGTTACGGCTGTAATAGAGCACCAGGATATACGGTGACGCTTCGGGCATGATTGGGAGCTACCTGTCAGAGGATCTGAAGAACGTTTTCCGGAGGGCGGCCCAGAACAGCCTTGTCGCCACGGATCACAATCGGACGCTCGATCAGCTTTGGGTTGGCAACCATGGCGTGGATCAGCGCTTCATCGCTGAGTTCCGGGTTCGCCAGGTTGAGCTCCTTGTACAGGTCTTCCTTGGTTCGCATCAGTTGCCGCGGCTGCAAACCGAGCAGGTGTAGAATGCCGGTGAGTTCGGCTGCTGTTGGCGGCGTCTCGAGGTAACGGACGACCTCTGGCTGGATGCCCTTTTCTTCCAGTAATGCCAGGGTTTGTCTGGATTTTGAACAACGAGGATTGTGGAAAATTCGGGTCGGTTCTGTCATGGTTCTCTGTCTTTCCTAAGCCGCTTGATTCCCGTCAGCGGGAAGGTCTGTGCGTCATGGTGTCATGACGTGGCTGGATCCTTCCGGGCGGGATGGTATTCAGGGCAGGTAGTCTAACAGGAGGCCCCGTTGTGCAATACCCCGAACCCCGACATCTGACCCGATCGCATGTGTCAGGACTGCTGCTCGCCAGCACGCTGTTGCTGGCCGGTTGCGGCGGCACCCAACTTTCCACGGCTGATGGCGGTACGATTGACTGGGACAGCCTGCGAGGGCAGTGGGTGATGGTGAACTACTGGGCGGAGTGGTGTAAGCCCTGCCGCGAAGAAATTCCAGAGCTGAATGCGCTTGATGGTGACAGCGGCATCACCGTGCTGGCAGTGAACTTCGACGACATCCAGGGCCAGGCACTGACAGAATTGGGGCAGGCCATGGACATCCGTTATGCCATGCTGACCCGTGACCCCGGCCCGGACTTTGGCTGGCAAACGCCGGTTGGGCTGCCGGCGACCTTTATTGTCGATCCGCAGGGGGAATTGCTGGAAGCCCGATTTGGTCCCCAGACCGAAGAACAACTCAAGGCGCTTATTGGCCGTTAAAACGGTAGAATGCAGCCCCGATCAGATTAGCAGGAACATCCCGACGTTATGTCCCAGACTTTTGTACATCTCCGCGTTCACTCTGAATATTCCATGGTCGACGGGCTGGTGCGTGTAAAGCCGCTGATCGGGCGGGTGGCTGAGCTGGGCATGCCGGCGGTCGGGCTGACGGAACAGTCCAACATGTGTTCACTGGTCCGTTTCTACAAGGCGGCCCTGGGAGCAGGGGTCAAACCGATCATCGGGGCGGACCTGTGGCTGGACAACGCGGACGATCCCGAGAGTCCGTTCCGGATTACCTTACTGGCGCGAAACCCGCAGGGCTATCTGCACCTGACCGAAATCATCTCCCGTGGCTTCACTGAAGGGCAGCGCTACGGTAAGCCGATCGTCCAGAAAGAATGGCTGCAGGAAAAAGCAGCAGGGCTGATCGCCCTGTCCGGCGCTAAAATGGGTGACGTCGGCAAGGCGTTGCTGGCAGGCAAACCCGAACTGGCGCGGGAGCGGGCCGAGTTCTGGATGGCGTTGTACCCGGATTCCTACTATCTGGAGCTGCAGCGGACCGGCCGGGCCGGGGACGAAGACTGTCTTCATCTGAGCGTTGAGCTTGCCCAGGCGCTGGGCTGCCCGGTGGTAGCCACCAACGATGTCCACTTCCTCAATGCTGACGATTTCGAGGCCCATGAGGCCCGGGTGTGCATTGGTGAAAGTCGCACCCTGGATGATCCACGACGAGATCGCCGCTTCAGTGAGCAGCAGTATCTGCGCAGTGCGGAGGAAATGATCGAGCTGTTCGCCGATATCCCCGAAGCCATCGAAAACACAGTAGAGATAGCCCGGCGCTGCTCCGTCAAGGTGCGGATGGGCGAATACTTCCTGCCGAACTATCCCGTCCCGGAAGGGATGACCATGGATGAGTATTTCCGCAAGGCGTCCGAAGATGGTCTCGAAGCGCGGCTGGAGACGATTCTCAGCAAGGACGACCCGGAGTATGACAGCAAACGTCAGGCCTATTACGACCGCCTGAACTTTGAGCTGGACATCATTATCCAGATGGGATTCCCGGGTTACTTCCTCATCGTTATGGACTTTATCCAGTGGGCCAAGAATAACGGCGTTCCGGTCGGCCCGGGGCGTGGCTCCGGTGCCGGCTCCCTGGTGGCGTACGTCTTGTTGATCACCGACCTGGATCCGCTGGCATATGACCTGCTGTTCGAGCGATTCCTCAACCCTGAGCGGGTATCGATGCCCGACTTTGACGTCGACTTCTGTATGGAAGGCCGGGACCGGGTTATCGCCTATACGGCCGAAAAGTATGGTCGTGAAGCGGTCTCCCAGATTATTACCTTCGGAACCATGGCCGCGAAGGCGGTTGTGCGGGATGTCGCGCGGGTGCAAGGCAAGTCGTACGGGCTGGCGGACAAACTCTCGAAGCTGATTCCTTTTGAAGTGGGTATGACCCTGAATAGGGCCATTGAGGAAGAGCCCCAGCTCAAGGACTTCCTGGCGCAGGATGAGGAAGCCCAGGAAATCTGGGAGATGGCACTCAAGCTGGAGGGGGTGTGCCGGAATGCGGGTAAGCACGCCGGGGGCGTGGTGATCGCACCCACCAAGATCACCGATTTCTCACCGCTGTATTGCGATGACGAGGGCGGCAGTCTGGTGACCCAGTTCGATAAGGGGGATGTGGAAGAAGCGGGGCTGGTAAAGTTCGACTTCCTGGGATTGCGGACCCTGACCATCATCAAATGGGCGCTGGGAATGATCAACCCGCGGCGGGAGAAACTGGGCAAAGCTCCGCTGGATATCAGTGCGATTCCGCTCGATGATCCTGCTTCCTTTGAAATGTTGAAAAAGGCCGAGACCACGGCGGTGTTCCAGCTGGAATCCCGGGGCATGAAGGACCTGATCCGGCGTCTGCAACCGGACTGCCTGGAAGACATGATTGCACTGGTGGCGCTGTTCCGACCGGGGCCACTGCAGTCAGGGATGGTGGATGACTTTATCGACCGTAAGCACGGTAAGGCACCTCTGTCCTACCCGCACCCCGATTACCAGTACGATGGCCTGCAGCCGGTACTGGAGCCTACCTACGGGGTTATCCTGTATCAGGAACAGGTCATGCAGATCGCCCAGGTGATGGCAGGCTATACCCTCGGTGGGGCTGACATGCTGCGGCGCGCCATGGGTAAGAAAAAACCTGAAGAAATGGCCAAGCAGAAGGCTGGCTTTATTGAGGGCTGTGTCCAGAACAACATCAGTGAGTCGCTGGCGGAAAATATCTTTGACCTGGTGGAGAAGTTTGCTGGCTACGGTTTCAACAAATCTCACTCTGCGGCCTACGCCCTGGTGTCTTACCAGACTCTTTGGCTCAAGGCGCACTACACGGCAGAATTCATGGCGGCGGTACTCACCGCCGATATGCAGAACACCGACAAGGTCGTTACCCTGGTGGAGGAGTGTCGTAACCTGAAGCTGGATCTGGTGTTGCCAGATGTCAGTACTTCAGAATTTACGTTCACGGTTAACGATGACGGCCAGATTGTCTACGGGCTTGGGGCTATCAAGGGATTGGGGGAAGGCCCGATCCAGAGTGTGGTGGAAGGGCGTGCCGAAGGCGGTCCTTACAAGGACCTGTTTGATTTCTGCAACCGTGTTGATTTGAAGAAGGTGAATAAGCGGGCCATCGAGGCGATGATCCGGGCGGGAGCCATGGATAAGCTGGGGCCGGGTCGGGCACAGCTGATGGCCAGCATAGACAAGGCACTGCAACAGGCAAACCAGCAATCCCGTAATGAGTCGGCCGGCATCATCGATATGTTCGGGGAGATGCTGACCGGCGGTGAAGGCGAAGACCTCTACGCTGATGTGGCTAACGTCCGTGAATGGCCAGAAAAGGCGCGCCTCAAAGGGGAAAAGGACACATTGGGGCTTTACCTGACCGGGCACCCCTTTGACGAATATGAACGCGAAGTACGGCGCTTTGTTCGCTGCTCGATTGCTGATCTGAAACCGAACAAGTCGCCGCAGCGGGTGGCTGGCCTGGTCGTGGCCCAGCGGACCATGAAAACCAAGTCCGGGTCTACCATGTGCTTTATCACCCTGGATGACCGCAGTGGCCGTATCGAAGCGACGCTGTTTTCCGAGGCCTTTATTGAGCACCGTGAGCTGCTGGGCTCTGACCAGGTCATCGTGGTCGAGGGGCAGGTCAGTCACGACGATTATTCCGGGCAGATGAAAATGCGCGTCAGCTCGGTGATGGATGTGGCCAGTGCCAGGCAAAAGTTCAGTCGGGGTCTCAAGCTGGCACTGGCGTCCAGTCAGTTGCAAAATGGCATGCTCGACAAACTGGATGGCATTCTGCGTCCCTATCGCTGTGAAGGCAGTCCGGTATGGATCGAATATCGCAGTGATCAGGCGCAAACACGCATTGAACTGGGCGAATCATGGCGAATTCAGCCAAATGATGAGCTGTTACTCGAGCTAAAATACCTGGTAGGCGACCGCGCGGTTGAACTGGTCTATGATTGATGGCGCATTTCATTACGTTTTCATTAAGAAATGCCGGAAATGGGCCGACTTATACCAATGTCCGCTTTAGGGGTGCCGAAGGCGCTGCTATCGTTATCGTAACTTCTGGATTGGGGCGCTTTCCCTCAGCAACATATTGATGGAACATCATGAATCCTAACTACCTGGACTTTGAACAGCCAATTGCCGACCTTGAAGCCAAGATTGAAGAGCTTCGTATGGTTGGTAACGATACCGATATCAACATCAGTGACGAAATCAACCGCTTGAAGAGCAAGAGCGTCAGTCTGACCGAAAATATTTTTTCGGACCTTCAGCCTTGGGACGTCGCTCGTCTGGCTCGCCATCCCCGGCGGCCCTACACGCTCGATTACATTGAGCTGATGTTTGAAGACTTTGATGAACTGCACGGTGACCGCAAATACGCTGACGATCTTTCGATCGTGGGTGGTACTGCCCGCCTTGGCGGTAAGCCGGTAATGGTGATCGGTCATCAGAAAGGCCGCGAAGTGCGGGACAAGGTCAAACGCAACTTTGGTATGCCCCGTCCCGAGGGCTACCGCAAGGCCCTGCGTCTGATGGAAATGGCTGAGCGCTTCAAGTTGCCGATCCTGACCTTCATCGATACGCCAGGAGCCTATCCGGGCATCGGTGCGGAAGAACGGGGCCAGAGTGAGGCGATTGCCTATAACCTGGCGGTGATGTCCCGTCTGAAGACGCCGGTTATTTCGACGGTGATTGGTGAAGGCGGCTCCGGTGGCGCACTGGCCATTGGTGTGTGTGACCATCTGTATATGCTGCAATACTCCACCTATGCGGTCATTTCGCCGGAGGGCTGTGCGTCCATCCTGTGGAAAAGCGCAGAATTTGCCTCCCAGGCCGCGGAAGCTATGGGCGTGACTGCTGATCGGCTGAAGGATCTCGGTCTTGCCGACAAGATTGTTTCGGAGCCTCTGGGTGGGGCCCACCGTAATCCGGAAGAGATGGCAAAATCTCTCAAGGAATCGCTGGCCGCCGGTCTGGACGAGCTGCAGCGGTTGCCGCTTGATGAGCTGGTGGCACGCCGTTACGAGCGTCTGACGCGTTATGACACGGGGCGGTGAACACCGTCCCCGAGACCTGTCCTGGCCTGATGCGCTGACCCGACCGGTTCAGGCGCTTCAGGCCGAAGCTTCTCTTCTTGTGGCGCTCAGCGGTGGCCTCGATTCCACGGTTCTCCTGCATACCGTTGTTCATTGCCTGTCTGGATCATCCGTCCGCCTTCGTGCTGTCCACATCAATCATCAGCTCCAGTCCAACGCTCGTGAAACCGAAGACTTCTGTCGCCAGTTATGCCAACAGCTGGGGGTGGACCTCGTTGTAGAGCGGGTGTCGGTGGCCGCCACCACCGGACCGGCAGCGGGTCTTGAAGCGGGAGCCCGCAATGCTCGCTATGACGTGTTTGAGCGGCTGATGGTGGGTGGCGACACGTTGCTGATGGCCCATCATCAGGATGATCAG
The DNA here is from genome assembly GCF_900106945.1 of Marinobacter mobilis. Classification (GTDB taxonomy): domain Bacteria; phylum Pseudomonadota; class Gammaproteobacteria; order Pseudomonadales; family Oleiphilaceae; genus Marinobacter; species Marinobacter mobilis. The sequence continues at coordinate 29,243 of NZ_FNNE01000003.1, forward strand.
GCCGAAACCATGCTGTTTCGTATGATTCGGGGGACCGGGCTGGCCGGGCTGGCCGGGATTCCTGCACGCCGCCGTTTGGGGCGGGGCTGGCTGGTGCGGCCGTTTCTGGCGGTGTCCCGTGAGCAGCTTCATGGCTGGGCCCGTGAACTGGGGCTCGCGTGGCAGGATGATCCGAGCAATGACGATGAGCGTTTTGACCGTAATTTCCTTCGCAAAAGCATCATTCCCTTACTCAAGGAGCGCTGGCCGAACCTGCTGGTGCGGATGGATCGCAGTTCCCAGGCCTGTCGGGAAGGTGCCGAGCTGGCGCAGGCTCTGGCGCAACTTCGTTTGCAAAGCCTGTCTGGCCCCGAGGGCGAGCTGAGTATTGATGGCGTTCGTGCGCTTTCCCTGACGGAGCAGAAAAACCTGCTACGCTGGTGGATAACGCAATCGGGCTTCAGCGTTCCCGAGCGGCGTGACTGGGCCCAGGTGCTCGCAGATTTGCTTGAGGCGGGTGCAGATCGCGAGCCTGAGCTGCCGGGCGACGGTTTTGCCGTCCGGCGCTTTCAGGCTGCGCTTTATCTGGTGCGCGACCCCAAAATGCCGCTGGGCGATACCCGATTGTTGGAGCCTGATCATCCGCTGCTGTGGGGTGACTATCGTATTGTTCTGCAGAAGGCACAGCAGAAGGTTGGGGCAGGTACGCAAATACCGAGAATCCGGGTTGCCGGCAGGCAGGGGGGGGAGCGGATCCGGCCCTGTCCTCAGGGGCCCTCAAAGCCTCTGAAAAAATGGCTTCAGGATAAGGCGGTTCCGCCTTGGGAGCGGGCGCGGTTGCCGCTTTTGTCCATGGACGGTGAACTGATCGGCGTGGGTCAGATCTGGTTGTCGCCCGGGTTTCAGGGGGCTGCACCGGAGAGCGGCTGGCGGATAGTTGTGGAGCGGGAATTTGATTGAGAACGTGAGGCGGTTCTGGTAGTCTGGCGTCCCATCTTGAGATGACAATCTCCCTCCTTCACCGAACCAGATAAATCACACGGAATCTGCATGACGCGTTATATTTTCGTCACCGGCGGTGTTGTGTCCTCCTTGGGGAAAGGTATCGCTTCTGCCTCGCTGGCAGCGATCCTGGAGGCACGCGGCCTAAAGGTCACTATCCTCAAGCTGGACCCGTACATCAACGTCGATCCAGGCACCATGAGTCCTTTCCAGCACGGTGAGGTTTACGTCACCGAAGACGGCGCGGAAACCGACCTGGACCTGGGCCACTACGAGCGTTTTATTCGCACCCCGATGACCCGTCGCAATAACTTCACCAGCGGCCGTGTCTACGAAGAGGTGATCCGCAAGGAGCGTCGTGGTGATTACCTGGGCGGTACGGTTCAGGTGATCCCTCACATTACCGACGAAATCAAGCGTCGGGTTGTCGAAGGCGCAGCAGGTGTGGACGTCGCCCTGGTTGAAATCGGTGGTACCGTGGGTGATATCGAATCCCTGCCGTTCCTCGAGGCCACCCGTCAGCTCAAGGTTGAAGTAGGTTCCCAGCGGGCGCTGTTCATGCACCTTACCCTGGTGCCTTACATCGCCACCGCGGGCGAGATCAAGACCAAGCCGACCCAGCATTCAGTGAAGGAAATGCGTTCGATCGGTCTGCAGCCGGATATTCTGCTGTGCCGTTCCGAGCACGAGGTTGACGCCAGCTCCCGTCGTAAGATTGCTCTGTTCACCAATGTGGAAGAGCGGGCGGTCATCCCGCTGCAGGATGCCAAAACCATTTATGAAATTCCGCGCATGCTTCACCAGCATGGCCTGGATCAGCTCATCATCGAGCGCTTCAATCTGGAAGCCGGTGAAGCCGACCTGAGCGAGTGGGACGCTGTCGTCGAGTCCCAGCTGAATCCTGAACACGAAGTCACCATTGCGATGGTGGGTAAGTACATGGAGCTGCTGGAAGCCTACAAGTCCCTGATTGAATCCCTGCTCCACGCCGGCATCAAGACCCGCACCAAGGTCAAGATCAACTACATCGATTCCGAAGACATCGAACGCGATGGCGTCGGTGTGCTGGAGTCCGCCGATGCGATTCTGGTACCTGGAGGCTTCGGCGAGCGTGGCGTGGAAGGTAAAATCCGTACCGTCCAGTATGCTCGTGAAAACAAGGTGCCTTACCTGGGTATCTGCCTGGGCATGCAGGTTGCGGTTATCGAATACGCTCGTCACGTGGCTGGTCTGGAAGATGCCCACAGCACCGAATTCCGTGAGCACACACCAACCCCGGTCGTTGGTCTGATTACCGAGTGGCTTGATGCCAGCGGCGAGAAGGAAGAGCGTACCAGTGAGTCTGACCTCGGCGGCACCATGCGTCTGGGGGCTCAGGATTGCGTTCTGACTGAAGGCTCGACCATTGCCCAGTGCTATGACAAGAAGGTCATTCGCGAACGTCATCGTCACCGCTACGAGGTCAATAACCACTTCCTGCCCCAACTGGAAGAAGCTGGCCTGCGGATCTCCGGCCGCTCAACGGATGGCGCTCTGGTCGAGGTTGTGGAAGTGCCGGACCATCCCTGGTTCGTGGCCTGCCAGTTCCATCCTGAATTCACCTCAACGCCACGGGACGGCCATCCGCTGTTCCAGGGTTTTGTGGAAGCCGCACTGGCTCGCCGCAAGGGCTGAGTTCTGACAGCGCCGGCACGGGTAACCGTGCCGGCGTTTTGATTAACCGGCTGCTGGCCGGCATCAGACAGGAAAATTGACATCCATGGCGCAGAACCAAGTTACCGTTGCAGATCTCACCATTGCCAACGACAGGCCGTTTGTGCTGTTTGGCGGAATGAACGTACTTGAATCCCGGGAACTCGCTTTCGAGGTTGCCGAGTCCTACGCCGAGGCGACCCGTAAGCTCGGTATTCCGTACGTTTTCAAGGCGTCCTTTGACAAGGCTAATCGCTCGTCCGTTACCTCGTTTCGGGGCCCGGGACTCGATGAAGGTCTGAAGATCCTCGCTGATATCAAAAGCCGCTTTGGTGTACCGATCATCACCGACGTCCATGAGCCTGAGCAGGCAGCGCCTGCGGCGGAAGTCTGCGACATCATCCAGTTACCCGCGTTCCTCAGTCGCCAGACTGACCTGGTCGTGGCGATGGCGAGGACGGGTGCCGTCATCAACATCAAAAAGGCGCAGTTCCTGGCTCCCCAGGAAATGAAGCACATCATCCGCAAGTGTGAGGAAGCCGGTAATGACCGGGTAATCCTCTGTGAGCGTGGCTCCAGTTTTGGCTACAACAACCTGGTGGTGGACATGCTGGGCTTCGGCATCATGAAGCAGATGAACGTGCCGGTGTTTTTTGACGTTACCCATGCCCTGCAAATGCCAGGCGGTCGTGCGGACTCTGCTGGCGGACGCCGGGCCCAGGTTACCGACCTGGCCAGGGCGGGTATGTCTCAGGGGCTGGCAGGACTGTTCCTTGAGGCTCACCCCAACCCTGATCAGGCCATGTGTGACGGCCCATGCGCGCTGCGCTTGAGTCAGCTTGAGCCGTTCCTGGCACAGGTCAAGGCCATTGATGATCTGGTGAAAAGTTTTCCGGCAATTGATACCGCCTGAGGGGTGGGTCAGTTTCCAGGTTTTGAACGTTTTTGACTTGAATAGATAGCGTTGGAGAGTAAACAGCATGACAACGATTGCCAACATTAAAGCCCGTGAAGTCCTGGATTCCCGTGGGAACCCGACGGTCGAGGCGGATGTGATCCTGGAAAATGGCACCCTGGGCCGCGCTTGTGCACCGTCCGGAGCATCGACCGGTTCCCGTGAAGCCCTTGAGCTGCGCGACCAGGACGCCAGCCGTTACCTGGGCAAAGGCGTGACCAAGGCCGTGGCTGCAGTCAACGGGCCGATCCGTGAGGCTCTGTTAGGCAAGGACGCTGCCGATCAGCGTGCCCTGGACAACATCATGCTCGAGCTGGATGGCACTGAAAACAAGGCCAACCTGGGCGCCAATGCGATCCTGGCGGTTTCTCTTGCCGCCGCCAAGGCAGCGGCTATTGCACTGGGCAAGCCGTTGTATGCCCACATCGCTGACATCAACGGTACCTCCGGCAAATACAGCATGCCGGTTCCGATGATGAACATCCTCAACGGCGGTGAGCACGCAGACAACAACGTCGATATTCAGGAGTTTATGGTTCAGCCGGTAGCGGCCACTTCCTTTGCTGAAGCTCTGCGCATTGGTGCCGAAATCTTCCACAGCCTGAAGAAAGTTCTGCAGGCTGATGGTCTGAATACCGCCGTTGGCGACGAAGGCGGTTTCGCACCGAACCTGCCGTCCAACGAAGCGGCATTGGCCGCGATCAAGGTTGCCGTTGAAAAGGCCGGTTACGAGCTGGGTAAGGACGTTACCCTGGCGCTGGATTGTGCCTCTTCTGAATTCTACAAGGACGGCCAGTACCAGCTCTCCGGTGAAGGCAAGTCGTTTGATTCGGCTGGTTTTGCTGATTACCTGGCGGGTCTGTGCGAGCGTTACCCCATCGTCTCCATCGAAGATGGCATGGATGAGAGCGATTGGGATGGCTGGAAAGTGCTGACTGAGAAGTTGGGCGACAAGGTGCAGCTGGTGGGTGACGACCTGTTCGTAACCAACACCAAGATTCTCAAGCAGGGCATCGATACTGGCGTTGCAAACTCTATCCTGATCAAGTTCAACCAGATCGGCAGCCTGAGCGAAACCCTGGACGCCATCAAAATGGCCCAGGATGCCGGCTATACGGCGGTGATCTCCCACCGTTCTGGTGAGACAGAGGACACCACCATTGCTGATCTGGCCGTGGCGACCTGTGCTGGTCAGATCAAGACCGGTTCCCTGTGCCGTTCAGACCGGGTGGCCAAGTACAACCAGCTGCTGCGGATCGAGGGTGAACTGGAAGGCGGAGCGCCTTATCGTGGCTTGAGTGAGATCAAAGGCCAAGGCTAAACATCGCCAAACGTCTTAGTCTACGCTAGACTCTTAGGGCTGCTGATATCCCGGTGGGCGCGACTTGCCGGGATCAGCAGCTTTTTGTTGTTTCTGACTGGTAATACAGACAGGGAAAACGGGTAACAGGGAAGTAAGTAGAAAAGGCACGAAGAGAAACGGGATGAAAGTTCTTTGGTCCGTCATGGTGGTGGTTATCCTCCTCCTGCAGGTGCGTCTGTGGGTGGGTGAGGGTAGCTATGCCCAGGTTTGGGGGCTGCAGGACGCCATTGCCGAGCAACGGGCTGAGAACGCAACTCTGGCCGCCCGTAATGAACGTCTCTATGCCGAGGTCCGAAACCTTCAGAGCGAGCAGGGAGCGATTGAAGAGCGTGCCCGCATGAATCTTGGCCTGATCCGACAGGATGAAACCTTCTACCTGGTGGTGGAGCATTAACCCCCTGATCCAGGCCCCTGGCTGAATCCAACACCTGACAAATCTCTATGAATGACCCGCGCTTCTGGCTGGTGGTGCCCGCCGCTGGCATCGGTCAGCGAATGCAGGCTGACTGCCCCAAGCAATACCTTCGCATCCATAATCGATTTCTTCTCGATATCACCTTGTCCCGAATGCTTGAGCATGACCTGTTTGCAGGTTGTATGGTGCCTCTGCACTCTGAAGATCGCTGGTGGCCAGAGACTGAGGCCAGTACCGATCGCCGGGTGGCGACCTGTGAAGGAGGGCGCGAACGTGCGGACTCCGTGTTGCTGGCGCTCAAAGCCTTGGCTGGACAGGCACGACCCGATGACTGGGTGCTGGTCCATGACGTTGCCAGGCCCTGCTTAAGCTCTGCTGACCTGCTTCGGCTGGCGGAGCAGCTCAAGGATGATCCGGTGGGTGGTCTGCTTGCCGCACCGGTAACGGACACCCTGAAAATTGCCGGCGTCGGCCGAGAGGGTATTGAGGTCCGTGGCACCCAGGATCGAAGCCAGCTGTGGCGGGCGTTGACACCGCAGATGTTTCGTTTCGAACTGCTGCGTAAAGCACTCGAACGGGCAGAGCGGGCGGGACGGGTTGTGACCGATGAGGCGTCGGCGATCGAAATGGCTGGACACACCCCGCGGATTGTTGAGGGGCGGCCTGACAATATTAAAGTGACATTACCTGCAGATCTGAGCATGGCCGCGTTCATTCTTGGGCAGCTTGAGGCAGAGCGTCAGGTGGTAACAAAGGAACGGGAGTGACGGATGCGAATTGGTCAGGGCTTTGATGTTCATGCGTTTTGTGAGGGGAGCGACGTGATCCTGGGTGGGGTCCGAATTCCCCACAGTCAGGCGCTCAAGGCGCACTCTGATGGTGATGTGCTGCTCCACGCCCTTGCCGATGCACTGTTGGGCGCAGTGGCATTGGGGGATATCGGGCATCTGTTTCCGGATACCAGCGCTGAATGGGCGGGGGCCGACAGTCGTGATCTGTTGCGCCGGGTTATGGCTCGTATAACCGAGGCGGGCTATCGGGTAGTTAATGTGGATTCCACCATTATCGCCCAGGCGCCCAGGATGGCGCCCCACGTGGACGCCATGCGGGCCAATATTGCCGCGGATCTCGGGATCGACATTGGCCGGGTCAGCGTCAAGGCGACCACCACCGAGCGTCTGGGTTTTACCGGCCGGGGAGAGGGCATTGCCTGTCAGAGTGTGTGTTTGCTGGAGTCTGAATCCTGATGTCTGATCAAAACCGTTGGCGTCTGGACTGGCCTGTACCTGCACCGGGACGTATTGCCAGGGCGGTATTGAAAGTCTCACCCGCGACCTTCTTTGTCGATGAGGATCTGGGCCTGCCTGGTTTTCCGGGCGACATTGCCACTCTGGATGCAATCCCGCTTGGTGGGGACGGGGAGCACCTGTGCCTGCGGCTCGAAAAGCGTGGCGATAACACCGATTATGTTGCCCGTGAACTGGCTGCGCTGGCCGGCTGTCGCCATCACGATGTCGGCTACTGCGGTCTCAAGGACCGCCATGCCGTCACCCGCCAGTGGTTCAGTCTGTACCGCCCCGGACAGGAGGAGGGCGACCGCGAGCTGATCGAGCGGATCAGTCAGCGTTGGACCGTGCTGGCGGGTCATCGCCATGCCCGCAAACTGCGGCGGGGTGATCATCAGGGCAATGCGTTTGTGATAACCCTGACGGGGATTGAGGGTGACCAGGGCGCCATCGACTCGGCGTTGGCGCAGGTCAGGGCGCTCGGTTGCCCCAATTACTTCGGCCCTCAACGCTTTGGCCATGAGGGCGGCAATCTTGACCGGGCGATAGCCATGGATCCGAGGCGGTCCCGGTCCCGTGGGCGGCGTGGTCAATCTGCTCAAAACCGGGACGGCTTGTATTTCTCTGCGGCCCGCTCCTGGTTGTTTAACGAAGTACTGGCGGCTCGGGTAGAGCAGGGGAGTTGGCTTGACGTTATGGCAGGAGAGCCGGATCCTGATATGGCCACCGGCCCTCTCTGGGGTGACGGTGGTACGGTTGCGACAGAGGCCCAGGAAATACTGGAACGGGAGGTTGTGGCCGGTCATCCGGAGATGGAAAAAGTGTTTGCCAGCACGCGGATGAAACCCGAACGGCGCCCCCTCAAGCTGATGCCGAAGGAACTGAGCTGGCAGTGGAATGATGATGACTCGCTGACGTTACGGTTTGCACTGTTGCCTGGCCAGTTTGCCACGGCGGTTATCGGCAGTGTCTTTCGACTTTATGGTGCCGGTGGGGATTCCGGGGTCGCGGAAGACCGGTAAACAGGGCATATTAGGCAGCTGCAAACAGCTGCCATTGAGTAGCATTCCGACCGCCAGGCAATGACCTGGCGGCGATAATAAAGAACTATAGACCTGAACGGGGTCCTGCCCGTTCGTGGCTAGCGGAGAAAACTGTGCGTATTCTGTTGTCCAATGATGACGGTGTTCATTCACCCGGGCTGCTTGCCCTTTATGACGGGCTGAAAGACCTCGGGGTGCTGGAAGTGGTTGCCCCGGACCGTGACCACAGCGGTGCCAGCAATGCGCTGACACTGAACCGGCCGTTGACGGTTGAGCAGCATCCTAACGGCTTCCGGTCCGTTGATGGCACGCCGACAGACTGTGTTCACCTGGCCGTTAACGGCCTCTTTGAACTGCCGTTCGATCGGGTGATTTCTGGCATCAACACCCACGCAAACCTTGGTGATGATGTTATTTATTCCGGAACGGTCGCCGCTGCGATGGAAGGTCGTCACCTGGGGTTGCCGGCCATTGCGGTATCACTGGTCAATAACGGCCACTATCATTACGAAACGGCTGCCCGGGTCGTTAAGTTGCTGTTGCAGCAGGAGCAGCCGCTGGTTCTGGGGCCCCGGAGTATCCTCAATGTGAACGTTCCCGACGTGCCGTGGAACGAGTTGAAGGGGTTCCGGGTCACACGATTGGGGCATCGGGGAAAAGCCGAAGGCGCGGTTCCGGTCACGTGTCCGCGGGGTAAGGCCCGTTACTGGATCGGGGCAGCCGGCGTTGGAGGTGATGCCGGCGAAGGAACCGATTTTGAAGCGGTTCTGGAGGGCTATGTGTCAATCACCCCGGTTCATGTGGATATGACTCGTCATGAGGCCTTGGGCACTCTGGAAGAATGGTTGGAGGGGGTGCGCTGATGGTTGCAGAACTTCAGGGGATTGGCATGACCTCCCGCCGCACCCGCATGCGACTGATCCAGCGCTTGCGTGACAATGGTATTGCGAATGAACGGGTGCTGGAAGTCATGGCCAACCTGCCGCGTCATATCTTCCTTGATGAGGCTCTGGCTCACCGCGCGTATGAAGATACAGCCTTGCCGATTGGCCACGGGCAGACCCTGTCCCAGCCCTACATTGTGGCAAAAATGACAGAGGAACTGATCCGTACCCAACCGTCCAGGGTTCTCGAGCTGGGTACCGGCTCCGGTTATCAGACGGCGGTGTTGGCTAATCTGGTGGATGAAGTCTACAGCGTTGAGAGAATCAAGCCGTTGCAGGATCGTGCTCGGGAGCGTCTGCGGACCCTGTCGTTGCGCAATGTGTTTCTGCGCCACGCTGATGGCGGTATCGGTTGGCCAGAAAAGGGCCCGTTTGATGCGATCATCGTGACTGCTGCGCCGAAGGTGCTCCCGGATGAGCTCAAGGAACAGCTGGCCGATGGTGGTGTGATCATCGCCCCGATTGGCGAGGAATCGCAGATGCTGATGCGCATAGAACGCAAGGGCGATGAGTTTGTCACAGAAGAAATTGAGCCGGTCAGATTCGTGCCATTGCTTGGGGGCGTGGTGCGATGAACGAATCGGATGAAACCGGGCGGCACCAACGTCTGCCCGGTATCTTTGTGCGCGGTATGGCCATGGGCGCAGCGGATGTTGTGCCTGGGGTGTCCGGCGGGACCATCGCGTTCATCACGGGTATCTACTTTCGCCTGTTGGCTGCGGTGAATGCCGTCCCGGTGGCGATTGTTACAGAGCTGTTCAGAGGGCGACTGAGGGAATTCTGGGATCGCTGTGACGGCACTTTCCTGGTGTGCCTGCTCGCAGGAATCCTGACCAGCGTAGTGACCCTGGCATCGGTTATTACCTACGTGCTGGCGGAATTCCCGGTGCTGATCTGGAGTTTTTTCTTTGGCCTGATCGTTGCGTCGGTCTGGCATGTATTTCGTCAGGTGCGCCAACGTGAATGGTCACTGCTGCTACCTGTGGCAGCGGGCGCGGCATTCGCTTGGTGGATTACCGCTTTGCCGGCGGGCGAGGTGTCCCCGTCGGCACTGGTATTCCTTGCGTCCGGTGCACTTGCGATCTGTGCGATGATCCTGCCGGGTATCTCTGGCAGTTTCATCCTTCTGATCATCGGGATGTATGCGCCGGTGCTGGCGGCGATCAAGGGCGGAGAGATCGGCATGCTGGCCCTGTTCGCTGCAGGCTGTGTCATTGGGTTGCTGTCTATTGCGCGGGTCCTGACCTGGGCTATCCATCACCACCACGACCGGGTTTTGGCGGTCCTGACAGGGTTTATGGTCGGTGCGTTGAACAAGGTGTGGCCATGGAAGGAAACCCTGAGCTGGCGAGTGAACAGTCACGGAGAACAGGTTCCTCTCGTCCAGAACAGCGTTTCTCCGATGCACTACGCTGACCTTACGGGCGTGCCATCACAGCTCATGCTCGCCATTCTCTGTGCTTTTGCGGGCTTTGCCCTGGTGCTGCTGATTGAGTGGCTTGGCCAGCGGGGAAACGCACCCGTAAAGGTCTGAGCGAGGTACCGTGGGGCGAGGTGCCGGTCGCGATCCTGGCGATAAGTGCAAAAGCTAAGTGTTACCGAAAGGCCGTTTGGCTGTTTCCTGAAGTAACAGGAAGGCAAACGGCGTAACTTGGTTTCGCACAAGAAATGTGCAATAAATTAGCAGGTTAGTGCAGAGACTTTAGAAAAGACCGTATTTTTTATACTGATTGGCAATAAACAGGGTGTTTTTATATTTGTGTTGTTGGAGCACCGGTGGGTCCAAGTGGTAATAAACAGGCTGCATGCTCCCTGGCGTAGCGGCGGCGGTTTTTGTTGGTCTTTTGTTCACCGGATATTCCGCCTGTCACGGGCTCTCCCACTGCTGGCATCCCTGATCCTGCTGTCAGCCTGTAATACCTCTGCGATCTATCAGGACAACTCCTACAATCCTCCAGTTTACTGGGGGCAGCACCTGGTCAAACGAGGCGAGACTCTCTACAGCATTGCCTGGCGTTATGGGCGTGATTACCGGGAGCTGGGCAATGCCAATGGCATAGCGCCGCCGTATCATATCCGTGAAGGTCAGGTGTTGAGACTGGATCGTCGCGGAACTGTCACATCCTCCCCCCAAACTGGGTCAGTCGCCAGCCGTCGTGGAACTGCAGGCAGTTCGGCAACCAGACCGGCCACTACTCGTCCGACTCCGCCAGTGACGCGGCCGCCCCAGACGAATTCGTCCCGAGGCAACCAGACCCAGGTGGTATCGAACATCGAATGGCGCTGGCCACACTCTGGCACCGTAATTGCAGGATTCTCAACTGCTGGCAAAGTCAATAAAGGTCTTGATATTGCGGGTAATACCGGTGATCAAATCAGGGCCGCTGCATCCGGTAACGTTGTCTATGCAGGAAGTGGCTTGCTTGGCTACGGTAATCTGATTATCGTGAACCATAATGAGCATTATTTGAGCGCTTATGCGCATAATCGAAATATTCTGGTGCAGGAGGGGCAAAACGTCCAGGCAGGACAGGTCATAGCTGAGTTGGGAAGCAGTGGAGCGGACAGACCCAAGTTGCACTTTGAAATTCGCAAGGATGGCAACCCGGTTGACCCCGCCCGATATCTGCCCCCCCGCTGAGAATGGCTGCCAGGCCTGTTAGAAATACCGCATAAATAAGGATGCTGTTGGCCACAGGGAAGGCATTGTGGCCATCAATGAAAAATGTTCCTGAATCTAACAAAAACGATTACACAGCAGGCGCCTACGATAAAAAATTACACAGGTAGGCGAAAAATACAGGGTCATTGAAAGGCGGGGCTAGTTATGTCAGCAGAACATGAAGAGTTGATTATCGACCGTGAGTCAGAAGTGGAGGACGCCGAAGAGGAAGTGATTGAAGCGTCTGTCGATGAAAAAGACGATAGCAATTCACGCAGCGTCAAGGGGAAGGGGGATTTTCCCACCCAGGGGCGTTATCTCAGCAGCCAGAAACAACTGGATGCCACCCAGCTTTACCTCAATGAAATAGGCTTTTCACCGTTACTCACACCAGAAGAAGAAGTGTATTTTGCACGCCTTGCCCGCAAAGGTGAGGAGTCTGGTCGCAAGCGGATGATTGAAAGCAACCTTCGCCTGGTGGTTAAAATTGCCCGCCGCTATGTAAATCGTGGACTGACCCTTCTGGATCTGATCGAAGAAGGCAATCTTGGCCTGATTCGGGCCGTGGAAAAGTTCGATCCCGAGCGCGGTTTCCGTTTCTCTACCTACGCTACCTGGTGGATTCGTCAGACCATTGAACGGGCGATTATGAATCAGACCCGTACCATTCGCCTGCCAATTCACGTGGTCAAGGAGCTTAACCTCTATCTGCGTGCTGCGCGGGAGCTGACCCAGAAGCTGGACCATGAGCCCTCGGCGGAAGAAATCGCCCGCATGGTGGACAAACCAGTGGCCGATGTTAAGCGGATGCTGGGCCTGAACGAGCGGGTCGCTTCGGTAGATACCCCGATTGGCAGCAGTGGCGAGAAGTCCCTGCTTGATACCGTAGCCGATGAGGCGGCAACCGATCCGGCCGACCTGCTGCAGGACAACAACATGTGTTCCTGCATTGAAAACTGGCTTGACCAGCTGAGTGATAAACAGCAGGAAGTGTTGTCCCGGCGCTTTGGCCTGCGAGGTTATGCCACCAGCACCCTGGAGGAAGTAGGGCAGGAGATTGGCCTGACCCGCGAACGCGTACGCCAGATTCAGGTCGAGGCGCTTCGCAGGTTGCGGGAGATCCTTGAAAAAGAAGGCCTTTCCGGTAACATGCTGTTTAAATAGTTGCGAGCTTTTACCCCTTTCCGACTCGGTAGGGCGCTTTAAAAAGTTATCGGCGACAAATAATAAAAACCGACCCACTGGGTCGGTTTTTTTTGTTGGGCTGCAAATGAGAACCAGGTTACGTCCGGCGCTGAGGGGGGCTTGTTACAATCCGTGTGCCGACCAAGGGTGTATCGGATCGGCAGCACAACGATAACTTTAATAACATAAAGGAATGGACGATGAACAAGGCCTTATCAACACTACTTGCTTCCTGCATGCTGTCCGCTGCTCTGGCGACACCGGTTGCCGCACTGACCGTTGACGGCATCGACGTGCCCGACACCTACGCCGCTCAGGATACTCAGTTGACCCTGAACGGTGCGGGCATTCGCTCCAAATGGTTCCTGGATCTCTACGTGGGCGGACTGTACGTACCGGAGAAAGCCAGCGACGCCGAGGCGATCATTAATGCGGATGAGCCGCAGGCCATCACCCTGCACATCATTTCAGGCATGATCACCAGTGAAAAGATGACCTCAGCAACTCTGGAGGGCTTCGAGAACGCCACCGGTGGGGATCTTTCTGCGATCCGGAATGAGGTCGAAGCATTTCTGAATGTCTTTGCCGAAGAGATCAAGGAAGGTGACGTCTTTGATCTGGTCTACCTGCCAGGTGAAGGTGTTCGTGTGCTGAAGAACGGGGATGTTCACGCCACCATCGGTGACCTGAGTTTCAAAAAGGCTCTGTTTGGTATCTGGCTGTCGGAACAGCCTGCTCAAGAGGACCTGAAAGCCAAAATGCTGGGACAGGGCTGATCGTCAGCTGATCCGGCACTAGCAGGCCCGCCCGGGCCTGCTAGTCGAGGTAATCCCGCTTTTGTTTGAACTCGCAGAGATCTTCGATCGGGCAGATCCCGCATTTGGGCTTGCGAGCTGTGCAGGTGTAGCGGCCATGCAGAATCAGCCAATGGTGGGCGTCCAGCAGAAACTCTTTTGGGATCAGCCTTACCAGACGCTTCTCGACCTCCAGCACGTTCTTGCCCGGTGCAATGCCCGTTCGGTTCGAGACCCGGAAAATATGGGTATCAACGGCCATCGCCGGCTGGCCAAAAGCAGTATTGAGCACCACGTTGGCGGTTTTCCGGCCGACACCGGGTAGCGCTTCAAGGGCTTCCCGAGTGTCCGGTACTTCGCTGCCGTGTTGATCAATCAGCATGCGGCAGGTCTTGATGACGTTTTCAGCTTTGCTGTTAAACAGTCCGATGGTCTTGATGTATTCCTTCAGGCCGTCAACGCCCAGGGCAAAGATGGCTTCCGGAGTGTTGGCAACTGGGTACAGTTTGTCAGTCGCTTTGTTGACCCCCACATCCGTGGCCTGCGCCGATAGAATAACCGCGATCAGCAACTCAAATGGCGAGGAATAGTTCAACTCGGTCGTGGGATTAGGATTCGCATCCCGCAGCCGGGTGAAAATTTCTGTCCGCTTCTGCTTGTTCATGATTTGTTTTGCCTCAAGACACCTGGCCGGTAACTCGTACCCGCTTGCTACCCGTAATGGCAGGTTCTTTTACCTCGCTGACCTGGCGCTGGCTGATCCGGTTATCGATGCCATTCTTGATGGCGATCAGCAGGCCAAGGCCGATGAAGGCGCCCGGAGGCAGGATCATGAAAAGGACATCCGGGTAGTTCTCAAGTGGCCGGATGGCCCAGTCAGCGGCGCCCGGACCAAGCAGAAGCTGCATGTCGGTGAACAGCGTGCCCTGGCCAACGAGTTCCCTGAACCCGCCAAGCACCGCCAGCACAACCAGGAATCCAAGCCCCATCATTGCGCCGTCAAGGAGCGCCAGATGGGGTGGGTTCTTGCAGGCAAAGGCGTCAGCGCGCCCGAGGATGGCGCAGTTGGTGACAATCAAGGGAATGAAAATGCCGAGAATCTGATACAGCTCATAGGTGAACGCCTGCATGAGCAATTCTGCGCAGGTTACGAAAGAGGCAATGATCATCACAAAGGCGGGTAACCGGACCGAATCGCTGACAAAGTTGCGGATCAGCGACACCGCGAGATTGGATCCCATGAGCACCAACAGCGTTGCCAGGCCAAGTCCCAACGCGTTCACCACGGTACTGGTGACGGCGAGCAGAGGGCAGAGTCCCAGCACCTGTACCAGTGCCGGGTTGTTGAGCCAGAGGCCGTCCTTGATGATCTCAAGCGGGGTCTTGTTGGCCATGATCAGGGGGACTCCTGTGCTGTTCGGGTTGCCACGGCAAGGGCGACATCGGACTCATGGGCGCGGAGGTACAGCAGGGCATTCCGCACCGCACCGGTCACCGCTTTTGGCGTAATGGTCGCACCAGTAAACTGGTCGAAGACACCGCCATTCTTGGCGACAGTCCAGCCATCGAGCCCCGGGTTGTCCAGAGAGCGGCCATTGAAATCCAGTACCCAGTTGGACTTTTTCAGTTCAACCTTGTCACCCAGTCCCGGTGTTTCCTTGTGCCCGGTTACCCGTACCCCAAGGACGTCACCGGAGAGCGATACGCCCACCAGGATCTGTATATTTCCGGAGTACCCATCCGGCGCCACCACCGGGAGGATAAGACCAATCGCGCTATCGTCCACCCGGGCGACCCAGGCGTTCACCGGTTGCGGGAACCGGAAACGCTCATCTGCCGGCAACACAACCGTGTCATTGAGCATGTCATTGTTATGGAGACTTTCGGGGATGATCTCATAGAGGGCGCGAGCTTCGGCCCGGGCCACCTGCAGTTGAATCCGATCCGCGGTGAGCGCTTGGGTAATGGCAATGGTACCGCCGGTAAAAACCGCAAACAGGCCGAGACCAATGGCGCTGCGGCGAATAGACTGTCCGAGTGCTGCCATGACTTAACCCTGATTCCTGGTAGGAATGCCCCGACGTGCCTTGTGATGGCCATAGGTGCGCGGAGGCGTGTAGTGGTCAATGAAGGGCACCGCGAAGTTCATCAGCAGTACCGAAAAAGCGATGGCGTCGGGGTAGTTGCCCCAGGTCCTGATCAGATACACCAGGATACCTATGCCGGCACCATAGATCAGTTTGCCCTGATGGCTGGTGGCCGCCGAAACCGGGTCGGTGGCGATAAAGAACGCGCCGAGCATGGTGGCTCCCGCCAGCAGATGCAGGGACAGCGGGGCATATTGATCGGCATCGCTGCCAAAGGCCAGACTCATGATGCTGATGGCTGCCAGCATGGCCAGGGGGATGTGCCAGGTAATGATCCTGAGGGCGAGCAGAAGCAGGCCGCCGACGAGGAAGGCGGCATTGACCCACTCCCAGCCATGGGCAACCCCATCGCCAAAAATTGGGCTCTTCAGCACCTCGCTGGCCGTATGCGTGGCAATCTGGTGTTTGTAACTGTCCAGAGGCGTGGCGCCGGTGAATGCGTCCACCGCGGTTTGCTGAGCCGAGAAGATGGTGCTGAGTGTGTCGCCAAAAGAAGGCGCGCTTTCCCAAAGCAGCCCGGGTTGTGCCCAGTTGGTGGTCATGGCGACCGGGAAAGAGACCAGTACCAAGGCATAACCGACCATCGCAGGATTGAACGGGTTCGACCCCAGGCCGCCGTAGAGCTGCTTGGCTAGAATGACTGCGCTCAGTACGGCCACGGCGGATACCCACCACGGTGCCAGCGGCGGCAGCGAAAGGCCCAGCAACAGGCCAGTCACAGCCGCGGTATTATCTTTCAGGAAGAACGCGATGGGACGCTTGCGGATTGCCAGCATGGCGGACTCCGCCGCCAGCGCTACCGCGACACACAAGATCACGTTGATCAGGTTTCCCCAACCGAAGAACAGGGTCTGGGCCAGCAGACCGGGTAAGGTCGCCAGAATGACCCAGAGCATTACCCTGGAAGTGGATCGGGCCCCGCGGGCATGCGGTGAAGACTGTTGTATTAGCGCCATGAACGTTGTTGCCTGATAGGGGAGATACGGTCAATCATTGATCTGCTGCCTGGGCTTCCAGCTGATGCCTGGCTTCTGCCAGCGCTGACTCGGCACGCTCGACCCGCTGGCGGTTCTTGGCCACCGCCCGTTCCAGTTTCTCAGCATTGTCGGCGCCATTCGCGAGCGCTTCGTCCAGCATGCCCTGCATGGTGGCGAGCTTGTCCCGGGCCTTATCAAGCTGGGCTTCGAGTTCCGCGAGGTCCGGCATGACCTGTGCTGCTTCCTGGGATGGGGGGGACTGTACCGGTGCGACAGGTTCTGGGGTTGGTTGGGGCGCTTCCTGAGCGGCGGCAAGCGCCTCTTCGGCCCGCTGGACCCGTTCCTGATTTTTGGCCACCGCCCGCTCCAGTTTCTCAACCGAATCGGCACCTGCGGCGCGGGCCTCGTCCAGCATGCCTTGCATATTGGCGAGCTTACCGCGGGCTTTGTCGAGTTGTTCGCGCAAGGCGTTTACATCGGCAACTTCAGTGGACGCCGGTGTCGCAACGGCGTCTGCCTTGGCTTTCTTGCGGGCTAAGGCCTCCTGAACCATTGCTGCCTTGGCTGCCCGGTCGTCAGCTGGTTCCGCAGCGGCAGCACTGGCTTCAGCCTGTTTGCGGGCCTGGGCTTCAGCGGCTGCGCGTGCGCGTTCCTTTCGTTTCGCTTCTTTTTCCGCGGCCTCGCGTTCCAGCCTGGCCTGCCTGGCTTCAAACCGCTCGCGCGCCCGGTCGGCTTTCAGCTGCTCAGCCTGCTGCGTGCGGATTTCGCCTTTGGCGAAGCGGTAATACTGAACCAGAGGGATTGAGCTGGGGCAAACATAACTGCAGGCCCCACATTCGATGCAGTCAAACAGGTTGAGGTGCTCAGCCTTGTCGAACTCCTCCGCTTTGGCATGCCAGAACATCTGTTGGGGCAGCAGGTCCATTGGGCAGACCTCGGCGCAACTGCCGCAGCGGATGCACGGCTGTTCCGGCTCCGGATCCGGTAGCTCAGATGCTGTCGCTGCGATAATGCAATTGCTGGTCTTGATCAGCGGAATCTCGGTGCCTTGCAGGGTGTAGCCCATCATGGGCCCGCCCATGACCAGGCGGTTAAGCCGGTTGCTATTGAGCGCCGAACGTTCCAACAGGTAGCTGACCGGGGTGCCCAGTAGCACCTCGAAATTGCCGGGATTCGAGACGGCTTCGCCGGTCACCGTCGTGATCCGGGAAATCAGTGGCTCACCCTGGAATACGGCGCGGCCAACGGCTATAGCGGTAGACACGTTCTGGCACATAACGCCAATATCAGCAGGAATGCCGCCGTGAGGAACCTCCATGCCGGTAAGAATCTGCACCAGCTGCTTTTCGCCACCGGATGGATATTTGGTGGGAATAACCATGACTTCGATCTGGGTGCCGGCACAGGCCGCGCGCACGGACGCAATGGCCTGGGGCTTGTTGTCCTCAATGGCAATCACACAGCGTTCAGGACGAAGAATCCAGGCCATGACCTTGAGCCCGGCGATGATTTCCGGTGCCCGTTCCCGCATCACCATATCGTCTGCGGTGATGTAGGGCTCACATTCCGCGCCGTTGAGGATCAGGGTGCTGACCTTACGATCCCGGGGTGGCCGCAGTTTGATGTTGGTGGGGAAGCCCGCGCCGCCCATACCGGCAATACCCGCGTTGCGAATGGCAGCGAGTACCTCTTCCCGGTCCAGATTGCGGTAGTCCTCCAGGGGGTGGCGTTCGCCCCAGGTGTCTTCGCCGTCTGGGCGGAGCAGGATGCACCAGTCGCTCATGCCTGAAGGGTGCGGCACCGGGTGTTGTATGATGGCTTCGATCTGCCCCGAGGTTGGGGCATGCACCGGAACACCTACCGGACCGTCCACCGCTGCCAGCGGCTGCCCTTTAAGCACCTTGTCGCCGACCGCAACAATCGTTTCTGCCGGCGAGCCAATATGCTGCTGCAATGGCAGGATCAGCTGCTCCGGTATGCCCGCGTTTTCGATGGCGCGTCCAGTGGACAGTTCTTTACGCTCCGGGGGATGGATTCCGCCGGTAAAACTCCACAGTTTGCTCATCAGGCGGAAACCTCCTGACGATCAGTGGCGATGATGTTGCTGGTGGGAGGTGCCCATGTCCATGTACGGATATCGGCCTGAATCGTAACCATGTCAATGCAGTCTACGGGGCAGGGTTCGACGCACAGGTCACAGCCGGTGCATTCACTTTCGATCACGGTGTGCATGTGTTTGGCAGCGCCGAGGATCGCGTCGACAGGGCAGGCCTGGATGCATTTGGTGCAGCCAATACATTCGTCTTCGCGGATGACGGCTACGCGTTTAGCCTGCTCGACGCCATGCTCTGAATCCAGTGGCTGAGGCTCGACATCCAGTAGGTCGGCCAATGCCTTGATGGTGGTTTCGCCACCCGGAGGGCATTTATTGATCGCTTCTCCGCTGGCAATGGCTTCGGCATAAGGGCGGCAACCGGGGAAACCACACTGCCCGCATTGAGTCTGGGGCAGCAGTCCGTCAATCTGGTCGACCAGCGGGTTCCCCTCAACGCGGAAGCGCTCAGCTGCAAATCCCAGCAAACCGCCAAACAGAACTGCCAGCGACAGCAGAACAGCTACAGCAATCAGTACATTGGTTAGCATCTCTTGGCCTCCTGATCCTAAACGATGACCAGGCCGGTAAAGCCCAGAAACGCCAGTGCCATCAGTCCTGCCGTGATCATGCCGATAGCGGCACCGCGAAAGGCGACGGGTACATCAGATACAGCGATACGTTCACGCATGGCCGCGAAAAGTACCAGAACCAGTGAAAACCCGGCAGCGGCACCAAATCCATAAAGCACAGACTCAACGAAGTTGTTTTGCTTGTTTAGATTCAACAGGGCAACACCGAGTACCGCGCAGTTGGTCGTAATGAGCGGCAGGAAAATGCCAAGAACCCGGTACAGCAGCGGGCTGGTTTTACGGACCACCATTTCGGTGAACTGCACGACCACCGCAATCACCAGAATAAAGGTGATGGTCTTGAGAAAGCCCAGGCCCAACGGTGCAAGCAGGTAGGTATAGGCCAGGTAACTGCAGACCGACGCCAGCGTAAGTACAAAGGTGGTGGCCAGTGACATGCCCATAGCGGTTTCCAGCTTCCCGGACACACCCATAAATGGGCATAATCCAAGAAACTGAACCAGAACAAAATTGTTCACCAGTATGGTGCTGACCAAAATCAGCAGGTATTCCGTCATTAACATCAGCTCCGGCGGAATTTACATGATCCGCATGCCGGGCGTAGCCCCGGAATCCGGTGACAGAATGAAGATTTCCTTGCCGCCCGGTCCCGCTGCCAGCACCATGCCTTCGGACAGTCCAAATTTCATTTTCCGGGGCTTCAGGTTGGCAACCATCACGGTAAGCCGACCTTCCAGGTCTTCCGGTTTGTAGGCTGACTTGATCCCTGCGAAGACGTTGCGATCACCGTGGCCGATATCCAGCGTCAGGCGCAGCAACTTGTCGGCACCTTCAACATGCTCAGCTTTGACAATCCGGGCGACGCGGAGGTCGACCTTGGCAAAGTCGCCAAATTCTATCTCATCGGCGACCGGTTCAATATTGGCTGCCGGGGCTGGCTCGGCCGTCTCTGCACTCACCTCTTCTTTCGAAGCTTCCAGCATTTTCTCGATCAGCGGCATCTCAACCCGGTTCATCAGCGGCTTGAACTTGTTGATGCTGTGGTTTTCGAGCAGATTGCCGCGGTTGTTCCAGTCCAGGGCACTGTTGAGAAACTCCGCAGAAGCCTCCGCGGTTTTAGGCAGAACTGGAGCAAGGTAGGTCATCAGCAGGCGGAACATGTTGATGGCATTGCTGCAAATTGCCTGCAGGCGATTATCCTGACCTTCCTGTTTGGCAACGACCCAGGGCTGCTCGTCATTGACGTACTGGTTGGCAATGTCGGCCAGCTCCATCACTTTGCGCATGGCGCGGCCATAGTCACGGGATTCATAGTGCTCGGCGATCTCTTCACCGGCGGCCACGAAGGCATTCAGCTTGTCGGTTTCGGTAACCTGGCCAAGCTGGCCATCAAAACGCTTGGTGATAAAGCCGGCACTGCGGCTGGCAATGTTGACCACTTTACCCACCAGGTCGGAATTGACCCGGGCCGCAAAATCTTCCAGGTTCAGGTCCATGTCATCAACGCCGCTGCCGAGCTTGGCCGCGAAGTAGTAACGCAGGTATTCCGGATTCAGGTGATCCAGATAGGTGCGGGCCATGATAAAGGTGCCACGAGACTTGGACATCTTCTTGCCGTTAACGGTGACAAAGCCGTGGGCCCAGACCGCGCTTGGGGTACGGAAGCCTGCGCTGTGGAGCATCGAAGGCCAGAACAGGGCGTGGAAGTTGATGATGTCTTTGCCAATGAAATGGTACACCTCGGCGTCGGAGTCCGGTCCCCAGAACCGGTTGAAGTCGATACCTTCGCGATCGCACAGGTTCTTGAAGCTGGCCAGGTAACCGATCGGGGCATCCAGCCAGACATAGAAGTACTTGCCCGGTGCATCGGGGATCTCGAATCCGAAATAGGGGGCATCACGGCTGATGTCCCATTCCTGCAGACCAGCGTCCAGCCATTCGGCCAGCTTGTTGGCGATCTGGGGCTGCAGGGTGCCGCTGCGGGTCCAGTTCTGCAGGAAGTCTGAAAATTCCGGCAGACGGAAGAAATAGTGCTCGGATTCTTTCTCGACCGGAGTCGCTCCGGAGACTGCGGATTTCGGGTTGATCAGCTCCGCAGGGGTATAGGTTGCTCCGCAGGCTTCACAGTTGTCGCCGTACTGATCCTCAGTCTTGCACTTCGGGCAGGTACCCTTGATGAAGCGGTCGGCCAGGAACATCTGCTTTTCCGGGTCGTAGGCCTGAGTGATCTTGCGGGTCGCGATATGGTCGTTTTCCTGCAGACGCCGGTAGATGTACTCCGAAAACTCCTTGTTCTCCTCCGAGTGGGTGGAGTGGTAGTTGTCGAAGTGAATGTGAAACCCGGCGAAGTCCGCCTGGTGCTCCTGACGGATACGATCAATCAGGGATTCTGCGGTAATGCCTTCCCGCTCCGCCCGTAGCATAATGGCCGTGCCATGAGCATCGTCGGCGCACACGTAATAACAGTTCTGACCGCGCATTCGCTGGTATCGGGCCCAGATATCCGTCTGGATGTACTCCAACAGGTGGCCCAGGTGAATCGGGCCGTTGGCGTAAGGCAGGGCGCTGGTTACCAGAATGTCGCGCTGTTTCTGTGCACTGGCTTGGGTCATGTTAAAAGTCCGAACCTTGATCAAGAATGGTTGTGGTCAGAAGCGGGCACAGATGATACCTTCCGGGCGGCAATTTTTCATCTGGAACGCCCTAATTTATCGTGTTGAGGGTGTTGCCGGTCAATTTGGTGAGCGCCGGCTACGCCGATTGTGGATTTACCTGGTTTCAAACCCTGGAGAAAGGCATGACTGAGATTTCCCGAGAAGCTCTGGAAGCAGCAATCAGAGAATACAAGGACCCTTATCTGGAGCGGGATCTCTATGACCTTGACGCCGTGAAATCGGTAACGGTGGAGGATAACGGGAACGTTGCCGTTGCCGTTGAGTTGCCCTATGCCAGCGAGGGTATTGCCGGGGCACTTCGGCAGTTGGTGGGTAACGCGGTTGAATTTGTGGATGGCGTTAACGACGTATCGGTCACGGTGACTCAGCGTATTCGTGCTCACCAGGCCCAGCGCGACCTGCAATCCATCGCCGGGGTCAAGAACATCATTGCGGTTGCTTCCGGAAAAGGCGGTGTCGGTAAATCCACCACCGCGGTCAATCTTGCGCTGGCTTTGAGTCAGGAAGGGGCCCGGGTGGGGATTCTCGATGCCGATATCTACGGGCCCAGTATCGGCATGATGCTGGGTATCAAGGAAGGTACCCGCCCGGATACCCGCGAGAACAAGTATTTTCTTCCGGTACAGGCCCATGGCTTGCAAGCCATCTCCATGGCCTTTCTGGTGACCGACAAGACGCCTATGGTTTGGCGTGGGCCAATGGTGAGCGGTGCGGTCCAGCAGCTGTTAACCCAAACCCTGTGGGATGAGCTGGACTACCTTATCGTCGATATGCCGCCGGGAACCGGCGATATCCAGTTGACCCTGGCGCAGAAGGTCCCGGTGACGGGGGCGGTGATTGTGACGACGCCGCAGGACATCGCTCTGCTGGACTGCAAGAAGGGCATTGAAATGTTCCGTAAGGTCGACATTCCTGTACTGGGGGTGGTCGAGAACATGAGCGTGCATATCTGCAGCAATTGTGGGCATGAGGAGCCGCTGTTTGGTCATGGCGGTGGTGAGCGGGTGGCGGAAGAGTACAGCACCCTGCTACTGGGTCAGCTGCCGCTGCACATGACGATTCGTGAGCAGACGGACAGTGGCAACCCATCGGTGGCTGCAGAGCCGGATTCGGAAGTCGCCCGCCGATACCGCGACATTGCCCGTCGGGTCAGCGCGAACCTGTCCCAGCGGGAGGCGAACCTCAGCGCGCCGATCCCCAGCATCTCAATCAGCGATGACTGAGAACTATTGATTTTGGCCATGTCCGGCGCGGGAAGGTAAACTACTGCGCCAGACTTTAGATGACTCCACAGAATTCACCGCGAGACAGAACTGATGAGCATAAAATCCGATAAGTGGATCCGCCGCATGTCCGAAGGGGCCGGCATGATAGAACCGTATGAGCCGGGCCAGGTGCGGGAGTCCGAGAAAGGACGCGTGATCTCTTACGGTACTTCCAGCTATGGCTACGACGTCCGTTGCAGCAATGAGTTCAAGATTTTCACCAACGTCCATTCTGCGACGGTGGATCCAAAGAACTTTGATGACAACAGTTTTGTCGATATCACCAGCGATGTTTGCATTATTCCGCCCAACTCCTTTGCACTGGCCCGCACGGTTGAATACTTCCGTATTCCCCGTAATGTACTGACCGTGTGCCTTGGTAAGTCCACCTATGCCCGTTGCGGTATCATCGTGAACGTCACGCCTCTGGAGCCGGAGTGGGAAGGTCACGTGACCCTTGAGTTTTCCAACACCACCAACTTGCCGGCAAAGATATATGCCAACGAGGGCGTTGCCCAGATGCTGTTCTTTGAATCCGATGAGATCTGCGACACCAGCTACAAAGATCGTGGTGGGAAATACCAAGGCCAGACCGGCGTAACGTTGCCCAAGACATGATGCCCCAACCAGTGTTGCAGCGGAGAGCGTCCCAGTGAATGCCAACCAGTTTTTCAAGGCCGTAGAGCAGTTGCAGGGGTGGCGTGAGACCGCCTTCCTGCTGGCCCTGGCGGAGCGTGGGTTTGTCAACTATGCGTTGTTTGCCGATGCGCTGGCGTTGAAAACCGGTGCCAAAATGCGCCAGTTACTGGACTTGTCCTGGGGGCTCCTGCAAGAAGATACAGAAGAAAGTGCCATCCCTCAGATGCTGACCAAGCTGGAGGCCCTGGCTCCGGACGTGGACGCCTACGATGCCTACGGGGTGTATCCGGCCTACGATTTTTGCCGGTTGCTGGAGGGGGCGCTGCTGAGCCGGCTGAACCCGGGCAAGCATCGCGCCAGCGAAGCAGCCCAGTGGGCGACGGGCACGGTCATGTCCTTTATTGAAGTTTCTGAAGGTGATGACCTTGATGAGGATGATCTCGTCCGTCTGCTGGATCAGCACCCGTTGATGAAAGACGATAAGCAGTTCCAGCGTGAACTGGTGCTGTCGCTCAAGCGTCAACGTGTTCCCACCGAATCCTATGTCGAAGAGCTGAAGGCACTTGCGGAAAACGGCGGCATCAGCAATATCGGTATCTCGCTTCAGGACTGATCTGCCCCTAAACTCAGTTAGGGGCTTTGTGCCAAACCTCCTTCGATGTCCACCTGACAGAAATGGCCCAGAACCATGAAACTTTCTGCATTTGGCCGGAAATTCACCTCCGGCGCTGGCATTACATCATTGATGGAAGACCTCGGTAACGCACTCGCGTCCGGAGATGAGATGGTCATGATGGGGGGTGGTAATCCCGGACACATCCCCCAGGTGCAGGAGAGATTTTCAGAGATCCTTCATGAGCTTGCCATCGACCAGGCGGCCGTTCGCCGGCTGGTGGGCATTTATGATCCCCCGCAGGGTGAAAAGCAGTTCATCAGCGCTCTGACGGACATGCTCAACCAGGAGTATGGCTGGGGACTGAAGCCTGAGAACATTGCCCTGACCAACGGCAGCCAGGCAGCCTTCTTCATGTTATTCAACATGTTCGGCGGTGATTACGGTGACGGTTCCCGTAAGCACATTCTGCTGCCAATGGCACCGGAATACATTGGCTATGCGGATGCCGGTATCGCTCCGGAATTGTTCAAGGCGGTGCGACCGGACATTACGTTTACGGATGCCCATGAGTTCAAGTACCGGGTCGACTTTGACGCGGTTGAGGTGACGGCAGAAACCGGCGCTATCTGTGTGTCCCGGCCGACCAATCCCACCGGTAACGTGGTCACGGATGAGGAGCTGGCGCGGCTTGAAGTACTGGCCCGAGCCCACGATGTACCGTTGATTGTCGACGGCGCCTACGGTACGCCATTCCCCAGTCTGTTGTTCGTCGATGCGACCCCGCACTGGAATGAGCAGATCGTTCTGTGCCTCAGTCTCTCGAAATTAGGGCTGCCGGCAGCCCGGACCGGCATAGTGATTGCTGCTGAGCCGATCATTGAGGCGCTGGCGAGTGTGAATGCAATCATGAACCTGGCCACCGGCAGTTTTGGCGCTATGGTGGCTGAGCCGCTGGTACGCAGTGGCGAGATCCTGTCTCTGAGCCGGGATGTGGTGTGTCCATTCTACAAGGGGAAAATGGAGCGGGCCGTGTCGGAGTTTTCTGCTGCCATGGGAGAGCACTGTCGCTGGTATGTGCATAAACCAGAAGGGGCAATGTTTCTGTGGCTCTGGTTTCCGGGGTTGCCGGTCAGCAGTCTTGAACTCTACCAGCGCCTGAAGGCCCGGGGAGTTCTGGTGGTCTCCGGACATTATTTCTTCCCGGGGCTGCCAGACGATGGCTGGCGCCACCGCAATGAGTGTCTGCGTGTGACCTACTCCCAGGACGATGAGCAGGTGGCGAAAGGGTTGCGGATAATTGCCGACGAAGTGAAAACCATCTGGGCCGAAGCCGGGCACTAGCGAGCCCGGGCCGGCTCTGGGTGTCGGCCTAGGGTGTCAGGTTGGTGTTCTCGATATGTATTTCATAAGTGGTGCCGTCTGGTTCTTTCTGCGTCAGGCGCACCATCATGTGATCCCACTCCGGGGCGAACCACATCAGGGTTTCCCGCTTGCTCGTTTCACTTCGAACCTTCTCAATCTTGACGGTCCGGGCTTCACCAAGGCGGGTCGTCAGGGTTTCTTCTCCAATCACTGAAAACTGATCCTCGTCGAAGCGGCCTTTATCGATCACGTGGTAGCTCATTTCCGTCATGCCGGCGCGAATATCCTGGTGCAGTTGTAACTGGTAGCCGAGCGGATCAAGGCTGCCATCCCGCAGGGGGAGGCTGAAGGTCCGGCCTTCATGATCGCCCCGGGCGATACCGTTTTCCCAGTCAAAGTCGATTGCGCGAGTCCGGTCGCGGATAAAGACGCCGGATAGCTTATAGCGATAACGTAACGGCTGGACCTGAGTGCCCGTCCAGCGGAAGAGTACCGACTCTTCGATATCAGCGATGAATGAGTCGACCTTGAACCGGTAGCTCCAGAGCCCGTCATCTTGCCGTTGCAGGACGCGAGTAGCCTGTCCGTCGATGGCAACCCCTTTGTTGAGGGAAGCGCGGAAGCTGGCGGAGTATGGCACCAGTTCCGGGTAAGGCATGTCCTGTGGCGCGGCATCGCTCATCTGCTCGTCTGCATGGCTGGCGCTTATGGGGGCAAGCAGCAAAAGGCAGGCGATGATCAGGGCGAAAACGCCGTTAAGGTGGTGTTCCACAGCGGGCATTCCAGGACTCCTGGCAGGAAATGCGGATGATTTTAATTATGTGTTGTCCTGATTCTAGCCTGCTATCGCAAAATTGGTGTGACAAAACCGTAAGTTGGGGCGCGGTCAGAGCCGAAAACGAGGCGGGTGCCGCTGCCCCTGATGGGGCAGTGGCCAAGTGTGGTCAGTCCGCAGACAGAACCATGGGGGCTGGCACGGGCTGGCCGTCGAAACATACCTGGTCGTCCACCAGTCGCAGGCGGCCTTCACAGAACCAACGCAGGACGATCGGGTAGAGCAGGTGTTCTTTCTCCTGGACTTTCCGCGCAAGGCTGGCGGCGGAATCGCCGCTTTCAACCGGCACTTCCGCCTGGGCAATGACCGGGCCGCCATCCAGATCTTCGGTCACAAAGTGGATGGACACGCCGTGCTTGCTGTCACCGGCATCGAGCACCCTTTGGTGAGTGTTCAGGCCGGTATAGTGAGGCAGAAGGGAGGGATGAATGTTCAACATGAGGCCGTGGAAGGCGCGGACAAAATCGGCGGTCAGGATGCGCATGAAACCTGCGAGCACGACGACATCCGGACTGTGGCGTACGATTTCCGCCCTCAATGCGGCGTCGAAGCCTTCCCGTGAGTCGAACCTGGTATGGTCGACAGTGAAGGTCTCGATGCCGGCCTGTTTGGCCCGCTCCAGGCCGAATGCGTCGGGGCGGTTGCAACCGACGGCCACAATGTCCCCCGGGAACTCCCGTTCCCGGGTCGCGTCAATCAGTGCCTGCAGGTTCGTTCCGCTGCCAGACACCAATACAACAATGCGTGGCGTGGTGATGTCCTGTGATGTCATCAGGCCAGAAACTCCGGCGCGTAACGCACCACGGGATCGGCAGAGGCGTCGTCCTGGGATTCGATAACACCGACCTGCCAGGCCTGCTCACCCATGCTCGCCAGTGCGTCGAGGGCGAGTTGCTTCTGATTGGCAGGCACGCAAATGATCATGCCGATGCCGCAGTTGAAGGTGCGGTACATTTCGTTGCTCTCGACACCGCCGGCTTCCTGCAGCCACTGAAATACCGGGGGCAGCGTCCAGCTGGCGGTATCGATCACCGCGCAGCTGCCTTTCGGCAGTACCCGGGGAATGTTCTCCGGCAAACCGCCGCCGGTGATGTGGGACATGGCGCGGATATCGACTTCTTTGCGCAGCTGCAGCAGATTCTTGACGTAGATGCGGGTCGGTGCCATCAGGGCATCTGACAGCTTGGCGTCGCCCACCTTCTGGTCGAGATCGGCGTTGCTGACCTCGAGGATCTTGCGGATCAGGGAATAGCCGTTGGAATGTGGGCCGGATGAGCCCAGAGCGATCAGAGCGTCACCGGATTCAACCCGGGTACCGTCGATGATTTCGCTGCGTTCCGCGACACCAACGCAGAAACCGGCCAGGTCATAATCATCACCTTCGTACATGCCAGGCATTTCAGCAGTTTCGCCGCCCACCAGCGCACAGCCGGATTGCTCGCAGCCATCGCCGATACCGGCAACAACCTGCGCGGCCACATCGACGTTGAGCTTGCCAGTGGCGTAGTAGTCGAGGAAAAACAGCGGTTCGGCACCACCGACCACAAGATCGTTGACGCACATGGCGACCAGATCAATGCCGATGGTGTCGTGTTTGGCGAGCTGCATGGCCAGGCGGAGCTTGGTGCCAACACCGTCGGTGCCGGAAACCAGCACCGGCTCCCGATAACCTGCCGGGATGGCGACCGTGGCTCCGAAGCCTCCCAGTCCACCCAGAACCTCAGGACGGCGGGTTCGTGCTGCTGTGTCCTTGATCCGGTTGACGAGTTCATTGCCGGCGTCAATGTCTACGCCAGCATCGCGATAGGTGAGAGAGGGCTTCTTGTCGCTCATGGTATTGGAAACCGTTTTGGTCAGTGAGATAAGCGCGGGATTTTAACAGGTGCGGAGAGGGGCTCCAAATGCAATTGGCCTGTTTGCTACTCAGCTTAATAGGCTTGGTGTATCCTATGCGCCATTAAACGGAACTCCAGGGTGCTTCATGCCAGGAACAGGTCGTTCGATCCAATCATCCAAGTCAGTCTTTTCTCGCTTTTTCCTCGCTGTTTTGTTCGTTATGGCCGGGTACGCTGCACCCGTCGCTGCGGTAACAGTTGATGGCCTCTATTCCGTTGAGGTTGCTGTGGCGGGGTCTGCCCCGGGTCAACTTCAGGACGGTTACGCTGATGGCCTGCGCAAGGTGCTGCTGCGGGTTTCCGGAGGCAGTGATGTACTGACTCTGGAAGGCGTTGACGAGTTGTTGGCCAATGCCGAATCACTTTTGCAGTCATATCAGCTTGTTCGCGGCGGAAGCTCGAATTCCGGTAGTCGCCTGCGAATGACGTTTGGTGCGGTGGGGGTCAATCAGGCGTTATCCGCAATCAATGCGCCGGTCTGGGGTGTGAACCGGCCGCTGACGCTGGCGTGGATTGCGGTGCAGGACAGGGCCGGTCGACGCCTGATCAGTCAAGGCCAGGGACAGGACGATGCCCAGTCGCTGCGCTGGCTGCGGGCATTCCAGGCTGCGTCGGTTGAGCGGGGATTGCCGCTGGCGGTTCCTCCTGCAGACGTGGCCAGTGATCGCACGCTGTTGTCCGAAGTCTGGGGCCAGTTCATGGAGCCGGTACGGCTTCAGTCCGAGGCTTTGGGTTACGATTTGCTGGCAGCTGTACGTATCAGCTTTGAAAGAAACAGCTGGCGCGCGTCGTGGTTGATCGAAGGCCGCGGGCTTGAGGCGACTGAGCAGACGGTTGAAGCCTCTTCGCCGGAATCCCTGGCCCAGCGGGTAGTGGGTGTCTGGGCAGACCAGTTGGCGGCGCGCTACGCCATTGCCGCCGGTGATGTGAGTGGCGCCCCCCAGGTCGATATCGTACTTGATGGGCTTGACTCCATGGCCGATTACGCTGCGGCCAAGCAGGCTCTGAGTGCGCTGGCCCCGGTATTGAGTGCGGGGCCGGTCAAGGTTCGTCGGGATCAGGCGACACTCCGGGTGGCGTTCTCCGGGGAACTGAGCCAGCTTGAAGAGTATATGGCGCTGGATACCCGGTTTGTTCCGGTCGCCAGCGTACCAGAGCTGACGGCTGACCTTGAACCAGACATGGCGGTTGGAGCGGATGAATCTGCAGGCGCCGAGGAACCATCATCTGAGGCCAATGGTGAATTCGAGACTGGCGACAACGAAGGCACTGCCGCCGACACCGTGGGCGAATCTGAGGAGGAAGCCGGGGAATTATTCAGCTATCAGCCGCTGACCCTGAGTGCTCAAGAAAAAGAACAGGCGTTTGAGTCCCTGTATCCGGTTCTCCACTACCGCTGGCAGGCGGAACCCGCAGCTGAGGGTATTGGACAGCGCGAATGATGATACGGCACCGCTGAGGAATAGCGATCAAGATGACCATACAATGGTGGTGGATCCCCAATGCCCTGACCTTTCTCAGGGTGATCCTGATCGCCCCTTTTGCTTTTTTTCTCTGGCATGAAAATTATTGGCCGGCGTTGATCGTTTTTTTGGCCGCAGCGGTGTCTGATGCGTTTGATGGCTATCTGGCTCGCCGATTTAACTGGCGCTCCCGACTCGGGGCTATTGCGGATCCGCTGGCTGACAAGGCCCTTCTGATTACTGCCTACCTGATGCTGTCCCTGACTGGGGTGTTCCCGGTCTGGCTGTTCATTTTGGTATTGGGGCGAGATTTGCTGATTGTGATCGGTGGGCTCGTATACCACTATGGGGTGGGGCGTTTTGACATGCAGCCAAGTGTTCTTGGCAAGCTCAATACACTGGTGCAGATTCTCGTGGTGCTGGCGGTTATCGTCATGCTCAGCGAGTTTCCGGCGCAGGGCTGGATCAGGGAGGCGGGTATCGCTCTGGTGTCGGCGTCAACGGTAGCGAGCGGAATCCATTATGTGGTGGTATGGAGTATTCGTGCGTGGAGGGCAAAGCAACATTGAGTGGGCCCCAGCTGACACTTGGCGTTAAATTGAGGGATGACGCCCGGTTCGATAATTTTCATGGAGACCGCAACGCTGAAGCTGCGGTGCGGTTAAAAAAACTGTGTGGTAACGTCGCTACCGTGCCTGTGACGGTGCTGTGTGGCGCCGCGGATACCGGAAAGAGCCACCTATTACAGGCTGCCTGCCATGAGGCTGAGCGCCTGGGCCTCTATGCAACCTGCGTTAGCGTCGGCGAGTTGCTGCCGTTCGGACCTGGGGCATTGACCGGGCTGGAACGGGCACAACTGGTTGGCCTGGATGATCTGGATCTGATTGCAGGTAACGCGGACTGGGAAGAGGCTGTTTTCCATCTGTATAACCGGGTTCTTGATCAGCGTCACCAGTTGATGGTCAGTCTGTCCGAAGTCCCCGGTAATCTGCCGTTCGGCTTGCGTGATCTGGTGTCCAGGCTTCAACATGGGCTTCTGGTCCAGCTCGGAATCTACCGGGACGAAGACCGCACCACCATTTTGCGTGCCCGCGCCGAGCAGCGAGGCCTGGTTCTGGCGGACGATGTGGCGACCTTTATCCTGAGGAGAGCTCCCAGGAAGCTGGGCGAGTTGTTGGCGATCCTCGACCGGTTGGATGAGAACTCCCTGCAGGCCCAACGCAAGCTGACAATCCCGTTCGTCAAGGCCGTAATGGGCTGGTAACGGCGGCGCAGCAACAAGTAGCACGCGACAAAGACAAGCAATAAACACAACGATAAACAACCAGGCACGTGACCGGCCTGGACACATTTGGGGATGATCCAGAGGGCGATATGAGACGAGTGGTTTTCAATCAAAAGGGTGGCGTGGGTAAATCCAGTATCACCTGTAACCTGGCCGCAATCAGCGCCGCGCGCGGCAAACGTACGCTGGTGGTGGACCTGGACCCACAGGGAAACTCTACCCACTACCTGCTGGACAAGCCCTCCAGCGAGCTCAAGGATACCGTCGCTGATATGCTGGAGCAGACAGTGTCCTTCAGTGTGTTCAATCGGCGGCCGGATGAATTCGTCCACGCATCACCTTTCCATAATCTGTTTGTGATGCCGTCCAGTCCCGAACTGGATTTCCTGGAGCGTAAGCTGGAAGCCAAGCATAAAATCTACAAGCTTCGGGAAGCCCTGAAAAAACTTGGCGAGACTTTTGATGCGATCTACATCGATACGGCGCCGGCGATGAACTTCTATACCCGTTCAGCCCTGATCGCTGCCCAGCGTTGTCTGATTCCTTTCGATTGCGATGATTTTTCCCGTCAGGCGCTCTACAACATCCTCAATGAAATTCGTGATCTGCAGGAAGACCATAACGACGAGCTGGTAGTGGAAGGAATTGTGGCCAACCAGTTCCAGCCCAGGGCAAGCCTGCCCAAACGGCTGGTGTCAGAGCTGCTTGATGAGGGGCTGCCGGTACTTCCGGTTCGACTGTCCAGCTCGGTGAAAATGAAAGAGTCCCACCAGAGTCGCCAGCCGTTGATTCACATGGCTCCAAAACACGCGCTTACCCAGCAGTTCGAGAACCTGTTCAAGGTGTTGCATGGAGAGCAGGTTGAACTGGAGCCCTTGGCGGATTAAGTGAGCAGAACCATGGCTAATCAACCGCAAAATCTGCTTGAAGTCGCAGACTGCCTGCTGCGGATCGAGGTGGAACTCCGCCGTCTCGATTGTTGGTCTGCTGAATATCCGTCCGAGGAGGCGCTGCAGAGTACGCAACCGTTTGCGGTTGATACTCTGGAGTTTACCGAGTGGCTTCAGTTCATCTTCCTAGAGCGCATGAAGGTATTGGTGGAGAACGATCGCCCGCTACCATCGGTGTCAGGCATGGCGCCGATGGCCGAGGAGCATTTCCGCGGCCGGGAAGAGGGCATCGGACGCCAGCTCATCCGGGAGCTGGAACTGATGGACCGTTTACTGTCTGGGGGCTGAGGCTACTCTTTCCCGGTCAGTGAAGGGCGAGTTGTCAGCGGGAAATCGAAGGGGTTTTCCGGCAACAAGGGTTCGCCGCCATTGACCCGATGTAACAGTTCCGGCAATTGAGCGCTGGCCACCGGTTTGCAGTAGCGGTGGCCTTGCAGCAGGTGGCAGCCCGCTGAACGCAGGAATGAATCCTGATCGGCGCTTTCCACACCGGTCGCTGCCACCGTCAGGGACAGCTGTCGTGCCAGGTTCACCAGAGTGTGAATAATCGCCCGGGTGTTTTCATCGTGGGGAGCGTGATGAAGCAGGTGTTGATCGATCTTGACCTGGTCGAATGGAAGATCCCTCAGCAGTTTCAGCGAGGACAGGCCGCTGCCAAAGCGATCCAGCACCAGTCCAACTCCGATTTCTTTGAGCCGCTTGAGTGTGTTGGCGGTATCTGCCTGATGGTCCGACAGGATTCGCTCGTCAATCTCCAGTAACAGTAATGACGGATCCAGTTTTGATTCTCGGATCGTCTGGGCAAACTGGTCGGCCAGCTGGGGATGGTTGTACTGCCTTGAGGACAGGTTAATGCGGACGCTGACGGGCTTTGAGCTCATGGCCTGAATGGCTCGGGCCTGAAGGCAGGCGTTTTGACAGATCCACTCCCCAAGTATCTGCAGCTGCCCGGTCTGCTCTGCTATCTCGAGGAATTCCCTGGGCGACAACAGGCCCCGGCTGGGGTGGCGCCAGCGTAGCAGTGCTTCGAGGCCGTCAATGCGACCGCTGCGGGCATCCAGCACCGGCTGATAGTAAAGATCGAGCTCTCCTCTTGCGATGCCTTCACGTAGCTCCTGTTCCAGGGTTATCTGACGAAGCATCTCCCGGTTCATGTCTTCCGAAAAAAACTGGATGTTGTTACGCCCGGCTTTTTTCGCCCGGTACATAGCCATGTCGGCACATTTCAGCAATTGCTCGTAGTTGTCCGCGTCATCAGGGGCCAGGGCAATGCCGATGCTGGAGGTAACAACGATTTCTCCAGCGGGAATGCTGATGGGCTGAACCAGCACGTCGAGGATGTTTCGGGCGACTTTTTCGCAGCCGTCGGCGCCACTGACCTGGTTGAGCAACACCGCAAATTCATCGCCGCCGAGGCGGCCGATGGTGTCTTCCTGGCGTACACAACTGCGTAGCCGGTTGGCAATTTCCTTCAGCAGCACGTCGCCGGCGTCATGCCCCAGCGTGTCGTTGATGCGTTTGAAATGATCGACATCAAGGCAGATCAGGGCGCAGTTTCGATGGTGGCGGAGTGCGCTGCTGATGGCCTGTTTACAGCGGTCTTCAAACAGCCGTCGATTGGCGGTATCCGTCAGCACGTCATAGTGGGCCAGGTAGTGCAGCTGGCTCTGGGAATGGCGGATCTCGGTAATGTCCTGGCCAATCATTATGACCCTGCGCTGGGACTCGTCGTAACCTGGAAGCAAGCTGAGGTTCCAGAGGATATGGTAGGTATCCCCATTGAATCCCTGCACCTGTGTTTCCAGGGTGTCCTGGCTAACGCCGACGCTGAACAGTTTCAGAATCTTCCAGGCGAGTTCGTCCCGATGTTCAGGTTTGATGAAGGTATTGGCCAGATTCCTGCCGATGGCTTCGTCCCTGCTGTAGCCAAACAGCTTTTCCGATGCGCTGTTCCACTGCCGAACAGTCACCTGCTCATCCACCACCACGATCGGATTGCTCGCGGTTTCAAACAGGGCGCGATAATGCCGGGATGAGCGCTGGAAGGATTTTTCGGCCTGCTGGCGGACAAAGATTTCATCCTTGAGTTCAAAGTTGGTGAGCTGCAGCTCGCGCGTGCGCTGTTCAACAATATCTTCCAGGCTATTCTCGATCATGTCCCTGTCCCAGAGCAGAATCCGAACATAGCAGGAAACCGCGGTGATCATGGCAATCAGGGCCTCGGCAACCAGCAGGCTACTGGCGGATTCGCCACTTTCACCACTCTGAATTGCAAAGAACAAGGCTGTGGCTCCAGCAACCGTAATGCACACCATGGCTTCGGCAACACCAAAGCGGGTAGCTGCCCAGATAGTGATGGGGAAAATGAGGTAGAGGCCCTGCATTGGGCTGTTGCTGGCAATAAGTAATACAAACATCAGGCTGCTCAGCCAGAGGAGCCCTTCAAAAGAGACATGTTTGAAATGCCGGGTGAGGTGCCGGGGGTGGCCACTCATGACGACCGGGGCCACCAGCAGTGTTCCCAGGATGCAGCTGAGCCAGAGATGAAGCAGGGTTGCCTGGGGCGTAAACGCCTGGCTGGCGCTCCATGTCAACAGAATCGTGTAGGGAAGTGCGGTCGCGAAGCTGGCGAGTGTCAGGGCGCCCAGGAACCAGAGAAAATCCCGGTACCGGAGCAGTGGAAGCTGACGCCTCCGTGCCTGACGGTAGGTCAGCCACGTGATCAGGGCGGGGAGGAGAGTGAATACCGTGGCATTAATGAACTGAAGGAGCCCATCACTGACGTTCCCAGCCGAAAGGTACGCCGGAACCAACGCTGCTCCGAGAGAACCGGCCATGACCCCGGGAAGCGCCTTTCGGCCGCGAAGAAGCAGCAATCCAACCGCCAGCCCAGTGGGCAGCCAGGCAAAAGGGTAGGTCTGGTCGTTATTTGCGTAGAGGAGGCTGCACAGCGCCAGCAAAATAAAGCATGCCGTCTCGAGCAGCCATGCAAGTGTGTGATGTTGTGAGTCCAAATCCGTTGGTTTCTGCACGGCTTTCCATACCTGCTCGGCGTTCGACAAAATCCTTTTGTGCCGGGTCATTCGCATATCATGCCCCCACCCGTTTCCCTGATGGGCTCCGCATTGCCATTTGACCACGGTGCTCTCCCTGATTCACGGTCAGGAAGCCCGGTAGATACTGCGCTTAAATAAAGCGCCTGCTGGGAGGAATCTGGTCCCTATGATTCCTTCCGGTCAGGCCGTGTGATTCCGGCGAGGCGGCTTGTTACCCTCAAACTAGCTGATGGCATTAAGCCGCATGGACAGATCCACGGCTTTGATGTCCTTGGTCAGGGCACCAATAGAAATATAGTCAACACCGGTTTCTGCAACCGGCACGAGAGTCTCTGAGTTAATACCCCCGGACGCTTCCAGTTTAGACGCTCCTTCGGCAAGCGCAACCGCCGTTCGCATGTCAGCCAGACTGAACTCGTCCAGCATGATGATGTCGGCGCCAGCCGCCAGGGCCTGGCGCAGTTCGTCGAGGTTTTCGGTTTCGACTTCGACCGGGCGCCCCGGTGCAATCCGGTGGGCGGCGTCGATAGCGTTGGCGATGGAGCCACAGGCGGCGATATGGTTTTCCTTGATCAGAAAGGCATCCCAAAGACCGATTCTGTGGTTAAAACAACCGCCGCAGGTCACCGCGTATTTTTCTGCCAGTCTGAGTCCCGGCAGCGTCTTGCGGGTATCCAGCAGGCGCACGCTGGTGTGGGCTACCAGCTCGGCGTAGCGGTGACAGTTGGTGGCTACCCCGGACAGGGATTGCAGCCAGTTCAGTGCCGAGCGTTCAGCGGTCAGCAGGCTTCTGGCGTTGCCGGAGACGGTGAACAGGACCTGGTTTGCGACCACCTGGTCGCCGTCGCTTACGTGCCAGTCCAGTTGAATCGATGGATCCACCTGGCCAAAAACTTCGTCTACCCATTGAGTACCGGCAATAATGGCCGCTTCCCGTGTAATGACCTGGCCGTTGGTGATTCGGTCAGCGGGAATAAGTGCGGCCGTAATGTCGCCGCTGCCAATGTCCTCACGGAGGCTGTGTGCAACCGTTTCAATGCGGGATTGGCGAAGGGCTTCAGGGGTCAGCATGGTTATCGTGGTCCATCATGGCAAGTTGGGGAGTGGTGGCTGATTTTACTGCCATGCGGGGGTAACAACAAACCTGTGGTGAAGATCGCTGGATTGCAGGGTGACAAAATTCGTCAGTCCAGGTGCTGAGTGTGGTAAAACTAGGGCACAGGGATGCGGCGGTAACTGCCTAACCTGACGCAGGAATGTGACGCAGGTTTGTTCTTCACAAAAGGTGACAAAACCTGACACAAGGTGACGGTGGCAGCATCTATGATGTGCAATGTGCTAATTTTTTCAACTGATCCCGACGGCAGATTGGAGTAGTCCCATGACTCAGGGAAACAAGGTAGTGAATCTGCAAGGCCAGAGAGTGATGGGGCAGGCGAGTCTGCCTACTGTACTGGTGCGCCTGCGGGATGTATCCGGCAAAGGATTGCGCAATGTTCTGACCCAGTTTTTTGACAGCTCTGATGATGCGTTGTTCAACCTTGCCGAGAAGGCGGACTCCAACCAGGATCAGGAAGCGTTCTTTAATGCCATGCGGGAGCTTCGGCTGCGCCGCAAGCACATCATGGTTTCCATTCTCCAGTGGATGAGTCGCTCGTTCAATGAGATCGGTCGGTTTGATCCGGTCATCGGAGCGACGGATCTGGAGGAATATGATCAGGACTCCCTGTCGCTGATGGATGATGCCGATCTTGAGCAAAAGGTCGCCATCGATAATCTCATTACCAAGTTGCGTACCCGAAATAAGGAAGCCCTGGGCTTATTGGCTGAACGGGTTCGTCATCTATTGCCCGGGATTCAGCTGGCAGACCGCCAGATCCCGCTCAGTCCGGAAGTCATCTGCAGTGGCTTGTCTGAGGCCTGTGGAGACCTGGATATTGACATTCGCGCCAGGCTTACGGTGCTCAAACTGTTTGACCAGCTGTTGATCAATACCCTCGAAAAACTTTACAACGGTGCCAACCAGCTGTTGGCGCAGGAAGGCGTGCTTCCTGACCTCAAACGAGCCTCGTCAGGCGCGCGACCGGCCAACAAGGATACCGGCTACCGCAACCCGCCAATGACCGCCCGCAGCCCGTCCGACTCCGCTAGCGCACCGATGGATACTCGTACTGCCGACGCCCTTGCTGCCGCGCGCGGGCAGGCCACTTTTTCCGAACTCAGTGCATTGCTCCATCAGGGCGGACCAGGCTTGCCCGAAGGGGCAGAGGGTAGTGGCGTGGAGCTTGAAACCCCGGCGCTGATGGTGATGCTGGGGAATCTCCAGAAACCTGCAGCAGAGCGGGGGCCCACTCCGGAGGGGTCGCTGTCTGATCAGCTGAACGTCATTTTGCGACCGTTATCCAGTAAAGGGTATTCGGTCAAGCAGGTGGATAACGACGTTATCAACCTGGTGTCGATGTTGTTTGATTTCATCCTTGAAGATCGTCAGTTGGCGCCGACCATGAAGGCGCTGATTTCCCGTTTGCAGATACCGGTATTGAAAGTTGCTCTGATTGACCAGAGCTTTTTTAATCGCGGTGGCCATCCGGCCCGTAAACTGCTCAATGAGCTGGCGCTCGCGGCCATTGGCTGGGCTGAGAAATCTGAGGGCCAGCGCGACCCGTTGAAAGACAAGATTGAGTGGGTGGTTAACAACCTGCTTGATAACTTCACCGATAACGTAGAACTCTTCAGCGAACTGCTGTTGGAGTTCAGTCATTTCATGGACCTGGACCGGCGGCGTCGTGCCCTGGTTGAGCAGCGGCTGAAAGACGCTGAAGAAGGCCGGGCATTGCAAGAGCGGGCTAAGGCCGTCGTTGATGAGGTGTTGTCATCGGTGATTCGTGATCGCGATCTGCCTGCGCCGGTCAGTTCACTGCTGAACGAGCCCTGGCGGAAGTATCTGCAGTGGCTGATTCTGCGCAAAGGTGATGAAAGCCCGGAGTGGGCGGCTGCGGTCGAGCTGAGCCAGCGGTTGGTGTGGAGTGCAGATCCGGTGCCTTATGACGCCAATACCCGTACCGATCTGTTGCGGGCTATTCCGGGTATTGTCGATGGCTTGCGTAAGGGCTTGCAGACCATTTCCTGGGATCCGTTCGCGACTGACAACATCATCCGTGATCTCGAGCTGGCGCATGTGGATGTTTTCCAGCGACTGGTGACCAGCACGGTTGAAACTCGCCCGGCTGAAGCCCGGCCAGCGGAGGATGTTGCGGCTCCGGTTACAGAGGCTGTTGCGGCCGTCGCAGAGCCTGCGCCTGAGCCTGAGCCGGCTCCGATAACGCCTGAGCCGGCCACTGCAGACGTTGCTGCGGTTACCCCGGCCCCGGATGAATCCTTTGAGGCCTGGCTGGCAAAAGCCGATGCCCTGCCGGTGGGGTCCTGGGTTGAGTTGACGAGCGCCGATAATCGCATTCGCTGCAAGCTGGCGGCGTTCATCAAGGCGACGGGCAAGTTTATTTTCGTCAACCGGAATGGGGCCAAGGTGGCTGAACTCCAGCGGGAGGAATTGGCTGGGGCGCTGCAGGCGGGCGAGATTTCAATGTTGGATGATGGCCTGATCTTTGACCGGGCGCTGGAATCCATTATCGACAACCTGAGGCACAGCCGTCGGGATTGAAGCCTAACGCCTGGCCATGCAGGTGGCTGGCAACGCCGTTGGGAATGTGCTTCAATTTGAGGCGTTAACCACATGCGTTGCTGGCAATTTCTCCAACGCTCCGGCTTTGTGGGTACGCATTGACCTCCTCAAATCGAACACCCTCGGATTTACCGGATTCCCGGCTGCGGAATACCGGACTGATTCCTGAAGCACGCTGGTGTCCGTCTCCGAATTTCGGTGAGCGACCAGATGGCGCTACGATCTCCCTGTTGGTTGTCCATAATATCAGTTTGCCTCCGGGCCAGTTCGGTGGCGATCAGATCGAGCGTTTTTTCTGCAATCGGCTGGACCCGGCGGAGCATCCCTATTTTGAGACGATTGCGGACCTGCAGGTGTCTGCCCATGCACTGATCCGGAGGGACGGGTCCATCATCCAGTTCGTAAACCTGAAGGAGCGGGCCTGGCACGCAGGGCGTTCAAGTTTTTGTGGTGAGGATGAGTGTAACGATTTTTCCATCGGGATTGAGCTTGAGGGTACTGATGATATCCCCTATACAGAATCACAGTACCGCTCGCTGGCACGTATCAGCCAGCTGGTAATGGCGGCCTGGCCGGATATCACGATCGATCGTATCGCCGGTCACTGTGACATCGCCCCGGGGCGCAAGACCGATCCCGGGCCTGCGTTCGACTGGAATCAGTTTCGCCAATGCCTCAATGCAGGCTAGTCAGGAGATAAAAAATTCATGCCGCTGCTGATTTTCCTGCTGGCTTATCTGATTCGTCGACGCCTGGATGCCCTGGGGCGTTGGGATATCGCCCCTTTCTTCCGGCTTGTTTTTCACCGTGCGGCGCCGGAGCCGGAGCCTGAGAACAGCACCACCGGGTTGTTTCTGGTTTTTGTTGCTGCGTTGCTCCTGACCGTTATGGACTGGTCCTGGGCCTCCCGTGGCTTGGCTGTAATCGGATACCCGGTGGATCTTTTTCTGCTGTTGGTGTTGATGGGCGCCCCCGGCTGGCACTCTCTGGTCAAGATATACGGCGATGCCTGGCAGCGTGGTGACATGCAGGGTGCCTGGCACCACATCAAAGACAGTCTGCCGGCGCACGAGCGGGGTCAGGCGGGGTCACCGGATTCGATGCATCTGTCTTTCTCCACGCAACTGCTGACAGTGGTGTTTGAGCGCTACTTCCTGATTGTGTTCTGGTACGCCGTTGGCGGTATCGGGCTGGCTGTGTTTGCCCGTGGCGTGGTGGCGCTCCGCGATCTTTGGCCTCAGCCAGCGGCCCGCTACCGGTTCGCGCTGCTTGCCGAGATTGTCTCCTGGTTGCCGGTCCGGTTGCTCTCCTTCAGTTTCGGTCTCGCGGGTGATTTTTCCGGTTGGCTGAAAGAGGGGCGTCGTTATGCCTTAACACCATCGGCAAACGCCCGTACGGTATTGTTTACGGCAGCCAACAGTGCGCTTTCCGGCTACGCCCTGAATCCGAAACGCTTTGCCAGTCTGCATCCCGACGACTGGCTGGATTTTGGCCGTCGTAGCCTGCGGGCCATTCGGGATCTGCTCAACCGAAGTATGCTGGTCTGGGTCTGTTTACTGGCGCTGCTGGTGCTTGCCGGCTGGCTTTAGCAGGGCAGTTGAAGTCAGGAACCATGGGCATGGACGTTGAATAAAAGCGCCTTTCATAAAAAATTACAGTTTTTTGTCCTAAAGATTTGTCAAAATAGTGCGACAACTTAAGTAAGACCCGTGAATTTGCACTGAAAATTCCAAAAAACACATCATTGAAAAGAACAATAATCAGAACATAAGGGTTCCAACTCGTTGTTGCCCATGCTGGGGGAAAATACGTGAATAGTTTTATCTATCCTGCCGTAGCGCTGATGAACCGGCTGCCGATGTTTTACAAGTTCAGCCTTATCAGTATTTTGTTCCTGCTACCGATTGGAGGGTTGTCCTATCTTGTCGTCAGTGCCCTGAACCAGTCAGTGGGCACCTTGACCCGTGAAATCGAAGGTCTGGAACATGTCCGCCAGATTGACCAGTTGCTGGACGCTGCGTATACCTACCGTGATTATCGCGCCAGCGGTAAGATCAAGAACGAGCAGGATCTGATCGCTGAGTCGGAGCAGGCGGCGGCGGCCATCGATGAAACCTTTTCTACCCTGTTGTCAGCAAGTGCGGAATACGATGTTGACGGAAACTGGCGTCAGCAGGCTGAAAATCTTCAGTCCGAATGGGCCCGGCTCCGTACCGAAGACACCTATCTCGGCAACGTTGTACCCCAGTTCAATTACTATCAGGAATTTGTCCAGAAGGCCCGCGCTCTGCTGACGTCTACCCTGGAAATATCCGGGCTTGGCCAGGATGCCTCCCAGGAAAACCTGGTACTGCTTAAGCTCGTCAATAATAACGTTCAGAATGCACGTAGCGTCATGGGGGAGGCCCGCAGCCTGGGTATCTTTGCCTTGTTGGATGGCCAGGTTGGTTATGCCCTCAGCGAAACCCTGAACGAAGTCTACGACCAGATGACGAATGGCTACGCCCAGTTCGGGCCGGCACTGGCAGTAGCGTCCAGCGGGTTTTCGGCCGAGGCTGGTGGGGTGGTTGATGGCGCCGGCGAGAGCCTGATGGTGGTTCGCGATTCCCTGGACGTCAATGTCATCACCCCGATGCGTCCAGATATGCCATGGAGTGAGTTCAACGCTGAGGTGAGTGGTCAGCTCGGGCACTTGGGGGAACTCAACCGGTTGGCGTTGCAGGTAGTTGAGGGGAACATCAATGGCCGCCTCAATGATGAAACCAATCAACGTACGCTGATCTTTGTGGCCCTGACGGTTGTGTTGCTGGTGGTGGTGTACCTCTATGTGGGCTTTTTTGTCTCGGTGCGCACGGCAATCGGTCGTTTCAGCCATGCGGCTCGCACCGTGGCGGCAGGTGATATGACGGTTCGGATTGAGCTCGATAACCGCGACGAACTGGGCAGTCTGACCACCGAGTTCAATGACATGACCAGCAAGATGGCTGAACTGATCCGCTCGGTCAGTTCTACCACGGCGGATGTCGATCAGCAGGCTTCACGGGTCAACGATACGGCCGCGATGAGCAGTGAAGCCTCTGCCCGCCAGATGGACGAAACGAACCAGATCACCGATGCGATGCAGCAGATGGTGGATGCCGTGCAGGAAGTTGCTGAAAGCGCCCTGCGAGTGTCTGACAGCGCCAATGGTGCTGAGAGGGATACCGAAACCGGTCGTGAAGTCGTGGCAGACACGGTCAGTACCATTAACCACCTGGCTGTTGAGATCAACAGTGCCGTTGAGGTGATCAATCGGGTCAGCCAGGACAGCGATAGCATCAGCCAGGTGCTGGTAGAGATCAAGGCCATCGCTGAGCAGACCAACCTGCTTGCCCTCAATGCTGCTATCGAGGCCGCCCGTGCGGGCGAACAGGGGCGTGGCTTTGCGGTCGTGGCGGATGAGGTCCGTTCGCTGTCGCAGCGCACCCACAAGTCGACCGAAGAGATTGAGGGCATGATCTCCCGCTTGCAGAGCGGAGTGAGAGATGCTGTATCAGCAATGACCAACAGCCACCAGGTAACTGAAACCACGGTTGGTAAGTCCACCGAGGTAACGGAAGCCCTCGATAGGATTGCCCGTGGCATCACCACCATTGTCGATATGAGCCATCAGATTGCGCAGGCCGCCGAGGAGCAGGCGGCGGTGGTCAAAAACGTCAACACCAACGTCGAGCAGATTGGTACCCTGGGGCAGCGTACTGCCGCCAACGCCGAGGAAACCCTGGGCGCCTCCCGCGAGATGTCAGACCTTACGGCGTCACTGCAGCGGATGGTGGAAGCCTTCCGGGTCTGATTGCAGACCCATCCTGAATGGCGCTGAAAGAATCCGGTTGCCGGGCTTAACCACCCCGGGGATCGGATTTTTTTTGTTCCCAAAGAATCTCTTCAGCGCCCTTGCGGCGAGCCAGCACTCGCGCAATCACGAACAGCAGGTCGGAGAGCCGGTTGAGATACTGGCGGGCGCCATCGTTGATTGCATCTTCCTGGCCGAGCGCGACGACAATGCGTTCGGCCCGACGGCAGACCGCGCGGGCGAGATGACATTGGGCGGCCGCAGGTGATCCGCCAGGCAGGATGAAGTTCTTCAGAGGGGGCAGGTTGGCATTATGATGATCCAGGGTTTGCTCCAGCCACTGGATGTGGTCTGCACCAATGATGGTGCTCCCGGGGATGGCAAACTCACCGCCCAGATCGAACAGGTGATGCTGGGTTCGGCG
Source organism: Marinobacter mobilis (assembly GCF_900106945.1). Lineage (GTDB taxonomy): Bacteria > Pseudomonadota > Gammaproteobacteria > Pseudomonadales > Oleiphilaceae > Marinobacter > Marinobacter mobilis. The sequence goes on from NZ_FNNE01000003.1 coordinate 72,351, forward strand.
CAGCATCTCGATAAATAGGTCGTTTTCCTGCAAATCCTCAATGAGTAGCCCCAGATGGCAATTGAGCTCGTCAACGGTCCCCATCGCCTCGATCCGTAAGGCGTTTTTAGCGATCCGGTTGCCGTCGGCAAGGCCTGTGCTTCCGTCGTCGCCGGTGCGAGTGTAGATTTTTGAGAGTCGGTTGCCCATCGGAAGGGTCCTGTCTGATTGGAAGTGTGTTGGTGTCTTGCCTGCGGCGCGTCAGCAGTGAGTGAGTGCTCTGACACGCTCCGCAAGCATCCGGTTGGTGGCCAGTTCCAGATTGAGCGCTTCGCCCCGGCTGGCAACGTATCCGTTGATGTAATCAATTTCAGTTGGCCGGTTTTTCAGCACATCTGCGCGCATGGACGACGTATTGAGCGCGGTGGCTCGCGCCACCGTTTCGATCGTTTCTCTGAGGGCATCCGCAGACGGTGAGTTCAGGCCCTCTCTGGCCATCAGCTGATGAAGTTCCTGGCACAGGGGGTCAATGTGTTGCAGGTAAAACGGGTGCGCAAGAATGTCCCCATTGACGCAGTTCAGCAACGCTGTAAAGGGATTGATACCCGCATTGACGATAAGCTTTTGCCAGAGCCGTTGATGGATTTCCGGCTCCGGAAAAACGCGAAGGCGGCTGTTCTGAAGGTGGCGGACAACGGTCGGCAGACAGTGTTCAGCATTGGGGGTCAGGCTGCCGATGCTGGTCTGTCCCCGTCCTGCGTGAATGGTCAGGTGTGCTGATGGGTTGTTGGCGCCTTCGGTGGTGACCGCAGCGAGAATCGGGCGTTCCGGCCAGCGGGCGGCGATGCGTTGCTGGCTGCCCATGCCATTCTGAAAAAGCACAACAGGAATGTCCCGGGGCAGTCGCGTGATATGGCGTTCGAGGGCCGGCAGGGCGTCGGCCGCTTTGGTGGTCACCAGCAGGCAGTCGGCCCTCGGCAAGGGCTGAGCTGTTTCACAATACGGAATTGAGGCGGGGTACTGGTTGCCGTCGGCAGCTTGAAGACGATACTCGCAGCAGCGGGCTGCGGGGACGGTATCCCTGGGAATGAAACGAACGCGTTGAGGAGGCAGGCTGGCCGCCCAGAGACGGCCTATGGCACCGGCCCCCAGGATCAGGGTAAATCCCCCCGAGGCAGAGGTTGCCTCCTGGTGGCGCGGTGCGGCCATGGTTTACATCGCCTCGATGGCTTTACGCTGCTCGCTGAGACGGCTCTGACTGCTCTGAGCGTCGCGAAGTTTGTCCTTTTCCTTCTCTACGACGTCGGCCGGCGCTTTGGCGGTGAACTTTTCGTTGCCGAGTTTGCCTTCCAGGCGACCAATTTCCTTGCCCAGACGGTCCAGCTCCTTGTCCAGTCGCGCCAGTTCAGCGGCCTTGTCGATCAGCCCTGCCATCGGCACCAGTACTTCCATTTCACCAACCAGCTGAGTGGCAGACATCGGAGCTTCTCCGCCGTCGAACCAGTCCAGGCTTTCCAGTTTGGCAAGGGAAATGAGGAACTGGCGGTTCTCAGTCATCCGGCGCTGGTCTTCGGTGCGGTCACCGCGCAGCAGCACGGGAATTTGCTTGGCCGGGGAAATGTTCATTTCTCCGCGGATGTTGCGTACGGCAACGATGACGCCTTTCAGCCATTCGATGTCGGCAGTTACGGTGTCATCCTGACGCTCGCCGTCGGCCTGCGGGTAGGGCTGGAGCATAATGCTGTCACCCTGTTTTCCGGCCAGCGGTGCAATACGCTGCCAGATTTCTTCAGTGATGAACGGCATGATCGGGTGCGCCAGGCGCAGCACCGCTTCCAGAACCCGAACCAGAGTGCGGCGGGTGCCACGCTTGGCCTCGTCGCTGGCGGCCTCGTCGTTCAGCACGGGCTTGGACAGTTCCAGGTACCAGTCGCAGTATTCGTTCCAGATGAACTCGTACAGGGCGTGGGCCGCCAGATCGAAGCGGTACTGCTCCAGATGCCGGGTGACCTCCTGCTCGCAGCTTTGCAGCTCGTTAATGATCCAGCGGTCCGCCAGGGACAGCTCAACCGGCTCGTTGTTCACGCCACAGTCTTCGCCTTCGGTGTTCATCAACACATAGCGCGCCGCATTCCACAGCTTGTTGCAGAAATTGCGGTAGCCTTCAAGCCGGCGCATGTCCCAGTTAATGTCACGACCTGTGGAGGCCAGTGCTGCCAGCGTGAAACGCAGGGCATCGGTGCCGTGGGCGGCAATGCCTTCGGGGAATTCCTTCTGCGTACGCTTGCCAATCTTCTCGGCCAGCTGGGGCTGCATCATGTTACCGGTGCGCTTTTCCAGCAGGGTGTCCAGTTCGATACCGTCGATCATGTCCAGTGGGTCGAGTACATTGCCCTTGGACTTCGACATTTTGTGGCCGTGCTCATCACGGATCAGGCCGGTGACGTAGACGGTCTTGAACGGAACCTGCGGACTGCCGTCTTCGTTCTTCATGAAATGCATGGTCATCATGATCATCCTGGCAACCCAGAAGAAGATGATGTCAAAGCCGGTCACCAGCACGTCGGTCGGGTGGAAAGTTTGCAGGCGGTCGGTGTTTTCCGGCCAGCCGAGGGTTCCAAAGGTCCACAGGGCTGAGGAGAACCAGGTGTCGAGTACGTCGTCATCCTGCTTCAGTTCCAACTCAGTGCCCAGGCTGTACTTCTCGCGCACCGCGGCTTCGTCATGGCCGACATAGATATTGCCGTCAGCATCGTACCAGGCCGGGATACGGTGGCCCCACCACAGTTGGCGGGAAATACACCAGTCCTGGATGTCCCGCATCCAGGAGAAGTACATGTTTTCGTATTGCTTGGGCACGAACTGGATGCGACCGTCTTCTACCGCTTCGATGGCGGGCTTGGCGAGGGTCTTGGCATCAGCAAACCACTGATCGGTCAGCATTGGCTCAATGATCAGGCCGGAGCGGTCACCGCGGGGAACGCTCAGCACATGATCTTCGACCTGCTGCAGCAGTCCGGCAGTGTCCAGATCGGCCACGATCAGCTTGCGGGCGTCTTCGCGGGATTTGCCGGCGTAGGCTGCAGGAAGGGTGCCGTCGATGTCACCGTTGGCGCTGCCGTCGGAATTGAATACTTCGGCAAGCTCACGGATGTTGGCATCCTGGGTCATGACGTTGATCATCGGCAGGCTGTTGCGTTTGCCGACGGCGTAGTCGTTGAAATCGTGGGCCGGGGTGATCTTGACGCAACCGCTGCCTTTTTCCGGGTCGGCATGGTGGTCGCCGACAATCGGAATTTCACGGTTCACCAGCGGCAGCAGAACTTTCTGGCCAATCAGGTGCTGGTAGCGCTCATCGTCCGGATGTACCGCTACCGCGGTGTCGCCCAGCATGGTTTCCGGACGTGTGGTGGCGACCACCAGATAATCCTTGCCATCTTTGGTGGTGGCGCCATTGGCCAGCGGATAGCGTAAGTGCCAGAAGTAGCCCTTTTCTTCCTTGTTCTCCACCTCCAGGTCGGAGATGGCTGTGTGCAGTTTGGGGTCCCAGTTCACCAGACGCTTGCCGCGGTAGATCAGGCCATCGTCGTACAGGCGGATAAACACTTCCTGCACGGCCTTGTAGAAGCCTTCGTCCATGGTGAAGCGTTCATGATCCCAGTCTACGGAATTACCCAGGCGACGCATCTGGCGGGTGATGGTGCCACCGGAGTGCTCTTTCCAGTCCCAGATGCGCTTGATGAATTCCTCCCGGCCCAGATCGTGACGGGTTTTTTCTTCTTCAACGGCCAGCTTGCGTTCAACCACCATTTGGGTGGCGATGCCGGCATGGTCGGTGCCGACCTGCCAGAGCGTGTTGTTACCCTGCATACGCTTATAGCGGGTGAGGGTGTCCATGATGGTGTGCTGGAACGCATGACCCATGTGCAGGCTGCCGGTGACGTTGGGCGGCGGAATCATGATGCTGTAGGGCTGTCCCTCGCCGGAAGGACGGAAGTACCCTTTGGATTCCCAGTTTTCGTACCACTGGCGCTCAATGTTTTCTGGCTGGTAGGTTTTTTCCATGGGTTTTGCTGGTGACCGGTCTGGTTAATGAAATTCAGAATTTGAAGATCGGCAATTATACATGCTCGAAGTGGGCGCGGCGAACCCCCGAATCTGCAGGTTCGTCCGCTGCGCTGGGGCTCATCATTACCGTTACGATGGATCAGTCCTGTTTTCGGGCCACGTAGACGGTATTGAACGATTCCCGGTTCTGGAACGGGTTAAAAAAGGTGATCACGTGACAGGCGACGTCGGTAAACACCGCTCGCAGACTGGCCATGAACTCCGCGTCTTCGGCTTCGTTGGACCACATGGCAAAAATACCGCGGGGCTTGAGCTGATGAGCCATCAGGCCAAGGTTGGTTGGGGTATAGAAGCTGGCGCTGGAATCGTGCAGCAGGGCCCGTGGTGAGTGGTCGATGTCGAGCAGGATGGCATCGAACTGGCGTCCGGGTGCCGCGGGGTCGAAGCCACCGGCGTCCGGGGAGGCGACAGCCAGCTCGAAAAAGTTGCCGTGGATGAATCGGTTGCGTGGATCGGCATTCAGTTCTTTGCCCAGGGGGACGTTTTCCTGCTGATGCCAGCGGATGACCGGTTCGAGATACTCAACGATGAGCAGCTCGCTGACCCGCTTGTGTTTGAGGGCTGCAACACCGGTATAGCCGAGGCCCAGTCCGCCGACAACGACACTCAGGCTATCGCCTTCGGCGGCATTGAGTCCGATGTCTGAAAGGGCAACTTCGGCGTCCACAAACATGCTGGACATCAGGAACTCGTCGCCAAGCTTGACCTCGTATATGTCGCGCTCCCCCAGGGCAGGGATCCGGCGACGGCGCAGCGAGATGTCGCCAATGGCGGATGGTTGCATGTCGATTTCTTCAAATAGCAGTCCCAAACTGGTTCCCCTCTGAATCGGCTTATGGTTGCCTGGCGGTTGGTGAACGATGATCTGTTCCGGCTCAGGATACGGGTGATGGCTTGGCTGTAGGCCACGAGGTATTCCTGCTTGCGGCAGGCTCCCCGGGTTATTGCTTGCGAAAATCATGGACCCGAGGCTCAATGCCCATGGCCCGCAATTGTTTGTAGTGGGAGCGGGCCTGATTGAGGGTGGCCGGGTCGTTATGAGCCACCAGGGCCAGGCGTTTAAAACGGCTGGCGTCGGCGGGCAGGGTGGTGGCCAGCATGACTACGGTATCCCACTGCTCCGCAACAGGTGGGCAAAGCAAGAGGGCTACTGGTTCGCTGCAGGTGGTGTTGATATCCGACACCACTCGGTGAGGAATGAAAGCATCGGGACTAAACTGCCATAGCAGATCGTCCAGCTCCTGGGCCTGTTGGTCGTTGTCGCACACCACGCAAACCCGGTCACCCTGTTGCCACGCTTTGTCCACCAGCCGCACCGCATGGAGGTTGCGGGCAGCTGGGGTGTTCTGGGCCAGGATGTGGAACCAGTAGGACTGATCCCCGGACGCCTGGCTTGAGGGTTCGGATTTACTGCTGTGCATGAGACATCAGATAGTCAACCAGCAGGGGGACCGGACGGCCGGAAGACCCTTTGGCTTTGCCAGAGTGCCAAGCAGTACCGGCGATGTCCAGGTGAGCCCAGCGGTATTCCTTGGTGAAACGGGAGAGGAAGCAGGCGGCAGTAATCGTGCCTGCCGGGCGACCACCAATGTTTTGCATATCGGCAAAGTTGCTGTCGAGCTGGGACTGGTATTCGTCCCACAGCGGCAGGCGCCAGGCGCGGTCGCAGGCCCGCTCACCGGATGCCAGCAGCTCAGAGGCCAGTTGGTCATCGTTGCTCAGCAGGCCACTGGCATGATGACCCAGGGCAATGATGCAGGCGCCAGTCAGGGTCGCGAGGTCGATAACGACTTCCGGATCAAAGCGTTTGACGTAGGTGAGGGCGTCACACAGTACCAGTCGCCCTTCGGCATCGGTATTGAGGATCTCAACAGTCTGGCCAGACATGGAGGTAACGATATCTCCGGGGCGGGTGGCATCGCCGCTCGGCATGTTTTCTGCGGCAGCAATGACGGCAACCACGTTAATCTTTGGCTGGGTCTCAGCGAGCACTTTCATGGCCCCGAACACAGAGGCAGAGCCGCCCATGTCATACTTCATCTCGTCCATGCCTTCGCCCGGCTTGAGGCTGATGCCACCGGTATCGAAGGTGATCCCTTTACCGACCAGCACGTAAGGCTTGTCTTTCGGTTTGCCACCACGGTATTCCATGATGATCAGTCGAGCGGGCTGTGCGCTGCCTGCGGATACCGCCAGCAGGGTGTTCATACCCAGCGCCTTCATCTGCTCTTCATCAAGGATTTCGGTCTTGAGGCCGTCGTAGTCCTTGGCCATTTGCTCGGCCTGCTCGGCCAGCCAGGTCGGGTGACAGATGTTGGGCGGGGTGTTGCCAAGGTCGCGGGTAAAGTTCATGCCCTTGCCGGTGGCAAGGCCAAGCTCAAAGGCGCTCTTGAGTGGCTTGCTGGCTGCGGAGGCCGCAACGGTGACTTTCTTGAGTTTGCGGGCGGCTGGCTTTTCCGACTTGTAGTCGGTAAAGGTATAAAGCTGTTCTTCAAGAGCGCGGCCAATCAGATTTAGGCGGTTTGATTCACTGCTTGCCTGTTCGTCGCCGGTGGTCGAGGTGTCGGCCAGCGCAATCAGTGCGTGCGGGGCAATGCCGTCCTTGATCTGGCCAATGGCAGCGGTAATGACCTTGCGGAAGTTGGTTGGGGTGCGGTCCTTGTCCGCTCCGGTGCCGACCACCAGTACTCGTGACCAGGGCTGTCCGGTCAGGGGAATCAGCTGGCAGCTGCCGCGTTTGCCGGAGATGTCGCCACTCTTTTCCAGTTGACCCAGCAGTCCGCCCAATGCCTCATCCACCTGTTGGGTGGTGGCTGGCCATTCGCCCTTTTCGGGCAACGCAACGACAATGCTATCTGCTTTGATGCTGCTGATGGGTTTACTGCTCAGAGTGAAATTCATGGCAACTCCCGAAATTTTAATGTGTTTGTGGCCCTACCATGGGGGCCCGGGCGGAATAGTTCAAGCGCCCGTCCGGAAATAGGCAGGTCAGGCAAAAGCGTCTGGGTGGTCTGTCATTCGCCGGTCAGGTTACATAGAATACCCCACATTCAGAATGTTGCACCTAACCTACAACATCCCGGTCAGAAGAGACGTCCTTGAGCATAGTTTTCCGTTACCTCACCCGACAAGTCATGGTCAGCATGCTGGCGGTGTCCGGCGTGCTGCTCATGGTGTTCATGAGTGGCCGCTTTATCAAATACCTGGCGGATGCCGCTGCAGGCAAGATTTCCGGCGATGTGCTCTTCCTGATCATGGCCTATCGTTTTCCCGGATTTCTTGAGCTGATCCTGCCGCTGGGCTTCTTTATCGGCATCCTGCTGGCCTATGGTCGCATGTACCTCGAGAGCGAGATGACCGTGCTGTATGCCTGCGGGGTCAGCGACCGACAGGTACTGTCGCAGACCCTGATTGGCAGCCTGCTGGTGATGCTGGTCGTTGGCTTTATGAGCCTTTACCTGACGCCCTGGGGGATGAAGCAGGTTGAAAATATCTTCAATGAACAGCGGAACGCTACGGAGTTCGAGTTGCTGGCGCCCGGGCGATTCCAGGCGTTGTCTTCCGGCGGACGTGTGACCTACACGGAAAGCCTGAGTGACGACAAGCGCAAGCTGTTCGGGGTCTTTATCGCCGAATTCAATCGCGGTGAACCGGGGTTGACCGTGATCGCAGCCGATTCAGGTTCCCAGTTGGTGGATGAAAATACCGGCAGTCGTTTCCTGGTGCTTGAGGGTGGTTCCCGTTATGAGGGGGCGCCGGGAAGCCTGGAATACCAGGTAACCACGTTTGATGCCTATGGACTGAAAGTGGAGGGTGGCGATACCCGGGAACGCCAGGATGAAGAGGCTATCAGCACCATGGAGTTGCTGGCATCCGACGACCCGAAAGCGCGGGCGATGTTGCACTGGCGTCTGTCGTTGCCGCTGATTGTGCCCATTGTGACCCTGCTGGCCGTCAGGCTCAGCCGGGTCAATCCGCGGCAGGGTCGATTCTTCCATTTGCTGCCGGCTATGCTGGTTTACATCCTGTATCTCGGGCTGTTGATTGTGGCTCGGGATGCCCTGGAAGATGGCAAGGTGCCGGAATGGATCGGCATGCTTTGGGTTCATGCGCTGTTCCTGTTATTTGCGCTCTGGCTTCAGTTCGGGCCGCCCTGGCTCTACCGCCGCCGGATGATCCGGGAGGGCCGCACCCATGCGTAAGCTTGATGGGTACGTGATGCGGACCGTAGGTGGGGCCATGTTCCTGGTGATGGTGGTCGTGCTGTCACTGGACCTGATCTTTGCCTTTATTGCCGAGCTCGACGACACGCGCGGCGACTATCAGACACTGCAGGCACTGATGCATGTGTTTCTTACGCTGCCTCGCCGAATCTACGACTACCTCCCTCTGGGGGCGTTCATGGGCTGCCTGGTGGGGCTGGGCGCAATGGCGAGTTCTTCTGAGCTGACGGTTATCCGGGCGGCAGGGGTCTCGATTCGCCGCATTGTCTGGTCGGCAATGAAGCCTACGCTGGTGGTCGTTCTCATCGGGCTGCTGATTGGTGAATACGTTGCACCTCCCAGTGAGCGGCTGGCTCAGAGTCAGAAGGCGGTGGCGCGGGGAGCCAGCCAGAACATTGCCTCGTCAGGGGGTATCTGGCACCGGGAAGGCGACACCTTCATCCATCTCAACGCGGTTGAACCGAATGGGGTTCTGCACGGTGTCAGCCTGTTCCGGTTTTCAGAGCGCCGGTCCATGATGACTGCCACGTTTGCTCCACGAGCCATCTATCAGGGCGACCATTGGCTGCTCCAAAATGTTCGAACCACTGTGTTCTCTGATCTGTCCACCGAGCGGGAGCGGCATCAGCAGCTGCGATGGGAAACGGGGTTGTCGCCCTCGGTGCTCAGTGTGCTGATTGTAAAGCCGGAAAATCTGTCGGTCCGGGGACTCTATACCTACGCCAGTTACCTGGACGATCAGGGGCTGAGCGCGGCCAGTTACTGGCTGGCGTTCTGGAAGAAAGTGCTGATGCCTGTGGGTACCGGGGTGATGGTACTGGTGGCAATCTCCTTTATCTTCGGTCCACTGCGTTCGGTGACGATGGGCTTTCGGGTGTTTACCGGGCTCATTGTCGGCCTGCTGTTCAAGTACATGCAGGATCTGCTGGGACCTATGAGCCTGGTGTTCGGTTTTAACCCGGTGATAGCCATCCTGGCGCCTATAGCGATCAATGCCCTGGTCGGGGCGTTACTGATGCGGAGGGCAGGCTGACCTTCTTGTCAGCTTGCGGTCTGTTTCGGGTTGGGCAGGCGCACCAGTTGGCTGCTGGAGAGGCGGTCGGTCAGTGACTCCCCGTTGATGGGCCAGAACGCCGCGAACAGCCCGGGAAGAACAATGATCAGGCTCCAGCTTCCCCAGTTATAAAGTCCGAGCAAGGCCAGGAACAGGGCAAACGAAGCGACCATGAAGCGTTTCAGAGCCTGGCTCCAGCTGATCGACACGCCATTGATATTCTGCACCCGGATACGCCATACCTGCATGCCCAGGGTTTGCCCGTTACGGGTCCAGAAGTAGCCAAAGAACAGATAGAGCACGATGAACAGCACACTGCTGAGCAATGGGTCGGCTTTCATCTGGCCAGTGGTCATCATTTCCTCGTAGCGATCGAAGCCAATCGCGAACGCCGCCAACATGGTGTAGATCCAGGATGTCACCAGAAGCACCGCGATACAGATCAAACCGTCGTAAATCATTGCCAGGCTGCGTCTGAGCATCGGTGCGGGTGGTAGTAACTGGTCTTCGTCATGAAATCTGCGGGGCATGAAATTCTCCTGGCGCCGGCTGAAAATGGATCATGGCAATCGGGGGAAGGCGAGTATAACCGGATTGACTGCCCTGTGCAGGTCTCCATAAGCCCGCAGTGGCGGTAGCTGTTGAGAAGTAATCCGTTTTTCCTGTAGGCGGCGTATGCTAGAGTAGCGGATTTGCCGTCGGGCCACTTTGTTGACAGCCGGTTAACAATCTTAGGGGTGGCCAGGGCACTATCCTATTTCTTACTGAACAGCTGATATTTGGATCAGGGCAGGGTTTATGAAAACCGCAGATTTGCGACAGGCATTTTTCGATTATTTCCAACACCAGGGCCACACCGTTGTACCGAGCAGTTCGCTGGTGCCTGCAGACGACCCTACTTTGCTGTTCACCAATGCTGGCATGAACCAGTTCAAGGATGTCTTCCTGGGACGTGAACAACGTGACTACAGTCGTGCCACCACGGCCCAGAAGTGTGTTCGTGCTGGCGGTAAGCACAACGACCTGGAAAACGTTGGCTACACGGCCCGTCACCACACCTTTTTTGAAATGCTGGGTAACTTCAGCTTCGGCGACTACTTCAAGGCCGACGCCATCCGGTTTGCCTGGACTTTCCTGACCGGCGATGACTGGCTTGGGCTGCCCAAGGAGAAACTCTGGGTCACGGTTTACGCATCCGACGATGAAGCCTACAACATCTGGGTCAACGACATGGGTGTGCCGGAAGAGCGTATGGTTCGTATCGGCGACAACAAGGGCGCTCCTTACGCCTCGGATAACTTCTGGCAGATGGGAGATACGGGTCCCTGTGGTCCCTGTACCGAGATTTTCTTCGATCATGGGCCTGATGTCGCGGGCGGTCCTCCCGGTAGCCCGGAAGAAGATGGCGATCGCTATATCGAAATCTGGAACGTTGTCTTCATGCAGTACAACCGCACCGCAGAGGGCGACATGCTGCCGCTGCCCAAGCCTTCGGTCGATACCGGCATGGGGCTGGAGCGGATCGCTGCGGTGTTGCAGGGCGTTCATAGCAACTACGAAATTGATTTGTTTGAAAACCTGCTCAAGGCCGCTTCGGAGGTATTGGGTGGTGTGGCCACAACTGAAGCATCCCTGCGAGTGGTGGCGGATCACATTCGTTCTTGTGCGTTCCTGATTGCCGATGGGGTTATGCCGTCCAATGAGGGGCGTGGTTTCGTTCTGCGCCGGATTATCCGACGTGCTGCCCGGCATGGTAACAAGCTTGGTGCCCAAGGGCCGTTCTTCCATAAGCTCGTCGGCGCTCTGGTGAACCTGATGGGCGAGGCCTATCCCGAACTCGCACGTACCCAGGCTCAGATTGAAAAAGTCCTGCTGCAGGAAGAAGAGCAGTTTGCCAAGACTCTCGACAAGGGCCTGCGACTGTTGGAGCAGGATATTGCCGAGCTGGAAGGTACAACCATCCCCGGTGAAACCATCTTCACGCTTTACGATACCTATGGCTTCCCTGTGGACCTGACCAATGATATCGCCCGTGAGCGTGGTCTGACCCTGGATTATGAGGGTTACGAAAAGGCGATGAATGATCAGCGCGAGCGCGCCCGTGCCGCAAGCAAGTTCGGCATTGACTATAACGCTGGCCTGAAGCTGGAAGGTAAGACCGAATTTACCGGTTACGAGAACGTTGATGGGCGCGAATCCGTGCGGACGGTTATCGTCGGTGGTGAAGAGCGCACGGCCACCGCCGGTGAAGAGGCGATGGTGGTGCTGGAGAAAACACCGTTTTACGCCGAGTCAGGTGGTCAGGTGGGTGACACCGGCCTGCTGACCTGGGAAGGCGGACGCTTTGAAGTGACTGATACCCGTAAAGAAGGGGATAACCATCTTCATATCGGTAAAGTGCTGGAAGGTGCGCTTGCCGTTGGTGAGGTTGTTGAAGCAAGGGTTGATCACGCTCGTCGTCAGGCAACGGCCCTGAACCACTCGGCGACACACTTGCTGCATGCTGCGTTACGCAAGGTGCTGGGCGAGCATGTCAGTCAGAAAGGCTCCCTGGTGGATCCGGACAAGCTGCGATTCGATTTCTCCCATTTCGAGGCTGTGACGGCGGATGAGCTGAAGGAGATCGAGCATCAGGTCAATCAGCAGATTCTGGCCAATACTCCGGTTGAGACGGAAATCACCGATATGGAGCGTGCTCAGCAGAAGGGTGCAATGGCCCTGTTTGGTGAGAAATACGGCGACAGCGTGCGTGTCCTGAGCATGGGCACCGATGCCTACTCGGTCGAGCTGTGTGGCGGTACCCACGTTTCCCGCACCGGAGATATCGGCTTGCTGAAGGTGATCTCGGAAGGTGGTATTTCTTCCGGTGTACGCCGGATTGAAGCAGTGACCGGATTCAACGCCCTGGCCTGGGTTGACGAGAGTGACCGTAAGCTGCGTGAGGCGGCCCAGCTGGTCAAGGGAACCCGTGATAGTCTGCTCGAAAAAGTGCAGTCGACCCTGGAGCGCAATCGCCAACTCGAGAAGGAGATGGAGCAGCTTAAGGCCAAGTTGGCCAGTTCCGCAGGTTCCGATCTGGCGGCCTCAGCCGTTGAGGTGAAGGGGTTCAAGGTGGTTGCCGCTGAGCTTGAAGGTGCCGACCGCAAGACGCTGATGGACACTGCAGACCAGCTGAAGAACAAGCTGGGCGAAGGCGTTGTTGTGTTGGCCAGCATTGAAGACGGCAAGGTTACCCTGGTGGCCGGTGTCACCAAGTCTGCGACGAGTAAGGTTAAGGCTGGAGACCTTATGAAGCACCTGACGGCCCAGGTTGGCGGTAAAGGTGGTGGCCGTCCTGATATGGCGCAGGGCGGCGGTACCGAACCTGAAAAGCTGCCGGCAGCGCTTCAGGGTGTGGCTGGTTGGGTTGATGAAAACCTGTCTTAAGACCTGTCGGCTATTACCTGAATGGCGGTGTATGTATATAATTCCGCCGGTTTGACTGATGACTGACGGCGCCAGTGGTGCCGTTGTGGGTCCCTGACTGAATATTGGGCATAAAATGGCGCTTTTGGTTCAGAAATTTGGTGGCACCTCGGTAGGCACCACCGAAAGAATAGAGGCGGTGGCAGATAAAGTCTGTCGTTTCCGCAATGAAGGGCATGATGTCGTGGTGGTGGTGTCCGCCATGAGTGGCGAAACCAATCGTCTGATTGGCTTGGCCAGCGCGATTATGGAAGAGCCGACGCCCAGGGAAATGGACGTGTTGGTGTCCACCGGCGAACAGGTCACCATAGCGCTGCTGTCGATGGCGCTGCAGAAGCGTGGCTGTGATGCCCGTTCCTACACTGGTAGTCAGGTGCGTATCCTGACCGACAGTACCCACACCAAGGCGCGTATTCGTCAGATTGATGAGCAGCGTATGCGCGAAGATCTCGATGCGGGCCGGGTTGTTGTGGTTGCCGGTTTCCAGGGTATCGATGAGAGCGGCAACATTACCACGCTCGGTCGTGGTGGTTCCGATACCACCGCTGTTGCGCTCGCGGCAGCGCTGAAAGCGGATGAATGCCAGATTTACACCGATGTGGATGGGGTCTACACCACCGATCCCCGTGTCGTGGACAGCGCCCGTCGGCTGGATCGCATCACGTTTGAAGAAATGATTGAGATGGCGAGCCTGGGGTCTAAAGTGCTTCAGATTCGTTCCGTCGAGTTTGCAGGAAAATACAACGTACCGCTTCGTGTTCTGTCGAGCTTTCAGGACGGTGGCGGCACCCTGATTACATTTGAGGATGACGAGGCCATGGAACAACCGGTTGTTTCCGGCATTGCTTTTAACCGAGACGAAGCCAAACTGACGATTGCCGGTGTGCCGGACACTCCGGGCAGTGCCTTGAGTATTCTGAAGCCCATCAGCGAAGCCAATATTGAAGTGGACATGATCGTCCAGAACGTGGGTGCCGATAACCGGACCGATTTCACCTTCACGGTTCATCGCAACGATTTTAATCGTGCCCGTGACGTTCTGACCAAAGTGTCCAATGATCTGGGCGCCCGAGAAGTCAGCGGCGACAACAAGATCGCCAAAGTCAGTATTGTTGGCGTTGGCATGCGCTCTCACGCTGGTGTTGCGACGACCATGTTTGAAGCGCTGTCCCACGAAGGTATCAATATTCAGATGATTTCGACTTCTGAAATCAAGATTTCCGTCGTGATCGATGAAAAGTATCTTGAGCTTGCGGTCAGGGCGCTTCATAGTGCTTTTGATCTGGATAAGGCGGAAGGAGAGGCCTGATCAGCGAACGTGCTGGCTAGAGGTCCAAACCCTTGAGATAAGGGTGTGATTCGTGGTTTGAGGGCGTTGGAAATCCCTTATAAGGAATTGTTCGCCTTTCAAACCATGAGTTTACCCACTATAACGTTATATAAAGATAAATTGTCGGAACTTGTAGCTCTGAAAAGGGAGTATTGGACATGTTGATTTTGACTCGCCGTGTGGGCGAAACCTTGATGGTCGGTGATGACGTAACCGTGACCGTACTCGGGGTAAAGGGGAATCAGGTACGCATTGGTGTGAATGCACCAAAAGAAGTAGCGGTTCACCGGGAAGAAATTTATCAGCGGATTCAGAGTGAAAAAGACTCTGACGAGCCGGAGCCCGGCAACTGCTGAAGGTTATCAAAAAGCCGCTCAAGGGAAACCCGGGCGGCTTTTTTGGTGGTCCTGAAAACCCGCAGAAAAAAATGTTGTGTCAACCCTATGAAAATTGAAATTTTCTGGTAGTATACGCGGCGTTCTCAAGGAGAGGTGGGTGAGTGGCTGAAACCAGTTCCCTGCTAAGGAACCGTACGAGCAATCGTACCGAGGGTTCGAATCCCTCCCTCTCCGCCATTTGCCTTTCAGGAAATAGGGAACCGTTGAGATAGCGCTCAACAGATTTTGATACACGCGGCTGTAGCTCAGCTGGATAGAGTACCTGGCTACGAACCAGGCGGTCGGAGGTTCGAATCCTCCCAGCCGCGCCATCAAAATCAACCAAGTTTTAAGCGGCTGTAGCTCAGCTGGATAGAGTACCTGGCTACGAACCAGGCGGTCGGAGGTTCGAATCCTCCCAGCCGCGCCATATCAAACAAAAAACCCTGCCTAGTGCAGGGTTTTTTGTTTGTATGCTTCAGAGTCTGAAAGGATTTGAACCGACAGAGGTTCGACCGGAGCATGCTGTGCATGCGGAGGAACGTCGGAGCGTTGCGACGACGGCCCCGAAAGGGGAGGGCGCAGCCCGAATAATCCTCCCAGCCGCGCCATATCAAACAAAGAACCCTGCCTAGTGCAGGGTTTTTTGTTTGTATGCTTCAGCGTTTAACTCCACGCCTTATTACATTCCTTGATGCGGCCCCATCAGTTGCCCGCGAATCGCGCCCGCCGGATATTCAGGGTTGTGGATGTTGATGTAGAAGTCAGACGGGTTCTCAAGTATCCGCTTAACAATGCCGGCTTCACCGGTGGGGAATTTACCTTCCTCTCCTTCGGTCAGGCAGTCGGCAGCATCGCCATCCTCGGGGCCGGCCAGCATGGCAATCGGGTCACCATTGCCGGTTGCGCCTGCTTCATGGATGTGGGCCGCCATTCCTTCGCCAACTGGCACCATGGCGATGTTCTCGACCTGAATGACATAGCACAACGTCGTTGGGTCACCGTCTACACCAAACACATGGGCATGCCCCTTGCCATCTGGATCACCGTCGGTTCCCACCAGGTTGTCTGCTGACAGGTGGGTGGACAGCACGTGGTTGGTATGGCCGGCGTGAGCGGTCAGGGAAAGGCCCAGTGCGGTGGTGAGAGCGAGAGTCTTGAGTGTCAGTTGTTTCATGTGTATCTCCAATGGTTTTAGTGATCATTGGGTAATGCGTTTCAGGGGCGGGTATAGATGCATCCAGTGGCGAAAAAAATTGGGGGGCTGGTCTAAGCTGTAGGTAAGGAGGCGCAATTCAGGCCTTCGGGGAGGGGGGTATGAGTCTATCAATCGTTCCTTTAAGCGTCGTTTCGCTGGTGTCCTTGTTGAGTTGGTCCGCCGTCTCGCTGGGTCAGCCTGTTGATGACGCTCTTGAAGGTATGAGGTTTGATGGGGTGCTTCGGCAAGCGGATGCTTCCAGCGGTGGCGACAAGGATCAGCTGGTGTTCGAGCAGGGGCTGTTTCTGTCTCGTGCCTGTGAGGCATACGGCTTTGGTCGGGCTGCTTATGAGGTCTATGAAGTAGAGGAAAGTGGGGGACAGGTGTACTTTGCCGCGACGGTGACCAGCCCGACCCATGGCCAGATGGAGTGGCGTGGGGTGGTTGGTAATAACCGGGTTGAGGCTGAGGTTGTCTGGACCAAGGAGCGCTGGTATTGGGATACTCGGCGTGAGTATCGGTTTACCGGAGTGGCGACCCCATAGATGCCCACTTGGCATCGCTGTTTCCGCTTACTCCTTTTAATCGGCGGTGCGCTGGGCCTTAACCTGCTCGGTCATTCTCTGGTGGCGTGGCTCGATTTTCAGGTTTTTCCCCGTCATGAGCTGGTGCTGCATGCCATGGTGCTGGGTGCGTCGGCGCTCTACATTGTACTGATGGCGGTTCCGTTCATGCCCGGGATCGAGGTTGGCCTGGCGTTGCTTGTGCTTCTTGGTGGTAGTGGCGCCTTGCTGGTCTACCTTTGCACCGTTCTGGCCTTATCTGTGAGCTTCTGCTGTGGTCGCTTTATGCCACGCCGCACGTTAAGTCGCTTGCTGTCCTGGTTGTATTTCGAACGGGCTGCCAGGCTGGTGGCCTATCTTGAATCCTTGCCACCGGAAGAGCGGTTGAACGGGCTGTATGAGAGTGTGCCTTCGGGGGTCGTGCCTTTTATTCTGAGGCATCGGTATCTGGCCGTTGTTGTAATGCTGAACGTGCCGGGAAATGCCCTGGTCGGCGGTGGCGGGGGGATAGCCATGTTACTGGGGATCAGTCGTCTGATGCCGTTTTATCTGTTCCTGCCAACAGTGGCACTGGCGGTTGCGCCTGTGCCACTGGCGTTTTACATCAGCGGCGTGATGTCGGCTGGATGATCTACCACATCAGGTCATCCGGGATTTCGTAACCTGCATAGGGATCGTCTTCTTCAGGCTCAGACTGCTGGGGCTTGTCATGTAAGACAACCACGGCAGTTTCCTCGCGTTCCATGATTTTTCGAGCAACGGCTTCGGCAACCACTTCATACTGGTCATTGATGCATACAATGGCCAGTCGTCCGCGGGATAGCTGGTCCACCATGGCCGGCTCAACAAGCAGTTTCTTGATCTTCTTGTTGTGCACGAACTGATAGGACTCGGTGCCGCGGCTGCGGTCGAGGCGGTTAGTTTCTATCAGCTGGCGTATTTGTGCGTGGATGGCTTTCTGCTCAGCCTCTTTCTGGCGTTCCAGGTTCAGCTGGCGATCCCGTTCGGCTTTTTCCTGGCGGGCTTGCTGAGCGCGGATCTGGCTTTCACTGACTTCTGTTGCGCCCTTGGGTTGCTGCTTCCGCTTCTTGCGCTTTTCCTGGCGGACGGCCTTAGCTTTCTTTTCATCGGCAAGGCCCGCCTTTAAAAGTTGCTCCTGTAATGATGCCATTTACGGCTCCGTAGCGTTGTTTCCAGACTCATGAAGGATGATCCGGTAGTATACGCCTACTGGAATCATTCCCGTAAGCATTCAGCGTGGGGGAGTGATTGGAAGGCTTTTGTCTATTGGATCCCATATATGTCCTCTTTTAATGAGCTGCCGTTGTCGCGGTCTATGCAGAGCAACCTGTCGCAGCTTGGCTATAGTGAACCCACTCAGGTGCAGGCTAAAACCATTCCTCTTGCCATCAAGGGAAAGGATGTCATCGCCATGGCCAAAACCGGGAGTGGTAAGACGGCTGCGTTTGGTATAGGTCTGGTTGAGGGGCTCAATGCTCGGCATTTTGCCTGTCAGGGCCTGGTGCTATGCCCCACCCGGGAGCTGGCGGACCAGGTGGCGAAATCTCTGCGTCAGCTGGCGCGGGCGAAACAAAACGTCAAGGTGCTCACGCTTTGTGGTGGTGTGGCAATTGGCCCGCAGATAGGTTCGCTGAGTCATGGCGCGCATCTGATTGTGGGCACGCCCGGGCGAATTCAGGATCACCTGCGCAAAGGCACGCTAAACCTCGATCATCTCCGCACCGTTGTGCTGGATGAGGCGGACCGGATGCTCGACATGGGATTTCGTGAGGTGATCACGGATATTCTGGAACAGGCGCCGGCGTCTCGTCAGACGCTGATGTTCTCAGCCACCTGGCCGGACGCCATTCGCCAGATGAGCTCCAACTATCAACGTGAGCCTGTGGATGTCCGGGTCGTCGACCAGGAAGAGGCTCCTGACATAGATGAGCAGTTTTACCGGATTGCCCCGGGCGAGCAGGGTAACGCTCTGATGGCGGTGCTATCCCGTTGGCAGCCGTCTTCCTGCATCGCATTCTGCACGACCAAACAACAGTGTGACGACATTGCCGAAGAGCTAAATAGCAATGGATTCAGCGCTCTGGCAATCCATGGAGACCTTGAGCAGAGAGATCGGGATGAGGCGCTGGTCCGGTTTGCGAATGGCAGTGTCAATATTCTGGTGGCCACGGATGTCGCTGCCCGAGGCCTCGATATCAAAGCGTTGCCACTGGTGGTCAATGTTGAGCCGGCAAGGGACAGTGAAGTGCATACGCACCGGGTTGGTCGTACCGGTCGGGCGGGTGAGTCCGGTCATGCCGTTACTCTGTGCACGCCACCTCAGGAACACCGGGTTGAGCGGATGGGGCACGAGCGGGAGATGGCGCTGACGTGGGGCGATACTGAGCGCCTGCTGGCGGTTTCCCGGGTACCGGTCGCGAGCTCGATGAGTACCCTGTGTATCGCCGGTGGCCGTAAGGACAAGGTTCGCCCCGGCGACATTCTTGGGGCTCTGACAGGCGAGGGCGGGTTGCCCGGAGCGGCGATCGGCAAGATCGATCTGTTTGATTTCCAGAGCTTTGTCGCGGTGGAGCAGCGATTGGCCCGCAAGGCCCTGTGGGCCTTGGAAAACGGGAAAATCAAAGGGCGCAGGTTTCGGGTCCGGCTGGTCTGAGAGCCACTACTGATCGTCCCATTTTGTCAGGTTTTTGGCCTGCGGCCCCGGCTCATTTTGGTTGCGCCTCAGGGCGGAAGTCGGTAAATTACGCGGGATTTTGCCCCCCGAAAGTTGGCCTGGCGGCCCGCTTCTGCGGAGAGGAGGCGTTTTCGGGGAAAATCAACCAATGAATCTACAGGTAGCTATTCATCATGGATAACCTGATGTCTCAAGCCGTTGACCTGATGATTGCGGGTATGGGTTTCGTTTTTGCGTTCCTGGTTGTGCTGGTGTTCGCAACAATGTTCATGTCCAAAATCATTACCCGGTTGACACCGCCCGAGCCGGCGACCCCGGCACGTACATCCCGTGCACCGTCCTCAGCACCCGCGTCAGTAGACCCTGACACTGCTGAGGCAATCAAGAAGGCGGTTGCACAGTTCCGGGCACGCCACAAGAAGTGACTCGGACGACGAATTAGAACCTTTAAACAGAAGGCTGACACGATGACAGACACAAAGAAACCCCTGGGGATTACGGACGTTATTCTGCGTGACGCCCACCAGTCCCTGCTGGCAACCCGCATGCGTCTTGACGACATGCTGCCCATTGCCGAGAAGCTCGACAAGGTTGGCTTCTGGTCCCTGGAATCCTGGGGCGGCGCGACATTCGATTCCTGCATCCGTTACCTGGGCGAAGATCCCTGGGAACGCATTCGCGAACTGAAGAAGGTCATGCCCAATACGCCTCAGCAGATGCTGCTGCGTGGCCAGAACCTGCTGGGTTACCGTCATTATGCGGATGATGTGGTAGAGCGCTTTGTGGATCGTGCCGCCGAGAACGGCGTCGACGTATTCCGTATCTTTGATGCGATGAACGACCCCCGTAACCTGGACACTGCTATCAAGGCCGTGCGCAAAACCGGCAAGCATGCCCAGGGCACCATTTCCTACACTGTCAGCCCGGTTCATACCGTTGACATGTGGGTTGAACTGGCGAAAGAAATCGAGTCCATGGGCGCCGATTCCATCGCTATCAAGGACATGGCTGGCCTGCTCAAGCCTTACGTGGCCTTTGACCTGGTTACCCGCCTGAAGAAGGAACTGAGCGTTCCGATTCATATGCAGTGCCACGCCACCACTGGCATGTCTACGGCGACTGCCCTCAAGGCGGCGGAAGCAGGCATTGATAACGTCGATACTGCGATTTCTTCCATGTCGATGACCTACGGTCACTCGCCCACGGAAGCCGTGGTAGCGATTCTTGAAGGTACCGACCGTGATACCGGCCTGGACATCAACCTGCTTGAAGAAATTGCCGGTTATTTCCGTGAAGTCCGCAAGAAGTACGCAAAGTTTGAAGGCAGCCTGAGAGGCGTGGATTCCCGCATCCTGACCGCGCAGGTTCCTGGTGGCATGCTGACCAATATGGAAAGCCAGCTGCGCGAGCAGAACGCCACCAACAAGTTTGACGAAGTGCTGGCGGAGATTCCCCGTGTTCGTGAAGATCTGGGCTTTATCCCGCTGGTAACCCCGACTTCCCAGATTGTTGGCACCCAGGCGGTACTTAATGTACTGACCGGTGAGCGTTACAAGTCCATTTCGAAGGAAACCGCTGCGGTTCTGAAGGGCGAGTACGGTGCTGCTCCGTCTGAGTTCAACAAGGAACTCCAGGCGCGCGTCCTTGATGGTAAAGAGCCTGTAACCTGCCGCCCGGCTGATCTGCTGGAGCCGGAAATGGACAAGCTGACTGCCGAGCTGAAGCAGCTCGCAGGTGATAAGGGCATCAAGCTGGCCGATCAGGAAGTCGACGACGTTCTGACCTACGCCCTGTTCCCGCAGATCGGTCTCAAGTTCCTTGAGAATCGTGGTAACCCGGATGCGTTTGAGCCGGTTCCATCTGCTGACGACGTTGCACCAGCCAAGAAAGCCTCTGGTCCGGAAACCTACACCGTCAATGTGAACGGTAAAGAGTATGTGGTTGCTGTTGCTGAAGGTGGCGAGATCACTCAGATTCAGGGCCAGGGCGGCGCTGCCGCTGCCGCAGCAGCACCTGCAGCCGCTGCACCTGTTGGTGGTGGTGATCCGGTACCAGCCCCTCTGGGCGGTAACATTTTCAAGGTTCTGGTGTCTCCGGGCGATTCCGTTCAGGAAGGTGATGTCCTGATCATCCTTGAAGCCATGAAAATGGAGACCGAGATCCGCGCTCCGAAAGCCGGTACCATCGGCGAAGTCTTCATCAAGGTCGGTGATGCCGTCGCTGTTGATGATGAAATGCTGACAATCGCATAAGGGCCAGCATTCCATGGATAAGTTGCTTACGTTGTGGACAGGCAGTGGCCTGTTCAATATGACCGGCGGACAGTTCTTCATGATCTGTATCGGCCTGGTTCTGCTGTTCCTTGCGATCCGCAAGGGTTTTGAGCCTCTGCTGCTGGTGCCAATTGGCTTCGGTGGCATTCTGGCGAATATTCCGGAAGCGGGTCTTGCGTTTTCGGCGGCGGAAAATGCCATCCACTTCGCCAAGCCGGAAGCCCTTGCGGCGCTGGCTAGCGTACTGGACGTTAATTTCCAGGTAGGGCAGGCGGTGACTCCGGAAGTTCTGGAGGCACTCAAACACGCCTATAAGGAAGCGAACAGTGGGGTTTATCAGCAGGCTGGTATCGTCGCCCAGTCCATGGGTTACACCAATGGCATGCTGTATAACTTCTACAGTGTGGCGATTGCCAGTGGTGTTGCACCGCTGCTGATCTTCATGGGTGTTGGCGCCATGACCGACTTCGGTCCTCTGCTGGCCAACCCGAAGACCCTGCTTCTGGGTGCTGCCGCACAGTTTGGTATCTTCGGTACGGTCATTGGTGCAGCCTTGCTGACCATGTCAGGCACGATGGATTTCACCATCTTTGAAGCGGCCGCGATTGGTATCATTGGCGGAGCGGATGGTCCGACGTCCATCTACGTGTCCAGCATCCTGGCGCCGCACCTGTTGGGTGCGATCGCGGTGGCTGCATACTCCTACATGGCTCTGGTACCGATGATTCAGCCGCCGATCATGAAGGCACTGACCTCCGAGAAAGAGCGGGCTATCAAAATGTCCCAGCTGCGTGCGGTCAGCAAGAAGGAAAAGATTGTTTTCCCGATTGTGGTGCTGATTGCCACTGCGCTGTTCCTGCCGGACGCGGCTCCGCTGCTCGGTATGTTCTGCTTTGGTAACCTGATGCGCGAGTGTGGTGTGGTCGATCGTCTGAGTGATACTGCCCAGAACGCACTGATCAACATTGTGACCATCATCCTGGGTCTGTCTGTGGGCTCCAAGCTGAGTGCTGACAAGTTTCTGGACCTGCAGACCCTGGGTATTCTGCTGCTGGGTATGGCTGCCTTCTGTGTGGGCACCGCCAGTGGGGTACTGATGGCGAAGCTGATGAACGCACTTAGCAAGGATAAGATCAATCCGTTGATTGGATCCGCCGGTGTGTCTGCGGTACCGATGGCTGCCCGTGTTTCCAACAAGGTCGGTCTGGAAGCGAACCCGCAGAACTTCCTGCTGATGCATGCCATGGGCCCGAACGTAGCCGGTGTTATCGGTTCTGCTGTCGCGGCCGGTGTGATGATCAAGCTGCTCAGCTGATCGTTGCCCGTTGGCAAAAAACCCGCCAGGCGTAAGCCTCGCGGGTTTTTTATTGGTTGTTCACCATGGCGCCAGAAGGAGCGAGAGCTCTTTCGGCAGGTGCTTTCACGTTGAAGATTCGATTGTCTGGAATAAGCTAGGCGTTAGTGGTGCTTATTCGAGTCGGCCTGCTGCGTGGTGTTGGCCATGGGGCATTCAGGGGATTAGGGGGTTATGGATATCTATCATCTGTTCTTTGTTGTGATATTCGGTTCGATCGGTTTGGGGTATTTTGTCTATGGTGCCAGGCAATCAAGCCCGGGCTTCCGGCTGACGGGAGTCGCCTTGATGATCTATCCGTATTTCTTTGACAGTGCCTGGACACTTCTGGCGATCGGGCTAGGCCTGCTGTTCTTGCCGAGATTCATTGATCTTTAAATCTGCTTTTCTGCTGCAATCATTGAAAATCCCGTGAGCGGACATTGAGGTGTTCGATCAGGTGGCTCAGGTCTGTCAGTCTGCCAGCCATCACGTGGATGGTATTGCCCTCACGCTCAATAACGCCCTTGACCTGTAGCAGGCGGGCGGTCAGCAACGGCTTGCGTTGACGGCGGGCTGTTTCAAGCCAGACCACCACATTGACGTTGCCGCTTTCATCCTCCAGGGTGACAAAGGTGACGCCCGCGGCTGAACCGGGCCGCTGGCGGCCGGTGACCAGACCGGCAACCTGAACCGGCCGGCCGGGTTCCTGATCCAGTAGTTGCTCCGCATTCAGGCAATGCTTCAGATGGCCCTGTTCCTTTAACAATGCCAGTGGATGACGCTGCAGCGAGAGCCCGAGGCTGGTGTAGTCTGACAGCATGTTTTGGCCTTCGCTGGGGGTGGGCAGTGCAATGTCTGGCCCTGAGCCGTAACCGGGACAAGCTTCCCCCAACAGCCAGCCCGGTTCATGTTCATGCCCTAGCAGCTGCCAGTAGGCCTGGTGCCGGTTGTTGCTGATACTGGCGAAGGCGCCTGCTCCGGCTAGCAGCTCAAGGTCCCGTTGCTGAAGCGTGGCCCGCTGTCGTAACTCTGACGCGGACTGATAGCCGCTTCCCGGGCGTTGCTCACAGATTCGCCGGCCAGCTTCAGTAGAAAGCCCCTTGATTAGTCTCAAGCCCAGCCGCAGGTGCTCATCCCGGGCTTGCAGGGTGTGATCCCACTGACTGTGATTGATGTCTACGGGCAGTACCGTGACCTTATGACGACGGGCATCCTGGACCAGTTGGGAAGGAGAGTAGAAGCCCATCGGCTGGCTGTTCAGCAAACCGCAATAGAAGGCGGCCGGGTGGTGGCACTTCAGCCAGGCCGACACGTAGACCAGCAGGGCGAAGCTGGCGGCATGGGATTCCGGAAAACCATAGCCTCCGAAACCGCAGATCTGCCGGTATAGTCGTTCGGCAAACTCTTCGTCGTGGCCTCGCTCGAGCATGCCCCGGATCAGCTTGTCCCGGAACGGTGTCAAGTCTCCGTCCGATTTCCAGGCCGCCATGGCGCGCCGCAGCCGGTCGGCTTCGCCAGCACTGAAGCCGGCGGCGACCATCGCGAGCTTGATCACCTGCTCCTGGAAAATCGGCACGCCCAGGGTTCGCTCCAGTACCCCTTGAACCCCGGTGTTGGGGTAAACAACAGGCTCGGTACTGGCCCGGCGTTGCAGGTAAGGGTGAACCATGTCGCCCTGAATGGGGCCGGGGCGGACAATGGCTACCTGAATGACAAGGTCGTAATAACAGCGGGGGCGCAGCCGCGGCAGCATGTTCATCTGCGCACGGGACTCCACCTGGAAAACGCCGATGCTGTCACCCTCGCAGAGCATGTCATAGACCTCCCGGTTTTCCCGTTCGATGTCCTGAAGGCGAAAGGGGTGGCCGAGTTTCCGGCTGACCAGTGACAGGGCCTTGCGGATCGCTGAAAGCATACCCAGAGCGAGCACATCCACCTTCATCAGCCCCAGACTTTCCAGATCATCCTTGTCCCACTGAATGACGGTTCGGTCAGCCATGGTGGCATTTTCCACCGGTACCAGCTCCGATAACGGGCCGGCACTGATGACAAAACCACCCACATGCTGGGACAAATGACGCGGAAACCCCAGGATCCGGTTGACCAGCGTAAAAAACTGATCGGCGATAGCCGGATTCCGGGTCAGGTGCTTGTCGAGAATCTGCTGACGCCAGTTGGACGCCTGGTCCCGCCAGTCAATGCCGCTCAGAAACTGCTCCACCTGCGCCGGATCAAATCCCAGGGCCTTACCCACGTCACGTACAGCGCTGCGGGGGCGGTAGCGGATCACTGTGGCGGCCAGTGCGGCCCGGTCCCGGCCATAGCGCCGGTAAATGTACTGGATCACCTCTTCCCGCCGCTCGTGCTCAAAGTCCACATCGATATCTGGCGGTTCATCCCGGTCTTTGGAGATAAAACGCTCAAACAACAGCTCCACCTGGGTCGGATCCACCTCGGTGATGCCCAGGCAATAGCAGACCGCGGAGTTGGCGGCGGAGCCCCGGCCCTGACACAGAATGCCCTGGCTGCGGGCGAAGGTGACGATGTCATGGAGGGTGAGGAAGTAATGCTCGTAGCGCAACTCGCCGATCAGTGTCAGCTCCTTGCGGATCAGGGCCTGGATGGTTATGGGGGTACCTTGTGGGAAACGGCGGCGTTCGCCATCCCGGGTCAGCTGCTGCAGGTAGCTTGCGGGTGTCTGATGACTGGGTACCAGATCTGATGGGTATTCGTAGCGCAATTCTCCAGGGTCGAAGGTGCACAGCTGTGCGATGCGCAGGGTTTCCTGAAGCCAGCTGTCGGGAAACAGCCTTTTCAGTACGCTCAGCGGGCGAAGGTAGCGCTCGCCATTCTGGAACAGGTGATGGCCGGCCTGCTCCACCGGGGTGTTGTGACGCAGAGCGGTCAGCACATCCTGCAGGGGCTGGCAGTCGCGGGCGTGCATGTGAACCTGGCCACTGGCAACGATGGCGCAACCGAGCTGGCTGGACAGGAAACGGGCCCGTTCAAGCTGGCGTTCTTCATTGGGTTCCAGCGTACGGGTGACGGTGATCCAGACGCTGCCGGAGAAACGGGCCTGCAGCCAGCGGCCGGTGTCCGCCAGGGAATCGGACGGCTCCTGCTCATTGCCGGACAGAGGGTGCCAGAGGCAAAGGCAGCGGTTGAGGCAGTGCCTGTCCAGGTCCTCCCGTTCCAGCCGGTAGCGGCCCTTGTCAGCCCGGCGCCGTGCGGTGGTGATCAGTTGGCAGAGCTGGCTGTAGCCGGTTCGGTCCCGGGCGAGCAGGGTAAACGTCAGTGGTGCTCCTTCGGAGGCTTCCACTTCAAAGTAACTGCCGGTGATCAGCTTCACCGGGGAGCCCCGAAGGGCGGCCCAGGCACGGGGAATACCGGCCACCGAGCAGGCATCGGTGATGGCCAGTGCCTGATACCCCAGGGCTATTGCCCGTTCCGCCAGCTCGTGGGGGTGGGAGGCTCCGGTAAGGAAGGTGAAGTTGCTGAAGCAGGTCAGCTCGGCGTAACCCATGTCGGTGTCCCTGATCATGACTTGTGGTCAGCCAAACCAGCCATGGATGAACCAGCCGTCACGGACGTCCCGGAAGATCCAGGCGACCTGGCCATCGGGCAATTGCGCGGTGTAGTAGTCACGCTGCACCTGACGGCCGTCCCACCAGCCGCTGCAGATACGCTCGGGGCCGGCCAGCCAGTGCTCGGGGGATTGCTGCAAGGGCTCTGGCGCTGGCAGCAGCCAGAGCGGTCGTGCCGGTGGATGGCTCCAGGAGCGCTCTGCGCCGGGTTTGCGGGGACGTTGAAGTGGGGTCGTCACCCAGGCCCGTTCCGGCCGGTGGTCCGCGTGGGGGGCAAGTTGCTGCAGGGCCTGTTCTCCGAGTCGCGCCTGCAGTCGGCTGGTCAGCGTTTGCCAGGCCTCGCGAAGATCGAAGGTTTCTCCGAGCAGGTCAGTGCCGGAGGGGGTGTCACGGGGGAGAAAGCGAGTCACCGTGAGGGCCATGGCGCAGACGGGAGCGTTTAGCGGGTGCGATTCCAGCCGCAGGCGGATCAGCTCAAGAAAGGCGCTGGCGCGGTGTTCCGGGCCAGACCGGCAAACCGACAATGTCTGGGTGTCGCCATCCCGGTGGTGCAAGGTCAGCTGCAGGCGGTCGGTGTCGACCTGACGCCACTGAAGGTCCTCCTCCAGTTCGCTGAGCATGGGGTGCAGGGGGAATAACAGTCCCTGGGTCTGTTCGACGTCGCAGATGAAGTCGATGTGCTGATGGAAGCGGTGAGGTGGCTGCCAGAAAGCCTGAGGATCGGGCCGGCTTCCCTGGATGCGCTGCAGGAAAGCGAGTGTGTCCGGATCGAGGCGCCTGGCCAGCTCTTTCGGTGGGAGCTGGAAGACTTCGCCGAGATGCGTCAGCCCAAGGCGGCGGAGCCTGGTCAGGGTTCCGGGCTCCAGCTCGGTGTCAGCCAGTGGTAACTGGTTGAGGGTCCGGGTCAGGGTAGCGGTGTCCTGAGTGCATTGCCCCCGATCCGCACGGGCCAGCAGGCGGGTAGCCTTGGGGGTGAGTCCGGTTGCCAGCCGGAGGGTTAGCTGACGCCGGGAGGCCGCCTGTATCAGTGCCTGCCATAGGCTGTCCAGGTTGCCGTACAGGCGTAACAGGCTGCTGGCTTCCAGCAGCAGGCCGTCGGGCGGGTACAGTACAAGCTGTGCCGCATAGCGGTAAAGCCAGCGCGCCTGCTGCTCCAGAATGACGTGTTCTTGAGAGGGTTTCAGTTGGGCAATGGCGAGATCCGGTACCAGGGACAAGGCCGTCTTCAGTCGCATGCCAGGGCTCACTCCCTGCTGTTGTGCCAGAGGGCAAGCCTGCCTTACCTGTGGCGGAGACCCTTCTACAATGGCCGTGGCAACGGGGTTCTCACGGCTCCGCCGGACGTGATCCAGCAGCAGGTGGGGGAAGTGGAGATAGAGCCACAACATGCCGGCAGACCTCGGGTTACGCGGATGCGTCCGACCAGGGGCCGGCAATGATCCGTGAAGTGTCTGTGCTGGCGAGTCCGGTACGGTCTCCGAGGGCAAGCTGGCAGGATTGTCCGGGCCAGCCGCCACGCCGCTTCAGCACCCGAATCTGCAAGCCTTGCCGAGGCGCGGGGGTCAGATCCAGTCGCAGTGCTGCCGGGGAACTGTGCTGCCCGGCCTGGCGGGGCCGGAATACGATGCAGCTGGTATTTCCGGCCTCGGCGGCCAGTTGCAGGCGCCGGGTGTCCCGGTTAGCCAGGTGTCCGGGCCAGGCCAGAACCAGCCCGGTGACCGGAGATCGGAGGCAGTTCTCCAGCGTCCATAGAGTGTCGCTTTTCGAGGATGTGCGGATAACCACGACCTGTGATAACGCCACCCCGGCCTGGGACAGTGCCGGCACGTAGGGTGTGTAGGGCGGGTTGACCCAGAAGACGGTACGCCCAGCGGCAGACACCCGTTTCATCAGTGGCAGAACCAGATGCAGCTCTCCAATACCGGCACCATCCAGCAGGCACTCGCTCAGGGCGCCAACGGGCCAGCCGGTGGCTCCGAGTTGCCGGTCGAGTTCGTGGTAGCCGGTGCTCTCTGTGGTCTGGCGGGTGGGGGTCTGCCGGTGCCCCTGCCAGATGCGTGCGTCGTGGATGAGATTGTTCAGCAGTTCACTCATGGGTATTCCTGAAATACTGTTTAAATATACAGTATTCTGAATGGGTATGGATTTCAACAGGAGTTTGAAGGCAACCGATCCGGTGGCTGCTCTGCGGTTCTGTGAATGGATGCCCGCTCAGCCTTGATCTCCTGATGGTCAGGAGCCACGCTTACAGGAGTGGAACGGGCATGAAGGTAAACGGGAGAGGTAAAGTGGTGAAATTAACTGAACAAAGCTGTGAGGCCTGCCAGGCCGGTGCGCCAAAGGTCAGTGCCGACGAACAGCAGGCTCTGTTGCCAGAACTTCCCGGCTGGGAAGTCATAGAGTTGGGGGGCGAACAGCAGTTGCAACGAGAGTATCGCTTCCGCAACTTCGCCGAGGCTCAGGTCTTTACCAACCAGGTCGCTGACCTTGCGGAGTCTGAGAACCATCACCCGGCCATCCTGCTGGAATGGGGGAGGGTCACCGTGCGCTGGTGGACCCACAAGATTGGCGGACTGCATCGTAACGACTTCATTATGGCTGCGCGGACCGACAGCCTGTTTGAGTCGTGCCAGGCGGACTGACTGTTGCTGGAAAAACGCCTGAGAAGGTGAGTGGTTGTCGCGACGGCTTCGGGGATGCGGTTCTGGCGCAATCGGATTTGAATGCGCTCCCTCAACGGCATAGCATGGGGGGATATACTTATTAATAACAAGAGTTTCAAGACAGAAGCTCAATTCGTCGGAAACAGGGATGTTTACGACTAAGGGATCCTCGGGTGAAAGAAATTACGTTGGAACTGAGCTCGGATTTCAGGCAAATCCAGGTCTTTGACGGAGAGTTTGATCCGCTGGACAGTGATGATGACCTTGAATGGGATGCCGAAGCGGTCAAGCGCTTTGGCTGCTATTGCCCACAGGTGGTGGCGCTCGGGGTCATTGAGAATCAGGATCATATTCTGCCGGTTCGTATTCATGCGGCAAGCTGTGATCCTGAGCTGAGCCAGTGGGACCATGTGGTGGAGTTCCCCTTCGAGTGTCTGTCAGGCCTGGTTGATATCGGGTCTGAAATGGTGCGGTTGCCGGCCGGAAAATACCAGTTGCGCTGGTCGGTGCGAAAAATCTCTCCCCATGCCGGTGATTACCGGATTGACTTCATTCGTTCTGATCAACAGACCCAGCGGGTTTTGAAACAGCTGTCAGCCTAGTGCCCCGGATGAGGAAACGGCATGATTGAAGTGGTGACCGCCATTTCCCTCTGGGAACTGGTGAAACATGCGGGTAGCTGGGTGGTGAATCTGCAGCGGGCGCGCCGTTCCCGCAAGGAAGAATCTGTCGATGCGCTGCGGAAAGTGGTGATTGCTGCCCGTCATACCGCCGTCTACATGCGGCAGTTACAGGATACCGGCCAGCGATCCCATCAGAGGGAAGATGAACTGGCCACCTTGTGGACCGAGCTGAGCTTTGCCCTGGAAGACCTGGGTATGGATAAGCTTGCCAAGCGCTGCCGCATCAAGGGTAAGGAATGGGCCGCCCCGCAAAGCATGGATGAGACCTATCTGGAAAAGGCCGATGCCGGCCTGGAGCGGATGGAACAGCTGGCCAATGCCCTGTTGCAGGAACTCCGTGATTAGGCGATAGCCGTTCAGACGTTGGCACGAAAGCCAAGATAACTTTCCACCACTTCCTGAGGCGCTTCGACCTGCGGGTAATGCCCGATGCCTGGCAGCAGGGTTATGTCCGGATTGAGCACCAGCTGCCGGTAGCGTGTTGCCATGTGTTCGCCGGAAATCGGATCCAGCGGGCCGTTGATCAGCTTGACCGGGTAGCTGGCATCCAGCAGGGCACCCACCCAGCGTTCCCGGAACTGTTTCCGCTGGGGCATGTAGTGAATCACCTTATGCATCACGCCCACGCCATCGTTGTTGGTGATCAGCTCCCAGAACGCGTCGACTTCGTCGTCGCTGGGTGGAGTCTCGGGGCCAAAGATATGGGTCAGGTTATTGGCCAGTTTCTGTTTGCTGGTTAATCGCGCAATCAGAAAGCCAGCCGGGGACAGCAGCAGCTTCTGGATCAATACCGGTTGGTGGGTTTCCGGGAACAGACCGCCATTGAGCAGACAGACGCTGGCGATGCGCAGGGGGGAACCGTCCTGGCGGGTGCCGGACTGGCGTTCCAGATCCCGGGCCATGAGTTCCTGGGCAACAGTATCACCATAATCATGGGCCAGGATGTGGTATTCCGTCAGTCCCTGTTCCTGCAGCCAGCGCTCGATCAGGGTGGCCTGGTCATGGATCCGGTAGGCAAAGTCCCGGGGTTTGGCCGAGTCTCCAAAACCAATCATGTCCAGGGCATACAGGGCGTAGTGTTCTTCCAGTAGCGGCCAGATTTTACACCAGTCCCAGGATGAGGTCGGGAAACCATGGATCAGCACCAGTGCCGGGCCCTGAGGATTACCGCCCGTGCGGGTAAAGATGGGCATATTATCAAACTGATAGGTGGCGCCTGTTTGACGCCATTGCTCCAAAGCAATCATAAGCCGAACCGGTAGACTGGGTTTGTTATGCTACTAAGCTAAGCCCGCCCGGGCGCGACGTCAATGTTCCCTGCACCTGCCATTGACCATCAGGGCCGGGTGGTCAGGGATAGGTGATGGAGAAGTCACGGTGAGTCACGAAGAGTCTTTTGATGCCCTGTTGGCAAGGGTCCGGCGTTGTACGTTGTGCGCTGCCAGCCTTGATCATGAGCCGCGACCGGTGGTGCAGGCCAGCCCGGAGGCGAAAATTCTGGTCGTCGGCCAGGCCCCTGGCCGGAAGGTGCATGAAACCGGTTTACCGTTCAATGACCCCAGCGGTGACCGGCTGCGGGACTGGATGGGCATCACCCGGGATACCTTTTACGATGAACAGCAACTGGCCATTCTTCCGATGGGCTTCTGCTACCCGGGAACCGGAAAATCCGGTGATCTGCCACCCCGGCGGGAATGTGCCCCCGCCTGGCGCGAATTGCTGCTCAGCCGACTGGAGAAGGTCCGGTTCACTCTGGCAATTGGCCAGTACGCCCAGGCCTATCACATTCCGGGGCCCAGACGTTCAGTCACTGATACCGTCAGCCGCTGGCGTGAGTACTGGCCGGATCTGGTGCCGCTGCCTCATCCCAGTCCGAGAAACCTGATCTGGCTGCGCCGTAACCCCTGGTTTGAGGAAGAGGTGGTGCCGGCGATCCGGCAACGGGTGGCAGAGGTACTCAAGCCGGAGCTGTAGCCGCGACCAGGTGATCCACCAGCATGCGGATCTTGGGCGACAGGTGGCGATTGTGGGGAAGCACCGCCCAGATGCCTTCCTCCGGTTCCTGGAAGCTTTCCAGCATCGGCAGTAACGAGCCCTCGTCCAGGTAGTGCTGAACGTAATAATCAGGTAGCTGGACCAGTCCAATCCCTTTCAGAGCAGCATCAGCGAGACTCTTCCCGGAGTTGCAGCGAAGGTTGCCCTGAACCCGCAGCAGCCGTTCCCGGCCATGTTCGCGGAAGCGCCAGAAATCGTTGGAACCGAGCAGACAGTTGTGTTGGTCCAGCTCGTTGAGCGTATGAGGCGCACCGTGACGATGGATGTAGTCGCGTGAGGCACACACGTGCAGGGTGCGTGATGCCAGTTTGCGGGCAACCATAGATGAATTCTTCAGCCGCCCGAGTCGGATGGCCAGATCAAAGCCACCATCGACCAGATCGACGGTCTGGTTAGTGAGATGAACGGTGATCTCCAGTCGTGGATAGCGGGCCAGGAAATCGTTGATCAGTGGCACAACCACATCCTCGCCATAGGTCACCGGCGCAGTCAGCCGGATCTTGCCCTGGGGGGAGCTTTGCAGGTTGGTGACGGCCTGTTCTGCAGCTTCCAGTCCATCCAGAACACTTCGACTATGCTGGTAATACAGCCGGCCAGCTTCCGTCAGCGAAACTTTCCGGGTTGTCCGGTACAGCAGGCGGGTGGCCAGGCGGTCTTCCAGATTGCGGACCTGGCGGCTGACCTGGGCGGTGGAAACGCCCAGGCGCCTGGCAGCCTGGGTAAAGCTGCCGCAGTCGGCCACCGCGACAAATTCGCTCACGCCTTCCCAAGGGTACATTGTTACATCCTGGTAAAAGTGAATTTAGAATTCGGCAGATTATCACCTTGTGGTAAGTAAATATAATGGCGTAACTCGCTGGTTTGCTGCGGTACGTTGCGCGAACCCGGAAATTTTGGAATCAAGCGCCCGTTTCAGGGCATCAATCAGGGGAAAATGACATGTCAGACCAGTTCATCAAGTCCAGAGCCGCCGTCGCCTGGGGGCCCAACCAGCCGCTGACCATTGAAGAAGTGGATGTCATGCTGCCCAAGGCTGGCGAAGTCCTGGTGCGTATTGTGGCGTCTGGTGTCTGCCATACCGACGCATTCACCTTGTCCGGGGAAGATCCGGAAGGCATTTTCCCGACCATTCTCGGTCACGAGGGTGGCGGTATTGTTGAGCAGGTGGGCGAGGGCGTGACCAGCGTCAAGCCGGGTGACCATGTGATTCCCCTGTACACGCCGGAGTGTGGTGAATGTAAATTCTGCACCTCGGGCAAGACCAACCTGTGTCAGAAAATCCGTGCCACTCAGGGCCAGGGACTGATGCCGGACGGCACCACCCGTTTCTACAAGGATGGCCAGCCGATCTACCATTACATGGGCTGCTCTACTTTCTCCGAGTACACGGTGTTGCCTGAGATTTCCCTGGCCAAGGTCAATCCGGAAGCGCCGCTGGAGGAAGTGTGCCTGCTGGGCTGTGGTGTGACTACCGGTATGGGCGCGGTGATGAACACCGCCAAGGTGGAAGAGGGTGCCACGGTGGCAATCTTCGGGCTGGGGGGCATAGGCCTGTCCGCGGTGATTGGTGCCGTCATGGCCAAGGCCAGCCGCATCATCGGTATTGACGTCAATGAAAGCAAATTCGACCTGGCCCGCAAGCTGGGCGCGACCGATTGCATCAACCCCAAGGATTACGACAAGCCGATTCAGGAAGTCATCGTTGAACTGACAGACGGTGGTGTCGATTACTCCTTCGAATGTATCGGCAACGTGAATGTTATGCGTTCAGCGCTGGAATGCTGTCACAAGGGCTGGGGCGAGTCAGTCATTATTGGTGTGGCTGGCGCTGGCCAGGAAATCAGCACCCGCCCATTCCAGCTGGTCACCGGCCGGGTCTGGCGCGGCACCGCGTTTGGCGGTGTGAAAGGTCGCTCGGAATTGCCGGATTACGTCGAGCGTTACCTGGCCGGTGAGTTCCGTCTGGATGACTTCATCACCCACACCATGGGGCTGGAAGACATCAATGATGCGTTTGACCTGATGCACGAAGGCAAGAGCATTCGCAGCGTTGTCCATTTCGACAAATAAACCGGCACGGGTGGACTACAGACCATGAGCGAGCTAGCCAATGAGCTGGAAAATGTCAGCGCCAACAAGTGTTTTGGTGGCTGGCACAAACAGTACCGGCATTTCTCCAGAACCCTCGGGTGCACCATGCGGTTTGCCGTGTACCTGCCGCCCCAGGCGATGGTGGGGGAAAACGTGCCGGTCCTGTACTGGCTGTCGGGACTGACCTGCACCGATGAGAACTTCATGCAGAAGGCCGGTGCCCAACGGATGGCGGCGGAACTGGGGCTGGCGATTGTTGCCCCGGACACAAGCCCCCGTGGTGATGAGGTGCCCGATGACCCGGCCCAGGCCTATGACCTGGGCCTGGGGGCCGGGTTTTACGTCAACGCCAGCGAAGCGCCGTGGTCCCGTCATTACCAGATGTATGACTATGTGGTGAAGGAGTTGCCGGAGTTGATCGAAGCTCACTTCCCGGTGAGTGACCGACGGGCGATCAGTGGCCATTCCATGGGGGGGCATGGTGCGCTGACCATCGCCCTGCGTAACCCCGAGCGTTACCGGTCAGTCTCTGCCTTCAGTCCGATCAGTCATCCGGTGGACTGCCCGTGGGGGCAGAAAGCGTTCCGGGCGTACCTGGGGGACGATCAGGCACTCTGGCGTGAATACGATGCGTCACTGCTGATGGCCGATACGCGGGCGACGTTACCGGCGCTGGTGGATCAGGGTATGGACGATGCCTTCCTGGAACGGGAGCTGAAGCCGGAAACCCTGGAGGCAGCAGCCAGGGCCAGTGGCTATCCGCTGACCTTGCGACGCCATGAGGGCTATGACCACAGCTACTACTTCATCGCCAGCTTTATTGGCGATCACCTGCAGTTTCACAGCCGTCAGCTGGCTCAGTAAACCCTTCAGTTCCGGTTAGCGGCTGGCGGGCCTGCAGATCAGGGCAACCAGTACGCTGACCACTACCGAAGCGGCCAGGGCACCGACAAACGGCGACAGGGTAGGGATAGCCCCCGGGAAACTGGCGGCTTCAATACCGGCCATCAGGCTCCCGGTGCTGTACCAGCCCGGGAGAATGGCGCCGGCCAGTCCGGCCAGGCAACCGGCGACGGCTGCCGGAGTGATCATCCGCGACCACAAGCCCATCAGCACCGGCACCACGGCGGTGGCACAGAGCAGATCGGCGATCAGGAACAGCCGCAGCACGGATATTCCCTGCAATGCGACCAGAACCACCGGCACCATCAGCGCAACTGTGATCCAGCGGGCGGCGGTCAGTGACAGTCCCTGTTTCTCCGTTACTGCCAGCGACGCCAGGGCATTCTGCAGGGTATCGACCGAAGACGCCACCAGGGTGAGTGCCAGCACCAGAGCGGCTAAGGTCAGCCACTGTGGGGCACCGGACAACAGCGCGAAGAAGGGAATAGGAGGCGAACCGATGTCGACTCCGCTGGTGGCCGCAAGAATACCAAGGGCGCCCACAACCGCCACCACGATGACGGTAACAAGTCCGCCCAGTAAGGCGCCGCGGCCGAGTGCTTTGGCGTCCTGGGCGGCCCATAACCGTTGCCAATAGCCCTGGTGGAACAGGTTGGCAGCGGTCACCGCGATGATCAGGGTCAGCGCCACGCTGAAGGCTGTTGCTGTGGGAACCGCGGGCATCGGAGCAGCCTGACCCAGTGACGGCAGTTGATTCAGTGCAAATCCGCCGACAATCAGCAGCAGCCCGGTCAGCAACACGGCTTGCCAGCGATCAGTCACCAGGCTTGCTCGCAGACCGCCCCAGGCGGTGTAGATCAAGGTTGCGATCGCCACGCCCAGCACAGCAATGTTGCCATTGATACCTGACAGCAAATGGGTGATGGCACCGATGGCGGTCAGTTCTGCGGTCAGGAAGCAAAGCATATAAAGCACTGAGATCAGTGCGACATAGCGGCGGATACCCGTTCCATAGCAGTTCTGAGCAAACTCACCGATACTCCTGCCTTCGGGCAGCACACGGCGAATAGCCGGTCCAAACCAGGCAAACACCAGAAATGGAAGTGCTGCGCCAACGGCGTAGCCTGCCAAGGCGACAGGCCCCAACAGGGAGCCTACTTCCGGGGGGGCAAACAGGATCCAGCCACCCATGCCCGAGGCGAGGAAGGACAGCCCAATGGCGCTGGCACCCTGACTGTTGCGCGCAGTGACGTAGTCATCAAGGCTGCCATCGGCCAGCCGTGCCCGTAACCCGAGCCAGGTAAACAGGATCAGCGATACGGCAATGGCCGCGAGGGTGGCGTACAGCAAGGGTGTTTCCTCCAGCAGGGAACCAGCCGACGGGCCGGCAAAAACGATGGAGGAATACTGACATATTCTGCCAATCCCTGCGACAGAGGCTGGGGCTTCCTAGTGCTCTTCATCGAAGAGGTGATGCATCTGCTCTCGGGCCTTAAAAAAATACTCCTGCCATGCTTCCCAGTCGGCACAGAACTGGTCACTCATCGCTTTGAAATCCCGGGCCTGTTCTTCAGAAAGCTCCTTGAGGTCGTCCAGACTCTTGACGTCACCGACCTTGCGGGCCTGCTCAACCGCTGCATCAGCGTAGCGGCGAAAGGTCAGCACCTGAAGCTCGGTGGCCTTGGTAAACTGCTCAAACAGGGTTTCATTGAAACGGGTGGCCCGTTCCACCAATTCCCGGGATTTTTCGTGGACACTGTCGATCAAATCATTATCCATGGTCGCTGCTCCGTCGTCCCGCTGCATGTGAGACATTGTGTGTTGTCATTCTTGCCCAGACAGAGTTGCATCGTTTTGACAAGCATCAATCCCGGATCAGGCTTATGCTTTATAAAAAAGGAATGTGAACCGAGGAGACATTCATGACTGACCGCAAGACTGAACTCCAGACCCTGCGTGCCGACCTGCAGGCACGACTGAAACGCCTCCACGCCCACCAGCGTCGCGAAGACGGTGCCATTAACCGGGATTTCGAGGAGCAGGCGGTTGAGACCCAGAATGATGAGGTGGTTGATGGACTGGAGGCCGAATCCCGGGCGGAACTGATCCAGGTGGAGCGGGCGCTGGAGCGCATCGATGCGGGCGAAGGTGATGACTGCGAACGTTGTGGCCAACCCATCGATCCCCGCAGGCTGCAGATACTGCCTTACACCACGCTGTGCGTGAAGTGTGCGGATTCTGTCTGAGGCAATCCCTCTCCCAACCTGATCGGGCCAGGACGGCATGTCTGACAACAAGGTTGTATTCCGCACACAAGGGCTGACCAAAACCTATCAGCAGGGTGATGTGGAGGTTCATGCCCTTCGTGGTGTGGATCTCGAACTCTACGATGAGGAAATGGTGGTGCTGCTTGGGGCGTCCGGTTCCGGGAAATCTACCCTGCTGAATATCCTTGGCGGGCTGGACGTGGCCACGTCGGGGGTGGTGGAGTACTGCGACATGACCCTGAGTCAGGCCAGTGACCGTGAACTGACCCGGTACCGTCGCGACTTTGTGGGCTTTGTATTCCAGTTCTACAACCTGATTCCAAGCCTGACGGCCCGGGAGAATGTCGCCGCGGTCACGGAAATTGCCAGGGAACCCATGTCGCCGGAAGAGGCCTTGGGCCTGGTGGGGTTGTCTGATCGTATGGACCATTTTCCGGCCCAGCTGTCCGGCGGTGAACAGCAGCGGGTTGCGATTGCCCGTGCCATCGCCAAGCGTCCGCAGGTGTTGTTGTGCGACGAGCCCACCGGTGCGCTGGATTCTGCCACCGGGGTGTTGGTGCTGGCGGCGCTGGACAAGGCAAACCGGGAAACCGGGACAACGACTGTCATCATTACCCACAATGCGGCCATCGCTGCCATGGCGGATCGGGTGATTACCCTGTCTGATGGCATGATCAGCGGCGAGTACCGCAATGCAGAGCGCCAGGAACCGGCGTCCCTGAGCTGGTAGCCGGAGCCACCGCGCCATGACCGCATTGAACACCAAGCTTTTCCGGGAACTCTGGCAGTTGCGCGGTCAGGTGCTGGCCATTGCCCTGGTCATTGCTGGTGGCGTCGCCGTATGCTTGATGTCGATCGTCAATTACTCCTCCCTGGAGCTCACCCGGGCGCAATACTACGCCGAGAACCAGTTTGCCGATGTCTTTGCCTCACTCAAACGGGCCCCCCGTCACGTTACTCAGCGAATCGCCGCAATACCCGGCGTGCTCAGGGTCAGTGACCGGGTAGAGGGGGCGGCCAAACTGCAGATGCCGGGGTTCACCGACCCGGTATCAGCACAGATCGTCTCGTTGCCGGGTAATGAGCAGCCGTTGCTCAATCGCCTCTACCTGCGGCAGGGGCGGTTACCGGATGCCCGTCATACCGACGAAGTGGCTATCATCGGCAGCTTCGCCAAGGCTC
This sequence comes from Marinobacter mobilis, assembly GCF_900106945.1. Taxonomy (GTDB): domain Bacteria; phylum Pseudomonadota; class Gammaproteobacteria; order Pseudomonadales; family Oleiphilaceae; genus Marinobacter; species Marinobacter mobilis. The sequence continues at coordinate 110,400 of NZ_FNNE01000003.1, forward strand.
ATAACCTGCAACCCGGCGATACCATCAAGGCGATCATAAATGGTCGCTGGCAGCCTTTACGGGTGGTGGGTATTGTCGAATCGCCGGAGTTTATCTTTGTACTGCCGCCGGGTGGTTTGCTGCCGGATTACCAGCGTTATGGGGTGTTGTGGATGGCCCGTGATGCGCTCGCTGCGGCTATGGATATGGAAGGGGCTTTCAACAGCGTATTACTGCAGGTGGATCGGGGGTTCGCTGTAGCCGATGTGATTGACCACCTTGACCGCCTGCTGGCGCGCTATGGTGGAACCGGCGGCCTGGAAAGACACGACCAGATATCCCATCGCTACCTCAATGACGAACTGGCGCAGCTGCGTACCATGGCAACGGTGTTTCCACTGATCTTCATGTCAGTGGCGATGTTCCTGCTGAACGTTGTGATTGGCCGTTTGATTGCCACCCAGCGGGACATCATTGCTGTGCTCAAGGCTTATGGCTACGGCAACTGGGCAATTGCCAGGCACTACCTCCAGCTCACCATGGTAATCGCGGTACTGGGGCTGGTGCTGGGCTGCGTCATCGGCTTATGGCTCGGTCGGGGGCTGGGGGAAATGTATATCGAGTATTATCGTTTCCCCCGGCTGCTGTTCATTATCCACCCCGGCTGGTTTGTCCTGTTGACGGTGATCACCTTGTTGTTTGCCTTCCTGGGGAGCTTGCGTTCTATCTACCGGGCGGCCTCGCTGCCACCGGCAGAAGCCATGCAGCCGGAGGGGCCTGTGCGCTTTCGCATTACGCTGCTGGAGCGGGTGTTGTCCGGTGTTCGGTTCAGCCAGCCGTCGCGGATGATTGTCCGGCAACTGGCGCGGCGCCCGGGGCGCACCGGGTTGTCAGTGCTTGGTGTGGCCCTTGCCACGGCAATCATCATGGTGGGCAACTTCCAGTTTGACTCGGTGTCCCTGATGGTCCATGCCCAGTTTGCCCGGGTACAGCAACAGGATGTTGCCGTGACCCTGACCGATCCGGTGAATTCGGCGGCCCTGTTCGGGCTGGTCCGGGATCCCGGCATCCGCTATGCCGAAGGCCGTCGAAGTCTGGCGGTTGAATTGATTCATGGCCACCGCCGTTGGCGTACCGCGCTGTCGGGAATACCTGAGCCGGCCTATCTGCAGTTTGTCATTGATGAATCGATGGCCCCGGTGGCGATACCGGAAGCGGGCGTGCTGCTCACAGATTTCCTGGCCGCCGGTCTGGACATCCGCGCCGGGGAGACCCTGACAGTGCAGGTGCTTGAGGGTGAACGCCGGCGGTTGGAGGTGCCGGTCGCGGGAACCACCAGTGAATTCCTTGGCGTGGCGGCCTACATGCGGCTGTCTTCCGTCAATCGCCTGCTGGGGGAAGGGCCGGTGGTCAATCAGGTGCTGCTCAATACTGACCCGCAGCAGAGCACCGTGGTCTATGAACGGCTGCGGTTGATGCCTGGGGTGTTGGCGGTGAATATCCGTGAGGCCATGCTGGCGAGCTTCTATGACACCCTGGCCAAGACCTTCCTGACCTTCACGTTTTTCAACAGTCTTTTGGGGGGCGTGATCGCCTTTGGGGTGATCTACAACACCGTGCGGATCTCGCTGGCGGAAAAGGGGCGGGAGCTGGCCAGTATGCGGGTACTGGGCTACAGCACACCCGAGGTCGGTCATATCCTGCTTGGTGAACTGGCGATCATCCTGCTGCTGGGAGTGCCGGTTGGGTGGCTGATTGGGCAAGGCCTGGCCGCAGCGCTGGTGTGGTCGTTGCAGACTGAACTTTATCGTGTACCGTTAACCTTGACCGTTCAGACCCTGGCGATGTCGGCCTCGGTGGTCCTTGTGTCGGCTATTGGCTCGGGGCTGATTGCCTGGCGGCGTCTGGCGGGGCTGGATCTTGTGGCGGTCCTCAAGACCAGGGAGTAAGGAGAGGGAATGAAATCCATTGGTCGTTGGCTGTTCTGGAGCGGATTTATTCTGCTGGTTGTTGTTGCCCTGGTGTTCACGTTCCGGCCAGATCCGGTCTGGGTGGATCTCACCCGGGCTCAGCGAGACACACTCAGTGTCGCTATCGTGGAGGAGGGCAAGACCCGGGTTAAGGACCGTTATGTGGTGTCCTCGCCGGTCGCCGGATATTTGCATCGACTGGAACTGGACGTGGGAGATACCGTGACACGAGACCAGCTGGTCACCGTGCTGGACCCCATGCCGGTCAGCGTTCTTGATGCGCGAAGCCGTGCCGAAGCCGAAGCCCGGGTAGAGGCGGCGAGAGCATCCCTGGAATCCGCCAGGCAGAATGTCAGTGCCGCCCGCGCTGACGCCGAGCTTGCCCGCAACGACTACCAGCGTTTATTGCGCCTGGATGAATCCAATTTTGTCTCGGGTGAGCGTTTGCAACAGGCGCAGGCCGCAACGTCCCGTGCGGATGCGATCCTGCGCTCGGCGAGCTTCACGCAGGAGGTGGCTGCCCACGAACTTGCGGCGGCCCGCATCCGGCTTGAAGTGTCGGCGGTGAATGCAGGCGATCAATCCGGTCTGGAACAGGTGCCCATACGTTCGCCGGTAGAGGGGCGGGTACTGGGGTTGTTGCGGGAGAATGAGGGCGTCGTACAGGCCGGTACGCCAATTCTGGAAGTGGGCGACCCCGCTGCTCTGGAAGTGGTGGTGGATGTGCTCAGTTTCGATGCGGTCAAACTGAGGGCCGATATGCCGGTAATCTTGACCGGGTGGGGCGGCCCTGAGTTGGCGGCCCGGGTACGGCGGGTGGAGCCTGTTGGCTTTGAGGATGTCTCTGCGCTTGGCGTGGAAGAGCAGCGTGTTCAGGTGGTTGTCGATCTGATTGCGCCCAGAGAAGCGTGGGAGAGCCTTGGCGACGGTTACCGGGTGGACGCAGCGTTTATCCTCTGGCAGGGCGAGGATGTACTTCAGATTCCGGCCTCTGCGGTGTTCCGTCGCGACGGTAAGGAGTGGCTGTTTGTGGTCAGCGAGGCTATTGCCCGGTTACGGCAGGTCACAACGGGCCATAGCAACGGGCTGATGGTGGTACTTGAATCCGGGCTAGAGGAAGGGGAATGGGTCGTACGCCATCCCGACCGTCAGCTGGCGGATGGACAGTCGGTCAGGGTACGCTGACCGTGACTTCTTGTCGGGAGTAATGGGTATCAAAACATTGTGGGTAGTGACGTTTCTTGGTGTTCTGGTGTGGTCGGGAATTGATCCCAAGGATCAGGTGACCTGGCTGCTCGAAGTCTTGCCGGCATTGATTGGTGGCGTCATTCTCGCGCTGACCATCAAGCGTTTCCCGTTCACCCCCTTGCTCTATTTGCTGATCCTGATCCATGCCGTCATTCTTATGGTCGGCGGCCATTACACTTACGCTGAGGTTCCCCTGTTCGACTGGTTGGGTGACTGGTTCGGGGCCACCCGTAACAACTACGACAAGCTCGGGCATTTCGCCCAGGGTTTTGTTCCGGTGATGGTGGCCCGGGAAATCGTGGTTCGCCTCGAGGTCTTCCGCAGCAGGGCCTGGTCGAACTTTTTTCTGGTCTGCTTCTGTCTCGCGGTCAGTGCTTTTTATGAGCTGATTGAATGGTGGGTAGCGCTGGCAAGCGACGAAGCTGCTGAAGCTTTTCTGGGCACCCAGGGCTATGTTTGGGATACCCAGTCCGATATGGCATTTGCTTTGGTCGGGGCAATTTCAGCGCTGCTGGTCCTGACCCGTCTGCACGATTATCAGCTGCGGCGACAGGGCTATATCCGCCACTGATTTTTACCTCCCTCTACTGGTCTTGAACCAGTTCTCATATTCCGCCGTTGCGGCCTCTTCTGCACGGGTAGATTTGAGGCACAGTTATCTTTCGGCCCTGTGTTATTCCGGTATCGTAGCGTAACAAGATGTAACGGCGTCTGACCCGGTGGGCTCGGTATCCATGCCGTTGTCTGGCAGTGCCAGACATCCCGATACAAATAATAAAACTGGTCGATCAATGGACTCGATCCGACCAAAACGGCTGCGGAGTTTTCCCTAAGACATGTTCCTGGTGCTCGCTGGTTCCCTGATGACTCTGGCAATAGTGGAAAAGATCACTGTTGTTGAGCCTATTGAACGGGATGTTGTTGTCATTGAACAGACTGTTGCGCCGGGTATCGAGTTGCGTACTGACACCCGGGTTGAACCGCTGGTCGAGCAGCGCTACCGGAATATCGTCCGTCAGGCCTATGACTACAGTTGTGGCAGTGCGGCACTGACAACGGTGCTGGCCTATTACCTGGGGCGTAACCTGGGGGAACGGCAGGTCATGGAGGGGCTGCTCCATTACGGCGAAAGTGATCGGATCGTTGAACGCCGGGCATTCTCAATGTTGGACATGAAGCGGCTGGTCACAGCGCTGGGATACCCCTCTGGCGGGTTCCGGGCAACCATTGATGATTTGCTTGAGCTTGATCACCCCGCCATCGTTCCGATTCACCATGCCGGTTTCAAACATTTCGTGGTTTTGCGGACCATCCGGGATGGCCGTGTTTATCTGGCCGACCCCTCGGTGGGCAATATCTCTTTCACGCTCAGTCAGTTCGAAGAGAAGTGGGACGACAACGTGCTGTTTATTGTCTTTCCCGGCAGCGAGAAACCGGTTGATGCGTTGGAGCTGAGGGAAGAAGACCTTCGTTTCATCGATGACCAGACCATCACCGAGCTGACGTTTCAACAAATGCCAGAGTTCTACGAAGCGACTGAACGCCGGATACAGAACTTGCTGGAAATGCAGAAGAACAACCCCGACGGCAGTGTGGAAAACACCCGCAAGCAACTTTACTACCGTCGCAACTAAAAGCCCGGAATCCAGACCCGGGTCAGGACAAAAAACAAGCAGGAATAGGGAGCTGGGATGAATCGTTGGTTCGTGCGAGGATGTGTCCTATGGTCGATGACCGGGCTGGCACCGGTCATGGCTGTGGCCCAGGAAAACAGTGTTGACCGGGCCCGGGAGGCGTTGGCGCAACAGGAAGGAGATGAGGACTCATCCCAACAGTTGGAAGAGGTGTTTCAGGCCGCGGAAAAAAACTACTCGCTGCAGAAAAAAGGCACCCATTCACTTAACTATTCGCTGGATTACTCCTACACCGGCGACCAGCGCCTGGATATCGAGATTACCGATGGTTCGGTCCGTAACCTGGATATCGTGCCATCAGCGACCCATAGCTTCACCAATGCGTTTTCCTACGACTATGGCCTGTTTGATAACCTCACTGTAGGCACCCGCGTACCCCTGGTGGTCAAGTACGATACCCAGGATGAGCTGAATGTTTACGATTTTGGTGATATTTCCTTTACCGCGCGCTGGCAGCCACTGGCCTATGTGCCCGGCAAGATGTCGACCACGCTGTTTACCAGCTTCTCCACCAAGACCGGTGTCAGCCCCTACGAAATCGACATCAAGCGTCAGCTTTCCACCGGCAGTGGGTACTATTCGATTTCCGGTGGCGCCAGTCTCTCCAAGGTGCTTGATCCGGTCGTGATTTTTGGCTCGACCAGCCTGAGCTATAACCTGCCGGCCGAAGACCTGGATCAGGTCCGTGGCGCCCGGATTCTGGAGCAGGTGGATCCAGGCTTCAGTCTGTCCGGTTCCGCCGGATTTGCCTATTCACTGTCCTACGACATCTCCCTCAGTGTCTCTGCCCAGATCAGCTACAGCGATGAGACCGTGCTGTCGTTCAACGATGGTACCGAGGCTGTTGCCCAGGATCAGGTAACCGGTTTTCTCAGTATGTCGCTGGGAACCCGGGTCAGCGATACCACCATTATCAACACCAGTCTGGGTATCGGTCTGACTGAAGACGCTCCGGACTTCTCTCTAGGGTTGTCCCTACCCATTAACATCTCGGGCCTGCGTGACTGATCGCAGCCCATGACGCTATTCGGGAAGGGAAGTATTTCATGGGAATTGTGAGCCACAAGAAACGGATTCTCGGGGCGATGGCCGTGTCGGTCCTGTCCTGTGCTGCCCACGGACAGCTGGCACAGAACCTGACCATTCATCCAAAGGCCCTGGCTCTGGGAAATGCGGTCACCGCTGATCCACCGGGAATCATGGCGATTCACTATAACCCTGCGGGTCTGACCAAGCTGGATGACCGCCAGCTGGAAGTCAACCTGATGGGAGTTTACCTTGACGTTGACGCTGATTTTCACGCACCGGATGGGTATGAAATCTTCGGTATTGACGGATTGGAAACCGATCCTCTGACGGGAAAGCAGAGAGACCCGGTCGCCAACACCAGCAGCCACACCAACAACGTCGCCCTGTATGTTCCGGGGTACGGCATCCTGCGGACCCCACCGGGGCCGGCGGTCGCGCCGTCTGCAGGGTTCACCATTAATCCCCCCGGATCAAAGCTGACCTGGGGTACCGCTTTCTACCTGCCTATGGCTGCGGGTTTCTATCGCGACAAGGACGATCCTGGTCGGTACCAGCCGCAGGCAACTGCGCTGCAGCGCACGACCTACCTGTCGCCGACGGTGGCCTATGAGATCAACGACGACTGGTCGGTGGGTATGGGTATCCACCTGTCTCACATGGGGATCGCGGCCGACCAGTACATGCGCGCGCCGAATATGCTGCTCGGGGTGGCAGAGATCCTGCAGGACGCCTTCAACTGTGAATCCGGTGACGAGCCACTGCAGCCCTGGATCGCACTTTGTGGGGGGAACGTCGGACCCTGGGATGACATCGGGGCGCTCAGCGTCAACCTGCAGGAAACCATTTCGCCGACCTATGCCCTCGGTGTGATGTGGGAGCCGACCGACTGGTTCAGTTGGGGCGCGAGCTACACATCAGAAGCGGAAATGAATCTCAAGGGCACTTTTGAGATCGAGTACACCGAGGATTGGTCCGGCTTCTGGCAGCGCCTGAACGGATCGGTGCTGGGGGCGATCACCTCGGCCATTCTGAGCCTGCCGTCCGGTGCCCCGAGAGAGGCGGGTAACGTCAGCATGGACCTGGTCTATCCCCAGCATTTCCAGACCGGTATCAGTGTCGATGTTCACCCGAAGCTGACCCTGAACGCGGACATCGGCTGGACTGATTACAAGCAGTGGGACGCCTTTGTCTTCCAGTTTGACCGGAACCTGGAATTCCTCAACGCGGCGCGGATCCTGTCTCCGGAAAATGCTACCTCGAACAGCCTGCGATTGCCTCTGGGCTTCAAGGATCAGTGGAACTGGGCGTTCGGTATGGAATTTCATGCCTCCTCGCGGCTGGATCTGCGGGCAGGTGTGGAAATCCGGGATTCCGTAATTCCGGATGACCAGCGCTCCATCATGGCTCCGTTTGGCGGTGCCAACCTGTACAGTGTGGGCATGGGCTATCAGTGGGACAAGGACACGGTTATCGACATGAACCTGAGTTACCTCCAATCCATTGAGAGCATTCCCGCGAATACCAGTTGCAACGTCAACTGTGACAACATCACCAATATCATCTATAACCCCTACGCCGGGCTGGATATCAAGACCTCCCTACGGGTCGTCATGGCGGGCCTGAGTTTCCGGACCAAGTTTTAGGGGCCGGGCCGGGGGGTGTTCTTAGTGCGGTGGTTTATGGTCTCTCGTTTGCATTCACGATGGTTATTGCTCGGGGTCCTGGCGGTATTCGCTTCGGGCTGTCAGCTCCACCGGACCACGCCCGCCGCGGCGGCAGATGGCCAGCGTTACTACACCTGGGTCGATGAACAGGGCCGGGTCCGCCAAAGCCCGATCCAGACCGAAGCGGCGTCACCTGAACAAACGCGCAGCATTGAAGAGGTCATTGACGACGTCAAGGCTGAACAAGCGACGGGAACTGCGCAGGGAGAAGGCGCGACAAGCGGGGCTCCGCTGCGTCAGGCAGACCCGGAATATAACCTCAGCAATTACCCTGACGGCAATGAACTTGCCGAAGCTGGCTTCATTCGTGAGGGAGACCGTTTACCCTACTTCACCTGGCGTGATGCCCAAGGCAATATCCGGGTCAGCTACTTCCAGCCGGATAGTCAGGCGTTCTCGGGGAATACCCGGGAATTACCGGGTCTCAACCTGACTCCGGCCAGCGTTCACCTTGAATCCGATCGGGCACCGGCCCTGCCGGTCTCTTCCTCTGGACAACTTCCTGAAGCCTTTGCCGTTTTGGGCATCGAAGCGCCTCAGCAAAGTTACTTCGAGCGCTGGCGGGCGCATTGTTGCGATGGTCTGGGGTTGCAGCAGACAGAGTCGTGGCAGTTGGGGAGGGAGTTCCGGGTTCTGGTTGAGCCATCATCGCCAAACTGGCCGTTACTGGAGGGCGACAGTCATTATCGTCTTATCCAGCTCCCCAGGGAGGAGGACATGCCGAGTTTTGTGCTTCGCCTGAAATCGTTTAACCGGGACGGGATGTTTGTACCTTCACTGGCGTTCCTGGACAGCAGCCTGCGCCCCCTGAGGGTTGTGACCGACCTGGTGCCGGAATACCGGCCGGAAAACTGGCATCGACTGGGCTTTCTCGATATCAGGGTGCCCGCGATGCCTCAGCAAGGGGAACGCTGGCTGCTGATCTTCACCCGGAGCTCTGATGTTGCCGGGCAAACGGTCATTGAGACCGAGCGTGGCCCCAAGGTTATTTCCCACACCGCCACGGGCATGCTCAGTCTGTCGGTGTCATTACCCTGACTTCAATCTTCCGCTTGGCTGAGGTCCAGCCAGCTCTGCGATAGCCAGAAATAACGACCATTCCCAGCCGGGTACGTGCAGTTGTAGCGAAAACGGCGGCTGGAAAAGGGCTGTGGCGCCCGCACCGATACCTGTTGCCAATCTTCGTCGGCAGCGACTGAGATGCGTCCGTGGCCGGAGGCAAAGCAGGTCAGCAGGTTCTGATCAAAGTGCTGGGGCAGGGTAAGACTGAGGGTAGGTGGGTTGGCGGTAATGGGACTGTCTGGCAGATGACTGGCGTCAATGGGGAAGGCCTTGCTGAGCAGCTTGTCCTTCAGTGATGTGAGCTGCCCGAATCCGGTTGCCATAGGGAACCGGGGTAGGCGGGTAGCGACGGAACTGACGCCGACCGCCCCCGACTGCTGACCGTAGCCGTACCAACCGCGCTCTGCAACGAGTTGTTCCAGCTCTGCTGAAAACTCGCCATAGGGATAGGCAATCATGGCGACGTCCGTCCCCAGATGCTGCTTCAGGGCAGCTTGGGCATTGTCGAGGCTGGCAGAAACCCGAGCTTTCCAGCTTGTTGCTGATTCTTCAGGGCGACGGACCAGATGGCTATGGTCTGCGCTGTGATTGGCAATGGTGACGAGCGTCTGTGCGTTCAGTTCAGTCAGCTGTTGCCAGTTCAGGTAGCCCTGATGGCCAACGCTGTCGGTATTGACGAAAATGGTAAATGGCAGGTTGCGTTCCAGCAACAGGGGTACGGCATTGGTCAGTACCGAACGGTAGGCGTCATCAAAGGTGATGGCGAGCTGCTGGCTGTCGTTGAGTTCGCCACGGAGTGCGGCCCGGGAGCCGGTCTCAAGAGGAACAACCTCAAGGTCAAGCTCTGCAATCATATCCAGCTGGGCCCTGAACAGCGACTGACTGGTGCTGGTGGATGGCGGCGTAGCATCGCTGACATGATGATATTGCAGTATGACCAGATCGGCCCGACAGACGCCGGCAAACAGCAGACATAGAAAAAAGGCCATCATCTGTCGGGTATAACTTGGCGTCATCGTATTGGGTGTCCTTGTTATTTGATCCTGAAGGGGAACATCAGCGTTTACCCGCCTTGCAAAAATGCGCCCGAAACAGGGCAAAGGCTTCGTTGAGCTGCTGAATTTTACGGGTATCGCCACCGCGATCGGGATGGGCTGTCATGACCGCTCTGCGGAACTGGTGTTTTACCGGTGCGAACTGTTCGGGAACCGAGTCAAAACCAAGGGTTCTGGCTGCCTTTTGCAGATCCGAATGAGCGACTGGACGGCCCTGATGGCCACTCCAGAAATCGTCCATCATCTGCTGAATACGGCTGTCTGACAGTCGGTACTGATCGAGATCCAGATAAAATTCCCGCAGCGTGTCCTGTTTTCCTGGGAGTCCCTGACCGGCTACGGTGGCCTGGCACTCGAGGTAAATCTCAAGGGGGGAGATTGCGAGCTTCTCACCCTGGGCGGCCAGGGTATCCCGCAGCCGGTAGAGGCTGTGGAACAGCAGGAAGTGCACGGGAAATAGGCGAGTCGGGTCGGCGTAGTCGACCTCGTCCACCAGCAACCACGGTTCGGCCTGCAAGGCCTTGATCAGCGCAAGTTCAGACAGGGGAGCGGAAGCCCCGCGCAGTATATGCTCGACCGCGACCATGAGATGCTGGATCTGATCCTCCAGTCTCTCCTGATCGGCACTGTCGGCGGGCCGTGTTGCTGTACTGTTGTCAGGATTGGTGAGTGCGCTCATCCGTACAGGGTATGAAACCTCAAGGGTTCAGGAAAGTTTTTCCATGCGCTCGAGACCTCCAAGAAACAGCGTCGCCGCAAACCGGGCCGCCCGGTCTGCTTCCTGCTGAGCATTTTCCGGCTCCTTGCTCGCACGCATGGCCACTTTGAGGCTTATTTCATAAGCTACCCCAAAGAACGACGCACACAGATACTCGGCATCCACTTTGGGGAGCAGGCCGTTGTCGATTGCGGCGCGAACATCCTCTTCCAGCGATAGCATCGCCATGCCCAGTACACCGGAGCCGAACAGCTCCTTGATGGCCTGATCATTGCGGTGGGCCAGTTCATAGACAAGCGGATCGCGGGCGGTGGCATCGAACAGGGCCTGATAAGTGGAGCAGACGAACTGTTCCGCGCTTTGGGCGGTTTGACGACGTTCACTGAGGTTGCGGTTAAGGTGGTCCAGAAAATCCGTCAGCAGAGCAATGAAAATGTCCTGCTTGCTGGAGAAGTAGTTATAGAACGTACCTGCGGCGAGGTTGGTCTGGCGGACAATATCGCGGATGGTGGTATTGTCGTAGCCTTTGTCGCGGAAGCAGCTGCGGGCCGCCATGAGGATGGCGTTGCGGTTATTGATCCGGTTGCGTTCCCGTTTGCCGGGAAGCTTGGGAGCGGTCTTTAACATATCCATATCGTATCCTGTCCTTGGATTGGAGGCGCGCGTATAATGCCCTGCTCATTGACTGACTGATCGTGTTTGCCATGTCCGAATTAACGACCCTGTTCGACCCCAACACCGACCTGGATGCGTCGAAAACTCCGCCACAGAGCGATGCTGTGGGTGAAGCCGACCGCAAACAGAAACTGCAGCTCAACAAGCTGCAGAAACGGCTTCGCCGTGAGGTGGGGCAAGCCATTGCCGATTTTTCGATGATTGAAGCTGGCGATAAGGTCATGTGCTGTCTTAGTGGTGGCAAGGATTCCTATGCCATGCTGGATATTCTGCTCAATCTCCAGAAAAGCGCACCGGTCTCGTTTGAACTGATTGCTGTCAACCTGGATCAGAAACAGCCGGGATTCCCAGAGGAAATCCTGCCAGAGTACCTGTCCGGTCTCGGTATTGAATACCACATCATCGAGAAAGACACGTACAGTATTGTCAAAGAAAAGGTACCGGAAGGGAAGACCACCTGTGGCCTTTGTTCACGCCTGCGCCGCGGCATTCTCTATAATTTTGCTGAAGAGCATGGGGTGACCAAGATTGCGCTCGGACACCACCGGGACGATCTGCTGGAAACCCTGTTCCTCAACATGTTCTACGGCGGCAAACTGAAGACCATGCCACCGGTGCTTCACAGTGATGACGGACGCAACACGGTCATTCGGCCTCTGGCTTATTGTCGTGAGAAGGACATCGCCGAATACGCCGGCCTGCGCCAGTTCCCGATCATCCCGTGTAATTTGTGTGGATCCCAGGAGAACCTGCAGCGTCAGGTGATCAAGGACATGTTGCAGGGTTGGGATCAGCAGAATCCCGGACGGCTTGAAACCATGTTCCGTGCCTTGCGAAACGTCGAGCCTTCCCATCTGGCGGACACCTCATTGTACGACTTCCGCAATGGCCGCAGAACGACTGGCGTCGATTCCCCGGATTCCGTGCAATCGTCGGAAACTGAATCGGCAGACTATGGCCGTGTCGATATTCTGAACCTCTGACCGGAGCGACTCCGCTTCGGCTCCCAAAGCCTGCTTGCCTGGCCCCTGACCGGGGCCAGGCAACGTCCGCAGTTAACACCCGTAGCCAATCCAAGTCTTACTCCGGCCGCAGACGGACGTCGTTAAATGCTCCAGTCTGGTGCGCCTGGCGACGAGAGCTGAACCGGTCCCGTAATGGACGGTCTCAGTATTGTTATGGTGAATGCGTGCTCTGGCGCGATTGTTCTGGATTTCTGGTGCCTGATATTGTCATTGGCATCAAAGATGCTGGATTCGTAGCGAGGATCAAGTGACTGCAGGTGCATGAGCTCGCTTTGCCTGTAAACTGGTCAGAGAGCAGAGCATCAGGCATCAAGCTGCGATTGAGGAGATAAACATGCACCCCCAGGTGAACACGGTCACCCAGCGGATCATTGAGCGGAGTCGCGATTCACGTCAGCAATATCTTGGCCGCATGGCAGCCCTCAAAGATCAATCCCCCAATCGGTCGGCCTTGTCCTGCGGTAATCTGGCCCACGGCGTAGCCGCTTGCCAGCCATCCGACAAAGCGGCCCTGAAACTGATGAATCAGGCCAATCTGGCGATTATTTCTTCCTACAATGACCTGCTGTCAGCGCACCAGCCCTACGAACGATTCCCGGATCTGATTCGGGAGGCCGCCCATGGCATGGGAGCGGTTGCCCAATTTGCCGGTGGCACGCCGGCCATGTGTGACGGTGTTACCCAGGGCCAGCCCGGTATGGAGCTGAGTCTGTTCTCCCGTGATGTTATTGCCATGAGCACTGCGGTTGCCATGAGTCATAACATGTTTGATGCCATGGTCCTGTTAGGGATCTGCGACAAGATCGTGCCGGGACTTCTGATTGGTGCCCTGAGTTATGGTTATCTACCTGCGGTACTGGTTCCGGCAGGGCCCATGCCGTCAGGGTTGCCGAACAAGGAAAAACAGCGGGTTCGTCAGCTCTATGCCGAAGGCAAGGTTGGTAAGGACGAATTGCTTGAAGCAGAAAGCCAGTCCTACCACAGTCCTGGCACCTGCACCTTCTATGGAACGGCAAACAGCAACCAGCTGCTGGTGGAAGTGATGGGCCTGCATCTGCCAGGTGCCGCGTTTATTCATCCCAACACGCCGTTGCGGGATTCATTGACCAGAGCGGCTACCGAGCAGGTCATCCGTCTGTCACGCCCTAATGGCGGCGCACTGGGCCTGGCTGACATGGTGAATGAAAAGGCCGTCGTCAATGGTTTGGTGGCCCTGCTGGCCACTGGCGGATCTACCAACCACACCATGCACTGGATCGCTATCGCTCGTGCGGCTGGCATTATTATCAACTGGGATGACTTCGCTGACTTGTCATCGGTGGTGCCTTCATTGACACGGATTTACCCCAATGGCCAGGCCGATGTGAATGCTTTCCACGAAGCGGGGGGCACGCCTTTCCTGATCCGCGAACTGCTGAGCGGCGGTTACCTCCACAATGATGTCGAAACGGTGATGGGCCATGGGTTGGAGCACTATGCGCGGATGCCGACTCTGGATGGCGGACAGTTAAACTGGGCGCCGGTTGTCAAGGCGTCGCAGGACACGGAGGTTCTCCGTAGCGTCGCTGAGCCGTTTGCACCGGATGGTGGCCTTAAGGTGTTGGATGGGAACCTCGGTCGCGGTGTGATCAAGGTATCAGCCGTAGCTGAGGAGCACCGCCGGGTCGATGCGCCAGCGGTGGTCTTCGACGATCAGAATGACATGGTGTCGGCGTTCGAGGCTGGTGAGTTGAACCAGCACTGTGTCGTCGTGGTCCGTTTCCAGGGACCGAAAGCCAATGGTATGCCGGAGTTGCACAAGCTGACCCCCTATCTGGGAGTGTTGCAGGATCGCGGTTTCCAGGTGGCCTTGGTCACCGATGGGCGTATGTCTGGTGCCTCCGGGAAAGTGCCCGCGGCCATCCATGTATACCCTGAAGCGCTGGATGGGGGCGTACTGGCGCGGGTGCGGACTGGTGATCGTATCTGTCTTGACGCGGACTCCGGTACTCTGCAACTGGAAGTGCCGGGCGATGAGCTCAATGCACGGGAGCAAGCCTGCGTGGACCTGAGGGAGCACCGGTTCGGGTTTGGGCGAGAACTGTTTGGCTGGATGCGTCGGTCGGCAGGGCACCCTGAGGAAGGGGCAAGTTTTTTCTGGAATCACGACGCCTGAAGGCCATATGAATCCCGGGTTTGGGGATCAGTGCAGCGCACCGAGCGGCAGGGTCCAGAGGCCAAACGCGATCAGAAGCAGGCCGGTGAGTTGGCGGAACTGCCGGTTGTGCTGTAAGCGCTTGAGCGCATTCGCTGCCATGCCGGTGATTAACATCGAGGGCAGGGTGCCGAGCCCGAAAAACAGCATGGTGGTGGCGGCTTGAGGCACGGAGGGTTGCAGAGCCGCCCAGCCCAGGGTGCTGTAAACCAGACCGCAGGGTAACCAGCCCCAGAGCGCGCCCAGTGCAAGTGCCTGGAGCGGATGCTGAACCGGAATCAGGCGTTTGGTTAGTGGGGAAAGTTTTTTCCAGACCGGCGCGCCGACTTTCTCGACATAACGGATGCCTTGCCACCACTGGCCCATCGACAACCCCATCAGGATCAACAGCACCCCGGCCAAGGTGCGCAGAAGTGGTGCGAGCTGGACCCATTGCTGGGCCGCGCCTGTGCTGAGCAGGGCGATCAGGGTTGCGATGGCCACGTAACTGCCAATCCGGCCACCATTGAACGCCAGCAACATGGCTGCCTGGCGCAGACGGAAGCCCCGGCCGACAGGTATTGTCATGGACAGGGAGGCGCTGATACCACCGCACATGCCCAGGCAATGGGTGCTCCCGAGCAGTCCGATCAAAAATGCGCTGGGGTAACTGAGGAGCAGCTCGCCGGACATCAGCCAGACTGTTTTTCGTTGTCTGCAGCCGCGGCGGCTTTTTCGTCGTCCCGTTTGGCCGAAGGACGGGCGTCATCAGGAATCATGTCCTGGTCATCATCGTACAGAATACGGTGGGCGGGTCCTTCGAGGTCGTCATACTGGCCGTTCTTGACGGCCCAGGAAAACAGGAAAATGCCCAAGGCGACCAGAATCAGCGTCACCGGTATCAGAATTAAAACGATTTCCACGATATTACCTCGTTAAACGGTTCGTGCAGATCAGCGGTGGCTACCGGTCAGGTCTCTGACAGTTCGGTGCCGGCCGTGATGGCGGTGTTGTCACGGCGCGGATTTGGATCCTTGCCCAGCCGCAAGGCGTTGAGGACCACGACCAGCGAGCTGAGTGACATGCCAATGGCGGCCAGCCATGGAGGTATCATACCAGCCGCAGCCAGCGGCAGTGCACAGAGGTTGTAGCCCAGTGCCCAGGTCATGTTCTGGCGGATGACCCGGCGGGTGGCATTACTGGTGCGGATAGCCTCCACGATCTGCCGGAGCTGACCATTTAGCAGCACGGCATCGGCGCGCAACTGGGTCAGGTCGGCAGCGGACCCCATGGCGACTGAAATAGAGGCGCCTGCCATGGACGGCAAGTCATTGAGGCCATCGCCCACCATCATGATGTGATGACCCTGTTCCTGCATCGAACGCAGCCGGGCCAGCTTGTCTTCCGGGGTTGCCTGACCGTAGGCTTCATCAAGGCCGAGCAGGTTGGCAATGTAGGCGACGTGCCCGGAACGGTCGCCACTGAGCAGTACCGTTCGGATGCCGAGGGTGTGAAGGGCTTTCAGGGCTTCGTCAGCATCTTGCCGTGGCCGGTCGTCTAGCACAAAGCAGGCAAGCCACTGACTTTCACTGGCGAGCCAAATAGCAATACCGTGGCCGGTTTCCAGGCTTGGCTTGGGCTCCCGGGTATGGGCGGCAACAAAATCGATGTGACCGATGGCCACGGACTGCCCCTGCCAGGTGCCGGTAAGCCCTCCGCCGACGTGATTTCTGGTGCCGGTCAGCGTGGCCGGTCGATGGCTCGAGAATGCCTGGGCTATGGGGTGTTCAGACTGTTGTTCGAGGCCTGCGGCCAGCTCTAGCGCGTCCATCTCGGAGAGTGGGCCCAGCAGGTGGGTGCTGACCAGCGAGAGCTTCCCTTCCGTCAGCGTACCGGTTTTATCGAATACCACGGTGTCCACGGTGTGGAGTAATTCAAGGGTGTGTCCGCGGGTAGGCAGAAACCCAAGCTTGCGCAACTTGACGGTGGCGCTGGTAATGGCGGTAGGGGTCGCCAGGGAAAGCGCGCAGGGGCAGGTAACAACAAGGACTGAAAGGGTGATATCGAAGGCGTTGTCGGCACCGGCGAGCCACCAGCCAATCCACACCAGCGGCGCGAGTATCAGGATACGGCTGACAAACATCCCGGCAACCCGGTCAGCCATCCTGGCCACCTGGGGTTTTTCCGATTGAACCCGGTCAAGTATGCGGAGAATGCCTGACAAGCGGGTACTCGCCCCGGTTTTTTCGACCCGGATATGCAGCGGGTGCTCGCCATTAACGCTGCCGGCATGGACCAAATCACCGCTGGTTCGTGTTTCCGGCAGGTACTCGCCTGTCAGTGCCGCTTCGTTGACGGTTGACTGGCCGCTCAGAATAACCCCGTCTACCGGGAGTGTTTCACCGGGTTTGACGACAATCACATCACCGGCACAGAGTTCATGGGTCGCCACCAGTTCGATGTTTTCACCGACCTTGCGGCTGGCGACCTGGGGCTGGCTCCCGGCAAGGGCGTTACCGGTCAGACCGGCACGGTAGCGTGCCTGCATTTCAATATAGCGGCCAAGGGAGAGCAGGAAGGTAAACATGCACACTGATTCAAAATAGACCTCCTCTCCGCCGACCACGGTGACCCAGGCGCTGGCCAGATAGGCCAGGCCGATGGCCGTGGCAACGGGCACGTCCATGGTCAGGTGCCGGCTGCGTATATCCCTGAGTGCATTCTGAAAAAACGGACGGGCGCTGTACAGCACCACGGGCGTTGCCACCAGCAGGCTGAACCAGCGAAAGAGCTGGATGAACGTCGGCGAGAGGTCATTGATCAGTTCAAAGTACAGGGGAAAGGCCAGCATCATGCTCTGGACAGTGCCGATACCGGCAACGCACAGGCGAATCAGCGCACTTCGTTTTTCTGCTTTGAGCGCCTGTTCGGCCTCGTCGGCCTTGTAGGGGCGTGCGGTATAGCCCAGCTCATGAATGGCGATGACCAGCTCGCTAAGGGAGGTCTGTTCCGGCGACCACACCAGCCGGGCACGTTGGGTCGTATGGTTGACCGAGAAGGAGCGAACGCCAGACTGGTGGGTAAGGTGATTTTCCAATAGCCAGATACAGGCTGCACAGGTGATCCCCTCGATCAGCAGCTGTGCCTCCATGCCGCCTTTCACAGGCAGGACAAAGGATTGCTGGACCAACGGGTGGTCCAGTTCGCGTATCTGCTCAAGTTCACTTGCCGTCAGCGACTTTGGGGTTACTGCAGGCGCGGTTCGGTGTTGATAGAACCCGGTGAGACCTTCCTGGTGGATGGTCTCACACACGGAGCGGCAACCATAGCAGCAGAACTCTCGGGTCTGGCCATCCAGTTCCAGAGTAATGGGAGGCTGGCTGCTGGCTTCCTCACCACAGTGGAAGCAACGCATGGCGGGTTAGCCCTGGTCTTGCACTGTCACCCCGAGCTCCAGTGAGGTACTGGAAGGCAGGGCAATTTCTCCTTTTAGGCGCCAGTCGTTTTCCGGCCCCCTAAGATCCAGGTACCAGCGTCCATTCATATCATGGGGCAGCTGGCCCCGATAGGAATGCTCACTCTCCGGCATCAGCTGAACGGTTCGATCCTCGCCTTCCAACGTCGGGTGGAACAGGTTGAGCACCAAATAGGGATGATCTGCAGCATCGGCCTGCCCTTGCAGGTTGACGTATACCGTCTCCTGCTCGAAGGTGAGCTCGGCCAGCAGGCCTAGTTCTGCCGCCCGTTCATCGCGGGCCAGTTCCATATTGATGCCGCGGCCCTCCTTGGAGTAGTCATCGCTGACCATGGAGTTCTCGGACGTGATCGCCATGGTGATCATGAAGATGCACCAGATGATGGCGGCGGTCGGGAAAATCAGCAGAAACCAGAACCAGGGTTGCCGGTACCAGGGGCTGATGGGCTGTTGTTCACTCATAACGGGTCTCTCGGGGGGAGGGCCCCGGTAATCCAGGGATTACCGGTTAGGCCCTACAAATCGGCTTTCAGTGGTGATGTTCAGAGTCTCGTCGGTAAGTGACTTCATCTGGAACGTGATGGTGGTGTTGCTGTCGACAATCGCTTCCGGATCTACCTCAACAACCGCAGGCAGTGAGGCGTGCTCACCACTTGCCACGGTGACTTCGCTGCGGGTGCTGAGGTTAATGGTTTCCATGCCACTGACCGAAATACGGTAGGTTTGTGGGACCTCAGACATATTGGCGATCTTGAGGGTGTAGGAGTTCTCGACCAGGCCCTGGCCGTTATAGTTGAACAGCGAACCCCGGTCTCTCAGTACATCAAGCTCTGCCGGCACACGGGTCATCAGGGTAAAGACGATGGCACCGACCATGGCAAGCAGCACCGCGCCGTAACCAAAGGTGCGAGGGCGGGCAAGTTTTGACGGTTTGCCTTCAAGCTCACTCTCGGTGGTATAGCGAATGAGTCCCTTCGGATAGTCCATTTTTTCCATGACCTCGTCACAGGCATCAATGCACAGGGCGCAGCCGATGCATTCGTACTGGAGTCCGTCGCGAATATCGATACCCGTTGGGCACACCTGCACACAGAGACCACAGTCGATACAGTCTCCCAGCCCCGCCTCATCCTTGTTAACGGATTTCTTGCGGCCACCGCGGGGCTCGCCCCGGTTCGGATCGTAGGAGACAACACGGGTATCGGGGTCAAACATGACGGATTGGAAACGGGCATAAGGGCACATGTACAGGCAGACCTGCTCACGCATCCATCCGGCATTCAGATAGGTGGCAACGGTAAAAAACATGACCCAGAAATAGGCCCAGCCGTTGGCGTTGAAGGTAAACAGATCAACGATCAGTTCACGTATAGGGTAGAAATAGCCGACAAACGTGAGGCCGGTTGCAAGGGCGATAAACAGCCAGACCGCGTGTTTGAGGGATTTCTTGAACAGTTTTTGCGGAGAGTTGGGGGATTTGTCCAGCTTCATCCGCTTGTTCCGGCTACCCTCAATCCGCTCTTCGACCCACATGAAGATAAATGTCCACACCGTCTGGGGGCAGGTGTATCCGCACCAGACGCGGCCGAATAGAGTGGTCACAAAGAACAGGCCGAAGGCAGAAATGATCAGCATGCCGGACAACAGAATGAAGTCCTTCGGATAGAACGTAGCGCCGTACAGGTGGAATTCACGACCCGGAAGGTCGAAATAAATCAGGGGGGCGCCATCGATGGTGATCCAGCAAAACGCAAAGTACATCCCCATCAGCGCCATCAGACTGAAGAAGCGGATGCGTTGGAACAAGCCGTGGACTTCTTTTACGTAAATCTTCTTGCGGCTGGCGTAAAGCTCGACGGTCTCTTGTTTGTTGTTATTGTTGGAGGCGTCAGTCTTGGGGTCGATCTGTTTTACCGGTATTTGACTGCTCATCGTTACCTCCCATCAGGGGCTGCATCTCTGAGGATGCTTGTAGTCTTTTCAAGGCTGGGCCCGGAATACCCGGACCCAGAGTTCAAAAGACTCAAAACCTTTGAGCCGGGGCGAGGGCGCTGCCGCGAAGACAGCGCCACGCGCCTTTACTTCGACAGGCTGTAGACGTAAGCGGCCAGAATGTGGATCTGGTCTTCGCTGAGTCGACCGCCCTGAGCCGGCATCTGGTTCTGGCGACCGTGGAGAACGGTCTCCTGGATGCGCTCATAGGTACTGCCGTAGAGCCAAGTGTTATCGGTCAGGTTAGGTGCGCCCATGGCCTGATTACCCTTGGCATCGACACCGTGGCATGCGGCACACGCCTGGCCGAACAGCTGTTCACCGGCCTTGGCAGCTTCTGCGTCCTGAGCACGGTCACTGAAGCTCAGTACGTAGTTGACCACCTGATCCACCTGCTCGGCATTCATGCCTGGCATCATGCCCTTGGCTGGCATGGCGCCCTGACGACCATGGGTAATGGTCTGCAGAATAGCTTCAGGTGTACCGCCGTAGAGCCAGTCGTTGTCGGTCAGGTTGGGGAAGCCAAGAGAGCCTCGACCCGCCGCACCATGGCACAGGGCACAGTTGTTGGCGAACAGGCGTTGTCCCATTTTCATGGCATCTTCATCCTGAGCCAGGTCAACGATCGCTGTGTCGCCGTAGCGGGCGTAAATTTCGCCGTAACGGGCGTCAGCTGCCTCAACTTCCTTTTCCCACTGGTTGTGCTGGGTCCAGTCCAGGAAGCCCTTGTAGCTGCCCAGGCCCGGATAGGCCGCCAGGTAACCCAGGGCGAACACGCAAGTGGCCAGGAAAAGGTAGAACCACCACTTAGGCAGCGGGTTGTCGTACTCCTCAATGCCATCGTAGGAATGACCGGTGGTACGATCAGTTTCAGTGTCGGTTGTCTGGCCTTTACGGGTTGCCCACAGCAGCCACACGCAGCCAAAGATGGTACCGAGCACGATCGCGCTGATCCAGATGCTCCAGAAGGTACTCATTGTTTCTTCTCCGTTTTTTCGTTTTCCAGGGTACGGCGATCGATATCGTCATCATCGAAGGGCAGATGGGCTGCCTCATCGTTGGCTTTGCTGCGGCGGGCGCTGTACGCCCACCAGCAAATACCGAGGAAAGCGATCATGACGAGCACGGTGTGTATACCGCGTACCTCATTAATATCCATCGGAATCACCGTTTGGTTGAGATCACAGTGCCGAGCTGCTGCAAGTAGGCAACCAGCGCTTCGATCTCGAACTTGCCTTCCACCTGGGCGGCTGCACCGGCAATCTGCTCGTCGGTGTAAGGTACGCCCAGAGTCTGCATGGCTTGCAACTTGGCGGCGGTGCCAGATGCGTCGACCTTCTCGTCAAACAGCCATGGGAAAGCTGGCATGATGGATGTTGGAACAACGCTGCGCGGATCGTACAAGTGCATACGATGCCATGCATCGGAGTAACGTTCGCCGACACGGGCAAGGTCCGGACCGGTCCGCTTGGAGCCCCACAGGAAGGGGTGTTCGTAGACGAACTCGCCGGCAACGGAGTAGTGGCCATAGCGCTCGGTTTCAGCACGGAACGGACGGATCATCTGGGTATGGCAGACGTGACAACCTTCACGAATGTAGATGTCACGACCTTCCAGCTCCAGCGGCGTCAGCGGTTCCAGGCCAGCAACCGGCTCGTTGGTTTCCTTCAGGAAGAACAGGGGCACTACCTCAACCAGGAAGCCGCCGCTGATCACCAGTACGATCAGCAGGGCCATGAGCCCGAGGTTCTTTTCAACAATATCGTGTCTCATTGGTCTCTCTACTCCTCTCAGGCTACCTGGGCGGCGCTGTTGTCCAGGGCTACGGCGTCTTTCTGACGTACAGTCTTGTAGACGTTGTAAGCCATGATCAGCATGCCGCTGACGAACACGACGCCACCGAGGAATCGAACAAAATAGCCAGGTGCAGAGGCTTCCATGGATTCTACAAAGCTGTAGGTCAGGGTGCCGTCGCTGTTAACCGCACGCCACATCAGGCCCTGCATGATGCCGTTGACCCACATCGCGACGATGTACAGAACGGTACCAACCGTGGCCAGCCAGAAGTGCAGGTTGATCAGGGAGACGCTGTACATCTGACGCACGCCCCACAGTTTGGGGATTAGGTGGTAGATAGCGCCAATACTGATCATGGCAACCCAGCCCAGAGCACCGGAGTGTACGTGACCAATGGTCCAGTCGGTGTTGTGTGAGAGTGCATTGACGGTCTTGATGGCCATCATCGGGCCTTCGAAAGTGGACATGCCGTAGAACGACAGGGATACCACCAGGAAGCGAAGGATCGGGTCAGTGCGCAGTTTGTGCCAGGCGCCAGACAGCGTCATCATGCCGTTGATCATGCCGCCCCAGCTCGGAGCCAGCAGAATCAGGGACATGACCATACCGGCAGTCTGTGCCCAGTCAGGCAGGGCGCTGTAGTGCAGGTGGTGACCACCAGCCCAGACGTAAGTGGCGATCAGAGCCCAGAAGTGCACGATAGACAGGCGGTAGGAGTACACGGGACGTTCTGCCTGCTTCGGTACGAAGTAGTACATCATGCCCAGGAAGCCAGCAGTCAGGAAGAAACCGACCGCGTTGTGTCCCCACCACCACTGCATCATGGCATCAGTAACGCCGGAGTACAGGGAGTAGGACTTGAATGCGCTGACCGGCAGTTCCAGGTTGTTACCAACGTGGAGAACCGCAACGGTAATAATGAAGGCGCCATAGAACCAGTTGGCAACGTAGATATGAGGAGCTTTACGCTTGGTTACGGTACCAAAGAAGACAATGGCATAGCTTACCCAAACCAGGGTGATCATGATGTCGATCGGCCATTCCAGCTCAGCGTATTCCTTGGTGCTGGTGAAACCCTGCGGCAGAGTCAGGACGGCTGCCACCAGAATGGCTTGCCAGCCCCAGAACGTAAACTGAGCCAAACCGTCGGAAAACAGTCGTGTCTGACAGGTACGCTGTACCACGTAATAGGACGTTGCGAACAGGGCGCAACCACCGAAACCGTAGATTACGGCGTTGGTATGCAGCGGCCGCAGGCGACCGAAGTGGGTAAAGGGCAGGTCCAGGTTCATTGAGGGCCAGACGAGTTGAGATGCGATCAACACGCCAAGGCTCATCCCGATAATACCCCATACCACTGTCATGATGGCGAACTGTCTCACCACCTTGTAGTTGTATGTCAGGTTTGGATTTACTGTGCTCATAGCCTTACCAATGGATTTAGAGTGGGGAAATGTGCGGGCGCAAGTATGGAGAAACCGTGACGGCTTTGCAATGACTCAGGTCAACTCCAGACCGGCAGTCAAAGTCCCTCAAATCAGTCACATGGCCTTGACTCCGGGGGAAACATCCGGCGTGGCCATGTTATGCTTTTGCGCCCAGTTATGGGGGTTTTTTATTGGTGTCAATATGATAGTCGCATTTGGAGGTTAGGTGAACTCTACTGACGGATATATAGACAAAGCAGGAAGTAGCGACTTTGGTGCGGTGCTGATCCTGGCCCATGGTGCCGGTGCGCCCATGGACTCACCGTTCATGGAGCTGTTGGCGCGGCAACTGGCAGTGCAGGGAGTCACGGTTGTTCGTTTCGAGTTTCCTTATATGCAGAAGCGTCGGGAAGATGGTCGAAAGCGTCCACCGGACCGGGCCGAGAAACTGTTGGCTGCCTTTGTAAATACTGTTGAGCGGGTCAGCGCAACGCTGTCGCCGGATCAGGCCCTGTATCTTGGTGGTAAGTCCATGGGCGGGCGAATGGCCAGCCTGCTCGCGGCCGATACCCATTTGAAGGGGGTGTTTCGTGGGGTCGTGTGCTTTGGCTATCCGTTTCATCCGCCGGGCAAACTCGATAAGTGGCGTCTTGGGCATTTTGACGACCTATGGTGCCCTGTCAAAATCCAGCAGGGCACCCGTGATCCCTTTGGGAAGCTGGATGAGGTAGCTGCGCAGTCGATGCCCGGTAGGGTTTCCATTGACTGGTTGGAAGGAGGTAATCATGACTTTCTGCCTCCGAAAAAACTGGACCATACCCAGGACATGCTGATCGGGCAGGCTGCGTTGAATGCTGCGACCTTTATGAAGACGCTAAACCAGGGCTGATCGGGCGTCGGTCAACCGGACGGCAGCCGGATCGATCTCGGTTCGGTCGCGACCACCTTCCTTGGCCCGATAGAGAGCCTGGTCGGCCCGCTCAAAGGTTGCCGCGATGGTGTCGCCCGGGCTCAGGATGGCAATGCCGGCACTCATCGTCACTTGATGTCGGCTGCCATCCGGTGCCGTTACCGGAGAGCTGCGGATGTCGTCCAGTACCGCGTCGCTAACCCGCTGAGCCCCTGAGGCGTCTGTTTCCGGCAGAATCAGTGCAAACTCCTCGCCACCGTAACGGACGGCGACATCTCTCGGCCGGCAGATGTTACGTTCGAGCACCTGCGCGATCGCCTTCAGGCAGGTGTCGCCAAAACCGTGCCCAAAGCGGTCATTGATCGTCTTGAAATGGTCAGCGTCAACGAGAACAAAAGCGACCGGTTGTCCGGTGCGGTGCGCTTCCCGAGCCAGTTCGATCAGGCGATTGTCCATGTAACGGCGATTGTACAGTCCGGTGAGTTCATCCCGGGTGCTGAGCGCCTCGAGTTGGCGGTTTGCGTTCTCAAGGTCATGCATGGCCGCTCGGAGCTGGGTGGTTCGCTCATTGACCTGTCGCTCCAGTTTCTGTTTGGCGCTGCACTCCACCTCGAGCAGTTTCAGGTTAAGTTCGCGCCAGCGTTGTACCATGGCGTAATTCAGCAATACCACCTGGCTGCCGATGGCTCCCTGCATGACAATCTCGTGGGTGAGAAAGTCTGGGAGATAGCCGAAGGCTGCCAGGGCGTAGCTGATGGTGCCGAGGACCATGGTCGACCATGACAGGACGTACCACCGGGCATGACTCAGGCCCTGACGCCAACGTGCAATGCCGATGAAGAACAGGTTGCAGATGACGATCAACGCTACCGGGGCGATGGTCTTGATGGCGGTGGTATAAGACAGGTAGGGCGCCAGAAACAGGAGGGTGACACCGGCCAGACTCTGTATGGTCAAAAGCCTGGAGGTGAACGTTTTCCTGTCCAGTACATCCAGAAACGAGCGGCCAAACAGGTTCATCGACAATGCGCACAGCGCCATGCTGATGGGAATGGCGGTGTTGGCGAGATCCGGGTTGTAGGGCCAGAGGTACTGGTAGGCGAAACCGCCCATGGCGAACAGGAACATGCCCAGTCCAGCCATATAGAACGCATTATAGAAGTAGTAGGTGGTTCCAGAGCTGACAAACAACAGCAGATTGAAGATCGAAAAGATAAGCAGCGAACCGTAAAACAGGCCGTGGGTCAGGGTGAGTTTGTTGCTGGAACTCACCAGTTCATCCGGGGTGACCAGGGCAATGGGAAGATTCACGGCGCCACTGCTGTGGAGGCGAATGGATACCTGTGCGGTTTCCCCTTCTCTCAGGGATACCGGCAGCAGGTAATAGCGGTAATCCACCCCTCGACTGAAAAACGGCATGCGATCACCGGTTGTGATCACGCGGTGGTCCGACGGTGCATCAAGATGGAACTCCACATGATCCAGTGGTGCGTAGTCCAGTTTCAGGTACCAGAAGCCCGGTGTTGTGGCGCCGTTATGGATATCGATGCGAAGCCAGTAGTAGTCCTCGGACTGCGGGAAGGCCAGATCCTCACCTTGCGCTGATCGCCAGCTCAGGGTGTCAGGAAGCTCCCCCGTCGATAGGGTTTTCCAGTGGGGTGAGGTTTTCGGTATGGCTATATAGCAGGTAAAATCCAGCAATCTGGCCCGCTCGTCAGCCACTGACGCATCGATTTCCGGGCAAAGCTGCTGAGCCCTTGAGGGTTCCGCGTAGGTGCTGGAAGTACCGAGCAGCAGGGCGGTGAGTAGCAGGAAATACCTGACCATTGAGTGCATCCGTATTCAGCCAGCGGGCGAAAAGCCGGTAGTGTAGCAAGAGGATGCACAGCAATGATGTTAAACAGTTTGGAATTACAACAAGCCTCTGGCCTGTCAGCACTGCTCCAGGATTGTGATTTTTTCGTCGCGATCCATCATTGGCAGGATGGCGCTCATCAACTCCTTACGGGTGTCTGAATGAAACCAGCGGTCCCATTCGGCAGCCGAGCGCCAGTTGGACAGAGTGAGCCGGTGATTGGGATCTGCGGCGTCGTACAGGGTTTCACCAGAAATGAAGCCGGGGGCACTGACGGCTTGCTGCAGAACGCTGCGAGAGTGTTCTTCATACGCTGACTCAAGGGTCTCGGCGATATGACGTTCGATCAGGACTCGAATCATGGCAATCTCCGGGTTGGCAATGAATGTTGGACGTTACCCGGGCATAATTTCCCGGCTGCTTTTTTAGCTGGTTATACACTATAAATTAGCACGACAGTGTGAAATTTCACTATAAATTAGGGGGTTGAGTTGAATATTCCTGAGCACCAGGCAGAACTGGACGCGCGCGGGCTGTTTTGTCCGGAACCGGTGATGATGCTTCACAACCGGATTCTGGAGGTGCCGGAGGGCGGCATTCTGAAGGTCATGGCGACGGATCCCTCCACGACAAGGGATATTCCGCGTTTCTGTCAGTTCTTGAACCACGAGCTGGTAGCAACTGAGCAGAGTGACCAGGACTTCGTCTATTACATTCGTCGTGGGGCCTGACCGCGGCAGTTTGAATCGACAGGTGGTGGCGCTGACATCAGCGTCGTTCCAGTTTGGCTATGTGGTTGAGAAACTGTTCCTGATCCATCTCACCCAGAACGCGAAGGTTCTCTGCCTCACGGCCATTGGCCTGGTAGAACAGGATGGCCGGCGGGCCAAATAAGCCGAGGCGATTCAGCAACGCCTGCTGTTCAGGCGTGTTGTCAGTCACATCGAATTGTAGCCATTGGTGGTTTGAGAGGGCTGACTTGACCTCAGTCGTATCGAAAACCTGCCGTTCCATAACTTTGCAGGAAATGCACCAGTCGGCGTAAAAGTCCAGCATGACAGGGGTGCGGCTGTCAGCCGCCCGTTGTAATGCACGCTCCAGTTCCGCAGGTGAGTTCAGCCTCAGGAAATCGTCATGCTCCGTGCGAGGGGCTTCCATCGCCTGCACTGCGGCAGTCTGAGGGATAAACGCCGACAACGGTTTCAGCGGATCGTGGGCGCCGCTAAGTGCGCCAGCGAGTAGGGCGATACCGTAGGCAAACAGTACCAGACCAAGGCCTTTCCAGGTTCGCTCCCAGCCTGCGCGGGCCTTGTCAAAGGCGCCCAGTTGAACGCCAGTGACGGTGGCAAGAAGTCCCCACAAGGTCAGGGTTGCCCAAGAAGGAATCAGGCGCTCGACCAGCCATACGGCAACGGCCAGCAGCATGACGCCGTAGAAGGATTTGACCACGTTCATCCAGGGGCCGGTTGCCGGCAACAGGCGACGGCCGCCAACGGCGACCAGTATCAGCGGAATGCCCATGCCTATGCCCAGGGAAAACAGGGCGATTCCGCCAAGGGCGGCATCCTGGGTCGTGCTGATATATAAAAGGCTGCCAGCGAGAGGAGCGGAAACGCACGGTGATACCACCAGAGACGACAGTGCACCAATCGCAAAGATACTGGCAACCCGGCTGCCGGTTAATTGGTGGCTGGCATGATTGAGTCGGTCACGGAGAAATCGTGGCAGTTGCAGATCGTAGACGTTAAACATGGAGAGCGAAAACGCCACAAACATCGCAGCAAAGGTGCCGAGTACCCAAGGTGATTGCAGTTGTGCCTGCAAATTGAAACTGGCCCCGAGAAGCCCTGTGATGACGCCTGCGGCAGCGTAGGTCAGCGCCATGCCGATGACATAACTGGACGAAAGCAGCAGGGCGTGAGCATGGGTCTGAGTGTTCCGGCTGGAGACCAGCGCGGAGATAATGGGCACCATGGGGAGTACGCACGGCGTAAAGGTCAGGCCAAGTCCCAGCAGGAGGAAGATGGCTGCGATGGTGGCGGTGGAACTGCTGGCCAGGAAGCTCGCCAGCCCAGTCGCGCTTTCGGTATCAATTGTATCCTCGGGTCCATCGGTTCCGGTGGGCGACAGATTACCGGCCTGGCTGGCAGCAGTACCTGGGTAGAACAGCACATCCCGGGTTTGTGGCGGATAGCAGAGGCCGGCATCCGCGCACCCCTGATAGCTGACCTGCAGGTTGGCTTCGACCGTATTTGCCGGAAGGATTACCGGCACGGTTGCTGTCACTGCCTGATGGAATACGGTGACCGGACCGAAGTAGGGGTCGTCCTTGTTTTCTCCGGGCAGAGAAAATTCCGGGGTGGCCAGGGTTACGCCCTCGTCGAGGGCGGTGACGGTAATCCGATCCTGATACAGGTAATGGCCGGGGGTGACGTTCCAGGTCAGGATCAGTCGGTCGCCGTCGCTGGAAAAGGAGAAGGGCAGTGCTTCATCGACGGGAAGAAATTCGCTGCTGCTGGTACTGCTGAACAGTCCGGAGCCGGTGCCACCAAGTGCCAGGGCGCTGGCTGGCACCAAAGAGCATGCCGTGAGCAACAGCGCACAGAGCCAGCCTGTGGGCCGGTTGCGGGGGGCATGACAGTAACGATTAAAACTTGTTTCGGGCTGGACGCTCACTAAGGCCATAAACGGAACTGCTTCTCTTGAAATTTGGGGCAATGTCGGGATTATACCGACTCTGCCAGAAAGTCATCGAATGGACTCCGCGCGCGCGGATAAGTTCCCACTGGTATTGAATTCATTAAACACGCACAATAGCGGACGCATGAAACACCATCCAAACGATCTTATCATGCTGTTTAACGACCTGTTCCGGGAAAGCTTCCGGACGATCCTGGTCCGCGGCACTGATGAACCCGAATATCTGCCCGAAGTTGAAGGTGGCGGGCCTGCGAAGGTCATTTTTGCTCATGGTTATTATGCCAGTGCCCTGCATGAAATTAGCCACTGGTGCATAGCTGGTGACTATCGGCGCACGTTGGTGGACTATGGTTACTGGTACTGTCCGGATGGCAGAACTGCGGAACAACAGCAGTGTTTTGAACAGGTAGAGGTCAAGCCACAGGCATTGGAATGGCTGTTTTCGGTTGCGGCCGGATTCCGCTTTCATATCAGCGTGGATAATCTCAATGGTGGTGGCGCCGTTGACGGCGCTGGCTTCAAACGCAGGGTGCGGGAGCAGGCTGATCGCTATCTGACTAATGGGATGCCGGGGAGGGCAGAGGCCTTTTTTCGGACCCTGATGCACTTTTATGGCATGGCCGACCGGTTTTCCTCAGCGTGGCAAGCTGAATTTCCAGACACGGCGCCCGTACACTCATGACCGCAAGGTATCCTGACTGAATATGACAACCTCCAACCCGCAGACTGCATCCACCACGGATGCTCCTGAAGAACAGCAAACACTAACTCCCGAGTCTCCAGCCAGCGGCAGCAGCGTCCGTTTTTCCGATCTCCACCTGGATTCCCGGCTGCTCAATGCGATTACCGAAATCGGATTCACGCATTGTACGCCAATCCAGGCCGAAACATTGCCGTTCACCCTGGCGTGCGAGGACCTGATTGGTCAGGCTCAGACGGGCACCGGCAAGACGGCTGCCTTTTTGATTACAGCGATTCAGACGCTGCTGGAAACTCCGATTCCCGAATCAGAGCGCTTTGCTTCCGAGCCGAGAGTTCTGGCACTGGCGCCGACCCGCGAACTGGCTATGCAGATTGCCAAGGATGCGGAGAAGCTTTGCGGCTACACCGGTCACAATGTAGTGACGGTTGTTGGCGGCATGAACTATGACAAGCAGCGGGATCAACTCCAGAACGAGATTGTGGATATCCTCGTTGCCACACCGGGTCGTCTGATTGATTTCCTGGGCTCTCAGGACGTTTTTCTTGATCAGCTCGACATACTGATTCTGGACGAAGCCGACCGCATGCTGGACATGGGCTTCATTCCCGACGTCAAGCGGATCATTCGCAAGTGTACGCCGAAGGAAGAGCGTCAGACCCTGTTGTTCAGTGCTACCTTTAACCAGGATGTACTCAACCTGGCGTCCATGTGGACCCGCAACGCCGAGTTTGTCGAAATCGAGCCGGAACAGAAAACGGCGGAGCGAGTTCAGCAGACCGTCTATCTGGTCAGCGAAGACGACAAGCTGACGGTGCTGGTGAACTATCTGAAGCGTCCGGGGGTGGACAAGGCCATTGTGTTCGCCAACCGCCGTGACCAGTGTCGCGATCTTGAGGAGAACCTGCGCAACCAGGGCGTTCAGGTCGCGATGATGTCAGGGGAAATAGCGCAGAACAAGCGCCTGAAGACGCTGGATCAGTTCAAGCGTGGTGCCATCCAGGTGTTGGTGGCAACCGACGTTGCGGGTCGCGGTATACACGTCGATGGGGTGACCCACGTGTTCAACTACAACCTTCCCGATAACGCCGAAGACTACGTTCACCGTATCGGACGTACCGGGCGGGCTGGTCAGCATGGCGTATCCGTCAGTCTGGCCGGTGAGGATGATTCCTTCTCCTTGCCCGCTATTGAGTCCTATATCAGCCAGAAGCTGACGTCGACGGTTCCGGAAGAAGATTTGATGGAAGCACTGGCCAAGCCGGCAATCAAACGGCGGCGCAGCAGTGGCGGCGGTGGCCGGAGGCCATCGGGTAACCGTGGGCCGCGGCCTAGAAGATCCTGAGCGAGCATTTAAGGGAAGACCAGCATGTTGATCGTAGCTGACGAGAACATTCCGTTAGTGGATTCCTTCTTTGGTGATTTTGGTCACATCCGAAGGGTGTCTGGTCGCCTGATGTCGCCCGAGGATGTCGCAGATGCGGACATCCTCCTGGTTCGTTCCGTCACCCGTGTTGATGCAAGCTTGCTTGAGGGCAGTCGCGTCAGGTTCGTTGGTACCGCGACCATCGGTACTGATCACATTGACCAGGACTGGCTGCAAGCCAATGACATCGCTTTTTGTGCTGCTCCGGGCTGTAATGCCAACAGTGTGGTGGAGTATGTGCTCAGCGTTCTTGCTTTGCATGCGGAACGCCGGGGACTCAATGACTGGACCGAGCTGTCCGTGGGTATCGTTGGTGTTGGTAATGTCGGAGGTGAGCTGGCCAGCAAGCTGGAGCGCCTTGGCTTTACCATCAGGTTGTGCGACCCCCCAAGGGCAGAGCAGGAGCCGGATGGCGAATTTGTCGGGCTCGATGAGGCGCTTGCCTGTGACGTGGTCACTCTGCATACGCCACTGACGAAGTCGGGCGCGCATGGTACCTATCATTTACTTGACGCTGATCGGCTGAGAACGCTCAATGGCTCCCAGCTCCTGATCAATACCGGCCGGGGAGAAGTGGTTGATAACCCGGCACTGCTGGATTGTCTTGGTCAGCCCGACGCACCGACGGTGGTTCTTGATGTTTGGGAGAATGAGCCCTCCATCATGCCCGAGCTTGTCGAGAACGTGTGGCTGGCTACTCCGCACATCGCAGGTTACAGCCTGGAGGGCAAGTTTCAGGGCACGGAAATGATCTATCAGGCAGTTTGTCAGTATCTGGGCTTTCCAGTGCGTAAGCAGGCTGGTCAGTTTCTCCCCGAACCTGCATTGAGCAAGCTGTCGTTTACCGGCTCAGCCAAGGATGAGGCGGCAGCATTCATGGCGATGCGTTGCTGCTACGACCCGCGTCGTGACGATGCTAATCTGCGTCTGGTGATGGCCGGCAGTCAGGACGAACGGGGGCCAGCCTTCGATCGTTTGCGAAAAGAGTATCCCGTAAGGCGGGAGTTCAGTAGCGCCAAGGTACAACTCAAAGGCGCCAGCAAAGTCTTGCGGGACACCTTCAAGGCACTTGGATTCAAACTGAAGATTTAGAGCGACGCCGTCAGGCCGATTTGCGGATGTTGGCGGAATGCTCAGGCTGGGTCTGGATAAGCGAATCCAGGGTCTGACGCACCATGGTGTCAGTGATGGGCACTTCGCGACCGTCCGATAAAACAATGGCTGCGCCGTTCATCCAGGGTTCTGCAGACTGCTTCTGTTGCATCACGGTGTTGTCCTCTCTCATTGTTGTTCCTCATCGAGTTCGGGGAGCGACTCATGCACTCCCGACGCACCATTCCTTCGGTACTTCCCAACACTACGCCCTGATTATGTCGGAAATATGACCGGGCGAGTGTGAACCTATTGGCAGTATCTGTGGAGAAAAACACGACCGCTATCCGACAAAGGGTGTAGACCCGATAGACATTATGGGTAGGGCTAGTGGCAGCTGCCATTGAGAGAGTGCCGTCAGGCCCCGGGAGGGAGGCCTGACGATCATGGCTGAGGTGTGCTCAAAGATTGGCCTGTTGCAGGGCAGCAATCCGCTGTTCCAGCGGTGGGTGGGTCATGAACAGCGCACTCAACCCGCCACGATGACCACGGTTGATACCAAAGGCCTGCAGGGTATCCGGCATCTGGTCAGGCACCTCGCTTTCCTGACGCAACCGGTTCAGGGCATTGATCATGGCGCCGCGGCCAGCCAGTTGGGCGCCGGCAATATCGGCCCGGAATTCCCGGCGACGGGAGAACCAGAACACAATAGTACTGGCGAGAATGCCAAGAACCAGCTCCGCCACGAGGCTAACGATGAAGAAGCCTGGCCCGTGGCCGTTTTCGGAACGGAACACCGCCCGGTCAACCACTGAGCCGATAACGCGGGATGCAAAAATAACAAAGGTATTTACCACGCCCTGGATCAGGGTCAGTGTCACCATGTCTCCATTGGCCACGTGGCCGATTTCATGGCCGAGGACGGCGCGAATTTCGTCTTTATCGAAACGTCTCAGCAGCCCCTCGCTGACGGCAACCAGAGATGCGTTGCGGTTCCACCCGGTTGCAAAGGCATTGGACTGGGCCGCGGGGAAAATAGCGACTTCCGGCATGCCGATCCCGGCTCTTTGGGCAAGCTCAGCAACGGTGTTTAAGAGCCAGCGCTCTGCCGCCGTATTCGGTGTGCCGATGACTTTGGCGCGGGTGCTCCATTTGGCCATGGGTTTGGACATGAACAGGGAAATCAGTGCGCCGGCAAACCCGAAGACCGCTGCGAACGCCAAAAGGGGGCCATATTGAATGCCGTTGTGTGCAAGGTAGCTGTCGACCCCCAGGAGCTTCAGGGTGATGCTGGCCACCAGGACTACGGCCAGGTTGGTGGCGAGAAATAAGAGTATTCGCATGAACGCTTCCCTTTTAGGACCTTACCGATGAAAACCGCTTACCTCGGGTAAGCCGCTAACGGAGATATCGGGGCGGGAAAGGGAAGCTTCAAGATTCTTGAGGGAATTTAATGGAGCCTGAACTCAGTGTCTGAGCGAGTCGCGGAAAAAGATCTCCTGCATGACATTGCTGAGTCTGGCGGAATGCCCCATTCGCAGGGTTTCGCGGATGATGTGAATGTGAGTGGCAAGGTCGGCGCGAACTGACGGTGGTAACGAATCACCGTGGGCAATGACTTCAGGTTCAATGCTGGCGATCAGGGTTGGACTGGCCGGGGCGCTCAGGCGGCTGAATGCCTGCTGAGTGAGTACCGCCTGATCCAGGGCCTCTTGGCGGATGGTATCGACGTAACGGAGCAGACCTTCTTCCTCCAGCCACAGCAGGCTGCCGAAACAGGCCATGTGACGGCGGCTGTGGAGGCCGAACTCATCCGGCTCGTCCGGCCCGGCAATATCCTCAACGAACAGATTTACCCGCCGGGGAAACGCATTGTAAAGCTGCACCAGCGCAATGGCGGTGTCCTTGTAAAACTCCTCGATATGAATGTCCGCCACGCGGTACTCCGGTTACTGCTGGTAAGTGGAGAGGAAGTGGGCCAGGCGCTTCATGGCATCTTCCAGAGAGTCCTGCCTGGGCAGGAAGACCACCCGCAGGTGCTGGCGGTCGTCGATGTTGAAGGCCGAGCCCTGAACGAGCAGGATTTTTTCCTGCAACAACAGGTCAAGCACCAGCTTTTCGTCGTTGGCGATCGGGAAGCGTTTAGGATCGAGTTTGGGGAACAGATAAAGCGCGCCCTTGGGCTTGACGCAGCTGACCCCGGGAATGTCGTTCAGCAATGACCAGGCAGTGGTGCGCTGCTCGTAAAGCCGGCCACCAGGGGCCACCAGGTCGTTGATGGACTGGTAACCGCCCAGTGCGGTCTGAATGGCCAGCTGAGCCGGGACGTTGGCGCAGAGCCGCATGTTGGACAGCATTTCAATGCCTTCAATCAGATCAGTGGCCCGGTGTTTGGCACCGCTGATGATCATCCAGCCAGAACGATAGCCCGCTGCGCGGTAGTTTTTCGACAGACCGTTATAGGTCATAAACAGCACGTCGTCCGCCAGGGAAGCGGTGGAGATATGCTCAACGCCATCATAAAGAATCTTGTCGTAGATCTCGTCGGAAAGCACAATCAGATTGTGTTTGCGGGCGAGTTCAATCACTTCCAGCAGCAGTTCACGGGAGTACACGGCCCCGGTAGGGTTATTCGGGTTGATCAATACGATAGCCCGGGTGCGGGGAGTGATTTTCTTTTTGATGTCGTCAATATCGGGAAACCAGTCCGCCTGTTCATCACAGCGATAATGCACCGGCTTGCCACTGGAAAGGGTGACCGCAGCTGTCCAGAGTGGGTAATCGGGGGCTGGGATGAGGACTTCATCGCCGGTGTTGAGCAGCGCCTGCATGGACATCACGATCAGTTCGCTGACTCCGTTGCCGAGGTAAATATCATCGATATCGACCTTGTCGATGCCACGCTGCTGGCAGTAATGCATGACGGCTTTACGGGCTGAAAAGAGCCCCTTGGACTCAACATAGCCCTGGGCCTGATGCATGTTGTAGATAACGTCCTGCTGGATCTCTTCAGGTACATCGAGTTCAAAGGCTGCCGGATTACCAATGTTCAGCTTCAGGACCCGGTGGCCTTCTTCTTCGAGGCGACGCGCCTCACGCAGAACCACGCCACGGATTTCGTAACACACATTATCGAGCTTGGCGGATTTCAGGTAGTTCTGCATAAGGTTCAGCTTCCGGTTGATCATCGTAAAACCATTATTCTATCGGAGCAGGTGCCTGCGGCAACAGTTCAATAGTGATCAATTGTGGCAAAAATAGTACAGAAGCCAATTATTTAACCGGTACAGGGCGGGTTGGGGGTTTGTAATGACTCTGAACTTCGATTACTGTAGATAAATATTGTGCACAATTTAATTTTGGAAAATATAATTTAGCCGCTGAACGCCGTCGGGTGATCGCGGCCCCTGAAGGAGATGGTATGGCAACGCAATCGATTTACGATATTGAGGTTCAGGACATTAAGGGCACCAACTGCTCAATGGCGGATTATCAGGGAAAGGTCCTGCTGATCGTCAACACGGCCAGCAAATGTGGATTCACGCCGCAGTTCGAAGGGTTGCAAACGCTGTACGCTGACCTGAGTGAGCGTGGTCTGGAGGTGCTGGGCTTTCCGTGCAATCAGTTCATGAACCAGGATCCTGCAGACAACGATGCCATCAGCCAGTTCTGTTCCCTGAATTACGGTGTGGATTTCCCGATGTTCGGGAAAGTTGAAGTAAACGGTCCGGGAACCCACCCGCTGTATCGTTTCCTGAAATCCGAGGCGAAAGGGTTGTTGGGCTCTGAGAACATCAAATGGAACTTCACCAAGTTCCTGCTTAACCGTAACGGCAAGGTCGTCAAGCGTTATCCGCCAACCACCAAGCCGGAAGCGATCCGCAGAGACATCGAAAAACTGCTATGAGTGATCCCGCAAGCGCGCCAGAGCAGGTGCTGGCCCTAGATAACCAGACCTGTTTCGCGTTGTACGCGGCCAACCGGGCAATGACTGCGCTGTATCGCCCGGTGCTGGCCACGCTGGGGCTGACCTATCCGCAGTACCTTGTGATGCTGGTGTTGTGGGAGGCGGAGTCGCGTGAAGGGGCCGTGAGGGTGTCGTTTGTCGGCCAACGGTTGCGGCTTGATACCGGAACACTGACCCCCTTGTTGAAGCGCCTTGAAGGTCAGGGGCTGATTCAGCGCCAGCGGGATGCGGACGACGAGCGTGTGGTTCAGGTTGCTCTGACCGGTAAGGGGCGCTTGCTCAAGGCGCAGGCGCGGGAGGTTCCTGGGCAGCTATTGTGTGGCAGCGGTCTGGATCCGCAACGGCTGGCCAGTCTCAGGGATGAGCTCAGGAGTCTGCTGGTGTTACTGGATGAGGCCCCCAGCGGCGGATGACCGAGATCAGGTCGTCACGGTTGTAGGGCTTGGTGATGTAGTCGTTCATCCCGGCGAGAATGCAGTCGTCCTTGTCACCTTGCATTACATTGGCTGTGACGGCAATGATCGGCAGCTCCTGCCACTCGGGGTTCTGGCGAATCTTCCGAGTGGCCGTATAGCCATCCATGACTGGCATCTGGCAATCCATCAGTATCAGGTCGAAGTTCTGTTTCTCCAATGCCTTAAGACCCAATTCGCCGTTTTCTGCAATCTCCACCCGGTGACCCAGTTTTTTGAGGATGGTGCTGGCGAGAAGTTGGTTGACCTGGTTGTCCTCCACCAGCAGTAAATTCAGTGGCACAACGTCTTGATCGCTTGCCTGCGCCGGAGCGGAAATTTCTCCACGTGGCGGGGCGGGAAGGCTGAGGCAGCGGTAGAGGGCTTCACGCTTGAGCGGAAGCGAGAGGGTGAACTGGGTTCGCGGGGCCGTAACCGACCCGGTGTTGTTCAGCCAGATCACGCGTCGGGCGCCGGCCTGGCTGGCCAGAGTCTGGGCATCGCGGTCGCCGTGTGCAATCAGCATCGGTCCGTCTCCGGCATGTTCTCGCCCATGAATTGGAATGTTCCAGGCTCTCAACTGGCTTTCGAGCGCAGTGGTATGCGGGAAATCCTCGGGAACCACGAGGGTTACGCCATCCCGCAGAAGATCCTGAGGAAGATCGAAGGCTTCCTGAATGGCGGCCTCTGGCTGGTGAACGGGCAGGGGGAGAATAACGGTAAAATGGGTGCCCCGATCTGGCTCGGAATCGAGCACAATCTTGCCGTGCATTCGTTCGACCAGTTGCCGGCACAGGGTCAGGCCGAGGCCAGTGCCTCCGTAGAGTCGGGTGGTATCGGGGTTAGCCTGGGCGAACGGAGAAAAAATACGGTTGAGGCCTTCGGAAGACATACCGATACCCGTATCAATCACTTCCATGCGTACCGTGCCATTGGCGTGTTTGGCGCGGATCTTTACTTCACCGGTATTGGTGAACTTGATCGCGTTACTGAGCAGGTTGTTGAGAATCTGGCGGGTACGGGTGGGGTCTCCCAGGTAGCTTTCGGGTAACTTGGGGTCAATCTCCGTGACCAGCTCGATGCCTTTGTTTCTGGCTTGCTGGGCGTGCAGGGTTGCGCACTCCTCAATGAGCCGGCGGAGGTTGAACGGGATCACCTCCAGGTTGAGTTTTCCAGCTTCTACCTTGGAAATGTCGAGAATGTCATTCAACAGACCGAGCAGGCTCTGGCCGGCCTGGTATGAGATTTCCAAACGTTCCCTCTGTTCCTTCTCCAGATCACCATCGAGTGCGAGCGAGAGCATGCCAAGAACGCCGTTCAGGGGTGTGCGGATCTCGTGGCTCATGTTGGCGAGAAAGCTGGCCCGGGCCCGGGCCCGCCGGACAGCGTCCTCCTTGGCCTTTATCAGGGCCCGGTTACCCCGTTGCAGAGCCTCATTTTTTTCGGAGATCTCTCGGGTACGATCAACCACTTCCGACTCCAGTTGGCTGGAGTAGTTCTTCATCGCTGCTTCAGCCGCCCGTAATTGGTCAAGGCTGCTGTCAATTGTTTCCAGGTGTTTGTTGATGATTTCAACCATCAACCCGATCTCATCCCGCCGATGATTGCGAGGAATCGGAAGGCGTACTTTTTCGGGGGACTTTGCTTCAACCCGGCTTAATGCTTCAACGACCTTGAGCATGGGCTTGGTGAGCATGAAGTAGAAAATGAACAGAAGCATGATCGATAACACCATGCTTTTGATAAAACCGCTCACCACGGTGTAACCGGCCCGTTGCAGGAATCCGAGACCGTAATAGTAGGTGTCAATGGTGACGGCCAGCTTGCCAAGTGGGATTTCCCTGAGCTGGGGCACGCTGAGCTCATCGTTATAAAACCGGCTCGACCTGAACAGGGCGTCGCTGAGCCAGCGGTATCGGGAATCGGGGCTGCTGCGGCTGGCTGCTGCCAGGGTAAAGCCATCGGGGTCAATAATTCGGGCGTCGATGATTGCAGGGTGCTTCAGCAGTCCGTCGAGCAGCTCCTCGGCCAGTCGTACGTCGATGTTGTAGGCAATCTGGGAGGCAGGGCTGCGGGTAATATCGATCAACGCGCGGATTTCTTCATCCATGGCCTCACGGGCATTGAAGAAATCCAGGGTTACCTGGGTAAGGTTCAGAACCAGCCCAAGCGCCATGGCCAGCAAAACGGTATTGCGGGTCAGCCGGAAGGATAGGCGTTTGGTCAGCGGCGTGTTCAATGCTTAATGGGTCCTGGTGTCGGAATAGGCGAGGGTTCAGTCGTCGTAATCGGCTTTCTTCTTCCAGCTGTCATCTTCCAGGAAGGTATCCCACTCCTTATCGAGCCGGTTTTGCTCTGCATCTCCCGCCTTTGCTGCCTGAGCCTCATTCGCCATGGCTTCTAGTTCCTTGATGCGGATACGCAAGCTCTTGACCGCTTTCGCCGCCAACGGGTTGTCCTTGGATTTGCCCATCTCTGTGCTGGCAAGGTGATACTCGTGAATGGCCTTGCGGATCGCGTTGTGTTTCATGTGCTCGCGGGCCTGAAAGATGTGCAGATCGGCGTGGGTCTTGTGGACCAGGAAAAGCACATATCTGAGGTTTTTCTTGGCCGACGCTTTATCGGTTTGTCCGGATTTGTGCATGGTCTCGATGAGGGCAAAAAGGTTCTTTAACAGCTCTTTGACCTGGTTCGACTTTTCCGGTGAGTCAATTCGAGTGGGCGGACGTTTGTCTTCGCCCTTGCTGACCTTCTGTTTCAGTTGTTGGGTATCCGCGAGCCATTCGGCCACCGGTTTTTCGCTTTTGAGGGAGATCAGACTCTTGCAGGCGGTTTCCATTCGCTGAAGCAACAGCAGCTTGAGATCGGTGGTCAGGTATTGCCCTGGCAGTTCGGTCAGCAGGGATTGCGCGCGCCTGTATGTGTCTTCCAGGGTCGCGATCTTCCGCATGCGCTGAATCCGTGCCTTTTCCCTCAGCTGGCTTGCGACAATGGCCACGATAGAGATGGCAACGATGCCTGCTAGTGCCAGAACAATGGTTGTCGTGTTCATGTCAAAAACCACGCTGGAGTAGGATGAATAACCAGAAACGGAGGCGTCGAAACCCAACCGGGCTGTTGATCACCGGCCTGAGCATCTGGAGGACGCTTCGTCCCTGTCTAAAGTAAAGCATACAGAATTTCATACAACTTGCCGAAAGATTAGCAGAAAATCCCCAGAGGGTAGCCGTGCTCCCGGTTACTTTTGGCTTTATATCATTTCAGTGTATTGGTAGTCTGTAACCAATAAATATGGTGAATGTCGGGCTGCCATGAGGCCTGATGCCTGTGAGGTGAAGTATGGATCTGTCCCGCGTCGACCTTAATCTGCTGGTTTACCTGGATGTGTTGCTGAGGGAGCGAAATGTCACCAAGGCCGCCAATCACCTTGGTATTACCCAGCCTGCCATGAGCAATGGTTTGCGCAGACTGCGGGACCTGTTTGCCGACCCCCTGCTGGTCAGGACCAGTGAGGGGATGAGCGCAACCGAGCGGGCGACAGAATTGCAGCCGCTGGTGCGCAGCATCCTTTCGGACATTGAGCAGGCTGTACAGGAGAAAACGCCATTTTCTGCGGGTGAAAGCCAGCGGGTGTTTCGCATCATGGCCAGTGACTATGCCGAATCCTGTCTGATGCCGCGGGTACTGCGGCGAATTCGCCAAGAAGCGCCTCATGTCACCCTGGACGTCCTGACGCCCAGTGATGTCAGCTTCCTGGACGTTGAACAGGGCAGGCTGGATATGGCGATCAACCGCTTTGAGAAACTACCGCAGTCCTTTCATCAAAAGACATTGTGGACTGAATACTTCGCCTGTCTGATGAATGCCCGCAACCCTATTCTG
The DNA here is from genome assembly GCF_900106945.1 of Marinobacter mobilis. GTDB lineage: Bacteria > Pseudomonadota > Gammaproteobacteria > Pseudomonadales > Oleiphilaceae > Marinobacter > Marinobacter mobilis. The sequence continues at coordinate 150,427 of NZ_FNNE01000003.1, forward strand.
AGCGATTCCTTTACCCTGGCCACGTACCTGGATGCTAGCCATATCTGGGTCAGTAAAACCGGATTTGGGGTCGGGGTCGGGGTTAACCCGAAAGATGTCCAGCGCCTCGGTTGGGTCGATGAAGCCCTTGCGCTGATTGGGCATAAACGGCAGATATCGGTCTTTACCCGTCACTACCAGGTGGCCATGTTGCTGGCCGAACAGCACGACTTGATAGCGACGTTGCCCTGCCGGGCGGCCTGGCTGCAGAAAGACAACCCGAACCTGGTCGTTAAGACCCCGCCGTTTGTGATTCCGCCGTTTGAACTGAAAATGGCCTGGAGCCCGTTACTTCAGCATAATCTTGACCACCAATGGTTACGGCGACTGATTGTTGAGGTGGCTGAAGAGGTGGACGCGGAATTTGCGCCTTTTGGAGGTCGTTTTGAGGGTGACGCCGGGAGATTGTCCTGACCGCTGGGTAATGGGCCGGAAAGGGCTGGCTCAGATGGAAACGGGGCGGAATTCCCGGGAGACGGTTCCGGCATCCCACATGCGCTGGAAGCTTTCACCCAGCAGTTTGGCTCGCCCTCCGCTGGCCAGCTGAACAAAACCGGACGGCCGGCCAAAGTCGTGCCGGTATAGAACGGCCTTGCCATCGACCACGATAAACGGGTTGTCATCGTAAGGGTAATCTTCATTGATCAGGCGCAGCTCTATCTTGCTGGGAATCCGCTTCATCAGTTCGATGATCTGGTGGCGTTTCTTGACCAGGGGTTTGTCATCGTGGATCAACAGGCGGATTTCGCTGAGACGGTGGCGACGGGCCAGCGCAGAGACAATTTCACGGAACCGGAAGCGGTCATAAAGATCGTGTTCCAGTTCCCGGTCATACAGCCAGAGTTTCTGGGCGGCCTGATTGGTCATCGTATCCGTCAGGGCGATCAGCTCAGCTTCGCTATCGAACAACCAGCTTTCTTCATCCTTGCCCACAATCAGCGGTGACTGGCGAGTGCCCAGCTGGGGCAGGACCAGTGAGGGGGCGAGGCAGCGCATGTCAACGTGTGGAATGCCGGCGTCGTCGTAAGGCGCAGAGCAGACATGGAAGCCGCAGGACTCATAAAACGGTACTGCGTGAACCTGGGCCGACAGGAAGAGGTCCTGAAATTGGGGGGCGGCATCGTTCATCATCCGTCGCAGCAACAAGGCTCCGATACCCCGGCTGCGATAATCCGGGAGGACGGCCATACGGCCGATATGAGCCGTATCGGTCACTGACGGGAACATGCGGCTGACGCCAATGGGCGTGTTGTCTGGAAGCACGGCCAGATAATGGTCTGCGATCTCGTCAGTATCGTCCCACTCCAGTGCAGGTGGTACGTTCTGTTCCTCGATGAAGACCTGCTGGCGGATATCCTTTAGCGCCTGTGGCACTAACTGCCAGCTGTATTTTCGAATCCGGATGTTCATTCGAAATACAGGCTGCCCTGGTTGTGGAGCGCCGTGACCAGCTCTGCCAGGGTGGGGTCGCTGACCAGGTGTGCCAGCTCTGCGGAATCGAGCACCGAGCTCTGGCACAACATGGGGGCCAGCGGCTGAGCTACACCCTTAAGCACGTAACGCTCGCCATCAACGAACAGTGCCGTTTCTCCGTCCAGCGGGTAATAGGCAAACCGGGAGCCTTCATTCCAACGCAGCGACTCGCCTTCGGCCAGTCGTTCGGTCAGAACCTCAGGAAGCAGCGGGTCATCCGAGGGCTGGACGATGTCGTGGCTTTTGGGCGCGGTGGCATATTGGCCAAACCAGAACGCCAGTTGGCGTCGATCGGATACGGCCTCCGTCACCATGGCGGACAGCTGATCAATGACACCGCCGGAAATGGTGCCTGGATTATCCTGGGGCTTCAGATCCGGGTCTGAATAGTGGGCGGTGGCGTCGGTCTGACTGCAGAGGAAATCGGTAAAGCCGGTGAGGACGTCGTCGACAGTCGGTGCTCTGAACCCGATAGATAGCGTAATGCAATCGTTTTCAGCAATGCCGTGATGACCGACCCCTGGTGGCAGGTAGAGCATGTCACCGGGCTCCAGGGTTACTGTTTCCTCGCCGTCCCAGGCACTGAGAATGCGCAGGGGCGTGCCGTCAACCCGGGGAGAGGTGTGGTCACAATGTCCGCCGAAGGTCCATTGACGGCGCCCCTCGGCCTGCAGAAGAAAGACATCATACTGGTCGTAGTGGGGGCCGACACTGCCCCCTTGCGGGGCGTAACTGGCCATAATGTCATCAAGACGCCAGTTAGGGATGAAGCGGAATTGCTCAAGCAGATCGGCAATCTCCGGTACCCAGTGGTCCAGCCCCTGAACCAATAGGGTCCAGTGAGTGGTCGGTAATGACTCAAACCGATCGGGCTGGAACGGGCCGTTATGGAGCTGCCAGGGGCGTCCGTTATCATTTTCGATAATGATCCGCGATTCAACGGCATCTTCGCAGGCCAGCCCTGCCAGTTCATCGGCCGAGACCGGGCATTGGTAATCAGGTAGTGCCTGGCGGATGACCAAAGGCTTTTTCTGCCAGTAGTCGCGCAGGAATTCCTCAATGGTCAATCCGCCGAGCAGTTCCATGATCAGATGGCTCCCGCCTGCTCTTTGGCATTACCTACGTAGGTTGCCGGGGTGAGCGCCCGCAATTCAGCCTTCGCCTGCTCCGGGATTTCCAGGGTATCGACAAACTCCAGGATGACCTGAGCGGTCATGGTCTTGCCACGGGTCAGGGCCTTCAGTTTTTCGTAAGGCTTTTCGATGTTGTACCGACGCATAACCGTCTGAATGGGCTCGGCCAGCACTTCCCAGGCGTTGTCCAGGTCTTCATCCAGTCGAGCCGGATTGATCTCCAGCTTGCCGAGTCCCTTGAGGGACGCCTCATAGGCAATCAGGCTGTGGGCGAAGCCAACCCCAAGATTACGCAGCACGGTGGAGTCGGTGAGGTCACGCTGCCAGCGTGAAATAGGCAGTTTGGTCGACAAATGGCCAAACAGGGCATTGGCAATGCCCAGGTTGCCCTCGGAGTTCTCGAAGTCGATTGGGTTGACCTTGTGAGGCATGGTGGAAGAGCCAACTTCGCCTTCCACGGTTTTCTGCTTGAAGTAACCCAGCGAGATGTAGCCCCAGATATCCCGGTCAAGATCAATCAGGATGGTGTTGAAGCGAGCGATGCCGTCATACAGTTCGGCGATATAGTCATGAGGCTCGATCTGGGTGGTGTAGGGGTTCCAGTCCAGGCCCAGGCTTTCAACGAATTCCTTGGCGTTGGTGGCCCAGTCGATGTCCGGATAGGCCGACAGATGGGCGTTGTAGTTACCCACCGCACCGTTGATCTTGCCGAGGAGTTCTACACTCTTAATCTGCTTCAGCTGCCGTTGCAGACGGTAAACCACATTGGCCAGTTCCTTGCCAACGGTGGTGGGGGAGGCGGTCTGGCCGTGAGTGCGGGACAGCATGGGCTGGTCAGCATGGGTCTTGGCCAGCTCGGCAATCTTGTTGATGACCTGTTCCATGGCTGGCAGCAGGCCTTCGTGCAGGCCTTCACGCAGCATCAGCGCGTGGGACAGGTTGTTGATGTCTTCCGATGTGCAGGCAAAGTGAACGAACTCGGTCGCGGCATTGAGTTCAGCCACATCGGCGATTTTTTCCTTGATGAAATACTCCACCGCCTTGACGTCATGGTTGGTGGTGCGCTCAATGGTTTTGACCCGCGCGGCGTCGTCCAGGCTGAAGTCATTGATGATTGAGTCGAGGATGCCGTGGGCTTCCTCTGAGAATGCAGGGACTTCAGCGATGCCCGGATGCTCAGCGAGCTTCTGCAGCCAACGGATTTCGACGGTAACCCGGTTTCTGATCAAGCCGTATTCACTAAAAATGTTACGGAAAACGCTAACTTTACTGCCATAGCGTCCATCGACCGGTGAAATGGCGGTCAGGGCGTTGAGTTCCATCGAAAACCTCTCAAATCATCAAAGAAAAATCGGGCCCCATATAATACACCAGGCAGCCCGGGGATTCAGTCGTAAACCGATTGATTCGCCTGCTCGGCGAGCCTCAAGGCTGTATTCATGGTCTTGCGACGAGTGAAGATCAGGCGCCAGCGCCGGCCACCGGTCTGGCGCCAGAGGACGGCTGAACGGATGCCGGCAAGCAGCAGTGAGCGGATGCGGGCGGCATTCTCGTCCATTTTGAGCACGTTGGGGTCGCCAACCACCTGGATTCTGGGCTTCAGGGTGCTGATGGTGTCGGAGTAGACCGTCGCCAGGTTGCTCATCAGGTTGCTATGGCTGAAGCCAAAGTGATCGGCTGTATGGCGGGCTTGCTCAATGCGGGTGCCGATGACGTCGAGCATGTCCCGGTTACTGTTGAGCCGGGATTCCAGCTGGATCAGGCTGAGCCCGTAGCGGAGTATCTCAACATCCTGTTTGCGACTCTGATTACTGAATACACTGTTCAGGGTTGCCAGGCCTTCCCGCAGGTTCTTGAGTTCGCCATAAACTTCCAGGGTTGAACCTGGATCGGTGATGAACAGAGACTTGATGCTTGTTTCCAGACTCGGGGGCGCGCAGCGTCCGGTATGGGCGATTTGCTGAACCAGCGCAGCGGCCTGGAACACCCCGGCGAGCGCAAGGGTCTGATCCTCAATGGAGCGGCTCATGCTTCCGCCTCGTTATCGCGCCAGGTTTGCTCAATGACGCCGCCACCGAGGCAGATATCGCCATCGTAAAAAACCACGGACTGTCCTGGCGTCACGGCACGCTGTGGCTGGTCGAACACAACCCGGTAGCCATCGCCGCCAGCAACCGCGCTGACCTCGCAGTCCTGATCCGGCTGGCGGTATCGTGTTTTCGCCTTGCAGCGGAAGGTGTGCGCCGGGGCTCTGCCGGCGACCCAGTCAATGGGCCCACTGACCAGACCCCGGGAGAACAGCAGGGGGTGTTGTTTTCCCTGTACGGCGATGAGGATGTTTCGCTCGAGGTCCTTGCCGGCCACGTACCAGGGGTCGTCGTTGAACTCCTTGAGTCCGCCGATACCCAGGCCCTGCCGCTGGCCAATGGTGTGATACATCAGCCCCTGGTGGCGACCAATAATGTGACCTTCGGGTGTCTCGATGTTGCCTGGCTGGGCCGGAATGTACTGTTTTAGGAAATCACGGAATTTCCGTTCGCCTATAAAACAGATACCTGTTGAGTCTTTTTTGTCATGGGTGATGAATCCCTGTTCTTCGGCAATGCGACGAACTTCAGGTTTCTCCAGCTCCCCGACAGGGAACAGTGTCCGGGCAATGCGGTCGCCAGAAACCGCATGCAGAAAGTAGCTCTGGTCCTTGTTCGGATCCAGGCCCTTGAGCAATTGTGCTTTACCGGGGTTGGCCGGATCCGGGCGCTGGCGGGTGTAATGTCCGGTGGCAATATAGTCAGCGCCGAGGGTAACCGCGTAGTCGAGAAACGCCCGGAACTTGACTTCCTTGTTGCACAGGATGTCAGGGTTGGGCGTGCGGCCGGCCCGATATTCCGACAGAAAGTGCTCAAATACCCGGTCCCAGTACTCAGCGGCAAAGCTGGCGGTTCGCAAGGGGATATCCATGGCGTCAGCGACCGCCTGGGCATCTGCCAGATCATCCATCGCGGTGCAGTATTCGGTACCGTCATCTTCGTCCCAGTTCTTCATAAACAGGCCTTCGACCTGATAGCCCTGGGATTTCAGCAGCCAGGCTGCCACGGAAGAGTCAACACCGCCGGACATGCCGACAATTACTCGGGTATTTTCGGGTGCTTTGGTCATCACTTCGCCGATCAGCGTAAAAGCGGGAATTCTACCACTGATACCCCATTACGTCTGCGTTTCCACAATGACGCCTAAAGGAAAGCGGCGGCCATTTCGGTAATCTTCTATGCATTTCAGCACCAGCGGGCTTCGAAGTTTTCCGGGTTCCTTCGTTATTTCTTCAAGGGACAACCAATGGGCGGCGATAATGCCGTCGTCGAGTTCATCGGTCACCTTGCTCAGCGCCTTGGCTGAAAAGCACAAACGGTAGTACGTAACGCCATTGGCGGGGGCGAGGTAGGTGTAGAGCCCGAGAAAGTGCTGGAGCTCCACTTCCCACCCGGTTTCTTCGAGGGCTTCACGGCGGGCCGCATGCTGGATGGACTCACCTTCTTCTATGTGCCCGGCCGGCTGGTTGTATACGATTCTGCCGTCACTGTTTTCTTCTACAAGCAGGAACCGACCCTGCTCATCCTCGACAATAACCGCAACGGTTGCGTGTGGGGTCCAGGTCATTTGGCTCGGGATCTCCGGTTTGGGGGTGGCTGGCGACGGTTCCGGGTGTCTTGCTGAGTCCTTCGCCTTTGTCTCGTGCCGTTTGTTTGTTCAACGGGAATGTGAATCTGCAGGGCTGTGCTTTCTCCGGGCTGCAGGTTTTCCAGGCTCCATTCACCGATTCGGGCCCTGATCAGCCGAAGTGTCGGAAATCCAACCGCAGCGGTCATGCGCCTCACCTGACGATTGCGACCTTCGGTGAGGGTCAGCTCAAGCCAGGACGTGGGCTGGTTGGCGCGTTCCCTTATTGGCGGCGTGCGAGGCCAGACGTCTGGCGCCTCCATCCGCTGGGCCTGAGCCGGGCGGGTTAGCCCGTCTTTGAGTGTGACGCCGCGACGAAGCTGGTCCAGGGCAGTGTCGTCAATGATGCCATCCACCTGTACCCAGTAGGTCTTTTTCATCTTGTTGGCAGGGGATGCAATACGGTGCTGCAGCTTGCCGCTATCGGTCAATAGCACCAGACCCTCGGAGTCGTAGTCGAGGCGCCCGGCTGGGTAGACGCCCGCGGCTTCAACATAGTCGGCAAGGGTTGCCCGTCCCTGGTCATCAGTAAACTGGCACATGACTTGAAAGGGCTTGTTAAGTAATACCAGGGTAGCCATAGGTTTGGTGGTCAGTGTCCGCTGATCGGGGGTGGGTTCCCGGGGCATCGGGCGATACTGAAGCCCGCCGTCCCGGCAGGGAACTATACCTTAGCGAAGTTGCAGGTTGAAACAGACCATAGGCGAGGAGGGGGCTGCAGGGAAGACTCCCGGTAACGGAGGCGCCGATCACCTTGGGCTGTATTATTCAGACACAAAAAACAGCCCCGCAGTGCCTGGACTACGGTGGTGTGGCGGTCAAACTGTGCCTGAAGGTGTGTTTCAGGCGTTTACAGCGCGAGGGTGCTGGGTCACATTGGAACCGTGGGATGACTGTTCATCACCACTATTTTCGCGCTTTGCTGGCTGATCCGCCGGAATAATGTTGACAGCGTGAACGCCCTTGTCGCTGGGCTTCTTGTCAAAGGTGACTGACTGACCCGCCTTGAGGGTTTTATACCCGTCCATCTGCACCGATGAAAAATGTGCAAACAGGTCGTCACTGCAACCATCTTCGATAATGAAGCCGTAGCCCTTGGCGTTGTTAAACCACTTTACTTTGCCTGTTGGCATTTTGAACTCCCCTGTTCCGTCATTATCTGCCAGTTATTATTGATTTTTCAGCGGCCAACGACTGCCCCTGAATCAACCGGGAAAACCTGGCTGATGTCGGCGGCAGTCATATTGCGCTGCTGGCATTGCGTAAAGGCCTTGCGCTGGTGCTGGTTGGCATTTCCATCTCAGCCCGCACGCTCTTGTAACTCATTAACCTGACTTTTGACCTTACTTCCGGCCTAACCCAAAGCAGCCGTTTTCAGATGTATCAGTTTCAGTTACATAAGTTACAGGAGTTAACGCAATTTAACATTCCAGTGGTTACTCTCGGTCAAACTTTGGACATAGTCAATAGTCAAGGGGCCTGAATCACTGGTTGGAGGGTATTGATGGGCGTTATGATGTCCGTATTGATAACCCGCTCACGCTGTTTTCAGGTATGGCCTTGAAAATAGAGTGGGGCGAATCCACTTTGTTTAAAGGGCATCGATTTCCGGAAACGAATCATGCGGACTATCCAGAATTCTCTACTAGTATTAAATCAGGGAGGCGAAGAGGAACCTGGTCGCCAGGACGATCTCAGCCTAGCCCCGGAAAAGCCGGCACTAAAACGGCCGGCCCGCTTCCGGGTTGTATTGTTGAATGATGACTACACCCCCATGGATTTTGTGGTGGATGTATTGATGACATTCTTTGGAATGAACGAAGAAAAGGCGACGCAGGTCATGCTGCTCGTCCATACTCAGGGAAAAGCCGTATGTGGGGTGTATACCCGTGACATCGCGGAAACAAAAGCTGCACAGGTGAACCAGTATTCCTCGGAATGCGAGCATCCGCTGCTGTGCGAGATTGAACGTGCGGACTGATAGAAGTTGGGGTGGCCCATGCTGAGTAAAGATCTTGAGAACACGCTGAATACGGCTTTTAAAAACGCCCGTGACAAGCGCCACGAATTTATGACCGTGGAGCACCTGTTGCTGGCATTGCTGGACAATGACTCGGCTTTGACCGTGCTTAAAGCATGTGGCGCAGACCTGCAGCAGTTGCAGGATGAACTTGTTGAATTTGTAGATTCAACCACACCGCTGATTCCGAGCAGCGACAGCGAACGGGAAACCCAGCCAACACTGGGATTCCAGCGGGTACTGCAGCGTGCAGTATTCCACGTACAGTCCTCTGGCAAGAAGGAAGTGACCGGTGCCAATGTTCTGGTAGCCATTTTCAGTGAGCAGGAAAGCCAGGCAGTGTACGTGCTTAAGAAGCAAAACATTGCCCGCATCGACGTGGTGAACTTTGTCTCCCACGGGATTTCCCGTGTACAGGGGGCAGAAGATCAGGAGGGTGCGGATCAGGCTTCCCATGAGGACACGGCAGAAGAGGGGGGCTCCCATAAGCCTCTGGAAAGCTACGCAACCAACCTCAATGAGCTGGCTCGTCAGGGGCGTATTGACCCTCTGATCGGGCGTGAACATGAGGTTGAGCGCGTGGTGCAGATTCTGGTCCGCCGCCGCAAGAACAACCCCTTGCTGGTTGGAGAGGCTGGGGTCGGTAAGACCGCCATTGCTGAAGGTCTTGCCCGCCGGATTGTGGACGGTCAGGTGCCGGAAATCATTTCCGATGCAGTGGTGTATTCCCTGGATCTGGGTGCGTTGCTGGCAGGAACGAAATACCGCGGCGATTTCGAGAAACGTCTCAAGGGGCTGTTGGCAGAGCTCAAGAAGGAGCCGCATGCCATCCTGTTTATTGATGAGATACACACCATCATTGGCGCTGGCTCGGCATCTGGTGGAGTGATGGATGCCTCTAACCTGCTCAAGCCAATGCTGAGCTCCGGCGAGATGCGCTGCATAGGCTCCACCACGTTCTCCGAGTTCCGTGGAATTTTTGAGAAGGACAGCGCATTGGCCCGTCGATTCCAGAAAATTGACGTCAACGAGCCGAGCGTTGAGGACACCTATCAGATTCTCAAGGGGCTCAAGCCCCATTTCGAGAAGCACCACGACCTGAAATACACCGACAAGGCGCTTCGTACGGCTGCCGAACTTGCAGATCGTTACATCAGCGACCGTCACCTGCCGGACAAGGCAATTGACGTGATTGATGAAGCCGGTGCTCGTCAGCGACTGCAACCGGCGGCCAAGCGTAAGAAGGTCATCGGGGTGTCGGCGATTGAAGATGTGGTGGCAACCATTGCGCGAATTCCGCCGAAAAATGTTTCCACCAGTGACAAGGATCTGCTGCGTAACCTTGAGCGGGACCTGAAAATGGTCGTGTTCGGTCAGGACAAGGCGATCGAGTCGCTGTCGACGGCGATCAAGCTGGCCCGTGCCGGGCTGAAGGCACCTGAGAAACCCGAAGGTGCGTTCCTGTTTGCCGGTCCCACTGGGGTTGGTAAGACCGAGGTTACCCGGCAGTTGGCGAAGGTGCTTGGCATCGAGCTGGTGCGCTTTGATATGTCCGAATATATGGAGCGGCATACCGTTTCGCGTCTGATCGGTGCACCCCCTGGTTATGTCGGTTATGACCAGGGCGGCTTGCTCACAGAGGCTGTTAACAAGCATCCCCATTGTGTGTTGCTGCTGGATGAGATCGAGAAGGCGCACCCGGAAGTCTTTAACCTGCTGCTGCAGGTGATGGACCATGGAACGCTGACCGATAACAACGGTCGCAAGGCAGATTTCCGTCATGTGATTCTGGTGATGACGACCAATGCGGGTGCGGAAAGTATGGCAAGGCGCTCGATCGGCTTTAGTGAGCAGGACCACACCACCGACGGTATGGAAATTATCAGTAAGACATTCACGCCGGAATTCCGGAACCGTCTGGATGGAATTATCCAGTTTGGCGATCTGGACAAACACACCATCACCCATGTGGTCGACAAGTTCCTTACCGAGCTGCAAGCCCAGCTGGATGAGAAGCACGTCGTGCTGCATGTCGATGAAGCTGCCAAGGGCTGGCTGGCTGAAAAAGGCTACGATGTCACGATGGGAGCTCGTCCGATGGCACGGCTGATTCAGGATCGGATCAAGCGGCCACTGGCTGAGCAGATCCTGTTCGGCAGTCTGTCTGAGCATGGTGGTGAAGTGAATGTCAGGCTTGAAGGTGATGAACTGGTTTTCGAGTACGAAAATGAGCCGGCTGAAGCCGTCTAGGGGCGAAACGCCCGGGCATCACTGACTGCTGATGCAGAGATTAAAAACCACACCCTTTCAGGTGTGGTTTTTTTTTGATTTTGTTGACCTGTCTGCAGAAATTTTCGGTTATTCCTGTCAATCCCTTCCGCTCACCAATCTGCCATCTTACGCCTTCGCTTAAACATTTTCGGATTAGTGCTTGTTTGCAAAGGTATCCGGAAGGAAAAAACAACAACAAGAGGTGGCATGTATGCGGTTGTTCCTTACCTTGATGACCAGTGTTCTTTTGAGTTCGGTTGCATCAGTAACCCAGGCTCAGAGCGTCGAAAGCAAGGCGTTCTGTGTTTTTGATGTGGCGGGCGCCAGCGGCTATGTTTACCAGACTCTCCAGACCTATCAGCGCCATGCAATTGCCGAGGGCGTGCGCCTGCGTATGCAGCCTTACACCGATGAAGATCAGGTGGTGGCTGATTTTCGCGCCGGTGAATGCGACATGATCGCGGTGACTGATATGGGGGCGAGAAAGTTTAATGGCTTCACCGGTTCGATCAGTGCGATTGGCGCCATTCCCCGTTATGAAGACTTGAAAGTGCTGATGTACATTCTGGCCAGCCCGCGGGTCGCGCGACACCTTGAGGCCGACGGGTACGAAGTCATGGGCGTGGCGCCGATGGGGGCAGCCTATCTGTTCGTTAACGATCGCTCAATCAATAACGTCGATGCATTACGCGGTAAGCGGGTGACGATCTTTGAAGGGCATGAAGATGCCCGACATATGATTCGTTTTATTGGCGCCGAGCCGGTGGATGCCAAGATCTCGAACTTCGCCCAGTTGTTTAACGACGGTCAGGCGGACATCAGTTATGCCCCAGGCGCTGCTTACGAGGTTCTGGAGATGTTTCGGGGTATGGGGGAGAGCGGCGGGATCGTGCGCTACCCGGTAGGGCAGGTTACGGTTCAGTTGTTCGCCCGTAGCGGAACCTTCGATGAAAGTTTTGTACGCGAATCCCGTCGAATCGTGTCTCGCCTCTATCCAGAGGTCATGAGAGTCATACGTGAGTACGAAGATGCCATTCCCGAAGAGCGTTGGGTGGATATCCCCCCTGAAGCCATGCAGGACTACCAGGAAATGCTGCGGGGCGTTCGCGTCGAGATGCAGGATTCTGGGCAGCAGGCGCTGGCGTCTATCGCCTACAACGAGGATATGATGACCATTCTTAGGAAAGTGCGCTGTTACACCAACCCGGGGGCAGACGAGTGTTCATCAGAGGATCGTGAATAAAGCGGTGCCCGATTAGTCGCCATCAAAAAAGCCCTGGCTGTATCGGTTTGACGCGGAGCCGGGGCTTTCAGATGTCGCAGGCGGATATTAACGGGCGCGGTAAACGATACGGCCCTTGCTGAGATCATAAGGTGTGAGCTCAACCTTTACTTTATCGCCTGTAAGGATGCGGATGTAGTTCTTGCGCATCTTTCCGGAGATGTGAGCAGTCACAACGTGGCCGTTGCTCAACTCGACCCGGAACATGGTATTAGGAAGGGTGTCGATAATAACGCCTTCCATTTCAATGACATCTGACTTTGCCATTCAGTACGAACCTCGCTTGGGATGGACTTTCCGTAACTTGAAGTTGCGCAATTCTGCCTGAAATGTAGCCGTTTGGCAAAACAAGCCGCGACTAAGGGCCTGCATTACCTGCTCCGGGCCAAATTTACCGGTCCGGAGCTTCGCCGTCAGTCCTGTTTCAAGGGCTGCCAGCGACCTTCGATCAAGGCCTCAATTGGATGAAAGCGGGTCTTGTAGTTCATCTTTCGACAGGCCTTGATCCAGTAACCCAGGTACAGGTAGGACGCGCCCCGGCGGCGAACCTCTTCAATTTGCCAGAGCACGGCAAAGGTGCCAAGGCTTCGTTTTTCCTCATCGGGGTCGAAGACGGTGTAAATGGCCGAAAGACCATCCTCCAGTGCATCAACCACTGCCAGGCCAATCAGTCGGCCCGTTGAACGAATCTCAAGAAACCAGGTATCGGTGGCACCTTCAACGAGGAACGAGGTGAACTGCTCCCGGGACGGTGGGTACATGTCGCCATCGGCGTGGCGCTGGACGATATAGCGCTGGTATAGGTCGTAGTATTCTTCGGTAAAGCGGCCTGGTGCGAGCGTGCAGGTCAGGTCGGCATTCCTGCTCAGAACGCGTCTCTGGTTGCGGTCATGCTCGAAATGCTCGGTATCAATGCGTACCGGAATGCACGCCGCACAGGCTTCGCAGTGCGGTCGGTAATAATGGGAGCCGCTGCGACGAAAGCCAAGACTGGTGAGCTGGCTGTACAGGCGTTTGTTGATATCGGCTCTGGGGTCCACAAACATCGTTGTGGCTTCCCGGCCTGACAGGTAGCTGCAGTCGTGTGGGGGCGTGGCGAAAAATGCCAGGGTTTTCAGATTGCTCATTCACACCTCCGGCCCCGGCCATCGCCACTGGAAAATCCAGCTTTTCTGGGTAGGGTCACGGTCGACACTTGCCCCTAGTATAGATAAAAAATCAGTCCTTGGAATGGACCGGGCTCCCATCGACAACAGGTGAGGGCTTTCCACCTGGCAGTCCAGCAGATCATAGCCCCATGCCTTCAATTGATGGGCGAGGTGGACCATCAGTACCTTTGAAGCGTTGGTTTCCAGGGAGAACATGGATTCGCCGAAGAAACAACAGCCCAGGGCGATGCCGTACATGCCGCCCGCCAGCTGACCGTCCTGGTTCCAGGCTTCGATGGAATGAGCGATGCCAAGTTGATGAAGTTGAATGTAGGCGTCCTTCATCTCGTCGGTGATCCAGGTACCCTCAACACGGCTTTCCCCGCACACCCGTATAACCTCCTCGAATGCCTGATCTGCAGTGATGCGGAAGCGGTTCTGGTTAAGGGTTCGTCTCAAGCTGCGAGAAACGTGAACTTCTTCGGGAAACAGCACACACCGGGGGTTGGGAGACCACCAAAGGATCGGCTGATCGTCGCTGTACCAGGGAAAAATGCCGTTGCGGTAGGCCAGTTCCAGCCGTTTTGGCGACAGGTCACCGCCGAGCGCCAGTAATCCGTCTGGATCTTCGAGAGCCTCATCGGCTGGGGGAAACCAGAGCTGGTCGGGATCTAGCCAGGGTAGGGTCGTCATGGGGCGGTTCTGGTGCGGGGGCTGACGGGGGCATTTGTTCGCCCCCGTCGATCCCGGGCTGGGTCAGTATCAGTCTTGCTGGTCCAGGAAGCGCTCGGCATCCAGTGCGGCCATGCAGCCGAATCCAGCTGAGGTTACGGCCTGCCGGTAGACGTGATCAGCTACGTCGCCTGCGGCGAAAACACCGGAAATGCTGGTTTCAGTGGCCATGCCCTCAAGGCCTGACCGGATCTTGAGGTAGCCGTCGCGCATATCGAGCTGGCCAGCGAACAGGTCGGTGTTGGGTTTGTGGCCGATGGCGATGAAAACACCGGCAAGGTCGATGTCTTGGGTTGAACCATCCTCATTACTCTTGATGCGCATTCCAGTGACGCCGGTTTCGTCCCCGAGAACTTCATCCAGGGTGTGATTCCAGACAATGCGGATGTTTCCATTCTTTTCTTTTTCAAACAGCTTGTCCTGCAGGATTTTCTCTGCGCGCAGGCTGTCACGGCGGTGAACGAGGGTCACTTCCTCAGCAATGTTAGCCAGGTAAAGGGCTTCTTCAACTGCGGTATTACCACCGCCTATGACTGCAACCTTCTGCTTGCGGTAGAAAAAACCGTCGCAGGTGGCACAGGCAGAAACGCCTTTGCCTTTGAAGGCCTCCTCGGACTCCAGACCCAGGTACATCGCTGAGGCACCGGTCGCCAGAATCAGTGCATCACAGGTGTACTCACCGCTATCACCCTTGAGCCGAAAAGGACGGCTCTGCAGGTCGGCTTCGTTGATGGTGTCGTAAACGATGCTTGTTTCGAACCGTTCCGCATGGGCAAGCATCCGCTGCATCAATTCCGGGCCCTGAACGCCATTGTTGTCCCCGGGCCAGTTATCCACATCGGTCGTGGTGGTGAGTTGGCCGCCAACCTCAATGCCCGTGATCAGGGTCGGGTTCAGGTTTGCACGGGCTGCGTAAACGGCGGCAGTGTAACCGGCCGGGCCAGAGCCAAGGATGATCAGGCGGGAGTGTTTGCTATCGGTCATGGTGTGTCTCTCAATGCGTGTCGCGGTTGAAGATCGGTTCGTGTACGGGGCGACGGAACCGGCTGGCCGGTCGTTGGCAGAAATCCAATACCAGACATAGGGCCATTCACGAAAAAATAAAGGGTGTGGAAGCCTAACATGTCAGAACGGTTTTGGGGGGCGGAAATCACGACATCTGATGATCCGGCCCAGGTTTGATTACTGGATCACCGCTACCTGAGTAAGCAGCTGGCGAACCCGGTCGCTGCCATTGCCAGATTCGCCCTGATCCAACCGGTGTCCGGCAACGGCAGGGAAAACGGCCTGAATGTCATCAGGCAGTACGTGATGGCGGCCATCCATCAAGGCCCAGGCTCTTGCAGCACGGACCAGTCCGAGTCCTGCCCGGGGTGACAGTCCGTACATCAGTCCGGGCATTCTGCGACTTTCTTCCAGCAGGCGCTGTACGTAATCCAGCAAGGCCGGGCTGGTGGTAACCCGGTCCACACCGTCCTGAAGGGTCTTGAGGTTCTGCTCTGACAGCTGTGGCAGCATGCGCTCGGTCAGTACACGGCGGTCTTCGCCTTCCAGCAGTTCGCGCTCTGCGCGTGGGTCGGGATAGCCGAGCTGAAGGCGCATCAGGAAGCGGTCGAGCTGGGATTCTGGAAGCGGGTAGGTGCCGCCTTGTTCCACCGGGTTCTGGGTAGCAATGACAAAAAACGGTTGGGGCAGTGGACGAGTCTCGCCTTCGATGGATACCTGGCGCTCCTCCATGGCTTCAAGCAATGCGCTCTGGGTTCGGGGAGAAGCCCGGTTGATTTCGTCGGCCAGCACCACCTGAGCGAAGATCGGGCCCGGGTGGAAGACCAGAGCCCCGGCCTCCTTGTCATACATCGAAAAACCAAGCACATCGGCCGGCAACAAATCGTTGGTGAACTGGATGCGCTGGTAACTCAGTCCCATGATCCGGGCAAGGGCATGAGACAAGGTCGTCTTGCCCATGCCGGGAATGTCTTCGATCAGCAAGTGGCCGCGTGCCATCAGTCCACAGACAGCCAGTCGAACCTGCCGCTCCTTACCGAGCAGTACCTTATTGAGCTGGTCAACGACGTCATCGATGAGCTTTTTCATGGGGTGTCAGTCCCTTACCCGCTTCAGAATGTCGCCGTAGGCATCAATGCGCCGGTCTCTCAGGTAGGGCCAGATTCTCCGGACGGACTCACTGCGACCGGTGTCGATATCAACGGTCAGAACCTGTTGGGATGAGTTATCCGCTCTGGCAAGGAATTCTCCCTGGGGACCGCAGATAAAACTGTTACCCCAGAAGCGGATGCCATCACTTTGGCCGCTTGGGTCGGGCTCAGTACCGATACGGTTGGGGGCAATAACCGGTAGATTATTGGCGACGGCATGGCCGCGCTGGACGGTCACCCAGGCTTCAAGCTGGCGTTCCCGCTCGGCGTCGTCATCACTCATATCCCAGCCGATCGCTGTGGGGTAGATCAGCAGCTCTGCGCCCGCCAGTGCCATCAGTCGAGCCGCTTCCGGATACCACTGGTCCCAGCACACCAGAACCCCGAGTTTGCCAACCGACGTCTGGATAGGGGTAAACCCGCTGCTGCCGTTGTTGAACGAGGCATCTCCCGGGGTGAAGTAGAACTTTTCATAGAACCCGGGATCATCCGGGATGTGCATTTTCCGGTACAGGCCGGCAAGGCTGCCATCGCGTTCAAACACCACCGCTGTATTGTGGTACACGCCGTTCATCCGACGCTCAAAGATGGAGCCTACCAGCACGATCCCGAGTTCCGCCGCCAATTTTGAAAGGTGCCCACTGGTCGGACCGGGAATCGGTTCCGCCAGTTCAAAGATGGCGGTGTCTTCGGTCTGACAGAAATACTGGGTTGCGTGGAGTTCCTGTAAAACAACGAGCTGGGCGCCGCCTTTGGCGGCTTCTCTGATGAGGGTTTCGCTGGTTGCCAGGCTTTCCTGCTTATCGGTGCTGCAGGTCTGCTGTATGGCCGCAACCCGAAGGGTGGGAGAAGATGTCATGTCCGATTACTCCGCGGGAATCTGCATGGTGACGCAATGCAGGCTGCCATGCTGTTTGATCAGGGGGCGACACTGGATCGGGACAATTTTCCGATCAGGGAATAGTGAAGCCAGGGTCTCGATCGCTTCGCCATCTTGCGCTACACCGTAGACCGGCAGGAGAACCGCGCCATTGATGATCAGAAAGTTGGCATAGGTCGCGGGCAGGCGTTCGCCATCGTCGTCGTGAATGGCGTCTGGCCAAGGCAGCGGTGTCAGTTTGTAGGGCTGGCCGTCGGGCTGGTGGAAATTCCGGAGCTCTTCCTCCATGGCCTTGAGGGCGTGGTAGTGCTCATCCGTCTCATCGGGGCAGGCAACATAGCAGATGGTGTCGGCTGCGCAGAGTCTGGCCAGGGTGTCGATATGGCTGTCGGTGTCGTCACCGGCGAGATAACCGTGGTTGAGCCACAGGAAATGCCGCGCTCCAAGCAGTTCTGACAGGGCCGCTTCAATGGCGGTGCGATCCAATTCCGGATTGCGGGTGGGCGTCAGCAGGCACTCGCTGGTGGTCAGCAGGGTGCCCTGGCCGTCAGATTCAATAGAGCCGCCCTCTAGCACGAGGTCAATAGCTCGCATCGGCAAATCACCGAATGCTCCGGCTTCGGCCAGCTTGCCGTTGATCCGGTTGTCTTTTTCGTAGGCGAACTTGCCGCCCCAGGCGTTGAAGGCAAAATCCAGCAACGACAGGCCGGTGGGCGTCCGGACACTAATGGGCCCATGGTCGCGGGCCCAGGTGTCATCAGCGGGTGCCTGCAGTACCCGGACACTGTGTGGCAGGTTGTTGTCCTGTATGTATGTTTCAAACAGGGCTGAAAGGGCGTTTACCTTGTTGGCGTCTTCGCAACTGACAACCAGGTTTTCAAATTGAAGTACAGCCTTGGCGATGTCCAGGAAAACTGGCTCGACCTCACCAAGGATGTCTCGCCAATCGGTTCCGGCGTGGGGCCATGTCAGCATTACTGCTTTCTGGGTTTCCCATTCGGCAGGCATTACGGAAGTAGAGCTCAAATCGCAACCACCTTACAGTCTGAAGTCGAGGGCTGAACGCTATTTCATATCGCGGCCTTGCTGCCCCTGGACGGGGTGGCCGGATTCTGCGTTCAAAGGCTGTCATTCTAACGGCTCCGGCGGGTGACGTCAGGATACCGGAAGCCGTTTTTTGTTACCGATAGGTATTCGGCGATGGCTGGTCTGTAACCGAGTTATCGACGGGGTTTCATTACCGTATGGATAACATGGCTGCCTTCAAAGTAAACGATGAATTCAGGGTACTCCCAGCTGCTGATCGGCGGAGTGCCAACCGGCGCACTTACGGTGATGGGCGCACCAAGGCGGGCACGGACGGAGTCCTGGCTCTGGCCGGTTTTCGGCAAGGCGTGAGTTGCCGAACGGTCGGCCTGGTTCATGACCGGGACGGCCAGCTCTTCGGCGACGGCCGGGGCGGAAAGTCCCAGCACCAGGGTGGTGGTAAGCGCGATCAGGCCAGACGATGCCTTCTTATACATGGGGCGTTACTCCTGAATGATTGTCTCGTTTTATTTGATAGTTCTACTTAGGGTGACAGTTCTACTTAGGGTGATAGTACTACTTCTGGCGCTGACGAATCTGCCATCGCATCACATGCCGTGCTATCTGCTGGCGGTCGCCGTCGTGGATGCGTATGAACTCGCCACGAATCCAGTATTGGCCATCCTCCTGCCGGGTGCATTCTGCGACCCGTGCAACAGCCTGGGGGCGGAACATTTCCGGTGGGAGCGTCATGCGAACGGCCAGCTGCTCGCCAACCTGAACGTGACCACTTGATGACGTAAAGGCAATGCCGCCTTCGCTAAGGGTAACCTCCTGCCATTGCTGTGGTTGCAACGGATTTTGTTCAAAGGTCATAATGCGCGCCAGAATATCCAGCTTGCCATTCAGGGACTTGATCAGGGTGGTCATCAGCCGGTCCTTTTCGGCCAGGCTTGCCAGATGAACCTTGATATCCTGGTCGAGCCGACGAAGTTCGAGCCGCAGTTCGTCCAGATGGTTTTCGCTGAACGGATCCGGGTTGCTGTTGTCATCGACAGTCAGTGGGCGAATCTCAAGGCCAATCCTGTCCCTGATGCGAAAGTAGTCGCGCTGGTCACATATTGCCCCTGTCGACGGCTCTTCTGGCATACTGCGCTCCGTATGAATACATTTTTTGTTATGTTACACAAGTTTAGCAGCTTCTTGGCGGTCTGTGAGCCGACAGAAGAATCCACCCATCAGGTGTAAACAGGCCTTGCCACATGTTCAGACCGCTGTCCCTTTATGTTGGGCTACGATACACCGCGGCCAAGCGGCGTAACCACTTCATTTCCTTTATTTCCATGACCTCGATGATCGGGCTGATGCTGGGGGTGGCGGTGCTGATTATCGTACTCTCGGTGATGAACGGCTTTGACCGGGAGCTCAAACAGCGCATTCTCGGTATGGTGCCACACGCGGTGATCCGCGGAGCGAATGATGTGATGGAGGATTGGCAGTCGGTGGATCGGGCCGTTACTGAAAATCCACACATTCTTGCTGCAGCCCCCTTTGTTCAGGGGCAGGGCATGGTGACGGGCCATGGCAATGTACGCGGGGTCGCCCTGAACGGGATTGTGCCCGAGCAGGAGCGAGAGGTTTCCATCATTGAAAATCATATGGTGGATGGCAGCCTTGATGATCTGCGCAGCGGCGAATTCGGCATCATTATTGGCCGGACACTGGCTGCCAGTCTGCGGCTCCAGATCGGTGACCGGGTGACGGTGGTGCTGCCCGAAGCCTCGGTCTCGCCCGCCGGCGTATTGCCGAGGCTGAAGCGTTTTACCGTCAAGGGAATCTTCAGCGTTGGTGCCGAGCTTGACGGAAACTACACCCTCATTCACATGGACGATGCGTCGAAGTTGATGCGAACCAATGGAAAGGCCCAGGGAGTGCGGTTGTTGGTGGATGACCTGTTCCGGGCACCACTGGTGGCTGAAGAGGCTGCGTTGTCTTTGGGCGGGCGCTACTTTGTGTCCGACTGGACCCGGTCTCATGGCAATCTGTTCCAGGCCATCCGTATGGAAAAGACCATGATCGGACTGCTGTTGATGTTTATTGTCGCAGTGGCTGCCTTCAACATCGTCTCGACCCTGGTCATGGTGGTGACGGACAAGACGTCTGATATTGCGATCCTGCGTACCATGGGGGCGACTCCTGGCCGGATTATGCGCATTTTCATAATTCAGGGCGCGGTGATCGGTATCGTCGGAACACTGGTGGGCACAACGCTGGGCATTCTGGGTGCTTTCAATATCAGCGCATTCATCAGTTGGCTGGAAGGCTTCCTTGGCCACAAGTTCCTCAATGCCGATGTCTACTTCATCAGTTACCTGCCGTCCCAGTTGCAGTGGGCCGACGTCGCGATCATCAGCAGCGCCGGTTTTGCCATGAGTCTGCTCGCAACAATCTACCCGGCGTGGCGGGCTTCGCGGGTCGAGCCGGCGGAAGCGCTGCGCTATGAATAAGGACGCAACCATGAATTCAGATGTACCGGTTATTCACTGCAGTGGGATTACCCGCACCTACAGTGAAGGCCCCACCGAACTGACCATTTTCTCAGATATTTCCCTGACCGTTGCTGCCGGGGAGGCCGTGGCAATTGTGGGTAGCAGTGGTGCCGGTAAAACAACGCTGCTGAACCTTCTGGGCGGACTTGATCGTCCATCGTCAGGGCATATTGCTATCTGCGGCGAAGATATTCATCGGCTGAGCGAGGCCGGGCGGGCTCGTTTCCGTAATCGGCACCTTGGGTTTGTGTACCAGTTCCATCATCTGTTGCCCGAATTTTCCGCGCTTGAGAATGTGATGATGCCATGCGCTCTGGGTGGAATGTCGGTCAAGCAAGCCGCGGCCAAGGCCGAATCCTTGCTGGAGCGTGTTGGTCTGGGGCCACGCCTGGCGCATAAGCCTGGTGAACTGTCTGGTGGTGAGCGTCAGCGTGTGGCTATTGCCAGGGCGTTGGTCAACGAGCCAGAGTGTGTGCTGATGGACGAGCCTACGGGTAACCTGGATGAGCAAACGGCTGATAGTGTGCGGGCGCTGATCGAGTCTCTGCGTGATCAGTTGGGTATTGCGTTTGTGATGGTCACACACGATATGAGAATGGCCCGCAGCCTGGGGCGGGTTTTACGACTTGAGCAGGGCACGCTGGTCGATGAGGTGGTCGTGCAGCCGTGATGATGATATTGCGGCGCGACTTTTCACCCGTCAGTGGTTGTCTTGCTTGAGACGCCGCTGACGGCGTTCTTCCCAACTGGACCTGACCCTTCGGCGCCAGAGAAACTGAATCAGCAGATAGCAGGCGCAGCTCGAGATCGTGGCGATAATCAGTGATCCGAAGTACAGCGGGATGCCGATATCCACCAGGCTTTCCTTGATCCAGCTAACGGATAACTCAAACCGGTAGTCCACCACCGGATGATCGAGAAGCCAGGCGCCGACCTTGTAGTTGAAATAAAACATTGGCGGCATGGTGAGGGGATTGCTGATCCATACCAGCGCTACGGACAGCGGCAAGTTGGCATTGAGCCATATGGCACAGAGTGCGGCGGCTACCATCTGAAAGGGCATTGGTATAAAGCACAGGAAAATTCCGATCAGGAAGCCGCGCGCAATACCATGGCGGTTGATGTGCCAAAGATTCGGTTCATGAAGAATGTCTCCCAGAAAATGCAATGCCTTGATTGACCGGATTTTCTCCGGTGTCGGCATGTAACGCTTCATGAACCGCTTCGGCATCTGGGAGTTCTGCCTGTTTCTATACCGGGGTAGGAAGGTGTTGGTCTGCTTCCAGGCCGTCCGGCGCTAGTCAGTTAACGGACATGGATTGTCCAGGGAGTTACCTTTGCGGATACGGATGGCCGCGTTTTCCTGCGGCGTTATCTTACTGTATCGGGTTGGCGTCATTCCACCCTTGTACGGGCTTATTGCTGCAATCTTGTTGCTTATTCCAGTGTCTTGGGTCACGCCTCGACGAATCTCGCGTGAAACGCTCTCCATTCTGTTATTTGGGATCGTTGGACTGGGTTGGGCGACCGGATTTGCCAGCGATCGCCTGACCCAGCAACTTCCGCAGCAATGGGAAGGTCAGACGTTGATGGTCAGTGGCTATCTGTGTGACATTCCATCCCCCGGTAACTACCAGAGCATTCGCTTCAGCCTCTGTGTAACGGCATGGCCGGAAGTGCCTGAACACGAGGTGCAGGCTGGGCCGTTGCCCGACAAGCTGAGGCTCGCCTGGTACGGAGAGCAGGCGACGCTGGGGTTGCCCCACCGGGTGCGTGCGACGGTTGTGTTAAAACGCCCTCATGGCTCCCTGAATCCGCAGGGCTTCCGCTACGAGAGCTGGCTATTCCGGGCGGGCTATCGAGCAACGGGAACCGTGCGCGGGATTGAGCCTGAAACCAGGGTCCCATGCGGTCTGCGCTGCCGCTACCATCGGTGGCGGAATCTATGGGCATCTGCACTCCACCAGCAATTGTCCAGCACCCGGCATTATGGCCTTGCCGAAGCGCTGCTAATGGGTCACCGGGGCTGGATTGAGCCCTCGCAATGGGCGGTGTTCAAGGACACTGGCACGATTCACCTGGTTGCCATATCCGGGTTGCACCTGGGGCTGATCGCGTTTGGGGTTGGGGCCGTTGTCCGCCGGTTCCTCCTGATCCTGCCGCCGTCATTGGCAACGCCTGGTCGGCTGGGGCTGGTGACGGCGTGCCTGGTGCTGACGGTCTGTCTCGGTTATGCGTTGCTGGCCGGTTTCACGGTACCGACGCGACGAGCTCTGTTGATGGTTGCGGTCGCCTGCTGGGTTATGGTTCGGGCCCGTCAGTCGTCGCCATGGGATGGATGGCTGCTGGCGCTGTGTCTGGTGCTGTTGCTTGATCCGTTTGCGCCGCTCGATCAAGGTTTCTGGCTTTCCTTCGGTGCTGTGGCGGTGCTGATTCTTGTGTTTAGCCGCTGGCTAGGGCGATGTCACTGGGGTGTGGCGCTGCTATTGGCTCAGGCCGCAGTCTTTGTTGGTTTATGGCCGATCCTCGCCGGGTTGGGGCAGCCACAGGTCACCATGGGCGCGCTGGCGAACCTGATTGCTATCCCCTGGGTCTCGCTGGTCGTAATGCCGGTGTTGCTGCTGGGAGGGATCTTGCTTGTTGTGATTCCCGGAAGTGAAGGCGTTGTCGGTTGGGCTTATGACCTGGTGCTGGAAGCGCTTTGGCAGGTGTTGTCATGGCTGGCCGCCTGGTCTGTGCCGTTGCCGGCTGGCAATCTGGTTGTACCTTTGACTCTGGCGGCGGTTGTACTGACGGCCATCCTGATTCCGGTTCGTCATGCCCGTTTGCTGGCGGCGGTTGTCTGTGGGGTGTGGCTGGTCCGCTCACTCGCAGAACCTGGCGCAACGGCTTCCGGTAATGACGTTGTTGCCCGGCCAGAAGTCTGGATTTGGGACGTAGGGCAAGGGTTGTCGGTTCTGGTGCGTCATCAGGACCAGGTTCTGGTGTATGACACCGGGCCTTCATCTCCCGGGGGGTACAGTGCGGTTGAATCGGTTCTGTTGCCTAACTATGCCGCACTTGGTGTGCGATACCTCGACGCTCTGGTGCTGAGTCACGGTGATTCCGACCATTCGGGTGGGCTTGGGACCCTCCTCGCCGCTGTGCCGGTCGGATTGATGGTCAGTGGAGAGCCGGAACGGATTCGGCAGCAACTGGTGGTGGACAACGTCCCGCCGGTTTTGGATTGCGGGGCTGTTGATGGGCGTCGAGTCGGCGAGGTTCTGGTGGCGGCATGGCAATACTCTGAGGACGCCCGGGCGGACGGCAACGAACGATCCTGCGTGGTGAGCCTGCGTTTTGGTGGCATCGAACTGATACTTCCCGGGGATATTCCTGCGTCTGTGGAGCGCGCCTACCTTGCTGACCATGGGCCTCTAACGTCAACTTATAGAGTGGTGGTCGTTCCCCATCATGGCAGCAGGACCTCCTCAGGCGAGGATTGGGTGGCTGCACTGGTGCCGGATGTCGCGATCGTCAGCGCCGGCTACCGCCACCGTTTTGGTCATCCCCATCCGGACGTCAGCGAACGCTACCAAAGGGCAGGGGGCTGGCTTGTGAATACGGCCGAGAGCGGGGCTATCCACCTGCGATTCTTCTCTGACGGTGTGGCTATCAGTCGCGCTCGTGAAAACCCGCCATTCTGGATTGAGGCTGCCCCGCAACGGTTCGCAATTCATTAAAATACCGTGACATTCCAGGTGTGGTCTCTGTCGGTAGCTATGCTAAAGTAGCGCGGCTTGCTAATTATCAGGGAGACCAAGCGTGTTCGAGCTCTTGAAAGCCGGTGGCATCCTCATGGTGCCGATCGTTGCCTGTTCTGTTCTTGCCCTTGCGATCATTCTGGAGCGATTCTGGACCCTTCGTCCGTCCCGCATCGCGCCGGAGCAGACCATCAATGAATTGTGGCTCTGGATCAAGAAAAAAGAGCTGAACGGTCGCAAACTCAAGATACTTCAGGGCTCCTCGCCTCTCGGGCGCATATTGGCCGGCGGGCTGATGAATGCCAAACACGGCCGCGAGATCATGAAGGAAAGCATTGAGCACGAGGCCAGTCAGGTGATTCACGAGCTGGAGCGTTTCCTGAATCCTTTGGGGACTGTCGCCACGATTACACCCCTGCTGGGGCTGCTCGGTACGGTCATCGGTATGATCAAGGTGTTTGCCGAGATCCAGTTGGCCGGGGTTGGCGATGCCGGTAACCTCGCCGGCGGTATCTCCGAAGCACTGATCACCACGGCTGCGGGTCTCAGCGTCGCGATCCCTGCACTGATCTGTCACCGGTATTTCATCCGCCGGGTCGATGAACTGGTCGTTAATATGGAACAAGAAGCCATCAAGCTGGTGGAAGTTGTCCATGGCGACCGCGAAATCGACGTGGAAGGAGCCTGAGCGCCGTGAAATTCAAGCGCCAGAGGAGTCAGGAGGTTGGGGTAGACCTGACGCCTCTTATCGATGTGGTCTTTCTGCTGCTGATTTTTTTCATGGTGTCCACGACGTTTACCCGGGAAAGCCACCTCAAGGTGGAGTTGCCCGAAGCCAACGGTGAAGCGGTGGAGTCCGAGGTCCGTCAGATTGATGTTGTCATCAACGCCCAGGGGCAGTACTCCCTGAACGAACGGGCGCTGGTCAACAACCGTCTGGAAACTCTTGAGCGGGCCGTGCAGGAGTTGTCAGAGGGAGACTCGTCGTTGCCCTTTATCATCACAGCTGATGCCAATACTCCTCACCAGTACGTAGTCCGTGCCATGGACGTTGCCGGACGTTTGGGGTTCGCCAAGTTAAGCATCACCACCGAGCGATCCAGTGAAGAACGTTGATCCTGAGAACGGAGCGGTCATGGCTCAAGAGCCCTCCAACTGGCAGACCTACAAACGCCTGCTGAAATACGTGCGACCCTTCTGGGTCGCCTTTGTTTTTGCCGTCATCGGCAACATCATTTATGCCGCTGCATCCACGGCGATGGCCGCTGCGATGGAATACGTCATCGAGGCGATCGAGAACCCCACTGACCAGAACCGCCTTCTGCTGACCGGGTTGATTGTCGGGGTGTTTGGCCTGCGTGGTCTCGGTACCTTCATGAGCCAATATTTCATCAGCTACGTGGGGCGTAACGTAATCAATGCGTTGCGGGTTCAGTTATTTGACCGATTGTTGACCTTGCCTTCCCGGTATTTCGATGACAACGCCTCCGGGCGGCTGGTGTCGAAACTTACCTTCAACGTCGAGCAGGTCGCCGAGGCCACCACCGATGCGGTGACCATCACCTTGAGGGAAGGTCTGACGGTGATTGGTCTGCTTGGCTTCATGCTGTATACCAACTGGAAACTGACCGTGGTGTTCCTGGTGGTCGGTCCGGTGATTGGCGCGGTGGTCAGCTACGCCAGCAAGCGTTTCCGCCGTTTGAGCAAGCGTATTCAGGGTTCGATGGGGGACATCACGCACGTTGCTTCGGAAGGGATCGCCGGGTATCGGGTGGTCCGCACGTTTGGTGGTGAAGATTACGAGCGTCAGCGATTCCATCAGGTGAGCCAGCATAATCTCGTTCAGAGCCTGAAGATGGCATCGACCCAGGCCATCAGTGTACCGGTTATCCAGGTGTTGGTGGCACTGGCGATCGCCTCGCTGGTGTGGCTGATGTTGTCGCCAGAGATTCGCGGCACCATGTCGACGGGTGAGCTGATTGCGTTCATTACAGCGGCCACCACCATGGCCAAGCCGGTGCGCCAGGTGACGTCCGTGCATGCCAAGATCCAGAAAGGGGTGGCAGCCGCACACGATGTCTTTGAAACCATGGATCAGCCACCGGAACAGGATCATGGTACGTTTGCCCCTGAGCGAGTCACCGGTCAGATCACTCTCGACAAGGTCTGCTTCCGCTACCGTGACCAGCTCGACGACGTGCTTCACAACATCAGTCTCGACATCCCTGCAGGTCAGAGCGTCGCTCTGGTGGGGCGGTCCGGCAGTGGCAAGTCCACGCTGGTGAGCCTGCTGCCGCGGTTTTATGAGTACACTGACGGCGAGATCTCGATTGATGGTCATGCCTTGGCCGATTATCAGCTGCAGGCCCTGCGGGGCCAGATTGCTCTGGTGACCCAGAACGTGGTGTTGTTCAATGACACCATTGCGGCCAACATTGCCTATGGGGCCCTCAAGGATGCTACCCGCGAGCAGATCCGTGAAGCCGCCGCGAAGGCTCACGCCCTGGAATTTATCGACCGTATGCCCGAAGGCCTGGATACCATGATCGGTGACAACGGCGTGATGTTGTCCGGTGGTCAACGTCAGCGTCTGGCCATCGCCCGGGCCTTGCTCAAGAATGCCCCGATCCTGATTCTCGATGAAGCGACCTCCGCTCTGGATACGGAGTCTGAGCGCCATATCCAGGATGCCCTGGAGACAGTGATGGAAGGCCGGACCACATTGGTGATTGCACACCGCTTGTCGACCATCGAGAAGGCTGACCGGATCGTCGTCATGGACGCAGGCCAGATTGTTGAATCTGGTCGCCACGAGGAACTGCTGGCGGCAGGAGGGGCCTACGCCAACCTGCATCAGACCCAGTTTTCAGAATCGGCATGACAGGCCTGGTTGATCGGCTTTGGTATGGCACTGGACGTCCGCTCTGGCCACTCTGGCCCCTGGCCTGGTTGTTCAGGTGGGTGGCCGCGCGGCGGCGCAAGAAGGCGATTGCGCAGCCGCCTCACGAGCCATTGATGTTGCCGGTGGTGGTGGTCGGCAACATTACCGCTGGCGGCACCGGTAAGTCCCCCTTGACGGCTTGGCTGGTACAGACCCTCAGTGACGCCGGATGGTCGCCGGTGATCCTGACCCGGGGGTATGGCGGCAAGTCTGATCACTACCCGTTATTGGTATCCGCGGAGTCCAGCCCTGCCCAGGCAGGAGATGAGCCGGTCATGCTGGCGCAACAGTGTGGCTGTCCGGTAGTCGTCGACCCCCGGCGGTACCGTGGCGGTAGCTGGGCCATTGCTGAGGGGCTCGGTAATATTCTGGTATGCGACGACGGCCTGCAGCATTACGACCTGCCTAGGAATCTGGAGCTGGCGGTGTTTGATGGCCAGCGCGGAATTGGCAACGCCGCGCCCATTCCCGTTGGGCCGCTCCGGGAGCCGGTTGAACGCCTTGACAGTGTCGACTATGTCATCACCAATGGTGCTGAACCTCTTGCTCTGAATCACCGTGCACAATACTGCATGACTCTGAAGCCTTCAGCGCTCCGTAACCTGGCCTCAGGCGAGCACAAGCCATTGGCGTGGCTTGAGGGCAAAAAGGTCAGGGCAGTTGCCGGCATTGGTAATCCCCAACGATTCTTCGATACCTTGACAGGGCTCGGAGCCCGCGTGAGCTCGAAAGGCTTTCCTGATCATCACCGTTTTGGACCGGACGATCTGGCTGCAGACCCGGATGAGGTATTGGTGATGACGGCCAAGGACGCGGTCAAATGTCGGGAGCTGGCACCTGGAAATACCTGGGTGCTGGACGTCACTGCGGAGCTTCCGGAGGTGTTCCGGAAAAACCTGCTCGACAGGTTAGAATGACCGGTAGTGGAACCGCCCGCCGGTACTGAACAGAATCTGAACCATTTACGAGATTGAAACCATGGATAAAAAACTGTTGGCGATGCTGGCCTGCCCAGTCTGTAAGGGTGAGCTTAAGCTGGATCGGGAACACCAGGAGCTGATTTGCTACACGGATGCAATGGCATTCCCGATCCGTGAAGGCATCCCGGTCATGCTGGCGGTCGAAGCCCGCACCCTGAGCACCGATGAGCGTCTTGACCAGCATTGATTTCCACCACCAAACATCAGACAGGGTAGTGTCATGTCATTCACGGTAGTGATTCCGGCCCGTTACGCCTCCACCCGTTTGCCTGGCAAGCCGCTCGCCGATATTGGTGGCAAGCCAATGATTCAGCATGTCTATGAGCGCGCCACTGAGAGCAACGCCGAACGCGTCGTTGTGGCGACGGACGATGAACGGATACTGGCCGCCTGCCGGAGCTTTGGCGCTGAAGGGGTAATGACATCTGCGGATCATGTCAGTGGAACGGACCGGCTCGAGGAAGTGGCCCGAACGCTCGGCTTCTCCGCAGATCACCGGGTGATCAATGTCCAGGGAGATGAACCACTGATTCCGCCCGCGTTGATCAATCAGGTCGCGGCTAACCTGGCGAGTAATCCGGAGGCGTCTATTTCGACGCTCTGCGAGGAAATCCGGGATGCGGAAGCGGTCTTCAATCCCAACGTGGTCAAGGTGGTCTTTGACCATCGTGGCATGGCTCATTATTTCAGTCGCGCGCCTATCCCCTGGGCCAGGGATGCCTGGGCAGGTGGCGATCATCCGGAGGCGTTGCCGGAGGGCTCTCATTTCTACCGCCACATCGGAATCTATGGGTATCGGGTCGGGTTACTGTCCGATTTCGTGACCTGGGCTCCGGCTCCGATTGAAACTACAGAATGCCTGGAGCAGCTTCGGGCACTTTATAACGGCGCCCGAATCCATGTTGCCGAGGCCTGTCAGACGCCGCCCGCGGGTGTGGATACCGAAGGGGACCTTGAACGCCTTCGTCAGCTCATGACTGACGCCACCAGCCATTGAAAAGGGAGCGTTCCATCATGGATCAGGCCAGAGTCCTGTTTGTTTGTCTCGGTAACATCTGCCGGTCGCCTACGGCACAGGGGGTGTTCGAACAGGTGGTTTGTGAGGCAGGAATGGAACGCCGGGTGGTGGTGGACTCCTGTGGTACTGGATCCTGGCATGTCGGTAAGGCCCCTGATTCCCGGGCGATCGATGCCGCCTTGAAACGGGGAGTGGATATTCGTCACCTGAGGGCTCGGCAATTTACGCCGGATGACCTGGACGTCTTTGACTACATCCTGGTCATGGATCAGCAAAATCTGGCAGATACACGATCCCACTGGCTGCAGCGAGGCGGCACCGAGCCTCAGCTGTTTCTCAGCTACGGCGCCGGTTCAGAGTGTCTGGATGTGCCTGATCCCTATTATGGGGGGGAGCGAGGCTTTGAAACGGTGTTGGATCTGATTGAAGACGCCAGCCGGGGACTGCTGGATCAGATTCGGGAGCGTTTATCGTGAGTGCTCCAATCATGGTGGGCGAAGGGGTCAGTCTTGAGCGCTTTAACACCTTGGGTATCGATGTACAGGCCCGTTATTTCACTGAGGTCAAATCCCTTGATCAGCTGACACAAGCTCTGGACTGGGCACGGCAACGATCGCTTGAGGTGCTGGTGCTTGGTGGTGGCAGCAACCTGGTATTTGCGGGCAACGTTGAGGGATTGGTGGTCCGCATTGCGATGGCGGGCCGGCAGTGGGCTGATGTTAACGATGATCATGCAAAGTTGGTGTTAGGGGCCGGCGAGCGCTGGCACGATGCGGTTATCTATGCGGCTAAAGCAGGTTACCGGGGAATTGAGAACCTCGCACTGATTCCCGGAACTGCGGGCGCCGCTCCGGTTCAGAATATCGGCGCCTATGGCGTCGAGCTGAAGGACACACTCACCGAGGTGGTTGCGTGGGACCGGGAAACATCGGCGGTCGTCACGCTATCGGTGGATGAGTGCCAATTTGGCTACCGCGACAGCCTGTTCAAGCGGTGCCCCGAGCGCTACATTATTCTTGAGATTTCACTCTGTCTGTCCCGCTCTGCTCCTCTGAATCTTGGCTATGGGGAACTGCAAGCGTATTTTTCCGAGCGCCAGTCCAGCGACGCTCTTACGGCTCTTGATGTGGCTGAAGGCGTGGTGGCGATTCGGCGCCGAAAGCTGCCGGACCCGGAGTCGTTGCCCAACGTGGGCAGCTTTTTCAAGAATCCGGTGGTGCCGCTGCCGACGTGGGACCGGTTGCGGCAGGAATTCCCCGAGATTGCGGCCTATCCAGCGGAGCATTCCGTCAAGCTGGCCGCCGCCTGGCTGATCGATCAGTGTGGCTGGAAAGGTTACCGTAATGAGCGGGTTGGAGTGCATAGCCGGCAAGCGCTGGTTCTGGTGAACCATGCCGGGGGCAACGGAACGGATATTCTAGACTTGGCGAACCGGATTCGGGCGGATGTCCGGTCGCGTTTTGGTGTCGAGCTGGAAATGGAACCGAGGGTTGTGCCGGCACCAGCCCGGGTCTGACCGGTTCCGGCTGAAGGCTGGCGGCACAGGCCGCCAGCTCAGGGTAAAAGGCCTCAGTGTCAGAGGCCGCCTCGGGGAGAGGCCTTGACCAGGAACGACAGCGCGTCGGCTACCGGAATGTCCTGCTTGTCTGCATCGCGGCGTCCCTTGTATTCCAGGGTTCCGGCTTTCAGGCCGCGGTCGGATACCACAAAGCGATGGGGAATGCCGATCAGCTCCATATCCGCAAATTTCACGCCGGGGCGCTCGTTCCGGTCATCAAGAAGCACGTCGTAGCCTGCCTGACGCAGCTGATTGTAGAGCAATTCAGCGGCTTCCATGACTTCCGGTGATTTGTGAGCATTCAGCGTCACGATGGAAACTTCGAAAGGCGCAATGGCGTCTGGCCAGATAATGCCCCGGTCGTCGTGGTTTTGCTCAATGGACGACGCAACGATACGGGATACCCCGATACCGTAACAGCCCATCTCCATGATGGCCGTCTTGCCGTTTTCATCCAGGACCGTTGCATTCAGCGCTGTGCTGTACTTGTTGCCGAGTTTGAAAATGTGGCCAACCTCAATGCCACGACGGATTTCCAGGGTGCCATTACCGCAGGGGCTGGGATCGCCTTCAACGACGTTGCGAAGATCTTCGACCCGGTCCAGCGGTACATCGCGCTCCCAGTTGACACCCGTCAGGTGATACCCCTCCTTGTTGGCGCCGCAGACGAAATCAGCCAGGTGTGCTGCGCTGCGATCAACAATCACCGGAATGCTCAGGCTGACCGGACCGATGGAGCCAGGTTTGCAGCCAATGGCTTTTTCGATGTCCTCATCGCTGGCCATAGTCAGGGGCTCGGCGATGCCGGGCAGGTTTTCGGCCTTGATCTCGTTAAGGGTGTGATCACCGCGAAGAATCAGGGCAACCAGCCCCTGTTCTTCGTCATCGGCCGCTTCTGCTTTGACCACCAGTGTTTTTACCGTTTGCGTGGCGTCGACCTTGAGGAACGCTGCGACGTCATCGATGGTGCGCTGATCCGGCGTTGCCACTTCGGTCAGTGGTTGGGCCGCAGCGGGTCGTTCGCCAGGAGGGGCGATGGCTTCTGCCTTTTCAATATTGGCGGCGTAATCACTGCCGGTACTGAAGACGATGTCGTCTTCGCCGGAGCTGGCAAGCACGTGGAATTCATGGGAAGAGCTGCCCCCAATGGAGCCGGAGTCTGCCTGAACCGGGCGGTAATCGAGGCCCAGTCGGTCGAAGATGGCGCAGTAGGTTCCGTGCATGACCTGATAGGTTTCGTCGAGGGATTCCTGGTTCAGGTGAAAGGAATAGGCGTCCTTCATCAGGAACTCCCGTGCGCGCATGACCCCGAAGCGGGGGCGGCGTTCATCGCGGAATTTGGTCTGAATCTGATAGAAGTTGGCAGGAAGTTCTTTGTAGCTTTTGAGCTCATTGCGAACCAGATCTGTAATGACTTCCTCGTGGGTCGGGCCATAACAGAACTCGCGTCCGTGACGGTCGTTGAGGCGAAGGAGTTCGCCACCGTACTGTTCCCAGCGGCCAGACTCCTGCCACAGCTCGGCGGGCTGTATTGACGGCATAAGAACTTCCTGGGCTCCGCTCTTGTCCATTTCTTCACGGACGATGCGCTCAACCTTGCGCAACACTCTGAGCCCCAGAGGCAGCCAGGTGTATAGGCCTGCGGCCAGTTTGCGGATCATTCCGGCCCGGAGCATCAACTGGTGGCTGATGACTTCCGCATCGGCCGGAGTTTCTTTCTGGGTCGCAATCAGGTAGCGGCTTGCTCGCATCGTGTCTTCCGTTATCAGTAAACCAGGGAATTCTGCCAATAAAACGCTTGGGCCTTTCGGACCTTGGTCTTAGGCAGCTTTATTTGTTGCATCGTGGGGGGTATTGTACGGAGCCCGTGGGTTAAGGTACAGATTGCCCGGAGTTAAACAAAGACTCCTTAAGGTCTACATTAATAGGAAGGCTACATGAGTCTCAGTGCCAGCGACATAGAGATACTGATCAGGGAAGGGGTTCCGATGGCCAATGATATTGGCTTTAGGGTAGAGGAAGCCCGCTCCGGTTTTGCGAAAACACGGTTGAAGTTTTCGGACCGACAGATCAGGCCGGGTGGGACAATTTCCGGTCCGGTTCAGATGGCTCTGGCGGATGCCTCCATGTATGCGGCCGTTCTGGCCTCTTTGGGCAAGGTAGAAATGGCTGTGACCAGTAACCTATCGATAAACTTTCTGCAGCGGCCCGCGCCCGGAGATCTTTCTGCTGAAGCCGTCGTGCTACGCATGGGGCGGCGATTGGCCTTCTGTGAAGTCCGTTTGCTGTCTGGAGAGGGCAGTGATCAGCAGTTAGTGGCCCATGTCACCGGAAGTTACGCGCTCCCGGCCCAGTAATTAGAGCAGGTCTCAGGATGAACGAAGATTCGATTGACGTAAAACAGCGCAGGAAGCCGGTACAGGCTCGAAGTCGGGAGCGGGTGAGCACCATCCTCCGGCATGCGGCTGAGATCTTCAATGAGTACGGTGTGGACGGAACCAGCATGTCGGCCATCGCTCGCAGTTCGGATATGTCGCTGGCGTCTCTGTATCGCTACTACCCGAACAAGGCGGCCATCGTAAAAGCCATTGCTGAAACCCATGTCACCAAGATGGAGCAGGAGTTACGGGACCGGCTGGCAGCGACCGACATGGAAAACGCGGTTGATGTTCTGGTAGACCTCTATTATGACTTTTACCGTAACGAGCCGGCCTATTCCGCGATCTGGAGTGGTGTCGAATCGATGCCAGAACTCAGGACGCTAGACCTGAACGAGCTTTACACCAATGCCAGGGATCTCGATGCCCGGCTGAAGCAGGAGTTGCCGGGTCTTGCCGATGAGCGTCGTCGAAGCGCCAGTCTGCTGCTGCCACGCTCGGTGGGTACCATACTGCGATTGGCGGTGACTCTGCCCGAGGAAGAAGCAGAGAGCCTTGTACGGGAAATAAAGGTTATGGCACAGGCCTACCTGGCCACTCTTGCGAACTAACGACACTCCGGTATTGGCCTGAAGAGGGAATGTCAGGCCAGGTATCCCAATGGCAGCGCAGTGCTGTCGATCACCCGCCTCAATACAAAGCTGGAATGAACGCCGCTGACGCCCTGTATACGGGTAATGCGGTTCAGCAGAAAGTGGTGGTAATGATCCATATCCGGCACCACAACCTTCAGCATGTAGTCCGCATCCTGCCCGGTGATCAAATAGCACTCCTGGACCTCAGGGTATTCTGCGATCTGTTCCTCGAACGCTGAAAAACGCTCAGGTGTGTGCCGGTCCATCCCGATTAGAATGATTGCGGTCAACGCCAGCCCCAGTTTTTTATGATCCAGGATGGTGGCGCGTTTGAGAATGATACCAGCTTCCTCCAAAGCGCGGACCCGCCTCAGGCACGGAGAGGGGGACAGGCCAACTTTTTCTGCCAGTTCCTGATTGCTCAGTGAGCCGTCTTGCTGGAGATGTTCCAGTATGCTTCGGTCCATCCTGTCCAGTTTTATCAACTCTTGCTTTTTTATGGGCATAAAATGTCCTTGTTAATAATATATGTCGAATTATATTGCCAAAAATAGTGCTTTTTATAGGTAGAACGCAAGCCGATGCCTCGATGATTGCCGTAATCTAGTCATTCATAGATTTTCTCAGTCAGCCATAACGAAGGAAGCACTGACATGTCGTTCGATCACCGCAAATACGTTGCTTTTCCTCCAGTCAGAAAAAGAAATCGCCTCTGGCCGGATCAGGTCATCCAGAAGGCGCCCACCTGGTGTGCCGTTGATCTCAGAGACGGTAACCAGGCTCTGGTGAAGCCAATGAGCGTGGCGCAAAAGCAACGACTGTTTGATTTGCTGGTGAAGTTGGGGTTCAAGGAAATCGAAATCGGGTTTCCAGCGGCCAGCCAACCGGACTTCGAATTCTGCCGCAAGTTGATTGACGAAAACCGCATACCCGGGGATGTCACCATTCAGGTACTGACCCAGGCGCGGGCGGAATTGATTGCTCGAACCTTCGAGGCGTTGAAAGGTGCTTCCCGGGCGGTCGTGCATGTATACAACTCGACCTCGACCGTTCAGCGTGAGCAGGTGTTTGGTCTGGACCGTGAGGGCATTCGCCGAATTGCGGTATCCGGAGCGGAGATCGTACGGGATTTCGCTGCGGGCTATCCGGACACCGATTGGACCTTCCAGTATTCTCCGGAAAGCTTTACCGGAACTGAGCTGGATTTTGCGGTCGAGGTTATTGATGCTGTTAATGATGTCTGGCGCCCCGACTGCGGTCAGAAGGTCATCATCAACCTGCCCGCAACCGTCGAGATGTCCACTCCGAATGTGTTTGCGGATCAGGTGGAATGGGTCTGTGACCATATCCGCTATCGCGAGCATGTCAGTGTCAGTGTGCACACTCACAATGACCGAGGCTGCGCTGTGGCGGCCGCCGAGTTGGCCGTAATGGCGGGTGCAGACAGAGTGGAGGGGACCCTGATGGGTAATGGAGAGCGTACCGGTAATATGGATCTGGTGACCATGGCCATGAACCTGTATTCCCAGGGCGTCGATCCATGCCTGGACTTGTCTGGAATGGCAGAAATCACCGATGTGGTCGAGGCCTGTACCGAGATCCCAACCCATCCTCGCCACCCGTATGCCGGGGAGCTGGTCTTTACGGCTTTTTCCGGAAGCCACCAGGACGCTATTCGAAAATGTCTGGCGCAGTGTGATGAGGGGCAGGCCTGGAATGTGGCGTATCTGCCTATCAACCCCAGCGATGTGGGGCGTCGTTACGATGAGGTTGTGCGCATTAACAGCCAGTCCGGGAAGGGCGGTGTGGCGTATGTGTTGGAGCGTGATTATGGCATCAGTCTGCCGCGTTGGTTGCAAATCGAGTTCAGTAAACTGGTGCAGAAGGAGGCAGAGCGCAATGGTGGAGAGCTCGATTCAGATACTATTCACGGTTTATTTGAATCCTGTTACCTGCAGGTGCCAGAGCCGTGGCGGTTAACTTCCTACGACCTGCATCGGGATGACCAGGGGGTGCGTGCCGAAGTACGGATCGGTGGAGCTGATGAGGTGCTTGCAGGTCGCGGATTGGGTGCAGTCGAAGCCGTGGTTGTGGCCATCAGTGAGCGGTTTGGTATCTCGGTCATGGTCGAGACCTATGATGAATTTGCACTTGGGAAGGGTACGGCTGCCAACGCCCTGGCTTGCATTCGTGTTACTGCAGACGGGCAGGCCAGCAGTGCGGCCGCATTGGCAGAAGATACCGCATCGGCCACTATTCAGGCTTTGCTGTCAGCCGTCGCACGACTGGCGCCTGCCAGAGAGCTGCCTAACGAAGCCGTGGTGGGGGGCGTCGCCCTGGCCTGAACGCGGGGTAGGCCAAACCAGGGTAATAAAAAAGCCGGCATTCGCCGGCTTTTTTAGGTTCCGCAGCCCGTGAGGGGCAGGGGGCAGATCGGAGACATAACCTCAGACCGGGGTTACGTTCTCTGCCTGCGGGCCTTTCGGGCCCTGAGTAACGGTGAACTGTACTTGCTGACCTTCGGTCAGAGTACGGAAGCCGCTGGAGTTGATTGCGCTGTAGTGAACAAATACGTCGCTACCGCCTTCCTGAGCAATGAAGCCAAACCCTTTGGACTCGTTGAACCACTTAACGTGGCCAGTTTTGGTATCAGACATCGATCTTTCCTGTATTCCTGAAATTGTGCCCTCACGGGACCTAAGTATTCCTTGCGGAATTATCAGTGCTGAGAAATTCAGAGAGTACCGAGGATGGAGCAACGAAAAGCTTGCGAGCAGGACGTTGAAACGCAATCACTTAATACCGCTGTATTTTCACAGCAAATTCAGTATAGACCCTGTTTGAGGGTCGTCAACGCATTTTTTGGGCTTTGATCACCAATTTTTAGAGATAAAAAACAATGCCTTGTCACACGCTCTCCATACACCCTGTCACTGCCTTACGCATGCCGTGACAGGGTGCATGGGAGAGGGCTCAGCTGGAAAAATGCTGGCTGATTTCTTCAAGGATAGCGGGGTCATCAATGGTGCTGGGCACCGCATAGTCCTGTCCGTCTGCAATTTGTCGTATCACCCTTCGCAGAATCTTCCCAGACCGGGTCTTCGGTAGCCGGTCGACAATGATCGCCTGGCGGAAACAGGCAATCGCGCCGATACGCTCCCGCACCATCTCGACCAGTTCCTCCTCGAGTTCTTCCTCGGAAATGGTGGCGCCATCCTTAACCAGAACCAGCCCGAGTGGCACTTGTCCTTTGAGTTCGTCATTAGCTCCGACCACGCAGCACTCGGCAACGGCAGGATGAGAGGCAATGATTTCTTCCATCTCCCCAGTGGACAGCCGATGGCCGGCAACGTTGATGACGTCGTCAGTCCGTCCCATGATGAAGACATAACCCTCTTCATCAATGTAACCGCCATCGCCCGAGGCGTAATATCCGGGAATGGGCGACAAGTAGGTGCTCTTGAAGCGGTCGTCATCACCCCATACGGAGGTCAGACATCCGGGAGGCAGGGGAAGCTTAACGGCAACGTCGCCCTGTTCACCGGCCTGAACGGGCAGCCCCTCGGGGTCAAGGACCTGGACATTGAAGCCCGGGGACGGGTACGTCGCGGATCCCGGTTTGGTCTGCACCATATCGATGCCAACAGGGTTGCAGCAAATGGCCCAGCCGGTTTCGGTTTGCCACCAGTGATCGAGTACGGGCAGTCCGGTGTGTTCGCGCAACCATTCATAGGTGGGCGGATCCAGGCGCTCGCCAGCCAGATAAATCCGTTTCAGTGAGCTGATATCGTAGCGGCGAAGCTGGTCGGCCTCCGGGTCCTCCTTGCGTACCGCACGAAAGGCCGTTGGCGCCGTGAACAGGATATTGACCTTGTGGTCCTGGCAAACACGCCAGAACGCCCCGGCATCGGGGGTGCGCACCGGTTTCCCTTCATAGAGGACGGTTGTGCAACCGGTAAACAGGGGGCCATACACAATATAGCTGTGGCCGACTACCCAGCCGACATCCGATGCCGCCCAGTAAACATCACCCGGTCGCGCGTCGTAGACCAGCGACATGCTGTAACGCATGGCAACCGCGTGGCCCCCATTATCTCTTACCACACCCTTTGGCTTTCCTGTCGTGCCTGAGGTGTAGAGGATGTAGAGTGGGTCAGTGGCTTTGACCGGTACCGGGTCTGCAGTAGCGGCACCAGACACAAAGTTGTTCCAGTCATGGTCCCGTTCTGGAATCAGGCTTGCGGTAACTTGTGAGCGTTGGTAGAGAACGCAAAACTCCGGTTTGTGTACGGCCTCGGCGATCGCATCATCCACCAGAGGCTTGTATTCAATGACCCGTGAAACCTCGATACCGCAGGATGCAGTGATGATGGCCTTGGGTTTGGCATCATCGATACGTACGGCCAGCTCGTGGGCAGCGAAGCCTCCGAATACGACCGAATGAATGGCGCCCAGGCGGGCGCAGGCCAGCATGGCAATCACGGCCTGGGGAATCATCGGCATGTAGATGATGACACGGTCACCCTTTTCAACGCCCTGATTGCGCAATGCACCCGCGAAAACTGCGACCTGGTCGCGAAGTTCCTGGTAGGTATAGGACTGCTGGGTATCCGTAACCGGAGAGTCGTAGATCAGCGCTTTCTGCTCGCCCCGGCCGGCGCGGATGTGGGCGTCAAGGGCAATGTCGCTGGTGTTCAGGGTGCCGTCGGGGAACCAGTGGCCATGGCCGTTCTCGAGCTTTTCCCAAATGGTCTGTGGTGGCTGGTGCCAGTCGATCATGGTCGACTGCTCGCGCCAAAAGTCCTCTGGCTGTTCAATCGATCTCTTGAACTCGGAGTGATAAGTCATTCGTCCACCTCGAATCAACGCTTGTTGGAATTATTTTTATGCACGGTTGATAACAGACTTTAGGCCGTTTGAAACTGGGAACCAGTAGACCATAGGCTAATTTGGGGTAGTCCGGAGGTGCGGGTGCGGGCTCAGGCGTCGGGTCCGGAAGGCTTCGAAACAGCGGTAACCGTGGCGGTTATGGAACCTTCTGAAACGCGGGCGTTGATTGTGGTGCCCACGTTGACCTGATTGGCTTGGCGCACGATGTTGCCGGATTCGTCCTGGAGAATGGCATAACCGCGATCCAGGGTGGCAAGAGGGCTGACCACGTTGAGTGTCTGGGCGAGGTGGGCCAGTTGGTCCTGCCGATTGCGCACCAGTCTCCGAAGGCCAGTTTCCAGGTGGGATCTTAGTTGCAGGATCGCATCCTGGTATGTCTGAAGCTGGCGGCTCGGAGACTGGGCGCTCAGGCGGGCGCTGAGGCTATCCAGTCGGGTAATTTCCTGGCGTTGGCGCTGCTTGATGGCGCCTTTCAAACGCACTTCGAGGTCGTCCAGGCGTTGGGCTTTCTCCTGTAACTCCCGTCGGGGATCCCGGAGTCGGGCGGTGAGGTGCTGAAGTTGCGTTTGCTGACGCTGGATATGACGGAGAGCTGCTTGCTGGAGGCGGAACTCCTGCTCCTTCAGTCGCCGCAGCCATTCGCTCTGATCCGGAGAGATTTTTTCGGCGGCCGCCGAGGGCGTAGGGGCTCTCAGGTCAGCGACAAAGTCGGCAATGGTGACGTCAATTTCGTGGCCGACAGCACTGACGGTCGGGATGCTGCATTGCGCTATAGCCCGTGCGACCCGTTCCTCGTTAAAGCACCAGAGATCCTCAAGCGATCCGCCTCCTCTGCCAATAATGAGCACATCGGCCTGATTATGGCGCTGGGCCAGCTGGATGGCGTTAACAATACTATCGGTGGCAGCCTGGCCCTGTACCGCGGTCGGATAAAGCGTGACCGGCACCGTTGGGCACCGTCGCGCCAGTACGGTCAGTATGTCATGAATGGCGGCGCCGGTGGGTGAGGTGACCACACCGATGTGTCGGGGTGGAAAGGGAATGCTTTTTTTTCGCGCCGGGTCAAACAGACCTTCCTGGTTGAGTTTCAGCTTGAGTGCATCAAAGGCCTGTTGCAGCGCGCCCAGTCCGGCCGGCTCCATGTGTTCGACGATAATCTGAAAGTCGCCACGGTTCTCGTACAGGCTCACCTTGCCGCGAATGCGGATCTGGTCGCCTTCCCGGGGCGTTGGCTGAACCCGCTGATTGAACCCGCGAAACATGGCGCAGCGCACCTGACACTTGCTGTCCTTGAGGGTGAAGTACCAGTGGCCGGAGGACGGGCGAGAGAAGCTGGACAGCTCTCCTTCGATCCAGGCCTGCATAAAACTTGTTTCTAGCAAATGCCGAACCTGATGGTTCAGTTCACTGACGGTGAGCGCCCGCGGGCGTGTGGAAAGAGGGAAATTATCCATGGTTTCCTGCGCTTAGATCCGTCACGTATACGTGTTTGCCGAAAAAGGAGGGTGCTAAAAATAGCTAAATTTCAAAAAGATGCAATCGAAAGTACAGATTGCCCCGGTTTACTGTTGTCAGCCACCTAATTTATAATCGGTCGATTAAGGATTTTGCTTTGTAACTGAGCTGGTATGACCGACACCGGACCGGCGGCAAATCCTCAACTTAGCACGTTCAAAAGGCGGGTCCCAATGCTGCGAATAGCCGAAGAAGCCCTCACGTTCGATGATGTCCTGCTCATCCCCGGACATTCCGAAGTTCTGCCAAAAGATGTCAGTCTGAAAACCCAGCTGACCAAGGGCATTTCCCTGAACATCCCACTGGTATCCGCTGCCATGGATACGGTGACCGAAGCCGAGCTGGCCATCGCGATGGCTCAGGAGGGCGGTATCGGCATCATGCACAAAAACATGAGTGTTGAGCAACAGGCTGCGGCGGTTCGCAAGGTTAAGAAATTCGAGAGTGGCGTGGTCAAAGATCCGATCACGGTTTCTCCGGGTACGACCGTGCGCGAGCTGGTGGACATTACCACGGCTAATAGCATTTCCGGGTTGCCGGTGGTGGATGGCAAAGATCTCGTGGGTATTGTGACAGGTCGCGACATTCGGTTCGAAAGCCGTATGGATACGCCGGTCTCCGAAATCATGACCCCGAAAGAGAAACTGGTTACCGTCAAGGAAGGCGCTAATCTGGATGAGGTTAAAGAATTGCTCCACAAGAACCGTATCGAGAAGGTGCTTGTGGTCAATGATGAATTTGAGTTGCGTGGCCTGATCACGGTTAAGGATATCCAGAAAGCCAAGGACTACCCGCTGGCCTGTAAGGATGAGCTGGGGCGCCTGCGAGTAGGTGCAGCGGTCGGTACGGGCGGCGATACCGCCGACCGTGTGGCTGCCCTGGTGGAAGCAGGGGTGGATGTAATCGTGGTTGATACCGCGCA
Organism: Marinobacter mobilis; assembly: GCF_900106945.1. Taxonomy (GTDB): domain Bacteria; phylum Pseudomonadota; class Gammaproteobacteria; order Pseudomonadales; family Oleiphilaceae; genus Marinobacter; species Marinobacter mobilis. The sequence continues at coordinate 191,430 of NZ_FNNE01000003.1, forward strand.
CGGGCATTCCAAGGGCGTGATCGAGCGGGTTCGCTGGGTTAAGGAAAGCTTCCCGGAAGTGCAGGTGATCGGCGGAAACATTGCGACGGCAGATGCCGCCATCGCGCTGGCAGATGCGGGTGCGGACGCAGTGAAGGTCGGAATTGGCCCCGGTTCCATCTGCACCACCCGGATTGTAGCGGGTATTGGTGTTCCCCAGATAACGGCAGTATCCAATGTTGCTGCTGCACTGGCTGATCGTGGCATACCGCTGATTGCGGATGGTGGTGTCCGTTTCTCCGGCGACATTTCAAAAGCCATCGCTGCCGGCGCCCACTGTGTCATGGTGGGGAGCCTGCTTGCCGGTACTGATGAAGCGCCTGGTGAAGTCGAATTGTTCCAGGGCCGAAGCTACAAGGCCTATCGCGGTATGGGATCCCTTGGCGCCATGGGGCAGGGTTCCAGCGACCGTTATTTCCAGGATGCCAGTGAAGGTGTTGAGAAGTTGGTTCCGGAAGGGATCGAGGGCCGTGTCGCCTGCAAGGGCCCGATGCGCAACATTGTCCATCAGATGATGGGCGGCCTGAGGGCTTCCATGGGCTACACCGGGAGCGCCAACATGGATGAGATGCGGACCCGTCCACAGTTTGTCCGTATCACCAACGCTGGTATGCGTGAAAGTCATGTACATGATGTGACGATCACCAAGGAAGCTCCCAACTACCGCGTCGGCTAAGCACTATCTTCTGGCCCGTTCCATTCCCGGAACGGGCCATTTTACTTTTTGATTTGAGGACCACATGGCCCAGAACATCCATGACCACCGCATCCTGATTCTTGATTTCGGTTCCCAGTACACGCAGCTGATTGCCCGCCGTGTGCGTGAAATCGGGGTTTACTGCGAGATCCGCGCGTTCGACATCACTGCCGAAGAGCTCGCGGAATTCAATCCCAAGGGGATCGTTCTTGCGGGCGGCCCGGAGTCGGTTACCCAGCTGGGTGGCCCGAGGGCGCCGGAAGGCCTGTTCGAGAGCGGTATTCCGGTTCTTGGTATCTGCTACGGCATGCAAACCATGGCCGAGCAGCTGGGCGGCAAGGTCGCCAGTTCTGACAAACGCGAGTTCGGTTACGCCCAGGTCAAGGTGCGTGCAGAAGGACCGCTGCTCAAGGACATCAAGGATCATCTCGGGCCCAATGGAGAATCCCTGCTGGACGTCTGGATGAGTCATGGCGACAAGGTCGTTACCTTGCCAGAAGGCTTTGAGCTGCTGGCGTCCACTGAGAGCGCGCCCATCGCTGCCATGCAGGATGTAAGTCGCAATCTGTACGGTGTTCAGTTCCATCCGGAAGTTACCCATACGCTGCAAGGCAAACGTCTGCTCGAACACTTCGCACTGGATATCTGTCAGTGCGAACCGTTGTGGACGCCAGCGAAGATTGTCGACGATGCCGTCGAAAAGATTCGTGCCCAGGTCGGTAGTGACAAGGTGCTGCTGGGGTTGTCTGGTGGCGTCGATTCGTCGGTAACTGCAGCCTTGCTGCACAAGGCTATTGGCGATCAGCTGACCTGTGTGTTTGTTGACAACGGCTTGCTGCGCCTCAATGAGGGGGAGCAGGTCATGGACATGTTCGCCCGCAACATGGGCGTCAAGGTAATCAAGGCGGATTCCGAGGAGCAGTTCCTGTCCCGTCTCGCGGGTGTCCAGGACCCGGAGCAGAAGCGCAAGATCATCGGAAACACGTTCATTGAAGTGTTTGACGAAGAGGCTGCCCGGATCACCGACGTTAACTGGCTGGCGCAGGGCACCATATACCCTGACGTTATTGAGTCGGCTGCGTCAAAGACCGGTAAGGCTCATGTCATCAAATCCCACCACAATGTGGGAGGTCTCCCTGAGACCATGAAGATGAAACTGGTCGAGCCACTGCGTGAGCTGTTCAAGGATGAGGTCCGCAAGATCGGCCTTGAGTTGGGCCTGCCTTACGATATGGTCTACCGCCATCCGTTCCCGGGACCTGGTCTGGGTGTCCGGATCCTGGGCGAAGTGAAGAAAGAGTACGCGGATATTCTGCGTGTCGCCGATGCGATCTTCCTTGAAGAGCTGCATCGGGCAGACTACTACCACAAGACCAGTCAGGCCTTTGCCGTGTTCCTGCCAGTCAAGTCTGTGGGTGTAGTGGGTGATGCTCGTCGCTATGAATACGTCATCGCGCTGCGAGCGGTCGAAACGGTCGATTTCATGACTGCGCGTTGGGCGCATCTGCCTTACGATCTGCTGGAGACCGTTTCCAATCGCATCATCAATGAGATCTCGGGGGTTTCCCGGGTGACCTATGATGTGTCGTCCAAGCCGCCTGCTACTATTGAGTGGGAATGATCGCGGTTGGACGGGCATAGCATCGGATTATGACGGTGCGGGCTGATGATGAGTTCTGGATGGCCAGGGCTCTGGAATTGGCAAGGCTGGCGGCGTCGAGGGGCGAGGTGCCGGTGGGTGCAGTCGTCGTTCGTGATGGCTGTGAAATCGGCGCCGGCTTCAACGCCCCGATCAGTGGCTGTGACCCGACGGCTCATGCCGAGGTGCGGGCGCTGCGGGATGCGGCGGCCAGGGTTGGAAATTATCGCCTCACCGGGGCAACCTTATATGTCACGCTTGAACCTTGTGGCATGTGCGCCGGAGCGATCGTCCATAGCCGAATTTCCCGTCTGGTTTACGGGGCAAGGGAACCCAAGGCCGGGGTGGTTGAATCCACCCGGAATGCGCTCGACGATGCATCACTGAACTGGCGGGTTGAAGCCTGCGGCGGGGTGCTGGAGACGGCGTGCAGTCAAGAGATCAGTTCGTTTTTCGCGCGGCGCAGGGAAGAGCGCCGGCGTTTGCGAATGGCCCGGGGTTTACGAGATACATAGTCCCGCTCAGGTTGGGGACTTCAGGGAAGGAGCAAAAACAGATTATGAAAGTGTTGGTAACCGGCGGAGCCGGGTATATTGGAAGTCATGTTGTGCGTCAGCTTGGGCAGGCCGGTCACGAGGTGGTTGTTTACGATAACCTGTCCACCGGCTATCGCTGGGCGGTCACCTGTGGTGAGCTTGTTGTCGGTGATCTTGCGGATGAGCAGGCGCTGGAAGCGGTGTTTCGGGCCCACAGCTTTGAGGCCGTGTTGCATTTTGCCGCCAATATCGTGGTGCCGGAATCGGTCTCCAACCCCCTTAAGTATTACAGCAACAACACCCGTAACACCCTTAATCTGCTCAAGGCTATCGACCGGCACCAGATTCCATATATGGTGTTTTCATCGACGGCGGCTGTCTACGGTATGCCTGAGCAGACCGTGTTGACGGAAGAGTTGCCGTTGGCGCCGATCAATCCCTACGGCGCATCAAAGATGATGAGCGAACGGATGATTATGGACGTGGCGGCGACCTCGGATCTGAAATACGTGATTCTCAGGTATTTCAACGTCGCTGGTGCCAACCCTGAGGGAGTGCTGGGTCAGGCTACGCCGGAAGCAACGCATCTCATCAAGGTGGCGTGTGAGTGTGTTACCGGAGCCCGTGAAGGCATGAGCGTGTTCGGTACCGATTACGATACCCGCGATGGCACCTGTATACGCGACTACATCCATGTTGAAGATCTGGCCAAAGCGCATGTGATGGCGCTTGCCTATATGGCTGAGGGTGGTAAGTCCGATGTGCTCAATTGTGGTTATGGTCGCGGATTTACCGTGCGCGAAGTGATTGATGTGGTGCAGCGGTTGTCAGGGGTGGAGTTTCCGGTCACTGAAACGGGGCGTCGGGCGGGAGATCCGGCGGCACTGATGGCTGACAATCGGCGGATATCCCGGGTTCTGGGGTGGGTGCCTGATCATGATGATCTCGACATCATTGTCCAGACCGCACTGAACTGGGAGAAATCCTGGCAGGCCAGGAAAGATGCCTGACGGGCGGCCGCAAAGGCATGTCGTCGATGTATGTGAACCTTTACGACTGAAAAATCTACAGGGATTCCACGGATGAAAATTACGATTTTTGGTACCGGATACGTTGGCCTGGTCACAGGCGCCTGTCTTGCTGATGTGGGGCACGACGTTGTCTGTATGGACGTCGACCAGGGCAAGATCGACAAGCTGCGTAACGGTCAGATACCGATCTACGAACCAGGGCTTGAGTCCATCGTCAAGCACAACGCCGAATCTGGCCGTCTTTCGTTTACGACGGACCCTGAACAAGCGGTAGCACACGGCCTGATCCAGTTCATCGCTGTGGGAACACCGCCGGATGAAGACGGTTCTGCTGACCTTCAGTACGTCACTGCAGTTGCGCGGACCATAGGTCAGTACATGGACGATTACCGAGTGGTGGTCGACAAGTCGACGGTGCCGGTGGGTACGGGTGACAAGGTCCGTGATGCGGTCAGGGCAGAGCTGGACAAGCGCGGTCTGGAATTGGATTTTGACGTGGTTTCGAATCCCGAATTCCTGAAAGAAGGTGCGGCGATCACCGATTTTATGAAGCCGGACCGGATTGTGGTCGGCACAGATAGTGAGCGCGCCCAAGAGCTGCTGCGGGAAACCTATTACCCGTTCAACCGCAATCATGACCGAATGATTTTCATGGATATCCGTTCAGCGGAGCTGACCAAGTATGCGGCCAACGCCATGCTGGCGACCAAAATCAGCTTCATGAATGAGATTGCCAATCTATCTGAGCGGCTAGGGGCTGACATCGAGGCCGTTCGCCGTGGTATCGGTTCAGATCCTCGGATTGGCTACCACTTTATCTACCCGGGCTGCGGCTATGGTGGTTCCTGCTTCCCCAAGGACGTTCAGGCGTTGGCCCGTACGGCCCGCGGTTGTGACTATGATGCGAAGCTGCTTAATGCTGTTGAGGAAGTGAATCTGTCCCAGAAGCATGTCCTGTTCGACAAGGTCAGTCATTATTTCCAGGGCCAGCTGTCGGGTAAGGTTGTGGCTTTGTGGGGATTGGCATTCAAGCCGAATACCGACGACATGCGTGAGGCCTCATCCCGCACACTGATGGAATCGCTCTGGAAGGCTGGCGCGAGCGTTCAGGCCTTTGACCCTGAGGCAATGGGTGAGACCCAGCGCATCTACGGTGATCAGGAAGGGCTGACCCTCTGTGGCACCAAGGAACAGGCGCTCAAGGGAGCGGATGTGCTGGTTATCTGCACCGAATGGAAAGAGTTCCGTTCCCCGGATTTCGCCAATATTGCCAGTGCCCTCAGCGAGCCAGTGGTGTTTGATGGCCGTAATCTTTATGAGCCCGAAATGCTGGATCGACATGGGTTGATCTACTACGCCATTGGGCGTGGGCGCAACCAGTTCCGGATGGACTGAGGGTACGGTATGACATTTCAGCTTCACCCCCGGTTGCAGGCAGACACCATTTCAATCGGCAGGACTCGCTTGAGTGAGATTTTGCTGATGAATGATTGTACCTGGCCGTGGGTGTTGCTGGTGCCCCGTCGAGAAGGTGTCCGCGAGATCTATGAGCTTGAGGATGCTGAGCAGATTCAGTTGCTGAGGGAGTCGTCAGTTCTGGGGCAGGGTATGATGAGCCTGTTCGGGGGCGACAAGCTGAATGTAGCGGCATTGGGCAACATGGTGCCTCAGTTGCACCTGCACCATATCGTCCGCGTTGAGGGAGATCCGGCCTGGCCTGGCCCGGTTTGGGGCACCCAGGCCCCGGTACCCTATGACCCTGTCGGGCTTAACCATCGTCTGGCCGAGCTGGAACCGGTTGTCACCAGAGTGATGGCGGCGGACTAGTTCAGGCCCAGGTGAGAGAGTGTCTGGGAGCCCACCAGAATCATTCGCAACTCAGCCTTGAGCTTCGTTTTCAGAATTTCCCGCTCCTTGGGTGTGGCATCCAGGGCCTCTGCGCCCTGATTGAATACCAGTGTAACCATCGCTTCGGCCACCAGTCTTGCATCGGACAGCGGCTTACCCTCGTCCTCTGCAAAGCGGCGCAAGTCATCAGCCAATTCCGTTACAAAGTGTTCAATTTCCGTCTGAATGGCGGTACGGAATGGCTTCGAAACGCCGGTGCGCTCTCGCAGCATCAGGCGAAAAAGATTGGCGTTGTTGGCCAGGTACTCCATGAAGGTATCCACAGAGGTGCTTATGGCACTGCCATTGCGGGCGATGCGTTTGCGGGCCTGCCTCATCAGCTGGCGCAGGGCAACCCCGCCTTCATCCACCAGGGCCAGGCCCAGTTCATCCAGTTCCGAAAAATGACGGTAAAAGGACGTGGGTGCGATGCCAGCTTCCCGGGCTACTTCCCGGAGGCTGAGGCTACCGAACCCACGGTCCGCGCTCAGCTGGGCAAGCGCGGCATCCATTAATGCCCGTCGTGTTCGGAGTTTCTGTTCAGCTCGGGATGACACTCGCGTACTCCAGTCAGGTCGTGCGAAAGCTCGCTATTCTAGCCCTTGCACCGGTCACCGTCATCAACGTTGAGTTTTGCGCCGTTGATCCAGCGCTCATCACGGAAAACGAAGCCTGATTTTCGAAGGCATTGTGTTTATAATGTCCCGCTTTTCACGGGGAGCAGAATTCGGGCTCCCCGGCAGGGTTGATTTGTTTGTAGGGTATACGAAAAGGGTATACGCAATGCCAATCTATGAATACGTCTGTGACGCCTGTGGTTTTGAGAAGGATGTGATCCAGAAAATGAGCGATGCGCCGTTGAAGGATTGTCCGACCTGCAACGAGGCATCGTTTCGCAAAAGAATCTCGGCCGCGGGTTTCCGTCTTGCTGGCAGTGGCTGGTATGAAACCGACTTCAAAACAGGCAGCAAGAAAAATCTGGCAGATGGCGGCAAGTCATCGGCTTCAGAGTCAGCGGCAGGCTGAACCAACAATTTACGCACTTTGAAATCAATGGGAATGGGTATGCGCAGTCATTATTGCGGTGGAATCAACGAGTCTCATATTGATCAGGATGTAACCCTGTGTGGTTGGGTCCATCGTCGCCGGGATCACGGTGGTGTTATTTTCCTGGATCTGCGAGACCGGGACGGTATTTCACAGGTTGTTGTTGACCCCGATACCCCTGAAAGCTTTGCGCTGGCAGAAAAGGTCCGCAGTGAGTTCGTTATCCAGATTACAGGTCGTGTTCGTCGTCGCCCTGCGGGCACGGAAAACGACAACATGGCTACCGGGCAGGTAGAACTGCTGGGTAAGCAACTGACCATCCTCAATGCGGCCGCGACACCTCCGTTCCCTCTTGATGAGCACGTTGATGTCGGCGAAGACGTTCGCCTTCGCTACCGGTTCATTGATCTGCGTCGTCCGGAAATGCTTAACCGTCTGCGTTTCCGTTCCAAGGTCACCAGTTACATCCGCAACTACCTCGACCGTAACGAGTTTATGGATGTGGAAACTCCGATCCTGACTCGTGCGACCCCAGAAGGTGCTCGCGATTATCTGGTTCCCAGCCGCACCCATAACGGCTCATTTTTCGCGCTGCCGCAGTCTCCACAGCTGTTCAAGCAGTTGCTGATGGTTTCCGGTATGGATCGCTACTACCAGATCGCCAAGTGTTTCCGGGACGAAGACCTGCGGGCAGATCGCCAGCCGGAATTCACCCAGATCGACATGGAGGCTTCCTTCGTCAATGAGGAAGATCTTATGTCCATCACCGAAGGTATGATCCGTGAACTTTTCAAGGATCTGCTCAAGGTTGAGCTGCCGGCATTCCCACGTATGCCTTACGAAGAAGCCATGCGCCGTTTTGGTAGTGACAAGCCGGATCTGCGGATTCCGCTGGAACTGATTGATGTGGCCGACCTGGTTGAAGGTGTCGACTTCAAAGTGTTTGCCGGTCCAGCCAAGGATCCCAAGGGGCGTGTTGCTGCACTAAGAGTGCCTCAGGGTGGTGAACTGACCCGTAAGCAGATCGACGAATACACCAAGTACGTTGGCATTTATGGTGCCAAGGGGCTGGCTTACATCAAGGTTAACGATCTCAGCAAGGGTGCTGAGGGCCTGCAGTCACCGATCGTCAAGTTCCTCGGTGATGAGGTTGCGCTGGCAGTGATTGAGCGTGCGGCAGCGGAAGACGGCGATATCGTTTTCTTCGGAGCGGATTCCCGCACTGTTGTGAACGAGGCGCTGGGCGCTCTGCGCATCAAGGTCGGTCATGACCTCAACCTGCTGACCTCTGAATGGGCACCGATGTGGGTAGTGGACTTCCCGATGTTCGAGGAGACTTCCGACGGTGGCCTGACGGCGATCCATCACCCGTTCACTGCTCCGTCCTGCACTGCGGAAGAGCTTGAAGCGAATCCGGCAACTGCGTTGTCACGGGCTTATGACATGGTGCTGAACGGCACGGAGCTGGGTGGCGGGTCCATTCGTATCCACGATGAACAGATGCAGGAAACTGTATTCCGTGTTCTGGGTATCGATCACGACGAGGCCCGCAGCAAGTTTGGCTTCCTGCTTGACGCCCTGAAATTTGGTTGCCCGCCCCATGGCGGCCTGGCCTTTGGTCTTGACCGCCTGATCATGCTGATGACCGGTGCGACCTCCATCCGGGACGTGATTGCCTTCCCGAAAACCCAGAGCGCTACCTGCCTGATGACTCAGGCGCCGGGCATTGTTGATGAAAAACAGTTGAAAGAGCTTAATATCCGCCTGCGCAAGCCGGCAGTGAAAGCAGCAGACGCCAGTGCCGGGGAAGGGGACAAAGCCGAGGGCTGATCCCCGTAGTGGTGAACTGAGCGGAGTGATCTATGGCTGGTCACAGCAAATGGTCGAATATCAAACACCGTAAGGCAGCACAGGACGCCCGGCGGGGAAAGGTATTTACCAAGATCATTCGCGAACTGACGGTTGCGGCTCGCCAGGGCGGGGGAAATCCTGAGGATAACCCCCGGCTGCGGGCCGTTGTCGATAAAGCGCTCACCGCCAATATGAAAAAAGACACCATCGAGCGTGCCATCGAACGGGGCGCCGGTGGTGGCGATGACGGTAATTTCGACGAGCTGACCTATGAGGGCTATGGCCCCGGTGGGGTGGCTGTCCTGGTCGAAGCCATGACCGATAACCGCAATCGAACCGTGGCTGATGTGCGCCACGCCTTCAGCAAGACAGGCGGAAATCTGGGTACCGATGGCTCCGTCGCCTATCTGTTCAGCAAAAAAAGTGTCATTGTATTTGCGCCCGGAGTCGATGAAGAGCGGCTGATGGAAGCTGGCCTTGAGGCCGGCGCGGACGACATCGCCGAGCAGGATGATGGTTCGTTTGAGGTGATCGCCGAGGCTGAACGGTTTTTCGACCTGAAGCGGGCCCTGGTCGCAGCTGGTCTGGAACCCGACAGCTCGGAAGTGAGCATGGTGCCGTCTACCCGGGTTGAGCTTGATCTGGAAAGTGCTGAAAAGATCCTCAGGCTGGTGGATATGCTGGAAGACCTCGACGATGTGCAGGCGGTGTACTCAAACGCTGATATTCCCGGGGATGTGATGGAGAAACTGGGCGCCTGAAGCCTGTTTGCTCTGCCCGTACCAACTAGGAGCGTTCGTGGCGATTATACTTGGTGTGGATCCTGGTTCCCGGATTACCGGCTATGGCCTTATCCGTACCCAGGGTCGTCAACTGGAGTACCTCGATAGCGGCTGCATTCGTCTTGGCGAGAAGCCGCTTCCCGAAAGGCTCCAGTCCATTTTCCACAGTCTCGCCACGCTCATCGGCGAATACCGGCCGGACGAGTTTGCCATTGAACAGGTGTTCATGGCACGAAACCCGGACTCGGCCCTGAAGTTGGGCCAGGCGCGGGGGGCGGCAATCGTTAGCGCTGCCAACAGTGGGCTACCCGTCTTTGAATATTCAGCCCGCCAGGTTAAGCAGGCTGTGGTGGGGCGGGGCAGCGCGGAGAAGTCCCAGGTGCAGCACATGGTGCAGGCGATTCTGAGTCTGCCACGAAAACCTCAGGCGGATGCCGCAGACGCACTGGCCATAGCGCTGTGTCATGCCCATATGAATCAAAGCGTGATTCGGGTTGGGGCCGGCTCGGTCGCACTGGATGAGGTAACGCGCGGCAAAGTCCGTGGTGGTCGTATCCGCTGAAAAAAATTCCGAAGATGACGATGATCGGCTACAGGCCAGAGGAGTGTTGCATTGATCGGACGTATTCGAGGCGTACTGCTTGAAAAGTCGCCAGCTCAGGCCCTGGTTGAATGTTCCGGTCTGGGATATGAAGTCGACATTCCCTTTACTACCTTTTTTCATCTCCCTGACACCGGCGGCGAGATTACCCTCCATACCCATTTTGCGGTACGCGAAGATGCCCAGAGCCTCTTTGGTTTTTCGGCGAGGCTCGATCGTGATCTATTCCGGTTGTTGATCAAGGTCAATGGGGTTGGGCCAAAACTCGCGCTTGCCATTCTTTCCGGCCTCGACGCCAATCAGTTTATACAGTGTGTCGAAACCAAAGATATCAACTCGCTGGTCAAGTTACCTGGTGTGGGAAAGAAAACCGCTGAACGTTTGTTGATTGAAATGGCCGACCGGATTGGTCAGCTTGAAGGGCCGTTTGCTGTCGCAGCAGATGCAGGCTCAAAGGGTGTGTCGATGCCTGCAGCGGCCGACAGTGCGGTTGAGGAGGCGGAGTCCGCATTGATCGCCCTGGGCTACAAGCCTCAGGAAGCCAGTAAAGTGGTCGGCAAGGTGGCCGAAGACGGCATGAGTCGCGAAGATCTGATCCGCCGGGCGCTCAAGAGTATGATTCCGGCAGGGCAGTGAGGGTGTGTGCGGTGTGACCATAACGGCGCTGAACCTGTAGAGAGCGTAACGTGACAGCCACCAAGGCGTTTGTACAATAAAGGCAATTCAATATCCGGGGCGTGTGCATCCGGATTTGCCTCAAAACTACTGGCAGGTACATGATTGAATCCGATCGTCTGATCTCCGCCCAGGGTGGGCTCCACGAAGAAGTCCATGATCGAGCCATACGGCCGACCCTGCTCAACGAATATGTTGGTCAGCCGACGGTACGTGAGCAGATGGAAATCTTCATCTCTGCCGCCCGCCGCCGGGAAGAGGCGCTGGATCATGTCTTGATCTTCGGTCCGCCCGGGCTTGGTAAAACGACCCTCGCGAATATCATTGCCAACGAGATGGGCGTCGCCATCAAGACCACATCCGGTCCGGTGCTGGAGAAGGCGGGTGATCTTGCGGCCATGCTGACCAATCTCGAAGAAGGCGATGTGTTGTTCATTGACGAGATTCATCGCCTCAATGCGGCGGTCGAGGAAGTCCTTTATCCGGCGATGGAAGATTATCAGCTCGACATCATGATCGGTGAAGGGCCAGCGGCGCGCTCCATAAAGCTGGATTTGCCGCCATTTACCCTGGTCGGGGCCACGACCCGAGCCGGTTTGCTGACGTCCCCCCTGCGTGACCGCTTTGGTATTGTGCAGCGGCTTGAGTTCTACAATACGGCAGATCTGACCCACATTATCCAGCGCTCGGCGCGGTTGTCGGGTGTACAGATTGACCAGGAGGGGGCCTTTGAAATTGCCCGCCGTTCTCGCGGCACACCCCGGATCGCCAACCGATTGTTGAGGCGGGTGAGGGATTTTGCCGAGGTGCGTCATGATGGCCATATAACCGCAGCGGTTTCCGACGCGGCCCTTAACCTGCTGAAAGTGGACAGTGAGGGCTTCGACCATATGGATCGGCGGCTGCTGTTGGCCATGATCGAAAAGTTTGATGGCGGGCCCGTCGGCGTCGAGAGCCTGGCTGCTGCGATCAGTGAGGAGCGGGGTACCATCGAGGATGTTATCGAGCCATTTCTGATTCAGCAGGGCTTCATGGTCCGCACACCCAGAGGTCGCATGGCGACCTCGAATGCCTACCTTCACTTTGGCGTATCGCCGCCGGGTTCGGCGCAGGAGAATCCCCTTGACTGAACAATCAGTTTCCCATGGGCTTTTCGAATTACCGCTAAGGGTCTATATCGAAGACACCGACGCCGGTGGTATCGTCTTTCATGCCAAGTATCTGCATTACATGGAGCGGGCCAGAACCGAATGGGTTCGTAGCCATGGTATCGGGCTTCGGGATGGCCTGGCTGAGAACATCAGCTACGTTGTGCAAAAACTCAACATTCATTACGCCGCGGCTGCCCGTCTGGATGACGAAGTGGTCGTCACCGCAGAGCCGGTGGGGCATGGTCGTGTCTGGATGGATTTTCGTCAGCGGGTCATCGACCGCAATGACGGTCGCCTTTACGCGGAAGCGACTATCCGGGTGGCCTGTATTGCGCTCGATTCAGGCCGGCCCCGACGGCTGCCGGACTCGTTGGCAGCGCTGTTGGAAAGCTGCGTTGGCTAATAAGCACTGCTCGTTAAAACACTGTAACTGGAATGCGCCAGGAGTAAATCGTGGAGTCTGAAATTTCTGTATGGTCACTCATTGCCAACGCTGGCCCTTTGGTTCAGTTGGTGATGCTGCTGTTGATGGCGGCCTCAGTCATGTCCTGGACGTTGATCTATCAGCGGTTACAGGTGTTCAGCAAGGCCAGGAAAGCCCAGCTGGCTTTTGAAGAGCAGTTCTGGTCCGGCATGGATCTGGGGCAGCTCTACCGGGACGTCAATGCAAACCCAACTCCGTTTTCCGGGATGGAGTCGGTTTTTCGTGCTGGCTTCAAGGAGTTTTCACGTCTTCGCCAGCAAAGCCGCGATGCCGATGCGGTCATGGAGGGGGCTCAGCGTGCCATGCGTGTGGCGTTCTCCCGGGAGCAGGAACGTCTTGAACATCACCTGCCTTTTCTTGCCACGGTAGGATCGACCAGCCCCTACGTTGGGCTGTTCGGAACCGTTTGGGGGATTATGAATTCCTTTCGCGGCCTCGCCCAGGTTCAGCAAGCGACCCTGGCAACCGTTGCTCCGGGTATATCAGAAGCACTGATTGCGACTGCCATGGGGCTGTTTGCTGCGATACCGGCGGTCATTGCCTATAACCGGTTCGCTGCCAAGTCCGATGCTTTGCTGAAAAACTACGAAACCTTTGCTGAGGAATTTTCAAGCATCCTGCACCGACGCGTTCATAGCAGCGACAGTGCTGGGCGTTCGTGATCCACAGGCATAGGGGAGATCGAACATGAAAGGCATGGGAATGATGCCCTCCAACCGACGCAAACCAATGTCGGAAATCAATGTGGTGCCCTACATCGATGTGATGCTGGTGCTGCTGGTCATTTTTATGGTCACCGCACCGATGCTGACCCAGGGGGTTAAGGTCGACCTACCGGAAACCACCTCCGATCCCATCCAGGCGCAGAAGGATGTGGAGTCAATTATTGTGAGTGTTGACTCTACCGGCGCTTACTACCTTGAGATTGGTGATCAGGGCAGTGATCCGATGACATTGCCGGAGGTCAGGGAACAGGTCGCCAAGATACTGTCCGAGCGTAGCAACCGACAGGTACTGGTGCGAGGGGATCAGCATGTGGAATATGGCCGCGTGGTTCGTCTGATGGCTGAGTTGCAGTCGGCAGGTGCAAGCAGTGTCGGGTTGATCACCGAAGCTCCGGGCGACGACGGTTGAGGCGAATGATCTGTGACAGGTAAGGATAGGGACTATACCAGCACCGGGCAGGCTCCCTGGAAGTCGCCTGTTTTGTTCTCGGTCGTGCTCCACGGGATGTTGCTTGTTGTCGTCCTGGTCGGATGGCAATGGTCAACGCCGGTTCACGAAGATACGCCGCGTAGCATTGCCGCGACGCTGGTGTTGCAACAACCGGAGTCTGTTGAGCCACCGACGCCGGCGCCCACGCCTCAGCCGGATCCGGCGGCACAACAGCGTCGTCAGGAGGAGGCCGCCAGGCAGGCCGCAGCCGAGGCTGAGCGACGTAGACAGGCCGAGCGAGAGGAGCAGCAGCGACGGGCAACCGCAGAGCGGGAACGCCAGCGCCAGGCTGAGGCCGAAGAGGCAGCGCGCCTGAAAGCCGCGGCGGAGGCCGAGGCACTGGCCAGGCAGCGCGCCGAGGAGCAGCGACGCCGGGAGCAGGAACAGGCCCGGCAGGCTGAAGAGCAGCGGCGTCAGGAGCAGGAACGCCAGCGCGCGGCTGAAGAAGAACGTCAACGGCGTGAAGCCGAAGCCCGGCGACTGGAAGCGGAGCGGCAACTGAGGGAACAGCAACTGGAAGCCATTGCTGAGCAGGCTGCCCGAGATCAGGCTGAGGCTGAGCGGCAACGGGCAGCTGCGGCGGCGGCAGCCCGTGTGCGGGAAGCTCAGATGCTGAGCGAGAAAGACCGATATCTTGCGCTGATCCGCAGCAAGCTGAGTCGGGCGTGGTACAAGCCACCATCAGCAACAGAGTCCATGGAAGCCCGTCTCCAGATTACCCTGCTGCCAACAGGAGAACTTGCCCGGGTGGAGTTGGTTCAGGGCAGCGGCAATGCGGCTTTTGATAATTCCGCTCTGAGTGCGGCGCGATCCATAGGCAATTACCCGGTTCCTCAGGAACGGGATACATTCGAACGTTACTTTCGTCAGTTTACCATCAGATTTACGCCCAGGGAGCTACGGTGAAAAACTTCCGACTATTGAAGGCTAAAAACCGGACTTGCAGAAAGTTCAGGCCGAACAGGTTCACGACGTACCGCAACGGCTTAGCAGCCCTTATGCTTTGGCTGGTCTCCGTTCAGGCTCAGGCAGAACTGATGATCACCATCAGCGAAGGGGTCGAGAGCGCGATCCCGGTTGCGGTGGTTCCGTTTAAGGAAACCGGAGTGGTTCCCGGGGGTGATCGGCTCAGCGATATTCTTCGTGATGATCTCACCTTGAGTGGTGAATTCAACACCCTCGCGCCAGCCAAGATGCTCAGCTTGCCATCACGCGGCGATGACGTGTTCTATCGCGACTGGCGCTTACTGGGCCAGCGTTATCTCGTCGTTGGTGAGGTGACTCAGCAAGGCGATCGTCTCAACGCTCGCTTTGAAGTGTTTGATGTTGCCAGTCAGCAGCGAATTCTGGGTGAAACAGCCGGGGCGCCTGTTGCCAGCGCGCGCTCACTGGCCCATTACATCAGTGACAAGGTGTATGAGGCCATCACCGGTGTGCCCGGTGCTTTCTCAACCCGTCTGGCCTATGTGACGCTGCAGTCGAACAACGGTCAGCTGTTGTATAAGTTGCAGGTCAGTGATGTGGATGGCAAGCGCGCGCGGGTTCGCCTGGAAAGCCCTGAGCCAATTCTGTCCCCGGCCTGGTCGCCGGATGCCCGTAAACTCGCTTACGTATCGTTTGAGACCGGCAAACCTGTGGTCTATATCCATGAGCTGGCCTCCGGCCAGCGGACGGCCATTGCCGATTTTCCCGGTCTCAATTCTGCGCCGGCCTGGTCTGCGGACGGGCGCTCTCTATTGCTGACACTGTCGAAAGACGGAAACGCGGAAATTTACAAGATGGATATCGCCAGCCGCTCGCTGACACGTCTGACCAATCATTGGTCGATTGATACCGAAGGCAGCTGGTCTGCGGATGGCCGGGGCTTCTTTTTTACCTCTGACCGCTCAGGTGGGCCACAGATCTATCACATGGAGAACGAGCGCGCCGAACCGCGCAGAGTCACTTTTGGCAGTCGGTACAATGCACGGCCCAGGCCCAGTGATGATGGACGCTACGTCTACTACGTCCACCAGCGCGAAGGTGCCTTCCACATCGCCAGGACCCACCTTGAGACAGGTGAGGAAACGGTATTGACCCGGACCCAGCTGGACGAGTCTCCCAGTGTCTCGCCCAATGGCCGGATGTTGATTTATGCCACCAAGCAGGGGGGCAGAAGTGTACTTACCGTAATCACGTCAGAGGGCGGTTCCAGTTACACTCTGCCAGCATCGGAAGGCGATGTGCGCGAACCGGCCTGGTCGCCCATTGTTCGATAATGATTCACTCGATAATTTTTAATCAAAACGGAAGGAAAGAAAAATGAGCCTCTCTATGAAGACTAAGGCATTCGCAATGGCACTGTCCCTCGGACTGGTTGCTGGTTGTAGCTCCACCGGCGATACCGGTGAAACAGGTGATGCCTACGGTTCAGACGTGTCTGCGGTTGATCAGCAGGGTGGCACTGTCTATGGCGGTGCAGAGGATGCTGGTATTTCCGCGGGTGGACTGACTGACGCCGAGCGTGATCGGGCCCGTGCAGCAGCCGAACAGGCGGCTGAAGAAGCCAAGCGCGCGATCACTACGTTCTATTTCGATTTCGATACCTCTGAGATCAAGCCGGCAGCCCGCGATGTGCTGATCGCCCATGCTGCGTTCCTCGCTGCCAATCCTGGCCAGCAGGTTCGTCTGGAAGGTCATGCTGACGAGCGCGGCACCAAGGAATACAACCTGGCTCTGGGCGAGCGTCGCGCCAATGCTGTTCAGCGTTTCCTGATCGTAAATGGGGCGAATCGTGGCCAGATTGAAACCGTAAGCTACGGTGAAGAAAAGCCGGCGGTGATGGGCACCGACGACAGCTCCTGGGCACAAAACCGTCGTGTTGAGCTGATTTTCAAGTAAAGTACTGATTTAATAGTACGACTGAAAATCAATTCCGACAGGAAATACCATGAGACAAATCCTCATGGCGACCTTCGCACTATCGCTGGCCGGTAGTGCGTTGGCGCAATCAGCAACACCAGCCTATCAGGATGGCCGGTCTCAGGCGCAGCGCAGTGCTGATGCCGGGCAGGCGAACGCCGAACTGTTTTATATGATTGAGCAGTTGCAGGGAGAGGTCCGTCAGTTACGTGGCGAGCTCGAAGAGCAGCGGAATCAGCTGGACCGGTTATCCCAGCAATCCCGCAGCCGGTACATCGACCTGGATCAGCGTATTCTGGGGTTGAGTGAGAAAGTCAGTGACCAGGAAGCGGTAGCGGCCAGTGAACCGGCAGTGCCGGTGGCAGAACGCCCGCAGCCTCGTGACTACCGTGCCCCGTCAGATGAAGAGCGACAGGCATACCAGCATATTCAGGCACTGATCCGCGACGATAAGAACTATGACGCGGCGATTGGCGAATTATACGACTTTATCGGCAAGTATCCGGAAGGTGACCTCACTGTTAATGCCTACTACTGGTTGGGCGAGGTGTATCTCGTTAAGCCGCAGCTCGAGCAGGCCAAGCAGGCGTTCACGATTGTCGCCAGTCGTTTTGCCGATCATCGTAAGGCGCCTGACGCGGCCTACAAGCTGGGTGTTACCCTGAACAAGATGGGGGACACGGAGGATGCTCGTCGGCAGATGGATGAGGTGATTCGCAACTACCCAGACTCGGGAGCGGCGGGCTTGGCCCGTAGTTTTCTGGGTGCGCAATAAAATCTGAAAATTTCCTCCAAAAAGGGGTTGAAAGGCGCAAAAATATCAGTACTATATGCGCCTCGCTTGGGTCGTTAGCTCAGTTGGTAGAGCAGTTGGCTTTTAACCAATTGGTCGAAGGTTCGAATCCTTCACGACCCACCATTATTTCGGACCGGCTGTTTCTCTGAGCGACAGTCCAGTTCGGGAGAAGAGCGGGCTGATGCCCAATCTGATCCAGCCTGTTACGGGTCGTTAGCTCAGTTGGTAGAGCAGTTGGCTTTTAACCAATTGGTCGAAGGTTCGAATCCTTCACGACCCACCAATAGAATCGCCGTGACATGTTCATGGTGGATCGAAAAAAAGAGCCTTCGGGCTCTTTTTTTTTGCCTGTCAGACCATACACCTAGTGTCTTAAGGCTTTGATTGCCAGAGCTGTGTGACCAATGCATGAAGCGTTTCTCTCGGTGGTATACTTGGCCACGAGAGGCGTAATTCGAGATATAGGCTATGACACGATCTGAAGACAGAATACTGGTACAGGAACATCTGGCCCATGCCGCCGAGCCGAAGGCGCTGAGTGATGAAGAAAAGCTGCGTCTTGAGGGCGCTATCCGTGATGCCCTGAAAGCCCAGGACGCTGTTCTTGTCGCCCATTACTACACCGACCCGGATATTCAGCGACTGGCCGAGGAAACGGGTGGCTGTGTCGCCGATTCACTGGAAATGGCGAGGTTCGGCAATCAGCATCCGGCATCAACCGTGGTTGTGGCCGGGGTACGCTTTATGGGTGAGACAGCCAAGATTCTCAATCCGGAAAAGCGCGTGCTGATGCCAACCCTTGAGGCTACCTGCTCCCTGGATGTTGGCTGTGAGGCCGATGAATTTGCTGCATTCTGTGATCAGCACCCCGATCGCACCGTTGTGGTTTATGCCAATACCTCGGCAGCGGTCAAAGCCCGTGCTGACTGGGTGGTAACATCAAGCTGTGCGCAGTCGATTGTTGAGGATCTTGACGCTCGCGGCGAAAAAATTCTCTGGGCGCCAGATAAGCACCTGGGACACTACGTCCAGAAAACCACAGGTGCCGATATGCTGTTGTGGGATGGTTCCTGCATCGTACACGAGGAGTTCAAGCATCGTGGCCTTGAAGATCTCAAGGCGTTGTACCCGGACGCGGCCATTCTGGTGCATCCGGAATCACCGGATGCGGTTGTTGAAATGGCGGATGTGGTCGGATCAACCTCGCAGCTCATACACGCGGTGCAGACGCTGCCCAACGATAAGTTTGTCGTGGCAACGGATAACGGCATTTTCTACAAGATGCAGCAACTGGCGCCCAACAAGACCCTGATTGAGGCGCCGACGGCGGGCAATGGCGCAACTTGTCGCAGTTGTGCTCATTGTCCGTGGATGGCAATGAATGGTCTGGAGAATCTACTGGCGGTTCTGGAGCGTGGTGATCAGGAGGTTCACGTGGATGATGCTCTGCGTGAGCGGGCATTGAAGCCACTGCAGAGAATGCTGGACTTCACCGCAGGTATGAACCTGCAGGCTGCCGGCAACGCCTGATCAGTCAGCTGAGGGAGATCAGCGGATTGCCGCCTGATCTCCGGTTGCTGCTGACAGTGCAGTCAGACGTTCGGTAATCTGTTGGTAGGTTGGTGAACCAGGCAGGGCTCTCTCCTGGGCCTGAAGCAACTGGCGCCTGGCTGACGAGTAATCCCCTATGAGTAAATCGTACTCAGCTCTGGCCTGGTGCACGCCAACAATGTTTCGTGCCTGTCCTTCGGCTTCTGCCAGTCTACGCCAAAGTGTTTCTTTGTCCGGATAATCCCGGGTCAGCCTCTTAAGCGTAGCCGCCGCTGCAGCGCTGTTGCCAAGCGCCAGTTCAGTGCGGGCAAGCATGTCTGTGATCGGGAGGTTGTTCGGGTTGCGGGTCAGTGCCTGGCGAATGAGTTTGTTGGCTTCTTCATTGCGATCCTGGGCGAGGAGCGCCTCCGCCAGTGTAACCATGTAGGTGATGCGTCCGGGTTGGTGCGACAGCAGTTCACGGAGGATTTCCTCGGCCTCGCTGGTGCGATTGCCGGCAAGCAGTGCCACGGCGAGTCCGTACCTGGTGGCCGGATTGATCTGGCCAGGGAACTGGGCATCCAAACGCTGAAACTGCTCAATGGCCCGTTCCGGTGTGCCCAGGTAATGCACCTGGACGCGGGCTCGCGCAAGGTGAAATTCAAGGCTGTCCTCCACGTGCCGGTCGGGATACTGTTCGGCCCGTGCCCAGGTATCGGATACCCGGCTCTGGGTCAGTGGGTGTGTGGACAAATATTCGGGAAGCCGGCTGCCCTGGAGACGGTTCTCGCGCATCATCTGTTCAAACATTTCCGGCATGCCCTTCGGATCCAGTCCCGAATCCGCCATGATTTGCAGCCCGATTCTGTCGGCTTCCTGTTCGTGGGCGCGGCTGTATTGAAGCATGTTCTGGGCGGTGAGTGCCTGGGTGCCTACGATTGCTGCAATACCGACATCCGAGCGGGTCATGGCGGACAATACGATCCCTGCAATCATGCCTGCAAGGGCCATCGGCGTGTTGGTTTGTTGCTGTTCAAGGCGGCGTGAAAAATGGCGCTGGCTGAGGTGGGCAAGTTCGTGGGCCAGTACAGAGCTGAACGCCTGTTCGGAGTCAGTGTGGAGGAACAGGCCGCCGTTCACCCCAACGATGTTGCCGGGTACTGCAAATGCGTTAAGTGCCGGACTGTCGATCAGGACGAGATGAATGTTCTTGTCGTTGAGTGGTACTGACGGGAGCAGCCTAAAGATCAGGGAGCGAAGGTAATCTTCCGTCAGTGGGTCGTCAATGCGCGCTTCACTTCGTCGCAGGTAGGTGAGCACCTGTTCGCCAATTTCGGTTTCCTGCTGTTGTGAAATCAGTCCGCCCCCAAGGCCGCCAATGGTGGGCAGCTCCTGGTTCTGGGCGAGGGCGGGGTTGATCGTTGAGCAGAGCAGGGTGCAAGACAGCAGGGCTCTGGCTGCCAGGTGGCGATATCGCTGTGTGCGATGGGGCTTGGCGCTCATGTCTTGATTCAGTGTCCCTTGCCGTGTGCTGAATGGGGAAATCTGCATATTTGTTCGTGTATACGCGAGTTGGTTCCTTTGCGTATTGTCATCAGATCCATGGCTGTTTGCGTTGAGCCATGATGGTAATATGCTGCATTGGCCACCGGGATGCCGGTGTGCTGTGTTGATCTTGTTAATCAAAACTTTGGTGATTCCCTACAGTGCCAGATCGAATCCTTGATGCTTCCGGGCTTCAGTGCCCGATGCCCCTGCTCAAAACCAAGCTTGAGCTGAATTCCATGAGTCCGGGTCAGGAGCTCGAGGTCATTGCGACCGACGCCGGATCTGCTAAAGATATTCCCGCTTTTCTCAAGCTGTCGAGCCACGAGCTGGTAAGCGCCTCGGAGTCCGATGGCGGTTATCGCTTTGTGATAAGGTGCGGCCAACGCTAAGTGTCCACGGAGCAGTCAATGGTCAGAATTCTACGCGGTCTTGCCGATAAATACTTTTCAGATGACGAAGCTGTCATCCTTTTGCTGCTGCTCATAATCGGCACCCTGGCGATTATCTACCTAGGCGCGATGCTGGCACCGGTTATTGCAGCTGTTATTGTGGCGTTCATTCTTCAGGGCCTTGTGGCCAAACTCCTGAAACTTGGTGTTCCTCAGGGCGTAGCGGTCATCGGGGTTTTCCTCCTGTTCCTTGGGATATTGGTTGGCTTCCTGTTCGGGTTGCTCCCTCTGGTCTGGACCCAGGTGACGGCGCTGGCTGGTGAGGCACCGCGGATTCTGCGCGAACTGCAGATTTATATCGAGGTGCTGCCCGAAGAATACCCGAACCTGGTTTCCATTGATGCGCTGCAGGCAGTCTACCAAGAGGTCACGTTTGAAGCGGCGAGAATGACGCAATGGCTGGTATCGTTCTCGCTCAGCAGTATTCCCGATCTCGTGGCGGTCATGATCTACATGGTGTTGCTGCCGATCCTGGTGTTCTTTTTTCTCAAGGACCGAGCAGTGCTGCTGGGCGCACTTGGGAAGCTGTTGCCCCATCAGCGACCGCTGATGCTGCACATCTGGGAAGAGGTCAATCTGCAGTGCGCCAACTATGTGCGCGGAAAGGCGGTTGAGATTCTTATTGTCGGTGGCTCGACCTATATTGCTTTTAAGCTTTTTGGTGTGCCGTACGCAGCGCTGCTGTCGTTCCTTGTCGGTTTGAGCGTTGTCATTCCCTATATCGGCGCCGCTGTGGTGACAGTGCCTGTGGCTATTATTGCTCTGGTGGCATTCGGATGGGGAAGTCACTTTATCTGGGTGATGGTGATCTATGGCATCATTCAGGCGCTGGACGGCAATGTCCTGGTGCCGTTGCTGTTTTCCGAGGTAAATAACCTCCACCCGGTGGTCATCATTATTGCAGTGCTGTTTTTCGGTGGAATCTGGGGGCTCTGGGGCGTGTTCTTTGCCATCCCTCTGGCGACGATGCTGAAAGCGATTTTCTCGGCATGGCCGGTAAAGGGGGAGCTGCCGCCGACGACAGAGACGGGGCAGCATTAACGGGGTAGGGCGGGTCAGAGGTTGCGGGCGCTTGCCAGCACCTCTTCGACATGCCCTTTGACCTTGACTGTACGCCACTGCTCACGCAACACGCCTTCCTTGTCAATCAGGAAGGTACTGCGGTCAATGCCCAGGTATTCCTTGCCGTAGAGCTTCTTAAGCTTGATGACATCAAAGTGCTTGCAGAGGGTCTCATCCGGGTCCGAAATAAGCTGGAACGGGAACTCATGCTTGGTGCGGAAGTTGGTGTGGGTTCTCAGGCTGTCTCGGGATACCCCGAAGACCACCGTATCGGCGGCTTCAAATTCGGCATAATGGTCACGGAAGTCCTGGCCTTCAGTCGTGCAGCCCGGAGTGTTGTCCTTGGGGTAGAAATAGATAACGACATTTTTCTGACCCCGGAAGTCCGAGAGTCGAATGGTTTGCTCGTCGGTTGCGGCTGCTTCGAAATCGGCCACCGGTTTGTTCAGTTCAACCGTAGACATGGGTTCTCCTCTATTTCCCTTGTGTCAGTCAGCACCCAACATTACCATAACCGTTTTATCTGGACGGAGTCTTTATGATTACTGGTAGCCTCGTCGCACTGGTGACGCCAATGCATGCGGATGGCAGCATCCACTGGGAGCATCTGGACGCACTGGTGGACTTCCATCTTGAAAACGGTACAGATGGCATTGTAGCCGTCGGAACCACCGGTGAGTCCGCTACCCTGGCTCCGGAAGAGCATTGTCAGGCAATCGGTCACATCATCAAGCGCGTCAATGGACGCATTGCGGTTATCGCTGGCACCGGGGCCAACAGTACCCGGGAGGCGATCGAGCTTACCGCAGAAGCGCACAAGCTTGGCGCAGACGCCTGTTTGCTGGTGGTACCGTATTACAATAAGCCGACTCAGGAAGGCCTGTACCGTCATTACAAGGCCATTGCTGAAGCGGTGCCGGTTGATCAGATTCTTTACAACGTGCCCGGTCGTACCGCGTGTGACATGTCGAACGAGACCGTTCTGCGTCTGGCTGATGTTCCCAATATCGTGGGTATCAAGGACGCGACGGGGGATATCCCCAGAGGGATTGAGTTGATCGAGTCGTTGCAGGGGCGCCTCGCGGTGTATTCAGGCGACGATGCGACTGCGGCTGAGCTGATGCTGGCTGGCGCGAAAGGCAATATCTCTGTGACGGCGAATATCGCCCCTAAGGCAATGGCGGACCTGTGTCGTGCGGCAATGGCCGGAGACCGTGACGAAGCTGCGCGCTTGAATGAGCTCTTGATGCCGCTGAATCACAAGCTGTTTGTTGAAGCCAATCCCATTCCCGTCAAGTGGGCCCTGCATCGTATGGGGCTCATCGGTGAGGCCATTCGCCTGCCATTGACGCCGCTGGATGTGAAGTTCCAAGGCGTGGTTGAAGACGCCATGCGGGCGTCAGGCGTACTCAATTAATCAAATCCGTGGTTTGAACTGGAGAAGCTTGATGGTAGTTCCTTTCCGGAAACAGTCGCACCCGAAGCGATGTGTGCTTGGTGTGGCTGGGGCCATGGTTTTCGTGACTTTGGCGGGATGCAGCTTTCTGGAGGATCGTTCCGAGCGTTATGTCAGTGCGCCATTGGGTGAGCCGCTGAAAACCGTCGACGAGCGGCAGCGCAATCGGATCGGTGAGGCGTATCCGATTCGTGAGATCGATAACGCTGAGGCCGGCCGTCTTTATCCGGATGAGTTGCCGGTGCCGCCAGACATGACCTCAGAAATCCTGGAGCAGAACTATCTGGTTGAGTCTCTCGATGACCAGACCTGGCTACTGGTCAATGAATTGCCGGGACAGGTCTGGCCCAGTGTGACTGCTTATCTGAATGACCGCGGTTTCAGCGTAGCGTATGACAACCCTGCATTAGGGCTCGTTCAGAGTGAACTGGTAAACTACAGCCGTCAGGCTCGTGGTCTGGTGGGGTTGGCGGACGTAGCCGGTAGCGAATCACTGGTGGTGGTTCAGGCGCGGGTCGCGTCGGGTGTACGCCGAAAGACCACTGAGATCCAGCTTCGTCCACGGATTGTTGAAAGTGACCCGGACAGGTTGTATGCCTGGCAGTCCTTGTCGAGAAATCCGGAGCTTGAGAAGTCCCTGCTGGAAGATCTGGCAGCGTTCCTGAAGGAGCGGGAGGGGACCAAATCCTATTCCCGTGTGGCATCGGGCATCACTAATGAGCCATTGGTGAATCTGGTCAGCGACAATGAACTGCCGGTTGCTATTCGTATGGACCTGGAATATGGCCGGGCGTGGAGCGAAGTAAAGCGTGCGCTGGAAGAAGCCAGTGTTGCGATTGTCGATCTGGATCGCAGCTCAGGGAATTTCTTGGTGGACTATCGTTCCCGTGAAGAGCGGGATCCGGGTATGTTCAGCTGGTTCTCGGATGAGCCTGAGGCGCAATACACCTTCGATGTTCAGCTGGTTCAGCAAGACAGTTTTGTGTTGGTCACCGCAGGGCGTGCCCCTGACTACAGTGGGGCGGATCGCTCGTCGCTTCTGCTGAACCAACTCTTTGATCACCTCTATTAAATACATAGGCAAGGCGGAGCTGGCTTCGCTCTGGTTTCTGGAGACAGTAAATGGAAAAGCGTGAAGAACTTTACGCAGGCAAGGCAAAATCAGTCTATCGCACAGACGATCCGGAGCGGTTTGTGCTCGAATTTCGTGATGATACCTCTGCTTTTGATGGCGAAAAGAAAGAACAGCTGAACCGCAAGGGTATGGTGAATAACCGCTTCAACGGATTCATCATGGAAAAACTTGAGCAGGCTGGCGTTCCCACGCATTTTGAAGGTTTGCTGTCGCCGACCGAGTCTCTGGTCAAGAACCTCGACATGATTCCCGTGGAGTGTGTTGTCCGTAATATTTCTGCAGGAAGTCTGTGTCGTCGTCTCGGGGTGGAAGAAGGCTTGAACCTTAACCCGCCGACCTTTGAGCTGTTCCTGAAGAACGATGCTCTGCATGATCCTATGGTGAACGAATCCCTGGCGGTCAGCTTCGGTTGGGCCACGGAGGAAGAGTTGGCCCGCATGAAGGCGCTCACCTTCAAGGTCAATGACGTGCTCAAAGGATTGTTCGACGACGCCGGCATGCTGCTGGTCGACTACAAGCTTGAGTTTGGCCGTTCTGGTGGTGAAATCGTCCTGGGTGATGAGTTCAGCCCTGACGGTTGCCGTATCTGGGACAAGGAAACCCGCAAGAAGATGGACAAGGACCGGTTCCGCCAGGGACTCGGTGACGTTATCGAGATGTACGAAGAGGTTGGTCGTCGGCTTGGTATGTCGTTCGACTGATCGGGTCGATCTATAAAAACATAAATATAAGGGTGTTTTATGCGTAAATTGATAGTAGCCGTTGGTGGCTCCCTGGTTCTGGCAGCTCCGCTGGCCCATGCAGATATTGTTGGTGTAGGCGCATCGGTAAGCTACTGGGATTCAGAGACTTCAGGTCAGGCCGCGTCGGGTAATGACGTTGTCGACATGGAAAATGACCTGAATCTGGACAGCGATAGCACGACCAACGCCACTCTCTATTTTGAGCACCCGGTCCCGTTGCTGCCGAATGTCCGCCTTAACCTGACAGCGATTGAACAAAGCGGCCGAGGCCGGCTGAGTTCTGGTTATGGTCCTATTGTGGTGGGCTCCGACGTCACGTCTGACCTGGATCTTCAGCAGATCGATCTGACTCTCTACTACGAAGTGCTGGATAACTGGGTCAACCTGGACCTGGGTTTGACCGCCCGGGATCTGTCCAGCGAGCTGACAATCAAGCAGGCCCAGTTGGGCGGCGTTGTGGTGGACAAGACCGAAGTGGATGTGATTATTCCCATGGGTTATGCCGCTGCACGTTTTGATCTGCCGTTGACCGGGTTGTCTGTTGGGGGAGAGATCAATGCGATCGGGTATGGCGGCGACTCTATTTATGACGTCAACGCCTACGGTCAGTACGAGATCTCTCTGCTTCAGTTGCAGTTGGGTTATCGTCAGATGTCCGTTGATTATGAGGACGGTGACGACAAACTTGATATCGATATTGACGGCCCCTTTATCAGTGCTGGTCTGACATTCTGATGTTTTGTCCGAGCTGAAAAAAAGCGCCCCGAAGGGGCGCTTTTTTTATGAATGTACGGATGGGCTGCATCGTCCGCTTCGTATCCGGTAAAATGGGTGCAACCCTCTCGATTGATTACGAGCTATGGAGATGCCATTTTGAAAATTCTGGTCACAGGGACTGCTGGATTCATTGGTTCACACCTCGCCCATCGTTTGCTGGATCGTGGCGATGAGGTGATCGGTGTGGATAACGTCAATGACTACTACGACGTATCACTCAAGGAAGCTCGTTTGGCCAGGCTAACCGTCAAACCCGGATTCACCGAGGTCCGGCAGGACGTGGCGGACCGGGAGGCGATGGCAGAGGTGTTCAAGGAACACCAGCCGGAACGGGTGGTACACCTGGCGGCCCAGGCTGGTGTGCGTTACTC
Source organism: Marinobacter mobilis (assembly GCF_900106945.1). Taxonomy (GTDB): domain Bacteria; phylum Pseudomonadota; class Gammaproteobacteria; order Pseudomonadales; family Oleiphilaceae; genus Marinobacter; species Marinobacter mobilis. Next base: position 217,833 of record NZ_FNNE01000003.1, read on the forward strand.
CCTGGAAAACCCGCATGCCTATGTGGATGCAAACCTGGTCGGCTTCATGAATATTCTTGAAGGCTGTCGCCATAACGAGGTCAAGCACCTGGTTTATGCCTCCAGCAGTTCGGTGTACGGCGCCAACGAGGCGATGCCGTTCTCGGTCCACGACAACGTTGACCATCCACTCAGTCTCTACGCCGCGTCCAAGAAGGCGAATGAGCTGATGGCCCATACCTACAGTCACCTCTATGGATTGCCTACGACAGGGCTGCGTTTCTTTACCGTATACGGCCCCTGGGGGCGTCCTGATATGGCGCTGTTCATCTTTACCCGCAAGATCCTGGCCGGTGAGCCAATTGATGTGTTTAATCATGGCCACCACAAGCGCGACTTTACGTATATTGACGATATCGTAGAGGGCGTTATTCGTACGCTGGATCATGTGGCTGAGCCCAATGCCAGCTGGTCAGGACAAAATCCCGATCCCGGTACCAGCAAGGCGCCGTACCGTATTTACAACATCGGCAGCAATAACCCGGTTGAGCTATCCCGCTTCATCGAGATCATCGAAGAGCGGGTTGGTCGGAAAGCGCAAAAGAATCTGCTTCCGCTACAGGCCGGAGATGTGCCGGCCACCTATGCCGATGTGGATGCCCTGATAGATGATGTGGGCTACAAGCCTGCCACGACGGTGGACGAGGGTATTGCCAACTTCGTCGACTGGTACAGGGACTTCTACAAGGTCTGAGAGGGTGTCGTACGCCTGTGTAAGCGAAGAGTGAAAGGGAAGCGAGGCTTCCCTTTTTTATGTTTCCTGTAAGGCGTCTCCTGCGGTGCCTGCCTTCCTGGACACAAAAAAGCCGCTGACTGTTTCCAGTAGCGGCTTTTTATGAATTCTTTTGCAGAAATGGTAGGACCACCCAGATTCGAACTGGGGACCTCTACCATGTCAAGGTAGCGCTCTAACCAACTGAGCTATGGTCCTGTGTCCTGCAACGGGGACGCATTATGCTGATTGCGGTGGGTGCGGTCAAGCCCTTTTTACCAACCATTTTTTTAGTGCCCGCCCGAGGGTGTGCCAACGATTCACCAGCAGGGCAGCAAAGATCAGGGCGCAGCCTGCCAGTTGCGTCGTCGTCATGGTTTCTCCGAACCATCCGGCGGCAAAAATCGCGACCCAGACGGGTTCCAGCACCATAATCACGACACCGTGACTGTGGCTGGACAGGCTTTGGGCATAGGTTTGCAGGAAGAAGCGGCCGGCGGTACCAATAATCGCGCTGGCGAGTATCCAGCCGCCAAGTATCCAGCTGGCGTTGTTCACGGTTGCTTGCCACGGCTCAAGAGCAAAAGATTCAATCAGCGCGAAGGTGCCAACCGTAAGCAACGAAATGGCGCTGAGGGGGAGGGCTGGGATGGGGGATATGGTTTTGTGAGTACCGTCGGGCTGGCGCTCACTACGGGTGTTAGCCGCTCGGGTGTTCATAAGGAAGAACAGCGCAAAAATACAGGCAGCCAGTACAAAGAATATTTGCCCGGCTTCAATGCGGAATCCATTTTCAAGAGAAAGGCACGCGAGACCGCCAACCGCGATAGGGATAGCCATCCATGTGCTGAGCGGTTGGTGCTGGCGAAACACCAGCCGATCGACAATCGGTACCAGTACGACACCGAGGCTGGTAAGAAACGCACCTTCGCCCAGGTGATTGCCGTAGAAAAGGCCCATGATCCAGCAGCTCATGGCGATGCCAAAGACAATGCCCACGTTGATTCCGCGACGGATCTGGGCTCGGTTCAGGCGGCGTAATGATGAGGTGGCCGCGAAGGCCAGTATGGCTCCGGCAATGAGGAATCGTAGCGCCATGAACAGCAGGGGCGGCATCAGCAGCACCGCTTCCTTGGAAAACATCCAGCTGATGGCTGCCAGTAGAGTGACACCGACCAGCAATAGGTCTGATTTATGAGTATCTGAAACGGCCATCGGCGTAGCTCTTGGATTGATAGGTACCTTATCGATCGCTGAGCATATCACGGGTAGGGTGGCGTTGGTCCCGGGTGGAGTTAATTCCACGCCGGGTTTGTCAAATCGCTGATTCTCGGATGTAATGTCTGGGTGTTCCGTCTGGCTAACTGTTTAGAGGGTAACTGAACCATGCGTTATATGGAGTCTTTTAACCGGCGGCTCAGGGGTGTCCGCGAACGACTGTCGTTGTCGACCGCGGAACTCGCCGAACTGTGTGGAGTAGAGGAACGCGAGGTATTGGCATGGGAAAGTGCCGACCCCAGACAGCGCGGGTTTCCCGCGGTGGCCGAGTTGATGGATCTGTGTGTGTGTACGGAAACACCCCTGGAAACCCTGCTGGACTTTGGAAGTCAGGTCGACGAGGGGCAGATGGAACTGCCGGGATTGGCCTTTAGTAACGGCGGGGATCTTAACCGGGTGCTGGAGGAGCTGGAGCAGGCGTTGCAGAACGTTCAGCTGACCGAGCAGGAGCTGGAATTGTTGAAGCGGTTTCGCAAGACTACGGCGGACAATCGCCAGATGATACTTCAGTTGCTTGGCGAATAGCGGCTACGGAGAGCGATACAGGGCGGGCTGGGCTCCGCCCTGTGTTGACGGGCTTACTTTTCGTTCTTGTAGATGTTTTCGTAGACGTAGTTGGTGGCCTGGACAAAACCGTCGATGCTTCCGCAATCGAACCGCTTGCCCTTGAATTTATAAGCCAGAACACAGCCGTTCTTGGCCTGCTCCAGCAGGGCGTCGGTGATCTGGACTTCGCCGTTCTTACCCGGTGGCGTCCGCTCAATAATGTCGAAAATATCCGGAGTCAGGATGTAGCGACCGATAATCGCCAGGTTGCTCGGCGCGTCCTCGGGAGCCGGTTTTTCGACCATATCTGTAATCCGGTACAGCCCGTCTTTCATCGACTCGCCAGCGATCACGCCGTACTTGTGAGTCTCATCTTCCGGGACTTCTTCGATGGCGACAATTGAACAGCGGAATTGATTGTAGAGCTTCACCATCTGGGTGAGGACACCATCTTCTTCGCCATCCGCCACACAAAAATCGTCAGCAAGTACAACGGCAAACGGATTGTCGCCAATGAGGTTACGGCCGGTAAGAATGGCATGGCCAAGACCTTTCATTTCATTCTGGCGGGTAAAGGCAAAGCTGTTGTTATTGATCAGATCCCGGATCGACGTGAGCAGGTTTTCCTTACCTGAGCCGGCAATCTGGTGTTCCAGTTCATAGCTGATGTCAAAGTGATCCTCGATGGCCCGCTTGCCCCGTCCGGTCACGAAACCAAACTGGTTAATTCCCGCATCGGATGCTTCTTCCACCCCGTATTGCACCAGGGGTTTGTTGACAATTGGCAGGATTTCCTTGGGCATGGCTTTGGTTGCAGGAAGGAATCGGGTGCCATAACCGGCGACGGGGAAAAGGCATTTCTTGATCATCTTGACGTCCTTATTCATAGAAGGTCTGTAAGCGTATGGGTTCGGAGTTTAGCGGACTTGAGAGGCCTGTGGAACGGCGACAGGCAAGGTGGCTCTCTGGGCGGTGTTGGATTGTCTGCAATTCGTCCCGGATTTAAGGTTTGGATTGTTGACAATTTAAGCTTAGGGGCGTAGTTTTCGTACAATTCAACCCATTATTGTTGACAAACCATGGCTGACGTTCCTGTTTCTGTGATGACCCGTGCTGATGAGGCCTTTGATTGTCTGCAAACGGCCATTGTCAAAGGAGAGCTCGCGCCCGGTGAGAAGATTGGCGAAGTTGAGCTGTGTGCCCGCTTTGACCTGACCAGGGGGCCCCTGAGGGAGGCGCTGGGGCGCCTGGAATCCCGTGGATTGCTGGTCAGACGGCCTCATGCGGGTGTGAAGGTTGTGTCTGTCAGTGCGGAAGAATTACTCGAGCTTTACCGTATCCGCGAGGTCATGGAGGGGCTGGCGGCGCGACAGGCCGCCGAACGTATGCCGGAGGACGAAATCCGGGCGCTTCAGTCGACGCTGGACAGTCACGAACACCTGATCGAACAAGCCAAGGGGCAGGCCTACTATCAGGCTGAGGGTGATTATGATTTCCATCACCGGATTGCCACCGGAAGCCGGAACACCAAACTTGCCCAAATGCTGCTCGGTGATCTGTACTACATGGTCCGGATGTATCGTTATCGTCTCAGTACCTCAGCCGGCCGGCCGCACATGGCGTTGGAAGAACATCGCCGTATTGTCGAAGCCATTGCCCGTCGCGATGGCGAACTGGCGGAATTTCTTATGAAGCGGCACATCAATGCTGCGCGCTGCAATATAGAGAAAAAGTTTCAAGAAGGCCTTTTAACCTTCTGAAATTAAACAACTTACAAAAGCCATCAGGCTAAGGAGTTTGAATATGTCAGCCATCTTGTCGCCGGGCGCCCGTTTCCGGAAGGCCCTCGAAGAGAACAAGCCCCTGCAGATTGTTGGAACCATCAACGCCTATGCCGCCATGATGGCAGAACGTATTGGTCACCAGGCCATCTATCTGTCAGGCGGTGGCGTCGCTAATGCCTCCTACGGACTGCCTGACCTTGGTATGACCAGCCTGAATGACGTAGTAGAAGACGTTCGTCGTATTACCTCTGCATCCTCGGTGCCGCTGCTGGTGGACATTGATACCGGATGGGGTGGGGCGTTCAATATTGCCCGTACCATCCAGCAGATGGAAAAGGCGGGAGCCGCTGCCGTTCACATTGAAGACCAGGTTGCCCAGAAGCGCTGTGGTCACCGCCCCAACAAGGAAATCGTTTCCGAGGCGGAAATGGTGGATCGCATCAAGGCGGCGGTTGACGCCCGTACTGATGAAAACTTCTTTATCATGGCCCGGACTGACGCCTTTGCCCAGGAAGGACTCGAGGCTGCAATCGAGCGTGCGCAGGCCTGTGTAGCCGCCGGCGCTGACGGCATCTTTGCCGAGGCAATCAAGACCGAAGAGCATTACCGCGCTTTTGCTGAGGCCCTTGATGTGCCCATTCTTGCCAACATCACCGAGTTCGGCCAGACCGAACTTTGGAACCGCGAGCAGCTGGGCGAGTGGGGAGCTGCGATGGTGCTCTACCCGCTGAGCGCCTTCCGGGCGATGAACAAGGCTGCGGAAACCGTGTATAAGAGCATCCTTGAAGAAGGTGACCAGAAGAAGGTCGTGGACATGATGCAGACCCGTATGGATCTGTACGATTACCTCAATTACCACGACTTCGAGCAGAAGCTGGATGCACTGTTCGCCGAAGGCAAGAACAAGTAAGTAACGCGACAATCCAAAACCCATTCCATGGCGGGCGCCGGACGCCGGGTCGCCCGTCCAGAAGAGGAGTCTAGAGCAATGGCAAAACAACTGAGTGGTGCTGGCCTGCGTGGTCAGGTAGCTGGCAAGACCGCACTTTCAACTGTCGGCAAAAGCGGTTCCGGATTGACCTACCGTGGTTACGACGTCAAGGATCTTGCAAACAACTGCATCTTCGAGGAAGTGGCCTACCTCATTCTCAAGGGCGAATTGCCGAACCAGGAACAGCTGACGGCCTATCAGAGCAAGCTGAAAGGACTTCGTGGCCTGCCTCAGGCGCTGAAAGATGTTCTTGAGCGCATTCCTGCCTCTGCGCATCCGATGGATGTGATCCGCACCGGCTGCTCCATGCTGGGCAACCTGGAAACCGAGGAAAGCTTCGATCAGCAACAGGACGCCACCGACCGGATGCTGGCGGCTTTCCCGGGCATCATCAACTACTGGTACCGTTTCTCTCACGACGGTGTTCGTATCGAGACCGAGACTGACGACGACACCATCGGTGCCCATTTCCTGCATCTGCTGCACGGGGAAAAGCCCAGCGAGCTGCATGAGCGGGTAATGAACGTTTCTCTGATTCTCTACGCTGAGCATGAGTTCAACGCGTCGACCTTTACTGCCCGCGTCTGTGCGTCAACCCTGAGTGATATCCACTCCTGCATTACCGGCGCCATCGGCTCCCTGCGTGGCCCGCTGCACGGCGGCGCGAACGAGGCTGCGATGGAACTGATCGAGGGCATGAAGGATCCTGAGCATGCTGAAGAATCCCTGATGGGCATGCTTGAGCGGAAAGAAAAGATCATGGGCTTTGGCCATGCCATCTACAGCGAATCCGACCCCCGTAACGAAATCATCAAGGTGTGGTCCGAGAAGCTTGCGGCTGAAAAAGGCGACGCCCAGCTGTACGACATTTCCGTGCGTTGTGAAGCGGTCATGTGGCGAGAGAAAAAGCTGTTCTGTAATGCCGACTTCTTCCACGCCTCTGCCTACAACTACATGGGTATCCCGACCAAACTGTTCACGCCGATTTTCGTCTGCAGCCGTCTGACTGGATGGGCCGCTCATGTGATGGAGCAGCGTGCAGATAACCGCATCATCCGCCCAAGCGCCGAATATGTGGGTGCTGAGCCCCGCAGCGTTGTACCCATCGCTGAGCGTTGATTGATCGCGGATCAAAAAATTGAGCTGAAGGAAGGCCGGTGTGACCGGCTTTCCGGAACGAGCCCCTGAGATTGAGAGAGCCCCCTAGCCATGAACACCGATTATCGTAAATCACTGGCTGGTACCGATCTGGAATACTTCGACACCCGTGCGGCCGTCGATGCGATCCAGCCCGGAGCCTATGACAAACTTCCGTACACGTCCCGAATCCTGGCTGAGCAGTTGGTGCGCCGGTGCGAGCCTGAAGCACTGACGGATTCGCTCAAACAGCTGATTGAGCGCAAGCGTGAACTCGACTTTCCCTGGTACCCGGCCCGGGTGGTGTGCCACGACATCCTTGGTCAGACCGCACTGGTCGACCTTGCAGGCCTGCGTGATGCGATTGCCGAGCAGGGGGGCGATCCTGCGCAGGTTAACCCGGTGGTTCCGACCCAGCTGATTGTGGATCACTCACTGGCTGTTGAACACCCCGGCTTTGAGAAGGATGCCTTCCAGAAGAACCGCGACGTGGAAGAGCGTCGTAATGCCGATCGCTTCCACTTCATCAACTGGACCAAGACTGCGTTTGATAACGTTGACGTGATTCCTCCGGGCAACGGCATCATGCACCAGATCAACCTGGAGAAGATGTCTCCGGTGGTTCAGGTGCGTGACGGTGTGGCGTTCCCGGATACCTGTGTCGGTACTGACAGTCATACCCCGATGGTCGATGCCCTTGGGGTAATTTCTGTGGGCGTAGGGGGGCTTGAGGCCGAAAACGTCATGCTCGGAAACCCGTCCATGATGCGTTTGCCGGACATTGTCGGTGTTGAGCTGACGGGCAAGCTCCATCCGGGCATCACCGGTACCGACCTGGTGCTGGCATTGACCGAATTCCTGCGCCGTGAGCGCGTGGTGGGTGCCTACCTGGAGTTCTTCGGTGAAGGCGCGAACAGCCTGTCAGTCGGTGATCGTGCGACCATTGCCAACATGACGCCGGAATACGGTGCGACCGCTGGCATGTTTTTCATCGATAACCAGACCATCGACTACCTGAAGCTGACCGGTCGTGAAGACGAACAGGTGGCTCTGGTGGAGACATTTGCGAAGGAAACCGGCCTGTGGGCAGACAGCTTCAAGAATGTTGAGTACGAGCGTGTTCTCACGTTTGATATGTCGACCGTTGGCCGTAACCTTGCTGGTCCTTCCAACCCTCATGCTCTGTTGCCAGTATCTGAGCTGCACAACCGCGGCATTGCCAAGGCATGGGAAGAGAAAGAAGGTGAAATGCCGGATGGTGCCGTCATCATTGCGGCGATCACCAGCTGCACCAACACCAGCAACCCGCGCAACATGATCGCGGCGGGCCTGATTGCCCGCAATGCGAACAAACTTGGTCTGGCGCGTAAGCCTTGGGTAAAGTCCTCCCTGGCCCCCGGTTCCAAGACCGTAAAAATGTACCTGGAAGAAGCCAACCTGTTACCAGAACTGCAGCAGTTGGGCTTTGATGTGGTTGCATTCGCCTGTACGACCTGCAACGGCATGTCTGGCGCTCTGGACCCGAAGATCCAGAAAGAGGTGATTGACCGCGACCTGTACGCGACTGCCGTGCTGTCCGGGAACCGGAACTTCGATGGTCGTATTCACCCTTACGCCAAGCAGGCCTTCCTCGCATCGCCCCCACTGGTTGTGGCCTATGCCATTGCGGGCACCATGCGCTTTGATATCGAGAAGGATGCACTTGGTTACGATCAGGATGGCAATGCCATCACCCTGAAAGACATCTGGCCGAGTGACGAAGAAATCGATGCTATCGTCAAGGCCAGCGTGAAGCCTGAGCAATTCCGTCAGACCTATATCCCGATGTTTGACGTCACTAACAAGGACGAGACCAAGGGCAACCCGCTCTATGATTGGCGTCCGATGTCCACCTATATCCGCCGTCCGCCCTATTGGGAAGGCAACATGGCGAAGAAACGTGAACTCAAGGGGATGCGTCCGCTGGCGATACTGCCGGACAACATCACCACCGATCACCTGTCTCCATCCAATGCGATCCTGCTGGACAGCGCTGCGGGTGCCTATCTGCACAAGATGGGGCTGCCAGAGGAAGATTTTAACTCCTACGCAACCCACCGTGGCGATCATCTGACCGCCCAGCGTGCGACCCTGGCCAATCCGAAACTGTTTAATGAGATGGTGAAAGACGAGCAGGGCAATGTGAAGCAGGGATCCCTGGCACGGGTGGAGCCGGAAGGCAAAGTGATGCGTATGTGGGAAGCCATTGAAACCTACATGGAGCGCAAACAGCCGCTGATCGTAATTGCAGGTGCGGACTATGGTCAGGGCTCGTCCCGCGACTGGGCGGCCAAAGGTGTTGCGCTGGCCGGTGTCGAGACCATCGTGGCCGAAGGCTTCGAGCGTATCCACCGTACCAATCTGATCGGCATGGGTGTCATGCCGCTTCAGTTTGAGGAAGGTACCACCCGTAATACCCTTGGCCTCGACGGCACGGAAATCTTTGACGTTGAAGGTGAGCCGGCACCACGGAGCACTCTGACGCTTGTCATCCATCGTCAGAGCGGTGAGGTAGAGCGGGTTCCTGTGACCTGTCGTCTCGACACAGCCGAAGAGGTTTCGGTCTATTCTGCGGGCGGAATCCTGCAGAAATTCGCCAAGGAATTCATGGCGACCGCAAGCTAAGGCAAGAGTTACCTCCTGTCTGGCCCTTGTTCCGTTCTCGGGGCAGGGGCCGATCTATGTCCGTAACGTGTCATTTATCAAAAGGAAGGCAACTATGCCCCATGCGCCACAGATCAAGATTCCCGCCACGTACATGCGTGGTGGCACCAGCAAAGGTGTGTTCTTTCGTCTGCAGGATCTCCCCGAAGCCGCGCAGGTTCCCGGCGCAGCCAGGGATGCTATCCTCCTGCGGGTGATTGGTAGCCCTGATCCCTATGGCAAGCAGATTGACGGGATGGGCAACGCGACCTCCAGTACCAGCAAAACGGTCATCCTGTCGGCAAGTTCCCAGCCAGACCATGACGTTGACTACCTCTTTGGTCAGGTGGCCATCGACAAGCCCTTTGTCGACTGGAGTGGTAACTGTGGCAACCTGACAGCAGCCGTGGGTGCCTTCGCTATTAATAGCGGCTTTGTAGCTGCGGACCGTATTCCGGAAAACGGCATCTGCGTTGTCCGGATTTGGCAGGCAAATATCCGGAAAACCATCGTGGCACATATTCCGGTGACCAATGGCGAAGTCCAGGAAACCGGTGATTTTGAGCTCGATGGCGTCACTTTTCCTGCCGCGGAAGTGCAGATTGAGTTTATGGACCCCGCAGATGGCGAAGGCGCGATGTTCCCCACAGGAAACCTGGTCGATGACCTGGACGTTCCCGGCGTGGGAACCTTGAAAGCCACCATGATCAATGCCGGTATCCCGACCATTTTCCTGAATGCAGAGGAAATTGGTTACAACGGCACCGAACTGCAGGAAGCCATCAACGGTGATCCGGAGGCCCTGGCCCGCTTTGAAACCATTCGTGCCCACGGAGCCTTGAAGATGGGGCTGATCACGAGTCTCGAAGAGGCTGCGAGCCGTCAGCACACGCCCAAGGTGGCGTTTGTTGCTCCTGCCCGGGATTACCTGTCGTCCAGTGGCAAGCAGGTCATGGCAGCGGATATCGATGTGCTGGTGCGCGCATTGTCGATGGGGAAACTCCATCACGCCATGATGGGGACCGCTGCGGTCGCTATTGGTACGGCGGCTGCCATTCCAGGAACGTTAGTGAACCTGGCTGCTGGTGGCGGTGAACGTAACGCTGTGCGTTTCGGTCATCCTTCCGGAACCCTTCGAGTGGGGGCCGAAGCGTGTGAAGTCAACGGTCAGTGGGCGGCCACGAAGGCCGTGATGAGTCGCAGTGCGAGAGTACTGATGGAAGGTTGGGTGAGAGTGCCTGGCGATACGTTCTAGTGGCAGGCGTGATAGCAGCCGGTGCCTGAAAAAGCGAAGCCTCCAGGGCTTCGCTTTTTTTGTCGATAAATTTTACGACTGAGTTTTCCCGGATCTGGGTTTTATCCTTAAAAGTATAATTAAAACAGCAATCTGTAGTTGATGGCCCGGCTATTGCTTATTGGTGAGTGCGAGTGAACGAACTCAGGACCGCACTTATTTTAAGGAGCAGAACATGTTTAAGGGAAAATTGTCAGGAAGGACTCTTGGCGTGGCTTTGTCAGTGATGGGAGCTGTATCTGTTGCCGAGGCCGCTCCGATCCTGAACATCAGTGAAGAAGGTAGTGCCGCCACGGAAGCGGCGGAAGCCCAGTTTTTGTCTTACCTGCAGGGCGATTCAATCATCAAGGAGGGTTTCGAGGGGTTCGCCGACGGCCTTCAGCAGAATTCATTGGTAACGGCGGTGGGCGTGTTCACCCAGACTGTAGCGGGTGGCGATCCGGTTAACTCGCTGTGCGCGCCAAACTGTGCGGACGGAGTGGCTGTTCTGAGCGATGTTACGTCTCCGTTTAACGGGCGCTTCGCGGCCCCGGACGAGGCCGGTAATAATCAGTGGCTGGACAGCTTTGATTCCGAAGTAATGACACTGACTGTTGCTGACGGCGTCAACGCCATTGGCTTCTACATCACCGACCCCAACGATATCGATGGCCGCATGTCGGTGGGTGGCGTCGACTTCAGCTTTGCCGATATCTTCGGTCAGTTTAACGGTGACGGTGAGGTCTATTACATCAGCCTGTATGACGAAGCTGGCCTGGGCGATATTGTGTTCTATGCTAACAGTAACAACGACGGCTTTGGCATTGACAGCGTCACCATTGGCAAGGTTCCCGAGCCGGGCACCCTTGCGCTGATGGGTCTGGGGCTGGCTGGCCTGGGACTGACGCGCCGCAGGAAACGTGCCTGATTTGTATCGGCACAAACTGTCAGAGCCCTGATACATTCAGGGCTCTGCTGTCAGTATTTTTTACGCCTGCTTGTGCTGGATAGTTAGGAGGTGATTGATTGAAGTTTGAAATCATTACAGTACAATCTCTCACACCATGAGTTGGTTCCGTTGCAGTGGATGCACGGATCATTAGGTGTGGACAGCACAAGGAGTTGACGTGGCTCACGTCAGATTGTTCAGGCACTACATTCACCTTCCGTTTGTGATACTGGGACTGATTGACTTCCTGGTATTGGTCGCGTCCTTCACGATTACGGTCTTTTTTCGTTATTTCGGCGAAGTAGATTTGTTTCTCGAAAGCCTTGGCTTCGTGATGCCGTCTGCGCTTGTTTTCTCACTCATGAACCTGCTGGTGATGATCGCGATTGGCGTACATCAGTCCAGGCTTGAGGAAGGCATGTCTGGAATGATGCTCCGGACCATTCTCGCTCTGATCTTCAGTTTGCCGTTATCTGGTATTGCCTACCTGATCGCCAGCGACTGGCTCTGGTACCTGGGTACTGCCGGCGTCCTGACAACGTCGTCGGTCATTGGCTTCTTCCTGTTGGGTATCGTTCGCACCCTGTTTTTTGCCATTGCGGGTAAGGATGCGTTCAAGCGCAAGGTACTTGTATTAGGCGCTGGGGTGAGGGCCAGGCAGTTGCTTGAAGATCTCCAGACCCCCTTTAACCGTAAGGGTTTTTCCTTTGCAGGTTATGTTCCGCTTCCCGATGAGCCCGTTGAAATAGCCCAAAATCTGCTCGTTGACCCTGGAGCGTCACTGCATCGTTACGTGCTTTCTCATCCGGTCAGTGAAATCGTTGTAGCGGTTGACGACCGTCGCAAGGGCCTGCCCATGGAAGACCTTCTTGAGTGCAAGATGGAAGGCATTCGAATTGTCGATGGTGCAACGTTCTATGAACGAGAGTCCCGTAAGGTTGCCCTCGAAATGATTACCCGGGGCTGGCTGGTCTTTACCGATGGTTTCACGGTGTCTTCGGTGTCGGGTTTTGGAAAACGGGCCATTGACCTGTTGGCGGCGGGCGTTCTGCTGCTGGCGTCCTTCCCGCTCATGTTGCTCACAATCATTGCGATAAAGCTTGAAGACGGCTGGCGCGCGCCGGTGTTGTACAGCCAGGAGCGGGTAGGGCTCAACGGCCGGCCATTCAAGGTTCACAAATTCCGCTCCATGCGTACCGATGCGGAAAAGAACGGTGCGGTCTGGGCAAGCAAGAATGATAACCGGGTGACCAGAGTCGGGGCGTTTATCCGGAAGGTTCGTATCGATGAACTGCCTCAGATCTTTAATGTTCTCAACGGTACCATGGCGTTCGTAGGTCCACGGCCGGAGCGCCCGGTATTTGTCGAGAAGCTGGCGGATTCCATTCCTTTCTACAATGAAAGACACAGGGTCAAGCCGGGAATTACAGGATGGGCCCAACTCTGCTTCGCTTATGCGGATAATGAGGAAGATAGCCGAGAAAAATTGCGATACGACCTATACTACATTAAGAACCAGAGTCTGCTGCTGGATCTTTTAGTTATTATTCAAACAGTTGAAGTGGTGCTGTTCAAGAAGGGATCGCGTTGATCCATCGCTGAACGTATTACCAAGGGTAAATGACATGGAGACAGGAAGGGGACGCATGATGTCGCAGAAACTGAGTCTGGCCGGGGGCGTATTGTCCCTGTTGGTTACGTTGGTGTTGGCTGGGTGCGCAACCGGGCCCAATGCATCGTCACCGGACAAGATCCGGCGGGCACTTGCCCTGAATACGGACACCAGTGTTGAGCGTTACGTCCTGGGACCGACCGACGTCGTGAAGGTTTCAGTCTGGCGAAATCCTGAACTCAGCATTACCGTTCCTGTACGTCCTGACGGCATGATTTCCGTGCCGTTAATTGGTGATGTCGCAGCAGGTAACAAAACTCCCGAGCTACTTGCCTATGACATCAAAGGCGGGCTTTCCCAATATATTCGCGAGCCACAGGTCAGTGTGGTTGTAACTGCCATGGGTAGCCACGAGTTTACCGACCGGGTTCGTGTGACAGGAGCGGTGCAGTCGCCAATTTCGGTTCCGCATCGATCCGGTATGACCGTTCTTGATCTGTTCCTCAGTGCCGGCGCGGCCAATGCGTTTGCGTCTTTGAATGATGCCATGCTGTACCGGCCGATGGGGGACGAGGTCGTTGCCATTCCAGTGCGGCTTGAAGATATTCTGGAGCGCGGCGATATCAAGACCAACTATGCCATGCGTCCAGGAGATATTCTGTCAGTTCCGGAGCGTAGCTTCTGAGTTGGCTTGAATCGCTGATTCCTATGAATTGTACGCGTGCTCGTACAGGTTGTTGTACAGGATTTAAGTGAGAGCTTATGGCGCTTCCGTTGTCACAGTTGCCAGTTGAGATCCTCCGGGAAGTCCGTGAAAGGAAATGGACGGCTTTCCTGATGTTTCTGGTCATCAGTTTTACCGTACTCGGGCTCGGTTTTGTGTGGCCTTATAAATACAAATCCGAGGTTGTGATCTTTGTTGACGACAGCAACATAATCCAGCCGTTGATGGAAGGGAGTGCAGTTACGACCGAGGTTTCAGATACAACGTCTGCCGCCCGTGAGATGTTACTGACTCGAAAGGTCCTCGAAGCGGCGGCGGAGGACCGGGACATTTTTTCCGATTCCGGTCAGGTGTCGCCGGAGACCATGGATCGCCGTATCGGGGCATTGCGTTCGGGGTTATATGTGCAACCCAGAGGTGGGAATTATTTCAGTATTGGCTATGAGTCGACCTCCCAGATGGAGGCCTTTCGGGTAGCCCAGAAACTGGCGCAACTGTTTATCGAAGAAAGCAATGACCGCAAACGGTCGGAAAGTCGCAGTGCATATGACTTTATCGACAATCAGGTGAAGAGTTACGAGCGGCAGCTGGCGGAAGTAGAGCGACGGCTGCAGGTGTTTCTTTCGGAGAATGTTGATGGCACCGAGGGTGACGCTAATGCCCGCATGGCGACGCTTCGGGGCCAGATCGAATTGGCCCAGCTGGAACGGGAGCAGTTGGTCACCCGGGTGCAGTCCCTGGCCCAGCAGCTGAATGAGATCAGCCCGACCATTCGCCGGGAACAAACGGCGGATGAATATGCCGATCGCATTGCGTCTCTAGAAGAGCAACTTGATTCCCTGCGGCTGCGCTACCTGGATACCTATCCGGACATCGTGATTCTTCGTGAACAGATCGCAGAATTACGGCGGCAACGAACCAGAGCGATGGCCGACGGTGGTGCAGGTACCGTGATCAGTGATGACGTCGACAACCCTCTGTATCAGGAGCTAAGGACGTCTCTGGCAAGAGCCCGCACGGAAATCGAAACCATCGACACACGGATCAGTTCTCTGCAACGCCTGATGGTTCAACAGACCGCCCGCATGGAACGCATCCAGGGTAACAAGGCCGAATATGCTGAGCTAACCCGGGACATGCAGGTCAATCGCCAGATTTATGATGATCTCCTGAAGCGAAGGGAAAGGGCCCGGGTGTCTATGCATCTGGATATTGAAGGGCAGGGGCTCAAGTTCCGTATTAACGAAGCGGCGCAGTATCCAACGTCACCCAGCGGTCCGAAATTCTCAATGTTCGCGATGGCAGGCCTGGTGCTGGGCATTCTGGCGCCCTTTGGATCGGTGGCCGGGCTGCTTCAAATTGACCCTCGGGTCCGGGCAAAAGAGCAATTGGATGAAGAGATCGGGTTGCCAGTTCTGATTGAAATTCCCTACGTTCGTACGCCCTTTGAAAAACGTCGTGATCGCCGCCTGACCAACCTGGTGGTGTTCTGTTCCTTGGTCACGGCAGTAGTCTACATTGTGATAGCTGTAGCAAGCGGGGTCGGGTATTTCTGATGTCTGAGTCAAATCATCGTACAGAGAATGACAAGCGGGATACCATGGACGAGTCTGACGTCAAAGATTCCGCCACTGATAAAGAGAACACCGAGCAGACCGGGTCCTATTGGGGGCAGGCTTCAGCTGCGGGTGACGACCGGAAAGTGGCCTATTCCGAATGGGATGATTCTCGTTTGCTGGTGCCGAGTTCGTTTGATCTGGGGGCTGGTGCTGTTGATAAATATGTCATCAGCAAACAGATCTCGCGAATGCAGGAGCCGAGAAGGCTGACCCATGATGACCTGGATGAACGACGAATTATCTATCCGGAGTCGAAGGACCGAACACTGGTTAACCGTTTCCGGAGTCTCAGAACCAAGATCCTGGAACTGTCTGGTGGCAATAATTTCACCCTGGTGGTCAGTGGTGCCTGTGAAGGCTCCGGCTCATCGTTCGTTGCGCTGAATCTCGCAGCCGCGTTCGCCTTCGATCAAGCCAAAACGGCTTTGATCATCGACTGCAATTTACGAGAGCCGACCATTCATTCGCGGCTTGATATTGTAACCGACAGTGGCCTCACGGATTTTCTGGACGATCCGGAGTATGACATCGCCCGGATTCTCTATCCTACGGGTATTCCCAGGCTTCGGATGATACCTGCCGGAAGCCAGCGAGAAAGCGCGGCGGAGTTCTTCACTTCGTTCCGGATGAAGCAATTCATACAGGCAGTTCGCCGACGTTATCCCGACCGGTTCATCGTTATTGACACGGCATCCGTCGAGGAAAGCCCGGATGCCCGGATCCTGGCTGAACTTTGTGACTATTCGATGCTGGTTGTACCTCACGGAAAAATGACGCCTGGTGCCGTAGAGCAGGCTGCGCAGTCGTTCAATCCAGACAAATTTCTTGGGGCAGTGATCAATGGTTAATGCGGGTGAGCCAAGGATTCTCCTGAAAAGGCTTTTGTCCTGTTCTGCAGTGGTGATTTCAGGGTTTGCATCAATGCTGGCTATGGCTGAGCCCATTGCTGTATCCGTTGGTCTTGATGAGCGCTTCAGCGACAACGTCAGGCAGTCGAATACCGGCGAGGAAAGTGATCTGGAAAGCAGGGTAAACCTGAATGTGAGCTACAACTCCGACCCTGGTTACTGTAACGGTTCGATTGCCGGAAAATTTGGTTACGGTCGCTGGCTAGATAAGACGTACGACCCAGAGACCTATGTAAATAGCGATATTTTTGGCGATTGCCAATTATTCGATAATCTTTATTGGGATATCTCAAACCGAACCAGGGATATCGTGCAGGATTCCCGAGGGGGAGATAATCCAGACAATACCTCTCGCAAGAATATTTTCAGTACCGGTCCCAGGTACATCATGCGGCTTTCCGCCCGGGATCAACTGTCGTTCGATCTACGTTACGAGACTACCGACTACGATGAGCCTGATGAAACCGATAGTGAACGCTATGTGGGCTCAGCAGCCTGGAACCACTTGCTGAGCTCGACCCTCTCCGGTGGGCTCAGTGTACAGGTTGATCAGGCTGAAATGGACACCGGTCAAGAGGTTGACCGGGAAACCCTGAACCTTAATTTTAATAAGCAGTGGGTAGCCACCGTCGTTAGCGGTTCCGTGGGCCTCAGTAATATCGAGAACACCTTCGCAGGATCGACGACAGAGAACGATGGGCTTGTCTGGAATCTGTTTTTTGAACGTGAGCTGAACTCGTCATCCAGTGTCTACCTGAACGGCAGCCATGAGTTGACCGACCAGACGTCGGACTACGATTTCGTGTTTTCGGGGTTGGTTTTTAACGTTCAGGAAACGGAGGCCATTGAAGTTACCGCTGTGCGAGCCGGTTATCGCAATGCGCTTTCCAATGGCGATACTTTCCAGTTAGGGGTTTTCTTTAATCTTACCGATTACCTGGATTCTGGAGATGATGAGACGAGCTCGGGGTTTGAGGCGAGTTACAACCGGAAACTGACCAGTCATCTTCGCGGAGATCTGCTCGGTTCGTTTGACCAAAATTCCTACAGTGACGACGATACGGATGATCAAACCGTCACCGTTGCGGCTGGGCTGCAGTATGACGTAAGCCGGGCCATGACAGCGCAAATGCGTGTAGGCCGCGAAGATCGTAGCAGTGATGTGGCTTCGCGTGAATATGTGGAGCACTGGATACTCCTGGGGCTCAAATACCGTTTTCGGTAAGGAGTGACCCCGCCCCGATTATTGATTCAAGGCCAGGGAAGCCATGACAAAAATTGCAAATGCTTTAACCATTGATGTAGAGGACTACTTCCAGGTCGCTGCGCTTGCCGAGGCGGTCGACCGTGACGACTGGACGTCCATGGAATACAGGGTTGAAGCGAATACCGACCGACTTCTGGCGATGTTCGCCGAACGTGATATCAAAGCGACGTTTTTTACGTTGGGTTGGGTTGCTGAGCGTTCGCGGGCGCTTGTCAGGCGGGTACGTCAGGCTGGTCATGAAATTGCCAGCCACGGGTACAGCCATCAGCTGATCTATACCCAAACCCCCGAGGTCTTCCGTGAGGAAACCCGCCGCTCCAAGCATCTTCTCGAAGACATTATCGGTGAACCGGTGGCGGGGTATCGTGCGGCGAGTTATTCGATCACCGCACAGTCTCGCTGGGCCTTGGATATTCTCGCTGAAGAGGGCTTTACCTGGGACTCGTCGATTTTTCCGGTTCATCACGATCGGTACGGCATGCCGGGTAGCCCCCGTTGGCCCCACCGTCTCAAGACCGATAATGGTCATGAACTCGCCGAGTTTCCCTTAACAACACTTAAGTTGCCGGGCTATACCCTGCCCATTGCTGGCGGTGGCTACTTTCGTTTGTTCCCATACTGGTTCAGTCAGTGGGGCTTGGGGCAGATTAATCGCCAGGGCCAGCCGTTTGTGTTTTACCTGCACCCTTGGGAGGTTGACCCGGGCCAGCCGCGTCTGGACGTAAAGTGGTTTTCCCGTTTCCGCCACTACAACAACCTTGATGTGTGCCAGGACCGCTTGCAACGGCTGATTGATCACTTCCGCTTCACCACAATGAGTGACGTGTTGATCCAGCAAGGCGTGCTCGATCCAGGGCAGGCCGGTAACGGAGCCTTGCCGGCAGGACATACATCCACGGAATTTTCGGCTGCGCACCAGTTTGATGGTGCCTGAATCGTCAGTCTTCAGGTCACGGAAGAAATAGACCATGCTCATGGCTTTGTTTTGGCTATCGTTGTTCGCGTTGATATACATCTATATCGGCTATCCCATCCTGGTACGTTTTCTTGCCGGATACCTGCAATCCCCGATCAAGCAGGACGACAGTTTCGAGCCCTCCGTCAGCATCCTGATTGCGGCCTTTAACGAGGCAAAGGACATCCGGGCGACGTTGGAAAACAAGCTTGCTCTGGACTACCCGGCTGACAAATTTGAAATACTCGTAGTATCCGATGAGTCTGATGATGGTACCGACGACATCGTCCTCGAACTGGCGAGTAACGCCTCAGTTGCGATCAAGCTCCACCGTCAGGTTCCCCGTCAAGGCAAGACGGCGGGGCTTAACCAGCTCGTGCCGATGGCGAGTGGAAACATCATCCTGTTTTCAGACGCTAATTCTGAGTGGGAGCCTCAGGCACTGCGCCGGCTTGTGCGTAATTTTGCCGACCCCCAGGTAGGCTACGTGACCGGCAAAATGATCTATGTGAATGAGGATGGCTCTCTGGTCGGTGACGGCTGCAGTGCCTATATGAAGTATGAAAACTGGTTACGTGAGCAGGAGACCAGGGTTGGTTCAGTTGTCGGGGTAGACGGCGGTATTGATGCGATGCGGACCTCGCTTTATCAAACACTCAGGGCAGACCAGTTGCCGGACTTCGTACAACCGCTCAAGGTGGTGGAGCAGGGCTATCGGGTTGTGTACGAGCCGGAAGCCCTGTTAAGGGAGCATGCCCTTGCAGACGGAACCAGTGAATTCAGCATGCGCGTCCGGGTCAGTTTGCGAGCTTTATGGGCGCTGAAAGACATGGCTCACCTTATGAATCCGGGCAAGTACGGTTTCTTCGGGTTCCAGCTGGTTTCTCACAAACTGCTGCGCTACCTCGCTTTTATCCCGTTACTGTTATTGACTCTGTCGGCCTTGTTCCTGGCAGGTAAGGGGGGCTTTTTTGCCCTGTCAGCCATAGGTTTGGTTATGTTCTACGGCCTGTCCTGGGCGGGCCGAATGAGTGATCAATCAGGGCGTGATATGCCGGTATTCTATTCCATTCCCTACTACTTCATGTTGCTGAACATGGCCTCGCTTAAGGCCGCGCTGGCTTTCCTCAGGGGAGAGAAGAAGGTTACGTGGACTCCCAGGAAAGGCTAGGCCGATGAAAGTTCTTCACCTTATCGACAGCGGCGGTCTTTATGGCGCTGAAAAGATGTTGCTGGCGCTGGTCCAGCAGCAGCTCAAACAAGGGTTGTCGCCGCTGATTCTAAGCGCTGGTGAGCCCGGCATAGATGAGAAACCACTGGAAGCGGAGGCCCGCCGGCTCGGTGTTCCGCTGACTCCCTGGCGGATGCGTCCCGGCTTTAACCTCAGTGGTGCCAGGGAAATTTGGCGATGGGCTCGGGATAACGGGTTTGAACTGCTTCACTCCCATGGATACAAGTTTAATGTACTGATGGGATTGTGGCCCCGAACACTAAGAGGGCTGCCGCTGATCACCACATTGCATGGCTATGTCAAAGCTCCCAGATACACCAAGGCCTGGCTCTATGAATGGATCGACCGGATGATCCTGCCACAAATGCAGCAAGTCATCGTGGTGTCCGAAACCATGAAGCAGCAGATACCGCAGGTTCTCGCCCGGTCCGGCAAACTCTCTGTGATCGTCAACGGTCTGAACATGGAGCGGGTCATTGCGCATAGCCAAAACCCAGTTGATGAATCGTTGGAGGCATTTTTCGCAGCGCATAACCCGATGGTCTTGGGGGTTGGCCGATTATCGAGAGAAAAAGGATTTGATCGGCTCGTTCGTGCCTTTCCTGGAATATTGAAGGCATGGCCATCAGCCGGCTTACTCATCGTCGGCGAGGGCGGTCAGCGCCAAACCCTGGAAGAACTGATTCACACGTTGGGTCTGGAAGGCCGCGTTTTACTACCGGGGTATGTGAACAATGTCGCGGCGTCTATGGCAAAGGCAGGGGTCTTGTGCATGCCATCCCATACCGAAGGTCTTCCCATCACCTTGCTTGAGGCGATGAGCGTGGGCATTCCCATTGTGGCGGCTTCGGTTGGGGAGATTCCAGACGTTCTGGGGCATGGACGTGGTGGAACCGTACTCGATGATCTGTCGGAGCCGTCATTGTCGAACGCCTTGTTGGCGGCCATGGAGGGGCATGCGGTTGGCACAGAGGTCATTGCCTGGGCCAAGGACCAGGTGGCGGATCGCTATTCCGACAATGCCATGGCCGACAACTATCTCCGGGTCTACCAGAAGGTGGTGTCGTGAAGCTGGCGATCATCATGGATCAGTACAACAACCCCTTTGCAGGTACCGAAAGCCAAGTAATGAAGCTCGTCGAAGGGCTCAAGGCCCGAGGCTGGGACATTCGTTTCGCGGTATTTCGTGAAACCGCCTATACGCGTAGTGGACAGTTTCCAGTCCCCGTCGACCACCTGGGGGTGGGCAGTCTCTCCAGCCCGGGTAGCTGGATTAAGGTCTATCGCTATGCGCGCAGGCTGAAAGCCGAGGGTATCCGCCTGGCACATGTTTTTTTCAACGACACCTCCGTGATCTGCCCCCCCGTCATGCGAATGGCCGGGCTGCGAACTATCATTTCAAGAAGAGACATGGGGTTTTGGTACAACGGACTTTACCTACGGGCGCTGGGTTACACCGGGCGATTCGTCACTGCGGCGGTGTGCAACAGCCAGGCGGTTGCAGAAATAACAGGGCGGATGGAAGGCCTTCCGCAAGAGAAGCTGCATGTCATCTATAACGGGTATCCGGACACGGAGCAAGATTATCTGGCCGGAAGCACCAGAGACGATTCCGGCCCTCTGGTTATTGGGCTGGTAGCGAACCTGCGTCCTATCAAGCGTATTGATGACTTGATAAGAGCATGCGGCCGCCTCCATCAGTGTGGCTACAACCTGGAGTTAAGAATCGCGGGGGGAGGAACTCAAGACCGATACCGTGCATTGGCCGAGCAGCTTGGCATCGGGCATCAGGTGACATTCCTCGGTAGCGTGAGTAATCCAGAAGACCACATAAGAGAATTTGACGTTGCGGTTCTTTGCTCTGAAACGGAAGGCTTCTCCAACGCCATTATTGAGTACATGAGGGCAGGAAAGCCTGTGGTGTGCACCCGTACCGGCGGTAATCCGGAAATCGTGACGGACGGCACCAACGGCTATTTGGTACCCGTAGGCGATGTGGATGCTCTCGCAGAGGCGATACGTTCACTGATCGATAATCCTGAGTTAAGGAAGGCGATGGGAAAGGCAGCATTAGACGCTATGGCGGGCAAATACTCGATGGACAACATGGTTCAGCAACATGTCTCACTGTACGGCCGTTTTGCGGTACGAGAGGCCCGGCCATGATGAAGGTTCTGTCGAAGCACCTGTTTTATCCGCTATGGGATGCGAAAGATAAAAGCGAGCGCCTGCGGGAGTGGAAGCGACTGGAACAGCAGCAGTGGTGGTCCCGGGAGAAACTGGAAGCCTACCAGAAAGAGCGGCTGGCTGACCTCGTTCGTTATGCTGCCGAAAAGAGCCCCTATTACCGAGAGTTACTTAACAATCTCGATGCCGGGGCCAATGACCCAGACCTGAGAGCGTTTGAACGGATACCGGTAACCACGAAGTACGACATTCGAAACAACCTCGATCAGTTTATCAGCGACGATTACCGCAAAGATGAGCTGGTGCAGGCAAAGACCGGGGGCTCGACCGGCGTTTCCCTGCAACTGTTCTTTGATGAGCGTTGCCAGGAGTTCCGGAATGCCGCCCAGTTGCTGGCGGATCGTTGGGCTGGATGGGATCTGGGCGTGAAAAAGGCATCAGTCTGGGGGAATCCACCGGTACCTGTGGGGCTCAAACAAACGCTTCGCCTTCACCTGCTGGACCGGACCATCTACCTCGACACCATGGACCTGAACCCTGACTCCATGGGGGCTTTTGTTCAGCGCTGGCGGAAGGAAAAACCGGGTGCCGTATTCGGTCATGCCCATTCAATCTATATCTTCGCGAAGTACCTGACGGAAGAGGGTATTACCGACCTGCGACCCAAAGGCATCGTTGCGACGTCCATGATGCTGCTGGAGCACGAGCGTAACGTCATCGAACAGGCCTTTGACTGCAAGGTGACCAATCGCTACGGCTGCGAAGAGGTTGGCTTGATTGCCTGCGAATGTGAAGAGCATCAGGGGATGCACCTGAATCTTCCCCACGTATATGTCGAATTTCTTGATGGGGATAATCAGCCGGTGAAACCCGGTGAGCCAGGAAAGATCGTAGTAACCGACCTGAACAACCGGGCAATGCCACTGATCCGATACCGGGTGGAAGACGTGGGCGTCTATTCTGACCGCCAATGTGGCTGCGGCCGCGGTTTACCCATTCTCGAACGCCTGGAAGGCCGGGTTGCCGACTTCCTTAAACTGCCGGATGGGGGGCAGGTGGCCGGCATTTCACTGGTCGAACGGACCCTGACCAAGGTACCCGGAGTGGAGCAGATGCAGCTGGTGCAGGAAACCTTGTCTGAACTGCAGATCAACAGGGTAAAGGGGCAGGAGTATGATGAACAAACGGATGCCAACCTGATTGCAGCGTTGCGGGAAGTGTTTGATGAACAGGTTGAGCTGATTATCAACGACGTGCCCTCCATTCCCCAGGAAGCCTCTGGAAAATACCGGTTTTCAATATGCAAGGTCTAACTAACACACCCGAACCCCAGGTTAGCGTCGTCATCGCGACCTACAACATGGGGCAGTACCTGCCAGATGCCGTATCGTCGGTACTGGCACAGAACTGGGCAAACCTCGAGGTCATCGTGGTCGACGATGGCTCAACGGACGACACCTCAGAGCGAATGCAGGTCTTTGAAGACGACAGTCGGGTGAGATATATCCCGACAGAAAACCGGGGCCAGCCGAAAGCGAAGAACCGCGGGCTAACCGAAGCGAAAGGTGACTTTATCGCCTTCTGCGATGCAGATGATCTCTGGGACCCGGACAAACTCAAGGTCCAGATGCCCCATTTTGAAGACCCGAAAGTAGGGGTGGTTTACAGCGAAGTATCCTATATAGATCAGGACGGCAACCGCATAGCCAAGCCCCAGCCCTACGACAGGCACAGTGGCAGTGTGACCAACCACCTGGTGATCAAGAACTTCGTACCCTTCGGAACCGCAGTCATACGGCGCAAGTGCCTGGAGCAGAACGGAGGCTTTGACGAGCAGCTTCCTATGGGGATCGACTGGGATCTGTGGCTACGTTACTCCGTCGACTGGCACTTCACCTACGCACCAGACATCACCTACATCTACCGAATCTGGCCAGGGCAGATGTCGAAGAACTACCGGGGGCGGTATGACAATGCGTTTCGGATACTGAACAAGTTTATTAACCAGCACCCAGGTGTGATCTCTGAAAAGCTTAAATCCAGGGCTTGGGCTGATATGTATGTGAGTCGAGGGATGGCGGTAGCTGGAGGGGATAAAGCATTCGTTGAACCTTTGAAGGACATTATATTGGGGTTACGTTTGGATGTTTTCTACTGGCCAGCTTGGCGGGCTTTGGCAAAGCTAGTGCTGAGAAGAGTTTAAAAAATGGCTATTAACCAATGGATATATCGAGTTAGCAAGCCTCTTGGAGGGCTAAGTTTAGCTAAATTCCTTACTAGGAAACACCCAAAGATTTTGATGTACCATCGTATTGGCAACGAATTGGGGCGGATTAATGTAGATGAATTCCGTACGCAGCTAAAAATAATAAAAAAATACTTTAATCCGATAGCCTTGAACGACTTGGTAGAAATTAGTCGTTATGGAAATATCCCAGATAATTGCGTCGTAATAACATTTGACGATGGCTATTATGACTTTGGGGAATTGGCATTTCCCTTATTAAAAGAAGAATGTGTCCCTGCAACCCTTTTTTTGACAACCGGTTTCGTTGATGGAAATGTTTGGCTGTGGCCGGATAAATTAAAGTATGTATTGAATAACACTGATTTAAAAAATGTTGAAATAGAAGGGTTTGATTTTGACCTAGTTTCTAAATTTGATAACCACGAAGCTTGGAACCTAATCGCTGATTATTGTCTAACCTTACCAGATTATAAAAAAACATTATTAATTGAATCATTGTTTCATAAACTTGAGGTGGTGCTCCCCGATTCAATTCCAAAATCGCAATCTGCTGTTAACTGGGAGAAAGTGAACGAGTTTATAAGCAATGGAATTGAAATCGGTAGTCATTCAGTAACGCACCCCGTTTTGAAAAACGTTGATGAAAAACAACTAACTTATGAAGTTGTTAACTCTAAAAGTAGAATATTTGATATGACTGGCTATGAGGTTCAAGGTTTTTGCTACCCTAACGGAATGCCTGAGGATTTTGATGAGCGGGTTGAGTATGCCGTTAGAGCAGCAGGCTACCAATATGCCATTTCTGCGTACCCTGGAATAAATCCGTTAAATAATCGTTGGGCTATCAATAGATATCCAGCGCAATCAAATTTAGAAAATTTCGAGAAAAATTTGTACGGATTCACTAGACTAAATATGAAAAATAAATAAATCACGTGAATAGTAAAATAACATTTAACTCTCAAGAGAGAATGAAATGAAAAAAAAAGCCATATGGATTGGCTGGGAAAGGCATAGAAGAAGTCAAAGCTTGTCTAAAGAGCTTGCGATTCCTATTCATGAAGTCATTTTCCCAGGGCGAAGTATAAAAAGGTATATTAGATCTTCGTTTAAAACGTTAGAAATAATTAAGTCAAATAAACCAGATGTTATATTTTTTCAAAACCCATCTATTGCCTTGGCGTTGCTGTTAGTATTAACTAAGTACTACCATAAAGCTAAACTGGTGATGGATGCGCATAATGCTGGAGTTTATCCGCTTGAAGGGAGATTTAAATTACTCCAGGCCTTAGCAAGATGGTTGATTAGGGGCGTTGATTTAACGATCGTTACAAATTCACACTTGGCTGAAATTGTGAAGGAAGTTGGGGGTGAGTTTTTTGTCTTATCAGACCCGATACCAAAAATATCATGTGCTGATAGAAAATGCTCTTATCCTAAAGAATACATACTTTTTATTTGTACTTGGGCAGAAGATGAACCTTATATTGAGGTATTGGAGGCGATAAGATCGCTTTCAAAGCTAGATATAGATCTAAGAGTAACAGGTAAAGCTCCGGATTCGATAGTTCATAGATTTAAAGACAGAAATATAATTCTTGAAGGTTTCGTTAGCGAGAAAAATTATGAGGCTTTGCTTTGTAACGCAAAGCTGGTTATCGATCTGACAACCAGAAGCAATTGCTTGGTTTGCGGCGCTTATGAGGCTGCGGCTGTAGGGCGTCCAGCAATATTATCTGATGACAAAACCACAAGGGAAGTATTTTCTAATGGTTTTGTTTTCACCAAAAATAATGAGCATGATATAGCTAGGGTTATCGAAGAATCGATTAATTTAGTGCCAGATTTGGAGGATAAAATAAATGATTTCAGAGACGATTATTCTTCAAGACTAAATTCAGATCTTACAAAGCTGAAGAATCATGTTGGAATTTAATGGCTATATTCTCAATAGTAATTAAATTTAAATTTTTCTTTCTAATCGTTATTGGTAATAAATTCAATATGTGCTAGGATTTTTGAGGTTTTATTATTCAAGGATGATTGAAATGGTAAAGTTTTCGTTTTTATTGATTGCTCTTTTAAGTATATCTACTAATGTTTATTCAAGTCTAATAAAGTATGAATTTGTGAGTGAGTACACTAACATAGAAAGTGGTGAAAT
Source organism: Marinobacter mobilis (assembly GCF_900106945.1). GTDB lineage: Bacteria > Pseudomonadota > Gammaproteobacteria > Pseudomonadales > Oleiphilaceae > Marinobacter > Marinobacter mobilis. The sequence goes on from NZ_FNNE01000003.1 coordinate 244,139, forward strand.
TTATCACGGTGAAATGAGTGCTGTTTTTGACCTTCGGAAATATGAATTATTAAGTCTAGGTATTTCGTTTAATAACATGACTTTTCACTAAAAAGTGTCTTACCAATACCCGTATCAAAAAATCATGTTGGACGGGAGAATCGCTATGAAGTATTTGCCTTACTTGATAGTGTAGAGATGTTATCGAGTTTTGAGCCAAATTTAACTGGCATCTTTAATTTTTCAGAATGGAAAATATATAGTGATTACCCAAATGATGACGTTTTGTTGAAATTAGGAGACGATGGATTGTCAGTAATAAGCTTTTTCCAGAAGGAGGGGGACCGGTTCGGCGTTACATCATCTATTACAAGGAAAATTATTGTTGATGTTGATGAGCCAGAATCTTTGTACCTATTTTCTATATTTTTAGCCTTAATTTTCTTTAGATATATTCATGATATGAAGAAGGCTTCTTGAACCAGAAGCCTTCTTCATATAATTTTTTCCGCTATTGAACACCTACTGAAGGTGGTGGGTTTGGCGGTGAAGGGCAGTCTGATTGACAAATTCTTATTCCATTAGAATTTGCTCGACCTTGAGCATCTACCACATACACATACAAGTTTGATGGAGAGTAAGACCCTGGGTCGAAGTAGGCGACTATTCTATTATCTTGCCATTCGCTTGGTACCTGAATTAATCTTTGCTTTGCCTCTAGGAAACTGGCCGCTTCTGAAACATATACTCGATGAAATGAATCATCGATATAAATATTATCGAAATATATATATAGGTACTTATCCGACGGTGTTTGATCAGTTATTTGATCAAAGACCAACTGGTCGTATGGTTCGGAATAACTTGATGTTCTCATTCTGAATGGCTGGTCATGGGCAGGGGAACCGTCTCTGATTAAATCAAAGCGACCATTTTTCACGCCAATATCACCTGATTGATAAACTATCTCTTCTTGGGACCATGTATTTTGAACTTGAGGTAGCCGGCTTCCAGTCCAAACGGCACCTCCATCAGCGGTATATTCAGGATAAACCCGACCTGAACTATTACCCTCCTTACCTTGATAGCCAATATAAATATTGTTTTTTGTATCAGCCCATAATCTATTGGTCTTTAGATTGAAACCATTGCTACCCCAGGTACTTGAGTCCGAGATAGAAAAATTATAGCGCCTGTGAAAATAGACATATAACTGATTAGAATTAAAGTCTATTTCTGGGATTGGTAACGCACGATAGTCCTGGGAAACCCGCCAGCGCATGGAATTACCGACACCAGTTGGAGTAGTCTCTGAGGTGGTTATTCCATTCGCAGTGACTAGCGACGATAGATGAGAGTACTTCGTATTTTGGCTTAAATTGTTGTTTTCAAAGTCGAAATAGTATAAAGGGGCGGCGTGATTCTTGCTGGTAAAACCTGACCCGAATATAATCATCTCAGAATTTTCTGATAGTGTTATCGAATCAATTACCGGATCCGCTAAGCCGATATTCGGAACCCCGATGATCGCAGTGATAGCTACTGCTGTAGTGATCGAACTGTGTCTGATGAGTTTCATTGCTGTTTTAACCCTTTACGGCAAAAGTAGTTAATTCATTAGTCTCCAGCACTAACTGTCAGTTTCTCACCTTAATCGACTAATGACAATAGTCTAAATAATTGAGCTAAATACGTTTTAGTTACAAAAAATGTAATTTATACTACTGCATGGTAGGGGCTGCTTAACGCACTTAGTTTGGATGGGCTTAATTTTATGCAAATTCTACCAGTTTTATTGGGTTTTAATATCAAAATGTACTATACGTTAATGTTTTAGTTGGTGGTTTTATTGCTAGATTTTAAGGGTTATGATTGGCTGATGAATTAACGATTTTGGTTATTTGTAGTTATTTTCCTGGGATCATAAGGCATGCCTGAAAATATCAATAAAGTTGCGTTTAATTTGTTTATTTTATACCTTGTGAGTTTCTTTTTACATCTTCCGGCGAGAATCCCATTTTTAGGTATCATCAGGTTTGATATGGTTTTGGTAGCCGCAATATGTTTCTATATTTTTGGCGGCGGACCATCTATGCGACCTAAAATGGACATAGCGTCACGCTACCTGTTATCCATATTCGTTTTTTCAATTATTTCACTACCATTAGTTGAATGGCCTGGCTCAGTAATTGGTGGTGGGCTGGTGTTGTTTATAAAAGGAGCAATATTTTATTTTTTTGCTGTTAATCTGATCACCACCGAACGTAGACTGAAAATTACCATTTTCTGGTTTGTTATTTTAAATTTGATAAGAGTAATTGAACCCCTGATCCTAAATCTTGCTACCGGGTATTTAGGTTCTCGTACTCACCTTGGCGGAGGTGAATTTGCAGGCCGTCTTTCCGGTGCCCCTTCAGATACCATAAACCCCAATGGGCTGGCATTTGTTATCGCTACGATTATTCCATTTCTGCATTATGTTTTTTTTCCAATAAATAAAAAAACTAAAGTAATATATTTTTTGTTATTGCCTGTTCTTGCATATGTAATGATGCTTACGCTTTCGCGATCTGGCGTACTTGCATTAGCTATAATTTCGTTTGGAATTTTTTTGAAGAGTAATCGAAAGTTTTTATTATTGGTTGTTGGTGTAACCGGTGTATTCATGATGTTTTTATCTATGAATGATATTCAGAAGGATAGATATCTTTCATTAGTCAGCTCAGATACAAGGCAGTCAGGCTCTGCAGAGGGAAGAATTGAAGGATGGGTTCGTGATTTTGAAGTTGCGATGAATAGGCCAATTATTGGGCACGGGCTGGGTAACTCGCGTGAGGCAAATTGGAACGTAGCTGGCAAGGATCAAATTTCCCACATACTTTGGGCTGAAATTTGGCAAGAAATTGGGTTAATTGGCTTGGTTATTTTTATACTTTATTTGAAGGTAATGATAACTAATTTTATTAAGGCGGGCGAATTGGTTAAAAACAATTTTCCCGTTGATAGTTTTTTATATCGGGTTATTCAGGCCATGCAAGTCTGGCTTTTAATGAATCTGCTTTTTAGTCTCGCAAGTTACGGGCTTAAAAGCTATGAGTGGTATTTTTTTGGCGGGCTATCAGTGGCAGTTCTTTCAATTGTTGAGAACAAAATAGCTAACGACAACGCAAATAAAGGTCCGGGTGCTGTGCAACCTGTTAGAAGTGCCCGATACCAACTTGCAGAGAAAATTAACAGAAAACGCCGTGTTACTTAAATAAATGCTTGGATGAAATGGAGTTTCAAGTGCAAATATTAATGACAGCATTGCAACCTGGTGGTGGAATACGAACTTTTTTCCGATACATTTACGGACAGCCCGCGTTTGATGGATTCACTTTCACTTTGTTAGCTCCTGACAGTGGATTGGAAGAATATATATCCAGTTATCTTCCGCCTGGTCGGATTAGGCTTGTCAAAGCGAAAGAAGGGCATCTAGATTTTATTATTCAAGCGAGAACATTGATTAAGAATGGTGGGTTCGATTTAATTCATTCTCACGGGTTCTCTGCAGGCTTGCTTACAGAAATCGCAAAAACTGGTATAAAAATTCCTCATATCATGACGGCACATGATGTTTTTCGTCCGGAACAATTCATTGGATGGAAGCAGCTCGTTAAAAAGAGGGTCATGTCATATATTTTCACTCGAATGACTGCAATACATACAGTGACAAATGATGCCCGGCTTAATTTTTTATCTTATTTCCCTAGCGTAGACGAGGCCAAAGTTAAAGGTATTTTACATGGCGTTGATTCTGAGTACTTCAAAAACGGAGCTAAACGAAATATAAAGGAAGAACTTGGGCTTAGCGAGGATACTTTATTATTGGGTTTTTTTGGCCGCTTTATGGGGCAAAAGGGGTTTCGCATTCTCGTAGATGCTGTTAAGAAAATTAAGAACCATGACTCGATCAACCCTATGCCTCATATAGTTACGTTTGGCTGGGGTGGCTACATCCGTGAAGATTATTCTTATTTAAACTCTTTAGGGCTTGGTGATTATTTTCATCAACTAGAACAGACAGATGACATGCCTTCGGCGCTTAAGGGCGTTGATCTTGTGGTGATGCCTTCGCGATGGGAAGCGTGCGGGTTGTTGGCAATGGAGGCTTTATCAGCCGGAGTGCCAATTGTCGGCACTGACTGCATTGGTCTTCGTGAAGTTCTTGAAAAATCACCTGCCACTATGGCTTTGACTGGTAGCAGTGATTCGTTAGCCGAAGCCATTGTCGATGAACTCAAGCAAATTAATCAAAGAAAGAAGCAGTTTCTTGAATATCAAAATGAAGCTGTCGACTTTTTTAATATTAAGCGACCTTCAGAAGAGTTGTCCGATTTATATGATATTGTCAAGTTGTCCGGATTATAAAATCATTTGTAATGATTGCTGTATTAAATAATAGGCATATAAATTTCCGGTGTTATTTATGTCAAGATTTAGTATTGTTGTTCCTATTTACAATTGTGAATCAAAAATAGCCGAAACAATCGATTCGATAATATCTGAAATGAGTGATTGCGATGAACTTTTATTGATAGATGACTGTTCTAGTGACTCAACACCAAACGTTGTCCAGAATTATTTGGGAAATAATATTAAATATTTTTGTTTGGATGAAAATAGCGGTGGACCATCAGCCCCAAGAAACTATGGCATTGAGAAAGCTATAGGGGAATATGTAGTCCTGTTTGATTCTGATGATATTATGATGCCAGGGAAGTTGAATCTCACTGAACAAGCTTTCAATAGATTCCCAATAGCAAATTTGGTATTCACTAACTTTAATACCATTGATGAGTCTGGTGAAATGATAGAGTCAAATTTCCTGGTTAAATATGATTTCATTAAAAATATTTGTTATAAATCTGATGATAAGTTTATCTATATTGATACACCAACAAACCTTCGACAACTGGCAAAGGCAAATTATATCGGAACATCAGGTGTAGCGATCAGAAGAAAATTGTTTGATGTAATTTCACCCTTCGATTCTTTGCTAAAAAATGGTGATGATTACGATATGTGGTTACGTATTTCCAGAATATCTCCATTTGTTTTTGTTGATGAGATATTACATAGTTATCGAATTACTGGTAGTGGTATTTCGAATAAAGGATCACTTAAGCTATCTCCTGCTAGAATTGAAGTTTTAAAAAGGCAGCTCATTAATCCGCTAGATCGTGAGTTTTGTAATGATATAAATTATTGGATTTACAGAAACTATATATCTATGTCTAAGAGTTATATAGATGGCCAAGAATTGTATTTAGCAAGGCGATGTGCACTTAATGCTATGCGTTCAAAAGTTTCGTGGGAACCTTTAAAAATAATAGCATTAAGCTTTTTGGGGAATTCGCTAATATCTGCCATTCGAAATATTAGAAAGTCTTAAAATAATCGCTGTCTAAAATTACAGGAGTTATTTGGATGTGTGGTATTGCAGGGATAGTTAATTTTAATAATGGTAGTTATAAAGAAAATCTAGAAAAAATGAAAGATTCTATTTCTCATCGAGGGCCTGATGGTTATGGAATTGAAGAGTTAACTGGCGCGAATCTTGTACACACTCGACTCAGTATTGTCGATCTAGAGGGTGGAAAACAGCCAATGTATTCCACTGATGGTCGGTTTTGTATAACTTTTAACGGCGAGATATATGGGTTTAAGGAGCTTGCTAAAGAAACGGGTTATAATTTTTCAACTTGTTCCGATACTGAAGTAATTCTCGCCATGTATATTAAATATGGTAAGAGTATGATGTCCAAATTATCAGGGATGTTTTCTTTTGCTATATGGGATAATCTTAGTAAATCATTGTTTTGTGCCAGAGACCGGTTTGGCGAAAAGCCTTTTTACTATGCTTTTGGGAGGAGTGGTGAATTTGTTTTCGCGTCTGAGCCTAAATCTATTATTGCATCTGGATTGATATCTAACGAACTTGATGAAAATTCAATTTGTCATTACTTAAAAAAACTCTATGTTCATCCTTCTACTTCAATATACAAAAAAATATCAGTCTTAAGGCCTGGATTCTTTCTGGAAGTGAATAAAGATGGAGTCAATGAGACTAGGTATTGGAGCTTTCCAGATACTCGTAAAGATTCAGTAACACTAGATCAGGCTGTTGAAACAGTATCTTTTCTATTAAAGTCTTCGGTAGAGAAACAGCTCATAGCTGATGTTCCAATAGGAGCATTCTTAAGTGGTGGAGTTGATTCCAGTTCCGTTGTATCCGTTGCTTCTTCAATTAAACCTGATCTTATGACAATGTCATATAGGTTTAAAAGTGGATTTGACGAAGGTGAATATGCCAAAACAATAGCAGAAATATATGGTACAAATCATATAGAGCTATATGAAGAGCCTTTTGACTTGTTGGAAATTCTTAAAAACCTTTCGTTTGTTTACGATGAGCCATTTGCAGACTCGTCAAGTGTACCAACCTATCAAATATGTAAAGAGGCTAGTAAACATTGTAAGGTGGCTCTAACAGGTGATGGTGCTGATGAGTTATTCGGTGGATATACGTGGAAGTATAGGCCGTTGGTTTACCAGGCGATATTTGGTAATTCAAATTATTTTCGCACACTTGCGCTTTATATTGTCAGTGGTATTTTAAAATCTTTTTCGAAAAAAGCATTAAATATCCATAGGTATTATGCGTTAAAAAATGTTGTTCTTGAAAGAGATGTAAATTCTTCTGTTGACGATTTGTACTGGTTTTTTTCAGATAAAGAAATTAGCAAATTAGGTGTTAAAAAAACATCAGATAATTTAGAACGTTGGTTTGATGGTAGTGGTAGGTTGTTAGATTTTAATGACGCGTTAAAAGTAGATTTATCAGACTATATGGTAGGAGATATTCTGGTTAAAACTGATCGAGCATCTATGGCCAACGGTCTTGAGCTCAGGTCTCCATTTCTTGATAAAGAGTTGGCTGAGTATGTAATATCTCTACCTGGCCGACTTAAATTAGACAAAAAATCCGACAAAATCATACTAAGAACGGCTTTTGCTAAACAATGGCCAGATAGAATTAAATATCGCTCTAAACAAGGTTTTGGTTCACCCATTGAGGGTTGGCTCACTTCGCCTTCTTTAGATGATGCGAAGGATTTTTATTTTTCCAAAGATAGCAGGATTTCTAAGTTTCTTAATCCGGATCAGGTTCAAGCCTATAAAAACTCCAATGATTCAAAAACTTGGGCGCTGTTAATTTTTTCTATGTGGTGTGAACGTTGGGCTGTTTAGGTTAGTGAAACTTTAATGATGTCTAAAATTTTCAGGAATTTTCCGTGAAATTGTCAGTTGTTATTCCGGCGTATAATTGTGCAGGCTTGATAGGGCAAACCTTAGACTCTGTATTATCAGATTCTACCGTAAGCAAGGAAGTGATCGTTGTCGATGATGGCTCGACCGATAACCTATCTCACACTTTGTCTCCTTACCTGGAAAGCAACCGGATCAGGTACTTTAGGCAGGATAATTCAGGAGGTCCGGCCTCTCCACGCAATAGAGGGTTATCCGAAGCCTCAGGAGAGTTTGTACTGTTTCTTGATGCTGATGATGTTGTTGTCTCCTCCCAACTATTACCTACTTTGGAGCAGATGGAGGCAAATCCGGAAGCAACAATGGCGTGCGGAAATTTCGATGTAACGGATTCTGAACTAAATGTCAGGATAGGGCGTAACATCGATCGTTATAGGGATTTGCAAGAAGTGCTCAACAACGAACTTACTAGGGGGGCTTGGATTTTATCGTCATTTGATGCGGTTCGCACCTTATTACAATCCAATTATGTGGGTACATCTAGCGTTATTGCTCGCCGAGAAGCGTTGATCCGGGCTGGAAGTTTTGACGAGTCAATGAAAAATCTCGACGACCGCGATATGTGGATTCGCCTGGCTCAACTTGGCCCCATAATCTACCGCAGCGAAGTGTTTTATCTTTACCGTGATGTGCCGGGTAGCGTATCTAAACAACGCGAGGTTGAGCAGTTCCGTGAACGTGTGAGGGTTGCCGAAAAGGTCCTGTCGAGTTCGCCTGATCGGGAAATCAGGCGTGAAGCCAAGAAATGGCGCGCGAGAAGCTTGCTCAAAATTGGCTATATTTTGTTTCATGAGCAGGGCGACCGGCTTCAGGCCCGGACGGCCTTCGCTCGTTCATTCACCAGTTGGCCAACCCTTCCTGCCTTTAAGGGTGTGATCAAGTCACTACTGCCTGAACGGTTGTATCAGCGGTTGGCGAAACCTTAATAGAGAAAAATAGGGCGGTTGGTGCCCTGAGACCCGGATATATGGATATTTCTGTTGTACTGGCGACGTATGATCGCGATGACATACTCGCAAAGACGCTCAGTAGTTTTAGCAAACTGGATGTTGCTGAATGCGAGTGGCAGCTTTTTGTGGTTGATAACGCCTGCAGGCGGGAAACCGAAGCCCTGGTCAGCGGCTATTGTGAATCGCTACCGGTGAAGTACCTCCAGCAGAAGTCACCCGGCAAGAACAACGCTCTCCTGACCGCTATGCCGCTGGTTGAGGGTGAGCTGGTGGTCTTTACCGATGATGATGTGGTTGCCGACTCCCAGTGGCTATTGGAGTTATGGCAAGCCAGTCAACGCCTCATGGATTACGACCTGTTTGGGGGTAGAATCCTGCCGTTGTTTCCTGAGGGGATGGGGCCTGAGCCAGGGGTTGACCTCAGTCAGGGGTTTACCCGGGCTGCCTATGTGATTGCGGATTGGGATCTTCCGGAAGGAGAGATTCGGCCAGGCCGGATTTGGGGGCCCAATATGGCCGTCCGCAAGCGGGTGTTCGAATCCGGAATTACGTTTGACCCTAAGATCGGTCCATCTCAGAGCCAAGCCTACACCATGGGAAGCGAGACGGATTTTCTCCTGCGAGCGGCAGGAGCCGGATTCAAGAGTGCGTATGTTCCGAAGGCCTTGGTCCACCACCAGATCAGACCCAACCAGTTGTCGATTGATTGGCTTAAGGGTCGGGCACTGCGGCAGGGTAAAGGGAAAGCCGCTTTATTCCGGGAGTTTGACCATTACAAACATCTGTTTGGGGTGCCCCGATTCCTCTACAGGAAACTGATCACCCTGAAGTTGCGCTCGCTTTACTATCGGCTTACTGGGGATAAGTCCCGCTATTACCATAATGCAGTCGAGTTAGGCATGTACCAGGGAATTCATGAGTTTTATCGTGGCCTAAGCACGACGAAAAGCTCGCCCAAGGCATCCTGACTCTGGTCATGGTGAAGTCAGGCCTGTTTTTTTCCGCGCACTCCCAGGCCCTTGAGTAACAACTGGCGTTCTTCCCCGGTCAACAGGATGAGCAACACAAACGCTCCGTAGACAACACCGATCAACGCTATAAAACCAAGTAGCGCCAGGAGTGTCATTGCTGAAGGCGCTACCGTGGCCAGTAGCAAATGGCAGAGGTAACCGAACACCAGTATCGGAATTACAAGGGGCAGTAAGGTCTTGTAGAGGAGCGCAACACTTAACCGGGTGTTCCGTTGAACAATGAATGGGACGATGAGTGTTCTGGTGATGGTAAAAGGCAGCCCGATGGCAAGGGCGGCCGCCAGTAGCGGGTTATCCAGTACCTGCATGAATACGGGAATGAGTGCGAGGGATGTAATGGCCTCGGCTCCAGAAACGTATGCCTGGTAGCGGTGCTTGGCCATGGCAAAAAGTACGTTGGTGAATGGGTTGGTTATGAAGACCAACAGCTTGGCAGCCAACAGTACAATGAACACAATGGCGGCATCGGCTGCACTGAACGAATCGCCCATCCAGATTCTGATCACGTCGCGCCCAAACAATACCGCACCAATCAGGACGATACCGGAAACCAGCGTATTGAGCCTGAGGAAGAGCTTTACCTTCCGTTCAAGTTCCTGATCGTCCTCTCTCGCAATGGCTTCGGTATACAGGGGTAGGGTGAAGCCAAACGCCTTGTAGAGAAGTTGGTTGGAATATTCGACGAGACGCACACCCACGTAATAGACCGTCAGCAGGGCGGGGGATGTAAAGGCAGCCACCATCCAAACGTCGCCTCGCTCTTTCAGCAGCCGTGTCAGGTCGATCACAAAGCTCCAACTGCTGAATCCGAAAATCTCTTTGAAGGTTGGCCGGTCAACCGTTTTTAGCCTTACTCTAAGTTTTGGTTCCAAGTAGTAGGCGATATAGCGGAACACGAGGTTAGATAATAATGAAACTGTAAACTGAACTAGAGCAACCGCAATCAGCTTGTAGCCTGCGTATAGTAGATAGGCTGTGAGTGCGGCGCCGAGTATCCTGAAAATGATTTGTGAGTATGACATCAGGTCCTGGCGAAGGTGGTATCCCGCTATGCCGGCATAACTCTTGAACGGGAATTCCACCGCGACATTCATACCGACAATGATGATAAGTATCTGTACCAGGCGAGTATTGTCCGGGTTTTCGACGATGTAGCCGGAAAAAAAGGCAATGATGACACTGGCAGCGAACACAATCAGGGCAAGGCAGGAGTAGATGGCAAAGGCCGTAGAAACCACCCTTGTAGCTTGTTCCCGGTCATCCCGCGAGAGCGAGAAGGAGATAAATCGGGTAACGGAAGACGCCATACCAATATCGAACAGGTACAGCGAGCCGATAATACTGCCAATGACAATCCATATTCCGTAGAGATCTTCGCCGAGTAGCCGGATCATCAGGGGCATCATGATGAGGCCGGCAACGATCGAAACGATGGTTTCCAGAGTCCGGGCGAAAGAACTGGCGAGGAAACGCTTCGCGCGCATTTGAACTGTCCTTGATCAATTGGTTGCCGCGGCAGTATATCGTAGTTTTTCAGGCAATGATCTGAGGCAGGTAAGGTTTACGATTGGCTATAAAGAGGGCTGGCGTCCCTGCCAGCCCTTCAATCATCTGGAAAGCGTTAGCTTCCTAGAACCTGAGCGCTTCATGAATGGTGCTGTATGAGGTCCCGGACTGAACGCCGCCTCCGACACTGTGGACTATGTCGTTAATGGTCGCTGTTGCAGCGCCATGCCTTGGGGTCGGGGCTGAGGTGAGGCTTCTCCAGCTGTTGGTATCCGGGTCATACTCTTCGTTCTGTTCAAATACGCCGGAGACGTTGCTCGGGTTGTGCTCACCACCGGTGATCTGGGCTTTCCCGTTCGCTGTTCCAACAGACATAGCCCGTCGTCCGGTTGGCATTGGGGTCTGGCTTACCCAACTACCGTTACTGGCGTTGTACTTCTCAACCGTGGCCAGTGCCGGTTCCGGGGCTGTTCCGTCTGCATTGCGGGTTCGGCCTCCGAACACATAGAACTCTCCGTTCAGAACGGCAGACCCTGGGTTATCCCTGCGTGTCTGCATGGGCGGCAGGTTCAGCCACAGGCCGGTGCTGGGGTTAAACGCTTCGACGGTTGCCAAAGATGAGCCACTGCTATTCATGCCGCCGGCTACAATGATCTGGCCGTTGACGGACTGCGCCGTTGCCCCGCCTCGGGCGGTGGGCATGCCGGCCAGTGACTGCCAGTTTCCTGTTGACGGGTTGTAAACGGCAGCGTTGTTGACGGCGCCTGAGAATGGCCCGGTGGAACCGCCAAACACATAGAGCAAGCCATTGTGGGCGACCACCGCTGGGTTTTCGACGCCGACACCGGGTAGGTTAGCGCCCTGGCTCCAGCTGTCGCTGAGGGCGTCATAAATCCACAGGGTGGACAAGTGACCAGATGCATTTTTGCCACCGACGACATACATCTTGTTGCCGATTGCGGCTGCGCTGGCATCAAGGAGGTTAGTGGGTGAGGGGGCGAGCGTCTGCCAGCAGCCAAGGCTTACTGGTTGCAGAGACGTGAGCTTGCTGCCGCCAAACTGCCCCACAAACAGGACGCCGGAGGGGTTGCCTGCTAATGGCAGCGGATCGTTGAATCCGGTGATCAGTGGCTCTCCTTCAATCACTCCATCGCCGTTTGCATTGAGCTGGATCCGGAAGATATCGTCGCCGATGGAATAGTTGGTCACCAGCAACTGCCCGTTGAGGAAATCACCAACGCAGCCTTCGGCACCCTTATATTCAATAATCGCGTTGGATGAGGTGTGGTCTCCAATGACATAGATCGGTGGCTCCCAGTTCGGTAGCGGCGCTACGTTCTGGTAGGAGCCGTCCTTGAATACACACTCGTCGCGGTAGGGGTTCGGGTGACCGTAATACTTGTCTTGCTCGATCAACAACAGGAGATCGGGTTGTGGTCCCGGATTGTGGCCCCCGTTCTTATAACTGGCCGTGTTACCAAAGCCGGTACAGACTGGCTCGGGCTTCGGTGGATAGGTTCCTGTGACCCCCAGGCCATTGTCAGTGGCGTACATGCGTCCGTTGCTATGGAACACAAAGTCATAGCTGTTCCGTAAGCCGGTTGCATAGGTGACAACGTCGCACGGCGCAGGACCATAGATATCAATGGGGTTGGCGCAGGTTCCATCGAATAAGGGGGCAAACACGTCGGCAACCAGTATTGCCGCACTCAGGGGTTGCTCCGCCCGTTCACCAAATTCTGATCCGGACTGATTGGGAGCCCCGGCACCGGTGTTACCGCCAATCGCGATATACAGCAGGTTATCTGGACCGAAATGGATCGAGTTGATGGAGTGGTTGGCGATTGCCCGTGGCAGACCGGTAATGACGTGCTCAACCGTTGCGAAATTACTTCCGCCCAAGCGAGTCACCATGCCGGAGTTTGCTTCTCCATTGTCCACGGATGGGCTGGAGTGAGCGACCCAAAGTTCGACATTGGTGGGCGTCGAATCAGGAGACGTGGTGATACCAAGTGTGAGCCTTGGTCCAACAGCGTTTACCAGGGATTCAATGACCTGGTCGTTGATCAGGTTCATGTTGGCGTCGAACGTCAGCGCATGGATGGTGCCGAACAACTCGGTCACATACAGACGGTTGTCAGGACCCCAAACCATGGAGGTCGGGAAGCTGAAGTCGTAATCCTTGCGTACAAACTCAACGGCTGTATCCGGCGCAAGGGGGCCACCACCGGCTTCGAGGGTGAACTCGTCAAACAGGTAGGTAAGCGGGGTGGAACCGTTCCTGTGGGTCGCCAATATGCCTGTAAAACTCCGGGTGCCGATCTCCGGATCAATGCCAGCGGCATCAAAACTGAAGAACTCATCGGGAGGCGATACCGTTCCGGCCTGTTGGGTTGTGCCGCCCTCGATCTTGTAGGCCAGATCAACGTTCCGTTCATAGGGGTTTACAGACATGGACAGGGTAATATCCAGCCCGGACAAGGATCCGGCTGAGATCACCTTTTCAGTTGCGGTGACGCCGCCGAGCTCCATGAGATAGTGAATGCGAAGTCCCTGCGGTGTCGACATCACCACAAGTTTGACGTAGTTGTCTTCGTTGTTTCCAAACCAGAGGCCTGCCTGCTCATAATTGCCGCTACCCGGTGGAATGTTAAGGACTTCAGTGCTGATGTGCGTCACCTGGTTGGGGGCAGCAAAGCCTACCGCAAGGGCATTATCCTGCGTGTTTACGCTCTTGTACTGGATGCCGGCAGTGGTGGTGAGCTGGAGTACGCCCTGGAAGAAGTTCATCTCCAGATTATCCGGAATATAGCCCGTACCGTTGCTGGGCTTATCGATCCAGGTAAAGCCGGTACCCCATCCGTTCCTGTCCGGGTAATGGCCCTGTCCCTCGGTAAACGTCAATTGGTAGGGCAGGCTTACCCGGACATCACCACAGGGGATCGGCGCGCATTTGTCATTGCTCGACAGCACCATGGTGACGGGAACTTCCACGGCCGTATTGGTCGGCGATGAAATTGTGATAACACCACTGTAGTTTCCCGTGGTCAGTCCGGAGCTGTCCGCGGAGATGGTTATCCCCTGGGGCGTGGAGCCGCTGGTGGGGGATGCGTTGAGCCACGGCGCATTTGTGCTGACGGTAAAATCATGGGTTTCGTTGGCCGAATGGCTGACGTTGAGTGTCTGGCTGGCTATGGGTGAATCTGGTTGCCCTTCAAAGTTCATTGATGTGGGAGTTGTGAGTAATCCCTGCGCACCATCGGTGATGGTCAGGGTAAAGGTCAGGTTACCCTGGGAATAGCCATTCGCAGTGGCGCTCAGTGCCCCGGTGTAAACTCCGGCGGGCAGACCCGCAGGATTGGCCGTCACGGTGACAGTGGCGGGGGTCGTGCCTGAATCCGCACTGCCACTGAGCCAGGCCGCGTTCGAGGCCAGGCTGAAGCTGGCATTTGAACTGTCACTTGCGGTGAGGTCTACCGTCTGCACCACGGGTTCCGGATTATCGACGTGCCTGGAGCCCGACAGAGAGCCTTGGCTGAAGGTCAGCAAGGGCCCTTGGTTTGTTACTGAGAAAAAGTCGGTAATTTCATGAGTGCCGGCATCGCTGGTGGCGATGACGGCGGTAACGGTATGGTCACCGTCCGGGAGTAGCGTGGAATCATAGGGGACAGCCGTGTCGTTGGCCTGGGTGCCAGCCATATCATAGGGAGCAAGGTTTTCGGTCTGGTCGGGGGAGCCTGCTTTATTCGGATTGTCGATGTAGAACTGAACCCGTGTCATGTTGGCCTGGGCCGGCACGAAGACATAGATCTGGCCCGCAACCGTTGAGCCCTGTAACGTCGTTGCCGCGCTCCGGTCGGGGTTGGTGCTGACCATCAGGGCGAAGTCGCTGGGCTGATCGGCAACTACCGTTAGGGATACTGACAGGCTTGCACTGGAAACACCGTCTCCGGTCGCTTCTACGGTGCCGGTATAATTGCCGGGAGCCAGCCCGGCAGGGTTGACGGTCACGGTTACATCCAGCGGCACCGACCCTGAGGTAGGCGATACCGACAACCAGTTGGCGTCATCCGACAGAAATATAGTCGAAGCGGTGTTCTCACTAGCCTGCAGAGTGACTGTCTTGTTTTGAGATGCAGGGTCGCTTTCAGAGGTCGTGAAGGAGAGCGACGAAGGGGAAAACGAAAGTGCCGGTATAGCGTTATTGATTGTAAAGGCGGCTGAGAGCAACTGGGTCGTCGTATCGATATAGGTGATCTCAGCATACACGGTGTGTTGTCCGTCACTGACAGACCCGGTATTGAAGGGGTAGGCCGTATCGTCGGGGGCTGTTCCGCTGAAATCATAGGGACCGAGGTTCTCGGTTTGTCGGGCGGTCGCTGGTGGCGGATTGTCCAGATAGAATCGAACTCGCTGTACATTGGTGGGTGAGCCAATGAATATGTAGGCATTTCCGGTAAGTTCTGACCCTGAAAGTGCTGATGGAGCACTTCGGTTCGGAGAACCGCTGACCAGCAGACTGGGGGCGGCAAGGGCCAGTCCTGACAGTAGGAGCAGGCAGGTGACAAGTAGTGTTTTTACCAGTCGATGTACGGTGATCAGGTGGAAACTGCCGAGCTGCTGAAATCCTGTTTTATTCTTCTGCTGAATGGAGCGCATTGGATTAACACCTCCCGCCGAATAGAATCGATCCCAATCGGTAATGGAGGCAGCTTTGGTGCCAGTGCTGTATTTCGCGCCTAAATACAGTCCATTATGCTGATCAATTATTGCACTATCATTACAGGTGTGTAAGTTTTTTCGACGGTGTGCAAGGCTAAAAGGGAAGTGCCTTTATCGTGAGTCTTTTCCAATCTAAAGCGTGGCAAGACGCCTGGTGGAACGTATGGGGGAATACCCCTGGTTTCCAGCGAATCAGTGAAGGGAAAGCGGGATCATCGGGGGTGTATCTCGACTGCTACCGCCTTTTCCGCTGTCTTCCCGTTCGCTGTTTTCAGTTTGTCGGGACCAATTACCGGCGATTATCAACGCCGCGAGCGGAATACAACACCTTATGCCCGGATCCGTGTTCCCATCAAGAGCGTGAGTTGGCGATTTCTGAGATGTTGGATGTCGAGGCGTGGGGCGAAGCGGTGTTTCGAGATGTCCGTGAGGATGCGCCCGATCTACAGGTCATGGAAAAGCTGGCGGCTGGACGGGGTTGGTTGGTTCGCTCTGTCTCAACAGACCGGGCCTATGCCATCGATACCCGGGGGAGGTTTGAGGATTATCTGGCGAACCTGGGGCGAAACACCCGCCTTAAGTTGTTTAACAGACGCAAGCTGCTGGCAGACGGTGGCTCGATAGAGCTTCAGAATGCGTGGCCCAATCGGGTTGATGAATTTTTTGAGTTATTGAACCGTTTCCATCGCCAACGCTGGGGAGGGGATTGTTTTAATGGACACAGTCTCCGGTTCCACAAGCAGTTTCTCCGCCAGGTTGGTGAAGAGGGAGGAGCGCCGGACCTTTCGTTATTAACCTGCAATGGGCAGGTTATTTCTGTGCTCTACAATGTTTGCTATAAAGGAAACGTCTATAACCTTCAGTCAGGCTATATCGAGGATTTCCACCGAAAAATTGCGTTGGGGACCTTGCACTTGGGGTACAGTATTGAATCTGCATTTCGTAACCCGGGGGTATATGGGTTTGATATGCTGGCGGGTACAGGAAAGAACGACAACTATAAAGTCAGGCTGGCCACTCTCAGTGTCGGGCTTCAGTCGATCATGCTGGTCAGGAGTCCGCTTTTAAAAGCATTGTACCGCCTGAAGGACCGTTTGACGTCTGGATGACCGGGCGGGATTGGACTTGAGCGCCTGTCGGGGTGACGCCCTGCCCGTGGGCGGCACGAAATTCGTTAACGGAAGTAGAGAGCGGTGTACATGGATCGTAGTTCTGAAATATCTCGAATTGACCGGTTATCTCCTTTTGCATTTTTAGCCATATTTCTACTCGGAACCTGGCCTACCCTCTACGGCTTGGGTACCCGCTGGTTAAAGTTTGACGAGTCTTATTCCCACGGCTTTATGGTTCTGGCTGTCAGTCTGTTTCTTTCGATTCGCAAGTGGCAGGCTACCCGGCCGGTGACGGGTTTCTATCCATTCTGGCTACTTCCTCTGGCGCTGTCCGTTGCACTGTATCTGGTGGGGGGCATCCTCCTAATTGAGGCATTTCAGCAGGTTGCATTGTTGCCCATTGTGATAAGCGGGTTGATGGTCTTGTGGGGCTGGCGACAGACTCAGACGTTTTTTCTGACCATTGGCATCTTGCTGTTTACGATTCCCGTGTGGGACTACCTGTCCTGGTATCTCCAACTGATTACGGTTGCAGTCAACCAGTTCATCCTGTCCTGGCTGGATATCGAATTTATCGTTGAAGGTGTCATTGTTTATTTCCCCGGTGTGGGGGCTTTTGAAATAGCTCACGGTTGCTCCGGACTTCGGTATTTGCTGGTTGGCATGACTCTGACGGTACTTTATTGCGAGCTCAACCTTCGTCGTCTCCATGACTGGGTATGGCTCTTTGGCGCCGGGATCATGTTGGCTCTGGTCGCCAATTGGATTCGGGTTTTTGTAATCATCTATGTAGGTTACAAATCCGATATGACGTCGTCCCTGATCCAAGAGCATGACTTTTTTGGCTGGTGGGTCTTTGCAGGCACGCTGGTGCCTCTGTTTTTCTTTGCCCGTTGGCTTGAACGAAAGGACGACGGTGCCCAGCCAGACGATACCGCTGAGCAAGCCCTGAGGCCGCGGGTAGGCAAGCCATCCAGCGGCGTTGCAGCTCTGATCCTGGGCGGACTGCTGTTCGTGGCGCTGTCCTGGTGGACGGTACAGGGTGAAAGCGGGCATGCGACCAGGGCCTCAGTCCCCCATGAGGATCCGTTTTCAGACGAACTGCGTCAGTGGTTACCGCTCTTTGAGGACCGCTTGCTTGGCTGGCGCCCCATGATCGAATGGCCAGACCGAACATTCAGTAAAAGCTTCTTTGCACCAGCGCCTGCAACTCGGGACTCCGGGAGCGGCTCGCAGGTTTTTCTTGGACTGTACAGCTACGACTATCAGCGTCCTCAGCGGGAAATCGTTCAGTACCATAACCATGTGTATGATCCGGAAAGGTTCCTGCCCAACGTAACCTTTACGGTCCCGGTAGGTGCTTCCGGTGAGCTGTCAGGCTTGACTCTCAAAGGGCTTGGCACGGACCAGAGGATATACATTGCTTATGGGTATTACGTAGAAGGGCGCTGGGAAACCAATGATCTTCAGGCCAAGCTGGCGCAACTCCCCGGAATTTTCAATTCTCGGACCGATGCATCATTACTGGTGATAGGCCTTGCCTGCACTGATTGCGATGGCGAAAACCGCTTAAAGGCTATGTCGCCGGCTTTAAAAGAAGCGGCCCAGGATTACCTGGACCGCCTTTACAATTGAGGCTTGAGGTCTCATTACTGCACGGTTGCGCTGACCATATCGGAGGGAGCGCTCTTCAGCCCCGCATTATCGACGACCGTGACTGTAAAGTACCAGGTACCTGCTGAAAGACCGGTGATGGTTGCTGAGCTATTCTCACCGCTGACCGGTGGCCACTCCTGATTCAGGTTCCCGGCACTCTCGCCATAATTGATCTGGTAGTAGTCGATTTCACTGAGTGAAATCGATGAGCCGTCCACCCGTGTGCCAGGAGCGGTCCAGGACAGAGTGACTTCACCGGCTGCGGGCTCGGGAGGTGGAGGCGCGACCGGGTCAGGTTCGGAGCCACCTCCGCCACTGGCAACTGTTTCCAGGGTGAATGGGTGCAGGCTGGATTCATAAGCCTCCAGGTTGGTGATCCCGCTGCTGTTGTTAACGGCCGTGGCATCACTGATATAGGCGTTCAGGCCATAACCCAGCTCCCACACATCCGGAATGCCATCGCTGTCAGAATCCTGAGTACTGGTGGATGAGAGGTCGTGGGTTGCAACGCTGCCATCCGGTGAGACAGCGGAACCGGAACTGGTGTCAATGATTGTCAGGCGAGCGAACGCACTCCCTGTTCCCTCGTAGTTCTCCATCGTAATGCGAACCTGCTCACCAGCTCCGAGTGTCAGTGTGTAGCTGTTATCCCGGGTTGGGGAGCCCCGCCAGTCATCGATTACGGTCTGCCCATTGAGATATAGCCGGACACCATCATTGGTGGTGGTGAGGAATTGATAGTCCCGGTTACCACTGGTGTGAGGAGCGCTGAATTCCCCGGTCCAGCGAACACTGAACTTATTGTCAGGAAGTTCGGGCATGGGCTGCCCCCGTCCCCAGTCGAAATCAATGACTTTGTCATTTCTGGCGAGTACGAAGGTATCGAAATCTGTTCCAATAAAATATTGACCCGTGAACCCACTGATCATCGTCGGCGTTGGTTCGGGGATGGGCTCAGGTTCCGGCTCAGGTGCGGCTGGCATACTTTCAGGATTATCCAGTGCGGTGCCTGCCAAATACTCCTCAAGATTGCTGTAACCGTCGTTGTCGATGTCTCCGTTCGCGTCACTCGCTGAGAGAGGGTCGAGTTGATACGCGAACTCGGCGCCATCGGGTATACCATCCCCGTCGGTATCGGCCTTGTTCTCACTGGTGCCGATCAGGAACTCATCCGCGGCCACCAGAAAATCACCGTCCGGATCGCTGTTGGCATCGTTGGGATCATTGGGGTTCAGGCCATTCACAATTTCCCAGTTATCGTACAGGCCGTCCTGGTCCTGATCGGCTGGTGGAAAGCCCGGGTTGAACACCAGACCTTCTGTGCCATCGACGAAGCCAACGCGGTAGCCAAGGTTGTAAGCTTCCTGGCTGCTCTGTCCATCGCCAAGATCCATGCTGGGCTCTGCCCAGCTGAAAATATAGGCAGAATCGACCACTTGCTGTGACATCCCCGGGCCTTCCCAGGTCACGGTGAAGTGATCGCTCCCACTGCCTTCCTTGTGATGTACCTGGAAGTAGTATCGCTTCGAGGCGTCCAGAGTCACATAGGGGGAGGTTTGCGATGTGTATTTGGTGAAGTCACTTTGGTTGGTGTAGGAAGGTACGCTCGCGATAACCTTTGCATTCGTGGCTGAATCATCGGTACTTAGCCAAAAATCAACCTTGTCATTGCCGCTGACAAGAAACCGGTAATCACCACTTTGAGGGGGTTGAATGAAGCCCCGGACATAAGTCCCGTAGTCTTCCGCCCGATACCCCGGTATTTGCAATGAGGTGATGGTTGCGACTTCATCAGGATTATCCGGGTACTGTGGAGAGTCCGTTAGCGTAGCCAGATCGGTTCCTGGTAGGTTATCGAAGTAACGCACTTCGACTACGCCGGGCTCGCTTGCATCCGGCAGTGCCGCCGTAGGAGGGAGGTCCTCAATATCGCGATATTGCCAGCTTTGACAACCAGCGATCAGTATTACTGTGCTTCCAAGCCATAGTGCTTTTACAACAGACATAAGCCACCCACTTTCCATGCATAAGTCAGTCTGTTAAGTATTGTGTCGTTAAGTAACCTCTGCCAGTGGTTGTTAGGACCGTTTAGATATTTAAGTGGCAGTGTTATAGCGGATAAATCTGAAACAGAAAAAGCCCTGCCTTCCGGGTGAAAAACAGGGCTTTTCTGAGAGTGTGACGGTTTTAGGTTTACATATTGCTGAGCAGCTGGCGGGCCTTATCTTCCTGCCCGGTCGCTTTGTAGGCTTCTGCGAGGTGCAGCGCGATCTCATCGACCTCGGGCGCTAATTCGTAAGCCTTCTCAAGGACGGGCAGGCTTTCGTCATGGCGCCCGGAGCTGAAAAGAATCCAGCCATAGGTATCGGCCACGGCTCCCGACTGCGGGTTAAGGCGAAACGCCCGTTCAGCCAGGTCGATGGCTCTGGAATCACCATTTTCATGGTACATCCAGGCCAGATTGTTCAGCGCCAGTATGTTATCCGGGGAGAGCTGCAGAACTTTCTCATACGCTTGATTTGCCCGATCATTCTTGCCGGTTTCCTGGTACAGCATCGCCAGAGACAACATGATGGTTTCATTGTCAGGGTGCCGGTTGGTGGCTTCCTCAAGGGTGGCAATGGCCTGATCTGTCATTTGTGCCCTCTGCAGAGAGCGGGAATAAGCGATCGCCGTCTGAACGTCATCCTTCTTATCAAGGGCCAGTCGGTATAGTTCAGCAGCGGCCTTATGGTCGCCCTGGCTCGCGCGATAATTGGCTTCGGTCAGGAAGGGGCGGGGCGATTCCGGGTGCAGGCGTTTGACGTCCTGGAGAATGTCCTGGGCTTGATCTTCGTCGCCCTGACTGTAGGCCAGCAAGACAGATTGCAGGGCAATGTCCTGGTTGTCGGGGAACAGAATACGCCCGCGGTTAAGTACCTTACCCGCCAGGTCGAACTGCTCGCCACGTGCTAACCGTGTTGCCACGCCGTTATAGATAGCGGCAACCATGGGGGCCTGTTGCGAGGGGTGGTTTGCATCGGTCTGCTCCAGCAGATTGGCGGTGTAGTCATCGGCTTCGGCATCGTTCCCATCCATCAAGGCCGCTTCAAGCAACACCAGGCGGGGGCCGACAGCTTGTGGTTGCGACTCCATAATTTGCTGCATCAACGCAATGGTCTCCTCACGGGAGAGGGCGCTGGTGACTCCTTGCAGTGCCTGGCGGTTGTCCGGAGCCATAATCGTCGCTTCGCGGAAGAAGCGTTTTTGAGCTTCCTCATCATTCTGGCTGCCGGCAAGGTTGCCAAGTGCGATCAGCGGAGAGGGGTCCTGAGGCGCGGTTTCGCGGGCCTGATTAAAGTAGTTACGGGCCTCCTCCGAGTCTCCGGCTGCGCCTGCCAGCTGGCCTCGGGTTAACAGTGCAGAGACATTGTCTGGTTGTTCCTTGACCCAGGCATTGGCAGACTCCGTCGCAGAATCACGATCGCCGGTGTCCATGTAGATCTTGATGATCAGCAATCGAGCCTGATCGAGATCAGGGTTGCGCTCCATGGTTTCCCGCGCCAGCCGGAGAGCTTTGCTGGGGTCGCCCTTCTGGGCCAGGTAGGTCGCATAACGAAGGCGAAGAGAATCGTTGTCCGGATTGAGCTCCAGCGACTTTTCAATAAAGCCCTCGCCAGTGCTTATATCACCACTGGCGAGGGAGGCTATTCCAACAAGAGCGAGGATGTCAGGGTCAGACTGAGATCCCTCCAGGTTCTCGAGCAGTTCCCGGGCACCTTCAGCGTCCCGCATTTCGAGTCGTGTAGCCGCCAGCAACTTGCTGACTTCTGTTGAGTCTCCTTGCTCGGCAATCGGAGCAAGCAGTGCCTCCGCTTCTTCGGCCCGGCCTTGACGGAACCGGATCATGCCAAGGAGCATGGCACTCTGTTCGTGGCTGGGGGATTGGGCGAGGATCTCTTCGAGATATCGGCCCGCTGATTCCAGATCACCATTGGTAAAGGCTTCACGAGCCGCGGCCATATTGCTTTTGATGGTGCCGGGCGCTGACTTGGCGAGAATCTCTTCATAGACGAAGGCTTCCGCCACCTTTCCCTGCTCTCGCAGTACTCGGATCAGGGCTGAAATTGTTTCGTACTTGCGATAGGTCATGACATCAAACTGACCTATATCCTCGAGCGCCTTAATGTAGGCATTCTCGGAGGTTTCCCATTCGCCTTGTGACTGGGCAAACTGCGCTTTCCATAGCCAGAGTTCCGGGTCCTGGGGATCAATCGCGTTGGCCTGCTCAATGAGCGACTGAACCTGCTGCTTATCATTCCTTGCAAAGGCGACGCGTGACAAACCGATCAGCGGCAGGACCGAGCTGCCATCGAGTTCCTTCGCCTGGGTGTAAGCCTCTTCAGATTTGCCGAGTTCGGCGCTGGCAAGGTAGACCTTGCCACGGAGGAGGGCGGCTTGCAGCTCTTGGGCACGGTCGGGATTGTTGAGACTGTCCAGCGTGGCCAGGGCCTGGTCAAACTGCGCCTGCATGGTTTGTGTCTCGGCGCGGATCAGTGCTGCCCGGTTAAGGATGTCCGGTGACAGCGATTGTTCGGGGAGCTCGTCAAGGAGTGTGTCGAGTTGCCGTTCGGCATTAACCGCATCGCCCGCGGTCACAAGGTTGGTGATGATTACGAAGTAGGGATCGGCGTTCTGGGGCTGGAGTTCAATAGCACTGCGTGCCTCCAGGGTACTCGCCTTGAGTTCACCCTGACGCTGAAAGAATCGCGACTGGTCGAGGTGGCTGATGTATTGAATATCTTCCTGGCTCATGCCGCCGTTGTCCTCGGTACAGCCAATCAGAGCGGTAGAAATGGCGGCGGAAAGCAGGGTGGCACGGAACAGCGGGGACAACTTCATGGATCCGATCCTTATTTTCATTACGTTATATCCTTGTACTGCCTACTGACTAGTGTCTGGTGCTGGCAGCCTCTGCAGACGATTCGATCTTGTATTTATCCGTCAGGTTATAAAGGGTAGGGCGGGTGACACCGAGCAGCCGGGCGGCCTGAGCCATATTGAAATTGCTGCTTTGCAAGGCCTGGGTGATGGCCTGGCGTTCGGCGGTTTCGCGGACCTGACGAAGGTTTAACTGGGTATCCATCGGGCTGACATCGGATTCCAGTTCAAGATCAGCGGCGGTGACCCGCTTACCGTCGGCCATGATGGTGGCACGCTTCACTTTGTTGATCATTTCCCGGACGTTGCCCGGCCAGGCATAGCTGCTGATCGCCCGCACGGCGTCCTCGGAGAACGAAAGATTGGGCCGATCCATTTGTTTGCCCAAGGATTTGAGCAGCGATTTGGCAATCACCAGTGCGTCACCATCCCGCTCCCGCAAGGCCGGGACGTCGAGGGTGATTTCACTGATCCGGTAGTACAGGTCTTCACGGAAATCGCCGCTGTCGATGAGTTGGCGGACTTCCCGGTGGGTGGCGCAGACGACCCGCACATCAACCGGGATCGGGGTTACGCTGCCAACCCGGTCAATGACCCTCTCCTGGAGGAAGCGCAGCAGCTTAGCCTGCAGTGGCATCGGCATGTCGCCAATCTCATCGAGGAACAGGGTGCCGCCGTTGGCGCTTTCAATTTTGCCTTTCTTGCTCTGGGTGGCGCCGGTAAAGGCACCTTTTTCGTAGCCAAAGAGCTCGCTTTCAAGCAGGTTTTCAGGGATGGCCGCACAGTTGATGGCGGCGAACGGTTTTCCGGAACGGTGACTCAGGTCATGCAGTGCCCGGGCGAGAAGTTCCTTGCCGGTCCCTGTCTCGCCACTGATGAGGGTGGTGACGTCGGTGGGCGCAACTTTCTCGAGGGTGCGGCAGATAGACACCATCTGTGGGCTGGCGGCAACAATACCCTTGATGGTGGTACCGTTCTGGGTAGACTGGAGTTCACGGTTTTCGCGCTCCAGTTCGCTCAGCCGCAAGGCCCGGTTGACCACAAAGGTGAGGATGTCAGCGTCCAGCGGTTTCTGGTAAAAATCGCAGGCACCCATGCCGATGGCTTTCACCGCGTTTTCCTTGTCTTCACGACCGGTTACAACGATGACTTTGGTTTGGGGGGATAGGCGGAGGATATCTTCAAGCAGTGCAAACCCTTCCGAAGCTCCGCCGGGGTCGGGGGGTAACCCCAAATCCAGCGTGACCACATCGGGTTCGAGACGGCGCAGGGCCGCCAATGCTGTTTCCCGGGTGCCTGCGACGGCGACTTCAAGGTCTTCACTGAAGCACCAGCGCATCTGGCTTTGTAATCCCGGGTCGTCCTCAACGATCAGAAGTCGTTTGCTCACAACTGCCACAAGTCCTTTTTGTAGAGTGATGTTTTATCTTCAACGATTCTTAACTGAACACTTGGTTAATGCAATCATCCCCCGGTGTTTTTTAAAAAGCGCCAATCATTCGGCGTATCTTGCTGGTGGTTTGGCGTCAGAATCTTCGCGTTGCTCGCAAGTTTCCCCTTCAGCGGCAATGGGAAGGCGGACGGAGAAGCAGGAGCCGATGCCCGGTTCACTGGTTACGTCGATATTGCCGCCAATCTTGCGAACGTATTCCCGCGCCTGGTATGCACCGATGCCCATACCGGTCAGGCCCTTGGTGCTTTCAAACGGTTTGAACAGCTGAAACTTGATGAACTCTTCGCTCATGCCTGAGCCGGTGTCCTGAATGAACAGGACGGCCTGGCCTTCTGAGGTCTTGATGGTCAGTGACACTTCACCATCGGATGGGGTGGCGTCCTGGGCATTCTGGATCAGGTGGCCGAGCACACTTTTCAGCTGATCAGGGTCCGCATTGACAAAAACGGAGGTTGGAGCGGGCGCGAACACCGGTGCGGGTTCGCTTTTGCCATGCTGCTCACAGAGTTGGGTCACCAGCAGGTTGAGATCGAGACACCCGGTTGGCCCCGATTCGTCCATGGGTTTGCGTATATGGTCCACCAGTAGTGACATCTTGCTGACCGCGTGTTCGGTGGTAAGGATCATGTCGTCAATAAACGCCGGGTTGGACTTGTGTCGGGCAGCGTTGTTGACCAGCAGTGTGAGTTGGGCAATCAGTGTTTTGAGATCGTGGACCATGAACGCCGAGGCCTTGCTGACCGCCTCGAACTGCATGGCCCGGGAAAGGCGGTTCTGGGCATCAGCCTGGGCCAGAAGGTTACAGGTCTGACGCGCAACTACCTTGATCAGGTCGAAGTTTTCCCAGTTGAGTTCAACTCTGGCGTAAGGGCTTCCTATCAGGGTCATGCCATAAAGATTATTGCCAAGGTACATAGGGATAACCAGCCAGCCGTCGCTGAATCGGGTGATAGCATCAGGAATTTCCAGAAGGTTGTACCGTACAGGGTCCTGGCGGTATTCCTCCAGATTGATGATCCATTCCCGCTCCTGGAGAAAGCGTGCCAGTTCTGACTGACCGTCAATGGTGGTGTATTTGGGGGCGGCCATGTTGGCGGTTGCCTGGAGGGCGAAGTTACCGTCCTCATCCCTTAGCCAGAGCACGCCAGAATTACTTTCTACCAGCCCACCGAGTATGCGGATCACCCGTTCCGGCAATGGTGGGTTGTTACTCAGGTCTGCCAGCTCGCGGGTCATCTTCAGCCATTCTTCGCGGTAATCGTACTTGTAATCGAAGAAATTCTGGCTGATGAACACCATCAGCCGGGCACGGATACGCTGGGACGTGGCTAGCAGAACAAAGAAGGCCAGGGAGCCAGATACAAACAACACCTGAAGTGCGTTACCCCAGTCCCCGCCCATGACCTTGACGTAGTATCCACCAATGGCGAGGCAGATCAGATAAAGACCGGCGAAGCTGAGGGCGCCAACGTGATAGACCGCCGTGCGCGACAGCTGGAACTCGATGGGCTGCTTGCGGGTGTTGACGACATTCACCGCAAGCAGGGGGACGATCAGTGCGATAACAAATCCGCGGGCATCCCAGAAAGAATCAGCAATCTGGCCAAACAGCAGGGCGTCTGAATACATGAAAAAGTCGAAGGCCATCATCGTGCTGATGGCGATACAGATATACTTGAGGCTGGAGCGCCCCATCGACCCGCAGTTTCTCCAGATCTGCTCGACCAGTGACAGGCCGAGTAACGACAGCGCAATCTGGCCAACCACCTTGGTTTTTCCATCAACGATGGCAATGCCGAACGCGTATTCCATAATCCCGAAGGTGATCAGGAGTACAACGAGGGTAATGGTCGCTGCGCTGAGCGCGTTGCGAATCTTGCCCATGAACTGGCCAGTGCGGGAGGCGTCCCGGAGTAGCGCCAGTAGCACGGCGATCCAACTGGCATCACGCAGCAACTCCAGCAGGTAGCGCATGAAGAAGCCGGGTTCAGCCCAGAGCGATTGGGTGACGAGGGAGGCGGACCAGAGGGTGGTGACCAGAGCGGCCAGGAACATGGAGCGATCCACGTCCCGGCGGAGGTATTTGCTGGCAATCAGGATCGCCAGCAGCAGATAGGCGAGTGCTGCCGTCGAATGGCTGATCACCGTCAGATTTGTCACCATACCTCTCACAACCCTGTGATTTGGCAGCTACTAAACCGGCCGTTTGTTTTCCCGATAATAACGGAAAATTTCTTTGAGTGGCCGTCTTGGCTTGAAATTGAATTCCCGGGCAAAGGAACGACCGTCAATGACCACGGGGTACTTGAAGAAATTCATTAGGTACGACGGGAAACTCTTTAATTTCAGCGTACGCAGAATCGCGGAGGTTACGGCCGGCGGTATAGATGGCACTGGAATGCGAGAGCAACCACACATGCTCAGTGCCCGTTGGTAGGCAACCCAGTCATCCGGCGCTACGTTAAACACCCCTCGGGTCTTTTTGCCGTAGGCAAGAACAATAGCATCGGCCATATCATCGATGTGAATGAACTGCATCATCGGTGAGAAGCCCATCAGGACCGGTGCGCGTTCGCTGGCGAGTAGCAGGCTTATCGTATTGCGGACACCGGGACCAACAATGTTGCAGGGCCGAAGAACCGTGATGTTGAGATCGGGGTAGCGCCAGAGGTAGATGTTGGCGAGGTTCTCCAGTTCGACTGAATCCACAAGATCCATGGTAAGGCCCGCGCTCTTCAGCGGTGCCTCTTCGTCGATCAGCGCCGGATTGTAGGCCATGGCACCGTATACGTGGTAGGTCGACAAGACCACGACACGTGAAATGCCGTACTTGTGGCTCAGATCGAGCAGTTTCTGGGTGCCCAGCACGTTAGCGTTATAGCGGCGCATAGGGGTAAGCTGGCTGGACTGGATGCGCCCCAGGTGAATGACGCCATCAAACTCATATCGGCGAAACAGGTCTTCAAAGACCCGCTTATTGAAATCAATGCAATAGCTGGGGATGTCGTCGCCAAGATACACCTGCTCGCGGAAATCCACGGCAACCAGGTCGCACTCATCCCTAAGCCGGTTGATGACCTGCTGGGCCAGGGCGCCAGCCGCGCCGGTTACCAGGATGCGGGGGCGTTTATTTGGGGTGGTTTTTTTTGCCGTCATCAGAATAGCCTTTTCCGTTCACTCAATCCCTTGTCGATCTGTTCATTGATCGCCGCTTTCACCTGTTCAACCCGTTCAGTCACCTCTTCCTCGGAAATTTCGCCATCTTCAAAGAACAGCGGGTCGCCGAAGTTCAGATACACCTTTGCGGGAAGCACTGCCGGCAAGGCAAGGGGGACATAGGGAACGCCAA
The DNA here is from genome assembly GCF_900106945.1 of Marinobacter mobilis. Lineage (GTDB taxonomy): Bacteria > Pseudomonadota > Gammaproteobacteria > Pseudomonadales > Oleiphilaceae > Marinobacter > Marinobacter mobilis. The sequence continues at coordinate 272,188 of NZ_FNNE01000003.1, forward strand.
GCATGTTGGCCAGCGGCTTGATGTTTGCGATGGCTGGGATGGTTTCTTCACAACCTACGACGCCAACGGGAACAATCGTGGCTTTGTATTTCATGGCCAGATGCATGAACCCGTTGCCAAACCGTTTGAGCTGGTAGCGATCCTGATAAAGCTTGCCGGATCCACGGACACCCTCAGGGAACACGATAACCGCCTCGTCATTCGCGAGCATTTTTGCGCAGTTGGTCGGGTCACCAAGGACTGCACCGAACTCGTTCAGCAGGTTGCCCAGGTAGGGCACGGTCGGAAAGAATCGTTCGATCATGGCCCGGGGAATGCGTGGTTTCTCCTCCCTTGAGGCCAGGGCATAACCGATCAATACACCGTCAATCGGCAGCTGTCCGCTGTGGTTGGCAATGATCAGCACCGGGCCTTTCTCGGGAATCTTGTCAACGCCGTGGGCCTCGACCCGGAAATAGCGGTCGTAAAGAAGGCGGGCCAGGGAAAAGCCAATTTTCACCGACTCATTATTGTATCCCCAGGGATCATAGCCCAGCGACCCGATGGGCTTGCGTATCTTGTTGATCTGTTCGTCGAGTGCGGGAGCGACAAGCAGCGATTTGATCCTTGACGTTAAGCTCATTGCGAATCCTTGTGTTCCTGTAACCTGCTGATCATGACACCTAGGGTGTGACTTTGTCCGTAATTGAGCACGCGAACGTCGTCGAGTGCATTGGCAGTTTCGACGCATAGCATGGTTTGCCAGGCATGGTTGGGAAAGTCCGACAATCTGCCGGCTTTTTCCGGACCCGGGTTCCAGACGACCGCTGACTGACTGCCGTTGCTGCAAAGGCGGTAGGCGGATGTCGTCGTGGTTATGCCGATATCGCGGAAACCCGCTTCATAGATACGGTCGACTTCTCCGGTAAAGCGGACATCACCCTGTTGAGGCTTGTGGCTCCATTGGTCCAGTGCGTCGATGTAGCTTGTGCCGTCCAGTCCGGTCACGGCGGTTTGGGTGATGTCGGGTGTCGGAAAATAGCTATGCAGGGCCTGGGACAGCGCCAGAGGGGTGCTGCTGAGGTTGGTGGTCGTTAGCGCAAGTTGAAGCGTCGTGGCGGAGAACCGGAAAGTCAGCAGTGCTTTTGCATGGCCGTCCCACAGGTCCGAAAAATCGTCGTTAGCGTCGAGCGACAGAGAAATTTCCACGTCGTCCGGGGATTCACGAACATCTTCCAGTGACCATACGGCGGTGCGGGCAAAGCCGTGGGCAGTGTTCGTGCGGATGTGCCTGCGGACGGCTTCCGGGTTTTTGTCCGGATTCCCAAACCAGGGCCAGCAGATGGGAATGCCACCGCGAATCGCGGAGCCGGTGTGAAACCTGGCGGTATCGCTGAGCCACAACCAGTTGGATTCATTGCTTGGAGCAAAGTGGGTCAGATGAGCGCCCTGTAAAAACAGCTGTGCGTGGAAGTCCGGGTGGCGGATTTTAAGGGCTTCGAGTTGATCGACGGTGGTCCAGCGGGTAAACGACCAGGAGCCTGGGGCTGATTTCACTGCTTGCCTCATAGGTTGGCGGTTGCTCAGGGGCGCCGTGGGTAGGTAAATCAAGGCGATCCTGGCGAGCGTAATAGTGTCAGGAAGCCTGTTGAATCATAAGCATAGTGAAGGTTAATGGAATTTGCGCGAGTGCGCGATATGTGAGCTCCGGGCAGGGGCATTATTTGACGAATTCGAGCGAGGGGGATTGATGATGCCCGCAACCCCTGTTAACATGCGCGCCGCATCTGAACGAGCTGGTTCGGATCGTTATGGTGGCTCCGCTGGTGCCTCCGCAACAATAAACCGTGAACCCGGTCAGGCCCGGAAGGGAGCAGCCGCAGCGGTGGACTTGTGTGCCGGAGTGTTGCTGGTGGGGCCACCCCCAGAATTTTCCTGCCTTGATTCTTTTCCCGAATTTATCAGTCAGTTGGGCACCGTAAACCCGGAATGATCGGCTTCTTCTCATGTCGTGACCGTGCTATTGTTGAGCCCGATAACAGCTGCAGTTGATGGAATATGAGCTACCAGGTACTCGCCCGTAAATGGCGTCCCCAGACATTCCAGGGTATGGTCGGTCAGGAGCATGTGCTCCAGGCTCTCGTCCATGCCTTGGAAAACCAGCGTCTGCACCATGCCTACTTGTTCACCGGTACGCGCGGGGTGGGTAAGACCACCATTGGCCGCCTGCTCGCCCGTTGTCTGAATTGCGAAACCGGTATCACGCCGACGCCCTGTGGCGAATGCTCCAGCTGCCGCGAGATTCAGGAAGGCCGGTTCGTTGATCTTATTGAGATCGATGCGGCGTCCAGGACCGGTGTCGATGACATGCGTGAGCTGACCGATAACGTCCAGTACGCACCGACCCGAGGGCGCTTCAAGGTCTACCTGATCGACGAGGTCCACATGTTGACCAATCAGTCGTTCAACGCCTTCCTGAAGACCCTTGAGGAACCCCCTGAGCACGTCAAGTTTCTGCTGGCGACGACCGATCCGCAAAAACTGCCTGTGACGATCCTGTCCCGCTGTCTCCAGTTCAACCTGAAACGGATGACACCGGAACACGTGGCTGGTCACCTCAAACACGTACTGACTGAAGAGAATATTCCTTTTGAAGAGCCGGCGCTGTGGTTGCTGGCACGGGCCGCTGACGGGAGTATGCGGGATGCACTGAGTCTGACCGATCAGGCCATTGCGTTCGGTAACCAGAAACTGGCGGCCAGCGATGTGAGCAGCATGCTGGGTACGATTGATCAGCGGGATATCGAGAAGCTGGTCAGTGCGCTGGTGAGCGGAGATGGCCCGGCGTTGTTGTCGGAGATTCAGCGCATTTCTGATTTTTCACCGGATTACAGCGTCATACTCTCCGACCTTCTCGCACTCTTTCACCGCGTCACCATGGAGCAAGTGGTGCCGGGCAGCGTGGATAACTCCCTGGGTGATGCCGGGCAGGTGCAGTCATTGGCGCGTCAGCTCAGTGCCGAAGACGCCCAGCTTTTCTACCAGTCTGCATTGATGGGCCGTAAGGATCTGGCGGTCACGCCGGATGCCCGCATGGGCTTCGAAATGACCTTGCTGCGGATGCTGGCCTTCCGTCCGGGTGTTGACCGGCGGGAGCCATCGGCCGTCCAGCCGCGTACGACCGATTCTTCCGATGCTTCCGAGGAACCTGCGCCGGCTGCCTCTACACCTGAGCCTTCACCCGCTAACGCACCGCAGAACATTGCTGCTCCGGCCCCTGAGCCGGAGTCGGTGGAAGCGCCAATTCCGGACAACGTTTCGGCCGCCAGCGAACCTGTAAGCGCGCCTCCCCAGGTCGAACCCGTGTCCGCGAGCGATTACAGCGATCTGGACAGACAGAGTGCAGGGACCGATGGCACTGCCGATGAGTTTCAGGGAACGTCAGGTTCAGAGCCTGTCATTGCTGAACCTGACTTGAATGATGTTCCGCCCTGGGAGCCTGACCCTGTCCAGCCACAACCTGAGGTTCCGGCATCTGTAGACACCGTTCAGGCGCCGCCATCGGCACCGGCTTCCGCAGAGCTCGACGCCGGATTGCCTGTGGTGACCTCTGAAGCCCCCGGTATGAACTCTGAGTTACCTGTGAATGACGCCGTGGAAACGGACGGAGAGTTCCTGTGGGCCAGGGATTTTCGCAGTCTGGGCCTGACCGGTATGCCGGGTAACCTTGCCAGCCACGCAGCGATGGCCTGGCAGGGAACGACGGTTCTGCTCACCATGGATCAGGGCCACGAACGATTGCTGAATGACCGCCACCGTGTTCGCATCACCGAGGCGTTGCAACACCGCTTTGGCGATCATATATCCCTGCAGATACAGCAGGGTGAGCCCGGAGAAGATACGCCAGCCGCATGGGAAGAGCGCGCGCGCATTGCCCGCCAGCAGGCGGCAGAGGCGTCGATCCGGAACGACCCCCTGGTGAACTCGATCGTTGAACGATTTGAGGGCCGGGTGGTCGAAGAATCGATCAAGCCGGTGTCCTAGGGCCAGGTCCTGAGGCCGGCACGGAATTCAAAACGTAGTTGGAAAAGGTTTAAGAGGTACTCGATATGATAAATGGCATGGGCGACCTGATGAAAAAGGCCCAGCAGATGCAGGAAGAGATGCAAAAGGCCCAGGAAGAGATCGCCAAGGCCGAAGTCACCGGCGAATCTGGCGCGGGCCTTGTCAAGGTTGTGATGAACGGACGACACGACGTCCGCAGTGTCGAGATTGATTCCTCGCTGATGACGGAAGACAAGGACGTGCTCGAAGATCTGTTGGCTGCTGCCGTCAACGACGCGGTTCGTCGCGTAGAGGCTAACCAGAAAGACAAGATGTCCGGCATGATGTCCGGAATGGGGATGCCGCCCGGCTTCAAAATGCCGTTCTAAAGCTCTTCAAACACGGGTATTACGAGGTTCTTTGATGGCATTCAGTCCGCTGGTCGATGAGTTGGTTGAATCTTTGCGCTGCCTGCCCGGTGTCGGTCAGAAGACCGCTCAGAGAATGGCGTTTCATCTGCTGGAAAAAGGGCGGAGCGGCGGTGAACGGCTGGCTGGAGCGCTGGCCGGTGCCATGTCTGGTGTACGCCGATGCGAGCGCTGCCAGAACTTTTCTGACACGCCGGTCTGTGGCATCTGTGAGAACCCGAAACGCAACAATGGCACAGTCTGTGTGGTTGAAAGCCCGTCTGACCTGCTTGCGATTGAGCAGGCGGGTGGTTACGACGGCGGTTATTTCGTATTGATGGGACACCTGTCGCCCATTGATGGCATCGGCCCCGCCGACATCGGGATTGAATGCTTGCTGGACCGGGTCGCGACGGACGCGGTTGAAGAACTTATCCTGGCGACCAATCCCACCATCGAAGGTGAGGCCACCGCTCATTACATTGCCGATCGTCTGGATGGAAGGAATGTTCTGGTGACGCGGCTCGCCCACGGTATTCCAGTGGGCGGTGAGCTGGGTTATGTCGATGGTTTTACCCTTACCCATGCTTTTCGCGGGCGTAAGCCGCTTGCCGAGTAAGCCCCCCCAAACCTGCCTGAAAGTTTGTTATGACCTCTGATACCACCGAGCACGTTCACTGGATTGAGTCACCACTGGAGCTGGACCAATGGTTGTCCTCTATGGCTTCGGAGCCGTTGGCGGTTGATACCGAATTTGAACGGGTCTCCACATTTTTTCCGATCCCGGGGCTGGTCCAGCTCGGTATCGGCAAGCGTTACTGTCTGGTGGATCCGGGCGTTGCTGAAGCATCGGAAGTGTTCAGGTCCGTGATGGGGGACGCCAGCAAAACCAAGCTGTTCTATGCGATGAGTGAGGATCTGGAGCTGTTTCGTCATTGGCTTAAGGTCCGGCCCGCCGGTGTGGTGGACCTACAGATTGGTGCAGGTCTCGCCGGTGCGGGCTTCTCTGTCGGGTACGCCAAACTTGTCGAGTCCTTGTTCGGGGTGCAGCTGGACAAATCAGCCACCCGGTCTGACTGGGTCAGTCGGCCATTGTCGCCGGAGCAGGAACAATATGCCCTGGATGATGTCCGTTTCCTGGTGCCGCTTCAGGAGTGGGTGTGTGCCCGGCTTGGAGAAAAGGGATTGCTGGATGCCCTGAATGAGGAGTCGGCCCGGTTTGCCGCCGATCTTTACGAGCAGGACGACCCTCACAACCATTATCTGCGACTTCGTGGTGGATGGGCGTTGAAAGAGCGTCAACAGAGGGTTTTGCAACGTCTGACGGAATGGCGTGAACTCGAAAGCCGGGAGCGGGATCGCCCACGTAACCGGGTGTTGCCGGATCCTGTGCTTATTGCCTTGGCGGAAGCCATGCCGGACTCCAGGGCAGGGCTCAAGCAGGTCAGTGACTTACCTCCGGTAGTGATACGCCGCTATGGCGATACATTACTGGAACTGATTCAGGCGCCTGACGACAGCGGCTTGTTCCAGTCGATCCGGCCGCCGCTGTCGAGGAGCCAGCAGCAGCTTTACAAACAGGTGAAGCAGATCTTCGTCAAGGTCGCCAATAGTCAGGATATACCGATTGAAATACTGGCCCCCAGAAAACGACTGGAAGTGCTGGTGCAGAACGGCTTTTCCCCGGATGACGCTCTTCTTCAGGGCTGGCGGGGAGAGTTGCTGAACGGGGTTTTGAGTGAAATTGAGGCAGCGCTGACATTATGACAGACAAGCAGTTTGTGTCCGTTTTCCGCAGTGGAAAGAAGGAAGACACCTATATTTACGTACGACGTGGCCAGGACTGGGATGCGCTCCCTGAGCCACTTCGTGCCGTGTTCGGTAACCCGGTTCACGCCATGGATCTGATCATGACGCCTGAACGCAAGCTGGCACGGACGACTGGCAAGGTGGTACTTGAAGCACTGGATAAGCAGGATTTCTACCTGCAGATGCCTGAAGAGCAGGAAGGCTATGTGGTAGCGTTCAAGGAAAAGCTGCGGAAACATAAGGAATGATTGCAGCGATTCCTTTCTGGCAACGCAAGCGTCTCGATGAGATGACCCCTGCTGAATGGGAGTCGCTCTGTGATGGCTGCGGGAAGTGTTGTCTTGCCAAACTGGAAGATGAAGATACTGATGAGGTGTATTACACCGATCTGGTCTGCCGCTATATGGATAGCGAAAGCTGCCGCTGTACGGTGTACGATACCCGCCTGGCAAAGGTGCCCGAGTGCATCGTGCTGACGCCACAGAGTATTTCTGACTATCACTGGCTGCCGTATACCTGCGCGTATCGCACTCTGGCGGAAGGTCGTCCCCTGGCGGACTGGCACCCGCTCAGATCGGGAGATCCTGACAGCGTTCACGAGGCGGGCGTATCGATTCGTCACCGGGTAATCTCTGAAGACAAGGTTCCTGAAGACGATTGGGAAGAACATATTATTCATTGGATTTTGTAATCATGACTGCAGATGCACAGCTGGCCTATGGCATTTTCTGGGCCGTTTACGCGATTGGTTTTCTCATATTTTTCATCATGATGAGCCGAATTTTCAAAGTGATTCCTCTTTATGGTCTGAGAACGCTGCTGCAGGCCGTGCTGATCGTACTCATACTTCCTCCGGTCGAGTCAGCTGAAGTGGCCGGCTGGTGGGTACCTGCTTGGTTGCATGGCGGGTATGAAACTATCCTCGGTAACACCGAAGAGGCTGCCAGGGCCTTCTTCAATATCGGGGCTGCCGGCTTGGTCATGGCCCTGGTCTGGATACTGGACCTGGTACGCTATCGTCTGGTGCGCCGCTAAACCTGACCCCACGGAGGACTCATGGTGCGGATTCTGTCCCGGCTGATCATGCTTGGCTGTCTGGCCCTGCCGTTTCACGGCAATGCCCAGTCAGCCGTTCCTCAGATACCTCCGCAGCAAGATGTTCGCATCATTGTCGATATTTCGGGATCGATGAGGCAGACCGATCCGCTCAACCTCAGGCAGCCTGCCGTGCGTCTGTTGGCTCGCCTGCTACCGGAAAACGCCACCGCCGGAGTCTGGACGTTTGGTCAGTACGTCAACATGCTCGTGCCACATGGGGCCGTTACCGACGCCTGGCGAGACCGCGCGGTAGAAAGTTCTGCCGAGATCAATTCGGTTGCGCTACGCACCAACCTTGGCAAAGCCCTTGAAGTCGCGAGTGACGGTTATTACAGCGACGAAGATCTGAGTAATACCCACTTCATCCTGTTGACGGATGGCAAGGTTGATGTCTCCGAAGACCGCGCCATCAATGAACAGGAGCGGGTGAGGGTCGTCAATGACGTGCTCTCACAGTTAGCCGATGCTCATGCCACTATTCATACGATAGCGCTCTCGCAGGCGGCGGATCTGGAGCTTCTGGAACGGTTTGCTGAACGCACTGGCGGCAGTTTCACGCTCGCCGAATCAGCAGACGATCTGAACCTTGCCTTTCTCCGCTCTCTCAATTCAGCCGTTCCCCAGGAGCAGATTCCCATTGAAGGTAATCAGTTCCTGGTTGATGAAGGTGTTGAGGAGTTTACCGCGCTGATTTTTCCCGGTGATCAGGCCGATGTTTCAGCGCAAGGGCTGACGCTGGTTGATCCCCTGGGTGTCCGGCATACCACAGGCAGTCACTCTGAGGCTTTCCGTTGGGTGAGCGAACCCGGTTACGATTTGATTACCGTCACCGATCCCCCCGCAGGCGAATGGCAGGTAGCCGGTCCTCTGGGGCAGGGAAGTCAGGTCACCGTGGTCAGTGATCTGAGAATGGTGCTGTCACCCCTGCCTTCGCGGTTCACCGAACAGGAGCCGGTCAGTCTGGAAGCGATGTTCTATGAACAGGCCGAAGCTGTGACGGACCCAGACTTTCTGGGGGTGATCGAAGTGTCTGTCACACTGACGTCTTCTGACGGCCGCTCGGGCACCAAGACGCTGTCCCCTGAGAGGCCACCCGAAGACGGCGTTTACCGGGATGAAATCACCCGCTTGCCGTTTGCCGGCGACTTCACGGTGGAAGTCGTTGCCAATGGCAAAACGTTCTCGCGTAAATTCAGCCAGGCCCTGACCTTTGTGGTGCCGGAAACGGACGGCGACGAGGCAGTCTCAACAGAGCTGCCTGAACCGGATGCGACGGTGGAGAACGCTGACGCGGATTCGTTGGTTGCAGCTGATCCTGAATCCGACGTGCAGCCTGCGTTGCCGGAAGACGCAGTGTCGGAGGGGGGCGTCGAAATGGCTGCTGAAACAGCCGAGCCCCTCTCTGCCGGTGACTCGCTCGCCGAGCCAATGCTGCCCATCGATATCACGGCGGTGGAAGCGCCGGCACCCGCGGCATCAGTGGAGCCAAGTCCGAAGCCGGATGAGAGCGACCGAACGGTGTGGTATATCGCCTTGGGAGCCGGCGGTGTCGTGGTCATCGCTACAGTGGCGGTGTTGCTGTGGCGCCGCAAATCAGCCACTCAGCCCGCCGCTGACATGTCCACGACAGAAACGCCACTTGCGGACGAGTTGGATGACGAACCCGCCGAAGCTGAAGCCGAGGCACAGGTTCCTGACGAGGCTGCGCCTGACGTCGCTGAGGCATCGGAAGAGGAGAAGCCTGAGGCTGAAGAGATTCCGCAACTTGAGGAAGACGTTGCCGAAGACGAAGAGTTCGGGCTCGAAGATTTTGATCTTTCTGATATTGACGACTTTGACGAGTCGGCAACCGATGACGAAGAATCAGAAGACGCAAGCGATGACAAGGACGAGAAGAAACGTTGAGATGATCCGGTTGCCGCTGAGCGACCGGGATCGACAGCGGGCGCTCAGGAAGATAGCATCCTACTAACACATGGGCGGCGCCAGTTCGCCGCAAGCGGAAATCACGACACAGGACTTTGAATATGAAGTTTACCGGTACCGAAAACTACGTTGCCACTGGCGACCTGCAAATGGCTGTTAACGCAGCGATTACCCTGCAGCGTCCTTTGCTGATCAAAGGGGAGCCAGGTACCGGTAAGACACTCCTGGCGGAAGAGATGGCCTCGGCCCTGGGGATGAAGTTGATCCCATGGCACATCAAATCCACGACGAAGGCCCAGCAGGGGCTATACGAATATGACGCGGTTTCCCGGCTGCGAGATTCCCAGCTGGGTGACGAAAAGGTGAAGGACATTGCCAACTACATCGTCAAGGGCAAGCTGTGGGAAGCCTTTGAGGCCGACGAGCAGGTCGTTTTGTTGATCGACGAGATCGACAAGGCTGATATCGAGTTCCCCAACGATCTGTTGCTCGAACTTGATCGCATGGAGTTCTTTGTTTACGAAACCCAGCAGTTTGTCAAAGCCCGCAAGCGCCCGATTGTTGTGATCACCAGTAACAATGAAAAGGAGCTTCCGGATGCCTTCCTGCGTCGCTGCTTCTTCCATTACATCAATTTCCCGGATCACGACACCATGAGCAGCATCGTTGATGTTCATTTTCCGAACATCCAGCAAGATATTGTTCGCGATGCTCTGGAAGTGTTCTTCGACGTACGCAAGGTACCGGGGCTGAAGAAGAAGCCGTCCACCTCTGAACTGATCGACTGGCTCAAGCTGCTGATGGCTGACGACCTGTCTGCCAAGCTGCTACAGGAAAAGGACACCAGCACTGCGCTGCCGCCGCTGTATGGCGCACTGGTCAAGAACGAACAGGATGTCCACCTGCTCCAGAAGCTGGCCTTTATGGCCCGTCGTCGAAGCTGACACCGAGGGGTGAGTGCGGTGTATGCCAATACATACCCTGAAAACCGGGGGCTGCCATGCTGATTGATTTCTTCATGGAAGTAAGACGAGCCAAGGTGCCGGCAAGCCTGAGTGAATTTCTCGACCTGCTGGAGGCACTGAAAAACCGGATGGCCTTTGCCGATATGGAGGAGTTCTACTACCTTGCCCGGCTGTGCCTGGTTAAGGATGAACGCCATTTCGACAAATTCGATAGAGCATTCGATGCCTACTTCAAAGGCATTGAAAACCTTGATGCCTTGCTTGAAGAGCTGATTCCCGAAGACTGGCTGCGTGCTGAATTTGAGAAGCAGCTCAGTGATGAGGAGAAAGCAAAGATTGATTCTCTGGGCGGTCTGGAAGAGCTTATCGAAGCGTTCAAGCAGCGTATGGAGGAGCAGAAAGAGCGTCATCAGGGGGGAAACAGGTGGATTGGCACCGGTGGTACTTCGCCGTTCGGGGCTAATGGCTATAACCCGGAAGGATTCCGTATTGGTCAGAAGGACGGCCGTCAGGGGCGCGCGGTCAAAGTCTGGGAGAAGCGAGAATATCGGGATCTGGACGACAGCATTACCCTCGGAATCCGTAACATCAAGGTTGCGCTTAGGCGGTTGCGGAAGTTTGCCCGCCAGGGTGCAGCAGACCAGCTGGATCTGGACGATACCATTGCATCGACTGCCCGCAACGCCGGGTATCTCGACCTGAAGATGGTTCCTGAGCGCCACAATGCGGTCAAGGTGCTGATCTTTTTCGATGTGGGTGGTTCGATGGATCCCCATGTCCGGGTTTGTGAGGAGCTGTTCTCTGCCGCCAGACTTGAGTTCAAGCATATGGAGTATTTCTACTTCCATAACTTTGTGTATGAGAGCCTCTGGACCAATAACATCCGACGGATGAATGAAACCACCGATACCTGGGATATTCTGCGCAAATACTCGCCAGACTATAAAGTGATTTTCGTGGGCGATGCCACCATGGCACCTTACGAAATTACTCACCCTGGAGGATCGATTGAGCATTGGAACGAGGAGGCTGGTGCGACCTGGTTTCAACGTATCGCAGATCACTTCCGCAAGGTGGTGTGGCTGAACCCGTTGCCGGAAAGCTATTGGGGTAGTGGCGGGTCGCTTGGAATTACCAAGCAGCTGGTTGCTGACCACATGTACCCACTGACCATCGATGGCCTTGAATCCGCCATGAAACAGCTGAGCAAATAAGCGGCAAAAAAAAGCCGATGCGGTTGAGGGCATCGGCAAAGCTCGGCATATCAAGCGGTAATGACATCGATTGCGTTCCCGCCACCTAAGTCTTTGCAACCTCAGGGCCATATTCTGAAAGCGCTTATAAATCAGCTAGTAATTAATTATGTGTTTAAGAGCCTCAACTAACCTTGAGGCTCTTTTGTTTTTGCCTGTAAAGAATCCTGACGTCCGCCCCAGAGCGGGGCGGAGGTCAGTTTTCCATTTGGTGACCTGATACCGTTCTTGCTCCAGCGCCAGTGTTACTCTTTCTGTACTTTTGTTACGGAATATATCGGGGGCGACAGGGACATGTTGGGGAACGCTCATTCACCGCTTCGCACTACCTGGACACTGCTGGTGTTGGTGGTGTTTCTGCTGACCGGTCGCCATGGCCTTGCGGGTGATGCGCAGACTCCGGACGGCGCCCTGGAAATCGAACGCCTGAAGGGCGAGGTTGCGGCGCTGAGCCAGGAACTGATTGAGCTCCAGCAAGCGGCGTTTTACCCGGCCGACACCCGGTTTTTCCTCTTTCTCTCCCTGGCCAGTAATGACGGGCTGACGCCCGAAAGCATAGAAATCGCAATTGATGGCCGTCCCGTCGTCAGTCACCTCTACAGTGAACGGGAAAAGCTGTCGCTGCAGCGGGGGGGCGCACAGGCGCTGTACACCGGAAACCTGAGCCTGGGCGAGCATCGTCTCGACATTACGCTGGCCGCACAGGCCCAGAACGACCGTTACGTTCGGCGCGAATCCTCCCTGACGTTCCGCAAGAGGGCGGGCGAGACCACGATTGAGCTCCAATTGGCCGCGTCTCCACCTGATTTCGAGCCTTCTATCACCCTCCAGGATTGGCAATAAGGGCGGTGATTGGCATGTTGGATTGGGGGCGATATCTGAGCAGGCAGGCCATTCGTACCTGTGCCGTTCTGCTTGTGGGCGGGGGGTTATTGGTGTCCGTCAGCCAGGCGGCCCCTCGGGGTACAGCGTCTGCGGAGCACGAGCAGATTCGTATCAGGCTCGCCCAGTTCAGTGTGGCTGGCGGCCGGTTTGCCGAGGCACTGGCACGGGTGGAGGATCTGGATTCACCACTGGCACTCCTCCTGCGGGCTGAATCCCTAGTGGGTAGCGGCCGTTCAGACCAGGCCATCCCCATTCTTCGCCAACTGACGGCTGGCGAGCGCTATCGGGGCCAGTCCTGGCTGATGCTTGCTGAAGCAGCAATGAACGGAGCAACCTCGGTGGAGGTGAATATCGAGCAGGCGCTGGACAACGCCGTTCGCTATGGCCACGGCGAGATTCGTGAGCGGGCACGGTTCCACCAGGCGGAGCTGTTGCGTGCGCAATCGATGCCTGAGCGAGCCGGTCAGGTGTTGGCGACCATGGAGCCGGGCTACTGGGCGGCCGTTGGTTACCAGAATGTCGCCTCGGATTACGCCCGTATTGACCGTTCTCCGGCACGATCGTTAGTTGCTCTTCGCGTCGCTCTGGCGCTTGCCAGTGAAGATGCCCATGTTGCCAGGGGCGCGTCGCTGAAGTCTGAATTGCTCCTGCAGGCGGGTTATCTGGCCTTGCAGGCAGAAGACTTCTCCAAAGCTGAAGGCTTCCTGAAAGATATAGCTCTCGACAGTTACGTGACTCCCGAAGCGCTGTTTTTCCATGGTCAGGCGCTTGCGGGCCGACAGAATGTCCGTGAAGCGATGCAGTCCTGGCACCGGGCCAAAAAGTTTCCCCTGGCGTTTCCGGGTGCCGTGGAGGCCTGGCTCGGGATGGGGCAGGGTTACGACGAACTTGGGTATCTTGGTCAGGCAGGCGAAGCTTTCCTGGCTGCAAATGCGGCCTTTGACAGCGAGCAGGTTACCCTCAGGTCCCTGGCCGAAGAGGTTCGCCAGCGAGGTGCCTGGAGAGCCATGGTCGAAGCTTCCCGGGCCACCGATCTTGAATGGTTTTTGGCTGATAATCGTGCGTTGGCCCAACCCCGACAAGCGTACCTGTTGCGATTTGCGGAGAGCGCGGATGGGCAGTCTGCGATTGCGCGGGTCGCGACGTTGGCCGAGCTTTTCCGGCAACTGCAATCCCGGAAGAGTGATCTCGAGATTTTTCGGCAGGCCATTGCTTACCGACAGGCTTCCATACCCTCCGTGGGTGAACTCGAAACCAGGCTGGGCCGGGTTGATGGTCGGATTGGCGAACTCGCTGACCGGCTCCGTCGCACCGCGGCCCATGCAGGTACAGGGCAGAGTGAGCAGGTGGATAGTCTCGTGCAAACCCTGATCGACCTCAGAACGGTTTATCACCGCCTCCCGGGAGATCGGCCTGCCGTTGCTCGCAGTCTGAACCAGCACCTGGACCAACTGGCACTGCTCGAGCATCGTTTGGATGGCCTTGTTGAGCGCTTGGTCCGTGCCCGAGAAGAGGCAGAGGCGATGCTGGATAGACAGATGTTGAGCTTTCTCTCGAACGAGGAAGAACGGATCCGTTTTGCCCAGGACAGAGCCGAACAGCAGGTCGTCTATCTCTACGAACACCTGGCTCTGCGTAAGCTTGAGCAGGAGGCACAACCATGATCCGGGCGGGGCGGGGGTGCGGCAAGGGTGTTTGGCGCCTGGTACTGACGGTCAGCGTGTTGCTGGTATCTCCGGTAATGCAGGCTCAGGAGGCGTTTCAGGTCACCCTAAATCAGGATGGCGAGACCATTGCTGACATGCGCCCGGTGTACCTGCAATTCCGGGCGCAGGCGTTACCCGATATCTCACCTCGGGAAGTCGCCCGGCGTTACCAGCGCCTCTTTGAGCAATCCGATGAGCCTGAGGTTCGTATCGACGCGTTGAACCGGCTCTCGAACCTGCAGTCTCTCGCCGAGGAAGACCTCCATTTCTCACCGGATCAGGAGCAGGCGGTCTACCACGAAGCGCTCGGCAGCTATGACGAAATCCTCGCTCGCGGCGCGTTTCAGGGGCGTCTTGACGAGCTGCTTTACCAGATGGCCAAGGCTCATGCGTTCGTGGGACAGGGGCAGCAGTCCACAGCCCGCCTGAAGCAATTGATAGGGCTATATCCGGATTCCCCGCTGATTCCCGAGGCCCGTTTCCGCGTTGCGGAAGCCGCTTTTACCGCGGGACAATTCCACGAGGCCGAGGTGCTGTATCGTGAAGTCCTGAACGAAGCCGTTGTTTCGGCACCCCGTGCTGAACAGACCCTTAATGACAAGGCCCGCTACATGCTGGGGTGGGCACAGTATAAACAGGGGGCCTATCGCCGCGCCGGCGAGAGCTTCCTGTCGGTACTGGATCGTCAGGCACAACAGACCCTGGGCTTTACGGCCATTCCGGCCACGTCCCTTGAAATGATTGACGATACCTTCCGGATCATTGCCATCATGGCGGCGAAGGGAGGTGGGATCCGGATCGTCGATGAATGGCTGGCAGAAGGGGGTGGACGAAGCTATGTGGACCTTCTCTACGATCGGCTTGCTGATTACTACGCAAGCACTGGACATTACCTTGATGCGGTCGCGGTAGCCGGTGGATTTATTGAACGATATCCCAGCCACCCCGGCGTGCCTTCATTTCTCGCCCAGATTGTCGACGTGCACTTGCTGGCGGGCGATGAATTGCGGGCCTTGCAGGCAAGAGAGCACTATGTAACCGCCTATGGGGCTGATCATCTCTACCAGAGGTTGTCTGAGTCTGATCAGCAGCGTTGGCAGGGATTCAGCCGCATGGTCGCTGATCACTACTATAGCGATGCAAGCCGACAGAGCCAGGCCAGCGGGCGTCAGACTGCACCTCAGGTACAACGAGACTATCGCAAAGCGGCGGGCTACTACGCGGCACTTGCCGAGCGGATCGATGCGCCAGGCGAAGTTCTTAGGCTTGCGGGCGATGCGGCGTTGCAAGGCGATGATCGTCCCTCGGCCAACGCCTATTACCAACGTGCAGCTTACCAGTCCGGGCCCTATCAGGCGGCTGCGGATGCTGGCTGGGCGTCATTAACTCTTCAGCGCGAGGGACTGGAAAGCAAAAATGAGGACCGGACTGTCGGGGCCGGAGGTCGTCTGTTTATTACCGACTTGTCAGGGTATGCCGATAGCACTGAAAAATTTGCAGCCGCTTTTCCGCAAGACGAGCGTCTGGCCAAATTGCACGCCGATGTTGCCAACCGGCTGTTCCAGGCCGGGGACTACGGCGAGGCTGACCGGTTCGCTCAGGCGGCGATTGCCCTTGGGCAGGCCGACGTCACTACCCGATACGGTAGTTGGCTGGTTTCGGCTGACGCCCAGTTGGCGTTGCGCCATTATTCAGCCGCGGAGAATGGCTGGCGCCAGGCCCTGACATTGGCCGGGCAGGTCGTGCCTGCGGTTGCTCCCGAAGAACAGCAACGTCTGGTACGGCAACTGGCCGTAAGCATCTACCGGCAGGGCGAAGCGGCGGAGTCTGCTGGTGCTATTGATCAGGCGATAGCCCATTATCAGCGGATAGAGTCGGTGGCTCCGGGATCAGACATCGCGATCAAAGGGCGTTTTGATGCGGCCAATACTCTGTTGCAGAGCCAGCGCTGGCAGAGTGCGATCAATGAACTTCACCGTTTCCGCAACGATTATCCAAACAATACGTTAACGGCCCAGGTCAGCGAAAAGCTGGTCTATGCCTATCAGTCATCGGGGCAGCCTGTTCGGGCTGCAGACGAACTGGTGGGCCGTGCGTCCCTGAACAATCACGTGCGATTACGGGCGGCTGAGCTCTACCATGCCGGTGGCGCTATTGCCCGGCGTAATACTCTTTACCACGCCGTCCTATCAACCTCAGGTCAGGCGTCCACAGCTGCAGACCATATTCAGCAACAACGTATTCGCCATCGTTTACTCCAAAGCGAGGAGGCGAGCGAAACGCTGCGGGCGGATCTGGTGTTGCGCGAGCTCGGCAGTGACTGGCACAGCGCCGAAACACTGGCCTGGGCGGCGGAATCGGCAATGAGTCTGGGCATTGGTGAGGCCGAAAGATTTGAAGCGATCCGGCTAACCCATCCCCTCGCGCGAAGCTTGGCCGAGAAGCAGCACGCCATGGACGCTGCCAAACAATATTTCAATCAAGTGGCGGAACTTACGGATGGTGAGCTTTACTCAGAATCCCTTTTTCGCCGGGCAGAACTCTATCGGGTCATGGCGGCTGACCTGATGGCCTCCAGTCGCCCCGATGGGCTCAGTGACCTTGAGGCCATGCAATACGACATGCTCCTTGAGGAACAGGCGTTTCCGTTTGAGGAGCTGGCCATCGAGCTGCATGAACAAAACCACCGGCAGCTTGAGAGGCAATACTTTGATCGCTGGGTTCAGCGCAGTCTCGATACCCTCGCAGACCTGCACCCCGGGCGATACGCCCGTGATCTTCAGTGGATGAGCTGGGGCCCTGATGATGGGAAGGGAGAAGATGATGCCTGAATTCCGACCATCCTTACTGTCCGCTTCGGTGCGATTGCTATGGCTTTTTTCCGCGGTGGTGATGTTGTTGAGCGGGTGTGCCAGCCAGGTCACCGGTACAGGAGGTCAGGCGACCACCGGGATAGGACCTGAAACTGATGACATGGCGCCGCAAGTTGTGACGCCGGTTCCGCCCCTGACTCCGGAGCAGCAGCAAATGCTTTCCCTGGCCGAAGCGGCCGCTGAGCGTCAGGAATGGGCGATGGCAGCGGATACGCTGAATACATTACTGCAACTGCGCCCGGATCATCCCCGGGCACTGGCCCGCCTTGCCTGGGTCAGGCAACAGCAGGGCGACATACGGGAAGCGGAGGCCTTATACCGTCAGGCCTTGATGCAGGATCCAGCGGATGCCCTGACGGTGAATAATCTTGCGTTGTTGGTTCAGGCAGATGGGTATTTTCAGCAGGCCCAGGCGCTGTTGACCAAGGGGCTTGAATACACCCCGGATGCGCCCGCGCTGCATTTTAATTTGGCGGTAGTGTCCGAACTCTACCTACTGGATCTGCAAACAGCCCTGGCTCATTACCGTCGATATCAGCAGTTGGCGGAAGGGGACAATCCCCAGGTCGCTGGATGGATTGCTGATCTTGAGCGGCGACTAAGGTGACTGAGGTGGATCATGAGGAACGGACGATGAGGCCCGCAAACCTGAAGCGACAGGGAGGGTGGCTGTTCGTGTTGGGCGTGCTTGTCGCGAGTTACGGTGTTGCGGCGTCAGCCGACGCTACCGGTCCGGTACCCGGCGTTGAATCGCTGACAGCGCTGACGGTGGAGGGGCTGTCGTCCGAGCCCGGGGATGATGATCCCCGAATTCTCTACATACTGCCGTGGCAGCCGCCATCCATTCCCCGTCGGCTTCACTCTCACGTCGACAATGAGCGCCCGGATCTGGTGGCACCGATTGACCCGCTGGTGCTTGAGCGCCACCGGAATTTCCGAAAGACCCTGAATCCGGATCTGGATTCGCCCTTCACCCTGAACTGAAAGATTGGAGTTTGAGCATGTTGGAGACAGTTGTACGTTTTTTCCAGGAAGGCGGGCCGTTTATGTATCCGATTGCGTTGGTGCTTTTATTGGGCCTGGCCATCGCCATAGAGCGTTTTATTTACTTGAGTGGGGTCCGTCGCCGTAACCGTGTCGCCTTTGAAAAAGGCATCTTGCCAGCGCTGCAGAAAAAGGATTATCAGCGCGCCATGAAGGCTGCCAACGCTTCCGACAGCGCCATTGCGTCAATTATGGGCGCTGGCATTGGCCGTTTGCTGAATAACCGTCGCCGGGAAGACATCGAATATGCGATGGAAGAGGGATTGATGGAAGTGCTTCCCCGTCTGGAAAAGCGAACCCAATACCTGGCCACCCTGGCTAACGTTTCTACGTTACTGGGGCTGCTGGGAACGATCATCGGACTTATCGCAGCGTTTACAGCGGTGGCAAACGCGGACCCGTCCCAGAAAGCAACCCTGCTGTCAGAAAGTATTTCCGTTGCCATGAACACGACGGCGTTCGGCCTGATGTCGGCCATACCGCTGCTGATGTTCCATGCCCTTTTGCAAACTCGCACCAACGATATCGTTGACAGCTTTGAGATGGCAGGGGTGAAGCTGCTTAACATTATTTCGGACCAGAATCCGCAACAGGCAGCCTGACACGGAAGCTGATCATGAGAAGGAGACACCGCAAACTTATCCAAACGCCAGAACTGGATATCACCGCGTTCATGAACCTGATGATCGTGCTGGTCCCGGTGCTTCTGCTGGGCATGGTGTTTAGCCAGGTGCGCACGATTGAACTCGATTTCCCCGGAATGGCAGCGGGCGAGGCGCCACTGGCTGAAGACTTCAGGCTTTCGGTCTTGCTAATTGCCGGTGGCCTGGAAGTGTCTGACAGCGATCGTGGACTGATTAGCGCGCTGCCGGTGGCCCAGGGGCAGTATGATTTTGACGGGTTGAGGGAGTTGTTGGTGCGCATCAAGCATTCGGTGCCGGAGAAAACCGATGTGGTTCTTGAGGTGGCGCCAGGCATTGATTACCAGACCCTGGTGACCACAATGGACACCTTGCGGTCCTATAAAACGGTGGTCGCGGCAAGCGTGGTTAATGCGGAGCTCTTCCCGGACGTGTCGTTGGCAGACGCGGCAGAAGACCGGGTTCTCGCCGTTGTCACGACAGGAGGCGCGCGATGAAGTCATCACGTCGTGCCAAGCGGATGCAGCGGCACTATCGTCGTATGCATCGTCCAGGTGGGCTGAACCTGGTGTCGCTGATGGACATATTCACCATTCTGGTTTTCTTTCTGATGGTCAACTCCTCTGACGTCAAGGTACTCCGGACCAACAGTGACGTACCCTTGCCAAGCTCCAGTGCTGAACATCAGGCTCGGGACACACTGACGGTTGTCGTGACAGGTCAGGCCATCCTGGTGAACGGACGTGAAGTCGCCCGTTTGCCCGTCACTGATGTTGATACAGCGACAATCAAGGGGCTTGCAGAGGAGTTGAGTTATCTCCGTGATCGCCATCAGTCGATCCCGCAAGCGGGGCTGGAAGTAACCATTCTTGCTGGCAAAGATACCGAATACCGGTTGCTCCGCCGAATTATGCAGACCTGTGTCGATCAGGAGTTCCGCCAGGTGAGGCTGGCGGTGGAAAGCCAACAGCGGGATGTCGACCATGGCTAACCGGTACGGAACCCGTTTACCTTGGTCTGAAGAGCGCGGTGATCGTCTGCGCTTCGGTTGTGTTATCACGGTGCTGGCGGTGATGTTTGTGGTGCCTGCTGTATGGATACCGGGCATTCAACTTACGGAGCCGGATCGAGCCGAGACGGAGGCGTTGCCGCCGCAACTGGCCCGGTTAATGGAGAAACAGCCGGCGCCGGAGTCATCGGTCGACGTTGTACCTGAGCCTGAGCTAATGCCGGAGATTGCGGAGGCCGCCGAGCGGGTCGACGAGGTACCAGAGCCCTCTCTGCCAGAGCCAGAGCCAGCGCCAGCGCCGGAGACGGTTGCCCCGGAGTCTGCGACTGAACCCTCAGAACGCGCGATACAACAGGCGAGGGAAGTTGCCGCAAGATCCGGATTGCTGGCGCTGCAGGATCAGCTGGCGCAAATGCGAGCCCCGGAAACGTCAGCCCCTCGTACCTTGATCGCAAACGCCGGGCCCGCTGAATCGGTCGCTGATTCCGGTGCGCCGTCTGCAAGCGATGCGCTCGCGGGCAGTGGTGGCGTTGTCGCAGAGGTGGGTCCCCGGCGTGAGGTCCAAGTCGCCGGTCATGAGGTACGGCAGGTTGCTGAGCCCCAGCCGCAACAAGTAACGGCTGCCCCCGTTCAACCCATTGCCCCATCATCGCGGCGTGGCATGAATACGATCCGGCAGGTATTCGACGCTCAGAAAACGGTGTTGTACGCGCTTTACCGGCGGGAATTGCGCCAGGACCCGACGCTGGAAGGCAAGGTTCTGCTGGAGTTGGACATCGAACCTGATGGTCGGGTATCCCGGTGCGAAGTGGTTAACTCTGACCTGGGTAACCCGGCTTTGGAAGCCCGTCTTGCAAGCCGAGTACTGCTGTTTGATTTCGGCTCTGATGACGTTGAGCGCAGGACGGTGAGGTTCCCTATCGAATTCCTGCCATCCTGAGCCGTGTCCGCAGCGGGGTTTATCGTTCGATGGTGATGTTGGGCAGGGTGGGGGCGTCGAGCTCGACACTCTCGGTCGGTGCCATCACCTTCGCTTCGCCGCTCACGACTTGCTGGCCTTCCTGATTGCGGACAGCACACTCAATGACCACGCGATTCTTTGGCTGTTTTTCTTTCACGGTCAGCGTCACGGTCAGGGTGTCGCCAAGTTTGACCGGTCGTTTGAACGCAAGGTTTTGTTCGAGGTAGATCGTGCCTGGCCCGGGCAGAGTGGTTGCCAGGGCGGCAGAGATAAGCGATCCACTCCACATACCGTGGGCGATACGTTCCTTGAACAGGGTCGTGGCGGCAAATTCGCTGTCCAGATGCACGGGGTTCACATCTCCGGAAACGGCCGCGAAAAGGACCAGTTCATCTTCCGTAAGCGTCCGGCTAAAGTCAGCGCTGTCGCCAACCGACAGCTCGTCGTAGGTCATGTTTTTGAGAGTCTTGGAGTTCTGTGCCATTGGTTGGTCAGTCCCTTGTTTACTGGGTGGAGGAATTTGGAGAAAACTACCTCATCGCTCACAAAACTGCTATTCTCTCCGCTCTTTTTGGAGGCTGACCAATTGGTCTGGTTGCGTTTTGAGCGGAGAGTGTGCATAAGCGAAGCACGTTGCTTCGTCAGGGTGCAACCGGACGTGCTTGACGGGTCAGTAAATTGCCGAATTATTATTGTTTTGGGTATTGTTCCAATGGCGGAATGGGCAACCCTAAGCAAATCAATAACTACTAATAAGCACAATTGTGAACAGGAGATGGCGTGATGGATTTTGAGACGTTTTACCAGGACAAGTTCCCCGCAGGTACGCCCCGAACGGTGGATCTTGACAAGTATCAGAGTATGGTTGACGTGCTGGAGCAGGCGGTAAAGAAATTTGCTGACCGTCCGGCGTTCAGTGCTGTTGGCGTGACCATCAGTTACCGTGATCTTGATACCCAGAGCCGTAACTTCGCCGCCTGGATCCAGAACAACACCAATCTCAAGCCCGGCGACCGTATTGCCGTGCAAATGCCGAACCTGACCCAATACCCGATCGTAGTCTACGGCGCTATGCGTGCCGGCCTGATTGTGGTTAACACCAACCCGCTCTACACCACCCGCGAAATGGAACACCAGTTCAACGATTCTGGTGCGAAGGCTCTGGTGGTTCTTGCCAACATGGCGGAAAACGCGGAAAAGGTGCTGCCCCACACCGGCATTGAGCACGTCATTGTCACCGAAATCGCCGACATGCATTCACCGCTCAAGCGGAAACTGATGAATGCGGTGGTCAAGCACGTCAAGAAGATGGTTCCGGCCTACAACCTGCCGAAGGCTCACAGCCTGCCGGCGGTATTGAGTGCTGGCAGCAAGGCCAAATTCACTCCGGTTGAGCACAAAAAAGAGGACATCGCAGTTCTCCAGTACACCGGTGGTACTACGGGTGTTGCGAAAGGGGCCATGCTGACCCACGCTAACCTGGTTTCCAACCTGCTTCAGACCCGCCCGATGATGGGTGATCTGATTGATGAAGGGCGCGAAATCGTTATCGCTCCGCTGCCCCTGTACCACATCTATTCCTTTACCCTGAACTGCGGCATCATGCTTGAGGCCGGTGCTCACAACATCCTGATTCCGAACCCCCGTGACTTGCCTGGCTTCGTCAAGGAACTGAAAAAGCATCGCTTTACTGCGTTCCTGGGTCTGAATACTCTGTTTGTGGGCCTTTGCAACAATGAAGAATTCAAGGGTCTGGATTTCAGCTCCCTGAAAATGACCGCCTCTGGTGGTATGGCGCTGACCAGCGACACTGCCAAGCTGTGGAAGCGTGTTACCGGCTGTGAAGTGACCGAAGGGTACGGTATGACCGAAACCTCGCCGGTGGTCACCTTCAACCCGCCGTCCGCTATCCAGATCGGCACCATCGGTCTGCCGATCTGCAACACCGTTATCAAGACCATCGATGATGACGGCAACGAAACCGCTCTGGGAGAGCCAGGCGAGCTGTGCGTGAAGGGCCCGCAGGTGATGCGCGGCTACTGGCAGCGTCCGGAAGACACCCAGAAGTCCTTTACCGACGACGGTTTCCTCCGTACGGGTGACGTTGCCCTGATCCAGGAAGATGGTTACATCCGTATCGTTGACCGTAAGAAGGATATGATCATCGTGTCCGGCTTCAATGTGTTCCCGAATGAGATTGAGGACGTGGTATCCAGCCACCCGAAAGTTGTTGAATGTGCGGCTGTTGGCGTACCCGACAACAAGAGTGGTGAAGCCGTCAAGGTGTTCCTGGTTGCCAATGACAGTGGTCTGACCGAGTCGGAACTGAAAGAGTTCTGTCGCGAGCGACTGACTGCCTACAAGGTGCCCAAGACCTTCGTATTCCGCGAAGAACTGCCAAAGACCAACGTTGGCAAAATTCTTCGTCGGGAACTGCGTGATGAGGTCACCCAGTAACCGTTGAAGTATACCCGGCGCCGGCTGAATCCGGCGCCCGTTAGAGAAAACCCTGCTACGGCAGGGTTTTTTCGTTCAATGGCCACGAGGATAACGGTAGACTTAGCAGCCACTCACCATTTTCAGTTCCACGGATAGTTCCATTCATGGCGCAGCAAGACCCCCTTTCCAGGCCTGATAAGGCAGCGATCGACACTCTGAAAAGCCGGCTGGCCGATTGTAGCCAATGGCATTCTGCCCAGATCCGTCGACGGCTCGACCGTGCCAGGGGGCGTCCGGATGCTCGCGAGCTGAAGCGGCTCGAAGACTTGCTTGAGCGGGGATGCCAACAGGTAAACCAGCGCCGGGCAGGACACCGTGATGCCAGTTTCCCTGCCGGACTGCCGGTCTCCGAGCGGGTCGACGACATCGCCTTGGCACTGGAGAAACATCAGGTTGTGATCATTGCCGGTGAAACCGGGTCCGGTAAAACAACGCAGATCCCGAAAATCTGTATGAACATGGGGCAGGGTGTGCGTGGCCTCATTGGTCATACACAGCCGCGCCGTATCGCCGCCCGAAGCGTTGCTGCCCGTATTGCTGAAGAGCTTGGTGAGGAAACCGGCGCCCAAGTCGGCTATCAGATTCGGTTCACTGACGCCACCAGCGAGGCGTCCCGCCTGAAGGTGATGACCGACGGCATCCTGCTTGCGGAAATCCAGAACGACCGTTATCTCGATCGCTATGACACGCTCATCATCGATGAAGCCCATGAACGTAGCCTGAACATTGACTTCCTGCTGGGCTACCTCAAGCAGTTGCTGCCCAAGCGGCCGGACCTGAAGGTCATAATCACGTCGGCGACCATCGAAGTCGAGCGGTTCAGCGAGTTCTTTGGCGGGGCTCCGGTTATTGAGGTCAGTGGCCGGACGTTCCCGGTGGAAACCCGGTATCGGCCCCTGGTGGGGGATGATGACGATCGTGATCAGGGCTGGAATGATGGCATTCTTTCGGCTCTTGAGGAAATTGAAGCCCATGAGCGGGCTCTGGGGCAGGGGCCTGGCGATGTGTTGGTATTCCTGCCCGGCGAACGAGAAATTCGCCACCTGAGTAAGCAGTTGCGTCATGCGGATCTGCGACATGCCGAGATCCTGCCGCTGTATTCCCGGCTCTCCAATCAGGAGCAGAACCGGGTCTTCCAGGCCCATCGTGGACGCCGCATCGTGTTGTCCACCAACGTGGCGGAAACCTCCCTGACCGTTCCGGGTATCCGTTACGTCATTGACACCGGCGTCGCCCGCATCAGCCGCTACAGCGTGCGCTCAAAGATTCAACGTCTGCCCATCGAGCCGGTATCCCAGGCCAGCGCTAATCAGCGTGCCGGGCGTTGCGGGCGCATTGCGCCGGGGATTTGTTTTCGCCTTTATGACGAATCTGACTTTCTGAACCGTCCGGAATTTACCGATCCCGAGATTCTCCGTACCAACCTGGCTTCCGTCATTCTTCAAATGGCCACCGGCGGCCTCGGTGATATTCGCAAATTTCCGTTTCTGGAAGCCCCGGATAACCGTCTGATCAACGACGGTTATAAACTCCTTGAAGAACTCAACGCCGTTAACGGCGCCCGCAAGGTCACTCGGCTTGGGCAGACCATGGCAAGGCTGCCATTGGATCCTCGGCTGGCGCGAATGCTGGTAGAGGCTGCATCTCAGGGCAGTCTTGCTGAAACACTGGTGATTATCGCCGGGCTCAGTATCCAGGACCCCAGAGATCGCCCTCAGGACAAACAGCAGGCAGCGGATCAGGCTCATGCCCAGTTTGTCGATAAAGACTCAGATTTCATCAGCCTCCTGAATCTGTGGAACTTCTATGAAGAGCAGCGTCAGGAACAGTCCCAGAATCAGCTCAAAAAGCTGTGTAAGAAGCACTTTCTGTCGTGGATGCGAATGCGTGAGTGGCGGGATATCCATCGTCAGCTGACGCTGATCTGCCGGGACCAGAAGCTTGCGATGAATACCCGCGCAGCGGGCTATGCGGATGTTCATCGAGCGATTCTCTCGGGCCTGCTGGGTCAGGTGGCGTTGAAACTGGAAAAGAAGGAATATCTGGCCACTCGTAACCGCAAGGTCACTATTTTCCCGGGTTCAAAGGTCGCCAAGACGGCGCCAAAGTGGATTGTAGCGGCGGAAGTGGTTGAGACCAGCCGCGTCTTTGCCCGCATGGTGGCCAGGATTGAGCCGGAATGGGTCGAGCCCTTGGCGGGCCATGTCGTCAAACGCCACTATTTTGAACCTCATTGGGAGCGCAAGCGTGCCCAGGTGGTCGGCTTTGAAAAGATCTCACTGTATGGGTTGGATATCGTGCCGCGGCGGCGGGTGGTCTACAGCAAGATTGATCCCGTCGAATCCCGAAACATGTTTATCCGGCGAGCTCTGGTAGAGGGGGATTTTGACAGCAAGGCCCCATTCTTAAAGCGCAATCAGAGCCTGCTCGAAGACATTGAGAACCTTGAGAAAAAAATTCGACGCCGCGACCTGGTAGTCGACGACGAGGTTCTGGTTGCATTCTACGATCGCCAGTTGCCAGACACTGTGGTCAGCGGTGCCCATTTTGAGACCTGGTGGAAGTCGCTCGATACCGATGCGTTGAAAGCCATGGAGTTGCGGGAAGACGATGTGCTTCAGCGGCCAATTGACGAAGACGCGGAGCAACAGTATCCGGACATGCTTGAATGGGAGGGTGTCCAGTATCCTCTGAGCTATCAGTTCGAGCCAACGGGTGATGATGACGGTGTCACGGTTAAGGTCCCGTTGATGGCGTTGAAACAGCTTCCAAACCAGCGTCTGGAGTGGTTGGTCCCAGGCTTGGTGAGGGAAAAGTGCATCGCGCTGGTGAAGTCCCTGCCGAAATCCCTGCGCCGCCATTTTGTTCCGGTGCCTGATTTTGTTGATCGGGCACTGGAAAATATGGCGCCCTCCAACGAGCCTCTGGTGCGGGTGCTGGGACATCAGCTTCGGCGGATGACCGGGGTTACGGTGAATGAAGAGGACTGGAACGAAGCCGCGTTACCAAATCACCTCCGTATGAATGTCAAGGTGGTGGGCGACCGCGGTAAGGTTCTCGCCCATGGGCGCGATGCCGACGAATTACAGCATCGCCTTGAGCAGGAGGCGGAGGCGGCGCTGAGTGCGACACCAGCGCCTTCTGGCGCGTCAGACGCTATTCAGGCAGACGAGTGGCAGTTCGGCGACCTGCCGGTCTCCAGTCAGGAGGAAAGGGGAGGGATGCAGGTTACAGTATACCCAGCCCTCGAAGACCTGGGGCGTGAGGTCAGGCTCACCCGTTTTCTTGATCCCGTAGTGGCTGAGGATGCAACCCGTAAGGCAGTGGCGCGGTTGGCGCTGAACCGTCTGGGCAACACCCTCGAAGGGATCGATCGAACGTTGTCCGACTTTAAACCTGCGGCGTTGTTGTTTGCCCCGATCGGTCAGGCCAGGGCTTTGCTGGATGACCTGCTCCTGGCATCGGCAATGGCGCACTTTCTTGCGGATGAGCTACCACGCAGTCGAGAAGCGTTTGAACACTTGTATGACCAGAAAAGGGGCGATTTCATTCCTGCTCTTGAACAGGATTGTCGGCGTCTGTATCTGGCCATGAAGGGGTATCATGGCGTGGTCAAACAACTGAAAGGCAAGATAAACCTGGCGTTGGCGAACAGCATGGCGGATCTCAAGTTCCAGATGGAGCACCTGGTTTATCCCGGGTTTCTGGTAGATACACCGGCGGAATGGCTCGCGGAATTTGGCCGGTATTTTGAAGCTGCAGCCGTTCGTCTTGAAAAAATGCCGCGGGAAATGGGGCGGGAACGGGAGTTCCTGTATGCGATTGAGCCGTTGTGGTCCCGTTATGCCAAGAAGCGTGAGCACCAGCAACGCCAGGGTATTCGTGATCCGGAGTTGGTGCGGTACCGCTGGATGCTGGAGGAATTTCGGGTGTCGTTCTTTGCCCAGCAGCTGGGTACCCTGATGCCAGTGTCGGCCAAACGGCTGGACAAACAATGGGCTTCCGTCAAAAACTGACATTGCTTTGCAGCTATGAATGCAGGCCTGCCAGGGGGCTCCCTGGTTTATTAGACACAGGTATACTCGGGCGCTTAGCCGGGAGTGTGCTACTATTTCGAGCTATCTGCCTACAAATCAACGAACGATGACACGGGGTTACGCGTGATAAAAGCCGTCATTAGCGGTACCGGACTCTATACGCCGCCAGCTACGATTACCAACGATGAACTGGTTGTTGCATTCAATGCCTTCGTAGAGCTCCACAATAGCCGCCACAGCGATGAGATTGCCCGGGGCGAGATGCAGGCTTTGCAGCCCTCTGCATCAGAATTTATTGAGAAGGCCTCGGGCATCAAGCAGCGCCACGTGATTGATCGTGAGGGTATTCTCGATCCAGAGCGGATGTGCCCACACATCCCCGACCGTAGTAACGATGAGCCATCTGTTCAGTGTGAAATGGCCGTGGTGGCCTGTAATGAAGCGTTGGAGCAGGCCGGCAAAACGGCTGCCGACGTCGATGCGGTGATTGTGGCCTGTTCTAACATGCAGCGGCCATATCCTGCGATATCGGTCGAGGTTCAGCAGGCACTGAACATAGAGGGCTTCGCGTACGACATGAACGTGGCCTGCAGTTCTGCGACGTTTGGCCTGCAGGCGGCGGTAAATGCGGTTGAGACCGGCTCCGCCCGCGCAGTTCTGGTCGTCAGTCCGGAAATTTGCTCAGGTCACCTCAACTTCCGTGACCGAGACAGCCATTTTATCTTCGGTGATGCCTGCACGGCGATTCTGGTTGAGCGCGAAGATGCGGTTGCTGATGGCAAGGGCTTCGATATTCTTGGAACCTGTCTGAAGACCAAGTTTTCCAATAATATCCGCAACAACTTCGGGTTCCTTAATCGCGGAGATGATTCCGGCATTGGCAAGCCCGATAAGCTGTTTATCCAGCAGGGCCGCAAGGTGTTTAAGGAAGTGTCGCCGATGGTGGCTGAGACCATTCAGGCTCATCTGTCGAGCTTGTCCCTGGCGCCTGACGACCTCAAGCGGATGTGGCTTCACCAGGCCAACCTGAACATGAATCAGCTGATTGCACGGCGGGTACTTGGCCGTGATGCCACCGAAGAGGAAGCGCCGGTCATTCTCGACGAATATGCCAACACGAGCTCAGCCGGTTCTGTCATTGCGTTCCATAAGCACAAGGATGACCTGGTCAGTGGTGACCTCGGTATCCTGTGCTCATTTGGCGCGGGCTACTCCATTGGTAGCGTTATCATTCGCCGCCGTTAATACGTTGGTTATTCGGCTGCCAGTTCGCGAAGGGCGTCTGGCAGCCGGGTAGACCCTCTCGTTTCCCGATCCATCCATACTATCTTGGCGTAGCCTTCGGCATAGATTTCACTGGACACTCTGTCTTTGAGTTCGTAAAAGGTCTCGAGACTGGAATTTCCGGCTTTTCCCGCGTAGATTTGCACGTCAATGGTAGCGGGATGGCAAAGCTCTTTCAGGAAGGTCGCACCGGTGGTAATAATGACCGCACCGGTTGGCGCGTCAAGATCGCCCAGCGACAGCGAGTTAAGCCATGCCATTCGGGCTTCTTCAAAGAAACGGAAGTACACCGTATTGTTGGCGTGCCCCAAAGCATCCATATCGCCCCAGCGTAACGACATGGTAGTTGAACTAACGAGATTCCCTGATACAGCCATAGCGATTCCTCTGGATAATGGACGAGATACGACACTCTCTCTTCTGGTGGCGAGATTTTGACGATACCTAATGGAATACACAACCTCAGGACTGATATGAATCAGCGCCTTCGCAAACCCTTATTGATTTTAATGGCTTTCTTTATACTGTTGATCCAGGCAACGGTAGTGGCCGCCCAGCCATATTCTCCGGCAGATGAGCCGGCGACCACGGAAGCTGATCCCTATGAAAGCTGGAATCGCAAAGTGTTCGGTTTCAACGAATTCCTCGATGAATGGTTCCTCAGACCGGTGGCTCAGGGATATCGGGCGGTTATGCCGAACTTTGCCGATCGTGCGGTCACTAATTTTTTCAGCAACCTTGGTGAAATCAAAAACCTGGTTAACAGTATTCTCCAGCTCAAGGGCGAGTCCGCGGTCGTTGCCGCCGGACGCTTTACCTACAATTCAGTGTTCGGGCTGGCTGGCTTGATTGACGTTGCAACAGCGTTCGATCTCCCTGAACGCCCGGAAGATTTTGGACAGACTCTGGGGCATTGGGGGGTCAATAGTGGTCCATACTTGATGATGCCGTTGCTGGGGCCGTCCAATCCCCGTGATTTCTCTGGAATGATGACGGATCTTTTTGTGTCACCGTCGCCCTGGAACTATGTGGAAAGTCCCGATAACTACTATGGCCGTATGGTACAGATTGTCGACGTACGGGCAGACCTCATTCCTGCGGAGAGTTTTCTGTCGGGTGACAAATATACCTTTGTCCGCAACGCCTACCTGCAGCGCAGGGAATTCCTGATCAATGACGGGCGCACGGTCGCTGATCCTTTTTCTCAGGATGGCGATGAGTTGATGTTGGACGATTTCTGATCAGTCCCGACGGTTCGGGGCTAAGATAGGGGGTATCTGAATGGTTGATTCCCGAATCCGCAAGTATCGGAAGATGCTGGCGCAGGCACCGAACTATGAGGTCTGGAAAGCCGCTGCGCTGGAACTGGACTATCTTGAAGGGAACGTGGAATGGAAGGAGTGCTTTTCTTCCGACCTGTACCACTACGAGCTGATCTATGATCGCCTCAACAGTTTGCGCCAATACCATCAGCAATCCGACTTTGATCGCCTCAAGCGGGCGCTACGCGAGGGGCTGCATCACGATCTCGGTAACATGGGAAATCCGCTGCTTTATCGGCAGTCCCATGTTGGCACCAAGCATCTGATCGAGGAATACATCAATCAGGTCTGCGAGTCTCTGGAATTTTTCTGTAACAAGTCGATTCCCGGTTTTCCGGCCTTTGAAAAGCTGCAGTTCTTTCGAGATACCCTGAACAGTTTCGGTCGACCCACGTTATTGCTTAGTGGTGGTGCGACCCTCGGAATGTTTCATCTCGGAGTGATCAAGGCCCTATGGGAAAAGGGGCTGTTACCCCAGGTTATTGCCGGATCAAGTGTCGGGGCCATCATTGCGGGCCTGCTCGGTGTACACACCGATGCAGAGATTCCTGGCATGCTGGTTCCTGAAAACCACAGTCTCAAGGCCTGGAAGTGGAAGGGGGTGTTCTCGGCGATTCGAGGGGATGGTCTCATGGATCAGGAACAGTTGAAATCCTGTTTGCGAGAGAACATTGGCGAATACACCTTCGAGGAGGCTTATCAGCGCACTGGGCGCTCTATCAATGTCAGTGTTTCACCAACACAGGGGCATCAGAAGGCGCGTCTTTTAAGTGGCTATACCTCGCCCTATTTGTTGGTTTGGAGTGCGGCACTGGCGAGTGCGGCGGTGCCGGGGGTATTTCCTCCGGTCACGCTGATGAAAAAGGACCTGCACGGAACGGTGCTTCCTTATATGGCCCGGCAGCAGTTTGTGGATGGTTCCGTGGTCAGCGATCTTCCGATTGAGCGTCTGATGCACCTTTACGACGTCAACTTCACCATCGTCAGCCAGACCAATCCTCATGTAGTTCCGTTCCTCAATCGCCGGGGTACGGATGAAAAGCTGAGGCTTCGCCAGCTGCCGATGCACATGCTGAAGGCTGAAATGCAGTTCCACGGCCAGGGGCTGTTCGACTACCTGCGGAAACGGGCTCGTCCTGAGCTTATTCGCCAGACTTCCGGCCACCTTTACGCCATCATGGCCCAACGCTACTTTGGTGATGTCACGATTGCTCCGCATTACACGCTCAGTCACTACCGACGAATGATATCGAATCCCGATCCGGAATTTATCCGTCGCCTGATGCTGGAAGGTGAGCGGGCAACCTGGCCGAAAATCTCGATGATCAGGTCCCATGCCCGAATCTCAAAAACCCTGGAGCGCTGTGTGGCGAGCCTGAAAGGGCAGGTTGCCCGGCAGGAGCGCGAACTGCACTTGGTGCAAGGTGGCAGGCAACCCAGCGCCTGACCGGATTCGTATTTCCCCAGCGATGGCGTGGCTGGTGCAGGAGCGGTATGATACGGCGATAATTTCCGGACCCAGGCTGGCGTGGGTCGGCCTGAGATTCTGGCAAAGCACCTGACTGGACTTCCATGTACTACGATTTTTTTGGCTTCCGGGAACCTCCGTTTTCCATTGCTCCCGATCCTCGTTACCTGTATCTGAGTGACCGCCACAAGGAGGCGCTCGCGCACCTGATGTATGGGGTTAGCGGGCACGGCGGTTTTATCGTGATCACCGGGGAAGTCGGTACTGGCAAGACGACCGTCAGCCGCTGCTTTATCGACAGCGTTCCCGATCACGTAGATATGGCGATCATCCTCAATCCCCGGCTATCGGCCCGGGAATTGTTGTCCAGCATCTGTGATGAGCTGGGGATCGTTCATCCGGCTGGCTCCTCGATTAAGCGGCTGGTTGACCTGATTAATACGGACCTGCTGGAAGCCCACGCTGCAGGCCGTCACAAGGTGCTTCTGATCGACGAAGCCCAGAACCTCTCGTCCGATGTTCTTGAACAACTGCGCTTGCTGACCAACCTGGAAACGGCTGAAAAGAAGCTGCTTCAGATAATCCTGTTGGGGCAACCTGAGCTGATTGATATGCTTGCCCTGCCTGAACTGCGTCAGCTAAATCAGCGGGTAACCGCGCGCTATCACCTTGACTCGCTGAACAGGGAGGAGCTCCCTGCTTACCTTAAATACCGGTTGACCGTGGCCGGCCAGCGGGGCGAACTGTTCACCAATAGCGCCGTCAAGGCCTTGTACCGGCTCAGTGGCGGGGTGCCTCGACTGATTAACCTGATCAGTGATCGGGCCTTGTTGGGAGCATACGCCGAAGGCAAGCATCACATTGACGTTCAACATGTTCGTCAGGCGGCGAAGGAAGTGGTGGGCAAGGCCGGCCGCTCACCGGGTCAGAAAGGATCCTCGCGTTGGGCCCGCATTGCAACCATGGCCGCCGTCCTCGCAGTGATTGCCATCCTGGCGTTTCAATTCAGGCCTGACTGGTTGGCGGACGCCGGGATCGAGGTTCCGGCGTTGGCATCGACGGCCGACCAGAGTGTGGCGCCGGGACGGTCGGCTTCCGAGATTGAGGCAGCGCCTGATAGCACCGATGAAGGGCGCGATCAGGGTACGACCGCCTTTGCTGTCGGTACCGACGCACTCAACCGGCCGCAAGCCTATCAAGCCCTTTTTAGCCTGTGGGGCGAGCGCTACGTCTCACGGGACTATCCGGTAGCGTGTGACTTTGCCCAGGCGCGGGGGTTGCAATGCCTTTATCGGGAAGGCACCCGCAAGAGCCTGGAACAGCTCGACCGCCCGGCAGTGCTGAGGCTTCAGGACGACAAGGGCAATGTCGGTTACGTCACCGTGGCCTCTATAGCAGGTGGTACCGCGCGCCTTGTTCAGCCGGGTGGGGAGACCCTCGAATTGCCGTTCAGTTCCATCGAGGACTACTGGTACGGCGATTTCACCATCCTGTGGCGCTTGCCGCCGTATTTGCGTGCCGGTGGCCCCGACAGAAGCGTCGCGCAAGGGGAAGAACTCTGGCTCAGCTCCCAGCTGATGCAGTTGGTGGAACTTTATGCCAGTGATGATGAAGAGCGTGCTGAGCTGATGAGTATGGAATACCGGGATCAGATCCGCTGGTACCAGCGAAAAAAAGGCCTCGCCATTGACGGGATCGCCGGTGCAATGACCCTGATACAGGTGAACAGTGATCTGAACCCGGGCGTGCCCAGGTTGCTGACAACCGGAGGACTGAACTGACATGTCCTACATTCTGGATGCGTTACGAAAATCCGAATCCGAGCGCCAGCAGGGCAAGGTCCCTGACTTTGGCCAGCAGGTCCAGATGATTCACCAGCCTCGGCGTAAATCGATTCCAGCCGGCGTCTGGGTAGCTCTGATCCTCACCTTCAATACAGTGGTTCTGGCCTATGTGTTCTGGCCTGGGCGAGGCGTGGCGCCGGTTCAACCCGCCGACGCTGTCGTCATGAATACACCAGCTCCTGAGCCGGTGCCTGCGCCGGTGAGTTACGAAGTCGCTACGCCACCGGCGGAGGTAGAACAGCATCAGACCGTAAGGGTGCAGATTGGTGATGCGGTGGCGGAAATACAGGTGCCGCCAGCGGTACTCCTGCAGGAACCGGTTCAGGATGAGCCAGTGAGCCTTGCTGAGGCATCGTCGAACCAGCCTGACAGTGGAGAGCGGCCGACGGTGATTGTACCGTCGGCGAATCGTTACCAACCGTTGGCCGATGCGAACTACCGTGATGAGCCCTACGTTGGGAGCGAGCGCGTGCGCCACCTGGTGGAGCTGCCGATGTCATTTCAGAAAGGCATTCCAGACCTGATTTTCAACAGTCACGTCTATGCCTCCGACCCTGCGGCGCGGAGGGTGATGATTAATGACAATTACCTTCGCATCGGAGACAGCTTCAGCGGTATCCGAGTTGATCGAATTACCGAAGAAGGGGTGATACTGAGTAAAAACGGAACACGATTCCGTGTTGGTGTGGTGCGTGACTGGATAAGCCCGCGCTGATGGCCCTTACTGAAGCTGTAAAACAGGACATTCAGCAAGCCTATCGCGCCATACTCGCCGGCAAAGGCGTAAAGGCGCGTTACGGTCAGCGTTTGATGATCGCTGAAATCGCCCGCTATATGGGGGACATCACCGAGAACGATGGCAAACGAACCTCAGCGCCCGCGACCTGTGTGGTCGAGGCCGGTACCGGTACCGGTAAGACCCTGGCCTATCTCATAGCCGCCATTCCTGTGGCCAAAGCCCTGGGCAAGACCCTGGTCGTGTCGACGGCCACCGTGGCGCTGCAGGATCAGATCGTCAACAAGGATTTACCGGATCTTCGCAAGCACACAGATCTGAAATTCAACTGGACCCTGGCCAAGGGCCGGGGGCGCTATCTGTGTATGTCCCGTCTGGAGGCACGACTGCACGAAGACGGTGTTGGCGACAGTGAGACCATGCCCCTGTTCCTGCTCGACGGGCCGGTCGACGAAGAACCCGGAACTCAGGCCTTTTTCGAAGATATGCTGGCGAGGTACGGGTCCCGTGAATGGGACGGTGACAGGGATCACTGGCCGAGCCAGATTCCTGATGAGACCTGGCGCCAGGTCACCACCGACCACCGCCAGTGCACCAATCGTCATTGCAGCTATTTCGACAGCTGTGCCTTCTTTGATGCCCGCAAAGGCCTCGAAGATGCGGATGTGGTGGTGGCGAACCACGATCTGGTTCTGGCCGATCTGGCGCTTGGGGGCGGAGCGATCTTGCCTGAGCCGGAAAATGCCCTGTTTATTTTCGATGAGGCGCACCATCTCCCGGACAAGGCATTGAACCACTTCGCCGCCTCCGTCCCCCTGAATTCGACCCGACAATGGCTGAAGCAACTGTCACAGGCACTGGCCAAAATGCCGCCGTTTCTTGCGCCTGGTACGCTTGCAGCGAAAACGGTCGACAAGATCAGTGGTGCCGCGCGGGAGGTTGATGGGGTACTTGTCCAGATCTATGACCTTGTCGACGGGCAGACCAACTGGGACATGAACGATGAAAGGCGTTCGGCGCAGTGGCGTTATCCCGAGGGTAACCTCCCTGAAGTCCTGACGGAGGCCGCTGGTAGTGCCCAGGTCGTCACCGCGACCCTGGTCCGGCAGCTGGGCGTTCTGGCTGATGAATTGCAGAAAGCCTTTGACGACAAAAAGGACCACGATGTCGATCGGGCCACGGCGGAAGCCTGGTTCCCGCTTATTGGTTCATTTCACAGCCGTGCCGAGGATCAGTACCGGCTTTGGTCAGCCTGGTGTGAGAAGCATGAGCAGGATGAGGGCCGCTACAAGGTTCCTCCACCGGCTCGCTGGGCGGTGAAACAACGTTGGGATCATGCTGAGGACATTACCCTGTTCAGCAGCCCGGTGTTGGCGGATAACCTGCTATACAGCCGATTGTGGTCGCGGGCTTATGGTGCGGTGTTGACCAGTGCGACCCTGACCGCGCTTGGCCGCTTCGACCGCCTGCAGAGCCGCGCCGGCCTTCCGGAGAACAGCCGGTTCCTGGTTGTGCCCAGTTCCTTCCGATATGCGGAGATGGCAACTGTTGAGGTCCCGGCAATGTCTGCATTGCCAACGGACGACGACTTTACTGAAGCGCTGGTGAAGCGGCTGCCCGATTTGTGGGTAGGGGAGAAGGCAACGCTGGTATTGTTTACCTCACGACGTCAGATGCATGCCGTACGTGACGAGCTGGCTCCGGAGCATCCGGACCTGATCACCACTCAGGACGACATGGCCAAGGGTGAAGTCCTGAAACAGCATTGTGAACGGATTGATGCCGGCAAGCCCAGTGTCTTGTTTGGCGTGGCGAGCTTTGCGGAAGGTATCGATTTGCCCGGCCACTACCTGGGCCATGTGGTGATCACCCGCCTGCCGTTTTCTGTACCGGATGATCCGATTGAGGCGAGTCTGGCGGAGTGGGTCACCGGGCGAGGCGGCAATCCTTTTATGGAAATCACCGTGCCTGATGCGTCGGTAAAGCTGGTGCAGGCGGTTGGACGTCTGTTACGAACCGAGCAGGATACAGGCCGGGTGACGATTCTGGATCGTCGTATCGTCGCCAGGCGTTACGGCCAGCTACTGCTGGATGCACTGCCTCCGTTCCGCAGGCTGATCGAAAGATAAAAAAAGAGCCAATCATGGGATTGGCTCTGTCGGAAAGTTGGTTGCGCTAACAACCTGAGAGTCACAAGTGTGATAGAACCCTGAAGGCCTGAATTTCAGAATCCGTCGGTAGAGGCTTGCCTCACCGTTGAAGCAATATTAGGGCAGTAGGGGGCGTAAGCGGATCGTCCAAAGGGCGTAGCGGGCGTAGTTTCTGTGCACAATGTGTGATCCAGTTCTCATAATGACCGGCTAAAGTAATCCGACCTGGCGGGCCCGGGCCAGCGCTTCGGTGCGACTGCCGACACCGAGCTTGCCGTAGAGGTTGCGAATGTGGGCCTTTACGGTGGTGGCGGCAACCGACATTCTTACTGCAATTTCCTTGTTGGGCAGTCCTTCGTTAATCAGTGCCAGGACCTCGATTTCCCGTTGGCTCAGCGGCTCAACCAATGCGCTGTCATGACCCGTCCGGCCAGACGGGGCTTTGCTACTGCCAATCTCCTGCTCCAGTAGCCCCCGCAACCGGGTGTACCATCTGCCCGGCGTTTGAATGCCGGGTGTCTTCAGCATCAAAGCCTTGAGTGGCGCAGCTTCGTCGATAAAGATCTGGAGAAATCCGCATTCGGCACCATGGGCAAACGCTTGTTCGAGCAGGTGTTGGGCTTCCTCAACCTGGCCCTTGGCTGCCAGAGCGGATGCGTAGACCAACAGTACCTCAATTAGCAGCCGACTATTGCTGCTGGCGTTTGCTTTGCCAACGAGTCTGGACAGGGCTTCACACGCTTGGTCAGGCTGACCCAGCCTGATTTGTATCCGGGCTGCGCTAATGGCATTAAGGTCTTTGTTAAGTGGGCTGGTTGAGGGCGATATCTGCCAGTTATCCAGCCACGCCCGGGCTTTGCCCACGTCATTCGCGGCCAGGTAGCAGCGGGCGAGCAGGGCGCTGCTCGCAGGGGGTTCGAAGACAATATGCTCCCGCCGGCGTCGAGCGACTGCTTCGGCATCTTCCAGCGCGGTCATGGCATTGGCATAGTCACCTTCGCTGAAGGCCAGATGGCCGCGAACTTGCTGGATGATCACGTGCTGGCCGGGTTCGGTCCCGCTTTTGAGGTGATCGAGCAGGGGCAGGAGGTTGGCTTCAGCCAACTCCTTTTCGTTACGTTCCCGGTAGATCTCAACCAGAGTACTGTTCTGCCAGCAGGAAATGAGGCGTGGTTGCTGGGGATCGTAGAAATGATCATCCACCCAGCGGCGTACCTGGGTGCACGTATCCAAAGCCTGGTCGATTTCCCCGCGGTTGTATTGAATCCACGCCAACAGGCCTCCGCTGGACAGGACGGTGCTGGGTTTTCGTTCCAGTTGGCCGTAGCGGACCGATGCATCAAGGGCTTCTTCCGCGGCGTCCAGCTCGCCCTGCCCGAAATAATCCAGACCGAGTCCGTAATAGGTCACCGACTTGAGGGGGATCTGGGTGTGGTCGATTTCCTTAAGAACTTGCTGGGTCAGGTCCGCTGCGCTTTTGTCATCATTCTTCGAGCGGGCGATGTAGGAGCGGACGAGAGATAGTTCATTGTGAAGGGCGAGGGCACCTTCCGCATCAGGATGAGAATCAGCAACCCGTCGGTCGAGGATATCTTCGACCTCACTCAGCAGGGGCTCGATGGGCGACAGCCGATTGGCAAAAAACAGCGCCCAGATCCGAACCATCAGGAGTTGCGGCCGGTTAATCACAATATCGGCCGGCAGGGTTTCGAGCCATTCCAGCACGGGCAGATGAAAGCCGCCCTGGATCAGGTTATTCCCATGCTGCTCAAGAACGGTTGCCAGACGATCCCAGTCCTCCTGGGTAATGATCTGGGCGATGGCCTCCTGAACGTGATTGTGCTCCAGCAACCACGCCACCGCGCGTTGCTCCAGAAGCGTTAACCTTTCCGGGTCTCGAGTGCGCGCTCGTTGCAGCAGGGCGTCCCGGAACAGATCGTGGTAGCGGAACCATTCGTTCTTGGTGTCGAGGGGAATCAGGAACAGATTCTGCTGGATCAGGCGCTCCAGGTAGGTTTGGCTGTCTCTGCTGGCTCGTATCGCATCAGCGAGGGATCCAGACAGTCGCGGTGTGCACGCGGTATCGACGAGGAAGTCGTGGATGTCGGCTGGTTGTCTGTCGAGGATTTCACTGAACACATAACGTGTGATGGGCTGGCCGCCCACCTCCAGAAGCTGGGGCTTAGCGGCGGTTGACGCAGTATCGTGCCCAGAGAGCGCGGTCAGTTGCATGGCAGCTACCCAGCCCTCGGTTTGCTGCCAGATTCTGTGGGCATCATCGTCGCTCAGGGAAATATCCATGTAGTCCCTGAAGAAATAACGGCATTCTGCCTCGGAAAACGCCAGCACCTGCGGTTGGATGTCGCTGATCCACTGCCTTACGCGCCAGCGATCCAGAGGTAATTCGGGCTCGACGCGGGACGTGAGGGTAACCGTTACGTGGGGTGGCAGGTAATCTATAAAATACCCGAGTTGGCGTTGAATGCCGGGGTCCGCGATCAGATGAAGGTCATCAAGCACTAGGCTTATGGGCGCCGTGGACTGCGTCAGGGCATTGATAAGCCCGGCAACCGCGCCGTCCATTTCATGGTCTTCATAGCTGCCGAGACGTTGCGCGACGTCCTCGGTGCCAGGCAGCCCTGCGTCGTTCAGAGCGCCGATTACGTACTGCCAGAACCGCCTGGGGCTGTTGTCATTTTCATCCAGCGAGAGCCAGGCGACGCGCCCGGTCAATCCACCACTCCACTGACTGACCAGCGTGGTTTTGCCATAGCCCGCCGGGGCGACCACCAGGTTGACCCGCTTCTGCGGTGCCGGATCCAGCCGGCGGTGCAGCCGTGTGCGGTTGACGGCACGGGCATCGGTGGCTGGTTTTAAAAATTTGGTGGTCAGCAGCATGGGGCGGTGGATAGCTCATTGTTACGTCAATGAATTGTCTGGTTTGGAGCGGTGAAGTCAAGCATCGCTAGATCATTTTGTTTGAGCATGTCCAAGCGTTGCTTGATATTTGGTCTAAACTGACAGAGCAAAGGGTATGTATTCTTAAAACGCATGAAAAACTATTTCTTTATGCGTATTCTTCGGGGTATGTGGTCAGTGAATAAGACCCACTGGTAATTACCCTGTGCAATTGAAGGAGCGACCGAGTCGATGAAATTACAGCAGCTGCGTTATATATGGGAAGTGGCGCACCATGATCTGAATGTCTCTGCTACGGCTCAAAGTCTGTTTACCTCCCAACCAGGCATCTCGAAACAGATCCGGCTGCTTGAAGACGAACTCGGTATCGAAGTGTTTGCCCGCAGTGGCAAGCACCTTACTCGCATAACGCCAGGTGGTGAGACCATTATCCGGGAGGCAGGAGAGATCCTGCGGCGGGTAGAGGGCATCAAAAAAATTGCCCAGGAATTCAGCAATCAGCGTAAAGGTGATCTGAGTATTGCCACAACTCACACGCAGGCGCGGTATGCCTTGCCCCCGATTATTCATGGGTTTATCGATGCTTACCCGGAAGTTTCCCTGCACATGCATCAGGGAACGCCTATGCAAATCTCCGAAATGGCGGCCAATGGCGCGGTGGATTTTGCCATCGCGACGGAAGCCATGGAGTTATTCAGCGACCTGATCATGATGCCTTGCTACCGCTGGAACCGGAGCGTGATCGTGCCGAAGAATCATCCGTTGGCACAACTGAATGAACTGACGCTGGAGGAGCTGGCGGAATTTCCCCTGGTGACGTATGTCTTTGGGTTTACCGGGCGCTCGAAGCTGGATGAAGCGTTTCAGACGCGTGGACTGACGCCAAAGGTGGTGTTCACGGCGGCGGATGCCGATGTGATCAAGACCTATGTGCGACTGGGTCTTGGTGTCGGCATAGTGGCGTCCATGGCCTACGATGAAAAAGTCGATTCCGATCTGGTGTGTCTGGATGCCAGCAAGCTGTTCCGGCCCAGCGTCACTCGCATCGGTTTCCGTAAGGGAACCTTCCTGCGGGGCTACATGTACGACTTCATTCAGCGCTTTGCGCCGCACCTGACCAAGGATCGGGTCGATGAGGCCGTGGCCCATCAGGGCAACCGGATGGAACTGGAAGGGTTGTTTGATGATGTTGAATTGCCGACCTATTGAGCCGACCGGCTAAGGGGCGAACAGAAAAAGTGCCCGGATGACAGGGCACTTTTATACGTTTGCGCCAGCGGATCAGTCGTGGGCAATGATATTGCCGGCGTGTAGTCCGCATTCCTTCTTGGTGGCTTCTTCCCACCACCAGCGTCCTTCCCGCTCATGCTGTCCTGGAAGCACCGGACGGGTGCAGGGTTGGCAGCCAATGCTGATAAAGCCCTTTTCGTGCAGCTTGTTATAAGGCGCTTCGGTCATTCGAATGTAGTCCCACACTTCCTTGGACGACCAGTTGGCCAGCGGATTGAACTTGATCAGGGTTTTGTCATCGGTAGAGAACGCAGGGTCGACCTGCACAACCGGAACATTATTGCGGGTGCCCGGGCTCTGGTCCTTGCGTTGGCCGGTGATCCAGGCGTCCACGGTCGCCAACTTGCGGCGAAGTGGGCTGACCTTGCGGATGCCGCAGCACTCAGAATGACCATCCTCGAAGAAACTGAACATGCCTTTGCGTCGAACCAGATCCTCGACCTCAGCCGCGTCGGGGAACATGACTTCAATCTCGATACCGTAGTGTTTCCGCACAACGTCAATGAACTCGTAAGTTTCAGGGTGCAGTCGCCCGGTATCGAGGGTAAAGACCCGCAGGTTGTCGGTGAGTTTGTGGGCAAGTTCAATCAGGGCAACGTCTTCGGCACCGCTGAAGGAAATGGCAATGTTGTCGTAGCGGGCAAAGGCCGCTTTCAGGATCGCACGAGGGCTTTGATCCGTGAGTTCCTGCTGGAGCTGGTCGATGTCTGTCATGGCTCGCCAAGATTTATGTAAGTGTGCGGCAAATCTACCATTATGGTGCGCCAGGGCGAAAGAAAATGGCGGTATATCGATATACCGGTGCCAAGGCCGGTGCATTCGTGGACGGATTTTTCTATCATACGCCCTGCATCAGGGCTATCAGGCCCAAAACACAGACAGATTAGGAGACCGCAGTGGAACTCGCTTGCCTTGACCTTGAAGGGGTATTGATCCCAGAGATCTGGATCGCATTTGCCGAGAAAACGGGCATTGAAGAGCTCAAGGCAACAACCCGTGATATTCCGGACTATGACGTGCTGATGACCCAGCGTCTGCGCATTCTGGACGAGCACGGATACGGCCTGAACGAAATCCAGGAAGTGATTAGCACCCTGGAGCCTCTCGAAGGCGCTCGGGAATTTCTGGACTGGCTGCGTGAGCGCTTCCAGGTGGTTATCCTGTCAGACACCTTCTATGAGTTCGCGATGCCGCTGATGGCAAAACTCGGTTTTCCTGCGCTGCTGTGCCACAAGCTGGAAGTGGACGAGAACGGTCGTATTACCAACTACCTGCTGCGTCAGCGTGATCCCAAGCGCCAGTCTGTTCGTGCATTTCAGTTGTTGAACTACCGGGTGATTGCCGCAGGCGATTCCTACAATGACACCACCATGCTGGCTCAGGCGGAAGCGGGTATTCTGTTTCATGCACCGAAAAATGTGATCGAGGAATTCCCACAGTTCCCGGCGGTCCATGACTTCGAAGAGCTGAAAGCAACCTTCCTTCGGTTAAGCAACCGGCATTAAGCCAGCTTGTCAGAAGTCATCATGGCGACTTAACCCGCCATCGAGACACAACAAGGCCGCCCCCGGTATTCCGGTGGGCGGCCTTGTTGCATTCAGGGGCTGGTTTTGGGGCCAAACTGTTTGACCAGTTCTTCCATGAGCGGCCCGACTTTATCCAGTGTTTCCTGGAATTCTGCTGACGGCACAGAATCCGCAACAACGCCGCCGCCTCCATGGCAGAACAGCTCATTGCCACGGGCATACAGCGTCCGAATCGCGATGTTGCTGTATAGATCACCGTGATCATCGAGGGAAAACACCGAGCCGCAATAAGGGCCGCGGGGACTGGTCTCGAGTTCGTGGATGATTTCCATGGCGCGGATTTTCGGGGCTCCGGTGATGGAACCTCCGGGGAATCCACAGGCCAGCGCCCGGACCGGTGGCGTCTTGGGATCCAGTTCACCCGTCACGGTGCTGACGAGGTGATGGACATTGCGGTAGCTCTCCAGAGTCAGCAGCGGCTTGGCAGTGATTGAGCCGGACGTGCAGAACCGTCCAAGATCGTTACGCAGTAAATCCACGATCATGATGTTTTCAGCGCGGTCCTTGATGCTGGCTTCGAGCTCGTTCGCCAGCCGCGAATCTTCCTCCTCCGACTTCCCGCGGGGCCGGGTGCCCTTGATCGGCCGGGTCACAACCTTTCCCTGACTGATTTCCAGAAAACTTTCAGGCGAGATCGACACCACCGGGTCACCGTCAATATTGAGGTAAGCGGCATGGTCTGTGGGGAATCGCCGGACCAGGTGACGGTATGCCTGCCAAAGATCGCCTTCAAAGCGGCTCTGGAAGCGGTGGGACAGGTTAACCTGATAGCAGTCGCCCGCGAGGATGTACTCCAGCACGGTAGCGACCTTTGCTTCATAACTCGCCTGGGGCTGTTCTTGACGGAACGGGTCAATGCGGAGTGTGTTCTGTGCGTGTGCGGCGCGGGATTCCTCGAGGATTTGGTTCAGTTTTTTGCTGACTTCAGGTGGGCAGAGTGCTGATTCGTGTACCTCGATGTTGCGGTCGGACTGATGACAGGGTGACAGAAACCAGTCATAGACTGCGGCTCGAATGGGCGGCTGAGTGGTTCCCGGCGCGAATCGGGTGAGGGCACGTTCAAGCTCATAACCCGCCTCATATTCAAAAACGCCAGCGATTCGCTGGCCTTTGCTGAGCCCGGAACTGATCCGTTCGAGCTCTGTTAGCGTGGCAGCACTGGTCAGTCGGTCATCCGAAAACCGGCGTGACGGCAGGGCCGACAGCCATGGTCTGCGGGCCTGCCTCTGGCGTTCGGGACTGCCAAAACAGACAAAGCCCGAAAGGGAGGCGATCGCAGTGAGAAAACGATCACGGTGTTGCTGTGAATCAAGGTGCAGGATGTAAATGCGTTCGGACATGAGTCGCTCTGGTCGATCGTAACGCTATTTGGAGCGGTAAAAGTTCGCCATTATCTCAGAGAATTGCGCTCGTGAAACGGGGATTCGCCCAATCACGATCACAATCCGCCATAACAACGAAAAATAACGACAAAACAGGAGGACCTGTGAAGAAGTCAGGAAGAGTGTCGGCAGCCCTTGTTGCCACTTTGCTTATGATCCCGTCCATCGGTCTGGCACAGGAAGACGCCCGCCCCCAGCCAACCCCGGAACAGATTGCCCGGGAAGTACAGAACAATTCTGGCTTTATAGCCCGTAATGCCCTTAGCAAAGCGCAATCATTGCTGGAATATTATGACGACTTTGCGCCCTTTGGGTTGGCGCTGTTCCCCAGTGGACAGATCAAATACGTATGGGCCATCAAGCCCGGGGAGAATATCGATAACATCAACGGCCCGTTGGTACTGAACTCTGTAAGAACGGCGCTGGCTTCACAGGCCAGCAACGGCATCATTCTCGGTTCCGCGGTGGTTTACAAGTATCAGTCTTCCGACGAGGGCGCAGATCCGCAGATCAACATCGAGATTGAATACTTTGGTGGTTTTGCCCAGGTACTGGCGACCCATTTCAGCAAAACGGACGAAGGCTATGAATACAGCGAAGGCGTATTCGGAGAGTTTGACTCGATTGTGTTTGCCCCGCAGACCGCCCCTGAAGAAAGCGAGTAAGTGCTAAGTGAGATCTGGTTCTTGTTAAAAAGTGAAACCAGTCTCAATCAAATGTAAGTGGGTGTAAGCGGATAGTTAATTATTGTGCGCCTGATCTCAGATTCCCTCGTCCTGCTCTGCAAAACTGGCCCTGCGTTCAAGGAAATTGAACGCGACAAAAATAATAGAAATATTCCTTCTTAAGGAGAACAAAATGAAAGGCCTGAAAAAAATTGCTCTGGCAACTGCGGTTGCAGCTGTACCTTTCGCCGCCCAGGCGGAACTGAAAGCCATGGACGACGCGACCCTGGGTTCCGTAACTGGTCAGTCCGGTATCACTATCGAGCTGGCAGCTAACGTAAGCGTTGGCGAAGTTGCGTATCAGGACGACGGTTTCCTGGCAATCACTGGCCTGTCCATCGGTGGTGCAACTCCGGGCACCGCTCTTGACGACATCAAGCTGACCATCGACGTTGCTGGTGCTGGCGGAGCTGGCGTTGGCGCTGGCCCGACTGCCGGTCTGATGGGTACCAACTACCTGGCAACGGCCGCTCCTGCTGTTGGCGCTACCTGGGCCGATACCAACCCGAACAACCGCGAAGCTGGCATGCCGACCGTTCAGGACGGTGACCTGGTGATCGGTCTGCGTTCGCTCTCCGGTAACCCGGTTGACTACGGTCTGGGCGTACAGAGCGTAGCTCTGCACAAGAGCACTGGCGGAACCATTGGTGACCTGGCTTCAACTGCCGGTACTACCCTGATCTCCGATCTCTACATTGCTGGTGCTCTGGGTCCGATCGACATCGTTATCCAGGAAGACACCAATGTGATGAACATTGGCGCCTACTTCAACGCTCAGGGCTCCCTGAACGCTAATTTCGTTGGCACCTACCTGGACTTCGCCCTGCACAACAGCCGTGGTGCGGATCAGAACAGCCTGAACGGCGCGGTCAGCTTCGCTTACGCGCAGGTTGATATCGGTCTGGCAA
The DNA here is from genome assembly GCF_900106945.1 of Marinobacter mobilis. Lineage (GTDB taxonomy): Bacteria > Pseudomonadota > Gammaproteobacteria > Pseudomonadales > Oleiphilaceae > Marinobacter > Marinobacter mobilis. Next base: position 316,938 of record NZ_FNNE01000003.1, read on the forward strand.
CCAACGCTGCTGGTGAAGATGCTCTGGCGTTCAACGTCAACAACTTCTCCGGCGACCTGGACCTGACCAACATCCGCATGGGTAACGCTGCGAACCCATCCATCGGTAACGTTTACATGACTGACGTCGCTGTAAATGCTCAGATGACTGTTTACGGTCACTAAGCTGCCGATCAGCTTCGGCTGAGAGAAAACCACCCTTCGGGGTGGTTTTTTTGTGGGCGGAAATTGACCAACCGCGCTGGCGGGCGCTCGATCAGTCCGGCACAAAAAAGAGAGCCTGTCAGGGGCTCTCTTTTTGGCTTCTACGTTGTCTGCGTATTGCTTACTGGTCGGGAACCTGGATGGAGAGGTCGAAACCACCGCCGGGCCTGGGCACTAGCGTAATTGGGCCTTCATCAATACCCTGGGGCAGGGTGATCTGATCGATACCGGGAGGGTGTCCGATGGACAGGTTCAGGCTACTGCCGTCAAACGCTATACCCAGCTGGTCGTTCATAAACGATTGGGCAAAGGGACCGTCTGGGATTATCAGTTGTTCGCCGAAAATAATCGGAGGAATGTTGGGGATTTCGTAATTGGGTGGCTGGAGTGCAGCGAGCTCGGCCGTTGGCGTGAGCAAGGTGCGTCTTATGAACTCTTCCTCGGCCTCTCTCAGGGATGCGAAGCGTTCTTCTTCCTCGAGAAACTGGACCTCACCGCGGTCGGACTCTGCTTCAGACTCAAGTTGAACTGGCTCACCAGGCGAAATGGTCAGCGAGCGCAGAATCCGGCGTCGGTCGGCTTCTGCTTGTTGCTGTCGCCTGGGGACGACAATAACGGCAGAGTCTTTTACGTAGGTTTCCACCATTTCATCGGAGGTCAGCGAACGTACGCCTGCGGATACCGGCAGACTACCCACGGCGCCGATTATGGCGGTCAATAGGATAGGATGTTGTTTCATGGTCGGCCTCAGGCGGTTGCTCAAACATTGTTCGTTACTTGAAGTATTTGTGTTTGAGAGGCCTAATTCAAGGATAAAATCCCAGGTTTGTGATCGCCTTTCAGGACTCATGGTTTTGTTTCCTGGCAAGGCGGCAGAAGAGCCTGGATATACCGGTAAACGGGGAGTTTGATGGTTTTCAGAGCAGTCGGTAATCAATGGCGAAAACGGTGGTCCCGTTGGGTTGACCGGCGTCTTCCCCGTGCGGACAAACGGGCGTTCGCACAAAGCAATATCTTCATCCTGCCGACCGGCATGGGGTGGATATTTGCCGTATTGCTGGTTGTCATGCTCCTCACGGGGATCAATTATCAGAACAGCCTGATCTTCTTGCTCACTTTTTTCCTGGGCGTGGTGTTTGTCGCGGCCATGCATCAGACCCACAGTAATCTGTCGGGTCTGGAGTTGACCCTGGTTCACGCCGGAGAAGGCCATGCCGGCGAAACGATCCCCTTTCTGCTTCGTGGCAGTTCCGGTCATGCAGCCAACCTCGCGTTGTCCGTGCGAGTGGATGGTGCCAGCGAAGGTAGCGAATTAAGCATGCAACATGTGGATCGCAACACCTCCAGTGACATGAGATTGTTTGTACAGGCGGCGCAACGGGGCTATTTGCGACTTGATCGGGTTCGTGTTGAAACCCGGTTCCCGTTTGGCCTGTTATTGGCGTGGTCCTGGTTGCGCCCGCAGACGGCTGCAATCGTCTATCCCAAGCCACTAACGCCACCGATACCGGTGGCGGTGGGTGTCGATGGTGACGAAACCGGACGTGAGGCGCGAGTGCAGGGACAGGACCACGCCGAAATGCGTCCCTGGCGTCTGGGGGATCTGAGCCAGCGGGTTCAGTGGAAGCGATATGCGCGCTCCGGAGACATGGTGATTGCTGACTGGCAAGGCGAGCAGGGCAGTCCCCATTGGCTCGACTTTGCGTCGTTCCCCGGCGTAGACACCGAGATGCGACTTAGCTATCTCACCGCCATGGTGCTGGAGCGCGCTCAATCTGGGGAGGTCTTCGGTTTGCGCCTTCCTGGTCAGGACATTGACCCTGACACCGGAGCCAAACACACCCAACGGTGTCTGCGCTGTCTCGCCCTGTTCGGTATCGATAAGGAACCGTCGAAGGTGAAGGCGAAATGATGGGTTCAAGAGGGCCGGACAAGAAACCGAACGCCAGGCGCCCTGTGCCGCAGCTACCCGGGCGTGCCTTGTTATGGCTGATTGCGGCGTTTGTTCTGCTGCTCGTGCCTCAGTGGGATCGATTGCCTTTGTGGTTGCCGCTTGCCTGTGTGGGTCTGGCCGGATGGCGTTGGCTGGTGCACCTTGGGCGGCTTCGCTTGCCGGGCCGCTGGTTCCGGGGCGGTATTATGCTCGTGATGATTTCGGCGTATCTGGTGACCATCAACGGCGGATTTACGGTAGATACGGCGGCGTCGTTCTTTGTCATTGCCGTGGGGCTAAAGTGGATAGAAACCCGCACCCCCCGGGACTTTTATGTGTTGTTTTTCATATTGACCTATCTGGCCGCCGTTAACTTCCTGTTTGAGCAGGGCATGATCTGGACACTGCTTAATTTCGCCGGAGTGATGTTCCTGCTGATCGGTCTGCAGATCCTGAACGCGCCGGATGTTCCCAATGCGTTGATGGGCGGCTGGCGACGCCTGCTTGGCATGTTCGTCAAGACGTTGCCTATTGTGGTCCTGCTTTTCCTGTTCTTCCCCCGTCTCGCGCCTTTGTGGAGCGTGCCGTTGGTTTCCGGGTCGGCAAAAACCGGCATGAGCGACAGTATGACCCCCGGCGATATATCCAATCTGGCGCAAAGCAGTGAGCGGGCTTTTCGGGTAGCGTTTGGTGGCACCGTACCCATTCCTCGGGATCGTTATTGGCGGGGCCTGGTTCTGGACCAGCTTGATGGCAACACCTGGCGCCAATCCCGGCCCGAACCCTATCAGCGGCTCGGGCGGGTTATGAACGATGGTGGAGTTGGGGAGCTTGGGCCCTCGGAATACGATGTGTTGATGGAGCCTACCGGTCAGAACTGGGCCTTTGCGCTGAAAGGATCGGCTGCGGCTTCAGCCAACGTATATGAGTCCGGTGATGACTTGTTTCGATTTCGGCGGCCGGCCGATACTCCAGTGCGTTATCGATTATCCTATGGGCATTCAGCCGGCGCTCCCGGAGCGCTAACATCGGCAGAGTTTCGTCAGTTTCTGCAGCTTCCTTCCGGAGGCAATCCACGGACACGGGCGCTAGCTGACCGGCTCCGCCGGGAAAATCCTGACGCTGCGGGCTTCATCGACCAGCTTTTGACTCGATTTCGTGAAGAACCCTATTTCTATACCCTTCGGCCCCCGAAGATGACGGGAGACAGTATTGATCAGCTGCTGTTTGATGCACGGCGTGGGTTCTGTGCCCACTATGCGGGGGCGACCACCTTTTTGCTGCGGGCCGCAGGTATTCCCGCCAGAATCGTAACTGGCTATCAGGGGGGCGAAGCCGGGGCTGGGGGAGACTACCTGATTATCCGCCAGTACGATGCCCATGCCTGGGTCGAGGCGTGGCTGCCGGGGCAGGGGTGGTTGCGCATAGACCCGACCGCGGCCATTGCTCCGGACCGGATTGAGATGGGTTTGCAGCAAGCGGTAGCCGACGAGGGCTCATTCCTCGAGAATAGCTGGACGTCGCCCCAGCGCTATGGCGATGTTGCGTTGATTCGATGGGCCTCGCTGCAACTCGATAAGATCAACTACCAATGGCAGCGTTGGGTGGTGGGCTATCAGGGCCAGACCCAGTTGGATCTGTTGTCCCGTTTGCCGGGGCACTGGGGATTGAAGGAGCTCGGATATTTCAGTGCGGGCCTGGTGGCAGCTGGCCTTCTGCTTGCGGGGGTACTATCTGCGCTTCGCCAGCGCGCCCTGGTCATCAAGGATCCCTTTGCCCGGATCACCGAGCAATGGCATCAGCTGTTGTTGCGTCATGGAATCGAGGTAATGGAAGGGGAGACCCCTCGGGAAACGGCGGAACGTGTGGCCAGAGCAGTGCCAGCGGCGGCTGCTCCGGCCCGATCCTTTGCCCGGGCCCTGTACAATCATTACTATGTCGGCTCTGGCGGTGGCGAGTCGGGCGACCAGGCGAAAGAACGTGACCGGCTCAAAAGACTCCTGCGAGCCACCCGTAAACAATTGAACACCAAGAACTGAAGTTCACACAGAGGTAATCACTTTAGCCATGACCGCCAGTGAAATGAGTTGGCATAACGATGCCTGGCGATTTGTTGACGGCAGCCTGCGTGCAGGCCGGCTTTCCCATGCCCTATTGGTTACCGGAGAGCGTGGCGTCGGCAAATCCTCGTTTTCGGCAGACGTGGCAGCGCTGCTGGTTTGCGACCGGCCGACGCTGTCAACTCCAGGCGAGGGGACGCTGGAACGACTGATGCCTTGTGGCCAATGCAAGCAATGTGAGCTGGTCAACGCTCAATCCCATCCGGATATACGACGGTTCGCTCCGGAGAAATCTAAAATGATCCGGGTTGACCAGATTCGAGCGTTGTCTGCGTTTGCCATGGCCTCGCCTCAGGTAGCACGCCGTAAGGTGATTCTGGTTGAGCGGGCCGATCAGCTCAATATCAATGCCGCCAATGCTTTGCTGAAAACCCTGGAGGAGCCGCCGGCGGATCTGGTGCTGGTGCTGCTTCAGGAAAGCGGTCGCCCGGTGTTGCCAACCTTGCGCTCGCGGTGCCAGACGGTAACGCTGCCGACACCGGATATGGCGACCGCATTGGTCTGGCTGACGGCAAATGTTCCGCTCAATAACGCGGACGGAGAAGGCGAAGCCCCGGGGGCTGAGCAGTTTGAGCAAGCCTTGCGGCTGGCCGGTAATGCACCGCGTTTGGCGTTGGAATACCTGGACGGTGACTTTATCAGCCAGCGTCAAGCGGCACTGGACAGCTTTCGCAAGTTCCTCAAAAACGAACTGGCGTTGCCTCAGGCAGTCAAGGTGTTCAAGGATCTGGGACTTGATGGCATGCTTTGGTTGCTGGAGGGCTGGGCGGCCGATCTTGCCCGCCTGGGGTGTGGCGGAACGGCTCGTGATAGCGAGGCCGCCGACATGCTTCGGTTTCTCGCGGCGAATAATCCGCCATGGTGTGCCCATGACTTGCTGGACGCGTGCCGGGAAACCCGATCCGCGGGAATCTACAACGCCAGTATCGAGCTGGAAGTTGAACGACTACTGATAAAATGGCAGGCGTTGATGCCATCACGAAAGCGCAAAGCAGGTTAAGCTGGGCCTGAGAAACTTCTGGGCGCACCTGATAATCGCCTGCTATGATTGTGAAATACAATAAGTTTTGTGGCCGGGTGGGAGTGAAAATTTCCCACTACGGTAGGCCGGATTGCAATAGGGGAAGTGACACATGGGGCCAGGATTTGGCGCGCGTAGCGGTATTCTGACACTGACGATTAAGGACAAGGCCGTACTGTATGCGGCCTATATGCCTTATATCCGTCAGGGCGGTCTGTTTATTCCGACCCAGAAACAGTATCAGTTGGGGGATGAAGTTTTTCTTCTGCTTAATCTGATGGATGAGCCGGAGAAGATCCCGGTAGCAGGGAAGGTCGTCTGGATTACCCCCAAGGGGGCTCAGGGCAACCGGGCCGCAGGTATCGGTGTCCAGTTCAGTGGTGAGGATGAATCCGCTCGCACCAAGATTGAATCCTATCTGGCCGGGGCACTCAACTCCGATCGTCCTACTCACACCATGTAAGTCCACAGCCTTGCTGTGGGTTCGGCTGACAGGTCTGACTGTCCATCGGGGTTTCCATGAATGATCGAGTCTTAGGGGCGACTGTGCAGACGCAAGGCGGTGCGCACCGGGAAATTCGTTGGCCGTTAAGGCACATGGTGCTGGCGGGGGCGCATTGGCCATCGTCAGATTCCGCCACTGCCGGGGCCCCGGTGGTTATGATTCATGGCTGGCTGGATAATTGCCTGACGTTTTCCCGGTTAGCGCCAATGCTGACCCAGCTTGGTGATGTGTATGCCATAGACATGGCTGGCCACGGTCACTCCGATCACCGTCCTCCGGGGCAATCCTACCTGCTTGTTGACTACGTTGCCGATCTGGCAGAACTCCTGGATACGCATTTTGATGGGCCAGTGCGCCTCGTGGGGCATTCCCTCGGTGGCATCGTCGCGATGATCTATACTGCAGCCTTTCCTGAAAAGGTCGAATGCCTGACCGCTATTGATAGCTTCGGGCCGGTCAGCCGGCCTGCGAGTCAGGTCATTCCGCAACTGCGAAGTGCCTTGTTAAAGCGTCAGGACGGCTCTGGTCTCGGCCCGTTATACGCCAGTATTGAAGACGCGGCTCGTGCCCGAGCGGGAGGCTTAAGTCCACTTTCGAATGAGGCTGCACACTTGCTGGTACCCCGAAACCTGCGTCAGGAGGAGGATGGTTATCGCTGGCGCAGTGATCCAAGGCTGCGGCACCCGTCTATGATCATGCTGGATGAGGAGCAGGTGATGGCGGTGGTGGCCTCGTTGACAACCCGGATGCTGCTGCTCGTAGCCGAAGGCGGTATTCTTGCTAAAAGCGATCGCTTGAAAGCCCGTACCGGGGCGGTGAAGGCGTTGCAGGTGTTGACGGTTCCCGGCAGTCATCATTGCCATCTGGACGGTGAGGTTACCCCCGTAGCGGATTCAATACGGGACTTTATACAAGGTGGGGCGTGACTTGAGTATTTACCTGAAAGCCGGATTGCTGTTTGTGGGGTTGGTGGTGGCATCGCTGCCGGTTAGGGCGATGGGGGCCCTTGCGCCCTTTCCCCTGGCGACGGTTGAGGTCGAGACCCAAATTGAATCCCCCGCCCACCGTGTGCTGCTCAGCCCGGTTCGTGAGGTGAATGACGAAATCCGTTCGGAAACGGTTGTCCGGGTGCCCGTACGGGGGACCGGGGCGCTTCTCAGAATCGCGGAGGATTCCAGCAGGGTGGAGGCCCGGGCTTACTACCGCCAACAGCTTCAGCTGCTAGGTGCCAGAGAGCTGTACGAATGTGAGGGGCGCAACTGTGGCCGGAGTAATGTCTGGGCCAACCAGATTTTCGGCCAGGCGACACTCTACGGGCGCGATGCCGAGCAGGATTACCTGGCGGCGGTCGTTGACCAGGACGACCGCAGGCTGCTGGTCCTGGTGTATACGGTCACACGTGGTAATCTCCGTGAATACGTTTGGGTCGAACAGCTGGTGCTTGGTGAAGGCGCGAGTTTGCCCGCGGTGTCCAACGGAGGAGGGCGTATTCGCGGGCCAATCGTGGTGCCCTGGAGTGGCGGTGTCACCGTCAGATTCGACTGGAGCTCAACCGACCGTCGTCACCTTAACAACTGGGCTGCAGAGGAGGGCGCCACCGTTCTGTTGACCAGTCGCACGGCCCTCAGGTCTGATGAAACACTTCAGCAGTCTTTGGAACGGTCCGGTCAGGCATTAACTTCCATGGCATCCTTGTTGGCGAAGAGCGGGATCAGGGAGGACCGGCAAACACAGATCAACATTGGGCCAGCGGTTCAGTCACTGGATCCTGCTGGGAATACCGATCGTATCGAAATTCTGGTGATTCTTGCGCCATGAACGAATCAAATCCCGAATCTACTCCAGCCACCTCTCCAAGTACGCCTGCAACGCCCGGAACGGCTTCCAGCCCCATGACGCAATCCGCCCAAGGTAATAAAGGCCGGAAAACGGTCGCGTTAACATTGGGAAGTGGCGGTGCCAGGGGCTACGCCCACATTGGGGCTATCGAGGTTCTGGAAGAACGCGGTTACGACATCATCGCCATTTCCGGTTGCTCAATGGGCGCGCTGATTGGCGGCGTGTATGCCGCGGGTAAGATGAAGGACTACAAGGATTGGGTCACTGGGCTGGGCCAGTTTGATGTGCTGAAACTGCTGGACGTCACGTTTAATTCCGCCGGAGCCATTCGCGGTGAAAAGGTGTTTTCGGTGGTGCGGGAAATGCTCGGTGATACCCGTATTGAAGACCTGTCTATTCCCTATACTGCGGTGGCAACGGATCTCCTGTCCCACAAGGAGATCTGGTTCCAGGAAGGTCCGGTCGACCAGGCCATCCGTGCCTCAATCGCCATTCCTGGCCTGATTACACCGATGGTGTTGCAGGGGCGTGTCCTGGTTGACGGCGCTCTGCTTAATCCGTTGCCGATCATTCCGACCATTTCCTCCCATGCCGATCTGATTGTCGCGATCAACCTGGCCGGAGAGGATGACCAGAGCCAGACGGTTCAGGATGCGATGTTTGGTGGCGAGATCGAAGGGCTTGGAGAAGGCGAGGAGTGGGTGCAGAAAGTGCGTGACAAGGCCTCTCGCTGGTTTGACTGGGATATTCTGAAGGCCTTTACCGGTAAGCGGGACGGTAGCGATTCCGCTGACACCGAGGCTCGGATTAACAAGGCGATGGAAGAAAAACGCTCGGCGGATGCTCAGAAAGACGCTGAGGGCGGCGGCCTGTTGTCGGAACTCGATGCCCTCGACTGGGACAAACTCGGCATTGGCCGTTTCGATGTGATGAACCTCGCCATCGAGTCCATGCAAAGCGCTCTGGTGCAGTACAAGATTGCTGGCTATCCACCGGACCTGCTGGTGAATGTCCCTAAAAACGTCTGCCGGACCTATGACTACCATAAGGCGCCGGAACTGATCCAGATTGGCCGTGAACGAATGATCCAGGCGCTCAATCGCTTTGAAAAAGGCCGCAACAGTTCCGGGCCGCTGTCGATCTGAATCATCCAGGACTGCCTTCACCACGCGAAAGCGCGTATAATTTGCGGCCAGCCCAGCCGCATCAGAAGGAAGCTTGACCAGTGACATTGCCCATAGACGACCTCCATACCGTACGGGATTACCTGAGGTATGTTTCTTCTCAATTTGCGGCATCTCCGCTGTTCTTTGGGCACGGTACCGATAATGTCTGGGACGAGTCAGTCCAACTGGTCATGCGAAGCCTCCATCTACCGCTTGAGAACAACAAGCTGTTTCTCGATGCCCGCCTGACCCGGGAAGAACGGGGCCTGATCCTGGATCGGATGGAAAAGCGGATTACCCAGCGCGTGCCACTGGCTTATCTCCTTGGGGAAGCCTGGTTCATGGGGATGCCGTTCCATGTCGATGAGCGGGTATTGGTGCCTCGTTCGCCGATCGGCGAGCTTCTCCAGTCAGAGCTTCAGCCCTGGCTGGGTGACAGGCACGTTACCCGAGTGCTTGATCTTTGCACTGGGAGTGGTTGTATTGGTATCGCCGCTGCCACCGTTTTTGAAGATGCGGAAGTCGATCTTTCCGATATTTCGGCGGATGCCCTTGCGGTCGCAGACAGTAACATCGACTACCATCAGGTTGGCGACCGGGTGCGGACTGTGCAGTCCGACGTGTTTGACAATATTCAGGGCCGGTATGACGTGATTGTCAGTAACCCGCCCTACGTGGATGCCGGGGATATGGCTTCCATGCCGGAAGAATTCCGCCACGAACCGGTGTTGGGTCTGGCTGCCGGCGATGACGGGCTCGATATTGCTCACCGCATCCTGGCGAAGGCTGCTGACCATCTGACACCGGGTGGCCTGTTGATTGTCGAGGTTGGCAACAGCTGGGTAGCGCTTGACGAAGCCTATCCCGACCTTCCGTTTACCTGGCTGGAATTTGATCAGGGTGGTGATGGCGTCTTCCTCCTGCAGGCAGAAGATCTGCAGCAGTGGTGCGAGAATAAAGCTCAGTAACTACTTCATATAAACTATACAAGATACTGAATTATGTCTGGAAATACCTTTGGTAAGTTGTTTGCGGTCACCACATTTGGTGAAAGTCACGGACCGGCACTTGGCTGCATCATTGATGGTTGTCCTCCCGGCATCGAGCTGACCGAAGCCGACTTGCAGAAGGACCTTGACCTTCGTAAACCCGGAACGTCACGTCATACGACACAGCGCCGTGAACCGGATGAAGTCCGTATTCTCTCTGGCGTGTTTGAAGGCAGGACCACAGGAACACCGATTGGTCTGCTGATCGAGAATACCGATCAGCGTTCCAAGGACTACTCCAAGATTTCAGAACAGTTCCGGCCGGCCCACGCTGATTACACCTATACCCACAAATACGGCTTTCGCGATTACCGTGGTGGCGGCCGGTCATCGGCCCGCGAAACCGCGATGCGCGTTGCCGCAGGCGCTGTAGCGAGAAAGTTCCTCGAGCAACGTCTGGGCATCCGGATTCGGGGTTATCTGGCGCAACTGGGGCCGATCGCCATTGATAAGCTGGACTGGGACCAGGTTCACCAGAATCCCTTTTTCTGCCCGGATTCCGATAAGGTGCCTGAGCTTGAAAGCTACATGGATGCCCTGAGAAAAGAGGGAGACTCCATCGGAGCCCGTATCAATGTTGTCGCTGAAGGCGTGCCGCCAGGCTTGGGAGAACCGATCTTTGACAGGCTCGATGCCGATTTGGCCCATGCCCTGATGAGCATTAATGCGGTCAAAGGGGTGGAAATTGGGGCCGGCTTTGGCTGTGTTACCCAGAAAGGCACCGAGCACCGCGACGAAATGACCCCGGACGGCTTTCTGTCGAATCAGGCTGGCGGTGTGCTTGGCGGAATTTCTTCCGGCCAGCCCATTCTCGCCAGCATTGCGTTAAAGCCTACATCCAGCTTGCGTCTTCCAGGACGCAGCATCGATATCCATGGCAATCCTGTGGAAGTGATCACCACCGGCCGTCATGATCCCTGCGTCGGTATTCGCGCCACGCCGATTGCCGAGGCCATGATGGCGATCGTACTGATGGATCACTATCTGCGGCATCGCGCTCAGAATGGCGACGTTGTCGTTGAAACCCCGGATATCGAGAAGCGCTGAGGGCGGGGCTATTTACTGGCGTCTGTCCAACCTCTACTTTTGGTTTTTTGCACTTCTTGGTGCATTGCTCCCTTACTGGTCCCTCTACCTGCAAGGTAGGGGGTTCAGCTACCTCGAAATCGCCTCGCTGATGGCGACCATCCAGATCACCAAGGTTGTTGCTCCCAGTCTCTGGGGCTGGCTCGGGGACCGCACCGGTCAGCGTGTCAGGCTGGTTCGTCTGGGGGCTGTAGTTGGCGCAATCAGCTTCCTGGGTGTCTTTCTTGAGCCGGCATTCTTTGGGCTCATGCTGGTGATGCTTGTTTTCACCTTTTTCTGGAACGCCATCCTTCCATTGTATGAAGTGATCACCCTGCGTGGCCTGGGGAGTGACAAGTCGCGTTATGGCCGGGTACGGCTGTGGGGTTCCGTGGGTTTTATTGCAACGGTGGCGGCGGTCGGTGCAGTGCTGGACCGGGTTTCCGTTGCGCAGCTTCCCTGGCTGGTATTGCCGGTGTTTCTCGGAATCGTCGTGTCTGCATTCCTGATTCCTTCGGATCAGGGTGTGGTGCGAAAAGAAGAGGGAGCCGGGAGCTTGCGGGGAATCCTGGTAGAGCCTGCGGTCATCGCATTTTTTCTGATGAATTTCCTGCTTCAGATCTCCCACGGTGCCTACTACACCTTCTTCAGTATCCACCTTGAGCAGTATGGATACAGCAAGGCTGCAATCGGGCTATTGTGGTCCCTGGGCGTGCTGGCAGAAATTGGCCTGTTCATTGTAATGCATGGCCTGTTTGCCCGGTTCAGCTATCGTCAGATTGCATTGTGCGCGCTCGCCCTTACCCTGCTGCGCTGGGTGTTGATTGCCGAGGCCTCCGACTGGCTTTGGGTATTGTTGTTTTCGCAGTTGTTGCATGCAGCTTCCTATGGCGCGATGCACGCACTATCGGTGCAGTACATTCATGGCTATTTTGGGCGTGGGCATCATGGCCAGGGGCAGGCGCTATACAGTGGTCTGACCTTTGGCGCCGGCGGGGCCATTGGGGCCTGGGCGTCGGGATTTCTGGTGGAGGGGTATGGTACAGATTTGGCGTTCTGGGGTAGCGCAATTGCCATCGCCTTTGCGCTGATTGTGACCTGGCGATGGCTGAGGCCGCCGCCAGGTCAGGGCAGTATTGTACAATCCGCCGATTAAAGCGGATTGTCGGAGTCTTCCTCATCCTCTTCGGTAGATTCAAGGCTGAGGGTGAAGCCTCCACCCGCTGCACCGGCTGCCGCTTCTCCGCCAGCGCCTGAATCATTGCCATGCAGTTTGATCTTCAGTCGCAGGTTGTTCGCAGAGTCCGCATTCTTGAGAGCCTCATCTTCGGTAATCTTGCCATCCTTCCAAAGGTTGAACAGCGCCAGATCGAACGTCTGCATGCCGATGTTGGTGGACTTCTCCATGATCTCCTTGATGCCATCAATCTCACCACGCAGAATCAGCTCGCTGATGGTAGGCGTACCCAGCAGAATTTCGATCGCCGCGCAGCGTTTTTTATCGACTGTGGGAATCAGGCGCTGGGACACAAAGGCGCGGAGGTTCATCGCCAGATCCATCAGCAACTGAGGGCGGCGTTCTTCAGGGAAGAAGTTGATGATCCGGTCGAGGGCCTGGTTGGCGTTGTTGGCATGCAGTGTTGAGATACACAGATGTCCGGTCTCGGCGAAGGCCAGCGCATGCTCCATGGTTTCCCGGTCTCGGATTTCGCCAATCAGGATAACGTCGGGCGCCTGACGCAGGGTGTTCTTCAGCGCCTTATGGAAACTGCGGGTATCAACCCCAACTTCCCGCTGGTTGATAATGCTCTTCTTGTGCCGGTGGATGTATTCCACCGGATCCTCGATCGTGATGATGTGACCACTGGAATTGGTGTTGCGGTGATCAATCAGGGCCGCCAGCGAGGTGGATTTACCTGAACCGGTGGCTCCGACAAAGAGCACAAGCCCGCGCTTTGACATGACCACGTCTTTGAGGATGGTCGGCAGGCCGAGTTTATCGGCGTTCGGAATCTCGGTGACGATGTTACGGGCAACGATTGAGATTTCATTGCGCTGACGGAAAATGTTGATGCGGAACCGGCCGACTTTGGGAATGCTGTAGGCAAGGTTCATTTCCAGTTCCTGCTCGAACTCTTCGATCTGTTCGGGATCCATTACCTGGTAAGCGATGTCCTTGATGGCGCCGGGGGCCATGGGGGTCCGGTCGATGGGCTTGAGTGTGCCCTGAAACTTGGCGCAGGGGGGGGCGCCGGTGCTCAGGTACAAATCTGAGCCATCCTTCATGGCAAGAATTTTCAGGTAATCATCAAAGCCCATGGTGTCTCCTGTTACGGTTACTTGGTGTCTGTTCGTCCCTGCGTCAGGAGTGCCTGCTCCTGTTCCCGGACAATTCGTTTGAAGCCTGTTGCCGCTGCGCTCAGTTCCCGGCCATTCAATCCGATGGCGCCTAGCATTCGCGATACCGGCTGGTTGACGGCAATCCGAACCACCGACTCGTCAATCATGCCCTGAGGCAACACGCTCCACCCCAGCCCTACGCTGGTCATCATCTTGATGGTTTCCAGGTAGTTCGTGGGCATTTGTGAGTTCAGATTCAGGCTGTGCTCCAGAAACAGCCGGCTGACCACTCGATAAGTCGCTGTGGACGCGTCCGGCAGCACGGCCGGGTAGCGACCAAGGTCTGCGAGCGTTGCCCGCTCCATCGCCGCTAGAGGGTGATCGGGGCCGGCAACAAACGCCATTGGATCTAACCATTGTTCGTATACCATGAAATCATTTCCCATACTGTCACTGAGTGTGACGAAGGCTAACTCTGCGTTACGTTTACGCATTTGGGCGTAGGCCGCGTCGGACTCCATAAACTGCAGATTGACCCGTACCTGGGGGTACTCGCGGCTGAACCGACGCAGCCAGTTCGGCAGGTGATGCAGGCCAATGTGGTGGCTGGTGATAATGTCCAGTTCACCGCCAACCTCATCGTTGTCGTCCGAAAGCGCCACCCGGGCGTTATGCAGTTCGTCGAGGATGCGTCGTGCATGGGGGAGAAGGCGAGTCCCCGAATCGGTCAGGCTCAGCTGGCGTTGGCTGCGGTCAATAAGCTGGTGGCCCAGCAGATTTTCCAGGGCGGCGAGACGCTTACTGATCGCGGGCTGGGTCAGGTGCAGTATCTCAGCCGCCTCCGAGAAGGAGCCGGTATCCACAATGGTCACAAACGCTTTCAGGCTGTTGCTATCCAGGTTCAGGTCCTCCGCTTAATTATTCCAGTTGGGAATCATCTATATAAAAAACATGAATTGTAGTTATTCAATCCAAGGGTATACCATATTGCCCATAAGAGAATAGATAGAGGAGCTGCCAGTTGCGGGCTCCCTGGTAAATCACCGAGAGAGTTGAGGAGCCTTCCATGGCCGGTAAAACCTTGTACGACAAATTATGGGATGATCACCTGATCAAACAGCGGGATGACGGTTCTGCGCTGATCTATATTGATCGCCAGCTCCTGCATGAAGTGACCTCACCGCAGGCCTTTGAAGGTCTTCGTCTGGCGGGCCGCAAACCCTGGCGGCTGAGCGCCAACCTCGCGACTCCGGACCATAACGTTCCGACCACTGATCGTGAAAAGGGCATTGACGGTATTGTTGATCCGGTATCACGCACCCAGGTCGAAACCCTTGATCGCAACTGCGATGAATTCGGCATTCTGGAGTTCAAGATCAAAGACCAGCGTCAGGGTATCGTGCATGTGATCGGGCCAGAGCAGGGGGCGACGCTGCCGGGTATGACCATTGTCTGTGGCGATTCTCACACCTCCACCCACGGGGCGTTTGGTACTCTCGCTCATGGTATTGGTACGTCAGAGGTCGAGCACGTGCTTGCGACCCAGTGCCTGGTTCAGAAGAAAATGAAGAACATGCTGGTGAAGGTCAACGGTCGCCTTGGCGCCGGAGTCACTGGAAAAGATGTGGTGCTGGCAATCATTGGCAAGATCGGCACGGCTGGAGGTACCGGCTACGCCATGGAATTCGGCGGCGAAGCCATTCGTCAGCTGTCCATGGAGGCTCGCATGACCATCTGTAACATGTCCATTGAGGCAGGAGCCCGTGTCGGTATGGTCGCGGTAGACGACATTACCATTGACTACGTCAAGGGGCGTCCGTTTGCACCTAATGGCGAACAGTGGGATGCCGCTGTGGCTCACTGGCGCACTCTGCACAGTGACGACGATGCGGTTTTCGACAAGGTGGTGGAGTTGGAAGGCGCTGACATCAAGCCCCAGGTAACCTGGGGAACGTCCCCGGAAATGGTGACCGGTGTTGATGGCCTGGTACCTGACCCAGCGAACGAAGCGGACCCGATCAAGCGTGAAGGCATCGTTCGTGCCCTGAAATACATGGGGCTTGAGGCCAATATGCCGATCACAGATATTCAGCTGGATCGTGTGTTTATCGGCTCCTGCACCAACTCAAGGATTGAAGACCTGAGGGAAGCTGCGGCCGTCGTCAAGGGGCGCAAGGTTGCTCCGACCCTCAAGCAGGCGCTGGTGGTTCCGGGTTCTGGTTTGGTCAAGGCTCAGGCGGAAAAAGAAGGTCTCGACAAGATCTTCATGGAAGCTGGCCTGGAATGGCGTGATCCTGGCTGCTCTATGTGTCTGGCAATGAATGCTGACAAGCTGGGGCAGGGGGAGCATTGTGCTTCAACCTCGAACCGCAACTTTGAAGGCCGTCAGGGCTTCGGTGGTCGTACTCACCTGGTTAGTCCGGCCATGGCGGCGGCGGCAGCGGTTACCGGCCATTTTGTTGATGTTCGAGAATTGACCCACTGATCCACTGACGGAGAAAACCATGCGCGCATTTACGCAACACCAGGGCATTGTTGCCCCTATGGACCGTTCCAATGTGGATACGGACATGATCATTCCCAAGCAATTTCTCAAGTCCATCAAGCGGACCGGGTTTGGCCCGAACCTGTTTGATGAACTGCGTTACCTGGATGAAGGCAAGCCGGATCAGGATTGCTCTCAGCGTCCGTTGAATCCTGATTTTATTCTCAATCAGGAACGCTACAAGAGCGCCAGCGTGCTGCTCGCTCGGGACAACTTTGGCTGCGGTTCCAGTCGCGAGCATGCCCCCTGGGCGCTGGATGATTTCGGGTTCCGCGTCATCATTGCCCCCAGCTTTGCCGATATTTTCTACAACAACTGCTTTAAGAACGGTTTATTACCAATTGTTCTTGAAGAGAAAATTGTTGATCAACTGTTCCAGGAAGCGGAACAGGCGGAGGGGTACCAGCTGACAGTCGACCTGGCGGCCAAAACGGTTACTACCCCGGGCGGTCAGTCCTTCGGATTTGATGTTGATGACTTCCGCCGCCATTGCCTGCTGAACGGATTGGATGACATCGGCGTCACCCTTGAGGATGCTGAGCTGATCAAAGACTTTGAAGCGAACCGCCGGGAATCCGCCCCCTGGCTGTTTAACGTCGCAAACTGAGACAAGGATTGGAAATGAGCAAATCTGTACTGTTGTTGCCAGGTGATGGCATTGGCCCCGAAATTGTCGCCGAAGCCGAGAAGGTTCTGCGCAAGGTCAACGAGCAGTTTGGCCTGGAGCTGACGTTTGACTCCGCCCTGGTGGGTGGCTCCGCCATCGACGCAACCGGTGTGCCGCTGCCGGAGGAAACCCTGTCCAGCGCTCGCGCTGCTGATGCTATCCTGCTGGGTGCGGTCGGCGGACCTAAATGGGACGACCTCGAAATGGCGCGTCGTCCGGAAAAGGGGCTTCTTGGTCTGCGCTCTAATCTGGAGCTGTTTGCCAATTTGCGTCCGGCCATTCTCTATCCGCAGTTGGCGTCGGCGTCTTCGCTCAAGCCGGAAGTGGTTTCTGGCCTGGATATTGTCATTGTGCGGGAGCTTACCGGCGGCATCTATTTCGGTCAGCCTCGCGGCATTCGTGAGCTGGAGAACGGTGAACGCCAGGGTTATAACACCTACGTATACAGCGAATCTGAAATTCGCCGGATCGGTCGCGTTGCCTTTGAAACGGCCCAGCAGCGGAACAAGAAGCTGTGCTCGGTCGACAAACACAACGTGCTGGAAGTTACTGTGCTGTGGCGCGAAATCATGGACGAGCTGTCAAAAGACTATCCGGATGTTGAGCTCAGTCACATGTATGTCGATAACGCCGCGATGCAGCTGGTTCGCGCTCCGAAGCAGTTTGATGTGATTGTGACCGGCAACATGTTTGGTGATATTCTGTCCGATGAAGCAGCTATGCTCACTGGATCAATCGGAATGCTGCCCTCGGCATCAATGAATGCTGCCAAGCAGGGTATGTATGAGCCATGCCATGGCTCGGCGCCGGATATTGCTGGCCAGGGAATTGCCAACCCGCTTGCCACAATCCTGTCTGCCGCCATGATGTTGCGCTACAGCCTCGACGCTGAAGAGGCGGCGAAGGCCATTGAGGCTGCAGTGAGCAAGGTGCTTGATCAGGGGCTGCGGACCGCTGACATTATGTCGGAGGGAAATACCCGGGTGTCGACTGCTGAGATGGGTGAAGCCGTCCTGGCGGCGCTCTGATTACCGGGCGTTGTAACTGATCCATGAGACCCGACGGCGACGAGATGCGTTTGCCGCGGGGGTATTCATCCTGTCCTTGCCAGCGAAAGGGGTAAGGGCGGGCATAAAATGAGGTTCAAATTCGCACATGAAGCGAGTCGGACTTGTTGGCTGGCGGGGCATGGTTGGTTCTGTGCTCATGCAGCGAATGCGTGAAGAAAATGATTTTGCCGACATCGAACCGGTGTTTTTCACCACGTCCCAGGCCGGAAAGCCTGCGCCGGATGTTGGCAAAGACGGAGTGCCTGCGCTGCAGGATGCTTATGACATTGATGTTCTCAAGAGCATGGATGTCATCGTCACCTGTCAGGGTGGCGACTACACCACCGCAGTGTTCCAGAAGTTAAGGGATGCGGGCTGGGATGGCTACTGGATTGATGCCGCCTCAACGCTGAGGATGGCAGATCATTCAGTGATTGTGCTGGACCCCGTTAACCGCCGGGTCATTGATGAGGCCCTGGCCAAAGGCGTCAAGGACTACATCGGTGGTAACTGCACCGTGAGCCTGATGATGCTGGCCCTTGGTGGCCTGCTGGAAAAAGACCTGGTTGAGTGGATAGCGCCCATGACCTATCAGGCAGCGTCTGGTGCAGGTGCGCAGAACATGCGTGAGCTGCTCAGTCAGATGGGCGTTCTGCGCGATGGGGTCAGCGAGTTGCTGGCAGATCCGTCTTCGGCGATTCTGGATATTGATCGTGCCGTGACCGACACCATGCGTTCAGAGACTTTCCCGACGGACAACTTCGGGGTGCCGCTGGCGGGTAGTCTGATTCCGTTCATCGATAAGCAGCTGGAGAACGGCCAGAGCAAGGAAGAATGGAAGGCTCAGAGCGAGACCAACAAGATCCTGGGTCGCTCCGAGCAGCCAATTCCGATCGATGGTCTCTGCGTTCGAATTGGTGCCATGCGTTCTCACAGCCAGGCACTCACCATCAAGCTTCGCAAGGACCTGCCGCTCGATGAGATTGAAGCGCTGCTGGCGCAGGGTAACGACTGGGTGAAGGTCATCCCTAACGATCGCGACGCTACGATGCAGGAGCTTACGCCGGCGAAGGTGACAGGCACTCTGAGTGTGCCCATCGGCCGTATCCGCAAGCTGGCCATGGGGCCGGAGTATATCTCCGCGTTTACCGTCGGCGACCAGTTGCTGTGGGGTGCTGCCGAGCCACTACGTCGTATGCTGCGCATCCTTCAGGAGCGTTGATCGAAATAGGGTAGCGCGGTTGTGTAATGCCAACTGCGTCCGGTTTCGGTGATCAAAACAGGGGCGGAGGCTGATTTCAGCCTCCGCCCCTGTTATTTTCAGCGGTTGTCGGTTCACGTCATCGGGTTCGTGGGCTATGCTTGCACGGGCTGCCTCTGCCTGCACGGGCAAGTGGTAACAGCAGGTTCCACGGCATAGCTGAAGAATTAGTGGAACGAATCCGGCTGATTGATTGATAAAACACAATTTATCAACAATACTTGGCCCATTAGCCAAACGTTGATTTACAAAATAATTAGAACGTTTTGCAGGCGATTGATTTTAGTCAAAAGTGATCCAACCTCGTCCGATTCTGTTTGTAAAAAGCAGTAAAGAATAACGGAGACTGGAAAGGAATTAGCATGAAGGTACGCAAGCTTGCGGTTGCCCTGGCACTGGCTGGTGGGCTCGGCTCTGGAGTCGCACAGGCATTGGGACTTGGGGAGATTGAGCTCCAGTCCTATCTGAATGAACCGCTCGAAGCGGATATCGGCCTGACTAGAAGTGGCGGCGTGAGTCCGTCTGACGTGTTTGTTAATCTTGCGTCCGAGGGGGCATACCGGCAGGTTGGTATCGACCGGAGTTACTTCCTTAACAAGCTCAAGTTTGATGTCACTACCGCAGCTGACGGTAATCTCGTTGTCAATGTATCGACAACCGAACCGGTCAGGGAGCCGTATCTCAATTTCCTGCTCGAAGTGACCTGGCCCAGTGGGCGGCTGATGCGTGAATACGCAGTATTGATCGATCCCCCGGTCTATGCCGAGGATTCCGGACTGACCCAGCAGGTCCAGGCGCCTGTGGTTGCTCCGACGCCGGCCCCGGCCCCAGCCCCGGCTCCCCGCCAGACGGTGTCTGCTGCACCGCGTGTTGAAGCTGCTCCAGCTTCATCATCCGGCACTGGCTCGCCGGCGACCTTCGGACCGACCGGCCCTGCGGATACCCTCTGGGCGATTGCGTCGGCCGTCAAACCGAATAGCAGTGTCTCCAACCAGCAGGTCATGCTGGCCATACAGGACCTCAATCCGGATGCCTTCATCGGTGGCAATATTAACCGGTTGAAGCGTGGTCAGGTATTGCGTATTCCCACCCTTGAACAGGTTCAGCAACGTAGCCGGGCCCAGGCGACTCAGGAAGTCAGTCTCCAGAACGAGGCCTTGGCCGCACCCGTCGCCCGTACCGTTGATGCGCGCGAGGAAACTCCCGAAGTAGCGGCTGAGCAGACGGCTCCCCAGGTGGCAGCGGCTGTCGAAACCGGGGGCGACGAGCTTAAGCTGATGGTTGCTGATACCACTATGGACCCGGCCGAGAACGATTCAGGTTCGGCTGGTGGTGAGAGCACCATGTCCGGCGGTGTCGACTCCGGTTCTTCGGTCGTAATGGAAGAATTAGACAGCACCCGTCGCGAGAACGAAGAGCTGTCGGGTCGCGTTGAAGATCTGCAGGCTCAGGTCGAGACTCTGCAGCGTCTGCTGGAGTTGAAGAATACCCAGCTTGCTGAATTTGAACAGTCGATTGAAGAGCGCGCACAGGCAGGGCTCCCTTCCAGCGCTGACGCCGACGTACTGGCCGACGAAGCCGGTGAAATGACCGCTGGCGGTGAAGAGGCTGCTGTTGGTGCAGATGCGGCTGCTGATGAAGGCGCCTTGGCTGAAGATCAGTCGGGTGTCGTTGAGGCAATAACCGAAGAGGGGATTGCCGATGGTGGTACGGACGAGGGCGTGGCCCCGTCTGACGGTGAGCCCGAGCTGGGCCAGTCTGCTGGCATGGAGCCTGATGTAGTAGCTCAGGACACGATGGCTGACGGCGGATTGCCCGCTGAGACAGGGGTAATGCCGGACATGGCTGAAGATCCGGAGCCGGCAGCAGAGGCCGTCGCGCCTGTTGCGGAAAGCAAGCCAGAGCCGGTGGCGAGTCCTCCAGTACAGCCAGAAACGGCTGGCAAAGGTTTCCCTCAGAATATTATTGATGCCATCGTCAATAATCCGCTGTACCAGATCGCCCTGGGCGGCGGGTTAGTTCTGTTCCTGCTGTTGATGCTGTTGGTTGCCCGCCGTAATGCCAGCAAGGAGAAGGCGTTCTACGACGAGCTCAATAAAGAGTCGGAAGGTGAAGACGATACCCTGGTTCTCGCCACTGACGAATCGGCAGAGCAAACCGATGAAGGTGATAACCCACTGGAAGAGGTTGACGTCTACATTGCCTACGGCCGGCTCGATCAGGCTGCTCATGCGCTGGAAGCCGCAATTTCAAAGGAACCCAGCCGGACCGATCTGCGTCTCAAACTGCTCGGTGTGTATGCGGATTCCGAAGACCGCAACTCCTTTGAAAAGCAGTTTGGCGAACTTGAGGCGCTGGAAGATGACGAAGCGATCGCTGCAGCTGAGGCTCTGCGCTCGCGGCTCGAAGAGGCTGAGGCTGCACCTAGCATTGATGAGCTCGAATCACAGCTGATGTCTGAATCCTTCGCCGCTCCGACAGAGCAACAGGAGCCTGCCGCAGAAGAAGCTGAACCTGAGCATTCTGAAGCGTCTGAACTGGAGTTTGGCGACATCGACTTTGAATCCCTGGATGAAGACGTTAAGCCGTCGGCTTCGGAGCAAGCTGAGACTGCTGAAGAAGAGGGGCTGACTCTGGCCATGGAAGAGCCTGTCGCAGAGGCGACTCCTGAGATTCAGTCCGAAACAGCGCGTGATGCTGAAGCGCCGATCGAATTTGATCTGTCTGAAGAGGCGCTGCCTGATCTTGAGGATTTGCCTGATATCGAAGATCAGGTTGAGTCGGTAGCCGACTTGAACGACGACAACCTGGATCTTGAGTTCGATATTGATACCGCAACCGACGAAGAGGCTGCTGGCGTCGATCTTGAATTGGGTGAACTTGACGACTCTCTTGGGTTCGATCAAGAATTGTCCACGGAAGATGAAGGCGCAGCCGATCTCGAGGAGGAATTTGCATCCCTGGAGCTTGGCGAAGAAAGTCTAGAAGATCTCGGCGGTCTGGCAGAAGAAGAGCCGGCAGCGTCGGGCGAGGGCGAAACTCTGGCCGATCTGGGTAGTAGCGAAGAGCTTGGGGTTGCTGAGGAGTTGTCTGAAGAGCACGCTCTGGATGAGTCATTCCTTGACGACTTGGATGCGGAACTGGACAAGGTGGCCGGAGAAGAAAGCGAAGAGCTGCAGGTAGCCGAGGATACGCTTGAAGGACTGGAGCTGGATGTCAGTGATGAAGATCTCGCGCTGATGGGTGAGGTGGCTGGTGATGGGGCAGCGGACCTTGAGGGGCCTGCTCTGGACGAGGAACTTGGTCTCGAAGATGCACTGGGAGAGTCTGCAGAGTCTGAAATGGACGTGCCCGTTGCAGGTGAGGCAGTAGCCGAAGAAGAGTCCGAGGCATTGCAGTCGCAGGGCGAAGCCGGGCAGGCGCCAACCGTTTCGGGTGTGCCCGAAATCGACGAGGCGGCCCTGGGTGAGGATGACGACTTTGATTTCCTTGCCGGAACTGACGAGGCCGCGACCAAGTTGGATCTTGCCCGAGCTTACATCGAGATGGGCGACGCTGATGGCGCTCGCGATATTCTTGAAGAGGTGGCCATCGAAGGAAGTGATGAGCAGAAGGTTGAAGCGCAGGATCTTCTTAAATCTCTGTCCTGATTCGTTATAATGTGAAAATCAGGTGTAAAGCGCCGGCTGACGGTTACCGTCAGACCGGCGTTTTGCGTTGTTGAGCCAGGTTATGGTGGTCCCTTTTGTTTATCCGTCCCCCCGAACTGACAACTGAAGTTGCCGTTGGCAACGGTCGTGTGGCCATGGTATTTGAATACGATGGAGAACACTTTCACGGTTGGCAGTACCAGAAGTCCGGCGTTCGTTCAATAGAAGGCGAGTTGGTCAAGGCGATCGAGAAAGTCGCTGCCCATCCGGTGGAGCTTGTTTGCGCCGGTCGTACCGATGCCGGAGTCCATGCCAGCTATCAGGTTGTCCATTTCGAGACGTCAGCTGTGCGCAGCATCCGTTCCTGGGTCATGGGGGTTAATACAGCGCTTCCAGACGCGATTGCGGTTCATTGGGCGGGTAACGTCGCTGAAGACTTTCACGCCCGCTTTTCTGCCATCTACCGTCGTTATCGCTATATCATTTACAACGGCCGAGTCCGTCCGGGTATTATGCGTGGCCAGGTCAGCTGGAATTTCCGCGTGCTGGATGCGGAGGCCATGCATCGGGCGGCTCAGGCTCTGGTCGGCGAGCATGACTTTTCGTCGTTCCGTGCTGCGGGGTGCCAGTCCCGATCGCCAAACCGTTTTATGGAGGCGATTTCAGTCAGCAGGAAAGGGGATTACGTCGTTATTGATGTACAGGCGAATGCTTTCCTGCATCACATGGTGCGCAATATTGCCGGAGCGTTGATGGCGGTTGGTTGCGGCAACAAGTCTGAGTCGTGGGTTGGTGAAGTGCTTGAGAAGCGCGACCGTAAGCTCGCCGGCGTTACTGCGCCGCCCTTTGGTTTGTACCTGGTTGATGTTGGCTATCCAGACAGCTCCGGTATCCCGTTAGGGCTAAGCGGCCCCGGGTTTGCCCGGCCCTGGTTTGATGATGCAGACAATCGTCCCATAACAATGTCGAAGGTGCGAATTAACAAGGTGCCTGTATCATGAAGACTCGCGTCAAGATTTGTGGCATATCGAGACCCGAAGACGCTCGCGTTGCGGCGTACGAAGGGGTAGACGCAATCGGGTTAGTGTTTTATGAGCCGAGCCCGCGAGCGATTTCGTTGTCAGCTGCCGCCAAGGTTGTTGCTGCCATTCCCGCCTTTGTGTCGGTCGTTGGATTGTTTGTAAACCCTGATGCAGCCTTTGTTGAAGAGGTGCTTGATCGGGTGCCACTTGATTTGCTGCAATTCCATGGTGATGAATCACCAGAATTTTGCGATCAGTTTAACCGCCGTTGGCTGAAGGCCATTCGCGTTCAGCAGGCAGAGGACATCCAAGAAGCGTTTCGGCGCTACCATCGCGCCAGTGGATTGCTGGTGGATGCCTATGATCCTCAGCAGTATGGTGGAACTGGTCAGTGCTTTGACTGGTCAATGATTCCTGAGGACCGGCCGTTACCGTTGATATTGGCCGGTGGACTCAACTCTGATAACGTAGCTCGCGCTGTCGAGCAGGTTCGGCCCTGGGCGGTGGACGTCAGCGGAGGCGTTGAAGTCCGTAAGGGCGTCAAAGACCAGAAACGAATGACTGAATTCCTTAAAGAGGTCCAACGTGTCAACAAAACTCACTAAAGAACTGCTCGATACCCTTCCGGATGCTCGCGGACATTTTGGCGACTTTGGTGGACGTTTCGTTTCTGAAACGCTGATGGATTCGCTGATGATTCTGGAGCGGGAATACCTGCGTCTGAAGTCAGACCCGGAATTTCAGGCCATGTTCGACAAGGACCTGGCTCACTATGTTGGTCGGCCCAGTCCCCTGTATTTTGCCGAACGTTTGACCAGGGAAGCGGGCGGAGCCCAGATCTGGCTCAAGCGGGAAGATTTGAATCACACCGGCGCCCATAAGGTGAACAACACCATTGGTCAGGCATTGCTGGCGAGTTTTCTGGGTAAGAAGCGGGTCATCGCGGAAACCGGAGCTGGTCAGCACGGTGTTGCGACAGCAACCGTTTGTGCGCGTCTGGGTCTTGAGTGCCATGTGTTCATGGGGGCAGAAGACATTCAGCGACAGACGCTCAATGTCTATCGCATGAAGCTGCTTGGTGCTCAGGTTCACTCCGTAGAGAGTGGTACCCGGACGCTGAAGGATGCGATGAACGAAGCCATGCGGGACTGGGTGACCAACGTCGACGAGACCTTCTACATCATTGGTACAGTTGCCGGTCCCCATCCGTATCCTATGTTGGTGCGGGATTTCCAGTCAGTCATTGGTCGGGAAGCGAGGGCGCAGAGCCTTGAGCAGGCCGGAAAGTTGCCAGACGCTCTGGTAGCCTGTGTGGGTGGTGGTTCCAATGCGATCGGTCTGTTCTACCCGTTCCTAACAGACGAGTCGGTCGCCATGTATGGCGTTGAGGCTGGAGGTTTCGGGTTGGAGAGTGGTCAGCATGCCGCGCCCCTGTGTGCCGGGCGTCCAGGTGTTCTCCACGGTAACCGGACTTACCTGATGGAAGATGATAATGGCCAGATCTCAGCCACCCATTCAGTCAGTGCGGGACTTGATTATCCCGGTGTTGGTCCGGAGCACAGCTGGCTGAAAGACATCGGTCGCGCCAACTATGTGTCGGTGACCGATGAAGAAGCGTTGGCTGGCTTTCGCACCCTGACCCGAGTTGAAGGCATTATGCCGGCGCTTGAGTCCTCCCATGCCGTCGCCTACGGCGTCAAGCTGGCTGCGACTATGGATAAGGATCAGATGATCATCATCAACGTTTCTGGCCGCGGCGACAAAGACATCCACACCATCGCCGGTATTGATGGCATTGAAATCTGAATTACTGAATCCTGAACTTTCATCGGGTGCCGGAGCGCCGGCAGAAACCATTTAACAGGAGCATCCATGAGCCGCATTGAAGGGGTGTTGAAAAACCTCAAAGGGGAGGGGCGTAAGGCCCTGATTCCCTTTATTACCGCAGGTGATCCAAACCCTGCGCAGACTGTCGAGCTGATGCATACGCTGGTCGGCGCAGGAGCTGACATTATTGAGCTTGGTGTGCCGTTTTCCGATCCCATGGCCGACGGCCCGGTGATCCAGCTGGCCTGTGAGCGATCCCTTGCCCACGGGACTTCTCTGCGCCAGGTGCTTGACATGGTTCGTCAGTTTCGTGAAACCGACGGTGCCACACCCGTTGTGCTCATGGGTTACCTTAATCCGATGGAAGCGATGGGGTACGAAGCCTTTGCCGACCTCGCTGCCGCCGCGGGTGTTGATGGCGTGCTGACGGTTGACCTGCCGCCGGAAGAGGCCGTGGACGTGGCACCATTGTTTGCTGCCCGGAATCTGGATCCGATATTCCTGCTGGCGCCGACTACGACTGATGAGCGTATCCGAGCCATCAGCGAGCATTCATCCGGCTATGTGTACTATGTTTCCATTAAAGGCGTGACCGGTTCGGCGTCCATTGATGTAGACGAGGTGGCCCGCAAGGTCAGACATATCCATGAATTGACGGCTCTGCCGGTGGGTGTTGGCTTCGGTATTCGCGATGCTCAAACCGCTGCAGCGGTGGGACGGGTATCCGATGGTGTAATTGTTGGCAGTGTTCTGGTCGATACAATAGCCAGGAATCAGGCAGATCCTGAGCAGCTCAAGCGGGCCTTGGCGGATCTGCTTCAACCTATGCGTAACGCACTGGATGACCTGGCTTCCTGATAGGGGGCCTGGCACGCCGGCATCGAAGGACAGGATGACATAATGAGTAACTGGCTGGATAAGATTATGCCGAGCAAGATCCGCTCGGAATCGAAGCCTCGTACGGGCGTACCGGAAGGCATCTGGAAAAAGTGTCCTAAATGCGGCGCTTTTCTGTACAAGCCTGAGCTCGACAAAAACCTGGACGTCTGCCCCAAGTGCAACCATCACATGCGGGTAACAGCGCGTCGTCGTCTGGACATTTTCCTCGACCCGGAAGGACGCCAGGAAATCGGGGCGGATCTGGAGCCGTGGGACCGGTTGAAGTTCAAGGATAGCAAGCGCTACAAAGAACGGCTCATCCAGAACCAGAAGGCGACCGGTGAAAAAGACGCTCTGGTGGCGTTCCAGGGACAGACCCTGGGGATTCCGCTTGTTGCCTGTGCGTTTGAATTCAGCTTCCTTGGCGGGTCCATGGGGCAGGTTGTGGGCGAAAAATTTGTTCAGGCTGCCAATGTCTGCCTTAAGGAACGCATCCCATTGGTGTGTTTCTCTGCCAGTGGTGGCGCACGGATGCAGGAAGCAATCCTGTCACTGATGCAGATGGCGAAAACCGCAGCGGTACTTGAGCGCATGAAGCAGGAAGGTATTCCCTACATTTCTGTCATGACCGATCCGGTATTTGGCGGCGTTTCCGCAAGTCTTGCCATGCTGGGCGATCTCAACGTCGCTGAGCCCAATGCCCTGATTGGCTTTGCCGGTCCGCGGGTTATTGAACAGACTGTTCGCGAGAAACTGCCCGAGGGCTTCCAGCGTAGTGAGTTCTTGCTGGAGCACGGCGCGATCGATATGATCCTTCACCGCCACCAGATGCGCGAGCGACTGGCGTCGGTTCTCGCCAAGTTCACTGGCCAGGATCAGCCCGAAAGCGAAGCGCCGATCCAGTTTGAAGTGACCGAGAAACCTGACGTTGATGCCTCACAACTCTGATCTTGCTCGCCAGCAACCGGTTGCTCCGGTTGCTGGCGCCAGTCTTAACGACTGGCTCTCCTACCTCGAAGCGATTCACCCCGTAGAGATCGACCTCGGTCTTGATCGTGTTCTGACTGTGTTCCGAAGATTATTCCGCAGGCCCCCTAAAGCCCGCGTAGTAACGGTCGCAGGTACCAATGGCAAGGGCAGTGCGGTTACCTGTCTCGCTGGCCTGCTGCGGCAGGCGGGGCGCTCGGTCGGAACCTACACGTCACCCCACCTTCATCGTTACAACGAGCGCGTCATGATCAACGGTACGCCGGCGTCGGACGAACGCCTGGTTTGTGCCTTTGAGGCGGTAGAAGCTGCCCGCGGGGCTACGTCGTTGACCTATTTTGAGTTCGGTACGCTTGCTGCGTTTCAGGTGCTTGCTGAGGCGGGTGTCGAGGACTGGGTTCTGGAAGTCGGCCTTGGCGGGCGCCTGGACGCGGTCAATGTGGTTGACCCGGAGCTGGCCATCATCACCTCGGTGGATATCGATCACGTGGCATTCCTGAGTGACGACCGTGAAGTCATCGGGTTTGAGAAGGCGGGTATCCTGAGGCAGGGTAAGCCGGCGATTTATGCCGATATCGACCCCCCTTCGTCGGTTCTTCAGCAGGTGTCTGCTCAGCGGATTCCTTTGCTTCGACTGGGTGTTGATTATAGTCTGGCCGATCAGGACGGGCGGACGGTATTGTCGTTGCCGTCCGCTAAGGGATTGGCTGGCGCTGAACTCGTTATTCCCGAGATGACGCTCCCCCTGAACAGTGTCGCTGCTGCGGTGGTCGCAGCCTTGATGCTGGAGCCGGGTATTGGTCTGGATACCGTCACAGCGGCGCTCAGAAACATCACACTGCCTGGCAGGTTTGAACGACTGGCTTCGGAGCCTGATGTCGTTGTTGATGTTGGTCATAATCCCCATGCCGCCCGCTGGCTGGCTCGACAGGTAGTGCTACGTTGTCGCAGTGGAGGGAAAATCCGTGCGATCTATGGTGCTCTGTCGGACAAGGATATTGAGGGGGTGGTCCGCGAAATGAAGGGGGCCGTCGATGAATGGTATCTGGTGGGGCTCGACTGTCCCCGGGGGCTGTCATCGGAAGAACTGGGACGGCGCTGCGCAGAGCCATTAAGTGGCGCGGTGCAGTCCTCGTATCCTTCGGTTGAGTCGGCAATCAAGCAGGTCCGCGTGGACGCGGATACCCGTGATCTGGTTATCGTCTTCGGGTCTTTCTTTACGGTTGCCGACGCTCGCTTGGCGTTGGGTGCGGAAAACGCATCCTGATATCGGTCCTTCGTCTGACAAAATCGTCTTAAAGTTTGGTTATTTAAGTCCAGGCTTTTGAGTTCTCAGTTACGGATGGTTAGTATCTGCGGTGACGTGTAGTGCAGTTCAAGCTGAATTGAGACAGGGGACAGGAAAAGGTGGACGGACTCAAGCAACGGGTTATAGGCGCGCTGGTACTGGTATCGCTGGCAGTTATTTTTGTGCCCATGTTATTCGATGAGCCCCATTCCGAGCGGTCATCACGAGTGATCGATCTTCCTGAAGAGCCTCCTTTTCCCGAAGTGAATATTTCTGAGCCGGTAGACGTGGCGCAGCCTGCAGTTCCGAGTTACCGAATGGAAGAACATACGCCGGAGATGCCTTCCTCCGAGCCCCAAATGGCTTCCCCGGTAAACCAAACTGAACCTGCGCAGGTTGCTCCGGAGCTCGCGCCGCAGCCAATTGCTCAGCCGGAACCGGTCAGCCCAGAGCCTGCGCCGGTGGCCCAGCCTCAGGAAGAGCCCGTCACGCCGACTGATTATACAAACTCCATGGACGGTGCCTGGATTGTTCAGTTGGGGAGTTTTGGCAACGCCGATAATGCCCGTCGATTGCGCGATCGTGCCAGGGAGCAGGGTTACAGTTGCCATCTCCAGGAAGTGTCCCGCGGCGATTCGGTGCTCACGCGGGTGTTCTGTGGTCCCTACGCGGAACGGTCGCTGGCCGAAGGCGCCAAACCGGCACTGGATTCTGAGTTTGGGCTAAACAGCCTGGTTACTTCTGGCGACAAGTGATCAATGCCCAACAAGCCGTTATCGGTCATTCCAACTAACGGTTTGGTGTGACGATGATTCCTGATAGAATTTGCGCTTCCGTTTTACCACCGGGTTTCTCATGGACGCGCTGATCTGGATCGACTGGGTCATCATCACACTGATTTCTGTATCAACTCTGTTCAGCCTGAAGCGCGGTTTTGTTAAAGAAGCCCTGTCTCTGGTCAGCTGGGTAGGTGCGTTTGTCATCGCGCGTACTTTTCACCCACAGATGCAAACTCTGCTGGAAAGCTCTGTCGAAACCCCGTTGGTCCGGCTCATTGCCGCGTTCGCTATTTTATTTTTTGCCACCCTGATCATAGGCGCGATCGTCAATAACCTGATAGGGCATCTGATCCATGTCACCGGTCTGACTGCAACAGACCGTGTTCTTGGCATGGGCTTCGGTTTGTTGCGGGGTGTCGTGGTGGTTGTGGTTGCCATTGCCTTTCTCAGATATACGCCGGTGGCCAACGATACCTGGTGGCGAACGTCCATTATGATCAATAACCTGTCAGTCATTGAAGACTGGTCCAGGCGCACCTTTGGTGACGAATTCGCCGAATTGCTCGGCCCGGCTGAGGAGCAGCCGGAAACCCTTATGGAACCTGCGGAAGCTGCCCGCTAATATTCAGTTTTAACGCTTCGGAGAAGACCCTGCCCATGTGTGGAATTGTCGGTATAGTCAGTACATCTAACGTCAATCAGGCCTTGTATGATGCCTTGACGGTTTTGCAGCATCGGGGTCAGGATGCGGCGGGGATTGTGACCTATCAGGACGATCGTTTTTACCTGCGCAAGGATAATGGGCTGGTCAGAGATGTGTTCCGTACCCGGCATATGCGCCGCCTGGTCGGTAATGTCGGGATCGGCCACGTTCGCTATCCCACCGCCGGAAGCTCCAGCTCCGCCGAGGCACAACCGTTTTACGTGAACAGTCCCTACGGCATCACGCTGGCTCATAACGGGAACCTCACCAACGCGGACGACCTGAGCCGGGACCTGTTCCGTACAGATCTTCGCCATATCAACACCAACTCCGATTCCGAAGTCCTGCTCAACGTCTTTGCCCACGAATTGCAGAAACTTGGAAAGCTGACACCGACCAAGGACGACATCTTCGCCGCGGTCAAAGCCGTTCATAAGCGCTGCAAGGGTGCTTACGCTGTTATTGCGATGGTTACCGGTTACGGGATTGTCGCCTTCCGCGACCCCAATGGCATTCGTCCGGCTTGCTATGGCGTCCGTGAAACGGAAGAGGGCGGGCATGAGTACATGATCGCTTCCGAGAGTGTTGCGCTTAATGCGGCCGGATTTAATCTGGTTCGCGACATCGAACCCGGAGAAGCGGTCTATATCGAAACCGACGGTTCCCTCTACACCCAGCAGTGCGCTGATAAACCGCACCTGATTCCGTGTATTTTTGAGCACGTCTACTTTGCTCGCCCGGACTCTATCATCGACAAGGTGTCGGTCTACAAGGCCCGTCTGCGGATGGGCGAAACCCTCGCCGACAAGGTATTGCGGGAGCGTCCGGAACACGACATTGATGTCGTCATTCCTATTCCTGACACCAGTCGGACCTCCGCTATGCAGATGGCACACCGTCTGGGTGTCAAATTCCGTGAAGGCTTTATCAAGAACCGTTATATCGGCCGCACCTTCATCATGCCTGGCCAGAAATTGCGGAAGAAGTCCGTTCGTCAGAAGCTGAACCCGATTGATCTCGAGTTTCGTGGCAAGAACGTCATGCTGGTGGATGACTCCATCGTACGGGGTACGACCTGCAAGGAAATCGTGCAGATGGCCCGGGATGCCGGTGCCCGCAACGTCTACTTTGCTTCTGCTGCGCCGCCCGTTCGTTATCCCAACGTGTATGGCATCGATATGCCATCCGTTAACGAGCTGATAGCTCATGACAAGACCATTGATGAAATCTGCGAAATGATCGGCGCCGATTGGTTGCTGTATCAGGATCTTGAGGATCTCATCACATGTGTAAACGACGTGAACCCGGAAATTGAAGCCTGGGAATGTTCAGTGTTTGATGGCAAGTACATCACCGGAGACATTGATAGCGCTTACCTCGAAAAGATTGAAGCGCTGCGAAATGACAAGACCAAGAGCAAGCAGAACGGCGATGATGAAGATAACGGCATCATCGACCTTCACAACGATAACGAAAACGACTGATCGCCAGTTTCCTGAAGTGAGGATGTTTTAGATGACCTACCGCCGCGAAGAGCACGTCATGATCCCGGAATCGGATCTCGAGGGTATGTCCGTTGATACCCTGGCGGTACGCGCCGGCCAGATCAGGACGGGTCAGCTGGAACACAGCGACGCGATTTTTCCCACTTCAAGTTTCGTGTATGGCAGTGCGGCTCAGGCCGCTGCGCGTTTTGGTGGCGACGAGCCGGGAAATATCTACTCGCGCTTTACCAATCCCACCGTGCAGGCGTTCGAAGCGCGTATAGCGGCGATGGAGGGTGGTGAGCGCGCGGTGGCGACTGCCTCTGGCATGGCGGCGATCCTGAGCACCTGCATGGCGCTGCTGAAAAGCGGGGACCACGTGGTGTGCTCCCGTGGCGTGTTCGGCACCACCAACGTGCTGTTCCAGAAATATATGGCCCGTTTTGGTGTCGAAACGACCTTTGCCAGCCTGACCGATATGGCAGAATGGCAGGCGGCGGTGCGGCCCGAGACGCGCATGCTGTTCCTGGAAACACCATCGAACCCACTGGGAGAGGTGGCGGATCTGTCAGCACTGTCAGCGCTGGCCCGGCAATCGGATGCACTGCTGGTTGTCGACAACTGTTTCTGCACCCCGATCCTCCAGCGTCCGTTGGATTTCGGAGCTGATATCGTCATTCATTCAGCAACCAAGTACCTGGATGGCCAGGGCCGCTGTGTTGGCGGCGTCGTTGTTGGCCCCAACGCACTGATGGAAGAGGTTTATGGTTTCCTCCGGTCCGCCGGGCCAACCATGAGTCCATTCAATGCGTGGGTATTCCTTAAGGGGCTGGAAACGTTACCAATTCGTATGCGTGCCCACTGCGAGAATGCGCTAGAGTTGGCGAAGTGGCTCGAGCAGCAACCCAAGGTTGAAGAGGTGTTCTATTCGGGTCTTCCGGGACACCCCCAGCATGAGATGGCCAGCAAACAGCAGAAAGGATTTGGGGGCGTCTTGTCTTTCCGGGTACGGGGTGGACGTGAGCAGGCGTGGAAGTTGATTGACGCCACGCGGATGATTTCGATTACCGCAAACCTCGGTGACGTAAAAACCACCATCACCCATCCGGCCACCACCACCCACGGTCGCTTGTCTGACGAAGACAAGGCCCGGGCAGGGATTACGGAAAACCTGGTGAGGTTGTCTGTTGGCATTGAGGACATAGATGACCTCAAATGTGATCTGGAGCGCGGCCTCAACGCGCTTTAAGGCCGCCCCAGAGGCGACCGTGCTCACCAGTCGAACCGTCGATATCGGGGCCGGAATTCCGGACCGGTAGTTTCTATAACGAGTAAAGGATTCGTCAGGCAGTTCATGGCAGAGGCAAAAAAATCGACTCAACTACCGCCGCTCACTGAGAAGCAAAAGCGTTTTCACGGTCTGGTCGCTCAAGGTGCCCGGGAAGGTGCGGTGATTGCCCTGATTGTGCTGGCGATCTATCTGACCATGGCGTTGGTCACGTTCAGCCCGGCTGATCCAGGCTGGGCGAGTATCGGCCACCAGACCGAGGTCACCAATGCTGCCGGACGCACCGGCGCCTGGCTGGCCAGTCTGTTTATGGACTTTTTTGGCCACGTTGCCTTCCTGTTCCCGGTGATGGTTGCCGGGTACGCCATCATGCTGGTCCGGCGCCGGAATGACCCACTTGAGATGCACTGGCCACTGTTCCTGTTACGCTTCGGCGGCTTTGCGCTCATCCTGCTTTCACTGACCAGCCTGCTTGCACTCTATTCGGTCATGGGACTGAGCGCCTCGTCTGGTGGTGTCATGGGGATTGCTGTTTCTGATGCGATGGTGCGGCTGTTCAACTTGCCTGCCACCACCTTGCTTTTAGTGGCTATATTCCTGTTTGCGCTTACGGTGACCACCGGGTTGTCCTGGTTCTGGCTTATGGACCGTCTTGGAGCGCTGACCCTTGCCGGATATGAGCGTATCCGGGCGTTCGCCCACGGCCGCCTTGAAAAGAACACGTCTCGGTCCAACCCGGTTGAGCAAAAAAGTCGCCCGAAGAAGCCTGACCCTGAACCAGAACCGCCGATTCTCAGCAATCCAGTCGAACAGGGCGCTAGCCGCGCGCCAAAAGTCGGCTTGCTGCAACGGTTTGGCGGACTGTTTAAGCGCGCTCCGAAGCAGGGTAGGGTAGTGCCGCCTCAGCAGCGACGGATCGAGCCTGGCCTTGACGGTGTGGCGCCGGGTATTGATGACACTTCGTATCTGGAAAGTTTTGCCTCCGAGAACGATTCGGTTCCCTGGACGGAAGAGCCTATGGAAGCGGATGAACGCCGGGATGTGGTACGTCAACCCGTTAAATCTCGTGAAGAACCGGTCAAAAAGCCGGTAAATGACGAGAAAAAGACCGGAAAATCTCTCAAGATCCTGCCTTTCAAGCGAGATGAATCTGCTCGTAAAAAAGAGCCGGAAAGCCAGCCGTCGTTGTTTGATGACATCGAGAGCGCGATTCCTCCCATTTCTCTGCTGGACCCCCCGGAAGAGCATAAGGAGAAGGGGTATTCCCCCGAGTCGCTTGAGCATATGTCGCGACTGCTTGAAGAAAAGTTGTCGGATTTTGGGGTTACGGTGGAAGTGGTTGAGGTCAATCCAGGGCCTGTAATCACCCGCTTTGAAATCAAACCTGCACCGGGAGTGAAGGTCAGCAAGATTTCCAATCTTGCGAAGGACCTTGCCCGTTCGCTGGCCGTACTGAGTGTTCGTGTCGTTGAGGTTATTCCGGGCAAGTCAGTGATTGGTATAGAGATCCCTAACGAAGCCCGGGAAATGGTCCGGCTCAGTGAAGTACTGGGCGCGCGGGTTTTCGAAGAATCATCGTCGCCGCTGACCCTGGCCTTGGGTAACGATATTGGCGGTAACCCGATGGTTGCCAATCTTGCCAAGATGCCCCACTTGCTGGTAGCCGGTACCACCGGTTCCGGTAAATCGGTTGGGGTTAACGCCATGCTGCTCAGTATGTTGCTTAAAGCGACGCCGGAAGAAGTCCGCTTCATCATGGTGGATCCCAAGATGCTCGAACTGAGTATCTACGATGGTATTCCGCATTTGCTCGCACCGGTTGTGACTGACATGAAGGAAGCCGCCAATGGTCTCCGTTGGTGTGTGGCTGAAATGGAACGGCGTTATCGCCTGATGGCGAATCTCGGGGTCCGCAACATTGCCGGTTACAACCGCAAGGTCAAAGATGCCCAGGAAGCAGGCGAACCCTTGCTCGACCCGCTGTGGAAGCCTGATGAGTATCTGGCCAACGATGAGCAGGAACGGCCGGAGCTAGAAACGCTGCCGTTCATTGTCGTGGTGATCGATGAATTCGCTGACATGATGATGATTGTCGGCAAAAAAGTGGAAGAATTGATTGCCCGCATCGCGCAGAAAGCCCGGGCAGCGGGAATTCATCTGATCCTGGCCACCCAGAGACCGTCTGTGGATGTGATTACCGGTCTGATCAAGGCCAATATCCCAACCCGGATTTCGTTCCAGGTGTCCTCAAAAATCGATTCCCGCACGGTACTCGATCAGGGAGGGGCCGAACAGTTGCTGGGGCATGGCGATATGCTTTACATGCCACCAGGCACTGGTTTGCCCGTCCGGGTTCATGGTGCCTTTGTCGACGATGACGAAGTGCACCGGGTGGTGAGTGCCTGGAAGGCCCGCGGCGAACCGGTTTATGTGGAAGACGTTCTCAATGGCGCGGAGGGTGAAAGTCTGCCTGGCGTGCCGTCGCTGTCCGAAGGCGGTGACAATGAAAGTGACTCGCTGTTTGATGAGGCGGTGGCATTTGTCACTGAAGGGCGGCGGGTGTCGATTTCTTCAGTACAGAGAAAATTCAAGATTGGTTATAACCGTGCTGCCAACCTGGTAGAGGCCATGGAGGCGTCAGGGGTTGTAAGTGCCGCCGGTCATAATGGCACTCGGGAAGTGCTGGCACCGCCACCGCCAAGAGACTAGGAGAGGTTGTATGGTTTTCCGAAAAATGATTCTTGGGTTCGTTGCACTGATGTTCGGGCTGGGCGCACAGTCCACCTTCGCTCAGCCGTCAGTGGATGCTGCAGGTGAACTCGCAGAAATACTCAAGGGATACCGAACTTATCAGGCCAGCTTTATACAGATTCTGGTCAGTGAAAACGGGGGCCCGGTACAGGAAACCCGGGGTGAACTGAAAGCCAAACGCCCAGGGCTGTTCTATTGGGAGACCCGGGCACCGCTTGCGCAGTTCATTGTCAGTGACGGTGAACAGGTATCCGTTTACGATCCGGACCTTGAGCAGGTAACGATTCATACACTTGATCAACGGGCCTCCAGTACACCGGCCTTACTGCTCAGTGGCGAAGTGGATAATCTCGCGGAAAGCTACGAAGTGACCCAGCGTGCACTGGGTGAGCAAACCCGGGAATTCACCCTGAAGCCCCGTAACCCGGATTCGCTGTTTGTGTCGTTGCGTCTGTCATTCTATGGTGGGGAACTGCAGGAAATGCGCATGGAGGATTCCCTCGCCCAGTTCAGCATCCTGAGCTTCGATCAGATCGAGCTCAACGCGGACCTGCCAGATACCACCTTTACCCTGGAATATCCGGATGATGTCGATGTCATCCAGGACGAGATCTGATGCAGGACAGCCTCTTTGGTGATCAGGGCGTTGAGCCGCTGGCTGCCAGAGTGCGGCCAAAGAATCTCGATGACTATGTTGGTCAGACCCATCTCGTAGGCCCCGGCAAGCCGTTACGACGAGCTGTCGAGCAGGAACAGCTGCACTCCATGATTTTGTGGGGGCCGCCCGGTGTCGGCAAGACCACCTTTGCCCGTCTGCTGGCCAACGTTGGTCAGCTCAGCTTTGAAACCCTGTCGGCTGTGCTAAGCGGTGTCAAGGACATACGTGAAGTCGTTCAGCGGGCGAAGTTGCGCAAGCAGTCAGAAGGACGCGGTACCCTGTTGTTCGTCGATGAGGTGCATCGTTTCAACAAGGGGCAGCAGGATGCCTTTCTTCCCCATATTGAAGATGGCACCTTTATATTTGTCGGTGCCACGACCGAAAATCCTTCGTTTGAGCTCAATAGCGCCCTTTTGTCCCGTACGCGGGTCTATGTGCTCAAGAACCTGAGCGAAGACGAGTTGCTGTTGCTCCTCAGACGGGTGCTCGCCTCTGAAGAAGGATTGGCGGGTCAGGTTGCGGTCGCCGATGATGTGCTGGCACTGATTGCTTCCGCAGCCTCTGGCGACGCTCGCCGTGCCCTGAATATCCTCGAAGTGGGAAGCGATCTGGCGGAGCCTGATGACCAGGGTATACCGCAGATCACCCCCCAGAATCTTGAGATGGTCCTGCAAACCAGTCTGCGTCGGTTCGACAAGGGTGGCGACGTATTTTATGACCAGATCTCAGCGTTGCATAAATCCGTTCGCGGCTCTGATCCCGATGCTTCCCTGTATTGGCTCTGCCGGATGCTGGATGGCGGTTGTGACCCGCTTTACATTGCCCGCCGGTTGGTCCGCATTGCCAGTGAGGACATTGGTAACGCGGATCCCCGGGCGCTGCGACTGAGTCTGGATGCCTGGGAAACCCAGGAACGGCTGGGCTCGCCGGAGGGAGAGCTCGCGTTGGCTCAGGCGGTCACGTACCTGGCCCTGGCGCCGAAAAGTATCGGTGTTTATCAGGCGTTTAATCGTTGTATGGCGGATATCCGCGATGAGCCGGACTACCAGGTACCGGTTCACCTGCGAAATGCGCCCACTCAACTGATGAAGTCCCTGGGGCACGGCGATGAATACCGCTATGCCCACGATGAACCCGGGGCATTTGCGGCAGGCGAGTCCTATTTTCCTGAGGCGATTCATGGGCGGCGTTACTATCACCCGGTCGATCGTGGACTGGAAATCAAGCTGGCAGAAAAGCGTGAACGACTCGATGCGCTGAATGATGCCAGTCCTCAGCAGCGTTACCCCCGAAACGATTAGGCAGGCCCGTGCCCGGATTCTCGAAATGACTGCGCCGGTGCGCTGGCAAGGCACGCTGGCGAAGGTATAATGCTGCCATTGCGCCTTGAGCCCAAGCCATTAAGGGCTCGGCTAAACCCGAACGATCAATTATCAGGATTACCATGCTCGATCCCAAACGTGTCCGTACCCAGACCGAAGAGATTGCCCGTCAACTGGCTGTGAAGAACTACACCCTCGATACAGCCGCCTTTGAGCAACTCGAAGAGCGCCGTCGATCTATTCAGGTGCGTACCGAAACGCTTCAGAGCGAGCAGAACAAGCGATCCAAATCTATTGGTAAAGCCAAGGCCGCAGGCGAAGATATTCAACCGCTGCTGGACGAAGTTGAAAGCCTGAAGAAGCAGCGCTCAGAAGCGGAAGAGGAATTGCGTCTGGTTCAGGATGAGCTGAATGCGTTCCTGGCCGGCATTCCCAATGTTCCGGACGAAACCGTCCCCAGGGGCGAAAGCGAAGACGATAACGTCGAAGTCCGGCGCTGGGGTACGCCCCGGGAATTTGACTTTGAGGTTCAGGACCACGTCGCCCTCGGCGAAGCGCTGGGCGGTCTCGATTTCGAGCGCGCCAGCAACCTGGCTCATTCCCGGTTTGCGGTCATGACAGGTGGTATTGCCCGTCTGCATCGCGCTCTGGCCCAGTTCATGCTGGATCTCCATACCAGCGAGCATGGCTATACCGAAGCTTACGTTCCATACCTGGTTAACGCTGAGACGCTGTTTGGTACCGGCCAGCTGCCCAAGTTTGAAGAAGACCTGTTCAAAATGGATGGCGAAAAGCCGCTGTATCTGATTCCTACTGCAGAAGTCCCGGCAACGAACCTGGTCAGTAATTCCATTCTTGATGATGCCGAACTGCCGCTGCGCCTTGTCTGCCATACGCCCTGTTTCCGGAGTGAGGCGGGTTCCTACGGGCGTGACACCCGCGGCATGATTCGTCAGCACCAGTTCGACAAGGTGGAACTGGTGCATGTGGTTCGCCCCCACGAGTCAGACGCGGCCCTTGAGGCGTTGACCGGGCACGCCGAGAAGGTCCTGCAGTTGCTTGAGCTCCCGTATCGTGTGGTGGAGCTCTGCGGCGGCGATATGGGCTTTTCCGCGGCACGCACTTACGATCTTGAAGTCTGGTTGCCAGGCCAGGGTAAATACCGCGAAATTTCGTCCTGTTCCAACACCAGGGACTTTCAGGCACGGCGCATGCATGCAAGGTGGCGTAACCCGGAAACCGGAAAACCCGAACCTGTACACACATTGAACGGTTCAGGGCTTGCTGTAGGTCGAACCCTGATTGCGGTCATGGAGAACTACCAGCAGGCGGACGGCAGCATACTGGTTCCCGATGTTCTCAAGCCGTACATGCGAAGCACTGACAGGATTCAATGAACCAAAATAGACAAGATGGCGCCCCAAAGAAGGGCGCCAGCACCAAAACGGTGCCAGCCCGCTATGCAAAGAACCCGGTAACGGAAAATCCCAACGACTCGGCCGGTGAAGTGTTCCTTATTGGTGCCGGCCCCGGTGACCCCGAACTTTTGACGCTCAAAGCCTGGCGGCTGCTGACGAGCGCTGAAGTGGTGCTCTATGACCGCCTGGTCTCCCCGGAAATACTCGAACTGATTCCTGAAGACGCTGAGCGTATTCACGTCGGTAAGCGTCGTTCCGATCACACTCTCCCTCAGGAGCAGATCAACCAGCGGCTGGTGGAACTTGCCCAGAGTGGAAAGCGGGTGGTGCGCCTGAAGGGGGGGGATCCGTTTATCTTTGGCCGCGGTGGTGAGGAAATCGAAACCCTGGCCGAAGCAGGCGTGCGCTTTCAGGTCGTTCCCGGTATTACGGCGGCTTCCGGTTGCGCAGCGTATTCCGGCATTCCGCTGACACACCGGAACTATGCCCAGTCGGTGCGCTTCGTTACCGGTCACCTGAAAAACGATACCTGCGATTTGCCGTGGCAGGACTTTGTGCAAAACAACCAGACGCTGGTGTTCTATATGGGTCTGGTGGGTTTGCCGATCATCAGCCGTGAGCTGATGGCCCATGGGATGTCTGCTGATATGCCGGTGGCCCTGGTTTCAAAGGGCACAACCCCTGAGCAGAAGGTAATTGTAGGAGAGCTGGGTAACATCGTGGAGCGGGTCCGCGACAGTGGTGTAACGGCACCGACGATCATCATTATCGGGCATGTGGTGGAGCTGCGATCCAAGCTGGACTGGGTCGGCCAATAACTCTCCACCCGGGTTAAACAAAAAAGCCGAAGGCACAGTACGTGTCCTTCGGCTTTTTTGTGGCGTTACGCCATGTGATTAACGCTTGGGCAGCACATCCCTGAGCTTGTCACGCATGTCGCGGATCGCTTTTTCTGTGGTGTCCCAGTCAATGCAGGCATCCGTGATGGACACACCGTATTTCATGTCGCTGAGGTTCTCCGGGATTGGCTGATTACCCCAGTTGAGATGGCTTTCGACCATCAGGCCCTGAATGGATTTGTTGCCTTCCAGGATCTGGTGGCTGATGTCTTGCATAACCAGAGGCTGCAGGCCCGGATCCTTGTTGGAGTTGGCGTGACTGCAGTCAACCATGATGGACTTGCGCAAGCCGGCTTTTTCCAGAGCTTTTTCGCACAGGGCAACGCTCACTGAATCGTAATTGGGCTTTCCGCCGCCTCCGCGAAGTACGACATGACCGTAGGCATTACCGGACGTACGGATGATGGAGACCTGACCCTGTTGGTTGATGCCCAGGAAGCTGTGAGGGTGCGACACGGACTTCATGGCATTCACGGCGACGTCGAGGCTGCCGTCGGTGCCGTTCTTGAAACCGATGGCCATGGACAGTCCACTGCTCATCTCACGGTGCGTCTGGGATTCCGTGGTACGGGCCCCGATGGCAGACCAGGAGATGGTGTCCTGCAGGTATTGCGGCGAAATGGGATCAAGCGCTTCAGTCGCCGTTGGCAGACCCAGTTCGGCAATATCAAGCAGCAGCCGGCGGCCAATGTGCAGGCCCTGTTCGATATCGAAGGTGTCATCGAGGTGAGGGTCGTTAATCAGACCTTTCCAGCCAACCGTGGTCCGTGGCTTTTCGAAATAGACCCGCATGACGATAAGCAGGGTGTCGCTGACTTCATCCGCCAGTACTTTCAGGCGTTCGGCATATTCGCGGGCAGCTTTGAGGTCGTGGATGGAACAGGGGCCAACGACGATAAACAGGCGGTGGTCTTTACCGTCCATGATGTCATAGATCGCCTGCCGGCCCTGGTCGACTGTGGCAGCTGCCTTTTCGGACAGCGGCATTTCCTTTTTCAGGGCCTCAGGGGTGATCAACGTTTCCTGGCTGGCCACGTTGACGTTCTCAAGCTTGTTGCCGGACATTCTGTTCTTATCCTCGATGTATTACGTTCTCGGAAGCAATGTCACGAAAGAGAGGCTGCTCCCGACCTGAATCGTTGCGCATGCTGGATCGGAGCGTCCCGCCCGGATTCCAGAGAGTTCGATATACTGCGCCATTTACATCGCCTTTGCAATCGGATGGACCCGCCTGTAGCCGCGGTTTTAGCGCATTCCCGGGTAATTTGCTGAACCTTGGAACGGGGCACCCTAATGTTCTGGACGCAGATTTAACAACGTGTTGCAATTGGGTACTCTGCTTAATAATGCAATCTGTTCTCATCACTGGACCAAAGCGCTGATGTCATCCACGATCAACGAGAAGCCAGGGCAACTGGACGACCCGACATCAACCGATATTGTTGATCCTATTATCCAGGGTATTCGCATCTCTGACCTGCCGTACCCGCTCAATCCGATTGGTGCTGGCCAGGTATCGGATTGGCGCCCTTTGCTACTGTCCTGTTGGAGTGAGCAGCGGGATGAAACCGTTGTTCATTTACTGAATTCTGTTTCAGTGACCTGGACCGTGACGCAAGTAAATTCAGCCTACATGGCTGATCGCATCATGGATGCCTTTCTGGAAACCTCCGGCCTGAATGTGGTGCTTGCCCGGCAAGTGGCGAGGCTGCGCTTTTTCCTGGCCTGGCGGTTATCGGAAGAGGGTGGCCAGGCACTTGATGAATGCCTTCGACACTGGCTCGACAGCCTGGCGGAATGGCGGGGCTGGAGTGATTCTGGGGGGCGGTCCTCGCGGGCCTTGCTCGATCAGCTTGACGCCATGGTGATTGCGGTCGCCGCGAGTTTTGAACAGCAGTCTTTGTCTCCGTTCCGGGACTTTTGCGATCAATGGCAAAGGGACGCTCAGAGGCGCGCTGAACGGTCCGTGAAACTTCGCGAACGTCTGCTGCAGTCTGAATCCGGAATCGCCCGCCAGCGGCGCGCAGACCAGACCGCAAAAGCGGCTGTTGGTCGCGCGCTTGCTAACCGCCACTTACCCCTGGCGGTCGCGAACTTTATTCATGATTACTGGCTGCCCCTCATGCGGCAGGTGGCCTTTTCGAATGGGGTTGACGCTGCCCAGTGGCGTCATGCCAACAAGCTGCTGGAATGGTTGGTGTGGATTGGCGATGCCACGCTCTCTGGCGGGGAAGACGAGCGGCTTTATCAGGTCGGCGAACAGATTAGCGACAAATTGGCCGATGTCTGGACACAGTCAATGGGAGGCGCCATGGCGGACGGAGCCACGGCTGCGGTTGAATCCGTCATCGTGGCGCGGTTGCGGGGTGAGCCCCTGGAGCTCGCTTCAACCTCAGGCAATGGCCGGTTTGAATACGATGAATCCTGGCTGGCCTTTTCAAAACCTTCCCAGGCGGATGTTGGGTCAGTATCCGGGCGGTGGTTCGTTGAGGGGAGTGGCGCTTCGGAGCAGCGACGCTACTTCTTTGCCTTGCTCGAAGAGACCAATGAGGTGTTATGGACAAACGGATTTGGGGTAAAGCTCGGGACGACGTCCTGGAGCGATTTTGTAGAAGCGCGGAACAAGGGCCTGCTGCGGATACTCCCCGCAACAAGGCAATTTCAGGATGTACTCCGTGAATCAGTGATTGAATTGCATCAGAACTATCAGAGTCAGCTCGAACAGCGGCAAAAGGCCGCCCGTGCAGCGAAAGACCAGGCGGAGGCGCTTCGTAGCAGAATTGAGGCAGCCGAGGCCCGCAAACGTGAAGAACTGGAACTGGAGCGCCGGGAAGCGGAGCGCGCCCAAGCTGAGCAAGAGCAGCAGCAACGGGAACAACGTGAAGCTGAAGCGCTCAGGGCTCATCGTAAAAAAGACTGGCGGCCCGCCAATCGGTAGACAATTTGAGCCTTGGGAGCTGGATCGTGGTCGAGAATGAGGTTGGGGGTGAAAACCTTTTGCGGCTCAAGTTGGCTGTCAGGATCCCGGCGACACAGAAGCTGATCTTCGTGGATCGACTTGGTCTGAACCGGACAGAGTACACCGAGAAAAGCCTGATTGGTGATCTGGTTCAGGGGCACGTGCGAATCCTCAGTGAGGCGGCGGAATTTGACGATACGCTGTCGCGGGTTGTTGGTCGCATCCGGGTAGGGAAATCCTGAGCAGATCCATTAATGAACGTGGAGCGGATAACCATGGACAGTCATCCGGTACAAAAGAGTAAAAAGCGGACTGAACTGCGTGCCGATTTTCGGTTGGCGGGCAGGGCGTTGGTGGTTCTTGAAGTGGAGTCTGATGATCCCGGAGCAGGTCAGGGTGGCCGTACGATTTCAGCGGATACCCGCGATCTGTCTGCAGGGGGGGTCCGGATAGAAACCAAGGTGCCCGTAACCGTCGGGGCGCTATTGGCGGCCAAAGTCCAACTGAACCCCAGTCAGCCTTTTCATGAGCTGGCTGTCGATGTTATGTGGTGTGAGCGGGTAAAATCGGTTCAGGGCTGCTGGCAGGTGGGACTTAAGGTGGTCAGTTCAGACACCCAGGCCTTTCTAAGTTGGGTTGATGCGGTAGCCCTTGCCCTGGCGGACGCCTGAGGCAGGGCGACCCTGGGAATGTCGTCCATGGTCGCCCTTTCTGGATTCAGCGGCTGTGAGGATCAGTCTTCAAGATCGCCCATGGCCGTTACGTTGAAGCCAGCATCAACATGCATGATCTCACCGGTCACACCACTGGCAAGATCGGAACACAGGAACGCGGCGGCATTACCGACTTCTTCCTGGGTTACGTTCCGACGCAGCGGTGCACGCTTGGCGTTTTCTGCCAACATGCGGCGGAAGCTCTTGATTCCCGACGCGGCAAGGGTCTTGATCGGACCTGCGGAGATACCATTAACCCGAACCCCGTCTTTGCCGAGGCTGGAGGCCATGAAGCGGACGTTGGCTTCGAGAGAAGCTTTGGCCAGGCCCATGACGTTGTAGTTTGGCAGTACTTTTTCGGCACCCAGGTAGCTCAGTGTCAGCAGAGAGCTGTTCTCGCTAAGCATGTTGCGGGCGCCTTTCGCCAGTGCGACAAAACTATAGGAGCTGATGTCGTGGGCAATCCGGAAGCCGTCACGGGTGGTGACGTCGACGTAATTGCCGTCAAGCTCGTGAGCGGGAGCAAAACCGACAGAGTGGACAATGATGTCGATCTTGTCCCAGTGCTCACCGATGGCCTTGAACGCGGTCTCGA
This sequence comes from Marinobacter mobilis, assembly GCF_900106945.1. Taxonomy (GTDB): domain Bacteria; phylum Pseudomonadota; class Gammaproteobacteria; order Pseudomonadales; family Oleiphilaceae; genus Marinobacter; species Marinobacter mobilis. Next base: position 360,923 of record NZ_FNNE01000003.1, read on the forward strand.
TTTCTTCATCGCTGCCCACGTCACAGGGGAACGTCAGTGAGCTGCCCCAGCCTTCTGCAAACTTTTCAACCCGAGATTTGAGCTTGTCGTTCTGGTAGGTGAAAGCCAGTTCGGCCCCTTGCTGATAGAATGCTTCCGCGATACCGGCTGCGATGGAATGTTTGCTGGCTACGCCTACAATCAGCGCTTTTTTGCCGCTGAGAATTCCCATTTGGTGTCTCCCTGAGTAGCAATGTTCAAGCATTATCCCCAAACCGGTTGTCTGGAGTTACGCTCAATTGGTCGTAGTCCCGGCTGATGTATGCGAGTCAGCCGGAGGGTTCTGATAGAAAAACGCCGCCGTGAGCAATTCACGGGTGTAATCGGATTGAGGCCGGGCAAAGACGGAGGAGGCATCGCCATACTCAACAATTTCGCCACGACGAAGTACCAGCAGTTTATGGCTTAACGCCCGCACGACCGCCAGATCATGACTGATGAACAGGTAACTGATGTGATAGCGGGCCTGCAGATCGAGAAGCAGTTCAATCACCTGACTCTGGACAGTCCGGTCCAGGGCCGACGTGGGTTCATCGAGAATGATGAGCTCAGGGCGAAGTACCAGCGCGCGGGCGATCGCTATGCGCTGACGTTGACCGCCTGAGAATTCGTGCGGATAGCGGTGGCGGGCGTCGGGATCGAGACCAACATCCTTCAGCGCCTGAACGACCTTGTTGTCGTGTTCCTCAACGGGAATGTCGGGTTCGTGGATCTCCAGCCCCTCACGGATAATCTCGGAAATGGACATCCTGGGACTGAGGCTTCCGTAAGGGTCCTGGAAGACGATCTGAACCTGGCGCCGGTAGGGACGAAACTGTTTCTGATTGAGCCCCGCAAGGTTTTCGCCATTGAGCTCAATCACGCCATCGCAGCCGGTCAGCTTTAACAGCGCATGTCCGATGGTGGTTTTTCCGCTGCCGCTTTCACCCACAATGCCCAGGGTTTCGCCCTTGTTGACGGCGAAACCAACCTTCTGAACCGCCTGAAACCAGGTCTTGGGCTTTCCAAGCCAGTTCTTTGAGGTGGCAAACCGAACGTTCAGGTCTTTTACCGCGAGCAGGGGCGTGTCGGAGTGGGGCGCTGCAGGTGGCGCGCTATGGGGCTCCGAGGCAAGCAGCTTCCGTGTGTAGGGGTGGCTGGGGCTGGCGAACAGTGTCTCGGTATCAGCTTGCTCAACCAGGGCACCTTTTTCCATGACCGCCACCTGATCCGCGTATTTCCGGACGATGGTGAGGTCATGGGTGATCAACAGGACCGCCATACCAAGACGCGCCTGGAGTTCACCGAGCAACTCCAGCACCTGCTTCTGGACGGTGACATCAAGCGCTGTAGTCGGTTCGTCTGCAATCAGCAGGTCGGGTTCATTCGCCAGAGCCATCGCGATCATCACCCGCTGTTTCTGCCCACCGGACAGCTGGTGTGGGTAACTGCTCAGCCGCTCTTCCGGATTGACAATGCCGACCAGTGTCAGCAGTTCTAGGCAGCGTTTGCGGGCCTGCTCACCCCGCATGCCCATATGGAGAGCGAGGCTCTCAGAAATCTGCTTTTCCACAGTATGGAGCGGGTTGAGCGAGGTCATCGGCTCCTGGAAAATCATGCTGATGTTACGCCCACGAATCTGCCGAAGTCGCTTTTCATCCGCCTTTAACAGATCCTCACCCTGATAAAAGATCTCTCCGCTTGGGTATTGGACATGCCGGGCATCCAGCAATCGCAGTACTGACAAAGCGGTGATCGACTTCCCTGAGCCACTCTCGCCTACGAGGGCAAGTGTCTGGCCGGATTTGAGTGCCAGCGACACGTTGCTGACAACCTCGGCTCCGTGGTTAAAGCTGATGGAAAGGTTCGAAATGGTCAGCAGGTCCGTCATGGCTTAGTTCTTCCTGGGATCAAAGGCATCACGCACGGCCTCTCCGACGAAAACCAGCAGCGTCAGCATGAGCGCGAGACTGACAAAGGCCGAGATACCCAGCCAGGGTGCATGGAGGTTGGATTTGCCCTGTGCGATGAGCTCTCCAAGGGAGGGAGACCCGGAGGGCAGACCGAAGCCGAGAAAGTCCAGCGATGTCAGTCCTGTGATCGCGCCAGTCAGTATGAACGGCATAAAGGTGAGCGTTGCCACCATGGCATTGGGCAGAATATGGCGGAACATGATCATACGGTTGCCAAGACCCAGAGCGCGGGCCGCCCGGACATATTCGAAGTTGCGGGCGCGGAGGAATTCGGCGCGAACCACATCAACGAGCCCCATCCAGCTGAACAGCAACATGATGCCCAGCAGCCACCAGAAATTGGGCTCAACGATACTTGAGAGGATGATCAGCAGGTACAGTGCGGGTAATCCGGACCAGATCTCGATAAAGCGTTGACCCAGCAAATCGACCTTGCCGCCGTAGTAACCCTGAAGGGCTCCGACCGCAACGCCAACAATACTGCTCAGTATGGTGAGGATCAAACCAAACAGAACTGAAATCCGGAACCCATAGATCACACGAGCGGCAACGTCACGCCCCTGATCGTCAGTTCCGAGCCAGTTCTCAGCCGAGGGTGGTGCGGGAGAGGGGACATCGAGTTCATAGTTGATCGTGTCGTAGCTGAAGCGGATTGGAGGCCACAGCATCCAGCCGTTGGCTGCAATCTCATCACGGATAAAGGGGTCGCGGTAATCGGCTTCTGTGGGCAGAAAACCGCCGAACACTTCCTCGGAAATGTTCTCGACCAGCGGGAAATGCAGGTCGTCTTTGTACGACAGCATGAGCGGTTTGTCATTGGCGATCAGCTCGGCGCCCAGCGACAGTACAAAGAGCACGAGAAACAGCCAGAGGGCCCAGTAACCCCGACGGTTGCTGCGGAAGTTTTGCAGGCGACGCTGCTGGATGGGCGAAAGCTTGAGGCCAGCCACGTCTCAACCCTCCCGACTTTCAAAGTCAATCCGCGGATCGACAAGCACGTAGGTTATATCGCTGATCAGTTTCAACACCAAACCGATCAGGGTGTAGATGTACAGTGTGCCGAACAGCACCGGATAGTCCCGGTTCAGAGCGGCTTCAAAACCAAGCAGGCCAAGGCCATCGAGCGAGAAAATCACCTCGATCAACAGTGAGCTGGTAAAAAACAGCGATACCAGAACGCCCGGAAGGCTGGCGATTACAATCAGCATCGCATTACGGAAAACATGTCCATAAAGTACCTGGCGTTCTTCAAGCCCTTTGGCCCTGGCCGTGACGACATATTGCTTGCCGATTTCGTCGAGAAAGGAGTTCTTGGTTAGCAGGGTCAGGGTTGCAAATCCGCCAATCACGTTCGCCGTAACCGGAAGCGCCAGATGCCAGAAATAGTCGCCCACTTTTTCAAGCCAGCTGAGTTCGTCCCAGTTTGGCGAGGTGAGGCCTCGCAGTGGGAACCAGTCAAAATAACTGCCGCCGGCGAACAGCACGATCAGCAGGAACGCAAACAGGAATCCGGGTATGGCGTAGCCAACGACAATGGCAGAGCTGCTCCAGACGTCGAAACGGGAGCCGTTGGTGACTGCTTTCTTGATACCCAGAGGAATGGAAATGAGGTAGATGATCAGCGTCGACCACAGACCCAGTGAAATGGAGACCGGCATTTTGTCGATGATGAGGTCAATGACCGAGCGGTCGCGATAGAACGAATCGCCAAAATCAAAGGTTGCGTAGTCACCGAGCATCTTGAGGAAGCGCTCCGAGGCGGGCTTGTCAAACCCGTAGAGCTGCTCAAGCTCGTCCAGCAGCTCCGGACGGATACCCCGGGTGCCGCGGCTGTCCGTGCCCCCGTCCGAGCCGGAAACCTCGTTGCCACCGCCACCACCGGCCCGGGCGAGGGCGCTGCCACCGTGGCCTTCCATCTGGGCAACAAACTGCTCGATCGGACCACCGGGCGCGGCCTGTACGATGACGAAGTTAACCAGCATGATTCCGATCAGGGTCGGTATGATCAGAGCCAGTCGCCGCAGTATGTATGCGCCCATGGTCAGGCTGGTTCCGTCATGAAGGCAGCGTCCCGCCGCGAGTAAAAAGGTATCTGGATCATGGCGTCAGGGCTCGATCCACCAGTTATCAAAATCTATCCCGTTCTTGGGGATGGCATCCGGCCGTTGCAGCTGAGACCAGTACGCGATGCGGTCCATGGCCAGGTGCCACTGGGGAACAACATAGAACCCGTGGAGCAGCACCCGATCCAGGGCGCGAACCCGGTGGACGAGACTTTCGCGATCCGGAGCCTGTATCACCAGGTCAACCAGCGCATCGATCACGGGATCGCTAACTCCCATGTAATTTCGTGAACCGACCATGTCTGCGGTTTCCGATGACCAGTATTCACGCTGTTCATTGCCGGGAGAATCGGATTGCGGCAGCACCTGGGTCACCATATCGAAATCGAAATTGCGTACCCGCTGAATATACTGGGTGGTGTCCACCATACGGACTGCCACTTCGATGCCGAGCTTCTCCAGATTGGCCTTGAACGGCAGCACGATTCGCTCGAATGTTTTCTGGAACAGCAATATTTCGAAATTGAGGGGCTCACCGGTTTCTACATTGACCATCTTGCGGTCGCGAATTTCGTAACCCGCGTCCTTGAGCTTGAGCATCGCGATACGCAGGTTGCCGCGAAGACTGTGATCGCCAGTCGTCGAGGGGGGCTGGTAGGGCTCAGTGAAAACGCTGACGGGCAGCTGGTCGCGGTAAGGCTCCAATATCGCGAGCTCTTCCGGAGTAGGCAGGCCGGATGAGGCCAACTCGCTATTCTCGAAATAGCTGTCGGTACGCGTGTACTGACCATAGAAGAGGTTGGTGTTAGCCCAGTCAAAATCGAAGGCGTAAGCCAGGGCCTCGCGAACCCGTGGGTCAGAAAACTGGGGCCGGCGGGTATTGAAAACAAACCCCTGCAGGCCAACCGGGCGGTGGTGTTCAAGGCCTTCGGTTGTAATCAGACCCTGATCAAATTTGTCACCGGTATAGGCGGTTGCCCAGTTCTTGGCAGAGCTTTCGAGGCGGAAGTCATAGTTGCCGGCCTTGAAGGCCTCCAGGGCTACGGTGTCGTCCGTGTAATAATCGAAACGAATCTCGTTGAAGTTAAAGTAGCCGCGGCGGACCGGAAGGTCCTTGGCCCAGTAATCTTCAACCCGGGTGTACGTGATGGATCGGCCAGCATCGAAATTTCCAATCCGATAGGCGCCGCTGCCCACTGGAGGCGTGAGGCCATTCTTGCCGAATTCCCGATCCTGCCAGTAGTGTTTTGGGAGTACCGGGAGCTGGCCGAGAATCAGCGGAAGCTCGCGATTCTGGCTGTCGCCGAAATCGAAGCGGATACGATGGCTGCTTTCGACACTGACGGACTCAACGTCCGAGTAATAGCTCCGGTAAAAGGGATGGCCCTCGGTAGTCAGCAGCTCAAAGGTGAACCGGACGTCCTCGGCTGTAATCGGGGTGCCGTCCTGAAACCGGGCCTCTTCTCGCAGATTGAAAACAACGTATTGGCGGTTTTCGGGGGTTTCAACGGACTCCGCAATCAGCCCGTATTCGCTGAAGGCTTCATCCGCTGAGGAAACCATCAGGGTGTCGTACAGGTAGGTGTTGATGCCGACGGCCGCAATGGCGCCAATTACGAAGGGGTTGAAAGAGTCAAAGCCGTTGGATACGACCCCGCGGCGCAGGGTTCCGCCCTTGGGGGCATCGGGATTGACGTAGTCGAAATAAGGAAAGTCTGCAGCGTAGGCCGGTTCGCCATGCATGGCGAGTGCATGGCTTGGCGTCACCTGTTCGGCGGAAACTGTCTGGCTGCTGACACCGAAAACAACAGCAGCCAGGAAGGAAAGAGCATTACGGTATGAATTCGTCCTGTTTCTTACCATGGATCTCGCACGTGTGGATTTTTGTAATGGTTAGTTGGCGTTACGAATATCCACGTAGAGTACCAGACTTTGTCCGGGTTGGAGATAGCGCGAAGTATTAAGGTTATTCCAGCTTGCGATGTCACTCACATTGACTGAAAAACGGCTTGCAATGGTCGACAGTGAATCACCCCTGCGTACCTGATAACCGACCCGCCGAACCATCGCGTTGTTACGTGCACTGGCGAGGGTTGTCGGGTTAGCGGTTTGCGACCAGATAACAAGCGTCTGGCCCGGCATCAGAGGATCACCCGGTGCCATGCCGTTCCAGGACGCAACCTGGCGCACACTGACGCCGTTTTCCCGGGCAATATCCCAGAAGGTATCCCCGGAGCGGACGGTGTACTCGATACGTTGGCCATTGCCGCTGCGGGAACCGCGGGCCTGGGTCGCGGCGAGACGCTGGTTCTGGCTGAGTGAATACGCCGACGAGCCTCGGCTGGCCGTTGGTATCAACAGGTGCTGGCCAGCGCGAATCATGTCGCCGTTCATATTGTTGACCTCACGGATGACCGCGGGTGTGGTGCCGAAGTTGCGGGCAATGCGAATCAGACTGTCACCGGACACGACCTGGTAATTCTGCCAAGAAACACGTTGCTCCGCAGGCAGGGCATTTATACCTTCACGAAACTGCTCGGCATTCTCGGCAGGAACCAGCAGACGGTGAGGGCCATCCGGGGTGGTTGCCCAGCGATTGTAGGAAGGGTTGAGCAGATAGATTTCGTCGGTGCTCACGCCTGCCAGCGTGGCGGCCTGGGCAAGGTCAAGCTGGAACCCGGTCTCGACCACCTCGAAATAGGGCTGGTCTTCCAGCGCCGGGAGCTCAATGCCATAGGCGGCCGGATCCTGATAGATCTTGGCCAGCGCAATGAGCTTCGGTACGTAGTGGCGGGTTTCGCGGGGCAGGTCCAGAGCCCAGAAATTGGTTGCCTTATTGCTGCGCTGGTTACGGCGTATGGCGCTTGACACAGTGCCCCCGCCGCTATTGTAGGCGGCCAGGGCCAGGGTGTAGTCGCCATCAAAACGATTGGCGAGACGTTCAAGGTAGGTATAGGCCGCGTCGGTGGCGGCAAGAATGTCACGACGGTCGTCATGCCACCAGCTCTGGGTAAGCCCGAAGTATTTTCCGGTGGAGGGGATGAACTGCCAGAGGCCCGCGGCGCGGCCGTGGGAATAGGCGAACGGGTCAAACGCGCTTTCAACCACCGGAAGCAGCGCCAGTTCGGTCGGCAGTCCCCGTTTTTCAGCCTCATTGAGCACGTGATACATGTACCGGCTTGCGCGCTCGGAGACCCGGCGGATGTACGAAGGATGGTTAACGTACCAGTTCAGCTGTTGTTCGATTCGCTCATTACTGACGGTCAGGTCGAGGGAAAAACCATCTCGCAGCCGCTGCCATAGGTCGCTGTTGCCGATATCTGCGTCAGCCTGGGGCGGCATGGCCTCCAGGGATTCGCGGGCCTTTTCAGCCGTTGCCTGGAGCTCGGGGGCGATTGAGTCGTCAAGATCGCTGGCAGACACCTTGTTTTCGTCGCCTGACTCAACGGAACGCACCAGTTCCTGGTCACCTGTGGCGACCTGAAGGCTGGCCGATGAGAGCAGGGATTCTTCCTGGTCACCAGTGGCGCTCCACCAGCTGCTACCCGGTGTCTGGAGGCTGCTGCAACCGGCGGTGAGTGTGCTGGATACGAGCAGCGCGGCAAAACGTCGTGACATCATAATCGTAGGCCCGGCTCAGGATCCCGCGAGATCCTGAATATTAATGTTATGAATGAGATAGATGGCTAATGTGTACGGAATTCTATTGGAAGCCAATTTCTGGGGTCAAGGTGACTCGCGTTACTTCGGTGACACCTTTTGTTAATTAAGGTCAGGTGCCCGATACTGCGGGCTCAGAAATGATCCTTGCCGTGGCGGACCGCTGCAAACACGGCGTCAGGCGTATCGCATTCAAGCCCCTGTTCTCGTGCGTAGTTAGTTGCTGCCGCGATTACCTCGGGATCATCCCAGCGCAAAAACGGGTTGAGCTGCTTTTCCCGGCCAAGCAATCCCGGAACGGTGGCCTTGTTGCTGGCCCTGAGTTGTTCGCATTCGGCTTCGAACGCGGCAAGACCTTCATCTCCGGGTAACAGGTTCCGGGCATAGTTGAGGTTGGCCAGGGTGTATTCGTGGGCACAGTACACGCCGGTGTCGTCCGGCAATTGCCGTAACTGTGCCAGAGAGTGGCGCATTTGGGCTGGCGAGCCCTCGAACAGACGGCCACACCCGCACACAAACAAGGTGTCCCCGCAGAACAATACCGGGTGCCCATCCACCGGAGTCGGGCAGAAGTAAGCGATATGGTCAAGTGTGTGCCCCGGAACTTCCATCACCCTGAAGGTCAGCTCGTGCCAGCTCACGGAATCACCGGCGGCTACCGTTTCGCTGGCGGAAGTAAACGGCGAATTGGCCGGCGCAATCGTGCGGACAGCGCCAAGCGTCTGAATCAGTTTCCGGATCCCGCCGACGTGATCCGGGTGATGGTGGGTGACCAGAATTGCGTCGAGTGTGAGGCCGTGCTGACTGAGATGATCAATGACCGGTCCGGCGTCTCCGGGGTCAACGACCATGGCCTTCCCGCTACTGCTGTCGGCAAGACACCAGATATAATTGTCATTGAATGCGGGAATAGCAGAAATGGACAGCATGGTGTCTCCGATGTGAACCGGTGAATGTGACTGCTATCATAGAACATTCATCACCACAGCCCAACGACCCGGAACAACGGGTAGCAGGACAGGCAGGCATGTACTCTGAAAAGCAGGATTATGCGGAGCGTCACCGGAACTTCGAACACTGGTTTCAGACCCCTTTGGGCCGGGCCCTGATCGCTGACCAGCGGCGCTGCATTGATCAGGTGCTGGCAGGGGTCATGCCGGGTGACCGGCTGCTGCAAGTTGGGTTGAGTCACCGCCTGCCGCTGACATCCGCGCTGGATTTTACCCACAAGTTCATGACCACTTCCGAGTGGGGATGCGGCATTCCTGATGGCGCCGTAGTGTGCGATAGCGACGAGTTGCCTTTCCCCTCTGAATCAATGGACCTTGTTATCCTTCATCACAGTGCTGACTTTTCTGCTTATCCTCATCAGGTTGTACGGGAGGCGTGCAGGGTCCTGAAAGGCGGTGGCCAACTGCTCCACATTGGCTTTAATCCGCTCAGTATCTGGGGGCTGCGTAAGCTGCTTTCCCGTTGTCATAGCGGGCCTTGGGGCGGGCGTTTTATCTTAAAATCGCGGATGGAAGACTGGCTGCGGTTGCTGGATCTCGGGGTCGATCGCTCGGGTAGTTATTTTCTCCATCTTCCGCTGAATAATCTTAGCCCCCAGGGCGATCTCCGCTGGCTGACCCGGATCGGCGGGCAGGGAATCCTGCCAGTGGGCGCCTATTACTGTATCCTTGCCACCAAACGTGTGGGCTCACCAATCAAAGTGCAGCGAAACTGGCGCCGGAGCAATGTGATAACTTTGCCTGGCACGACTGCAATTGGTGCGTCAAGGGGATGTATCCGCGACAACGGTGGAGTGAATGGTTAACAAGGTAGTGATGTACACGGACGGGGCCTGTAAAGGAAATCCGGGACCTGGTGGCTGGGGTGTGGTTCTGCGATACGGCGACGCCATGAAAACCCTCCATGGCGGAGAACGCAACACCACCAATAACCGGATGGAACTGATGGCAGCCATCATGGGGTTGCGGGCCTTGACCCGGACCTGTGAGATTGATCTGTTTACCGATTCCCAATACGTCCGTAAGGGAATTACCGAATGGATGACCGGCTGGAAAAAGAACGGCTGGAAAACCGCTGCGCGTAAGCCAGTGAAAAATGATGATCTCTGGAAAGCGCTGGATGAAGAAGTCGGGCGTCATACCGTCACCTGGCACTGGGTCAAGGGGCATGCCGGCGTACCTGACAATGAACTCGCTGACGAGCTTGCGAATCGCGGTGTGGACGAACTGGCCTCGGCCTGATCAGGATAAGTAATGCGACAGATCGTACTGGATACAGAAACCACGGGTATTGATCCCAATGATGGTCACCGGATCATCGAAATTGGTTGTGTTGAACTGATGGAGCGCCAGCTCACCGGGCGCCATTACCACGTTTACATCAATCCCGAGCGGCCAATTGATGCCGAAGCCATAGCCGTACACGGCATCACTAATGAATTTCTCGCCGACAAGCCATTGTTCCGGGACGTAGCTGATGAGTTCTTTGAGTTCATCAAGGGTGCCGAGTTGGTCATTCATAACGCGGCGTTCGACGTTGGCTTTATGGACGCCGAGTTCGCCCGCCTGAAGCCGGTTCGTAAAACCGCCGACCATTGCGGGATTGTCGATTCCCTGGCGATAGCCAGGGAAAAGCACCCGGGGCAGAAGAACAACCTCGACGCTTTGTGTAAACGCTATGGTGTCGACAACAGCAGCCGGGAACTCCATGGCGCGTTGCTCGATGCCGAGATATTGGCTGATGTATTCCTGTTACTTACGGGTGGTCAAACTGCACTGACCCTGGATGACAGTGATGGCGAAGCAGGGCAGTCCGGCGGCATTCGGCGCCTGGCAGCCGATCGCGCCAGACTGGTGGTTCCCCAAGCCAGCAATGAGGAGCTGGAAGCACACAGCGAATTGTTGGCGGCGATCGAAAAGAGTGCCGGTGAAAGCCTGTGGAGCAAGCTCGACCTTTGAGATATCCGGAGGCGCTGATGGCCGGGAGCCAGCGACTGAGAACTGTGTCAGAGTGTACTTATTGTTACATTTCGGGTTTCTTGAGGAACATGAGTTTTGTGTTATAAGTAATGGTCAGTTCGCCAGTTTTTTGCGTGCCATGTCATCGATTGATGGTTCGTGAGCTGGCCAAGGACGGTTCGTAGCTAACTCGATCCCGAATAATAAAGAGGAAGCGGAAAGGTTCCGCATCAGGTACAGGAAGCGTATATGGTTCAATCGTCTCTAGCGACGAAATCTCAGTCGTTTGACCTGGTCAAAGATGAAATCGGGCAGACCATCCGTCAGGCTGAAGCCAGTCTGGAACGCTTCCAGGAAAACCGGGATAGCGGGGAAGACCTGCAGAACTGCGTAGATTTTATCAATCAGTTACGCGGCATCTTCGTCCTTGTTGAACTGCGCGGCGGCGTGCTGCTATGCCAGGAAGCCGTGTCTCTTGCCAACGATGTGCCGGTGGGTGCCAACGACGACAAAAACGTCCTGCTGACGACGCTGAATACGTCACTCTTCATCCTCAGGCGCTACGTCGAATATTATCACCAGCAACGGGAAGACCATCCCGAGCTGTTGCTGCCGGTGATCAACGACCTTCGGGAAGCCCGCAAGGAAAAACCTTACCCTGAATCCTGCTTTTTCGACGTCGATGCCAAACATCGCCCAGACTTCTGTGGCAGCGTTCAGGTCGAGCCGTTCGAAGGCGATGAGCGTGACTTCGAGGTGATGGCTCGTCGTATGCGGCTGACCTTCCAGGTGGCGTTGTTGAGCGCGCTGCGTAATCGAAGTGATGTGGTGGCCCTGAAACTCGTCGGGCGTTCGGCCCGGGGGTTTGTCCGCCTTTGTGGCAAGGGCTCCATGGCACAGATGTGGTGTCTGGTAGCGACGGTAGCGGATACCATGCTCGACCGCGCGATGGGCTTTTCAAAAGCCCGTAAGCGCCTGTTGATGCGCATTGAGCGCTATACCCGTGAAATTGTCTACGTCGGTCGGGTCGCAAGCGCCAAGGATGCGCCGGATTCGCTGATCAAGGATCTTCTCTACCTGTTGTACCGCAGTGGCTCTGGCAACCCCGAGGTCACCGGAATTCTGGCGGCATTCGGGATCGCGCCTGCAGAATATTCCGACATGATCTTCGAGGCTCATAGCAAACGGCTGTACGGCCCGGGGAGTGACGTCCTCAAATCGCTGTCGGAAGCGTTGCAGGAAGAGCTTAATCAGCTCAAGGACAAGCTCGATATTATCGAGCGGGGCATCGAACCTGATCTTGCTGAACTGGCTTCAATCGCCGAGGCACTCGAGCGCCTCGGCCATACTCTGGTCATGCTCGACCTGAATCAACTGGCCGGTGCGGCGCGCGCTGAAGCTGCGAAACTTCGGGACTGGGAAAAAGAATCTCGCCTGCCCGCGGAAGAAGAACTTTACACTCTGGCAGACTCTGTTCTGGCCATCGAGGGCGCCATTGCCCAGATGGAAGCCCGGGGAATCACCTCCGAGACCGATGCGCTTGCGGCTGCCCGCAACAACCGCGACAGCTCGCTCTATCTGCGCGAGGCACTGTACGTTGTTGGTGATGAGGCGAAGAGTGCTCTGACCCTTGCGAAACGGGCAATCACAGCCTTTGTCGAGTCAGATTTCGAGAAGCTCCACCTCGCCAACCTGCCGGCTACCCTGCACAGTATCTGGGGTGGACTGCGGATGGTTGAAGATCAGGATGCGGCAAACGTCCTTGCCCGCGTGGCATCTTCGATTCAGACCAAGCTGCTCGATGAAAAGGACGCGCCGTCCAGTCGTGTTCTGGAGGCCCTTGCTGACGCGCTGACGTCACTGGAGTACTACATCGAGTGTATCGGCACCCGGGAAGAGCGTAATCCGGACCTTCTCAAGCTCGCCGAGTCGTCGTTGGACGATGTAGGCCTCTAATTTCCATGTCATTTCCCTCGGCTATCGCCATTCTCGCCACCCTCGGTGGTGTGTTGGTGATCGCCGGGCTGGCTTTCTTTATTCGTCCTAAATGGTTTCTCGGCTGGCTCAAGGGCACGCTGGTGCTTTGCCTGTTGCTGGCAGGGGGGTATTCCCTCGTGATGGCTGCCGGTCTGACCAGATATCAGTCCCTGGCTTCGATGGATACCATTGCGTCGCTGAGAATTGCGCCTGCTGGTGAACAAACCTGGACTGTGGCGCTGGATATCACGGAAGGCGAATCCGGTGTGTACAGCCTGAATGGTGATCAATGGCAACTGGATGCGCGCATCATCCGCTTCAGTGGGCCCTTCCGGTGGTTTGATATCGCGCCGGGCTACCGGCTTGAGCGGTTGAGTGGTCGTTATCTCTCACTGGAGCAGGAGCGTTATTCCGAGAGAAGTGTGGTCAGTCTGTCCTCTGGGGGCTGGCCGGATCTGTGGGAGTTGGAGCGAACCTTCAACCTGCCTTTCGTGGAGGCTGTCTATGGAAGTGCGACGTTTATGCCCATGGCGGCTGGGGCGACGTTCGATGTGAGGCTGTCATCCACCGGTTTGGTTGCCATGCCAACCAACGAAGCAGCATTCAGGTCAGTGAGACTTTGGAGCGAATAAAAAAACCTGCCAACTGGCAGGTTTTTTTAGCAGCTGCGGGCTTAGCTTAGCCCATGGTGAAGAGTTCACCGAGCTTGGTTGCCAGCATCATGTCGCCTTCGGCGCGAAGCTGGCCGGCCATGAAGGCTTGCATGCCATCGGTTTCACCGGAAACGATACCCTTGAGGGTGTCGCTGTTCATGATCAGGGTAACAGACGGGTCGTCGTTTTCGCCTTCAACCAGCTGACAGGTACCGTCGTTGATAACCAGGTGGTAGGTGTTGTCGTCTTCAATAGCAAACTGGAAGATCAGGTCCAGACCAGAAGCGGCGTCAGCGTTGAAATTCTGGGCGAGTGTTTCAAATACCTGTGCTACAGACATTGTTATACCTTCTAGTATTTTGGCTTACGCTCTATTTGAAAATATGCCGGCGTGGTCCAAGCCGAAAAGGCAATGGTGAAGCCACGTCAGTAATCCGGCAATGCAATTCGACTTTATGGGGGCTGTGGGGATCTGTCAAGCTTGATCGAACGCTTGTTTTAATTTTTGGTATTTTTTGTCTTATCAGGCCATGGGTGATGAAAGCGCGTCGCGGGGGCTACCGCTCTTGTTAGTTGATTATCCTCAGTTACAATCAATCCCCCTATATAAACTGTGACAGCTGGAGAAACGCTTTGGAATTTCTGTCGGATTATGGATTGTTCTTGGCAAAAGTTGCGACGGTGGTCGTCGCGGTTCTGATACTGATCACGGCCATCGTGTCCGCTGCACAGAAAGACCGGGGCGATCAGCACGGGGACGGTGAGCTGCGAACCCGCAAGCTTAATGACAGGTATCGCCGCCTCAAGGAATCACTTCAGTCGCGCCTGATGGATGATGAGCAGCGCAAGCAGTGGGAAAAGTCAGAAAAGAAACGACGTAAGGCCGAACAAAAGGCGCAAAAACAGCACGCAAAGGCAGCAGGGCATACGCCCCAAGACGCCGACGAGCGCAAGCCACGGGTCTTCGTACTCGATTTTCATGGCGACATCAAAGCCAGCGACACGGACATGTTGCGCCAGTCGGTAACCAGCGTGCTGAGTGTGGCTGAAGCCGGTAAGGACGAAGTGGTTGTGCGACTCGAAAGCGGCGGTGGTCTGGTGCACTCCTATGGCCTTGCGGCTGCCCAGCTTGACCGCATTCGCAATCGGAACATCAACCTGACGGTGTGTGTCGATAAGGTAGCGGCCAGTGGCGGCTATATGATGGCCTGTGTTGCCGATCGCATCATTGCATCACCGTTTGCCATCCTCGGGTCGATTGGGGTTGTTGCACAGCTTCCGAATTTTCATCGCCTGCTCAAGAAAAACGATGTGGACTTTGAGGTACTGACTGCCGGCGAGCACAAGCGGACGCTGACAGTATTCGGCGAGAACACGGATAAAGGGCGCCAGAAGTTCCTGGATGACCTGGAAGACACACACGTGCTGTTCAAGGAGTATGTTGGCGAGCGTCGTCCGGGCCTTGATATTGCCGCGGTATCTAATGGTGATATCTGGTTTGGTAAGCGGGCCTTGGACGTTCATCTTATTGATGAAGTCATGACTTCCGACGAATATCTGGAATCAGCCTGTGATCGCGCTGATGTCATCGTCGTTGGTTTTCATCATAAACGCTCCCTGGCGGAGCGGCTGGGCTTTGCGGCAAGTACCGCAGTTGAGCAATCCTTCTGGCGCATCGTAGGCACGTTCCGTAACCAGAATATCCAATAACAATCAGAAATAGGAAAGTAATCAGATGGCAAACGAAACTGAATTTAAAGCGTGGCTGGTCACCGAAAATGACGGCCAATTCAGCGGTGAAGAGGTTATCCGAAAGGTCAGCGACTTGCCTGAAGATGACGTACTTATTCGGGTTCGTTATTCCTCACTGAACTACAAGGACGCGCTGTCTGCTTCGGGCAACCGTGGCGTTACCCGGAACTATCCGCATACGCCGGGGATTGATGCGTTTGGCGACGTTATTGAGTCTGCGGACGACCGGGTCAAGCCAGGACAGCACGTCATTGTGACCGGTTACGATTTGGGTATGAATACTGATGGCGGCTTTGGTGAGTATATTCGGGTGCCTGCTGGCTGGTGTGTGCCGATGCCTGACGGCTGGGATGGCATCAAAGCCATGACCTACGGTACCGCGGGTCTTACTGCGGGCCTTTGCGTAAGCAAAATCCTCATGGCGGGTGCAAAGCCGGAGCAGGGTAAAGTTGCCGTAACCGGTGCGACCGGAGCGGTGGGTAGTGTCTGTGTCGAGCTGCTGTCTGGTCTTGGATTTGACGTTGTTGCCGTCAGTGGTAAGGCTGACCAGGCCTCGTTGCTGGAAGAATTGGGCGCCAAAGAGGTGGTTGGCCGAGACGCTCTGAATCCGGAGAAGAGGCCGCTATTGAAACCGGTTTTTGCCAATGGCATTGATACCGTGGGTGGGGCGCCACTGGCCGAGCTGCTCAAGCAGATTAGCCCCGGTGGGTCTGTGTCCTGTTGCGGCCTTGTGGCGGGTCCGCAGCTTGAAACCACGGTACTGCCGTTTATTCTTCGCGGTGTAAACCTGCTTGGTGTCGATTCGGTTGAGATCCCTCTTGAAGACAAGGCGGCAGTATGGAAGATGCTTGCCGGAGAGTGGGCGTGCCCGGTCTCAGAACAACATTGCCGCACCATCGCCCGCAGGGAGTTGCCGGAGTCTCTCGGTGCTTTCCTCAAGGGTGAGTCGGTAGGCAAGATCGTCCTTGATCATAGCCTGTAGGCGCAAAATCTGATGGCAGAACGCAAAAGGGCTCCAGTTATTACTGGAGCCCTTTTTATTGCGCTTTTTTGCGCCTGGAGCGTCAGGAGGTCCGGCGGCGGAAAAGCGGCACGTTAGTGTCTGTGGCTGCCTGGTAGCTGTTGCTGAAGAAGCTCAGGCAGGCAGCCGCCTTGGAGGAGTCTTTGTCTTCCCGCAGGGCATAGCTGTCAAAGCCACAGCGCTTCATGAACTGCAGCTGGTCCAGCAGAACATCGCCAATAGCCCGCAGCTCATTGGTGAAGCCAAAGCGTTCCCGGAGCAGGCGCCCGATGCTGTAACCACGGCCGTCGCTGAACTTGGGGAAGTTCACGGCGATCAGTGGTAACTCGTTCACCAATCCTTCCAGCGCTTCTGGTTCGTCGTGACTTTCAAGCCAGACGCCAATGTCGCTGCGACCTTTAAACTGATCGCGACCAGCAAGCCACAGATCCATTGGGATGAGAGACGGCGCGCCGGAAAGCTCAAGTGCTTCTCCTTCTGCCGGGCGCGGTACGACCACCCAACTATCGGCCTTAACGGAACCGTCTTTGCTGATGATGTCAGGCATATACACGCTCCTTGAACGGGTCGAGACCGATGCGACGATAAGTATCGATAAACTCTTCTTCGTCGGTGCGGTTTTTTACAAATACATCGATAATCTTTTCGATGACGTCCGGCATGTCATCCTGGGCGAACGAGGGGCCCAGAATCTTGCCGATCGTTGCGTCATGGTGGGATGAGCCGCCGAGACTGATCTGGTAGAACTCCTCACCTTTCTTATCGACACCCAGCACACCAATGTTGCCGACATGGTGATGCCCACAGGCATTCATGCAGCCAGAGATGTTCAGGTCAATTTTGCCGAGGTCGTAAAGGAAGTCCAGGTTGTCGAAGCGGCGCTGTATGGCCTCGGCGACAGGAATGGACTTGGCATTCGCCAGCGCACAGTAGTCACCGCCCGGGCAGCAGATAATATCGGTCAGGGTGTCGAGATTCGGGGTCGCAAAGCCCATCGGTGTAATGGCCTGCCACAGCTCGAACAGCTGATCCTGGCGAACATCCGCGAGCACCACGTTCTGCTGGTGGGTAATGCGAACTTCGCCAAAGCTATAACTGTCGGCAAGATCGGCAATCTGCTCCAGCTGGCGATCACTGACGTCGCCAGGAGGGGTGCCAGTCGCCTTCATGGTCAGGGTCACAATGGCGTAGCCATCAACCTTGTGGGTATCGACGTTACGGGTCACCCAGTTATCGAAGGCCTTGTTCTCAAAGCGCAGGGCTGCCAGTTGATCGCCCTGGTTCGCCGCTGTGTCGTATGCCGGCTCGGTGAAGTAGGCTTGCACGCGGGCAATGGCCTCACTCGTCAGGCGGCTGGGCGAGTCCTTGAGGTGGGCCCATTCCGCTTCAACCTTCTCTGCAAAGCCTTCAGGCGTGAGCGCCTTAACCAGAATCTTGATTCGGGCCTTGTATTTGTTGTCGCGACGACCGTAACGGTTGTAGACCCGGATAACGGCCTCAAGGTAAGTCAGCAGGTCCAGTTCCGGCAGGAAGTCACGGACAACGGGCCCAACCATCGGGGTACGTCCGAGACCACCGCCGACATGAACGCGGAAGCCAAGCTCACCAGCGTCGTTCTTGACAATTTGCAGGCCAATATCATGGACCTGGATCGCCGCACGATCGGTATGTTCTGAGGCATTAACGGCAATCTTGAATTTACGTGGCAAGAACGCAAACTCCGGATGAAACGTGGACCACTGGCGAATGATCTCGCAGTAGGGCCGGGGATCAACGATTTCGTCTGTCTGTACGCCGGAGAACTGATCAGTGGTGGTGTTACGAATGCAGTTGCCGCTGGTCTGGTTGGCATGCATTTCCACTTCGGCCAACTCGGAGAGAATGTCTGGAACGTCCTCAAGAGCCGGCCAGTTAAGCTGGACGTTCTGGCGAGTGGTGAAATGAGCATAGCCCTTATCATAGTCCCGGGTGACCCGGGCCAAACGACGAAGTTGCTCAGAGCGCATCATGCCGTAAGGAACACAGATACGGAGCATGGGCGCAAAGCGCTGTACATACAGACCGTTCTGAAGTCTCAGCGGCAAAAATTCATCTTCGCTCAGTTCGCCGGAGAGCGCGCGGTCGGTCTGGTCCCTGAACTGGGCAACCCGTTCGGCCAGAATTTGCCGATCGTGTTCGTCGTAAACATACATAGCGTTACGTCCTGCTAAAGAGATTTCGGGCTATTTTGCGGTGGGGGAGAATAGCATTCCCTCTATATTCTTAAAATGATTATTTCCAAATATGATTATCGGTTTTGGCGATATAGAAGATGGAAGCATCTGAAAAGAAGGAAGAAAACCGAAAGGACGGGCAGTCACCGGTAAGCAATTGGACGAATGCAGGTTCTCTGGCTAGATTTAGTAAGGTCAGTAACTCCGACAACTCCAATAATAAGGAACGGCGTGATGAAGAAGAGTGTCCGTACAGACAGTCAGGTGGATGCAGTCGCAGCAGTGGTGCTTGTATTTTTGGTGGTCGCGTTTGCGATAACGTGGGTATCAGGTCAGTAACGGGGGCTGAATGAGATAGAGGCCTGGCACTATAACCAGGCCGCTGGTTTTATCGGCCCGCCAGGACCCACTGGACAACCACGATCAGGGTCACAACGAAAAGCGCAGTGAATGCCACGGCGGTAATAATGTAAGGCCAGGGGCTTTTGCTGGCAAAGTCCTCTTCCCGTCGTTTCCCCGATTGCACGCCCAGTGCACCGGCCAGCACGCTCTGCATAACTTTCAGAATTCCGGGATTGCCCGGGCCGGGCGTTTTCGCCGGTTTGGAATCGTTGTTGTCCGCGTGTTCTGTCATGGGCGCTTTCCGATCGGTATTGTTGGACAGGCCAGCCCCAAGGGTCGCGAATTTCCCGGCAGATTACTCTGCCGGGTCGTATGCGAGGCTTGGCGCGAGCCATCGTTCGGTCTCGGCTACCGTGAGACCTTTACGTTCAGCATAGTCCTCAACCTGGTCTCGTCCAATCCGACCGACTGCGAAGTACTTTGACTGCGGGTGGGCGAAATACCAGCCGGATACGGCTGCCGCCGGGAACATGGCGAAGTGTTCGGTCAGCTCGATACCGGTATTACTGGTCGCTTCGAGCAGCGAGAACAGCTCGGCTTTTTCTGTGTGGTCGGGGCAGGCCGGGTAGCCGGGGGCCGGGCGGATGCCACGGTACTGCTCATGAATCAGGGCGTTGTTATCCAGAGACTCGTCAGTGGCGTAACCCCAGAACTCCTTGCGCACCCGCTCGTGCATACGCTCCGCGAAGGCCTCAGCGAGGCGGTCGGCCAGCGCCTTGACCATGATGGCGTTGTAGTCGTCGTTACTCTGCTTGAATTCCTCGGCAAATTCTTCGGCGCCGATACCCGTGGTAACTGCAAAGCCGCCGACGTAATCGGTCTGGCCGCTCTCCTCTGACATCACGAAGTCCGACAGGGACGTCATCTGTTGGCCCTTGGCTTTTTCATCCTGCTGCCGGAGGTGGTGCAGGGTGGTCAGCTCCTCCGAGCGGGAGTCATCGGTATAGACAACAATGTCATCGCCGCGGCGGTTGGCTGGCCAGAATCCGATAACGGCACGGGCCTGAATCCGCTTTTCATCAATCATCTGGCGCAGGATCTTCTGGGCATCGTCGAACAGGGTTCGGGCTGCATCCCCACGTTTCGGATCGTCAAAGATCTTGGGGTATTTGCCGGCCATATCCCAGGAGATGAAGAACGGCGTCCAGTCAATGTAGTCAACCAGTTCATTCAGGTCATAGTCATCGAAGGTGCGCACGCCGGTGAAGGCCGGCTTCTTCGGCTGATAGTCGGAAAAGTCGAGCTCGGGCGCCCGCGTCCGGGCCTGTTCCAGCGACACCAGCTTGACGCGGTCTCCACGATTCTTTCGGCGCTCGCGGATTTCGTCATATTCTGTGCGCGCTGCCTCTACGAATTTGGGCTTCTGAGTGTCGCTCAGCAGCTGCGAGGCGACATTGACGCAGCGTGAGGCGTCGGCCACATAAACAGCGACATCGTTCTTGTACTTGGGCTCGATCTTAACCGCGGTATGAGCTTTGGAAGTGGTAGCACCACCGATCATCAGCGGAATCTGGAAGTCCAGGCGCTGCATCTCGCTGGCGACGTGGACCATTTCGTCCAGGGATGGCGTAATCAGACCACTCAGACCGATGATGTCGACGTTCTCGGCACGGGCGGTTTCCAGGATCTTGTCGCAGGGCACCATGACGCCGAGGTCGATGACTTCGTAGTTATTGCACTGCAGCACCACGCCGACGATGTTCTTGCCGATGTCATGGACATCACCCTTGACCGTGGCCATCAGGATTTTGCCCTTGGCTTTCTGGCCCTCGGATTTCTCCGCTTCGATATACGGAATCAGATGGGCAACGGCCTGTTTCATTACCCGGGCGCTCTTGACCACCTGGGGCAGGAACATTTTGCCGTCGCCGAACAGGTCACCGACGACGTTCATGCCATCCATTAACGGTCCTTCGATGACTTCAATGGGGTGTTTGGCATTCAAACGGCAAGCTTCGGTATCTTCAACGATAAAGCTGGTGACGCCTTTGACGAGGGCATGCTCAAGGCGCTTCTCGACCGGCCATTCCCGCCAGGCGAGATCTTCAGTTTCGGTTTTGCCGGCCTTGCCCTTGAAGCGTTCGGCAACCTCCAGCAGGCGGTCGGTGCCATCGTCACGGCGATTGAGGACGACATCTTCGACCCGCTCCTTCAGCTCCGGATCGATTTCATCGTAAATCACGAGCTGGCCAGGGTTCACAATGCCCATGTTCATGCCAGCCTTGATCGCATGGTATAGGAACACGGAATGGATCGCTTCGCGAACCACATCGTTGCCGCGGAACGAGAACGAGACATTACTGACGCCACCGGAAACCGATGCATGGGGCAGGTTTTCACGAATCCAGCGGGTGGCTTCGATGAAGTCAACGGCGTAGTTGTTGTGCTCATCAATACCGGTTGCGATGGCAAAAATATTGGGGTCGAAGATGATATCGGATGGCTCGAAGCCGATGCCGGTCAGTACATCGTAGGAGCGCTTACAGATCTGGATCTTGCGCTCATAGGTGTCAGCCTGGCCGGTTTCATCGAACGCCATGACAACCACGGCTGCGCCATAGCGCATGCAGTCACGGGCGCGCTTGATGAACTCTTCCTCGCCTTCCTTGAGGCTGATCGAGTTCACTACGGCCTTGCCCTGGATGCAGCGGAGGCCGGCCTCAATCACGTCCCACTTGGAGGAGTCGATCATGATCGGAACCCGGGAGATGTCAGGTTCGGAGGCAATCAGGTTAAGGAAGGTGACCATGACCTCCTTGGAATCCAGCATGCCCTCATCCATGTTGATATCGATTATCTGGGCACCGTTTTCAACCTGATCGCGGGCAACGCTCAGGGCTTCTTCGTACTGCTCTTCCTTGATCAGTCGGAGAAACCGCTTTGAGCCGGTCACGTTGGTACGCTCACCGGCATTGATGAACAGAGTGTTCTTATCACCCGTGAACGGCTCGAGACCGGACAGGCGAAGAGCGGCAGGGCGCTCAGGAATTTTGCGGGGAGGGTATTTTGCTACTGTTCGTGCAATAGCCTCGATATGGTCAGGGCGTGAGCCGCAGCAGCCGCCGATAATGTTGAGGAAGCCGTCACGGGCGAACCCTTCGATGATGTCCGCCATTTCCTCAGGGGTCTGGTCGTATTCGCCAAATTCATTGGGCAGGCCAGCATTGGGGTGAGCGCTGACGTAAGTGGTGGCCTTGTTTGAAAGCTCTTCGACATAGGGGCGCAGGGCATCAGCCCCCAGTGCACAGTTCAGGCCGACGGAAATGGGACGGGCATGGGCAACGGAGTTCCAGAATGCCTCGGTGGTTTGTCCGGATAGTGTACGGCCAGACGCATCGGTAATGGTGCCCGAAATCATGATCGGAAGGGTGATGCCGCTGTCCTCAAAGTACTGTTGGGTCGCGTAGATCGCGGCCTTGGCATTGAGGGTGTCGAAAATGGTTTCGATCAGGATAAGGTCCGCGCCACCTTCGACCAGGCCAGAAACTGCTTCGTAATAGTTGTCCACCAGGGTCTGGAAGTCGACGTTACGGTAACCCGGGTTGTTCACGTCAGGTGAGATGGACGCTGTGCGGGAGGTCGGGCCGACGGCGCCGGCAACGAACCGGGGCTTCTGAGGGTCACGGGCAGTCACCTCGTCCGCGATTTCGCGGGCAAGACGGGCTGACTCCACATTCAGCTCCCTGGCGATTGCTTCAAGGCCGTAATCGGCCTGAGAAACGCGGGTGGAATTGAAGGTGTTGGTCTCGATGATATCGGCACCGGCATTGAGGTAGTCTTCGTGAATGCGTTTGAGCAATTCGGGTTGACTGAGGCAAAGCAGGTCGTTATTGCCTTTGACCTCGCGGTCATAATCCGCAAAACGCTCGCCGCGAAACGCCGCTTCATCCAGTTTTTCATCCTGGATCATGGTGCCCATACCGCCATCGAGGACGACAATGCGTTCTTTCAGGATGTCTTGGAGGGACTGGAGGCGTTGTTCACGGTCGTTCATAGAGACTACTTCCGAATATTATCGAGATAAAAGTGGCGCAGGATCATAGCAAAATTGCACAATGTCGTCCTGAGACATTTTGCGTGAGCCCTATCATACAATGCCAGAAAAAAGACTGAGTGTTTTAGTTGGTCTTTTTTGTCTGGAAGATCTCCATTAAAATAGGCTCACACTCGTTAAACAGGTTTGAACAATGGCACTGGTAACTGTGACAGAACCCGCGCGGGATTACCTTGCGCAACTTATCGAAAAGCAGGACGTGGAAGGCATGGGCGTGCGGGTCTTTGTTACCCAGCCCGGGACCAAGCACGCCGAGACCTGCCTCGCATACTGTCCGCCCAATGAGGTTGTGCCGACTGATGAAAAGATCGATCTGGAGAAATTCGTTCTCTATCTCGATCATGCCTCAGTGCCGTTTCTCGAGGATGCCTATGTGGACTACTCGAAGGACCAGATGGGTGGCCAGCTGACGATCAAGGCGCCGAACGCCAAGGTGCCGAATGTTGATGAAAATGCACCGTTGAACGACCGAATCAATTACGTGCTGGCCTCAGAGATCAATCCCGGGCTTGCCTCCCATGGCGGCGAGGTGTCACTGGTGGAAGTGGTTGAGGGTTCTGTGGCGGTGCTCCGTTTCGGTGGCGGCTGCCAGGGGTGCAGCGCGGTAAGCCTGACCCTGAAACAAGGTGTTGAAACGACCCTGATTGAGCGGGTGCCTGAGATTACTGGCGTTCGGGATGTGACGGATCACTCAGTGAAAGAAAACGCCTACTACCAGTAAGCACGTTCACTCGTTATTCAAAGGGCCAGCTTTCGAGCTGGTCTTTTTTTTACAGCTCTCTAGTCCCCTTCTGCATGGCTGCGCGGCCAATGTCGGTCACCGCCAATTCCCTCATTATCGTAAAAAAGAATCCATAAAGCGGACGGGCTTCTACTTGTCCGTCAGTTGAATTTTTTAAACTGCGCTTTGCGCTTACACACTTACTGCTGGGGTTTACTTTGGTCGACGTCGCGCTTTGGTCCGTGCCGTTAATGGCAGCATTGGTCGGTTGGATTACCAATTGGCTCGCTATTCAGATGTCATTCTATCCGGTTCGGTTTATCGGAATCGGTGTTGTTGGCTGGCAGGGCGTTATTCCTCGCAAGGCCGAAAAAATGGCGCACATCTGCATCGACCGGACCTTGCAGCAGTTTGGGGATCTCAATGAGGTATACCGCAAACTTGAGCCCCAGCGCATCATTGAGCAGATTCTCTCCCAGGTAACCCCGCGGCTTGACGAATATATTGATGAGGTCATGTACGAGATCCAGCCGGTGCTGTGGGACAACATGCCCTTGTTCCTGCGCAAGCGGATTTACGGGTGGGCGAGGGAGCAGCTGCCCTCACGCATTGAAACCCTGGTAGAGGATTTTGGTGATGATCTTGACGATCTGGTTGATCTGAAGGCGCTGCTCAGCCGGCAATTGACCAACCATCCGGATCTGATGAACCGGATATTCAAAGAGGCTGGTGAGGTTGAGCTGAATTCAGTGATCAACCGGGGCGCGATCATTGGTGGCCTGCTTGGCACTATCCTCGCGCCGCTCTGGCTGCACTATCCTGAGCCTTGGGTGTTGCCGCTGGGCGGTTTCGTGGTTGGTTTCATTACCAACTGGCTCGCTATCAGTCTGATTTTCAGTCCGTTGACGCCCCGGCGCGTGCTGTTCTGGAACATTCAGGGGCTGTTTTTGCGTCGTCAGCCTGAAATCAGCGATATCTGGTCGCGCCTGGTTGCCGAAGAACTGATTACGGTTGAAAAGGTGGCGGATGCAATGCTGCATGGCGAACACGGAGACCGTACCAGAGCGATCATCCAGAAACATTTGCGCCCGTTGCTGGACAATACGGTAGTCATGAAGCTGACCGCCCAGGTGGCGATTGGTATGACCGGATACACTGACCTCAAGAAAGCGATGAACGATAAGGCCGTGGTCGCCACCCGGGACGTATTTGGTGATCCGTCCTTCAACCGGGATCGGGCGCCGGTCGTTGCCGGTGTGCTGGCCGAACAGATGAAGGGGCTCGCTCCGGCGGAGTTTCAGGACATTCTCAGACCGGCGTTCCGGGAAGAGGAGCTGCAGCTGATGGTTGTGGGCGGCTTACTGGGTGCATTGGCCGGTGCCGTCCAGTTGGCGGTATTTGTACTCGCAATCTGACCATTGCCGATTACCCGGCTTACCCCTAACGTGGAGGTTTCTTATGGCGTTCTGGCAGCAGTTACTGATTCAGGTAGCTATAACATCAGTTGTAGTAATATCAATTATAACAATATTTTATTGCTTCTTTCTAAAGCCTTTTCTCAACAAAAAGGTGCAGGAACTTATTCAGGCGTCAGAGGCCATTGAGCCGAAGATTACAGCGGGCGTGAAGCGTGGCGTCACCGAGTCACTGCGGGACATTCCCGAAGCAGCGGTAAAGGATTCTACCCGCCAATTTTTGCGCTTCGGCTCTGACCTGTTTGAGAATGGGCTGAGCAGTTTTCTCGGTACCGCCGATGATCTGGCCCGCAGGTCGCCGTCTGGCCGCCGGGATTCCTCTGACGACCGTGACTGAACGACAGATAAGCCGGCGTTAAAACCGGCTCTTATCTCTCTTCTCCCAAAGGGCCCGCGCCAGATCCATGGCGCTGTCATGGGACTGGGCGTTGCCTGACTCGAGCAACGCCAGTGCCGCGGTCGACAATACCGCCGCCTCACCATAACTGTCTTCGATTTCTCCCCGCCATAAGCGTTTCATTGGCCCAACGCCTATTTCCTTGGGTTTGACATGGCGACGCTCAAAGAGCGCCGGCCACTGGTCTTCGCTCAGGACACCTTCCTGACCTTCACCACCATGGGCGCGATACACGGTCATCGCGTTGTCGGGATTGCGCTCAATCTCGCCACCTTCGCCACGTATCACTGCAATGTGCGGGTAACCCAGCAGCAAACCCGCCTGCTGATGCATGCTCGCATAGGGCGGGTGAAAGATGCCTTGCATCACGGTTGGCGCATCCAGGGGGTTAATCAGTCTTGCCAGCGAGTGTACCGGGGACCGAAGCCCCATGATCGGTCTGAGATCGATCATCTTTGCGAGATTCTCGGCAAAGCGCCCAAGAGGGAGGTAGCTGAACCCCTGTTGATCGAGTTGATCGGCAACATCGCGCCAGTCCCTTGCGGCGGACAGGCCAAAGTCCTCCATGGCCTCGCTGAGGTAGATGCGCTCCGGGGTGTGGCCCTCGGCGCCATGGATAAAAACACGTAGTCCATGATCTGCCAGCAGGAGAATCGAGAACAGGAACCAGGGCGCGTGACGCCGTTTACCTGCGTAGGACGACCAGTCGATATCCACCTTCAGGTTGTCTGGTGCTTTGGCCTGTTCTCTGACCGCCTGAACAAATCCGGCCAACTCCTCAGGAGTCTCTTCCTTGACTCGTAGCAGCATCAGAAAAGCGCCCAACTGAACGTCCTCGACGTCGCCTCGCAAGATCATGGCCATCGCGTGGCGAGCTTCCTCAAAACTCAGGGAGCGCGAGCCGCGTTTGCCTTTGCCAAGAATTCTTACGTAGGGTGCAAACGGGTGTTCGCCTTCTTTGGCTTCCGGTAATGGGGCAGGGGTGTTGTCGGCGGTCATGATCGTAGTGCTCGCTCTGGATTAAAGGCAGTTGGTAGGTCGGGGCAGCCCGGCAATGCGACAGGCTGTCTTCGCTGGTGTGCCGGGAAACAGCTGCATCAGGTATATGCTGTTGCCTTTTTCTTCGCCCATAGCCTCTTTCACGGCTTTGACGAACAGGCGATTTGAAGGCGGTGACATGTCGAACTTCTGGTAGAAGCTTCGGAGAAAATCAATCACTTCCCAATGGGGCTGTAACAGATCGATACCGTCTTCACTGGCAATCTGTACGGCAACATCTGGGGTCCAGCTTCCGGCATCTTCCAGGAAGCCCTCGTTGTTACGAATCGGCATGGTCATCGGTTTCACCAGCAAATAATCCGGTCCGCGTCCGCAGTGAGGCGGACCATGCCCGGGTAGTCGATTACGGTTGTTGTCGGTCGGCCCGCAAGCCCGCGAGCTTCAAGGTCGGCCGCCAGCGCATAATTCTCTGAGGGCAACACAATGCCGGCATCTGCCAGGGCGATGACGGCATTTTCGGTGAGTAGCAGCTGGTCGCTGGCCTCCAGCGCGGCAAGGCAACGACCGAAGCGGGCCTGATCCGGAGACTTGTTAACGATGTGCAGTGTTTTCATGGTATCGGCTCCCGTTCCCCGTGTTATCTAGAGGCAGACCACATGGTAATAATTGGCAAGCAGCTCGGGGGTGTAGTCGACAGTCGACGTGCCTGCAATCAGCGCAGAGGGCTCAAGTTGGTATTTTGCGAGCGATTGTCGGTCGACCAGTAGTTCTTCAATTCCAAAGATTGGCGCGGCAGACACGTTCCGCTCCACGGCTTTCTGGCTCAGCCCGGCCGGCTCCTGTCCTGCCCGTAACCAGTTCACCCCAGGGCCCGTAAAGAGCAGCGAAGCGGGCTGGTCAAAAGCAGCCAGTGACAGCGCCATATCGAGCGATTCCCTGCCACGCCAGCTGCCATAAGGCGCTTGGTCGATAATTACAAGTACGCTCACCGTTCAGTGGTCTCCATGGAAGTACAGGGTTTTGGAGGTGCTTGCAATACTCTCAACCCATTCACCCAAGCCCAGTAACTCGAAGGGCTCTATGATGTTTGATGCATTTCTTTGATAGCGCGCTTGCTCCTCGTTATTGAGGATGCCCCGACGCAGTGCAGATGCAATGCAGGCCACCGCCGGAATGTCATTGCCCTGAAGAAACTCGGCCCAGGCCTTGGGCCAGTTGGTTTCATCGCTCGGAGGGGCGGCCAGAGCCGAGGACAGGTGGACGCCGTCGCCGTAGAGAAAGACCCGATCGATGCTGTAACCCTGTGCCAAGGCCGCTTTGGCAAAGGCGAGGGCGGTTTGCGGAGCCTGGGTGCTATATGGCGCGCCGGTAATAACGAGCGTAAACGCAGTCTGGGAATGCATGGAAACTCAATTGTGTCTGATCGTTGCGAGCTATTGTAACCCACAAACAAAAAGCCCCGGCAACAGACCGGGGCTTTTTGCGATCACCAGGCAATCAATCGTCGCTGAACGCGCCGATGAGGTGCAGCAGGCTGACAAACAGGTTGTAGATGTTCAGATACAACGCCGTTGTTGCCATCAGGTAGTTGGTCTCGCCACCGTTAATGATGCGACTGGTATCAAACAGGATGAAACCGGACATCAGCAGTACGATGGCTGCGCTCATAGCGAGGTGGAAGGCGCTGATATCAACGCCAAACATGGACGCGATCAGGCCGCCCAGCATAGCGAATACAACCACCATCAGACCGGCGAACAGGAAGCCACCCATGAAGCTGAAATCTTTCTTGGTGGTCAGCACGTAGGCCGACAGCGAGAAGAATACCAGCGCGGTGCCGCCCAGCGCCTGCATGACGATGGTGCCGCCATTAGGCATGGCCAGGTAGTGGTAAAGCATGGGCCCAAGAGACAGCCCCATGAGTCCGGTGAAGGCAAAAACAACGCCGATACCGGCGGAGCTGTTTGCGGTACGGGGCAGTATGAACCAGATCAGCAGCAGCGCACCGATGCTGCATACCAGGCTGGCGCCACGGCCCAGACCGATGGTCATGGACACTGCGGCCATGATGGCGCTGAACGCCAGGGTCATTGCCAGCAGGCTGTAGGTGTTACGCAGTACCTTGCTGGTATCAGCACTCAGGGCAGTACCGGCACCGGAGGCCGCATACATACGCTGATCATGCTGCGCGTTTACATTTCTGTGTTCCATCATTTACTCCGTTTTGATAACGAACCAGTTTTGAACTACCACCAATAATAGTGTTCTGGGTGTAAGTTTCAACGATTTACGACAGCACTTTAGGCAAACCATTCCATTAAAGGACGTTAATGTTGAGAAAAAATTGCAAGGCGTTGACAGCGCAGGCGATTCAGGTATCATGCACACCGCTGTCGCAATGACGGCGAACAAAGTGTTAAAACGGTGGGCTGGCAGAGCGGTTGAATGCACTGGTCTTGAAAACCAGCGAGGGTTAATAGCCCTCCCGGGGTTCGAATCCCTGGCCCACCGCCACTTTCTTTCCTTTCTTCGCATTTCTCCCTATTTATCCCTGTTATCGATAGCGCTAGGCTGATCCATAGGTCAGGATTCGTTCGATTGTTTTCTTTCGTTCCGGTTTTTCAGGGAGACTAACTCATGCCCCATCCACAAACGCTTTCTTCAGGTCGCGAGACTGGCCGGAAATATGCGGTGTCTGCAAACCGTACTGAATCCCGTCATCGGGTACGCTACGTGGAAACGGGCGGAGCTGCGGTTGATGCCGGTGAATGTGCCTTCTGTGAGACCACGCCTGTGCTGACGGATTCGGAGGGCGGCGAGACAGCGCATTCTGACGTTGGATCGAGCCGTTGCCAGGCTGAAGGGCGATTGCCCTCGGATAACACCTGATTGCGCTGGGTTTCAGGCCCAGCTTAACCGGTCGCCTGATGCGCACCAGCGGCTCATCTGAAAGAATCGTTCAAATACCTGCCATTCGGCCTGCGCGGTTTCGACATTGGTCAGGGTAAAGCGGACTTCGTTACCGGGTAACGCCTGGATCAGACGATTGCAGTCCTGCGAGCACACCACACCGACTTTCGGGTAGCCGCCAATGGTCTGACGATCATTTAGCAGGACAATCGGGTTGCCGTCACCGGGAACCTGAATGGCTCCCATGGCAATGCCTTCGGAGGTGATTCCGGGGGGCGGGGAGGTTAGTGGTGCGCCAGCAAGTTGAAAGCCCATACGGTCTGATCGCTGGGAAACCCGGTACTTCTGTCGGAACAGGCCGTTCAGATCGGCACTGCTGAAGTCCTTGTACTGGTATCCAGGTATTACCCGGCAGAGGACTGGGGATTGGTAATATCGCCGGAACTGTTCGGGGACCGTCCGCGTTGGTGCTGCGGTAGCTTGAGCGCCTTTAATAACATCCCCCGCTGCGACGGCCCCGAGCCCTTCGATCTGCTCGCGAACAACGATTGAGCGGCTGCCCAGAAACGATTCGCTGAGCACGCCGCCAGAGATGGCCAGGTAGCTTATCCGGCCGTACCTGAATCCCGGGATTTTCAAACGGTCACCGGTCTTGAGCTGAACGGTTCGCCAGCCGGGATGGCGGGTTCCGTTAACCAGAATTTCCTGCGCTGCGCCGGTCACGGCTATCGTGAGTTCGCAGAGCGCTTCCGCTTCAAAGCCACCAAAGGCCAGCTCCAGGCAGGCCTGATCCGGTCCATTATCAAACAGTTTGTTCGCCCAGAGAAAAGCGTGCCTGTCGGCGGCACCGCCCTGGGCCAGACCGTGCTTCTGGTAACCCTTACGCCCACTGTCCTGAACGGTGGTCAATGGTCCGGGAGTGATCACTCGCAGCAGGTTCACAGGCGCCCTCCAAGCCCCAGGTAATCGGCGCGCGAAACAGGGACAAAGCGAACCCGGTCGCCGATACGGAATCGGGACAGGTTCTGGCGGTCAAACATCACTGCAGGAGAGCGACCGATAAGCTGCCAGCCTCCAGGGGATGCCTTCGGATAGATGGCTGTTTGCTCATTGGCGATCGCCACACTGCCTGCGGGCACCAGTGCGCGCGGCGTGGCCTTTCTTGGCGCCTGGATTTGCGGATCAACGGTCCCGAGAAAGCCGAACCCAGGCATGAAACCGATGGCGTATACCTGATATTCCCGCTGGCTGTGCAGTTCGATGACTCTGCTTTCACTCAGACCCTTCTGAGTCGCCAGCTCACCCAGATCCGGTCCGGTCTCGGGGGCGTAGTAAACGGGTATCTCATGGACCGTGCCGGGCCGGCCCTGGACGGTCGTTTGTTGCAGAAGGCTCAATCCGTTGTTCAGGCACTGTTTTACACCGCGAAAATCCAACTGCATCGGATCGTAGACAACCAACACCGTAGTGTAGGAGGGAACCAGGTCAATCAACCACTGGAACGACTGCTGTTCCAGCCAATCACATAATGCGGCAATGCGGGCAGTTAACCGGGGGCTAATCTGCCGACCCAGGGTCACCAGAGCACTGTTTTCCGAAACACATTCGATCATTGCCCGATGGTCTGAAGAGCTGCACGAATGGCTTTGACCGCCGCCAGTGCATGGTCATTGTCACCGTGTACGCAAAGGCTGGTCGCAGGCAGGTCCAGCCACTGACCGGAAACGCTGGTAATCCCACCCTTTTCGGCGAAGGAGAGTGCCTGGCTCACGATCACGTCTGGGTCATGGTGCACCGCGCCGCTCTGGCTGCGGGAAACCAGGTGGCCGTTGTCGTCATAGGCCCGATCAGCGAAGGCCTCAAAGATGAGTGGCAGCCCAACCCGGTCAGCCAGGGACTGATGGTCGCTATAGCCCCGGGTTACCGGGATCATCAGCGCAAGGCCCGGGCGGTAACGGGCCACCGATTCCATCACCGCTTGCAGCAGACGGGCATCCTTCATCATGTCGTTGTTCAGTGCGCCGTGAGGTTTGACGTAGGCAAGCCGGCAGTTTTCCGCACGACAGATGCCTTCCAGAGCGCCGATCTGATACAGCATCAGTGCAACAACTTCATCAGCGGTGTGAACGATGGAGCGACGGCCAAAGCCTGCCAGGTCGTGATAGGAAGGATGCGCGCCAATGTCGACGCCATGCTTCAGCGCCATGGCAACGGTTTTGTGCATAATCAGGGGGTCGGATGCATGAAAGCCGCAGGCGATGTTCGCCATATCGATCCACGGCATCACCAGTTCATCCTGGCCCATGGTCCAGGCACCGTAGCTTTCACCCAGGTCGCAATTCAGTTTCATGAGGTTTGTGCTCATAACTCGATTTCCCTGAGCGTCCGCCTATATAGACCGGAAAATTCGCCAGACTATCCGGCTGGCTGCCCGGGGTATTCCTGGCAAAGTGTCTACTGTTCGGCGCCCATGGCTATAGCCCGTGCGCGGCATTGGGAGGCATCGGTGTTCCCGGTGCGCTCGGTCCAGCCGCAGAGGTTTTCCTCAATCAACTGCACCAGTGCCCCGATATGCCCTGGATCGCTGTTGAGGGCGGGGATATAGGCAAAGTGCTCGCCTCCGGCTTTGAGAAAATAGTCGCGGTTTTCCTCATCAATCTCCTCAATGGTTTCGAGGCAGTCCGATGAGAAGCCCGGGCAGAAGACATCAACGCTTTTCGTGCCTTTTTCCGGCAATGCCTTCAGGGTGTGATCGGTGTACGGCTGCAGCCATTCTTCTCGCCCAAAACGGGACTGGAAGGTGGTGACGTATTGGCTTTCATCAAGGTCAAGTCTCTGCGCAAGCAGTCGGGAGGTCTTGTGACACTCGCAATGGTAGGGGTCGCCATTGTGAAGATACTTCATCGGAACGCCATGATAAGACAGCATCAGAAGTTGTGAGCGGCCATGAGCTTCCCAGTACCCTTCGATATGACGGGCCATCGCTTCGATGTAGGGAGGGTAGTCCGGATAATGGCTGATAAAACGAAAATCCGGCAGCCAGCGTCGACTGGTGTAATCCCTGGCAATGGCATCGAAGGTGGAGGCCGAAGTCGATGCAGAATACTGTGGGTAGAGGGGGAGAACGACAAGTTTTCGAACACCCTGATCCTGGAAGTAGTCAAGTGCTCCGGTGATTGAGGGGTTGCCATAACGCATGGCAAAGCGAACGACAATCTGGTCGCCGTACTTTTTCCGGAGTTCAGCTTCAATCGCCCGGCATTGATTGCGGGTATGAATCAACAGTGGGGAACCGTCGTCCCGCCACACTTTACGATAGGCTTCAGCCGACCGCCGTGGCCGAATCCGCAGGATGATCCCATTGAGAATGAACCACCACAGCAAACGTGGAAATTCAACCACCCTCGGGTCGGACAGGAACTCTTTGAGGTAGCGCCTGAGCGCTGGAGTTGTGGGCTCGTCCGGCGTACCGAGGTTGGTGATCAGTACGCCGAGCTTTTCAGTCTGGCCGTGGGCGAAGTTCTCAACGCCTTTGTATGGCATGAAGTTCGAGTTCCTGTCCTATGGGTTGGTAGGGGGGTCAGTTCCTGGCAGCGAAGTACTGCATGCGAGGCTTCAGGCCATTGAGGTCATAGCCTGCCTGATACGCCTTGATCAGCAGTACGTCAGCTGGTGCCTTGGCTGACTGGCTCATGGCCCAGAGCGAGCAGCAGCGGGTTCCGGAGCGACAGAAAGCCAGAACCGGCTTTTCCGCCTGCTCGAATATCTCGCCGAAGCGGTCTACGTCGCTATCGAGGATATTGCCAGACTGAACCGGCTGATACACCCAGGCCAGACCGGCCTGGTTTGCAGCGGCCTCCATGTCCGCCATAGAAGGCTGGCCCGGCTCCTCGAAATCTGGCCGGTTCGCCACAATGGTGCGGAATCCGAGTTGAGCCGCAATCTGAATGTCTTCCGGTTGAATCTGCGGGGCAACCGTAATGTCGTCGTCAATTTTTCTGAGATTCATAGTTCACCCGTCTTGAAAAAACGTATGATGACACAGCTTTTCGCCGGTGTCAGATGCCTCTTCTGGCGGTTTGCCGGCTGGCCTGCATACTGCGTTCGAACATTTCAAAAATGGCCATTCCGGCAACCATGGACACCACAAATACCAGCGCCTTCGTTTCGCCTGCACCAATAGCCACCAGCGCGGGTCCGGGACAGAATCCAGCAATACCCCAGCCCACGCCGAAAGTAATGCTGCCAAGCACCAGGCGCTTGTCAATCTGAGTTGCCGTTGGCAGCCGAATTGGGCTGCCGAACAGGGTGACCGTACGCTTGCCGGCAATCAGGAAGCCAACCAGGCCAACCCCGATAGCACCTACCATGACCAGGGCGAGGGAAGGGTCCCACAGTCCGGCGAGATCGAGGAACCCAAGGACTTTTTCCGGGTTTGCCATACCGGACACCAACAGCCCGATGCCAAAGACCAGGCCGGAAAAAAACGACGTCAGAGAAAATTTCATGGTGTCAGGCTCCAATAATGTGGCGAATCAGGTAAACGGTCAGGAAACCACCAGCCATAAAGGACAGTGTTGCCACCAAGGATCGGGGCGAGAGTCGGGAAATACCACAGACACCATGACCACTGGTGCACCCGGAGCCGTACCGGGTGCCGATGCCGACGATAAGACCCGCAAGGACAAGCGCCGGATAGCCGGCGTCAATCCGGATTGCAGGTAACTCTGCGGCGATGATCCAGACAGCAGGGGCGCCAATCAGACCCGCCAGGAACGCGACGCGCCAGGCAATGTCACCCCGGGACGGTCTTAGCAGGGTGCCGAGGATGCCACTGATGCCCGCCACACGGCCATTGATGAGCAACAATAAGGTGGCGGCGAGGCCAATCAGAACCCCTCCTGCAAGTGCCGCACCCGGGGTAAAGGTATTCCAGTCAATTTCAATCATCTTCGGTTACCGTCTCTTGAGAACAAAACATTGAATAAAGCTGCACCAGCATCGCCCGAACGTTGTCCGAAGCGATGCTGTAATAGACCCGCTTTCCCTGTTTGCGCGGTTCGATCAGTCCTTCTCGTCTGAGCACGCCAAGTTGCTGTGACAAAGAGGGCTGGTGAATACCGCTTTGCTCCTCAAGCTCGCTGACACAGGCTTCGCCCCTGGTCAGGTGGCAAAGCAGCATCAAGCGATCCCGATTGGCCAGCGACCGAAGAAACTGGCTGGCATTCTCGGCGGACTGTTGCATCTGCTTCAGATCAATCGCGGCATCCATGGCGTCTTCTCAATATCTAAAAACATAATATATAAATATGTATAACGTTTGGTCAAGACAAAAAAAGCCCGGCTTTGGGAGGCCGGGCAGAGGCGTGCGAGTAGTATCCATGAAAGACTTCCAGACAACCGGCGTCAGCAGGGACACCGGTATTAGGAAGTATTGA
Organism: Marinobacter mobilis; assembly: GCF_900106945.1. GTDB lineage: Bacteria > Pseudomonadota > Gammaproteobacteria > Pseudomonadales > Oleiphilaceae > Marinobacter > Marinobacter mobilis. Next base: position 395,618 of record NZ_FNNE01000003.1, read on the forward strand.
CCATAATTTGAGCACTTCAAGGCAGGATCCTGCCAGTTTGAGAGCATTTCGTCATATTGAAAGGAGGCTTATAGCCGGCCGAAACCACTGAATTTAGGATTCCCATGTAATACAATGGTGCCATTGCCAATTTGTTTTCCGCCTAGCGGAAGTATCAGAGGTTTCAAACAGATGTCTGACGAAAACGAAAACAAGCCAGAAAGCGATGCCCAGCTTGCGGGCAAGATCAAGGATTCCGCTCGGCAGATCTGGCTTGCGGGCCTGGGAGCTTACACCAAGGCTGAGGAAGACGCCGGTCGCTTTTTTGAGCGCCTGGTTCAGGAAGGTGAGCAGCTGGAAAGCAAGACCCGTGGCGTCGTTGAAAAGCACGTGAAGCAAGTGGAAGACCGGGTGGAAGATGTTCGGGAAAAGGCCACGGGCACCTGGGACAAGCTGGAGCACCTGTTTGATGAGCGGGTGTCCAACGCCTTGCGTCGTCTGGGTATCCACAGACGGGAAGAAATCGAGGCCCTCGAGCATCGCATCGCTGCGCTGGAAGCTGAGCTTGGCCGTTTGCGTGGCGATAACTCAGACGAAGAGTAGCCCTTCCTCAGAGGTAATCCTGGCTTAGCAGCATTACCTCTTCTCTCTCCTCTGCACTCAAGTAGGGGAGCAGCAAATGAAGCATCTGGTAAACACCTCGCCCCGGATCGGTTGAATCCCGGTCATTGAGCTTTGCGAGACTGTCAAAGCTACTCCAGTAGCAGGTAGTCAGCGTCAATTGTTCACACAGAGCATCCAGCTCACTTTCTGAAAACTGGGCAATACCCTGTCGGTTCAGGCTGTTGCACATAATTCTGAACGCTTGCCGCTTGCGATTCAGAATCCTTCGAAATCGGGTCTGCAGGCTGTCGTAGCGTGATAAAACGTTGACCAGATCCTGGTACAGAAAACGGTAGCGGGCGACGGTTTCAAACAGTATGTGCAGAAAAAACGAGATCTGCTCCAGGGATATGGAGACATCTTCAGGCACCGCCAGCAGTTCGCCGACTTCCGCTTCGTAGCCATCAAAGAGCACGGTGACGATATCGCCCTTGCTCTTGAAGTGGTAATAAAGGTTGCCCGGGCTTATGTCCAGCTCATCAGAGATCAACAGGGTGGTGACATTCGGCTCGCCCACGGTATTGAACAGGGCGAGGCTGGTGGTCAGTATCCGGTCTTTGGTCTTGATCTTCTTGGCCATGTCGGTCCCGAGGGTACTCCTGTGGTGTCAGCCGTCAAACCGCGCCCAGATCGGGCAATGGTCTGACGGCCGCTCCATACCACGAATGTCATAAGATACGCCCGCCTCGGTGGCGTTGGGGAGAAGGCGGTCGCTGGCCATGATCAGGTCGATGCGCAATCCCCGCCGGGGTTCCCGCTCGAAGCCTTTGCTGCGGTAGTCAAACCAGCTGTAAGTATCCGCTTCTTCCGGGTGAAGATGGCGGAATACGTCAGTAAGCCCGCGGGATTCTACCTGAGCCAGCCATTCCCGCTCTTCCGGCAAGAAGCTGGTCTTGCCATCACGCAGCCAGCGCTTGGCATTCACATCGCCGATGCCGATATCCTTGTCGGTAGGGGAGATGTTCATATCCCCCATCAGGATGATGTCGTGATCCTTATTTCTGAGCTCATCCAGGTACGTCATCAGGTCGGCATAGAATTTCTGCTTGGCAGGAAACTTGACCGGATGACTGCGGTTCTCGCCCTGCGGGAAGTAACCGTTGATTACGGTCAGGCGACGTCCGTTACGTTCGAATTCGGCGGCTATAAAGCGACGCTGGGCATCTTCGTCGTCCCAGGGGTAGCCCTTTTGAACGGATAAGGGCTCTTCGCGGCATAACAAGGCCACGCCGTAGTGGGTTTTCTGCCCATGAAAAAAGACGTGGTAACCCATGGCGCGCACATCATCGACCGGAAAGTCCTGGTCTGTCACTTTGGTTTCCTGCAGGCCGATAACATCGGGCTGATAGGTGTCAATGACGGCCTGAAGCTGATGCAGGCGGGTCCGAATGCTATTGACGTTGAATGAAACGAACATCATGGGCGTTGACTCTGTGTCCTGTGTTGGCGAGAGGCTTTGCAAACCCGCAGAGTCTAGCACAGTTCGATTCACGCAAAGCTGACTGGTTTTTAAGGAATTAGCGGGCAGGGCGGTCGCTGGGTTGTGGTATAGAGAATTTCAGCGCTGTAATTGTCGCCATCGCGGTTACGAGGGATATTGGTCAAGCCCGAATAGTAGCTGAGCAGGCCGGTGTCGTTATACCCGAGAGTAATGGGCTTTACCAGGAAGCGGGTGATGAGTCCGCTGGGGCGAACGGTAATTACCAGCGGGAAATCCAGCTGGGAAGGTGATTCCGGAGCGAGCTGAAAACCGAAGTCGGTGCCGCGGGTCGGCGCAAGAAAACGGAACTCGACCGAAGCCCCGTTGTGGAGCTCATCCCACCGCTCGCGAACAAGTTGATCAAAGCCTGCATCGACCACAAGGTCCGGCTTTGTCGGCACGAGGAACTGTTTGATCTGGCGGGATTCTGACCACCACTGGATGTCGAGCGCCCCACCGGCATCGTCCGTGGTTATGGTCATTGACGCATCCAGTTCGGCCAGCGAAAACTCCACCTGAGGACGGGTCAACGCCTCCGGGTACCGAAGTTTCTTGGTTGCAAACGGTGTCGCCTCCCCTGGCCAGTAGTACTGCACGCTCTGGTCCTCAGGCCGCCAACGGCTATCGGTACAGGTACCGGTGAGCTGGTGATGCTCGGTATAGATCAGATTACCTGAGTCATTGAAGGCTTCGCCGACAAAACTCAGCTGTTCGCGCTGTGCATGCCCGGTATCAGCAATAGCCAAGACAAGTGCACAGACAGACAGTCGCAGCCATGGGTTTTGAATCATGATGCCGCAGGCTCCCTTAACAAATGCTGACTCCAGCTGAGGAACAACGGGAATAGCAGCAGCCAACCCATGCCGATGGCCAGTAGGCCCAGTAGGGGCGCGCGAAGTTCGACCGCACCCAGTTGACTGGCGCTCCAGTAGGCGAACGCACCGGCGACCGGTGACAGCAGAAAGACCAGCCTTCGATGGGCCGCAAGCCACGCCAGGGAATGACCCGGCGTGGTCAGAAACAGTGCCCACAAGGCCACCAGCCACACCGGGATCAGTCCGGAGTATGGCTCGGGTGAGACAAGGACTCCGAGCCAGAACCAGAGGCCGTCCATGAGACTTCCGAGCAGCGTGCCCAACCCGATAAACAGCGCTTCATGGGCAGGGCGCTGGCTGACGAGTACCAGGTGAGCGCCAACGAGGGCAAATCCCGCGAGGGCTGCGACTTCGTTGCTGACAATCACGCAAATCAGCCAGCCGGCCTGAAAAAAAGCGATGTTAATCAGCAACCGGACGGCTCCCGAGCGAATCACTTCAGGCACCCCGATGCTCAGCAGACCGGGGCTTCACAAAGTGAATCTGTGCCACGCCGATGGCGCGCTCACTGAACCCCGCTTCGCAATAGCTGAAGTAGAAGTCCCATAACCGACGGAAGCGCAGATCATAGCCCAGCGCCTTGATTTGCGCTCCGTTGGCAGAAAACCGGGACCGCCAGTCTGCCAGGGTTCTGGCGTAATCGGCCGTCAGGTCGGCGACGTTTGTCAGTACCAGCTCAGCGTCTGACTCAATCGCTTGAAGGATCGCACCAAAGGAGGGGATAAAGCTGCCAGGGAAGATGTGCCGTTGTATGAAATCGACATTGCTCAAGGCTCGACGGTAGCGCTGTTCGGGCATATTGATTGCCTGAATGAGCACTTGCCCACCGGGGCGGACGAGTCGGTTGATCTGGCTGATATAGACAGGCAGATACTGAGGCCCTACGGCTTCGATCATCTCAATAGACACAAGCTTGTCAAACTGGCCTTCCAGGCTCCTGTAGTCTTCCAGCAGGAGGGTAATGCGATCAGAGAGGCCGGCCTCGTCGATACGCTTTTTCGCCAGATTGAACTGCTCCTTTGATATCGTCGTCGTTGTGACGTGACAGCCATAGTGTCTGGCGGCGTGGATGGCGAAGCCTCCCCATCCGGAACCGATTTCAACGACCCGATCATCCAGCGTAAGTTCAAGGCGCTGACAAATGGTGTCGAGTTTATGGACTGCAGCTTCGTCCAGGGAGCTGTTTGTGTCGGGGTATATCGCTGACGAGTACATCATGGTGTCGTCGAGAAACAGCGAGAAAAGCTCATTCCCCAGATCGTAGTGAGCGGCGATGTTTTTTCTGGAGCCTTCCTTGCTGTTCCGGTTCAGCCGGTGAAACAGCTTCAGCAAAGGCTTGGACACCGCACTGAAGCGATCTTCAAAGCGGTTCATAACGCTGATGTTGCGGGCAAAAAAACGCAGAAGAAGGACCAGGTCGGGGGATTCCCAGTCACCGGCGACATAGGATTCAGCCGCTCCGATGCTGCCGCCTGTAACCAGATCGCGCCAGAAGCTGGGATTGAGAACCTCAAGTTCGGCAGGGCGCCTGTCAGGTGATGCCGTGTTGATATGGCATTCGGCGTAGCCGGGCTGACGAATCACAATTGAGCCCTGATGAAACTGCCTGAACTGGTTAACAACCAACTGGCGAGACCACTTATCCAGGTATGAATCGGAGGATACGGTATTGATTCCGGTTTCGGTATTGTTCATAGATTCCATGAGGTAACGCTCCCATCTGATTGAAATCTGGTTATTCTGGTGCTTTTGCTACGACGGTTGTCTGTGGATGTTGCGGGGCACTCCTTGCCCGGGTGCGAATGGAAACGGGCTCCCTTGAGCTTGAGCCTGAGGGCTTGCCAATAGATCCCGGCTACCACGCGAAGGCTTTCGACGGGAAATCGATGGAGAAACGTTCGATAGGTATTGGCGGACAGGGTGGTGCGGTCAACATTGAGGGTGGAATCGAACACCCGTGTCTGCCCCTCGTATACGTTCATGTGCACCAGCAACTGGCCAGCCTTGAAGGCGAACAGCCACTGATAGTCCTGATCCATTGAATTGAATGGCGACACATGGAAGGCCTTGGGGAAGCGGAAGCGGAGGGTTTGCCAGCAATCGCCGGCAGTATCAGCTCTATCAGCCTCAAGACAATACAGGTGCTTCTCATGCCAGGGCGTGTTAGTGATCTCAGCAAGAATGACGCGGGGAACGGAACCGTTGGAGAGGTCTGCATCCCTGGGAAAGCAAAAATAGAAACTTACCGGGTTGAAAGCATGCCCCAGATATCGAGGATGGGTCACCAGCTCGATTCGACCGTCTGGCCGCCAACCGGTAGTCTCTTCAACCCAGTCGGTCACGGCTGCCTTCAGTGAGGTCTTGCCGGGTTGGAAGTAGTCGGAGCGGTGCAGGGATGTCCAGTTGAACCGTTCTCTCGAAAGCCACGTGCTAACCCGGTCAATAAATGACCACTCGTCCAGGTCAATCGCGAGCAGGCCGGTCTGGTAGCAAAACTGGTGCTCAACCGGAGTAAAGCGACGGTGACGGATGGTGCCCGTCAGAAACTGGCTGCTGAACGGTGCTGGAGAAGGCCTCATGACGGAAGCTCCAGCCCAAAGTCGCGCGCCACCCGAAGTCCGCTCTTTACGCCATCTTCGTGGAAACCATTGAACCAGTAGGCACCGCAAAAATGGGTGCGGTTGCGGTTCGAGATCTCGGCGAAACGCTTTTGAGCGGCGACCGCTTCGAGAGTGAATACCGGATGGGCGTAGTTATAGCGCTCGATAATCCGGGAAGGCGCGATGGCGTCACTGCGATTGAGCGTGACACAGAAGGTGACGGGTGCATCGTGGAAGTTCTGCAGAATGTTCATATTGTAGGTCACCGATACCGGTTCCCGGGCATCAGCCGGAACCCGGTAATTCCAGGCGGCCCAGGCCCGCCGATTGGCCGGTAGCAGAGACTCATCGGTGTGCAGGACGACTTCGTTATCCTGATAGGGAATAGCCCCCAGAACCTCCCGCTCCGCGTCCGTAGGGTCAGCCAGCAAAGCCAGAGACTGGTCGCTGTGGCAGGCGAGAACAACCTGGTCAAAATGTTCTGTGCCGCTCGCTGACTCGAGCGTGATCCCGGCGGGGCCCCGCTTGATGTTACGGACCGGCGTATTCAGCCGTGTCATCGGGCCCAGGGCTTCCATCATCTTGTCGACATAGGTTGCAGAGCCGCCGGAGATTACCCTCCAGGTAGGACGGTTGTCTACCGACAACATTCCGTGATTATTGAAAAACTGCAGAAAAAACCTGACCGGAAAGTGCTCGACGGTGTTCTCGTCTGAGGACCAGATTGCGGCGCCCATCGGAACAATGTAATGGTCGCGGAAGTACCTGGAATAGCGATTGCGAGACAGGTACCCGGCAAGGGTTTCATCGTCGGGAATGGCCTGGTTGCGAAGATCCCGCCGGGTTTCCCGGTTAAACCGCATGATCTCGGCGATCATCCTGAGAAATCGCAGATTAAACAGGTTCCGTCGCTGGGCGAACAAGGTGGCCAGGCTGGTACCGTTGTATTGCAGTCCGGTGGACTGGCTGTCCACACTGAAACTCATGTCACTTTGTTCATAATCAACGCCCAGACTTTTCATCAGGCGAATAAAATGGGGGTAGGTCCAGTCGTTGAAGACGATGAAGCCGGTATTCACTGGCCAGCGTTTGCCGGCGACCTCGACGTCGCGGGTGTTGGTATGCCCGCCGGCGTAGGCACCGCTTTCAAACAGAGTGACCTCGTGGTGCTGGCTCAGCACCCAGGCCGCGGTCAGGCCGGAGATTCCGGTACCCACAATGGCAATGCGTTGACGGTTGTCTGTCATTGGGTATCTTCCGTTTTTTTCTTAGTCTCTGGGCGGGCCAGGCGGGCAGCAAGCGCGTCAACCAGGCCTCTGGGTAATGCTCCGAGTATTCTCAGCATCCAGGTGAATCTACGGGGAAACTCAAGCTCCGAGCGGCCGCTGTGAAGGCCCTGGATAAGCCGTTGTGCGGCGGCGTCTGCCGAGACAAGAAAGGGCATGGGGAAGTCGTTCTGGCGGGTCAGAGGTGTGTCCACAAAACCGGGGGATACCAGCACAACTTCAATCCCTTCGGATGCAAGATCTGCTCGCAGTGAGCGGGCCAGGTAGCTGAGCGCTGCCTTCGATGCGCCATAGCCTTCTGCCCGCCCGAACGGAAACCACCACGCTGACGACGACACAATCACCAGCGTTGCCGGCAGGCCCTGCCTGCGCGTAGCGCGCAGCGCTGGCAGCGCGGCTTCAATGCAGCGTGCGGTGCCAATAACATTGGTGGCCATATTTCGCTCCACGACACTCGCGTCGAACTGACTGGCATCGAGATATTCGCAGGTACCGGCATTGAGGATCACCATCCCCAGCGGCGCCAGTTCCTTGAGTGGCTGCTGTAACTGATCCGAAAGGCGCTCGTCCGTGGCGATATCGACCGGCAATACTTCAACCCGACCCCGTGCCAGCGTTTTGATCGCCTCAAGGGGCGCGCGTTGACGTCCGGAAATCAGCAGGTGATGACCGTCTGCCAGTAATTTTCTGGCAAGCGCTTGTCCAATCCCAGAACCGGCACCGGTCAACCAGATGTTCGTGGAGCCCGACAGTCGCTCGTTCATGACGCCTGCCTCCTGAGCCAGCGAATCACCGCCCCCAATACCGGTACGTTCTGGTAGATCAGCTGGCCGGCATCAAAGTAATCCCGGTGATAGCAGATCAACCCGTCTTGAAGGTGCAGATAGCTGATCCCGTCGACCAAGAGTGTCTGACCGTTTCTCAGGCGTCGGTGGTTCAGGTGCATGATCCAGGGCAGGGCGCAGGTATCGCCCTGCAGAGTTGGATCTTCAAAATCAAACCGGGCGCTGATGACATTTTCATAAGCGTCAGTGAAGTAATGGCCAAGGTCGTCGAGCCCCGATACCCGGGTGAACGGGTCAATAAAGCGGACGTCGCTGGCATAGACCTCGGCGAGTCCATCCACGCCTTGACGATCCATCTGGTTGAACAGGGTCATAAAGCGCGTGATCGCCGGAGGCAACGAGTCGGCCGCGTAATGGCTGGCGACTGCGTGAGCTGAATCAGTCATTCTTTCGATTCCTCCTGATTCGATCTAGCCGCCTGGTTTCCCTCTGGATGTGAGGGGGAACCGGATTTAGCTCGCGTACAATTCCCAGCTTGCTGAGCAGCCAGAGCCCGTAGAACGTGAGGTCAATTTCATACCAACGGAACCCCTGACGCGCTGACTGAGGCCAGCGGTGGTGGTTGTTGTGCCACCCTTCGCCGAGGGTCAGCAAGGCAAGAATCGGGTTGTTGCGGCTACTGTCCCGGGTATCGAAACGGCGGGAGCCCCAGACGTGCGCAAGAGAATTTATCGACACCGTTGCGTGAAAAAGCACCACGGTTGAAATAACAAACCCCCAAATCAGGAGTTGAGGACCATTGGTCTCAAGGGCTGGCGCGAAAACCGCAAGGGTCTCCCCAAGGGCGTAGATAAGCACCGCGAACAGCATCGGAACCAGCGCATCGTAGCGATTCAGTAACCGCAATTCGGGGAAACGTAGCCAGTCCCGAACGCGTTGTTCGTCAGTGGTGAATCCAGCATCGCAGGTAAACCAGCCCAGGTGGGACCACCAGAAACCGCCGTGATGTGGAGAATGCAGATCCTCCGGGTGATCCGAGTGCTGATGGTGGTGACGATGATGGGCTGCCCACCAGAGTGGACCCCGTTGGGCAGCACTGGCGCCGAGAACCGCGAACACAAACTGCCATCCCCGGGAGGTTTTGAAGGTTTTGTGCGCAAAGTACCGGTGATAAAACGCAGTGATGGCGAACATCCGAATCACAAAGAATGCACATGCGAAAAGCGCCGCGAACGGGGAAACACCAACCCAGAAGGCGAGCAGGCAGGCAAGATGCAGAACCAGGAAGGGCATAACCCTCAACAGGTTGAAGCGACGTGATGTTTTGTCCAGGTGCTCAATCGCCGCTTCGGAATCGAACCACCTCAAGAAATTCCAGATCCAGTGATTGGAACGTGTCATACCGGGTAAATCCTCTCTGCATAGCCCTAACAGTGCGCACACACGTGGTGTGACAATGAGTCGTGTTAGGGAATACGGAGATCGGACTGCTGCGGATGCACCTGGAGTGAAAAAAATTGAGCCGGCCGGCCTGCTAGCGTCGCAGTAATGTAGGTTGGTGATAGAAATGAGTGATGGTGCCGTCGCTGAATTTGCTGAAAAATTCGCTGACGCTGGTGATTTGCTTTAGGGATCGGGTTCGGGTTACCGGGTCGCGTATCAGAACCTTGATACCGTTGAAGTTGTCTTGAATATTGGAGAACCGGGCGCGCATTGAGCAGGTGACCACATCGCCGGGATTCAGCCCCAGGGCACGCACCAGGTAATCGCAATGTGCGCTGATTTCATCAGCGCTCAGGTTATCCCGTGTGTCGAGGTGATCGAGTTTGATCCGGTCAACGATGCACTTTGAGTAGCTTTTGGGGTGCTTGCGAGCATAGCGGCGAAACGCCTCCCAGAAAAAACTGTCAGTCAGCTCGGTAAAATCCGTCATGTTGCTCAGACAGGTATCCACCCAATCAAAAATTTCGGGCTCATCGAGTACTTCGTTGATAGCCTCACGCAGCAGCCAGTCGAACCCGAGGGCCGTTTTGTGCGCGTAAACCTTGCGGTACATCTGATGACGGCTGTAAACAAAGTCCTCAAGTGCACCCAGACCCTTATGGGTAATGGCCAACCCAAGCCAGCGGGAACCCACGTCCCAGCCAAAGCGCAGGTTGCTCAACAGGTGATCGAGGTTGAAGCCGCCGATGGTAACGGAGGAGTGGAATCCGTCACGCAGCATGTAATCGGCCCGGTCAGCGTCGATCTCACCGGAAACGATGGAACTGAGCAGGCCCATGACCATGTGGGGTACATCATCTTGGTCCAGGACGCCGCTGGACGCATCCTCACCGGCGATGAACGACCAGAACGTAGTAGCGTGGCGACAGAAAGCCTCGCTGGGCTGTACGTCGGTGGTCTCCATGACTCCGAGAATGTCCTCCGGCGCCAGACCGGCATTGCTTAGCGCAATGGCTGACAGCACTTCATGGGCAACTCGCACGGAATAGTGTTCGTGCTCCAGCTCACGCGGAGGTTGCGGATAGTAGCGGGTATAGTCTTCACCCCGCCATAGCGCCTCAAACCGGGTAGGGTGAGCCATAAGTTCATGGATGCGCCGGGCTTTGGTGAACTGATGGGAAAAGCTGGAATGGCCACTGTCGTGGAGAAGGCAGCCGAGGCGAATGACCTTGGTCAGGTAATCAATAGCATCGAGCTGGCTCAGTGTCAGATCGGAATGGTCGCTGAGCTGCCGCTCCCGAAGATAGGCGTCAATCATTGCTCGGAACATTCGGCTGCCCACATGCATGACGCCGATACTGTGGAGGAAACGGGAGTGAGTCGCGCCCGGGAAAACAAGGCTTAGAATGTCGTTCTGACAGATGTTGCGCAGTCGCTGGAACAGCGGGTGGTCAATGACCGCAATTTCGTGCCGATACAGCGGAATTCCACCGTGCACAGGGTCCATGATGAGTTTGTCGTAGGCGCCCAGAAGATCGTTAACCGCACTCCGTATCACGAAATTTAACCCCTAAACCTGAAATATTGTCTTGTTATATCACAGCGTCGTGCCAGAATAGGCACAAGAACAGTTGAAAAGCCGTTTTGTCCTTTCACATAGGTAGTTTAGGACGACCACCATGACCTCGCGCACCGAGCGCATACTTATTATCGATCCGGACAACGATGCCCGGCAGGAACTGGATCGTTACCTGGAATCCAAGGGTTTTTACGTGTTTGGTTACCCGGATTTCCAGGCCGCTCGAGCCCTGTTTGATGATCAGCCACCTGACGCCATTTTTGCCGATCTGCCGCCCGACGACATTCATGATTTGTGTGAGAAGCTCGACGGGGAAGACGCGTTCATACCGCTCATCGCGTACTCCCATACCAGCGATGCCTGTGAGGTTGTTGCTGCGCTGCGGGCCGGGGCCGAAGACGTCGTTCTCAAGCCGTTGTCAGAAAAAAGCAAAATCGATGACGTACTTGGCAAACTGTTTGACCGGGTGCGGGTCAATCGCCTGAACCAGCTTTATCGACAGGAGCTGGAGGAGGCGAACAGTGACCTCCGGGCCGGCATCTCCGAATTACGGGCGGACCAGCGGGCAGGCCGGAAAGTTCAGCTCAAGATGCTGCCCGATCACGAACGGGAGCTGGGCGGGCTCACCGTCGACCATCTCATCAAACCCTCGCTGTATCTGAGCGGCGACTTTCTGGATTATTTCCGGATCTCAAGTGACCAGACCCTTGTCTACATTGCGGATGTGTCTGGCCATGGCGCCAGTTCGGCGTTTGTTACCGTACTCCTGAAAAACCTGACAAATCGCCTGAAACGTAACCTTCGACGTGGTTCCAGTGACGACATCCTGTTTCCTGAACGCTTCCTGCAACGAATAAACACTGAATTACTGGATACCGGGCTGGGCAAACACGTTACGGTGTTTGTAGGCATTATCAATGAGCAGACTCATACCCTGAAATATGCGGTAGGTGCACATTTCCCGATGCCAATCCTCTCAATTGAAGGGGAGCCGCCCATGTTCCTGGAAGGGAACGGGCTGCCAGTTGGACTGTTCAAGGATCCAGAATGGGAAGTGTACGAAATCCGTCTCAATGGGCCATTTCAGCTATTTCTGTTCTCCGATGGGATTCTTGAAGTTATAAAAGCCAAATCTTTGGCAAAAAAGGAAGAGAGATTACTTGAACTCGTGTCGGGAGGTCGTCACACTATCGCCTCTTTGAGCGATGCCCTGAATCTCGATGAGATCACAGAGCTACCTGACGATATTGCTATTGTATCTGTAACCGATACGGTAAAAACAAGCGACCAGTCCGGGGAGTAATCATCCGCAGGCGGTCCCGAGTCGAAATAGTGGCAGTGTAGATGATGGCAGGCTACAAGATTCTGCAAGCTGAAAAGCAGGGCATTTATGTCCTCAAGTTTATCGGCGAAATCCGTCTGAACCTCTGCTCAACGCTGGACAATCTGGTTGAGTCCATCACCCAGGATCCACAATTCAAGACGGTCGTGATCGACCTGACTGAAACTGAGGTCATCGACAGCACCACGCTCGGTTTACTGGCAAAAATTGCAATGGCCGCTCAACAACAGAGCCATTTCATGCCGACCCTGATTTCCACCAATCCTGATATCACCCGCATTATTCTCTCAATGGGCTTCGACAAGATTTTTATCATTGTCCGAGAACCCGCCTCCCGTATAGAAGAACTCGAAGAAATACCGGTACTGCGTGCCAGCGAACAGCAGGTCCGCGACAAAGTACTCGAAGCCCATCGCGTGTTAATGGGCCTCAATAGCAAGAACCGTGAAGAGTTCAAGAATCTTGTTCGTGCCCTGGAATGTGAAGAGCACGGTTAATTGATTCGGGCGGATTGTTGCGCCTGACATTTTTACGCTTGAGCACACTCGTATCGAGCGATATGCAGATGGATAGTTTATGCCTCATACGAAGAACCCCACCGACAAAGCGGTAAAACAAAAAGAACAGGTCGCAGTACTGGGCGGCGGTAGTTTCGGCACAGCGATCACCAAGGTGCTGGCTGAGAACGGCCATACCGTGCACTTCTGGATGAGGAGCCCGGAACAGGTCAGGGAGGTGGCGGAAACGCGGTGCAATAGCCGCTATATGCCCGGCGTGGAACTTGCCGGGGACATTCGCCCTACCACTGACTTTGCCGCGGCGATTTCGCAGTCAGAAACGGTGTTTGTGGCAATTCCGAGCAAGGCTTTTCGAAATGTGATTCGTGAACACGCAGATGAATTTCACGATGGCCAGATTGTGATCAGCCTGACCAAGGGCATCGAACGTGAAGGATTCAAGCTGATGAGCGAAATCCTTCAGGAAGAGATTCCGCGCACCCGGATTGGGGTGTTGAGCGGTCCCAATCTTGCCGGCGAGATTGTTCAGCGTGAGCTGACGGCAACCGTAATCGCGGCCAAAGATCCTGATGTTCGCCGCACGGTCCAGAACCTGCTCGGTTGCGAGTATTTTCGTGTGTACGCCAACGTTGATATCTACGGTGTTGAATTGGCCGGGGCGCTCAAGAACATCTACGCCATTGTTGCCGGCCTGGCGTCGGCGCTGGAACTCGGTGAAAACGCCAAGTCCATGCTGATTACCCGCAGCCTTGCAGAAATGAGCCGGTTTGCGGTCAGCCTGGGCGCAAACCCGATGACGTTCATGGGACTGGCGGGGGTGGGTGATCTGGTGGTTACCTGTACATCGCCCAAGAGCCGGAACTTCCGTGTCGGCTACGCGGTTGGCAAAGGCCAGCAACTCGACGATGCGGTCGAAGAACTGGGGCAGGTCGCCGAAGGCATCTATACCCTGCAACTGGTCAAGGAGCGGTCCGAAGATACTGGTATTTACATGCCGCTCGTTCGGGGGCTGCATGAAATCCTGTATGGTGGCGCGTCCATCAAGGCAGTGATCAGCGGCCTCATGATGGCAGCGCAGAATTCGGACGTGGAGTTCATTCTCCCAAGAACACTGACTTACTGATTGGCAGGAGCAGGCCTGTTATGAATCTGGTGATCATGCGTCACGGCGAGGCAGGATGGCACACCCTGGATCAGCAGCGCGAGCTCACCGATGCGGGCCGGCTGGCAACGGCGGCGGTTGCGCGTCAGCTGGCGGATTCGTCCTGGCGCCCGACACTGATCTGGAGCAGCCCCCTGATCCGGGCGCACCAGACCGCAACCATTGTGTCTGAAATTCTCAATTGTCCGGTGCAGGAAAAGCCCTTCCTGACACCGGATGACGATCCCGGCCTTAGTCTGGACACCCTTATCCTCGAGTCAGAAAAGAACCTGATGATCGTCTCCCACATGCCGTTGGTTGGTTCGCTTTCCACCCTGCTGGTTGACGGTCACCGCCACGGCATACCGTTTATGACCAGCCAGGCGATACTGCTCGACATGCCTATCGTTGGTCCCGGCTGTGCCGACCTCCGTGATCAGTACCTACCGTAGAACTAACCAATGAATGCTTTTCCTATCCGTTATATCGAGCCTGTTTTTCGACCTCCAAGTGAAGCGAAGTCTTTGATACTTCCCGTCACTAACGGGTGCTCCTGGAACAAATGCACTTTCTGCGAGATGTACACCCAGCCCCAGAAAAAGTTCCGGGCCAGAAAAGACGACGATATCCGTCAGGATATAGCCAGCGCCGCGAGTGCCTTTGGTGGGCAGGTAAGCCGGGTCTTTCTTGCGGACGGCGATGCCATGGTCCTGCCGACGCGCAGACTGCTGGCGATTCTGGCTGAGCTGAAATCGACATTCCCGGCATTGCGGCGGGTTTCCAGCTACTGCCTCCCGCGTAATGTTGCCCGCAAGACCGTTGATGAGCTGGCTGAGCTGCGGGAGGCGGGGCTTGAAATTCTTTATGTTGGCATGGAATCTGGCGATGACGAGGTATTGCGCCGAGTCAACAAGGGGGAGAGCTACGAGTCTACCCGCTCGGCACTGACCAAGATTCATGCAGCCGGGCTGACCAGCTCCGTAATGGTGCTCAACGGGCTCGGCGGGGAAGCTCTATCGGAACAGCATGCGGTGAACACTGCGCGGCTGTGCAATGAAACTCAGCCCCACTTTCTGTCGACGCTGGTCGTGAGTTTCCCCCAGGGAGAGGCGCGTTTTCGCGAAGGGTTTGGGAGTGATTTCGAGCCCTTGTCCCAGCAGGGGCTGTTTCGGGAGATTCGCCAGTTCCTGGATAACCTTGAACTGACCAAGACAGTGTTTCGCAGCGACCATGCCTCGAACTATCTTGTGCTCAAAGGCACGCTTGGTCGTGACAAGTCGCGCTTGCTCGAAGAGGTGGATTTTGCGATTGCGAACCCTGGCGTGGCGCCTTTGCGTCCGGAATGGATGCGGGGCCTTTAGGGTTACGCCAAACCACATGAATTTTACGTGAGAACCGATCTATGACTACGGATCCGAGCAAGATCGAGGCCCAGGTCAAGGGCGCGCAAACCGAAGACAAAGGTCTGCCGCCGCTGGATAAATGGCACCCGGAGTTGTCAGGTGACATCGCCATCCGCATTCAGCGGGATGGCGTCTGGCTCTACAACGGCGAACCGCTTAAGCGTGATTCGATTGCCCGATTGTTTTCAACCATCCTGCGACGGGAAGATGACGGCGAATATTACCTGGTAACGCCCGTTGAGAAGTGGCGCATTGACGTTGAAGACGCTCCGCTGCTCGCACATTCTCTCGAAGTGGAGCAGGTGGGCGGTGATGACCAGTTGCTGCGGGTCACCACCAATATGGGAGAAACCCTCATCATTAATGCGGAGCACCCGCTCAGTGTCGGCGCCTATGAAGGCACTGACGAACCCCGGCCAGTTATCGCCGTCCGCCACGGGCTCGAGGCGAGACTGGTGACCTCTGCGTTTTATGATCTCGCGAACTACGTTGAGGAACGCCGGGAAGAAGGGCGGGGCGTATTGGGTGTATCCAGCGCCGGGCTTTATTTCCCCCTGGGCTGAAAAAGCCTTGAAATCCCACGCACCGCCCCCACGTACTACGGTAGAAAATGCAGTCTGACCCTTGTTAGACTGTGCGTTCGGTTTTGTTGGTGAGCCCCGGCTCATGGCAAGGCGTTATGGTCGTTAGTCCCTCTGTTCAGTCCGACTGTTCACGATCACTTTCGATTGCACAATTACTCTTAACAGTCTTAGTGACAAGCAAGGAGATCTCATGGCACAACCTCGCGTTGTAACCATCCATTACACTCTTACTAACGATCAGGGTGAAGAGCTCGATTCCTCCCGTGTAGAGGGGCGTGAGCCGCTGTCATACCTCGAAGGTGCCCAGAACATCATCAACGGTCTGGAAAGTGCGCTGAACGAGAAAGCCGCTGGCGATCAGCTCAAGGTTTCTGTTGCTCCAGCCGATGGTTACGGCGAAGTCAACGAAGAATTGATTCAACCGGTTCCCCGCAATGCCTTTGAAGGTGTTGATACGATTGAGCCGGGCATGCAGTTCCAGGCACAGACTCCGGGCGGCCCTCAAATCGTACGGGTTGTTGAAGTGAGCGAAGAGACTGTGACCATTGACGCGAACCATCCGCTGGCAGGTCAGACTCTGCATTTCGACGTTGAAGTTGTCGAAGTGCGCGAAGCGAGCGAGGAAGAGCAAGAGCACGGTCACGTGCACTGAGCGATCCTCAGCTTCAGTAAAAGCGGCTCCATGTGAGCCGTTTTTTTATGCGCAAAAAAACGGCCCCGAAGGACCGTTTTTGGTATTCCGAACTTACATGTTCGGATAGTTGGGGCCGCCGCCGCCTTCCGGAGTAACCCAGGTAATGTTCTGGGCAGGGTCCTTGATGTCGCAGGTCTTGCAGTGCACGCAGTTCTGGGCGTTGATCTGGAAGCGCTTGCCGCTACCGTCGTCCGCATCGACCACTTCGTACACGCCCGCCGGGCAGTATCGCTGGGCCGGCTCATCGAACTTCGGCAGGTTCTCCTGCAGCGGAATGTCCGGATTGGTCAGCTTCAGGTGAACCGGCTGATCTTCCTCGTGGTTGGTGTTGGAAATGAACACCGAGGACAGACGATCGAAGGTCAGAGTGTTATCCGGCTTCGGATAGCTGATCTTCTTGCACTCAGACGCAGGCTTCATGGCCGCGTAGTCGGGCAGGGTATCGTGCAGGGTGATTGGCAGGCTCCGACGCAGGATGTTCTGCTCGATGAAAGCTACCGCACCGCCAACAACGTTACCGAACTTGTGCATGGCCGGACCGAAGTTGCGCTCGTCGTAGAGCTCTTTGTACAGCCAGCTGTCCTTGAAGCGGTCAGCAAAGCTGGTGATTTCTTCGCCGCTCTTGCCTTCCTTCAGGGCTGCGAAAACAGCTTCAGCACCGAGGATGCCCGACTTCATGGCGGTGTGGGAACCCTTGATCTTGGAGAAGTTCAGGGTGCCGGCGTCACAGCCCAGCAGCAGGCCGCCCGGGAAGCTCATCTTCGGAAGGGAGTTGAAGCCGCCTTTGGTGATCGCACGCGCGCCGTAGGCTACGCGCTTGCCACCTTCAAGGTACTTCTTGATTTCCGGGTGGTGCTTCAGGCGCTGCATTTCCTCAAACGGGCTGAGGTGAGGGTTGCTGTAGGAGAGATCTGTAATCAGACCCACGTACACCTGGCCATTTTCAAGGTGGTAGAGGAAAGATCCACCGGTAGAGCCGGACTCGTTCAGCGGCCAGCCTGTGGTGTGAACAACCAGACCTGGCTCGTGCTTGGCTGGGTCGATGTCCCACAGTTCCTTGATGCCGATGCCGTAATGCTGGGGATCTTTACCTTCATCCAGCTTGTACTGGCTGATCAGCTGCTTGCCAAGATGGCCGCGGCAGCCTTCAGTGAAGAGTGTGTACTTGGCGCGCAGTTCCATGCCAGGCATGTAGCTGTCTTTCTGGCTGCCATCGCGGGCAACGCCCATGTCGCCGGTGATGATGCCCTTGACCTGACCGTCTTCGACGATGGTCTCGGCAGCAGCAAAGCCCGGGTAAACTTCGACGCCCAGCGCTTCAGCCTGTTCGCCCAGCCAGCGGCAGAGGTTGCCCAGGCTGATGATGTAGTTACCGTGGTTGTGCATGTTCTTGGGCACAAACGCGTTAGGGATCTTGGTCGCGTTTTCCGGGCCCTTGAGCAGGAAGATGTCGTCCCGGGTCACCGGCGTATTCAGCGGTGCGCCTTTTTCTTTCCAGTCCGGGAACAGCTCATTGAGGGCAGTAGGCTCAAATACGGTACCGGCCAGAATGTGGGCGCCGATTTCGGAACCTTTCTCTACAACACATACGGTCAGCTCTTCGCCGGCTTCTTGTGCCAACTGCATTACCCGGCAAGCTGCTGAAAGGCCAGCAGGCCCACCGCCGACGATCAGAACATCAAATTCCATCGATTCGCGTTCCACGTTGGTCTCCTCAAACTTCACAGTGGATATAAGGACTTCGACGCTGATCGCTCAGCCGGCCCGGCTTTTGTTCGCGCCGGTGCAACAGAGCAATCTCTGACTAAAGGCGAAGAAAAATCCTGTCTCTCTCATTTATATGGCCCGGGTCGAAACATGACCTTGGGCGTTAAGCGACCAGATTGGCCAACTCAGGGGGCGACATAATACCGGACAACGCCGCATTAAACGACTCCCGAAGGGCAGATTTACTGACCCTATGGCCCGTAAGGATATAACAATCCAGGAATCAAACAAACGTTTGTTTGAATTTTCCTTTCCGCTTTGGCATTGTTGGTGGGTCCAACACTTTAATGACGCCGTAGGATAACTTCGTCAGGTGTTGGGTGAGCAAAGCCTGACAGTGTATGTGCCTGCGTATTAAGGAAGGACGTGGCCGACACATTGCGCGCGCACGTGTAAAGTGAGTCGTTTTTTAGTATCGTCTCACCCGCGGTGCCCGGTCGGGAAGCCAGCGATTGACCTTTATGCGGTTCAGCTGTGTCACTGGCGACTATTGACCCGTCCGTGCTTTGCATTCAGTATTATGGCGCCCCGACAGTTAGTCAGCGCGAAAATGCTGTTTGAACGATCGACGACGGCCCCGGCACCTGTGCCCAGCCAGCCCGTCGATACGACAGGAATCAAGAATATTCCGTTTGCTGCCCCGTTGCGTGGCAGCCGGTGAGTATTTCTGATTGCGAGTCATAAACCCATCGTAGAAGAACGAGGAATCTATGAAGGTTCTGGTCGCTGTAAAACGAGTTATCGACTACAACGTAAAGGTGCGCGTCAAGCCGGACAACACCGGCGTTGATCTTGCCAATGTCAAAATGGCGATGAACCCTTTCTGCGAAATCGCTGTTGAAGAAGCGGTTCGTCTCAAAGAGAAAGGCGTCGCGAGCGAAATCGTCGTGGTTTCCATTGGTCCTAAAACTGCCCAGGAGCAAATTCGTACTGCTCTGGCTCTGGGTGCTGACCGTGGTATCCACATCGAAACAGATGAAGAGGTTCAATCTCTCGAAGCGGCCAAGCTGCTCAAGTCTGTTGTCGAAAAGGAAGAGCCGAAGCTGGTTATCCTTGGCAAGCAGTCCATCGATTCCGACAACAACCAGACTGGCCAGATGCTGGCAGCACTGACCGGTATGGGTCAGGGCACCTTCGCTTCTGAAGTGGTTGTTGAAGGCGACAAGGTAAACGTAACCCGTGAGGTTGACGGCGGTCTGATGACTGTTGGCCTGAACCTGCCTGCGGTTGTGACTACCGACCTTCGTCTGAACGAGCCTCGTTACGCTTCTCTGCCGAACATCATGAAGGCTAAGAAAAAGCCGCTCGAGTCTATCAGCCCGGCCGATCTGGGTGTTGATATTGCACCGCGCCTGTCCACCCTGAAAGTTGAAGCACCGGCTGCACGCCAGGCGGGCATCAAGGTGGCTGACGTTGCGGAGCTGGTTGCTAAACTGAAGAACGAAGCGAAGGTGATCTAAATGAGCATCCTTGTCATTGCTGAACACGACAACAGCAGCCTGAAGCAGGCCACTCAGAGCGTAGTTACCGCGGCCAAGGCCATCGGTGGCGACGTCGACGTACTGGTTGCAGGCGAAGGTTGTGGCGCAGTTGCTGAAGCTGCCGCAAAAATCGAAGGCGTTAGCAAGGTTCTGGTAGCTGACAACGCTGCCTACGGTCACTTCCTGGCTGAGAACCTGTCTGAGCTGGTTGCTGAAGCCGGTAAAGGCTACAGCCACATTCTGGCTGCTGCCGGCACCACTGGCAAAGACTTCCTGCCGCGCGTTGCCGCACTGCTGGACGTTGCCCAGATTTCCGACATCATCCGCGTTGAATCCGAAGATACCTTCGTTCGTCCGATCTATGCCGGTAACGCGATCGCGACCGTCAAGAGCAGCGACAGCATCAAGGTCATCACCGTTCGTCCGACTGCGTTTGATGCAGCGGCTGCTGAAGGTGGCTCTGCCGCTGTTGAAGCCCTGGACATCGTGAAGGACGCAGGTCTGTCCACCTTCGTTGGTGAAGAGAAGGCCGTGTCTGATCGTCCTGATCTGGCCAGCGCCGGTATCGTTATTTCCGGTGGTCGTGGCATGCAGAACGGCGACAACTTCAAAATGCTGGAGCAGGTTGCTGACGTACTGGGCGCAGCGGTTGGCGCTTCCCGCGCTGCTGTTGACGCTGGTTTCGTACCGAACGACATGCAGGTTGGTCAGACCGGTAAAATCGTTGCTCCGCAGCTGTACATCGCTGTTGGTATCTCCGGTGCCATCCAGCACCTCGCGGGTATGTCTGACTCCAAGGTGATCGTTGCGATCAACAAGGATGAAGAAGCCCCGATCTTCCAGGTTGCCGATTACGGCCTGGTCGCGGATCTGTTCGAAGCAGTTCCGCAGCTGGAAGAAGAGCTGAAGAAAGTCATCTAAGACTGACTTCATCGAAAAAGGGTGCCTTAGGGCACCCTTTTTTGTCCGTGGCAGACAGAATTTAAAGCGAGCGTTCAGTCAGGCTTGTTCTCGCCCTTGCGGTCTTTCGGGCCAGCCTGCCGTTCGGAAATTATGTCAGCTACTACGTGCAGAGCCCGGTTAGTGGTGCGCACAGCCTTATAGAAGGTGCGGGTTGATTCATCGTGAACCTCCCTCGCTTTCTTCGCTTTTGCCTTTAACTCTTCGGAGCGGGAATAGCGATCAACCAGATCAAACGTTACGCCGGTAATGGTTCGGTGAATAGCCTCTACCGCGGTGGTGCCTTCGCGAACAGAGTCCTCCATCAGGGTTTTGCGGTTTCGGAGCTCCAGACGATCCATGCGTCGCTTCTGGACGTCATTGGCCCGTCGCGCCTGGATAGCCAGGTATCTGCGCATAGCCAGCTGGTTCTGATAGAAAGTCAAAACGGATGCCCCAAGCAAGCCTGCACAGGCGAGTGAGAGCAGGGCGACTGCGATGTTCGTTATCATCGTCAAACCTCACCGGTATTCAATTTTCATTTCAACGTCGATTTCCCGCTGCTCCATTTCCTGAGCGACCTCCTGCATGACCCGCTGGTACACCATCTTGGTGACCATCACCGGGAGGCGATCCGCGACCACACGGGCGGAGCGGGACTCCCGCTTCGCAACAAGAATGGGGTCCAGTACTTTTACGGTCAGCATCATCTCGGGCTCAAAGTCCCGAAATCGATTGTTTTCCTGCTCCAGGGCCTCAGCCAGGGCCTTTTGGTGTTGAAGCAATGCCCAATACAGATAGCCGCTGACACCCGTTAGAACCAGAAGCGCAATAATTGCCAGATAAACCACGTTATTTCCCTCTATGCACCAGGAATGAATCTGTATTTACCAAGTGTGCAGCAGTGGGGCAGCGAATCGATTGGCCGTTGAGACAGCGGGTTGTGCGGAAAGATGTTAGTTTGGGCCAACTGCAAACAGTTGCACACCGGTCAGATTCCACTCACACTCTACGAAGTCTGGCCGGATAAAAAGGACTGTCATGATTTGGCTAAAAGCATTTGTAAGCGGATTTCTTGCAACCCTCATTTTCCACCAGGGACTCTTCACGCTTCTTCACCTGGCTGGCGCGGTACCGGTTGAACCGTTCAATTTTGATGCTGTACCTCCCTTTGGAATTCCTTCGGTCGTCTCTCTGTCGCTGTTCGGCGGGCTTTGGGGGATGCTGCTGTGGGCATTGTTGCGCCAGGTTCGCGGCTTCGGATTCTGGGCGCTCGCGATAGTGGTGGGCGCCATTGCGCCCACGGCCGTCGCAATGCTGGTTGTATTCCCTCTGAAGGGGCTCGAAGTCACCCAGACAACCTGGCTTGGCGGGCTGTTACTGAATGCCTTCTGGGGGCTGGGTGTCGCTCTATTTATGACCATCATGGGCACAGCAAAAGACAAAATTAACTAATAACAGGGATTATCCATGGAACATCGTGAATACGATCTGGTGGTGTTTGGTGCAACCAGTTTCGTTGGGAAGATACTGTGTCGTTATCTTGTGGATCAGTACGGCACAGGTGCCGATCTTAAATGGGCGATTGCCGGTCGATCCGAAGCTAAGCTTGGCGCGCTGAAGCGTGAGTTGGGTGAGGCTGCTCTGCCGATGATTGTGGCAGACGCAGATGATATCGCCGGACTTAACGCCATGTGTCTGCAAACCCGTGTTGTGATTTCCACCGTAGGTCCTTACGCCCTGTTCGGTGAGACACTGGTTCAGGCGTGCGTGCAAACCGGAACTGACTACTGCGACCTTACCGGTGAAGTGCAGTGGATCCGACAGATGATCGTTCGGTACGAGGATCAGGCTCGGTCAAGCGGCGCCCGAATAGTGCACTGCTGTGGTTTCGACTCCATTCCGTCCGACTTGGGCGTATGGTTTCTGCAGAACGAAGCGACCAAGGACTTCGGTGAGCCCTGCAACCAGGTCAGCATGAGGGTCAAGGCTGCGCGTGGCGGGCTCTCCGGCGGCACCGTCGCCAGCCTGATCAACGTCACCAAAGAAGCGGCAAGCAACCCGCAGTTACGCAAGGAGCTGGCAAATCCCTTCTCTCTGGCCCCGGCGGGACACAAGTCGAGCAAGCGGCAGCCGAATGTAAAGGGCGCCCAGTACGACCCTGACTTCGGTGTTTGGCTCGCACCGTTCATGATGGCTCCCATCAACGTGCGGATTGTTCACCGCTCCAATGCGCTACAGGGGACACCCTACGGTCAGGAATTCCTGTACGACGAGGCGATGATGACGGGCAAGGGCCTGAAAGGGCGACTGGCGGCACTCGGCATTACTGCCGGATTGGGTGGTTTCATTGCCGGGGCAGCGATAAAGCCGACCCGCTGGATACTGGAACGATTTGTGGTGCCGAAGCCTGGGGAAGGTCCTAGCCCTGAATCCCAGAAAAGCGGGTTCTACGATCTTCGTTTTATCGGTCAAACTGCCGACGGCAGGACCCTCCGTACAAAAGTTACCGGTGATCGTGACCCAGGCTATGGCTCAACCGCCAAGATGCTGGGCGAAGCCGGCGTTTGCCTGGCGCGGGATGTTCGCAACACGGATCGGGCAGGGGGTTTCTGGACGCCAGCTTCAATCTTTGGCGAAACACTGGTTGAGCGCCTGAAAACCAATGCCGGCCTGACCTTCGATCGTATCGACTAAGCCTATATGCCCTGGGGTGGACTAAGCTCGACCAACCGGTCCGTCCCAGGCAGAGCGCTGGCATCATGCGCCAGCACCAACACAGCCTTGTCCGCAAGCAGATCACGCATCTTTCCTGAGATGACCCGCGCCGTTGGCGCATCTACACCGGTGAAGGGCTCGTCGAGAATGGTGAGTGGGGCCTCCCGAAGCAGGGTGCGGGCCAGGACTATCCTGCGGGCCTCACCCCCGGACAGCTGACTGCCAATGCCACCAAGCCAGCCGTCCAGCTGCCCTGGCAACTGCATGATCCGCTCGGTGAGCTGCACAACCTCCAACATTTGCCACAGCAGGTGGTCATCGATCATCCGGCCGTCAGGAATCAGGTTGTTGCGAACCGTATTGTTGAACAGAACCGTCCGTTGCTGAAGGTATGCCATTCTCGAGAGTGAAGCTGACCGCTCAACCGAGCCCTGGTCTGGCGTAATCAGTCCCGCGGCGAGGTCTGCGAGAGTGGACTTTCCGCAGCCGGATACCCCGGTGATCCCAAGCCATTCACCTGACCGCACCTCTAGCCGGGGCACCTCCAGAATGACCACATGTTCGCTGGACCGGACGGTTACGTTGCTAAAGCACATAAGCGCATCGTGACTCAGTGGTTCCTGCTGCGCCCCCGGCGGATCCATTGGTGGATTGGCGCCAGGGCCATGAGCGAGAAGACTGAGTCGCCGGGCTGCAGCCTGGGTACTGCCAAGAACGCCGAAGGCATCCGGAAGCACTGTGTAGACCTCGACCATCGCCAGAAGCATCAACGGATACAACACCACTACCGGCCCACTGAGTTGTGCGGACTCATACAGACCCAAACCAAGCCATAATGCGGTGATCACCGCTAGGTTAATGCATACGCCTGCCAATGCCCGATGCCAGACCGTGTTTCTCTCCATCCGGCTCTGCTCACTGGCAGACTGGGCTGAACGTCTGGCCAGATCATTGTGAGACTGGAGCAATACCCCAGCGGCGGTAAGTTCGGCTTGCCCCAGCAACTGATCAATCACTCGCTCGCGCAGCTCATTCTGGGCAGCAATCCGGCGATGAGCGGTTGCGCGGTTTCGCCAGTGCAGAAGCACCGTGGATATCAGCAGTGCTGCACCAAGTAGGACCCCCGTCGCCAGCGCGAGTTGAGCGGAATAACCGAGCCAGGCGACGAGCACGAGCGCGGCCGTCAGCCCGAGCCCGAGCGCCGTAGGGGCAATCAGCCGGAGATAGAGCGTATCCATGGCATCGAGATCGGAGGTAAGCCGGCTGAGCCAGTCTGCACTCTTGATACGCTGGCGCTGACTTCCCGGTTGCGACGCCAGGTTACGGAATAGCCTGACTCTGAGCAGCGCAAGCAGGCGCAGCACGGTGTCGTGGTTATAGACCCGCTCAAGGTAACGACCGACAGTGCGGGTAACGGCGAACAGCCGAATGCCGCCACCAGGCACGTAGATGTTAAGCGTCGCCGGGAGCCCCGCAGCCAGTAGCAGGCCGGCCACTGCGGTGGCGGTAATAAACCACCCTGACAACGCCAGGAGCCCGAGCCCTGAGAGTAACGTCAGCAGTATTAGGAGGGCGCCGATCAGGAGCCGGCGTCGCTCTGAGAAGATCAGCTTCAGCCAGGGCAAAAGGTCAGCCATCGTGGAGGCCTCCGTTTTTCACGGTGATCACCCGATCGGCGATGGCCAGCAGCGAGTCGTGGTGCGTCGCGACAACCAGGGTCTTACCCGATGTTTTCAGTAGCCTCAGCCCTTCGATGAGGTATTGTTGGCTGGCGAGATCAAGCCCGGCGGTTGGCTCGTCCAGCAGGACCAGCTCATAGTCTGCAAGGAAGATTCTTGCCAACGCCAGGCGACGGGCCTGACCACCGGAAAGGCCCTGGCCCAGTTCTGTAATCGGGCTGTCTATGCCCTCAGGGCGCTGGCTGACCAGCGCTGCAAGTCCGACTGCATTAAGGGCTGCCCGGATATCGTCATCGTTTGCCGCGGGGGCCACCATCCGCAGGTTGTCTGCCCAACTGCCGTGCAAAATAAAGGGGGACTGGCCTAACCAGCCAAACGGGACCGATCCGGGGGCCTTACCGAACACCGATACGGAACCGGACTGAGGCACGACAAATCCGGCCATCACATTGAGCAGGGTGGTTTTGCCACCACCGGATGGCCCATGAAGTGCGAGACACTCGCCGCGGGGCAGTGACAGTGAAACGTTATCGAGAATCGCCCGTGTGGACGGATAAACCACAGTGACCTTGTTGACCTCAAGGGCACGCGTATCGGAGGCGTCTGCCACCACGGTATCGGGAGCCTGGGCTGTGTTGGCGGTGGCGTTCGCTTCCAGTCGGGCCATCAGTAATTCTGCCGCCCCCAGGGCTGCTGCCCGGTCATGATAATGCAGTGCGAGTTGGCGCAGTGGCTGGAAGAATTCCGGCGCCAGCATGAGTATGAACAGGCCGGAAAACAGCGTCAGTTTTTCGGCCGGGCCGTAATCAATGTACCCCAGCAGCCCGAAGCCGATGTAGATCGCGACCACCGCGATCGCCACCGAGGAGAAAAACTCCAGGACGGCGGATGAGAGGAAAGCGACCTTCAGGGTTTTCATGGTGACGGTCCGATAACGATCCGATGAGTGCTCAAGTTCTTGGGAAGCGCGATCGGTGGCGTCAAACAGCTGAAGTGTGGTCAACCCACGAACCTTATCCAGAAACTGACCCGATAACCGCCCAACCAGCTCGAAATGCTGCTGATTCAGTTTTTCCGCACCCATGCCCACGAGCGCCATGAACAGCGGGATCAGGGGGGCGGACAAAAGCAGGAAGAGGGCGGCCAGCCAGTCCAGGGACCCGACAACCAACAGAACCGACAGGGGCACAATCACACACAGAGCCATCTGTGGCAGAAAGTGGGCAACGTAGCCGTGCAGAGCGTCTACCTGCTCAAGCCATTCGCTGGCCAGACTCGCGGGGGATTCGTGCTTCAGCTGCTGGGGCCCTGCCTCACGCCAGGCGGAAAGCAGCTGGCTTCGGACCCCGACGCGGACCTGTTCACTGGCCGCATTCGCGAACTGCCCCTGCAGACCCTGAGCGAGCCCCCGCACCAGGATTGAGAAAACGAGGGGCGCGAGCCATACCGCGAGGGAATCAAGGCGGGCCCCAGCGATAACCGACCGGTGGGCGATATACGCGATCAGCCCCATCTGGACAATAGTGGCAAGGCCACTCAGGGCGCCGAAAGCCACGGTAAGGGATAGGGAGCGGCGATGACCCCGAGTCAGGCCCGACAGCCATCGCCTGGCATGGCCTGTGTTAGTGGTAGCCGGCACCAGCCTTAACCTTGCCGCGGAAAACCCAGTAGGTCCAGGCGGTGTACACCAGGACAATCGGAATAACAAACAGCAGGCCGAGCAGCAGGAATAGCTGAGAGTTATATGCTGAGGCAGCATCCCACAGGGTGTAATTGGGTGGAACCACGTATGGCCAGCGGCTCACCAGCAAGCTCAGGTAGGTACTGATAAACAGGCCCATGGTTGCCACAAACGGCATCGCCTCAGACCGATTGCGCACCGACCGCCAGATTTGCCACGCAAACAGCAGGGTGAGCAGTGGCAGTACCCAGATAATACTGATACCGGAGAACCAGCGTTCCAGAACCTGTTCATCGACAAACGGCGTCCACAAACTGATCACACCGAAGATCACCAGAACGGCGAGCAACAAGGGCGTGGCAAGCTTGTAAGCCCAGGCTTGCAGCTCACCCTCGGTTTTCAGGATCAGCCAGGTGACCCCGAGCAGAGCGTAGCCCGCGAGCATGCCGAGCCCGGTGACCACCGTAAACGGCGTCAACCAGTCCAGTGCGCCCCCCACATAAACGCCATTGGCGGTTTCAAACCCCTGTATATAGGAGCCGACCACCGCGCCCTGAGCAAACGCCGCAATGGTTGATCCGCCCGCGAAGGCCCAGTTCCACAGGTACTTTGATGTTCTCGCCTTGAAGCGAAACTCAAACGCGACGCCGCGGAAAATAAGACCCGCGAGAAGCAGGAACACGCCAATATAAAGGGCCGGCAGGAGAATGCTGTACACCAACGGAAAGGCTGCCAGCAGGCCAGCGCCTCCGAGCACCAGCCAGGTTTCATTGCCGTCCCACACCGGTGCCACGGAATTCATCATCGTGTCCCGCGCCTCTTCGTCGGGAGCAAACGGAAACAGGATGCCGACGCCGAGGTCGAAACCATCCATCAGAACGTACATGATGACCCCAAAACCAATAATGAACGCCCAGATCAGGGCCAGATCAAACGGTTGCATGGTCAGTGACCTCCCTGGTTGGCGGGGTTGGTGCCGGCTTCGCCGATTTCAAACGGTACGTGGGCAGCGGACAGAGGCCGGGCCGGACGATCGCTTTCGTCAATGTCTTCGTCTTCAGCACCCTCGAGACCCACGTACAGCACGCGCATCAGGTAATAGACCCCGGCAGTGAAGACCATGGCGTACACCACGATGTAGCCGATCAATGTGAACAGTGCCATGGCACCAGTGAGTGACGGCGTTACCGACTCGGCCTGGGTCATGATGCCGTATACCAGCCATGGTGCCCGGCCAACCTCTGTTACAAACCACCCGGTCAACACGGCAAGGAACGGTGCGATGCTCATGGCGCGCAGACCCTGCAGGTACCAGCCCGTTCGCCAGAACCGATCGCCCGCGCGCAGCACCAGTCCGGTCACGGCAAACAGGATCATCAGCATGCCCATACCCACCATGATCCGAAAACTCCAGAACACGATAGCGACCGGAGGTTGTTCTTCCGGAGCCACCTCATTGAGGCCTTTCAGCTCACCGTGCCAGTCATGAGTAAGGATTAAGCTGGCGAGGTTAGGAATGCCAATTTCCAGATGATTGGTCTGGTTTTCCTGATCTGGAATGGCAAACAGCAACAAGGGCACATCTCCGGACGTTTCCCAATGTCCCTCCATTGCCGCAACCTTCATGGGTTGGTGCTCAAGGGTGCTCAGGCCGTGGAAATCACCCACAACAGCCTGAGCTGGAGCGATAAACAGCAACAGCCAAAGACACATAGACAGCGCCTTCTTATTGGCTTCAACCTCGCGACCGCGGAGCAGGTACCAGGCACTGACCCCCGCGACCACAAAGCTGCCGGTAAGAAACGAGGCCAGCGCCATGTGCAGGAACCGGAACGGGAAGGAGGGGTTAAAGATGGCGTCGCTCCAGGAGATGACATGGAACATGCCATCCCGGAGCTCTACCCCGGCCGGCGTCTGCATCCAGCTGTTTGCTGCCAGAATCCAGAACGAAGAGATAAAGGTACCGGTGGCAACCAGGATCGCTGACGCCAGGTGGGCTCCGGGAGGAACCTTGTCCCGCCCGAACAGCAATACGCCCAGGAAGGCGGCTTCAAGGAAGAAGGCGGTGATTACCTCATAGCTGAGGATCGGCCCGAGGAAATTCGCCGAGGCCTGCGCAAAGTTGCTCCAGTTGGTACCGAACTGGAAGGACATGACAATCCCGGACACAACGCCCATGCCGAAAACCACAGCAAACACCTTGGTCCAGAAGGTAGAGAGTTTTAACCAGACCGGGTTGCGGGTTTTAAACGCCAGCCCTTCAAGGACAGCGATAAAAGATGCCAGACCAATGGTAAACACCGGAAAGATGGCATGGAAGGACACTACAAACGCGAACTGAATGCGCGATAGTAACAGGGGATCCAAATCCACAGGAACCTCCACTGGAGAGATTTGATACTGTGTTAACGACCCTTTTAACAGCGAAAGGTCACCATATAAACAACAGGTATAATCTTATTCCTAAAAGTTTTTTGCAATGACTCGCATCAAATTTAACACTGGCTGATCATAAAATGACCGTGCTAACAGGCAGTTATCTTCTTCGCGCCACCATTATGGGATAAAGAATGAAGTTTTACGACGAGCGAATCCTACCGATTCTGATTGATAAAGCCTGTTCTGTCGGGCAGGTCATGAAGCTGCGCAGCCAGGTCGTGCCCCAGTGCGAAGGGGTCGTGCTCGAAGTGGGCATGGGGTCCGGCATCAACCTGGAGTTCTATGACCCGGACAAGGTGTCGCTGGTCTATGGCCTTGAGCCGTCGGAAGGCATGCGGAAGAAGGCGGAGCCTCAGCTTGCGAAATCGCCGGTCAGGGTGGAGTTACTGGACCTCCCGGGCGAGAAGATCCCTCTGGATGACAACTCCGTCGACACCATACTACTTACCTTTACCCTGTGTACCATCCCGGACTGGTCTGCAGCACTCGGGCAAATGCTGAGGGTGCTCAAGCCCGGCGGCCAACTGCTGTTTCTTGAGCATGGACAATCACCGGATGCATCGGTGCATAAATGGCAAGACAGGATCACCCCGGCCTGGAAGAAACTCGCCGGCGGCTGCCACCTTAATCGCCCGATTGCCAACCTGATTGCCGGCTCCGGCTTTATCGTCGATGAGGTCGTGAACCTGTACATGCCAAAAGCACCGAAAATAGCGGGCTACATCTATAAAGGCGTCGCTCACAAACCTGCGGCCTGACGCACCAAATTCACCCAAAGCCGGGGGCAGGGCAAGGCTCGCAATTGCGTTAACGGCCAAGGCCTTATACAATCCTGCCCCTCATTTCCTTCCGATATTGCCCGGATGGTGAAATTGGTAGACACAAGAGACTTAAAATCTCTCGGCCGCAAGGCCGTGCCGGTTCGATTCCGGCTCCGGGCACCATTAAACTCCGACAGTTAAAGAACCTCGTCCATATTTTCAGATTGCGTCAAATATAAATACTCAAAAGCAAGCCTCAAGCCAGCTCAGCCCGACAAATGAAAGACGTTAAGTTCTTAACCACTTTCACATTCTGCTCCCAGAACACTCTACGAAGCGCCGCTTAACCGCTAAACTTGCTGAACGGATTGCCGTGTAGGCGGCAACCACTCAACTCTTAAAAAAGGATGTTTTGATGGTTTTTATGCACATTCGCACGTTCGTTGGCTTTGTTTGCCTGTTTCTGTCCGCGTCATTAATGGCATCGGAGAACAGTGATGCCATTAATGAGCTGATGGATAAGTCCGGCTTAACGGAGCAGGTTGCGAGCATTCCGTTGTCGATGAAGCAGGGCATGTCGATGGCGCAGGGCCAGAGCCAGGCCATTCCGGATCCGGTGTTTCAGGCCATGTTGCGGAGTGCGGATGGCGCGTTTGTTGCGGAAGACATTCTGCAATCGCTCAGGGAGGCGCTCGTGGCTTCACTGACACCGACTCAGGTAGATGAGCTGCTCGACTGGTATAACTCACCCCTCGGGATCGAGATTACCGAAGCCGAGAAGGCCGCAACTGGGGGAGATGCTCAGCAGGAAATGATGGCACAGGCCAAGAAGCTGCTTGGCGACCAGCAACGGGTCAAGTTCGCCAGTCGTCTGGACAAATTGTTTGGTGCGACGGACATGGTGATGGATCTTCAGCAATACACCAGCATGGCGGTTTTCTCGGCGATCATGATGACCCAGCAGCCCGGCATCGCGGTCGACCTGTCGGCGTTTGGCGAGCAAATCAGCCAGCAGATTGAGGCATCGCGCCCGATGGTTGAGCAGGGCATTCTGCTGTCGCTGCTGCATTCCTATCAGGGTATTGAGATGGACAAACTTAATGCCTACGAGAACTTTTTGCAGGAGCCTGGGACCCGCCAATTCAATGGCGTGGTCATGGGCAGCCTGAATCGTTCACTGGAACAGGGCATTGAAGCGTTTGCGCGCAACCTGGCGGAACTGATCGAAAGCAATATTCAGCAAAGCTGACACTCGGGCCGGGTCACCACTCGACCCGGTCACCGACTGAAATACCGTGGGCTTCAAAGAAGCCCTGATTAACTTCCAGGGCTGAGCGGTAGCGAACGCCCGCCGGGTAGACCGGGCAGGTGGGCTGATCAATACACGGCTCCATCTGCTTGATCGATGCGATAACACCGTTTTCGTCCAGATAGGCAATGTCCAGAGGGATAATGGTGTTCTGCATCCAGAAGCCAAAACTGCCGCTGCGGGAAATCTCATAAACGAACAGCATCCCGGCATCCCAATCCATGTAATACCTTCCCATCAGCCCCTGCCGGCGTTCGCCGGGGGTGTCTGCGATTTCAGCCGTCAGCGGGACGACGTGATCTCCCGACACAATCTGAACGACTTTCTTCTCAAGCTCCGGAGAGGGCGGAACATTGACGACGGGCCGATGAGTGCAGGCGCTGACGACGAGTAACGCCAGCGCCAGAAGCAGCCAGGGACGGATCGATTGGAAGGGGGTGCCAGCATGTTTCATGAGCGCAGCCGATAGCCAGTTTTGAAGATCCACCAGATCGCGATCATGCAACCCAGCATAAACAGCAGTGTCATCGCGACACTGATGCCAACATGTATATCAGAGACTCCGTAAAAGGCCCAACGGAAACCACTGATAAGGTAAACCACCGGGTTGAACAGGGTGATGGTCTGCCAGATTTCAGGCAGCATATCGATGGAGTAGAACGTTCCGCCAAGGAACACCAGCGGCGTGACAATCATCAGCGGCACGATCTGCAGCTTCTCAAAGCCATCCGCCCAGACGCCGATAATAAACCCGAACAGGCTGAACGTGATTGAGGTCAGCACCAGGAAAGACACCATCCACACGGGATGGAGCACGGTGTAGTCGACAAAAATACGGGCGGTCAACAGAATGATGGTGCCCAGGATAACGGATTTGGTGGCCGCTGCGCCCACGTAGCCCAGCACCACTTCAACGTAGGAGACCGGTGCTGAAAGGACCTCGTAGATGGTGCCTGAAAACTTGGGCATGTATATGCCAAATGAGGCGTTTGAGATGCTTTGCATCAACAGGGACAACATCACCAGCCCGGGAATGATAAAAGCCCCATAGCTGATGCCGTCGATGTCGCCCATCCGACTGCCAATGGCAGAGCCAAAGACCACAAAGTACAGGGAAGTGGATATCACCGGCGAGGCGATGCTTTGCATCAGGGTCCGCCACATCCTGGCCATTTCAAAGCGATAGATTGCTTTGACTCCGTATAGATTCATTCCTGTCTCCAGCAGTAGCCGTCCCGGTTATTCGTGGACGAGGCCAACAAAAATATCTTCCAGTGAACTCTCCCGCGTTTGCAGGTCCCGGTAATCAATGCCCAGCTCACCGAGTTGCCGTAACAAACGGGCCACGCCAGCCTGGGTTTGCTGGGAATCGAAGGTGTAGACCAATTCAAAGCCATCGTCGGACAGCTCGATGGGCTCTTCGGCCAGTTCATTCGGAATGTTGCTGAGGGGCTGTTGCAGCAGCAGGCGCAGTTCTTTTTTACCCAGCTTCGCCATCAACTGCTCTTTACCCTCAACGAGGATGATTTCACCCTGACGAATAACGCCAATGCGGTCGGCCATTTCCTCGGCTTCTTCGATGTAGTGGGTGGTGAGGATAATGGTTACGCCATTGGCCCTGAGACCTCGCACCATGTCCCACATATCCCGGCGCAGCTCCACATCAACACCAGCGGTAGGTTCGTCAAGGAACAGGATCCGCGGCTCGTGGGAGAGCGCCTTGGCGATCATGACCCGGCGCTTCATCCCGCCGGACAGGGACATAATCCGGTTATTGCGCTTATCCCACAACGAGAGATCCTTGAGCACCTTCTCGATGTGCGCCGGGTTGGCGGCCTTGCCGAACAAACCCCGACTGAACGATACGGCATCCCAAACGGTTTCAAAGGCATCCGTATTGAGCTCCTGGGGCACCAGGCCAATGGTGGCCCGTGCCGCCCGGTAATCCCGCACAATGTCATGGCCGGCCGCCAACACAGTCCCGCTGGACGCGTTAACGATACCGCAGATGATACTGATCAGTGTGGTCTTGCCGGCGCCATTGGGGCCGAGCAGAGCGAAGATCTCGCCCCTGCGTATGTCCAGGTTGATGTTGTTGAGGGCCTGGAAACCACCCGCGTAAACTTTGTTCAGATTCCTGACCGAAATGTCCGGCTGCACGGAGTTACCCCATGTTGGCATGGATCAAAGTCCTGAATTTTCTCACGTCTTTGCGGTAAGACGAAAGGCTGAAGTATACGTGATGCCCGCTAATCGACCGTATAATAGCTGGCAATCAGGAGAGGAGGGTAACGAGTGATTCGGGGCGTTGTGGTGGTGTTGGTTCTTATTGGGATGCTGACGGTGATTTCCGTCGCGCCAAAATGGCTTATGGGGCTGTCCGAAGACGGAGCGGAATCCGGTCAGCCTAGCTGCAACCTGATGGAGGGCACCTGCGCCTGGGAGGCGGACGGCACACCCTGGCAGGCCAGCCTTACACGGCAGTCTGACGAAGAGAGCGGTGAGCGTTTCCACCTTACAGTTAACACCAGTGCAGAGATCGAACGCATGCACGGCATTCTCCGGGGGGAATCCATGTACCTTGGAGAATACCCGGTTCTAATGAACCAAAACCAGGCGGCAGGCGGCTGGCAAGGCACGTTCACCCCGCCGGTATGTACCGTACAGGATGTCATGGTGTGGCGGATTGATCTGGAGATTCCCGGCAACACTCAATTCAGGCAACCCCAGCGCTTATTGTTTGAGGCACACCGCAACTAACCGGACGGCAGAGCTGGTAAAATGCGCAGGCTTACCCATGGTCATCAAGGACGATTACAGAATGGACTACGCAGACGGTATCAAGAACGTTTTGCTCAGAAAGATTCACAAGGCAGAGCAGGACCTCCTGCAGCTGAAGCTCGATTACTGCCGCTTTGTGTATGGGCTCAGTCACCGCTCAAGGGTGCAGGCGCATGGCCGGGAATATCAGGTGAATTCTGTTGATGTGGCGTCCATGACGCGCCAGCCCGATGGCTCTTTCTCCCGCCCTGAGGTCATCGGCGTTCCTGTCGGACCCACAGATACCGGGGAGGCCGTTCAGATTGGCTGCAACTGGACCCTGATCGGCAATCGTGCATCGTCGTCCTGACCCAGGCCGATGCTGGTCAACGTTAAGGCCCGCCAGATTTGACCTGCGGTCGCGCTTAGATAAAGGCGTTACTGGTGAGTGCCGTGTTCAGGGCGCAGTCATTTGGAATGAAGTGGTGCTCCTGCCAATGCTCTGCGCCCTCAACCCCACAGCGATAGCAGGCAAGCCCGATGCTGCAGCGGGTCAGACCTGAAAGCACTTGCGATGCATCGCCCATGTCGATCCCGATTTTCCGCTCAAGCAACTGACAGACGACCTGGACCAGCTCGCTGGAATGCCGCTCATTCGGCGCTGCCAACGCGTTAGCCGCACCGTATAACCAGGCTGCCGTGTAATGCTGAATGGCACGCGGTGATTCCTTGAGCACAAAGTGGTGCTGACGGCAGACTCGATCCTGGAGCCCAAAAAGAATGTGCAGCTGGGTAATCAGTTCGGCACGGTCCGATAAGCCGTTAACGCGAATCCGGCCTGAGGCCTTTGCCTGCGGAAATGAGTACCGGGGATACCCACCGGGCAAGTCGCAAGCTCCACTCTCCCGGTCGTCGCGACCAGGGCTAAGGGATACCTGACGGTCGCTTTCCCGGAAAGCGGCCGGGGACTCTGAGAATGCCCCCGAAGACGCTGCCCAGGCCGGGAGTGCAAAGGTCTCGCGCTTCGCCAGACCCGTCATGCGATAGGCCAGCATGAAGAACAGGCTCGCAAGACCCAATTCAGCCACCACAACAATCAGGCTTTCAAACATGGTATCCCTAGGTATTAATGACTATATCTCCATCCATTGTAACAACTTGTAACAAGCCTCCAAGGGAACACCTTCCGGTTTTCAGGGTTTTACTTCGGCCAACGCCGGAACTGTGATGCAGCCAGCAGAGCAAGCGCGGGCCAGTTCTCGCTCGAAAGGACAGCTAGCAGGTGGGCAGGGTTTGCAGCGCCAGCCGTCGGCGAATCACCCGGGACAGCTTGTCGATGCCGATGTTGAGAAGGGCCGTAATGGCGATCAGAACAAGTGCCCGATCGAACTGGATGTTCTGGATTGCACTGTCGACAAAAAAGCCGAGGGTGTAGATCCCCAGAATGCCGAGTATGGCGGTCTCCCGCATGATGATTTCCCAGCGATAGAACAGCAGGGCAAGAAAGGATCGGTACACCCGGGGAACGATTTCATAGCCGTACCGGTTCAGCCCCCGGGGCGCATCCGCCCTGAGCGACAGGTTACTGGACTGACGGCCAACCAGGTGGCCAATGATTCCGCCGTTGTGCAAGGCCAGGGCGACCACCGCAGGGAGCATTGAAGGGCCCCAGACCTGCAGCAGGATGTAGGCCAGCATGTACTCTGGAGTTGACCTCAGAATAACCAGGAACACGTGACCACCCAGGCGCCCGGCAGGCCGGCCAAACTGCGTGGAAATCAGAGGGAACGTCATCAGCGCGATGATTCCGGTCAGCACCAACGCCATTTGAGTCAGCAGGAGTGTATTCCAGATACCAGGCATGGCTTCGGTGATGAGAATATCCGCGCCCCAATCGAACAGACCAGCAAGCCCATCGCCATGACGCAGAGGGGCTGGAATGATATCCTCCGTGAAAAAGCGCGAGACATTATCCCAGATGATCGGAAAACCTTCCCCCAGACAGAAAGGGGCAGCGATCAGGAAAAACGGCAGTGTCTGGCGGCGAAGCCAGAGGGGGATCGTCGCGATGACCACGTAAAACAGGATCAGCATCGCCCCTGCTTCGGAATACAGCCCCTGTGCGAAGGACGATTCCAGGTAGAAGCCAAGCGTGGGCAGCCCGACGAAGCCAAGCACAGCACTCGATCGAAGCCCGCATTCCAGCCGGTAAGCCGTGTAAGTCTTGATCTGTTCCCAGCACTGGGGGAGCAGAGCGAACAGATACGTCGATATCAGCCCCGTTCCCTTGGGAAGCGCCCTTGCAGGCTCCGGATCAACTTCGTCAAGAATCTCCGAATAAACCTTGGCGAATATACCGGAGTAGGGGATCGCTATAGCGAGCACTCCGGTTAGCGGATGAAAGCCAAAAAACTGGAGAAAGATGAGCGCCCAGAACAACTCATGCACCGCGCGTATTGTCCCGCAGAAGATCCGTACCGCGCTCCAGCGGTAGGCCAGTGCGAGCAGGAACCCGACCGCGCTGCCCAGTGCCACGCCAACAAAGGCGAAGGCGAGCGTGCGCAGCAGCGCCGTTGCCAGCCCTTGGTACGAGAAGAAATCCGGCGTAACGAGTCCGAGGAAGAAATTACCCAAATCCTTCCACGGGTTGGCAGCACTGATGGACAGATCGGCCAGCAGCAGGCAGCCAACGGCAATGACGATGAAAAACAGACTGACGCGGACGGTGGGGAACGAGAACATGGCTGGCCCGTCAGTACAGCGGCAGGATGTCGGCCTTACTCAGCCGGCTGCTGGGCTCGTCCAGCGCAATCATGCCATCGGCGACACCAACAATCCGGTCACAAT
The DNA here is from genome assembly GCF_900106945.1 of Marinobacter mobilis. Taxonomy (GTDB): domain Bacteria; phylum Pseudomonadota; class Gammaproteobacteria; order Pseudomonadales; family Oleiphilaceae; genus Marinobacter; species Marinobacter mobilis. The sequence continues at coordinate 432,371 of NZ_FNNE01000003.1, forward strand.
ATCTCAAGGCCAGGTCGACATCATGCAGGGCAATCAGGTAACTGTTGAAATGCTCATTAAGCAGCGCCATCACCTTGTCAGCCAGCGGCCCATCAAGGGCTGAGACCGGCTCATCAGCGATCAGGGTGCCTGCACCCTGATAGATCGCGCGGGCAATGGCGACCCGCTGCCGCTGGCCGCCTGACAGCGAGGCCAGTGGGGACCACTGCTTGTCAGCAATCGACAGGCGTTTCAGGATGGTGCCGACCGCCTGACGGTCCTTGCTGAAAGGGCGGAGCAGCGTCAGGGCGTTGTACCAGCTGGAACGTTGATTTACCCGGCCCATGTAGACGTTATGGAACACCGACAGCGCGGGCACCAGACCAAGATCCTGTGGCACCAGGGCAATCTCTGGCCCGCAGTGTTCCCAGGCCAGTTTTAGCAGGGTGGATTTACCCGCACCACTTTTGCCGACCAGCGCCACGCGCTCACCTGCATTCACCTCAAGGGAAAGCGGGCCGAGTACCCGCCTGCCGTTGAAGGATGCTGATAGCTCGTTAAGCGCAATGACGGTCATTAATCGAGGATACCAATCTGCTCAGCAACCACACGAATCGGCTCATAATCTGCGTTTTCGGCCGGAATAAATCGGGTGCGGGGAAAGCTGGCCAGCAGTTCAGGGTCGTCGAGATCAAGCAGCGCCTGGCGAACCCGGTCCTTAAAGCCAGCGCCGAAACGCTCATCCACATCCCCACGGACCGTCCATTGATAGTCCGGGTAACTCGGGGTACGCCAGATTACACTGACGGCCTCGGTATCGATGTTGCCGTCTGCCAGCTCCTTCTCCCACACCTGAAAGTTGAGCGCGCCAACCTCAAACGTACCCGCCTCAACCAGACGCAGTGTTCGGGTATGGTTTCCACTGAATCCTACACGGGAGAAAACCTCTTCCGGGGCTGCTTCAAAGTGCTCTCGCACGAAATGCTCAGGCATCAGGCGGCCGGACGTTGAACCCTTGGACCCAAAGGTGAACGTGCGATCGCGAAGATCCTCCTGCAGGGCGTCTGACTCTGAGAGGCCGGTATTACGATGGGCGATGAAGTAGGTTTCAAAGGCCTGATCCTCAAGCCCCTGGGCGAGCGCTTCAGACCCCGGAACCAGGCGACGGGCCTGAACGCCAGACAAACCACCAAACCAGGCAAGCTGGACCTGATTGTTACGAAATGCGGTAACCGCGGCAGCGTAGGACTTCACCGGGATATAGCGAACATCCACATCGAGCTGCTCGGACAGGTAGTCCGCCACACCCTGGAAGCGCTCAACCAACCGGGTTTCATCTTCATCAGGAATGGCGGTAAACACAAACGTGTCCGCCAGAGTAGATGCAGAGAATGGAAAAACAAACGTTAGCACCAGCAAACAGTGGAGGGTCAGTGATCGCAGCATGGGAACATCCCTGGTCATTTAATCGCGTATTGGGGCGCAATAACCCGCAATTTAAAAGGGCAACAAGGATACCGGGAAACGCCCTGGCAATGTAGATGCCGCACTGGAAAAAATCGCCCGGGCGCTATTCCCGAAGGGTGATGGGCTCTAACTGATCGGACTGAGCAGAAATCCGGCCAACAACCACAGCCGAAGGATAGCCAAGGCAATGCAACTGCTGAAGACAGGATTCGACCCGGGATTCAGGAATACCTGCCAGCAACCCACCAGCAGTCTGGGGATCAAACAGAAGCGGGTAACGCGGATGCTTTACCCAACGCTCCAGATCGCGAATGCCACGTCGCGAGCGCACATTTGCAGGCTGCAATGAGCTGAGTATCCCGGCTGCCACGGTCTCTTCCGCACCTGCCAGCACGGGGAGGGCTGAGAGATCGAGCTCTGCGTCGACACCCGAAGGCTTGGTCATCTCAATTAGATGCCCTAGCACCCCGAACCCCGTGATGTCCGTGCAGGCTTGCGCACCATGTTCGCGCAGGCACCCAGCGGCGGCCTGATTAGAGACCTGCATCGATTCAAGCGCCTCATCAATCCAGCGGCCTTTGGCCTGCAGTCGCCCATGAGCGGCGAACAGCGTGCCTGTTCCAACGGGCTTGGTCAGCACCAGGCAATCGCCCGGGCGCAACCCGCCTTTGCTCAGCACCTGATCCGGATCGATTAAGCCATTAACGGCGAAGCCCAGCGCAAGCTCCTGACCCTCGCCGGTATGGCCACCCACCAGCGCACAACCAGCCGCATTAAGAACCTCAATCGCCCCCGACATCATCTGAAAGACGACATCCTCAGTTTTTGACTCAATACCGTAAGGCACCGTCGCAATCGCGGTGGCGCTTTGAGGCTCCGCACCCATGGCAAAGATGTCACCAAGGCTGTGATTAGCCGCTACCTTTCCAAGAATGTAGGGGTCATCAATGAATGCGCGAAAAAAATCGACGGTATGAACAACCGCTTTGCCCGGAGGCACCGTAAGTACCGCAGCGTCATCTGGCGAGTGCAGGCCAACCAGGATGTCATCCCGCGCAACCGGCTGCAGCTTGCCAAGCGCCCGGGATAGCACGGTACTGCCAACCTTCGCGCCGCATCCGCCACAGCGCATGGCAAGTGCGGAGATCGCCTGCGAGGCGTCCTGCTGGCTAACGGCGGCCGTGGTGTCAACGCTGGCTGCCGGGGGCTGCATCTCAGGCAGATCGTTAAAACGCGCCATAAAGCGTCGATCGATCCAGTCTTTCCATCGCCAGAGCAGCTGCCCCCGGGCAAACAGATTCCCTCTGGAGGCGACAGCGTAACGATTGCCGGTACTGATCAGCGCCAGCCAGCGTTTTTGAGGACGATAGGGTTTGGGCTCCAGGCCCTGTGCGACGCGGGCAAGGTTATCGGCGAGCGGGCGCCCCTGGCGAACCGCAAAAACGCCGGCCTTTTCCCGGGGGTGGTTCATCATTGCAGCGATGTCGCCTGCGGCGAACACCCGAGGGTCTGCCGGACTTTGCAGGGTATCTGTAACGTTGATGAAGCCCCGCAGGTCGAGGTCCAGCCCGGCCTCTTTCAGCCAGGACTGGCCTGCAGCGTTGGTTGCCCAGAGCACCTCGTCTACCGGTATGACGTTACTGTTTGCGAGCACCACCTGAGCAGGCGCCACTTCCTGGACCGCGGCACCAAGATGGACCTGTACGCTCCGCTCACTCAATACAGACTCAAAGGTACGGCGCACTCGGGCGTTGTGGGTCGGTAGAATTTGGCTGGCCGAGTCGATCAGATGGAACTGCAGCTGTCCCCGGTCAACCCCGCGCTGGGCAAACAGGCGCTGCAATCGATACTGCATGGCAAGGGTCAGCTCGACCCCGCCGGCACCAGCCCCAACAATCGCAATGGACAGAGGGCCGATATGCGCAGACATGCGCTCCAGTAATTGCCGCCAATGACTGTCGAAGCCATGAATAGGTTTGACGGCAATGGCGTGCTCGGCCGCTCCGCCCACACCGGAAAGCTGGGGGGATGACCCGATGTTAATGGAGACCAGATCATAGGGCACCGCAGGCCTGCTGCGGCAGATCACTTGTTGGGCGTTACGATCCAGGCCTACGACCTCATCACGGAAAAAACGCGCTCCAGCGAACTCAGCCAGGCAACTGAGATCAATATGAACGTCGTCATAGTCGTAATGTCCGGCGATATAGCCAGGCAGCATGCCGGAGTAGGGGGTGTGGGTGTCGCGGCAAATCAGGGTAAGGCGTACGCCAGGAACGGGGTTCATCGCAAAATGCCTCAGAACCCCGACATGACTGTGACCGCCACCTATCAGGACAATGTCCTGTAATACAGGCTGTTCGGTCGTATGCATTAAAGCAGTTTCTTGGCTTCACCGGACCATTGATCAAAACCCTTCATCTTTGCAAACGCCTGCAGCTTTTCTTTCTCGGCGGCAGACGGGTTTGCAATCTGGTCAATGCTGTTAATGCCCAGGTCGGCCATTTTCTTGGCGGTCGCAGGACCGATGCCCTTCACGAGGGTCAGGTCGCTCTTATTGAGAGCCTTGGCTGCAGGCGCAGCCTTCTTGGCCGGAGCCTTTTTCGCCGCAGGCTTCTTGGCTGCAGCCGGTTTTGCCTTGGCGCCACCGGTTGCCTTGGCTGGAGATTTGGCGACAGAAGCCTTCTCTGCGGTCTTGCTGGCGATCCCCAGGCGATCCATAACCGCATTCTGAATATCCTGGAATTCACCCAGCCGACGCTCCATTTCGTCATGGAAACGCTTCATTTCACGTTCACGCAGATCATCAATCTCGCGCAGCAGCTTTTTAACGGGGTCCTGGATCTGGTTCTGCAGGCTATCGAACTGCTTGAGCGCATCATTGATCAGTTTTTCGATCTGCGCAGAGGTCTTTTCAAATTCCTTGTTCACCTTTTTGACGATCTTGTCGACGCTAGGCTTTTCTTTTTTCGCCATGATGGCTATCTCCCGAATGTGTCAGTGTTTCAGCTAAATCTGCCTTACAACTACTACCGCTGTTCACCAGCGTTTTTATTGTCGGTGCTTTGTATTACAACAAATTATTGTCAAAACTCCAGAGTGCTGGAGCAGGGCGGGACCAACGGCATTAAGGTCAGGCCAATTGCCTTATACTTGATGACGGACCGGAAGATCGCCTCGAACGCAATGACTGCTTTTTCCGGACGATATCGCGGATTCGCTTGAGCTGATCACAAATGGTTGAGCTCGGACCATCATCATTTTTAATAAAATCAATAGAGTAGAAGAAATTGCTGCAGTGCTTTCTGCGCTCGGTCACAAGCCCGCTAACACCCTTGGCACGAATGTTCTCTATGGGCATGTCCATGACCAATTCCAACTGAAGAGTATCACCGGGATTGAACACTTTATCGGTTTTCAGTACGCAACCAAATTGATTTAAATCAAAGAGCTGGGCTTCGACGACTTCCTTTTTGAATAGACCATGCCTGATCTGGAAACAGGCAATAAGATCCGGTATCGCTTCGTTCATTTATACGTTATCCATAATCTTTCGTCGGCGCCGCCCACTGGGCACCTGAGCCACTGACTGGTTAAACAATAGTCATGGCCGGTTCATTTTGCAATGATCTCAACCCGATAGAATGGGAGGCTCATGCAGTTCATCAACGCAGGCCTCCCGCCGATTCGACTCACAGACACTACTGGAACCGGTATATTTCCCGCCGCCGGTCTTTGAGATTGGTCACCGAACCTTCGTTACGAACCAGCTTCAGCTTTTCCAGGTCGAGGTCAGAGAACATGATCATCTCAGTATTAGGCGTTGTTTCGGCCATCACCGCATCGTGAGGAAACGCAAAGTCCGACGGCGAAAACACCGATGACTGCGCGTATTGTACATCCAGGTTCTCCACCTTGGGCAGGTTTCCGACACTTCCGGTAATCACCACATAGCATTCGTTTTCAATGGCCCTGGCCTGGGCACAATGCCGGACCCGCAGGTAGCCGTTTTTCGTGTCGGTCCAGAATGGGACGCAGATAATATCCACGTCCTCCTCGGCCGCCATCCGCCCCAACTCAGGAAACTCGATATCATAACAGATCATGATCGCCACACGACCTGCGTCCGTCTCAAACACGTTAAACAGATCACCCCCTTCAATGACCCAGTCCCGGCGCTCATGGGGGGTAATGTGAATTTTCATTTGCTCATCAACGCGCCCGTCACGATGACACAGGTACGAAACGTTGTAGACCCGATCATCGACCAGAATCGGCATCGATCCAGTGATGATGTTGATGTTGTAACTGACCGCCATTTCCGACATCTGATCGCGGAATTGCTCGGTAAAGCCGGCCAGAAAACGGATGGCCCGGGTCTGATCAATCTGGTCAGTCAGCCCCATGAGCGGCGCATTGAAGAATTCCGGAAACAGCGCAAAATCGCTTTTGTAGTTCGAGAGCGCATCGACAAAGTACTCAACCTGACGCAGAACCTCTTCTACCGATCCAAACTCCCGCATCTGCCACTGCACCGCCCCCATCCGTACCTGGGTTTTCTTGGTTTTCAGCACCGCCTGAGGGGGCGTGTAGAGAATATTCCGCCACTCCAGTAGCGTCGCATAGCCCAGGGACTTCTGATCTTCCGGCAGATACTTGTGCATCAGGCGGGTAACCTGAAAATCATTGGACAACTGGAACGTCAGGATCGGATCGTAGATCTCACGACGTGACACCCGCTGGATATATTCCTCAGGGCTGTACTGATCGGAGTACTTGAAATAGCTGGGAATACGCCCGCCCGCGAGAATGCCGCGAAGATTCATTGACCGGCACAGCTCTTTGCGTGCTTCGTACAGCCGACGACCCAGGCGGTAGCCCCTGTACTCAGGATGGATAAATACGTCGAGCCCGTACAGGGAATCCCCTTTTGGATTGTGCAGGATCTTCTGATTACGGAGGATCAGGTCATCATAGGTGTGAGGGTTGCTGAAGCGGTCATATTCAACGCTTACGGTGAGCGCCACCGCGACCAGTTCACCCGAATCCTCGATGCAGATCTGACCGTCCGGAAACTGCGCAACCAGCGCCTTGATGGTATCCCTGGGCCAGGCCCCGCCAATGTCATCGTAAATGCTATCCATCAGCACGCGTAGCTGATCGTAATCCTCCGAGGTGAGGTTGCGGAGGTTCAGGTGGAGCTCTTCATGGGCCATCAGCGGATCTCCTGGGCAAAGGCGTCGTATACCCGATAAATATAGGCGTGCCGGTTAAGTTTTCAGGATTCTAGTCGAAATTTAAGGAGGCTCTTTAACTAACGAACCGTTCCAGTTCGACTAATCTCAACATAGAGATGGGACGCGAACAACAAGAGAGATGCAGATGAACCGCCTTTCGTTTGGTCAGAAACTTTTAATTTGCTTTGGTGTTCTGCTGGTGCTGACGGTTGGCACCTACGCGCTAACGAGCGATATCCGCCTGAGAAACACCACCAGCACCTATGTCGCCGCGCTCAATGCGGATACCGTTGCGCAAAGCACGGCCAGCATCGCTGACTGGCTAAATACCCGACTGGATGCAACAGAGGCCACCGCAGCCGCTTTGGCAACAGCACGAAATCAAAGCCAGGCGAGGGCGATACTCGGACTTACAACAACCGGCGTGGGCTTCAAGGACGTATACGTCGGGCAGGATAACGGCAACATGCTGATGCGTGATGATGAAACGGAGTCCACTCTGCCGGATGACTACGACCCGAGAACCCGCCCCTGGTTCAAACTCGCCAAGCAACTGGGCAAAGCCTCCTTCACCGAGCCTTATCTGGACGCCGGTACCAATCAGATCATTATCTCGTCTCTGGCACCCGCACCAGCCGGGGTTTATGCCGGAGTGGTCGGGGGCGACATTACCCTCGAAAGCATCGACGCCATACTGATGCCAATCACCCTGGCCAATACCGGTTATGCCGCGTTAATAGCGAAGGACGGAACCGTACTCTACCACCCGGATCGGGAACTGATTGGCGGCAACATCGATGCTTTACTGACGTCCAGCCCCGATCTTTCAGGCGCCACTGACTCCTACGCCATTGGCGACACAAATTGGCTTGTTAGCTTTCATCGCATCGAGGGGGCTCGTGGTGTCGACTGGTACCTTGGAACCTTCAGCGACGAGGCCCTGATCAACGCGCCACAGCGCGCGGCTCGAACCACTGGACTGATTGTTGCCGTCATCTCACTGGTTATCACCCTGGCACTGCTGAACATCGGCATCCGCTATCTGCTGCGCCCGGTGCGCAATCTCGGCACCGCCATGGCGGAAATCGCCAGTGGTGAGGCCGACCTCACCAAGCGCCTCAGCGTCGATGGGACAGATGAAATCGGGCAGCTAGCAGACAACTTCAACAACTTTGTCTCCAACATCCATGCCGTCGTCAGGGACGTCAAGCAAGGTACCGGGGAGCTTGGCTCCAGCGTAACTTCGCTCAGGGAAACGGCAAGTGCCAGCCGAGCCAGCGTGGACGGCCAGCAAGCGGAAATTGACATGATTGCCACCGCAATCAACGAGATGTCTGCCGCGGCCGGCGAGATTGCCCAGAACGCCCAGCAAACAGCGGATGCTGCCAATGCAGTGGATGAGGATTCTCGCGGATCTCTTGAAACGGTCACCGCCTCCCGCGATGCGGTTCAAAGGTTATCGCAGGAAATTTCTTCCGCTGCCGGGGTTATTAACACCCTGGGCAAGGATGTCTCCGAGATCACCACCGTATTGGAAGTCATTCAGGGCATTGCCGAGCAAACCAACCTGCTGGCACTGAATGCCGCGATTGAGGCCGCCCGGGCAGGGGATGCCGGGCGAGGTTTTGCCGTGGTCGCCGACGAGGTCCGGAGCCTGGCGAAGCGAACCCAAGACAGCACGGAAGAGATCAACAATATGATTGAGCGACTGCAAAAAGGTGCCGGTGATGCAGTCGAAGTCATGCAGGCTTCAACCGCCGTGTCCAACGTGAGCATGGAGAAGGCTCAGGATGCCATGGAAACCCTGAACCGCATTGTTGAAGCGATCAACTCCATCAGCCAGATGACCTCGCAGATCGCCACCGCGTCTGAAGAGCAAACGTCGGTGACTGAAGAACTCAACGCCTCGATCACCCGCATCGCGGACCAGGCGCAGGAGGCCGCAGCGGCAGCCAGTGAGAACGATGTATACAGTGGCCAGATTGCATCGGTTGGAGACGCCCTGAGTCAAAACGTGGAGCGCTTCAAGGTATAGGGGAGCCTGAGCAGAGTGCGACGCTTTCGGGTGGCGCGACTACCTTCGAATACGCGCACGCAGATTTTCAAGCGTGCGCCGCCCAATATCGGAGGATTCGTGTCCGAGGTAGGGGTTGTCAAGCAGGATAAGCTGCCGCTGGTCGAGATCCAGTCGCTCCAGGGCAGCCCCGTAGAAACGATCAAGAAACCGCGAGAAGCTGCCATCGGCAATGGCCCGATCCATGCCAAGCTGCAGGCGCTGGGCGGTTTCAGTGTCATCCGGGGCGACAAAGAAAAATGAAAGCATGGGGTAGGCCAGCAACAGTGTCGGTTCGATGGTCAATTGAGGATCATTTTCCAGGGCGAGGTCGAACAACACTTCGCTCACACCCCGCGCAAAACATTCAAAGCGACGATTCTTGAGCATTCGGAACAAGGTTTCGTAGCGGGAATGCGTCACCACCTCGACGCCGTTGACCTGCAGAATGCTTGAATCTGGCCAGTGCAACCCCTGACCAACCCGCAAACCTCGGTCAGCCATATCTTCAACCGACTGAACACCTGCAAACCGGTCGAGCTGATCCTGCAATACCACACACACACGAAAACCGAGCAAACCACCGTCGATGGGGATAGGAATCGCCATCAGCTCCCGTTCACGTTCGACAGAGGTTGCGACAGCGGCAATATCAATGGACGAGCGGTCGGGATTCGACAGCTCAAGCAGCGCACGCCCCTGAACCATCTCAACGCTGCGCTCGATACGGAAATCGCCATACTCAGGCGTTTTAATCAACGCCAGACTGACCAGGTCGTGAATCGCCGGACTGTCGTAGTTGCGGTACCAGAGCGTGTAGGTTTTGGTGGTTGATTCATGATAGACGGCGGGCACAACACCTGGCGACGGCACCTCAGCGGCTGCAGCGAATAGTGGCGCCAGCAGCAGGCCTAACCACCAGTGGGTATGCAAGAGAGGGCGTGCGGGTACCGCTATCAAATCATCAGACTCCGTCCTGACTACAGGGAAGCGAGCTCCTTCAGGAAGATTTCGCCATACTTTTCAAGCTTTGCCTTGCCAACGCCATTTACTTCTGCCAATTCAGCCATAGATGACGGCCTGCGTTCAAGAATCTCCAACAGGGTCGCATCATGAAAGATAACATACGGCGGAACCCCTTGTTCCTCGGCGAGTCGCTTACGGCAACCTCTCAACGCTTCCCAGCCCTGAGGATCACTGACATGCTCGCTTGCGGCAGAACGCCCCCGCTTCCGCCCCTCATTCTTCTGGACAGGGTCTTTGCGCAGCAACACCTCGGCTTCACCGCGGAGGAGAGGGCGACATTCAGGGGTCAGCTGCAAGGCACCATAGCCTTCGGGATCAGCCCGCAGATAGCCATTGGCCACCAGTTGCCGGAACACGGATTTCCATTCATTGGCCGACAGCTCGTCGCCTATACCATAGGTTGAAATCTGATGATGGCCAGATTGGCGGATTCGGTCGTTTTCGCTGCCTCGCAACACATCAATCAGATAGGTAACGCCGAAACGCTGGCCGGTCCGGTAAACACAGGAGAGCGCTTTTTGCACCGCCACTGTACCATCCCAGGTTTGAGGCGGGGTCAGACAGGTGTCACAATTTCCGCACGGTTGCTCCAGAGCGTCCCCAAAATAGCGCAGCAGAACCTGCCGCCGACAGCTGATAACCTCACACAAGCCCAGCATCGCATCCATTTTTTGCCGCTCGATTCGCTTGAAGGTCTCATTTCCCGGCGAGCCTTCCAGCATCTGGCGCAGCTTGATGACATCCTGAAGCCCATACACCATCCAGGCGGTAGACGCATTACCGTCCCGTCCGGCGCGACCAGTCTCCTGATAGTAGGCCTCAAGACTCTTGGGAAGGTCCAGGTGAGCCACAAAACGTACGTCCGGCTTGTCGATCCCCATACCGAAGGCGATGGTTGCCACCACGATGACCCCATCTTCCCGCAGGAAGCGCTCCTGATTGGACGCGCGCTCTTCGGCAGACAGTCCTGCATGGTACGGTAAGGCGTTGTAGCCGTTGTCGCAGAGCATGCGAGCCGTCGCTTCGACTTTATTCCTCGACAGGCAATAGACGATGCCAGCGTCGTCTTTATGCTCTTCCTTAATAAAGTCCAACAACTGCTTGTTAGCGTTGGTTTTTGGCGTGATCCGATATTGAATATTAGGGCGATCAAAGCCGCTGATGAAATGACGCGCGTCAACCAGAGAAAGGCGCTGCGCTATTTCCTGACGGGTCCGCTCGTCAGCCGTCGCAGTGAGAGCAATCCTGGGCACCTGAGCAAACTCATGGGCCAACAGGTCCAGCCCGAGATAATCCGAGCGGAAATCGTGCCCCCACTGGGATACGCAGTGGGCCTCATCAATAGCAAACAGAGAAATCGACGCCTGATGAAGCAGTTCCAGGGTTCTTGGCTGCAGTAGCCGCTCCGGCGCACAGTACAGAAGATCAAGCTCACCGGTCATCAGTGCATTCTCGGTCGCCCAGGCCTGCTGCATGTCCATGGTGGAGTTGAGAAAGGCCGCGCGGACCCCAAGCTGCCGGAGCGCCGCCACCTGATCCTGCATCAGTGCGATCAACGGCGAGATCACAATCGCCGTGCCTGGACGAACCAGTGCCGGAATCTGGTAGCACAGGGATTTGCCGCCACCGGTAGGCATCAGGACCAGCGCGTTGTCGCCAGCAATGACCGTACGAACAATCTCTTCCTGCAACGGACGAAAACGCTCGTAACCGAACACCTGCTTGAGAGCGTCTTCCGGGGAACGTTGCCCGCTGTCAGGCTTTTGCTGGGAGAGGTTCTGGAAATCCATCGGCGCGGAAAGGTCGATCACGGTGCTGGTCAGCCAAGTAAACAGAATGTCGCGGAATCATAACAGAAAGGCCGGACAAGAAGTCGGATAAGCGGCTACAATAGCGCCATTTTGCGAGCCATCACGACAAGGCCTCGCTGCCGTAGACGGCAGATAACAAAGAGAACACGACAACAGGAACTCCATGCAGGAATTTGACGCGATTCGTCCGTATACCGATGAAGAGACAGCCAGCGCACTGGATCGGCTGGTAAACGACTCTGAATTCCTTGATCTCATCGCCCGTTTCAAATACCCGACCATCAGCCGGTGGTTTCCGGGCCTGATTCGCCAGCGGATCCGTCAGTGGCTCCTTGCCCGTTTTTCAGGCATGGAACGTATTGATGATATTCAGGCGGCACTTTATGAGCATGTGACACACCTGATAGAAAACACCACCACCCGGGTGACACAAAGCGGCCTTGAAAACCTCGATAAAGACAAGGCCTACCTGTTTGTATCCAACCACAGGGACATCGTGTTTGACCCTTTGGCGGTTAACTTCCTCCTTTATGACAAAGGCTTCGCCACCACCCGGATCGCTATTGGCGACAACCTGCTCGAAAACCCGGCATTTGCTGAACTGATGAGGCTCAACAAGAGCTTCGTTGTGCGCCGCAACCTGCAAAGCCCAAGGGAGATGCGGGATGCCTTCCAGATGCTTTCCGGCTTTATCAATCACAGCCTGGAAACCAACAACAGCATCTGGATTGCCCAGAGGGAAGGGCGGGCAAAGGACGGACTGGACAAGACCGACCCGGCCATTATCAAGATGTTCTATATGAGCCAGAAGAAAAGCGGCCTGTCATTCAGCGACGTGATGAACAACCTCCACATCGTCCCGGTGTCCATTGCCTATGAATATGACCCTCTGGATGCAGACAAGGCGCGAGAACTGGAAATCCGCGCCCGTACTGGCGAATACACGAAGGCCCCCGGCGAGGATAGCGAGCAGATCATGAAGGGCATGACCGGATTCAAGGGACATGTCCATGTGCATTTTGGCAAGGTAATCACCAATGCACCGGATAACCCAAAGGATCTGGCCGCAACAATTGATCAGGAAATGCACGCCAATTACCACCTGCACGCATCAAATCTGGTCGCTTATGAGCAGCGGAGCCAGCACCCCCGGGCACACAGCACAGCACCGGAGACAACGGACAGCCTGGTTACCGCCGAAGCCTGGAGCCCGGCCGAACTGGAAGCAGCAGAAGCGGAACTTTACCGCCGCCTGGAGGCCTGCCCCGAAGCAATCCATCCGTTCCTGCTGGACATTTATGCCAACCCGGTAGCAAGTTCACTGGCAACTAAAGAAGCGTAGTGTACAATATTTAATCGAATGCAACGGTCCGCTGGCCTTCGGGCACTATAAAAACATCAATCTAATAACCAGCGGATATCTGGGGGGACGCATATGGAATACCGCCGATCCAAGCGGGTACCGGCTCGGTTGACCTTGCTTATTTATCGAAAGGGGGCCCTGGTCGCAACGGGCATGCTGAGAAACATCAGCAAAAGCGGCCTGTTCATTTCCACTCATTGCCCAAACCTTGATCCTGACGAAGAGCTGGAGATTGAATTCAATCTTCATGATCGCAACGCACCAGGGAATCAGCGCATCAAAGCAAAGCTGATCCATAAGACGTGTGCAGGGATTGGCGCCCAATTCGCCGGAGGCGGCGAGCGGGAACGACCAGTGCTCCGGTCGCTACTGAACTGGGTCAAAGAGACCAACCTGCTGATTGGGCGACCCCGAACTGAAAGGGCCATAGCGTCCTGATCAGCTTCGCCAGAAGCCCGGCGACAGCACCACCACGACACTCAGGATTTCCAGCCGCCCGAGCAACATGCCGGCGCAGAGTATCCATTTGGCTGCATCGGGCAGCGAGGCAAAGTTGCCTGCTGGCCCTATGATCGCTCCAAGCCCCGGCCCGACATTGGTCAGCGAACTTAAGGCACCGGAAAGACTGGTCACAAAGTCCAGGTGCAGCGCTGCCAACGCAAGCGTGATAGCCAGCAGGCAAAGCAGGAAGATAAAGGTATAGGCAATCATCGAGGTGATGATTTCATCACTCACCGGGCGCCCATTGAAGTTTCTTGTCAGCACCGCTCGCGGGTGCAAAAGACGCATCAACTGCTCTTTCAGAACGATGAGCGACAACTGAAAGCGGAAAATCTTCATGCCGCCAGACGTTGATCCGGAGCATCCACCAATAAACATCAGGAAGAAGAACAACACAAACGAGAGCGAACCCCAGGCACTATAGTCTTCCGAGGCATAGCCAGAGGTGGTCACCACTGACGTGACGTTAAACAACACCGAAATGTAGCCGGATATAAAGTCAAAGTCCTCTGAAACACCCCAGCGGTAGAAAGTAAGGGCGAGCGGCACAAGCAACAGAATACTGACAAACAGCCGCACCTGCTGATCCCGCCACAAAACCCCGCGCTGACCATGCATCTCCCGCACAAACAGGAAAAACGGCATGCCGCCAATAGCCATGAACAGAGTAGCTTCCAGAAGGATCAGGTCTGAATCAAACTTACCCATTGACAGGTCGGAGGTTGAATAGCCGCCGGTTGCAATACTGGTGAGGCCGTGATTGAACGCATCAAACAGCGACATGCCAGACACCCAGTACACCAGCACAGCAACAACACTGAAAACCACATACACCAGCAGAAGCCCGCGGCTAAGGGTCTTCATTCTTGGCAATGCCTTATCAGTCCATTCAGACGACTCTGTGGCAAACAGCCTCATACCGCCAACCCGCAGGAACGGGAGTACCGCGACGAACATACCGATAATCCCGATACCGCCAATCCATTGCAGTATCGATCGCCAGAGCAGCAGATCCTGATCCATGAAGTCCAGACCGACCAGCACCGTGGCGCCCGTGGTGGTAATCCCAGAGGTTGACTCAAAAATCGCATCCGTCACCGAAATCCCGCTATCGCTAAGATAGAAGGGCATGGCCGACACAAGAGAGATAACCAGCCAGCTGAATACCGTCAGCACGAACATATAGCGGGGCTTCAGGTCTCTCGATTTACCGTAGGAAGCCAATATCCCGGCCAGCCCCATGGCAAACACAATCGCCGCAGATTCACCAAACGCCATGGCATTCGGTGCGTCGGCATTGAGAAGAAGCAGGGGAGGGAGCGTCATGAATATGCTCAACAGCACAAACATCACACTGACAATAAAGATTACGGGATGAAGGTTTCTCAAGGGACGCTCTATCTTGACCATCTACAGAGTCGAGCGCCAGCATACCCTCGACATTACCCGACTGCAATCATCCCAGGGGTTATTTGAATTGCACGTCGAGATGGCGCAGAGTGGGGAAGTATAGCGTGACCTGATTTCCGGAACCCAATGTGAACCACCTTGCCCACCTTTACCTGGCACCAGGCGACCCAGAATCCCGGGTTGGCGCGCTGCTGGGGGACTTTTCCCGGGGACTAGAACTTGACCTACTTCCGGATCGGGTTCTTGAGGGATTACGGCACCACAGAGCGGTTGACGCCTTCACCGACACCCATCCGCAGGTGCTAGCCGCCAAAGGCCTGTTTTCACCTCAACGGCGTCGCTTTGCAGGCGTTGCGCTCGACGTGCTGTTCGACCACTACCTGATCCGGCACTGGTCGCAGTTCTCCGCGACTCCCATCGAGACATTTATAGAGCAGGCCTACGCTGATTTGAGCGCAAACCGTCATTTGATGCCTGAGCGAATGGCGGTCGTAACCGGGCGCATGATCCGGGATGACTGGCTTTCCCGATACAGCGACATCAATACCATAGGCTTTGTTCTTGACCGAATCGCCGAACGCATCCGCTTCAGCAACCGGTTCACAGGCGCAATTGATGAAATAAAAAGAAACGACCAACAACTTGAGCAGTACTTCCTGGCCTTTTTCCCTGACCTGGTCGCCGCCACCCGTGTCAAACCAGATGCATCGTCTACGCTTAGTCTGAGCCCCCACCTTTAGCCTTGCCTCTCAGAAGGAGCGTGACGATGACCATCAGGATAGCGACCATTTGCGGCAGCGTTCGGCCTGGAAACTACACGCACATGGCCATGAATGTGGCGATTGATGAACTGCGTAAAACCTCGGACATCGAAGTAACCGCCATTGACCTGTCGACGCTGGACCTCCCGCTCCCTGGGCTTGACGCAAGGAATCCGGAGGCAATCCAGGCTTTCCAGACAACCATAGAGGAGGCCACAGGCGCCCTCCTTGCCGCACCCGAATACCATGGCGGCATCAGCAGCCCGATGAAACTCGCCATCGATAACCTGGGTTTTCCCAGCAAACTGGCAGGAAAGCCCGTCGCTATACTCGGGGTCGCTGCCGGGGCCATCGGCGCGATTAAATCCACAGAACAGCTTCGAGCAATCTGCGCCCACGTCGGAGCAGTTCCGTTACCACTAGCAGTGTCCATACCCTTGATTCAACAGGTGTTTAACGAGCAGGGCGAATGCCAGGACCCACGTGCGGAAGCGTTGATTCGGCGATCCGCGACCTCGCTTCTCGATTACATAAACAATGCAGTGTGCCCGAAACTCAGCCTGGAGGCGCTGTTGCGCGAAAAATCGACCTGATACCGCCCTGAATCCCGGCACTCTTTTGATTAACGACGCATTAAATCGATGTTAAACATAGCGTTTGGCCTCGTAATCAGCCCGAAACCAGTGCAATCATCGGGATGACACCCGATCACGGATATAGGAAAGGAGCTATAACATGAAAAAGTCTCTGATCGCTGGAATTTGCCTGGGCGCTACGGCGGCGGCTGTTGCTACCGCACCTGCAACAGCTGCTGGCCTTTATAAATCAGGAGATGTAGGGGTTTATGGCGGCATAAATTACACATTCATCACCATCGATTCCGGTAACGAGGATGCTGATGTCGGCGTTCTTGGCGGAAAAGTTGGCGTTCTGGCAACACCATTTTTCGGCGTAGAAGCCCGCGGTGGGTTCGGCGTTGATGACGACCGGGCAGGCGGAGCAGATGTATCCCTCGATAACTACTTCGGCGGTTATGCAACGCTCAATCTGGCCAACGAATCGCCGGCAACTCCTTACGCCATCTTCGGGTTCACCCGCGTAGAAGTTGAGCGGGAAGGGTTCTTTACCAGGGTTACAGAAGACGAATCCGATTTCTCGTATGGACTGGGCGTTAACGTCGAAATGGCCCCACAAGTATCGGGGAACATCGAATACATGCGCTACTTCGACAAAAATGACACCACTGTGGATGGACTCGGGCTCGGTGTGACAGTTCACTTCTGATTTTCCCCGGCGTCCCGGCTGACTCATTCGTTGCCTGTGGGTATAGGCAACGCCTTGAGAACAAAGCCGGGAAGCAGCGCCCATGGCTGTATCCGGCGACATGATGATCGGACAGGGAATCTCTGGCATGTCGCCGTTTGTTTGCTAGTCGTTGCTATACAGTATTTAACATAATATACATTATGCGCACTTTTATATGGTATCGGGCAGGCACCTTAGGTTCACAGTTGTACAAACAGAAACCCGGCGCTAAAGTCAAAGCCCTCCCTATCATTTACCCAGGTACGAGCTGACGTGAAAATTGGTGAACTGGCAGAACTCACAGGCCTCGCTCCGTCCCGCATCCGTTTTTATGAGCGAATTGGGCTGCTGACAACCGTCAGTCGTAAAGCCAACGGTTACAGAACCTATCCTGCTGAAGCCGTCACCATGCTCAAGTTGATCGCCACGGCTCAGCAGGCAGGTTTCAGCCTTGATGAACTGAGAGCGTTACTGCCTGCCGACTTGGATGACTGGGATCACGGCGCCTTACTCGAATCGCTCCAGCAAAAAGTCCGCGACATTGAAGAAATCCAGGCACGGCTTGCGCAAAGCAAGGCGCAGCTTCTCGAAGTATTGGCAGAGATTGAGGCAAAGCCGGACGACATGGATTGCGCGACCAACGCCCGACGGGTTCTGACTCAGCTCGGGCTAGGCAAAAAGAATAAGGTCGCCAGCAAGAGCCAGGGTGGCTAAAGCGCTCTGTTCCACCCAACCCTATCAGCGTGCAACCTCGCCAACTAAATTACCGATTGACCCTGAAGTTAGCTTTAACCTTAAGATTGCGCCTTAATGAATGAACTGACCCAGGAACAAGAGCGCATGCAAACGATTTTGGGTGCTAGCGGGCAAATCGGGCGTGAACTGGCCCTCAGCCTCAAGCGCGACTTCACCGACAACATTCGCCTGGTAAGCCGCAACCCGGAGAAGATTCACGACACCGATGAACTGATCAGCGCAGACCTGATGGATGCCGCCCAGACCCATAAGGCCGTCGAAGGCTCGGAGATCGTCTACATGACGGCCGGGTTACCCATCGACACCCATATATGGACCGAACGTTGGCCAGTGATGATGCGGAATGTGATCGATGCCTGCGCAGCCCATGGCGCCAAGCTGGTGTATTTCGATAACACCTATATGTACTCGCAAACCAGTGAGCCACAGAGGGAAAATGCTCCGTTCAAGCCAAACGGCCCCAAGGGAAAGGCGCGCGCCCAGATCACCCAGATGCTGTTGGACGCCATGGATCAGGGCCGCGTAAAGGCATTGATTTGCCGAGCCCCGGAGTTCTACGGGCCGGGACAAACCCAAAGCATCACCAACACCACGGTCATCGACAAGCTGCTGGCAGGCAAGCCAGCAATGGTATTCCTGCGCGATGACACCCAGAGAACTCTGATCTTCACCCCAGATGCCAGCCGCGCCATGGCTTTATTGGGCAACACACCAGACGCATACGGTCAGACCTGGCACCTGCCGTGTGACGACAATCGCCTGACTTACCGCCAGTTCGTCGCCTTGGCCGCAGAAACATTCGGGGTGAAGGGTAATTACAAAATCCTGAAGCGCTGGCAACACTGGCTCGCATCGAGAGCCAGCAAGACAATACGGGAGACAGAGGAACTGCTTCCCCGCTACATGACGGACAACCTCTTCATTTCAGAAAAATTCAAGGCACGGTTCCCAGAGTTCAGGGTAACAACCTACCGGGAAGGACTGACCGCTATTTATGCCCCTCACTCACACAGGCAGGAGTAACTCAATGAGCGACCAAAACAAGCCGCTAACCCAGATGCCATGGCTCATTTATGGCGCAAACGGATATACCGGCGAATTAATCGCCCGGGAAGCCGTGCAGCGGGGGCACACACCCATGCTTGCGGGGCGCAGCCTTGAAAAAGTACAGGCACTGGCCGGTGAACTTGGCCTGGATGCCATCGGGTTCGACCTGGATGATACCGAACAAGTTGCCAGACATATCAAGGACTTTTCGTTGGTTCTTAACTGCGCAGGCCCTTTTTCCGCAACGGCAGAACCTATGATGAAGGCCTGCATCGCCGCACAGGCGCATTACCTTGATATCACCGGTGAAATTGCCGTGTTCGAATTGGCGCAGTCCTTGAGTGGCGAGGCGAGTGCCGCTGGTATCGTACTGTGTCCGGGCGTGGGCTTTGACGTCATTCCAACGGACTGCGTCGCAGCTGCCCTGAAAGCCGCCCTACCCGACGCCACCCACCTGGCGCTGGGCTTTGATTCTCGGTCGGGGTTTTCACCGGGCACGGCTAAAACCTCTGTTGAAGGTCTGGCCCAGGGCGGCAAAGTCCGCCGTAATGGCATGATAGAAACCGTTCCACTGGCCTACCAGGTGCGCCGGATCGACTTCGGCGACGGCGAGAAAGAGGCAATGACCATTCCCTGGGGAGACGTATCCACTGCCTACCACAGCACGGGAATCCCTAACATTGAGGTGTTTATACCGGGCTCACCCCGAATGATCTCCGGCGCCAAGCGCGCGAACTATATCCGGCCGCTGCTGGGCTTCACCTTCGTCCAGAAACTCATCAAATCACGTATAGCCAAGACCGTGAAGGGGCCAGATGAAGCCGCAAGAGCGAAAATGCCTACCTTTGTTTGGGGTGAAGCGACTAACGACCTCGGAGACAAAAAAACGGCCCACATCCAGACCGCCAATGGATACAGCCTGACCATTACCGGCTCTTTGGCGTTTATTGAGCATTTGATGGAGACTCAACCGGCTGGCGGCACTTACACGCCGTCGCAATTGGCCGGTGCGGACCTGGTAACCCGGCTGCCAGACTCGGGGGAGCTTCGAATAAATTAATATCCGGGGCCGCTTATCCATTCACTACCTCGCAAAGCACTTGGACACTGATTTTGCCGCACATGCTCTCAGTGCGGCAAAATCATTCCTGAAGCGATCGCTTTCGCTTTAAGCGCCGCATCAAGATCGCCTTCAACATGTGCCTTTACGATGGCCCCCTCTTTTAGCAGGAAGAGAGCATTGGCCAGCTGCTCCGCTTCCGCTTGCGAGCAACAGACTTTCTCAGCGTGCATCTTCAACAGTTCGAAAACCCGAGCTTTATGAACGGCACAACGTTTGTGTACGGGGTGCTCTGGGTCGCTGTACTCTCCGCAGGCGTTAATGAAAAAACAGCCACAAAAGCGCGGGAGTGCGGGCTCGCGATTATTGAACCAGTCATGCACCGCATCAAACATTTCCAGCAATGCCTCTTCTCCCGCTGGCCGACTGTTCATTCGAGTTTCCAGCCAGCTGAAGATCAGATTGTCCCGATGCTCGACTGCCGCTTCAACCAGACTGTCCTTGCTCTCAAAATGGTTATAGAGCGTCTGCTTTGCTACACCCGCTTCCTGGAGCACCTGATTGATTCCGATGGCGTGAATTCCATGCTCATAGAACAACCGTAAGGCCGTATCGACCAAATCCTGCTTTCGCCCCATTGATGGGTCTCCTTCTCTCGTTATTTGCATGTTGACCAAATTAGACAGGTCTGTCTATACTCAAAAGTAGACCGACTTGTCTACCACGGAAGACGCCGATCAATATAGCTGCGCAGGCGTTTTTGTGGCCTGCGTTGTTGTTGGCCCCTAATTACGAATCACCAGCAAACCAGACACGGACGATGAACGATGGACTCACAGTCAAAATGTACCTGGAAAGCGCCCTTGCTTGGACTTGAGGCAGACTTGATCAATGGCTTGCAGGCCGGGGATCCAGAAGCCTTTGCCAAGGCTTACCGGCGATACCAATCAACAATGCTCCGGGTTGCCACGAGGCACGCCTCTGCAGCCACCGCTGAAGACATTACCCACGAAGCCTGGATTGCGGCGATCAGTGCAATAGCTTCGTTTGAGGCTAGTTCATCACTAAAAACCTGGCTTTGCCGGATCGTTACGAACAAAGCTTTCAGCACGTACAGAGCAAACAGAAAGGAGTTCCCGGCAGGCCCTGACCTCGAACAGCTATCCGACAGGGCCTGTGCGAGTCAGCACACCGGATCAAGCATTTACCTAAGTGAACCAGAAAGGGCAACCCAGACCTCTAGGGTCCGGGAACGCATCCGGATTGAAATGAAGAACATGAACCGGGATCACGCCAACGCCATTCTGCTTAAAGGCATGAGCCCGCTAACGGGCTCTCAGGTGTCTGATGTACTTGAAATTTCCCACGGGAACCTGCGGGTTATTTTGCATCGGGCACGAAACGAGTTGACTGCCCTGCTCTGACCAAGGCAGCCACACCCTGCACCTTTTACCGATAACTGGAGAATGCCAATGAGCACCCAACGCCCACCGCTACCGCCCTTTACCCGGGAAAGCGCCATTGAAAAGGTCCGTCTTGCCGAGGATGGCTGGAATAGTCGTGATCCAGCCAAGGTTTCCCTCGCCTATACAGTGGACACCCAGTGGCGAAACCGTGCTGAGTTTGCCAATGGCCGGCATCAGGTTGAAGAATTCCTGACCCGGAAGTGGAACCGCGAACTCGATTACCGGCTCATCAAGGAACTCTGGACCCATACCGACAACCGTATTGCCGTTCGTTATGCCTATGAATGGCACGACGACAGTAGCAACTGGTTTCGCTCCTACGGCAATGAAAACTGGGAGTTTGATACCAACGGGCTGATGAAGCGCCGATTTGCGTGCATCAACGACAGCCCCATCATCGAATCAGACCGGTTATTCCACTGGCCCCTGGGCAGGCGACCAGACGACCATCCAGGCCTCAGTGAGCTTGGCCTCTAGTTTCACCGCTTCATAGGAGACAAGTTATGTCTGCTCTTACTCAAGGATTGCAGCACGTGGGCTTGACCGTAACCAGGCTCGAGGAAAGTGCCAGCTTCTTCACTCAGTTGCTGGGGTGGAAGGAAGTTTCCCGCAAACCCGACTACCCCGCTGTTTTCGTCAGTGACGGCTCGATCATGCTAACCCTGTGGGAAGCCAAGTCAGATCAGCCCGCGGGGTTTGATCGAAGAACCCATGTTGGCTTACATCATCTCGCCCTTCGGGTGGACGATGAAAAGACACTTCAGGAAATCCATGACAGGGTCGCAGATTCGGGACTTAACATTGAGTTCCCTCCGGAATACGTAGGCGAAGGGCCTTCAAGACATATGATGTGCTATGAGCCCAGCGGCATTCGCGTCGAGTTTTTCTTCAACGGTTCTTAGCTACACCCTCGGAGGCAGGCTGGCATTCCTCCAACCAGCCTGCCTACCCGGATTGACGGATCCCTTCAGGGTTTTGGCCAAAGGTTCCCACCCTATCAACGGGTCTCGCCTCAGCGACTGCAGGTTCGGGTGGACCTTTTCAGAATTACGGCTCACGTGACGCGCGTAAGGCCTCGGACTCCAACAGCGTATATCGCGGAGTTATATGTTGCGGGCAATTCCAATCAAACGCCTCGACTCGAATAATCATCCCTCGCTCTATCACCGCGCCGTAGTCGTGGTCATGCAATTGCTCGAGAATCGACAATTGTTCAGGCCCAGCCAGCGCCATGTGGCCTAGCAACTTGAGCCGCCTCCGATTCGGATAATCCATCAGAAATAAAGCAACGCGATCATTGGCGAGCACGTTACCTGTCGTGACGTACTGACGATTACCAGAGTAATCCGCAAACCCGATCGTAGACGGATCCATCACCTTTAAAAAGCCTGCGGGACCACCCCGATGCTGAATGTAGGGCCAGCCGGTTTCGCTGACACTTGCAACGTAAAAACTGTCCCGCGCTTCAATAAAGCTGCGCTCGCGATCCCTGAGCAGCTTGTTACGCTCGGGGCCGGATTCATGGGGCAAATAGTCGGACCGACTACCCATTTCCTCCTGAACCCGCTTCACAGTCCGGGTAAATGTAAGTTCCGCGAATTTGTGAGCCATGTCAGCCTCCACTGGTTTGAATGCATCTGTTTCGCCATTAAGTACCAGTAACAGAACGAACCCAGATGTTACGCGCGGCCTACTTCTTTTATACCGCTCGAACTTAAGGCATGTAACAATTGAAGGCTTGGAAGTGCTGGGAACTATGAACGTCCTGTGGTTCTCGTTCGGAGTGGGTCAGGTAGAGGTCACCGTATTGGTGGGAGCGAATGCGCGGCCTGGCACCATTTCGCTATCAACGACTTGCTGCCTGCTACCGCGAGACTGCCGGAGAATCCGTCAACTTCAGATAGATTGTCGCTCCTTGCTGGCTGGCAACAACCTCCGGGTGACGGCCTTCGGGCAACCGTATCCAGCCACCCTGATCAAACGACTGATTGCCGAACAGCATGCTACCTTCCAAAATCAGGAGTTCGGCACTCTGAGCGGGAGCAGCAAACAACCTCTCACCCGGGGGGATGCGTTGCAGGCTGACCGCTTCACCGGCGCCGGAAAAAAGGGCACAGGTTTCTCGCCCCTCCAGACGCCCCCAGTTCGCCGGGCTTCGGGTATTGATACGCACTTGACGACCTTCGTCAGCGCTCATCTGCCGGAGCTTAACAAAGATCGTACAACCATCCGCGCTGAATGGCTTATGTGATGAGCCGGGCGGGTTGCGCAAATACCAGCCTGCCGGGTAATCCCCTCCCTCGTCTGAGAAGATTCCGGACAACACCAATATTTCCTCCCCGCCCGGATGCTGATGACTGGGGAAGTAGGAATCCGGCGCATATCGAACGATACTGGTCGCGCGGGCTTTTTCCTCGCCAATCCGGTCCAGCATTACCCGCTCGACACCGCTCTGGGGAGAAGCCAGCCAGCGGTATTCTTCAGGCGCCTTCGTAGCGCAGCGGGTAAAATCAGCATTGACGAGCATGGGCCTCTCCTTTATCTGACGCTCCCGGTCAGGTTCGCCCCATTTTTCCAGACCCGCCTGGTTAATCGCAAGCAGGAACCTCGCCAGATTCCCCCTAACCCGGATTTCTCATAGGTCCCCAGCAAGTCTCGCAGACTGTGCGGGTTACCGCCATTACCGCTCATTGGCGGCCGTGACTGATCAATAATCGATCAATTCCTGTTGTCCGGACACACGGCCCCCTTTCCCCCATTGAGTCGGGCCGGGGGAGCCCGGGCTTCTATCCCGGAACCAGTTGACGCACCAGGTCAGAGAGTTCGTCTTTGTAAGGATAGGCATCGCTCATCAACACCCGTATGCGCCGAGTGTTGCGAATGATGACCGCGCCCACCTTGATCAGCTTCAGCCGCAGGTTACTGGCGCTCATTCTCTCGAAGGGCGTCTTCTTCAAGTGGGCCCGTAATCGCTCGAACAGCGTGTAGGCAAAGCCCGACAGGAGCAACCGCCACTGATTGGTCCACCACCGCGTGCTGGAGGTGCGATCTGCGAACAGACACAACTGCTGATCCTTGATCCGGTTTTCCATGTCACCCCGGGCACAGTATTGCTCGTAGTAGAGTTTAACGCCGTCGTCGTAACGGGAACTGATAATGAACCTGGGGTTGGCACCCAGTTCGCCTTCCTCCAGACGCGCGATCACCCAGCGGGGGTGTTTCCAGGTTCGGGCCTGGTACTGGAACCGGTAGGTGGCGGAGACTTTTTCACCCAGTTCGTTGTGAGCCTTGCGAACCAGCATCGAGGGTACGTCTACCTCCTTGAGCAGCCGGCTGTTCTTGCTGATGCCGACCAGATAGTCCACGTTGTTCCGGTCGCACCAGCTCAGCAATCGGGGACGGTAAAAGCCGCTGTCACCCCGGAACACGATGCGGGTATCCGGCCAGTACTGCCGGATGAACTTCACCAGCAGGGCCAGAATGGCCCAGCTATGGCGGCTGTCGCTTCGATTGCTGGTGCGCAGGTAGCTCACCAACAGGTGACGGCCGCAGAACACGTACAGCGGGAAGTAACAATGGTGATCGTAGTAGGCGTTAAAGAACTTGCCGGGCTGGTCGCCATGCACCGGAACGTCGGTGCCATCGAAGTCCAGCACGATTTCCTTGGGTGGGGCGTCGTGCTGCTCAATGAAGTGATGCCACAGCAGTTCGTGGGCCTTGACCACGGCCTGCCGGTCCACGCGCTGCTCCATTCGGCACAGTGTTGATTTGCCCGCTAGAATGGCCGCTTCGCCAGTCGCGGTCTGAAGTGCCTGGTCAGCGCGTAACGTTTCGTGATCGTTCAGATCTTCGTATCCGGCGGCTACGCCAAAGACCCGTTGCCGGATCATGGTTTGAAGCTTGTGGCGAACCAGTACCGGATTACGGGCATCGTCCAGCACCGTAGCCAGGCGCTGAGTGAGCTGGTGTTGGTTGTCGACTTCGCGAAGCAAAAGCAGGCCGGCATCGGAGGTGATATGACCACCGGAGAAATCGGCTTCAATTTGACGGCGAGACAGTGGCGAGAAGGTCAGTTTTTCAGGTACCATTTTGGATAGCGGCTGTTGGTGCTTGGTGAACGGTGTAAGGTCCTGAAACTATAGCACTTTCAGCCGCTTTCTTTTATCCCCTCATGAGAAATCCGGGCTA
>NZ_FNNE01000012.1 GCF_900106945.1 Marinobacter mobilis
TAGCCTTTTTTAATATGTCCTTCTCCCGTTCCAGCCGATTACAGCGGGCTTCCAGCTCTTGGATACGGCGTTGCTCCGGGGTTAGGGCCTTGCCCTTCGGGGTGATCCCTTCGCGTTCATCCGTTAGCTGTTGCACCCATCGCCGGAGGGCGCTTTCACCCACGCCCAGGGACGTACTCGCCTGGGCAATGGTGTAACCTTGATCCAGCACCAGGCTGGCTGCTTCCTGCTTGAATTCAGGAGTGAAGGAACGTCGCTTTCTGGTCATCAGACACCTCGTTTATGGCGGCGATCTTACCACCTTCGTTGGTGTCCGGAATCATTGAGCCACTACATCCGGTCTATGATGAGCTAAGCCGAGAGCGACATGTGGAAAACACGGTACATTGAGTCATAGATCGTCAAGGAGCCGGGCCTTCTCTAGCTCTGGGTGGACCTAGTTCGGGGGTAGGCTCAGCATCCAAAACAGGGGTTTTTGCAGTGGTCCGATTGTAGGGGGGGGCTGCACAGCTCCAGTAGGCACAGCATGATCGCCGCCCGTTACTGTGGTAACCTTCACCACGAATAGAGTCTCACCATGCTGGATCCCTATGAAAACCTACGATGTCTTTAATGGCGACGCCGACGGTGTGTGCGCCTTGATTCAATTGCGCTTGGCCAATCCTATTGAAAGTACCTTGATTACAGGCGTAAAGCGCGACATCGAACTGGTGAAACGGGTTCCCGCGGCGAAGCCTGTACAGGTAAACATACTGGACATCAGCCTGGACAAGAACCGGGATGCCGTCGATGCGCTGCTGTCATCCGGCAGCCGTGTGTTCTATGTGGATCATCACTTTCCAGGCGAGTCGTTGCCAGATCATGACAGTTTTACCGCACTGATCGATACCCAGCCTACGACCTGCACCAGCCTGTTGGTTGACCAATATCTATCTGGTCAGTTTCACAACTGGGCCATTACTGCCGCCTTTGGTGACAATTTGAACGCAGTTGCTGAGGACTTGGCTACCAAAGCCGGGTTGTCCACGGTGCAGGCTGAATCTCTGAAAGCCCTGGGTGTGTGTATTAACTACAACGGCTACGGCGCCACGGTCGAGGATTTGCATTTTCATCCGGCGGATCTGTACCGGGAGTTTGCGAAGTTTGAGGACCCGTTGGCGCTGATTGCATCCGAGCCACCTGCGTGGAAGGCGCTTCGCGCCGGATATGAGGAGGATATGGCTCGAGGTTTGGCAGCCCCACTGCTGGCCGAGAGTCCGTCCTCCCTGGTTGTGCGGCTTCCTGATGAGCCCTGGGCTCGCCGAGTTAGCGGCGTTTTGGGCAATGAATTGGCCAACCGCAATCCGGATAATGCCTGTGCGATTGTTACGGCGAAACTCGATGGCACATACTTGGTGAGTATTCGGGCGCCTTTGAACAACCGCACCGGTGCAGATGAGCTGGCGCGGCGGTTCCCGACAGGAGGTGGCCGCAAGGCGGCAGCCGGAATTAACTCGCTGCCAACAGGGCAGCTGGATGAATTTTTAAATGTAATGACCAAGTTCTGGAGCTAGCGGATTACCATGACCTTAACCCCTCCGAAGAAAACCCACCTCAAACAGCTTGAAGCGGAGTCTATCCATATCATTCGCGAAGTGGCGGCTGAGTTTGAAAACCCGGTCATGCTCTATTCTATTGGCAAGGATTCCGCTGTCATGCTGCATCTGGCCATGAAGGCTTTTGCCCCGGGTAAGCCGCCATTCCCCCTGATGCACGTGGATACCACCTGGAAGTTCCGGGAGATGATTGAGTTCCGCGACAAAATGGCGGAAAAGCTTGGATTGAAGCTGATTGTGCACACCAATCAGGAAGGGGTTGAGCAGGGCATTGGACCGTTTACTCATGGCAGCGCCAAGCATACCGATGTGATGAAAACCCAAGCGCTCAAGCAAGCCTTGGACAAGTACGGGTTTGACGCTGCCTTTGGCGGTGCCCGCCGAGATGAAGAAAAATCCCGCGCCAAGGAACGTGTCTATTCGTTCAGGGACAAATTCCATCGCTGGGATCCCAAGAACCAGCGTCCGGAATTGTGGAACCTGTATAACGGCAAGGTGAACAAGGGCGAGAGCATTCGCGTTTTCCCGCTTTCCAACTGGACCGAGTTGGATATCTGGCAGTATATCTATCTGGAAAATATCGACATTGTTCCGCTTTACCTTGCCGCCGAGCGACCGGTGGTGGAGCGGGACGGCACCCTGATCATGGTCGATGACGACCGCATGCCGCTGGAGCCCGGCGAGACGCCGGAAAAGAAGATGGTGCGTTTTCGTACACTGGGCTGCTACCCGCTGACGGGGGCCGTTGAATCAACGGCTGCGACTTTGCCGGAGATTATTCAGGAGATGTTGCTGACCACTACATCAGAACGACAGGGACGAGTGATTGACCACGATTCAGCGGCGTCCATGGAGCAAAAGAAGCGAGAGGGGTACTTCTAATGTCACACGCATCTGAACTGATTGAATCCGATATTCTCGCGTACCTGGATCAGCACGAAAACAAAGATCTGTTGCGCTTCCTGACCTGCGGCAGCGTCGATGACGGTAAGTCCACGCTGATTGGACGCTTGTTGTTCGACTCAAAGCTGATCTTTGAAGATCACTTGGCGGCCCTGCATAAAGACAATGAGCGCCAGGGTAATGCAGGTGAAGCGCTGGATCTGGCATTGCTGGTGGACGGTTTGGCTTCTGAGCGTGAGCAGGGTATCACCATTGATGTGGCCTACCGGTATTTCTCCACGGACAAGCGCAAGTTCATCATCGCTGATTGTCCAGGCCACGAACAATACACTCGCAACATGGCAACAGGCGCTTCCACCTGCGACCTGGCGGTGGTGATGATCGACGCACGGAAAGGCGTTCTGACCCAATCCCGCCGCCACAGCTTTATTGTCAGCCTGCTGGGGCTGAAGCATGTCGTGGTGGCGATCAACAAGATGGACCTGGTCGATTTCTCGGAGGATGTTTTCAACAGCATCCGTGATGAGTACCAGAAGCTTGCCGCTCAGTTGGGTCTGAAAGACGTCTATTACGTACCCATCTCAGCCCTGAATGGCGATAACGTGGTGAACCGCAGCCAGCAGACGCCTTGGTACCACGGCGAAACCCTGATGAACATTCTGGAGCAAGTGGAGCTCCTTGAAGACCGGAACGTGACCGACCTGCGTTTCCCTGTGCAATATGTTAATCGCCCGAACCTGGACTTCCGCGGATACTGCGGAACTCTCGCCAGCGGTGTGGTGCACAAAGGGGACGAGGTGGCGGTATTGCCGTCCGGAAAGTCTTCCCGGGTGAAGGCTATTCATACCTACGAAGGAGAAATCGACCGGGCCTGGCCCGGGGACGCGGTCACGTTGACCTTGGAAGATGAGGTCGATATTTCCCGCGGTGATCTGCTGGTGCATGCCAACAGTCGGCCGAAGATGGGGAATCGATTCTCTGCACACATGGTGTGGATGAATGAAAAGGCGCTGCAGCCGGGTCGTGAATATGGCATCAAGATCGGCACCCGGGTGACCAGTTGCTACGTGAACCGAGTTCTGGAAGAGGTGGATGTGAACACCTTGGCTCGCAATGCTGATGGGGTGAACAAACTTGAACTGAACGCCATTGGTGTGTGCGATGTTGAGCTATCGGAGCCGGTCGTCGTGGAGGATTACCAGCGCCACCCGGGCACAGGGAGTTTTATCCTGATTGACCGGATGACCAACGTGACGGTAGCTGCCGGAATGGTAGAGGGACAACTTGATGATGCTGGTGGCATATTGGCACGTGACTACACTGAAGCCGAGCGGAATCTGAACAGGTTTATCCGCGAGAATTACCCGGAATGGGATTGTAAGGCGATTTGATATGAAGTTACTTGTGACCGGTGGCGCCGGTTTTATCGGTTCAGCCGTAGTGCGGCACATAATTGGCAACACCGGCGACAGCGTGGTTAACCTGGATAAGCTGACCTATGCCGGCAACCTTGAAAGTTTGGTAAAGGAAAGTGGTAGCAACCGCTACACCTTTGAGCAGGTGGATATCTGCGACCGAGCCGAACTGGAACGAGTGTTTGAAACGCACCAGCCAGATGCGGTGATGCACCTGGCGGCTGAGAGTCATGTGGATCGATCGATCGACGGACCTGCGGCGTTTATCGAGACCAACATAGTCGGCACCTACACTCTGCTAGAGGTGGCCAGGCATTACTGGAACGGGTTGGCCGGTGACCGGAAGGGCGCTTTCCGTTTTCATCATATATCCACTGATGAAGTGTATGGTGATCTGGAAGGGCCGGAAGATCTTTTTACTGAACAGACGTCCTATGCTCCCAGTTCTCCCTATTCGGCCAGCAAGGCCAGCTCAGACCATTTGGTGCGGGCTTGGTACCGAACCTACGGGCTACCAGTGCTGGTGACCAACTGTTCCAACAACTATGGGCCTTACCACTTCCCGGAAAAGCTGATTCCGTTGATGATCTTGAATGCCTTGGAAGGAAAGCCTCTGCCGGTTTATGGCAAGGGAGATCAGGTGCGGGATTGGCTATATGTGGATGACCATGCCCGTGCATTATACAAAGTCGTCACCGAAGGCGTTATTGGCGAGACCTACAACATTGGTGGCCATAATGAAAAGCAGAACATTGAGGTGGTGCATACTCTCTGCGACCTTCTGACGGAGCTCGCGCCTGCAGGCCGAAACTATCGAGATTTGATTACCCATGTGGCAGATAGGCCGGGACATGACCTCCGCTACGCCATTGATGCCAGCAAGATCCAGCGGGAGTTGGGCTGGACGCCGGATGAAACCTTTGAATCTGGTATTCGGAAGACTGTGCAGTGGTATCTCGGCAATCTGGACTGGTGTCGTCGCGTGCAGGATGGCAGCTATCAGCGTGAACGACTGGGAGTATCCGAATGAAAGGTATTATCCTCGCCGGGGGCTCAGGCACCCGCTTGTACCCGATCACCCGGGGAATCTCCAAGCAGCTACTGCCTGTGTATGACAAACCGATGATCTACTATCCGTTGTCTGTACTCATGCTGGCAGGTATTCGTGATGTACTGATTATAACCACGCCAGAGGATCAGGATGGGTTTCAGCGCCTGCTTGAGGACGGTAGCCAGTTTGGTATCAATCTAAGTTACGCGGTGCAACCCAGTCCGGATGGTTTGGCCCAGGCGTTCATTATTGGCGAGGAGTTCATCGGTCAGGATAAGGTTTGTCTGGTGCTGGGCGATAACATTTACTACGGCCAGGGGTTCAGTCAGTTATTGCAGTCGGCCGCTGCCCGCGAAAGCGGGGCTACCGTATTTGGCTATCGGGTAACGGATCCGGAGCGGTTTGGCGTGGTGGCGTTTGATGAAAAACAGCGCGCGGTCTCGATTGAAGAAAAGCCGGAAAATCCAAAATCGAATTATGCCGTGACAGGTCTGTATTTTTATGACAATGACGTGGTGGATATCGCTAAGTCTGTGCAACCGTCCGCTCGCGGTGAGCTTGAAATTACCTCGGTCAATCAGGCCTACCTGGAACGTGGAGACCTGAATGTTGAACTGCTGGGGCGTGGCTACGCCTGGCTGGATACCGGAACCTATGACTCCCTGCACGAGGCTTCAGGATTTATTGAAACCCTGGAGAAACGCCAGGGCCTGAAAGTGGCCTGTCTGGAAGAAGTGGCTTACCGGATGGGGTACATTGATCGAGAGGCGCTGTTGCAGCAGGCGGAGTTGCTGAAAAAGAACAGCTATGGGGAGTACCTCCGGCAACTAGCTGATCGCGGCCTGTGAGCGTAAAGCTTTGAGTGGGGGAGGTCCCTGAGTGTTGGATCGGCGGGTTCTGGTCACCGGAAGCTCCGGTTTTATCGGGTGGGCACTCGTGCGCAGCCTGGTAGCTGTCGATGGCATTTGCGTCCGTGCCGCATCCAGACAGGAACGGGCCTGCCCAGACGCCCAGGAAGTATTTCGGTCGCCGGATCTTTCTCCGGGGGCTGATTGGCGCCACTGCTTACCCGATGTTGACGTGGTGGTGCATACGGCGGCCCGGGTCCATGTGATGAATGATTCAGTGGTTGATCCCTTGGCGGAGTTTCGTCGGGTGAACACCGAGGGGACATTGGCCCTGGCCCGGCAAGCTGCCGAGGCGGGCGTACGCCGTTTTATTTTTCTCAGTTCTGTGAAAGTAAACGGAGAAGGCACGCCTCCTGGGCGACCGTTTACCGCCTCTGATACGCCAGCCCCCTCCGATGCTTACGGCATATCCAAACGGGAGGCTGAGGACGGACTGCGGCAACTGGCGCTGGAAACAGGCATGGAGGTGACGATTATTCGTCCGGTGCTGGTCTATGGTCCCGGAGTGGGGGCGAATTTCCGCCGCTTGATGGTGTGGCTCGTGCGGGGCATTCCCTTGCCATTGGCACGGGTCAATAATCACCGTAGCCTTGTTGCAGTCGACAATCTTGTGGATTTGATCCGTGTGTGCCTTGTTCATCCCGCCGCGGGGAATCGTGTGTTTATGGTCAGTGATGGCGATGATCTGTCAACGCCGGATCTGTTGCGTCGGCTTGGGGGCGCTTTGGGTCACCCCGCACGGCTGCTATCGGTACCAGAGAAAATATTGCGGTGGGGCTTGAGGCTTGTGGGACGCGAAGACTTAACCAACAGACTCTGTGGTTCCCTGCTGGTAGATATATCGGATACCTGCGACCAGTTGGGATGGGCGCCGCCCGTAGCTGTAGATGCCGCGTTGAGAGACACCGCGGTGGAGTTTCTGGCAGAAAAGCGGGGCAGCCGGGGTTCGGGTGATGGGTTAGAAATTGATGGGTGAGCCAGTGGTGGTTTGGGTGTTCGTGCTGACGGTATTTGTCATGGCATTGGTTGGTACCGGATGGCTTCGGAGCTACGCGGTGGCCCGTGAGTTGATGGATGTGCCCAATCAACGAAGTTCCCATGCAGTTCCTACGCCGAGAGGGGGGGGGCTCGCGGTAGTCATTGCTTTCGAAGCGGCTTTGATGGCCGGCTGGGCCATGGGTGCTTTGGGTAGTGACGTCGTATTCGGGCTGGGTGGTGCTGGCGCTGGTGTCGCATTACTTGGGTTTCTGGATGATCATGGCCACATACCGGCAAAATGGCGGCTGGCCGGGCATTTTCTAGCTAGCGGCTGGTTTCTTGTTTCGCTGGGGGATCTGCCCCCGATTGTGTTTGGGGACAGCGTCATTTTCTCGGGCACCGCGCTGTGGCTGTTTTTCTGCCTTTATCTGGTGTGGATGCTAAATCTCTACAACTTCATGGACGGAATTGACGGACTTGCGGGCGTAGAAGCGGTCACTGTTTGCCTCTCTGGCGCACTGGTTAGTTGGTCGGCGGGATTGGCCAGCGGAGCATTGCTGCCGTTGTTGTTCGGCGGGGCGATGGCCGGTTTTCTTGTGTGGAACCTGCCGCCGGCCCGGATTTTTATGGGTGATGTTGGTAGTGGATTTGCGGGAATGACTTTGGGCGGGCTTTCGTTGTATGCCACAGTTCAGGCTCCGCCCCTATTTTGGGCGTGGCTGATCCTGTTGGGCGTCTTTATTGTAGATGCGACCGTGACCTTGGTAAGGCGAGTGCTGGCCGGGTATCCGCCACACCAAGCTCACCGCAGCCATGGGTATCAGTACGCATCCCGCCGCTTCCGAAGCCATCGGGCGGTGACTCTGGCGGTTGGTGTAATTAATGTGGTGTGGTTGTTGCCCTTGGCGCTATTGGTGTCGTGGGGCTGGTTGCCAAGCGTTATTGGTCTTGTTATTGCCTACCTTCCGCTAGCCTGCCTGGCCTGGTTGTTCCGGTCTGGTGATGTCCGCTATCAGGACCTGAGCGGGATTTAATGGGTGTTTAATGCCATTTTTTGATAAGTTTAAGCCGCTTTTGATGATTGTCGTATCCCGCCTCATGAATGGGGCAAGAGATACTGGTTTAGTGCTACTTCTTATTACCCTTAATATTGTGAATAGCTGAATGGACGCTACACGAAATCGCATGCTGCAAACATTCCTGGACTTGCCCCGCTTCTATAAAAGGGTCATTTCGGTAGCGGCTGATACAGTGTTTCTCGCACTTGCCTTGTGGGTTTCCTTTGCGCTTCGGTTTGAAAATTTGCAGTGGGTCCCCGATTCGCGCCAGTTGTGGGTCTTTGGTGGCACCATTCTGGTCACTCTGGCGGTGTTTGTAAGGATCGGATTGTACCGGGCTGTGATTCGTTATATCAGTGAACGTGCTTTGTTCATGATTATTAGCGGCGTGGCCGTTTCCGCTGTGGCATTTATGATCTTCGGGTTTCTGTTTCAGGCGATGGTCCCCCGTTCGGTGCCGGTGATCTATGGAGCCCTGGCCTTCATCCTCGTGGCGGGTACCCGTTTCGGTGTCCGCGCACTCATTCAGCATCCCGGTAAAAAACTCAAGGAGTTCGTGATTATTGTTGGTGCAGGGCCGCGAGGTATGCAACTGGCGTCTGCGCTGGGACAGGGTATAGAGTGCCGACCGGTTGCCTTCATTTCCATGGACGACGCCAAGCACCGCTCCCTGATCAATGGTTTACCGGTCTATAGCCTGTCGCATGTTGAAAAAGCGGTTAAGAATCATGGCGCCAGCCGTGTACTGTTAGCGCTTGAAGATGCCAGTGCGCCCCGGCGCAGGAATCTCATTGAACGACTCGAAAAGTTATCTGTGGCTGTACAAACTGTGCCCTCGGTGGCTGAGCTTGTCACCGGTAAAGCGCGGATCAACGACGTCCGTGATCTGGATATCGAAGACCTGTTGGGGCGAGCTCCTGTGCCACCACGACGTAAGTTGGTCGACGAGTGTTTGTCCGGCAAGGTGGTTATGGTGACAGGTGCCGGCGGCTCCATTGGGTCTGAATTGTGCCGTCAGATTATAAGTCACCGACCCAAGGCATTGGTGCTTCTGGATATATCGGAATTCGGGCTCTACTCTATTGAGCGCGAACTCAGCTCGGTCAGCGTTATGGGTGATTTGAGGGTAGACATTCATGCGCTGCTGGGCTCTGTGACAGATCGCCGCCGTTGTGAAGCTATCATGAGAACGCTGGGAGTGCAGATTGTTTATCATGCTGCCGCTTATAAACACGTGCCACTGGTAGAACACAATCTGATTGAGGGTATTCGCAATAATGTGTTTGGTACACTTTATAGCGCCCAGGCGGCCATCGCAGCGGGTATTGAGCGCTACGTATTGGTATCGACCGATAAAGCGGTACGCCCGACAAATGTTATGGGCGCCAGTAAACGGCTTGCGGAGCTGGTTTTGCAGGGATTAAGTGCGGACCAGTCCGCCACCTGCTTTAGCATGGTTCGTTTTGGTAATGTGCTTGGGTCTTCAGGCTCGGTGGTTCCCTTGTTTCGGGACCAAATTCGCGATGGTGGCCCGGTGACTGTCACCCATCCGGATATCATCCGCTACTTCATGACCATTCCCGAGGCCGGCCAGCTCGTTCTGCAGGCGGGTGCAATGGGGCAAGGTGGCGAAGTCTTCGTATTGGATATGGGCGAGCCGGTAAAAATTGCCGATCTTGCCAGAAAAATGATCCACCTGATGGGCTTGGAAGAATTCAGGGAAGAAGATGGTTCGGGGGATATCAGCATTCGGTACACAGGCCTGAGACCGGGAGAGAAGCTCTATGAGGAGCTGCTGATAGGCAATGACCCTCGAGGAACGGCGCACCCGCGCATCATGATGGCACGCGAAGCCTCCTTGGAATGGTCAAGGCTGGAGCTGCTCCTTGAGCAGATGAGACGGGCTGCGGATCAGTTTGATTGTGGGCGTCTTGTCGAACTCATGCTGGAAGCCCCGACCGGCTATCAGCCAAACCATGAGTTAGAAGACCTGATCTGGTGCCGGAAAATCACCGACACGAGTCAGCACAGTGGTCGCAACCCATCCGGCCAGCAGGGTGGCGCTGTTATTCACCGGCTCACGTCCTGATGTTTCGATGAAGCTGATTATTTCTATTGTCGTCTATAACTGGGAGGCGGACGTTTTGCGTTCGAGCCTGGTTGCATTATCTCGCAGTCTCGATGTAGCCGATAGCCGGGAAGAGCTGACTTCCTGTGAATTGTGGTTGTCCTATAACGGCCCTGGCAAGCTGGATGAAATTGAGTCCACAAACTTGGTTCAGGGGGTATTCTCCTGGCCTTACAGACTGTTGCTTCAACAGCCAAACCTGGGCTACGGAGGCACCAACAATCTTGTACTTAGAAACCGGGTTTTTACTGATAAAGCCCTGGACCCGGGGAAGACGGCCATCCTCGTACTTAACCCGGATGTCTGGCCAGAGCCGGACGCGATAGCCATAGCTCTGGCGCATCTTCGATCCGATCCTCAGGTGGGGCTGGTTTGCCCACGGGTTCTTGACCGCGACGGCGAGGTTGATACGCCCGGCCATAAACGGTATCCCTCCCTGGCTGTCCTCGCGGCGCGCCTGTTGTCTCCATTGATGCGAATTGCGGCGTTTCGGCACCTAAATGAACGATACGAATACCGCGATACCTCTCTTGCCGCCGCCCGCTTAGGCGTCGAACTGTGTAGTGGCTGCTTCCTGATGGCGCGTTATGACTATTGGAAGACCCTCAATGGCTTTGATGAACGCTTTTTTATGTATTTTGAAGACTTCGATGTGGCACTGAGGGGCGTGGAGCACGGCTGGGCCCATCTTTACGAACCGTCCGTTCGCATTCTTCATGCGGGGGGCGGTGCCGGCCAGAAGAGCTGGCAGCATCGTGGCTGGTTTGTTCGCTCTGCCTGGACATTCTTCTCCCGCCACGGCTGGCGCATTTGGCGGGTATAGGCGCCAGAAACAGGTTAGTGCTGTCAGGCCGGCTTGTGACATTGGACTGGTGATCTGGGATAATCCGGCCACTCCAACACTGCTATCCCTTCATTCCGAAATTTCAGCAGTCAGTAAATTCCGCTTTTGGTAAGGAGGCATCCCCTTCATGATTCTGGTTACCGGTAGTGATGGGCAAGTTGGCTACGCGCTGCTCAAAACATTGGCGCCTCTGGGGCCCGTCAAAGGTCTGACCAGAGAAGATGGTGATTTGTCCAATGCAGAGGATGTTGCCGGGTTGCTGGAAAAGTTCCGGCCCCGGTGTATTGTCAATGCTGCTGCTTATACTTCGGTGGACCAGGCCGAGTCAAACCCGGATGCGGCCCACGCCATGAACGCGAAGTTGCCGGCACAGCTCGCTGCCTGGGCAAGGGCAAACGGGGCCCTGCTGATTCATTACTCTACCGACTATGTGTATGACGGCAGCGGGGATCAGCCTTGGGCAGAGAATGCATTAACCGGGCCTTTGTCGGTTTACGGTAAAACCAAATTGGCGGGTGATCAGGCGGTCCTAGATGCGGGTGTTGATGCGATCATATTCCGCACCTCCTGGGTGTACGGAGCCCGGGGCCACAATTTCATGCTTACTATGTTGAGGCTGGCCAGGGAACGAGACCAACTAAGCGTGGTGTCGGATCAGTGGGGCACACCCACCCCGGCTTGGCTGATCGCGGAGGTCACCGCGGTCGCCTTGAGAGACAAGCTGAGGGGCGCAAAAGCGCTTGATGGCGTTTATCACCTGACCTGCCGCGGTGAAACAACGTGGTGTGATTTTTCGAAGGCGATTATCGGTGGTGCCTGTGACTTTGGTGTCCCGTTGAGTATGTCTTCGGACAAAGTCAGTCCTATACCTACTGCAGACTACCCGGCTCCTGCACCCAGGCCATTGAATTCCCGTTTGAGCGTGAGGCGTGTTGAACAGGCGCTTGGATTGGAGTTGCCTGATTGGCGCGATGCTTTGCAGTTGACGCTTAGGGATTGGGTCGAATTCAGAAATAATTAGTTAAGGGTTGCTCGATGAACGTATTAACTACTCCCCTTGATGGGGTGATCGTGATTGAACCGCCGGCCTATGGTGATGAGCGTGGCTGGTTTTCCGAGAGTTTTAACCATCGAAAATTTGCCAGCGCTGTCGGCCGTGAAGTGACTTTTGTTCAGGATAACCACTCTCGTTCAGCCAAGGGCGTGTTGCGGGGCATTCATTTCCAGACTGGAGAGGCTGCACAAGGGAAGCTGGTACGGGCCAGTGTTGGAGAAGTGTTTGATGTCGCTGTTGACCTGAGAACAAGCTCTCCTACCTTTGGTCGATGGTTCGGTATCGTTCTCAGTGCCGAGAATAAAAAGCAACTTTGGGTGCCGGCCGGATTTGGACATGCGTTTCTGGTCATCAGTGATCTGGCTGAGGTGCAGTACAAGGTGGATGCTTACTGGTCGCCTGAGCATGAGCGGAGCCTGCGCTGGGATGACGTGGACGTTGGGGTCGAGTGGCCCGAGCATAGCGATATTCAGTTGTCTGGGAAAGATCAGGCAGCCGCCACCTTGTCTGAACTGAGAATTGCAGGGGATCTCTTTGTCTGAGCAACGAATGAAAAACGTACCCATGAAACGTGTCATTGTTGTCTTGGGTATGCACCGAAGTGGCACAAGCGCCATCACTCGTGGTCTCCAGGAGTTGGGCGCCGACCTTGGCACGAATCTAATGCCGGCGGTGGAAGGAGATAATGAAAAGGGATTCTGGGAGGATTTGGGTGCCTACCGGATTAACGAGCGCATTCTGGAAAAACTGGGGTCCAGCTGGGATGGGCTGGCCCAGATCTCCACGGAATCGCTAATGTCAGATCTCTTGGCGGAGGAACGTCGTGATGCTGTTGCTCTGCTTGAGGAACGGTTTGCGAATGTTGATACCTTTGCCTTTAAGGACCCGCGCACCGTTAACCTTTTGCCTTTCTGGCAGTCAGTGTTTGCAGAGCTTAATCTGGATGATCGTTATCTCATTACGGTTCGGAATCCTCGAAGCGTCGCTGATTCGTTGTCCCGGCGAAACGGGTTTGTGCGGGAAAAATCTTTTTGCCTGTGGATGCAACACAGCTGCAATTCCTTGATACACGTTGGCAATAGACCATCGGTTGTGGTCGATTACGATCACTTTATGGCTGCTCCTCGTAAAGAGCTTGAACGGGTTGCTTCCGCCCTCGGGCTCAAGCACCCGGACGAAAGTTCGGCTGGTTACAAGGCTTATCTGAATGAGTTTCTCTCTGCTGATCTTCGTCACAGCAAGTATGACTCCGCACATGACCGTAACGATGTTGTTCCGGCGTTTGTCAGTGGTGTCTATGAGCAGTTTTTGGTTTTGTCCGCATCTCACGGGAGCGTAGTTTCTGAAGTGGTGGCGAGTCAGAAGTGGCAGAGCTTCTACGCTCATTTCGGTCAATATGCTGCCCTTGCCGAACACGCAGATTGCCTAGAGCAGGCTGCCAGGGAATTAAGCGCTGAATTGGATCGAAGCCGCGAGCAGATAGCGGCTCAAGAGTTGAAGCTTTCTACTATGGAGGCAGAATGTGCGAATCATCGCAATGCTTCTGAGAAGACTTTGACCAGCATCTACGGTCGACTGAGTGCATTCAATCGTTCGGTGCTCGGGCGTCTATTTTTCCTCCTGGAAAATCTGTACCTACTGCTTCGACTGCAGCCTCGCGGAAAAACCTGCTATCGCCAATTGGTCGAGGAGAGTGATCTGTATCTTTCCAACAAGGGAGTGGGGAGCGAGGATCTCGTAGACGGGCCGACGAGTCGGCTGCGCATGATTGCCAGAATCGCGAAATATGTGCTGAATCATCCGTATTCCAGCCTTCGCCTTGTAAGCCTTTATCGCCTTAAGAAGCTGTTCCAAACAGTGTTTCTTTCAGATTCCGGCACGGCTCAGAACTGGGTGTCTGCGCGCTTTCCGTCCGAGCACAAGGCCCGACGTCGCCCGGTGATTTTTCCGGAATCCGAAATGGTTGAAGAGTCAGAGCTGGAGTTCCCGCGATTTGATTCTGTGCAAGTCTCCATTGTAATACCGGTCTATAACCAGTACCGCACAACGTTGTCCTGCCTGAAATCAGTCCTGGCCCATACCGAAGGTGTGGCCTATGAGGTGATCGTTGCTGACGACTGCTCAACCGATATTACGGGAAGTATTGAATCCCGGATCAGCAATATCACGGTTGCCCGAGGGGAACAGAATTTTGGCTTCCTGAAGAACTGTAATCACGCTGTCACCTATGCCCGGGGCGACTATGTGGTTTTGCTCAATAATGACACCAATGTCCAGAAGGGCTGGCTTACCGCGTTGCTTGAGGTCATTCAAGGGCATACGGACGTCGGCATGGTGGGCCCCAAATTGCTGTTTGAGGATGGGGTGCTGCAGGAGGCTGGAGGTATTGTCTGGCAGGATGGTTCTGGCTGGAACTACGGCCGTGGGCAAAGCCCGGAGTTGCCGGAATTCAACTACGTTCGGGAGACCGACTACATCT
The DNA here is from genome assembly GCF_900106945.1 of Marinobacter mobilis. Taxonomy (GTDB): domain Bacteria; phylum Pseudomonadota; class Gammaproteobacteria; order Pseudomonadales; family Oleiphilaceae; genus Marinobacter; species Marinobacter mobilis. The sequence goes on from NZ_FNNE01000012.1 coordinate 14,414, forward strand.
CCGGAGCCTGTATTCTGTTCGCCAAGGCGGTCTGGGACGAACTGGGGGGGTTCGATGAACGTTTCTGCCCGGCGTACTATGAAGATACTGACTTGGCTTTCCTGATGCGAGATCGGGGGCTTAAGGTTGTCTATCAACCCGCATCGGAAGTGGTACATTTCGAGGGGGTTAGTAACGGCACGGATGTTGGCAGTGGCATCAAGAAGCATCAGGCGATCAACCAGCAAGTCTTCCGGGACAAGTGGCGGGAGGTCCTGGATGAGGACCACTTCCCGAATGCGGTTAATGTGTTCCAGGCGCGGGAACGTTCCGTTCGCAAAAAGACAGTCGTATTCGTCGACCATTACGTTCCGTTCTACGACAAGGATGCCGGCTCTCGGTCTACTTACTTGTATGTTAAATCTATGGTGGCGGCAGGTCTTAACGTTAAGTTTGTGCCAGCAAACTTTTTCCCCCATGAGCCGTATACCCGGGATCTACAGCAACTGGGCGTAGAAGTACTGTACGGTGAAAAATACGCCAGGACCTGGAAGCACTGGTTCAGTGAGAACAGTCGCTTTATTGATGTGGTATACCTGCATCGCCCTCACGTGACTGAAGACTTTATAGACCATTTGACGAACTTGCAGCCGAGACCGAAGTTGATCTATTTCGGGCATGATCTGCACTACCTGCGTACTACCCGGGAGGCGAGTCTTCTTGGCAATGAAAGTGTGCTGGCCGATGCCGATGATTGGAAGCGTCGGGAGCTGTCCATCTTTGGTAAGGTGGACAAGGTCTACTATCCCTCGGTGGTTGAGGTAGAGGAAGTGCGCAAGGTGTCCCCCCAAACGGACGTCTCAGCTATCCCCCTATACCTCCTGAAGAAACCAGAGCCTGACGCCTATTGTCACTCAGAGCGAGAGGGGTTGCTGTTTGTCGGAGGCTTTGGGCATCCGCCTAATGCAGACGCGGTAACGTGGTTTGCCAAGGAAGTCTTTCCAACCTTGCGAAACCGAAACCCGAACATCACGCTGCACGTGGTGGGTTCTAATGTTCCTGATACCATACGCTCACTGGCCAACAGCCACATCAAGGTTCACGGCTTTCTTTCGGATGATGATCTGGCCGCTTTGTATCGTAAGGTGAAGCTTTGCGTTGTCCCATTGCGGTTTGGCGCTGGCGTAAAAGGGAAAATCCTTGAAGCACTGCAGGCCGGGCTTCCTATCTCCACTACCTCAATCGGCGCAGAGGGCTTACCTGATGCCGATAAGGTGATGGCAATTGCCGATGAACCGGATGCAATGGCCATGCAGATCCTAGACCTCTATGAGAGTGACGCTGCGTGTGGCAAGTATCTGAGTGGCTATGGGGACTATATTGAAGCCCATTTTAGCCAGACCCAGGTTCAGCGGGTTATTGAGCGAGATTTCCTAAACTAATTCTTACCGAGATTTAAAGACTTATGCGTTACGTCATTACCCACGGCCATATTTTTAAAAATGCCGGTACCACTTTCGATTACGCGCTCGAAAAGGCCTTCGGCAAGGACTTTTGTGATCATCGTGATGATAAAGATATGCGCCAGGGTGGGGCCGAGTACCTCAAACAGTTTATTTTAGATAATCCGAATCTGAAGGCGATTTCCAGTCACCACCTGTGTAATCCCTTACCGGAGTCGGATGAAATTAAATGCATTCCCGTGTATTTCGTGCGCAACCCGATTGATCGGGTGTTGTCGGTGTATAACTTTGAGCGGAAGCAGAAGAGGGGTACGAAAGGGGCCGAAATGGCAGCGAAACTATCGCTGGAAGACTATGTGAAGTGGAGAATGACCCCGGAAGCTCCCAAGGTGATTTTTAACTATCAGACGGCCTATATCGGTAGGCGCCGTAACCTAAAACCGGCCGAAAGAGTTGACTTGACAATTTTCAACCGTGCCCTGCGGAGGATAGCCTCTCAAGAAGCGCTGGTTGGAACCGTTGAGCGGTTTGACGAGAGTTTCACATATATCGCCGGGCAGCTAGCTCAATATTTTCCAGACGTCGACTTTAGCTACGAAAAGCAAAACGTGAACAATAAGAGTTCCGTAGTTGATAAATATCGTCAAGCGATCGCAGAACTATCGCCGGTCCTGCCAGAAGTGGTTGGCGGGAATGCATATGATATGGCGTTGTACCAGGCAGTGAACGAAAAACTCGATGAATTTTCTGGAGTTTAGGTTGCCGCTGCAAGGTACTTTATGAAATCCGGCCGCTGACGAAAAAACTTCGGGTGAAAGGTATCTCATGTCAAAGATTAAAGTTGTGGTAGTGGGAAACTGTCAGGCTAGACCCTTGGCCAAAATTATTGAGTCGCTGAATAGATCTGTTGAAGTTACTGCTATCGCTATTGTTCACTTACTGAAATCGGAACAATTCGACGAATACCGGTCACATTTTGAAGCTGCAGATCTAATTGTGTCGCAATTGGTTATGGACTCTTACCCTTGTGAGTTTGTGCGCACCAGTTTTTTGAACTCCCTGTATGGCGAGAAAGTTTTATCAATCGTTAACCTCTATTTTACGGGCTATACCCCTGACTGGTTCTATATCCGTATTCCAGAAAGGGGGCCTTTGCGGGGGCCAATGGGGGACTACCACAATCGGACGGTTCTTGGGGCCTGGCAAGAAGGAATATCAGTAGAAGAAGCGGCTAGGAGGCTTGAAGATCCGGAATTCAATAGGCGTTATCTCCCCGAAATTCAGGCATCCTTTAACCAGTTAAGAGAGCGCGAGAGCAAGGTTGATGTCAAAGTCTCGGACTTAATCGAGAAGAATTTCAAGAAAAGTCGTATGTTCTTTACCTTCAACCACCCAAATATGTTTCTGATCAGAAAATACGCTGAACGGATTCTTAAGCAGGCTAAAATTGGTCGAAAAAGCACTTGGTTTCGACCGAAAGATAGGGAACTGCTTAACCAGTTTGTTCCACTCGCTAATCCCGCGATGGGGTTACCAGCGGGTTCGTTGAGTAGTCACAAGGGGGTCAAATGTTCTATCGATGATCAGAACTTGGTAACGATTGGCCGCAGAAAAGAGTATTCGTCTCAAGAAATTGTGGCGGAGTTCTACCGAATCTATGAGCGTCTTGGTGATGAACTGGACTTGCGGGAGCTGAGAGTTTAAGCATGCGAAGTCTGATTTTACATATTGGTTGTGAAAAAACTGGAAGTACATCGATACAAAACTTTTTTTTCGAGAATCGTCGCTTTCTACTCGAGGAGCATGGCGTCTTGTACCCAAAAAGCTTGGGCGGAAAAAACCATACACGAGCGGCGATCTACTCATGTAACGAAGACAAGAATCTCGCTCGTTTTTTGCCCAATGGCACTTCTATTGAAGAGTTTAGAAGGAAACTGAAAGTAGAGTTTGAGCGGGAAGTTCTCGCTTCAGAAGCATCTACAGTAATTATTTCAAATGAATGGTTGCATCCACGAGTTCATAACCCTGAAGAATTTTCGCGATTAAAGAAATTGCTTGAAGGCCTTTTCGATAAAATACAAGTGGTTTTATACATAAGGCAGCAGGATAAACTTGCATTGAGTTTATATTCGACTTCGCTGAAAGCTGGAAATTATAAAAGGTTTAAATTTCCAATCGTAAACCCCGAAAGACCTCCATATTATTATGATTTTTATTCCATTTATAAAAACTGGGCAGATCAGCTAGGAAAAAACAACATTTCAGTCAGAGTATTCGACAGGAAACATCTTAAGGATGGAGATGTCGTGGTTGATTTTTTGTGCTTGCTTAATATGAAAAAGGAAGGGTTTGTTTTTCCAGCCGAAGAAAATCTTTCGTTAAGCAACACAGGTGTTGGCTTAATGAGAGCTTTTAATCGGGTGGCCAGATTGTTTTCTTTTGCGATCAACCCTCGTTTACTCCGAAAGATAAGAGGAGTGATTTCTAATCGTTGGCCGGGAAAACCTGAATTGGCCACGGAAGCTCAATGTAAGGCATTTCTCCAGGCTTTTGACGATAGCAATCAACGGTTGGCCAGCGAGCTTTCTATTCAGCGTAATGAAGTTGTCGAGGTTTTTTGCCAAAGAGGGCAGTATTAATTTTTAATGCTTCGATAGTTCCAGAATATCTTACTATAATTTAAATTTATACAGGCTGCTTGGATAATTATGATTTTTAATGATGACGTTCTTTTTATTCACATAGGTAAAACGGGCGGTATGAGTTGTTCGGAGTTTTTGCTTAGGAACCTCTCTGGCACCGTTTACAATTGCCACAAGACGGCTCTAAAAGAATGTGAGCGGAAGGGGATAGAGGGCGTTATTTGTAAAGAAGGGATTCAACGTCATTGTACTCTTGCTGAGGCGTTGGATTATTTGGGGTCCTTTACGCCTAAGGATATCAAAAGCTTTAAAAAAATTATCGCGGTGATCCGCCACCCCTACACGTTGGAGTATTCATTTTATAACCACCTGAGAAAGCCAATTGTGCAGGAGCAGCGCCGTGGTAATGGCCAATTGGAATTGGCTGAGATGGCGATGGGTGACTTTCAGACATTTATCAACCATGCTGGCTACCACCGAATTGATCATCCACAGGAAAAGTTTTTCCTGATCAATGGCGAAGTCCCAGAAAATTTACACCTTGTCCGATTCGAAAATCTCGAGGAAGAGTTTATCGATGCAGTACAGCCATATTTAAAAGTTGATGCAGAACTTTCGTTTCCAAAGCGGAATAGCAGCAGGCCAGAATCTGGTATAGAGCAAGTGCTTACTGAAGAAATGAGGAACTCCATATACAGCAAGCACAAGTACATGTTTGATAAAGGATACTATGAGAAGTAGTGTTCATGTATGGGGTAAACCTGACTTGTGCTAAGTCTCGGAAAGCCTTTTATTTAGTTCTCTTAGGGTGTTGATCGCCTTACCATAAAATCTCTGCCTGATCCGGAGCAATAGTTGGTAGACGAGATAAGCAAGAATCGGACTCGGGGACTGATCCAAACCTGAAGATTGGGGTTGATTGGCTGAAAGAGGGTAGCTGGTGGGCGCGGCCTTATAGTTGTCTATCAATTCTTTTGAAAAACTGGCTCCGTATGGTTCAATCTGCCAGCGTCCCCAATGCAGGAATTCGATATTTCCGGCCGGATTTGTCACGTACAGACGGTCATTCCCAAGCTGAGGATTGGTCAAGCAGAGAGGGAGTTTCTTCAGTTTTTCTTTCAATTGATTGATGTGGGTTAGGCAAGTTTCTATATCGTCAGTGTTATTTGATACCGCTTTGAGTGCGTGGATTTCGGATTCTGAAAGGCGATCCCACAGCATGCGGTGGGATCTCAGATATCGCGACCGTAATTTTGGAGGAATTGGAACTACGCTTAATGCCTGAGTAAGAACGTCTTTGGCATTCGAGTCAAGGTCTGTTTTGGTGAAGCTATATCCGGTTATATCAAATACATGGATAGGGTGCTGACCTATCATGCTGTCTGCCAGAAATTCAGGGCAGGGTAGCTGTCCGGAAGCGTCGTTAAGCAGAGTGGCTTCGAGGTTGGCTTCATTTTTTTTGTTGATGTTAAAGATCTTTATCAGATATTCAGCTTTAGGCTCCTGGAATCTGGCGGACAATATCGTAATACCTGACAAGCCTGTATCGCGCCATGCGAGCTTTGCCTGAGTACCTTCATCTTTGCTATTAAACACCGATTGAAGGAGGTGCTGCAGTTGTTTATGTAAAGGCGTTTCCGGATTCAGGAAATCGAAAATTTCAGAGTCGCCAGTGTTTTGTTCTGGGGTGAATACAGATTTGTGAAAAAGGAAGGCTTTCAGCCGGTCTTTTTGTAGCCTGAAGAAAAACAGGTTCTTGGTGAGCGAGCTTGATCTTACCAATAGTTGTCGGCTTAGAATGATTGAAATTAGCAAGATAATGAAGCTTTGAGGAACCGAAAAGAAAATATAGTCGAGAAGCACAGCGGAAAAAATAACCAAGAACCCTGTTCCGGAAAGCAAGGGAAGTTTGGGTGGTAGCATTTTGGCTAGTTTCTTAGCGTCTAACCCTTTTCGTTTATATAAAAGCATGGCCCCGATAGTTACGGTGGAAACGTATAGAAGCAAGGTGAAGGCAACTTCCTGATATATTATAAATAGTACTGCCACTCCCAAAATTATGAAGTTAATGCTAGCTATGGAGTCTATGTAGCGTGTATAGGCATTGCGAGCTAATTCTTCCTGTCCTTCAAACAGATGCAGCTTTTGGTGCCTTTTTTGAATTCTGATCACCCCTGAACGTGCAATCTTATCAATGGCTTTGTTTGTGAGTTGGTGGAATAAGAAGGCGGCCACACTTAAACTGGCAAGGGCGCCTATAAGTGCCTTTTTATCGACATCGGCAACTATTTCGGGGATAAAGCGTGGAACACCATCGCTTCCCATCAGCATCACAATTTTCAACGGGAGCAGAAAAGATACTATAAGCGCAACCTGTCCTGGTAAGGCTAGTAAAATTGCGAAGATCGTACCAACTGGGTGAACCTGAAGAAACTTCGCGCCAAGAAGCAGTGGCCAAGGCGTTGCATCTGAGAGTTTTAGCTTCATAGAATTATCAGGCTGTTAGTGTTTTTCCAATTTAAGAAAGAAAAAAATCAAAGCTCGCTCCAATCTTTGCAATCCCACCCGAGCAATCGTTCTATTTCCAATATTTCATTTTTGAAAATATTAATAAGCATCTTTTTTTCTAGCTTTGAGATCTCGTTCTTATATTGAATTTCATGGATTTTTTTGGCTCGAACGAACGGGAAATCGTTTAGGCCGAGAAATTCGGAAACCTTACGTAACGTCTCATTTGGATTCAATCTAAGGTCTTCCTGACGGAGTATAAGCGTATTTTCTTTCGGGAAATAACGCCATAATCGTCTCAGTTGATGAGAATAAAACCCCCGGTCGACGTATGAGTATACCCTGTGCTGGTATGGGAGGGCTTCTGTCGCGCGTGACGCTTCTTGATTGATCGCATCCATGAAGGAGAGGTTTTCTTGGTTGCGAGAGACCTCCATATTCCAGTGCGAATATGCTCTTTCTACTGGATTTCGAAGGCTAAGGATAATTTTCATGTCTGGGTTATATTCCCAGATTCTTTTTGGAGCATCATCCCAATACATATAGATTGGCGTGGCTTCTCCAATCACCTTGTGCAATGCGTTTGGGGTGAACGCCGAATGGTATTTATCGTAGTTGGGCTTAAGCGACGAAAAATATTTTTCGTTATCGAAAAAGTGAACTTCTTTCTTATCGGCCATGCATATTTGAGGGTGTTCCCTTAGGTAGGCGTCCAGAGCTGATGTTCCGCCTTTCTGGGTTCCGGCAATAAGGAAGTTAACTAACATAATACTTTCGATTCTCCCGTGTACTGCGCACGCAGGGAAAGTTTTTTGGTATATTACGCCCAGATTTTGTCATAAGCATACTGAAGGGGTTCAACTTGAGCACTCACATCGTCTGGCACGACCATAAAGTCACTCGAGCTGACCGGGCCGAACCCAAACACCAGCACCCTTGTCTTCTATGGTTCACTGGTTTGAGTGGCTCGGGGAAGTCTACCATAGCGAACGCTCTGGATGTTGCACTCCATCAGCGCGGCTACCATACTTTCCTGCTTGACGGAGACAATGTCCGCCACGGCTTGAACAATGACCTGGGATTTTCTGACGAAGACCGCGTCGAAAACATCCGCCGTATAGGAGAGGTCAGTAAACTGTTTACTGACGCAGGCCTAATCGTACTCAGTGCCTTCATCTCTCCGTTCACCAGCGACCGTCGCATGGTTCGAAAGCTCTTTCCTGCTGGCGAGTTCATCGAAGTGTTCATGAACACCCCGATTGAAACCTGTGAAGAACGCGATCCAAAGGGGCTCTATCAAAAAGCCAGGGCAGGGAAGATCAAGGATTTCACAGGTATTGATTCTCCTTACGAAATTCCCCCACACCCGGAAATCACTCTTGATACATCGTCCCAGACCGTTGAGGAGTGTGTAGAGTCCTTGTTGGATTATCTGGCCGAACGCAAACTTATTCTGCCTAAGCAGTGATCAGAGTCTAAATTGTGACATTTGAGGCGTTTCTTACCTTGGGCACACTAGCTGTTGTGCTCGGCTCACTTACTTTTACCCGGGTTTCAGCCGACCTGGTTTTAATGGCCGCCTTGGCATTTCTGGTGATTACGGGGATCCTGTCTCCGGCTTCGGCATTAGGTGGATTCTCGAATCCAGGTGTGATTACCATTGCGACGCTTTACGTTGTGGCCGCAGGTCTTAAGGAAACAGGCGCGGTTCAGTGGATTGCCCGTCGTTTGTTGGGGCATCCCGGTACAGTCCGGGGCGCCCAGGTGCGCATGGTTGCTCCCACCGGCATTCTGAGCGCATTCATGAACAACACGGCGGTGGTGGCGATGTTCATTCCAGCCATTCAGGACTGGTCTCAGCGCCTGCAGATTCCCGCTTCAAAACTTCTTCTTCCGCTAAGTTACGCTGCCATCCTCGGAGGCACCTGTACCCTTATTGGAACGAGCACCAATCTGGTGGTGGACGGCATGTTGCAAAGCCGTCTCGGCATTCATTTAGGCTTGTTCGAATTGGCCTGGGTGGGAATTCCGCTACTGATTGTTGGCGGTGGCTTTCTCGTGTTTATTGGGCACCGCTTGTTGCCAGATCGGGGCGGGGTGAAAGAGGAGCTTGATGCCGTTCGGGAATATGGTGTCGAAGTTCAGGTGGCAAGTTCAGGGCCCCTGGTAGGCAAGACGATTGCTGAGGCAGGGCTTCGGGCACTGAACTATGGGTATCTGACGGAAATCGACCGCCAGGGAAGGTTGATTACTGCCGTAGAGCCTGACCGTACTCTTCAGCCCGACGACAAGCTCTATTTTGTCGGCGCTCCGGAATGTGCGAGTGAGTTGCGGCGCATTCATGGGCTGTTACCTGCCAATGGGAGCGTGCACAAGCTTGATGTGGCAAATCATCAACGCTGCTTGGTTGAAGTCGTTTTAGGTCCTGAATTCCCGGCGTTGGATAAGACCGTTCGGGGTAGTCGCTTCCGGACGCGTTTCAATGCAGTCATCCTGTCGGTATCCCGGGAGGGTCGTCGGGTTCCCGGCAAACTGGGAGATATCCAATTCAAGATGGGGGACACCTTGTTATTGGAGGCCAGTCATGACTTTGCGGAACAATATCGGTTCCGCCGCGACTTCCTGTTGGTCAGCGCTCTGAATGACTCGACGCCTCCGGACTTTCACAAGGCGCCCTTGGCGCTAGGGATTCTTCTGATCATGGTTGGGCTCAGCGCGTCGGGCCTGCTGAGTATTATGGAAGCGGCTTTCCTGGCGGCCGGTGGTATGATTGTCTCCCGCTGCATTACCGCGAGTCGGGCCCGGCGCAGCGTTGACTTGCCGGTTCTGGTCGTGATTTCCGCGTCGTTTGCGTTGGGTAACGCCATGTCTGAAACCGGCGCAGCGGGTTCGATTGCGGGTGCACTGTTGGGGCAAGGTGAGGAGATGTCCCCTTGGTTAGGCCTGGTCATAGTCTATGTAATGACAGCGGTGTTTACAGAGGTTATTACCAACAATGCCGCAGCAGTGTTGATGTTTCCTGTCGCGCAGGCTCTGTCTGAGCATCTTGGCGTAAGTTTCCTGCCGTTTGCTGTGGCGGTTATGTTTGCAGCATCGGCAAGCTTTGTTACGCCTTTGGGTTATCAGACCAATCTGATGGTTTTTGGCCCCGGCCGGTACCGGTTTACGGATTACATGAGGATCGGCATTCCGCTCAGTCTTTTGGTTGGCGGGATATCGGTGACTTTAATTCCAGTTATTTGGCCATTTTGAGTGCTTCATAAGGGGCTCTGGAGAGTCAGGGAAACCAGGGCAAGCATAGCGCGAATCAAGAGGTGCCTTTCCCTATGACGTTTGCCAGCCCTTCTTAATTTTTGATCAGAGGATTTTATGCTACATCCAGTGATTCTCGCGGGTGGTACTGGCTCCAGGCTTTGGCCGCTTTCCCGGCAGTTGAATCCTAAGCAATTTCTGGCCTTGATTGAGCCGAAACGGTCGATGCTTCAGGCCACGCTTGGTCGGCTGGATGGGCTGGACGTTTCAGACCCTACAATAATCTGTAATGAGGAACATCGTTTTCTGGCAGCAGAACAGATGCGTCAGGCCTGCTGTTCGGATGCCAGAATTATTCTGGAGCCAGTGGGGCGTAATACTGCTCCAGCGATTGCCCTCGCAGCTCTTGAGGCAACGGCCTTAGGTCAAGATCCAATTTTGCTAGTCCTGGCGGCGGACCATTTGATTTCAGATACGGCAGCCTTCCAGCGGCAGGTCCAGCTGGCATTGCCTCTGGCGAAATCGGGCAGGCTAATAACATTCGGGATTGTGCCCAACTGTGCAGAAACTGGGTATGGTTATATTCACCGCGGCGAGTCGCTTGCAGAGGGCGCTTACACTGTTTCCCGGTTTGTAGAGAAGCCGGACCAGGCCACCGCCGAAAGGTACGTCTCGTCTGGAGACTATCTATGGAACAGTGGCATGTTCATGTTCCGGGCCAGCCGTTTTCTGGAGGAGTTGGGGGCTTTTCGGTCAGATATTCTTCAGGCGTGCAAGGAGGCCATGAATGCTACTACGAGAGACCTGGATTTTGTCCGGGTTGATGCGGCCGCATTTCAGGCCTGCCCTGAGGACTCCGTAGACTATGCGGTGATGGAGAAAACCTCTGATGCTGTCGTCGTTCCCCTTGACGCCGGGTGGAGCGACATCGGTTCCTGGTCCTCCCTTTGGTCGGTGAGTGAACGTGATGCTGAGGGGAATGCTTTGGCAGGGGATGTCATCGCCGTTGATACAGCAGACACCCTTGTTCGCGCTGACCATCGACTGGTTGCGACCTTGGGGGTTAGCGGACTGATAGTGGTGGAAACCAAGGATGCCGTATTGGTCGCTGACAAGGACCGGGTGCAGGATGTAAAAAAGGTAGTGGAACAGTTAAAAAACGGCGCACGCCAAGAGCATATCAACCATAGGGAAGTCTATCGACCATGGGGGGTATATGATTCAATCGATAATGGCCACCGTTATCAGGTAAAGCGAATTACGGTGAAGCCGGGTCATAAGCTTTCCTTGCAAATGCATCATCATCGAGCTGAGCACTGGGTTGTAGTGAGTGGAACCGCCAAGGTGACCAATGGTGACAAGGAGTATTTGGTGACAGAAAATCAGTCCACTTTTATTCCGATTGGTCAGGTTCATACATTAGAGAATCCTGGCGTTATCGATCTCGAACTCATTGAAGTGCAGTCTGGGGCATATTTAGGCGAAGACGATATTGTGCGGTTTGAAGATCAATACGGGCGGGAATAGAAGAGTCGGATTAGACGAGACCGTAATCGGTAGCCGCCTAACGGCCATTCAAGATTAAGACAAGGATGTTTTAGTGATCGATATTCAAGCTCATGACGCCATTCAGTTTTACCATGTTTGTCCCACGTCCTGTATGGTTGCCGCAGTTTTGGGGCAGCGGGGACAGAGGGATTTGGGTGTCTCTGAAAAACATGTTTTAAACATGCGGGCTAATGGAGAGAATGGTTTCATGCGCTCTCCCGAATACTCAGTACCAAGAGGATTGGTTACGTTATGAAAAAAATTGCCGTAATTGGCCTTGGCTACGTGGGCTTGCCGTTGGCAGTTGCATTCGGAGAAAAGCGCGAAGTCGTTGGTTTTGATATCAACACAAAACGCATTAGGGAATTAGCCGCCGGTGAAGACATTACCCGAGAGGTAACCCGGGAGGAGCTGGGCATAGCGTCTGGTTTATCGTTTACTGATGGTTTGGATTCTATTCGCGATTGTCGTGTATTCATAGTGACGGTGCCCACCCCAATCGATGAATTCAAATCTCCAGATCTTACCCCGCTAGTCAAAGCCAGCGAAACCGTCGGCAAAGTCCTCAAAAAGGGTGATATCGTCATATACGAGTCGACCGTTTATCCAGGAGCTACGGAAGAAGTCTGCGTTCCCGTTCTGGAAAAGATATCCGGCCTGACCTTCAACAAGGATTTTTTCGCCGGTTATAGTCCTGAACGAATTAACCCGGGTGACAAAGAGCACCGTGTCACCACCATTAAAAAAGTCACGTCCGGTTCAACCCCCGATATTGCCGATGAAGTGGATGCCCTTTATGCGGACATCATTACTGCGGGCACGCATAAAGCCAGCTCTATTAAAGTTGCCGAAGCGGCCAAGGTGATTGAAAACACCCAACGTGATTTGAACATCGCACTGATGAACGAATTGTCGATGATCTTTACCCGTTTGGGTATTGATACCCACGAAGTGCTCGCAGCGGCGGGAACCAAGTGGAATTTCCTGCCTTTCAAGCCAGGTCTGGTCGGAGGGCATTGTATTGGTGTTGATCCGTACTATCTGACTCATAAGGCTCAGGCGGTGGGGTACCACCCTGAGGTGATCCTCGCCGGGCGGCGTGTTAATGACAATATGGGGCCTTACGCGGCGGCCGAACTTATAAAATGCATGATCAAGTCTGGTCAGACAATTTCCGGCGCACGGGTTTTAATTCTTGGTTTAACCTTTAAAGAGAACTGCCCGGACCTGCGAAATACCCGTGTTATTGATGTGGTTAACGAGTTGCAGGAATTTGGCTGTCAGGTTGATGTCGCTGATTGCTGGGCGGACAATGAGGAAGCGCAGCATGAGTATGGCATTACTCTGGTGCGTGATCTGCAGGCGGGTCTTTATGATGCGGTTATTCTTGCCGTTCCCCATAATGAATACACCAATATGAGTGAGTCCGATCTGAGGGCCTTGCTCAATGCAAAAGGTGTTCTGTTTGATTTGAAGGGCGTGCTTCCGCTTGGGGCCTCTGATCTCAGGCTTTAATGAGTTGATGGGATGTATACGAAAGCCGGCCTGATACGCCGGCTTTTTTGCGGGTATTGTTTAAAATAGGTTGTAAAAAAGAGATAAACCACGGCCTGTCTCTTTATTTATAAAAATATGAATATATAATTGTACGTCGAGAGTATTATTCTATTCTGGTTTGAATAACTTCAATAAGGTTAAGTATCCATGGCAAAGATTAACGATTATTACCAGAAAAAGCAGCTTATGGAAAAGCTCTCCGAAGAACTGCGTCAGCTGGAGCAAGATCAGGCGTTAAAGCATGAGCTCGAGTTTGAGGACAAGGTTCGGGAATTGATGAAGGAATATGACAAGTCGCCGAAAGATGTTCTTCAGGTACTGGCGGCTATCGATCCGTCTCTGGCGGGCGGCAAGGCTGAGGCGGCTCCGGCTGGTCGTGCCAAGCGTCCGATGAAGACCTACAAGAACCCGCACACTGGCGAAGTGGTTCAGACCCGTGGCGGTAATCACAAGACTCTGAACGAGTGGCGTGAACAGTACGGGAAAGAAGCCGTACAGGGTTGGCAGGAGGCCTAAGCCTGCCGCTGGCAGCGGGCCCTGTGGCCGGCTGCCGGCCCTTTGTTTTGCCTTCTTTTTGTTGGCACTCGTCTGTTTTCCCCAATGCTGCCTTCTCTAAAGCGCCCGTTGGTGGGTGTTAGCTTCTCCCGCGTAACTGAGCCAGTTCCTTCTCCGCTAACGTCAGCGCCTGTTTGCTTGCCGCCAGGTCTGTGACGTCGTAAATCATCAGGCTAAGTTTCTGCACCTGTCCATCCGGGCCGCTCAGGGGGCTGATGGTCATGTTCTGGTACATGTATTCTGCCGTGCCTGTCACCGGACGGGGGTTGCCAAATTGGAAGACCCAGGGGCGCTGTTCCCAGGATGTAAACGTGCGGATGTTCAAGCGGGTGGTGGTCTCCAGTTTTCGCCGGAGCCACGGTTCCGGTAAGGCCGGGATCACGTCAAACAGGTTCTGGTTGTGAACCTGGCTGGCGGTCATGCCACTGTGATTTTCCATGAATCCGTTCCAGACCTGAACCCGGTAGTCGAGATCGAGCACGACCAGGCCGACGTCTACGGTTTCCACCATATTGGCGAGCCAGTGAAACTCCTGCAGGCTATTGGTATCCGGAGTCATTGTTCATTCCATCAGGTAGTGTAAGTGCTGTTCCAGGTGTTGAAGGGAACGTTCAGTAAGTACGATCAGCAGGTCGCAAGACACATTGCGGCCTTCAATCTCATAGCGTATTTCGATGCACAGCAGTTCTTCAGGCTGGCTTCGATGGTATCGCAGTAAATCACTGATCTTTTGATGCTGGCCAAGCAGGGTCGGATGGGCCAGGCCGAATGTCAGGTTCAGTTGCTCACCAAAACTGTTGATGAAGGCGCCAAACAGCATCCCTGACAGGTCCATAAGCGCTTCGACGGCCGCGGTCTCATCCTCGCTCCCGTAGCCCACCAGTGCGCTCATGTCCTTGAGTTGGGCGTCGGAAAACAGCAGCAGGGCCTCGCCGGCAATGCCGGCCCCGGTAAACCCCTGGCAAACGCCGGAGTATTTGTCCTTCTCATCGGCGGCGGCGATGGCCATATAAAGCTCGGAGCGAGCCAGGCGATCAACTTTGGGGACCGGCAGCTTTACAAAGGCATTGAGCAGTCTTGCCAGAAGGTCCGATGCTTGTCCCATGGCGACGTTGGCCAATTCCTGTATCGCAGCATGGAACCCGGGCCTCGATGGGGCAGCCTCGTCACGGTGGAGGGGGGCGGTCAGACGGGCGCTGGCGGCATCGGTTGGGCGATAGATTCCGTAGTCATTGAGCAGATCGGCGATGCGCTCAGGGTCTGTTGGCTTTCGGATAAACGCCAGTGCGCCAAGCTTCGTCACCCGCTCCCGTGCCTGCGGTTGGATATCCGCTGAGACCACCACGGTCATCACGGGAAGGTCTTCCTGCTGGATCGCTTCCAGAACGCCATAGCCATCGAGTTCTGGCATGTTGAGATCAAGGAACAGCAGATCCCATTCGTTCCCTCGGAGCAGCGAAAGGGCAGATCGTCCGTTCTCCGCAAAGCTGATCTCGGCGTCGAGGGTATCAGGCAGGGCGCGAGCCATCTGTTTCCTGGCGAGGCTGGAGTCATCGCAGATAAGAATGCGCAGGGACATAGTGGTGAGGCTCACAGTTTCCGATGATGAAGTGACACAAATGTCTCACCTTTATGAAAATAAAGGCAAATGAGAATTGGATCATAAAGCGGTCGAATATAACCCTTTGGTAATGGCCTCATGTGACATGGCTCACTCTATTAGCCTCAGTGCCTTGAGTATAGTGTCACTGCGGCAACATAAGTTTACAAAGGTAATTTGAACCCGCTGGGATGCAGGCCCTTGAGTGCTTTTTGCGACAGCGGTGGGAAAATTCCGGATAGTCCAAAAAAAACAACGAAAAACAATAAAACAAGCAAAAATTCAGCAAGATAAGTTGTTGCAAAGCAAGATGTTCAGGGAAGGAGAAAGCTCACAGAAGGCTTTCCCGAAAGGCCTTTGGATTCCGAAGGCAAAATCACCGTGGATTGCGGGGGCTGGCAGCGGTTTGCCAGTTGCCAGGCAGTCACGAAACAGCAGTCATCAGAGACACATCAACACTATGAAAGCGGGTGCGATTGGATGCGCAGCCCTTGCTACCTTCTGCCTGGTCGGGGTTCAGGATGTACTCGCCGAGCTGAAGCCTATTTCCGATGAGGAGCTGGGGCAAGTGCAGGGGCAGGCGATGATAGCGATTGATCAACTGGCCGGCATGAACCAGCAGTTTACGCGTATCACTCTGGGGATGGACGTCGAGCTCCAGACCAATATTGATAGCGTCGTGCTGGGCGAGGCCGGGCTAGCGTCAGATCTGGCGGTTTCCCAGCTGTCCCTGGGGCATATTGCCCGGGATGACACGGTGATACAGCTTGATGGCCAGACCTATGCCATCGGTGACATCGTACCGTTTGTCGCCGAAAATCCCTACTTTGAATTGGCCGAGGTCAACGGCGAAGTGGTGGGGATGCGTGTTGGCTTCGGTCAGGCCCGGGGCACGCTGTCCGGTGACATCGCCAGTTTTTCCGGTAATCTCGGGCTGCAGCTTGAGGACGGAGCCGGCGCCACGAGTCAGGCGGCTTTGTACGACCTCAGCACCACGGCCACGAATTACCAGGCCACCCATATCGGGCTGGCTGATGGTGCCACTGATTGCAGTGCTGGAATCCAGTGCGCTGCCTTGTCGAACCTGCAAACTCTGGATATTGGCGTGGACAACGGCGATGGCACGGTGGGGTTTACCGAGGACCTGTTCCTTTCGTTCCAGAACCAGGCCGTTGACTGGCAAGACCTTGCGGGAGGGCCGATTATTACGGCGAATCCTGGTGTGTTCGTCAACTTGCCGACCAGCATGACGCTTGACTTGCAAACCTTGCAGAACGGTATTCCCCGCGCTCGTACCGAGTACATCGACCGTGGCGTGGGGCTTTTCTGATAGCCGGTGCTTTTCTGATAGACTGCGCAACCCGACCCCATTTTGCTGGCGCAGGAGCTTGTTGCGGTGATCCGCTCGTTTTATTGGCACGACTACGAAACCTTTGGTGTTGACCCGGTCCATGACCACCCCTCCCAGTTTGCCGGGGTGCGCACCGACGAGAATCTGAACATCATTGAAGATCCGTTGGTTATTTACTGTAAGCCGTCGGATGACTACCTGCCATCGCCTGAAGCCTGCCTGATCACCGGGATTACCCCGCAGAAGGCGCGGGACGATGGCTACCCGGAAGCGGAGTTCATCAGTCAGATCAACGAAGCTTTCAGCCAGCCAGGTACCTGCGTTGTTGGCTATAACAGCCTGCGTTTCGATGATGAAGTCACCCGCCATACCCTGTACCGCAATCTCCGTGACCCCTACGCCCGTGAATGGCAGAACGGTAATTCCCGCTGGGACATTATCGACATGGTGCGCCTGACCTATGCCCTGCGCCCCGAAGGAATCAACTGGCCGAAAAAGGAAGATGGCAGCCCCAGCTTCCGCCTCGAAGAGCTGACCGTTGCTAACGGCATTACCCATGAAGCCGCCCACGACGCTATGTCAGACGTCGAGGCGACCATTGCGGTGGCCCGACTGATCCGCGAGCGCCAGCCGCGGCTGTATGACTTTGTGCTGAACAACAAGGACAAGGCTTCAGCCCGGGCCATGCTGGATACCCAGTCGCTCAAGCCCGTGTTCCATATCTCGTCTAAATACCCGGCCAGCCGGGGCTGTTGTGCCATGGTGGCGCCGGTCGCTGAGCACCGTACCAACAAGAACCTGGTGATCGTCTATGACCTGCGGGAAGACCCGGCGGAGCTGATCAATGCGTCACCTCAGGAAATCCGGGAGCGGGTGTTTACGGCCCAGTCGGAGCTGGGGGAGGGGGTGAGCCGGTTTGCGCTTAAGGGAGTGCAGCTCAACAAATGCCCGGTGCTTGCCCCTGCGACCATGCTGAAATCGCTGTCTCAGGAGCGGCTCGATCAGCTCGAACTGGACGGCGCCGTGCTCAGGGAAAATCTGGCCACCTTGCGGAAGGCCGAAGGCTTGGCGGCCCGAATTGCCGAAGCGTTTGATCAGGCCCATGAGAGCGATCTCACGGATCCTGATGAGCAGCTGTATGCCGGGGGGTTCATCAGTCGAACGGATCGGGAGAAGTTGAACTGGGTTTTGCAGCAACCGCTGGAGAGTCTGGGCGAACTGGCGGTGAAGTTTGAAGACCCGCGTCTGTCGGAGATGCTGTTCCGTTATCGTGCCCGAAATTATCCCCAGAGCCTGATGTCGGAAGAACAGGAGCAGTGGGAGCAGTTCCGCCAGCAGCGGCTGATGCAACCCAAGAAGGGCTGGCGTTCACTGGAAAGTTATTTCCAGAGCCTGCAAAAGCTGGCCGCCGACCCGGGATTGACGCCTGCCAAGCAGCATGTGCTGGAAGAGTTGCACCTGTATGGTGAGTCACTCATTCCGTATTACTGATGCCGTCCGTATTAAGGCAGATTGGGGGCGGGCTGGATTCCGTCCCCAATCTGATCACGCACTCAGCGTCGTTTTACAAAATAGACACTTAACCCCTGGCCAAGCAGGCTCTGGACCTGGTTGCCCCGGGCTTCGGCCTGCAGCTGCTGCTGCACGGGCGCGGTTGCCAGGGTATGCCCATCGCTGTCTCGTGCCTTGATCAGTTTCCACTGGACCTCGTTACTCACCAGCCCCATCAGCTGGGCTAGCTGGTCGGTATCCTGAGGGCGAAACCAGCGGTCCTGACAGCCACCCATCCCATAGAAGCCGGTCTCGCCCAACAGCTCTTGCCACTTGCTGTCCTGGCGATTATTCAGTGCCATCCGACGGAGGCGATGCAGGTTCTCCCGGGTCGCGTGCAGCCCGTGATCATTGATAAGCGTTCGGATGTGGCGATCGCCGGCGGTCTGCTCTGCGACGGCGGTATGCAGGTGGACGACGCTGCCGCTGGCTGTGGCGCTGTTCACGACGGCCGCCAGTGAGACGTCGGTCATGGCAGGCGAAGGCAGGCGGCCGATTTCAATCCAGTGTACCTGATGGCCGTCGGCGACAAAGCGCTGCGCGATTGACCAGGGCCAGAACACAATGTTGCTGATCTCCAGCTCCTCGGCCTGGCGAGTGGCTTTGGCTATGTTTGCCAGCGACTCATCCACGGCAATGACCTCAACGTCGCTCAGGTAGTGGGCCAGTTCCAGCGCCCGTTGTCCTGATTCGGCGCCGCACACCATAATGCGTAAAGTCTCTGGCAAGTGTTCTGTTGCCAGTCCCAGTTCGCTGGCCATCAGGCTACGAAGGCTGGTCTCGGTGCGGTAAGCAAGTTTTGACCAGCTGGGCCAGGCCTGGGGCACATCCTGTTTGTCCAGGCACAGTTCAGCGGACTTCTCGTCATAATTCTGTTTGATGGCTTCCTCGGTGGCCCGGTCGTAATAGCTGGCGGCCAGCATTCCCTGGGTGGCCAGGGGCCAGTCCACAAGATTCCATTGCCCCAGCTGATGGGCAAACGGTTGCTGGAACAGAGCACCATACATGGCGCTGATCATGATGGACCCCATCATCGCAGCCATCGGCTCGCCCGTTGCCATTTGTGCGCAGATGCTCTCATTGATGACTGACACCAGACGGTCCTCGTCATCGGCCGACATCAGCGCATAACCGGTGCGGTCAGCATAGCGGGCGATGGCCAGAGCCAGGGGCTGAAGTTCATCGCGCAGCTCCGCGGTTTGTGCCACTTCGGAGATAACCGCCCGGCGTAAAAGCGTGACCAGCTCCTCAACGGCGGGATCGGGCATCAGTGTTCTTTCCAGTGCCAGCATTAACAGCTCGTCTTCGCAGGCAGCGTCCAGGAATACCTCGGCCTGGGGGTTGTCGAGGTCGTACTGGTGTCTGATGATTGCCGCTACAAAACGTCCGAGCTGCTGAACAGGGAGATCGTTCCGGCGAAGCAGGGCAATAGCATCCAGTGCGAGTTCCTGATCGACGGTGTGAACTGAGAGGTTTTCTGCACAGGCCAGCATGCCGCTGTAGACCGACGGCCATTCAAGGCCGAGGCTGATCAGCTTGCGGTAATGCAGGTAGGCGGTATCGAACTTCCCCTGTACTCGCTTGGCATGGGCCACACCGCAGAATGCGGCGGCGGATTGCCGGTCCAGCTCCAGTGCCTCCAGGAAATACTGCTCGGCCAGCACTGGCCGTTCGGTTGCCAGCGCCCAGTAACCGAGGTTGGTGTATTGCTGGGGCTGTTGATCATCGACATCGAGGCTCTGGTTAAACAACACCTGCGCTTGTTCCATGTCACCGTTGTCCATGGCCACCCGTCCCAGCAGGCCCAGAGCCGCCGGCTGAGCGGGCTCGATTGCCAGTAGCGCTTCTACAAGGCGGGCGCACTCGCTGCGGGCTGCCAGCCGTTGCCGGTGAGACGCTTTCGGGCTGTTTGAAAGCTGATAGGCCTCGTTGGCTTCCAGCAGGCGGCGGGCGAGCTCCGCCTGGTTGGTTGTGGCTTCAGGAGAATGATGCTGTGCGTACATGGATCCACCTCGTTGTTTCTGGCCGCGGCAATCGGAGCGGCAAACTTCTGCAGTCAGGCTGCTGGAATTCGGGATTACAGGGTAAGTAGCGAAAGGTGTGCCAGTTTGGGTTAACTCCGGGGAAATGCTGGCGGATTTTCTGGCGGTATCAAAAACAAAAAAAGCCGGCGAAGGCCGGCTTTTTTGCTGGGGTGTTGTGCTTATCCCTGCAGCAACTGCAACACCTGCTGCGGTCGCGCGTTGGCCTGGGCCAGCACCGATATGCCGGCCTGTTGCAGTACCTGGGTACGGGCCAGTTCCGCGGATTCAGCGGCAAAGTCGGCGTCGCGAATCCGCGAGCGGGCCGCGGACAGGTTTTCCGCCGTAGTACTGAGGTTGGCAATTGTGGATTCCAGTCGGTTCTGTACCGCACCGAGGTCGGCACGGATGCCGCTGATGGTTTCAAGCGCGGCATCGACGATGGCAAGGGCATCGGTGGCGCCCTCGAAGGAGCTGATATCGATGCCGCTGACGTCTTCCGGTACGGAGCCGACGGCGGTGTCTGCGGCGACGTTCAGAATGCTGCCTGCCGCATCAGCAACGCTGGAACTGACCGCAAAGCTGACGGCAGAATCGAAGGTGATTTCACCCGTGGCGCGGCTGCTGTCGGTGACTGAACCCGGGGCGCCGTCGAGGGTGATAGCCGCTGCGTCCAGTTCAGCGCCACCGCGAAAGCTGACGGTTGTCGCTGCACCGTTGGTGGAGAAGTCTTCCAGCAGGATGTCCTTGCCCTGTTCTTGAACCAGGGTGAGGCGGCCATCAACCACTTCCGCGGTGATACCGGTCTTGCCGGATGCGGCGTTGATTTCCTTGGCCAGCGGACGCAGGTCGTCGACGTCAGAAATCTGGGCTGAGATCGTGGCTTTCTCGCCGCCGCTGGACAGGGTAATGGCGACAGTACCCGGCGCCGCCAGGTTGAACAGGTCGGCGGTGGTGCGCGCTTTGGCTTCGACGCCGGTCTGATCAATCTGGGCATTGATTGCCGCCGCAACCTCTTCCGCGGTATCGCCTGCGGTCACATCAATATCCGCAGATCCGAGCGAGCTGGCCAGGGTGATGGTCTGGGTGGCGATGGTGTTGAGAGCCGTTGCATCAGCCGCCGCTACGGTAACGGAGCCAGTGCCCTGCTGGGCTGTGGCATTGCCGCCATTAACCGTGTTGTTGGCCAGGTCTGTGGTTCGGGCTCCGGCAATGGAAACCGAGATCGTCTGGTTTTCGTTGGCTCCAGCCTGGAATTTCTGGGCCTGGAACGTGCCGTCCAGCAACTTAAGGCCGTTGAACTCTGTTGTGGTGGCAATGCGTTCCAGCTCTTCTTTGAGCTGGTTCACTTCGGACTGCAGCGCCTGGCGGTCAGAAGCGGAGTTGGTGGCGTTAGCAGACTGAACTGCCAGTTCCCTAATCCGCTGCAGGATAGCGCCGGATTCGCCTAGTGCGCCTTCGGCTGTCTGGGCCAGTGAAATGCCATCGTTGGAGTTCCGGATTGCCTGGTTCAGACCCTCGATCTGTGAGGTAAAGCGCTCTGAAATAGCCAGGCCGGCGGCATCGTCTTTGGCAGAGTTGATACGCAGGCCGGATGACAGGCGCTGCAGGGCGGTATCGGCGTCACGCTGGGACGCATTCAGATTCCGCTGAGCGTTCAGCGACGGAAGGTTGGTGTTGATTATCTGAGGCATATCGTTTCTCCCAGTTCAGAGATGCCGGTAAGCTCAGTGCCCGATCACAAGGACGCCTTGCCGGCTTCGTGTAACGAAATTTGTCGGTTTTGGGGATTAAAGCGAATGCCGTGCCAAATCGAGTTTGTGGGGCTCAAGGCTCTGTTAACTAAGGGGTTTGTCTTTATTCAAGTGTGGCGGTTATTGTCGTATTGCCGCTTTTTTGGCGTTAGAGGAGGCGGGGGATTGCCGCCTTTTACAAACGTTAACAATATTCCCTGAGATTTTTCTAAAGGAAAATTCAGGGGCGCCGTTAAGCACTACAGCAGGGGGGCGTACCCAAACTTAAAAAGAACGGGCGCCAGACCTCTTTCAACAGAAAACGACACTGTTTAGGAGAAGCATCATGGCTCTCGGTATCAACACAAACATCGCCTCACTCAACGCACAAAACCAACTGGGCAAATCTCAGAACCTGGCCAACCAGGCTCTGGAGCGTCTGTCCTCCGGCCTGCGCATCAACTCTGCGAAGGACGATGCGGCTGGCCTCTC
Organism: Marinobacter mobilis; assembly: GCF_900106945.1. Taxonomy (GTDB): domain Bacteria; phylum Pseudomonadota; class Gammaproteobacteria; order Pseudomonadales; family Oleiphilaceae; genus Marinobacter; species Marinobacter mobilis. The sequence goes on from NZ_FNNE01000012.1 coordinate 36,666, forward strand.
AATCTCTACCCGCTTTGAAGCTCAGATTCGCGGTCTGACTGTCGCTCAGCGTAACGCCAACGACGGTATCTCTATGATGCAGACTGCCGAAGGCGGTCTGAATGAGACCATCAACAACCTGCAGCGTATGCGTGAACTGGCGGTTCAGTCTGCTAACGGCTCCAACAACGTTGATGACCGTGCAGCTCTGGACGCTGAATTCCAGGAGCGCCTGTCTGAGATCGACCGTATTGCGAACCAGACTACCTTTAACGGCACCAACGTACTGAACGCTGCTTCTACTGTTTCTATCCAGGTTGGGGCAAACGCCGGGGAAACAATTGACGTAGCATTTGCCGACATGCAGGCTGCAGCAATCGGGGTTGGTGGTCAGGTTATTACTGGCGCCGACGCAACCGCGGCCAACGCGGCGATCGCTGCAATCGATACGGCTCTGGATGCTGTAAACTCCCAGCGCAGCCTCTTCGGTGCCTCCCAGAACCGCTTTGAAAGCACCATTGCGAACCTGGGGACCTCTATCGAGAACCTGAGCGCTTCCAATAGCCGGATTGTTGACGCTGATTTCGCAGCCGAATCCGCCAAGCTGTCCAAGGCTTCTGTTCTGCAGCAAGCGGGCATCTCGGTACTGGCTCAGGCCAATGCGCGTCCGCAACAGGTTCTGTCCCTCCTGCAGTAATGAGGACGATGCGGTAATCGCCGGCTTCTCCCGATGTTCAGGAGAAGCCGGCTTTCTGCCGTAAGAGGATAGCGAGGTGAGCTATGAACGACGTAAACCTGAATAGTCCGGATCTGAAGCTGGTTCGCTCTGGCGAACAGGCTTCTGCCCGGCCGTCTACGTCTCCTCAGGCTGAAAGTCGTGCGGTGAATGCTGACTCAGTTGCTGTTGTTCCGAACGCCCAGATTGCACAATCAACGGCAGGGGAGTTATCCGCTGCCAGTCGTGCTGCTCAGGAACGTGAGCAGAGTGCGCAACTGGACAATGCAGTGACTCAGCTGAATGATTTCGTGCAGTCTGTTCAGCGCAACCTTCAGTTCGAGGTGGATTCCGAGAAGGGGCAGACCATTGTGAAGGTTGTGGATCAGCAGACTCAGGAAGTCATCCGTCAGATGCCTGATGAAGTTGCTGTCAGGTTGGCCGAAAAATTGCAGCAGGATGAACCGCTGAGCTTGTTCACGGTCAAAGTGTAAGCGATTTTTCCTCGGCTTCGGCTTCGGCTTCGGCTTGGATCATCACGTTCAGTACCGCCGCTCCCGTATGGGGGCAGGCGGTGATCGTCGTTATGGGGCTGAATGGTCTCGTACAAATTGTTACAAAAGGGGAAGCTAAAGGGGCAAAGTTTTGCCGCTTTTGGCCGATAACCTAATCAGGATTGGAAAACCGCCTTTCAGGAGGCAGTGTTATGGCATCGATATCATCGTTAGGCGCGGGTTCAGGCATATTCAGTGCTGACCTTGTCGATCAGCTGGTTGCAGCAGAGCGGGAGCCTACTGTCCAGCGTCTGAATCTGAAGCAGCAGCGCACCGAGGCCATGATCTCTGCTTACGGCGCTTTGCGCAGCGCCATAGAGGCACTCAAGGCGCCAATGGAAGCGCTGAGCTCGGCCGATGGACTCAAAGCGTTCACGGCGGTATCCAGTAATGAGTCGCTGGGCGTATCCATCAACGAGTCGGAAGTCAGTCGCGGAAACTACAGCATTAATGTGACTCAGTTGGCTCAGGCTCAGTCCCTGGCGTCCACCAGCTTTGCTGATAAAGACAGCACGGCGGTTGGTACGGGAACCCTGACCTTTAATGTAGGCGGGGTCAGCACCGACGTGGTTATCGATGGCAGTAACAATACTTTGCAGGGTGTTGCTGATGCCATCAATGACGCAGGGGCGGGTGTCTCTGCTGGTGTTGTGGATACCGGCTCAGGATTTCGGCTCGTTATTTCTTCTGATGAAACGGGTCTTGATAATGCCGTTCAGATATCCGTTGCGGATGATGATGGCAACAATACGGACGCCGCAGGGTTGTCGCAGTTTGTCTTTGATGGTGTGACGTCCAATATGGAGCAGACTGTTGAGGCAAAAGATGCCTTGCTGGAAATAAACGGCATCGCAATCAGTCGTGCCACGAATACCGTTGAAGACGTTGTGGCGGGGGTGACCTTTTCGATAGCCGAAACGGGTACGTCAACCGTCCGCATTGAGCAGGATGCGGGTGCAGTAGCGGAGCGGGTCCAGGAATTCGTCGACAAATTTAACGCCCTCCAGGACGTTATCTCCAACGTTGCCGGTTTTAACTCGGCGACGGGGCAGGGGGCTATCCTGAGTGGAGACTCAACCATTCGGAATATACAGTCGAGTCTTCGGGGGCTGCTGACCACCATTGTGCCTGGTATGGAAAACGGCGACGTTCGTATTCTTGGCGATGTTGGCATTACAACAGACCCTTCTACTGGCAAACTGGAATTTGACCAATCGGTATTTAAGGAGCAACTTAAAGAGTATCCTGATCAGGTGACGATGCTGTTTGCCGAGCAGGATGGGGTTGAAGGCATTGCAGAGCGGGCCGTAAACCTTGTTACCGATATTCTGGGCAGCGACAGTGCGCTGGCCAATCGTACGGATGGCCTTACTGATGTGCTGGACCGAATTCAGGATCAGCGCGATCAACTGGATCTGCGAATGGATTCGCTGCGGGAGCGACTTGTTCGCCAGTTTTCTGCGGCAGATTCTCTCATCGCCCAGTTAAACAGTACCGGCAGTTTTGTGGCTCAGCAGTTGGCTGCTTTGGCACCACAGAATAACCAGGATTCATAACGCCACCTGGCGATCAAGAGGTTTTGTATGAACGGGTTGCAGCAATATCAGCGTATCAATACTCAAACTAGCATCACAGATGCCGATCCTCATCGCCTGATTCAGCTGCTCTACAACGGAGCGCTTGAGCGTATCAACATGGCGAAAGCACGAATGCAGGCTCAGGATATCGAGGGTAAAGGTAACCTGATCAGCAAGGCGATTGAGATCATCGGTGGCCTGCGAAGCTTTCTTGATTTCGAAAAGGGCGGAGACCTCGCCGTGCGCCTGGAGGGCCTCTATGACTACATGGAGCGAACCCTGTTTGAGGCGAACGTAAAGAATGATCCGGCCAAACTGGATGAGGTCGCAGCTCTTCTCCGCCAGATTAAGGAAGGCTGGGACGGCATACGTGAAGAAGTGGTCCAAGGTCCGAATCAGCAAACTGGTTGAGGGTCGTGTCCGGGGATGGATGTCAGATCTGTCCCCACACCCTCTGAACCCCGCCGAATTCCCGATTCCATCATAATCCCTCTCCCGGCCATCTAGCCGCCGAGCCTGTACTGCCGTACAATGACGCCCCTCGAATTTAATTGGATTGGGAGCAGGTTTTTGACCTGTGCCTGATTGTCGGAACACGGAGCAAGGGTATGTCTGATATCAAAAAGGTAGTGCTGGCCTATTCCGGTGGCCTGGACACCTCCGTTATCGTTCGCTGGTTGCAGGACACCTACAACTGCGAAGTGGTCACTTTCACTGCCGATCTGGGGCAGGGTGAGGAAGTCGAGCCGGCCCGAGCCAAGGCCGAAGCGCTGGGTGTGAAGGAAATTTACATCGAAGACCTGCGCGAAGAGTTCGTGCGCGACTATGTCTTCCCGATGTTCCGTGCAAATACTGTTTACGAAGGTGAGTACCTGCTGGGTACCTCCATTGCCCGTCCGTTGATTGCCAAGCGCCTGGTGCAGATCGCGAATGAAACCGGCGCTGATGCGATTTCTCACGGAGCCACCGGTAAGGGTAACGATCAGGTGCGTTTCGAGCTGGGTGCGTACGCGCTGAAGCCGGGCGTTCATGTGATTGCGCCCTGGCGTGAGTGGGACCTGAACTCTCGCGAAAAGCTGCTGGCCTATTGCGAAGAGCGCAACATCCCGGTCGAAATGAAGAAGGGCAAGTCGCCGTACTCCATGGATGCCAACCTGCTGCATATCTCTTATGAAGGTATGGTTCTGGAAGATCCGTGGGCTGAGGCGGAAGAAGATATGTGGCGCTGGAGCGTGGCTCCGGAAAATGCCCCGGATCAGCCGACCTACATTGAACTGACCTATGAGAAAGGCGATATCGTTGCCATCGACGGTCAGGCGATGAAGGCTCACGAAGTGCTGGCGCATCTGAACAAGGTCGGCGGCGACAACGGTATCGGTCGTATCGATATTGTCGAGAACCGTTACGTGGGTATGAAGTCGCGGGGCTGTTACGAAACGCCGGGTGGAACCATCATGCTGCGCGCCCATCGCGCCATCGAGTCCATTACCCTGGACCGCGAAGTGGCTCACCTGAAAGACAGCATCATGCCGCGCTACGCCGAAGTGATCTACAACGGTTACTGGTGGTCACCGGAGCGTGAAGCGCTGCAGGCGTTGATCGACCAGACCCAGGGCTACGTGAATGGCACCGTTCGTCTCAAGCTCTACAAGGGCAACGTGGACGTTGTTGGGCGCAAGTCTGACGATTCCCTGTTCGACGAGAAGATCGCCACCTTTGAAGAAGATCAGGGTGCCTACGATCAGAAGGATGCGGCCGGCTTTATCAAGCTCAACGCCCTGCGTCTGCGCATTGCGGCAGGCAAGGGACGCAAGCTGTAACGACAGCCTGGTTGTCTGGAAAGGGTGTGGGCCTGGCTCGCACCCTTTTTTTGTGTCTTCAGGAAAGGCTGTCGCCCACAATGTTATAATATAACATTGTGGGGCGTCCTGATGGACGCAGGAGACAAATCCTTATTCAGCAGACGGAAAGGTAGCCCGTGAAACAACCCATTCCAACCAACCTGATTCTTGGTTTTCTCGGCGTTGGCAAGACCACTGCGATTCTGGATTTACTGAAACATAAGCCGGACAACGAGACCTGGGCGGTACTGGTTAATGAATTTGGTGCGGTTGGTATCGACGGCGCCTTATTGGGCGGTCAGGGAGCGGTGGTTCGGGAGGTGCCGGGGGGCTGTATGTGTTGCGTTGCAGGCCTGCCCATGCAGATTGGCCTGAACCGGTTGATACATGAAGCCCAGCCCGATCGCCTGTTGATTGAGCCGACAGGGCTGGGGCATCCCACCCAAATCATCGATACCCTGACGAGTGAGCACTACGCAGAGGTCATCCGCATGGAGGCGGTGATTGGTCTGGTCGATCCCAGGCGCCTGGACGAGCCTCGGGTTATGGCGAACGAGCAATTTCAGGATCAGGTGGCGACAGCAGATGTACTGGTCGCGAATAAAGCAGACGTGTGCAGCGCGTCGGAGCGGCAACGCTTCATGGCGTGGGCAGAGGCCTTGCAACCGGCTAAGCGGATCGTTGCGGTTACGGAGCAGGGACGGCTTCAGCCAGGCTGGCTTGACGGCCCTCATCAGGCCCGCAGGGTGGAAGTGCCCGGGTCCCATGCCCATGTTCATTTGCATGAGCACGCCGGTAACGATGTCCCGATCGCAGGCGACGTGCCTGAATCCGGCTGGCGTCTGGTCCGTCACTCAGGGCAGGGCCATGTCAGTATCGGCTGGCTGGTTGGATGTGATTACACGTTCGACGACAGGGCGCTGCAGAATTTTGCCTGTGATTCCCGGTTTCGCCGCTTCAAAGCCGTGGTGAGAACACGTGTGGGGTGGCAGGCGATCAACGTGGTTGATGGGGTTGTGTCCTCGCGGGCGGTGATGGCCCAGGCCTGCTCGCGCCTGGAAGCGATCAGTGAGCGCCCGTTGCTTTCCTCGGCGCTCGACGGCGAATTGAGGAGTCTGGTTGCCGAGGCATAAAAAAGGCCAGCAACTTGCTGGCCTTAAAATAAGGAAAGAACAAAACTGTGCCTGAAACTCTGAATTCTGTGTGGAAGCCCGCCCATTTAGCGGCGGAGGGACTGCCTGACTCCTCCGCCATGGGGGGATACTGCTTGAATCCACGATCCCAGAATAGGTCGTATGAAGGGGTATGTCTGTTCGTGATGTGTGTCCCAGTGTTACGGATTGTTTGAGTCGTTGTGTTTTCCAATCACATAAAAAAGGCCGGCTTGTTAGCCGGCCAGTAAAGCAGAGAACACAACGTGCCTGAAACTCTGAATCCTTGGGTGGAAAGCCCGCCCATTTAGCGGCGGAGGGACTACCTGACTCCTCCGCCATGGGGGATACTGCTTGAATCCACGATTACAGAATAAGGCGTTTGCGCCTGACTGTCTGTTTAGGATCGGTGTCCGGGTGTTAACGCGTGTTTACTGATTGGTGAATAAATATTGCTCAGGCAGTATCGCTCGACCCGCCTCAGGTGTTTTCGGTCACTGGCGGCTGTATTTCGGTGAACCGCCGGGTCTCATAGGCGTCCATCAAGCCTTCTACAGCGGTGCGCTCGACATCCTGTACCGAGGGTGTGCCATGTTCGGCGGCCGCCTTGCACAGCACCATGCCAGCTTCAACGGAGACATAGCCCACCGTGGTTTTCAGCGCCTTGTGATTGATGCCGTCGAAAATCCGGCGAAAGGTGGATGCGGTGCAGTGCTCGCTGTTGCTGAAGTGGGCAATGATGGCGTACTGGTTGTCGCCAACCCGGCACAGCGAATCCATGGGGCGAATAAGGTGGCTCAGCCGGCGGGAGATCCCGACGGCGAGTTCGCTCATGATGGTCGGGGAATGCTGACGCTTGAGTTCCTGCCAGTTACGAATACCGCACAGTACGTAGGCAGAAGCGCCACCACGGGATTCGGCCTGGCGCAGGCTTTTGCCAAGTCGTTCGCGGGCGTAGCGGTTATTGCAGAGGCCGGTTTCCAGATCAATGATATTGCTGGCCTCCAGTTCCCGGTTGTTTTCCATCAGCAGGGCATTGGCGCGCAACAGGGTATTCTGGCGATCGGCGATTCGGTCTGCGGCAAATACCCGAGGAATCAGCTGCTTGCTCATATCCGACTTGTAGATGAAGTCGTCAACACCGCGATCGAAGGCTTCGGCCAGCGCTTCGACGCTCTCCTTGGCGGTTAGCAGGATGATGTAGCTGTAATGGTTGTTCTGCTCGTCCTGCTGCCGAACCATGTCGGTCAGCTCCAGACCATCCATTTCTGGCATCAGCCAGTCGGCAATCAGCACGCTCACGGGACGCTCTTCCATCATTTTCAGTGCAGCGGGGGCATCGTTGGCTACGCGGACATCCCGGTAACCCGCCGTGCGCAATGCTTTACTGACAATCATGCTGCTGAACTTGGCGTCATCGACTACGAGAATTGAAAGGTCAAGATTTGGCATTTTTAGACAACTGCTCACCAGTGGGTAGGGGGCAACCGGTCAATGTCAGATGCGATGGCGGCTCCGTCTTGGTATGCTTGCGGCCTCATGAGCGGGGCGCTTCCGGGAGCCCCTGATAGGATCTGGCAGGGGTTGCAAAAGAGGCCATTATAGCCAATGGTTGCAGCGGGTCTGTCGATTAATGTTAAACATGCGGACTGAATGCCTGCGGAACCACTGGTACGTGACGGCCTCCGCATTTTGGGAGTTTCCACCATGCCTTCTTTTGACATTGTTTCTGAAATCGACATGCATGAAGTCACCAATGCGGTTGACCAGGCCAAACGGGAACTGGGTAATCGCTGGGACTTCAAGAACGTTGAAGCCGACATCGAGCAGGACGACAAAGGGATTACCCTCAGTGCCGAGCAGGACTTTCAGCTCGAGCAGTTGCAGGACATCCTGCGCATGACCTTTGCCAAGCGCAACATCGACAGCCGCTCATTGACGGAAAACGGCGACAGCAAGGCTGGCAAGCTGGTGAAGCAGCACTTTACCCTGCGTCAGGGCATCGAGACCGACATGGCCAAGAAGATCGTCAAAATGATCAAGGATGCCAAGCTCAAGGTCCAGGCCAGCATCCAGGGTGACAAGGTGCGTGTGACAGGCAAGAAGCGTGACGACCTGCAGACCGCGATTGCCCTGCTCAGGGAGTCTGAGCTGGAACTTCCGCTGCAATACAATAACTTCCGCGACTGATCGGGAGATCTCTCATTCAACTTAACGCCCGTGCGGCCAATCTGCTGAGCCTGTTCAGGGTCTATCTCCGCTGGCAGGTCATCGCCCTGCTGTTTCTGGGGTTTTCCGCGGGCCTGCCTTTCCTTCTGGTGTTCTCCACCCTGAACGCCCGGTTGGCAGACGTTGGGGTAGAGACTGCAACCATCGGCTTCTTCAGCTGGCTTGGGATTACCTATTCGATCAAGGTGTTCTGGGCTCCGGTGGTCGACCGGCTGAAGATACCTCTGCTCGACCGGCTGTTGGGTAAACGGCGCAGCTGGATGTTGCTGGCCCAGGCCGGAATCGCTACCGGGCTTTATCTAATGGCGAACGTGGATGCCGTCTCAGCCACCGAAATGCTTGCGCTGTGCGGACTGTTGGTGGCTTTTTCATCGGCGACCCAGGACGTGGCGATTGACGCCTACCGTATCGAAATCGCCGACGAGCGGCTTCAGGCGGCGATGGCTGCGACCTACATCTTTGGCTACCGCCTGGCGTTGCTTGTCGCTGGCGCCGGCGCCCTGTATCTGGCGGAGTTCTGGTCCTGGCAGGTGGCGTACGAAATCATGGCGTTGCTGGTTGGTATCGGAGTGGTCACCGTGCTGTGCGTGCGGGAGCCTGCCGTTAATCATTTCGCTGCGGCGAACGATATCGCGGATCGTGTCGAGAAAGAGGCTCTGAAGCGCAGTCACCTGAACCCCCGCCTGGCACGTCTGATTGGTTGGTTTTCAGCCGCTGTCGCCGGGCCTTTTATGGATTTCTTCCGCCGCTATCAGCATTACGCGCTGATGATACTCATCACGGTGGCGGTGTATCGCATATCCGACATCGCGATGGGGGTGATGGCAAACCCGTTCTATCTGGACTTCATGGGTTTTTCCAAAACCGAAGTCGCCAACGTGACCAAGGTCTTTGGTTTCTTCATGACCATTGCGGGCTCAATGCTCGGCGGTGTTCTGGTGGTTAAATACGGGGTGCGTCGGATCTTGCTGTTGGGGGCGGCCCTGACCGCGGCCACGAATCTGCTCTTTGTACTGCTGGCTCAGTACCCGCCAAGCACAGTCACCCTGGCGGTTGTGGTGAGTGCCGATAATCTCAGTGGCGGGGTTGCCAATGTTGCCTTGATTGCCTGGTTGTCCAGTATGACCAGCGCGTCATTTACCGCTACCCAGTATGCTCTGTTCAGCTCGCTGATGACCTTGCCCGGGAAGTTCATTGGAGGGTTCTCGGGCATGGTGGTGGCGGGCTTCGGCTACGCTGAATTCTTTCTCGTGGCGGGGTTGATGGGAGTGCCGGCGATTCTGTTGTGCATCTACCTGATTCGTCACGGCCGTCAGCTGGATGCTCTGGCACCGCTGAATCATAGTGAACGCAATGGCGAGGAAACGGCGGCCGGCACGGCCTGAATGGCTCGTGGCTGGGAGCCCCTCAGGGCTGCCAGCGGAAGCGGGCCATCGACACTTTTCCGTTAACCACCTCAACACCTTCCCCGGTGAGCCGTTCTACCTGACGTCTAAAGGCGTCGGAATCCAGGGGGAAGGCAATTTGTCCGTTACTGCGAATAACCCGGAACCAGGGCAAATCATGACCTTCCGGGAGCATGCCCAGCGTCCGCCCAACAAAGCGAGCCTGCCGGCCAAGCCCTGCCATTTCAGCTACCTGACCGTAACTCACAACCTGTCCTGGCGGAATGGCAGCGACCACTTGCCAGATTCGCTGTTCTCGTGATGGTTCCATGATGAATAGGCAGAACGGTGGGAGCTTGTGCGTGGGTGGGGTTGTCACCGGATCCGTGTCCAACCCCTGTCTCAGGCTGGAATCAGAGTCTCAGAGCACCGTCAACTTCGATCATGCGTCCGGACACATAATCGTTCTCGAAGATAAAGGCGGCCGCAGAGGCAATGTCTTCCGGTTTACCCATGCGCTTGAGCGGGATGCCTGCCGTCATCTTCTCGAGAGCTTCGGGCTTCATGGAGGCGGTCATTTCGGTCTCGATAAAACCTGGAGCAATGCCCATCACCCGGATGCCGTATCGTGCCAGTTCCTTGGCCCAGACCGGGACCATGGCCGCAACCCCCGCCTTGGCAGAGGAGTAGTTGCTCTGGCCCATGTTGCCCGCGCGGGAGATGGAAGAAATGTTGATGATTGCGCCCTGGTCGCCGTTCTTGATCATCTGGGTGGCGGCTTCGCGGCCACACAGGAACACGCCGGTGAGGTTAACGTCGATCACGGCCTGCCATTCGGCGAGGCTCATGCGCTTGACGATCTCGCCGTCTTTCACCTTGATCATCAGGCCGTCTCTCAGGATGCCGGCGTTATTGATCAGGCCATTAAGCTGACCGAAATCGGCGCTGATGGCCGCAAAGGTCTTCTCGACGTCTTCTTCTTTTGCGACATTGCAGACGTAGGCTCGGGCTTCAACGCCAGCCTGCTGGCAGGCGGCGACGGCCTCATCGAGCTTTTCCGGCAGCAGGTCGATCAGCGCCAGTTTGGCGCCCTTTGCTGCCAGGTACTCGGCCATGGCACGACCCAGACCCTGGCCGCCACCAGTAATTGCAATCACAGAATCTTGAAGTTTCATATTTTGCCCTAACTGTTGGGGGTAGGGAGCCGGGAACTTTGCCATAGCCACTGCCTGAGGGCCGGCAGTCCTGACTCCGTTTGGATTTCGAGGTCGGGCGAGTATAGCAGACCCGGCACTACCAGCGACTAGACCAAAGGCCTGTGAATGGGCATATTCCTGCTTCTGTTTATCATCCTGCCAATCGTTGAAATGGCGATCCTGATCAAGGTGGGCACCCTGATCGGAGCGCTCAATACCATCGCGCTGGTCCTGCTGACGGCGGTCATCGGTGCGGCCTTGCTCAAGCAGCAGGGGCTGGCGACGCTCCTGCGAGCGAACCAGCGCCTGAACAGTGGCGAACTGCCGGCAAGGGAAGTGGCCGAGGGGCTGATACTGGCTGTTGGTGGCGCGCTGCTGTTGACCCCGGGCTTTGTCACCGACGCCATCGGGTTCCTGTGCCTTCTTCCGGGCAGTCGGCACTGGTTGGCGGCTAAGGCGCTCAAGCGCATGGTGGTCAGCGGTCAGGCCCAGAGTTTCCAGTTCACCATGCGTGGTGGCAACTATCGTCAGGGCCCCGGGTTTTGCCGGGATGACGACGTCATCGAAGGTGAGTACGAAGATGAAACCGACCGCGGCCGTGACCGGATAGAAAAAGACTAATTTTTTTATCCGGAGGCATTGAAAATGGAAGGTCGACCCCCAAAATACATCCCACAACTTCACCGTGGCTGGAAGAATCGACTGAAAAACAGCGATTTATCCTTCGCGGTTTTACACGCAAATGTCATTGCCAAAGACAACCTGACTAATGGAGATACCGAGCAATGAAAATTCGTCCGTTACACGATCGTGTTGTCGTGCGCCGTAAGGAAGAAGAAGAGAAATCTGCAGGCGGCATCGTGCTGCCGGGTGCCGCAAAAGAGAAGCCTTCCCAGGGTGAAATTATCGCTGTGGGCAACGGCCGCGTTCTCGACAATGGCGAAACCCGTCCGCTGGCCGTCAAGGTTGGTGACACCGTTGTCTTCGGTCAGTACTCCGGTAACACCGTTAAAGTTGACGGTGAAGACCTGCTGATCATGAGCGAAAGCGACATCTTCGGCGTTCTCGAGTGATCCGATCGGATTGAACTGAATCCAAGACTCGATTGAACCTACGTATAGAGTTTAGCGAACAGGAATAAAGAACTATGGCAGCTAAAGACGTTAAATTCGGTGACAGCGCACGTAAGCGCATGGTAGCTGGTGTCAACATCCTGGCCGACGCGGTCAAGGTTACCCTGGGCCCGAAGGGTCGTAATGTGGTTCTGGACAAGTCCTTCGGCTCACCCACCGTCACCAAAGACGGTGTTTCCGTAGCCAAGGAAATCGAACTGAAAGACAAGTTCGAGAACATGGGCGCTCAGATGGTCAAGGAAGTGGCTTCCCAGACCAACGACAACGCCGGTGATGGCACCACCACCGCTACGGTTCTGGCTCAGGCCATCGTTAACGAGGGCATCAAGGCAGTGACTGCCGGCATGAACCCGATGGATCTGAAGCGCGGTATCGACAAGGCAACCCAGGTGGCTGTTCAGGCCATCCGTGATATGTCCCAGCCTTGCGACGACAGCCGCAACATCACTCAGGTTGGCACCATCTCTGCCAACGGTGACGACACCATTGGCCGCATCATTGCGGACGCCATGGAGCGCGTTGGTAAGGAAGGCGTGATCACCGTTGAGGAAGGTCGTGGCCTGGAAGACGAGCTGGACGTCGTTGAAGGTATGCAGTTTGACCGCGGCTACCTGTCCCCGTACTTCATCAATAATCAGGACAGCATGTCTGCCGATCTGGAAGATCCGTTCATCCTGCTGGTTGACAAGAAGATCTCCAACATCCGCGAACTGCTGCCGACTCTGGAAGCGGTTGCCAAAGCTGGCAAGCCACTGATGATCATTGCCGAGGATATCGAAGGCGAAGCGCTGGCCACACTGGTGGTTAACAACATGCGCGGTATCGTCAAGGTAGCCGCTGTGAAGGCGCCTGGCTTTGGTGATCGTCGTAAGGAAATGCTGCAGGACATCGCGATCCTGACCGGTGGCACCGTCATCTCTGAAGAAGTTGGCCTGTCACTCGAAAGCGCCACTCTGGATGACCTGGGTACCGCCAAGCGCGTTAACATTACCAAGGAAAACACCACCGTTATCGATGGTGCCGGTGCTGAAGGCGACATCCAGGCTCGCGTTGAGCAGATCCGTCGTCAGATCGAAGAAAGCTCTTCCGATTACGACAAGGAGAAGCTTCAGGAGCGTGTGGCCAAGCTTGCCGGCGGTGTTGCCGTGATCAAGGTTGGTGCTGGCTCTGAAGTTGAAATGAAAGAGAAGAAGGCTCGTGTGGAAGACGCTCTGCACGCGACCCGCGCTGCGGTTGAAGAAGGTATCGTTGCCGGTGGTGGCGTAACCCTGATTCGCGCTCTGGCCTCTCTGGAAAACCTGGAAGTGGATAACGAAGACCAGAAAGCCGGTGCGAACATCCTGCGCCGTGCCATGGAAGCACCGCTGCGTCAGATCGTGTCCAATGCCGGTGGCGAAGCCTCTGTTGTTGTTGCCAAGATCCGCGAAGGCGAAGGTACCTTTGGCTTCAACGCGGCCAAAGATGTCTACGGCGACATGCTGGAAATGGGTATCCTCGACCCTGCCAAGGTAACCCGCTCTGCGCTGCAGGCAGCTGCGTCTGTTGCTGGCCTGATGATCACCACCGAAGCGATGGTGACTGATGAGCCGGAAGACGAAAAGGCTGGTGGCGGTATGCCGGATATGGGCGGCATGGGTGGAATGGGCGGCATGGGCGGCATGATGTAAGCCAGCCTTTGGCGCTGAACCTGCGTAACCCGCAGGATTCGCACCCAAATAAAAACCCCGCATTTTTGCGGGGTTTTTTTATGTTTTTCTCCATGGACTTACGGTCAGTGTTTGTTAGACTCGGAAGCCACTCGAACAGTCGTTAAGAACGGTATGAACCAAGCCAGTCAGCGCGCTTTCCTGCGCCCGGGAAAACTTATCCTCCTCCTTATCCTCGGGCTTATTACCTATCTGGTGGCATTGCTGATCTGGATTCCTGCCGGCTGGCTCTGGCAACAGGCGGCCGGGTACGTCGCGCTGCCACCTCAGGTCAGGGTACAGGCGGTATCTGGAACGCTCTGGAACGGCGCTGCGGCGTTACGAGTGCAAGGACGGGATGTGCGTGCCGACTGGCAACTCGGGTGGCCATCAGGGGCCGGCTTGCCGCTGGACCTGAGCCTTGAAACCCGGTCCTCAAGACTGCAGGGCGAAGTGCTCGTTGGGGCGGACGGATCTGTGGCTCTGGATGCATCCGGGCAGGTCCATGTGGCCGAATTTGAAGATCTCATCCGCCAAAGCGGGGGCGCCATGCTGGACGGTGACGTGATCATTGACCGGCTCACGGTCACCTGGGCGGACAACCGTCTGGCACAAGCGAGGGGTAACGGCCACTGGCCCGGCGGGCTGGTCACCTGGCCCATGGGAACGGGTTATCAGAGTGCCTCTTTTCCGGCGATGGGAGCCGTGTTGAGTCAGAATCCGGACGGTGTGACCCTGGCGATCTCCCAGCAAGGACAACAGGAGCCTGCTGCCGAAGCCGATGTGCTGCGCAGCGGTCTTTTGCGTATCCGGGTCTACAAGCGGCTGATTGATCTGGCGGGTCAACCCTGGTCCGGCGCAGCCAACCCCGGGGACGTCGTCTTCCGGGTCGAGCAGCCATTGTTGCCGGGAGTGCGTTTCTGATGGTCGCGTCAACCGCTTCCCAGTGGCACCGTCTTGGTCGGATTATGGCAAATAGTCTGTTGGCGCTGTTGGTGGTTTATCTCGCATTCTGGGGAGGACGTCTGACCTGGCTGATGTTATGGCAGCAGCCGTCCGTAGCGCCTCTTTATGCCATGCCGGGTTCCGGTAATGTCAGCAATGGCGGGCTGGGCAGCCAGTCGCTGGCGGCCTATGAGTTATTTGGTCGACCGGAGGGGCCTCTGCCCGTGGCGGAGTCTGTGCGTCAGTCTGCTCCGGAAACCCGGCTGCGTTTACGGTTGGAAGGGGTGCTGGTGGCAGGGCAGGCCGAGTACTCCGGTGCTATAGTTGCTGGAACAGGCGGTATTACAGAGCATTACCGGGTGGGGGATACCTTGCCGGGTAATGCCGAACTGGTTGAGGTTGAGCCCGGCCGGATTCTGATCAAGCGCAATGGTATGTTTGAAACACTGACGTTTGAGGATAACCCTGATGTGGGTGTGGTCGCAGATCAGGAAGATTCAGCGGTTGCCATGCCAGACGACTTTGTGGAAGACATCCAGGCACGTCTGGATAGTCAGGGCGCATCGGCTCTGGTTGCATTTGGGTTAAGGCCGGTACAGGATGGGAGCGCTTCAGGCTACACCTACGATGGCTCCAATGCGATGCTCAACGCCGCCAGTCTGAAAGCAGGCGATGTGATTACCGCCATCAATGGCCAGACGCTGGGCGATTTCGAGCAGGACCGCTCGCTGTTGGAGTCCTGGCGCGATCTGCCCCAACTGGATATTGAAATAGAACGCAATGGCGCCCGGTTCAGTGTCAGCTACGCCTTGCCGGAGCAATGGCGCTGACAACCGTACTTATAAAAGCAAGAACAGCTAAATCAAAGCCCGTCCCAAGGGCTTCATCGATACAGGATTCGATCGTTGCATGAATAAAATGACTTCACCATTTATGCGGGCTTTGGTACTGGCTCTGCTGCTGCCATTCATGTCATTGGCGCAGGCCCAGGAAGGGACCTGGCGGCTGAACCTGAAGGACGCTGATATCCGGGCGTTCGTAACCCAGGTGGCTGACATCACCGGCTACAGTTTTGTGGTCGACCCGCGGGTGAAGGGCAAGGTGACCGTGCTCTCGAGCACACCAATGAACAAGGACGAAATATACGATCTTTTCCTGGCGGTGCTCCATGTGCATGGTTTTACGGCCATTCCCGGCGAGGATGTCATCAAGGTTATTCAGCAGGTGGATGCCAAGCAGTTGGCCGAGAACCTGGAAGGCTTTGAGACGATACCGTCAGAGCAGCTGGTGACGCAGGTCATTCAGGTTCACAATGCCAATGCGCTGGAGCTGGTCCCCATTCTTCGGCCGCTGGTCGCGAAATACGGTCACCTGGCGGCGGTAGCGGCGGCCAATGCGCTGATTATCAGTGACCATCAGGGAAACATTGAACGTATTCAGGATATTGTTGGCGAGCTCGATAGCCCGGCGCAGTATGAGGTTGAGGTGATCCAGCTGCGGGAAGCCTGGGTGGGTGATATGGTGACCCTGTTGCAGGAACTGGCGCCCTCAGAACTAGGTGCCAGCAGTGCCCAGGATGCGGCCCGTAAATACAGCGTTACCGCTGATGAACGCAGTAACCGTTTGATTCTTCGTGGTGATCAGTCATTCCGTGAAAAGATTCGTGGGCTGATTGTCCAGCTCGACCAGCCCTCAGCCTCGGGTGGTGCGACCAAGGTAATTCGCCTTAACCACGCGGATGCAAAGACCCTGGTGGAGATTCTGAAGGGCGTGATGGGCGATGTGGTGTCTGAATCCACTGGCACCACCAATGGAGCAGCCAGCGGGCCACGTACCAATTTCTCGGTATTTGCCGATGAGGGTCTTAATGCGCTGGTGCTGCGCGGAGAGCCATCCCTGATGCAGGAAGCTGAGCTGGTGATTAGCCAGCTGGATGTCCGCCGTGCCCAGGTCTTGATTGAAGCGGCAATTGTCGAGATCAGTGATGAGCTCGGTGAGGATCTGGGGGTTCAGTTTGCGGTTGGTGATCAGTCCGGCGGGTCAACCCCGATTGCTGGCACCAACTTCAACAACCTCGGTGTGAGCGTGACGGACATCCTTGGGGCGATTGTTTCCGATTCGGTGATTGCTCCGGCCACTGGTGGCATTACCATCGGTGCCGGTCAGCGCGATGAGAGCGGTCTCAGCTGGGGGGTTCTGTTGCAGGCGCTGTCCACATCGGCGGCGGCAAACCTGCTGTCTACCCCCAGCATCATTACCCTGGATAACCAGGAGTCGGAAATCATCGTCGGTCAGAACGTACCCTTCCGCACGGGTGAATCCACGGTCGCGGGAGATGGCACCACCAACCCGTTCACCACCATTGAGCGCCGGGATATCGGTCTGACCCTCAAAGTCACGCCCACCATCAGTGCGGACGGCCTTGTGCGTCTGGTGGTTGAGCAGTCCACGGAAAATATTGCAGACAGCGTAGAGAATGCGTCTGACATCGTGACCAACAAGCGGGAAATCAAGACCACGGTGCTGGCAGATGATGGCGAAACCATCGTGCTGGGCGGCCTGATCAAGGATGACTTTATGGTCAGTGAGAGCAAGGTGCCTTTCCTGGGTGATATTCCTTACCTGGGACGCCTGTTCAGTTCGACCTCCGAACGCCGGGTCAAACGTAACCTGCTGGTCTTCCTGCGCCCGACCATCATGTTCGGCAAGGAAGAGGCCATTGCCGCTACCTCGGACAAATTCAATACCATCTGGGAAGTGGACCTGGGTATCCGCGAGAAGCTTGGTATGCCAGTTGGCGGCGAGGTTCCGGAAACCCCGAACATCGACGCACTGTTTGATCCAGCCTTGAGGCCCTGAAACCGCTGGAACCGGAGTGATTGATATTGGCCCGCGTTGTTACGCGGGCCAATTTTTTGGTGCTGCGGAAAGAGGGGTATCCGCAGGGTCTTCGGGTTGGATCGTTCTCCTGCTGGCCAGGGCATTCCGTCAGGTGGCGGGGTGTTGCGGTTATCTTGTGTCAGTGCGTGCCCGGCAGTGGTGGCATCGGGCAATCCAGTTGATCTGCAACCAGTCTCAGGATGTCATATTCGGTGGCATCCACCTTGCCGTCATGGGTCACGCAGTGGCCACAGGCATCAATAATCGAAGGCTTGAGAAGGGGGGATAGGGCATTGAGGTGCGTCAGCGCTTCTCTCAGTCTCTTCAGGCTGACCTTCTCCTGTATCGCAGAATCGCTGTCCCCAGCTTCACTGAAACCAGCCATCGCCTCCTTATAGAGTTTGCCGGCTTCCTTGGGAGTGGCTGTGCCCGCCCTTGCCATCAAACTGAATAACGCACGCAGGTGGCCGGCCACCGGGCGATAGCTGCGATAATGAACCCTGGACGCTTTACCTGCATCGGCGGACAGGTGCCGTTGCAGAAAGCTGGTGAGCGCGAACTCGAACAGTGTCATCCGGTTGTCCGCCATCACTAGGATCTGCACCTGCTCAGCCAGTAGTGTGCGTTCCTCCGGTGCCAGCTTTCGCAGCGCCGGCATGGCCAGTTCCAGGGCAGGGAAGCGTACCCCGGGGCCAAGGCGTTCCAGTGTGGGCACCAGCTTCTCGAGCAGATCAGTCTGTGGGCTGAACAGGGGGTGGGAGTCTAGCCGGCTCAGGTACTCGTTACGGGTCGCTGGCTCCACCCCGGCGGTTACCAACGCATAGCAAAGCTGAACTGCGCCTGAACGGGTATAGAGCAGCTCGCGGAAGGTTGCCGGTAGCTGCTTTAGCAAGGACTCCGCATACTGTTCATTGTCCCGGGTAACCTGGCCAACCGACGCCGAGAACGCGCCCGCAACCGGCGCCCGGGTCACGGAAGAGAGATTGCGGCTGGTGGCACCACTGGCGAAACCTTTAACCTGATCTGCAACCTCTGAACCCTTTGTCGTACCTGTCTTTGAGGCAGCCGCTGCACGAATTTTTTCGGCGGGTACGGAATCACGCATCCGGCTTTGCAGGCGTGTCAGCAGGCCGGGCTGAATGGCATTGATGCGTTTCTCGATGGGTGGGTGGGAGGCCAGCAGACTGGAAAACGCCATGCGGGCACTCTCGCCAAAACACATATGGTTCATGTCAGTGGCATGACTGGTGGATTTCAGGATGCCGCCCTTGAGCCCGATCTTATAGAGGGCTGCAGCAATGCCTTCGGGGTTACGGGTGAACTGAACCGAGGATGCGTCCGCTAGCAGTTCCCGCTGGCGGGAAACGGCCGCCTGGATCAGCCGGCCGAAGAATACGCCAACATAGCCAATAATCAGCAGCGCCAGACCAACAATCGCCAGTGCACCTTGTTGGTTGTCCCGGCGTGACGACATCGAACTGCGATAGGCGCCGCTCTGGAGCAGGAAACTGCCAATCTGCCCAATGACCAGTATGCCTGCCAGAATGGCGATCAGGCGCACGTTGAGGCGCATGTCTCCATTAAGGATGTGGCTGAACTCGTGACCTACCACACCTTGTAACTCATCCCGGCTCAGTTCCGTGAGCGCTCCGTGGGTGACAACCATGACTGCTTCGCTGGCGGTGTAACCGGCCACAAAGGCGTTGATGCCGCTCTCATGATCCATCACATAGAGTTGAGGCACGGGGACGCCGCTGGCGATGGCCATTTCCTCAACGACATTGCGAAAGCGGCGCTCTTCCTGATCCTGGGTTGATGGGTCAATGAGGCGGGCTCCGACCATTTGTGCCACTCGCTCACCGCCACCGGCCAGGTCAAGCCAGCGAAACGCTGACACCAGCAGGATCAGTCCGGCAACGGTACCCGCGGTGAGCGCGCCATGGCGGGACATCAGCCAGTCAAGGTACGACAGGGACGTGGTTTCGCTGCGGGTGACCAGGTAACCGACCAGACAAACGGACAGGCTGATCAGAATCACCGCAACCAGAAACAGGAATACCAGTAGGGTCGTGTTGCGCCGGGCGTTGGCCTGGCGCTCGAAAAAGCCGTGGTTGGACATGCGGATGAGTGCTTAGAAAGAGACTTTTGGAGCCTGTCGGGCTTCTGGAGATTCAAGCTCGAGCTGGGCGGTCTCCTTGAAAGAGAACATGCCGGCAATGATGTTGTTCGGGAATTTCTCCCGGAAGATGTTGTAGGTCATGACGCCGTCGTTATAGGACTGGCGTGCAAATGACACGCGGTTCTCGGTACTGGAGAGCTCTTCCATCAATTGCTGGATGGTTTCGTTTGCTTTCAGCTCGGGATAATTTTCTGCCACCGCGTAGAAATTGGCGAGGGCCTTGCTCAGCATGCCTTCTGCACTGCCCAGACGCTGGATGTTCTTGCTGTCGACCGGATCCCGCGCCGCCGCTTTCTGGGCTTCGATGGCGCCGTTACGGGCCTCCATGACCTGGGTCAGGGTTGCTTTTTCATGGCTCAGGTAGGCCTTGGCAGATTCCACCAGGTTCGGAATCAGGTCATGGCGACGCTGGAGCTGGACATCAATCTGGGCAAAGCCATTCTTGAACTGGTTGCGATAGGTGACCAGGCGGTTGTAGATGGAAATCAGAAAAATAACAACGGCTGCAATAACGCCAAGGCCAATCAGTGTGGTTGTCATACAAGCTCCTTGCTATGGGGGTCAGGCATTGTTCTCGATCATCTTATCGTGAAATTTGACTACAAACGACTCAAACTCCTGACTTTGCAGGGGTTTGCTGAAGAAATAGCCCTGCGCCAGCTGGCAGCCGCGCTGGCGGAGGTAGTGCTCCTGCTCTGGGGTTTCCACGCCTTCGGCAATCACCGACAGGTTCAGGCTTTTGCCAAGGTCAATGATGGTATTCGCAATCCGGGTATCTTCCTCGTTGATCAGCAGGTCCCTGACGAATTGCTTGTCAATTTTCAGGTGCTGGACGGGCATGCGTTTGAGGTAGGTGAGGGATGAGTATCCGGTACCAAAGTCATCCACCGCAATCTGGATGCCCTTGCGTTTGAAGCGGTGAAGTTTAGCGATCGCATCTTCAAGATTGGTCATCACGGTGGTTTCGGTCACCTCCAGTTCCAGTCGGTTGGCTGGTAACTGGTGCCGTTCCAGGGTCTCAAGCACGGTTTCAACGATGTCGTGCTGGCGTAGCTGTACTGCTGAGAGGTTGACGGCAATGCGCATGGGCATGCCTTCGGACGCCCATTGCGCGGCCTGGTGGCAGGCCTGATCCAGTACCCAGCGGCCGATATCGACAATACTGCCGCTCAGCTCGGCCAGGGGGATAAACAGGTCGGGCGGTACCAGGCCCCGTTCCGGATGCTCCCAACGCAGCAGCGCTTCTGCACCAATGATACGGCCGTTTTCCAGGCTGATCTGGGGTTGGTAGACAAGGTGGAACTGAGCTTTGTCGAGAGCGCCGGCAAGATCTTTTTCGAGTCGTTTGCGTTCCCGCATTTCCTGGTCAACGCTGGCTACGTAGAACTGGAAGCAGTTCCGGCTGCCGGTTTTGGCCAGCGTCATGGTCTGTTCTGCAAAGTGCAGCAGTCGGTCGAGTTGCTCCGCATCATCGGGGAACAGCGCAACGCCGATTGTGGCTGTAATGCCAATGGTGTGCTCACCCGTGCTGATCGGTTTGCTGAACAGGTGCAGCAGTTTTTCGGCAGTAATGGTGGCCTGGTAGTCATTGTCGAGATCTTTCTCGATAACAACGAACTGATCGCTGCCCAATCGCGCCTTGAGAAACTGGCTACCTGGGAGGCTTTCCTCAAGTCGGTCGGCAATGTTTTGCAGGATCAGGTCACCGGACTCGTAACCAAACTGGTCATTGATGCTCTTGAAGTCGTCGATGCCGCAGCAGAATACCGACAGTATCTTGTTTTTGCGCCTGGTCTCTTCCATCGCGGCGCCGAGCAAGCCGAGCAGGTAATCGCGGCTGGGCAGGCCGGTCAACTGGTCGTAACGTGACAGTCGGCTGACCCGTTCTTCGGCTTCCCGCTGCTTCTTCTGGCTGTCCGAGATGGCCACCAGCAAATTATTGGTGGCGTTGACCCAGAGCCCAAGTTCGTCCTGTTTGTGGCCTTTGAGCGGGGTGATCAGGCGGTTATCGGGGAAGGCCGGGTCGACCTTCGTCAGCGAATCGATAATTTTGAGCAGAGGTTTGGTCAATAACAGGTGATAGACCATGAACAATACCAGTGCCAGGATCGTGGCGCGGGCAAGTCCGGAGCCAAAGGTGAGGGTGGCACGTTCAAGCCAGCTGGCGGCGGTGGGACCGGTATCGTAACGGACTTCCAGGTGACCGTAGACGATGTTGGGGTCTTCACTGCGGGTGAGCGCAATCCGGTAACTGCGTTCTGCCCGGAAGATGGAGTCAGTCAGTTGACGGTACGGGGCATTGGCAAGGGGGCGGGCCTGCTGGCCAAGTGGCTCGCCGTCGGGATGGCTGATGTTGGCAAAACGGACTGAGCCTTGCTCAAAGAGACCGTCCACCACCTGTTGTGCGAGCTCATCATCAATGCTGAAGACGGCCTGGGTCGCGGCTTCGCGAACCAGTGCCATGGTTTGCTCGGCCTGGGTATCGAGTTCTGATGACACCCGGCGTGCGTCGATGACAATCTGAGCTGCGCTAAGCAAGGCCCCTGACACCAGGGCAATCGACAGTACCCAGCGCAAAATACGGTAACCAAGACGGTGTTCAATCTGGAATGTGCTTTTCATTCACGCCCAAACTTTGTTGTTATGCCCTTTCCCTGGTAGCCCCGGTTCAGGCCGCCGCCGCTGCAAAGCAATCCTGTTTTTTATGCCAAGGTATTGGAGTATGCGTCAGCTTACCCGGTTCAGGCAATTCTGATACCGGGTTGAGGCGTATTTGAGAACTGGATGCGCTCTGATTACCGTGACCCAATAAAAAACGCCCGCATAAGCGGGCGTTTCTGGAACATCGATCCGGTTAGGGATCAGGCCAGGTTTTCGTTGACGAAATCCCAGTTAACCAGGTTCCAGAATGCTTCCATGTAGTTCGGACGAGCATTGCGGTAGTCGATGTAGTAGGCGTGTTCCCAGACATCAACGGTCAGCACAGGCTTGTCAGCTGTGGTCAGCGGGGTTTCTGCGTTGCTGGTGTTGACGATAGCAACACTGCCGTCAGCCTTCTTCACCAGCCAGGTCCAGCCAGAGCCGAAGTTGTTAACGGCTTTGTCGGTGAATTCCTTCTTGAAGTTTTCAAAGGAACCGAACGCCTGGTTGATGGCGTCTGCAGCTGCGCCGGTAGGCTCACCACCGCCGTTGGGGGCCAGGCAGTGCCAGTAGAACGTGTGGTTCCAGACCTGAGCGGCATTGTTGAACAGGGGGCCGCTGGAGTTCTTGATGATTTCTTCCAGGGACTTGCTGGCATCATCAGTGCCTTCAACCAGGCCGTTCAGCTTGGTGACGTAGGTGTTGTGGTGCTTGCCGTAGTGGTACTCAAGCGTTTCAGCAGAGATGTGTGGTTCCAGTGCGTTCTTTTCGTAGGGCAGTGCGGGAAGTTCAAATGCCATGAGGTCGTTCTCCCTGGTTTCTCTCTATGGATCGGCGGGGTAAGGAGCCCGCCGAATGGGTATTCAAACAGACGCAGGTGACAGCTTAAGCAGCGTTGTGACCTGTTTCCAGTCGTAACTGATTATTCTGGTGACAAAAAAAGAGTATCGGGGCGGTTGTGCCAAATTCAACCCCGGGTGAGCGAACAACTGAACTCGGGCGAGCCCGGCAGAAATTCAGCGCAGTTACGTACCCGCCAGACCAGCTCTTCATAGCTGTCTGCCAGGATGTTGATGTGCCCCAGCTTGCGGCCCGGGCGCTCGCCTTTGTCGTACAAATGAACATGAGCGTAGGGCAGCCTCAGAATGCTGTCGATATCACCGTGCTCTCCGATGATGTTGATCATGCAGCTGACTCCCCGGGCGGCAGTATCGCCGAGGGCATGACCGCTGACAGCCCGAATGTGGTTTTCAAACTGACTGGTGGAAGCTCCCTCGATCGTCCAGTGGCCGGAGTTATGGACCCGTGGTGCCATCTCGTTGGCGACCAGGCCGTTTTCCGTCTCGAACAGTTCAAGAGTGAGCACGCCAACATAGTCGAGCTCACTGAGCAGGGCGCGGATGTAACGCTCGGCTTCACTGCGGGTGTCCGGAGACAGGCCAGGAGCCGGGGCAATGGAGTAGCGCAGGATACCTTCGTGGTGGGTGTTTTCCGCCATGGGGTAGAAGGCAATGTCGCCATCTTCAGCGCGAGCCGCAATCATCGACACTTCGCGGGAAAACTCGACAAACTTCTCGACAATCAGGCGGGGATGACCAATGGACTTCCACGCTTCTGCCGCTTCTTCAGGTGAGCGCAGCACGGCCTGGCCCTTGCCGTCATAGCCTTCGGTGTTGGATTTCGCCACCACCGGGCAGCCCAGCTCCTCGGCTGCCTTCTTAAGGCTGTCCGCACAGGTCGCAATCTTCCACTGAGGGGTGGGAATGCCCAGTTCGCCAAACAGGGTTTTCTCGGCTTCCCGGTTCTGACACACCTGCAGCGCCCGGGGAGAAGGATAGACCGGCTTCTCAGCGGCGATCTTTTCGGCAACCTCGACCGGCAGGTGTTCAAATTCGTAGGTGACCCGGTCAACCCGACTCAGGAAGTCATCAAGATAGCGCCCGTCGCGATCGACGATGACTTCACCAATACCGACACTGGGGCTTCCGGACAGGTCGTAGAAAACGAAGGTCTTGGCCAACGGATAGCCTGCCAGGGCCAGCATTCTGCCCAGCTGTCCGGCGCCTAGAACACCAATTCGCATGGAGATCTCCCGAAATTCTCTATAAAAGGGCTTGGATTCAGCGTGCCGCAGACACTCAGGACGCTTTCGGGTCAGGGTTGTCCAGCACCGTCTGGGTTTGCTGGGCGCGGAAGGTCTCAACCGCCTGACGCACGGTATCGTCAAAGGTGCCGATGATCTGGGCTGCCAGCAAGCCTGCATTGGTTGCGCCGGCCTTGCCAATCGCCAGAGTTCCGACGGCAATGCCACCAGGCATCTGTACGATGGACAGGAGCGAATCAAGCCCGTTCAGGGCTTTTGACTGAACCGGAACACCGAGCACCGGAAGTGACGTCTGGGAGGCAACCATACCGGGAAGGTGGGCTGCGCCACCGGCACCTGCGATGATGACCTTGAGGCCCCGTTCGGAGGCGGATTTTGCGTAATCGAACAACAGATCTGGTGTCCGGTGAGCCGATACCACACGGGTTTCGTACGGTACTCCCAGTTTATCCAGCATATCAGCCGCGTGCTCCATGGTCGGCCAGTCCGACTTGGAGCCCATGATGAGTCCTACCTGCGCTTGCATAAGTAGTGGTCCCGAAGGTTATCAAGAAAGCCGGCCATTGTATGTACTGCCAGTAGCGCATGCAAATACCACCGGACTCCCTTGGTCGCGAGCCTTAAGCGGGGGTATCATCAAGGCCTTAATTTTAGTGGAGAATGGCTCTGCTGGCGATGCCCGGAGCCTGACTCCTGAGTCGTTTTTTTGACTGTGGGGTCGCGCAGTCCAGTCAGAAGAGGTTGTTATGGAGCCGATTCGTCCCGATGAGGATGAGCTGAGAAGTCGAATGGCGGCTGAGGCCGTGTCCAGGCCAGCCCGTGCCAGTGATAAGGGAGATCGTGCCCGCGGCGAAGCAAATAAGGCCAAGGCGCCCGCGAAAAAGGAGAAGCCCGCTGAGGCTAAACCAGGAGGGGCAAGGGCGGTGACCTGGTTGGCCATCCTGCTGTTGGCGTTTGTCGGGGTTGGCGGATTCCTGGGGTATCAGCAGGAGCAGCGCATCGAAGCTCTGGAAGGTCAGTTGGAAGAAGCCGATTACTGGGCGCGTCAAAGCAAGCTGGCTTTGGCCCGATTTGAAGGAGCCTTGAGTGAGGCTGGCGAGAGCCTGGAAGAGACCGGGGCGTCGATGGGAGAACGTCTGGACACCGTCGATAGCGAAATCCGCAAGTTGTGGGTGCTGGCAAACGAGCGTAACCGTCAACAGTTGGATCAGCATCAGACGTCTCTAGAGACAGTGCAGTCTTCCATTGCCGCGCTGCAGGCCGGTCAGGCAGAACAGGGAGAGCAGCTTGGTGGCATGGTCGGCCGCATTGACGCACAGGGCGAACGGCTGGGCGAAGATGTCGCGGGACTCGGCCAGCGAATTGACACTCAGGCTGAGCAGCTGGCTGAGCGGCTAGCCGAGGTTAGCGGACGCTTCGATCTGGTGGACGAGCAGATCGACCGCCGTTTGCAGCGCTTTGTTCAGGAACGTCGCCTGGCCGATGAGGAAGTGGCTAGTCGGCTGGCTTCCCTGGAGCGTCGAATGGACCAGCAGGCCGGGGCGGCTGAACTCGCTCAGGTGCGGGAACAGCTCGCCGATATTGAACAGACCGTCAAGGCCATTGATGCTTCGCGGGCACAGCTGACTTCCCGTCTGGTCGGATTGTCGGAAGAAGTCGACCGTCTGCGTCAGGAAACCCGTGCCCAATAACAAGTCCCGGGACCGTTCGGGTTTGTGTAACAGAATGTAGTCATCTCTAGAGGTAGCTCTCAGTTCCCGGTGTGAACAGTTGCTAGTATGGCGACATTCACCACCGGAGCTGGAGAGTTACAACAATGAACCTATCCCTGCTGGCCAAGGTGGCCGTTGTCAGTTCCCTTATCCTGCAATCGGGTTGTCTGTACCAGTCCATCGGGAAAAGCACGGGCTCTTTTCTGCATCCCGTATCTGGTCACGACTTTGTCCACATTGCTGACGATGAGTGGGATCGGAATAACGCGCTGCTGTATTTTTACCGAACTCACTCGCAATGGGCCGCTGACGAAATCGAGGCGCCCAGCGTCTATATCGATGACAAGCACTATTTTAATATTCGCGCTGACAGCTTCACCTGGCTTGAGGTGAGCACAGGCGAGCGCCACATCGCCATGCGCCGGCCGCTGTTGGGGCTCGAAGGGCTGGGCAACTTCAGTCTGAGCCTGATTGCCGATGCCACCTTGTCGGTAGAGCCGGGAAGAATCTATTACCTCCGCTACAACGAGTTGTCAGAGCCTGAAGCGCCTCACCCTGAACTTGATCCGGAGCATCCACTGGCCAGCGGTGATCTGCAGCTGGTAACCCGGGAAGTCGCCATGGCCGCAGGTGAGCTGGTTTCCACCCAGTTCCTTAATAGCGACCTTCTGGCACCGAACCATGCAGCGACGTCGATTGTTGAAGAAAATGAGGATGCGGCCTACGCGCGAGACATTGAGCGGCTGGAAGAAGAGCGGAACGAAGAAATTGAACGGCTGATGGCGGAAGGGAAATATGAGGACTCACCCTGGTACTGGCCATTTGGCGGTGGGCCCTCGGTGCCCCTTGAATCCGACCGCAGGATTCGCGAGCGGGAAAACGCCTACGCGATGCTGGAGAAAGAGCGTGAGCGGCAGCAAGCCATGGCTGAACAGGCTTCAGGAGGTTGGTGGCCGTTTTAGTGCATAAAGCGTGATGTTGGTCGCAGAATTGTTGGCCGAAAAATGTTGATAAAATCATCTTCTGCAATTGTTCCTCCGGAAGACGGCTACTAGACTAGGGAAAGTCGCCAGATCTCCAGTTCGCTGATTGGGCCGGAGATCTAACAGGTATGAGGATGAAGGACATGTCGTTGAAAAACTCCGTGGTCGCCCGTTTGCGTCAGGTATCCGGCGAGTGGGTGCCGGGCCTTAAAGAGTCCATCGGTGGGCAGATAGACGCCGTTCGTGCCCGGTTCGACCAGCTGAATCGTTCACTGGCAAGTAAAGCGTTGCCGGAAGGGCGGCGGGAGCGGGTGCGAGATCTGGTGCTTGAACAGAAAGCCAGGGTGGCGGGCCAAAAGCGTAAGTGAGATGGCTCGGGGTTCGGTATCCGGAACTCTGGGTGGTCGTTGGAATTGTCTTAATTTCGCGCAAAGTGTTTGAAAGTTGAACAAATTCGGGTGTATTTCATTTTTTTTAAAGAATTTTCCTGAAAAGGTTTGACAGCAGCCATCAAATGCTTAAAATGCGCGTCTCAATTGGTTGAGACAGCAACGAGCTGGCTTGGTCAGTGCTGAAAGTTGGGCGGTTAGCTCAGCTGGGAGAGCATCGCCCTTACAAGGCGAGGGTCACTGGTTCGATCCCAGTACCGCCCACCAATTTTCAGCTTGCCGGGATACATTCCGGCCTATGATTTAAAGTTGTTCGCGGCTTTAGATCAATGCGGAGCGGTAGTTCAGTTGGTTAGAATACCGGCCTGTCACGCCGGGGGTCGCGGGTTCGAGTCCCGTCCGCTCCGCCAACTTTTTCCCTGGGTGGTTAGCTCAGCTGGGAGAGCATCGCCCTTACAAGGCGAGGGTCACTGGTTCGATCCCAGTACCACCCACCATTTCCTTTCTCGTTTTTAAATCACCAATTGCAAATGTCTCCCGATACAGAATCCGATCTGTCCGGGGAATTTCTTGCGTCTGGATTTTCTGCTTTGTGTTTCTGGCTGTGGTATTGCGGCGAGGAAAAGTCTGGGGCTCAGCCGGGGCCTGAAGGCGCCCGGCTGATGGGGGAGTGGCTTATTTTCCAATCAACGATTGGCCGCACACCCGCACTACGTTCCCGTTTACGCCGACAGAGCTCGGGTTGCAGTACCAGGCAATGGCTTCGGCCACGTCGACCGGTTGTCCGCCCTGGGAGAGGCTGTTCATGCGCCGGCCGGCTTCACGGATGGTCAGCGGCATTGCTGCGGTCATTTGAGTCTCGATAAAGCCCGGAGCGACAGCGTTGATGGTAATGCCGTTTTTCAGTTGCTTGGCCATGGCTTCAACGTAACCGATTACGCCGGATTTGGCGCAGGCGTAGTTGGTCTGACCGAAGTTGCCGGCAATACCGCTGATGGACGATACGCAGACGATACGCCCGTTATCCCGCAACAGTTCCTGTTCCATCAGCTCTTCATCGATGAGCTCTTCGGCGGTCAGGTTGACGGCAATGGCCATGTCCCAGAAATGTTCTGGCATATTGCCAAGGGTTTTGTCCCGGGTGATCCCTGCGTTGTGGATCACCAGATCGATGCCGCCAAAGTGCTCCTTGACGAACGCTGCGATCTGCTTGGGCGCGTCAGCGCTGGTGATATCGCAGCCAAGGGCCTTGCCTTTGATGCGGTCCGTCACTTTCTGCAGGTCTTCCATGGCTTGCGGGATATCCAGGCCAATAACCGTGGCTCCGTCTCTGGCGAGAATGTCTGCGATGGACTCACCGATGCCGCGGGAGGCGCCGGTCACCAGTGCAACCTTGCCGGTCAGCGGGGCGACAGGGTTGGTGGCCGGGGCATTGTGGGTGGATTTGCTGATGCGAGCGAACTGACCTGATACGTAGGCAGAGCGCGGAGACAGGAAGAAGCGAACACTGCTTTCCAGCTGCTTCTCAGTACCCGGTGCCAGCCACAACAGGTTGGCGGTGGAGCCTTTTTTGCCAATTTCCTTGCCAATGCTGCGGGTGAAGCCTTCCAGTGCGCGTTGTGAGGCGGCCTGGGCGGCGGATTTGCAGTTGGCAGGATCCTGACCAATGATAAGTACCCGGGCGTTGCCTGCCAGTTTGCGGATGGTCGGATGGAAGAAGTCGTACAGTGCCCGCAGTTCGGTGGTGTCCTTCATGCCGGAGGCGTCGAACACGAGGGCTGAAAAGCGTTGGCTGATGTCGCCGCTCAGGTCGAGCGCGGTCGCTTTGTTTCCGGCCTTTGAGGAATCTGCCAGGGAGTCGGTGCCGCTGGCGTGGAACAGGTTGGCCGGGCTTGCGCCAAGAATGGCGCCAAGGCTGGCGATAGCTTTGCTGCCAAGGGCCGCGCCAACCAGAACATCGCCTTCGATAAAGGGCTGGTCTGCACGCTTCCAGCGGTTAAGGGTGACCGGAGATGGCAGTCCCAGGGTCTGGGCGGCAGATTTGCCGACCGGAGTGTTGACGAATTTCAGGTACAGGTCTGACATTATTGGTCCTCTTTCTTGGCGCCTTGAACGCGCCACGCGTTGTATTGGGCAGATGCCGTTAAATTGGTGCGCACTTGAGCCCAGTCGGAAATAAACGATGGGTTCGGGGCGGCTTCAGAGGCCCCCTAGATTAAAGTAACTGCAACTATTTGAATTGACTTAATGCATGGGGGGTGTTGTCAGGGCTGCCAATGAGCGCCGGTGTTGGGGCGTTAGACTGCATGGCAGCACTTTATTGCTGAATTCATTCAATCAGGATACCACTATGGCACAGACTAAAACTTCTACCCCGCGTAAACGTTCTACTCCGGCTGCGAAGGCAGGGGGAGTGCGTCGGGTTGCTGTGATCGGCGGCAGCCGGATTCCATTTGCCCGCTCCAATACCGCCTACAGCAAAATCAGCAACCAGGAGTTGTTGACTGCGGCCCTGAGGGGGCTGGTTGATCGTTTCGACCTGCAAGGCAAGCGGCTGGGTGAGGTGGTTGCCGGTGCGGTTATCAAGCATTCCCGCGACTTCAACCTGACTCGGGAAGCGGTTCTGAGTTCTGGTCTGGCGCCGGAAACTTCAGCCTACGACATTCAGCAGGCCTGCGGAACCGGTCTTGAGGCGGCGATTCTGGTTGCCAACAAGATCGCGCTTGGTCAGATCGAGTGTGGTATCGCTGGCGGTACTGACACAACGTCTGATGCGCCTATTGGCGTCGGTGAAGGCTTGCGGGAGATTCTGCTGGACCTCAACCGGGCCAAGACCAATGCCGAGCGGCTGAAGATTCTGGGTCGTTTCCGCCCAAGCCACCTGGTGCCAACCATCCCCGAGAACGGCGAGCCCCGTACTGGTATGTCCATGGGTGATCACTGTCAGGTGACCGCTCATGAGTGGAATATTCCCCGTGATGAGCAGGACCAGTTGGCATACGAAAGTCATCAGAAGCTGGCGGCGGCGTATGACGAGGGCTTTTTTGACGATTTGGTGACGCCATTGGCGGGGCTTGCGAAGGACAATATCCTGCGGCCGGATACCTCGCTGGAAAAGCTGGCGACACTGAAGCCCTGCTTTGATCGTGAAAACGGCACCATGACAGCGGCAAACAGCACCGCGCTGACCGATGGGGCGTCTTGTGTGCTGTTGGCCAGTGAAGAGTGGGCCAAGGAGAATGGTTTCGAGGTTCAGGCCTACCTGTCGTTCTCGGAAGTGGCTGCAGTCGACTTTGTGGAGAAGAAAGAAGGTCTGTTGATGGCTCCGGCCTATGCGGTGCCGCGTATGCTGGATCGTGCCGGGATCACGCTGCAGGATTTCGATTTTTACGAGATTCACGAGGCATTTGCGGCTCAGGTGCTGTCCACGCTGAAGGCCTGGGAAGATCCTGCCTTCTGCAAGGAGCGTCTGGGGCTGGATAAGCCGCTGGGAAGCATTGATCGCAGCAAGATGAACGTCAAGGGTAGCAGCCTTGCGACCGGGCACCCGTTTGCTGCCACAGGTGGCCGTATCATTGCCACTCTGGCGAAGCTCCTGGAGGAGAAGGGTAGCGGTCGTGGTCTGATCTCGATCTGCGCTGCCGGAGGTCAGGGGGTGACGGCCATTCTGGAGCGTTAATCCAGAGCTGGCGTTGCCGTCTCGAAAGCCAGTCGAAAGACTGGCTTTTTTTTGCCTGAAAATCGGTGGTGGCGGCAAGTGCTCCAGGGAGGTGGTCAGGTTTGAGGTGGGATCGGTGCCAGGGCTTTTCTGCGTGTCATGCAAGTCATCGGGTTATAAGGCTTGGACTGAAAATCCCTTTGCTTTATGCTTGGTCGCTATAAAAAAATGAGCTCCATAGCAAGGGAGCTTGTCACAAAATGCCAATTAAATATCTTTTTATTGTCTAAAAAATGAACGCTTTGTTCAAAATTTTCTAAAAAATTCAGTACGCTGGCGTTTTTCTTACCGGCTCCTGTCGGAAAGTTGACAGTTTCGTAATTAGGAAGATGACGTTCCGCCCCCGGATAATCGTTCGCGTTTTGAACAGTTTCCTAATTTAGACAAATAAATGGTGCGGATAGGCTATGAATAGCGTCATTAAAAAGTCACGAACGACATTGGCTTCTTTTCTTGTTGGGGCGGTCCTGGTGGGTTGTGGGGGCGGCGGCTCCGGTGAAAGCGATTCCGTCTACTCAAACGGTCAGGGTGTTGCGGGCGGCCTGGATACTGCGACCCTGAGTTGGAACGCACCGGCAACGCGGGTTAATGGTGATGGTCTGGCCATGGGGGAGCTGAAGGGTTACGTGATCCGGTACGGGCAGCAGGCCGATGATTTGGACAACCGGATCGAAATCGGCGACGCCAGTGTTATGGATTACACGGTTGGCGGGCTCGGTAACGGTTCCTGGTATTTCACCATTCAGGTCGTGGATGTGGATGGTTTGGTCAGTGCGCCTTCAGAAGTGGTCAGCAAGACAATCTGAGTCCTTCCTGTCAGTTGGGTATTGGGGCAGCTATGGGTAGCTTGATGGTAAAGGACGACCCCTCTCCCAGCGTAGATTCAACCTCGATTTGACCCCGGTGTTTCTCAATCACCACGTTAACAAACGACAATCCCAGCCCGGCCCCCCGGTTGCCTGATAACTCGCTGCTTTTCTGGCGTCGAAAGCGATCAAACAGATGGGGTACTTCTTCGGGCGCAATTCCCGCACCTTCATCACTGACGGTCAGGCAGGCCAGGTGCCCGGCCTGATACACCTGTATTGTGATCGTCGATCCTGTATCGCTGTACTGTACGGCGTTTGTTAGCAGGTTGATGACTACCCGTTCCAGTAGTTCCGCATTGCCCTTCAGCCAGAGGTCCTCGTAGCCCTGAAGCTGGAGTTTGATGTCCTTGCCGAAGGCCTGCTCGATCACGCTGTCTCTGGCGTTCTCAACAATGCTCAGCAGCTCGCATTCATAGAACCGGGTTTCTGTCAGCTGTTCGGCCCGCGCCAATTGGACGAATTCCTCGGCCAGCTGATAGCTTCGTCTGGCGAGCCGGCCCAGCTGTTCGAGTTGGTCAGTGTCGATATCCGTCGGGTGGCGCTTGAGTTGCTCGATCAGCGCCAGCTGGGATACCAGCGGGGAGCGAACATCATGGGAGATGAAGTCGATGGCCTCGCGGTGCTGACGCTGCTGCTCCCGCAATTCGGTGATATCCGAAATATTGGCAATGAGGCCTTGCTGGCGGGTGTGGAAGCTTTCAAACGGCGCCAGGTGGATCAGGAAATCCTTGCCGCGGATGCGTAGGTCGACCGTCCGGCTCTGCGCCAGGGTCAGGGTTTCCGCAAGCGTTTCCTTCCAGGCAGGGTTGTTGCGAGGGTCGTGTCCCTGGAGCAGGCGGGTCAGAGGGAGTCCGGTCAGGCTTGGGCGAGGTTCGTCGAACCATTCCTCGATATGGCGGTTGGCAAACTGGATGACCCCGAGCTCATCGGTAACGATGATGCCATCAGGCATGTGCTCGAAGCTCTTGAGAATAAACGTCTGCATGTTATTCATCCGCTCCGTCGCCTGGCGGACCCGCTCTATACGAGCAGTGATGTTTTCCTTGGAGGATGTAAGCGTGCCTTTGTCCGCGAGGTCTGCGGACAAAGGCAGCTGGCGCAGGTAGCGCTGGACGGCTTCCCCGCTCAGAGAATCGGGCAGCTTCAGGCCTAGCACGTAATGGCTGTCGCAGCGATCGATGTTGAGCCAGCTCAGGTTTTGGCGATGAATCCATGCGTTACGGGGCAGGCGCGGGGGGACGCTCTCCCGGGACAGGTTGTGGTGGGACAGCGTTTTGTCGTCTTCCATGAGCAGCCAGCCATCGAGGGTGAACAGCTCGGTGAGATAATCCAGCAGCTGGATTGGATGACGTTCTGACAGTTCCCGCAGCGACAGTTGCGGACCATGGCCCAGCTCATCCAGCTGCCGGTTGAGGAAGCGGGTAGTGATGGCCAGACGCCGGGCGCTCCATAATGGGAAGGCGATCAGCGGCACCAGCAGGGCATTGGCGACCGGAATCCAGCGATGGGCGACCAGAATCAGGGTCGTAAAGAGTGCGAGCAAGGCAGCTGCCAGCGTGGTGCACAACAGCAATGTCTGGGTAGGCCGCAGGCGGGGCAAGGCAGATGCCACCAGCAGGATGATGGCAAGGGAAAGAAACGCAGCAATGATACCGGAGCTCGGTCTGATCAGGGTCTGGTTTGCTAGTGCCGCGTAACTGTTGGCATGAAATTCCACTCCGGAAAGCGGCAAGGCCATGTTGGAGAACGGTGTTGGAAGTACGT
Organism: Marinobacter mobilis; assembly: GCF_900106945.1. Lineage (GTDB taxonomy): Bacteria > Pseudomonadota > Gammaproteobacteria > Pseudomonadales > Oleiphilaceae > Marinobacter > Marinobacter mobilis. The sequence continues at coordinate 70,294 of NZ_FNNE01000012.1, forward strand.
CGCCAAAGCCCGGAGCTGTCGCGCCGACGAATACGGTCTTGCCGTTGAACTCCCGTGGCGCTGGTGGTGATAACAGCACGTTGGCGTATGAGTACATCGGATAGGTTTCCGCCGGTCCAGCCAGCGGCACTGCGACATAGTCTGAACGAACATTGACATAGGGTGGCAGTTCGCTGTCCTGAGGAAACTCCGGCGGGGCGACCTTGCCGTTGCCGGCACCATGGGCAGCCAGGGCGAGGCTGGGCCAGAGGTGTTTCCCGAGTCCGTTAAAAAGGTACAGTCCCCGTGCCAGGCCGTCGGGATCCAGTTCGACGTGGGCGTGGCCGAGACCTGCTGCAGCCTGGCTCAGCGTCGGGGTAGGCAGGTATTCGGAGATGGTCTCACCCTGGGATGGCGGCGACAGATGAATAGGAAGCACCACATTGCCGTGTGCTTTCATGGCCTCAGCCAGGTCTTGATCATCAGCGGAAGGTTCAGGAAACAGTATGTCGAACACGATCGTTCTCGCGCCGGCATCATCAAGTTTGCGGATCAGGTCCGCGTGGGTGGATCGTGACCATGGCCAACCTCCGAGGCGGTCAAGGCTGGCATCATCAATGGCCACAATCGCGACATTGTCTGCAACCTTGGCCGGATGAGTGGTGATCAGAGCGTCATAAAGCCAGAGGTTGATGCGCTGGGGAATCGTAGTCAGCTGTAATAACAACAGGATAGCGAGGAGAGAGAGGCCAAGCGTCCAGAATGCATTGGTGGTGGGAAGCTGGTCTCGCGTCATGAAAAGTTCTGTTGCTGTTGTTATTCGATAAATAGCTCCCGTCCGGGTCCCCAGCGGCTTGCCAGCGGCCCATCAGACAAAGCCTTCAGCCGGACAAAATAACGTCTTCCGGGAATCAAACGCAAGGCCGCAGTGGTATCTTGGACTGTAGCTTCCTTCACTATGTTCCTGAATTCCGGGCCTTCTGACAATTGTAGTAGGTACCCGTCGGCAGTATCAGCCTTCTCCCAGAAGATCCGAACCTGGCTGTCGATGTAGTTGATACTGAGGATATGCACCGGCGGAAGAGTGCCATTGACGACAAAGGGGCGGGGCGCCGAGGTCGCGACCGAGTTTCCGCCGGCTTCGGTGACCACGCGCCAGTAATACTGCCCGGGGTTCAGTGGGCGGGAGGGCAGCGCACTGTTATCCGGTGCCCATTCACTGCTGGCCACAAGGTTGCTGAAGTCTTCCGATTCAGCAATCTCGACTCGGCCCACTTCATTGTTGCCACGGTAATCCCACCGGAACGCTGGCAGGTCATCGTTTATGTCGGCATTTGCCGCCGGGCTTACGAGAGTCGCGGGGCGGGCAGTGAGGTCGATATCGACCGCAACGGTTGCCGGCATGCCTGCAATGCCCCTGGTATTGAGGGAAGCGACGTTGATGGCGTAGCGGCCGTTGTCGAGGTAGTTAAGGGTGTACTGGCTGCCTCTGATGGCGTCGCTACGGATCCAGCGGCCGCTGTCGGCCTCGAAAATATCAATCCGGTGCTGGGGCGCGCCATTATCTATCCAGCTCAGTTCAGCCGGTAGCGTTTGCAGTTGCGGGGGCAGCGGGTTGGGCTTTGGCGGTGGCGGTAGCTGGAAGATGTCGACGATGCCCGGACGGCGGCTGTCCACGCTCGCGCTGTAGCCAGCAGGAATGTTGCGGGTCCGGCCAGCGGGTCCGAATGCAACCACCCCTTCGGTGACTTGCAGATCGGTCGTGCCGGGGTGTGCCTGTAGCGAGAATGCGGTGCCGCGGACGGCGGCTACCGCTGACGGAGTCTCCACCTCAAACCGCGCGCCGCCACGTTCCAGTGGCTGTACCTGAGTGCTGATGCCGCCATGATCCAGCCGGAGCCGGGTGTCGACCATACCGGCCTTGCCGTATTGCGTAAGCTTGTTGAAGATAAGTCGGGAGTTCGGATTGACCCTAACCGTTGAGCCATCGGCCAGCGCGATAGTGGCACTGCCACTGCGGGACAGAATCTCATCACCCACGCGGATGTGGCTGTTCTCGGTAAGCGGGCGCTGGCGACCGTCGCTGGCGGTGATCAGGTGGACGCTACCGGTGACCGCAATGGCCTTCGCCGGTTCCGGCTGTTGTTTCAGCCACGCGACAGGAATCCTCAGGGTGTCCCCGGGGGCGAGCACGGTATGGCTTGCCAGCTGGTTATAGCTAAGCAACTGGGCGCCACTGTGAGCTGGCCCCAGCAGTTCCCGGGCCAGGGTATCCAGCAGCTCGCCCTCTTTGACCGTGTACGTCCAGTCGGTGCCGGTACCTGCTTGCTGTATCGCGGTTGTCGGCGCCAGTTGGGAGCCCCGGGTCAGCGGAAGCTCGCCAGTGGCCGTGCCGCTGAGGGTGGCCAGCGCGATCAGCGCAATGACCGGGGAGCAACGGTGTCGGGCGCAACGTGGTAACAGCGAACGTAACATGGTTTGCCGGTCCTGACTCAATCCTGGATCACTTCGTTAGTCATGGCATTGAGTGCCTCGAGGCGATAGCCGCGCTGATAGATCGTCTTGATCCGGTAGCCATTGTCCGGATTCAGACCAAGGCGACGGCGCAGGCGGCTCATGTGGGTATCCACGGTTCTGGTGTTGATGTCCCGGGTCAGTCCCCAGACCCGCTCCAGGAGAACCTCACGAGTCAGCAGTCGTCCCTGGTTCTGGAACAGGAACAGGGTGAGGTCAAAGTCCTTGTCGGTGAGCGTTAATGGCTCGTCGTTCAGGGCGATGGTCCGGAGCTGTGTGTTGATGCTGAACGGCCCAAATTGCAGGACTTCCTTTTCGGCTTCCGGGCCGGTGCGGCGGGCCAGGGCATTGATCCGCGCCAGCAGCTCGGCCGGGCGGGCAGGCTTCGACAGGTAATCGTCTGCGCCGGCATCCAGAGCCTGGACAATATCCTGCTCGCTGTCTCGCTGGGTCAGGAAGACCACCGGAATGCGCCAGCTCAGTTGCGCCCGGACCACTTTCAGAACCTCAAGGCCGGTACCATCGGGAATCTGCCAGTCGAGGATCAGCAGATCGTAACTGCGGTGAAGTACCGAGCTGATGAAGGCCTGGCCGGTCGGGTAGGCGTCGCACTCGTAATTGCGTTCGGCCAGCAGAGTTTTTATATGCTGGGCCTGTTCCTGCTCGTCTTCCAGCAGAGCAATGCGCATCCGCGAATCTCCTGTCATTCATAGAGGGCGCCGGGACAACTGACAGCGGCGCCAGGTTACTGACTATTCTGACAAATTCCGATGTCGGCGTCAGTGATGTTGTGTAGCTTTTCAGTAACCATGTGGCGGCTGGCCCCAGTGCAATGTGTTTACAGGGCGGGTTTGCCGTCGTTGTCATTAACTGTTTGTCGGCAGGACGGGAAATTACTGCAGCCCCAGAACCAACCTTTTGGCCCCTGGCGGCGCACCAGCGGCGAATAACAGTTGGGGCAGGGAATGGGCTTCTGGCCAGTGCCATCCTGCGGTGCCCGTGCTTCCAGCGGGCGGGTGCCCTTGCAATCCGGAAAGCGGGTGCAGGCGTGAAACTGCCCGAATTTGCCTTCACGAATGCGCATCGGAGCTCGGCACTTGGGACAGTGTACGGCAGCGTTGCCTGAGGCATCCTGATCTGCGTCAACTCCGGCAGGCGCGTCGATGTAGCCGCGGATCTGCTGTTGAAGTTCGCCAAGGAACTCACGGGGATCCCCTTCGCCCTGGCGGATCCGCTCCAGCGTGGCCTCCCACACGGCTGTCATGTCTGGGTTGGTAATGCCACGGGGAAGGGCGTTGATCAAGGTCTGGCCTTTCTCCGTCGACTTGATGTGGCGACTGTCTCGATACAGGTACTCGCGCCGGAACAGGGTTTCGATAATGGCGGCGCGGGTAGCCTCGGTGCCCAGGCCGTCGGTCTCGCGCAGGGTTTTGCGCAGATCGGCATCGCTCACAAAACGGGCGATGTTGGTCATCGCTGCCAGCAGCGTGGCGTCGGTGAAGTGCTGCGGGGGCTTCGTCAGCCGTTCCCTGAATTCGGCCCGGTCACAGACGATGGCATCGTCCACGTTGAGCCGGGGCAGGGGTACTTTTGCCGGTTCCTCACGGGCATCGCGCTGGTGTATCTCCAGCTGTTTCCAGCCTGGGCTGGCTATGGCCGTTTCGCTGGCCCGAAACTGGTGCTGGCCAATGATCAGGGTCAGTCGGCCTTCCCGGTGGATCGCTTCCGGGTAGAACTGCATCAGATAGTATCGGCTGATGAGGTTATAGATGTTGCGTTCGGCCTGGCTCAGCTTGCCTTTGGCGGCTGCTCGGCTGGTAGGGATGATGGCGTGATGGGCGTCTACCTTGGCATCGTTCCAGGCACTGGAACGCCTGGCGGTGTCGGCGCCATCGCACGCCTGACCCAGGTCTTCGTCTACCCTGGCGATGGCCTGGACGACCGACTGGCGTTGCTCGAAGTGCCCCTCGGGCAGGTAGCGGCAGTCGGAACGGGGGTAAGTGATCAGCTGATGGCGTTCGTAAAGGCTCTGGGCGGCATCCAGCACATCCTTTGCCCCCATCCGGAACAGCCGGCCGGCTTCAATCTGCAGCGCAGACAGGGAGAACGGAAGCGGTGGCCGTTCCTTACGGTCGCGGAAGCGGGCCTCGGTAATCCGTCCGGGGCGACCCTCAACTTCGGCGACGATCTGCCCCGCCAGCGATTTGTCGAGCAGGCGGCCCTCATCGTCGAGGTGGTCCTGTAATCCTTCATCGGGCAACCAGCGGGCCTCGAATGTCGCAGAGCCAGCGACGGATTCCAGGTCGCGAACGTGCGCAAGCACCCGGTAGTAGGGCTTGGGCTCGAAATTGGCAATCGTCTGATCGCGCTCCACCACCAGGCCCAGTACCGGCGTTTGCACCCGGCCCACCGAATACACGCCGTCTTTGCCCTGTTCACGATACGACAGGGTGTAGAAACGGCTCAGGTTGATGCCGTACAGCCAGTCTGCGCGCTGCCGCGCCAGCGCGGAATCCGACAGGTGGCGGAATTCCCGGTTATCACGAGGGGCCTGCAGAGCGCGGGCGACCGCGGCGGGCGTCAGGTCATTGATCAGCACCCGTTCCACAGGACACTCGGCACCGGCATGGCGGATGACTTCGTCCACCAGCAACTGTCCTTCCCGATCCGGGTCGCCGGCATGCACGATGACGTCCGCCTTGCGGATCAGCGATTCCAGCACGTTCAGCTGTTGGCGGACACTGTCCTTGGGCATCACTTGCCAGCGTTGCGGAAACAGCGGCAGGTCCTGCAGACGCCATTTTTGCCAGCGCGCGTCGTAATGGCCCGGCTCGGCGGGCTCCAGCAGGTGGCCTATACACCAGCTCACGACGACCGCCTGCTCGCCAGAGCCGCAGCGGAGCATGCCGGGGCCTTTTTCCAGCGGACCGGGTAAGGCCGCAGCAATGGCGCGACCTAGACTGGGTTTTTCGGCAATGTACAGGCGCATGGATGGTGGCGGTATTCCGGGCTGGAGGTCTCAGGGAAACGGACGATGGCGGTTTACCCGGAAACTGTCAAGCGGGAGGCGGCCGGGGTGTAGTAGACTGGGGATCTGTAATCAGAACGGATATCAGGAGTAGGTTAATACCATGTCGGTGCAAAACACCATTGAGCAGAAACTGAATGATGGCTTCAGTGTGGACTTCCTGCAGGTGGAGAATGAAAGCCACATGCACAGCGTGCCACCGAACTCCGAGACCCACTTCAAAGTGACCCTGGTATCGGGAGTGTTTGAGGGGCAGGGCAAGGTCAAGCGCCACCAGGCCATATACCGGGTTCTGGCAGAGGAGCTGGCAGGCGGCGTTCATGCCCTGGCTCTTCATCTCTATACGCCCGGGGAGTGGGCTGCGGTTGGCGCAGCACCGGCGTCACCGAATTGTATGGGTGGGTCCAAGCACGATCCCGCTATGAAAGGATAAGGAATCCTGTCATGAGTCAATTTTTCCAGATTCATCCTGAAACGCCCCAGAAGCGCCTGATCAACCAGGCGGTCGACATCATCCGTAAGGGCGGTGTTGTCGTCTATCCAACGGACTCCGCTTACGCTATCGGTTGCCATCTGGGCGACAAGCAGGCGGCGGACCGGATCAAGCGGATCCGCAGGTTGGATGACAAACACAACTTCACCCTGGTGTGTGCGGACCTGTCGGAGATTGGTACCTATGCCAAGGTCGACAACAGTCAGTACCGCTTGCTGAAGACTTACACCCCGGGACCGTATACGTTTATTCTCAATGCGACCAGTGAAGTTCCGCGTCGGCTGCTGCATCCCAAACGGCGGTCCATCGGTTTGAGAGTGCCGGACAATGCCATTGTTCAGGCATTGCTGTCAGAGCTGGGCGAGCCGATCATGAGCAGTACCCTGATCCTGCCTGGGGAAACTGAGCCGATGACGGACCCTTATGAAATTCGTGAAACCCTTGAGCATGAACTGGATCTGATCATCGATGGGGGGTTCTGCGGATTTGAGGCGACCACCGTGGTGAACATGCTTGAAGATATTCCGGAAGTTACCCGCGTGGGCAAGGGTGACCCGGAGCCGTTCGAAAACGCCTGAGGACGCAATCAGACGCGGGCATTCAGGCTGAAAGCGTAGTTCTGCTGGGTGCCGGCAGCTTCCAGTTGCTCGGCGCCGACCATGCGGCGAATGCTGTCGTAGCGGTGGACCAGGTCGCCGAGCCCGTTGAACTGCTCATTCTCGCTGACCAGTGAGTCGAGCAGGGGATTGCTCACCCCGTACGCTTTGTTCAGCTTCATCGCCGTATCCACGAAGGAGACCGTCGGTTCGTTGGTGCTAAGCCGGCTAAAGGCATCGCGAAAGGTCTGGTTGTTGTTCAGATCCTGCTCAATTTGCTGACGCTTCTCAGCCGGGATGGCGGCCTGAAGCGCCAGTGTGCCTTCAGGGGCCTTGCTGACCGACATCCGGGTGCCGGGGTGAATGCCATACTCGGCAATTTTATGCCGCAGGGTCTCCCGTACATAGCTGGTATCCTGGCCCACACTGGTCTTGTATTGGTTGATGGCCAGGCGTGACGAAGCCTTGGGAGCGGGTGCCCCGGAGAGGGTGACATCGTCCTGGCTTTGACTGCTGTCGGCCTTGTTTTCCTTGACCGGAGCGGTGTCGGCTTGTGATTGTGCGCGTTGACTGGCTGCCTGTTGCAGGCCAGCGCTCATACGGGCAAGAGAGGTGAGCAGAGACACGGCAAGTTTCCTCCGGTGTCGACAAATAACCAACGTTTGACTTGCATCAAGCAAGGAGCGTGCCTGAAAAATCCTTTTTGAACTTGCCTGCCAGTTGTGGCTTAATCGGCGCCGTCCACACAATTGAGCAACGAATGACCAGTCTCCAGCGTTTTCAAACACCTGCGTATGCCCGTCGGCAACAGGCCTGGCTGGTATTGGTGTTGTGCTGCTTCCTGGTCCAGGCCCTGAGCCCCCGCGGCTATATGCCAGCCGCCAGCACCACCGGCTTTCCGGCCCTGGGTTTTTGTGGCGACCCGATTCCGGGCCTTGAGCAGCTTCTCGATCTTGGGGCTTTCCCCGACACCGCCCCTGACCACCCGGACTTTGCTCACGAACAAACCCACTGTGTGTTTTCCGTGGTGGCTCAAGTGGCAGCCGTTGCGGAAACGCGGGTTCAGCCGCAAGCACCCCGCACCGTATCCCTTCCCCTGGCAACCGCCGCACGGGTGGCTGCCGGTTCACTCACATATCGCCTTCCTGACTCTCGGGCTCCCCCGATACAGACCGTCTGACCTTTTTCATTTCCTGATTGATCGCAGTTTCGCACTGGGACCAGCGCCTGTTCGCGCCTGTCTGTCCCGTTAGCGGCTGCATGGTCCCGGCAACGTCGGGGCTGATCCTTGCTGGACAACCTGAATCCGCGGGTTCCCTGTTGACTGCGCGCTTGCGTCGGCAAATGGGGAAACGGCGGTATCGCGATAAGGAATCGTTATGTCTGTATTGAAAGCCGTGTCTTTGGTGACTTGTTCATCCGTCTTGCTAGCCTGTGGCGGTGGCTCGTCTTCGACCTCGGAAACCAGTGTTACAACGACCGGAGTGGTTCTTCCTTTTGAGGCGGTCTACAACAGCGGCAATGACCCCATAAGCTGTGACGGCACCATGAGCGGTCTTGGTGCTGGCGTAGACGCTGAGTTGCTGGATTTTCGCCTGTATGTTCACGGTGTGACGGTGGTGACAAGCTTCCAGAGAGAGCTGGCGGTGTCACTGGACACCAACGACTGGCAGGGTGAAGGCGTGGCCCTGCTGGACTTCCGGGGCTACATCTCCTGTGGAACAGAGCCACAGCTGCCCCGCACGCAGGTTACCGGGTCGGTAAACCTGGAGGATGGGGAATATCTGACAGGCGCATCGTTCACCGTTGGCGTGCCGGAAACCCTGAACCACAACAACCTGGCCAGCGCGCCGACACCCCTGAACGTGCCTACGCTGCATTGGAGTTGGCAAACGGGTTACAAGTTCCTGCGGATGGATGTCAGTGTGATTGGCGGAGACGATTTCAACGTCCACTTGGGCAGCACGGACTGCACTGGCGATGCCACGGTTGGCGAAACGGTCACCTGCTCTCGCAGTAATCGTCCGCAGATCGACTTCCCCACGTTCAACTTTGGTCAGGATGTGATCGTGATCGACTACGGGGTGCTGGTCGCCAACGCCATTGATGGTGTTGACGACGGTGGCGCACCGGGCTGCATGTCTGGCGTAACCGATCCTGAGTGTGATCCGGTCTTCACCGCCCTCGGCCTCGATCTCGGGACCGGGCGTTCAACGTCAGCCCAGACGGTCTTCCGTCTTAAATAATCGGAGGTGAACGATGCGGACATTCCCGGAGTCCCATCGTTCCCGCCTCAGCCAGCGGTGCCTGCTCCTTGCAGTAGTGGTGGGCCTGACTGGCTGTGGTGGCGACGGTGAAACGACCTTTGACGATTCGGCTGTTAGTGCGACGGCCTTTGATTGGCGGGTGCCGGCGGGAACGCCGTTGCCGCTGGAGCCCCTGGACAACCCGATGACCGAAGCCAAGTTTGAGCTGGGGCGGCATTTGTTCTTCGACCGGCGGCTGTCCGGTAATGGCTCCCAGGCTTGCGCTGATTGCCACCTGCAAAATCTGGGCTTTACGGATGGTGTCGAGCGCTCCCTTGGCTCAACGGGGCAGCGGCATCCACGCAATGCTCAGCCGTTGCTCAATGTGGCCTACCATGCCACCAAAACCTGGGGTAATCCCTCACTGCTGACGTTGGAACAGCAGATTCTGGTGCCGTTGTTTGGTGAGGCGCCGGTTGAGCAGGGCCTGACCGAGGAGAACCTGGCAGACGTGCTTGAGCGTCTGCGCAGTGACCCCGTCTACCCATCGCTGTTCGAAGCCGCGTTTCCGGAGACCGGGTCACCGCTCGACACCGGGACGATTGTCAAAGCGCTGGCCTCATTTGTGCGCGGTATGGTGTCGTTCGAAACGGCCTTTGATCGTTACGAACGCGGCGATTCCGCTGCGCTATCCGCCAGCGCCCAGCGTGGGCGAGCGTTGTTCTTCAGTGAAGACCTTGAATGCTTTCATTGCCATGGCGGCTACAACCTCAGCGATTCCACGCTGGACCGCACCATGAGTTTTGTCGAACGGCCATTTCATAATACCGGCCTGTTCAACATTGGCGGGACCGGCGATTACCCGGATGGCAACCAGGGCATCTTTGAGATCACCGGTGACCCCTCAGACATGGGGAAATTCCGTGCGCCTTCGCTTCGTAATGTTGCGCTGACGGCCCCGTATATGCACGACGGCAGTATGGCGGACCTGGAAACCGTACTGGAATTCTACGCCGCCGGCGGCCGGCTGATCAGTTCCGGTGAGAACGCCGGTGATGGTCGTGTTAATCCGTTCAAGGATAGCTTTGTCAACGGTTTTACCATGACGGAGCAGGACAAAAGCGACCTCATGGCCTTTCTTGAAAGCCTTACCGACGTCGGTTTTATCACCGATCCCCGTTTTTCTAACCCATGGCAGGCTGCGGAATGAACGCTGTGCAACTGAGATTGTTTCCCCTATTGATTGCCCCGGCCTTGGCCCATGGCCATGCCGGAGAGAGCCATGTGATGCCAGCCGCGCCTGAGGTGTCGAGCCTGAGCGTCGACGCCGGTTTTTCAACAACCTATCGCACCGGCACGGTGGTGCCGACGGTCGGGGTGTGGCAGATCCCCGGTGTCCTAATGGGTGCCGATGCCTATGGTGCCAGCGATACCTTCAACCTGGACGGTGCCAATATTCATCTCAAGTGGCATGGGGCACAGCGGGCGCATGCCTCGCTCGATATTGGCTCTCACCATGATGGAGACGTCGCGTTGGAGGAAGCGCTGGCGGGCTACCGGATAGCCGATCCGGGGAACGTAATGCTGGAAGCGGGTCGGATGAAGGCGCGGTTTTCAGCGGAAAACCGCGCTCATGCCTACACGCGCCCGTTCAGTGAAAACAACCTGATCTACGACGCTTTCTATGGTGCTCACTATGTCGACGAAGGTGCGCGAGTGAGCAGCAGGCCGGTTGCCGGTCTTGAACTTGGCGTTGAAGCCTGGCGTGGCGGCCACTACCCGGCAACGGAAGGGAAAGAGGGCATGGCCCAGGACGCCTATGCCCACTGGTATGGGGGCGCAGGACCGTGGGTGCTGGGGTTGGGAGCCTGGGTGATGCTGGCGGACGCCAGCGAACGGCCGGATGATCGCCTGGTGGGCGGCCATAGCCATACTGTCAGCGCGGATCAGAAAGCAGACCTGGTATTCAGTGGCCAGCAGGACAGTGCCGGAGCCCGGTTATCCCTGTTGTGGCAGGGCCGGAGTGCCTGGTCACTAGGTTTGACTGGCGAGGTGGTCAAGGTCGAGGTCGATGGCGAACTCAGGGACCGCCAGCGTCAAGCCCACCTTGAGGGCGACTATCTGGGGTGGTGGCTGCAACCGGAGCTGCGCTGGCAACAGCATGCACTCGCCGTTCGCTACGTGCAACTGGTGCTGGATAACCATCTGGTTGGTGCTGGCGGACCGGTTCTCGCGGAGGATGCCGGGTTTCTCCAGAACGGCACAGACCCTGATTGGCTGGGGGTGAGTTATCGCTACCAGTTGCAGGACGGCTTTGGTGTGCGAGCCGAGTGGACCCGAAACCGCTCAACTGGTGAAGCGGAGGATTACCTGGGATTTGGCATCTACTGGGCACATCAGCTGTGGTCGTCCACCGGCGGTTGGTGGAAGCCCCGGGATTGAAGGGCCAGGATCGCAATGACCATGGTTCCCAGGGTTCCTGCCAGTATCAGTAAGGGGGTGTAGCCGGTGGCGTCGGCGATCAGGCCGCCGATCAATCCGAATACGCCGGCGCACACCACCTGAATGGACGCCTGAACCGTGAAGTCGGTGCCTTCCCACCCTTTCCGGCACAGGCTCATCATCACCGCGAACAGGGCAACGGTTGAGGCGCCATCCGCGATCTGCTCAAGGATGCCTACGGAGTAAACCAGCCCAGATGCAGTTCCACGTTCGGCCACCAGGGCCCAGGCCGTCATGGTGAGTGCCTGGGCCAAACCCAGGTAGATCAGGCTGCGGCGGCTCCCGGCTAGCTGGTATAGCCAGCCTCCGGCAGCGGCGCCCAGCAGGCCTGCCAGGCTGGTGACCAGCGTGAAGGTGCCGATATCGGCGCGGCTCCAGCCACCATCGCTGAGCATGGGGCGTATCAGTCCCGAACCCATGGCATCGGCGATCTTGTAGGTTGCCAGCAGGGCGAGCCAGGGCATCATGCCCGGAAGCGACAGAAATCCGGTGAACCCCTCGCGCAGGGTTTGTGCAGTTGGGGAGCCGGCCTCGACGCGACGGCGTAGCCGCTGGACGCGCGCAACAAGCAGGTAGCACACCAACAACAGCAGTACCGGCACCAGCAAGGCCGTGCCAATACCGGCGAGCTCCGCAAGTACCAGCAGCAATGCTCCGCCAGCCAGCATGCCGATCTTGTAGCCAGCGACCTGAAGCGTGTTGGCTAGCCCGCGCCAGTGGGGAGGGATCCACCGCACGGCCAGACCATCGGTCACGACGTCCTGCGTTGCCATCAGCAGATTGATGGTAAGAATCAGCGCCACCACCAGTATCAGTTGGTTACCGGCGGGGGATAGTCCGACAAAGGACAGCAGGGCGAGTGCCGAGACGGCCCCAAGCTGCAATCCGCTAATCCACTGCAAGGGCGTTGTGCCCTTTTGCAGGCTTCGATCGATGGCCGGCGCCCATAACACTTTCAGCACCCATGGCAGGGCGAGCAGCTTCAAAGCTCCGATCCAGGCAAGTGACACGCCGGCTTCGCGCCAGAATACCGGTAATGCATGGGCAAACAGTCCTGACGGTAAGCCCTGGGAGACGTACAACGCGGCCAGCGCTGCAAAAGAGGTGGCGCAAGGGCGAGTGGGGTGGTTGGTCATGGTCTGGTCAATTGAGGCTCGGAAAGGAAACTGGGGCTATGGTTACGGTTCATCGGGTTTTGAGCAAGAGTCATTCAACCTGAAGTTGTCCCAACTTGACATGGCATTTCTTAAACAAACTGATTTATTGTTGTATTGTCCTACAATAAATCAATTAATATTTGAGAAGAGGGTGCCATGAACGCTAAAGCCAGCGAAGCAGCGAAACTGAACGATCCAAAGGTCCCGAATTCCGCGGGTTGGAAAGACCCGAAGCGTTATATGTGGTTGCTTGGCCCGGGTTTGCCAGTGATCGGTTTCACCGCTCTGGCGGGCTATGCCATCGCCCCCAAAAAGCTGCGCGCCCTGGCCTGGACGGGGCCGGCCCTGGTGCATGGTGTTATTCCGGCCCTCGACCGGATCATCGGTGATGATCAGAGCAACCCACCGGAATCTGCGGTCAGTCAGCTGGAAAATGACAAATACTACGGCCGCATCGTAAAGGCGTTTATTCCTACCCAGTACGCCATGACGTTCCTGGGGGCCTGGTTGGCCAGCCGCAAGAAGACGCCCATGAGCGACCGGATCGGTATTGCGCTGACGGTCGGAGCGGTCAATGGCATCGGCATTAATACGGCCCATGAGCTGGGGCACAAGGGCTCCCGGCTGGACAAACTGCTCGCCATGGCCGCCCTTGCTCCGACCGGCTATACCCACTTTGTGATTGAGCATAACTATGGCCACCACAAGCGGGTCGCTACCCCGGAAGATCCGGCGACCAGCCGCATGGGGGAAAGCTTCTGGAAGTTCCTGCCGCGCACTGTGGTGGGCGGCATCAAGTCAGCTGTCGAAATTGAAAAGGCCCGTCTTGCCCGTCGCGGCAAAGGCTTCTGGAGTCGGGACAATGAGCTCCTGCAGGGGTGGGCGATGACCGCGGGTCTGTTCGGAGCGGTCACGCTGACCTGTGGTACCCGTGGTCTGGCGTTTATGACGGCCCAGGCGGCTTACGGTGCCAGCTTGCTGGAAGTCATCAATTATCTGGAACACTATGGCCTCAAGCGTCAGCAGGATGAGGACGGAAAGTATGAGCGGACCAAGCCTGAGCACAGCTGGAACAGCAATCACATCGTAACCAATCTGTTCCTCTACCAGTTGCAGCGTCATTCCGATCATCACGCCCATCCAACCCGCAGCTTCCAGGCCCTGCGGCATTTCGAGGATGCCCCGCAATTGCCTGGAGGCTACGCGTCCATGCTGCTTCCGGCGTACATTCCGTCGCAGTGGTTCGAGTTGATGGACAAGCGGGTGATCGAGCACTACAAGGGTGATCTGTCACGGATCAATATGGATCCGGACCGTCGGGAAGAGTTGATGGAGAAGTATCGGGACTTCGCTGCTGAAGTCGCAGCCCGATATGAGGCCGGGGAAACGGAAGCGGCAAGCGTAAATCAGAATGCCGCCTGATCAGTCAGGCTATACCGAGGGTTCAACAGATTCAGCGGCCGCCTTGTGCGGCCGCTCTGGTTACCTTCAGCCCCAACGATCAGACACAAAGGGATTGGTCTGTCGCTCCGTACCAAAATCAGACATCGGTCCATGGCCGGGAATAAAGCGCACGTTATCTCCTAACGGAAACAGCTTCTCGCGAATGGAGCGGATCAGGGTGTCATGATCACCCTTCGGGAAGTCCGTCCGTCCGATGGAGCCCTGAAACAGCACATCCCCCACCAGCGCGAGTTGAGTTGCAGGCTCGTAGAACACCACATGTCCCGGGGTATGGCCCGGCGTATGGATAACCTGCAGTTCGACATTACCGACAGTAACGGTATCACCATCTTCCAGCCAGCGGTCCGGGGTGAACACTTCCGGAACCGGAAAGCCAAACATCTGGCTCTGTTGCGGCAGGGCCTGAATCCAGAAGTCATCGTCCTTCTGCGGACCCTCAATGGGCAGGCTCAGCTCCTTTGCCAGTTCCGCCGTACCTCCGGCGTGATCTATATGCGCGTGAGTCAGCAGAATTTTTTCAACACTGACGCCTTCCTCAGCGATTGCTGCCCTGATGCGATCCAGGTCACCACCGGGGTCCACGACCGCGGCTTGTCTGGTGGTATCACACCAGATCAGGGTGCAGTTTTGCTGGAAAGGTGTGACAGGAATAATGCGGTAATTCATCGGGAAGAGAGCCTGCAGCTATCGGAAGCGGGCAGTGTAGTACGGGGGCGGGGGTGATTCAAATGCCTGCACGGGAGCCTCAAAAATTCGGACCGTTAAGTTTCTGTTAAGTAAACCCTTCTAAGGTCTGCCTTCGTGGAGGCAACGGCTGCGGACGTGGGGTGCGCCAGGGGGTGCCACGCGGTCGTTATTTCTGAATCGGATTAGATGTACGCGCATGGAGAACAAGCGAATGTCTGAAGGGATGAAAGTCTGGGACCCGATGTTGCGGGTGTTTCATTGGTTGCTGGTGATCGCGTTCACGGTGTCGTGGCTGACCGGCGACGAGTGGGATGAAGTTCATGAAATCAGTGGCTATGTGATTGCCGGGCTACTGACGTTTCGCCTGCTGTGGGGATTGATTGGCCCCCGCTATGCACGGTTTGCGCAGTTCATCGCGCGGCCATCCAGTACCTTGGCGTACCTGAAGGATATGAGCCGGGGCGAGGAAAAACGTTACCTTGGCCACAACCCGGCGGGGGCGGCAATGATTGTGGTGTTGATTCTGTCTCTGGCGATCGCCTGCCTGAGCGGGTGGCTCTATCACATTGGCTGGTTTGCCAATGATGAGTGGCTCGAAGAGGTTCACGAGTTCTTTGCCAACGGCCTTCTGGTCCTTGTTGCGTTCCATGTGGGCGGTGTCATCATTGCCAGCCTGAGGCACGGAGAGAACCTCGCCCGCGCGATGGTAACCGGTCAGAAAAGGCCGCCGGAAAGCGACGATATTGCCTGATAACGGATGTCTCCCATAATGGCGGCCAGCATCCGCTGGCCGCCAACCTTTTCCTAAAAGATACCCTGATTCTTGCCAGCAACCAGCTCCACAATCCGGCCATCGCTCAGTGCAAGCGTCGCCGGACCATCACTGTCGATGTCGTAGTGAACCGCCATGCCTTCAAAGCAGATCGGGGCCAGGTCCAGGGCCGCGGAAGCGACATTGGTCAATACGCCACTGAGCGTCAGCGCCGGCGCCAACTGGGTTTCAGTCTGTACGTGGCGATAGCTGCCAGCCCAGGGCAGCGGTGTGGCGCCCTGATCAGTACCGGTGGCGAATGATCGCTTCTGCCCACCGCAGCCAGCGGCTGACAGGTCAACCAGCGCCTGGCTGGCATTACGCGCCCGCAGGTCACTGATCCAGTAAGCCTTGTCGTGGACAATGCCGAGATCCGGGTAGTTGAACCTTGGGTCAAACAGGTAACTGACTCGGTTTGGCGTGGTTACCCGACGCCAGTCCGCACTCAGTTGTGCCTCCTTGCCCCATTCATCGAGCATGAGCAGGGTCAGGTGCTCAGCCAACGGATGGAGGTAGAAGTGGTAATCGACCTCCTCGGCAAGGGCAAGCCGTTGGGCAACCGCCAGGGACTCGTGGATGGGTACCAGTTCATCGGCTGCGGCATAAAGATACGCGCTGGGCACATGTTGCAGGTTAGCCAGATAGTCGATCACATTCTCGGTGCCGACTTGAGGGTCGGCAATGCTGCCAAGTATGGAGGCCAGTACTGGTCGCAGCAGTGACTCCAGAGCCGGATCAAGCAGCTCATCCACCAGCGGCTGGACACTGGGCCTGTTCATCAGGTCGCCCGTATGGGCGACCCAGCCGACCATGCCGGCAAACCGATCCGGGTAGTGAGTCGCCATGTGCAGTGCACCAAAGCCACCCATGGAGTAGCCGGAAGCGAAGACCTTGTCTGGATCGATATCATAGACCCCCTCAATGTCGGCCATTACGTCCAGTACATCACGCTCGGAGATCCCGGTGTAGAAACCGTATGGCCCCCGGCCGAGTGGCGTGACCAGAATCCGCCCGAGTTCATCACCGAACTGGCGCTGCATGTTGGGCTGATTGATCTGGCTGGCGTGATTGGCTTCGCAACCATGCATCACCACCATCAGTCCGGGGCTGGACTGCGCTGTTTCAATACCGTCTGGTACATAGACGCCATAGGGCTGGTACTTGCCCAGATAATTGAATGACTGACCGCAGAAAAAACCACCGCCGTCACGCCCGGTAATCCCGGGTATGGCAATGCCTTCTCCGAGGGAATAGTTGGAGGTGTACACGCGCTGCTGAAAGCCGGTTGGCGCTTCAGCGATTCGGGTAACCCGCCGGCGAAGGTCTTCTACCGTTACGGCTGCGCCAAATTCGCTGATGTCTCCACCAGCCAGCACAGACGCCTGCCGGTCTTCCCAGAAATTACCGGAGGCTGGCAGAGCCTGATTCACCGCCCCATCGGCTGAAGCTTCCTCATCGGTGCCACGAAACGCCACGTTCATGACCGTACCATCGGCCTTGGCAATGGCAGCCTGAATGCGCCATTGCTCCCCCTCAGGGACAGGGAGATTCAGGCTCATGATGTTGGTCCCCGGGTCGCCCACGTCAGTGAAAAATACCTGGTCCCAGCCATCGCTGCGGACATCAATACGACCCCAGTGGCCGCCGCCGGTGACACTATGCGGATCGCTGTCAATTGCGATGCCGAGGATCGCGTCGTCAGGGTTGAACATGGTATTGAGTTCGGCCGTGATCAACAGACGGTTTTGTTTGATGGCCAGACTGAGCCGAACCAGGTCGGCGGTATTCTTCAGCCCCTCCGGATAACGCTGGTCGCCCGCTGCAGGTGACAACAAACCGGGGGTATTGGCCACAGGCACACCGGCGTTGCCCCCACGATTGAGGATATTCAGCAGGGAGGGCGTCATGGAGACCAGGCCACTGTCCGCGCCGTAATCATCGTAGATGTAGTCGTAATAGGTCAGGGTGCCCAGACACAGCTCCGTGGTACCTGCGACCCAGCTGTCGCGAAAGCACTGGTGGCTGACTAGTGATGAAGTAACAGGGGGAGTGTCCTCGGTTACATTGGTGTGAACGTCGGACGCGACAACCGGTTCAGGGTCACCGCCACCACCGCAGGCGGTGAGGAGTAACGTTAAAAGGGATAGCACGGCTTTATTGTTCTTCTGCATTTGAGGTTTTCCTTCGGGTTAACAATGCCTGTGGTGCGGGTACCCGTCGGGCATTAGCGATGCGAGAGACACTGCAGCCGCTGGAAACACCACATCAATCAAGTATGTGGGGCCGTGACCGCAGGCTGAATGGCTATCTTGATCGCTGGTTATGTCAGCACAGCCATAAAAAGCCATCCAGCGGTGAAGGAACACCTGAAATCACTGATTGAAGAAGCAGGCGCGATCGGTGTGTTTGTGCACCGACGTTCTTTGTTGGGGACACGATGTTTTTCGGCCGGGAACGGCTACAACAACTGGGGTCGTCTGTTCTTGCGAGGCATTCGTTTGAGCGCAGGGGCGTGTGGATGGTACCCCCGACAGGACTCATAGGTCCATGCAAGCAATTGTTTTGTTTATATGTAATCTATTTTTTTCTTGATATATGCCCCCATTTGTACCCCCAAAATGATTTGTGTACGCAGGCGAAATCCCTCAAGAAATCAGGTAGCAAGCATCAATATGTAAAAAGCAATTAGATCGCAGGTTGATTCATTCCTTTCGCTCTGTACCAGTTATGGAAGGGCAAAAGACTTGCATCCTGCCAGCTTTTTACGCCAGAACTCAATTGCAGCATTTTTTTCAGCTGCCCATAATCCCATCCGGCGCGGAGCAGCAGGGCGATGTCGTTGTTGTTCCGCTTTTAAACAAAAGCGAACATTCGAGAGCCAGCCAATTTCTCCCATTTCTTTCCTCTGCGCCTATCCGAAATCCAAACTTCCGAGTACCCAGAGACTTGCGATCGGTAGCTTGGTAGGTAAAACGTCTGCCGCTAGGGGTATAGTGACAAAAACCCAAAAACGCTGAATTTTCTGCGGTTTCATTTCTAAGGCGCGGCACACTTTTCACAACTTACACATTAGGAGTGACCCGCCGCAGCATTCCATACCAAAAAGCCAAAACCCGACGCACATGAAAGCCATATGACAATAACGACTGCGGCCGCGACGAGACTAACCGGTTTGGCTATCACTTCAGAGGCTTTCGAACGACTCGCTTCTATCACATTCTTTGGCGTCAGCTTGATGACGAGCATGATTCCCAGTGGGAGGAGGATAATGTCATCAAGATAGCCGACGATCGGTATAAAGTCGGGGATGAGATCAATAGGACTCATGGCGTAGGCGGCGATAGCCAGTGCAAGCAGGCGTACGAATAGGGGAGTGTTTGGGTCTCGTGCCACAAAATATACAATTAACGCATCATTTGTGACACGCGAGGCAGTAGCTTTCAATTTGCCGATCAAGTTCTGGGACCTCGCAGGAATAATCTGGCTACAAATACAAACTCAATCTGCGTGTCTGCTTGCTCAGTAAGTCCATCTGGATAAGCGATTTAACTAATAAAGCTTTGTCCGGTTGCTCACTGTACACGGTGAGTCTCTTCATCGGTCTATTCATTAAGTACCAGCATTTCCAATCAAAATTTGAAAGACGGTCCCTTCGTTGTTTGACCGGATGAGTTCCAGAGTCCACCCGAGCCGTTCTGCCACCAATCGAACGATCAATAATCCAAACGTTGAATTCTTGAAGTTGCCTTTTTGCTTATCACCCAAAGAACGTATGTCAGGTTTGAATAATTGTTCCCTATTTTCGAGGGGCAATCCCGAGCCAAAATCTTGCACCACGATTTCTCCTGTCCTAATGGTTATTTCAACGTCCGAGCGTGTGTGGCGAAGCGCATTTTGAATCAGGTTACGTAAAAGCAGCCGGACTAATGACGGATCAGCAAAGATGTCCTCGCTGTCTTCGTCCTCAAGCTTGACACGACCTCGATAAGCGGGAGTGCTTTGCTCCAGATCAACGATCAGCTCTCTTGCAAGCCGGTACACTGAGAATAGTTGATTCGATTCTTCTCGGTCTTCACTGCGAGCAAGTGCAAGAAGAACTTCCATGTCATCCTTCATTGCGTGGGTCGTGGTGCGGATTCGGTCGATCGTTTTCTGATTGGCTCTGGAAAGATCCCCTCTTTGTTCGAGAACTTCGACAGCACCGGAAATGACCGCCAAGGGCGTACGAAGCTCATGGCTAGCGAGTTTTACGAAGGAGCGCTCCCTCTCAATGTGGCTCTCAAGTTCAGAGAGAAACAGATTAAATGACTCCGCAATGTGGGCAAACTCCCAGTCGTCGTAGTCGCTGTGACATCGCTGCATGTTCTTGGAGGGCTCGATACTCTGAATTTCATGAGTAAGCCGTTTCAAGGGCCGAGCGATGTAATTTGCCGAGGCTCTGGAAATGAAAAACGCTGCGAGAAACATAACGCTAGTGATGCCAAGCAGAATCCATTGAATAAGTCCCTGCCTGCTCTCTAGGATTGAAGTGTCCTGTGCCAGGTAGAGCTGGCCGGCGGGCTTCTCTACTTTTCTAGCAATGACTTGTTTGGTAACACCATTCTCCTCGAACTCATCGGCGTAGGGCAAAGAAAGCCCCTGGAAGTAGTAAGGAAGTCCGGATTCTGATTCGCCAGCTGGCAGAAATAACACTTCCAGCCTGGGTGTTTCCAACGGACGAAAGGTTCCTGCCGCGAGCTGCTCTTCGAAAAACGCCGCATCCGCCCGCAATTCCAAGTTCAGTATGGTGTCATCCGCATCGTCTATGAAGAAATCGACGGCAAACATAGCAATCGCGGTCGTCGCCGAAATGAGGATAAAAATCGTCCGAGCAATACGGCTGGCCACTGACTTCTTGGATGAACTGCCTTCATTCGGCATTGGGTGGTTCCAGCCTGTATCCCCGACCGTGAACGGTCTTCACCATCCCGTGACCCAGTTTGTCTTTGAGAGATTTTCGGAGAGTGTAAATATGCGTCCTCAAACTTTTACCTTCAAAATCATCATCCGTCCCCCAAAGGGCATCGCATAAAGACTGATGGCTTAAAAAGTTTGGATACTCCCGGATGAGCAGCTCAAACAGTCTCGCAGGAGTTCCTGAAAGCTCTGCTTTCAATCCATGGAATTCGGCTTCCAGTGTTCCGGGGTTGAACAAAATATCGCCTGCTTTCAACACTGGCTTTTGGGGAGCATGTCTTCGATGAAGCGCTTCTATTCTTAATTTTAGTTCTCTCAGTTCAAAGGGTTTAACCAGATAGTCGTCTGCTCCGGCATCAAAACCTTTTTCTTTATCATTAATGTCACTAAGGGCAGTCATCATGATGATAGGGGTGGGACAGTGAAGATCCTCGCGGATTTTTCTAGCAATCTCGAAGCCATTGACGCCGGGGAGCATCAGATCAAGTATGACAATGTCATACGTTTGGGTTGCCAGCAGGTGTAAAGCTGTTAAACCGTCGGCTGCATAATCTAACGAGAAACGATCCTCCCCCAGATATTCAAAGATATTCTCCGCCAGATCGATTTGATCTTCCACGATCAATAATTTCAACATATCGTAGTTAACCACTCTTCGAATTTAGTTCGGGACTAACGACGCCATTCTGGCTCTTGCTTGGTTGAAGATCGATAGAGAATAGTTGATACCTTTTGTTTTCCCCTAACTTCTGAGTGTCGGGGGATTGCCGATTGAGAAATGCGTTCACCTCATCATTGGGTATCGCTGCGAAGACCCTGTCGTAACCTTCAGCTTCCAGCAGGCTGTCGAACTCTGTTGAGGTAACTTCCACAGCATCGCCCAACGAGTAAAAACGGGCTGAAAATGGCATTTCACCTATGTAAAAAATTGGGCTGTCCCCCTGTCGCTGGATGCTCTCATAACGGCTGATCAATTGCTTCTCGGTTTTTAATGGCTTTACGCCACTAACACCGATGAAAACAAAAAGGGTGATGAGAATGGGCGCAAGCCAAACAGCCCCCGACCTGATCCTGGACCAAGGACGTAAATCGAGCTGCGACACCCATCCAGCAATCAGAATTGCCGAGAAGGGCAGAGATGGCAGGATGTACGTCCAAAGCGTGTTACCTGCTAGGGTGAAAAACAGCATTGGCGTTATCGCACAAAACATCAGATATAGCGTTGAGGCATCTTGAACAGCATCAGTGAATATACCCTTTGTTGTGCCTCTCGCTGCTGCAAATCCAAAGCCAACCAAGCCAATGATCCCCCACGGAAATGAAGCCCAAAGCCAGAATATCCATATCATGCCCTTGGGCCGGTTGTGGGCACTACCGTATAAATCGCCGGCCCATCCGGGATCCAGAAACCGGCTAAAGTGCTCGCCAATAATGAAGTAGTCGAGGAACCCCGGCGTTTTCAGTTCAGCGAGCACGTACCATGGCAAAGCAATCAATAGTGTAAGAAGTGAACCAAGGAGCCATGGTAGTTTTTTCAACGGCTGTAACCGCTGCCTGAAAATAGCAGCCCAGAGCACCAAGGGGGTAACCGTCAGTACAACAGCCAACGGTCCCTTTGACAACAAACCGACAGCCAGGCCCACGAAGAACCACCAACGCCAGTAATCAGAGCGCCCTGAAAGCACAAACCACACGCTCACCAGCGAGAGGGTCGTTCCAAAAACCAAGAATGTATCAGTCATTACTGCGCCGGCACTGATATAGGTGAGTGCCATGGTAGAAAGCACCAGAGTAGACCATCGAGCGACCACAGCACTCCGCGCATGTTTTGCAAGGCACCACGTCAGCCAGATGATTCCAATCGTGGCAAACCACGCCGGTAGCCGGAGGGAAAATTCAGACAGTCCAAATAGCTTTAGAGAGGCAGCCTGAGCCCAGAATGACAGGGGTGGCTTTCCCCAGAACGGAACTCCGGGTTCGAACCAGGGAGTTATCCAGTCCCCGGTTTCAGCCATTAAACGGGCGATCTCCGCATATCGGGGCTCTGTTGTATCCACAAACGGAAACAGTGTCATCCCGATAAAGCGACTCAACAATATGGCGGCCAGTACCCAGAACCAGGGCTCAAATCGCTTTAGCATTTTTGACGCCTCTAAAGTTACTGATTTGGTCTCGGCTCGAAGCCTCCCGGGTCTCGACCACTTCTTCGGTCAGGTACAGTGGTCGCTGTTTCGATTCGATGTAGGTTTTGCCCACATACTCACCGACGATCCCAACGCTCACCAGCTGTATGCCGCCCAGAAAACTGATGAGGGCGATTAAAGAGGGATAACCGTCAGTCGGATCTCCGAGCATTATCGCCTTCACTACAATCCAGAAACCGAACAACCCACCGACGGACGCGGCCAGCAAGCCAACAAGCGTTGCCCATCTGAGCGGTGACACTGAAAAGGAGGTCAACCCTTCGAGAGCCAAGCCAACCAGGCCCGGATAATCCCACTTGCTTTCTCCAGCCGCTCTCAATGCCCGGTCGTATTCGATGATCGTCGTTGGCATACCGACCCAGGCGAAGAGCCCCTTCATGTAGCGGTTTCGCTCCCCTAACCTTAGAAGGGCATCGACCGCCCGCCTGCTCATCAATCGGAAATCACCCGTATCGACTGGTATTTCAGTACGACTGGTCCTATTCAGCAAACGATAGAAAAGGTGTGCACTCCAACGCTTGAAAAAACTCTCCCCTACGCGCGATCGACGTTGCATCAGGACGACATCAAAGCCTGACTTCCAGCTCCTGACCATCTCGGGAATATATTCAGGTGGGTCCTGAAGGTCTGCATCCAGAACGATCACCGCCTCCCCCCTGGCATGCTCCAGTCCAGCCGTCACGGCTGCTTCTTTGCCAAAGTTACGGCTTAACTTAACCAGGCGGATGCTCGACCTCTTTTCAATAACCGTCTTCACAAATTCGGCACTGCCATCTTCACTGCCATCGTCCACGACTACGATTTCCGAACGAATATCCAGGCTCGCAAGAATTGGCAATACATGCTCAAAGAATATAGGGAGCATCGACCGTTCATTGAAAACCGGAACCACCAAAGAAAGTAGGTCTGATTTATTCGGCACGCGGGAAGTCTTAAGAGGTTTGTTCATGGAACACCAGCCTTTGGTAGACAACATAGTTGAATGCAGCGACAGCTACAGTGGTTAGGAGCTGTGCAGGAGCAACGGGGATTTCGAGCAGTTGATGCAGAATGAAAAAAATCAGAACGTTCAGGAGAGATGCGAGTGAACAGGAGAAAACGTATCGCCAGACGGCCTGGATGTGTGGTCGCGCATTTGGAAAAGCGAGGGTCCGCTGCAATCCGTAATTGGTAACAGCACCAACGACACTTCCAGAAAAGGTGGCCCCTACAGGTTCCATTCCAACGAAAATCAAGCCGGACATGGCCGCCCAATGGAATAGCGTTGCCATTCCTCCAGCAGCAATAAATCCACTTATTCGTTTAAAGGAAACCTTGTTCATTCTGGCCGTCGCACCTATGCAACTGAGGCTTTTGGAGATTTCCACATAGAGTATTGGGTGGGCAGTCAAAACTTGTTGAAGGTTTTGTCAAGAAAATGTCAAAGGCCACTCTTGGGCCTCGTAAAGAAGCAAGTGGAGACAGGCAATTCGCTGGGGCATTGGGGAAATGTCAGCGTTCTACAAGCCAGTCCAACACACACGCCCCCTCGGCTATGCAAACCTGAGTCTGGATGGTGCTACATGAATCTGGGAGGGGGGGGGCAATTCATGGATTCTAAAAAATAATCTTTGGTTGGAATTGGACTGAGGAATTGCGGAACGGCGACTTGTAGAGTTAGTCAAGATAAGGTGACCAGTCGCATTCGAGGAGACGCGCTGTAATCTGAGCTGTGGGGGCAGCTTTGATTGTCGAGTGATCCTATGCCAAATGACTAGGGCTCTGCGCTCCGCTTGAATGTTCGCTTTGCGACCAGGTTGGCCAGCAGAGAACAATCTTTTGAGCCATACTTAAAGGCCCTTACCCTCCGAAGAGGGCCACGTCATGACGTTTCCTACCAGCAAAGTTCCCTGGAACAAAGGGAAGCTCGTCGGCCAGAAGCTGCCGCTCAAACTCGAACAAATATGGGCTATCCGTATTCGGTTAGAGATAGCAAAGAACATCCGCGAGCTGGCGATGTTCAACATGGCAATTGACTGCAAACTCCGATCCTGCGATCTGGTAAAGCTATTGGTTCGAGATATTTCCAGAAACGGTGAGGTTCTGGACCGGGCGCAAGTCATCCAGCAGAAGACCAGTCAGCCTGTTCAGTTTGAGATAACCAAAAAGACGCGCGAATCGGTCGAAGCATGGATCGAGTTGCGTGGACTCTCAGGGATGGATTATTTGTGGCCGAGCCGGATGCGAAAGTTCGACCATATCACTACTCACCAATACGCCCGTCTTGTCAAAAAGTGGATTACGAGCATTGGACTTGACCCTTCCGTCTACGCAACCCATTCAATGAGACGTAGCAAAGCGACATTGATTTACAAGAAGACCAAAAATCTTCGAGCCGTTCAGTTGCTGTTGGGACACACGAATATGTCGAGCACCGTGCGGTACCTTGGTGTCGAGGTCGAGGATGCTCTGGAGATAGCTGAGAGTATTGAGATCTAGGTGCGTAACTTGTGTCCTTGGTCCCTTTGGATGCCTCAGACGCTGCAAGCCCCGGTCGATGATCACCCTCGGGTTACAGGCTCCTCCCGTCGCTAAACAAAAGCGAACATTGGTAAGCCGTCCGTAAAGATGCACGTTGTAGGGGGAAAACGGGTCTTTTGCAGGCCTGAGATGAGTTGCTCTAGGGAGCCTGGGTAGTTTCCGAGAAACAACTTGCTCGGTAATCCCCCCTAAAAACCAAAGCAGCTAAAAGTAGAATTTTCTCGTACCCTACGCGCAGGAGATTCTGCATGAAAAAATCACGTTACACCGACAGCCAAATCCTCAGCATCCTCAAACAAGCTGAATCAGGCACGCCCGTTCCCGAACTCTGCCGCGAGCACGGTATGAGCTCCGCTACCTTCTACAAGTGGCGCGCCAAGTACGGAGGCATGGATGCTTCCTTAATGGCTCGCATGAAAGAGCTCGAAGAGGAAAATCGCCGCCTGAAAAAGATGTATGCCGAAGAGCGTCTCAAGGCCGAGATCATCCAGGAGGCAATGGCAAAAAAGTGGTAAAGCCATCTCTGCGCAAGGAGATGGCGCAGCAGGCAGTGGCCAATCGTCAAGTCAGTATTCGTCTGGCTTGCGCTGCTTTTTCGGTTAGCGAAAGTTGTTATCGCTACCAAGCGCTGCTCAATGATGAAAACGCCGAGATCGCTGAACGCTTGGTGGAATTGACCGAGCTGCACAGTGACTGGGGGTTCGGTCAGTGCTTTTTGTACCTGCGTAACGTCAAGGGTCAGTCCTGGAATCACAAACGCGTATATCGCATTTACTGCGAGCTGGCATTAAATCTACGCATCAAGCCGAAGCGCCGTCTGAAACGCCAAGCCCCTGAACCGCTGAAAGAGCCGATCAAGGCTAACCAGATATGGTCGATGGACTTTATGCATGACCAGCTCAGTGATGGCCGCTGCTTCCGCCTGTTCAATGTGATCGACGATTATCGACGTGAGGGACTTGCCATCGAAGCGGGCTTCTCGCTACCGACAATCCGCGTTATCCGGGTGCTTAACCAGTTACTCGAATGGCGGGAAACACCCACGGTAATTCGTTGCGATAACGGCCCTGAATTTATCAGCCATGAGTTTACCGCTTGGGCGAAAAAGCACGATATCCGTATTGAATACATCCAGCCGGGCAAACCGCAGCAGAATGCGTATATCGAGCGAGCCAACCGCACCATCCGCTACAGCTGGCTGAGTAAAAACCTGTTCGACACCCTCGAAGAAGTTCAGGATTATGCAACGCAGTGGTTATGGTTTTACAATCACGAACGCCCCCACAGAGCCAATGGCGGCAGGCCGCCACTGATGGTGGCTTAACCTCTACTTTTAGCTGCGGTTAAAAATGGGGGGGTTACCGCTCGATTTAACGTCTGATGTAAGTCCATTCCCAATAGGGCACTTCTTCGCTTCGAAAGGCTAAGTGATAAGGGACTCATTGGTAGAGGGGCGGGAACGTCCCGAGAAGGTAAAGGAACGTTCCCGCCAATCCTTAGTTGAAGTCAGATTTGACTGGCATTTTTCCAAGGTAAATCCGCGCCGTCCTGAGAAACTGCATGAAATTTTTCAAACTTCGACGATCGCTCGGGGAGATTGGAACAATCAGTGTCCGGGAACACTCCGGGTGGGTTAAGCGACCATGCTTGCCACCACGCTTGTAGGTCCAGCCATGTCTGATGAGGCGTTTGATAAGCACATTCCAGTCTTTGTTCGAACTGTACCTTCTCATTGTTTGCCCCCAACCACGCCGTTCGTGTAGCGGGACTGAAAGCTGTCGGTATTGAATGCCAGTTCACAGAACGCACGTTCTGCACCGGCCGATAAAACGGGCTCGCTATACACGTACGCCAGGTTCAACGAAGGCTGGTTCTGGAAAAAACGTCCAAACGGGTCGACCATGAGGTACGACTCACACATATCATGGTTGTCTTCGACACATTGGACGGACTCAAAGTCGCGATGTCTTTCCACAAATGCCGAAAACTCGTCGTCGCTGACGGCCAAAGAATGATCCACAACCGGGAGCATGCGCAGAATTTTCCAACGATCTGGACGGATTTGGTCAGCCAACTGACACAGATCCTCCCGAACGTTGCGCTGGTTCACCACCGTATTGAGCTTCACCGCGAGCTGAGGATTGATTTGGCGAGCCAGTTGTAAGTTTTCTACCAACTCTTTGATATCAAGGAGTCGTCCTTTTCCATCGATCCGTCCGATCTTCCTGTTGGTCGCAGGCGCGGCCGAATCCAGACTGATACCTAGGGATGTCAGGTGCGGCGCCAATTGCTCTATCGCCAGAGGGGTCAGTCGCGAGCCATTACTGATAATGGATACCCGAAATCCGACTTCTCGGGCCGCGTGCACGATTTCAAGCAAGCGATCACCAAGAATCGAGGGCTCCCCGCCTGCCAGATTCAGGCGAAGCGTATTCCAGGAAAGTTGTTGGTGTAATGGGTTGCTGCGGTTTCCAGAGTGAAAGAACCGGAATAACTCAGTCAATAAACTCCGGGTGCGAACTGGATCATGAAACAGCTCACGAGGGTTTGGACGGCTTGTCCACTTTGCGTAGCAGTACTGGCAGCGATAATTACACGCTTCAGTGACATGCCAGTTTATTGTTAGCTCCTCTACCGCGGCAATGTTGGTAGAGACAACGGCGCCAGAGTTGTTGGCGACAAAATGGGTGTTCGAGTTCATGCGTATACTCCTTGACGGGGACCGTTTAAACGGACCGTGAAGTTGCTACATGGCGGACGCAGGGCGTCAGAGTAGGGGCATCGGGCCCCAGTACACCATTTGGTTTAGGGTTGGCTGTCTAGCCAGTTATCATGGGTTGCGCAATCTGGCGCGGCGTTTCCTGAGTGCCTCCTCATAGTTCACATCGAAATTCAGTTCGAGCCGCTGGCTCATGAGTAACCACCATTCGGCCGCGATCAGTCCTCGCTTCAAATCCTTCAGGTCCCGCTCCTTCTTGGAGTCCCGGCGCACTGCCCGGTAGCACTCCTTGGCAATCGCTCGGACATTTTCATCTGGATCTGACTGTCTGGTGAAATACACCGTCTTATGGGCCTTTCCTTTCGGATCGAAACCGAGCTCCAACAAAGCCTTTAAATACCCTTGGCGCCAGATGGCGGACGGTTCGGTCACCTGGTGTGCCTCGTACTTGTTGCCAGTCGGCTTTTCCCCTTTTCGAAGGCGAAGCCGGCTCAGGCAGAAATCCACCAGTTCACGCGAAAACGCTTCGTAGCACTCCATTTCCGCTTGTTGGTATTCATCAAAGGTGGAGGGCCTCGATGCAGAATTGACCTCATTCGACCACCTGACGTTGGCCAGGTAATCCAGCGGCAAATACCACACAACAGCATTGTCGCTGTTCACCGGACTGAATCGTATAACTGACTCGTCAGATATGGGTTTGGTCGACGAGCGCATTAACATCAGACGATGGCGCAACGCTTTCGAGGGCTTTAAGCGATCCAGTTTTTCCAGCAATAGCTTCAGCTGTGCGTGAAGCTCTGGCTTTCCATCTCCGGAAAGTTGGCCGCGAAGCACCCCGATGCTTTTGTCGATGAAGGGGACCACAAACTCGTCGTCCAGCCTATCCATCGCAGCAACGGTCCATTGTGGGATCAGGTTAATCGTAAATTCGCGGTCCTGAATCAGATTTTCGAGCAGGCTTTTCCACCAGTGGTGAAATTCCAGATGGGCTGCTTCTGTATTAAATTGCATCCCAAGACTAGCAAGGACTGCCAGCCTCGTTTCGATATCAGAGCCGCTCAGTTCTTCCTGAAACCTGGCCTTCCAAACGCCCGAATGACCTGCCAGCCACCATTTTCTGCTTTCATCTCCGAAAACGTGCCTTCCACAGCCTGCCCGCTCGAAATGTTTCAGTGCCGTCTTAATATCCTGCCGGACAGACCACTGAAGCCACGTTTCGATTTGCAGTGGGGACAGGTGTGCACAAAAGATTTTCAGGCACTCGCTTTGAGCGTTGTCACTTTCCACCGGGGTTTTAGAGCTCATATCCAAGGTATAGGTCCGTTGGATAAAGATGTGATTCAGTCGCCCGGCCCAGGCATCCTTTTCCTCCTCAGAAGCAGAGGACACGTCCATGTGGAGATATAAGGCCTCGTGAAGCCTAGTCTTACTTTTGTTTAACCATTTACCGACAGCATCCAGCATGTCTCGATAGTGATCGTTCGAAGAACCTGCCGCGCGCAACAACCTGCGTAGACTCGACCACTCGTCCTCCAGCTTCAGGAATACCCCCTCGCTCTCACTGCGTAGCCGGCCGGATTTTGCATCGCATACCACCCACGTTTGCAAGAACTCCATTCCCTTAAGAAATTCGTACGTACTTCTAGTCGGAGGGCCCGGTTGATACTCCAATGAAACAGCCGAAACCAGGTTCTCCATTTGGGCACTAAGCGGGTCTACCGACCCTTTGTCAGGGTGTTTCGCGCATGAGGTCATTGCATTAAACAAACCCCAGAGAACCTCGTTTCTCTCGCCTAGGCCCTCAGCCCATAGTGCTTCGTCCTGGAAAAGAGCAGGTGAGAAGCAGTATTCCTTGCCGTAGAACGCAGAGACAAACCGGTAATAGGAGATCCGTAAGTACGTGGCTGATTCAGATTGGAAAATCGAGCTGTAGAGGGCATAAGGCGATGCCGAAAAGTACGTTAACGCCACACTTTTCGCGAAATCGAAGAGCGCATAGTTTTGGTGGATTGCCGCATGGCGTGTCAGCAGCTCCAAATTCGGGTTCTACCCCGTTACTGCGGACACTTCTGAAAAGAGGCACAATGTGCCAAAGGAGTGTTCATGTCCAGACGCAGAAAATATAGCCCAGAGTTCAAACGCGAAGCCATTGCTTTGACCCGCCAACCCGGTGTGAGTTGTCGACAAATAGCTTTGGAGATCGGCATCAATCCCAACCTACTGACCCGTTGGCGCAGAGAAGCGGATGAGGAGACGGACAAGGCCTTCAAAGGCTCTGGCTCTCCCAGAGACGAGGAGGTTGCCCGTCTCAAGCGAGAACTGGCCCGTGTGAAGAAGGAGCGTGATTTTTTGCGCGAAGC
>NZ_FNNE01000015.1 GCF_900106945.1 Marinobacter mobilis
AAAGCACCTGTCATTCTGCATTCAGATCGCGGTAGTCAGTTCACCAGTGGCGATTACCAACGCTTCCTTGGCAGTAATCGCGTGGTAAGTAGTATGAGCGCTGTCGGGCACTGCGGCGACAATGCTGCTTGTGAGGGGTTCTTCGGAATACTCAAGCGCGAGCGTGTTCATCGCCGGCGCTATCGAACCCTGGATGAGGCAAGGGCCGACATATTCGATTACATCGAGCGATTCCATAATCCGAGGATGCGACGTAGAGTTGCCACTCAGGATCGGAAGCTTTGCACCGTTTTATAACCGTCCGTGGAAACGGGGTAGAACCCCGCTGTCTTCTATGGAGGAAGGCTAGAAACAGGTGACCGCCGCATACCCGAGTGCTTTTCCCGAGCGCCTTCACCGATAAAAAGTGAGGTGACATGGCTGGACACCGGTGTGCTCGGCGAGAGAGCGTACTCGAAGGGGGACAAGAGTAAGTTTAATGAAGCGGAAGCTGACGAAATCATCAGTCTTTTGAAAACGATTGAGAACGACGATGCTTTCTGTAAAGGGTTGCTCGATACGGTCTCAGATGAAAAAGAACCGACGATTGGTGTGATCTGCATGTATTCCGAGCAGAAACGCTTCCTGAAAAGAAAACTTGCCGCTCAGAACTGGCGTGATGATTTCAGGGAGACGGTAAAAATAGACACGGTTGATAGTTATCAGGGGAAGGAAAATAGAATCATCATTTTGTCTCTAACCAGGTCGGATGCCGAGAGAAGTCCGGGTTTCCTGAGGTCAGATAACCGCGTCAACGTTGCTATGTCTCGGGCAATGGAAAGGCTGGTTATTGTCGGGGACATGAGAGTCTGGAGTGGCAAGAACAGTCACTATGGCCTCGGAAAGGTAGCAGCTTACATTCGCGATCGCCAGGGTGAGGGAAGTTTCAATATTCTTCCCGCGTCCAAACAGAAAGGAGGCAAATAAATGTCCACTGGTAATATTCCTCTTTTCGAGCTTGATGTCGCCGTGCCATCTCAGCTTTATATGATTGAGTATTCTCTCGTAGAGCGGGGCAGTCTGCCTTTCGTTCCCGATTTTTTACTCAAACTGCTCCACGTGGCTGATTTCCTTCCACAGGAGGTTGCGCACTTTTTTGGGTTCTCACGAAAAGAGCTTGATCATGCGCTTACTGGCTTCTTTAGTTCCGGAGAAGTGGAGTACCGGAAAGACGGAAAACTCGGCCTCACAGCTAAAGGGCATGCTCTATTCGCTGATACCGATACCTCGCCAATGCGCGAATCGATCGCGAATTATAGGAAACCTTTTTGCTTTGACCTTTTGACCTTCAGTTACCTAGGAAACAGTTCCAGGTCTGGTCGAGATAGTCGAACCCTGAGGCTTAAAGTTGACCAGGAACAAGTCGCTGAATCTCAGAGGCTTGCAAAAGAGTCATTCCAGATAAATATTCACGACATCTACAAGAAGGGTCATCTGGTCAAAGGAGCGCCTCAAGGAGGCACGCCTGAAATTTACAAATTCAGTGATTGCAGCAAAAGAAAAGACTTTGTGGAGAAGGTTCCGGAAGTCCTGTCATTAAATGCGGCAACGTATCAGTTCGAGTTTGAGGACCGAGATGGCCTTCCCGAATCTGAAACTTACATTCGAGCCAGGACCGAGGCGCTTAGCGCTGCCTGCGGCTCCAACAATATTAATCAAATTTCGAAAGTCGCGGATCTGTTTGAAGATGAGTTTACCCTTAGGCTGATTCAGGATGAGGGGTTGAACGCGGACAGGTTGGCATCGCTGGCCATTGATGAACTGCAGGGGCATGGCACAGAATCTGAAAGGCGGCGCCTGTATGGCTCTTTGCAGCTGACGCGCAATTGGCAGGATATTTTCGAGAAGCTGAAATCGGCCCTGAAGTCAGAGAAGACTGAGAAAGCCGAATTTATTTGGTTGGCGCCTTCTTGCCACGAACTGTGGGGTAAATGTGAACGGCATGGCCAAGCGCTTTCTGAGGTTTATGAACTGTTCTCAAAGCACCAATCTGGAATAAATGGTTTCAAGGTTTATGTCCCATTACCGGATGATCGGGACAAGCGTGCGAAGAATGTTGCCCGACGCGAGAATGCAGAGGCAGGTAACAGGCTCTTTGGCTTTGTTGAGTCGGAGCTTCTATCTTCGGTCGAGATTCTGCTTTTGAAAGACAAGTTCGTTGCAGTTCTCTATCACTTCACAGACTCAAGAAGATACCCGGCGCCAGTTCCGATTGGCTTTTTCTCTACCAACGCGGCTGACTTGGTACGAGTGCAGTCCTTGATCACCGGTGTGCTTAAAGAGTATACCGAGGCAGGGGCTCCACGGGATGTGGGAGCGCTAGCGCAAAGGTGAAAAAACACCGGCTGCTCGTTACGCAGAACCAATTACTCCAGGAGAAACTAAAGCATGAGCGTCGCCAGCGTAAGAAGCTTAGGCGAGAATTCGAGAAAATGGGGCATGAGGACTTTGGCCAATTGGTCGAGCCGTTCCTGGCAAAAGGGGTGTTTGAGCGACACGCGAAACGGTGACCGAATGGTGACGAGGGTTTTAAGCGTTCGAGAAACGGTGACCAAACGGTGACGAAAAAGACTATTTTCCAGAAACAACAAAGCCCGGATCTTTCGATACCGGGCTAAGTTGTTGAAGAATATGGTCGGGACGGCAGGATTTGAACCTGCGACCACCTGCACCCCATACAGGTGCGCTACCAGGCTGCGCTACGCCCCGAAAACGCTGAAAAGACCTTTGGCTGAAAGCTGGGCTTTCAGAGTCTTTGTGCCATTAAGGGTAAAACCCTCAGTGGCTTAGCGGGAGCGAAGTCTACACTAGCGGTTGGAGAAAATAAACCGTTTTTGCGTCGCGAGTTAAGAAATTGGCTGCAGGCGAGGTGATTTAAGTGGTTAATGCTTAGTGATGTAAGCATGTTTTCGGGAGGAATTCGGGATATTGGCTATGATAGTCGTGGGTGAATTAATTTATCGCACACTTTGATGCTTAGATCTCAAAGTTATAGGATGGGGGTGTTTGTAGTAAGTAGTTGATTCATGCTGAGTTAACTCCAAGACGGGAGGTTCGTTCGTGGGCGACGTAATCAAAGACGAGTACCAGACGGATTATGTAGTCGGACAAGACAACATCAATCCATTAGGTCTGGATTTGCACGCACCGGTATTCCCGATTACGGCAGTACTGGTGGTGTTGTTTGTTATGGGAACGCTGATGTTCCCAACCGAGGCCAAGGAAATGCTGGATGGTGCCAAATGGGGGGCCATCAATACGTTTGACTGGTTTTTCCTGATCAGCGCCAATATTTTTGTGGTGGTGTGCTTCGCCCTGATTTTTCTTCCGATTGGTAAAATCCGGATCGGTGGCCAGGACGCAACGCCGGACTTCAGTACCGCATCCTGGTTTGCGATGCTGTTTGCTGCCGGCATGGGCATTGGCCTGATGTTCTGGGCGGTGGCCGAGCCTGTGGCTTACTACACCGACTGGTACGGTACGCCGCTGAATGCCCCTGCCGGAACCGAGCAGGGCAGGGAAATGGCCATGGGTGCGACCATGTATCACTGGGGTTTCCACCCTTGGGCAATTTATGCAGTTGTTGCACTCTCGCTGGCGTTTTTCGCGTTCAACAAGGGCATGCCTCTGACCATCCGTTCGGCCTTCTTCCCGCTGCTGCGGGACCGTATCTGGGGCTGGCCGGGGCATATCATTGATATTCTGGCGGTGCTGGCGACGATTTTTGGCCTGGCCACCTCCCTTGGCTTTGGGGCCCAGCAGGCGGCATCGGGACTGCATTATCTGTTTGGCATGTCCAGCGGTATCAATGTTCAGATGGCCATCATCACCGGTGTGACGTTTGTTGCTCTGATCTCGGTCGTTCGGGGCCTTGATGGGGGCGTGAAGGTACTCAGCAACATTAACATGGTTACTGCGGCTGCGTTGCTGCTGTTCATTATTTTTGCCGGCCCAACCATGGCGATCCTCGATACCATGTGGGTGACTACGTCGACCTACGCGGCGAATATTCTGCCCCTGAGTAACCCGTTTGGTCGTGAGGACGAAACCTGGTTTCATGGCTGGACCGTGTTCTACTGGGCCTGGTGGATTTCCTGGTCACCGTTCGTGGGTATGTTCATCGCGCGGGTTTCACGGGGGCGCACGGTGCGGGAGTTTGTCACCGCGGTGCTGATCGTGCCGACCCTGATTACAGTGGTGTGGATGAGTGCTTTTGGCGGTTCCGCCCTGGAGCAGATTCAGGCAGGTATTGGCTCGCTGGCTGAGAATGGGCTGGGCGATGTGCCGTTGGCTATGTTCCAGATGCTGGAAAATCTACCGTTCACGGCGATTTCTTCATTGGTCGGTATTTTTCTGGTGTTGGTGTTCTTCGTGACCTCGTCTGATTCCGGGTCGCTGGTGATCGACAGCATTACCGCGGGTGGCAAGACCGATGCGCCGACGGTGCAGCGTATCTTCTGGGCGGTTATGGAAGGCGCAATTGCGGCTGCATTGATCTTTGGCGGCGGTGATGACGCCCTTGGTGCAATCCAGGCCACAGCGATTGCGGCAGGCTTACCATTTACCGCGATCCTGCTGGTGATGACCTGGGGACTGCTCAAAGGCCTGAGCCATGAACGCAAGTTGCTGATGGCCGAAGGTAAGCTCTGAGCGTATTGATCTTGCTTATCGAAAACCGGGGAATTCCCCGGTTTTTTTACGCCTGCTGAATGGGGCGGGCAAACATTTCCATGGCGTAGGCCACCCGAGCTTCCGGGCTGCGATGGAAGCGCTTCAGGCTTTCGATGGCCTTAAGGCGAGGAAGCAGACCTTCGCCATTGGCCATCTGGATGGCCAGCCCTGGCCGGGCATTCAGCTCCAGCAGCAACGGGCCCTGCTCGGCATCCACCACCAAATCGACCCCCATGTAACCCAACCCTGTGGCTTCATAGCAGCGAGAGGCCATTTCGAGCATGTCGCGCCAGTTGTCGATGGCGATGTTGGCCAGAGTCAGCCCGGTGTCAGGATGCAGGCGAATCGCCTTGTTGAACTGGACCGCATTCAGGCTTTGACCGGTGCCGATGTCCAGTCCAACGCCCACGGCTCCCTGATGCAGGTTGGCCTTGCCATCGGAGTCGGTGGTGGCCAGGCGCAGCATGGCCATGACCGGATAGCCCTGAAAGACCACGATGCGAATGTCGGGCACGCCCTGGTAGGAGTACTTGGCGAGCTTGGCATTGGGTTTGACCAGACTTTCGACAATGGCCACATCCGGGGTGCCGCCCAGTGAGTACAGGCCGGCGAGGATGTTGGACAGATGGCGCTCCAGGGTCTCCAGAGACACGGCGGCGCCGGAGGCCTTGACGTAGTCGTCACCCTTGCGGCGGGTAATGACGGTGATGCCCTTACCGCCAGACCCCTTGGCTGGCTTGATGGCAAAGCCGCCAAGTTCGTCCACCAGTTCGCGGAAATGGGATATCTCATGCTGCTGCGTTACTACCTGCAGCAGATGGGGTGTGGGAACGTCGAACTCCGCGGCAATCAGTTTCGTCTTGAGCTTGTTGTCTACCAGTGGATAGGAGGCGCGCTCGTTGTAGCGACCGATGTAACCCACATTGCGCCGGTTCATGCTGAGAATACCGGCGCGCCTGAGCCTGAGGGGCGAAATCCAGTTCATGACTTATAGGCTTTCATGGGGTGGAAGCGCCGCAGTTCGGTGAGCTTGTAACCGGTATATTGACCCATGACCAGAATCAGCCCCAGCACCACCAGGTGCAGTTCCGGGAAGTTGAAGGTCAGGTGATTGGCCACGGGAGCGCTCATGGCAAGATAGGCCAGCACAGCGACAAACAGGCTGCCAAAGCCCTGGGTCAGAACTTCCCGGGCGCCTTCTTCCTCCCACAGGATGGACATCCGCTCAATGGTCCAGGCCAGAATGATCATCGGGAAGAAGGTCACGGTCATGCCTGTGTTGAAGCCCATCTGGTAACCCACAATGCTGATGCCGGTGGTGATGAAGATCACCAGGATAATCAGCGCCGAGATACGCGAGACCAGCAACAGGTTGAGCGCTGACAGGTAGCCACGCATCAGCAGGCCCATAGAGACCACCGAGATAAACGCAACCAGTCCCGGTACCAGAGACGTCTGGACAAAGGCCACGGCGATCAGCACCGGCATGAAGGTGCCGGAGGTGCGAATACCGATGACGATGCGCATAAAGGCCACGATCAGGGCGCCAATGGGCAGCAGCAGGAGCATCCGGAACATGCTCTGTTCCTCGATGGGCAGCTGGTACAGACTGATGAAGCCGAGGCCATTGTCATTCGCCTCGACCCGGGCCAGTTGCAGGGCTGGTACAGTCTGTCTCAGCATTGAGAAGCTGACCTGGGAGTCGCTGCCACCGACAACATCCAGCAGCGACACGGCGTTCTGGCGCCATAGCACAACGTCATCCGGCAGTCCCTGGTCGCCGGAATGAGGATTGAATGTCAGCCATTGCTCGCCGTTGTAGATCTGCAGGTAGGGCTTCAGGGTCTGACGCCGACGGGCGTCTTCGAGTTGGAGGCCGTCGGCGATACGGGCCGGAATGCCGGCATGATTCAGCATCCGCGCCAGCAGTTCCGGATAATTGGTACCCGAGGTGAGCAGGGTGGTGTTCTGCTCAGGGCTTTCCGGCTGCAGCAGTTTGATCAGTTCCCGGGTCAGACTTTCAGGGCTGCTGGATTTGCGTCGCGCCTGTTGCAGCACTTCCCGTACAGCGGTGGCCTGTGGCTCCTCCCAAAACACCCGGCGTGCCAGTGGGGGCTCTTTGGGCGGCTCATTGGTGACGCTGGTGTCGGGGATAAGCTGGACTTTGAAGTACAGGGTCTGGCTACCGGTCGCAAACCGTTTGGACCACTCGGCACGGCGGTTGCCGGCTTCACTGACCACCGAGAAGCCATACCCGGGGGACGCGGCCTGTTCCGAAAGCAGGTGAAAACCTGGCGGCTCATCGGGCACGTTCAGGCTTGCCAGAACCGGCTCGTTCATGGCCATGAAGTCAACCCGGGCCTCGACAAGCCAGACAGGCTGTTGTTTGCCAGGGAGCCAGGGAATACCCAGTTCGACATGACGCAAAACCGCCAGGGCGAGGCCGGCGGTAATCAAGAGGAAAATAGCGAAGTAAAACGGCAAGCGTGAGGTCAAAGGTCTTCTTCCTCTGCTGAATGCAGTGAGTCAGGAAGCTCGTTGGTGAATTCCTTGCTGACATCCACCAGCATGACATCCCTCAGAACATTGCGGCCGATCAGAATGTTGTTGCTCAGGTGCTCACGGTCGGTGAGGGTGAATTCAGCTTTTTGCTGATGGTCGCCGATGGCGAACTGCAACTCCACGACAGCCCGACGTTCATGTTCGTCGACATTGGACTGGAGGATACGCACGTTGCGGACAATCTCCCGTTCCAGGGTGAGGTGGTCACCCTCGGTATTGGGAATGGGCACATCAAAGCGAACCCAGTCCTGACCGTCACGTTCGAAACGGC
This sequence comes from Marinobacter mobilis, assembly GCF_900106945.1. GTDB lineage: Bacteria > Pseudomonadota > Gammaproteobacteria > Pseudomonadales > Oleiphilaceae > Marinobacter > Marinobacter mobilis. Next base: position 7,544 of record NZ_FNNE01000015.1, read on the forward strand.
GGATGTTCCTGGCATCCAGCGACGAGGTTTCGGCGCCGCTGTCGATCCGGGCAACGTAAACGAACCCGGGGTCGATGAGCAGCAGGCGCTCCCGCGCACCGACAACCAATTTGCCGTCCAGTCGCTGGCCGGTGTTGGCTGTGGTGTTCTGCCTCTCGGCCGGGATTTCGCAGCGCACAGGCGCAGGAATGGGAGGGCAGACGGGCGGCTTGACCTGCTCCTGAATGGCGATCAGTACCTGTTCCGTAGATAGCTGATTCTGGCGGATCAGTGTGTCGGTCTGTTCAACGGACGTTTCCAGCAGGGTGTTCAGTCCGGAGCGCTGTGCCGACATGGTGGTGTCGAGCTGCCGGATATCCTGTTTGGAAACCAGATAATATGCGTCGGTTGCACAACCCGCCAGCAGCAATGCAGACAATGCCAGCGGCGCTCCCTTGAACCCCGATTCGAAAAATCGATGAAACATTCAAAACCTCTGAACCTGCGGCCTTTGGACTTCTTGCGGTCGTTGTCGGCGCAGCTTGTATGGGGTTGCTTCCCCGGACAAAAAGTCAGGGCGCAACAGATGCGCCGCAGTATACAACACTTGAGGATTCTGGTGTTTTACCGATGGTTAAGGAACCAGCGGGATAAAAAACTGGGGAATCAGTCTTTCTTGTGACTGAGGGGCTGGGTCAGGAAATGATAGCCCCCGAAAATCTCGGCGGAACGCAGATAATCCTGGATGACCGGAGAGCAATTCAGGTAGAACAGCAACAGTTCACGCTGTACGTCCTTGTCCTGTATACGAACGGCGTACTGAATCAGCTGGCGGATGGCTTCGTCTCCGCGCTGATCAAGCTCCATGCCATAGCGGCTGGTCAGCAGGCTGGTCAGGCGATCCAGGTGGAACTCACCGGTGTGTGTCAGGTGCGGGAGCAGGTGCAGATCCACAGATTTCTCTCTCTTGTCGGTGATGATCGCCGTCAAAGAGGGATGGCCGAGTGTCTTTCTCCAGATTTGCTTTAACATGGTTCGGTCCTGTGGTTCCCAGACCACTTTGAACATTGGATGTTTAGTTCCCTAGAGTCCGACGTCATTAGCGGCTTTTTCGTTCCCTTTTTATGGTTCTAGCGTATCGCGGGACCAGAGTCCAGCAACTATGTCGTCATGAAAACCAAATGTCCGGCCCAGGTAAAAATATGAGACCTGAGGCGCGCTGAAAACGGACCCGATGCACATCCCGTGGGCGCCACTCACCCGCCCAGATACGGTAGACTGTGGCAGAGGTAACCCTTCATCAAGTAAGGAGTAATGTGTGTCTGAGGTTCTTACCACATTCATGGCCCGGCCGGCGCTGGTGCTGTCTGTGCTTGCAATGGCGATTGTGTCAGCGGGTGTGCTTGCGGCCTTTTACGCCGGAGCCCGAAGACGGGTAGCCGCCCTGATGCAGGCCGTTGAGCTGGGACGTCAGGAAGTTCAGGAGCTGCGGCACGAACAGGCCCTCAAAGACCAGCAGGCCGGCCAGATCAGCGCGCAGCGGGATGACATGGTGGCGCGGATAGCGGCACTGGAAGCTTCCGTCAGCGAGTTCCGGGATGAGGTCTCGCGACTGGAGAGCGCCAATACGGCCCTGCAGGCAGAAATTCGTACGCGGCGGGAGAGTATGGACCTGTTGCAGCAGGAGCATTCAGGTTTGCGCGAGCGTTCCGAGCAGCTATCACAGGATCTGGGCAACGCCCGTATTGCCCTCAGGGAGACGGAAGTCACCCTGGAGAAAGAGCAACGCGCCGCCAACGAGAAGCTTGAGCTATTGGAGCGTAACCGTGATGCCCTCAAGCAAGAATTTGAAAACCTCGCCAACAAGATTTTTGAGCAGAAGCATGAACGCTTCAGCCAGCAAGCCAGAACCAGCATGGATACCCTGTTGAATCCGTTCCGGGACCAGCTTCAGGATTTCCGCAAGCGCGTTGAGGACGTCTACACCACTGAAACCAAAGACCGACAGGCATTGCGTAGTGAAATCAAGTCCTTGCAGGATCTGAACCGCCAGATTACGGAGGAAGCGGCCAACCTGACCCGGGCCCTGAAAGGTGACAAGAAAGTGCAGGGGAACTGGGGCGAACTGATTCTGGAGCGGGTGCTTGAACGATCCGGGTTAAGAAAAGGGATCGAGTACGAGACCCAGGGCAGCTATCGCGATGCGGAGGGTAGCCTGCTGCGCCCGGATGTGATCGTTCACCTGCCAGACCAGCGTAATCTGGTGGTGGATTCCAAAGTCTCACTGGTGGCCTATCAGCAGTGGATGAACGAAGACGACGAGGCCGTCCGCAGCGATGCGCTGAAAGCGCATGTAGACGCGGTACGCAACCATATCCGGACCCTTAGCGAAAAGGACTACAGCCAGCTCAACGGACTGCACTCGCCAGATTTTGTGTTGTTGTTCATGCCGATCGAACCGGCCTTTGTGGCGGCCTTCCAGCAAGACGAGAACCTGTTCGCAGAAGCCTTTGAGCGAAAGATTATTGTGGTAACTCCAACCACCCTGCTGGCAACCCTGCGAACCATCGAAAATATTTGGCGCTATGAACGGCAGAGCCAGAATGCCCGCCGGATTGCCGAAAGGGCGGGCGCGGTTTATGACAAGCTGCGGGTGTTTGCCGAAGCGATGGAAAAGATGGGCAGTCAGCTGCACACAGTGCAGGGCACCTATGACTCCGCCATGAACACCCTGACCCGTGGCCGTGGTAATCTGATCTCACAGGCCAGCCGGTTTGTGGAGCTTGGGGTTCGTGTGAAAAAGGAACTGCCTAAATCTATACTGGATCAGGCTGAAGTGGATGCCGGTGAGGATGAAGAACTGCCAGTCTCCGGCCGTCTGGCAGAGACTGATCCTGCAGCGACAGAGCAGTAAAAGGAACATTAAACAGTAGATTTTACGGGGAGAGCGGTATGTCAGTGACCAGCAAAACAGGGCGGGCATTCTTCCGGGGGGAAAAACGTCTGGCGGTCGCACTGGCCCTGCTGATAACTGCGGGTTCGGCCAGTGCCCTGCCTCCTGAGCACGAGGTCCGGCGGTTGATGCTGGCGACGGAGACCGCTGTACAGAACGGTGAGTGGCGGGAAGCGGGGGAGTATCTCAACCGCCTTCAGGCGCTGGATGCAGACAAGCCGTATGACTATCAGTACTTTCGCGGCCGGGTGATGTTAGAGGCTGGTCAGCTGAATGAAGCCCGGCAGGCGTTGGAACAATACGTCTCGTCCGCTGGCAATGACGGTGATCACTACGATGAAGCCCTGGAGCTCATCACCGATGTGGAAAATGCCCAGCGCCGCTCGAGCACCATGCCAGAGCCTGGCCAGCAGGCGGAGCGTGTGGCAATCATTGAGCCGGCAGACGGCCAGTCTCTGGCAAGCCTGCGGCGGCTTTACCTGGCCAACTCAAATACCGAGGCGCTGGCGGCTCATCTAAACAGTCAGATCTCAGCCAATGGCTGGCGGGCAGATCATCGTGTGGTGCGGTCGGGTACGCCGGCTGATATTGAATACCGGGTGTCATCGGGTCCTGGCGAGGTGCATATCCAGGAGTCCCGGCTGATGGTGTCGGGAGAGCGGCAGGTGTCCGCGGAACCCCTGCCGGTATTCGGCGTTAGCCCGCTGGTGCGCTGGGATTGTGATGGCGGGCTCAACACCTGCTGGATTTACGACCCCCGTGATGGCTCCCGGCTGATGCAGTTGGGCGCCAACCGGGAACTGGCGCGGGAAGCCGCCCGGACCCTGGGCCGGCTGATCAAAGAGCTGCAGAACCCCGGCTGATCGGGACGTGGGCGAGTGTTCGCCACTATTGATTCAAGGGGGGGGCGGTACCCGGTACCTTCCCCCTTATTGGCCCCTGTCGCCTTCCCGGTAAGCGCCAGGGGTTACCCCGGTCCATTTCTTGAACGCCCGGTGAAAGGTGGAAGGCTCGGTGAAGCCCACCCGGTGGGCAATATCGTTGATGGGCAGCTCTGGTCTGCCCAGGAAGTAAATCGCCAGATCCCTTCTGAGCAAGTCCTTGATCTCCTGGAACGAGGTATTTTCCTGTTTGAGTCTGCGGCGCAGTGTTTGTGGGCTGGTGTGCAGTTCTGTGGCAATCCGCTCGAAATCCGGCAATGGTTTGCTGAAATCCCGACCGATCAGCGCCCTGATACGCCCGCTGTACGTGTTACTTTCATCGGGGCGGGACAGCAGATCCGCTGGGGAGGTTTTCAGGAACTGGCGCATTTCCGACTTGTCGCGAATCACCGGCGCTGAGAGAAAACGTTTGTCGAATGACAGGCAGGTTTCCGATGCGCCAAAGCTCAGTGGACAGTGAAAAATGTGGCGATACTCATCGCCATGCTCCGGCTCTGAGTAGTTAAAGGCCGCGCTGGTGAGTTCGACGGGCTGACCAATCAGCCAGCTGCCTAGCCGGTGCCAGATCACCAGTATGCTTTCCCTGAGGAAAAACATGGGATCGTTGATCTCACCTTCGATCAGCTCGATCAGCCGTGCCTGTTCCCCGCTGGTTTCAAGCCGCATGCAGACCGTAGGCTCAAACAGGCGGGAAAACTGGAACGCGCGTTCGTACACCGCTTCCAGGGTGGCGCAGTCGATTACCAGATCACACATGGTGGCGAACGTGCCGGTGCGGCAGCGCCGGGGGCCCATGCCGCCGAATTCATCGCCCATCTCGGTCCAGATTACCTGCATCAGGCGGCTGTATTGCCCACTGCTGACCCGGGATTTCTCGATTTTCAAGAGGTCCGGGGATATGCCTGCCAGACGTAATAACCGGGCGGTATCGAGCCCGGCCGACTCGGCACCACACAGGGCAGCCTGGACAAAATGTCTGGATACGGTCAAATCTGACATGGAGGAATCCAAGGGATGATACTGACGGCGACGTTGGCGAAGTCCGGATCATCGCTGGTATTCAGCGTTAATCCGAGGCTCCCTCGCCATCATAAGGTGCCGGGGAGACAATGCAACCGCCGACAAGGTGACAAGGTTGGTAGAAATGGCCAATTGGAATGTCGTAACCGACGGTTGGCCCGCAATGGAAAAAGCGGCAGCATCGGAATACTGTGTTCCACAAATAACAAACGCATTAGGAGACGCCATGCCAGGCCCACTGCAGTCACTGAAAGTTCTGGATTTCAGCACCCTGTTGCCCGGTCCTTACGCCACCATGATGCTGGCCGATATGGGAGCCGATGTCCTGCGGGTGGAAGCCCCGGGACGTTTGGATTTGACCCGGGTGATGCCGCCCCATGACGACGGCGTCAGCACTGCCCACACTTACCTCAATCGAGGCAAGCGCTCCCTGGGGCTGAATCTCAAGGACGCTGCCAGCGTGGAAACCGTGAAGCAGTTAGTGGGCGAGTATGACGTGGTGGTGGAACAGTTCCGGCCGGGAGTGATGGACCGTCTGGGGATCGGCTATGAAGCCCTGAAAGCGGTCAATCCTCGGCTCATCTATTGCGCCATCACCGGGTATGGCCAGACGGGCCCCTACAAGGACCGGGCCGGACACGACATCAACTACCTGGCCCTCGCAGGCGTCAGCAGCCACTGTGGACGTCAGGACAGTGGACCGCCGCCGATGGGTATCCAGATTGCCGATGTGGCGGGCGGCTCGCATCATGCCGTTATGGGCATTCTGGCGGCGGTTATTCATCGCCAGCAGACCGGGGAAGGGCAGTTTGTCGACATCAGCATGACCGACGCGGCGTTCGCCCTTAATGCCATGGCTGGCGCGGCCTGCCTTGCGGGTGGTGTGGAGCAGACGCCGGAGAGCGCGCTGCTCAATGGCGGCAGCTTCTATGACTATTATCAGACTGCTGATGGGCGCTGGTTATCGGTGGGGAGTCTGGAGCCCCAGTTCCTGGCGCGCCTGTGCGAGGTCATTGGAAAGCCGGAGCTGCAGAGTTTCGGGTTGAGCCAGAACCCGGATCACCAGCAGGCCCTGAAGTCGGCGTTGAAAGAAGCCATTGCAGAAAAGGCACTGGCCGAATGGCAGGCGGTGTTTGCCGGTCAGGACGCCTGTGTCGAGCCGGTGTTGACCGTCTCCGAGGCGGCTGAGCACCCCCAATTGAAAGCGCGGGACATGGTGATTGAGGTACCCAAAGGGGATGGCCGGACTCAGCGTCAGATCGGGCATCCGATTAAGTTTGAAAAGACGGGCTGTGAAAGTCGGTATACGGGGAAGGTGTTGGGGGCGGATAACTCGCTGTTGCTGGGGGAGTAGACGATTTAGCACGAGCGAATTCAAATAAAAAAACCCCGGCAAGGCCGGGGTTTTTTATTGCGGATAGGCTCTTACTTATCCTGGTCTAGAGCCGATCCAACGGTTTGGCTGTCGCCAAGTACGGCCGCGTTAGCGACCGGGATGGCCTGAGCGGTGACGTTGCCTATGACCTCGGCGATCATCTCAGCAAATGCCTGCGAGGTATTGGAACCATTCGGACAGACACTGTCATTCGGGTTGGCCGGCGTGGCTGGCGCTATGAACGTGGTGTGGTTGGCGTCTGAGCATGGGTTGCCGCCAAAGAAGAATGAACTTGCGTTGGCAACAGGTGCCACCGGAACCGGATTGCTAGCAGTGATCAGGTCGCCACTGGTCAGCGGATCTACACCCGCACCCAGGTTGATCAGAGCCATCAGCGGCTCAGTGCCAGCCAGAGGCGCTGACAAGGCTTGGCCCAAGGGGGCGACATTGGCTTCGTTGGGCACCGTCAAGTCGCCAACAACCTCTGAAACCAGCAGGCTCGTTGCTCCTTCGGTGGCAATGCTGTTGCCCAACCACTTGGCGTAAGACACCGGATCACCACTATCCATGGCTGACTGCCATACGTAGAGGAACGTCTCCAGGGCAGAAGAACCTTGGGTAACGCCTGCTGCAGCCAGGCCACCCAGGATCACTGGCGAGAAGCCAGGAGAGTTTTCGCCTAGCTTGGCTAGCTGGCTGCCGCTGTTTACCAGCGAGATTGAACTGAAGTCTGGGTAAAACGCAGCCATGCCAATGGCGCCATACGCAGCGCGTAAGGTGGCATCTTCTGCCAGAGCGGTAAACGGCGTGCCGGAAATGCCACCCAGAGAATGCCCAACAAAGTGGAACTTGGCGCCTTGCAGTGAGGTGGCTGAATAGTCTGTGCCAGTGCCGTCAATGTCCAACGCTCCGCTGGCAACCGTTGCGGACAGGTTCATCAAGTCGATGATGGCTTGGCGCAGGTTGTCTCGGCTGGTGGTCAGGCTGGCCAGGTTGATTGACAGGCTGCCGGAGCTGACGTTGGTGATGTCAGATTCCTGCTGCGGTGTCAGGGTGCCTGGAATGGCGGTGTAATTGAAATGACGTTCACCTACGAAGTCAGCATTCGGGAAGTCGGCTGCATCGATATAGCTGCCGCCAGGGGTCAGGCCTGAGATTTTACCGACGGTGCCGTCCCCCAGGCCATGAAGCGGTTGGTCCATGGCAATGGTTACTACGCACTTTCCGCCAGCCAGAGTTTGGGCCGTCAGGTTGATGGCGGGAATGGTCGCCACACTTCGATCGGCGGTAATGCCGTGTTGGAAGACGACCACGTCAGTGATACCCGCAGCGCCATCGATACAGGCACCGCCTGTGGCTACTGGGTCCGGGTAGAACACGGTGAACGGCACAGCAACCTTGGCGTTCTCTTCCGGGAACGGCATGTATTGGGTGACATTGAACGTACCGTCGTTATCCCGCGGGAACGCAAAATTGGACAGCGTTGGGTTGGCGCCCCTGAGTGCGTCAATCGTAGCGTTCATAGTCGTTTCGGCACTGGTGCTGCCTCGCCACATGCCATCAACCAGTCCCGAGCCATCGCTGCCTGGCAGTTCGAGGTAGTAAGGCAGTTCAATGGCGCCCTCAGATACTTTAACGGCGTCGCCAGCGGCAATCAGGGGGGCATTCCCGGAACCGGCAATGGCGGCCATATCCGATGCATTCTTGATCGTCGCATCATAGACCGCAGTCGCGCGTGGCTGCGGGAAAGGAATATCGCCCGCTTGCAGTGCGGAACCAACGATGGTCTGAACCAGTGAAGGATCAGCAATGTAAGGGCCGACTGCCGCGCCAACCTTCTGTGCCAGCTCCGTGTTTTGTGGCGCAGCGCTCAGCGCATCGGCCAGGGCAGCAAATACGGTAGACGCCGTGGTACCGGCAGGCATATTGTCCTTGACCACCTGCAACGCTGAGTAAAGCACCACTTCCTGGCCAAGTTGGGTCAGGTAGGTGGCCGGAGACGTCATGGCACTCATGACGGTCTTGGTGTTGGACGTCGTCAACGTATAAGCCAGGGTGATGTTATTGCTGATACTGTTCGCCGCGAGCCAACCTTGTCCCAGCTGGACACTGGCCTGAAGCAGATCCCGAATGCTTTGGAGAGAACCGCTGCCCAGTGGGCCATCGCCGGACATTTGTTCGTACGCGATTGACTGAGATGTAGGCTGACCGTCAGCACCAGTCACAGTATCAGTCACCAGCACGAGATACTTGGTCTGATCCTCAAGGGGTTCAAGAGGTGTGATTCGGATTGTGTTGTTAGAACCACCATCCAGGGAAACAACTTCTACACGCACGTTCTGTACTGCGAACTTTGCCAGATCGAAGGGGTCGGCGCTGTTAATGTACGCAGGATTGCCTGTCAGCTCTACATCGGGTGTATTGGCTGAAACCGGGAGCATGTTCAACGGTAACAGGAATACCGACTGATTGAGTAAAACCGTGTCAGGGTTAAGGGTTCCATCAAAACGAAGATCGATTTGCCCAGACGTTGAGAATCCAGCCATGTCCGCAATCGTCTTAGAGGCTGGGTCGGAGCCTGACGTGAATCCTGTAAAGTCGAAGTTGGGGCTCTGGCCGGCTCCCAATAGCAGAATCAGGTCAAAGTTCGCCGGGACAGTGAATTCTGGCGACGTAATGAAGGGGTTAAAGATCGGTCGAACAATGCTTTGGTCGATTGTCGTATCGTTGATCTTATAGTCCGGATTCGCATTAGCACCTGACTGGGCATCGTCTAAGCAGCCCGTAAGCCCAAGGGTAGACGCCACGGCAAGACTCAATAGGGTTTTCTTGAACATGGGTGGAACCTTTTCCTGTTGTTGTGTCGTTATATTCGGCAACTGACGGGGCCGGTGAGTCCCGGTAAGCCCTTTGCCAGTGGCCGCTGCTGTCTGGTTGTTGTGTCAGCAATCTCTGCCACTTTTTATGCCACCATGACTATATCTAAAGTCATTGGATACTGTTGATCGCTCTAAAGTGTGATTCTGGCGTGAGGAGGAGTGATCCGCTGTGATGCAGCCCTCACCAGGAACCGTTTTCGTCTACTTGAAAATAGTTCCGGTCGGGAAGATTGTCGAGCCGGTGGTTTGAAACCGTCGGCCCGACCCTGTTGGGGGCTCAGCTGAAGCTTGAGTAATCCGGTGTGCGTTTTTCCATGAAGGCCTTGAAGGCTTCGGCGGCTTCCGGGGATTTCAGGCGTTCAGCAAACAGTGCGCCTTCGGTCTTGAGGGTGTCGAGCAGCTCGTCTTTGGGAACCCGGTTGAGCAAGGCTTTGGTGGCACGAATTGCCGCAGGTGCCTGGCTGATGATCTGCTGGCAGAACTGACGTGCGGTGGCTTCGGTTTCGACAGGCTCACAGACCCGGTTGATCAGCCCCAGACGATTTGCGTCGTCGGCACTGAAGGTGCCACCGAGCATCAGCAGCTCCGCTGCCCGAACCCGGCCGATCCAGGTGGGCAACAGCAAGCTGGAGCCGCCTTCAGGACACAGACCGAGATTGGCGAAGGGCATCTGGAAACGGGTGTTGGTGCCCGCACACACAAAATCACAATGCAGCAGCATGGTGGTACCGATACCTACAGCAGGGCCGTTGACCGAGGCCGCGACCGGTTTGCTGGCTGTCGCGAGCAGCATCAGGAATCGGCCGACCGGTGTTTCTTCAAACGCGCCCGGCAGGCCCTTGGCGAAATCACTCAAGTCGTTGCCCGCGGTGAAGCAGTCGTCGGAGCCGGTAAACAGCACGCAGCGGATATCCGCGTCTTCTTCTGCCTGCACCAGGGCATCGCCCATGGCCGTGTACATGTCATGGGTCAGCGCATTCTTGCGATCCAGCCGGTTCAGGCGAACCACCAAGAGGTGTTGTTGTTTTTCGGTGAGCACGTGATTGGTCACGGGTATCTCCTGCTATTGGTCTCCGGGTGGATTTAACCTTAAACGAGCGTTTGAATGCAAAGAGCATAGCTAACTATCTTGATTCTTTGGGTCATTGCCGACGTCGTCCGACTCGTCTGGATGGGGGTACGGGCCCTGCGGGGGGGAGCTTCGCCGATGGTCGTGTGCGTGGCTCTGTATAAAGAAGGGTCTGGCTGGTAAACTTGGTGCCCGATTTTTCCGGACGGCCTGCCAACGACGGTGCCTGTCCCAGCCTACGCAAAGCAACATTACCTGATGAGACGCCTATGACCACCGTAATCCGCCAGGACGACCTGATTGAGAGCGTAGCGGACGCGCTGCAGTACATCTCTTACTACCACCCCAAAGATTTTATCCAGGCTGTGTATGAGGCCTATCAGAAGGAAGAGTCCCAGGCGGCGAAAGATGCCATGGCTCAGATTCTGATCAATTCGCGGATGTGTGCCATGGGTCACCGTCCGATCTGTCAGGACACAGGGATCGTGACGGTGTTCGTCAATGTGGGCATGGATGTGCAGTGGGACTGCGATATGCCGCTGGATGATGTGATCAACGAAGGCGTTCGTCGCGCTTACACCCATCCGGACAATGTACTGCGTGCTTCCGTACTGGAAGATCCGGACGGCGCCCGTCGTAATACCAAGGACAACACGCCTGCCATCATCCACTACAAGCTGGTTCCCGGCGACAAGGTCGATGTTCACGTCGCGGCCAAGGGCGGTGGTTCTGAAGCCAAGTCCAAGTTCGCCATGCTGAACCCGTCCGACTCCATTGTTGACTGGGTGCTGAAGATGGTGCCGCAAATGGGTGCTGGCTGGTGTCCGCCAGGCATGCTGGGCATCGGTATCGGCGGCACCGCCGAGAAGGCGATGGAGCTGGCGAAGGAAGCGTTGCTGGATCCGATTGATATTCACGATCTGAAGGAACGTGGCGCGTCAAACCGTTCCGAGGAACTCCGTCTGGAGTTGTTTGAGAAGGTTAACGAGCTGGGCATTGGTGCCCAGGGGCTGGGCGGTCTGACCACGGTGCTGGACGTCAAGGTGAAAGATTACCCGACCCACGCGGCCAACAAGCCGGTGGCGATCATCCCGAACTGTGCTGCTACCCGCCACGCTCACTTTGTGCTGGATGGCACTGGCCCGTCCCTGCAGACCCCGCCGAGCCTGGAAGACTGGCCTGAAATTACCTGGGAAGTGGGTGAAAACGTGCGCCGGGTAAACCTGGACACAGTGACCCCGGAAGACGTCAAGGACTGGCAGCCGGGAGAGACCGTTCTGCTGTCTGGCAAGATGCTTACGGGCCGTGACGCGGCCCATAAGAAGATGGTCGATATGCTTGCCAACGGTGAAGAGCTGCCGGTGGACCTGAAAGGCCGCTTCATTTACTACGTGGGCCCGGTGGATCCTGTTCGTGAAGAAGTGGTTGGCCCCGCTGGCCCGACGACCGCAACCCGCATGGACAAGTTCACCCGTACCATGCTGGAGAAAACCGGTTTGACTGGCATGATCGGCAAGGCTGAGCGCGGTCAGGTTGCCATCGACGCGATCAAGGAGTTTGGTGCGGTGTACCTGATGGCGGTGGGTGGTTCTGCCTACCTGGTCTCCAAAGCCATCAAGCACGCCGAAGTGGTTGCTTTCCCTGAACTGGGGATGGAAGCCATCTACGAGTTTGAGGTGGAAGACATGCCAGTCACCGTGGCGGTAGATTCCAAGGGGACCTCCGTGCACCAGACCGGACCGGTTGAATGGCACGAGAAGATCATTGCTGCCAAAGCGGTTTGATCAGCGTCAGGGACAGATTTAATGTCTGTCTCTGAACAATCAAAAAAGGGGTCAGAACTCAGGTTCTGACCCCTTTTTTTCTGCGGGTTTAGCTGGGCAGGAATTCCTTGCCCCAACCCAGGCCGGCAATTTTCCGTTCGATCATGGAATCGATCTCCGCTGGGGTATAACCCACGCTACTTAGCACTTCGCGAGTGGAGTGACCAAACCGCTCGGTGGGGCGGAAGGCACGGACCTGCGCCTCGCTCGGGCGGATGGAGTAATGGTCAACCTGCGTGATGCAGTGGCCGCTGGGGTGGTCCCGGTAGATCGAGAAGGCAAAGCTGCCCTGGTCTGTTCCGGGGGTTCCATCGGCTTCGCGGCTGTAGGTCTCACGCAGACTTTCGATGGCCATGGGCACGGCCGCAGCAATGTCTGCGCTCTGCAGCTTCTGGGCCCAATAGTCCGCTGGCGCTTTGCTCAGGGCCAGGGTCAGGAACTGACTGACGTCGTCGGCAGCAGAAATCCCTGCCAAGCCTTCCACCTGCTCCAGCTTGTTCAGATCGTCGAGGCTGGAGTCGAGATAGATCCAGCCGTCCCCGGTTGGGTAGAAGTGAGAGAGCTCGTGATTGCCAAGCGCCTCGCGGCCTGACGGCTCATTGAATGGCGCCCGGCCGGCATAATCAAAGGCGAATGGGGCTTGAGCAAGGTTTGTTACGGCAGAGAGTGACGTTCTGGCACGGGAAACGACACCGGTTTTCTGTTTCCGGTAGAGCGCCACTGCCATGCCCAGACCTGCAGCAAAACCGCAGTTCACGTCCAGGGTCCCCAGGTGAGCGTGCTCCTCCGGCGTCGTCGGACCGCCGAAACGGCTCATAATGCCACTGTTGGCCTGAATGATATCGTCATAGCCGATGTAATCGGTCTTGGGGCCGCGGCGTGGTCCGCCGAGGCAGTCCAGACGGCAGAACAGTACACCGGGGTGAACTGCCTGAAGTGACTCATGATCCAGTCCCAGGGGTTTCATTTGCCGTTCAGGCGCATTGATAACCACGATGTCCACCGAGCGAACCAGGCGATTAAAGGCTTCCCGGCCCTCATAGGTGGTGATATCGACCAGAGCGCTTCGCTTGCTGACGCCAGTCTGGAAGGTGAAAAGCGTGCCGATCAGCGGATCGTAGAGCGGTGTTACCGGATCCAGTTTGATGACCTCTGCACCAAAGCGGCTGAGGAACGCGGTGGAGTGCGGGCCTGCAATAACGTTGGTCAGGTCGAGTATGCGTACGCCGTCCAGCCAGCCCTTGCCGCTTGCCGGTTTGATGTGGTTTCCGGTCGGCCGGGTGACGGTTTCTTCCGCGGCGACTTTGTTGAGCTCCGCCAGGGCCTCTGCAAAGGTCACGTTTTTGCGGGCGCGTGGGGTTAGCATGTTGTCTGCCAGGTCTTCCAGCCAGGCAATGGGGCCGCCCTGCTTCATTAGTCCGTACTCCGGGTCGTCGACTTCCACAATCAGGCCTGCGGCATTGGTGTGTTCGTCATTAACCCACTCCTGAGTGGTGCGATGGGGCGCGCCGGGAATCTGGCCTTCACCGAACAGCTTGCCCCATTCGTCGGAGGTGCGGGTAAGGAATGCTTTTTTCATCTTGGCTGAAATAATGTCGGCCCACTTCTTTGGCAGAGGGTAAACACCAATCGAGGTTTCGCCGTCCCACTCGGCAATGGGCATGTGCAGGTCTTTGACGTCCGGCAGTCCTTTCGCCATCAGTTCGTCATAGATGCCCAGCAGTTTCAGGGCACGTTTGGCGTGGTTGCGGTGGGACGGGCATACGCAATAGAACATGCGGCCATCGGCGCACTCATAAGTTCGATAGAACGGGTCCAGATACTCCTGCAAGTCGTCGTAGCTCAGATCCATGGTGATGTTGTTGGCTTTACGGTGCTCGATTTCCTCTTCCCGCAGGGTCTTGTAACGCTCGGGCAGCCCGTCGATAACGTAGGAGTTGTAGGAGAGCCCCTCCATCAGGGCGGCGGCGACAGGCACTTCGATGCTGTCGCCACGACCGGTCTTCTCCCGCTCGAGCAGGCTGAGCACCACAGAGCTGGCGGCCAGCGATACCGCATAGGAGGAGCCTAGAGGCAGAGGCGAAAAGCTGGGGTTCACCCCCATCAGCACCCGGTTGAAGCCCATGTCGGTAAAGGCACCACAGGTTGCTGCCACAACGGCTTCCGTGGCTTTCCATTCCTTCCGCAGGTCGTCATTGCTGGCGAAGCCCGGCACCGACAGGGTGATCAGTTCCGGCCGGGCGGAGCGCAGATTGTCGAAATCAATCCCCAGCTTCTTCATCACCCCGGGGCGGAAGCTTTCGATCACCACGTCGGCTTTGTCGATCAGCGCCAGGGCCTGGGAACGACCGGCCTCGGCTTTGAGGTCCAGACGAATACAGCTCTTATTGCGATTGAGTACCGCGTTGGCCGGATGGTCCCACTGAGGGCCTTCCGGTGGATCAATGTGCACGACAGTGGCGCCGAAATCCGCAAGAACCATCGCCACGGCCGGGCCGGCAATCTGCTGGCCGAAGTCGACGACACGTACTCCTGCTAACGGAAGTTGGGTTTTGTTGTTCATAGCTGTTTGTCCTTCCTGTTTCTGGTCCCAACGCTGGCGGTACCGAGCTTTGGTTTGCGAGTGTCTTGGTCAGGTCGAGTGCGAGGACTCGATTGCCGCCATGGTAGGACCAGAAAAGGCCGGCGAACCAGCAATAAAAAATGACCCTTAGACCCCATTTTTTTTATGGCTGGAGCGGGGACGGGAGCCATAAAAAAACTTTGGTCTAAGGGGTGCTTTTTATTGATTCAATTCCGAACTTTTTTCTGTTGTAAATAGTGGCACTTCGATTCTGGCAGCCAAGCAGGCTGGATAGCTCTCTGGACAGAGCCCATAACAACAAAATGATGAGGACGGAGTATGAGCAACAACTACAACAATATCGTTGTGCCGGTGGACCCAGCCCACGAAAGTTCGTGGCGCGAGGCTCTGCCAATGGCGATTGATTTAGCCTTGCAACATCAGGCAACCCTTCACCTGGTGACGGTGGTTCCGGACGCAGACGTGCCCGCCATCGCGGTTCACCTTCCAAAAGGTCTTGATCAGAGAATCCGGCAAAAGGGTCGGGATGATCTGGAAACTCTCCTGGAGCGGGAAGTGCCGAAGTCGGTAACGGCCGCCATCGCTGTCGGTCAGGGCCGGATTGACAAGCAGATCCTGCGCCTTGCCCGTGAGGCAGATGCGGATCTGATCGTCATGGCCTCCCATCGCCCCAAAGCGACCGATTACCTGATCAGCGCCAATGCTGCCTATGTAACGCGCCACGCCAAGTGTTCCGTCTTGGTTGTGCGTGAGAACCAGGGGAACGTGAAATGAATAACAATAAACTGATGCAAAGAGAGTCCGGTCTGCTGGCTGGTACCAATCCTGTTATGGCAGTGGGATCCGGGCTGCTGGTGCTGGCCTTCGTACTGTTTACCGTCATTGATCCGGACTACGCCAACGGCGTGTATTCGGCCATCAAAAACTTCATTGCAGCCGATCTCGGCTGGTACTACATCGGGTTCATGAGCTTCGTGCTGTTCCTGGTGGTTTGGCTGGTGTTCAGCCGTTACGGCGATATTCGCCTGGGCAAAGACACGGACCGGCCGGAATTCAGTAACTTTTCCTGGTTCTCCATGCTATTTGGCGCCGGCATCGGCATCGGCATCCTGTTCTGGAGTATCGCTGAGCCGATCTACCACTTTCAGAGCAACCCGCTGATTTCGGAAAGCCAGCAAATGACGGTTGAGGCCGCTCAGGTTGCCATGCGCATCGCCATTTTCCATTGGGGATTGCACGGCTGGGCTCTGTTCGGGCTGGCAGGGTTGGCGCTGGCGTACTTCTCTTACCGCAAGGGCTTGCCGCTGTCGATCCGATCCAGTCTCTACCCGATCTTCGGCGAACGGATCTACGGGCCAATCGGCCACGTGGCCGACCTGCTGGCCGTGTTTGGCACGGTGTTTGGCATCGCAACCTCTCTGGGCCTTGGAGCCCAGCAAATGAATACCGGGCTCAACTACCTGATGGGGATTGAGGTATCCACCGGTACCCAGATTGTACTGATCGCGATCATTTCGGTGATTTCTACCGTGTCGGTAATGACCGGTCTGAACAAAGGCATTCGCCTGCTCAGCGAACTGAACATGCGTCTGACCATGTTGATTCTGGGCCTGTTCATTGTGGTCGGGCCAACGGCCTATGTTCTGGGAGCTCTCGTCACCAACCTGGGGGATTATCTGGTGCACGCTGTGGAGTTGGGCTTCTGGGTAGACCCGGATCCTGAAGGCCAGTGGCAGGGCTGGTGGACTATCTTCTATTGGGGCTGGTGGATTGCCTGGGCACCGTTCTGCGGCATCTTCATTGCCCGTATTTCCAAAGGACGCACCATTCGTGAATTTATTCTCGGTGTACTGGTCGCTCCGACTCTGCTGGCGGCTATCTGGATCACCGTATTCGGCAATGCTGCGATGTACCTGGAATTGTTCGGCAACGGAGGCGTTGTTGAGGCGGTGAACAACGACACCACCATGGCACTGTTTGCCACCATCGAGCTGATGACTGAGAGCCATTTCATGGTGATCGCCATGGCCAGTATCTGCACCATCATGCTGGTGACTTACTTTGTAACCTCCGCAGACTCCGCCACCCTGGTGATTTGTACCCTGATCTCCATGGGTAATGAACATCCGCTGGCACGGTATCGGGTGTTCTGGGGTGCCGCGATTGGCGCTGTGGCTGCGGTATTGCTGCTGGCGGGCGGACTGAAAGCACTGCAAACCGCCTCTGTGGTTGCCGCTTTGCCGTTCTCATTCATCCTGATTATGGCGATCTATGGACTGTTTAAGTCGCTGCGGGAGGAGGTGTTGCCAGAAAAGGCTCGCGGCTTTTCGCGACTGACGGCGAGAGAGACCGGGGCGAAGGCCGAAGCGGTTGCCGGAAACCTCTAATTTCAGATCGCCACGTTAATTTCAAACTACGAACTGAGGAGTGAACATGTCTACCCAAGTGATTCTCCCGCGTGTCATGCAAATCGGCGAGGGGGCTTCCAGCCAGCTTCCCGCCATCCTGGCGAGTCTGGAGTGCAGGCGTCCACTGATCATCACCGACAAGATGATGGTGGAGCTGGGATACGCTGGCACGATCCAGCGAACCCTGGCCGACCAGGACCTGATGGCCGATGTCTTCGACGACACGGTGCCAGAGCCCACGATTGCTTCAATCCAGGCAGGCGTGGATAAGGTTCGCAACGGTAACTATGACTGCATCGTTGCCCTGGGCGGCGGCAGTCCGATCGACAGTGCCAAGGCTATTGGCATCCTCGGCAAGTTCGGCGGCGAAATGCGGGACTACAAGTTCCCCCGGATGGTCGATCAGGTTGGCCTGCCGATCATTGCCATACCCACCACGGCGGGTACGGGCTCGGAGGTCACCCGGTTCACCATTATCACCGACGAAACCAACGACGAGAAAATGCTGTGTGTGGGCATCGGCTTTATGCCGGTGGCGGCCCTGGTGGACTACAACCTGACCTTGAGCCTGCCCAAGCGGATTACCGCAGATACCGGAATCGATGCGTTGACCCACGCCATTGAAGCCTACGTCAGCCGCAAGGCCAGCCCCTACAGTGACAGTCAGGCGTTATCGGCCATGCGGCTGATTGGACCGAACCTGCGGCGGGCTTACCACAACGGCGCAGACAAGGAGGCCCGTGAGGCCATGATGCTGGGCTCAACTCTGGCAGGAATCGCGTTTTCTAATGCCTCGGTCGCTATGGTGCATGGCATGAGCCGGCCCATAGGTGCGGCCTTCCACGTACCCCATGGGCTTTCCAATGCGATGTTGTTGCCCGCGGTCACCGAGTTCTCCATCCCTGCCGCCGCCGATCGTTATGCAGACTGTGCCCGGGCCATCGGCGTGGCTGAACAGCGTGACAGCACTGACGAGGCCAACCGCAAGTTGCTGGAGGAGTTGAATGCGCTGAACGACGAACTTGAGGTGCCAACGCCAGAACTGTTTGGTATCGACCGCAGCGAATACTTCGAACTGATGCCGACCATGGCCGAACAGGCCCTGCAATCGGGGTCGCCGGGTAACAACCCGCGGGTACCCAGCGCTGAGGAAATCATCGCGATCTACCAGAAGCTCTGGTAGTCCGGACTCAAACCACGAACACCACTTAACAACAAACTGCCGTCCCAGACGAGCAACCCTGAAATCGAGGAACCTGAACATGAATACTATTGGGCACCTGATCAATGGTCAGATCATCACCGAAGGTGAGCGCCGCCAACCCGTTTACAACCCGTCGACCGGCGACACCTCCCGGGAAGTGATCCTGGCGTCTAAGGCTACGGTGGAAGACGCTATCGCAGCCGCCCAGGCTGCCTATCCGGAATGGCGGGCAACACCGCCGATCAAGCGTGCTCGCATCATGTTCCGTTTCAAGGAATTGCTTGAGCAGAACGCTGATCGTATCTGCGACATGATTGGTGAGGAACACGGCAAAATCCGTCACGATGCCATGGGGGAGCTCCAGCGTGGCATCGAGAATGTGGAATATGCCTGCGGAGCGCCTGAGCTTCTCAAAGGTGAGCATAGCCGTAACGTTGGCCCTAATATCGATGCCTGGAGTGAGTTTCAGCCACTGGGTGTGGTAGCGGGCATCACTCCGTTTAACTTCCCGGCCATGGTACCGCTGTGGATGTATCCGATGGCGCTGGTCTGCGGCAACTGTTTTGTGCTCAAGCCTTCCGAGCGTGATCCGAGTTCCACCCTGTTCATTGCTCAGCTGTTGCAGGAAGCCGGTTTGCCGGATGGCGTTATGAACGTGGTCAACGGCGATAAGGAAGCCGTGGACACCCTGCTGGTAGACCCTAGGATTCAGGCTGTGAGTTTCGTCGGGTCGACTCCCATTGCCGAGTACATCTACAGCACGGCGAGTGCTCATGGCAAGCGTTGTCAGGCTCTGGGTGGCGCCAAGAACCACGCCATCGTCATGCCGGACGCCGATATGGACAACGCGGTAAACCAGCTGCTGGGAGCGGCTTTCGGCTCGTCCGGTGAGCGTTGCATGGCGTTGTCTGTTGCTGTTGCTGTCGGCGACGCAGCGGGTGACGCTTTGGTGTCAAAGATGGCAGAAGCCATGCAGTCCCTGAAAGTCGGTGCCTATTGCGAAGCCAGTAATGACTTTGGTCCTGTGATCACCCGTCAGCACCAGGAAAAAGTGGTGGGTTACATCAACAGTGCCGAAGAGCAGGGGGCCACCATTGTCGTGGATGGCCGCAACCCTCAGGTGGCGGGTTACGAAGACGGCTTCTTTGTCGGCGGCACGCTGATCGATAACGTCACACCGGACATGATCAGCTACCGCGAGGAGATCTTTGGGCCGGTACTTCAGGTGGTCCGGGTCAACTCTATGGAAGACGCCATGACCCTGATCAACGACCATGAATATGGCAACGGAACCTGCATTTTCACCCGGGATGGTGAAGCTGCCCGCTACTTCACCGATCATATCCAGGTCGGTATGGTCGGGATCAATGTTCCGCTGCCGGTGCCAGTGGCTTACCACAGCTTTGGCGGTTGGAAGCGCTCGCTGTTCGGTGACCTGCACGCCTATGGTCCGGACTCGGTAAGGTTCTACACCCGTCGCAAGGCGATTACGCAGCGCTGGCCCTCTGCCGGTGTGCGGGAAGGTGTCGAGTTTTCCATGCCCACCATGAAGTAATTCCCGGTTCCCCTTAAGCCAGACCGACAGTACGGTCTATTGGCGACGCCCTTGTGGTGTCGCCTTTTTTTTGTCCATACACCCAAGGCCGTCTGGTGTTGTGCTTTGAGTTCAATGAAAATTGGGTAAAGACGAATAACAACAGAGCACGAAAATATGAAGAAAAAGCTCCCGCCGCTGAATTGGTTGAGGTCGTTCGAGGCGACTGCGCGTCATCTGAATTTCACCCAGGCTGCCGGCGAGCTGAATCTGACACAGGCCGCGATCAGTCAGCAGGTAAAGGGGCTGGAGTCTCAGTTGGGGGCGACACTGTTCAAACGTTTGCCCCGCGGCCTTGAGCTTACCGACGCTGGCAAAGCTTACCTACCTGTCGTGCATGAATGCATACGGCGGCTTGCTACCGCGACTGATGAAATCTTTGGTCAAAGCAAGGCTCGCTTGCTCACTGTGCGCTGCAACCTGGTGTTTTTTACGGCATGGCTGGCGCCCCGTTTGCACCGTTTCCAGCGCCTATATCCTGAGGTTGGCATTCGCTTCACCAGTAATATCTGGATTGAAGATGATGGGAAGGAATCCGATATGGAAATCCGTTACGGTAAGGGCACTTGGCCCGGACTGGAGGCCGACCGACTGACGTGGGATAAACTTTTCCCGGTTTGCAGCCCTCGCCTGGCGGGTGGTATGGCGCCCCCCGAATCTCCGGAGCAACTGTCCGAATACACTCTGCTGCATGTGATTGGTTACGAAGAGGGATGGGGGTACTGGTTGGATCAGGCCGGCTTTGCCAATGTACGATCCGGGCATGAGATGCAGTTCGACACCCTGATTTCTGCTCTGGAGATGGCCCGTCAGGGTGGCGGCATTGCCCTCGGGAGATCCTCGTTGGTCGGGGGTATGATCGATTCCGGTGAGTTGATAACGCCGTTTGAATTCTCCGTGGACACGTCGGAAGCCTTCCACCTCGTGCGGCCGGCGTTTAAATACATCCATCCCCATGCGGAGTTATTCCGGTCCTGGATCATGGATGAGGCCAGCCAGAACCGAGGCTCGTGAGAAGGCCGGGGGCTATCCCGGTCGTTCCTCACTCGCTCAATTCAGGACGAACAACTGATATTCAGGTGCTTGCCCCAGTCCGGCGGCAGCGCCGCGTAGGCCTCATTTTCCGGCTGTTCCTCAAATGGCCGTTTCAAGACTTCCAGTAAACGGTGCATTGGCTCGTAGTCGCCGTTCTGGGCTTCCTGAATCACCTGTTGAGCCAGATAGTTCCTCAGCACATATTTCGGGTTGGCTGCACACATGGCCGCCTCCCGTTCTTCGTCAGAACGGGTCTCCTTCGCCAGGCGTGTCCGGTATTGGGCCAGCCAGGCATCGGCCAGCCTGCGGTCGACAAAGAGGTCTCGCACCGGCGCCTCGCCATGGGACGACAGTGTGGACAAGCCGCGGAAGAAGAGCGTGAAGTCGATCTTGCCTTCATGGAGCAGGTTGAACGTCGCCATGATCAGTTCTACATCGTCGTGCTGTTCATTGGCCAGACCGAGCTTGGCGCGGAGCAGGCGGGGGAACCAGTCGTTGTACGTCAGTTCGTACTGCCGCAGCGCCCGCCGAACGTCGTCTTCATTCATCACCGGGGCGAGGGCGCGGGCCAGGTACTGGCAGTTGATAAAGCCGATCTGGGGCTGTCGGTTGTAGGCATAACGCCCGCCCTGATCGGTGTGGTTACAAATGTGCCCGGCGTCGAAATCGTCCAGGAAGGCGTAGGGGCCGTAATCGAAGGTGTCGCCAATGATCGACATGTTGTCGCTGTTCATGACCCCATGGCAAAACCCGACGGCCTGCCACTGAGCAATCAGACGGGCGGTGCGGGACACCACCTCTTCCAGCCACAGGCGGTAGCGGTCCTGCTCGGGCTGTGCCAGTAATTCGGGGAAGTGCAGTTCGATGGTGTGGTCAATCAGCGCTTTCAGGCCGGCTTCGTCGTCGTGGTAGGCCGCGTACTCGAAATGCCCGAAGCGGATGTGGCTCTGGGCAACCCGCACCAGCGTGGCGGCGGTTTCAACGCCTTCTCGTTGCACAGGATCCTTGGCGCTGACCATGAACAGGGCCCGGGTGGTGGGAATGCCCAGGGCTGCCATGGCCTCGCTGCACAGGTATTCACGGATGGTGGATCGTAACACAGCACGGCCATCACCAAAGCGGGAGTAGGGGGTCATGCCTGCACCCTTGAGGTGCCAGTCCCAGCGACGTTGGTCCGGGCCAATGGTTTCCCAGAGCAGTAAACCACGGCCATCCCCCAGGTCGGGGTTATACATGCCAAACTGGTGGCCGGTGTACTTCATGGCAACCGGATCCATCCCTTCCAGTAATTCGGTGCCGGCCCCGATGGCGGTCCAGTCGTCGGGATTATCGCTATGAATGCCCATGTCTTTGGCAAGGTCGTGATTGAAGCACACCATGCGGGCGCCTTTCAGTGGCGTCGGTTGCACCCGGCTATAGAAGTTGGAAGGCAGTTCCAGATAACGGTGCTCAATTCGAAAACGGTCGGTGGACATACGGTTGGACCAGGTTACCTATCAATGTCGAATGGAGGCCCTGGGTTTCGCAATCGGGCCGATAAGTGCCAGTGTCTCAGACCGTTAACGGCGAGACAAATGGCGGTGCCTTGCAGGGGGGGCGGCCAAGCGCAGGGGGTATCTGGTATGAAACCTGCAACTTCCGAGACAACAAGCTTCGCAAAGACGCCTATGATGGTATGAGCCACTAGCACTTAGTAAGGGAGCCAACCGGTGCGTGACCAGGACCTCAATCAACTGATCGACTCTCTCATTCAGCAGGAACACCTGCCTGCCGATTACCGGCAGACCGCAAAGCGTGTTGTTCTGCCCCTCGCGCAGGACTTGTCTGAACGTGCCTGCGCGGCCGGGCAGCCATTGCTGGTGGGCATCAATGGGGCGCAGGGTACCGGGAAATCAACGCTGTCGCTGTTCCTGAAAACTCTGTTGACGGAAGTCTTTGGCTGCCCGAGTGCCTGCGTTTCCCTGGACGATATTTACCTTACTCTGGCCGAGCGTGAGCATCTTGCAGAGACGGTCCACCCGCTGCTGAAAACCCGGGGTGTGCCGGGGACCCATGATCTCGTTCTGGGGCAGCAGGTCATTGATCAGCTCAAAACCGTCAGCGAGGGTGAACACGTCGCCATTCCGGCCTTCGACAAGGCCAGTGACGACCGCTTTTCCCATAGCCGATGGCCTGTGCTGGAAGGTCCGGTCAAGGTCATTTTGCTGGAGGGCTGGTGTCTCGGTGCCCGGCACGAACCCGACGTCGGCACTCTCGAGGCTCCAATCAATGAACTGGAGCGGGACGAGGATCGGGACGGCGCATGGCGTCGCTATGTCAATCAGCGACTGGCCACGGATTACCGGGAATTTTTCGATCAGCTGGACTGCCTGATCATGCTCAAGGCGCCGTCCATGGAGTGTGTTCTTAAGTGGCGCACGCTCCAGGAGCACAAGCTCGCACAACAACGGACTGTCGCACCAAATGAGTGCGGCTCAGCGGCAGCCATGCCCTCACGCATTATGTCTGATGAACAGGTCAGGCGCTTCATCATGCATTACGAGCGTATTACACGGGCAACCCTGTCTGAGATGCCCGCCCGGGCCGATGTCCTGATCAACGTTGACGAAGCCCATGGTCTGGCGATGCCTGTTTTTTCGGAGCTCGCATGAGTAAGCCTCGGTTGCTGGTCTTTACCGACCTTGATGGCACGTTGCTGGATCATGAAAGCTACAGCTGGCAAGCCGCAGAGCCGGCTTTGGCGTGCTTGAAGGCGGCGGGTATCCCGCTGGTGATCAACTCCAGCAAGACGGCGGCGGAAATTGCCGAGCTTAGGACACAGCTGGGAAATGACGCGCCATACATTGTTGAAAATGGTGCAGCGGTGGTGATTCCGGAGAACTATTTTGGCGCTGGTTGCGAACGGTTGGTGTCTTTTGGTGCGAATCATGCAGAGGTCATCAAAACGCTGATGCAGTTGCGCAGCCAAGGCTACGCGTTTTGTGGATTTAGCGACATGACGGTAGACGAGTTGGCTGAACTCACCGGGCTGAGCTGCCAGATGGCCGTGCTGGCCAAGCAGCGAAGCGGTACCGAACCGCTGCTCTGGCAGGACACGGAGGAACGCCTGCAGGCTTTCAGGGGCCTTCTGGAATCGGCGGGGCTGCGGATGATCGCAGGGGGCCGCTTCCATCATGTGATGGGGACTTTTGATAAGGCTGATGGCGTGCGCTGGCTGAGCGAGCGGTTCCAGCAATGTTGCCCGACCAGCCGGTGGGTGACGGTGGCGCTGGGGGATGGGCCGAACGACCGGGACATGCTGGCCGCAGTGGATTGCCCGGTGATTGTCCGTGGTGTGCGATCCGATGAAATAGAGTTACCCGCCGGCAAGCCGGTGCTGCGTTCAACGCAGCGGGGCCCGGCGGGCTGGAATGAATGTGTGATTCAGCTCCTCAGGGAGCATGGTTATCAGGGCGTTTTGTAGAGGCTCTACCGGCACCTCAGGGTGCCTCCCAGAAGAACCCCTTACGGAGGATTTCCATGGGTGATTTTTACCAGAACGGCATCGTAACAACACTCCACAACTTGTGCCGCCGGCCAGTGGAGGAACTTGAGGAAGAGCTGATCGGGTTCAGCAAGACCCGGCCCATGGCGCTGGTGTTGCCCTGTCTTTACTCTGAGCTGGAAGGTCCAGCGCTGAAGAATATCGTGACAGAACTGGCGAAGGTGCCGTATCTGGAGCAGATTGTCATCGGACTGGACCGGGCCAACGAAGAGCAGTATCGCCACGCGATGGCGTACTTTTCCGAACTGCCGCAGCACGTGCGGGTACTGTGGAACGACGGCCCTCGGCTCAGGCAGATTGACCTGAAACTGCGGGAGCAGGGGCTGGCTCCGACCGAAATGGGCAAGGGCCGTAATGTCTGGTACTGCTTTGGCTATGTGCTGGCCTGTGATCGCACGGAATCCGTGGCCCTGCATGACTGTGACATTCTGACCTATTCCCGTGACCTGGTCGCCCGGCTGATTTACCCGGTGGCCAACCCGAATTTCAACTACATGTTCTGTAAGGGCTACTACGCTCGCGTTGCCGATGGAAAAATGAACGGCCGGGTCAGCCGTTTGCTGGTGACGCCGCTGATACGGGCGTTGAAGAAGGTGTGCGGCCCCAGTGATTTTCTCGATTACCTCGACAGCTACCGCTACCCGTTGGCCGGTGAGTTTTCCCTGCGTACCGATGTGATCAATGATCTGCGCATTCCCAGCGACTGGGGGCTGGAAGTGGGGGTGCTCTCAGAAATGAAACGCAACTATTCCACCAACCGCCTTTGCCAGGTGGACATCGCCGACGTGTACGACCATAAGCATCAGGATCTGTCGGAATTTGATTCCAGCCGCGGTCTCTCAAAGATGAGTACCGATATCAGCAAAGCGGTGTTTCGTAAGCTGGCGACCAATGGCGAAGTGTTCTCCCAGGAAAAGTTCCGCACCATCAAGGCGACCTACTACCGCATAGCTCTCGATTTCATCGAGACCTACCAGAACGATGCCATCATCAATGGACTGACCCTGGATCGTCACAAGGAGGAGAAGGCGGTGGAGCTGTTTGCCCAGAACATCATGAGCGCGGGCGCCTATTTCCTGGAAAATCCTATGGATACACCCTTCATTCCGAGCTGGAACAGAGTCACCAGTGCGCTGCCCGATCTGATGGCCGAACTCAAGGACGCGGTGGAAATCGACAATCAGGAATATCAGCCAACCTGAGAGATTTCCCAGACGATGATGCCATTCTTGGCTATGGAAACCGGGAGGTGACCTGAGATGGGACAGGGTTTGCAGTCCAGACTGATGGGCATGTTGGACGTGGTCTATCCGGACCTGGATAGCGGCTTTTTGGCGGACCAGCTGATTCAGGCGATGGGATTGACGGCAGACACACCGGCGCCACCTGACCACACCAACAACTGGTCTGAATCGGACACACTGCTGATCACTTACGCTGACTCGATCCAGCGTAGTGACGAGAAACCGCTGGTCACCTTGCGGCGGTTTCTTCACGAGCAGTTCGGGGGCACCCTCTCTGCGGTGCATATCCTGCCGTTTTTTCCGTACAGTTCTGACGATGGCTTCTCGGTGATGGATTACCTGGCGGTGAATGAATCTCACGGGTCCTGGCGGGATATTGAAGCCATTGCCCGGGAGTTCCGGTTGATGGCAGACCTGGTGATCAACCACATGTCGGCCCGCAGCCGCTGGTTCGAAAACTTCAGAAAGCGGGTGGATCCGGGGCAGGACTATTTTTATGAGGCCGCCCCGGACACGGATACCCGTTTGGTGGTTCGGCCCCGTACTTCGCCACTGCTCACACCGGTGCAGACCGAGGATGGCGAGCGTTATGTCTGGTGTACCTTCAGTGAAGACCAGGTCGACCTTAATTTCAGGAACCCGAAGGTGTTGCTGGAATTTGTCGGGATCATACGGTACTACCTGGAGCGTGGGGTACAGTGGTTCCGAATGGACGCGGTGGCGTTCCTGTGGAAAGAGGCGGGCACGTCCTGCATTCACCTTCAGCAGACCCACGAGCTGATCAAGATCCTGCGGGTACTGATCGAGCATCACACGCCGGATGCCGTGGTGATTACGGAAACCAACGTACCTAACCGGGAGAATCTGACCTATTTCGGCAACGCCAACGAAGCCCATGTTATCTATAACTTCTCGTTACCGCCGCTGCTGATCAACACCCTGGTGACGGGTAACTGCCGGCACCTGAAAACCTGGCTGATGAGTATGCCGCCAGCCCAGATCGGCACCACCTACCTGAATTTCATTGCTTCCCATGACGGTATCGGCATGCGTCCGACGGACGGGCTGCTGACCGAGGACGAAAAACAGACCCTGATTTCGACCATGGAACACTTTGGCGGCAAGGTGTCCTATCGTCAGACCAGCGGAGATGGGCAGCAGGCCTATGAAATCAACATCGCGCTCTATGACGCGCTGAAAGGCACCGAGGATAAGGGGCCGGACAAGTGGCAGCTGCAACGGTTCATCTGTGCCCACGCCATCATGCTCGCCCTGGAGGGTATCCCGGCATTCTATATCCATAGCATGATCGGTACAGAGAATGACTATGACCGGATGGAGCACACGGGCCGTTTGCGTTCGATTAACCGGGCCCAATGGAACATTGAGGACCTGGAAGCCCGGCTGGCGGATCCCCTGAGTCATCACAGTAAGGTCTGTGGGGAGTTGAAACGGCTGATTGGCATTCGTCGCAAGCAGCCGGCGTTTCATCCCAATGCCACCCAGTTCACCTTGCACCTTGGCTTACAGGTGTTTGGTTTCTGGCGCCAGAGCGTGCGGCGGGATCAATCCATTTTCTGTATCTACAACATCACCGATGAGGTGCGGCAAGTGGCGCTCAGCGACATTAACCTGATTGGCACCGACTGCTGGGTGGACCTTGTTTCGGGGTTGAAGATTGACGATCTCTCCGGGGAAATTACCCTCAAGCCCTACCAGAGTGTCTGGCTTTCAAACCGTGAATGAGGGAGCATAGCGCGCCATGAGCGCTTCCTCCCGACCCAGAATCCTGCTTCTCTCCGGTTACGACGTTTGCAGCCACCGTCGCTGGCGGGAACAGTTGGTCGCCAGTCAGCCTGAGTTTGACTGGCAGGTCCTGTCGTTGCCGCCTCGTCACTTTCGCTGGCGGATACGGGGCAACGCCCTGAGCTGGC
The DNA here is from genome assembly GCF_900106945.1 of Marinobacter mobilis. Lineage (GTDB taxonomy): Bacteria > Pseudomonadota > Gammaproteobacteria > Pseudomonadales > Oleiphilaceae > Marinobacter > Marinobacter mobilis. Next base: position 35,130 of record NZ_FNNE01000015.1, read on the forward strand.
TTGATGAACCGTTACTGCGGGATCACTGGGATTTACTGGTGGTCACCTCAATGGTGGATCTGGCGACACTCAAGGGGTTTCAGCCACAACTGGCGGCGGTCCCAACCCTGCTTTACATGCACGAAAACCAGTTTGCCTATCCGGTGTCGGCACAGCAGCACAGTAGCATCGATCCGCAACTGGTCAATCTTTACAGCGCCATAGCGGCTAATCGCGTGGCCTTCAACAGTGAATGGAATCGCCGCAGTTTTCTGGATTCCGTTGCTGCCTTGCTCAACAAACTGCCGGATGCCATGCCGGTGGATCTTGTTGAACGACTCCGTGCAAAGTCACGGGTTCTCCCGGTGCCTATTGATGATTCGCTGTTTGTTGATCGCACCACGCCATTGAAACGGCAGCAACCCCACCTGTTATGGAATCACCGCTGGGAATACGACAAGGGGCCAGACCGGCTGTTTAACCTGTTAGAGCAGCTTGTTCGCCGCAAACAGCCCTTTCGCTTGAGCGTCGTGGGGGAGCAGTTTCGGGCCCGGCCGGCGTCCTTCAATGCCGTTCAAGACGCTTTTTCCGAGCAGATTGAGCACTGGGGCTATCTGGACAGTGTGGCCGATTACCACCGCTTGCTGGCCAGTGCCGATGTGGTAGTGTCGACGGCGGTACATGATTTTCAGGGCCTTGCGATGCTGGAAGCCATGGCGTCGGGCTGTCTGGCGCTGGCGCCTGAGCGGCTGGCATACCCGGAGTATGTTCCCCCAGCTCAATGCTATCCCGATCTTGAGGCCGATCCTGAGACCGAGGCCAGGGCGGCTGCCGAGGCTCTGGTTGCAATGTTGAGAGCCAATGAGCAACCGGAGCCTCCAGAAGCGTGGCGCCTGTCACAGCTTGGCCCGCAATACCGTGAGCTGTTGTGGGAGATGCTTGCTAAAGGGTTTTAATCAATCGGTCGATCGCTATAATCAATCGCGGCTCAGGAAGAGCCCACACTCACAAGACGTCTCTTCAAGGATTGAAGATATGCCCGAGGCTCCCGCTTCCCCTCGTCCCCCGTCCGTGGGGCTGCAGTTTACTGTCCGTATAGGCGACCTGCCCGCCGACCTGTTGGCTGTCGTTGGTTTTGAATTCAGCGAGGCTCTGTCCTGTCTGTTCCGCGGCAAGCTGGCGTTGGCCAGTCCCGATCCTGCTTTAGGCCAGGCATCGGGCTCTGATGGGGAACAGGTTTCAAATCCGTCCCCCTCCCTGGATCAGATTCTCGAGCAACCGGTCGAACTCGCCATCTGGCAGGATGGCCAGCTGCTGCGTCGTTTTTCAGGCGTCGTCTCCGAATTCGCCCGCGGTGACAGCGGCCACCGCCGCACCTGTTACGAGGTGGTCGTAGAGCCGCCTTTGTGGCGCCTCGGGCTGATGCACAACAGCCGCATCTTCCAGACCCAGACCCCGGACGCGATTCTCAAAACCCTGCTGGAAGAGCGCGGCATCGTCGACACCGTGTTCGACCTCAAACGTTCGGCTCCGGAGCGGGAATACTGCGTTCAGCATCGGGAAAGCGATCTGGCCTTCCTCCAGCGCCTGGCCGCCGAAGAAGGCTGGCACTACCGTTTTGACCTCGACGCCGACAACCCGCCCCTGGTGATTTCGGACCATCACGGCGACGCCGTCACCCTGCCGCAGGCCACCTGCAACGCCACCGCCGGTGGTAGCACCCGGCAACCGGCGGTATTCCAGTTCAGCTACCGCGAACGGGTCCGCGCCGCGTCGGTGGTGATGAAAGACTACACCTTCAGGAACCCTGCCTACGCGCTGATGCACGAGAGCAACGCCGCCGGTATGGATCACCAGCGGGAGGATTACCAGCACTACGATTACCCTGGCCGCTTCAAGAATGACGCCCGTGGCCGCGCCTTCACCCAGGCCAAACTGGAGGCCCTGCGCAACGACGCCAGCGTGGCCAGTGGCCGCAGCAACCGCCCTGATTTTGCCGCTGGCGCCAGGCTGCCCCTGAGCAGCCACACCCAGGACGACCTCAACCGCGACTGGCTGATCACCCGGGTCGTCCACACCGGCAAACAGCCCCAGGCTTTGGAAGAGGCGGGGGGCAGCGAGCCAACCACCTACCACAATGCCTTCGAGGCCATTCCCGCGGATCGCAACTGGCGGCCACAGGGACTGGATCGACCGCTGATGGACGGCCCCCAGATCGCCCTCGTCACCGGCCCGGCCGGCGAAGAAATCCACTGCGACGAACACGGCCGGGTCAAAGTCCGCTTCCCCTGGGACCGCTACAGCCAGAATGACGAACACTCCAGTGCCTGGCTCAGAGTCAGCCAGGGCTGGGCCGGAGGGCAGTATGGCTTTATGGCGTTGCCACGGATCGGCCACGAAGTCATCGTCAGCTTTCTCGACGGTGACCCGGACCAGCCCATCATCACCGGTCGCACCTACCACGCCACCAACACGCCGCCCTATGCGTTGCCGGAGCACAAAACCCGAACGGTGCTGAAAACCCAGACCCACAAGGGCGAGGGCAGCAACGAGCTGCGGTTTGAAGACGAAGCCAATCAGGAACAGATCTACCTCCACGCCCAGAAAGACCTGGACCTGCTCACTGAAAATGATCGCACCGAGGTGGTCAAACACGACAGCCACCTGACGGTGGAGAACGAACGGATCAGCCACATC
>NZ_FNNE01000018.1 GCF_900106945.1 Marinobacter mobilis
GATCGATTATTGATCAGTCACGGCCGCCAATGAGCGGTAATGGCGGTAACCCGCACAGTCTGCGAGACTTGCTGGGGACCTATGAGAAATCCGGGCTAGAGATCAGTTTCCTTTCGCCAATGCCCGGGTAGCAAGGCGCTGGCGCAAGTTATTGGATGAGCGCCTGAAAGACCTGGGGGTTACCCAGGCTCGTTGGTTCACCATGGTTTGCCTACAGCGTGGTGGTGGAGGATTGACCCAGCGGGAGTTAGCCCATTTGATGACCATCGAAAATCCGACATTGGTCCGCCTGCTTGATAGCCTCGAGGAGCAGGGTCTGATTGAACGCCGGCCCTGTAAGCGTGATCGGCGCGCCAGGCTGCTGTATCTTACCCATGCCGATGAGCGCTTTATGAGCGATCTGAATGAGCGGGCGAATGTGTTGCGAGAGGAGATGCTGAAAGGCATTGAAAATACCGACCTGGAAGTCGCCCTGCGTGTTTTTGAGCGGGTTATGGAAAATTCCGCCAACCTCAAAAATTCCTGAACCCGAGACATTTTTCAAACGCAAGCGACAAGATTAGAACGGGAGCGTTCCGCAAATTCCACCGGCGCAGGACAATTCCATCATGGATGGCTGTCAATCATTAATTGTGTTACGTTTAGTTTATACTGAACAGATTGAACAAATTGTGCGGGCAGCCGTCTCATCATTTCTGGCCGGCCACCAAAAAGTCGCCGTAGCGGAAGGTATGTCAGCATTCTGGGGCGCGACAATGATGAGGATCTTGAACGCCTGGACAAGATTGATGGCGGCGCGATCGCCGGCTTGCGCGTTGCTTACAATCACGACGCATGGTTGTACAGCGCAGCCGTCCAATCTCCCTTCACCGGCGATGTCGATGGCTATCAGGTGGTGCTTAAGGCACGATGGCGGAACCAGTTCAGCGATCAATGGTTTGCCTCCCTGGGGCCGAACCTGACCTACAGCAGTGATGACTGGACAGACGATAGGTTTGGTATTTCCGATACGGAAAGTGCCCGCTCCGGCTTGGCCTCCTATAGCCCTGATGGCTATGCCCGGTATGGCCTGACAGGCAGTTTGACCTATTCGTTGTCTGCGCAATGGTCGGTCACCGCGACCGCCGGGGTGTCACAATTAACCGGCGATGCAGAGGATAGCCCGATTGTCAGTGATATCGGGGAGGCTACCCAAGCCTACACTGGTGTTTTTATGAGTTACCGATTCTGAATGTCTCCGGGGACCGGGGCAATTCATTTCACGGGAAGGGGCAAGTAACCCCTGAATTTCCCGGTTCTGGCTTCGTCGGCTATGTAAGGATTACTTCGGAGCTCAAACACCTGGCTCACTTTTGCTCTAACCGAAACCAGAGTGCGTAAAGCGCTGGAACAAACAGTAGGGTGATCAGAGTGCCGACTGCTACGCCCCCTATAAGCACATAAGCGAGCGGCCCCCAGAAAAGGTCAAAGGTCAGAGGTACAAACGCCAGAACGGCCGCCAGGGCAGTGAGTACCACGGGGCGGGCGCGTTGGACGGCTGCCTCGACCACGGCTTCCCGGGCAGCCATCCCAGTTGTGAAGTTGTCCTGCACCTGCTGCGTCAGAATCATGGTGTTTCGCATCAGGATACCGCCCAGGCCAATGAGCCCCAACAACGCGGTAAAGCCAAAAGGTTGATTAAACAACAGCAAAGCCAGCACAGCGCCAATGAGTCCCAATGGCGCGGTGGCCAGAACGGTCAAGGTGCCGATAAATGAACGCATCTGAAGCATGATGAAAATCAGCATCAACGCCAACATCACCGGTTGTAAAGTCTGAATGGAGGCGTTGGCCTTGGCGGATTGCTCCACCGTACCGCCAATTTCAATACGATAACCGTCCGGTAACCGTTCACGCAGGCCTGCCATCGTACTCCAGATCTCTTTGGTGACATCCGGTGGCTGGGCGCCTTCCACATCCGCCTGAACGGCCAGGAAGGGGGCGCGGTTGTAACGCTTTATAACCGGTTCCTCATAACGAACCTGCCACTGCCCCAGTTGTTTTACGGAGAGTTTGCGGCCGTCGCGGGTTTTGATTTCAAGATCTTCGGGCATCATGATTTCACCGCGGGCATTACGCGCCACCAGTTGAACGCTCCTTATGCCCTGGCGTAACTCGGTAACGGCCACGCCGCGAAGCTGGAACTGGAGTTGCCGTGCAACCTCTGCCGGGGTCAGGCCCATCCAGCCCAGGTTTTCCGGGTCCAACTCAAGATAGAGCGTGGGCACACGCTCATCCCATTCGAGGTGCGGCATGACGATGTTCGGATGCCCGGTCATGAGAGTCCGAATCTGGTGCGCGATCTCTCTGAGTTGATCGGGTTCCGGACCCAACACTCGAAAACTGACCGGCCAGGCCACCGGCGGGCCGTACAGCAAACGCGTTACACGCACTCTCGCCTCAGGAAACTCACCCGCCGCGATTTTGGCCTCCAGCGTCGAGATGATGTGATCGCGCCCTTCAACGTCCTGCCCGATGGCAATCAACTTGGCAAACGCCGGGTCCGGCTGCTCGGGGTTTGCCGATACGAAGAATCGGGGTGCACCGGCACCGATGTAAGCGGACAGGCTTTTAACCTCCGGCATGTCCATCAATATCGCTTCGAGGCGTCTGACGCTTTGATCCGTGGTGGCAATAGCGCTCCCCTGCGGAGCATAGACACTGATCAGAACCTCGGGGCGATCAGAACTGGGAAAAAACTGCTTCTGTACCTGGGTTGCCATACCGAAAGCACTGAGAGCCAGTAAACCCACTGTGAGAAAAACGACGGTTTTTCGGTACCTTACACACGCTGCAATCACCCCACGCAACCGCTGATAAAAAGCGCTTTGGTAAAGGTCCTGGCCAGTATGCCCGATGTAATCGGGCAATAGCTTGACGCCCAGATAAGGCGTAAAGGTGACCGCCACCCCCCAGGAAATCAGCAACGCAAAAGCCAGCACCCAGAAGATGTTACCGGTGTATTCCCCGACACCCGACTGAGCAAAGCCGATGGGGACAAAACCGGCCACTGTTACTAGCGTTCCAGACAGCATGGGCGCGGCTGTGACGCTCCAGGCATGACTGGCTGCCCGTACCCGGTCCCAGCCACTCTCCATCTTCACAATCATCATTTCAATGGCGATGATCGCATCGTCCACTAACAGGCCCAGCGCGATAATCAACGCGCCCAGGGTGATGCGGTCCAGGTTAATGCCCGCTATTTTCATCAATAAAAAGGTCAGCCCGAGAGTAACGGGAATCGCAATGCCCACCACTAAACCCGCACGCAGGCCGATCGCCAGAATACTGACGCCCATTACGACGACCAATGCCACCAGAAACTTGACCTGAAAAAGATCAACGGCCTGAGTGATGGCCTCAGCCTGGTTGGTCAGGGTCTGTATTGACATCCCCAGGGGCAGCCTGGCCTGTTCAGTGCTGACAAACTTACTGAGCCGTTCACCAAACTCCAGGCCATTTTCGCCCGCCTCCATGACGACGCCCAGGAGGATCGCATCCTCACCGCTGGAACGGACGATGTAGTTCAACGGATCTTCATAGCCCAAACGCACCTCGGCCAGATCAGACGCGGTGATAACTTGGTCTCCGATACGCAGAGGTACTGAGGCGAGGCGCTCAAGGTCAGACAGGTCAATGTTGCTGCGGACATAAACCCGCGGGCCGGCAAGATCAACAAAGCCCAGAGGCTCAAGGCGATTGTTGGCCTCTATCGCCTGCAACACTTCTTCTGCCGACAAGCCGAGATTGTTGAGCCGGTCCTGATCAAACTCGAGATACACCCGCTCAGGACGCTCAGCCAGGATCTGTGCCTTTTGCAAGCCGGGAAGCAGTTGCAGGCGATCTCGTATCTCTTCTGCCTCGCGGGTCAGTTCACGCATTGGCATTCCCGGTGCTGTGACGGCCATCAGGGAGAAATACACGTCTGAGAAATCATCGTTAACGATGGGGCCGATGACACCACGGGGGAGATTGAGGCTTTCATCGGACATGCGCTTGCGAACCTGATAGTAGAGATCGGGCATTTTTTCACTGGGCGTATAATCCTGGAATCGGATAAGCATGGTGGCCTGTCCGGGCCGAATGGTGGTTTCAACAGTGTCGAAATACGCCACTTCCTGGATTTGCTTTTCCAGACGATCCGCCACCTGATTCCGTAGCACCTCGGGGGTTGCTCCCGGCCAAACCACAGAGACCACCATCGACCGCACGGTGAACGCAGGGTCTTCCGCCCGACCAAGGGATGAGAACGCGTAGAAGCCCGCAACAACGGACATCAAAAGAAAAAAGAGAGTGACCGAACGCTCGCGCACTGCCAGTGCGGAAAGATTAGGCAAGCTCATTGAGCCAGCTCCCGCACCGCCATGCCAGGCGTGAGCAGGTGTGTCCCTAATGCGACGATCGGCGTAGTCGCGTTGATGTTGGCCCGGATCTGCGCATACTCCTCACCCAAATCGATAACCTCGACCGCAAGGGGGGTCACCATGCCGTCGGAGACCAACCAGACCTGCGGCGTTTCTCCTCTCTCATCAAGGGCACCCAGCGGTACACGATGGCTGGCCGTGGTTTGTTTCTGCATCAGCCGGACACTCACCACTGAACCAAGCGTTAAAGACGAAGGGTAGGGCCCCTCCAGGCTGTATCGGGCACGCCAGCTCCGGCTTCTGGCGTCGGCAGCCCCGGCAATCTCTCTCAGATTCACCGCAAGCTGTTCGCCATTGGGTAAAGGAACATAACCTTGCCGGGGCGGGTTGCTGCCCTGAGGTAAAAAGACCTCGACTTCCAGGGATTGATCTTCAGCCAGAACGGCAAGGGTTTGACCGACACCCACAACCTGGCCGGGCTCAACGATGACCTCGGTGATCACGCCTGCATTGGCGGCTTTTAGTTCCGCATATCCCAGAGCATTCTGAGCCTGCTGATTTCGTGCAGAAGCCGTTTCCACCTGGCTGCGTGCTTCACGCTCCGCCAGTTCAAGGCGTTGCAGGGTTTGTTCGCTGACAAACTGACGTCCTACCAGTTCCCGCTGTCGCTGGAGCTCATTAGTGGCAATGGCCAGGGCCGCTTCTGCACGCCTCAGATCTGCGGCGGCCCCCTCCGCGGTTGCGATAAGGTCTCGTGAATCGAGTTTGAACAGTAAGTCGCCTTTTTCCACGCGCTGACCGGGATCGATGAAACGTTGTTGAATCCGGCCGGCGATCTGAAAGGCCTGGGGAACTTCGTGGCGGCCTCGCAGGGTTCCTGAAAACCTCTGAGATGTTGGACCTGCCTCCTTCAATTCCACTGTTTTTACCCAGGGAACAGGGGGGCGGGCCTCTGGAGGCGTTTCCGCGGACTGCTGACAACCTGACAGAATGAGCAGCGAGATAAACAGGGTCAGCAGAAAGCGCATGGCAGATGTCTCGATCGGCAAGATTAAGGTGTGGATATCAGTTCTCGCGGCATCCAGTTAAAGCTAGTTGCAGGATGGCATCGCGAACGGTGTCCTTCTGTTCCATAGGCAGGAAATGGGTCGTGCCTTCAAGAATCCTTATGTCAGCCGAAGGCAGCAGGGCCTTCAGGCGTTTTTGTGCCTTTGGTGAGAAGGTTGACCCGCGTTCCGCCGCCAGTGCTATAACCGGGCACCGCAACTGACGAATACCGGGCCAGGGGTTGTGTTCGGTATGGGCAAAGGTGGTGCTCTCCCACTCGGGCGCACACGCCAATTGAACTTGGTCACCCTGCGGCACGAAGGCGTGTTGGACGTAGGCGTTCAGCCATGCTTCGGGCCAGGTCTTGAAGCCACCGCGGCCACGATAGTTTTCTAGCGCAGCAGCGTGCGACTGGAATACTCTGCGCCGACGTGCGGCTCCTGCGGCCAGTGACAACCGTTGTGACTGACGTAACAGCTTCGTCAACCACAACTTCAGACCCTGCATCGGGTCCATGATCACCGGTTCCGCCAGAATCAGACCCAGCACTTTATCAGGCCGCCGGGCAGCGGCCATGATGCTGGTGGTGGCACCAATGGAATGGCCGGCAAGCCAGACCGGCTCGTCCAGGCATTCCAGCAGAGCGATCAGGTCGCGATAATAGATTTCCCAGCCCCGGAATGTCGACAGGTTGGCTGCACCAACGCTGGCCCCGTGTCCTCGCATGTCCCAGGCAAGGACATTGAAGTCCGTGGCGAGCTCGTCAAGCAGTGGATGGTACAGGCGGCCATGGAAACCCGTGGCATGTGCCCAGTGCAGCGTGGGGCGCGCTTTGGATTGCGGCCAGCGCCACAGTGCGATATCGGCGCCATCCGTCGCCCGGAATTCGTCGCGTTCAGGTGTGTTGTGCTTAATGTCCATGACGGTCTTCTTGTTGGGCGGCCATTGTCGGGAGCAATAACTGAACCTGACCAGTGGCGATCGGTTTTTTATCATCGCCTTGCCAGCAGGTCACCTGGACCAGGCTGGTGCGCCTGCCTTGCCGAATAATGTCGGCCCTGGCGAACGTCGATCGGGCCTTCGCGGAGCGGAGGTAATTGATGTGGCTGTCGAGAATGCGCGGGCAACGTGTCTCTGCATCCTGGCTTTGCGCAGCCACCCGCGCGGTGAGTTCGATCAGGGCTCCAAGCACGCCGCCATGGAGGGCTGGTAGCATGAAGTTGCCAATCAGCGCTTCACGACACGGCAAATGAACCAATACGCCTGCATCACCGCGCTGAACCTCAAGCCCGAGGTGCTGTGCATAGGGAATGCGCTCCAGAAGAGCCTGCCAGTCAGCACATTCTTTCGCACTTTCCGCAGTGCCTGAGATTTGTGGGGCCGAATCGCCAGTCGTGCTCATGCGCTCTCCTTTCCTCGTCCACCTGCATGCAATTGCTGTCCCTGGGTGTTACGCATGAAGGTGGCGTTTGCCGTCGCTAGTAACTCGCGATTTCCCTCGCTAAGGATGTCACAATGAATAAACGCGACATCGTCCGATAAATGACGACAGGTGGCCACCGCTGACAGGGCCCGGTCGCCGATGGCAGGCCGCAAATAATCCATGCGCAGATCCAGAGTGGCAATGGGCATCAACTCCAGGGCACCCGCGAATACCGCCAAGCCTCCGGCGGAGTCTGCCAGCGAGTAAAGTACGCTGGTGCAGATTTCTTTTGTATCCTTATGGGCGAACATCCATGACTGCGGGGTTAGCCGCATACAGACCTGGCCCTGGTCTACCGAGACAACTTGCATGCCCAGATCCCTGCCGTGAGGAACCTGTTCGGTGAACTGCCACGCCGTCGTCACAGCGTCACTGTGCTGAAGTTTGTTCAGATCGTTCATCAGATCCGCTCAGTCTGACATGCATTTCGCGCAGGGGCGGAAGTGTAGAGGACCAGTGGATTGTCATAGGTCATTGCCATGGCGTTCTCTTGTGAGTAGCATTGTTTCCAAAGTTTGGTTGGTCAACCAACCAAAAGTCAACACTTTGTTAATCCAAATGGCACGGCACCGGTGTAATGGCGTACGATCAGTGAAACGAATCGAATGATGGCTGCTCTGATGATTAATAAACGGGATTGCTCAGGAGGTGTTTAAGCCATGGTTGACAGACAGATTACCCCTGCAAGCAAACTAGGCGATCAGGGTAATGTTTTGTCTAACGCCGCCCGGCTGTTTCGTGAGAAAGGTTTTGAAAGGACATCTCTTAAGGAGATTGCAGAAGCCTGCAATATGCTGCCCGGAAGTCTGTATTATCGTTACAGCAGCAAGGAAGCGCTGCTCGTTGAGCTGATGCGTCGGGGAGTAGACCTGGTTACAACAGAGGTTGAAACCGCGTACGCCAGCTCGGACGATCCCGTGGAACGATTGCGTCTTTGTATCAACGCACATTTGCACGCCCTGCTGGTTGATTCGGATACGGTTTACGTACTTTTGTTTGAGTGGCGTTCACTGAGCGCGGAGGCCCGCGGGGACATCATCGCTTTGCGTGACCAGTATGAATCCCTTTGGGCCGAGATCATCGAAACGATGATTGAGCAAGGCGTGATTCGGAAGGATGTCAATGCTCGCCTGCTTCGCCTAATCGGCCTCGGGGCGCTCAACTGGGTCGCAACCTGGTTTGATCCGAAAGGTGTCTATACACTCGACGGCATTGGTGATTTTGTCTGGAACGTCATCATGGATGGTGTAATCAGGAAAAGTGTACGAACATAGGCACTGGCTCCCCAAGCGTAATTAGCGCCGGTTTATGTTTGTTAATCACGTGTATAGATGGTGTGTGATCTGACGTTTAGCCTGAATTGCTCAGGTGGCTGGCCAAACCAGCGTTTGAAGGCGCGTCTGAAATTGGCACTGTCGTGATAATTCATCAACGCAGCAATGGCCTCGATTGACAGTTCGCTGTCACGCAGGTACAGCGCTGCCTGCTGAGACAGAATCTCGTCACGGATTTTTCGAAAATTGCTGCCTTCATAGCTGAGTTTACGCGACAGGGTGCGTTTGCTGATGAACAGAGAGGCAGCCGCTTCCTCTTCATTGAGCGTTCCCGGCGGCCGGGACAACATCATCTTCTTCAGCCGGGTCTGGTAGCTTGGCTTATCGGACTGAAGTTGCGCAAGCATGGCTTCACACTGTCGCATGGCCAGATGATAGTTTTCATGATTGGCAGAGGCGTTTGGTTCCCGACACAAGGCCATCGGCAAGCTGAGTTTTAATTGGCTGCAATCAAAGTGAATCTGCCCGGACAAAAAGTCCGAATACGTTGCGTGATACTCGGGTTTCGGATGGGCAAAGCATACTTCAGCCTCGCGCAAAGGGCGGCCAACCATGAACTCGCCGAATTCGAAAAGTGCCTTGAGCATCGCATCCGACAGGCAACGCTGTATGTCATCGTCTAATGGCCCCAGGTACTGCAGAATACATTCCAAACGCTCACCGACTTGCTGCAAGTGCAACTGGATGAAGCTCGCGCGCGTGGGCAGGAATGTCCGAATCGCGTGTAGAGCAGTGAGGAGGTCGGGGCTGCTGTAAGCCACGAACCCCATTGCTCCGTGGGTTGCCGGAGTCATTCGTTTACCCAGCCTTAACCCAAATTCTGGCTGGCCGGACAGATCCATTGCATTACGCAGGATCTGTATCTGCTGAGCCACAGTAAGCAGTCCGTCCTCGCTCAAAAATTGCGTCACCCCAAGTCCAGTGCCCCGCAGCAGACGCGGAAGTTGTCTGGCTGTCAGATTCAGCTCACGTGCAACTAGCCGTGAGTAATTCGATGGAATATCCGGACCGGGACTTTGCAACTCCTCCATTTTCTTCCGCGCCACCATCATTGATACCCCCCTTCCTAAAGTTTCGCCATTTTGTCTTCAAATGACCCCTGCTTGTCAAGAAATGACCTGAAAAATATGCTGGCAGACAGGCAATATCTGTCAATCATCAATGCTGGTAGGAGAACAACATTGGGCAAAGTTACGTTTATCGAACATGATCAAACTGAACATGTCGCAGAATTCAAAGCTGGTTCCTCGGTAATGCAAATCGCTGTTGATAGCGCCATTCCCGGTATCGACGGGGATTGTGGGGGGGAGTGCGCCTGCGGTACCTGCCACGTTATCGTCACGAACGAATGGTTCAGCAAGACAGGCACGCCTGGCAATGAGGAAGAACAAATGCTGTCAATGACACCGGAGCGGGCGAGCACTTCGCGCCTGGGCTGCCAGGTGGTACTGACTGATGAAATGGACGGCATGACCGTGCATTTACCCGAGTTCCAGATGTGAACACAGGAGGACGCATGCCAACACTGCCCAGAACATTTGACGACATTCAGTCCCGACTGATTAACGCCACCTCCAGGGTGGTGCCGATGCAGAGGCAAATTCAGGGACTGAAATTCTTAATGAGCGCCAAGAGGAAGACCTTCGGCCCACGCCGACCGATGCCCGAATTCGTTGAAACACCCATCCCGGACGTTAACACGCTGGCCCTTGAGGACATCGATGTCAGCAATCCGTTTTTATACCGGCAGGGTCAGTGGCGCGCCTATTTCAAACGGTTGCGTGATGAGGCGCCGGTCCATTACCAGAAGAACAGCCCTTTCGGCCCCTTCTGGTCGGTAACTCGGTTTGAAGACATCCTGTTCGTGGATAAGAGTCACGACCTGTTTTCCGCCGAGCCGCAAATCATTCTCGGTGACCCTCCGGAGGGGCTGTCGGTGGAAATGTTCATAGCGATGGATCCGCCGAAACACGATGTGCAGCGCAGCTCGGTGCAGGGAGTAGTGGCACCGAAAAACCTGAAGGAGATGGAGGGGCTGATCCGATCACGCACCGGTGATGTGCTTGACAGCCTGCCTCTGGACAAGCCCTTTAACTGGGTACCTGCTGTTTCCAAGGAACTCACAGGCCGCATGCTGGCGACGCTTCTGGATTTCCCTTACGAGGAACGCCACAAGCTGGTTGAGTGGTCGGACAGAATGGCAGGTGCAGCATCGGCCACCGGCGGGGAGTTTGCCGATGAAAATGCCATGTTTGACGACGCGGCAGACATGGCCCGGTCTTTCTCCAGGCTTTGGCGGGACAAGGAGGCGCGCCGCGCAGCAGGCGAGGAGCCCGGTTTCGATTTGATCAGCCTGTTGCAGAGCAACAAAGAAACGAAAGACCTGATCAATCGGCCGATGGAGTTTATCGGTAATTTGACGCTGCTCATAGTCGGCGGAAACGATACGACGCGCAACTCGATGAGTGGTGGCCTGGTGGCCATGAACGAATTCCCCAGGGAATTTGAAAAATTGAAGGCAAAACCGGAGTTGATTCCGAACATGGTGTCGGAAATCATCCGCTGGCAAACGCCGCTGGCCTATATGCGCCGAATCGCCAAGCAGGATGTCGAACTGGGCGGCCAGACCATCAAGAAGGGTGATCGAGTTGTCATGTGGTACGCGTCGGGTAACCGGGACGAGCGCAAATTTGACAACCCCGATCAGTTCATCATTGATCGCAAGGACGCACGAAACCACATGTCGTTCGGCTATGGGGTTCACCGTTGCATGGGCAACCGTCTGGCTGAACTGCAACTGCGCATCCTCTGGGAAGAAATACTCAAGCGTTTTGACAACATCGAAGTCGTCGAAGAGCCCGAGCGGGTGCAGTCCAACTTCGTGCGGGGCTATTCCAGGTTGATGGTCAAACTGACACCGAACAGTTAATTAACCGATTGACCAGGATGGCATCCGAACGTGTGGAGAATCCAATCCCAGGGCACAGCGAAAGAGATAGCCTATGGTAAGCAAACGTAAAGAGAGGACGGTCATTGTTGGCGGTGGGCACGCAGCAGGTGCCCTCCTGACAGCCTTACTCCAAAAAAAATATCAACATGAGGTCGTTCTGGTGGGGAATGAACCTCATCCGCCCTACCAACGACCGCCGCTGTCCAAGAATTACCTGACAGGAGATGTTGATCAGGAGTCGCTGTACCTGAAACCGCGCTCGGTATACGAGAACGCAGGCCATCAGTTGCGGCTCGGTGTGCGCGTCGAACAAATTGATCGGGACAGTAGCACCATCAGCTTGTCGGATCAGAGCAGGCTGCAATACGATCGACTGGTCCTGGCCACCGGGTCACACCTTCGACACCTGAACGCGCCCGGGGCTGACTTAAATGGCATTCATTACCTGCACGACATAGCTGATTCAGAGGTACTGCGTGAACAGTTAGTTGCTGGAAAGCGCCTGGTCGTCGTGGGTGGTGGTTACATCGGCCTTGAGGTGGCGGCCAGTGCCAACAAAAAAGGTGTTAATGTCACGGTGCTGGAAGCCGCCGAGCGCCTTATGCAGCGCGTTACGGGCCCGGAAATATCAGCGTTCTTTTACGACAAACACCGCGGCGCCGGCGTGGACGTACGTCTGAACACAGCGGTAACCGGCTTCGAGGAGGGCGATCAGGGGCATGTGGCTGGCGTGACGTTGGCGGACGGAGGCACCGTACCGGCCGACATCGTCCTTGTGTCGATTGGCGTTATCCCGGAAACCGCTCTGGCTAAGGGCGCCGGCCTGCCCTGTGATAACGGTATTATTGTTGACGAATTTACCCGTACCGAGGACCCCGCCATCTTGGCGATCGGTGACTGCACCCGGCACCGGAATCTTTTCTTCGAGAAGATGCAACGGCTCGAGTCTGTCGCCAATGCTGTCGATCAGGCTCGTACAGCCGCAGCAACCCTGATGGGTGAGGAGAAACCCTATGATAGCGTTCCATGGTTCTGGTCAAACCAGTACGATGTTCGTCTGCAGATGGTAGGATTGTCGCAAAATCATGATCAGCGAGTGGTTCGCGGCAGCCCCGAGGATAAAGGATTTGCCGTGTTCTATCTCCGCGAAGGCTGTGTTATTGCTGTTGACGCGGTCAACCTGCCCCTTGCTTTTTTGGTAGGCAAGACACTCGTTCAACAACGCAGAACGATCAACCCGGAACTACTAGAGGATCCGGATACTGAACTGAAATCTTTGGTGAACGGAAGGCTCCAGAGTTGAAGGCAATATGTTGCGTGGCAACCGAAGCAGCCAGTCACCGGAGTGAGCCAATAAATATGAACTTGATCCTCTTAACAATAAAAGGTTGTGACTTTCCGCGACCGCTATGGGTTGAGGTGTATATCACTGAATCTTGGTTAAATCACACCAAGCACTTAATGTTTTCGGCCTCTTCTCTTGGAAGTGTCACTGTTGAAGCCGTTGGAAAGTGGCATCCAAGAACGGGCTACTCAGAGTTCAAACTGCAGGCAGTCTGTAAATCAAACAGAGTGAGATTCAGGCTTGTTGGAGATGTAAATGGGAGGCGGGTTCTGACATCCGGTATTGATATCAGGACACTTGACCAATTGAATCAAAGGTACGGCGCTAGTGAAACAGTTTTTTATAGCAAGGACGTACCAGTGCTGATGGCAATCTATTACTCAACTAAACGGTTAGAGGTTTTTAAATAACGTTTGCTTGGCAAGCCCCCGATATCCTAGCCCGGATTTCTCATGAGGGGATAAAAGAAAGCGGCTGAAAGTGCTATAGTTTCAGGACCTTACACCGTTCACCAAGCACCAACAGCCGCTAT
>NZ_FNNE01000001.1 GCF_900106945.1 Marinobacter mobilis
TTGCCTGGCCCACATCATGAGAAACCGGAATCGGTCGGTATCAGCGCAGGACGTTTTTGTGAACAATTGAGCCTGCAGGTTTCAGAGGGCAGGACGCCCAAGGGAAGAGAACAATGGATGTGTGCAGCAACGGCGCTGACCGACGGGGAGGGGCGCCCAACTCAACGGTCGGTGGCTATTATGGCCTCACAGCCTATCGTCCGGACTCGGTACCGGATCAGCCTGCCCAGCAACAGGACTTTAATCACTCCGCCTTGCGCCGCTCAGCGAGTTTCCGGGTGCCTTGGGGCGGGGCTCAAGACGTTATGCCTGCTAATCTTTAAACCCGAGGATGCAGAATGAGTACACCAGCCCCGTTGCTGGATTACACCTCCACGGCCTTCCTCAGTGAAGGGTGGATGGGGGCGATCATGGTTGAGGGGCCAGAGGGTCGTCTGCTTCGGGTCAGCACTGGCTTTTCTGATGCTGAACGGGCGTCGCTTTCAGCTTGATCACAGTCGCCAGATAAGGTCTGATAAACCATACTCTTTTCGACGAAATATCAGGCGTGTACGAACATGGAACGACGGCAGCTTAGTGGGCGGGGCAGATGGTGGCCTGGTGGTGGCGTTTGGCCATTGCTGATGTGGTTGCTGTTGTCGGTTGCGATGCCTGCGATGGCCCAGGAGCCAGCAGCGGGAGGCGCGGAGGCAGAGGGGCCGGCCCAGAGTACGGTTGTGCAGGCGCCGGAGCCAATCATTGCTGCGCCCGAGGCATCGGATACCCCAGCGCCGTTGCCAATAAAGACGCTGTCCCAATCGGAAACGGGGGTTCGTGAGGAAATTCAGTCCTTGCGGTCGGCGCTATGGGAGCGGCAGGCGGCACTGGCGCAAACCCGTGAGCGACTGACGTATGCAAAGTCTCTGCAGCAGCGGCTGGACAATGAGTTTGCCAGTCTCGAACAGCGGCTGGAGTCTGCCGGTCTGGGATTGTCGGACAACTACGCCAATCTTCTGCGTCGGCGCCTGGATCGGCTGGAACAGCAACACCTCGCGGATAATCTGGTTCCCGCCATCAAGGAGCAGTTGGAAGCGGCTCGTATCGAGCAGTTTCAGCTGGAAGAGTTTGGCGCCGTGCTGGACCC
This sequence comes from Marinobacter mobilis, assembly GCF_900106945.1. Lineage (GTDB taxonomy): Bacteria > Pseudomonadota > Gammaproteobacteria > Pseudomonadales > Oleiphilaceae > Marinobacter > Marinobacter mobilis. The sequence goes on from NZ_FNNE01000001.1 coordinate 1,124, forward strand.
GGATGAGCCGGTCAGTGACCGTCTGATTGACCAGCGGGTTCAGGTCCTGAATCAATTACGCTCGTTGGTTGATGATCATGTGCATGTGCTGACGGAGTACTTTCAGGTGATCACCGCTCTGGAACAACGGCTCAGGGCCTATCAGGAGCTGGTTCGTCGTCGTCTGTTCTGGTTGCCGAGCGTTGAGCCTGCTGGTCCGGCGATGTTTGCCGAGTTACTGCAGGCCGTCAGGAGCATCTTTGATCCATCGGGCCTGATGGAGATCGTTAAAGGTTTTCCTGCCTCCGTCAGCGCCCGGCTGCCACTGCTGGTGTTGCTGGGGCTGCTGTTTGCTGGTCTGTCGTATTCCCGTCGCCGCCTTAAAGAACGGATGAAGGAAGACAACCGGTCCATCGGGAAGGTCGGCAAGGACCGGATCGGACTGACCGTAACGGCGTTGTTGAGCTCGGTGGCTCTGGCACTGCCCGGGGTGCTTTTGTTGTTTGTCGGGGCTCTGCTGGTGGCCGAAGGCGGCCCTCTTGGGCAGGGGTTGGCGAGCGGTCTGGTTGATGCCGCCCTGGTGTTATTCCTGTTGGGATCGGTATCGCAGATTGCACGCCCGCAAGGGGTGGCTGAGTGCCATTTCAAATGGCAAGCGACGGGATTAGCCGCCATTCGTCATGGCATGCCCCGTCTGCTGGTTGTGTTGTTACCGGTGGCGGCCCTGAGTCCGGTTACACAGTCTGGTGCTTTCATGGAGTTCGACGCCAGCTTTGGCCGGATTGCTTTCACCATAGCGTCGCTGGCTTTGGCGATCTTTATTCACCGGCTGGCAGCGGCGTATCGGAGTGTGACGCCTGCCCGGCGTGATTCCCGTGGGTGGCAGGCCGTTCATTTACTGGCGGTGGCGACGCCCCTGATACTGGCGCTGGCGTCGTTGCTGGGTTACCACTACACCGCAGTGCAGTTGGAGGGGGCCCTGTTTATCAGCGTGTGCTGGCTGGTGTTCCTGACCCTGATGCGCTATCTGGGGTTGCGGGCTCTGGCGGTACGGGAGCGGCGGTTGAAAATGGAGCGCTTGCGGGCCAAGCGTGCGAAAGATCAGGAGCTGGAAGCTCAGCTGGAGGCATCTGCGTCCTCGGGGGAGGGGCAGCCTGGCAGCCTGGACCTTCCGGAGATGGATCTGTACGACATCAGTGCCCAGAGCCAGGCGCTGCTGGCGATTTCGACCCTGTTTGTGGCAATAGCCGGGCTCTGGGTACTGTGGGCACCCATCATTCCGGCTCTCCATCTGTTCGACGAAATTACCCTCTGGACAGTGAGTGACGGCGACGCAAGCCTGACTGTCACCCTGTCGGATCTTGGCAAGGCCGCACTGGTCGCATTTGTCACCGTTTACGCGACCCGAAACCTGCCGGGAACGCTTGAGGTGATGATACTCAGCCGTCTGCAGTTGGCACCGGGCTCCGGTTACGCCATTACCACGGTAGTGACCTACCTGATCGTAATCATTGGCGCGATAGCCTCGCTGAATATTCTGGGGGCCGAGTGGTCTAAGTTGCAGTGGCTGGTTGCGGCGCTGGGGGTTGGTCTGGGGTTTGGTTTGCAGGAAATTGTTGCCAACTTTGTGTCTGGCATCATTCTGTTATTCGAGCGGCCCATCCGGGTAGGGGACACGGTGACCATCGGAGGCATTACCGGCACGGTCTCCCGAATCCGTATCCGCGCAACGACTCTGGTGGATTGGGATCGCAAAGAACAGATTATTCCGAACAAGACGTTCGTCACCCAGGATCTGACCAACTGGACCCTGAGCGATTCCATTACCCGGGTGATTGTGCGGGTAGGGGTGGCCTATGGCTCTGATGTTGATGTGGTACGGGAGCTGCTGCTCGGTGTGGCGGCCAACAACGACCGGGTGGTAGAGGAACCTCCACCCGCAGTGTTCTGTGTGGGGCTGGGTGATAGCAGTATTAACTTTGAGATCCGTGCGTTTGTCCGCAGCATGCTGGACATCATGCCGTTGTCTCACGAAATACACTCAGCGATTACCCGCGAACTCGCGAAGTCGGGTATCGAAATTCCATTCCCGCAACGGGATATTCATATCCGCACGGAGGCGGGCAAGTGAATGATTACTTACCGGGAGTGTCCTGGTCGGCAAGAAAGGCGGTGGCGAATTGTCCCAGCTCTTCTGCGACCCGCTGGCGGATAGCGGCGCGATCATCGGCCGGTAGGTTGTAGCGGGCGGCCAGCTGTTCAAAATCCTCTTCGTGCAGGGTCACCGTGATCCGTGGTCGAATCCGTTTTCTGCGATAGGGTAGATTGAGTGCTTTGCGCACCATTGCGGAGGTGTTCAGGTCCTGCATGGCGGCGGCAACACGAAAGGCGCGCTGGATGTCGCTGGACAGATCAAATGCCAGCTGAACGGCCTTCAGCGCTTCGACTTCCTTTGGCCAATCTTTCTTGTCACTCATCTGGGCGCACTTGCATCAAGGCCCGAAGACACTGATGTGCCTTCGGGCGCAGTCATCATGGAGGTCACGGGGGCGTCAGGATGGCTGATCGCCTTTCAGGCGGGCCAGCACATCGTTGACCGAATCCTGCTCGGCATCAATGCCCGCGGCTTTCAGTTTTTCATCCAGGTCCTGTCCGGTGAGTTCCTTCTCCAGCTGCGCACGGGCGCCCTGACGGTCTTCCTCGCGGGCCTGACGCTCGCGAATGCGTTCCAGGGTTTCCCGGGCGGTACTCAGCGACGACTGGTTGCTGTTGATGTTGGTGTCGATCTGGGCGGTGGTGCGAAGTACCCGTTCGTTGGTTTTGACCACCTGCAGTTCGCGGCGGTATTCGGCCAGTTGTTTTTCGGCTTTCTGAACCCGATCTTTAAGCCCGCGGGTGCGCTCCTCAAGCTGGACGCGGGCCTGGGTCAGTTCGGCCTTACGCCGCTCGTGGCCAACAATGCGCTCGGCCACTTCCCGGGCCAGCTCTTCCTGACCGGCGGCCAATGCTTTACGGGCGTCCTGCTCACGGCTTTCCGCGCTGTCGGACTCAGTCTTGATCTGGCGGTTCAGGGAGGCGACTTCCGCCATCAGGGCGGCCAGCTCGTTCTTTGCCTGCTTCAGCTCGTGCTCGGAGTCGCGGAGTTCCTGCTCAAGAATGCGGCTGCCCTGGCTGTCGACCACGGCCTCACCCAACTCATTTACGCTGCCGCGCATGGCAGTCAGTAGCTTTTTCAGTACGGCTTTCATGTCATCGTCCCCTGATTATTCCAGAAAGTCTTCAAACGTCTGTAACAAGTCGATCGCGTTGTCTGCGAGGGTGACCAGTTCCTGCATCACCTCGGTCTGGCTGGAGGTGGGGCTGAGGGAACCGTAGACCACGTAGTGGTTCTCGACTTTGCCCAGTGCACTCAGTGGCATCGGTACGCTGATTCGGAGCATGCTCTCGTGGAGCTCCGGCAGGGCCGAGGCGCGGATTTCGCTTTCCTCGAAAAGATAAACCAGGCACAGAATCTGCGACTCCGTTACCGTAAGGTAAACCGGCGTTTCATCCGCTCCGGAGACCGCGATCTGAAGGACGGGGTCGTCCCCGGCAACCGGCATCACATTGAACGTTCTGCCAGCGTGTGTAGCGTCTCCCAGTGCAAGGATGAGGGATTGAGTGTCCACATTAAGCTCCTTTTCCAGTGGCTCGGCTGCGCCCCGGGGCCCGGTTGTTGCTCCCGATGACAGGCTGGACTCCGGTCGCAGTGAGTTGACATGTTATGTCATGAATTCCAGTCTATACCGGAAATTAAAGAGTTTGCAATAAGCGGGTTTACTGGGGTATAAGAAAAAGGTTTTTGACAGAATATGTCATACAACTGTCGTGGTCGGCCGAAGCCGCTTCTGCTGTCACGGAAGGTTTGATAAAACAGCGTAGTTCAAACCGTGGAAAAGGATTGTTCATGGCAGCATTTCTTGCGATTACTTTCTCATTTCCGACTGTCGTCTTTACCATTTTGTTGGCAGTCGCGGTCATTTACTGGCTCATTTCCCTGTTGGGACTGGTTGATCTCGACGGTGGCGATGGGGATATAGACATTGATCCGTCCGCCGATGTGGGGGGGTTGATGGTGACCCTGGGCCTCCAGGGCGTGCCGTTGCCGCTGGTGCTGACCCTGCTGTTCCTGTCCAGCTGGCTGCTGGCCTACTTTGCTGATTTGCTGTTCGGCGCCGCACTCGGTGGCGGCTGGGGACACGTGGTGTTCGGCTTGCTGGTGATTCCCGGGGCGCTGTTTGCAGGGCTGCTGGTGACGTCAGTGCTGGTGCGCCCGTTGCGCCCCTTGTTCCGTCGTGCTTACAAGCGCCCACTCCAGAAACAGGTGATCGGCACGGCCTGTGTGGTGCTGGCTTTCAACGAAAGCACCGGCAAAGGTCGGGCGGAAGCCCACCGTGACGGTGCCCACCTGATTCTTCAGATTCGCAGTGATGCGTCGCTGGCTCGCCGTGACCGGGTTGTGCTGGTGGAGTATCTGTCCGATCAACAGGCTTACTGGGTCATGCCAGAAGCTGACTTCCTCTCCGGCTCCGCCGGTTAATTTGTTCGTCAACGCAGGAGACACACTAAATGGATTTGTCGTGGGTTATGCCGGTTCTTGTCACCATCGCCGTTCTGGTGGTTTCACTGCTGGCCATTCTGTCGCTGTTCAAAGCGTTCTACCGCAAGGTGGATCAGGGCCAGGCCCTGATCGTCAACGACATGTCGGCAACGCCGAAGGTCTATTTCACCGGAGCCATGGTGCTGCCGGTGATCCACCGTGCGGAAACCATGAAAATTTCCGTCATCACCCTGGAACTGAACCGCACCGGCAAGGACGGCCTGATCTGTAAGGACAACCTGCGGGCCGACATCACCGTGGCGTTTTACCTGCGGGTCAACGAGACCGCTGAAGATGTACTTCGGGTGGCCAAGTCCGTGGGCGTTGGCCGGGCTTCCGATCGCGGCGCGGTCAACGACCTGTTCAACGCCAAGTTCAGCGAGGCGCTGAAGACCGTCGGCAAGAAGCTGGAGTTCATGCAGCTGTTCGAGGAACGTCAGCGTTTCCGTGACGCCATCGTCGAGACCATTGGCGAGGACCTGAACGGTTACATCCTCGAAGACGTGGCCATCGATTACCTGGAACAGACGCCAAAGAGCTCCCTGGATCCCAATAACATCCTCGACTCGGAAGGTATCCGCCGAATTACCGAGATCACCGCCCTGCACAATGTGGAAACCAATCGTCTTGAGCGTGATCAGGAACTGGAAATCCAGCGCAAGAACGTGTCTGCGCGGGAGGCGGCCCTGGAGCTGGAACGTACTCAGGCCGATGCCGAGGCACGCCAGCGTCGTGAGATCGAGACCCTGCAGGCCCGCGAGACTTCGGAAACCGAGCAGGTCCGTCAGCAGGAGCGCGCCAAGGCCGAAGCGGCCCGCATCAAGACCGATGAGGAAGTGGAAATCGCCGAAGAGAACCGCCTGCGTCAGGTGGAAATGGCTACCAAGGCCCGTGAGCGTGCTATTCAGATTGAGGATGTCCGTATCCAGCAGGCCCGTGAGCTGGAAGACGTCAACCGTCAGCGCGCGGTAGAGATCGAGCGCATCGGTATGGAGAAATCCCTGGAGGAAGAGCGCAAGGAAATCGCGGTCATCACCAGTGAACGTATCGCCGTTGAACGCGGCGTGGCGGAGGAAGAAGAGAATATCAAGGACGTGCGTAACCGGTCCGAGGCGGATCGCCTGAAGGTGCAGACGGTGATTGCCGCCGAAGCGGAAGCGGAAGAGCGCAAACTGAAGGAAGTGAAGGCGGCGGAGGCCGCGTATGAACGCGCCAAGCTGGAGTCTGACGAAGTGGTGGTGCGTTCTCAGGCGGAGCTGGATTCAGCCGAGAAGAAGGCGGCTGCGGACGAGAAGCTGGCCCGTGGTCAGCAGGCCCTGGCGGCCGCCGATGGTCTGGCTCAGGCCCAGGTACAGGAAGCCCGAGCCACGGCCCAGCGTGCCGAAGGTCTGGTGGAAGCCGAGGTCAAGACCGCTAACGCCAAGGCCGAGGAAGAAGCCGGTATGGCGGAAGTACGGGTACTCGAGCAGCGCCTCGAAACCGAAGCCATGGGCGAGGAAAAACTCGGTCTGGCCAAGGCCCAGGCCCGCGAAGCCATGGCCAAGGCTGAAGCCAACGGTCTGGTGGAAAAACTCAAGGCTTACGACAACATGTCGGAGGAAGCCCGTCACTTCGAGCAGTTCCGCATGAACCTGGAAGTGCACGAGAAGGAAACCATGGCCAGCATCGATGCCCAGCGCATCGGTATGCTGGAGAACGGCAAGGTCATGTCTGCGGCGCTGAAGGATGCCAAGTTCGAGCTGATTGGCGGCGATGGCGATATCTTCGAGAAGTTCGCCAAGGGGCTGGGTTACGGCAAGACCGTTCAGGGTGTGCTGGACAAGTCGCCTGCCCTGCAGGCCGCACTGGCGGGCATCACCGACCGTGCCTTCAAGGGCCAGTCGACGGGTTCCACCGAAAACGCCTGATGACCCATGCCGGGGACCGGTGGCGACTGCCTGTCGCCGGTTCCCGTATGGCTGAACGCCCCTCCCGTTATTTTCGTGATTTGTTGCCAGGATGAACCCCATGTCGAAGGACCGCAGTCAACTCGAAAACATCGTCAAGGAAGGCACTGCCTTTGAAACCATCCAGCGCCGCCTGAAAGATCAGGGGCAGCAACTCCGCGCTGATGTGGATACCCTCAACAGCGCCCGCTCCGAGGTCTTCGGAGGCGCTGGCATGGGCGTGCTGGGGCGTGGCCGGGTACGGACCGAAAACAACGCCATCGCCCGTGATGTGGTGCGTATTGGTAATCAACTGTTGTTTGGCTTTAACCTGCAGTTGGGCTTGCGCAAGGCGCTGGCCATTGAAGATGTCTTCAGCCTTTACCACCTCAACGACTCCGAGGAGGGCTTCGAGGTCGGGGAGGCATCGGTCGCAGACAGTTTCCTGGCGGATGAGCGTTTCCGCACCGATTTCCGCGAACTCCAGCAGTACTACAGCCACGCCACCCTGGCCCAGCTGGTGGTGCTCAACGGCATGCTGCTGATGGCCTTCCGCATTGGCGAGAAACTCAGTGACCAGCGGGTGTTCCGCTGGGAGCTGACGGCCGCCGGCACGGTGAGTCGTTACATCGACAACCGGGGTGAACGTGACCTGGTGTTTCCAGACCGCTTCAGTTTCGAGTGGCGCTCCGCCGGACGGGACGCCCAGGTGCAGGGGCGGGCGCCACACCTGAACATTGCCGACACCCTGTTTATCGACAACCTGCGTGGCGATATCACCTTCAAGATTGAGAACAACACCAACACCGGCGAGGGGATCTACTCTGACCCGGTGACGTCGGATTCCCAGTCCCTGGACGATGCCACCTTTGAGTATGCCGATCTCAAGGACGTCATCCTGGTTCGCATCCTGCCCTATGGCGAGGATCATTGGCGCTATTACCTCTACAACCGAAGCACCCGTCAGGTGGAGCGTATTGATGCCCTGGGCGGCTCGGTAGTGACGCTGCCGGAAAACCACGGCCTGATTTTCCCGTCTGGCTATTACCTCACCAGCGGAGAACTGAAAACCTTCGAGGTGCCGGACACGGACCTTCGCTTCAAGCGCATGATCCGTTCGCCCAACGGCGAGGACGTGCTGTTTGTGTTCTATGGCGAAGCCGGTGGTGAGGTGGTGCTGTACCGCTACAACCTGATCCGCAAGCAGGCGGATACCCCCATGGTGGGGCATGGTTTCGCGCTGTTTGAGAACGGCCACCTGGCCATTTTCAACGCTGACCGTGAGCCGACGCTGGTTCATCCGCTGCAGGTGTGGAATACCCCGTTTATGTCGGAGAGCTTCCACGCCCGTGACAGTGTCAGGAACGACTCGCTGCTCGGCCGGATCGGCAACCCGGAACTGGTGCGGGGCATTGCCGAGCTCAACACCATTGTGGCGCTGGTCGAGCGGGCCGAAGTGTCCGAGCAGCATTTCACCACACTGATCCGCACCACCGACCGGGTACTGGACCAGTTCTACTGGATTGGTGAGGTCGGCGGTGAGGACGTGCCCGACTGTGCCCTGACCGAGCGCCTGTCGGAGGTGCGTAAGACCGCCGAGCTGATGCTGGATGAGTATGAAAAGGTCCAGAGTATCCGTGCCCAGACGGCGACGGCGGTGCAGGATACCGCCCAGCAGCAGGCGACCCTGCTGCGGGACCTCAAGCCCGACAGCTGGAAAACGCCCGACGTCTTCGTGGCCCACCTGAAAAAACTGCGGGATCACCGCGGCCGGGTACGGACCCTGAGGGATCGCCGCTACATCGATGAAGCCCAGATCGGTGAGCTGGAAGCGGAGCTGGACCAGGCTGAGGCCCGGCTCAGTGACCGTACGTTCAAATTCCTGGCCACCCCCGCGGCCCTGGACGGTTATCGTCAGACCCTGGCGCAACTGGCCACACGCTGCGACGAGGCCGATAACCGCGAAGCGCTGGCCAAGTGCGTGGATGAGTATCGGGAACTGACGGCCGGTCTGGATATGATCCAGGGCATGCTGGCGTCGTTGTCTGGCGATAACGCCAGCCTGGAAACCCAGATCACCGAGAACATTTCCGGTATCTACGCCACCATCAACCAACAGCGCTCGGAAGCGGAGATTCGCCTGAAGGCCCGCGGCAGCGAAGAAGCCAAGGCCCAGTTTGCCGCCCGTATGCGCCTGTTTGAGCAGAGCCTTGCCAATGGCGTGGGCGCGCTCACGGAGCCTGGGGCCTGCGACGGGTTAATGACCCGGATGCTGGATCAACTGCAGGAACTGGAGAGCCAGTTCGGCGAGTACGACGAGTTCCTGAGCGCTATCCTGGAGCAGCGTGAGACCGCCCACGAGAGCATTGAGGCGCGTCGCCAGCAACTGCAGGACCAGCGCCAGCGCAGGATCAACACCCTGACGGACGCCGCCAACCGCATTCTCAAGAACGTCAACCGGCGCACCGAGCGCTTCGAAAGCCAGGAAGAGCTGCACGCCTTCTTCGCCTCCGATGCCATGGTGGCCAAGGTTCGCAGTATGGCGGCGGAGTTGCGGGAGCTGGGCGCCAATATGGAGGCGGACGACTGTGAAGGTCGCCTGCGTTCCCAGCGGGATGCCGCCTTGCGCAGTGTCCGTGACCGTGCCGATATTTACGAGGAAGGTGGCCAGGTGATTCGCCTGGGGCCTCGTCACCGCTTTTCGGTCAATCACCAGGAAGTGGACCTGACGCTGGTACCCCGGGATGGCAAAATCATGCTGCACCTGACCGGAACCCAGTTCTACGAAGCTATTGAGGAGCCCGAGCTGGAGGCCCTGCGTTCCTATTGGGAGCTTAGTCAGCCTTCCGAGTCGGATCAGGTCTATCGCGGTGAATACCTGGCTTACCTGGTGATGGATGAACTGGCCAAGGCCGGAAGCACGCCGGTCAACGTTGCTGACCGGGACGAGCTGATCGATTACATCCGCCGTTTCGCCTCCCCCCGCTATCGGGAAGGGTATGAAAAAGGTATTCACGACCACGACGCGGCCCTGATTGTCGGCACCCTGTGGCCGGCCACCCAGAGTGCCGGTCTGCTGCGGTTCAGCCCCCAGGCCAGGGCCCTGGCCATGCTGTTCTGGGCCCGCCACGCCCAGGACGAGGCCCAGGCCCGTACCCTGCGTTCGCGCTGCCTGTCGGCCGGCATCCTCAGCCGGATGATGCATTCGCGGGAGTTGCTGAGCGCACTGACGGCCGAGATTGAACCAGCGCTTCAGGCCTTCGTCAGTGAACACCAGCTTCCAGGGGACGACAGCACGGTGCGCAATGCCGCGGATTACCTGGTACTGCAACTGGCGGAAGAACACGGCGGTTTTGAAACCACCCAGTATGCGTCGGCATTGGTGGAGGGCTTCGTTGCCGAGATGAAGCGCGAGGGGCACTACAGCCAGTATGAGGAGGCGTTGGTGGTGGTCAGGGATCAGCCCGGTGCCCGCTGGCGGATTACCGGCCACTGGTTAGACGCCTGGGCCCGCAAGACCGGGCGGGAGCAGGACCGTCACTACCTGCCGGAGGCCATTGCCATCCTTAACGCCGGTGAGCGCGTCACCACCCATCCCCGTAATGTTGAGTTGGCGTTTACTGTGGAGGGTCTGCTGGGCCAGCACCCGCGTATCGAGGAGCGGGCTTTCCGGCTGCAGCTTGATGAATTCAATCAGCGCCTGCGCTATCACCAGGAGCAGGTCATCCCGGCCTGGGTCCGGCTCCAGGAAGTTCGCCAGCAAGTCCTGAACAAGTGGCGGGACCGCCTGCGCCTGGAGGAGTTCCGGCCCAAGCCGCTGTCTTCTTTTGTTCGCAACAAGCTGATCAGCGAAAGCTACCTGCCACTGATTGGTGACAACCTCGCCAAGCAGATGGGCACGGTGGGTGAAAACCGCCGCACCGACCTGATGGGCCTGCTGATGATGATTTCGCCGCCGGGCTACGGTAAGACCACGCTGATGGAGTATGTCGCCAGCCGTCTGGGTCTGATCTTCATGAAGATCAACTGCCCGAGCCTGGGCCACGATGTCGCTTCGCTGGATCCGGAGAAGGCCCCCCATTCCACCGCTGAGGCCGAGCTGATCAAGCTCAACCTGGCGTTGGAAATGGGCAACAACGTGATGCTGTACCTCGACGACATCCAGCACACCCACCCGGAATTCCTGCAGAAGTTCATCTCCCTGTGTGACGGCAGTCGCCGCATTGAAGGGGTGTGGCGGGGGCGTACCAAGACGTATGACATGCGGGGCAAGCGTTTCTGTGTGGTGATGGCCGGTAACCCCTATACCGAGAGCGGTGATGTCTTCAAGGTGCCGGATATGCTGGCCAACCGGGCCGATATCTACAATCTGGGGGACGTGCTCAGCGGTATGGCGTCGGTGTTTGAGCTGTCCTACGTTGAGAACAGTCTCAGCTCCAATGCCGTCCTGGCCCCCCTCGCCACCCGGGGCATGGATGACTTCTACCGCTTTGCCGACATTGCCGCCGGCCGCGACGTGGCCAGCTCGGAGTTTGATCACGACTACAGTGGCGCCGAGCGGGAAGAGATCGTCGAACTGTTGCGGAAAATGTTCCGGGTCCGCGAGGTCGTGCTCAAGGTCAATCAGGCCTACATTGCTTCCAGCGCGCAAGCCGAGGCCTATCGCACGGAGCCGCCGTTCAAACTCCAGGGCAGTTACCGCAACATGAACAAGCTGGCGGAGAAACTGTCGCCGGTCATGACCGATGCCGAGCTCGATGCCCTGATTGATGACCATTACCTGGGTGAAGCCCAGCTGCTGACCCACGGCGCGGAGGAGAACCTGCTCAAGCTCAAACAGATGCGGGGCACCCTTAGCGAGGAAGAAGGGCAGCGCTGGCAGTCTATCTGTGACGAATTCCGGCGCCGCCAGCAGGCGGGGGGGGATGAAGAAACCGGCATCAAGGTCGTGCGCCAGTTGGGCCTGATTGTTGAGGCACTGACCCAGCTTCAGACACTGGTGCAAGACGTGCCTGAGGACGCAGGCGAGCGCCCCGAGCCGTCGTCACACGCTGACTCCCTGGCACTGATCGGTGAGCTGGCGACGTCTTTCCGGGATGGTTTCAGGGACCTCCGCGTTGAACCTGCGGTAACCGTCAATGTTGCCAGTCCGCCCGGTCTGGGTGAAGCCCTGCAGGCGTTTGCGGATATTTTTGAGCAATCGCTGATGCCGCTGGTGGAAACTATGCAAGGCAAGCTCGGACTCGACCTCAAGACCCAGAGCGAGATGAGCCGGGTGCTGCGGGTGGTCGACGACCTGCGGGAACGGCTGGGGCAACCGACGTGACCAGGACGTTCCAGGGTCACCATTGATTGTGCTGCCGCTCGAGAGTCCGCGTTAGGCCAATCGATATTGTTCCGGTCCGGTTACACTGACGCCTGCCTCAATCGTTGTGCAGGAGTCACCAGTGAGCTGGCAACACCAAACATCAGCCATCGTCAGCGGTTTTATCGGCGACTGGCTCGAAGCCCAGGGTAACCCGCTGGCGCTTCCGATGACCTTTCAAAGCCTCGGGGTGAAAGTTCCTGAGGCCAGTCCCGCAGCGGCTGTCGCAGACCCCAAGGCGACCCTGATTGTGCTGATTCACGGCCTGATGGAGCTGGACTCCGTATGGCAGTTTTCCGGTCAGCCGGACGCCAACTACGGCACCCGGGTGGGTGATGAACTGGCAACGGGGGCATCCACCCTGTGCCTGCGCTACAACACCGGACGCCCGATTCATGCCAATGGCCAGACTCTGGCCGATGGCCTGGAACGGTTGCTGGGCAGTTGGCCGGTGCCGGTTGAACGGCTGATCCTGATGGGGCACAGCATGGGGGGGCTGGTGATTCGCAGTGCCTGTCATGCGGGTGTCGGGTCCGGGCACCGGTGGGTACGGGCGTTACAGGATTGCGTCTATATTGGCTCGCCCCACGACGGCTCCTGGCTGGCAAAGGGTGCCCAGGCCTCGGCTCGCATCCTCAAGGCCTTGCCGCGTGACTATCTGCGGGTGGCGGGGGAGGTGATCGACCTGCGCAGTGACGGTATCCGCAACCTGACCCGGGGCGATATCCTGGCCGGTGAGGGCGAATTGGCTGGGCTGGTACCGGACGTCCGCCATTATGTGGTGTGTGGTCTGTTAGGGCGGAAGAACAATCCGGTCAATGCCCTGTTCGGTGACGCCCTGGTGCATCAGTCCAGCGCTCGTGGTGAGCGCCAGGGGGGCTGGAACCTGGCTGGGGAAGCATCCTTTGAGGGTATTGATCATATTCGGCTGGCTCATCATGGTGCCGTTGCCGAACAAATCGTGGAGTGGCTGGTATGACAGAAAAACAGCAAGCAAATCGTGACTGGTGGCTGGGTGTGGGGCACATGGTGAGCCACGGTCTGGCCGAAGGGGCTATCAAAGCCCAGCGCGTACACCTGTCGATCGCTGATGAGACCTTCAATATCCTGGCCAGAAATCCGGTCACAGGTCCGGTCAGTGAACAGGTGCGCAGTGTGCACCATGGTGTTTCCCGGCTCTGTTACGGGACGGTGAGTCTGGTGTCAGACGGTCTGGCCAGGCTCAGCCAGCAAGCCCTTCCCAAAGACTGAGCGTGCGGAATCTTCTCCGATTCCCAGCGTAGTGCCAGCCGCTCCCTATTCACGGGGGCGGCGGTCGCCTTCCAGAAAATTCGCCACGAACACGGCCTTGCCGTAGGTCTCGAACGACCATTTCAGCGTGTCTGACAGCACCGTCATCACCGCATCGAACTCGCCAAATACCTGGGTGCTCATCCGGTTCGGATAGACGTCCAGTCCCGACGCCTGCAGGCGTGCAATGACTTCCCGGATGGGGGGCTTGTAGTCCTCAGACAAGGGGTAGTAGCTCAGTTGTACAGACAGGTACATGGCGAAACTCCAGGTGCTTGGGTGGCGGACAGTATCTCGCCATCATGACTAAAAATTGACCTGAATCAAAGCTGTCCGGTCCTGTCCCGGAATGACCCCCGGGTGTCCACAACAGACCATCCTGCGCTGCCCGTACCGTCATACACTCGCCCTACGACAACACATGAAGTGAACAACCTCGCGACGAAGGGTCGTGACAACAACGTAGAGGTGTGACAAATGGCGAACCAAGAAACAACCGCGCAGGGGCCCATCCAGGAAGCCGATGTGGTCATTGTGGGTGCAGGCTTTGGTGGCCTGTGCATGGCCATCAAACTGCGGGAAGCCGGGTTCGAGAACGTGGTGATCCTGGAAAAAGCGGAGGAGGTTGGTGGAACCTGGCGAGACAACACCTATCCCGGGTGTGCCTGTGACGTGCAATCCCATCTGTATTCCTACTCCTTCGCCGGTAAGGCCGACTGGAGCAAGCGTTACGCTCCCTGGAAAGAGATCCAGCAGTACATTCTCGATACCACCCGCCACTATGGGTTGCGGGACCTGGTGCAATTCCGGCAGGAGGTGATCGCGGCCCATTACGACGAGCAAAGGGCCCGGTGGCAGCTGACCACTGAACGGGGCGACCGCTTCGACTGCAAATACTGGGTTCTGGCCTCAGGCCCCCTGCATGTGCCGCAGTACCCCCACCTCAAGGGATTGGAGACGTTCAAGGGCAAGATGTTTCACTCCGCCCGGTGGGATCACGATTACGATCTACGCGGCAAGAAAGTGGTGTCCATTGGCACGGGTGGCAGCGCCATCCAATACTGTCCGGAAATCGCACCTGAGGTGGAGAAGCTGTCCGTATTCCAGCGATCCCCGGCCTGGGTTATTCCCCGCGATGAGCGTCGTTACCTGGGCCTCGAAAAACGGCTGTTCGGACGTTTTCCGGCATTGCGTAAACTGCATCGTGCGCGACTTTACTGGAGCAATGAATCGCGGGTCTGGCCTATCTTCAACCCGGCTCTGGCGCGGAGCCTGCAGCAGCTTGCCAAGCTCTTCATACGAGTTCAGGTCAAAGACCGCGAGGTCGCCCGCCAGCTGACCCCGGACTACACCATCGGCTGCAAGCGGGTGTTGATATCCAACAAGTGGTACCCGATGTTTAACCGGGACAATGTTGAACTGGTCACCGAGGGCATCCGGGAAGTCCGCGAGCACAGTGTGATCACCGCTGACGGCCGTGAGCATCCCGCCGACTGCATCATTCTGGGGACCGGTTTCCAGGTCGATCCGCGCCTGTCCATGAGTGGCTTTGAGCTGACCGGCAAGGATGGCCATTCCCTGGCTGAGGACTGGAAAGACGGTGTCGAAGGCTATATGGGCACCATGGTCCATGGCTATCCCAACCTGTTCCAGCTGGTTGGCCCGAACGTCGGTCTCGGTCACAACTCCATCATTTTCATGATTGAGTGTCAGGCGGATTACATCATCAGCCTGATGAACACCGTGGCGGCCCGGGGGGGTGACTACGTGGATGTGACCGCTCAGGCCCAGCAGGCGTTCAATCAGGAGATGGCCCGGGGCTTGGAGAATACGGTATGGACCTCCGGATGTACCAGCTGGTACCAACAGAGCGACGGTAAGAACTTTGCGGTATGGCCGTTCTCAACCTGGCGGTTCTGGCTCAAAACCCGCTTCCTGGCGCTGGGGGATTTTGATTTTGGCAAGCGGGCGCCAAGAAAGCGCAGACGGTCGGCGCCGAAAACCACCGAGGCGGCCTGACGGGCCGGGGCGGCGAGGCCGCCCCGGCGTTCTGCGGGCTACTGGACGTTTTCCTGGTCACCGAACTGGCCGGCAAACAGTGCAGAGGACAGGTAGCGCTCCGCCGAGTCCGGCAGCACAACCACGATATTTTTGCCCTTGTGTTCCGGTTGCTGGCCAACGCGCACCGCTGCCGCCACCGCAGCGCCACCGGAAATGCCGACGAGGATGCCTTCCTCGCGCATCAGCCGGTGTGCCATGGCCATGGCTTCGTCGTTGCCCACGGTTTCAACCTGATCCACCAGGCTCAGGTCCAGGTTCTTGGGCACGAAGCCGGCCCCGATTCCCTGGATCTTATGAGGCGCCGGCTGGGGGGCCTCGCCGTTCAGGGTCTGGGTGATGATGGGGGAGTCGGTGGGTTCCACGGCCACGGAGGTGATGGCCTTGCCCTGGGCTTTGAGGTGGCGGGAAACACCCGTCAGGGTGCCGCCAGTACCTACGCCGGCGACAAACACGTCGACAGCGCCGTCGGTATCGTTCCAGATTTCCGGCCCGGTGGTAGATTCATGGATTTGCGGGTTGGCCGGATTATCAAACTGCTGGGGCATGAAGCTGTTGTCCGGGTCTTCGGCAACCAGTTCCTCGGCCCTGGCGATGGCGCCGGGCATACCCTTGGCGGGTTCAGTCAGCACCAGTTCGGCACCCAGGGCTTTCAGCACTTTACGGCGTTCAAGGCTCATGGACGCGGGCATGGTGAGGGTCAGCTTGTAGCCGCGGGCAGCGGCAACGTACGCGAGGGCGATGCCGGTGTTGCCGCTGGTGGGCTCGATGATGGTCATGCCGGGCTTGAGTACACCGCGCTTTTCCGCGTCCCAGATCATCGCAGCGCCGATTCGGCATTTCACCGAGTAAGCGGGATTGCGGCCTTCGATTTTGGCCCAGATAGTGGCGCCATCACTGACCCGGTTGAGCTTGACCAGCGGGGTGTTGCCAATGGACAGTGAGTTGTCTTCGTAGATCCGTGCCATGGTGCTCTCCTTCCTCGAAGTTGCAGAATGTGTGTTTGTTATCGGTCCCCGGGAGGCCGGGGAGAAAATCGTCTGATTCGGGGCTTTCCAACTGTACCGCTATTTGACGGCAGCTCCCAGCGGCGGCGACCAGAATGCCAGCGGCTGTCTGCCGGTCACTGTTGCTGCAGCCAGGCGCCAAGCTGGGCGGCGGACATGGCACCACTCTGGCGGGCGACCTCACGGCCGTTGCGGAACAGAATCAGGGTGGGAATGCTGCGGATGCCCAGACGGGCAGATGACTGTTGTGCCTGTTCGGTATTGACCTTGGCAAACGCCACCTTGCCGGCCCAGGTGCGGGCCGCAGTCTGGAATTCCGGTGCCATGGCCTGACAGGGACCGCACCAGCTGGCCCAGAAATCCACCAGCACCGGTAGATCGGATGTGCCGGTGAAGCTGGTCAGGCTGGTATCATTCAGTTCTGCAACGTCGCCGCTGGCCAGGGGCTGCTTGCAGGCGCCGCAATTGGGGCGATCGCCGATCCGCTGCGGCGGTACCCGGTTACTGCGCAGGCAATGGGGGCACACGATGTGCAGGGCTTCGGTCATGTTGGTTCTCCGTCGGTCAGTCCCTTATTTCTGGGCGCCACCGCAGCTAATATCAAGGCCTGTTAACGCCAGCTGCTGAGACAGCCCTGACGAAACCGGTAGCGTCCGGTTTCTTCTCCGCGCCGTTCATAGACCCACCACTGGCCATCCTGCCGTTCCGGATCACCGAGAATATAGCGTACCTGGGCTTCGCTCATACCTTCGTGCACGTGTGCCTGCACCCGCATCCTCCGCAGGTCCGACGACTGGATATAGCCTGCCGGGCATCCGCTGTCGGGGGCAGGACGCCGTTGCGGCGGCTGATAGAACTCGACATCGCTGCCCTGATCGAGGCGGCCACCGGTGCGGACCGGACTGACGTCGATAACCCGGGCATCGCTGCCACAAGGGCGATCGCTGAACACTGTCTGGCCGTGTTGTTGGCACTGATAGATGGCTGCGGTTACGGGTGTTGTGAAGGTGACAATAGTGAAGAGGATCACCCGGGGGGTGATCCGCTGAGCGTTATGCATCCTGCATCTCCTGCCCCATCCGTGGGCATGTTATATCGGGTTAGCTGACCTTGCGGCCGGTGTAGTCGGAAAAGTCCGGTTTCACGGGCTGGTGCTGTTCGTCGGTCATGCACGGGGATGACAGGATGAACTCGGCACTGGCGCGGTTACAGGCCACGGGAATATTCCAGAGGGCGGCAATGCGTAACAGCGCCTTGATGTCTGGATCATGGGGCTGGGGTTCGAGGGGATCCCAGAAAAACACCAGCAGGTCGATCTCGCCTTCGGCGATCTTGGCGCCGATCTGCTGATCGCCACCGAGCGGGCCGCTGAGCAGTTTATGGATGTCGTCCCGTGCCAGGCGTTCAGACAGCAAGCGACCGGTGGTGCCGGTGGCGTATAATCTCAGCGGAGCGAAGCGGGCGCGGTTTTCGTCGGCCCACTCCACCAGTTCCTGTTTCTTGTTATCGTGGGCAACAAGGGCTACAGATCGGACAGCCATGTTCGGTAATGTCTCCGGTTCGGGTGAAAGGACCAGTGTTTCACAACCGCTACCCGGGCGAAATAGTAAGGACGGATAATGACTTCAGAAACCACCATTGATTGGGCTGCCACACCCGCTGCGGTGTGGCGACGTCACCGCCAGGGCCTGCGTGCCATTCGCCGGCTGGATCCGGTGCAGTGGCAGGCTCTGACTGGAATTGAACGTCAACAGGCTGCACTGGCCCGTAACACGGAACGTTTCCTGTCGGGGCAACCCTCGAACAACGCGTTGTTGTGGGGATCCCGCGGCACCGGAAAATCGTCGCTGATCAAGGCCCTGCTCAACCGCTACCAGAGTCAGGGACTGCGGATGATTGAGGTGGACAAGGATGACCTGGTGAACCTCCCGGAAATTGTCGACGACCTCTGGGAGCAGCCCTACCGCTTTGTCATTTTCTCTGACGACCTGTCGTTTGAGACCGGAGAGTCCGCTTACAAGGCCCTGAAGAGCGTGCTGGAAGGCTCGCTGGAACTGCCGCCGGAGAATGTCCGGGTTTACGCCACCTCGAACCGCCGTCACCTGATGCCGGAATACATGGCCGATAATCTCAACAGCGACGTCCGTAACGGCGAGTTGCACCCGGCGGAGGCCATCGAGGAACAGGTGTCGCTGGCGGACCGATTCGGCCTGCAGCTGTCGTTCTATCCCTTCTCCCAGGACGTCTACCTGCAGGCCGTGGATGCGTTGTTCCCGGAGGTGACTGACCGTGCCGAGCTGCACCGGCAGGCGATTCGTTTTGCCACCGGTCGCGGGGTACGCAGTGGTCGCACCGCCCAGCAGTTCTATCGAGAATTCGCCACGGGCGGTTCCGGCAA
The DNA here is from genome assembly GCF_900106945.1 of Marinobacter mobilis. Classification (GTDB taxonomy): domain Bacteria; phylum Pseudomonadota; class Gammaproteobacteria; order Pseudomonadales; family Oleiphilaceae; genus Marinobacter; species Marinobacter mobilis. The sequence goes on from NZ_FNNE01000001.1 coordinate 19,785, forward strand.
CTGAGCGGCGCCGGCTATTCCTCCCGTCTGGCCATCTTGATAAAGCGGTGGTGGATGGCACGGATGCCGAGGAACACCGTCAGCAGGATGACCGGAATGGCAACGCCCAGTATCAGCGTCTTGTTGAAATGGATGCCGGCGTCGTGGGCGGCGTCCATGGCCAGCTTGAGCAGGCTGATCAGGTAGTAGCTGATGGCCACCACCGAAAAGCCTTCCACGGTGTGCTGCATCATCAGCTGGATCTTGGAGCGGCGGTCCATGGAACTGAGCAGCTGCTGGTTCTGGCTCTGGATCGCCAGTTCCACGCGGGTGCGCATCATGTCCGAGGCCCGGTCCACCCGTCGCGACAGGTCTTCCAGTCGATCGCCGACCGATTCGCAGGTTTTGACCGCCGGGGTCAGCCGCCGGGTCATGAATTCCGTGATGGTCAGGTGCCCGGACAGCTCGTCCTCCCGCAACTCCTCCAGACGGGTCAGTACCAGCCGATGATAGGCCCGGGTGGCGGAAAACCGAAAGGTGGAGCGGGCGCGGTAAGCTTCAATCCGGGCGGCGATCTGGGTCAGTTCGGCCAGGATTTCCTGCTCATCCACATCCTGATTGTCGGACAGGGCCTGGGTAATCACCGCCAGTTGCTGGTCCATCTCGTTGAGGTTCGGTGTGATCTCCCGCGCCAGCGGCAGTGCCAGCAGGGACATCAGGCGGTAGGTCTCAATCTCAATCAGACGATGGCTCAGACGCCCCAGCTGACTGTTGGAGAGGCTGTGGTTCAGCACCATAAAGCGGCCAAAGCCGTCACTGTGCAGCTGGAACGTACCCCACACCCGGGCTTTCCCTTCCAGTGGGCTGCTGCCCACCAGGCGTTGGCCTTCAAACCAGGGCCGTACCACGCCGAGGTCGGTATTGGGGCCGTTCTCAGCCCTCTGCAGGTCGAGGTGGAATGCCGCCACTACCGTGCCGGCAAGCTGATCCAGCCAGCCCTTCGGCAGCAGCGCGAGCGCGGTGTCGCGAAAGGGCTCGGCATCGTTTTTGGGGGCCAGATCGATGAAGGTGTAGGCGGCGAACTCCATGTGCATTTCCCGCCGAATCCGCAAGTTGCCAAAGGTGGCTTCAAAACAGCTGGTGTCCTGCTCAGGTGGGGTTTCATCCAGCAGTTCGTGCAGCTCTTGCAGATGCCGGAACTGCTGCTGGCGCTGCTCATTGGTGGTGAGCAGGGCGATATGAGTCACCTGGGCGGGGCACGGCAGAATCTGGAACGGCCGTGAATGGAGTTCGTTGTACAGTTCGGCCCGCAGTGGGTGCAGGGCGATATTGGGTAACTGTCGGTTCACAGGGAATTCCTATCACTGGGACACCGGTTAGGGTCTGGTGTCAGGCACGCTCACACTACAGACCTTAAGGCATCGTCACCTCCGGCAGAACACGACCAGTGTCGTACGACTTTAGACACCAGCCTCTCAGGGCGGAGCAACTTAGGCGATCCGGGGCCGGCTGGCAAGCCTGTCCGTGCGTCTCCTTGGGCCAGATCATGGTCGCGGCAGGCGAATGGTGAAGGCCACGCCGTTGTCTGCGTTTCTGGCCTGGGCCTGGCCGCGATGGTGTTCGGCAATCAGTCGCACGATCAGTAAGCCCTGGCCGAGGTGGCCTTCGGCCTGACCGGTGCGGAGGGAGACAAAGGGGCTGAAGATCTCGCTGGCAAGGTGTTCGGGCAAGGCGGAGCCTTCATTGAACACAGACAGCTCGTAATGGCCATCCTGCGCGCCAAGCCGGACTTCGATCAGGCCGTTGGCTGGGGTGAAATCGCGGGCGTTGTCCACCAGCTTGTCGAGCATCTGCACCAGCAGTTCCGGGGAGCCATGCATAGGGCAGCCGGAAGCGGGCCCCTGGTAGCGAATTTTATGGCCGGGGTCGAGGCTCTGGTAGGCGGCCGTGGCCTGGGCGGCAACTTCCGCCAGCTCGAAGTCTTCATGCTCGGCGTGATCGAAACTCTGCTCCAGGCGCGCGGCTTCGCTCATGCCCTGGAGGATCTGGCTGAGCCGGTCGGTGGCATGACCGACCCGCTCAAGATAGGCCTGCTGGTCAGTGCTGGTGTCCGTACGGGAGAGGTTTTCCAGGGACGACTTGACGATGGCGACCGGGGTTTTCAGCTCATGGGACAGCCGGCGGGAAAAGCTCTCCAGATACTGGGTGTAGCCCTGGAGCTTGTCGATCATCTGGCGGAACTGCCTGGACAGCTCGCCCAGCTCGTCGCCAGCGCGGCTTTCCGGCATTGCCGCAACGATGCGCCCATCGCTATCGACACTGGCATTGACTGCCCGTTGCAGACGGGTGATGCGCCACGACAGCCAGCTGGAATACCCCAGCAACACCAGCATCAGCGTAATCACCAGCAGGGTGCTGCGGGCAATCACCGTACCCAGAGCGCTGCCGGACAGGGTGAGCAGCTGGTCCAGGGACTGGGTGAGGATCAGCGTGCGCCCATCGGGCAAGGCTTCGGAGATCATCAGCGCCAGCCCGGACTCGGTACGTATCAGAGGGCTGTCCGGCCGGAGCGGCTGGCGTTGTTGGTCGGCCTGCAACGGGTAATACAGCGGCTTGGGCTGATACAGCCGGATCAGGGTGCGAAGGCCGTTAAGGCTGATTCGCTCGGCAATGTCCAGTGGGCTGAGACTGTTGAAGTCGGGGGTGGTGTCCTCAGCCGGCGAGTCATTGCGGGCGATGACCCAGCCACTGGGATCGAGGACCACCAGGTGTTGCCCGGGCGAAAGATGGCCGGACAGGGCCTGTTCCAGTGGACGGGAACGGGTCACCAGTTGTGCCACGGCCGTGCCTGCGACCGTGTGACTGCTACCCTGGTGGTCGGGGCGCTCCACGGTGAAACCAAAACCACCGTCAGTCAGGGGCAGTTGCAGTTCCACCTGATAGCCGCTGCCGTGCGCCTGCCAGACACCGCGAATGCGATAGTCCGGCTGTGGACGCGGGTCGTCAATCCAGCCCACCACCGGTCCCGGAGCCGGGGTGCGTATGAGGCGCTCGTGACGTTCGCCGCGTTCCTGCCAGACCAGCCGCAGGCGTTCCGATGGCTGCTGGGGGCGGCCAAGGTCGAAGTAGACCGGGTCTGGTTTGGCCACTCGCAGCAGCAGATACAGTTGCTCCCCATACACCGCAAGCTGCCACTGGGCGGCTTCGCCGCTGGAGGCCGGGCGCTCGCTGGCGATGTCGTCATCGTAGCCAGGCCAGTCGTCGCCGTACCCGTCAAGATTCAATGGCCGCTTAAGCAGGGGCGCATAGAGGGTTGGTGTGTCTGGCCCGGGGGGCATGTCGTTGTACAACACGGCGGCGGCGGTACTGGCCGTGCGTTGTGCCTGGCTTTGCATCTGCTGCAGGGCCTGCTGCCGCAGGGCGTCGTCCAGTTCCAGCACGAACTGCAGGCCGAGCCAGGGAATCAGCAGGGTCAGCAGGCTGGCAATCAGTAACTGACGTTTCAGCGACAAGGCTCAGACCTCATGGGCATTCCAGCGGTAGCCCATGCCGTAGGCGGTCTGGATGCCGTCAAAGCTGTCGTCGGCTTCCAGGAATTTGCGGCGGATACGTTTGACGTGGGAGGTCACGGTGTTGGGATCCAGGTAGGTATTGGCAGCGGCCATCAGCTGGTCGCGGTTGCGAACATGGCCGGGATGCCGGGCAAGGGCGTGAAGCATCCAGAACTCGGTGACCGTCAGTTCGACGGGCTGGCCCTGCCATTCTGCCGTCATCCGGTCGACATTCAGGTTAAGGCGGCCCCGTTGCAACATTTCATCTGGCTGCTTCAGAGCCTGTGCCCAGGCCTGGGTCCGGCGCAGCAGGGCCGTGACCCGCGCCAGCAGGTGATCCATGGTCATGTCCTTGGTGACGTAATCGTCGGCGCCCAGGCGCAGGCCATACACGGTATCAACGTCGCTGTCGCGGGCGGTCAGGAAAATGATCGGCAGGGTGGGCGACAGCTGGCGCAACTGCTGGCACAGGGTAAAGCCTCCGTCGGGTTCATCGCCAAGGCCGACGTCGATAATGGCCAGATCCGGAAGCTGGGTACGCAGGGCCTGGAAAGCATGTTCCCGGTCGCTGTAGGCCGACACGCTGAAGCCGCGATGTTCAAGGGCATCGCGGTAGTTCTCGCGGATGGCGGGTTCATCTTCGACAAGCGTAATGTGTTGTTTCATGGTCGGGGGTGGGTCCGCTGACGGTTACTTCCTGATTGACCGTAAGTTTTAACCAAGTGTCGTGGCGTCACAAGTCACCGGGGGCAGATTGCCACAATTCATCAGAATTGGATCCGCTTTGATCCCCAATCCGCCACCGGATTGCCGGTTCAGGTCGTTGTAATGAGGGTTATCCCGACAACAACGCAAGGAACCGACCATGTTGCTTACCCATCACTTCCGACCACTGACCTATGCCCGTCAGCGGCCCCGGGATCATCGCCGAGGCCTTGAGGGCCGGCGTCTGCATCACGGCCTGGAAGCCATCAGCCTTTGGCTGGCGATGGCCATGCTGCTGTTTGTACACCCGCTCTATGCTGAAGCGAATACCGAGGCCGGTTCCATGGCCCCTGACGGTGCCGGGGCGTTCCACTTTGTTGACGATGCCGGTCACTGGCAGACGCCGGCTACCCTGCTGACCACGGAGTATCAGGTGACGGTCAGCGGCCTGATCGCCGACACCCGGCTGGTGCAGCGATTTGCAAACACCAGTCAGCAGTGGCGGGAAGGCGTCTATGTGTTTCCCCTGCCAGACAACGCCAGCGTTTACGGGCTGACAATGACCGCCGGCGAAAGGGTCATTGTGGGCGAGATCCATACCCGCGAAGACGCCACAGAGCAGTACGAAAACGCCCGCCGGGAGGGCCGGCAGGCGGCAAAGGTGGAACAGCAGCGACCGAATCTGTTTACCACCCGGTTGGCCAACATCCCGCCGGGTGAGACGGTGTTGGTCGAGCTGCACTATCAACAGTCCGTGCGCTACCAGTCCGGGGAGTTTGAACTTCGCCTGCCCACGACGCTCACCCCCCGCTACATGCCTGGCGAGTTACTGCCGGATCAGCCTGCCAGCTGGCAGGGCGGTTGGGCCACCGCGACCAGTGAGGTTCCGGATGCGGACCAGATCAGCCCGTTCACCGTGGCCGAAGGCGATGTTGCCGCCGGCAGTCACCGCGCCCGGGTTGAGCTGACCCTCAATGCCGGCCTGCCCATTGCCACGGTCACCAGCCCCAGTCATTCGCTGAATTCAGTGTGGGTCGACGATGAAGTCTCGGTCACGCCTCAGGCGGGCGAGATCCTCATGGACCGGGATTTGATTGTGCGCTGGACGCCCCAGCGGGGGCAGGCGCCTTCGGCTGCGCTGTTCCACCAGAGCTGGCAGGGAGAGGACTATCTGTTGGCCCTGGTGGTGCCGGGCGTCAACGGTGAGGCGTTGCTGCCGCGGGAGCTGGTGTTTGTGATCGACACCTCGGGGTCCATGGCCGGCGCGTCTATCCGCCAGGCGAGGGCTTCGCTGTTGCGGGGGCTTGAGACCCTGGGCCCGGATGACCGCTTCAACGTTATCCAGTTCAACAGCCAGACAGAACAACTGTTTATGGCCGCCCGCCCGGCGGACTCCGCCAATCTGGCCCGCGCCCGTCGCTACGTCAGTGAACTGACGGCAGACGGTGGCACCGAGATGGCCCCGGCGCTGGCAGCGGCCTTACACCACGATAACAGCGAGGCGGCAAGCGGCTACGTGCGTCAGGTGGTGTTCATTACTGACGGCGCCGTTGGCAACGAACAGCGGTTGTTCAGCCAGATCAGCCGCCAGTTGGGTGATAGCCGGCTGTTTACCGTAGCGATCGGTTCCGCACCAAACATGCACTTTATGCGCGAAGCCGCTCGCTTTGGCCGCGGGACCTACACTGCGATCAATGATCTGGGCGGCGTCTCGGGCCCGCTGGACGAATTGTTTCGCAAGATGGAGGCGCCAGTGATGACCGCCATCCAGACCCGCTGGCCAGATGGTTTTACGGCCACGGAAGCCTTGCCGCAACGGCCCGGTGACCTGTTTCTGGGTGAGCCGCTGGTGCAGGTGGTTCGCGGACAATTGAAGGGCGGCGAACTGGAGGCCCGCGGGCGCCTGCCGGATGGCCGTGAATGGCAGCAGCAGCTGGCCCTTGCCAACGCGGCGCCAGCACAGGGACTGCACCGGTACTGGGCCCGTGCCCGAATCGACAGTCTGATGGATCAGTCACTGTCCGGTCAGGTGTCGGAGGATGTGCGTGGAGAGGTCACCGGTCTTGGGCTCGCTCATCAGTTGGTCACCCGCTACACCAGTTTTGTCGCGGTCGACCGGACACCGGTTCGGCCCCTGGATGAAAACCTGGAAACCGACCAGTTGCCCACGCTGGCACCGGCAGGCAGTGAGGCGAGTATGTTGAGGTATCCGCAGACCGCGACCTGGTGGCCGCTGTTGACCGCGACCGGCTTGCTTGGACTGATGTTTGCCAGCGCGGTGTTGATGTTGCAGCGGAGGGTCTGGGGATGAAAGTCATGCTGGCAATCGTGTTTATGGTCTCGGGGGCGGTCGTGGTCGCCGGGGTGTGGATTCCCGCCAAGGCCCTGCTGGCCCAGGAGTTGCTGGAGAGGGCCTGGGCGGAAAGCCAGGCACGCCGGGTGGATGCCCGGCCCTGGCCCTGGGCGGATACCTGGCCGGTGGCTCAGCTGGCGCTGCCGGACAGTGGTCTGTCCTGGATCGTACTGAACGGTGTGCATGGCGAAAGTCTGGCTTTCGGTCCGGGGCAGGCGACCCCGGCCGCGGATGACCGTGGTCCGGTGATGATTGCCGGCCATCGTGATACCCACTTCCGTGCCCTGGAAACCGTGGAAACCGGCACCCCCATCCGGCTTCAGCAACGGAATGGCCAATGGCGGGACTACCGGGTGGTGGACATTCGGGTTGTGGACAGCCGTCACGAGTTCATCGACCTGGCCCGTACGCCGCCCGACCGACTCTTGCTGGTGACCTGTTATCCCTTCGACAGTCTTAACAGCAACGGTCCCCTGCGCTATGTGGTCGAGGCCCGGCGTGGGCAACCCCACCCGGGCGCGCTAGCGGACACCTGAATCAATTTGGCGTACACTTGTGCGCCCTATTGATGTTTCAGGTGTTTTCATGGGATTCGTACGCAAATTTTTTGCCTGGCTGATGGTTCCGCTGGTGTGTCTGGTGGGGCTGGTGGTGTGTGTGGCCCGCCCGTTCAACCCGGAAAACAACCGGGTGCTTGGGCGTTGGATGGCGCTGGTTGGTCGTAGCGTGCTCGGTATGGAGCGTCCGATTCAGGGACGGGAATTGATCCCCCAAGGGCGGCCCATGGTGATTATCGCCAATCACCAGCATAACGATGATCTGTTTGTGCTTGGCGACCTGCTGCCGCCACGTACGGTCACCGTGGGCAAATCCATTCTGGCCTGGGCACCCTTCTTTGGTCAGGTCTTCTGGCTCGGTGGTAATGTCCTCATCAACCGGGCCAAGTCTCATCAGGCCGTGGCCGCCATGCAGGCGACCAGCGAGGCCATCAGTCGCGAACACAAGAGTGTGTGGATATTCCCCGAGGGCACCCGTAGCCATGGCAAGGGTCTGGGCCGTTTCAAGAAGGGGGCCTTCCACGCGGCGGTTAACGCCGGTGCTCCGATCAGTATGATTTGTGCGAGTTCCTATTCCGGTCGTACGCTCGGGTGGAGCGGCCGTTTTGAGCCGGTGTCGGTGAGAGTGCTGCCGGCGGTGGAAACCGCAGGCCTGACCGTGGCTGATATTCCCGAGTTGATGGAACGTTGCCGTGTCCAGATGGAGACGGCGATCGCTGAAATGTCACCCAACTGAGTGACAGCATCGCTATTGTAGGAGAAGGGCAGCGGCCGCTGCCGAGCGCCGGACCTGTGCGGGCGTTTTTCATGTAAACCGAGCGGGACCCGCCATGGGCGGATACCCCGTTATTCCTGGGAGAGAATGAGATGATGGGACTGATCTTTTTCCTGATTATTGGCGGTGTGGCGGGCTGGTTGGCCGGTGTCATCATGAAGGGCCGTGGCTTTGGCGTAATGGCCAACATCGGCATCGGTATTGTCGGATCGTTTATCGGTGGTATCGTGTTCCGGCTGCTGGGTCTTGCGTCCCAGAGCATGGTGGGCGAGCTGGTCACTGCCACCGCAGGGGCGATACTGCTGCTCTTTATTGTCGGTAAACTGAGTAAGGCCTGAACATGATTCTTCCGGTAACCGCTGTCTTTGCCAGCGTTTGTGTGCTCCTTCTGATCGTCTTGTCCTACCGGGTGGCGACCTTCCGTCTCAAACATCGCAAGGGCCTTGGCGTCAACGACGATCGTGACTTTGAAGTGGCGGTGAGAACCCAGGCCAACCTGGCCGAATATGCCCCCATCACCCTGGTATTGCTGGCCATTGGCGAGCTTAACGGCGTGTCGGTGGCGTGGATCTATGGTCTGGGGATGGCCTTCGTTGTTGGCCGGTTGCTGCATGCCTGGGGCATGGTTAAAGGCCGCGGCGGCCCTCACAAGGCTCGTCTGGTGGGAATTGTGCTGACCTGGCTGGCGATGCTGGTGCTGGCTGTTGCGGTGCTGCTCAACGTTTTCCTCTTCAGCGCCTGAACCAGCGTACCCGGTGCCTCAAGGGGGTGCCGGGTCGCCTCCAGGGGTGTGCTATTGCGCCTTGGCCATCTGTTCGCTGCGGTACTCCAGCTCCAGGCGGCGATTGGCCGCGTGATCTTCCGGCAGCGCCAGTGGTCGGGTGCTTCCCCAGCCTGACACCCGGATCTGTGATTCCCTCACGCCTTCTTCCCTGAGAATTCGTGCGGCCGATGAGGCCCGCAGACGGGACAGGAACGTGTTGTACTGCTCCGGCCCGAAATTGTCGGTATGGCCGTGAATCTGTAGCACCGTTTCCGGGTGTGCCTGCAGATAGGCGGCGTGCTCACGCAGGATGGCGATGTCTTCTTCGCTCAGCTGGTGCTTATCGAAGCCGTAGTGGAAACGCAGGCGGTGGGGGCGGCGAGGGGCTTCAGCCAGATCCTCGACAGGTACCAGGGGCTGGTGATCCAGATAGGCGGCCTTGGCCAGCAGTTCCGGGTTATCCAGTACGAGAACGGTCATGTCGGCTTCCTCACTCAGGTGGTTCGCTGGTTCTTGTTGTTGCTCATCACTATTCGTGGTCGTTGGCGATGCAGCAATTGGCGATTGGTCGATAATCACATTGGTCTTAGGTGGTAATTCTGTCTCTGCAATCTGTTCACGGCTGTCCGGCTGGACTGCCGTGGCACTGCATCCGACCAGTCCGCTAACCAGCAGTGCACCCAGGGCCGAACGCCACTGGGGCCGGGCAGATTGAACTCGATTAATGTGAAATTCCTGTGACATGGCGGATTGCTCCCGATGATTGTCCGTTGTGTGTGGCCGCTCACAGCGGCGTCTTCAGGAGTTATTACAACGCGAAAAGCAGGCAATGCTGTGGTAAAAAGCAGATACATCCCGACTGATTATGATGAATTGTGACCGCCCATGCTGATTGTTCCTGCCGAGAATGTCATTAACTGGAAACGACCGCCCTGGGCCACCCTGGGTCTGATGCTGGCCTGCTTTCTGGTCTTTGTGTTTTACCAGAGTGACGACGACCGGATTGCCGAGGCCGTGTTGGACAATTACCTGGCATCGGACCTGGTGGACCTCGAGTCGCCGGTTTACGAGAACTACCTGCAACGGCAGATCGGCCTTGAAAATGCCAGCGGGATGACCGATCGGCTGGAGCGGTTCCAGCGGGCCGTCAAGAAACAGGATACGGTCAGCCAGGCCGGCATGATGGCCTTTGATATGTCGTTCTATCGCTATATGCAGGAGAATCGCGACATTCTCTGGGCCAGTGCTGAGCGGGCCCGCTGGCAGGAGCTGCGGGAACCGATCCACACGCAGACCCTGGAACTCAGCAGCTTTCGCTCCGGTCTTGTTCCCGCAGAGCTGACACCATCGACACTGGTCAGTTACCAGTTTCTCCATGGTGGCTGGGGGCACCTGATCGGCAATATGGTGTTCCTGTTCATGCTTGGCTTCACGGTCGAAAAGGCGTTGGGGATCGGACGCTACCTGATCGCGTATCTGCTCTGCGGAATTGTCTCCGGACTGGTTTTTACCGCCTTTTCACTGGGCAGCCCCATTCCTCTGGTCGGGGCTTCAGGGTCTATTGCGGGACTGATGGGCATGTACGTGGCGATCTATGGCCGCCAGACGATACGTTTCTTTGGTTTCTTCTGGGTGTACTTCAACTACTTTCGTGCGCCAGCCCTGGCGATGCTGCCGGTCTGGCTGGGCAAGGAAATCTACGATTACTATTTTGCCGGTGCCACGGGTATCGCGTACATGGCCCACGCTGGCGGCCTGGTCGCCGGCGCCGGGGTGATCCTGCTGCTGGGCCGCAGTTGGTTTCAGGTCAGGGAATCGTTCTATGAGCCGGAACAGGAGGCGCAGGATCAGCGCTTTACGGCCTCTTACGCTCAGGCGATGGCGACACTGGGGCGCATGGAGTTTGATCTTGCCAAGGCCCAGTTCGGGGCGCTTTGGGAACGCTACCCGGAACGACTGGTGCTGCTTGAGCACCTGTACCAGCTCGCCAAGCTGCGTCCGGATCTGCCTGAGTATCGTGCACGTACCTGTGAGTTGATGAATGAGGCGCTGAGGCAAAAGCTGACCGAGCGCCTGGTCGAGGTGTGGCAGGAATATCTGGCCAAGGGCGAGGCTCACCACCCCCTGGCGGCCGGGGACCACAACCGGGTGCTGTTCGCCTGCCTGCGCTCGGATAACCTCAAATTGGCGGAGAAAGCCTTTGAGCGTTTACGGAGCAGTGGAGATTCGTTATTGGTCGAGGAAGCCTGTCAGTTATTGGCCGACGAATTCGACAAGCGTCAGATGTCGCCCAAAGCTCGCCATTACCGGTCGCTCCTCGGAGGCCCGGCGCAGGCGATCTAGTCTCCGGCCTGTCAGTCGCTGATGGTGAAGGTCGCTCTGGGGCCTTTCAGCGGTTCCCGGCGGGCCACCTGTTGCAGGTAGTCATCGACCTGACTGTGCAGCGGATGATTTGGGCAGCGTTTCTTGACGAAGCCGAGGAACGCCGCTGCCTTTTCCCATTGATCCAGCCCGTTGGCCAGTATCTGCGCGGCCAGCACATAGGCCGGTGCCAGGCTATGGCTGTCCGGAAAACGCTTGTGGAAATCCTGAAGCAGGGCGAGGGCCTTGCGGTATTCGCCCTGGTGATAGAGGCAGCGCGCACAGCGTTCCGCCAGCTCGGGATCATCCAGTTTCAGACTGGGGGAGATCGGCTCCAGTCGCGCCAACAGATCGGCGACGCCCGCGCCGTTGTGGGTATCCGCCAGCCAGCCCAGCAGCGCGATATGATGACGGTACAGTTCGCGGTTGTCATTACGGGCCGTCAGCAGCCGGAAGAGTTGTTCCAGACGCTGGCGATTGTCCGGATCTTTCTTGAGTGCCGAGATCAGCGCCCCCTGAACCCGGTCGTAATGACCATCTTTCAGGTCCATGTCGATGTCCGCATCCAGGCGCTGAGATGGGTCACGCTGAGACGTCTCCTGCGGCCCTTCCTCGTCCTGCAGATCGCTGGCAAAACCCAGTTCTTCCTGATACTGGAACAGCAGATAGCCGAGCATGTGGAACAGGATCAGGGTGAAGGTGCTGTTGAGGAAGCCTGCAAGGGTTCCGGCCAGCCAGGGCGAGAAATGGGTCAGGGCAAAATCCTGGGCGGCGCCGGAGGCCAGGGTCAGCAGGACCAGATAGCCATACAGCAGGAAGTACGGCCAGCCAATACGGGCAATCAGGCCGACCAGGTGCAGGGGGTTGATGGCGGCCAGGGCGGATCGCTCCATGGCCAGCACCATGATACTGGCCGGCAGGGTCAGTACCACCAGAGCCAGGGCGAGCATCGCCAGCAACGGGCCGCCGAGCATCGCGGCGCCCGTGACCAGCGCCCCCATGCCAATAAAGACCAGCAACTGCAGGAAGACAATGCTAAAGCCCTCCCCACTGAAGGCGGTAGTGACCGGTGGGGGGGCCATGTGGCCTTCAGCGGTGTGGTTGATGACCGCATACGTATATTTCAGCAGTGCCATGGCCAGCAGCAGACTGACCACGAGACCAATGAGATTCGCCGATAAGGCCAGCGGCACCAGGGTGCAGATGGCAATCACCATCAACGGGTCGGTGTGGAAGGGGTAACGGAAGAAGGCGCCGATACGGTTCCAGAACGGTTCGACCTCTGTGGCCGAGCCGAGATAGCGGAGGTTGCGGCTGCACCTGGGGCAAGCCCCCTGGCCGCCACGGTTGTCGACATCGGGCATGCACCGACTGCAGTAATGGATCTGGCACTCGCTGCAATGCCATTTGGCCGGATCACCGGGGTGGTAGTGGCAGTCGTGTTTCACGGTGTTGAATACGGCCCTGTCAGTGGATGGGAAGACAACGGCGGTGATCCGGAGATCGGCGCACTGCGCTCATCATCGCAAAAGGTGATCTCCGGCTCCACCGGTTGTGAGGCAAAATTCGCATCTGACGCGCAGGTATGAATGTGACAGTCGTCTCCGGTTAAAATGAAGGCTATAGTTTGGCTTGAACACAGGAATCCATCTCGGCCAGGAGCCTGGGCGGTCAGTTGTATCGCCGGTATCTGGTGCACTTATAGGAAGACCAGGGGAGAATTGAATGTCAAACGGCGGTTACCAGGATGTTGTTGCAAAACTGGAGACGCTTAAATCCCAATTCGTTGCCCGTGTGATTGCTGAGCTGGACCTCAATATTGGACGATTGCGAACTGCGGGTCCGGATGAGCCCGGCCTGGCCATCGTCCGGGACGGGCATGACTGGCTGCACCGGCTGGCAGGCTCAGCAGGTACCTTCGGCTTTACCGCTTTTGGAGAGACCGCCAGAGCACTGGAGTTGTGTCTCCAGCCGGTGGTCGATAGCGAGCGCGCTGACCAGCAGGCAATGCTGGCGCAGGTGTTGGATGTCAACTTCTTTACCCGGCTCGATAGCCTGAAGTCGCTACTGGCGGCCGACGCGGGTGACAGTGCTATTCCTGTGCTGCAGAACTCGGTGACGGCAACCGTCCCGGAAGCCCTGCTGCGAGTCGACCTGCTGGAACCGGATCCGGCCCTGAGCCGGGAACTGGCCGACAGCCTGAGCCGTTATGGCTATGAGGTGGTGGCCTTTGACAGTGTCCCGGCGTTCCTGGCCAGTAACCCGAGCGGCGGTATCACGACGATCATTGCCAACATTGAACTGCAGGATGAACTGCAACCGGTCTTTGATCACCAGCGCCAGCTGCACAGGGAGCTGGTGATTTATCTGTCCCGTGACGATTCCTTTGACGTCCGCTACTGCGCGGCAGTGACCGGCGCAGGCGGTTTCTTTCCGCTGCCCGTGGATGTGCCCGCGCTGGCTGATCGCATCGAACAGCTCAGTCAGGAGTGGGAAGAGAGCGCCGGCGGCCGGGTCATGGTGGTGGAAGACGATGAGGAACTCGCGGAGCATTACCGGCTGGTATTGGATCAGGGGGGGCTGAGCGTCTCGACGATTACCCGTCCTGCTGAGGTCATGACTCAGTTGGCCGAATTTCGCCCGGACATCCTGTTGATGGACATCAATATGGCGCCCTATTCCGGGGTCAGCCTGGCCCGGATGGTGCGGTTCCAGCCGGAGTGGCTGGGGTTGCCGATTGTTTACCTGTCCTCAGAGCAGAATCGCGATACCCAGATCTCCGCCGTTGCCCAGGGCGGTGATGACTTCATTGAAAAGCCGATTTCTGACGAGCGCCTTGTGTCGGTGGTCAAGGCCCGCTGTGTGCGGGCCCGTCAGCTGGCAAAGCTGGCGTCCCGGGACAGCCTCACGGGGCTGATGAAACATTCGCTGATCAAACAGGAACTGGCCAAAGAATATTCCCGCTGCCAGCGCTACAGTCAGGTTGCCGCTGTGGCGATGCTGGACCTGGATCACTTCAAGTCGGTCAACGACACCTATGGCCATGCTACCGGCGACACGGTGATTCGATCGCTGGCGAACCTGTTGCGTCACCGATTGCGCAAGAGCGATATCATCGGGCGCTATGGTGGTGAGGAGTTTGTAGTCATTCTGCCGGATTGTGACGAGGTGCAGGCGGAACGGATCCTGCAGGATGTGTGCGATCAGTTCTCCGGCCTGGTGTTCTCCAGCCAGAACACCGAATTTGAGGTCACTTTGAGCGCGGGTATTGCGATTCTCGGAGAGTTTGGCAGTGCCGAAGCGGCCCTGAATGCGGCGGATGAAGCCATGTACCATCGCAAGAATCACGGCCGCAATGGCGTGACGCTGTATTCCTCCATGCGGCAGACGGGTGCTGGGGAAGGGGTAGCCTCCGGATGAAAGCCATGATCCTCGAAGACGATGTGCTGATGGCCGAGTTGCTGGAAACCATTCTGGCGGGGCTTTATACGCGGATGAACGCCGATATCGTGACTTCTGAGGAACAGGCCCTGGCCGCCTGGGAACCGGGGAAATACCAGTTACTGATCTGTGACTGGAACCTGCCGGATGGCTCCGGGCTCGATGTTGTCCGAAAGATCCGTAAGCAGGACCAGGACGTACCGATTCTGATGATTTCTGGCCGCAGTGACCGTGATTCGGTGCTTGCCGCTGCGCACTACCGGATCAGTGGGTTCATTTCCAAGCCGTTTCGGGTGGAAATGGTCCGTGACCGTCTCAAGACGATTTTTCCCCCGGAAACCGACCCTGAAACGAGTAGCGGTGATCTGGAACAGATGCTGGCGGATGTCTGTGAGGGGCCATTCCAGTTGCCCACGACGCTGGAAATCGCCGATATCCTCGAGTTGATGCAGCGTCCCCAGGAGCTGGATGTCTCCCAGCTCGCGGAGCGGTGGCGAGAGGAAACCGGGGTGACCACCCGCTTGCTGGAAGTGGCTAACCGCAGCCGATTCAAAATGACCGGTGAGCCAGTCCGGACACTGGAGGACGCCATCAAGGTCGTGGGTACCCAGATGTCACTGAACCTGGCGCTGGGGCTGGCTCTCGATACCACCCACAGCCTGACCGATAGCCGACTCAGAGAAAGGGCGGAAGGCTTTCAGAGCCAGAGCGAGTCGGTTGGAACTCAGGCTCGGGTCATGTTTCGTGATCTGCAACTGGATAGCGGAAACCAGGCCTACACGGCCGGTTTGCTCAGTCTTGTTGGCGAGCTGGTGGTGTTGAGTGTGCTGCAACAGTATCTGCACAGGGGAGACAGCCTGGACGAGGGGATGATCGACAAGGCCCTGAAGAACTGGGCCCAGCCTTGCGGTAACCGTCTAAAGGTACAGTGGCGTCTTCCGCTCGACCTGCGGGAGCTGATCGGGGCGATCCACTCGCTGCCCCGTGGCGAAACCCATCAGGACCGGATCGTCATGCGGGCGGCAGCGCTGGTTGCCCGGGGGGACGCGGAGTCCAGCGAGTGCCAGCGGCTGCTCAGCTTTGCCGGCCTGGATCCCGGTCACTATACGGGTAACGTGCACCGTGCTGAATAAGGGGAGTGGGGTTTCTTGAAAACACCTGAGCTGCCTGCGAACGAAACTGCCCGTTTGCACTCGTTGCGTGCCACGGGCCTGCTGGACACCCCCGCAGACGAGTGTTTTGATCGTCTGACACGGCTTGCCCAGGGGATCTTCGGGGTCAAGATTGCGCTGGTGTCGCTGGTGGATGAGAAGCGGCAGTGGTTTAAATCCTGTCAGGGCCTGGAGGTCCGGGAAACCTCTCGCGACATTTCCTTCTGTGGCCACAGCATCCTTCAGGATCAGATTTTCGTGGTGCCGAATACCCGGGAGGACGAACGTTTCAGGGATAACCCCCTGGTAACCGGTAGTCCGTGGATCGGTTGCTATGCGGGTGCGCCCCTGGTGTCTCCCGATGGCTTTGCACTGGGGACCCTGTGCATCATTGATGACAAGCCAAGGGAGTTTTCGGCCACTCAGCTGCGTCAGCTGAGGGACCTGGCAGATTGTGTAGAGGAAGAAATACGCCACAGGCAGCGCAAACGCTATTACCGGGCTTTGGAACAGCTCTCCCTGCTGCGTAATGACAGTCGGGGGGATCCCAGGGAACATCTGCGGGCAGGATTACAGCTGGGTTGTGAGTATCTGAGGCTGCCTTTCGGCATTGTCAGCCATATTAGGGATGATGACTACCGGGTGGTTGTGCAGGTCTCGCCCCCCGGGGCTCTTGCCGATGGCCAGACGTTCAGCCTTAAGGACACTTACTGTGCGTTAACCCTGCAGGAGAACAAGGTACTGGCAATTGATCATATGGCGGGTTCCCGCTATGCCTCCCATCCGTGTTATCGACAGTTCGGTCTTGAAAGCTACATCGGAATCTCACTGCAAGTCGCCGGCCGCTGCTATGGCACATTGAACTTTTCCTCTCCGGACGCGAGGACGCCGACGGGTTTTTCTGATTTTGATTACGAGTTTGTTCAGCTGCTGGCGCGTTGGGTTTCGTTCCTGCTTGAGCGTTGGGTTTCGTTCCTGCTTGAGCGTTGGGAGGTGGATACGGAGCTCATGCGATATCGCCAGGTGGAGCAGGCGGTGGCACAGGCACAGGCTTCTTTCATCAATCGCCCGGAGCATCCCCAGGCCTTTGCCGAATTGCTAGAGGAAATCCTGCATTTTACCGGCAGTGAGTATGGATTTATCGGCGAAATTCTGCACGATGGCGACGGTTCCCCATATCTGAAGACCAATACCATTACCAACCTTGCCTGGAATGAGGCCTCCCGCCGGTTCTATGAGGACAACATCGCCGAGGGGCTGGAATTCCGTAATCTCGATAATCTGTTCGGTTCAGTCATCGCTACCGGTCAGCCGGTACTGAGCAATCGCCTGGCCGACGACACGCGCAGCTCGGGGACGCCGGAGGGGCACCCGACAATTCAGAACTTTCTGGGGCTGCCGATTTATCATGGCAATCAGTTTGTCGGCATGATGGGACTGGCCAACCGGGCAGAGGGCTATGAAAAATCCATGATGGAGGACCTGGCGCCACTACTGAGGACCGTGGGTCAGCTGATGGAAGCTTCCCGGGTGCAGCGGCAGCAGCGGGCCTCGGAGCTGAGCCTCAAACGCAGTGAGGCCCGTTTACGGGGACTGTTTGAACTGTCGCCGGTGGGGATTGCGTTGAATGAGCTGGATTCCGGACGGTTCCTGGAGGTCAATGACGCCTACCTGGTGTCTTCCGGTTACAGTCGTGCGGAGCTATTGGCGCTGGAGTACCGGGATATCACCCCGGGGGAGTATGGGGCTGAAGATGCCATCCAGCGGGAGATCCTGATCAGCAAGGGGCAGTTCGGGCCCTATGAGAAGGAGCTCATTCGCAAGGATGGGTCCCATTACCCGGTGATCATTTATGGCATGCTGGTGGAGGATGCGAGCGGCCGTCGCCTGATCTGGTCCATCATTGAGGATATCAGCGAACGGAAACGCCTGGCGGTGATGCAGCGGGAGTTTGTATCCACTGTCAGCCACGAGCTGAGAACACCGCTGACCGCCATCAGTGCGGCCTTGGCGATGGTCAGCAAAGGGGTGGCCGGGGCGTTGCCGGTTCAGGCCGAAACCATGATTGGGCTGGCCCTGCGAAATAGCGAGCGGCTGCAGGAACTGATTGATGACATCCTGGACATGGAAAAACTGGTGGCCGGGAAGATGAGCTTCAGGTTTGAAACCTGCGCCCTGGTGCCATTGCTATCGCGGGTGATTGAGGACAATCACAGTTACGCTGAACGGTTTTCGGTACGCTGTGAACTGGCCGGCGACGCTCCGGATATTCGGGCGATGGCGGACCCTAAGCGGTTGACCCAGGTGGTGGCCAATCTGTTGTCCAACGCCATCAAATTCTCCCACGAGGGTGGCGTGGTGCAGGTCAGGGTTACCAGGGAGGACGGCTATGCCCGTGTTGCCGTGATTGATCATGGCGTGGGGGTGCCGGAGAACTTTCAGCATCGTCTGTTCGGTGCCTTTGCTCAGGCCGACGGTTCGGATTCCCGAAGGGTCGGCGGCACCGGGCTTGGGTTGGCGATCAGTAAAAAGCTGGCGGACAAAATGAATGGGCGCATAGGGTATTGCAACACGGATGGCGGTGGGGCAACGTTCTATATCGATTTACCGGAAGTGTCAGCGCCCTGACCCGATACTGGAGAGCGATAGTTTGGCCATGGAACTTAAACGTATTCTCTATGTGGAAGACGAGCCGGACATTCGTGCGGTGACTGAACTGGCCCTGGTGTCCCTGGGGGGATTCGAGGTGGCGGTGTGTGAGTCCGGAGAAGAAGCGCTGAAGCGGGCGGTCAGTTTCAGCCCCGAACTGATTCTGCTCGATGTCATGATGCCCCACCTGGATGGCCCGGAAACCCTGCAGGCATTGCGGCAGCTGCCTGGCATAGCTGAAGTCCCGGTGGTCTTCATGACGGCGAAGGTCCAGTCATCTGAAGTCGAGGCGTACAAGGACCTTGGGGCCGCCGATGTCATCGCCAAGCCATTTGATCCAATGACACTCTCGGATCAGGTGCGGGAGATCTGGAACCGCAGTCAAATTTGACGGGGGCTCTTGCCAAAGCGCTGAATTTGGCCAACACTCTCGCACCCGGAACTGACAGAGCATTGAGACGAACCATGTCATCGAAACTTTCACGGGAAGAACTCAAGGCCAAGCTGAATCTCGAGACCTCGCAGATTGCCTGGCATGACCTGCAAACCTACTATGCCCGTGGCCATGTTGTCCGTGTGGCCGCCGGACTGGATCTGCTGGATGTAGCCGCCGAGCTGGTGGCTGATAACAAGCCCCAGTTCGATGAATGGATGTCCACCGGTCGGGTGGGTGATGTCCCGCCGGCGATGGCTCAGGCCTGGTACGATCAGAACGCCGAGCTATGGGCGGTGGTGATTGCGCCCTGGGTGCTGGTGCAGGACCGCGATGGTTCGCCGCAGACGAACGCCTGACCGACTGCAGTTACCTGCTAATTTTTCCGCTATTCAGGACTTTCCATGTTGACGGACGCCCTGCTTATTCTGGCGCCGCTGTTTCTTGGTTTCGCCATTGCGCTTGAGCGGCGCTGGCTGATGACGGTGATTCATCACGCGGTTGAGAGCCTGGTGTATCTCATTCTGGCCCTGCTGGGTCTGGGATTGGGGCAGATGGAAGGGCTGGTGGACCAGTTGGGCCAGATGGCGGCTCAGGTCGCCACGCTGGTGCTGACGCTGTTACTGGCCAATATGCTGGGTCTCTGGTTGTGGCACCACTGGCAGCCGATGGCCAGTCGCGATAGCGGCGAGACCGGCGTCACCAACTACCGCAGGCTGTTCCTGGCGGCCTTGAAACCGCTGGCGGCGGTGCTGGTCGGCGTTATTCTGGGGCACTTCCTGCTGCCAGTGGTGACTTGGGTTGAGGACCTGGCCACTTGGGCCCTGATGTTCCTGCTGTTGCTGATTGGCCTGCAATTGCGCAATGCCGGGCTGTCACTGCGCCGTTTGCTGATGAACCGACAGGGCTTGGGGGTGGCGCTCAGTCTGATGCTCAGTTCAATGGTGGCCGGGCTTGTCGCGATGCCGATGCTGGCGCTGCCCTGGCATGATGCTTTGGCGCTGACGTCCGGTTTTGGCTGGTATTCGCTGTCCGGTATTGTCGTGGGGGACGCGCTGGGGCCTGCCTGGGGTGGGGTGGCGTTTCTCAATGACGTGCTGCGGGAAATTATTGCCCTGGCCATCATTCCCTTGCTGATTCCCCGTCGCCCGGCCATGGCCATCGGTTACGGCGGTGCCACGGCGATGGATTTCACCCTGCCGATTATCCGCAGTAGCGGCGGCCTCGACTGTGTGCCAGTGGCGATTGCCTCCGGATTCATCCTGTCGTTCGTTTCCCCGATCCTGATGGGCGTACTGCTGTCGCTGGGCTAGGTCAGGAACTTACGTATGTCGATGCGGTAGGTTTCCGGGTCGACCGCCTGCACGATCCGGTCCTGGTTGCCCGGGCGGGCGAGGTCGATGATCTCCAGGGGAATCGCAGCATTGAACCGGGTGTGATACATCACCCTGACCACCGGCAGGCGCTGGTCACTGTCGTTGGTCTCAATCACCACCCCCAGCCGGCCACTCTCCAATAACACCAGGGATCCGACCGGGTAAATACCGAGGCAGCGGATAAAGCGGTGAACCAGCGATGCGTCCAGGTGATCGCCGCTCCACTCCAGCAGCTTCTTCAGCCCCTGGGTTGGTGTTAAGCCCTTGTGGTAGACCCGGTCAGCAGTAATGGCGTCGTAGACATCGGCAATGGCAACCATGCGCCCGTAGACCGAAATCTCCTCGCCTGCCAACCCAAAGGGGTAGCCAGAACCGTCCATCCGTTCGTGGTGCTGGGCGGCGGTCATCACCGTCAGTTCACCAATGCCGTCGGTGGCCATCAGGATGTCCCGGGAATGGCGGGCATGTTGCTTCATGATCTCGAATTCGGCCGCGCTGAGTTTGCCCGGTTTGTTGAGGACCGCTGCGGGCGTCAGTATCTTGCCGATGTCGTGGAGCAGGGCGCCAACGATGGTCTGGTGCAGCACCTCATGGGGAAAACCCATGGCTTTGCCGAACAGCGACATCAGCACACTCAGATTGACTGAGTGCTCCATCAGGTAATTGTCTTTTTCGCGAATACGGCCCAGGCAGCTGAGTGCATTGGCGTTGCGGAGTACCGACTGTTGCAGGCTCTCAGCGAGCACGTTGATGGATGACAGGTCAATGGCACGGCCGAGTTTTACATCCTGCATGGCGCTGCTGACCAGCCCCTGGGCTTCGCCATGGATCTGCTGGGCGACGACAATCTCTTCCGCCAAAGACAACTGTCGAGGTTGCGTAGGTTTCAGGGCAGCGGCTTGTTCCAGCTGGCTCTGGTTGCGACGGTCGACGTCGGAAACCGGTTCGGCGTCCTGGCTGTCCAGGCCTCGTTCGGTGTCGATGTAAACATAGGCCACCCCCATCTGCTGAATCTTCGCGATGGTGGCGTCGTTGCGGAGGAAGCCGCGACGATTGCGGGTATTGTGAGGAATCCAGTCATTGTTGAGGTCGGTAATGTACATGCCGACCCTGAGGGCAGTAACTGGGATACGTTTGATCATGGCGACAGCAGCGCTCAGGTGAGGCCGGATATCCCTTCACTATACCGGCCCCGGTCCTGCAATCAATGTTGATCTGTCAGCCCAGGCGATGGAATGTACGGCGACTGTTCCGGTACGTCTGCTGTACCACCTCGGTGACATCCAGCCCCTTCACTTCCGCGACTTTTTCCGCCACGAAGGGGATATAGAACGGCGCGTTCTCCCGGCCCCGGTAAGGTACGGGTGTCAGGAACGGGGCGTCGGTTTCCAGTAGAATCTGCCCGATCGGGGTCATGCGGATAATATCGCGGACATTGTCCGCTTTGTTGAAGGTGGCGATACCGTTAAAGCCCAGACACCAGCCCTGATCGAGGGCGTAGCGGGCCAGTCCGGGGCCGGAGGTGAAACTGTGGATGACGCCGCGGCGGGTCAGCGACGATTCAAACTCCCGCAGGATGTCGATTGTGTCGTCGTCGGCATCCCGGCTGTGAATCACGACCGGCAGATCGGCCTCGCAGGCCAGCTGCAGCTGGCGCCGGAACACTTCCCGCTGGACGGCCCGGTCGGCATTGTCGTAGTAGTAGTCCAGACCGATTTCGCCGACTGCGACGATCTTGTCATCGCGACTGTGCTGGCGGATTTCCGCTTCGACATCATCGGTGTATTGTTCAGCATCGTGGGGATGGATGCCCTGGGTGCCGAAAATCCAGGGGGCAGCCTGGGTCAGCTCACGTACCCGGGCCAGATTGTCTGGCGACACCGCAATGGTAATCACCCGCTCGATATTGACCCGCTGGGTCTCTGTTAGGATATCCTCCAGAGGCTGGTCCTTGAGGTAGTCCAGGTGGCAGTGGGTTTCGATGAGTGGGTGCTCAAAGACCGGAATGTCGCGTTTTTTCTTGCTCATGAACGGCTCGGGTGCTGCTAATCTGAAAGGAACCCGCAGTTTACCATCTCCATCCGGTCTGTCCCCAGCCCGGGTGACGGTGGTGTGGTAACAGGAGTATGTGATGACGGAAGTCCCCTGCGGCCGCCGCTGGAATTTCGACCCGGCCCGACCGGACCTCGAAGACTATGCCACCGGGCCCGGTGAGACGGATGGTGTGCCACCTCTGGACGACAGCCTGGCGTTGATTGGCGAGTACCAGCGTCGACTGTGGGCCAACGGCGAACGGGCGCTGCTGGTGATCGTCCACGGCACCGACGCCAGCGGCAAGGATAGCCTGATCCGGACCCTCGCCACCTACGCTGATCCGGCCGGATTTCATGCCTGGTCGTTCAGCCGGCCCAATGACACTGAAGCCCGTCACGACTTTCTCTGGCGCACCGTGCCGTACCTGCCGGAACTTGGCCAGATGGTGGCGTTCAATCGCAGTTATCATGAGGCGGTGATGGCTGAACGCTTGTGGCCGGTGCGGGCGCCGGAACACTATGACTGGCCGGCCCGCTATGATGCGATCCGGAGTTTTGAACGGCACCTGGTCAGGGAAAGCACCACCATCATCAAGATCTGGCTGCGGTTGTCTGAGGATGAGCATCGTAAACGCCTGCTGACGCGACTGGACAAAGTCCGTAAACGCTGGAAGTTTGCTACCTCTGACGTCGAGGCCTGGCGCCGGCGCCGGGAATACCACCGTGTTGCCAGCGAAGCCCTGGCCGCCACCCACACCGACGAGGCGCCCTGGCATATTGTGCCGGGCAACAACAAGGGTGAAGCCCGGGCCATTGTTGCTGCCATTGTTGCCGAGCGCCTGCAGGCGCTGGCACCGGACTACCCCGAGCATGATCCTGATGTGATCGCCCATTATCGTGAGTTACTGACTACAAGTGAGTAAAAGCCAAGGAGAGCGCGAATGCACATCGTTGTGATCGGTGCCGGCGTGGTCGGCGTTACATCTGCCTACGCCCTGGCCCGCCGTGGCCATCAGGTGACGGTGGTGGAACGGTTGGAAGGGGCCGGCCTTGAAACCAGTTTCGGTAACGCCGGACAGCGTTCGTACGGTGTGGTCTATCCCTGGGCCTCAGCCGCCATGGTACGACAGGCGTTGCCCTGGCTGGTCAGCACCGATGGCCCGCTGAAAATGCACCTGCCGCCATCCCCGGCCACGGTCCGTTTCCTGCTGGCGTCACTGCGGTTTGCCTTTGCCCCCGGCGTCTATGGTCTCAACAAGCGGGCGATGTTGCAGATGGGGGTCTATAGCCGCCAGTGTTTTGCGGAACTGGAACAGCAGTTGGCCCTGGATTTCGATGGTGATAGTCGGGGGGTGCTGCAGCTGGCCAGTACGCCGGCAATGATGGCCGAATACCGGAAAACTGCTGCTTTGCTTGAGGAGTTCGGCATCGCCCACCGATTGTTGGGGCCCATTGAAGTGCGTGAGTTGGAACCGGGAATGACCGGCGACGGCCCGTTGCATGGTGGCATCCACTATGAAACCGACGGCACCGGCGATTGTCACCTGTTTTCCCGGAGCCTGGCGGCGGCCTGCAGTGACCAGGGCGTAGCCTTTCTGTATGGCCATCAGGTCGAGCGACTGCTGTGCGATGACCGGCGTGTCCTCGGGGTTCGGCTGTGCCAGCCCGATGGTGCAGCGGAGGACCTGGCTGCCGATGCGGTTGTGGTGTCTGCAGGCTGCTGGTCCCCCATGCTGGTGGCCGACCTGGGCCTGCAACTGCCGATCTATCCGGTTAAGGGCTACTCGCTGACTGCGCCGTTGCTGGAGACGGCGAAAGCACCCCTGTCCACCGTTCATGACGACAACTTCAAGGTGGTCTCGACCCGCTTGGGCTCGCGCCTGCGGGCCACCGGCTTTGTTGAGCTCAGTGACTTCCGCCGTGACACTCCGCAAGCGCGGCTGGCGACCATTCGTAAATCGGTCGCGTCCCGGTTTCCTGGGTGTGCCGACCTTGATCAGGCATCCAGCTGGACCGGTTTCCGGCCGATGACGCCGGATGGTCCCGCCATCCTCGGCCGCGGGCCGAGAGACAACCTCTATCTCAACACCGGGCACGGAACCTTCGGCTGGACCCTGTCCGCAGGCAGTGCCGAGTTGCTGGCCCAACTGGTGGACGGAGAGCCTTCGGCCATCGCGCTGGACGCCTTCCGCGCGGACCGTTTTCGGATCTGAATCATGACCTCAGGCTTTATTGCACCCGCTGAGCTGCGCCAGCGCTGGCAACGGTTGAACCAGTGGCTGCAGGCACATCGCAGTTTCTGGCAGCCGGTTCCGTTTACCACACCCCGGCCGGACTGGCTTGAGCACTATCCAGAGCTGGCCGAGTGGCTGGCTGGTCTGTCGGATGACCTCTGCCAGTCGTACGGTGCTGATATGGAAGCCCTGGGCCGGGCGTTGGTGCCATTGTGGCCGGCGATGGCAGAACGGGAGGGGTTGCTGGCCTGGCCGCAGCTTGCGGACGGTGACGCCAGCCTTCCGGAAGGTCAGGCCCGGGATGTGCCCGGCCGCAAACGCCTGCAGGCGGGCGCTTTTGCCTCTGCGGTGTTGCCACTGGAGGCCCCGGTGCTGGACTGGTGTTGCGGCAAGGGGCATCTGGCACGAACGCTGAGCGTTCACGCGCCGCAACCGGTGGCCGGATTTGAGTGGGATGAGGCGCTGGTTGTCGATGGCAACCGCCTGGCGGTAAAGGCCGGCCGCGGCGTGCAGTTGCAGTGCCAGGATGTCATGGCGGGCAGTCTGGTATTGCCCGGGGGGATCCACGGAGTCGCGCTTCATGCCTGTGGTGAGCTGCATCGTCAATTGCTGCGCCAGGGCGCGGCTCAGGGAGCGGTGCGACTGAGTATTTCTCCGTGCTGCTATCACCTTGGCCACGCCGGTGACTACCGCCCGCTGTCCCGGCAGGTAACGACGGCGCCGGACGCCTGCCAGGTCAGTTTCAGCAGCCTGCGGCTGGTGGTCCAGGAAACCGTCACAGCGCCGGCCCGGGTACGGGGATTGCGGCGTCAGACCGAGATCTGGCGATTGGGCTTCGATGGCTTGCAACGACACTTGCGGGGGTGCGATGACTACCTGCCGGTGCCGTCTCACCCGACAGCGCTGAACCACCGGGGTTTTGCCGATTTTTGCGACTGGGCCGCGCGCACCAAGGGGCTGACGATACCGCCGCAATGGGACCCTGCGCACTGGCTGGCGGCCGGAGAGGCCCGGCAGCGTCAGTTGCGACGCCATGAGCTGGTGCGTCACCTGTTCCGGCGGCCGCTGGAGTGCTGGCTGGTGCTGGACTACGCCCTGTTCCTGCAGGAGCAGGGTTATCAGGTCCGCCTGGGGACGTTCTGCGACCGCCGGCTAACCCCGCGCAACCTGTTGCTGGACGCCCACCGCTAACCCCGTGCGGCTTCACGCATGCCTAGGGTTTTCGGTATACCACGGATTCCACACACCCTTCCCGGAAGTACACATAGGTGAGTTCATACAGCTTGCCGTAGTAATCAGTCTGATAGATCCAGGTTTCCTGAGGGACCGGGTAGGTTTCCGGCGGTGGCCCAAAGGCCTCGCGAACCTGCTCCCGGGTCATGCCGACCACGACCTGGCCGCGAATCAGATAGGTGCGCAGGTCTGTGGAGTTGATGAAGCGACAGGGAGATTCCGGGACAGGGGTGGCTTCGGCTCCGGAGTCTGGCATGGGGGAGGGTTGTTCCGGCGGCAGGTTCTGGTCAAATTGCCCGCCGATGCGATTGTCCTGTACCTCGATCCGGCTGCCCTCACCGCTGCAGGGTCGGTCAGTGAAGGTCGTGCCGTTGGGCCCTTCGCAGCGGTAGACCTCGGCCTGGGTAACACTGGCCAGGAGCAACAGCCACAGTAGTAGCTGGTATCTCATCGGGAGTCCTCCTGTGCGGCCTGGTAGCTTCAGCCGCCAAACATGACGACCAGCTGGAAGAAGCCCACGGCCAGCCCCAGTGCTGCGCCTACGGTTATCAGAATCCACTCGTCCTGCTCGAACGCAGGCCTTAGCATGCCTTCAAACTGTTGCGGCTTGAGACTTTCAAGCCTCGTCGACAGGGTATTTTCCAGGTCCAGTGCCTCATCGGCGTAGTCTTCAATGTGCTTGAGGGTCGTGGGCAGGCTGGCAATCAGTTGCTCTGCCGCCCGCGCTTTCATCTCACGGTAGGTCTGGGTGCCGACGGCAAAGGTAACAAACGGCTTGGCGAGATTGGTCTGTTCATCAACGGCACGCTGAACATGGCGCCCGATCATGTCAAACACCTTATCGGAATAGGGCCCTTTGAGAATGCCCTCGACGATATTGGCGGGTGTGAGTACATAAGACGACACCAGTCGGCCGTAGTCCCGGGACACTTCTTTCTGGCGTTTCATGAACAGCCCCTGGAAGGTCACAGGGCCGACTTTGACAGGCTCTTTCGGGCTGAAGATCATTTTCAGGGCGATGGCATTGGTGGCGTACCCTACCAACAGGCCAAAGGCGGGTAGCAGCCAGCCCTGCTGGAAGAACAACCAGACCAGCATCTGGACCAACCCGAACAGGAAGCCGAAGTACAGGCCGGAGCGGCCAATGAAAGTGAACTCCTGAGCGCCCACCTCACTGAATATGCGGTTGAGCAGGGCCTTGTCCTCACACAGCTTGGTGACCACCATGTCTTCAAGATCATACATCTGGGAAATATTGAGCTTGAGCTGCTGCATGATCTCATTGATCAGCCTGGGGGCGTCGCGCTTGACTCGCTGGTAGATCTGGCGTTTGACGAACTGCGGCAGAGCTTCCCAGAACCCGGGTTCGTACTCGGTCATCACCTGATCGACAATGTTCTCGACCATGTCGTTGAGTACGGGCTCCAGCTCGTCGGCGACCCGTTCAGCGTCCAGCCTGGCAAAGATCTCCTGCTGGGAAATGAGGTGTGTCGTGATGGTTTCCACCGAAATGGCGGCCATTTTTGCCGCCCGCCGCGGAACGATGCCCTGCCAGCCCAGAAATGGAGGCTTACCGATAAATTCCAGCGGTTCGAACATCATTTTGATGGCGAGCACGTTGGTGCCGTAGCCAACAATGCCGCTGATCACTGGCATGGACAAGTACAGCCAAAGATTGTCGATAAACTCCGTGAGTAGTGCTTCCATCATGCTCGTATTGTCCGGACGGCGATTGTGTTCTGAGACGGGTGATTAACCGGAATGCCTGGCGACCAGGGACGCTTCCCAGAATCGTTGTCCCAAACCGGAAAGGCGCACGCTGAAACGTTGAAAACGGGGCTTCAGGTTGCTGCCATTGCCATTGAGGTCAGCGATGGCGGCACGAACATCGAGCCCATTCTCAATGGTGTCATAGCGGGGAGTGTGGCCTGAAACTTCGGGACCGGCTTCCAGCAACCCAAGGTTCAGCAGGTGTTTCAGGTAAACCGGGGCCATCTCAGGCAGCATTATGCCTGACTCTTGCGGCGTCCGGCTGAGATAACTTCTCACCCTGAATGATTTGGTACCGAGCCGGTTTACGGCATCCAGATGGCAGGCGGGGTGTTTGTCACCGTCGGCGAGCGCTGCCAGTACCCGCAGTTCGTCGGGTACCAGTTGCTGGGTCAGCAGGGTCAGCAGGTCGTCCCAGGCCGAATCGGGAGTCTGGTTCAGGGAGCGCTGGTAAAGCTCCGACAACAGGCCGTGAGCGTTCGGGCGCAGCAATTGTGGCAGCGTGCTGCCATCGTGCTCCTGCGCCTGGGAATCGACCTGATCGAGCTTGCGCTTGATGCTCTGCAGAGCCCGTTGTTCGACTTCATCGTAGAGCTGGGTGGCGATCTGGAATCCGGTTGATACCACCCGGCCTGCCAGAAAACGGTTTAATCCCTTGTGTCCGTCTCCCAGGGTAGCAGGGAGGGTGTCTTTGGACTTTCCATTCGTCATAACGCCTAGCCTGACACGGATTGTTGTTTTGTTGGCATGATTGTGACATGCGTCACAGAGCTAAAATAAACTAAGGTAACTAGACTCACAATAAACCCGATAAAAAAAGGTGGGCTATGACCTATTTTGACTCCTCTGGTGTTTCTCCGTCGCCCGATGATGACTTCAGCCGTCAGGTTCAGGCGCAGATTCGGCAGGTACTGAGCGACCATGAGAGCCGGATAGCCGAAGAATGGAGTAAGGCCAAAAAGGGTATGCCACTTTATGCCCGTTGGGCAATGGCGCTGAGCGGCTCTGCAACAACCGGTTCCGGTACGGGGTCGACTGATGATCAGTAATCTGCAACGAGCGGTTGAAATCGACAAGCTGGAGGCTGTTATCGGGACCATGGATCCGGCGTTGCGACGGGCGGCCGGGACCTGCTCAGTGGAGGGGATCCGCTCGCTACGTAACGCCGCTCTGGACGGCCAGGGCCGGCTATACGCTGCCCGCTTCCGCCGTCTTGCCCGGATGGCAAAACTGATGCGTCTGAGCCAGGTGGCCAGCATGGCCCAACGAATGGGGCCGTTGCTGTCCGCGCGGTTGTTGCCATTTTTTGAGCCGCATTATGTTGGCCGGGTTGCCCGCAGGTTGTCTGCAGATTTTATTGCGGCGGCCACCGCTGAGGCTGATCCGCGGGTGCTGAGGTCACTAGTGGCGCATATTGAACCCGATCAGGTGGCTGAGGCCGCAAGCCTGCTGATTACTCAGGAACACTATGTCCACGCCGGCCAGCTCACGGATGCGCTGGACCCTCAGGCGATTCGGGCAATCCTGGACCGGGTCGATGACAATGTTGCTCTACTGCGGACGGTGATCTACATGGAGCAGCCGGACAAGCTGGGGAATGTCATCCGCCTGGTGGATAACGCCCGGCTCAATGAAATTATTCTGGCGGGGGCCGCCGACAGGACGGTCTGGCCACTGATGCTGTGGATGATTGATCAGGTGGGGCGGGATCTCAAGGGCCGTATCACGAACCTGATGGTGGTGCGGGACCCCGAGGTGCTCAACGAACTGATCCGGGTGGCTGATCAACAGGGCCTGTGGGGGCCCATTCTGCGTGCCATCGATACCGTCAAGGCCCGGCATCGGCCAATGCTGGTGCACCTTGAGGCGCTGCGGGATGAGGCGACCCTGGGGCATCTGGTACGGGCGGCCTATGACGAAGGCCTGATGGCGAATACGTTGCCCCTGATCGACGCCATGAACGGCGACCTGCAGGCCTACGTGACCCGGGTAGGGATGAAGATGGGGGGCACGATTCTTGAAACGTTTGTGCAGACGGCCATCCAGGAAAAGCGGGGTGATCTGATTCTGACGCTGATGGGACGGTTGCAGGACCAGGAACTGGACGAGCTGGCCACCTTGTCGGTGTTTACCGACAGCGTGGTTTTGGGGCCGCTGATCCGCGCCGCCATCAGCAGCGGCCAGATTTCCACCCTGATGCGTTTTGCCCGGGTACTGTCTCGACGCAGTCAGGAACTGTTCGCCAGTCTGCTGGCTCTGGATCACGGCGCGTTGTTTGAGCGCCTGCTGAATCGCGCGGATAACCTGCGGGAGGTGGACTGGAAGAACCTGATGTCGGTGCTCGGCCGACTCAAATCTCCCGGCCAGTTCGCCGGTCTCGCCGAAGTGGTGCAGTGGCAGTCGGCCAAAACCTACAGCACCCTGAAAGGTTATGCCGAGAATGCGGGGCTGGCGCTGTTCGGTGGCGCCCGGTCCTAGTACCCGCCGCCATAACAGGTACTGCCCCTACAAAAAAGCCGCGACCAGGGTCGCGGCTTCGAAGGTCGGCGGAGCGGACTCCGCCGGGGTTCTGCGGCTGACTTAGCGGCGAACCTGAATGCGGGCTTCTACCCGACGGTTCTGGGCACGGCCCGCAGCGGTTCCGTTGTCGGCAACCGGCTCGGCCTCACCGTAACCTACGGCGCTGACGCGGTCGGCTTCAACACCCAGATTTTCGGTCAGGCGACGTGCGACGGCTTCGGCGCGACGCTGGGACAGAGCCTGGTTGTAGTCGTCGTTACCTGCGCTATCGGTATGACCGGCGATTTCCACGATGGTCCCCGGGTTCTCGTTCATGAACGAGGCAACCTGCTGGATCTGAGCGTCGTAGCTGTCATCAATGGCAGCACTGTTGGTCGGGAACTGAACCTCGATCTGGAAGGTCTCGACGGTCTCGGCAATACCTTCACAGCCCTTGGCATCTACGTCGGCTCCGGCAGCAGTGTCAGGACACTCGTCCTTGCTGTCGACCACACCGTCGTTGTCACTGTCGGTTTCACAGCCGCGGCCGTCAACGCTGGCACCCGCCGGAGTTGCCGGGCACTGGTCAGCACTGTTGGCGACGCCATCACGGTCGTCATCGAGTTCGCAACCCTTGGCGTCAACGGCAGCACCGGCCGGGGTGTTCTGGCACTGATCCATGCCATCTTCAACACCGTCATTGTCGGAATCGACCACAGCCGCCACGGCTGGCTCGGACTTGCCGGATGCAAGGCCGAACGCCAGGCTCAGACCCAGGGAGACCTGAGTGTCGAAGGTGCTCTCGTCGATGCCGTGGAATTCACGGATATCGCCACGCAGGGACACCATCTCGGAGATGTTGTAGCGAACACCGCCACCAATGTTGACGCGGGTCTCGTCGTGGTTGGTGCCGGAGGTGTAAATCGGCAGTGCGCTGTCGCCGAAATCGGCGTTACCGGCGCCAACGGCCAGGTACGGGTTCCAGGTTTCCTCAGGTGCACCGAAGTAATACAGGCCGTCGAGACGAATTTCTTCAAAGTCGCTGTCGCCCGGATTGTACTTACGGTCGGCGTTGGCGCGGGAGAATACGGCTTCTACGGCCCAGCTCGGGGTGAAACGGTATTCCAGACCGGCACCGAAGGTTCCGGTTTCGCTCAGATCGCGCTTGTCGTCAAAGTACTGATACGCGATGAACGGATTGATGTAGATGTAATCCTTGTCTTCCGCAATGGAAGGGGTACTGATGGCTGCGGCAACAACCGCCAGGGTGAGTGGGCGCATGCTCGGCATTGCGAACCTCCTGTTCGAGAGTTTTAGTCGTCATTTGAGGGCGCCTGGCCCTTGGGCAAGGCGCACTTATTATCGTTAAAAAGGCAAAAAACAGTGTACGGGTGCAAACTTATGCCATCGAGACCTTCTTGCCTAGTCCAGATAAGGACGTATTTCGGGAAAAAGGGTTCACCTGATTTTGGTCACCGGACATCATTGGCCTGATTTGCGCTGCTGACGCACCGTTAGCCTTGCAGGGGCAGGGAAAAATAGAGGTGGGCACTCTTTTTGCTGAAGTTGAGCTGGTCACCGCTGTCAAAACGAACCTCAAACGCGCTTTCGTCTTCACTGATCACATCACCTGGGCCGAAAATGACGTGGTGTAGTCTTGGCTGGGCCCACAGCGGGCCGCCGTTATCGCCGCTGGTGGCCTCGGAATGACTGCTGAGCTCAACCTTGCAGTCCCGGGCGTAGCGTTCGCTGATCGGGGTCAGCGGGTAGTCCAGGGTCAGTTGCCCGCTGGCGGAGCCGTGGCGGCCTTCGTCACGCTGATCCAGCCAGTGTCCGAATTGCTCAGACAGCTTGAAACACAGCTCCGGTACAAAACGGCTGGGGCCGAGGTCACCGTCGAGGTGGGCGGTCTGCCCCTGAGGGCGCGTGATCAGGTGGAGCTGCTGGCGGCTGCGGGTCATGGCCACGTACAGCAGGCGTCGTTCGCTTTCCATCAGTGCCTTGAGATCGTCGCTCTGGCGGGGGCTGTAGGGCAGGTACTTCTCCTGCAACCCCGGAATGATCACCTGCGCCCATTCCAGACCCTTGGTGCGGTGGATTGTCGACAGCAATACCCCGGTCTGTTGGTCCCTCTGGCTGGCCTGCTGACGCAGGGCCTGCAGGTGATTCAGGGCGCGGTTGGCATCAACGTCGAGGCTGCTCAGGTAATGGATAAAGCCATGGACCGTATCGATGCGTTCATCGGCGGTTTCATGGGTCAGGGCCAGGCTGCGTATGCCGTCAAACAGCTCGGTGCTCTCGGCGTAGCGGCGCACCAGTTGCGCGGCGGGGCCCTGGAAACGGTCAAGTTTTACCAGGGTATCGCCCAGCGTCTTGAGCTTGCGGGCTGCCATGGGCGGCAGCGCGGTAAAATCCAGGTCGAGCAGTCGACGCCCCCAGTCGGCGCCAAACTGGCTGAGCATCTGCGCCAGTTGATCGAGTTCAGGTTCCTTGAGGCCGACGTGAGGAAAGCGCAGCAGCTGGCGGGCAAGATCGAGGCGGTCGGCATCCGCCAGTTGCGGCAGCGGGCCGGCTGTTACCGTCAGCAGTGCCGTCACCGCCTCGACCTCGCGGCTGAACAGCGCGCCCTTGCCGGCGTCGATGCGATAGGGAATCTGGCGGGCCAGCAATTGCAGCTCGATGGCCACGCTCTGGCTCCAGACCCGGAACAGGATAGCGGTCTGGGCCAGTGATTCGGCCGATTGTCCACTGAGCAGTCGCAGCACCATCTCACTGTCGTTGCCGTGTTCGTGCAGGGCGACAGCGGTGGCGGGGGTGCTGGGATGGGCGTGGCAGAGCACATCCTTGCGGCCGCGGTTGTGGTGGATCAAATGGTTGGCCAGCAGGGCGACCCGATGACCGTAGCGGAAGCTGTAGCTGAGGGTCTGCTCCCGCGGACTGTCGAACTCCTGGCTGAAACGGGTGAGGATAAACTCGGGGCGGGCGCCGCGGAATTCATAGATGGTCTGGTCCGGATCCCCGACTACGGTCACCCGGGCCCTGTCCCCGGCAACATAACGCAGCAGCAGGTGCTGGATTTCATTGGTGTCCTGGTATTCATCGACCAGGATCAAGTCCATCTTGTTGGCCACCAGTTTCTGCAGTGTTGGGGTCTGGTGGATTGCCATCACCGGTTCATACAGCATGTCGGCATAGCTGATGCGGCTGTGGCTTTTGCGCCATTGTTCAAAGCTGTGAAACAGCTCAATCAGGTAACGGTGCTTGTCGGTATAACCGAGGTCCTCGAAGACCACATCCACCGGCGACAGGGTGGTCTTGACCAGATCAATGAAGCTGGTCGCGGTTTCCACGTAATCTTTCTTGTTGCGGCGAATGTCATCGCTCAGCTCCGCGGGAGCCAGCTCCCGGGTCAGTCGCCACACCTGGAAGTTGATCTCCTGGTCACTGAGGATGTTTTCGGAGAAGGCTGGCAGTATGCCTTCCTGAATGAAGCGACGGTAAAGCCGCAGGCCCATGGCGTGGTAGGTGCGGATCTCTGGTAACGCGAGGCCGCTGCCCTGGGTAACGTCTCGCAACTTGCGCTCGAAATCCACCCGGGCACTCCGATTGAACATCAGCACCAGCAGCCGGTTGGGGTCGTGCCCCTGCTCAAGCAGATGACGAATACGCCAGGCCAGGGTGAAGGTCTTGCCACTGCCAGCCACCGCCGTAATCACCACGTGCTCATAGGGTGCAGTGATGATGGCGCGCTGTTCGTCGGTGAGGAAATCGGGGAGGTGCTCGGACATGGCGGCTATTGTAGTCGGCAACTGGCATCGGTGTCAGGCGTCCACCATAATAGCCGCGCAGGACATAGACAGATGCTGGCGCGAAAGCCGGTGTGGGCACTGGCCCGTAGCCAGACGATGAAAGTGGGAGAAACACAATGGCAGTGGTAATGGACGAGTCGGTAAATGTTTTGGGGGAGGCGCTGGAGCCCTGTGGTAACGAGCCCCTGACTGGGTATTACCGTGACGGCTGCTGCAACACCGGCCCGGATGATCTCGGTCAGCACACGGTATGCACGGTGATGACGGATCAGTTTCTGGCCTTTTCCAAGTCGAGGGGGAACGATCTCAGCACGCCGGTACCGGCTTTTGGCTTTCCCGGGTTGCAGGCGGGTGACAGCTGGTGCCTGTGTGCGTCCCGCTGGCTGGAAGCACTGGATGCTGATTGCGCGCCGCGGGTGCGGGTACGGTCAACCCATCTTGCCACCCTGGATGTCTGTAATCTTGAAGACCTGAAGCGTTACGCCATCGACCTTAACTGATCGCCGGGCGCTGCTGATGAACCACACGGCTGAGGCCGCCCGCTGGGCCCACTTCCAGCGCCAGTTGCGGCAGGCGGGCCAGCGTCGAATGGTGTTGGTGGAAGGCGAACGTGCCCAATGCCTGGCCTGGTTGCGCCCGGTGCTGGCAGCGCTGAGCGGCGGGGTGCGGCTGTGGATCGGCCAGCACCAAGACCCGGTGGCAGCCGATCTGGTTGCGGTGTCCGCGAGCAAGGCACGTCAGTGGCTGGGTCGGGACACGGATGTGCTGGTCTGGGACGGCTGGTCTGGTAACCCTCCCGACAGTCTGGCCGCGTTCGGTGGCACTCTGAACGCCGGTGGTCTGTGGTTCTGGCTGATGCCACCGCTGGCGCAGTGGCCTGCCTTCGCCGATCCGGACTATGGCCGTACCGGTCTTGCCGATGCTCCTGAGCATGCCTTTGCCCGCCGCCTGGCCACTCTCATCGCGCGTGATGCCGATGTCATTCGCGTGAATGCCGACACGGACCCATCGTACTCCTTGCCGGAGCTGACGCCGCGCATACCGCCATTTTCCCCGGCGGCGACGGCAGAACAACAACAGCTGGTCGAGGCCATTGTCCGAACCGGTCAGGGTCGCCGCCGTCGTCCATTGGTCGTTACCGCGGACCGGGGACGCGGAAAGTCCGCGGCGCTGGGAATGGCCGCGGTGCAGTTGTTACAGGCGGGGCGTTCACAGGTGGTGGTGACCGCACCGTCGCCGGATGCGGTGGCCACGCTGTTTCATCATGCCCGGGCAGCTGCGGGTGAGGACGCACTGGCGGCCACTGGCAGCAATGAATTGGTGCTGAGGGAGGGCGGTACGCTGCGCTTCTGGGCGCTGGATGAACTGCTGCAGCAGCGGCCGTCGGCGGAGCTGGTCCTGGTGGATGAGGCAGCGGCGATACCGGCCAGCCAGTTGCGGGAAGTGCTGCTGGGCTGGCCCCGGTGTGTTTTTGCCAGCACCGTTCATGGTTATGAAGGCGCCGGTCGCGGTTTCGCCATTCGCTTTCGCGCCGAGTTGCAGCAACATACTCCCCAATGGCAGGCCATCAGCCTGTCGGCGCCCATCCGTTGGGGGCCGGGTGATCCTCTTGAACGGCTGACGGCGGAGCTGTTTCTGCTCAACGCTTCGGCCAGTGCCGGCGCCGCCACAGGGGAGCTGACGCTGGAACCCTGGAGGCCCGCCTCGGCCTCCGACAGTGAGCTGAAGGCGGCCTTCGGATTACTGATTGATGCGCATTACCGCACGACGCCCGGTGACTTGCGGCAATGGCTGGACGATCCGGCGGCGGTGAGTTGGAGGGTCGTCTGTAACGGCGAGTTGGTGGCGGTGCTGTGGGCCACGGTCGAAGGCGGTTTGCCCATAGATCTGGCCCAGGCCGTGGCAGCAGGGCAGCGACGGCTGCGGGGCCATCTGTTACCCCAGTCGCTGGCGAATCACAGTGGCTTTGCCGAGGCAGCCTGCCTGCGCCTGTTGCGGGTGGTCCGGGTGGCGGTAAGGGATGACTGCCGCCGCCGGGGGCTGGGCCAGAAGCTGGTAGCGGCGGCGGGCGACCATGCCCGCGCCGCCGGTCTCGATGCCATCGGAACCAGCTACGGTGCCAGTGAGGAGCTGTTGGCGTTCTGGCAGAACTGCCACCTGCCCCTGGTGCGCCTGGGACTCCAGCGCGAGGCCAGCAGTGGCGAATATACCGTGCAGCGCCTGCTGGGGCTGAGCGCTGCCGGTGTGGACTTGCAGTGGCGCATCGGTCGCCGTTTTTCCGAGCACTGGCCGGTGCTGGTGCCGGCGGTATGGCCGCAACTGGCCCCGCCTCTGGTGTTGGCAGTGATGGCGCAACTGACTCCGGGCCCAGACCTATCGGAGCAGGATCGTATTGAGTTGTTTGCTTTTGCCGAAGGCTGCCGCGGTTTTGAACTGACGTTGCCGGTGCTGAGACGTTTCAGTGCCTGTGCGGGTGTTGCGGTGGCGATTTCCGGCAAGCCGGCCGCAGCGCTGTGGTGTCGTGGTGTGGTTCAGGGCTGGAGTTGGGCGCAGCTGCAGGCGGCAGGCGATTGTCAGGGGCGTCGTCATGGTGAGCAGCTGTTGCGGGCTTTGGTCCGGGAAACCCTGGAACTTGTGAACCGCTCGATGTAATTGTCGTTGCTAACGGCCCAGAATGCGTCAACAACATCGCACGCGTTCTGATACGCACTGACAGAGACACCCACACCATGCCGGCCAAAGGATTTGCCCTCGGTTTTCTCACCCTTGCTCTTGTGACTCTCGGACTCGCCAGCCAGAGCGGTTGCAGCAGTCAGCCCACGCCCGCCAACCTGACGCCTGCCGCGGCTGCAGCGGCCGATACACCGTTGATGCAGGCGGTTGGCAGCGGAGAACTGGCCCAGGTACAGGCGCTGGTGGAGCAGGGCGCGGCCCTTAACACGGTGACGGAGCAGGGCACGCCGCTGGCGTTGGCCGTTACCCGGAGTGAGCGCGAAATCGCCTGGTACCTGCTCAGTCGTGGCGCGTCCGCCGACCTTGCCGGCCGTGACGGTGTCACACCGCTGATGATTGCTGCTCGGGCGGGTGACCGCCGTATGGTGCAGATGCTGCTCTCGGCAGGCGCTGCGGTGAATGCCGAAGCGCGCGATGGCCGCACCCCGGTGTTGGTGGCGGCCAGGGCCGGTCAGCTGTCGGTGGTCAAGGTATTGCTGGCGGCGGGGGCCAACGTCAATGTCAGCCAGGATGGCCGTTCCCTTCTGATGCATCTGGTGGCGGCCGGTGACCTGCTGACCGCTGAGTCGGTGCTGGCGGCGGGGGCCGATGTCAGCTACCGCTCGCCGGACGGAACCAGCGCGCTGGATCTCGCCCGGGCCAGCCACAATGACGATCTGCAGATGCTGCTGTTCCAGGCCGGAGCGGAATTCTGAAACCGGCGATCAGTCCAGTGTCATGGGTGGATTGTCGTCGGCCCAGCCCGGCACAAAGTGGGCCGCGATCACCTCGGCAGGGACATCTTCAACCCGCGGATAGCTCCAGACCGGTTTCTGGTCACGGTCAATCAGGCGGGCCCGTATTCCTTCCCTGAGATCCGGGCGGCGGACGCATTCCTGCGCCATGGCCAGCTCCATCTCGACGATATCCTTCAATGACATCTGCTGCGCCCGTTTCAGTTGCTCCGACACCAGCCAGGCGGTGACCGGACAGCCGCAACGGAGATTCTGGATGCAACTTCGCCACCAGTCGTCACCGTCCGGATGGGACAGCAGGCGCCCGACCACTTCGGGCAGGGTACCCTTGCGGCAGAGCTGGGCTATGGTCTGTTCATAGTCAGCAAGCTGACTGGCCGGGAGTTGCTCGGGGCTGGGCGCGTCCAGCTGGTTCAGTAGCCGGTACAGGCGGTTGTCGTCGGCAGCGACAGACCCCGTCCAGCTCTGGCTTTGCAGTTGGGTCAGCAGTGGCGCTCTGCCGTCCGTGTGCACCGCCATATCGGCCAGCCCCACCCGCAGTGCGTCGCTGGCGTTCAGGCGTGCGCCGGTCAGCCCCAGAAACAACCCCAGGCCGGCTGGCAAGCGGTTGAGAAACCAGCTGGCGCCAACGTCGGGGTACAGGCCGATGGTGATTTCCGGCATGGCCATCATCAGATCCGGGGTGACCAACCGGTAGCGGCAGGCGGACAACAGTCCCATGCCGCCCCCCATCACCACCCGCTGGGCCAGTCCCACCACGGGCTTGGGGTAACAGTGGAGGTGGTGGATCAGTTGATACTCGCGGGCGAAGAAACGCGGGGCGGCCGTTGCGTCGCCGCTCCCGGTCATACTTTGGTACAGGGCAACAATATCGCCGCCGGCACAGAAGGCCCGGTCGCCATTGGCGTCCAGCACCACCAGGCAAATACGGTCATCGTCCCGCCACTGGTCGAGGGCTGCCTGCATGTCTGTGATCATGTCTTCGCTGAGGGCGTTGAGGGTGGCCGGTGAATCCAGGGTGATGTGGCCGATCACGCCTTGTTGGCAGGCAAGCTCGTTAACCAGAATGGGCATGCAGACTTTCTCCACGGGCGTGTGGGTACGCCGTTTATTGTCGGTTCGGGAATGACCGCAGTTTGCCACAGTCTGGCCCGGGAATGGATGATTGCCGTCCGATCCTTGTGCCAAAGTCGTAGCTTGATCTATCGCATTTGAGGCGGGTCGGGGCTATGTTATAACCTGCCCGGCGAGACTCTGTCCGCCGAAGCCTGGCTTCAGAGCCGATTTGATAGCCTGGTGGCAGCTTACATAGTGAGTGGCAGGTCAATAATTAATAGAGAGGGATAATCCATGAACCTGAAGAACGTAACGGTTGCAGGGGTGTTTGCCCTGGCTGCGGCCCTGCCGGCGGTCAGCGCCGCGGGTGATGTTGATGCGGGTAAGGCCAAGGCTGCGGTTTGCGCCGCCTGTCACGGCCAGAATGGCTTGGCGGCCATTCCGATGTACCCGAACCTGGCTGGCCAGAATGAAGCCTACCTGGTCAATGCCCTGACGGCCTACCGTTCCAAGGAGCGTAATGGTGGTAACGCGGTCATCATGCAGGCCCAGGCGGCAGCCCTGAGCGACGATGATATCGCCAACCTGGCGGCCTACTATGCCAGCCTCCCTGCCGGCGGTTGATCGCGGATGCAGGCAGCCCTGACCGGGCTGCCTGATCACTCAGGCGGCAGCTCCCTGCACAATGCGATAACTGGGGCTGTAGGCCACAGAGCCGGGCAGTTTCATCCGGTTCTGTGTCACGAATGCCTCCAGCATCTGTTCCAGCGGTGCCAGCAGCTGCGGGTCACCGGAGATCTCGAACGGACCCTTCTGCTGAATCTGGCGAATCCCCTGTTCCTTGACGTTACCGGCAACAATGCCGCTGAAGGCCTTCCTCAGGTTGGCGGCAATCAGGTGTGCCGGCTGATCCTGATGAAGCTCTAATGCCCGCATGGACTCGTGGGTTGGCTCAAAGGGCATCTGGAAAACCGGGTCGATATTCAGCATCCAGTTGAAGTAATAGGCGTCCTGCATCGCCCGCCGGAAGGTCACGACTTCGTCGATGCCGTGCTTCATGGTTTGCGCCACCCGCACCGGGTCATCGATGATGATGTCGTACTTGCTGGCGGCTTCTTCACCCAGGGCCTGGCGAATGAAACGATCGATCATCTCAAAATACTCGGCATTCTCCTGTCGCCCGGTGAACACCAGCGGGAACGGCAGGTCGCGGTTGTCGGGGTGCAGCAGAATACCCAGCAGGTAAAGAATCTCCTCTGCCGTTCCAACCCCGCCCGGGAACACAATGACGCCATGGCCGGTGCGCACAAACGCCTCCAGGCGTTTTTCGATGTCTGGCATGATCACCAGTTCGTTAACGATGGGGTTGGGCGCTTCCGCACCAATGATCGCCGGCTCGGTGATGCCAATGTAGCGGCCGTTGGCGACCCGCTGTTTGGCGTGGCCGATGGTGGCCCCCTTCATCGGTCCTTTCATGGCCCCGGGGCCGCAGCCGGTGCAGATGCTCAGCCCGCGCAGGCCCAGCTCGTGCCCCACGACCTTGCTGTAGTCATACTCAGCCCGGTTGATGGAATGGCCGCCCCAGCACACCACCGTATCCGGCTGGCGACCGGCCTGCAGCACCCCGGCATTGCGGAGGATGTGAAATATCAGGTTGGTGATGTCCTCGGGATCATCGCGGCGGAAGCCATCAGCGGTACGCGGAATCGAACTGGTGTAGAGAATGTCCCGCAGCACCGAGAACAGGTGCTCCCGGTTGGCCCGTAACATGGAACCGTCAACAAAGGCGTGGGCAGGGGCGTTGATCAGTTCCAGCTTGAGTCCGCGGGGTTGGGGCACCAGCCGGATATCAAAGTCGGCGTGGCTTTCCATCAGTGTCTTACAGTCATCGGTCTCGATGCCGGTATTCAGTACCGCCAGAGCACACTGGCGAAAGAGTCGGTACAGGCCGCCTTCGCTTTTGTCCTTGAGCCGGTCAACTTCCTGCTTGGACAGGACTTCAAGGCTGCCTTCCGGGGATACCAGAGCGTTGATTCGGGTTTCTTTCATAGATCGTCCTTTTTCGGGCGGGAGAACAGCGTCCCCTACCTTCTAACCTTAGCCCATTTATTCGATCCGCTGCGACCGCTGTGGTTTGGAGGTGCTTCCGGATCGGGTTAAACTATGCCAACACTGGGGGCGGCCCTGGTGCGTCCTTAACCATTCTCCAGTCACCCTCCAGTCAGTCTATAGTCGGTTCCCATTATGAAATTCCAGATTCGTCCGGCCTCGGAAGTTGCCATCAAAAGCAAGCCGGTGCGCCTTCAGCAGATGCGTCAGTTGCGCCAGAATATCCGTAAGATCCTGATCCGTCTGGATTCGGAAATTGTTGTTGAAGGTGGCTGGGACCGGGTGACAGTGGACGTTCCCGATGGCCGTGGACTGACTGGCCAGGTGGTTGATGAGCTGGTCCGTATCCCCGGTATTTCCACCATCCAGGAAGTGGCGGTGTACCCGCTGGTGTCGTTGGAAGATGTGGCGGAAAAGGCGGTGGCAGCCTTTGCCGAGACCCTGGCAGGCAAGACCTTCGTGGTGCGGGCCAAGCGTCTGGGCGAACACAGCTTTACCTCGATCGAGTTGGAGCGCTTTGTGGGTGGGGCCCTGCTGCAGAACTCGACAGCCCGGGGCGTGAGCCTGAAGGATCCGGACATCACGGTGCGTATCGAAGTCCGCAAGGAGGAATTTCTGGTGGCTCTGCGCCGGCACCGGGGTGCTGGCGGCTATCCTCTGGGCAGCATCGAGTCGGTGATGACCCTGATCTCCGGTGGCTATGACTCGTCGGTGGCGGCTTACCTGATGATGCGCCGTGGCTTGCGCAGCCATTTTCTGTTCTTCAACCTTGGCGGAACCGCCCATGAGGTCGGGGTCCGTCAGGTAGTGCACTACCTGTGGCAGCGCTATGGCTCTTCCCACCATGCCAAGTTCATCTCAGTCCCGTTTGACGGTGTGGTGGCAGAGATCATGCAGTCGGTCAATCACCGCCA
This sequence comes from Marinobacter mobilis, assembly GCF_900106945.1. Lineage (GTDB taxonomy): Bacteria > Pseudomonadota > Gammaproteobacteria > Pseudomonadales > Oleiphilaceae > Marinobacter > Marinobacter mobilis. The sequence goes on from NZ_FNNE01000001.1 coordinate 61,003, forward strand.
CTGGGGTGTGGTGCTCAAGCGTGAGATGCTGCGGGCCGCTTCTGCGGTTGCCGGGGAGCACAACACCATGGGGCTGGTGATGGGCGACGCCGTGGCCCAGGTATCGAGTCAGACCCTGGCCAACCTCAACGTGGTTGACCGTGCCTGTGAACAGGTGGTGCTGCGCCCGCTGATTTCCATGGACAAGGAGCAGATCATCCGGATTGCCAAGGACATCGGGACCGAGCCCTTTGCCCGCACGATGCCGGAATACTGTGGGGTAATCTCCCAGAAACCGTCCACTCGGGCCAAGCTTGACCGTGTCCTGCATGATGAGGCCCAGATGGATGCCTCAGTATTGCAACGGGCGATCGAGGCGCGCACGGAAACCCCGGTGGCCAAGCTGATGGACACCCTCACCACGCCGGAAGATGTCGAACTGGTGCCGACGCCGGGGGTGGAGGACGTGATTATTGATGTTCGCCATCCGTCGGAGAGCGAACAGGCGCCACTGACCCTCACCAACAACGAGGTCTTGCAGATTCCCTTCTATGAGCTCAACCAGAAGATGGCCGGGTTGCCTGGCGACCGCCAATACCTGCTCTACTGCGATCGCGGCTCCATGAGCCGTATGCACGCGGGCCATCTCAAGGCCGAGGGCTTCACCAACGTCAAGGTTTACAGTCCGGTCCGCTGATCAGCCTTCCAGTCCCTGAAAGAAGCGCTGGACGTTGGTCGCCAGTGCTTCCAGGTCATACCCACCTTCCTGGATCACCAAGGTCGGTAGTCCGGCCAGACGAACGCGCTCCCCGAGTTTCTCGAAGCCATCGGAGGTCACCGCAACCTTGGCCTGGGGGTCGTTGTGGTAGACATCAAAGCCCAGTGGCAGGACCAGGGCATCGGGCTGGAACAGCCGGATGGCCGTCAGGGCTTCCTCCAGACGTTCAAAAAAGGTGGATTCCGGTGAACCGTGGGGCATCGGAAGGTTGATGTTGTAGCCAAAGCCTTCGCCCTCGCCACGCTCGTCCTCAAATCCTGCTACGACCGGATAGAAATTGGTGGGGTCGCCGTGGATCGAGACATACAGTACATCACTGCGCTGATAGAAAATTTCCTGAATGCCCTGGCCGTGGTGCATGTCGGTATCGAGTATGGCGATGCGGGGAAACCGTTGCTGCAGCTTTTCCGTCGCAATGGCGGCATTGTTGAGGTAACAAAAGCCGCCAGCGGCGTCCCGGCGGGCATGGTGGCCCGGAGGGCGGCACACCGCGTAACAGCTGCGCTCGCCCGCCATCAGGGCGTCGGCGGCGCCGATCGCAGTCTGCGCCGACCAGTAGGCGGCCTCCCAGGTATGGGCGCCAATGGGGCAGCTGCCGTCGGCGAGGTAATGGGCGGCCTCGGCGAGTAAGCCGCGCATCGGGTTGGGGGAGCGCACAAAGATGTTCGACATGACCTCCTCGCCCCAGTCCTCGGGCATGGCCATCCAGCGCCGGTGGGCCGACTCCAGGAACCGCAGATAACCAAGGTCGTGCACCCGGGCAATCGTGCCAGCACCCTGGTCTGCCGGTGTCAGCAGGGGCACGTTGAGCGCGGCCAGCCCTTTCAGCATGACCTCGGTGCGAGCCGGAACCTCCTGGGGCTGCCGCATCTGGCCCCGGGTGAAGTAAGTCTTCGGCAGGTGCAGGTCCTGGGACGGATGAAAAAATGCTTTCATTGGCCAACCTCCTTTTTCAACCAGTATAGGCACTCGGTCAAATGCCAGGATTCAAGGCGGCTTTACAGGGAGAAACTCAGGGACCAAGATGAACAGGGAGGCGACCAGTGTCCAGCCTTGGCCTGGTCAACACTGAACGGCAACATCAGAAGGAACCGAGATGATTGAATCTCCTCTGCTGACGCATCTCGCTGGTTATAGCGGCGGCCAATGGCAGGACAGCTCCGGGACCCGGAACTTCGAGGTCTTCAACCCTGCGAACGGAGAGGTGATCGCCAGGGTTGCTGCGATGAATGCTGATGAGGTTGAGCAAGCCATTCGCAGTGGCTGCTCGGCGTTACGACTCAGTCAGCCCTATTCGATCGAGGCGCGCCAGCGCTGGCTGGAGGAGATCCGCGATGCCCTGACCGCCCATCGGGAAGAGCTGGGCCGGATTCTCTGCAGTGAGCACGGCAAGCCCCTGCCGGAAGCCTGTGGTGAAGTGGATTACGCCGCCGGTTTTTTTGATTATTGCGCCCGCCACATTGGTGCCCTGGAATCCCACGCCCTGGCCGAGCGGCCCCGGGGCTGCAGCTGGACGGTGCATTACCGTCCGGTGGGGGTGGTTGGCCTGATCACCCCGTGGAATTTTCCCATTGGCATGATCGCCAAGAAGCTGTCAGCGGCGCTGGCGGCCGGCTGCCCATCCGTTATCAAACCCGCCAGCGAAACCCCGCTAACGATGATTGCGCTGTTCACTCTGCTGGACGAGCACACCAGCCTGCCGCCGGGGATGGTCAACCTGGTGATGGGCAAGGCCAGTATGATTGGCCAGGTGCTGTGCGAAAGCCCGGAGGTGCCGATGCTCTCGTTCACCGGTTCAACGGAGGTGGGCCGACGCCTGCTGGTGGACACCGCGCTCCAGGTCAAGAAGCTGGCGCTGGAGTTGGGCGGAAACGCGCCCTTCATCGTCTTTGATGATGCCGACCTGGAAGCGGCCGCCGATAACCTGATGGCCAACAAGTTCCGCGGTGGCGGGCAGACCTGTGTCTGTGCCAACCGTATCTTCGTGCATGACCGCGTCATGGCCCGTTTCAGCGAACTGCTGGCGCAACGGGTCAGCGCACTCACGGTGGGGGATGGCATGAACGAAGGGGTCGACATTGGTCCGCTGATCAACAAGGCCGGCTTCGACAAGGTGCGCCGCCATGTCAGCGATGCCCTGGCTCTTGGGGGCACCCTGATCGCAGGGCCGGATCCCGGCAGTCTCGACAACGTGGGACTGTTCTACCCGCCCACGGTGGTGTCCGGGGTTACCCGGGACATGGCCTGTTTTCGCGAGGAGACCTTCGGGCCACTGGTTCCGCTGGTGTCATTCTCATCCGAGGACGAGGTGGTCGCTGCGGGCAACGATACCGAGTTCGGACTGGCGGCCTACGTCTTCAGCGCTGACCCCGAGCGTGCCCAGCGAGTCACGGCCGCTCTGCGCTTTGGCCATGTGGGCTGGAACACTGGCACCGGGCCCGCTCCGGAAGCGCCGTTCGGTGGCATGAAAGCCTCCGGCATCGGTCGTGAAGGAGGCCTGGAAGGGCTGTTCGAGTTTGTTGAGCCGCAAACGGTGCCGCGGGGGGATTGATCCCCCGCACTCGTCACCGGAAACCGCTGGATTCTCCTGTTATAATCCCGGTCCTGTGCATTTAACCAGTACCGGACGCGCTCTATGGATGTCTCCCACATTATCGATTCCCTCAACGACGCCCAGCGTGAGGCTGTCACCGCCCAGAACGACCACCTGCTGGTACTGGCCGGAGCCGGCAGTGGCAAGACCCGGGTGCTGGTGCACCGTATTGCCTGGCTGATGCAGGTGGATGGGGTACCGCCAACCGGGATTCTGGCGGTTACCTTTACCAACAAGGCGGCGAAGGAGATGCGTTATCGCATCGAGCAGATGATGAACATCCCGGCTCGGGGCCTCTGGTTCGGCACGTTCCACGGTATTGCTCACCGCCTGTTGCGCGCCCATTGGCAGGATGCGGGGCTGCCGGAGAACTTTCAGGTGCTGGACAGTGACGACCAGTTGCGGCTGGTGAAACGGGTCATGCGTGAGCTGCAGGTGGATGAAAGCCGCTGGCCGCCGAAACAGGTGCAGTGGTTTATCAATGGCCAAAAAGACGAAGGTCTGCGCGCCGGTCATATCCAGGTCAATCCCGGCGATCATTTCACCGATACGATGGTGAAGGTCTACCAGCAGTACGAAGCCCTCTGTCAGCAGGGCGGCATGGTCGATTTCGGCGAGCTGTTACTACGCTCCCATGAGTTGTGGCTGCACCGGCCGGAGCTTCTGGCCCATTACCAGCGTCGTTTCCAGCATATTCTGGTAGACGAGTTCCAGGACACCAACACCATTCAGTACGCGTGGCTGCAGGTGCTGGCGGGCAATCGCGTACCGCTGACCATTGTGGGTGACGATGACCAGTCCATCTACGGCTGGCGCGGCGCCAAGATCGAGAACATCCAGCAATTCCAGCGTGACTTTCCCAATGGCCGGCTGGTTCGGCTGGAACAGAACTACCGATCTACCCAGCTGATTCTCAAGGCCGCCAACTCGGTGATCGCCAACAACCAGGGCCGGCTGGGCAAGGAGTTGTGGACCGATGGCCCGGAAGGCGAGCCAATCAGTCTTTACGCGGCGTTTAATGAACAGGATGAAGCCAACTACATCGCCGACAGCATCGAAAGCTGGGTGGCCGAAGGCAACCTGCGCAGTGAAAGCGCGATTCTGTATCGCTCCAACGCCCAGTCCCGGGTGCTGGAAGAGGCGCTGATGCGGCAGGGCATTCCCTACAGGGTATACGGCGGTCTGCGTTTCTACGATCGCCAGGAGATCCGCAACGCACTGGCGTACCTGCGTCTGGTGCACTATCGCCGCGACGATGCTGCCTTCGAGCGGGTGGTCAATGTGCCGCCACGGGGCATTGGCGCCAAGAGTCTGGCCGACCTGCGGGCCTATGCCGGTGAGGTGGGCATTTCATTGTGGGAAGCTGGCGAGCGCATGCTGCAGGCGGGCCAGGTGAAGGGGCGGGCGAAAACCGGTCTGCAGGGTTTTATGGACATTATCGAAGCCTTGGCGGACAAGGTCGGACATGCCAGCCTGCACGGTCTGATGAAGCAGACCATTGAAGACAGCGGGCTCAAGGACTACCACGCCAACGAGAAAGGTGAAAAGGCCCAGGCCAGGATTGAGAACCTGGAGGAACTGGTCAACGCGCTGGCGGATTATGAAGTGGAAGAGGGCGTTGATCCACTGGCGGAGTTTATTGCCCAGGCGGCGCTGGATGCAGGCGAAGCCCAGGCCGATGCCCATGAGGACAGCGTGCAGCTGATGACCCTGCACTCCGCCAAGGGGCTCGAGTTTCCGCTGGTGTTCCTGGCCGGAGTGGAGGAGGGCCTGTTCCCCCACAGCATGTCGGTGGAGGAGCCCGGGCGGATGGAGGAGGAGCGCCGCCTGGCCTATGTCGGTATCACCCGGGCGATGAAGAAGTTGGTGCTCACTTACGCCGAGTCCCGTCGTATCTATGGCCAGGAGAAGTTCCACGCCTTATCCCGTTTTGTTCGTGAGATTCCGGCGGATTGCCTGCAGGAGGTTCGGCTACGTAATACGGTGAGTCGGCCGGCGATGGTGTCTCGTCCCAACGAAAGCCTGTTCGCCAGCGAGTCCAGTGCCCAGGCAGGTTTCAGCCTGGGGCAGCGGGTGCGCCACCCGAAATTTGGTGAAGGGGTGGTGATGAATTGCGAAGGTAGCGGTCATCACACCCGGGTGCAGGTCAATTTCGACGAAGGCGCCAAGTGGCTGGTGCTGGCCTACGCGCCGCTGGAAGCCTGCTGAGGGAGCCTGTCGGACCGGGGCGGCGGTTTGTCCGCCGGTTCCCGGTTACCCATACCTCTGGACGTTCAGTTGGGGAAGCGTCCCCGGGTGCGGTTGGCGATTGCCACCAGCATCAACATCAATGGCACTTCCACCAGCACCCCCACCACCGTAGCCAGCGCTGCGCCGGATTGCAGTCCGAACAGCGCAATGGCGGCCGCCACGGCCAGTTCGAAGAAATTGCTGGCGCCGATCATCGCTCCCGGCGCGGCAATGCAGTGGCGCACTTTCCAGAGTCTCGCCCAGCCGTAAGCCAGAAAGAAAATGAACACGGTTTGTATGATCAGGGGTACTGCAATCAGGGCAATGTGCAGCGGATTGTTGAGGATGACTTCACCCTGAAAGGCGAATAGCAGCACCAGCGTCACGATCAGCGCAGCCGGTGTGACCGGTCCTAGCCGTTTCATGAAGATCCCGTCGTACCATTGCCGGCCATGGCGGGCGATCAGGATACGGCGGGTCAGGTAACCGGCGCTCAACGGAATCACAATGTACAGCACCACCGACAGCAGGACCGTATCCCAAGGCACCTGAATGTCGGAAATGCCCAGCAGGAATACCACAATCGGGGCAAAAGCGAACAGCATGATCAGGTCATTGAGGGACACCTGAACCAGGGTATAGGCTGCATCGCCGCGGGTCAGATAGCTCCAGACAAACACCATTGCGGTACAGGGAGCGGCACCGAGCAGGATCGCCCCTGCCAGGTATTCGCTGGCCAGCGGGGCCGGAATCCAGGGTTCGAACACCACGGTCAGGAAGAACCCGGCGATGGCAAACATAGTGAAAGGCTTAATCAGCCAGTTCACGATGGTGGTGATCGCCAACCCCTTGGGTTCTTTGCGAACGCCCACCACAGCGCTGAAATCGATCTGTGCCATCATTGGAAAGATCATTGCCCAGATCAGTATTGCAATCGGGATGGAAACTTGGGCGTATTCGAAGCGCGACAGGGTCTCCGGAATCGAGGGCGCCCACTGGCCAAGGGCAACCCCGGTGACGATGGCCAGCGCCACCCAAATCGACAGGTAGCGCTCAAACCGCCCCATGCCCGCGGTAGATTCTGACGGGGTGGATACGTCGGATTGACGGCTCATCGAAGCTCCTCAGATTGACCGCTGGTTAACGCGTTTTGCCAGGTCCGCCGCATTTTCTTTGCGCTCGGAATAACGGTCGGTCAGGTAATCGCTCCGATCCCGCACCAGGAGGGTGAATTTCATCAGTTCTTCCATGACATCGACGATGCGATCGTAGTAAGCCGAGGGCTTCATGCGGTCATTGTCATCGAATTCCATGAATGCCTTGGCCACCGACGACTGGTTTGGAATGGTCACCATGCGCATCCAGCGCCCCAGTACCCGCAGTTGGTTGACCGCATTGAAGGACTGGGAGCCCCCACAGACCTGCATCACTGCCAGGGTCTTGCCCTGCGACGGACGTATCGCTCCCAGTGACAACGGAATCCAGTCAATCTGGGTTTTCATGATGCCAGTCATGGCGCCATGGCGCTCGGGAGAACACCACACCATGCCTTCGCTCCAGCTGACCAGATCACGCAACTCCTGAACTTTCGGATGAGAGGCATCTTCGGCATCGGCCAGGGGCAGGCCGCGGGGGTTGAATATGCGGGTTTCAGCGCCCATCGCGTCCAGCAACCGTGCCGATTCCTCGACCACCAGACGGCTGAACGAACGCTCCCGGAGCGAGCCGTAGAGCAGCAGAATCCGTGGCCGATGGGTGGATGGGGTGGCGGCAAACACGGCATCGGCGGTGGGGGCGACGAACAGTTCGCGATCAAGGTTTGGCAGATCTGGATGGCTCATGGTGCTCCACAGAAACAAAGGGCTGGATAGCTCTCCAAAGGATAGCTGGCGGGCAGGCAGTCGGCCTGTCCAAAGGGTTCAACGGGTTTACTTCGGCGATTTGCCGCTATAATATCCGAAAAATAAAATATACAGAAGCTGTTATATATGGAAGTTCGAATATGAAGCGCCGGGTCTTGTTCGTCTGTACCGCTAACAGTGCCCGCTCGCTGATGGCGGAAGCCCTGTTGAAGCACCTGGCGGGGGACCGTTTTGAAGTGGCGAGCGCGGGTACCGAGCCGGCTCGGCCCCACCCCCTGGCGTTACAGGTATTGCAGGAATCCGGCATCCCGGTGGATGACCTCCACAGCAAGCAGCTGACGACCCTGGAGGACCAGCACTGGGACTACGTGATCACCCTGTGCGAAAAGGCGGCCAATGAGTGCGGCACGCTGTGTCAGCCCGCGCAGCAGATTGCCTGGGATTTTCCGGATCCGGTTCCGGGTAACCGGCACGTCAACTTCGCCCAGACCCTGAAGGAGTTGCGGGAGCGGATCGGCTTGTTTGCCTTGGTGCATCAAAAGGAAACAGGCCTGAAACCGTTGGAATATAACCCGGTGACGGTGTTCCGGGCGCTGGGGGATGCGTTGCGGTTGGCCACGTTGTTGCTGATTCGCGAGCAGAAAAAACTGTGTGTCTATGAACTGACGACCGCATTGGCGGCATCCCAGCCCAAGGTCAGCCGTCACCTGTCGAGCCTGAAGGAGGCCGGGTTGCTGGACACCGAGCGCCAGGGACAGTGGATATTTTACGATCTCCACCCCCAGCTGCCCCCATGGGTCAGGCGGGTGCTGGATGAGACTTCAGCCAGCCACCCCCGGCTTATAGAGCAGGAAACACGGCGATTGCACGGGATGTCAGACCGTCCCGTTGTCCGGGTTGTCTGAACTCAGGTTATTTGAGCGGTTTTAGCGTTATTGGAGAGTATCAACATGAGTAAGATCAAGGTCGGTATCAACGGCTTCGGCCGCATGGGGCGTCTCGCGCTGCGGGCGGCCTGGGAATGGCCAGACATGGAGTTTGTCGCCATCAACGATCCGGGGGCGGACGCGGCCACCCTGGCGCACCTGCTGAATTTTGATAGTGTCCACGGTCGCTGGAACCGGGAAGCCCGTGCCGAGGGTGCCGAGATGGTGATCGGCGAACAGCGCCTTCGCGTCACCCACAATAAGGCCATCGGCGACACTGACTGGTCCGGCTGTGATCTGGTGATCGAAGCCAGTGGCAAGATGAAGACCGTTGCCGTCTTGCAGCCCTATCTGGATCAAGGTGTGAAGCGGGTCGTGGTCACGGCTCCGGTCAAGGAGGCCGGCGCCAGGAATATTGTGGTGGGTGTGAATGACGAGCTGTTCAATCCGGCTACCGATCGCATCGTCACGGCGGCGTCCTGTACCACCAATTGCCTGGCCCCGGTGGTCAAGGTGATTCACGAAAAACTGGGTATCAAGCACGGCTCCATCACCACCATTCACAGCCTGACCAATACCCAGACCATCATCGATGCGCCGCATAAAGATTTGCGCAGGGCCCGTGCCTGCGGCAGCTCGCTGATTCCGACCACCACCGGGTCGGCCACAGCCATCATCGAAATCTTTCCGGAACTGAAAGGCCGCCTGGACGGTCATGCGGTGCGGATACCGCTGACCAATGCTTCCCTGACCGACTGTGTCTTTGAGGTCAGCCAGCCGACTGATCGGGATACGGTTAACCAACTGCTGAAAGACGCGGCGGAAGGTGAGCTCAAGGGCATCCTGGGGTATGAAGAGCGCCCGCTGGTGTCCATTGATTACCGGACCGACCCCCGTTCCTCCATCATCGATGCCCTGTCGACCATGGTGGTCAATGGCACTCAGGTGAAGCTCTATGCGTGGTACGACAACGAGTGGGGCTATGCCAACCGTACGGCGGAACTGGCGCGCAGGGTGGGTTCCGCCTGACATGACGGCTGCAATCCGACAGTATCTGGTCATCACCGGTAACTACTGGGCTTTTACCCTGACCGATGGCGCCCTGCGAATGCTGGTAGTGCTGCACTTTCACCAGCTCGGTTACTCGCCGCTGGAGATTGCCCTGCTGTTCGTCTTCTACGAGTTCTTCGGGGTCGTGACCAACCTGGTGGGGGGCTATCTGGGGGCCCGTATGGGGTTGAACCGGACCATGAATCTCGGGTTGTTTCTACAGATTGTTGCCCTGGCCATGCTGGCCGTCCCGGCGGCAATGTTGACGGTACCCTGGGTGATGGCGGCGCAGGCGCTCTCTGGCATCGCCAAGGATCTGAATAAAATGTCCGCCAAGAGTGGCATCAAACTGCTGGTGCCGGATACCCAGCACGGCACCCTGTACAAATGGGTGGCGCTCCTCACGGGGTCCAAGAACACCCTCAAGGGTGTGGGTTTCTTTCTCGGTGGTGTGTTGTTGATGGAGGCAAGAATCACTGGCGCTGTCATGATCATGGCCTTAGCGCTGGGTCTGGTGTGGCTGGCAAGCCTGTTCCTGCTCAAACAGGAGCTGGGCAAGAGCAAGGCCAAGCCGAAATTTACCGACATCCTCTCCAAGAGTCGTGCGATCAATGTGCTGTCGGCGGCCAGAATGGTTCTGTTTGGCGCCCGCGATGTGTGGTTTGTGGTGGCACTGCCTGTCTACCTGCACACGGTGTTTGGCTGGGATTTCTGGAAAGTGGGTGGTTTTCTGGCCTGCTGGGTCATCGGCTATGGTTTTATCCAGACTATTGCGCCACGGATCACCGGTAGTCGTGGGAGCCGGCAGACGGCGGTGTTCTGGGCGGCGGTGCTGGCACTGGTTCCGGCCGCCATCGCCATTGGCCTGATGGCGGGCTGGTCGCCGCAGTGGGTGGTAATTGGTGGACTGCTGATGTTCGGCGTGCTGTTTGCCGTCAACTCCTCCCTGCACAGCTATCTGATCGTCAGCTACGCCCGTGGCGATGGCGTGTCTCTGGATGTTGGCTTCTACTACATGTCTAATGCCGCCGGGCGATTGATGGGTACCCTTCTGTCCGGTTGGGTGTATCAGGTCTATGGCCTGGAGGCCTGTTTGTGGATGTCTGCCGGACTGGTGGCGATGGCGGCGCTGCTGTCACTGGGCTTGCCAGAGCGGCCACCGGCCTGAGCCCATCGCGACGGCCGCCGGTGGACGATCTGCTGTTGGGCACCAAAGTCGCATGTTCCTTCAAAACATCCTCACGATAGTCTTAGGGGTGCCCTCAATCCCCTGGTTGGCGGCACTTTCAATGCCATTCCCAATGGCGCTCTTTATGGCACTCTCAATGAGACTCTGAAACGGAACCTCTCACAAAAGGCGGTCGTAATGATCGATTTACTCCGACGTTATCCGTTACCGGTGATCGTCGTTGCCCAGTTGTTCGGAACCTCCCTGTGGTTCAGCGTTAATGGAGTCTGGTTATCCCTGTCCCGGGAGTTGGGGCTGACCGAAGCGGATCTGGGCAGGCTGACTCTGGCGGTACAGGCTGGCTTTATCGCAGGCACCCTGACGATTGCGGTGACGGGGCTGGCTGACCGCTTTGGGGCCAGCCGGATCTTCGCGGTGGCAAGTCTGTTGGGCGCCATGGCCAATGCCGGGTTTGTGCTGACCCTGAATCTGCCGGCACTGGATTTCATTTTGCGGTTTGCCACCGGACTTTGCCTGGCGGGCATCTATCCGTTGGGCATGAAAATGGTCATCGCCTGGACGCCGAAGTATTCGGGCGTGGCACTGGCTTGGCTGGTGGGTATGCTGACCCTGGGTACTGCGCTGCCGCACCTGATGCGCGGGGCGACGCTGGGTATGCCCTGGCAGTGGCCGTTATTGGTGGCGTCGCTGCTGGCCGTAGTGGGTGCTGCGGTGGTGTTTCTGTTGGGGGATGGCCCCCATTTACCCAAAAGCAGCGGGCCTATCCCTCTGCGTCAGGGGCTGGCCGCCTTGCGTGTGCCCCGATTCCGGGCCGTTGCCGGTGGTTACTTTGGGCATATGTGGGAACTCTATGCATTCTGGACCCTGGTGCCGTTGCTGGTTGGCCGCGAGCTGGGGCGTCTGGGAGAGGGGGACGCATTGATTCCATGGCTGGCGTTTGCGGTGATTGGTATCGGAGCCGTGGGGTGTGTCGGGGGAGGCTGGCTAAGTCGAGTAAAAGGCAGTGAATGGGTGGCGCGGCAGGCGCTTCGGCTATCGGGCACGGTCTGCCTGGTATACCCCTGGCTGAACGGGGTATCGCCGGTGGTGTTGATGGCCTTGCTTTTGGTCTGGGGGGTGGCCGTGGTGGCGGATTCGCCCCAGTTCTCGGCTCTCGCTGCCGAGGCCGCGCCGCGGGCATCGGTGGGCTCGTCGCTGGCGGTGATGAATGCCGTTGGTTTTGGCCTGACCCTGCCGGCCATCTGGTTGACCAGCGGATGGTGGGGCCAGCTGGAGGTTTGGGCAGTATTACTGCTGGTGCCTGGGCCGGTGCTCGGGCTATGGTCGCTGGCAAGAGCAGGGGCTGAACCAGCGCAGGGCTAGCCTGGGCGGGCGGCAGCCCCGGGCTGGTATCAGAGCTGGTCCGGGACTTCGCGGATGCGCCCATGCTCGTCGATGGCGACAAAGACAAACAGCGCTTCGGTCACCTTGCGGGGGCGCTTGGCAGCACGGTCCAGGGTCCACACCTCAACATTGATCTTCATCGAGCTGCGGCCAATGTCCACCAGTTCGCAGTAGCAGCTGACCTGGGAGCCAACGCGCAGGGGTGACAGGAATTCCATGCGGTCTACGGCAACGGTGGCATTGCGTCCCTGGGATACTCGCCCGGCAATGGAAGCTGCGGCCATATCCATCTGCTTGATCAGCCAGCCGGCATAAACATCACCATTGGCGTTCGTATCCCCGGGCAGAGGGACTACCTGAATGGTGAGTTCGCCGCGGGGGCGGGGTTTGTCATCGTCCAGAGTCGTCATCGAAAGGCACCTTTTGTCATTCTTGTTTCATTGCATAAAAAATGTTGAAAAGCTGCATGTTAATGGTGATCGCCGTGGCTGCAAGCGAAATCGGCCTTAAATGCCAGCATTTCCCTTTACCGCTCATGACGGTAATATTTCAAACGCTGTAACAAAGTTGTCACAGAGGCTGCGTATTCTCCAATCATCGGCTCACCCATGCCGTTAGTCTGAGGATTGGATAAGACGTCAAATTGACGAGAAATGACGCGATCTGATCCCATCAGCTCACCAAAAGCAGCTTATAAGCTCAACGTGATGGAGACGTAACGTGATTAATCTGAAGACAGCTTTCGCCAGCCTGGCCGTTGCCGGTACCCTGGCTGCAGTTTCCACCCCGACCCTGGCCCGTGACACCATTAACATCGTGGGTTCCTCTACCGTTTACCCGTTTGCCACCGTGGTTGCTGAGCACTTCGGTCGCAACACTGATTTCCCGACTCCGAAATTGGAGTCCACGGGTTCCGGCGGTGGTCTGAAGCTGTTCTGTGCCGGTATCGGTACTCAGCATCCGGACATCACCAACGCTTCCCGTCGTATGAAGGCCAGTGAATTTGAACTGTGCCAGAGCAACGGTGTTGAAGACATCGTGGAAGTGAAGATCGGCAGCGACGGCATTGTACTGGCCAGCTCCCAGGAAGCGGAAAACCTGGACGTCAGCCTGCAGCAGTTGTTCCTGGCTCTGGCCAAAGATGTTCCGAACCCGGACGGCAGCGAAGAACTGGTTGCCAATCCTTACCAGAACTGGAATGACATCGACGCCAGCTTGCCTAACAAGCCGATTCGCGTGATGGGTCCTCCTCCTACCTCCGGTACCCGTGACGCCTTCAACGAGTTGGCTCTGGAAGGTGGTTGCAAGACCTTTGACTGGATCAAGGCTATCAAGGCTGAAGACAAGAACGCCTACAAGGCCATCTGCCACAGCGTTCGTGAAGACGGTGCCTTTGTTGAGGCCGGTGAGAACGACAACCTGATCGTTCAGAAACTGACGGCAGACGCCTCCGCCTACGGTATCTTTGGCTACAGCTTCCTGGAAGAGAACTCTGGTACCCTGCAGGCAGCAACGGTTGCCGGCTTTGAGCCGACCATGGACAACATCAGCGTTGGTGACTACCCGCTGGCCCGTTCCCTGTGGTTCTACGTGAAGAAAGCTCACGTGGGTGTGGTTCCGGGTATCGCCGAGTACGTGGCTGAGTTCGCGAGCGAAGGCGCCTGGGGTGACAACGGTTACCTGGCTGATGTGGGCCTGATTCCGCTGGATCGCGCGGACCGCATGACGGCTGCCGAAAGCGCTGTCAGCCTGGAAACCATGACGGGTGACGAGCTGTAATACGGCTGGTATCAGAGAAGTGGTAAGGAAAAGTGCGGGCCTGGTGTCCGCACTTTTCATGTGTGTAAAAACCCGCTGAATGCCCCTTTCGGGGAGATAAGGCGGGTTTCCAATAGCAGAAACAGAGAGAAACCATGCAACCGGCGAATCTAATTCCGCTCATTGTGGTGCTGGTCGTTATTGCCTTTGCCCTGGGCTACGCGCGATCACGAGCCCTGGCAGTCCCCATGGGTGGTATCAAGCATCTGAAATCGCTTCCCTTCTACTATGCTGCCCGGGCGGCCATGTGGTGTGGATTGCCGGCGCTGCTGGTCTTGGCCTGCTGGCTGGGGTTTGAGGGCAAGGTTATCCAGACGCTGGTGGTCGGCAGTCTGCCGGCGGAATTGCAGCCGGATTCGGCGGGCAAGGCCAGTCTGATCCTGTCTCAGATCAGTAACGTCGCCTCCGGCGCACTGTCTGCCGATGTTGTGCCGCCGGCTATTGCTGAAGCGGCCTCAAGGCTGACGGGGCTGCAGCAGAGCAGCCAGACGATGATGGCGCTGCTGGTTATCTGTATTGCGGTGCTTGGGGGATTTGTCGCCTGGTTACGTATAGCCCCCCATATCAATGCCCGGGAAAAATTTGAGACCACCCTGCGGCGGATTTTTTTCGCCTGTGCCGGGTTGGCAATCCTGACCACCGTGGGCATTGTGTTCTCGGTGATCTTCGAGACCATTCGATTCTTTGGCAAGGTACCCATCACTGAGTTCCTGTTTGGAACCTCGTGGAGCCCGCAAACTGCGATCCGTGCGGACCAGGTGGGGGCTGAAGGTGCCTTTGGCATGATCCCGCTGTTTGTGGGCACTCTGCTTATTTCTGCTATTGCGATGGTGGTGGCGGTGCCTGTCGGCCTGATGTCCGCCATCTACCTGTCCGAATACGCCTCCCCGCGCATGCGCGGCATCATCAAGCCGTTGCTGGAAATGTTGGCAGGTGTGCCAACGGTGGTTTACGGTTTTTTCGCGGCGCTGACCGTGGCGCCATTCATCAGCGGCCTGGCGGCAGCCCTGGGATTACAGGCATCGGCAGAAAGTGCGCTGGCAGCCGGTCTGGTGATGGGCATCATGATTATTCCGTTTGTATCATCACTGTCTGACGATGTTATCAATGCCGTACCCCAGTCGCTGCGGGACGGTTCCCTGGCGCTCGGTGCGACCCAGTCCGAAACCATGAAGAAGGTGATTTTTCCGGCGGCATTGCCCGGCATTATGGGCGGTATTCTGCTGGCGGTGTCCCGCGCCATTGGTGAGACCATGATTGTGGTCATGGCCGCGGGTCTCGCGGCCAACCTGACCGCTAACCCTCTGGAAGCGGTCACCACCGTCACCGTTCAGATTGTCACCCTGCTGGTGGGCGATCAGGAATTCGACAGTGCCAAGACCCTGGCGGCCTTCGCCCTCGGCATGCTGCTGTTTGTTGTAACCCTGGCGCTGAATGTCATTGCCCTCCATGTCGTAAGAAAATATCGGGAACAGTATGACTAACTCAACTTCGCAGGCGGAGATTGTCCGCCAGTCTCTGAAGCGACGTTACCGCAAGGAACGCCGTTTCCGGGCCTACGGCATTGCTGCAATTGCCGTGGCCCTGACCGCTCTGGTGGTGTTGTTTGCTGACATCATCGGTAAGGGTTACACCGGCTTTCTCAAGACCACGCTTACTCTGGAGGTCACCTTTGACCCTGAGCTGATGTATCTGGAGGATCCCACTGACCCGGCCCAGCTGCGTAATGGTGACTATTTGGCGCCGCTGATTGCCGCGCTCAAGAAGGAACTGCCGGAAGTGTCCGGCCGCCGGGCTGAGCGGGCGCTGAAGGGGCTGATCAGCAGTTATGCCGCCAGTGACGTAAAAGATCTGGTGGCGGCAGATCCGGCGATCATGGGCACCACTCAGCGTCTGACCTTCCTGGCCAGCGATGATGTCGATGTGTTCGCCAAACACCGGGACGATGCCAGCTATTCCATCAAGCTGACGGAGCAGCAGCAGGCCTGGGCCCTTACCCTGTTGGAGCGGGGCATCATTGAAAACTCATTCAACGATGTGTTTTTCAGCAATGGCGACAGTCGTGATCCTGGCCATGCCGGTGTCCTCGGTGCCATTGTCGGGTCTTTGCTGACCATGGCGGTAACCCTGTTGCTGTCGTTCCCCATTGGGGTGTCTGCGGCGATCTACCTGGAGGAATTCGCGCCCCAGAATCGTCTCACCGATTTCATTGAAGTGAACATCAACAACCTGGCTGCGGTACCGTCGATTATCTTCGGTCTGCTGGGTCTGGCGGTGTTTATCAACCTGTTCGGCATGCCGCGCTCGGTGCCGGTCGTGGGTGGTCTGGTGTTGATGCTGATGACTCTGCCGACGATCATTATTTCCAGCCGCGCCGCCATCAAGAGTGTGCCGCCATCGATTCGGGAAGCGGCCCAGGGTATCGGGGCGTCCAAGATGCAGGTGGTACTGCACCATGTGCTGCCACTCGCCATGCCCGGCATGCTGACCGGCTCCATCATTGGTATGGCGCAAGCCCTGGGTGAAACCGCGCCGCTCCTGCTCATCGGTATGGTGGCCTTTATCGTTGATGTCCCGGACGGCTTTTTCAGCTCTGCGACGGTGCTGCCGGTGCAGATCTTCCTGTGGGCAGGCAGTCCGGAACAGGGCTTTATCGAACGTGCGTCGGCCGCCATTATGGTGTTGCTGGCCTTTCTGATCAGTATGAACGCATTGGCTATCTGGCTCCGTAAACGACTCGAGCGCCGGTGGTAAAGGAGAATCCCATGAGTACTTTGAATACCAGTATCAGCACTGAACAGACGCAACGGGAAGCTCCCGAACTGGCTCCGGCCGCAGTGCAGGACAAGCCTGAGGAAACCGCCATCGAATATGGCCAGACCGTGGGTACCCCGTTTGCCGATGACGCAAAATTCCGTCTGCGTGACGTTGAGGTGTATTACGGCGAGAGCCAGGCGATCAAGGGTGTAAGCCTGGACATTGCCCGTAATGAGGTTATTGCCTTTATCGGTCCCTCCGGTTGCGGTAAGTCCACGTTCCTGCGCTGCCTGAACCGGATGAACGACAGTATCGATATCTGTCGTGTGAAAGGGAGCCTGGAGCTGGACGGACAGGATCTCTACGACCCCCGCCGCGACGTTGTTGAACTGCGTGCACGGGTAGGCATGGTGTTCCAGAAACCGAACCCCTTCCCCAAATCCATTTATGACAATGTGGCCTACGGCCCGCGCATCCATGGCCTGGCAAATCGCAAGTCAGAGCTGGATGACATTGTTGAGGACAGTCTGCGAAAAGCCGGTCTGTGGAACGAGGTCAAGGATCGCCTGGATGCTCCGGCAACCGGTATGTCTGGTGGTCAGCAGCAGCGTCTGTGTATCGCCCGGACGATCGCCGTGAGTCCGGAAGTGGTGCTGATGGATGAGCCTTGCTCCGCGCTGGACCCGATTGCGACGGCAAAGGTTGAAGAGCTGATTGCCGAGCTGTCGGAGAGTTACACCATCATCATCGTGACCCACTCCATGCAGCAGGCCGCTCGGGTTTCTCACCGTACCGCCTATTTCCATCTGGGTAACCTGGTGGAAGTTAACGCCACCGACAAGGTGTTCACGGCACCCGAGCATAAACTGACCGAATCATACATCACCGGCCGTTTCGGCTGATTGTGGCCGCGACGGATAGATCAGGAGAATAAGAGTTATGCCTACGCAAAAGGATGAAGTTTACGGTGATCACATTTCCCATCAGTTCAATGAAGAGCTGGCGGAACTGAAAACCGAATTTCTGAAAATGGGTGGCTTGGTTGAACAGCAGCTGATGGATTCAATCCAGGCGCTGATCGAGAATGACGGCCAGCTGGCGGATGACGTTCGCGGTCGTGACAAGGTGGTCGACAAGATGGAAATCGCCATCGATGAAGAGGCGACCAAGGTCATTGCCCGCCGCCAGCCTACTGCCCGGGATCTGCGCCTGGTGGTCTCCGTCATCAAGATGGTGGCTGACCTGGAGCGGGTAGGTGACGAATCGAAGAAGATTGCCAAGTTCGCCATGGGGCTGTCTCAGGAAGGTCAGGCGCCGCGTGGCTATGTCGAGGCCCGCCACATTGGTAATCATGTGGCCAGCATGCTGCACGATGCGCTGGATGCCTTTGCCCGTCTGGATTCTGAGCAGGCCCTGCGGGTGATGAAGGAAGACAAGCGGGTGGACGAGGAGTATCAGGCTGCAACCCGTACCTTGCTTACCTTCATGATGGAAGACAGCCGCAATATCTCCCGCTGCATGTCAGTGATGTGGGTGCTGCGAGCGCTGGAGCGGGTCGGTGATCACGCCTGCAACATTGCCGAAAACGTGATTTTCATGGTCAAGGGCGAGGATGTTCGACACGCCTCCATGGAACGGGCGGAAGAGGTGGTCAGCCGCTAACGGCAGGTCCATCGTTCGCTGTAAAAAAGCCGGCCCAGGTAAACCTGCGCCGGCTTTTTTATGCCTGCTGATCAGATGGCCAGGTCAGGCCTGCTTCATCCGGTCGGTGTAAGGTGGCCAGCCCAGGGGTTTGCCAGCCAACAGGTGCAGGTGGATATGAAATACCGTCTGACCGGCGCTTTCTCCGCAGTTCATCACGGTGCGATAGCCTGCGTCGTCAAAGCCCATCTCTTTGGCCAGCTTGGCCGCCACCAGGTACAGGTGGCCGACCAGTTCGCGGTCGCCCGCTTCCAGATCATTGATGGTGGCAATCGCCCGTTTGGGGATGATCAGCAGGTGTACCGGGGCTTGGGGGTTGATGTCACGGAACGCCAGGCTGAGGTCGTCTTCATAGACGATGTCCGCGGGAATCTCGCGGTTGATGATCTTGTTGAAAATCGTTTCTGACATGGTGGTTGTGTCCTTGCCGTCGTGGTGGTTCTGATCGTAACCCGGTATCAGGCTGCCGCTCAGGGGAGTGGCAGCGAGGGCAGCCGGCTGGCCAGCAGTTGCAGCACCGCGGGCAGTTCTTCCTCGATACCCATGGCGTAGCGGGCGACGCGGTTTTTTGCGAAAGGCAGGGCCTGAGCCATGCCGAGGCCCAGGTTGCGTGCCAGATGCAACGGTGGAATGCGGTTGCTGAACAGGTAATAGAACAGATCCATGGCCAGCATCATGCGCCGGTTGGCCGGGCGCCGCTGTTGCTCATACTGCTGCAGGCAGCTGCTGTCGCTCAGGTTGAGACCGTTTCGGCGACATTCTTTAAGCAGGTCCTGCAGGCACTGGGCATCCTGGAAGCCCAGATTGACGCCCTGGCCGGCCAGCGGGTTGATGGTGTGGGCGGAATCGCCAACCAGGACCACCCGGCCGTTGCTGTAGCTGTTCGCATGCTGGCGGGCGATGGGGAAGCTGGCGCAGGCATCGATATGGGTCAGTGGCGGCAATTCCGGCGGAAACGCGCGCTGGATCTCGGCCAGCAGGTCCGGTTTGCTCATCGCCTTGAGCCGGCTCAGGGTGTCCGGGCTGTCGTACCAGACCAGTGAGGCCCAGCTTTCCTGGGGGAAGGCATCGCCCGCGCTGTGCAGGGGCAGAAAGGCTCGTGGCCCACTGGGATGAAACGCTTGCCAGGTGATGTCCTCAACCGCGCCGCGATACCGTACTGAAATAACCATGGCCTGCTGGCTGTACTGATCCCGCTGGGTCCCAATGTCGGCCATCTCCCTGACACGGGACTGGGCACCATCGGCACCGACAACCAGTTGGCAGCTGAGTTCGCGGCCGTCATCAAGGGTGACGGTCGCCTGATCCTGCTGCTGGCAGACCGCGCTGACACCGCTGCCAGCGAGCAGATCAACCGAAGGTTGCTCACGGACACATTGCCACAGGGCGTACTGGGTTACCCGGTTCTCGACGATATGACCGAGATGGCCGGTGTTGAGGTCGGTGGCGTTGAAGATGGTTTGGCCGAGGCGGGCGGGCAGCAAATTGCTCAGTGGGTGGCGGGTTTCGTCCCATACCCCCAGGCGGGTGTACGGCGTCAACCGCATGGTCGCCATTTTCTGCCAGGCACCCAGTTGCCGCAGGTAACGCTCGTTACCGGCGCTGATGGCCGACACCCTCAGGTCGGGCGACTGAGCGGGATCGAACGCCCCGGCGCTGTCCCGGTCGATCAGGGCAACGCTGAATCCGTTCTGGCCGAGGCCGGTGGCCAGAGCGGCACCGACCATACCGGCGCCCACCACCACAATGTCATACGCTTGTGTCATAGGAATATCCTGTCCGAGGCTCCCAAGTTTACGCGATGGAGCCGCGGAGACAAGCGTACCCGCAGCTGGGCGGCGGTGGGATGACCTGGCTCAGGTTCGGGGCAGGCGTGACCTCAATAACCCATGAGATCCTGGGAGATCAGGTCATCATTCTGCATTTTTCGGGGTTTCTGCCCTTTACGCAGCCAGGCCGGCTTCTGGGCGCCAGGTTTGGTGAAGCCCTGATTGATGACCACTGGGTGAACCAGCTCCAGGAAGTCGCTGGTTTTCATGTGGATGGATTCGGTATGCGTGCCAGCGGCAAAGGCCAGTTCAGGCTGGAGGGTAAGGGCTTCGCAGCAATACACCGACATATCAAAAAGATTGCCAAAGGGGGGCATGGCACCGACTTCACACTCTGGGAACCGGTCCTGGAATTCCTGTTCGTCCGCAAGATCAAGAAAGTCGGTATCCAGCACGCTGCTGAGGCGATCCCAACGCACTCGCCAGGTCGCAGGCATGACCAGCATCGCCATCTTGCCGTCCAGCTCGATGATGACGGTCTTGGCGACACGGTCTCCGGCAATCTGGACATGATGGGCCAGTTGCTGGGCGGTGTAAGCGGGAGGGTGGGGCAGGCACATGTATTCAACACGCGCCTGGTCGAGAAAGTCTTTCAACTGTTGTACCGGCATCGTTACAACCTCCTACCAGCAATGACAGTTTACCGGCTCGACGTCAGTCGGAAGCGTCAACCGGACGTAGGGAACGAGAGCGTGGAAGGTGGCATTCCCCTACCCGTCAGCTTAGCCAAGACGGAGGAGAAAGCTAGAGTATTTCTGGTGGTTTTGAGATTTCCGTCCCAGTTGGTCGCCACTGGGACGTGGCGGGAAAAGAAAAAGGGAACCCCGGTCTGGGGTTCCCTTGCTGTTGGGGACGGTGCAGGGGTACTGGGCTCAGTCCTGTTTAAAAATATGCACGTCCCGTTGTGGGAAAGGAATGGAAATGCCTTCTGCATCAAAGGTCTTCTTCACATTTTCCTGCATGTCGAAGTAAATCCCCCAGTAGTCAGCCGCCTTGGCCCAGACGCGAACAGTAAAGTCCACGGAGCTTTCACCGAGGTTACCAACCACAACCATAGGGGCCGGATCCTTGAGCACGCGCTCGTCCTGCTCCAGCAGTCGCATAATGGTGGCCTTGGCCTTGCCGATATCGTCGCCATATCCGATGCCGAAGCTCATATCGACACGGCGGGTGTCGTAAGCGCTGAGATTGATCAGGCTGGAGTTGGACAGGTTGCCGTTAGGGATGACAATGCGGCGGTTATCGAAGGTATTGAGGACGGTGTAGAGAATCTGGATTTCCACCACGGTGCCCAGGTAACCCTGGGCCTCGATGACATCGCCGACCTTGAAGGGCTTGAAGATAAGGATCAGTACCCCGCCGGCAAAATTGGCCAGGCTGCCCTGCAGGGCCAGACCAACGGCGAGGCCGGCGGCACCCATAATGGCAACGAAGGAGGTCGTGGCGATGCCCACCATCGACGCGACCGAGATCAGCAGCAGAATTTTCAGGGTGACACCGATCAGACCACACAGGAACTTGCTCAGGGTGGGGTCTTTGGCGGTGAGACGGGCTTCCAGTACCCGAACCAGGCGGCCGATCAGCCACAGGCCGATGAGCAGGGTGACAATCGCCAAAATCACTTTGGGAGCGTAGGTCATGACCATGGCGGCGGCCTGGTCCATCAGCTCGGTGGCTTGTCCATTCGATCCGAAGAGGTCGTCCATAAGAACTCCTTGTTCACAATATTGGGGGTAGGTCTGAGGGTGAAACGGGCAGCACAGTACGTGGCCGATAACGACGGCCTCTGCCGATACTTATAGCAGAGTATGCCCTTGATTGTGTAACGATTATGACACGATTGGCCCAAATATCAGGCGGCGCTCAGAGCCGATGTCGCGTTGTTGTGGCGGCGAGGCTCAGGACTGACTCCAGTTCACCAGTTCATCCGGGCCGCCGCGGGCTGCAATACGTCCGGCTTTCTGGCTGAGCTGGTAGTCGTACATGGGGTCGTAGTAGTCGGTCAGCAGGTGCTGGATCCAGGCATCGTGACCGCTCAGGTCACCGCTGGCCTGCTGCTGTTGCAGGGCGGTTTCCATCAGCTGGCGTAGCTGCTGGTGGCGAAGCCCCCCGAGTCGTTTGCGGATGCGGTCGAGGGCGCTGAGCAGGTAATCACTGAAATTGCTCCAGCCGGCCTCTTCGCCATCCCGTTCATGGTAGGCGGCGAGCATGTCTTCAACATAATCTTCGCGGATGATGGCGATGCGCTCCTCCATCGGCCGTTCGAGGATCAGCAATTCGGCTTCCGCCATGCGCGCGCGCAGGGTATCGGTCAGACAGCAGCGGCCAATCAGTTTGCTTTCGTCTTCGAGGTAGATCGGGCCGCGGTGTTGGTGGCGGGCCTTGAGCATGGCCACGGCAAGCCGGTTCTCGAAATCAATCTGGCCCGGCTGTGGCGATACCTGGCGGCCAAAGCTGGAACCGCGATGGTTGGCCAGGCCTTCGAGGTCGACAGGGTTGGGCAGCCGCTTCAGCACTCGGGTTTTTCCCGTGCCGGTACGACCACTGAGAATACGGAATGAGGCGGTGGCCGTGACGTCTTCCAGGCTGTCGATCAGGAAACGGCGCATGGCCTTGTAGCCGCCGCTGACCAGGGGGAACTCGACACCGGCTTCGGTGAGCCAGCGCTGGGTTAGCTGTGAGCGTAACCCGCCGCGAAAGCAGAACAGGTAGCCTTCGGGATTCTGTAACGCAAACCGTTTCCAGGCCGCAATACGCTCGTCCTTGAGGTCGCCCGCCACGAGCTGATGGCCCAGCTCAATGGCCTTGTCCTGGCCTTTGTCCTTGTAACAGATCCCTACCCGGTGACGCTCGTCGTCATTCATCAGGGGCGCATTAACCGCGTTGGGAAAGCTGCCCCTGGTGAACTCGATCGGGGCCCGGACATCCATTAGCGGGGTGTCATTGAGGAAAAGCTGAAGGTAGTTGTCGGTATTCGGTCTGGCCATGAGCGTTCGGGTTTCACTGCGCCGGAATGGAGGGCGCAGTATATCGGAAACGGCGAAATTTTACCCATCAGGGTGGTCTCGGGGTGAGGGAGAGGTGATGGACGGTACATCGGTCAGTAGAATAGGGGTTTGTCTATCGAACACAGGATGCCCCATGTCGACACATGTCCTCGACCGCCACCTGCAGAAGACCCTGAGCCGGGGCCGCGTGGCGGCAACCCGGCCCGCCGGTTGTCCCGATATCGAGCTTTACCTGTTTGATCCGCAGGTGCTGGACGGCCCCCTCAGCCATGACGAAGCCCAGGCGGTGGTGGGCGAGCCGGCCTACTGGTCCTTCTGCTGGGCCAGCGGTCAGGTGCTGGCGCAATGGATTCTGCAGCATCCGCACTTGGTGGCCGGCAAACGGGTGCTGGATTTTGGCAGTGGTTCCGGGATCGTGGCGATCGCCGCGGCCATTGCCGGAGCCGCCGAAGTGGTCGCCTGCGACCTTGATCCGGCAGCACTGGACGCAGCTGAAGCAAATGCTGCGGGCAACGGTGTGGCTCTGAAACGCTGTGAGGACTGGTATCAGCGTCCGCAAGCGCTGGACGTGATTACCGCCGCTGATGTGCTCTACGATCCGGACAACCGAGGCTTCCTGGCAGAGTTTCGGGCAGCCGCGCCTCAGGTTCTGCTGGCCGATTCCCGGGTCAGGGATCTGGGCGATCCCGCTTATGTCCGGCAGGCAGTGATCGAAGCAAGAACCTGGCCGGACCTCAATGAATTTGAGGAGTTCAACCAGGTACGGATCTATCACACCGTCTGAGCGCGGCGCGGCTGTCATGGATCGGTAACCGGGTCGGCTTTATATAGGCGCCAGGGTTAAACAAGAGGGTATCCACCATGACACGCGAGTTGTTGTTGCTTCGGCATGGCAAGTCTGACTGGCGGAAGCCGGTGGCAGATTATGATCGCCCTTTGAGGAAGCGGGGGCGGCAGGGGGCAAAGCAGATCGGGGTCTGGCTGGAACAGCAAGGCCTGGTGCCGGACTATGTGCTGAGCTCGCCGGCGGAGCGGACCCAGGCAACCGCGGAAAAGTGTGTGCGGATTCTGGGCCGGAAAGGGTCGTGGGTGCATACGGACAAACAGCTCTACCTGGCGGATGCCAGCACGATACTGAACGCATTGCAGCGAATTCCCGGGGAATATCAGCGGGTACTGTTGGTTGGTCATAACCCGGGGCTGGAGGATCTGGTGCGGCAGTTGGCGACGCAGCCGCCCACGACGCCGGAGGATGGCAAACTGATCCCGACCGCCACCCTGGCGCATTTCTGCATCCCCGGAGACTGGCATCACCTGTCATGGGGGCAGGGTGAGCTGGTCCAGATTATCCGGGCCAGAAACCTTGTGCTTGCCTCGGCCTGAGCGCGGCTTGCGTCGGAACGGGGCTTAAGCCGGACAAAAAAAAGGGCAACCATAATGGCTGCCCTTGTTCGGAACGGTTGCGACTTCCGATATCGCGTTGCAACACTCCTGTTGCGCACTGTCCTGTTCGCCGCTCCATGGCGCCAGCTTCCTAGCCAGCGTTCCAGATAATTATCCCTAAAGCCCAGCGTCCGTGGCTCCTTGCTTCTCCCCGCATCCAATTGCAGGGGTGCTTCCCAGCGTCCTTCCTTTTCCCTGTCATCCTTGACACGTTCACTATAGCAATTCGCCCCTGACAGATTTGTGACAGGGAGCAATTTCTTGCTACATCGGTTTTGGCGACACAATTTTAAATTCAATTAAAAACAATGTCTTGAGATCATTCTGTGCATTGAGATTACACCTGCGTACGCAACAATGCCGAACTGTCGCACGCATTTGTGAGATATCTCTTACATGGGGTTGGGGAAAGTTCTCACTGATGTGAGTAAGGCGGGTTATCGCCGTTGGCGGACGGGGGAGGCAGCCTTGACCATAACGCCAGGCCCAGGGCAATTCCCACGGCGTCGGCGGCCATGTCGGCGAAGGAAAATTCGCGGTATGGCAACGGCCACTGAATCAGTTCGATGGCAACGCCATAGCCTGCCAGTAATGTCAGCAGGGTCATCGGGCGAGCCTGGGGCCAGCCCAGACGAGCCAGCAGGGACAGCTCCAGAAAGGCCACCAGGTGATTCAGCTTGTCGCTGGGAGACGGCGGCAGCAGTTCGTTGCTGGCGGTGGTCGCCAGGTAGAGGATTGCCAGGCCTGATAACACCAGTGCCAGACGCCAGAGCGGGAGGTAGCGGAGAATCCCAAGCAGTTGGTGTTTAAGGGCATTCATGGTCGGGTTTCGGCTGTGGCTGCGGTCGCAACATGATATGCTTTGCGCCCCATTCCTGTCATTGCGGTAGTGACCACTGGAGCGCCTGTTTTATGTTTAACGGCAACTTCTTCCACGGCCTTGGCTATCTGGGCGAAGGGTTCCGGCTTATCCGTCAGCCCGGGCTGCGGTTGTTCGTAATTATTCCCCTGCTGATCAATATCCTGCTGTTTGCGGGCATGGCCTATTTCCTGGCCATGATGTTCTCGTCGCTGGTTGATATGGCCATGGGCTGGCTGCCGGACTGGGCCTGGCTGCAAAGCCTGGACTGGCTGTTCTGGTTGCTCTATGGCGCGGTGATCCTGCTGATGCTGGCGTATGGCTTCGTGATTGTCGCCAACCTGATTGGCGCGCCGTTCTACGGCTACCTGGCGGAGCTCACCGAGAAGCACCTGACCGGCCAGGAACCGTCGGTGGACGGTGGCTGGGCGCAGATTGTGCGGGATATTCCCCGCGCGCTGTGGCGAGAGGTGCAGAAAATCCTCTATTACCTGCCCCGGGCCCTTGGCCTGTTCATCATTGGCCTGATTCCGGTCGTTAACCTGGTGGCTGCGGTGCTGTGGTTTATCTTTAACAGCTGGATGATGGCGCTGCAGTATGTGGATTATCCCGCCGATAACAACCGGGTCAGTTTTCCCGAGCTGAAACGCCAGCTGGCGCAGCAGAGGCTGTCGGCCCTTGGCTTTGGATTGCCGGTGGCATTGGCAGCGATGGTGCCGTTACTTAACCTGTTTGTTGTTCCCGCGGCGGTCTGTGGTGCCACGGCCTATTGGGTCCGTGAATCGCGGCTGCCGGTAAAGAAATAAGTTGGAGGTTTTTTGGATACGTCAGATTTCGTCATAGGACAACGCTGGGTCAGTCACAGTGATACCGGACTGGGCCTCGGCATTGTGACGGAGGTTTCCGGTCGCCGGGTGACCCTGGGGTTCCCCGCGGCTGATGAGGAACGCACTTATGCCATCGACAGCGCTCCGTTGGCGCGGGTGGTGTTCCAGATCGGTGAAGAGATCGAAACCTTTGAGGGCGACCGGCTGACGGTTCGTGCAGTGGAAGACCTGGGCGGGGTCCTGCTCTATCACGCCGACGATGGCCGTGACGACCTCAAGCAGATTTCCGAGGTCCGGCTCAGCAGTGTGGTGAGCTTCTCGGCCCCTCAGCAACGGTTGTTTGCCGGGCAGTTTGACCGCAACGGTGCCTTCCGCCTGCGGGTGGCGGCGATGCAGCACCTGGACCGGCTGCGGGCTTCGCCAGCGCAGGGACTGATCGGGGCCCGTACCCAGCATCTGCCACACCAGATCCATATCGCCCATGAGGTGGCCAGTCGCTATGCGCCGCGGGTGTTGCTGGCGGATGAGGTGGGTCTGGGCAAGACCATCGAGGCCGGACTGGTCATTCATTACCAGTTACAGACGGAACGCGCCCGGCGGGTGCTGATTGTGGTGCCTGACTCCCTGGTGCACCAGTGGCTGGTGGAAATGCTGCGCCGCTTCAATCTGCGCTTTTCCATTGTCGACCAGAGCCATTACAACGACGACTATGAGTCCGGCGGTGATGAGCCGGAGCCGCAGGAGAATCCGTTCGAGGCCCAGCAACTGGTGCTGTGCAGCCTGGATTTCCTGACCCGCAACCGCCATGCCCAGCAGGATATGCTGGCCGCAAGCTGGGATTTGGCCGTGGTCGACGAAGCTCACCATCTGGCCTGGAGCCCCGAGTCGGCGAGCCCGGAATATCAGGTGGTGGAGCGTCTGGCCGACATCAGCCGGGGGCTGTTGCTGCTGACCGCAACGCCGGAGCAGGTCGGGGTGGCTAGCCACTTTGCCCGGCTGCGATTGCTTGACCCTGCCCGCTTCCACAGTCTGGAGGCTTTTCAGGATCAGGAACAGGATTATGAGCGGGTCAATCAGGTGGTGCGCCGCCTGCTGGCCAATCCGCAAACCCCGGATGCCGCCGATCAGGACGTATTGAAGGCCTGGCTGGGGGATGATCTGGCTAACCTGATGAAGGCAGAGCAGCCGGTAACGGCCATTGTGGATGCCCTGCTGGATCGTCACGGCACCGGGCGAGTGCTGTTCCGGAATACCCGCGCGGCCATTCAGGGCTTCCCCCAGCGCCAGCCAGAGCCGGTGCCACTGCCGTGTCCGGATATCTATCCAGAGGCCTCGGGGCTTGCCGGGCTGGCTCCGGAGCAGGGTGTTGCTGACGAGCTCTGGCTCGCCGAGGACCCGCGGGTGGCCTGGCTGGAAAAGACCCTGACGGGCCTCAAGCGGGAAAAGGTGGTGGTGATTTGCGCCCACGCTGAAACCGCGATGGCGCTGGAATACCATCTCCAGTTGCGAGCGGGAATCCGCAGTGCGGCGTTCCACGAGCACCTGAGTCTGATCGAGCGGGACCGGGCCGCGGCCTATTTCGCTGAGAACGAACAGGGCGCTCAGGCGCTGATCTGCTCGGAAATCGGCAGTGAAGGCCGCAATTTCCAGTTTGCCCACCATCTGGTGCTGTTTGACCTGCCGGCCAACCCGGACCTGCTGGAGCAGCGCATTGGCCGCCTCGACCGCATTGGTCAGACTGAAACCATCCATATCCACCTGCCTTATCTGCAGGGCACCGCCCAGGAAATCCAGTATCGCTGGTTCCAGGACGGGCTGAATGCCTTTGCCGAGAGCTGTTCCGTCGGTGTCGCTGTGCAGGAAACCCTGATGGAGGCCTGGCAGGCTGCGATCATTGGTAGCAATGGCGCTGACCTGCAGGCGCTGGTTGACGCTACCAGGGCCGAAGCTGATCGCTTGCGTACCTTGTTGCACAATGGCCGTGACGCGCTCATCGAACTGAATTCCTGCCGCCGCGAGCAGGCCGAGGCGCTGATCGCGCAGATCGAACAGGAGGAGTCGTCGGCCCAGGTGCGCGACTTCATGATGGAAGCCTGTGACATTCTCGGCGTCGACGTTGAAGATCATTCCGAGCATGCCGATATCCTGCGCCCGAGCGAACAGCGTCATACCGGACACATCGCTGACCTGCCGGAAGATGGTCTGACGGTGACCTGGGACCGGCGCCAGGCGCTGGAGCGCGAAGACATGGCGTTCATGAGCTGGGAGCATCCGCTGGTGACCGGCGTGCTGGAATCGGTCACCAGTACCGATCTGGGCAAGGCTGCTCTGGCCAGCCTGTCCGTGAAGGGGCTGCCACCGGGAACCCTGTTGCTGGAAGGGTTGTTCAAGGTGCATTGCCCGTCCCCGGATGCCCTTCAGTTGTCCCGTTACCTGCCGTTGTCGCCGTTGCGGCTGCTGGTGGACGTGCGCGGGCGGGATCTGTCAGCGGCGCTGCCTCATGACCGTCTCAATGATCTGTGCTCCAACATCCGTCGCCGCACCGCTCAGGCCGTGGTGCCGAAGATCCGGGCCGAGGTTGAAACCATGGTGGATCACATTGAGCGCCTGGCTGGAAAGCAGCTGGAACCATTGCGGGAGGCTGCTCTGGTGCGGGTCAGGACGTTCCTGCAACCGGAAATCCAGCGCTTACAGGCGTTGCGGCAAAGCAATCCGGCAATTCGCGATGAAGAAATCGATTTTTTCCGTGATCAGCTGGCGATGAGTGAAGAGGCTCTGGCCCGGGCGTCCCTTGAACTGGAAGGGATCCGTGTGATCGTTACGTCGTAACCGTCGCTGGGGTGTTGGCGAGGGCGACAATGATCGGGTAACGTGTTGCCAGACAATGTAAAAACTGTGGCACTGGCGGGTTGGGCCTGCCGGGCACAGTCATCCTCAGGATAACCAAAGGGAGTGAGGCTGCTATGAGCTGGTTTCTGCTGTTTGTTGCACTTGCGGGATTGCTGACGGTGATGGCACGGGAGTCTGGTGCCAAGCCTGCTATTGCGGTGTTGGCCGGGGTTGGGGTGGTGTCCCTGTTGTTTGCCTCTACGACATTGGCATTGCTGCTGTTTGCCGGTGCCGCTGCGGTCGCTGCGGCGGGTCTGCCGGGGTTCCGCCAGAGCTGGTTGAGCGGACGAGTGTTCGAGCTGTTCAAGACCGTTGCGCCGAAGGTGTCCGCAACCGAGAAAACCGCGCTCGAAGCCGGCACTGTGGGTTGGGATGGCGAGCTGTTCAGTGGCCGCCCGGACTGGCATAACCTGCTGATCAACCGCAATACCGGGCTGACCGAGGAAGAGCAGGCGTTCGTCGACAATCAGTGCGAGACGGCTATCGCCATGTGCAACGCCTGGGACATCGCGGTTGAGCGCGCTGATCTGCCCCAGGAGCTGTGGGATTTTCTCAAGAAGGAGAAATTCTTCGGCATGATCATCCCCCGGTCCTACGGCGGTCTCGGCTTTTCCGCCAAGGCCCAGACCGCGGTGCTGCAGAAGCTGGCCCCGAACGAGTCCCTGATGGTTACCGTCGGTGTTCCCAATTCCCTGGGGCCGGGTGAGTTACTGCTGAAGTACGGTACCGAGGAACAGAAGAATCATTACCTGCCCAGGCTGGCGGATGGCCGGGATATTCCCTGCTTTGGCCTTACCGGGCCGCGGGCGGGGTCGGACGCGACCTCTATCCCGGACACCGGCATCGTCTGCAAGGGCATCTACGATGGCAAGGAAGTGCTGGGGCTTCGCCTCAACTTCGAGAAACGCTGGATCACCCTGGCGCCCGTTGCCACCGTGGTCGGCCTGGCATTCCGCATGTTTGATCCGGACGGCCTGCTTGGCGAGACCCGGGATCATGGCATTACCTGTGCGCTGATCCCGCGGGAAACCGAGGGTATGGAAATCGGTCGCCGTCATTGCCCGGTCGGCAGTCCGTTCATGAACGGACCGATTATCGGTAAGGACGTGTTCATTCCCCTGGACTTCATTATTGGTGGCCCGGACATGGCGGGCCAGGGCTGGCGCATGCTGGTGGAATGTCTGTCGGTGGGACGCTGCATTACCTTGCCGTCCGGGGCTGCCGGTGCGGCCGCCTATGCGGTGGGTACCGCGGGTGGCTTTACCAGAGTGCGGCGCCAGTTCAATACACCGGTGGCGGAAATGGAAGGGGTTCAGGAACCCCTGGCCCGGATCGCCGCCCATGCCTATATCGCCCGTGCGGCGGTGAACCAGACCGCCAATATGGTGGACAGTGGTGAGAAGCCTGCGGTGCCGTCTGCGATTCTCAAGTATCACCTGACCGAATTCCAGCGTCAGACGCTCACCGATGCGATGGACGTACACGGCGGCAAAACCGTGACCCTGGGGCCAAAAAACTATCTCGGCACCAGCTACGCCGGTGCTGCGGTCTCGATCACGGTGGAAGGCGCTAACATCATGACCCGCAGCCTGATGATCTTCGGTCAGGGCGCAATCCGCTGTCATCCGTATGTACTGCAGGAGCTGGCCGCCAAGGACAATGATGATCTCCTGGCGTTTGATGAGGCGTTCTTTGGCCACGCCGGGCTGATCTTCGGTAACGCAGCACGGGCCTTCACCCAGGCGCTTGGCGTCGGGCGTCCGGAGGTGCCGTTTGACAGTGCATCCCGGCCCTACGCCCAAGGGGTGGCCCGGTTCAGTGCGGCCTTCGGCCTGTGCGCTGATGCCGCCATGACCACTCTGGGTGCCGAGCTGAAAATGCGCGAGCTGCTGTCGGCGCGGCTGGGGGATGTACTGGCTAACCTTTACCTGTCGTCCATGGTGCTCAAGCACTGGTACGAATCCCAGCCGGTGGAAGCTGAGCAGGAGTTGATGGCGTACAGCCTGCAGATGCTTCTGCATCGGGCCGAAAATGCCCTCTCGGATTTTCTGCTCAATCTGCCAAACCGCCCGGTGGCGTGGGCATTGAGAGCGCTGACCCTGCCACTGGGCCGGCGCTGGCATGCGCCCGGCGATGAGTTGACCCGTACGGTGGCGCGAGCCATGTCCACCGACACCGCCTTGCGTGGCAGTCTGCTGGCAGGTGCCTGGACCGGTGAGGGTAACGGCTCCATTCAGAACCCGGTCGCCAGCTACAACAGCCTGCTGCAGGGCTATGGTCGTGCCGAAAGCCTGTACCGCAAGGTGGCACGGGCCTACGGCAAGGGTGAGCTGCCGGTGGAAGCGCTGCATCCGGAAGCGCGGGTGGAAGCGGCCTTGGCTGCCGGTATCCTCAGCGCCGAGGACGCTGATTTCATGCGCGATTTCGAAGAGCGGGTGCTGGACATGCTGATGGTGGACGATTTTGCCTTTGATGCATTTGCCCGCAACCCGGAGACTCTCGTCAGGCATACGGCCGCATGATAGGGGAGTGCTGAATGAACCTGTGGTGGTCATGTCTTGCCATCAGCCTGGGCGCGGTAATCGGTGCCAACCTGCGCTGGTTGCTGGGACTGTGGCTGAACAGCCCCTACCATGTGATCCCGGTGGGAACGCTGGTGGCAAACCTGACCGGGGGCTGGCTGATTGGTTTGCTGATCAGCTATTTCTCCCAGGGCTCCAGTCTGGCACCGGAATGGCGGTTGTTTGCCATTACCGGGCTGTGCGGAGCCCTGACCACGTTCTCCACGTTTTCCCTGGAAATGTACGCTGCCCTGCAGGGCGGCAAATATCTGATGGCGGTGACCGGCAGTCTGGTTCACCTGATCGGCAGCTTGCTGATGGTGGTGTTGGGGGTGATGACCTTCAACTGGCTCAAGGGCTGAGTAAGTTCACCTATAATATTGAAAATGCTCTTGGCAAGGCCCGGAACTAAGAGTAGAGTGCTGAATTGAAGGAAAGATTTGCATGGCATTTCATGAATAAGACGTATCCCGCCGTAGTTCGTAGTGCATCGTCCTGTTTTTGATTCCAAGCGTTGAGTTTTTCCGTAACCGTCCGCCACATGAGCGTGGCGACAGCAATATGATTGATTTCAGGAAGTGTAAGCATGTCTACTACTACCGGTACCGTTAAATTCTTCAACGAAGCAAAAGGTTTTGGTTTCATCACCCGTGAAGGTGGCCCGGACGTTTTTGTTCACTACAGCGCTATCCAAGGCAACGGTTTCAAGACCCTGGCCGAAGGTCAGCAGGTTGAATTTACCGTTACCCAGGGCCAGAAAGGTCCTCAGGCGGAGAACGTTGTTGCCCTGTAATTGACAGGTGCTAACAGCAAAAAGGCAGCTTCGGCTGCCTTTTTTTGTGCCTGGAGTTTGAGCCGTTGTCGGCTCTGAACTCCGACCGCGTCAGCGGTCGAAGAGGTCGTGATAGAACGCCAGAGTACCGCGCCAGGTGCGCTCGGCGGCCTGTCTGTCGTAACCGATGGGCATGCCGAAGCGTGTGGCGACCGCGTCGGCGTCCGGATTGCTGAATGAGTGTTTGACCCCGGGAAAGCTGGTCAGGGTCAGATCCACGCCGGCACTCTGCATTTCCTGCACCAGGGCGGCAACCTGATCGGCCGGCACCATCTGGTCCGCGCCCCCGGTATAGACCTGAACCCGGGCTTTAACCTGGCCGGGTTCGGCGTGAAGCGGGCTGGCGAGAGGGCCATGAATGCTGACCACGCCCGCCAGATCGAGCCCCATTCGCGCCATGTTCAGCACCACGGCGCCACCGAAGCAATAGCCCTGGGCGGCGATCCGGTCGGCATCCACGGTGGCGTGATCCTGCAGTAGCTGCATGGCCGCTTCAAAGCGTTCCCGGATAGCTGCGCTGTTTTCGGTGGCTGCCTGCATGAAACGACGAGCATCATCGGGGTGGTCCGCGAGCTTGCCAGAACCATACATGTCCAGGGCGAAGGCGGTGTAACCTTCGGTTGCGAGCTTTTCCGCCTGCTGGCGGGAAAACTCATTATGCCCCCACCATTCGTGAACAATCAGAATGCCCGGCCGTTCGCCGCGGGTACGGTCGTCGTAGGCCAGATATCCGGTAAATTGCTCATCTCCGACCCGGTAGTGGATCTCTTCCGTCTGCAAGTCGGCCTGGGAGAGCATCGGAGTCATCGCCAGCAGGATCAGGGGTGACATAAGTGCTCGTGCTTTCATTGCATTACCTCGGGTCATGGGTTTTAGTTAAGTAATCCTAGTCGTCATTGCGCCACCTTGCGCAACCGGATGGCCAGTTAGGACAGGCGGCGGTGATTGCTGGGGGGGGCGGCTACGTCACGGTAGTCAGAGCTGGCTGTAGAGGGAGGTGGCAACCATGCTGGTCGGGGTTCCCAAGGAAATCAAGAACAACGAGTATCGGGTTGGGCTGACGCCTGCCTCGGTACGCGAACTGTGTCATCAGGGCCACCAGGTGTTGGTGGAGAGCCAGGCCGGCGCCGGGATCGGGTTCAGCGATGCTGATTACGGCGCTGCCGGGGCAACCCTGGTGTCCTCTGCCGAGGAGGTCTTTGCCCGGGCGGCGCTGATCGTCAAGGTCAAGGAGCCGCAAGTGCGGGAGCGTCAGCTGCTGACGCCGGAACAAACCCTGTTTACGTATCTGCACCTGGCGCCGGACCGTCCTCAAACCGACGACCTGCTGGCCTCCGGCGCGTTGTGCATTGCCTATGAAACGGTGACCGACCCCCACGGTCACCTGCCGCTGCTGGCGCCGATGTCGGAAGTGGCAGGACGAATGGCGGTGCAGGCCGGAGCTTATTGTCTGGAGAAGTCCATGGGTGGGCGGGGCGTGTTGCTCGGCGGTGTGCCCGGGGTCTCAGCGGCTCGGGTTACGGTGATTGGGGGTGGTGTGGTCGGCCGCAGTGCGGCCACCATTGCCATTGGTATGGGGGCAGATGTGACCGTGCTGGACCGGGATCTGGAGGTGTTGCGGCACCTGGATCATGTCTACGGCAACCGCATCAAGACCCTGTTTTCGACCCGCGACGCCCTGGAGCAGGCGGTCGTCCAGGCTGACCTGGTGGTGGGAGCGGTACTGGTGCCCGGCGCCTCAACACCCCGGCTGGTTACCCGGGACATGTTACGGGCGATGGCGGACGGCAGTGTGCTGGTGGATGTTGCCATCGATCAGGGCGGTTGTGCGGAAACGTCCCGGCCGACGACCCATGCAGACCCCACCTACATTGAAGAAGGCGTGGTGCACTACTGTGTCGCGAATATGCCTGGCGCGGTGGCACGAACCTCTGCCATGGCGCTCAATAACGCGACTCTGCCGTTTGTATTGGCGCTGGCCAACAAGGGCTCGCTGGCGGCACTTCGCGAGGATCCGTATCTGCGGGCGGGGCTCAACGTCGGCGCCGGTCAGGTGGTCCATCCCGGGGTCGCCGACGCCCACGGCTATCGCCCGGTGGCCGCCATGACGTTGCTCGATCAATTGACCTGAAGAAGGAGTGGCCATGAAACTGGTTGGCTCGACAACCTCTCCCTATGCGCGCCGTATTCGCCTGTTGCTGGCGGATACGCCCCATGAGTTCGTCAATCTGGATATCTACGGCAGCGATCGGGACGAGTTGCGTCGGACGACACCAGCCCTGAAGATCCCGATGCTGGTGGACAATAACCTGACCCTCTACGACTCACGGGTGATCGCCCGTTACCTTGGCCAGAAAATGGGGCTGCCGGCGCTGAGTTGGGATCAGGAAAACCTGCTGACCCTGGTGGATGCGGCCAACGATTCCTTTGTCAGCCTGTTGTTGTCGAAACGCTCCGGGATCGATACCGACCAGGATCTGCTGTTCTATAACCTCCAGCGTGAACGGGTGACGCGTTCGCTCACCGCTCTGGCCGATGCGGTGGATCGCGGAGCCTTCGACAATTGGGACTATCCGGCCATCTGTCTGTTCTGCCTGGTGGACTGGATCGACTTCCGCGAATTGCTGACGGGTGCCGATGCTCCCCGGTTGCTGGCGTTCCGCGACCATTGCCTTGCGCAGCCCGGCGTGTCCGCGACAGATCCACGCAACGGCTAAGCCGGAGTTGGAGCTTTTGCCAGATCTGGACTAGTTTTCTAGAGAGGTGTGACGGCTTCGTGACGGTGTGCCTTCACTACCCTTCTAACCTGAAAACATAATAAGGGGAACGGCTATGCTCCTTGGACATGCGTTTGGTCTGTTTACCCACCCCGACGACGAGTGGGCATCCATCCGGAAAGAGCACGAGACTCCCGCCAGGGTCTATGTGGCGTATGTGGTTCTGTTGGCCGCCATTGCGCCTGTCTGTGCCTATATTTCCACGGCCCACTTTGGTTGGACGGTGGGCAGTGACCGGCTGATCAAGCTGACAGAAATCAGCGCGCTGCAACTGAGTGTGCTGACGTACCTTGCCATGCTGGTAGGGGTCTTTGCATTGGGTTATGCCATCAACTGGATGGCACGTACCTACGGTGCCCGGGAAGAGCACAATGCGGCAAATGGGATTGCCCTGGCGGCCTATTCCTGTACGCCGCTGTTTCTCGCCGGATTTGCACTGCTGTACCCGGTGCCCTGGTTCAATGCCTTGGTGTTCCTGGGGGCGGCCGGTTACGGAGCCTGGCTGATGTATGACGGTTTGCCGATTGTGATGCAGATTCCCAAGGAGCGGGCGGTCATGTACGGCGGCGCCCTGCTGACGGTAGCGCTGGTGATCCTGGTATCCACGCGGGTCGGCTCGGTACTGCTGTGGAACCTGGGGTTAGGGCCGGTGTTCATCAGCGGGTAGGCCGCAGTTCCTGTCGCCGCCGCCCTGCCATGGGCTGGCGGCTATCCCTCCGTTACTGCGCAGGCCCGGTCTGCGCCATTTCCTGTTCGGTGTAATGCCCCACCATGGTGGTCAGCCCTTCTACCAGTTCGTCGAAGCTGATCGGTGGGGCGGGATCGGACAGGTGACGAATGACCGAGAATGTCCCGCCGTTGATCATGATGTAGCTCATGGTGGGGATGTTGC
This sequence comes from Marinobacter mobilis, assembly GCF_900106945.1. Classification (GTDB taxonomy): domain Bacteria; phylum Pseudomonadota; class Gammaproteobacteria; order Pseudomonadales; family Oleiphilaceae; genus Marinobacter; species Marinobacter mobilis. The sequence goes on from NZ_FNNE01000001.1 coordinate 97,185, forward strand.
GGATTCGCAGGGTTTCGGGATGGTGCATCAGGTACTGGGTTACCAGTTCTGACAGCGCTTTTTGCAGCGGCTCCATGTGTTCCTCGACCCCCAGCGTCATGGCATGGCGAGCACATTTCAGGTAGCGCCCGTCATTCTGCTGCAGGAAATCGCGGAAATGCTGCAGTAACTCCCGTACCGCTTCCTTGATGGGTTTCCGAACAAGGGTTGGAAACAGGGGCTGAATAAGGTTGATGGTATCGGCCATGAAGCGCTCCACCATGACCTGGAAAATCTGCTCCTTGTTGTCGAAGTATTCGTACAGGGACCCCACGCCAACCCCTGCAATATCAGCGATTTGCCGGGTTGTTGTTGCCGCCGGGCCATGCTCGGCCATGGCAATGAAGCCCGCTTCGATGATGGCATTCACGGTCGCCTTGGCGCGTTGTTGTCGAGGTGCTCTGGCCATACAGTATCCGAATTGAATCCGAACAAGCGTTCGCTCTATCGTGACCGAATAGTTTGGCCTATGCAAGTGGGCCAAAACCCGTTGATCACCAAGGGTCGTTATACATGTTCGGATTAGGTTCTCAGAAGAAACCCAGCAGTCATGCCAATGCGGTTGTCACCGGCGCCGGCAGCGGTATCGGTCGGGCCTTTGCCCTGGAAATTGGTCGCCGCGGTGGTGCGGTGCTGTGTTCAGACATCGTTCTGGCCGCGGCGGAGGAAACCGCCGCGCTGGTTCGTCAGCGTGGCGGCCAAGCCTGGGCCTGTCACTGTGATGTCAGTGATCTGGATCAGGTCGAAGCCATGGCTTGTCGCGCGGACGAGGTGCTGCCTGCGCCGGTCGATCTGGTCATCAATAACGCCGGGGTTGGTGTTGGCGGTACACCCATCGGCGAGGTCGCCATCGACGACTGGCATTGGACGCTCGGCATCAACCTCTGGGGGGTCATCCACGGCAGCCATGTGTTTGTTCCGCGACTGCGCAAGGCCGGTCGGGGCGGCATCATCAATGTGGCCTCCACCGCCGGGTTCTCCGCTGCGCCATTGATGGGCCCCTACAACGTCACCAAGGCCGGTGCTCTGGCCCTCACCGAAACCCTGGCTGCGGAGCTGGCGGGTTCGGGGGTGGCGGTAACGGCGCTTTGTCCCACCCTGGTGAAAACCAACATCAACGCTAACGGGCGGATTGTCGGAGATTCCTCCAGGCTGTTTGACCGGCTGATGGCTCGCTTTGGCATGTCCGCCGAACGGGTGGTCAACGATGCCCTCAATGCTCTGGATCGTGGCGACCTGTACGTCATGCCGCAATTTGATGCCCGCATGATCTGGCGCGCCAAACGACTGGTTCCCCGCACCTATGCCATGGGAACCGGATTGATTAACCGTTTTGGCGCCAGTCGCCTGAACTGAAGCCTACGGCAACAAGGACTAAATCATGGCTAAAATTGATCTCGACAAGATGCTGGTGAAGATCAAGAACACCCAGTGGGCGCTTTCGGACATCGACTGGGATGCCCCCGGGGCTGACCTGGTGACCGCCGAGCAGTGGCCTCAGCTGAAGGAATTCATGGCCGATCTGATGTGGATCGAGCACGTCGGTGCACGGGCTTTTGCCGCCATGGCGAAGAAGGCGCCAACCGATACCCTTCGCGAAATCTATACCTATTTCCACGCCGAAGAGCAGCGTCATGCCAATGCTGAAATGGCGCTGATGAAACGCTGGGGAATGCTGGACGGTGATGAGTTGCCTGAGCCCAACATCAACCTGCGGCTGGTCATCGAATGGCTGGACCGCTACAGCGACGAAATGCCGGTGTATGTGCTGGGTACGGTGGTGCCGATGCTGGAAATCGCCCTGGATGGCGCCTTGTGCAAGTTCCTGCTGGACACTGTGGATGACCCGGTCTGCCATCAGGCGTTTGAAAAGATCAACGACGACGAATCCCGCCATCTCGGGGTCGGCTTCACCGTGATGGAAATGCAGGGCCATGGCGCCACCTACATCAAGATGGTCGAGATGGCGGCGCAGTTAATGGACCCCCGGCTGATCCTGGGCATTGCTTCCTATTTCCCGCTACTCAACAAGATGCGCGATAACGTGGTAGCGATGGGGCTGTCGGAAGAAAAACTGTACGCCTGCATGAGGAAGTTTGAAAAGATTGGCGGGCGTACCGAGGATGGTCGTCGCAATGTCTGGTTCCAGATCATCAAGTTCCACTCCCGTTGGGTGGTTGACCGTAACAACCGCTTCTACCACGCGCCGGTGGACGCGGTTGTGAAACTGACCGGTTACATTCCCCGCCGGGTTCTGCCCGCGGTGCCGAGCTGGGTGAAAGAACTGACCTACAAACCGACCGCCTGATCCGGGCTGGTCCGGCCATTAACAAGCCGCACGGCGTCGTTGCGAACGATAGCCGTGCGCTCTGTCTATGTTTTTATGAGAGTGTGAGATGACCAACGCGACGACTTCCCGTAAAGGTACCGCAAAGGCGGCCACCACCAGCGCCAAGCGCGCCAGTAACGTCAAGCCGGCCACTGTCCTGATCGTCGGTGCCGGGTTTGCCGGTCTGGGCACAGCGATACGTCTGCAGCAGGCTGGGATCCGGAATATTGTGATTCTGGAGCGCGCCAGTGCTGTCGGCGGCACCTGGAGAGATAACAGCTACCCCGGTGCCGCCTGTGATATTCCGTCCAACCTGTATTCCTATTCCTTTGACCCGAACCCGGACTGGTCCCGGAGTTTCTCCGGCAGTGCGGAAATCCTCAGTTACATCGAGGCGATGGTGGAGCGGTTCGGGTTGCAGCAGTACATTCGCTTTAACCAGAACGTGACCGACCTGTCTTATGATGACGATCATGGCCTCTGGCACGCCAGTACCGAGGGTGGGGCGTCTTTCTCCGGCCGGGTGGCGGTTATGGCCCAGGGGCCTTTGTCCAACCCCGGCTTCCCGGCGATTCCGGGGATTGAGGACTTCAAGGGCAAGACCGTCCACAGTGCGGCCTGGGATCACGATTACGACTTCCGTGGCAAAAGGGTGGGGGTGATTGGCACCGGTGCGAGCGCCATTCAGATCATTCCGGAACTGGCTAAGCAGGCGGGTAAGCTGACGGTATTCCAGCGTACCCCGGCCTGGGTGATGCCGCGCCCGGATTTTGAGACTCCGGACTGGCAGAAGACTCTGTTCCGCAAGGTGCCAGCGAGTCAGTCAGCGTTGCGTAAGGGGCTTTATCTGGCGCACGAATCCATGGCTCTGGCGGTGATCTGGCAATCACCGGTGACCCGGCTTGCGGAGCGTCTCGGCCGCTGGCATTTGAGACGTCAGGTCAAGGACCGCTGGCTACGCCGTCAGTTGACGCCGGACTATCGTATTGGCTGCAAGCGTATCCTGGTCTCGAACGATTACTACCCGGCCCTGCAGCAGCCGAACAGCAAGCTGATTACCTGGCCGATTGCGCGGATTTCCGAGAACGGTGTGCGTACCGTAGAAGGGATCGAGCATCAGTTTGATGCGATTGTGTATGCCACCGGTTTTGAGGTCAGTCATTCCGGTACACCGTTCCCGGTGCGCGGCAGTGCCGGGCGGTTGCTCGCGGATGACTGGGCGCGAGGGGCCCAGGCCTACAAGAGCATCAATGTGGCGGGCTATCCCAACCTGTTTCTGACCTTTGGGCCGAACTCCGGCCCGGGCCACAACTCCGCGCTGGTGTATATGGAGTCGCAGATCGATTACATCGTCAAGGGTGTGAAGACGATCCTCAAGCGCAATCTGAAAGCGCTGGCGGTCAAGGACCGGGCTCAGGACGAATACAACGCCGGCATCCAGAAGCGGCTGGCAAGGACCAACTGGAACTCCGGCTGCAAAAGCTGGTACCTCACCGAGGATGGCTTTAACGCCACCATGTACCCGGGCTTCGCCACCCAGTACGCGAATCAGATGAGCGAACTGGAACTCAGGGACTACACTCTAATAACTGCTTGATATTCAACGGTCTGCTCCAGTAGAAGCCCTGGCCATAGAGGCCGGGGAACTGCTGGAGCCAGCAGGCCGTTGCCTCGTTTTCCACCCCTTCCACCACAATGTTCAGTTTAAGGGCATCACCCAGCTCCAGTGCGGTGCGGAAGATCCGCTGGCGGATCGGATTGGTGAGAATGTCCTCAAGGAAGCTGCGGTCGATTTTCAGTTCATCGAGATCAAAACTGGCCAGGGTGCCGAGGGAAGAGTGGCCGGTTCCGAAGTCGTCGAGCGCAATCTGGAGCCCGGCGCGGCTGAGCTGGTGGATCATGGCCCGCGCTTTGCCGGTATCGCTCATGACCGAGGTTTCGGTGATTTCGAGAATCAGGTTCTGTGGTTCAATCTGATGGCTCTGCAGCGTTGCCAGTACGGTCTGGTCAAAGCCAGGCTGGCTCAGGTCCTGGGCCGAAATGTTGATGGCGATGGCAATGTGGTGGCCATAGTGTTCTGCCAGTACCGGCCAGTCGCGACAGGCGCGATCCAGCGCCCACAGGGTGACCGGATAGATCGCGCCAACCTGCTCGGCCAGGGGGATCCACTGATCTGGGGAGATCAGGCCGAATTCCCGGTGGTGCCAGCGGATCAGCGCTTCAAAGGCGGCGGTCTTGCCATCGCGGACACTGACCTTGGGCTGGTAGAGCATGTAGATGTCGCCACTGCTCAGCGCGTTTTCCAGATCCAGCATCAGCACCTGCTTGCGCAATTGCTGCTCGGCAATGTCGGAATCATACAGGGTCAGGGTCTGGCCCTGATCCAGAGCTGCAAAGCCGGCGCAGGACAGAATATCAGCGGCAGATTTGCCATGTATTGCGGAGTCTGCAACCCCCACTGAGGGGTGCCAGCTGAAGGCGTAACGGCCTTCGATGTAGCTCGCTTCGAGCCACTGGATAATGGCTTGCTGGATGGCGGCCGGTCGCCCGGGGAGCACGTTGTTGCGCAGGGCAAAGGCGTGGCTGGTGATGTCGATGGTGGCCAGACCCTGGTGGTTAAAGCGCACCAGCGCCTCGCCGAAGGTTTCGCGGAGGAAATCGTTGAGCCGGGCCAGGTAGCTGTTGAGCAGGTTGGTGGCGGCCTGGTAGCCCAGTGACTGCTCGATCTGGCTAAAATATTCCAGCCGCACCAGATACAGGCTGTAGCGTTCGCCCCGGCGATGCATGTCCTCAAGGGTATCCTCCAGCACCAGACGGTTGGGCAGGCCGGTGTTCTGGTGGGTGACCAGCAGCTGGTCGTAATCGGCCTTCAGCCGGGTGCGGCGAAGTTTTTCCTGGCGCGCCTGGATCGACGCACTCAGGCGCCGTCGCCGCTCTTCCAGCAGCAGCTGACCAATGCCCATGGTCAGCAGAATGGAGGCTATGGCGGTACCAAGGAAAAAGGCGGAGTTGGTCAGGCTGTTCACCGGTACCAGACCTACTGTACGCACCGACGAGGTGATGGCGCCGATGAAAATGGCAATCACCGCCAGGGCGTAGTAGCGGGCGTAAAGATGGGTACGCAGGCGCTTGAGGACGATGGCCAGGATATAGAGCAGGGCACTGCCGGCAATGATCAGCAGGGTGCCCTGACCCATATAAGGAATCTGGATCGGGGTGGTGACCAGTAGCAACAGAGCAATCAGCGAGACCGCGTCGAGAATCCGCGATGGCTTCCGGGGGAGATCGATAAAGTGTGGGGTGAACTGGCAGATAGCGATCACACACAGTGGCAGGGTGACGCTGAGCAAACCGTTGGCGGCCGGGTATTCCGGCCACAGCAGCCACGGGCCAAAGCCTTCAAGAATCAGTTGTGACAGGATAATGCTGATCATCAGGACACTGAGCCAGGCCAGGCCCGGACGACGCAGCAGGGTTACGATCATCAGGTTGAGCAGCAGGGCAAAGCCCAGCAGGCCGCTGACAAAGGCTTTCCAGACCAGAGTGCTGGCCGAGGAGCCCACCACCGACTCCGGCGTTTGCAGCGATACTGGCAGCATGGTGGGGCCGGAATTGCGGACCTCGAACAGGAACAGGGTCGAACTGTGAGGTGCAATGGTGACGGGCCAGACCCACTGTGGCAAATCGTATATTCGGTTATTGAACGGGTACTGGTCGCCCATGACCGGCATGCGGGTTATGCCCTCCCGGGTCACCGCTGCCGGGGCGATGTGGTCGAGGAACGGGGCGGGCACTACAATGAGCCTGTCCATCGGCTGTGCGGACCGGTTCTCGATGTGGAAGCGGAAAGTCGCCGGGTGAGTCAGGTAGCCCAGGCCGCTCCCGCTGCGCTCGGCGTGCTGCCAGAGATCGTCTTGCCACAATCGGCCGGTAAGAATCTGGTCAAGGCTGCGCATCGTATAGTCGACACGAACAGTGTCCGCCGGGGTGCCGCTGGTGACTGGGCCGGAGGGGATGTCATCGGGAGCATTGAATACGGACTGCGCCAGCAGGCCATAGAGAATGGCGGCAATGACCAACAGCAATGGCCGCCAGAGGGCGGCAATCGAACGCTGAAAGCGCTCAGCCCGCGCACCGGCTAATGAACTGAAGGTAGGATGTTCGGAATCCATGGAGCGCTTGACCTGTGTGTTCTCGTTATCCTCTCCGCCAATGGCCCGGGGCAGGATGGTTGCTTACAATTCGATACACAATGAAATATCTTTTAACATATTGAGAATCAAGATATTTTACGTAATTTCATAGTTGGTTCCCACGATTCATTACAAAATTGTGGCGAAGCGGTAATCCATTCTCCGGCCGGGAATGGCCAACCTGAGGACCAGCGCTGGTATAGTGGGCCGGATCAGCCGCTGCGGCCGTGGTGTGTTGCTATGCTGTACCGGAAAGCTAACCATGAGCTTAGTAGTAAAACGCGGAGTGGGTGAACCTGCCCGCCAAATTCTGAACATTTAAGGCATCCGGGATGCGACAACCGATTCTGATTTCCTTGCTGGCACTCTTCCTGATCACCGCCACAGCGGCGCGGGCTGAGACAGCTCCGTTGCCTAACCTGGCGTCGGTGAATGCTGCCGCCGCCTACCTTGATGATGGCAAACTGCTATTGGCCAAGAACGCCGACCGGCAAGTGCCCATCGCTTCGGTGACCAAGCTGATGACCGCGTTGGTGGTGCTGGAATCGGGGGCGTCCCTGAACGAGCAGCTGGAGTTTTACCCCCGTCATGTGGATGCGCCGAATAACGCCTATACCCGTATCCGCGTCGGCTCGACTTTGCGCCGTGGCGATATGCTGCGGATTGCACTGATGTCATCGGAGAACTTCGCCGCCTATACCCTGGCTCGCCACTACCCCGGAGGCTACGACGCCTTTGTGGCAGCGATGAACGAAACAGCGACGACCCTCGGCATGACGGGTACCCATTTTGTCGACCCCACCGGGCTGTCCGCGGGCAATCGATCCACGGCGGCTGATCTGGTCAGACTGGTGGTGGCGGCCAGTGGTCATGAGGAAATTCGCGAGTATTCGACCTCCCGCTATTTCACGGCAAATTTCCGTCAGCCGCGGTACCGCCTGGATTTTGGCAACACCAATATTCTGGTACACCGGGACAGCTGGGGGGTGTCTCTGAGCAAGACTGGCTACCTCACCGAAGCCGGTCGTTGCCTGGTGATGGTTTCGCAAATGGAAGGGCGCGATGTGGTGACGGTGTTGCTGGATTCCTTTGGCTCCCGTTCACCAGTTGGCGATGCGGGCCGGATCAAGAACTGGTTGCTTACTGGTGAGCGCGGTCGGGTGGCAGGGGCTGCCCGGGAGTATGAGCAGCAGCGTAACCCCCAGTTCGCGACGGCAGCGAATACCCCGGCGGTCAACTGAGACAACGGCGCAAGAGACCAGACATGATTCAGGTATTTACCACCGGCGGTACCATCGACAAGCATTACTATGACGCCAACAGCGAGTTTGAGATCGCCGACAGCCTGCTGCCGGAACTGCTGCAGGAAGCCAATATCAGCGATCCCTATCAGATTGCCGGGCTGTTGCGGAAGGACAGCCTGGACATCACCGAGCAGGATCGGGCGGCGATTGTTGACGCGGTAGCCGGCACTTCGGCCCAACGCATCCTCATCACCCACGGTACCGACACCATGCCGGAAACGGCACAGGCACTGGCCGGGATCAGCGCCAAGACCGTGGTGCTGATGGGGGCCATGCAGCCGGCCCGCATGCGCCGCAGTGATGCGGTGTTCAACCTTGGGTTTGCCTGGGCGGCGCTGAAGCTGTTGCCGCCGGGCATTTACATTGCGATGAACGGCGACGTGTTTGAGGCTGGCCGGGTCCGCAAGAACCTGGCGGCCCAGCGTTTTGAAAGGGACTGAAGACGCCTGCTGAGGGTGTTTGCGGTTCAGCCCAGGCTGGCGATTTCGTCTGTGGTCAGTGGCCGGTATTCGCCTGGGGCCAGGGAGGCGTCCAGTTCGACCTTGCCTATACTCAGTCGATGTAATGTACAGACCCGGTTGCCTACGGCGGCCACCATGCGTTTGACCTGGTGGTAACGGCCTTCGGTGATGGTGAGGTCAATCACGCGTTCGGTCACCGGCACCGCGTCGGTGGCGACGGCGGGTTTCGGATCATTCCTGAGTGTTACTCCCCGCTTCAGTGCGCCCAGGGCGTCCTCAGTCATAGGCTCTGCCAGCCCGACCCGGTAGGTCTTCGGGCAGTGTCGGCGGGGGGACGTTACTCGGTGACTCCACTGGCCATCGGTGGTCAGTAACAGCAGCCCGGTGGTATCCAGGTCGAGGCGGCCAACGACCACGAGCCCCGGACGCAGATCCGGGGGAAGCAGGCTCAGCACGGTGAGATGCTCGCTGTCTTCGGTTGCACAGACCACCCCCGTTGGTTTGTGAAGCATCAGGTAGCGGTCAGCGGGCAGGGTAAGAACCTGCCCCCGCAGGGTGACCTGCTGACCCGCAGCCAGTTTCACCGCGCCCTTGCGGCAGACTTCTCCATCCACTGACACCTCGCCGGCACTGAGTGCCCGTTTGGCATCCTTGCGGGACAAACCGGTGGCATTGGCAACAAGAAAATCCAACCGCATGCACTGACCTACAGGGTAATGCCCAGGGCCTCGAATACACCCTGGTCCGGATAACCATCGGCGATCAGCTGATTGGCGCTCTGGAACTGGCGGATCGCACGACGGGTTGCCGGCCCCATAATGCCATCCGGCTCGCCGGAGCTGAATCCTCGGTCATTGAGCGCCTGCTGCATGGCCTCAATGCTGGCTCGGGACAGTTTGGGCAGGTCCTCCGGTGGAGGGTTTTGCAAGCCGCCCGCGCCGGCAATCCGGTCGGCGAGATGGCCGACGGACAGCGCGTAAAATTCAGAACGGTTCCAACCCATGATCACCTTGAAGTTGTGGTAGGCCAGGAAAGCGGGTCCGCGGTGGCCTGAAGGAATGATCAGGGCGGCTTGAATGTCGGCATTCACCAGAGGTTGGCCAAAGGCATCCCTCAGGCCCATGGCCCGCCAGTCGCTCAATGGACGGCGCTGGCCATCGGCGAGCGCGTAGTCAAAACCGGCAGGCAGTATCACCTCACGACCCCAGCGGTAGTCGCTGTTCCACCCCATGGCCTGGAGGAATTTGCCAGCGGACATCAGGGCGTCCGGCAGGCTGTTCCAAAGGTCGCGCCGACCATCACCATCGGCATCCACTGCATGCTGCAGGAACACCGTTGGCATGAACTGGACGTGGCCCATGGCCCCGGCCCAGGAGCCTTCCATCTGTTCGGCGGGAATGGCCCCTTCGTCGATAATCTGCAGGGCTGCGATCAGCTGGGTGGTGAAAAAGCTGCTGCGCCGCGGGTCGCAGGCCAGGGTGGCGAGGGCGCTGGGCACCGACATGTTGCCAAAGTAGCTGCCAAAATTGGTTTCCAGTCCCCAGAACGCAAGCAGGTAGGGGCCGGGAACGCCGGTCTCGCGGGTGACCCGTTGCAACAGGTCACTGTGGGTGTGCAGGAGCAGCCGGCCTTCGAGAATTCGGCGGGCATTGACCCGGCGGTTGAGGTAATCCTCGAAGGTCGTGGTGAATTCCGGTTGCTTCCGGTCCAGTTCGATAACCCGGTCGAGATGCTCCACCTTGGCCAGAACCTCGCCGGCAACGGGCTCTGATACGCCGGCGGCAACGGCCTTGGTTTGCAGTTCGCCGACACACTCCCGGAACGGGTCCTGGGGCGGGCTCTGGACCTCGGCTTGGGCCAGGGGCGTGATCAGGCTGGCAGCCAGGGCCAGCGGATAAAGGCAATGACGAACGTTGGATGTACGGCGGTTCCGATCCTGGTACCGGGAGTGCGGTTTGGGCACGAGCGACCTCGACAGACAGTAAATGGTTTCTGGCCCTCATGGTAACGCGTTTGCGGGCACATGAAACACTGGAAATGGCTGCAGAAAGTGACAATTGTTTAAGCCGGCGACCGGAGAAGCGTAACCGGATTTCGCGGTTTGTTGTGACCTGGTAACGCTGGCGCCTATGGCAGGCGGCTTTGATCTATAGTTGAGGTGAGGAATCCTCCGGATGGCACTGGTTGCCGGTCCGGTCCTGTAACCGATGAAGGTACTGATCTATGGCGTTACTCAAGGCGCTGGTGGTCGATGACGCCAGCTTTGTTCGCGACTTGGTCAAACGGGCCATTCGTCAGCGCTTTCCGGTGATTGAGCTGGCTGAGGCGCCTAACGGTAAGCGGGCGCAATCACTGATGTCCCGAACCCGTTTTGACCTGGTCCTGTGCGATTGGGAAATGCCGGAAATGTCGGGACTGGAGCTGCTGCAGTGGATGCGCCAGGAAGAGGCCTATCGCGAGGTGCCTTTTATCATGATTACCAGTCGGGGTGACAAGGATCATGTGGTCGAGGCGGTCAGGCAGGGGGTGTCGGAATACCTCGGCAAGCCGTTCAGCCCGGAAGGGCTGAGCAAGAAAATCATCAAGGTAATGGGGCGGCGGCTCAAGGATGCGATGGCCCGCTCGGGAAAATCCATGGAAGGACCTGCCGATGCCTTCAAGGAATCGGCGTCGTTGCTGACCCAGACCCGCAAGCCGGTGGAGACGGCGCCACCGAGTCAGGTTCAGGCGTCGCCGCTGGTGTCTCCGGACGCTGCCCCCGGCCCTGCGGCAGCCAAGGCACCTCCCTCCCAGACACTGAGGAGTTTGGCCTCGGTCCGCTTTGCCGACAGCACCCTGCGCTCGGTGGTCAAGGATATCAATCTGACCGAAGTGCGGGTTATTGCCAAGCGGGATCAGGCCTTCCCGGGCATCCTGGATCCGGCAGTGGTGGACATTGAGATTGCGGACGGTGAAATGGCCCGTCTGAACGGCTATGTGCACCAGTTGCAGGCGGTGGATAAACGTCAGGATACCGATTTTGTGAGTGTGGTGATCCGTTTCGTCGACGAAGACCCGGCAAAACTCGAGGACCTGTCCCGCTTTATCGCCCGCTTTCGGGCCGGGCGATAGTCAGGCTTCCGGCAGCGCGCTGGCTTCCGGAGGGCGCTCCGCCAGCCGTTCACGGGGGAAGTGGCAGATAAACTCACTGCCTTCGCCAATCCGGCTCCTTATTTCCAGATTGCCGTCGTGATTCAGCAACACGTGCTTGACGATGGCCAGGCCCAGTCCGGTGCCGCCGGTTTCCTTGTGACGGCTCGGGTCGGCGCGGTAAAAGCGCTCGGTCAGCCGGGGGATGTGAACCGGATCGATGCCGATGCCGCTGTCCCGCACGGACAAGTGTGCGCCGTTACGGTCGGTATGCCATGAAATGAAGATCTGGCCTCCGGCCGGCGTGTACTTGACGGCATTGAAAATCAGATTGGAGAAGGCGCTCCGGATCTGGCTCTCGTCCCCCGTCAGCAGGCGCCGCTCGCCAATGTCCATGGAGATTTCGTGGCCCTGTTCACCGCTCAGGGCACGGGCGTCGGTGCTGATCTGCGTGACCATGGTGTTGACGTCAATAATGCTGTCCGGGGCGGCGTGTTCGCCGGTCTCGATCTTCGACAGCAGAATCAGGTCGGTAATCAGGGCTTCCATCCGCGAGGCTTGCTGGTCCATGGTGTGAATGGCCCGGCGCCATTTGGGAGGCAGGTCATCTGCATTGTCCACCATGGTTTCCAGGTATCCGCTGATCACTGTCAGCGGGGTCCGCATCTCGTGGGAAACATTACCGACAAAATCACGGCGCATCTGTTCCAGCTGGTACAGCCGGGTAACGTCCTTGGCGACAATCAGGCGATCGTCATCGCCGAACAGGCTGATCTGCAGTTGCAGGCGGATATGCGGCTTTGCAGGTGAGCTGATTTCCAGCGGTTCGCGATAGTTGCAGGCATCGAAGTAGGCCTTGAACGCGGGAAGCCGGATCAGGTTGTGAATAAGCTGGCCCCGATCCGACTCGCGCTGGAAGCCCAGCAGGTGTTCGGCAGACCCGTTCCACCACTCCATGGCGCCGTGGGAGTTGGTCATGATAACGCCGTCGTGCATGGCGTTGGTGGATTCCTGAACCCGGTTAATCTGCCTCAGCAGGCGGTCGCGGGTGCGCAGGTGGTTTTGCCGCATCCGGTGCAGCCCGTCAAAGACATCCCCCCACAACCCCAGGCTTTCCGGCGCACCGTCGCTGCCGTTGGGATTGACCAGCCACTGGATGAGCTTGTGGGCCTGAGCGAGGGTCCATACCAGATAAATCAGCAGGCCGGCCAGCAGACCCAGCAATGGGTGCCCGAAGAACAGTCCGATGCCGGTGGAGAAAATCAGTAATCCGGCGATTACTCGCAGATAACGCGACCAGTTGTGCTGCATGAAGCTACCGCTATTAGGGAAGTGCAGGTCAGGCGGCCCGGGTGGAGAACCGGTAGCCGGTGCCGCGAACGGTCTGGATCAGGTGATCGTATTTGTCACCCAATGCCTTGCGCAGACGACGGATGTGAACATCCACCGTTCGTTCCTCGACATAGACATTGCCACCCCAGACCTGATCAAGCAACTGTGAACGGGTGTATACCCGTTCCTGATGGGTCATGAAGAATTGCAGCAGACGGTATTCCGTCGGGCCCATACTGAGTGCGCCTTGCACGGTGGTCACCCGGTGCCCAACCGGATCGAGGGTGAGCCCCTCGACTTCAATCGGACTTTCCACACCTGGCGGCGTGGTGCGTCGCAGCACCGCCTTGAGGCGGGCGACCAGTTCGCGAGGGGAAAACGGCTTGGTGATGTAATCATCGGCACCGACTTCCAGGCCCTGGATCTTGTTGTCTTCCTCCACCTTGGCCGTCAGCATGATGATGGGGATTTCAGAGGTGGTTTCCTCTTTTTTCAGCCGCCGTGCCAGTTCGACACCGCTGGTGCCGGGCAGCATCCAGTCGAGCAGGATCAGATCCGGCTGCTGGTCAATGATCAGGGCATGCGCTTCACGGGCATCCGCTGCCTCAAGATAGTTGTAATCTGCCATCTCGAGGGCTACCGCGATCATTTCCCGGATCGGGGCTTCGTCGTCTACGATCAGGACAGTTTTTCCAGACATGGGCATTAACCTGTATCCATCGGATTAATTGTTTCTGCCTCATTACAACGACCGACTGTTACAAGTATATGACAGGGCTTGGCCTGTCGCGCTAATTGCAACAAATCGGCAGGGCACGGTGTCAGAACGCCAGGTCCAGTGCGAGTCCAACAAATACCGCGCAGCCGGCCCAGTTGTTGTTGAGGAATGCCTTGAAACACTGCTCCCGGTCACGATCCCGCGTCAGCAGCTGCTGATAGACAAACAGGGTGGCCATGGCCGCTAGGCCGAGGTAATACAAGGCTCCAAGGTCCGCCTGAATCCCGACCATCACCAGCATCAGGACGACCAGAGCCTGCAGCATGGCAATAATGGCACGGTCGCTGTCGCCAAACAGGATGGCGGTGGATTTCACGCCTATTTTCAGATCGTCGTCCCGGTCTACCATGGCGTAGAAGGTATCGTAGGCCACGGTCCACAGCAGGTTGGCGGTAAACAGCAGCCAGGCCAGCCGGGTCAGCTCCCCGGCTTCGGCCGCCCAGGCCATGGGGATGGCCCAGGAAAAGGCGGCGCCGAGGAACAGTTGCGGCAGGTGGGTGAAGCGTTTCATGAACGGGTAGATAAAGGCCAGCAACACGCCCCCGAACGACAGATACAGCGTCAGGGTATTGGTGAACAGCACCACCATCAGGAATGCCACCAGCACCAGCGCCAGAAACAGTGCTACGGCTTCCACGGCCTTGATCCGCCCCGAGGCCAGCGGCCGCTCTTTGGTTCGTTTGACGTGACCATCCACCTTGCGGTCGGCGAAATCGTTGATTGCACAGCCAGCGGCCCGCATCAGGAACACACCCAGGGTGAAAATGATCAGGTTAGCCAGGCTGGGCAGGCCACCGGCGGCCAGCCACAGTGCCCAATAGGTGGGCCAGAGCAGCAGCAGGCTGCCAATCGGGCGATCCAGGCGCAGCAGGCGGGCGTAATCGGACAAACGGGACTGCAGTGTTGGCGTCGTCATATCCAGGGACATGCCTGCCGGCTCCTTGCTCAGTGTTGCTGGGTAACGTGGGCTGATGATTATAGCCCGTTGCTGCGGCGAAATTTAAGTGCGGCCCAGAGGGTGTGCGGCCAGCAAGGTTGGCAGGAAATACTCTCCGACCAGTAAGGAGCCCTCGGGGCTGTTGAAGCATGAGCGCCGTGCCACGTCGGGCTGGCTGGCATTGCGGGCCTGGCAGAGTCCGGTTTCAAACGGTCCCCGCCGCCATTGCCGGTGGCTGAACAGATAGGCGCCGAGGGGCATGCGTCCGAGGTGGCGTAATCGCCGGCCTTTGCCGTCCAGAGTGGTCCGGGGAATGATCGTACGGGCCAGGACCCAGGGTTCACCGTCGCCACAGAGCCGTACTTCGCGGATCCAGGCAAGCTGGCGCTGGGGAATGTTCAGGGTCAGTGCTTCTTCCCGGGTTGGTCGCAAAAAACCCTCGCGCACCACCTCGACGTGAAAGCTGTGCTGGCAGCACAATTGCAACGCCTTGGTCAGTGAGCCCTCGAGTTGCAGCCAGTAGCGGCTGGCCGGCTTGATGCCGTGAACCTTGAGACTGGCAGCGGCCAGCGAGCGGTGCCAGATGGTCGGCGGAATACAGCTGCGCTCAGAGTCCCTTGACGGCATAAATCCCCGGCGCATTACGCCAGTAGCCCTTGTAATCCATGCCGAAGCCGAACAGGAATCGATCTTCCACTTCCAGCCCGGTGAAGTCTGCCTTCAGGTCGGGGCGGGCCTTGCGATCGTGAAGTTTGTCGACCAGAACCGCGGTCAGCACTTCACGGGCACCTTTGGACTGGCAGTAATCAACGATGGCCGCAAGGGTGTTGCCCTCGTCGAGAATGTCATCGACAACCAGTACGGTGCGGTTCTGCATACTTTCTTCCGGGCGCAGTTTCCACTCCAGAATGCCGCCGGTCGTTTCCTGACGGTAGCGGGTAGCATGCAGGTACTCGGCCTGGACCGGGAACTTCAACTGTGGCAGCAGCTGGCCGGTCAGAATCAGGCCTCCGTTCATCACGCAGAACAGCAGCGGGTTGCTGTCCTTCAGGCGATCGGTGATGGCCTCGGCCATGCGCTGGATAGCGGCGTGAACCTGGGGCTCGGTAACCAGGCAGTCCGCCTCGGCGAGCACCTGGTTCATCTCGGCGACGGTATCGCTCATAGTGGTCTGATCCTGTCGTAAAACGCCGCATTATACCCAAGCGTTCCAGCCGAGGGGAGGCCGAACCCGCTTACAGTGAATGGGTATTTGCCGGTATTGGCAGTTCCGTCGACAAAAGCTTGTCCTGATGGCATTGGTGTACGGGGGTTCGCTGGGTATGATAGGCCTCCAACAATGACAATGCGTCGCTCTGGGTTTGGGAAATTCCAGATATTAATGTAGGATTGTCCGACAAAAATGGCGCCCTGATGATTTTGGAGGTTAGAGCATGAAGAAGTGGCAATGCGTGGTATGTGGTTGGATCTACGACGAAGCCGCTGGCTGGCCGGAAGATGGCATTGAGCCGGGCACCAAGTGGGAAGATATCCCGGATGACTGGGTTTGCCCGGACTGTGGTGTGGGTAAAGAAGATTTTGAAATGATTGAGATCGGCTAAGCCGACAGGTTTGAGCTAGTGGAGCAGAGTGAATGAGTGCAGAAGCCCCCATTGTAATCGTAGGCACCGGACTGTCAGGGTTCTCCCTGGCCCGGGAAATCCGCAAGCAGGATAAGGAAGTCGCTATCCTGATGATCACGGCCGACGACGGCTTCAGCTATTCCAAGCCGATGCTTTCCACGGGCTTCACCAAGGGGAAGGAGGCGGACGAACTGGCTCAGGCCACCGCAGCCGCCATGGTGGAGCAGCTCAACATTGATCTGCGGGTTCATACCACTGTGACCGGTATCGACGCTGCCGCCCACCAGCTGTGCATTGGCGACGAGCGTCTGAGCTACAGCAAGCTGGTGCTGGCCTGGGGCGCCGATGTTATCCGTCTGCCGATTGAAGGTTCGGGCCAGGAGCATGTGTTCTCCATCAATGATCTGATGGACTACCGGGCGTTTCGCAAGGCGGCGGTTGGGAAGACGCGGATCGCGCTCATGGGTGCCGGTCTGATCGGCTGTGAGTTTGCCAACGATCTGCGTAACGGTGGCTATGAGGTCGATGTCATCGCGCCGTCGGATACCGTGATGCCAGGCCTGCTGCCGCAGCCAGCGGCTGATGCGGTGAAGGACGCTCTGGCGGAGTTCGGGGTGAACTTTCATCTGGAAACCGTGGTGGACCGTATCGAGCAGGCCGGTGACGGTGTCAGTCTGACGCTGGCCAACGGTGAGGTCATTGCTGCAGACCTGGTGGTATCGGCTGTCGGGCTTCGCCCGCGTATCAGCCTGGCCGCCGAGTCGGGGCTGGATGTGAACCGGGGCATTGTGGTGAATCGGGCGCTGGAAACTTCAGTGGCGGATGTCTACGCCATGGGTGACTGTGCCGAGGTGGATGGCCATGTGCTGTTGTATGTATTGCCGTTGATGGCCTGTTCCCGGGCTTTGGCCAAGACCTTGCTGGGTACCCGCACCGAGGTCGCCTATGGCACCATGCCGGTGATGGTGAAAACCCCCTGTTGCCCGACCGCTGTCTGCCCGCCGCCCCAAGGTGCCGAGGGCGACTGGCAGGTGGAACAGGATGGCTACAACGTACGAGCCCTGTTCAAGGGGCCGGATGACCAGGTACTTGGCTTCGCGCTCACCGGTGACTACGCCGTTGAAAAGCAGGCGCTGGCAAAAGAAGTACCGCCGATTCACAACTGAGTCGCTGTCACCCAGACTGCAGTGTGTGTTGAAAAGGAGCATTCCGGTCAGTCCGGGTGCTCCTTTTTCACATTGCCAACACGGCAGCATCTGAGGTAGAAAAGATGCTTAGGGAGCTAATAAGCTGCTCTGGATGATCGCCAGGGTTGCGATTCCGTATTCTGAACCTCTCTGATCTGAACTACAGGAGCGAGCATGCTGGAAGTTACCAGAAAGCTGGTAGAGTTGCTGGACCTGTCGCCAACCGGTGACGACCATTTTCAGGGCGACAGTGAAGACTTGGGTTTCCCGAATGTGTTTGGCGGGCAGGTGCTGGGGCAAGCTCTGATGGCTGCCAGTCGCACTGTAGAGGATCGCCTGGCGCATTCTCTGCACGCCTATTTCCTGCGTCCGGGTAACCACAGTTTGCCCATAGATTATGAGGTGCAGCGGGTTCGCGATGGCGGTTCTTTTTCGGTTCGCCGGGTGATTGCCCGTCAGGACGGTAAGGAAATCCTGACCGCAGCGGTGTCGTTCCAGGTGGCCGAGGAAGGTTTCGAGCACCAGATGGATATGCCGTCCGCCGAGGGCTATGAGGGCTTGCCGTCGGAATCCGATTACGTCGAAAAACTGCTGCCCCATGTGCCCGATGCGATGAAATCAAAGCTGGCCCGTAATCGCCCGGTGGAGATTCGTCCGATTGATCCTGTTAATCCGCTCAAGCCGGAGAAGAAAGCCCCGACCAAGCAAAGCTGGCTGCGGGTTCAGGGTGAGCTGCCGAATGATCCGATCCTGCATCGCTGCCTGCTGGCCTATGCGTCGGACTTTACCTTCCTGGGCACGTCCCTGAATCCCCACGGCGTTACTTTCATGAGTCGGAACATGCAGGTCGCGAGTCTGGATCACGCGATCTGGTTCCACCGTGAATTCCGTATCGATGACTGGCTGCTTTACGACAAGGACAGCCCCAGCGCGGCCGGTGGCCGGGGCTTCAACCGTGGAAACTTCTTCAACCGAGATGGGGTGCTGGTGGCGTCTACCACCCAGGAGGCGCTGATCCGCAAGCGCAGCTAATGCTTGTGGCGTGTTCCGGGGTAGGTGCTAGCCAATCTGGCGGGCGGCCCCGGACACCCGATTATCCAGCCAGTTCTGAAGCTCCCGCAGGGGCAGTGGCGGGGTTAGCAGGTAGCCCTGAATCATGTCGCAGCCCATACTCTTCAGCAACGCCCGCGTGGCTTCATTCTCGACCCCTTCAGCGACCACCTGATAGCCCAGGCTGTGGCACATATCGATGGTGGTCTGCACAATCACCCGATCCTCACTCTCATTCAGCAGATCATGGATCAGCGAACGGTCGATCTTGATCTCCTTGGCCGGTAACTGCTTGATGTACGACAGCGACGAATAACCGGAGCCAAAATCATCAATCGACAACGGAATGCCGGTGGCGTCCAGTGATTGCAGTGCGCGCAGGGAGTTGAGCGGATCCAGCATCATCGAGGTCTCGGTGACTTCGAGGATGATCTGGCCGCGGTGACGGGGGTGAGCCGCCATCAGTCGCTGCACATACAGCGGAAATTCGGGTTCCCGCAGATTGTTGGGGGAGATGTTGACCGACACGCCAATGGGATAGCCCCGCTCGATCAATGCGTTGCGCACCACCAGCGACTGTTCCAGCACCCAGCGGGTCAGGGGCTTGATCAGGCCGGTCTGTTCGGCGATCACCACCAGCTCATCGGCCGGGATCGGCACTTTTCGTCCGGGCCAGCGGATGAGCGCTTCCACGCCGATGATTTCATCGGATTTCAGGCACAGCTTGGGCTGAAGGTAAAGCGCCAGTTCGTTGTCACGCAGTGCCTGGCGGAACTCGGAAACCAGGGTCAGGCGGTCGGCGCTGTAGGAGTCCCTGGACGGCTGGTAATAGGCCAGGCTGCGGTCACGGGCTTCGTCTGACTCCTGGGCGATGTAGGCGCGTCGAATCAGGGCATTGGTGTCCTGGGCGTGGTCCGGGTAGATCGATACGCCGGTCTGTGGATCCAGCGGTAGCTGCATGCCCAGGTAGTCGATGGGTTCACCGAGCTGCTCCAGCGCCAGCACAATGCTGCGAGGGGCAGCGGCAATGACATCCGCATCGACGATAAAGCCGAGCGCCGCCGGTTCCAGCGAGGCCAGGTGGAACGAGCGCTGATCGGTCACCTCGATCGGGCGTACCCCGGGCAGTTCGCTGATGATGCTGTTGAAACGGCTGGCAGCGAGTTCCAGCAGGCGGTCGGTATTGCGGTGCCCGAGGGTCTTCGTAATGGCCTGCAGGTTGGTGAGGTAGATGATACCGATGGCGTGCCGCTTCTTGGGCTCGCGATTGATCAGGTCGTTGATCACCATCTCGAAACTGGTGCGATTGGGCAGGCCGGTGAGCGGGCTGTGCAGGGCCTGATCCATCATCCGCAGCTCGGCTTTACGACGTGCGGCCATGGCATTGAGTTCAGCCTCCCGCGCCAGCATCTTGCCCGCCCGTTCCTGGTACAGGCGCGCTGCCAGGGCAATCGTTAGCAGGATGGCTTCCAGGGCGGAGCCAATCTCCATGCCATAGGTGGTGACGAAGTTGGTGGGAATCCAGCCATATTTATTGGTAGCGGTAATGGCACTGCCGATGGTCAGCAAACCCCAGGCAATGGTGTAGAACATGGCCTGTGGAACCCCGCGCATCCACAGCACGGGGCCGGTGAAGGTCATGAGCAGGCAGCCGGGAATGGCCAGCGCCACGGACAGCCGTATCGAGGTGTTGTAGTCGAGTACAAAGGTGCCGGCGATGGCGGCCAGATTGAGGGCGATAAACAGCCGTACTACCAGGTCAATGCGGGGGGCATTATCCCGTAGCCTGAGGAAGGAGCGCCCGAACAGCAGGGTCAGCAGCATGGCCGATGGTATCGCCAGCAGTACCGACTGGTTGTGAAGCACCGGATTGTCTGGCCACAGAATCTGGAAGGTCACACCACGCAGGGCTGCGAGCAGGAACAGGTAGCTGAAGGTCGAGAGCACATACAGCAGGTAGGTGAGTTCCCGCAGCGCCAGAAAAATGAACACATTGAAGAAAATGACCGTGATCAGCACGCCGTAGTAGAGGCTGTGCAGCTGATCTTCCACCGCAATGGCGTCAAACAGCTCGTTTTGTGCCCAGATACGGATGGGCACCTGCAGCGAGCCATGACTGTCGACCCTGAGCACAATCTCATAGTGCTTGCCGCTCTCGGTTTGGAACGGGATCAGGAACGTGGGGTGATTCAGCGGGCGGTGTTCAAAAGGCAGGCTGTCGCCAACCCGGGTCTGGTCACGGATCTCGCCATCTTTCAGCAGGAAAAACTCAACCGAGTCGAGCAGGGGGTAGCTGATGTCGAGAATCTGGCGATCCGGCTGGCTGGGCACATCCATGCGGAACCAGAAGGCATTATTGACGTAACCAAAGTTGGGGCTGGATTCCGGCAATGTTTGCCAGCCGCTGCGGGCCAGAGCCTCATGGATCGTCTCTTCTTCAGCGGACTGCAGGTAGCTGATCTTCGGTGGAAGCCAGCTCGAACTGCCGGGTTCGCTGTGAACCTGAAAGGCCAACAGGCTCAAGGTCACCGCCAGGGTGATCAGTAATGCAATTGGGCGCACGGTTATCCGGTCTTGTTGTGGTTGTTCTGGTCCTGCGGGGGGAGAATGTATGCGCACTCCCCGGTCCCTGCCATTATTGTCATAGTATCGGCAAGCCAGGGTCCAGTATGGCGCCTGCTGCGAAACGGCTCAAGGACAAAATGCCGCTGAGAGGATCCCGGGGATGTCGACGGGCCGGGGCCGTGAGCGGCTTACAGCGACGTCAGCCAGTCGCGAACCCAGGGCAGAGCCACTTCTTCCGGGTCAGTGGTTTCGAGGGCGTCAATACGCAGGGTGTCGCCGACCTTACGGGCACAGGTTTCGAACAATGCTTCTTCGAGCAATTCGCCGGCGCCGCAGAACGTATCTCCGTAGGAACTGTCGCCCAGCACGATCACGCCGAAAGGGCGTCCCGGTTGTTGCGGCAGTTGCTCACGCAACTCGAGGTAGAACGGCAGCAGGTTAGGCGGGACTTCACCCTGACCGGTGGTGGAGGTGCACACCAACAGGGCGTCGCTGTTGCCGGTGACGTCTCCGAGGGTGGGTTTTTCCAGTACGGTGATGTCATGACCTTCCGCTTCCAGGTCTTTTTTCAGGGCGCGTGCGGTCATCAGGGCGCCGCCATAGACGGTGCCGACCAGAATCCGGATTGAAGCCATGTCTTATCTACTGTGTTTGAAACGGGAACGCCATGGTACCGGCGTTGCGGGTGGGGCTCAAGATGGTCGAGGGCTATCCTGGTGGCTGGTCGTCGCCCGGCTTTTTACCCTCGGGGCAATCTGGTTACGGCCATTTTCCTTGGCGCTGTATAGCTGGACATCCACCTGCTTGAGCAGGTGGTTTACCGAGTCGGACTGGGTAATTGAGCTAACCCCGGCACTGATGGTGACCGGGAGCACCTGATCGCGGAAGCGGAATTCGGTATCGGCCACTTTCTGGCGCAGTCGTTCTGCCAACGTCAGTGCCTGCAGCAACGAGGTGTCCGGCAGCAACAACAGGAATTCTTCTCCACCCCAGCGGGCGCCGAGATCGGTCTGGCGGACAATGTCCCGCACCAGGTCGGCAAACTGCTTAAGTGAAGCATCCCCGGCATCGTGGCCATAGTCATCGTTGATCCGCTTGAACCAGTCCAGATCAATCAGCGCCACGGAAAAGTGGTGTCCGGAACGCTGGTAGCGGGAATACTCTTCCAGCAGGCGCTGGTGCATGGCCCGCCGGTTGGGCAGGCCGGTGAGTTCGTCGGTGCGGGCCGCCTGTTCGTGGCTGCGGGCCAGCTCAAGCAGGCGGCTGCGGGCTTTGAGGCGACTGTATTCCAGGATGAAGCAGAACAGAGATTCAAACAGAACACTGGTGAGAAAGCGGATCTTGAAGTCGGCACTGTATTCGGTGGTCACGAACGGCAGTTGCGGCCACTGGAAGATTACCAACGCCATCGCCAGGCAGGTGGCAAGCATAATGGTGCCCTGGCGCAGGTTGGTGAGATAGAACAGCAGTGGCGGAAAGGCGTAGAACCACAGCGGGCCGGTGTTACTCTCGCCGCCGGAGGCGAACAGGTAGCCGAACAGCACAATAACGATGGCCAGCAGGCCGACCATATGCAGTTCATGTTTTTTCAGGAAAAGGTAGACCGTGCCGTTAATCGCGATCAGGGCGGCAAAGGTCCACAGCATCACCGCATGGCCACCGTGGCCGGACAGCCACGATTTTGTGCCGATACCCAGCAGTAGCATCAGCGCGATGACCGCCAGCCATCGCGTCAGCTGCAGGCTGCGACGGAAATCTTCGTCCTCGGCGGAATACTGGGCCGGCGGCCGTGCTTGGGTCATGTACCCTCTGTTTTTATAGTTATTGACAGTAAAGTTCCAAATTATGCGCCAAAATTCCAAGGGTTAACAGGCGCTGGTGGGCATATCTCCGATTTTGGGAAGGTTGCTCAAGAGGTCAGTATGGTCGACGAAAACCCGGCTACGATTTCATTTTAATGACAAAGAATTTATAGTGCGCCACTGAATTCTGTCTTCCAACGAATGGTTCTCTCCATGGCTGCTTCTAACGGATTCTTCGATAACCTGCTCACCAGCTCGGCCACCGAACGCTACCGAATAGGCATCAGTCTTATTTTCCTGCTTGCCGTGTGGTTGTTTGTCGGTCATTCCGCGAGCGGTATCCCTAATGGCATGCTGCTGATGGCGGCTGCGGTGATTGGCGGCTATATGGCGATTAACATCGGCGCCAACGATGTCGCCAACAATGTTGGCCCCGCCGTTGGCTCCGGGGCGATCTCCCTGGGGGCTGCGGTCCTGCTGGCGGCCGTGTTTGAAGCCGCCGGTGCCCTGATTGCCGGGGGTGATGTGGTCTCGACCATCAAGGGTGGCATCATTTCACCAGAGCGTCTGAGTCAGCCGGAGAGTTTTGTCTGGCTGATGACGGCGGCTTTGCTGGCTGGAGCCCTGTGGCTGAACCTGGCGACCTGGATGGGAGCGCCGGTGTCGACCACTCATTCCATCGTCGGCGGGGTTCTTGGTGCCGGTATTGCTGCCGGCGGCTGGGGCATCGCGAACTGGGCGGTGATGGCCAAGATCGTTGCCAGCTGGGTGATCTCGCCGGCCCTGGGAGGGCTGCTGGCGGCGCTGTTTCTGTTCCTGATCAAGAAGGCCGTACTCTATAAGGCAGACGTAATCCCGGCGGCGCGCCGATTCGTGCCCTGGCTGGTCGCGGTGATGGCCTGGGCTTTCGGGACTTACCTGATGGTCAAGGGTGTCAAGAAAATCATCAAGGTCGACTTCTTGGTTGCGTCCCTGGTCGGGCTGGCGCTGGCGGTCATTACCCTGCTGGTGATGCGTGCTCTGGTGGCCCGTCGCGCGGCGACGATGGAGAACAGCCCCAGTGGCGTAAATACCCTGTTTACCTGGCCCCTGATCTTTGCCGCGGCCCTGCTCAGCTTTGCCCATGGGGCGAACGACGTGGCCAACGCCATTGGCCCGCTGGCGGCGATAAACGATGCCATCACCGCCGGTGGTGTGGTGACTTCCGCCGCTATCCCTTTGTGGGTGATGATGGTCGGCGCGTTGGGGTTGGCGCTGGGGCTGATGCTGTTTGGTCCGCGCCTGATCCGTACTGTCGGCAGTGAAATTACCGAGCTCGACAAGACCCGCGCCTTCTGTATCGCTTTGTCAGCGGCGTTGACGGTGATTATTGCCTCCCAGCTCGGGCTGCCGGTCAGCTCAACCCATATCGCCATTGGCGGGGTGTTCGGGGTTGGCTTCCTGCGTGAATATCTGAAAACCAACTACGCGTCCCAGCTGCACTCGATCATGGAAAACCATGACGAGAAAGAACGGGCCCGGTTGCAGCCCTTCCTGGATGATTTCCGCAGCGCGTCAGTGGAAGAAATGGAACGGTTGCTGCAGAAGGCCCGCAAGAACAAGCGCGAATTGCCGCTGTCCAAGCCGGAGCGCAAGCGCCTGAAAAAAATCTACCGCCAGGAGCTGGTCAAACGCTCCCACCTTGCCAAGATTGTGGCCGCGTGGGTGATTACGGTTCCGGCCTCTGCCTCCATGGCCGCGCTGCTGTTCTTTACCCTGCGCGGACTGATGGTCTGATGCTGTTGCATGGAAGGCCGTGGTAGGCAATTATCGTACTGATGAGTGCGGGCTGAGGGCCCGCACGGTGCCATTCTTCCCAGGAGTAGCCAATGAGCACAGCAGCTGAGAGTCGCCAGTCCAGAACCATTGAGGAACTGCGCGGGTTTATCCGAAAAGTCCTGAGTGATCCGACGGTTGCGGTAAAGTCCGTCGAGATTGCCCGAAAGTACCGGGGCCAGCCTGGCGCCGATGAGCTGATCGCTCAGGAGATCAGTGCCAGCACCACCGTTCGTATTCCGGAAAACTGGAGTGAAGCGGACCGCATGTTCATCCAGATTCTCCACGAAGTATTGGATGACGAGGCAGCCCTGTACTAAGAGGGCGGTTTCAACCTTCCGGGCCGGAGTTCTTCCGGCTCAGGCCTGCCTGCTTTCCGCCCCGGTGGCTGTCAGTACGGCTTCAGTGAGCTGTCTGAGGATGGTCATTTCATCGCTGAGCCCGCTATCGGTCGCGAGCTCTTCCTGTTCGTTCAGAATGTCGGTCAGAATATCTTCTGTGGTCAGCGGGTTGGCCAGCACCACCCGGAACACCAGGCAGGGGAAGTGGTGATAGCAGGCAGGTTCCAGTCGGGTGCGGGAGACAAACGCCTTGCCGCGCTCACGCTGGGTCTTCTGAATGAACTTGGTGATCCTGTTCAGGCTGGTGTTGATGCGCTCACTCTGCAGCGGATCGGCCAGCGTCAGGGCATGCTGGGCATCGGCCGGGGCGTAACGGTAGGTGAGGATGTTCAGTTCCGGCGCGGTGACCAGTTCGAAGTCCGGTCGTTGTTCAATCATGTCGGCAAAGCGGCGGGCCTTTTCGATACCCTGGTCGATGAGGATCTCATAGCCTTCCCGCGCCAGGATTTTCAACCCGGAATGAATCAGCATCGACATGCCCGGGCGTGAGCCTTCCAGAGTGGTGCTGCCCAGATCCCGGGAGCCCTGACGGATGATGTACTGGGCGTGGTGCTCCACGGCACTGGCCAGGGCAGGGTCACGGAACACCACCAGACCGGCTCCCATAGGTACATACAGCTGCTTGTGGGCGTCGAAAGTGACGGAGTCGGCCTGTTCGATGCCTCTGAGCAGGTGGTTATGCCGGCGAGAGAACAGGGTCGGTCCGCCCCAGGCTGCATCGACATGGAAATGGGCCCCGAACTCCCGGGCGATGTCGGCTATGGCATCCAGAGGGTCGACATTGCCGGTTTCAGTGGTACCGGCGATACCGCAGATCGCCATGACCTTGATCTTCTGCTTCTGCAATTCCAGGCATTTGTCCCGCAGGGCGTCAGGCTGGATGCGGTTGTTGTCGTCGGTATCCACGGCAACCAGGGATTCCCGGCCCAGCCCCAGGACATCGGCAGCTTTACGCAGGGAATAGTGGCCACGGCGGGAGACCAAAATGGCGGCGCCTTCGTGGCCGTAGTAGCGCAGAGCCCGAAACAGGCCTTCCTGATGAATGCCGCGGAAGCTGCCTTCCGCCGGGAATGCGCGGTTGCGGGCCACCCACAGGGCGGTCAGATTGGCAACGGTGCCGCCGGAACACATAGCGCCGAGGGCATGGCGCGGGTCGTGCATCCATTTGCGGTAATAGGAGTCGTCCTCGTTATAGACCAGCCGGTGAATCATGCCGAGCACCTGGCGCTCCATGGGCGTAAAGGCCTTGGACGTCTCGGTTTTGACCAGGTTCTGGTTGAGGGCGATCATGATCTTGGACAGCGGCAGCATGAAATACGGCAGGGCCGACGTCATGTGGCCGATAAAGCTGGGAGAAGCGGTGTGAACCGAATTGGCCACCAGCTTGTCGAGCAGGAACTGGGTCTGTTCCGAGACGAAAATGGGTTTCTCGGGAATGACCGGGTCGGAAAAGTCCTTTTCGACTTCGCTGAGGTCACGCTCGACGGCGACGATGTGTTCCTGGAGGAAGCCGGCCAGATTGCGGGAAATGTTCTGGTCAATCCGGCTCAGGGTGGATTCCGGTGCCTCAGGCACGGTAAAGACACGGTACATGGCCTCCAGGGAGGCGTGAGCGGATTTCTTGTTACCAGTCATAGCGCCACGGTCTCAGTCTTGGTCCGCTGGCCACAGGCCTTTGCGGCGGATAACCCAGGGCACTTTGTCCCCATCAGTCTGTCATGGCAGTCTGGCACCCTTCCGTATGGCGGCCTTGCTGCCGGTCTCCGGCGTCCTTTTAAGGGAGCGTAGTATACGGCGTCACCTCTGCCCTGACCACAGCGGCTATAGTCTTAAGATGCCGCAATCGCCGCGGGCCTGCGGGTAAACACGCTGAACCCCCTAGAACAGTTCCCTCTGGATCTCGAGGATTGGGGCGTCCACACGCTCGGCAATCGCTTTTTCCACCTGATCCAGGCGTTGATTGATCAGCTGCGAAGACGTGCCCAGGGCGGCAATGGTCCAGGTGGCGCAATCCAGGGCATCGTGGTCGGCGGTTTCGGCAACGGCCAGGTCACTTTCCTTGCCCCAGATGGCCTTCAGCGCGCTGAAGGCACGTCGCTTGGCTTTGAGATCGTCACAGCCGTAAAGCTGGAAGTGCAAGGTCATCACGCCCAGGTGGGGCGTGATGGCGGTCGTTTGCGGTTGGCCGGCTTGCAGCAGGCGGCGCAGTTGGTCTGACATGGCGTTTGGCTCTGAAGACGCGAGGGCTGGTCCGTGTCCGGCCCTCGCCGGAAACATCCGTTCAGTCTACTACAGGCGTGGCGCGATCGATAATAGCCCGGGCATCGACGCCCCGCGGCAGGTTGCCAATGTTCAGGCCGCCCTGGCTCTGGAGGCGGGATGCGCAGAAGGCGTCGGCCACTGCGGTGGTGGAGTGCTGTAGCAGTACCGAGGCCTGCAGTGACAGCGCCAGGCGATCCACCAGGTTGCGGGCGCGGAACTGGATGTCCTCAGGGTTGCCAAACTCATCCTTCAGATCGCTGACAAAACGGTCGTAACGGGCGTCGGCACCGCGGGCCCGGTCCAGTTCGGCAAAGAACGCCTGCAGGGTGTCCGGTGACTTCTGCAGCGCCCGCAGGGTGTCCAGACACTGGACGTTACCGCTGCCCTCCCAGATAGCGTTCACCGGTGATTCACGGAACAGGCGGGGCATGATGCAGTTTTCCATGACGCCGCTGCCGCCGATGCACTCCATTGATTCATAGGCATGGTTGGGGCTGCGCTTGCAGATCCAGTATTTGCCCACCGGGGTCGCCAGACGAGTCAGCAGACGCTCATGTTCGTCGCTCTGGTTGTCGAGGGCGTGGGCCACTCTCAGGGTCATCGCGAGGGCAGCTTCGCTTTCCAGTGCCAGATCCGCGAGGACGTTTTGCATCAGCGGCTGATCATTGAGGGTGGCACCAAAGGCGCTGCGGTGGCGGCAGTGGTGAAGTGCCTGAGCGGCGGCCTGACGCATGCCGCCGGAGCTGCCGATCATGCAGTCGAAGCGGGTCATGGAGACCATCTCGATGATGGTGGGTACGCCACGGCCCTCTTCCCCGACCATCCAGGCCAGCGCACCGCGAAGCTCGGCTTCACTGGACGCGTTGGCCACATTCCCCATCTTGTTCTTCAGACGCTGGATCTGCCAGGGGTTCTTGCTGCCGTCCGGTCGCCAGCGCGGCATCAGGAAACAGGACAGGCCGCCGGGTGCGTGGGCCAGTACCAGAAAGGCGTCGCACATCGGTGCCGATACAAACCATTTGTGACCGACCAGCTCATAGGTCTGACCGGGGCCGCCCTGTCCCAGCGGGTAAGCTCGGGTAGTGTTGGCGCGAACATCGCTGCCACCCTGTTTTTCCGTCATCGCCATGCCAATGGTGACCGACTGCTTTTCGCTGTCGGGGACATTGCGGGGATCATAGCTGTTATTGAGGATCCTGGATTCCCAAAGGGCTTCCAGCTCCGGCTGTTTACGGATGGAGGGGATGGCAGCAAACGTCATGGTAATCGGGCAGCCGTGGGCGGCTTCGACCTGGGATTGCAGGTAGTACTTGGCGGCACGGGCGACATGGGTTCCGGCCCCGGGGTTGGTCCAGGGGCTGCTGTGCAGGCCATGGGCCATGGAGATGCGCATAAGCTCGTGGTAGGCGGGGTGGAACTCGACCTCGTCGATACGGTGGCCGTAACGGTCGTGGGTGTTGAAGACGGGCTTGTTCTCGTTGGCCTTGAATCCCAGGTCGATGGTCTCTGCGCGGCCTGTCAATTCGCCGAATTCCACCAGCTCTTGTTGGGCCCAGGCCGCATCCCGCAGGATCAGACCTTCCTGCAGAGCCTTGTCCTGGCTGAACAGGTTGTAGTTTTCCAGGGCCGGTGGTTGATTGGTCACGGTATGAGTGACCGCCAGGTGACGGTCTTCCGGTTCCACGGCGGAGTGATCGGCGTTCATGTTTATCTCCCGGTACCGGTCAGCCCTTGCAGGCAGAAACGTACAATGCTGTTGACCAGTGTGTCAGTGTTTATTGTTTTCGTGGCCTCGCCGTAGCCACCTTGTGCCGGAGACAGCGGGCCAACCAGACTTTCTGCAATGGCGCCAACCAGACAGGTACTGCTGGACCCCGCGTCCTGGGCTGGGATGGAGCCTTCGCTCATGCCCTCTCGGATGGCCTGCTCAAACAGGTCCGCGTAAGCCTTGCGGTATTGCAGTCGCTCGGCCTCCACCACCGGGTCAACCGGTTCGGCAATCAGCGCCCAGGCCATAACCGGCCGGTTCAGTGCCCGCTGGGCGAACCGGGTCAGGGCGAGCTCCAGCCGCTGGATGGCATCGCCCGGCTGGGCCAGCGACTCGGAAACGTTCTGGACCTCGCGCCGGGTGGCGTTGCGGAACACTTCCGCGAACAGCTCCTCCTTCGATGCGAAGTGGCGGTAGATGGTGCCAGTGGCTACTTCCGCCAGACTGGCAACCTGAGTCACCTGAGCGTTGCGGAAGCCGCCCTCCATCACCAGTTGTTGGGCACAGGCCAGAATCCGCTGACGGTTTTCGGCCTTGCGAAGGCGCATTTTTTCGGTTTCACGATAGGCCATGATGCCCCTTTTTGTAGAAGTGAATCATTATTCATTTATTGTGTCAATGATGCCCCCCGCGGATTGTTGCCCTGCTTGCCGGTAATCATTGCTGCTGCCTATTGTAGCGCCGGATGAAGGTGCCTTACCGGGTGAATTGGTGGGTGCGCGGGCCAATGTCATAAATTTGTCATAACGGGACTGTTACCCTTTCGGCGATGGAGTCTGTCCGTTGCGGTCAGGGCGTGTATGATTAGGGGAATTTCAACACGTTGATACGCCAACGACGCCCCAGGAGGATTGAGTGAGTACTCCAACCCGACGTAGTTTTCCGGTCACCCGCCTGCGCAGAAACCGGGCCGATGATTTTTCCCGCCGCCTGGTGCGGGAGAACCGGCTGAGTGTCGATAACCTGATCTATCCGGTGTTTGTTCTGGAAGGCGAAAACCGCCGCGAAGCGGTACCGTCGATGCCGGGAGTCGAGCGCCTGAGTATTGACCTGCTGTTGGAGCAGGCGGCCGAACTGGTGGCGCTGGGCATTCCTGCGCTGGCCCTGTTTCCGGTGATTGCGCCGGAAGACAAGAACCTGTCGGCTAGCGGTGCCTGGGATTCCCGGGGGCTGGTGCAGCGTACCGTTCGTGCCCTCAAACAGGCGCAACCGGAGCTGGGAGTCATTACCGATGTGGCGCTGGACCCGTTCACCAGCCATGGTCAGGATGGCATCATCGACCACGACGGTTATGTAATGAATGACGTTACCGTCGAGGCGCTGGTGAACCAGGCGCTCTCCCACGCCGATGCGGGGGCAGACATCGTGGCGCCTTCGGACATGATGGATGGCCGGGTGGGGGCGATCCGTGAGGCCCTGGAAAATGCCGGCTATGTGAATACCAGGATCATGGCGTATTCCGCCAAATATGCCTCGAGCTATTACGGGCCGTTTCGTGACGCCATCGGCTCTGCGGCGAATCTCGGCAAAAGCGACAAGTCCACCTACCAGATGGACCCGGCCAACGCTGACGAGGCCTTGCACGAGGTTGCGATGGATCTGGCTGAAGGGGCCGACATGGTCATGGTCAAGCCGGGCATGCCCTATCTGGATATTGTTTACCGGGTGAAGCACGAGCTGAAAGTGCCGACCTTCGTTTATCAGGTCAGTGGTGAATATGCGATGCACATGGCCGCGGCCCAGAACGGCTGGCTCGACGGTGACAAGGTGATGATGGAAAGCCTGGTGGCTATGCGTCGGGCCGGAGCCGACGGCATCCTGACCTACTTTGCCGTACGTGCGGCTAAACTTCTGAAACAGATCGACTGAGCACCGGGGTGGCCCGAATTCGCTGGTTGGTCCGGACCCCACTGTTGAGGATCATTCTGCAATGACAATGGATACGGCAAGCGCTGACAAATCGGTCGCCCTGGCAGCGGCTGCGACTGTCGCCGAGGGCGAGGAACAGGTTGTTGATCCGGCGGCCAGCGAAAACTATTTCAACCGCGAGCTGAGCCATCTCCAGTTCAACTACCGGGTGCTGCAGCAGGCGCTGGACCCCAGTCACCCGCTGATCAACCGGCTGATTTTCTGCTGCATTTTCAGCAGCAATATGGATGAGTTCTTTGAAATCCGCGTGGCCGGACTGCGTCAGCAGATGAAGTATGGCCGCGAAAGCATCGGTCCGGACGGCATGTTGCCGACTCAGTTGCTCAATGAAATCAGTCAGGTGGCGCATCAGTACATCAGCGAACAGTACGACATTCTCAATAATGTGCTGATCCCGGAGATGCAAAAGGAAAACGTCAGTTTTGTCCGGCGGCGGGAGTGGACGCCTGCACAGGCGGAGTGGGTACGTACCTACTTCGAGGAAGAGATCCTGCCGGTGGTCAATCCGATTGGTCTGGACCCTTCCCACCCGTTCCCGCGTCTGGTGAACAAGAGCCTCAACTTCATTGTTGAGCTTGATGGCAAGGACGCCTTTGGCCGGGAAACCGGTATGGCTATCGTGCCGGCACCGAAGTCGTTGCCGCGCCTGGTGCGGTTACCGGACGAAGTCTGCGACGGTGGCGACAACCTGGTATTCCTGTCGTCCATGATTCATGCCCACGCCGACGAGCTGTTCCCGGGCATGGAAATCAAGGGCTGCTACCAGTTCCGGCTGACCCGTAACGCCGACCTTGTGCTGGAAGATGACCTTGAGGATCTGGCGTCGGCCCTGCGGGGTGAATTGCTCAGCCGCCGTTTCGGTGACGGAGTCCGGCTGGAGGTGGCGGATAACTGTCCCGATGAGCTGACCCACTTCCTGTTGCGGGAATTTGGGCTCAGCGAGCGTGATCTTTACCAGGTTCATGGCCCGGTCAACCTGACCCGACTGATGGCGGTAGGCAGTCTGGTGGACCGGCCTGAGCTGGAGTATCCCGGCTTTTCACCGGCGGTGCCGAAGAAGATCCGCAACAATGAGGATATCTTTGGGGTTATCCGCCAGAAGCCGGTGTTGCTGCATCATCCCTATGAAAGCTTTACCCCGGTCATCGACTTGCTGCGCCAGGCGGCCAAAGATCCTAACGTGCTGGCCATTCGCCAGACCCTGTACCGGACTGGCAGCAACTCGGAAATCGTCGAGGCGCTGATGGACGCCGCCCGCCGCGGCAAAGAAGTGACCGCGGTGATTGAGTTGCGTGCGCGTTTCGACGAAGCCGAGAACCTGGAGCTGGCCAGCCGACTGCAGGAAGCGGGTGTGGTGGTGGTCTACGGAGTGGTGGGCTTCAAGACCCACGCCAAGATGATCATGATCGTGCGCCGTGAGGAAGGCCGACTCAAGCGCTATGTCCACCTTGGTACCGGCAACTATCACGCCGGTAATGCCCGGCTGTATACCGATTACAGCCTGATGTCCTGTGACGATGCGCTCGGTGACGACGTCAACAAGCTGTTCCAGCAGCTCACCGGTATGGGCAAGGCGCTTAAGATCAAGAAGCTCTACCACGCCCCGTTCACCCTCCACAAGCGGCTGATCGAGATGATTGACCGCGAGGCCGGGTATGGCAAAAAGGGGCGTATCATCTTCAAGATCAATGCCCTGACCGAGCCGGAGGTCATGCTGGCGTTGTACCGGGCATCCCAGGCCGGGGTGCGGGTCGATCTGATTATCCGTGGGATCTGCTGTCTGCGTCCGGGAGTGCCGGGACTGTCAGAAAATATCCACGTGCGCTCCATCATTGGTCGCTTTCTTGAGCACACCCGGGTGTATTGCTTTGGCAACAAGGGCAAGCCTGAGATTTATGGCTCCAGTGCCGACGGCATGGTGCGCAACCTGATTAACCGGGTGGAAGTGGCGTTTCCGGTGGAGGACAAGGATCTGGCGGAGCGGATGATGAGCGATCTCAATGCGTATCTGAGCGATAACTGCCAGAGCTGGGAATTGCAGTCAGACGGCAGCTATATCCAGAACCAGCCCGGGGAAGGGGAAGAGCGCTTTGTGGCACAGCAGGCGCTGCTGGAAGGTCTGACCAACAAATAGCAGGCTAAGCGCAGCCGGCGGGCGCCGGCTGCGTTCAATGGGTCTTACTGGCCGGTCAGCTGATGGTACTTGTCCATCAGTTCGTCCTTGCTCTCGACCCGTTCCGGATCGACAGGAATGCAGTCCACCGGGCACACCGCCTGGCACTGGGGCTCGTCGTAGTGGCCGACGCACTCGGTGCACTTGTTCGGGTCAATCACGTAGATCTCATCCCCTGGCGAAATGGCTTCGTTGGGGCATTCCGGTTCACAGACGTCGCAGTTGATGCATTCGTCGGTAATCATCAGGGCCATCAGGCATACCTCGGAAAAGCTCGAATAATTCGCCGCTATTCTACCGGAGTTTGGGAGAAAAAGGGCGGGACGTCAGGCCTTGCCGAATTTCTTCTCCAGCGCCTGGGCCACCGGAACCGATACAAACTCCGAGACATCGCCGCCAAGCGAGGCGATTTCCCGAATCAGCGTCGACGAAATGTAGGACAGATGGTTGGCCGGGGTGAGGAAGACGCTCTCCACTTCCGGCGCCAGACGACGGTTCATGTCGGCAAGCTGGAATTCATACTCGAAATCCGATACCGCCCGCAGTCCCCGCAGGATTACCGTGGCACCTTGTTCCCGGACAAACTCTGCCAGCAGGTTGCTGAACCCGGTCACCCGGACGTTGTCGAGATGACTGATGGAGTCCTCGACCAGGGCCACTCGCTCTTCCAGGGTCAGTAGGGGCTGTTTCTTTGGGCTATAGGCAACCGCCACGATCACTTGGTCAAACATCTTGCCGGCCCGTTCAATCAGGTCGGTGTGGCCATTGGTGATCGGGTCAAAGGTTCCCGGATAAATCACGGTGGGCATGCGAAGGCTCCTTCTCATAAGCGAGCCCGTAGGATACCAGTATCTGGGGGGGAGTGAGGAGAGCCACCGGACGTCGTGTTGGGCACGAATTCCGGTGGCGAAGGGAATCAGCGGGTGAGTTTGGATGCCAGTCGGCTGCTGTTGCGGGCCGACAGGGTGTATACCGACAGCTGCGGGTTGGCGCCGATGCTGGTGGGGAAGATTGAGGCATCATGGACGCTGAGGTTGGTGACCTGGTGGTGCTGGCCAAAACCATCAACCACCGAGTCCTGTGGGTCGGCGCCCATACCGCATCCGCCCATCTGGTGTGCGGTGAACAGACGAGCCCGGTGAAGTGCCATCGGGAGGTCGCGAATGGCCGCTTCGGCCTCACGCCAGTTGCTGTACCAGGGCGAGTCAAGATGGACCAGCCGGACCTGTTTGGCGCCTGCTGCAAACTGGGCTTCTGCCATGCGCAGATAGGCGTCGCGCAGGCCTCGCCAGAGGTAATCCGTCACTGGGTAATCCAGTACCGGGCTGCCGTCGTCGCGCAGGCTGACTTCGCCGCCCTGGCTGTCCGGGTGAAAACCATCGCGGATCAGTGCCAGCATGGATTGCATCCACGGCAGCTTGGCAACGTCTTGGCCCATGGCTTCGCCATGGCCGGGCAGGACGCCGCTGGCCATGGCCGGGTGCAGTGGAGGCACTTCCAGCTTGAAGCCGGCGGGACCGTCAACACCCTGGCTAAAGTTGAATTCGTCGGAATAGATGGACTGAGGCGCTCCATAGAACGGGTCGACCTTGTCCGGCATTTCACCGACGGTGGCGTTGACTGGGTGCAGGAAGGTGCGTTTGCCAATGCGTCCGTGGGGATCGGGAATGTCGGAGCGCAGCAGTAATGCGGGTGAACCGAGGGCGCTGGCTGCCACCACAAAGTGACGGGCGCGAATCTGCACCTTCAGCGGCATTGGTGTCACGCTATCGGTCTGCAGCGGGGTGGCCTCCAGGTGGCTGATGCGGTCCTGGTCCATCACCAGGCGATCGGCCCGCAGGCTGTGGATCAGTTGCGCCTTGTGTTCCAGTGCGCCGGGTACCGTGGTTGTCAGGGCGCCCTGCTTGGCGTTGGTGGGGCAGCCCATGCCGCAGTAACCGAGGTTCCAGCAGCCCTTGACGTTGCGAGGTATCACATGCCACGACCAGCCCAGTTGCTCACAGCCGCGACGCAGGGCGTCATTGTTGGCATTGGGCGGTACCGCCCAGGGGGCAATGTTGTGGCGCTGTTTGCGGTCTGCGAACCAGGGGCGCAGGTTGTCCGGGCGCAGCTCTTCGAGGCCGAAATGGTCGGCCCAGTAGTTCAGGGTCGGGTCTGGAGTGTCGAAACTGGAGGTCCAGTTAACCGTGGTGGAACCGCCGACACAGCGCCCCTGCAGGATCGCGATGGCGCCGTCGCGGGTTACCCGGCTCAGGCCTTCCTGATAGAGCGTGGCGTAGGACGTCAGCTCATCCATCTTGAAGTCTTTCTGGTGATACAGACGGCCCTCTTCCACCATGATCACCGACAGTCCCGCCCGGGCGAGAATTTCAGCCGTGGTGCCGCCGCCGGCGCCGGTGCCAATCACCACCACATCGGTTTCAAGGGTGAGGTTATCTGTCAGGGATGCCGCATCAGTGACCTGCCAGCCATTGGCCAGGCCCTGGGCAATCAAATCAG
Source organism: Marinobacter mobilis (assembly GCF_900106945.1). Classification (GTDB taxonomy): domain Bacteria; phylum Pseudomonadota; class Gammaproteobacteria; order Pseudomonadales; family Oleiphilaceae; genus Marinobacter; species Marinobacter mobilis. The sequence continues at coordinate 132,760 of NZ_FNNE01000001.1, forward strand.
TCATAGCCATGAACGTTACTCCTGGTCTGGGTCAGCTTGGGGTCTGGAACTGGGGTAGGGCGCTGGCGGCCCATTCCGGTGGCCCGGGGTAGCCGCTGCGTGCCCACTGTTCCGGTTGCCCGTAGTAGGAGACGTTGCTGATTTTGGTGAGTGCAATGTAGCCTTGGTTGAACAGTCCGATACTGCTGTTTTTCCAGCGGTCCAGGAATGCCGTGGCATCTGCTGTGCTGACGTTCTTCCAACTGGACCAGACACCGGCCAGGGTGGCGCGGGTCAGGCCGAAATTGAGCAGGTCGAAGAGCTTGCGCAGCTCTTTCTGGTTGGGTGCTCCGAACTGGAAAATGCCGGCATCGATGGTCTCGATGGTGGCGCGGATGTCGTGCCGGCGTTGCTCGGGGGCTTCGGTCAGCGTCGGCCCCAGAATGGCTGGAAGCAAGGCTTCAAACATGACGATGTCGTCAGTGCTGAGAAAACGGAAGGTATAGTCGCCGCTGCCGTCCGGGGCGGCCGCTTGCAGGCCGGCCGGCGTTGTGGCGCAGCCGCTGATGCCTGCGGTCAGGCTGACGCTGCCGAGAAAGAGGGCGCCGCCGAGTCCCGTCTTGAGGAAGCTGCGTCGCCCGGGATCAGGCACGGTTTCAGGGGTGCTAAGGTCGTTGTGCATGGTTGGTGACTCTTGTTTTTATTGGTGATGCATTCGTTCCCGGTTTAACGGATAAACAGCCGGTAAACCAGCTTGTGCACCGCAGTGCCATGGGGCGCATAGACCGCCTTGCCGCTGTTGAAGCGCTGCTTGGCAAAGATGGAGCGGTGGTGGCTGAAGGTCAGGAAGCCTTCCTTGCCATGGTAGTGCCCCATGCCGGAATCACCGACACCGCCGAAGGGTAGATCATCCTGGGCGACGTGCATGAGTGCGTCGTTGATGCACATGCCGCCGGAGTGGGTTTGTTCAACCACTTTCTTCTGCAGGCCCTTGTCATACCCGAAGTAATACAGGGCCAGTGGGCGCGGGCGCTCATTGATGTAATGGATGGCTTCGTCCAGTGAATCGTAGGTCAGCACTGGCAGGATTGGGCCGAAGATCTCGTCCTGCATGACTTTCATGTCGGGGGTGGTGTCCAGGACCAGGGTCACCGGCATCTTGCGGGTGCCGTCCTTGAGATTTTCGCCGGCAGGATTGACTTCGATCAGCCGGGCGCCTTTTTCTTTGGCATCCTCAAGGTAGCCCTGCAGGCGCTGGTACTGCCGCTCGTTGATAATGGCGGTGTAGTCGTCGTTGTCCCGGAGTTTTGGGTACATGGACGACAGCTGGCTGCGGAACTCATCCACGAAACTCTGCAGGCGGTCGGCCGGACACAGGACATAGTCCGGAGCCACGCAGGTCTGACCGACGTTGAACGCCTTGCCGAACGCGAGGCGCTGGGCGGCGTCGATCATTGGTACGTCGGAGGAAATGATGGCGGGGGACTTGCCGCCCAGTTCCAGGGTCACCGGTGTCAGGTTTTCTGACGCTGCCTTCATCACCAGCCGTCCCACTGAGGTGGAGCCGGTGAACAGCAGATGGTCGAACGGGCGGCTGGTAAAGTTGGCCGCTACATCGGCCTCGCCCAGAACCACGGAAACCAAGTCCTCGGGGAAGGTGTCAGCCATCAGTTCGCGGAACAGGGCTGAGGTATGAGGGGTGAACTCGGACATCTTGATCATGGCCCGGTTTCCGGCAGCCAGGGCGGCAACCAGCGGCCCCACCGCCAGGAACAGCGGGTAGTTCCAGGGCACGATGATGCCGACCACGCCCTTGGGCTGGTAATGTACCTGGTTGCTGGCGGGCTGGAACAGCACTGACACGTGGCGGTTGGAAGGTTTCATCCAGCCGGCCAGGTGTTTCATAGCGTAGTTGATGCCCTGAACGGATGGCATGATTTCGGCAATCAGGGTTTCGTCCCGTGAGCGGCAGCTGAAGTCCTGGTATATCGCGTCCAGCAGGCGGTCCTGGTTGTTCAGCAGGGTACGCTTCAAACGTTTCAGGTTTTCCTGGCGCTCGGTCAGCGAAGGCATGGGGTTCTTGCGGAAAGCGGCACGTTGGGCGGTAAAGATCTGGCCGATACGCTGGACGTGCTTCTTGCTTTCGGTCAACTCGATCACGGTTGAAGCCATGGTTTACTCCTTCCACGCTGCCTGGGCAACGTTGTGGCGGTGGTCAGGGAACGGGGCCATCCGGTCTTGGTGCCGGCTAATAAACAGTACAGGGTTTGCACTATTGTTGGATATTAGAGTATATACTCTAGCTTTGAGTCAAGAATAAGAATCACCGGGCACCAGGATCAACAAGGCCTATGAAGACAAGAGACAAGATCATTCTCGCCAGCCTCGATCTGTTCAACGAGCGAGGGGAGCGTAACGTCACCACAAACCACATTGCGGCTCATCTGGCGATTTCCCCCGGGAACCTCTACTACCACTTCCGTAACAAGTCGGACATCATTTACGAGATTTTTCTCGAGTACGAAAAGCTGGTCGACTACTACCTGCAGATTCCTGATGATCGCCCGTTAACGCTGGATGACATGATGTTCTATCTGGAGTCGGTGTTTGATGGCTTGTGGAGTTATCGCTTCTTCCATCGTGACCTGGAATTTCTGCTCGACAGCGACGAGCGGCTGCGAGAGGACTACCGGGGGTTCACCGGCCGCTGTCTGGAATCCATTGATTGCATTTTTCACGGTCTTGCAGAGGGTGGGGTGATCGAAAATCAGCCGGAGGAACTGCGCTCGGCCATGTCGCTGAATGTTTGGCTGGTGGTCACCAACTGGATGGCGTTCCTGAAGACTGCCCACGGCAACGGACTGTCGGATGAGTTGTCCATTCACATGCTGAAGCAGGGTATCTACCAGGTATTGACTCTGGAACTGCCATACCTGATGCCGGAATACCGGGAAGCGGTCATGACCTTGCGAGAAAAATACCGGCCGCAATTGCCGGAGAACGGCGAGGGCATGCGTTCGGCGAGCCGGAAAAAACTGGGGAACTTTTGACCAGCGGGGCTGTCTTTACTGGCGACGCTATTGGATTCGGACATCCGGGCGTCTCCTGAGTGAGTTCTCAGGTTTTAGCACGTCGCAAACCCTGACGTATTGCCGGCTCCTCCAATGGTGAGCCGGCTTTTTTGTGGGATACCGGTGTGATCAGAGCAGGTCTTCCGGAGATTCCAGGGGCGCTTCCAGCCAGTCGCTGAGAATATCCCGCACGTCATCGAGTCCGGTCTTGGCGGTCGCTGAGAACATGACCAGGTTCTGAACACAACTGAACGCCTTGAGCTTGCGTTCAATGCCCAGCATGGCGGTCTTGGCCTGGCCAAATTTCAGTTTGTCGGCCTTGGTGGCCAGAATGGTCAGCGGTACCTGGTTGTGCTCACACCACTCCACCATCATCTGGTCAAAATCGGTCAGCGGGTGGCGGATGTCCATCACCAGCACCAGGCCTCGCAGACAGTTGCGCTCGTTCAGGTAGTGCCCCAGGTGCTTCTGCCAATCGTCTTTCATGTCCCGGGAAACCTTGGCGTAGCCATAGCCTGGCAAATCCACCAGGCGGCAGTTCTCCCGGTTCAGGGTGAAAAAGTTGATCAGCCGGGTGCGTCCCGGGGTCTTACTGGTTCGCGCCAGTTTGCCGTTGTTGGTGATGCAGTTGATGGCGCTGGACTTGCCGGCATTGGAACGACCGGCAAAAGCGACCTCGGCGCCAAAATCTGCCGGGCACTCATCCAGTCGGGAAGCGCTGATCAGGAAACGGGCGCTGTTGAAGGAAATCGGTTTGGGGAGCAGTTCATCCGTCACGGATTTAGATTTTCCTATTGGATTTCAGTTGTCAGGGATTAATGTATAATGCTACACCAATTTTCGGTGCAGCGCTGTGCGTTGCGCCCCTGGAGACGGTTTGCCAGTCCTGTCCCGCAGGGTTCGCAACCTCCCAGCTCCGGTTGGAGGCTTCCAGGCCATTGCCTGCCGGCTGCATAAAAAGATTCTTCTATTAAAGATGAGAGAAGCGGAGCGAGCATGAAAAAACTGATCGCGGGAGTTGTTCTCGGCGTAGGTCTTACAGCAATGGCTCATGCAGCAGGTGATCCTGCCGCGGGTGAGCAGAATGCAGCGGTATGTGCAGGCTGTCATGGGCAGGGCGGTGGTCAGCCAGTGATGTCTGCTTACCCCAAGCTGACCGGGCTGGGTGAGAACTATATCTACCGTCAGCTGGCCAGCATCAAGAACGGTACCCGTACCGTGCCTGAGATGACCGGGCTGCTGAACAATCTGTCTGACCAGGATCTGCAGAATCTGGCAGCCTACTTCGACCAGAATCCGACCTCGGTCAACCAGGCTGATCCCGAGCTGGTGGAGCGTGGCGCTGCGATCTACCGCGGTGGCAACCTGGCTTCCGGGGTGCCGGCCTGTAGCGGCTGCCACAGCCCGAACGGCACAGGTAACGAGCCGGCTGGCTATCCCCGTCTGAGTGGTCAGAATGCTGATTATGTTGCCAAGCAGCTGAAGGCCTTCCGTGACGGCAGTCGCGCTGGCACGCCCAACGCCCAGATCATGGTTGACGTTGCTGCCCGCCTGACCGATGACGAGATCGCCGCAGTGGCGAACTACGTATCCGGCCTGCACTAAGCGTTGTCAGGACCATAAAAAACCCGCTTCGGCGGGTTTTTTTATGGGTTACCGGTGTGTAATACGCGGGCGGTGGAAGTCCGGCAGCTTGCTGGGTCATAATCCTGAACAACTGGAATTTGTTGAGCCATGGCGGTTTTTTCTGGACGCCAGGGTGTAATCTGTTTGTCTAAACTGGAGAATAAATATGACCAAACTGCTCAAGGCGGCAATGTGTTTCATGCTGGCAGCTTCTTTTGCTGTCCATGCGGAAACGGTGTGGGAAGAGGGGCGTCACTACGAGCGTCTGGATAACCCGATTCGTACTGCCAGTGCGGATACTGTCGAGGTGGCGGAAGTGTTCTGGTACGGCTGCCCGCACTGCTATAACTTCAAGCCGCTGGTGGAGGCCTGGGAAACGGAACTGCCAGAAGATGTCAGTTTCAGCATGTTGCCTGCGGCTCTGGGGCGTACCTGGGAAGTTCACGCCCGTACTTTCTACGCGCTCGAGGCGATGGGGCAGATGAACCAGACCACCAACGATGCGCTGTTCGATGCCATTGCCGGGGAGCACCGGCCGCTGAATGCGCCGGAGCAGATTGCTGACTTCCTGGCCGATTACGGTGTCGAGCCGGAGGCGTTCCTCAAGGCCTATGGCAGTTTTGGTGTCAATGCCCAGTTCCAGCAGGCCCAGGCCAAGGTTCGTGGCGCGCGGATTACCGGTGTTCCGGCTATGCTGGTTAATGGTAAGTACAAGGTGAGTGCAAGCACTGCTGGCGGTCATGAGGCGATGCTTGAAGTTGTGGATTACCTGATTGAGCAGGAGCGGGCCGGCAATTGATGGGTCGGGTGCCCAGGCGGCCCGACGGGCAGTTGGCTGGTTGCTGGAGTTGAAGGGAAGGGGGAGCATGTACAAGCGCATCCGCAGACAGCTGACTGATGTTCGGGGGGGTGAGGCGGTTCCCCGGGGTGGCTGCTCCGGCGCTGACCATGTGCCGGAGTTTGAACCTCATCGCCATATCCGGTTGCTGACCTTTAATATACAGGTTGGCATCAATACCTCTTCCTATCACCATTACGTCACTCGCAGCTGGCAGCACCTGTTGCCTCACCGGCGACGGATCGAGAACCTGGACCGCATCGCGGCCCTGTTGCGTGGTTACGATGTGGTGGCGTTGCAGGAGTGTGATGGCGGCAGTCTGCGCAGTGGCTACATCAATCAGGTTCAGTACCTGGCAGAGGCTTCCTGTATTCCCTACTGGTACCAGCAGCTAAACCGGAATCTCGGGGCGCTGGCCCAGCACAGCAATGGTCTGCTGAGTCGTTTTCGTCCCCTCGATGTGACTGAGCACCGATTGCCCGGATTGCTGCCGGGCCGCGGCGCCATTATTGCCCGCTATGGCAGTGAGGATGATCCGCTGGTGCTGGTCATGATGCACTTGTCTCTGAGTCGCTCAGGGCAGCAAAGGCAGCTGGGGTATATTCGGGAGCTGATCGCCGATTATCGGCATGTGGTGCTGATGGGCGATATGAATAATCACGCCGAGGAATTGCTCGGGCAGACGCCGCTGAAAGAGACGGATCTGATTCCGTTGCCGGCGACGGCTCACAGTTTTCCGAGTTGGCGGCCGGAACGGGCGCTGGACCATATACTGGTCAGCCCGAGCCTGGAGATCCGGCGCTCGGAAGTGGTCAGTTGTCCGTTGTCAGATCATCTGCCTATCGCGATGGATATCGCTTTGCCAAAAGGCTATGTCACGGCCTACTGAGGCTGTCAGGTGCTTATTCGGCGGACACAAAAAACCCGGCCAGGAGCCGGGTTTTTTGTGTCCGCCAGATCGGTATTACTTGATCTTGGCTTCTTTGTAGGCCACGTGCTTACGGACAACCGGGTCGTACTTCTTGAGTTCGACTTTTTCCGGAGTGTTCCGCTTGTTCTTCATGGTGGTGTAGAAGTGGCCAGTGCCTGCTGATGAAACCAGCTTGATCTTTTCGCGCATGATACGGCTCCTTAAACTTTCTCGCCGCGGGCACGAAGATCTGCCAGCACAGCGTCAATGCCTTTTTTATCGATGATGCGCATACCTTTGGTAGAAATGCGCAGCTTCACAAAGCGGTTCTCAGACTCGACCCAAAAGCGGTGGCTCTGCAGGTTCGGCAGAAAACGACGCTTGGTGTGGTTCATTGCGTGAGAAACATTGTTACCGGTTACCGGCCGCTTACCGGTTACCTGACAAACTCTGGACATACTTGCCTCCGACCTGAGCGTTGGTCCTGAATACGAAAATACGAATTCGTTAAATTGCGTCTCTGGTTGCTGCGTGGGTCATTGCCGGTGATTCAAAAAACACCTTGCGCCCAAATAAATGCACGCTGCCCGCCAGATGCCGCCAGAAAGGGACGCTTTTATACCAGAACTGCCCCTGCAAAGCAAAAAATTGTTGGTAATTTGTTCAGGGTATTTCTGGCGGGAATTACATAAGCCCCCGTTCGGCGAGGGAGACCACGTCGCCATGGCCAACCACCATGTGATCAAGCACACGAATGTCGACCAGGCCAAGCGCCTCCTTCAATCGCTGGGTCAGGCTGATATCGGCCTGACTGGGCTCGGCAACCCCGGATGGGTGGTTGTGGGCAAAGATGACCGCCGCGGCGTTATCTTCCAGCGCCTGTCGCACCACTTCCCGCGGGTACACCGCAGCGCCGTCTATAGTACCACGGAACAGTTCCCGGTAGTGGATAACCCGGTGGCGATTATCCAGAAACAGGGCTGCAAAGACTTCGTGATGGTACGTACCGAGCCGGCTGCGGAGATAGCTTCGGGTATCTGCCGGGGAGCGCAACGGATCACCCTGGCGCAGGGGTTCGTCCATAACCCGGCGAGCCATCTCCATGGCGGCCTGAACCTGGGCGTATTTGGCTGGGCCAAGGCCGTTGATAGCGCAGAACTGACGTTGGGACGCGGTCATCAGGCCGCGCAGGCCAGAAAAGTGATCGATCAGCTGGCGTGCCAGGGACATCACTGGCATGCCTGCAGTGCCGGTGCGCAGGAAAATGGCCAGCAGTTCGGCGTCGGACAGGCTGCTAGCGCCATGGCTCAGCAGGCGCTCGCGGGGCCGTTCATCGGTAGGCCAGGGATGAGTGGTCATGGGGAATCCTTTCGCTGCTCTGGATAGAAATAAAAGAAGGGCTATCAGTGGCGCATCCTGCGCCAGTGGCAAGTGTATCACCTGTCTGGGCTGTTGGCGGAGCCTGAGCGGTGCTATCTTATAAGCCTTTCATTTTCCGGGTCCGAGGGTCGGATCCAACCTGTGGAGAGGCCATGGCGAAGAAACGTATCCTGCTGGGTGTCACCGGTGGAATTGCTGCCTATAAAAGCGCGGAGCTGGTCAGGCTGCTGAAAAAGTCCGGTCACCAGGTGCGCGTAGTGATGACGGGCGGTGCCCAGGCATTTGTTACGCCGTTGACGTTTCAGGCACTCAGTGGTGAGGCGGTCAGAACCTCGTTGCTGGATCCGGAGGCGGAACTGGGCATGGGGCACATTGAACTGGCCAAATGGGCGGAGCTGCTATTGGTAGCCCCGGCATCGGCAGATTTCATGGCGCGCCTGGCCCAGGGGATGGCGGACGATCTGCTGACAACGGTTTGCAGCGCCACCGAGGCGCCCATTGTACTGGTGCCGGCCATGAACCAGGCGATGTGGCGTAATGCCCGAACCCAACGCAACGCCGCCCTGCTGGCTGCGGACCCGCAGATTGAACTGTGGGGGCCGGCTCAGGGAGATCAGGCCTGTGGCGATACCGGTCCGGGTCGCATGCTGGAACCCCAGACCCTGGCCGACCGTATCAATGCTCCGCAAAATGCTGCTCTGGCCGGGCTGCGGGTGGTGATCACGGCCGGCCCCACCCGTGAACCCATCGATCCGGTACGCTACATCAGCAATCACAGCTCGGGGAAAATGGGGTATGCCCTTGCGGCCGCTGCCCGTCGGGCTGGCGCCGAGGTGACCTTGGTCAGTGGTCCGGTCAATCTGGCAGCGCCTGCGGCTGTGCAGGTCCGCCCGGTGGTGACCGCAGCGGATATGCTGGCACAGGCCTCTGCGGCGGTGGATGAGGGGTGTGACATTTTCATAGCGACAGCGGCCGTGGCGGACTATCGCCCGGCCAGCTGCGCTGATCAGAAAATCAAGAAATCCGCCGAGGACATGGCGCTGGCACTGGTGCGCAACCCGGATACCCTGGCGACAATTGCGGGCCGTGAAAACGCCCCTTTTACCGTTGGATTTGCGGCAGAAACCACAGACGTGGCCCACTATGCCAACGATAAAATGCAACGAAAGAAACTGAACATGATCGTTGCAAACGACGTGTCCCGGCCGGGGCTGGGGTTCAACAGCGACGACAACGCCGTCACCGTGTTCTGGCCCGGCGGCCAGCAGGAATTCGCCACCGAAAGCAAGGCCGGGCTGGCCGAACGTCTGGTGGCGCTGATATCAGAGCGGTTCCGGCAGGCCTGAAGGCCCGGAACAAAGTTGTAACAGCAAGGATTTTTTATGACCAGACAGACTTTGCAGGTGCGTGTACTGGACCCGCGAATTGGCGACAGCATTCCCTTCCCTGAATACGCTACCGAAGGCTCCGCCGGGCTCGACCTGCGCGCCTGCCTGGACCAGCCGCTGACCCTTGAGCCGGGACAGACCGAGCTGCTCAAAACCGGCCTCTCCATTCACATTGCCGATCCTGGCCTGGCTGCGATGATCCTGCCCCGCAGCGGTCTTGGTCATAAACACGGCATTGTGCTTGGCAATCTGGTGGGGTTGATTGACTCCGATTACCAGGGTGAGTTGATGGTGTCCTGCTGGAATCGTGGCCAAACCACGTTCACCGTTGACGTCGGTGAACGGATTGCCCAGCTGGTGCTGGTGCCGGTGGTGCAGGCCGATTTCGAAGTGGTTGAGTCGTTTGAGGCCAGTGATCGGGGCGCCGGTGGATTCGGGTCTACCGGTACCCGGTGATCAGTAGCGCTCCTGATGATGCGCAGAAATGACGTTCGCGACTATACTTTTTCAAAAGGATTCAGTGCCTTAAAAGGTGAACCAAATTTGAAGCAGGGTTGGCTATGAAATTGGGAAAGAAAAAGGCATCCGACGATAGCGTAGCGGCGGCGCCGGAAAAAACACAGGGAAAAACCCGGAAAGGTGGGGCCAGGGCGAAAGCCGGTGGTGGTAAGCGGCTGACTGCTGTGGCGTTCCAGCAGGCACTGGTGGTGGTTGTCGCGGCGGTGGCCGCTGTTGCCGCGTTACAGTTTCTGGTGTTGCAGCCGGCGCAGGCTGAACGAGAGCAAGACTTTGCCCGTTTGGCCCTTGAGCATGTCAGGGCGCGTGTCGAACAGCAGGTGGAAACGCTGCAGCGATTTACCAATGGCCTGGCGGCCCAGCCCCGGGTGCAGAGCGTGATCGACGATGACCAGCAACGGGCGGCTCTGGAGGATGAGTTGAAGCAGTTGCTGCCGGGCATTCAGGAAGTGCACCTGTTTGCCTACGGCGCCATTCCCCGGACGACCATGAACGGAAACGATGGCCTGGGCTTTGCCAGCCTTGATCTGGCCCGTCGGGTTGAAGCCGGCCGGGTGGCCCACCCTGATGCGTTCCCCCGCGATGGCCAATGGTTTATCCAGTTTGCAGCCCCGGTAATGAATCCCGCTAATGGGGCTGTCAGGGGCTCGCTGCTGATATTAATGAAAGCAGCGGTACTGCAACCGGTGCTCGATGCTCTGGATCCCGCCCGGGGGGGCGAGGTCGCGCTGGTACAGACCGCGGCCGGTAAAGCAACGCGGGTTCTGCAGCAGGGCAGTGGCAGTGGTGAGCGCTTCGAGGTGATGTTGACGACGCCGAACTGGAGCCTGCAGTACCTGCCTGCACATGGCGCTGTGGCTGACAGCAGCGCGGTGGCTGTGGCAATTGTCGTTGTGGTGCCGTTGGCTATTGCTGCGCTGCTGGTCTGGTTGCTGCTTGGTGTTGCCCGCAAATCCCTGCGGCTGGAGATATCGGCACTGATCCAGTGGTCCCAGAAGGCGTTTTCCGGAGAACGTCAGAAGCAGCCTGAACTGCACTGGGACCTGGTGGTGCCGCTGTCGGAAAGTCTGCAGCGCTCCTCCCAGGCGATTGACAAGCGCCTGTCAAAACTGAGTGAGGGCGCGGCGGCCAAAGCATCGGCGTCAGCCGACAAGCCGAAGGCTGAGGCGGGGGCAGGCAGCACCGATGAGCCCCTGTTCCAGGACAGCGATGTCCTCGACATCGACATGCTTGAGGGGGATGACGATATTCTCGGGCTTGGCGGTGCACCGGAGAACCCGGCAGGTGTTGCCCTGGAAGAAGTGGCGCTGCCGGAAGTGCACGTGCCGCCGGAAATCTTCCGCGCCTACGATATTCGTGGCATTGTCGGTGAGACTCTGAACTCGGAAATTGTCGAGCTGATTGGTCGTGCCATTGGCAGTGAGGCCATCGGCCGCGCCCTCGATACCCTGTGCATCGGGTACGATGGCCGCCATTCCAGCCCGGAGCTGGCAGCCGCCCTGGCGCGCGGCATCATGGCGACCGGCTGTAATGTCATTGAAGTGGGGGCGGTGCCAACGCCGGTGCTGTACTTTGCCACTCATCACCTGGAGACCGGTTCCGGGGTTATGGTGACGGGCAGCCACAACCCGGCGAACTACAACGGCCTGAAAATGGTGCTCGGCGGTGAAACCCTGTCCGATGACGCCATTCAAAGGCTGCTGCAACGAATCCAGTCTGCCGACTTTGTCAGTGGCCAGGGGCAGCGTAGTCAGGATGACGTTCGTCGCGCTTATCTGGATCGGATCGTCGGCGACATCGCCGTCGCCGCACCACTGAAAGTGGTGCTGGATGCGGGCAACGGCATTGCCGGGGAGCTGGGGCCGATCCTGGTCGAGGAACTCGGCTGCGAAGTGATTCCTCTGCACTGTGACATTGACGGCAGTTTTCCCAACCATCATCCCGATCCGGGCAAGCCGGCGAACCTGGCCGATCTGATTCACCGGGTCGAGGCGGAGGGCGCCGATATCGGCCTGGCCTTTGACGGCGATGGTGATCGTCTGGGGGTGGTGACCAATACCGGCAAGATCATCTGGCCTGATCGTCTGCTGATGTTGTTTGCCCGTGATGTGGTGTCTCGTAATCCGGGGGCCGACGTACTGTACGACGTCAAGTGCAGTCGGCGCCTGGCCAATGTCATCAACGAGGCCGGTGGTCGCCCGATCATGTGGAAGACCGGTCACTCGCTGATGAAGGCCAAGATGAAGGAAACCGGAGCGCTGCTGGCAGGGGAAATGAGCGGGCATGTGTTCTTCAAAGAGCGCTGGTATGGCTTTGATGACGGACTCTACTCGGCGGCCCGTCTGCTGGAAATCCTGGGTATCGAAGACCGCCAGAGTGACGAGGTGTTTGCTGATTTCCCGGAGGACGTCAGTACCCCGGAACTGAACATCGAGGTCACCGAAGCTGGCAAGTTCGAGTTGGTGAACCGGCTCAGCAGCGAGGGCGAATTTGGCGACGGCAGCGTCAGCACCATTGATGGTGTGCGGGTCGACTACCCGGATGGCTGGGGGCTGTGTCGTGCGTCCAACACCACGCCGATGCTGGTGTTGCGGTTTGAAGCAGAGAATGAGGAAGCCCTGGAACGCATCAAGGCGGTGTTCCGTGAGCAGTTACAGAAGGTGGCGCCGGATCTTGATGTGGCGTTTGACCACTGATGATGCCCGGCCCCATCGCAGTCTCAACACATTGGCAAAAGGTTTAAGAAAGAATGGCACTGGATCGTGAAACGGCAATGCAGGTGGCGGCAGTACTGAGTAAGGGGCTGCCCTATATCCAGCGGTTTACCGGCAAGACGGTAGTGATCAAGTACGGCGGCAACGCCATGGAAAATGAGGAGCTCAAAAGCAGCTTTGCCCGTGACATGGTGCTGATGAAACTGGTAGGCATCAATCCTATCGTGGTCCACGGCGGTGGTCCGCAGATCGGTGAGCTGCTGGAGCGCTTGAACATCACGTCCCACTTCGTCAATGGCATGCGGGTGACGGACAGCCAGACCATGGATGTGGTGGAAATGGTGCTGGGTGGTCAGGTCAACAAGCAGATCGTGTCGCTGATCAACCAGCAGGGCGGTACCGCTGTCGGCCTTACCGGCAAGGACGGTAACCTGATCCGTGCCAGCAAGCTGGAAGTGCAGAACCATTCCGATGAGCTGGCCCGTCCGGAAATCATCGATATCGGCCATGTGGGTGAAGTGAAGGCGGTGAATGTCGAAGTGATCGACATGCTCACCCGCAGCAACGTGATTCCGGTTATTGCGCCCATCGGAGTGGGTGATGATGGCGCCTCCTATAACATCAATGCGGACCTGGTGGCTGGCAAGGTAGCCGAAGCGGTCAAAGCGGAAAAGCTGATCCTGCTGACCAATGTGTCCGGTCTGAAAAGCAAGGAAGGGGAGGTGCTCACCGGCCTCACCGCCCAGCAGGTGAATGATTTGATTGCTGACGGCACCATTCATGGCGGTATGTTGCCGAAAATCCGCTGCGCACTGAACGCGGTGGAAAATGGGGTGCAGACGTCCCACATCATCGATGGTCGTGTGGCCCACGCGACTCTGCTGGAAATCTTCACCGACGAGGGTGTTGGAACCCTGATTTCCCGCGGCTGAGACAGTCGCCTGGGGCAAAGAGGTAAGCTGGTTTGAAGAAACTCATATCAACACTGGTGGTGCTGGCACTGGTTGCTTTTGTGGCATTCAAGGCCGCGGTGTGGTGGTTCGCCGACCAGGACCTGCGCCAGGCGCGGGTCGCCCTTGAGGCGCTGGGCGTGATGGAGCGGGGCACGATTCACTCGAGCCTCGCCGGTCAGGTCAGCCTGCATGAGGCGAGCTATCAGGATTTTCGCCTGACCCAGCCGTTGCAGGTGGCGCGGTTGACGGTTGATGCAGGCTCGCCGCTGGCGTTGATGACGGCGCTGGTGGACCCTCGCCGCCTGCCGGCAACCTGGGAGGCGAAGGCTGACGGCTTTCGTCTCGGGCTGGATGCGAACATGTTCCGTAGCTGGGTTGCCTCGGCAGAGAACGCCGCTCCGGCGCTGTTTGCGCCGCCCTGTGGGCCGGATGTTCGCCAGCGCCTGAGCACTGGCGAATTGCTGCGGCTTGGTATCAGCAACATCAGCGGTGATGCGGTGCTCAGGCAGCGGATCTCTGGCCTGCAGCTTGAAATCAACACAGACAGCACCGGGAGCCTTGAAGTTGACTGGCCTGGTGCCAGAGCGTCGCTAACCGAGCCTCAGGCAGTGCTGGAATCGAGCGCGTCGGCACTGACGCTGACGTTACGTGATGGCGGAATCTTGCGCACGATTGCCGCGTTTTGCTCGCGGGAAATGGGGCTGTCGGCGGATGAATGGAATGCCCGTGCCGGAGCGCTGTTCCAGCAGCAACTGGCGTTAACCGGCTATCAGGCCAGTGAGCAACTACTGGCCTTGTACCGCCGCTGGCTGTCTGAAGGTGGCGAGCTGACGCTGGTGCTTGATCCGGCCAGTGCCACCTACGGCGTGCCGGTCCGCAGCGCGGACGGTGATGACGCAGCTCTGACGGTACAGTATAACGGCGCGGTGGTGCCGGACGTGTTCCTGCAGCCACGGGTTGCGGAAGTGATTGAACCGGCCGATAACGCCGCGGCCGCAGCCGGAGCGGCTGCGCAACAGTCCGCGGCGCCGGGATGGCGTACCCGGGCGCTGGCGGATGCCGGCCAATGGCGGGGGCACCAGGTACGGGTGACGCTGCGCAATGGCCGGATGGTGGAGGGACGGCTGGACGCCGTCAGTGAACGCCAGCTGGATGTGGCACGGCCGGTAGACGGTGGTGAGGTGGTGTACCCGCTGGCACGGTCTTCGGTTTCCGGATTCGAGGTCTGGCAACGGAGCTCGGGTACTCCCGCTCGTTAGACCCGGCAAGGGCCAGGTGATGACAATGACAGAAGCAAACCAGCCGCCGGGTATTCGCGATATGATTGCCCGGCTGGTCTCGTTACCGTCGGTAAGCAGCGCTTCGCCGGACTGGGACTTGAGTAACGAGGCGGTGGTACAGACCCTGGCGGAATGGCTGCGCCCACTCGGCTTTGAAACCGACATCATGCCGGTGCCGGGGATGGCCGGTAAGTACAACCTGATTGCCACCCTGGGGCGAGGGCCCGGCGGACTGGTGCTGTCAGGTCACACGGACACCGTGCCCTACGACGAGCGCAACTGGCACAGTGATCCGTTCACCCTGAGTGAGCGGGACGATCGCTGGTACGGTCTCGGCACCTGTGACATGAAGGCGTTTTTTGCGCTGGCAATCGAGGCGGTGCGTGGGCTGGATGCCCGCAAGCTCAAGCAGCCGCTGATTATCCTTGCCACTGCGGATGAAGAAAGCTCAATGAACGGTGCCCGGGCACTGGCCGAAGCGGGCCGTCCCAAGGCCCGTTATGCGGTGATTGGTGAGCCCACCAGCCTGCGCCCGATCCGGATGCACAAAGGCATCATGATGGAGCGGCTGGTGTTTGAGGGGCAGTCAGGGCACTCCTCTAATCCGGCGCTGGGCCGCAATGCCCTTGAAGGCATGCATGCCGCGATCAGTGAGTTGCTGGCGTTGCGGGCCGACTGGCAGGCGCGCTACCGGAATCCGGCCTTTGAGGTTCAGGTGCCAACCCTTAACCTTGGCTGTATTCATGGCGGCGACAACCCCAACCGTATCTGCCGTCGCTGCGAGCTGCATTTTGATTTGCGTCCGCTCCCGGGAATGGACATGGACGAACTTCGGTCGAACATTCTGCAACAGTTGCAGCCGCTGGCCCGGGAACGCAACCTGGAGATGGCCTTCTCACCGCTGTTTGACGGGGTGCCTCCGTTTGAAACCCCGGCCAATGCTGAGCTGGTAAGAACCTGTGAAGCGCTGACGGGGCACCGTGCCGAAGCGGTGGCTTTTGCCACCGAAGCGCCCTGGCTGCAAAAGCTGGGGATGGAAACCATCGTGCTCGGGCCCGGTTCCATTGATCAGGCCCATCAGCCGGATGAGTACCTGGCGCTGTCCCAGGTCGAGCCCGCGGTGACCCTGTTGCGGAGCCTGATTCAACGTTTCTGTGTGGAGTGAGTTCTTGAAATCTAACGACTGGCTGCATGGGTTCCGTCACTCTTCCCCGTACATCAACGCCCATCGGGGGCGCACGGTGGTGTTGTCCATCGGTGGTGATGCCCTGGCCCATGACAATCTGATCAACATCATTCACGACCTGACCCTGCTCAGCAGTCTGGGCGTGCGCCTGGTGATTACCTTCGGTGCCCGTGCCCAGATCCAGCAGCGGCTGGATGAGGCGGGGCTGGCTTCGTCGTTCCATCGAGGGCTGCGGGTCACTCCGGAAGCGCACTTGCCGCAGGTGTTGCAGGCCATTGGCGGCTTGCGGACCTATCTTGAAAGCCAGCTCTCCCTGGGGCTGGTCAACTCGCCGATGCACAACGCCCGGATCCGGGTCAGCAGTGGCAATTTTGTCACTGCCAAGCCGGTCGGGGTGCTCGACGGGGTGGATTACGGTCATACCGGCCGGGTCCGTCGTATCGACGTGGCTGGTATCGAGAGTTTGCTGGAACTCGGGCATATCGTGCTGGTGCCGCCCCAGGGTTATTCGCCGACCGGCGACGTGTTCAACCTGTCCTACGAGGATGTCGGCAGCCAGGTGGCTGCGGCCCTGCAGGCAGAAAAGCTGATCATTTTCACCCGCCATCAGGGGGTGCTGGATGAGAACGGCGCTTTGATCCGCGAGCTGTCTGCCGGCCAGGCCTCAGACCGGCTGGCCGCAGCCCGGGCCAGCGGCGATGATGCCGACCTGCTGCGGGCGGCCTGCGAGGCCTGTGTCAAAGGGGTACAGCGTGCCCATATCATCAGCTATGCCGCCGATGGCGCCTTGCTGGAAGAGCTGTTCACCCGGGACGGTTCTGGCACCCTGGTCAGTGGCGACACCTATGAGCAGATTCGTCCGGCAGGGGTCGAGGACATTGGCGGTATTGTCGAGCTGATCCGCCCGCTGGAAGAGGCCGGTGTGCTGGTGCGTCGTTCCCGGGAAATGCTGGAGACGGAAATCGAGCGCTTCGTGGTGGCCGAACGGGACGGAACCGTGGTTGGCTGTGCGGCACTGTATGACTACCCCGATGAGCAGGCTGGAGAGCTCTCCTGTTTTGCCGTTGATGCCAACTACCGGCGAGCCGGACGGGGTGATGAGCTGCTGGCGATGATCGAGCGCCTGGCCCGCAGTCAGGGCATCCAGCGCCTGTTTGTTCTCACCACCCAGACCGAGCACTGGTTCCGTGAGCGCGGCTTTCAGCCGTCTACCGTACAGGCGTTGCCAGGGCCAAAGCTGGCGGCCTATAACGCTCAGCGAAACTCAAAGGTGTTCGTCAAACCGTTGTGCTAACGCGCGGAGTTGTTGCTGGCGTGCTTCGTTGGCCTGTTTCGCCAGTGCTTCAACCGCCTGGTAAAACTCCGCAAAGCGGAAATCGTGCTCCCGGAGCAGCTGGCGGAATGCAGGTACATACTGATTGTACTGGCGGAACAGCGCCAGGTGGGCATTGTTGAACGGCGGTGGCTCGCGCCCGAACGGGCCTGCCAGCGCCCAGTCAGCAGACAGTGCGAGGTAGTCGTCACGGAGCTGGTTCATGATGTAGGTCTTGTCGGCCCTCAGTTGCTCCAGACTGATCTCATTGCGCTGGTCGTAGAGAGCGTCCAGACGGCTGCTGGCCTCGGCAACCAGAGCCAGGGTCTGGCCGCGCTGGTGCAGTCGTACCAGCGCCTGCTGGAAGCGCTGGGGCTGGTAATGTTGCTCCAGCCACAGTCGCAAGCCTTCCAGCTCGACGGCTGTGGCAAAGCTTTCATTGAAGGCCGTGTCCCCCTCCATGTACACCACCCGGTGGCTGAGTTCATGGAACAGAAGCGCGACCATGCGGTCGTCGGGCAAGCGGGTAAAGCCCGGGTGCAGGGGGTCATCGAACCAGCCGAGGGTGGAGTAGGCGGTCACGCCGCCGATAAAGGTGTCGTAATCCTCGGCGATGAATTCGGCCTGTTCGCGTTGGGCGTCCTCAAGATTGAAGTAGCCGCGGTAGGACTGGCAGCCGACAATGGGGTAGCACCATTGATGGGGCGCCAGTGAGAATTCCGGAACGGCGACCAGGTTGACCACCACGTAGGGCCGTTCGAAGGCCACGTATTCGGAATAGGCCCGCCCCACAGGCAGTGCCAGGTGTTCTTCGGCGAACTTGAGTGCGGTGCCTGCGGTCTTGAGTTTATCGCGCAGGGCCTCTGGCGTGGCTGGATCCTCCAGGACGGATTCGACCGGTTGCGCCGACCACATCAGGGCGGCCTGTCCGCTGATCGCCTGGCTGTAGTAGCGTAGGGATGTGCACCCGCTCAGGGCCGTGATCGCCAGTACTAACAGCCCGCTTTTGCAAAGGTTGGTAAGGGGGGGACGGATCGCCATAGGGGGTGAAGATTCCAAAGGTTTTTTAATCATGTCGTGGTAATGGCTATACTACAGCCATCGCCACCCGGAGTGGCAGCAGGAAGCCGAGGCATGACAGGGATGCCAGGCTTTTCTCCATGCGCCCGGAAACGTTGTCGGCATCGCCAGATTTCAGGTAATCCATGGTATCGAAGGAACGACGCTCCAGTCCCCGTAAAGCCATCAAGCTTGCCGCCCAGCTGGTGCTGCAAGACGGCATCAGTTTGCCCTGTCAGATCTCTGACTTCTGTGCCGAAGGCATGTTTGTTCGCTATTCCGGCGACACTGAGCGCAAGTTGCATCAGGCGCTGGGCTCCTCCGCCAACAATATCATCACCATTCGATTCCGCGGAAGCGATGGGCGTTCCCGTCACGAAGTCACCGTGAGTGTGGTTCGCCGTATCGCTGGAGCGATCGGGGTGGCCTACGCCCATTCCAGTCCGGAAGCCCTGGCTGCGATGCTGCAACAGTATGGGGGGGGGCAGGCGCTGGAGCGTTCCCAGCTTAAACCGCCCAATGAGCGTATCCAGTTTATTCTCCATCAGTGCGCACGAAGTGTGGTGCAGTTCATCGAGCCGCTGATGGATGCCTGTTTTATCCGTATGTTGTCCGCTCTTGAAGCGGCCGCGCAACAGGCTCCGAACGACCAGCAGGCCCATGACTACATGGATGCGACGGGAGTTCTGGCGGCGCGCAGGAAGATCATCTGGCATCACATGCAGCAGTCGCTGCAATCCCCCATGAAACCCAACCCCCAGGGACCACCTGGGGCGGAACTGTCACTGGTGGACAAGGGTGAGTTTGAGGACTGGCTGACCTTGCGGGTGATGGTGACCAAGGCCGATACCCTGTACCGGGGTGAATTGCTCCAGCTGAAGCTGCGACTCGACCGGCTGGGGGTGTGTAATGACACCGGCCACCAGAATCCGTTGGGGCCGGCGCTGGTCTGTGAAGCCTTCCACAGTGGACTGGCGCTGATGAAAGCCAGTCGGTCGGTGGAAAAGGTCTGCCTTAAGGCCTTCGAGGCAACGGTGCTCAATAACCTGACGGCGCTCTACGAAGATCTCAACCGTATTCTGATCCGGCATGGGGTGTTGCCGGATCTGGATCTGAGCAAATACCTGAGTGAACGGGGCGGTGCCCGTGCGGAGTCCGCGTCAGCAAAAGCCAAGCCGGAGCCGTCTGTTCCGGCCAGGCAAGAAGCCCATTCGGCTCAGGCTCAGGCAGCCTCAGGGCCCGGCGAAACTGTGACCCGGCCAGCAATCGCCGACCCGCGCACGGACGGCAATCGTGGTTTTCAGGCTCACACCCAGGCGGCACAGTCGGCCTTCGCCACCGTACGAAACCTGTTATCCACCCTCAGCGCGAGTCGCCTGGCCCATGGCGACGTGGAGCCGGTGAGGTTTCCTCCCAATGCCCGTCCGTTGTCGGCAGGAGAATTCCAGCGTCAACTGCAGCAATTGCAGGGAGCTGAGCCAGTGGCCGGAGCATCGGAGCGGTCACTGCGGGAACGGGTGATCGGACATGTTCGCGATTCCGGTGACACCCGTCTCGACCATGAGCAGCAGGAGGTGCTGGATGTGGTGGACCGGTTCTTCGGCAGCGTGGTGGAAAGCCCCCGTCTGAGCCAGTCTGCCCAGCAGCACCTGCGCCAGCTGGAAGTCCCTGTGCTCAAGGTGGTGATGCGTGATCCATCGTTCTTTGAAGATGCCGGGAGTCCGGTGCGTGGGGTAATTGACCGTCTGGCACAACTGAGCGTGAAGGGCGGGCGGATCAATCCGGTGACCCAGCGTCGGGTGTCGGATCTGGTGCAGCGGATCGTCAATGAATTCGAGCAGGACACCGGGATTTTCGAGCACGCGGTGCAGGAGCTTGATGGCCTGATTGAGCGCCAGAACCTGGTCTACCGCCGAAATGTCGAGCGGGTTACGGCGGCGGCTGAAGGTGGCCAGAAGGTTGCTGACTCCAAGACTGCGGTAGCCCAGGCGCTGGACCAGCGCCTGGCCGGGCGTCAGGTGCCGAAGGTTGTACTCAGTCTGCTTAACGGTGGCTGGCGTGATCTGCTGTCACTGACCTGGATACGCCAGGGCGAAGACAGTCAGCTATGGCAGGACTATCTGTCAGTGATCGATTCCCTGGTGGCATTTGGCGAAGATCCACACAGCGCGATTAACCTGCCGGAGCTGCTCCGGGTGATCCAGGACGGGCTGGCTTCGATTTCCAGCAACCACATGCCACCTTCGCAGATTCGGGAGCAACTTAAACAGTTCCTGGTGCGGACACCGGGGGTGGAAAATCTTGAGCTCGTCGAGGTGCCCGCCCAATCGGACGAAGGGTCGATGACGTCCGAACTTTCCGAGCGGGAGCAGCGCAGCCTGCAACGCTGGATCAATCGGGCTCAGCAGTTGCGAACCGGCGACTGGCTGCGTGACCAGGAAAACCCGGAGGCGGTCCAATACATTCGGTTGGTATGGGTTGCCCGAGGTTTCAGTCGGTTTGTTTTCGTCAACCACCAGGGTATGCGGGTGGTGGAGCTGGAACTTGCCGATCTGGCGAAACGGATGAAGCAGGGGCGCATTGTGCCGGATAGCCAGTACGACCGGCCGCTGGTGGATGAAAGCATCGACCGGATGGTGCGTAAGGTCTATGACCAGCTGTCCTGGGCCTCCACCCATGATGAACTGACCGGCCTGCTGGGGCGGCGGGAATTCGAGCGGATGCTGGAGCAGCAGCTGGCCCGCCACGAAGACGAGCGGACTCTGGTGATACTGGATCTCCGTCAGTTTCGGCTGCTCAATGATACCGCCGGCTATCAGACCGGGGATGACACCCTCAGACAGGTGGCTCGCCTGCTCGAGGAACGGGTCGGGGATGGCATGCCGCTGGCCCGGCTGGCAGGTAATGAATTTGGCTTCCTGTTGCCGACGGAAACGGCCGAGGCCGACAGTGCCGGCATTATCCGTGCTATTGAAGAACTGGCGATCGAGCATGGCGAGCGGGTCTATCATCTGTCTGCGAATGCGGGTCTGGCGCCGGCCTTGCCGATGCTGACCACCCCCGAACGCTGGTTACGGGCGGCGGATGAAGCCTGCAAGAAGGCCAAGCAGAGCGGCAATGGCCGGGTGTCCAGCTACACGGCTGAGGCTGGCGATCAGAGCCGTCAGGAGCTGATCGCGGCCAAGCTGGCGAGTCTGGGCGATCTGGATGAGGAGCGCATGCTGCTGCGTTGCCAGAAAATCATTCCCCTCCACGCCAACACACTCATGTCCAGCCATCATGAGATCCTGATCAGCATGTACGATGACCAGGGCAACCTGATCACCGGCAGTGACCTGGTTCGAGCGGCTGAACGCTACAACCGGATGCAGGTCGTGGATCGCTGGGTGGTTGGCCATCTGCTTGACTGGTTGCGGGAATCTGAGCGCCGGGCGGAGAAGCTCGGAGGGGTGTGTATCAACCTGTCCGGTCATTCGCTCAATGATGAATCGTTGTTGGAGTTTGTCTATGACAAGCTGAGCGAGAAAGAGGCGCCGATTGAACGGCTGTGGTTCGAAATTACCGAGGCAGCGTCTATCAATGATATTGAAAGCGTGGTGGAGTTCATCGGCGAAATGAAAGAACTGGGCTGTCGTTTCTGTCTTGGCAACTACGGTGCGGGGGCGACCTCGTACCAGTTCATGCGGCGGCTGCCGGTGGACGTGATCAAGCTGGACGGGTCCTTTACCGCGCAGATTGCCAGTAACCAGGCTGACCGCGCCATGGTGGCCTCCATTGTGGAACTGGCCCACTACATGGATCGTGAAGTCATCGCGTCCCATGTCGAAACCCGGGACGTGCTCGATATCCTGCGGCAACTGGGTGTGGATTACGCTCAGGGTTATGTGGTTGAGAAACCTCGCCTGCTCGACAGCGTCAACTGAGGCAAAAAGCCGCTTACTATGTCAAAACGTCATCCGATCATTGCGGTTACCGGTTCCTCTGGTGCCGGTACCACTTCCACCGGCCACGTATTCAGTCGGCTGTTTGCCAGCGAAGGGCTGACAGCGGCGATGGTCAGTGGCGACAGCTTTCACCGCTATACCCGGGAACAGATGGCGCGGCTGGCGGCCAAAGGGCAGTTCGGTGAACGCAACCACTTTGCCCTGGCCGCCAATCACATCGACAAGCTCGAGGCGCTGTTCTACGACTATAGCCATACCGGTAACGGACAGTGTCGTCATTACGTCCATGATGAAGATCTGGCGCTGATTCAGGCAGGGCACAAACCTGGTACCTTTACACCCTGGGAGCAGCTGCCGGCGCAGACCGATCTGCTGTTTTACGAAGGCCTGCACGGCGGCGTGGTCAGCGATGTGTACAACACGGCCCAGTACGTCGATCTGCTGATCGGTGTGGTGCCCATCGTCAATCTGGAGTGGATCCAGAAAATTCACCGCGATACCTTCCAGCGTGGTTATTCCCAGGACGCGGTGGTGAAAACCATCATCAACCGTATGGACGATTACGTGCACGACATCGTGCCGCAATTTTCCCACACCCACGTCAACTTCCAGCGCATTCCGCTGGTGGACACCTCCAACCCCTTCGTGGCGCGGGATGTACCCACCGAAGATGAAAGTATGGTGGTGATCCGATTCCGTGATCCCGGCGAGGTCGACTTTCCCTATCTGCTGCAGATGATCGCCGGGAGCTCCGTCTCTCGCCGCGACACATTGGTGATTCCCGGCCCCAAGCTGTCCCTGGCGATGGACCTGATTCTGCGGCCGATGGTGCTGCGACTGATCGCCCAGAAACCCTTTGCCTGAGTCTCCCTTAAAGCCCCGGGGATAAGAGCCGATGCCACCCTGAACGTTAAGTTCCGGAGCGCTGGCGGTGACCGTTCGTGTCGGGTCGCCGCCAGCGATCGTCTTCGGTCGGCCTCAATCCGGAACATCTGCCACGTTTGCTACCACTGCCGAGGGCAGATCAGACAACGCAGCCAGTGCGGCTTCGTGGATCTGGGCTGCGGGCACGGCATTGCCGGTCACTTTCGATGGCAGTGCGCGGGTGGCGGTGGCGGAGGCAACGACCGTAGGGTTGTAGCCTAACGAGAAGGCGCCGCGGGCGGTGGAGTTCACGCACATGTGGGACATAAACCCGGTCAGGATCAGGTTTTCCACACCGGCCTGCTTCAGGCGCTCGTCGAGATCTGTGTGCACAAAGGAATTGGGGAAGTGCTTGGTGATCACCGGTTCATTCGCCAGCGGTGCAACCACGTCGGCAATCTGGCCAACCGCTGCATTGAGGTCGTAGGGCGAGCCGGCACCGGCATCGTGCTGTATGTGGAACACCGGACGCCCGGCGGCGCGGAACCGGTCGAGCAACTTCCTGCACTCGGCAAGGGCAGGTTCAACGCCTTCCAGTTGCATGACCCCCTCCCGGTAGGTGTTCTGGGCATCAATGATGATCAGGGCTGAGTTGCTGATGGGCGTGGCGGTGTTGCCAAGGCCGACAAGGTCACGGATCGTGGTTGGTGCGGTCATGTTCATTCCTCGCTGGTAGTCTGCAATAGGTCCGGACGGTGCCGGGCGGTTCGCTTCATTGGTTAGGTGGGCTCTATTATTCGGCGAAGTCGGCCTCTATACTGCAGGCAAAACTGGCATAATTGAGGTCGAAAGTGACAAAGGCGGCGGTCCATATCGCGATTGTTCATTATCCCGGAGCGCTGTTGTCGGCCGTGCAGGGGCTGGCCGAGCAGTTCTATCTGGCCAACAAAATCTGTGTGCAGCACGGCATGGATGCGGTCTTTAAAACCCAGATCTTCAGTCGTCAGCAGCTTGTTGAACGGGTGGACGGACAGCTTGATCCGCTGCACGTCGTGATCCTGCCGCCTTGTCTGGAGGGTGAGTATTATCTGGCGCCAGAGGCCCTGCTGATTGAGTGGCTGAAGGAGCAGCACCAGAACGGTGCAATCGTCGGTTCGGTCTGTGCGGGGGCCTTTGTGCTGGCGGAGACCGGCTTGCTGGATCATCGCCGGGTGACCACCCATTGGGGGCTGGCGGAGGACTTTTCCAGCCGCTATCCCCAGGTGGAGGTCGACAGCAACAAGCTGTTGATCAACGATACCGACATCATCACCGCCGGTGGGCTGATGAGCTGGATTGACCTTGGTCTGGAGCTGGTTGCCCAGTTCACCAACTCACAGATCATGCGTCAGCTAGGCAAGTTTCTGATCGTTGATACCGGGCCAAGGGAGCAGAGCTACTACCAGAGCTTTACCCCCAAGCTGGATCACGGTGATGAAGCCATTGTCCGGGTCCAGCATCGGTTGCAGCGGGAATTCAGGAAGCCTGTCATGGTGCGTGAGCTGGCGGATCAGGCACACCTGACTGAGCGGACTTTCCTGCGACGGTTTGTCAGTGCCACCGGGCTCAAACCGACCCAATACCTCCAGCGGTTGAGAATCCAGAAGGCCTGTGAGTTGATTGAAACCAGTGTGCTGCCGTTTGAACGGGTTGCCGAAGACGTTGGCTATGAGGATCTCAGCGCCTTCCGCAAAACCTTTATCAAGATCACCGGACAGACCCCCAAAGAGTTCAAAAAGCGGTTTGTACGCCCGGTTCAGGCCGTCAGCCGGCCATCCCGGTAATCCTGTAGCGCCTGTTCGATTTCTTCCCGGCTGGTCATCACAAACGGGCCGTACTGCACGATGGGCTCGCCGATGGGTTTGCCGGCGATCACCAACAGGCGGGCGCCCTCAGGTCCACCCTGCAGGGAAAGATGATCGCCGTCACCAAGTACGCTGGCGGCGCTGATACGCAGGTCGCTACCGGCAACTGCCGCCTCGCCTTCATAAAGGTAGACCAGGGCATTGCGTCCGTCCGCCAGCGGTAGCGTCAGCTCGCTGCCGGCGGCCAGCTGGATGTCCAGGTACAGCGGCTCGGTGCTGCCCCCGGTGACGGCCCCGTGATACTGGTGTCCGCCCAGCTCCAGGCTTCCGGCGATCAGCTTGACCACACTGTCGGCAACATTGACCCGGGGAATGTCTTCGGGCTGGATATCCCGATAGCCCGCCGTTTTCATCTTCTCGGCAGCCGGAAGATTCAGCCACAACTGGAAGCCGCGCATCAGGCCTTCGTCCTGCTGGGGCATCTCCGAGTGGATGATGCCGCGCCCGGCGGTCATCCACTGTACGCCCCCATTCTGCAGGTTGCCGCGATTGCCGAGATGATCTTCGTGGAGCATGTGCCCCTCGATCATGTAGGTCACGGTTTCGAAGCCCCGGTGTGGATGGGCCGGAAAGCCGGCGATGTAGTCGGCCGCCTGATCCGATCCAAATTCGTCGAGCATGAGGAACGGATCCATCCGCACCGCCTGGCTCTGTCCGAGGGAGCGTTTGATGCGCACTCCGGCACCGTCGGAGGTCTCGATGGCCGGAATGATCTGTCGGATGGTTCGGTTCGTCATCTCAGGTCTCCTTGGTGTTGCCGTGGACGGTGTGCCGATGAACCCGATGGCCCGCTCAGGCGGTCAGTGCGTCAATCACCGAATCGGCTTTGTCCAGGGACTGGCTCTTGTGGTCGTCACCCATGTTCAGACCTTCAGCATAGATAAACTCCACACTGGTCAGACCGAGGAAGCCCAGGAACGATCTCAGGAAAGGCGTCTGACTGTCGTTCGGTGTACCGGCGTAGATGCCGCCACGGGCTGCCAGAACATACACCGGCTTGTCTTCCAACAGGCCTTCCGGGCCGTTCTCGGTGTAGCGGAACGTGATACCGGCACGGGCAATGTGGTCGAAGTAAGCCTTCAGCACCGACGGCACACCGAAGTTATACATGGGCACGCCCAGCAACACCGCATCGGCCTGCTTCAGCTCGGCAATCAGCTCATCGGAAAATGCCTGTACGTCGGACTGTGCGGCGGTGGCATCCGCTGGTGTGGCAAGAAACGCACCGAAGCGTTCAGCGTCCAGGTGTGGCACCGGGTTCTTTGCGAGGTCGCGAATGTGAACCTGTGCGTCCGGATGCTGGCGGGTCAGTTTTTCGAGGGTCTTGCTGACCAGTTGGGACGATTGACCATTTTGACCGAAAATACTGGCAGTGATGACGAGGATGTTTTTCATGGCTGCTTGGCTCCTGTGCGTTTGTTTCAGGCTATGGAGCTATTAGACGGGAATCAGCAGAGGGAAGAAATCGGAGAGATTTGGCAGGGTTGTTCAATAAAACTGATCAAGTGGCGGAGCGGGCTGCTCCGCCGCTTGATTGTATTCAGGCCATGTTGCGGGAGTAGAAGATCTCCAGCATTTCCTGCTTCAGCCGTTCCTCGATGGACTGGGCCTGCTCGGGGTCCAGATCACTGGCGTTAACACCGAACACGTAGTTATCGAGGTTGAAGTCCTTCAGCATCATCTTGGTGTGGAACAGGTTCTCCTGGTACACATTGACGTCGATCATCTGATAGGCGTTCTGGGTATCTTCGGTCAGATAGTTCTGGATCGAATTGATGTCGTGATCGATGTAGTGCTTGGTGCCATCGACATCACGGGTAAAGCCCCGTACCCGATAATCCACGGTGACGACGTCGGAGTCGAAGCTGTGGATCAGATAGTTGAGCACTTTCAACGGCGAGATCAGTCCGCAGGTCGACACGTCGATGTCAGCGCGGAAGGTGCTGATGCCCTCGTGAGGGTGGCTTTCCGGATAGGTGTGTACGGTCACGTGGCTCTTGTCCAGGTGCGCGACAATCGTGTCCGGAAGCGGACCCGGGGATTCTTCGTTATTGGCTTCGGGGCCGGTCACTTCATGCTCGGCTATCAGCATGGTCACAGACGCACCGTGGGGCTCATAGTCCTGACGGGCAATATTGAGGATGTTGGCGCCGATGATCTTGACCACATCCGAAAGGATCTGGGTCAGTCGTTCAGCGTTGTACATTTCGTCAATGTAGTCGATATAGGCTTCGCGCTGCTCTTCGGTTTGCGCATAGCAGATATCGTAGATATTGAAGCTCAGAGACTTGGTCAGGTTGTTGAAACCATGCAACTGCAGTTTGGTTTCCATATTCAGCCCCCCCAACAGTTTGGAGATAAAAGACAATGATGGTGCGTTATTGCACCTCACACAAGGCCGCCACCGAACACTGACCGAGTTGATTACCTTTTGTGCAGATCCGGCGGAGAAGGGTGCGTATTATGCACACCGGACATGTCCTTGGATAGGGTTTGCGGACAACATTTTGGACGCCGCAGGAGCCAGCTCCAAAACCTGCTTTCGAGCGGTGGGTCCAGAGCCGCCTTCAGTGGCGTTGCAGACGGCTCTGATGCCTTATGGGTGAAGGCGTCAGGCGGGTTCGTGAATTTCGTAACTGTGGCTGATTTCGACCCCGGCTTTTTCCAGCATGATGGAGGCCGAACAGTACTTTTCGGCCGACAGACTCACGGCCCGTTTGACCAGGTTCTCTTTCAGGTTGTTGCCAGTGACAATGAAGTGCAGGTGGATGCGGGTAAAGACCGAGGGCACGGCATCGGCGCGTTCCGCCTCGAGTTCTGCGCGGCAGTCGGTCACGTCCTGACGGCTTTTCTGCAGAATGCTCATGACGTCGAACGAGGAGCAGCCGCCCAGACCCATCAGCAGCATCTCCATGGGGCGGGGGCCAAGGTTGTTGCCACCATGATCCGGCGGGCCATCCATCTGAACCGAGTGACCACTTCCGCTGGTGGCCTTGAAGCTGGCGTTGCCGGACCAGTCGATGGTTGCTTTCATGGTGTCGCTCTCCGCTTACATTGGCGCGCTGAATGGAAGCGCGGATGCTACCACAACCTGATCGTGACCGGCACTGGCTGAGGGGGCAGGACACACGTTTTATACCTGTTCATGTTGCCGAAAAGAGGCCATCTTGTTATAAGTTCGTCGCTAAGGTGCTTAATCTGGACAGCACCGTGGGGTGCATAATAAAGATCCGGCCGTGCCAGGACCGGACACGCTCACAACCGCAAACCCGCATGGAAAGCAGGGCAGAAACTACAACACCAGGACTAGCCAGTATTAAGGAGGCGCGACTCAAACTATGGCCACTATCGTCAAGCCGGTTGAGCAGAAAACAAAACACCTGGATTATTTCCTGTCACAGTGCCATCGCAGGCGCTATCCAGCCAAGAGCACGATCATCTACGCCGGCGACAAGAGTGATTCACTGTTTTATATCGTAAAGGGGTCGGTGACGGTCATTATCGAAGATGATGACGGTCGTGAAATGATTATGGCCTATCTCAATGCCGGAGATTTTTTCGGAGAGATGGGACTGTTCGACAACATGGATTCGCGCAGCGCCTGGGTCAAGGCCAAGAGCGAGTGCGAGGTTGCTGAAATCAGCTACACCAAATTCCGTGAGATCGCCCAGCAGGATCCGCGGGTGCTGTACTTCATCGGGGAACAGATGGCGACCCGTCTGCGCCAGACCACCCGTAAGGTGGGAGACCTCGCGTTTCTGGATGTTACCGGTCGGGTTGCCCGGACTCTGCTGGATCTGTGCAAGGAGCCGGATGCCATGACCCATCCGGACGGTATGCAAATCAAGATTACCCGCCAGGAAATCGGCCGCATTGTGGGCTGTTCCCGTGAGATGGTTGGCCGGGTATTGAAAACCCTCGAAGATCAGGGACTGGTTCAGGTCAAAGGCAAAACCATGGTGGTTTACGGTACCCGCTGACCACGCCGTGAGATCCTGATGATTGGCTTGCCGGACGTTGGGTGACCTGATGGTAATCCGGCAGGCTTGTTATGGGGCACCCTGGCCCCATTAATCAGTATTTGGGCCTGATGCCTGATCGGTCTTGATCGGGTGTGCTGGCTACCTACACCAGGGAGCTTTCATGAATTCCATCCTCAAGCGGTTTTTACTCGTCTCCAGCTTTTACCTGCTGACCCCGGCTGCCAGCGCTTTCGATTTCAGTGAATCCCTGCGCGCTGGCTCCGATGCCCTCTCTGCCACCAGCCAGGTCAGCGGTGATGCCCAGTTGTTAATGGGACAGTTACAGGGCGGCCTGGGAGTTACCGAAAGTCAGGCGATGGGCGGCACCAGTGCTTTGCTGCAGCTGGCCCAGAACAGTCTGGGGGCCGATGCCATGACCGGCCTGACCGATCAGGTCAGTGGCTTGAACGGATTGCTTGGTGCCAGCACAGGCGCCGGACTGGGCAAGTCGTTGCTGGGAAGTGTCACCTCGATGGAGAGCGTTGAGCAGGCGTTTCGTGCCATCGGACTGGATGCTGGCATGGTGCAGCAGTTCGCCCCGATGGTGCTGGACTTTCTGGCGAACCAGGGCGTCGCTGCGGGCCTGCTGGGCAGCCTGGGGTCGTTGTGGAGTCCCACAGTCTGAGCAGGACCCTGCCCCGGTCGGTTGACAGATTGCCCGCTATTGCCGCTGCCACACCAGGAAGCGGTTGTTGGCGGGCATCGCGACATCCGCAATAAGGCCCAGACCGACCCGTGCTGCCAAGGCTTCCAGATCGTCCATATCCCTCAGCCCCATAGTGGGGGTCTGGCTTTTCAGGTAATGGTCAAAGTTCCGGTTGCTGTCACTGGTGTAGCGCCCTTGATAGTTGAACGGGCCATACAGGCAAAAGCGCCCGCCTTCCGGCAACAAGCCAGCCACGCCGGCAAACATCCCCTCAACATCCGGCCACGCCATGATGTGTGAGGTGTTGGCGGAGAAAACCGCGTCGGCCTGTTGCAGTGGCCAGGGTGTGACGGAAACATCCAGGGTCAGGGGCGGCAGGATATTGCAACGGGCGGCTTCCGCCAGCCAGGGCCGGCAGTTGTCCACGGCTTCCGGCCGGTCACTGGGTTGCCACTGTAGCAGGGGCAGCGCCGCCGCAAAGTGCACCGCATGCTGACCGGTACCGGTACCAATTTCGAGAATCAGACCGGAATCCGGCAGGAATCGCTGCAACTGCTCAAGAATGGGCTGTTTGTTGTTTTCACAGGCTTGTGAAAACGGTTTGGCGGCCATCATGGCTGGCTCTCCGGCAGTTTTGGCTCTGGTAACAGCTAGTCGCTGGCGCTGAAGGCCCGCTGCATCTCGCGGACGAATTGCACCGGCTGGTCCAGTATAGGGACGTGTCCGCTGTTCTCAAAGAAGACCTGGCGGGAGTTTGGCAGCAGCTCCTGCATCCGCGCCTGCCCCTGCCAGGGGTAGAGTTCCGATTTGCGTCCGGTAATGATGGTGGTGGGTACCTCGATCGATGGCAGGAGCGGCAGGAAATCATAGTCGCGTTCGGCATACGCTCGCAGGTGCTGATACAGCACGTACCAGTTCTCGACGGGAACCAGCTGGTGTGCCAGGGCGGGAACGCGAATAAGCCGGCGAACGCCCCACTTCATCCAGCTACGGCTGAGGGCCTGGGACATGAAATCACTGAGGTGACTGTAGAAGCGGTCTTTGACTTCCCGGGGAAACTGCTCAAATGGTGTGCCGGGTTCCGCGTTGGAGAGAAAGTCCAGGGTCGGCTGCCAGCGTTTCATGTGGTCCGGCCCCTGTTGGCCAAACAATCCCCAGCGCCAGCTTTCATCATGGGAGACTCTTGGCGCCTGGTCGATATGGAGATAGCGCGCAAGGGTATTGGTGCCAAAGAGCTCCATATACCGCAATGAGGTTGTGGCACCAAGGGAGATGCCGCCAAGGCGGACCGGTTCACCGTAGCTGTAGTGCTGGATAATCGCATCAAGGTCGCGGGCATGGCTGGTAACGACACAGTCTTCGCTGCAGCTCAGTCGTGAGGACCGGCCAAAGCCGCGAAGGTCCGGCAGCACGAAGCGAAACTTGTGAGCCAGTGGCAGTGCCAGCGGCAACCAGTGGCGGCTCTCCATGCCAAAACCGTGGAGCAGGATGACCACCGGCCCCTGGCCAAACTCTCGTACGTACAGAGATTGCTTGTCATGGGTGGTGATGCGGGTCATTGAAAACTCCAGGGAAAATGGCTCAGGGGAAGCATGGTACGGACGCCTGGCGCTTCTGGCCACGGAGCGTCAGGCCAATCTGCCGAATCGAACCTCATTCGACGATCGCGACTGCCTTTATCTGGACCCACACCGATTGCCCGGGTAACAGTCCGAGTCGGTCCACGGCACGGCTGGTCAGGCGCGCCAGGAGCGGGGTCTGGGCAAGCTGCAGACGGACCATGGTCATGCCGGAGTCGGGATCGCCGGCCAGCTCGTCGATGGTGGCAGGAAGCAGGTTCTGGATGCTCTGGTCCGGATGGTGGGCCAGCGCGATGCTGACATCCCGGGCCAGGACGCGCAGCCGGATCTGGCTGGACACCGGGGTATCCGCGGGGCTGCGAACCCAAAGGCTGCCGCCCTCAAACTCGGCCCGGCTCAATTGCCAGCGCGTGTCGTGTTCGCGGATCCAGGCCGGAATGATCACTCCGGAATCCTCATCTCGTGACAAGTTCAGGTCGAGACGCGCCAGGACCTGTGTCAGGGTGCCCTGGGCGACCACCCGGCCGTGCTCCATCAGCACCAGGTAGTCGGCGAGGCGCGCCATTTCATCGACCGAATGGGTGACATACACCACCGGAATGGCCAGTTCATCGTGGAGTTTTTGCAGGTAGGGCAATATTTCCCGCTTACTGGTCTGGTCCAGGGCGGAGAGTGGCTCATCCATCAGCAGCAGTCTGGGGCTGGTCAGCAGGGCTCGGGCAATGGCGACCCGCTGGCGCTCGCCGCCAGACAATTGTTGCGGCTTGCGCTCGAGCAAATGGTCCAGGCCGAGCCATTGAATGGCCTGCGCCGGTTGCACGCGGCGCTGTTCCTCCGGGGTGCGACGGTAACCGTACATCAGGTTGTGGTGGACGGACAGGTGAGGAAACAGACTGGCTTCCTGGAAAACATAGGCCAGGGGGCGCTGATGGACGGCCAGCTGATGGCCGCTGGATTGCCAGCGTTCGCCATGGACGTGCAGCTCGCCGGTAGCGGCCTGCAATCCGGCCAGGCAACGGAGAAGCGTGGTCTTGCCACAGCCGGACGGGCCGAACAGCACGGTGATGCCCCGCGCCGGCAGGTCCAGCGTGACGGCCAGTGAAAATTCGCCCCGCTGGCTTTGCAGTTGTGCCCGAACACCCTGCTCACTCATGGTCGCACCGCGCTGCTGTTAGCCCGGCCGTTGATCAGATAAAGGCTCAACAGGACCACGAAGGAGAAACCCACCAAACCTGCCGACAGCCAGTGTGCATTGGCGTACTGCAGGGTTTCCACCTGGTCGTAGATGGCGACTGACAACACCCGGGTTTCGCCAGGAATATTGCCGCCAATCATTAATACCACCCCGAACTCGCCCACGGTATGGGCAAAGGCGAGTACCGCCGCGGTCAGGAATCCCGGTCGGGCCAGGGGTAGCGCAACGCTGATGAAGCGGTCCCAGGGGGAGGCGCGCAACGTCGCGGCGACTTCCAGCATGCGCTCAGGCACAGCGTTGAAGGCATTCTGTAATGGCTGGACGGCAAAGGGCAGGGAGTAAACCACCGACGCCAGCACCAGACCGCCAAAAGTGAACGGCAGATAGCCCAGGCCGAGGCTTTTGGTCAGTGCCCCGATCGGACCGTCCGGGCCCAGCAGCAACAACAGGTAGAACCCCAGCACTGTTGGTGGCAGCACCAGCGGCATGGCGACGATGGCGGCGATCGGCTGACTCAGCCAATGACGGCTGCGGGCCAGCCACCAGGCCAGCGGCGTGGCAATCAGCAGCAGCAGGGCGGTGGTGGTGCCCGCCAGCTTCAGGGTTAGCCAGATGGCTTGCCAGTGTTCGTTCATTCGGTTCCTGCTCTTAACAATTCACGGCCCCGCACCATAGCCTGCCTGGCGGATCAGCGCCTGCGCAGGCTCACTGCTCAGGAAGTTCATCCAGGCCTGGGCGGCGGGATTGTCCTGCCCCCGGACCAGCAGCACGGCCTGCTGGCTGATCGGTTGGTAATAGGTCTGGGGGATTTCCCACAGGCTTCCGGCAGATTGTGGCCAGGCCCTGACCTGTGCCAATGCAACAAACCCCGCGTCAGTGTTGGCCGTGGCCACGAACTGGAATGTCTGGGCAATGGACTCGCCGCGAACCACTCTCGGCTGTAACGCTGGCCACAGCGCCAGTTTCTGAAGAACCTGCTGGGCCGCCAGGCCATATGGGGCTGTTTGCGGGTTCGCCATGGCCAGTCGCTGGAAGCGGCCACCGGTGAGGAAGTCTGTGCCATCGACGAAACGTTCGCCGTTGGGGCTCCACAGAACAAGTTTTCCACTGGCGTAGGTGAAGCGGCTGCCGGCAACGGCAAGGCCTTGCTGTTCAAGCAGGGCAGGGCGTTGCTGGTCGGCGGCCAGGAACACATCGAAGGGAGCGCCGTTACGGATCTGGGCGTAGAGCTTGCCGGTTGAGCCGTAGCTGATAATGGCGCGGTGGCCGCTGTCCGTCTGGAAGCGCTCGGCCAGCTGGCGACTGGTGTCGGTGAAGTTGGCGGCAATGGCAATCCGTACCTCATCCGCAAGTGTTATCGGGCTCAGCAGCGTGATCAGCAAGGTTGGCCAAAGCAGCGCCAGTCGCAGCATGGGGGTATCCGTTGTGGTGATGTATCGTTATATCCGGGTGGATATAATGCTAGTCCAGTGACGCCCTTGCTGGCTAGTCTTTATTCGGTTTGGGTCTTGTGAAGGGTATCACTGGAGCCTGGTTGGATCAGTTGTTCGAGCTCACCGAGTTCCGGGCAGTTCAGTAACCGTTGCTCGTAACGCCGGTAGAGCCCGAGCACGTGATGGCCCAGTTCGGAGAGTTCGGCACCACCGCCCTGGCGGCCCCCGGTGGCGGTCTGCACCAGCGGATTACGGAAGCATTGGTTCATGGTGTCTACCAGGAGCCAGGCGCGCCGGTAACTCATGCCCAGATGCTTGGCGGCTGCAGAGATTGAGTGGCTGTCGGCAATCGCTTCGAGAAGTTGCGCCTTGCCCGGACCAAGGGCGATGTCCTGATCAAGCTTGAGGCGCAATCTGGGGGTGAGTCTGGGGTGGTCCGGCATGGGCTCTGTCTGGCACTCATTCAAAGCGTTTCAGACTATACCGGGCCGTCGCCGGGCGCAACGTGTGTTAAGACCTGGCCCGTTAACTCTGCTGGGATACCCCGGGGCTGATACCGGGGACGTCCTGTGGGAGGCAGTCAAGCAGGTGCTGCCAGACTTCGTCGGCGTTGGTTTCATTCACCAGTTCGTGGCGGGCTCCCGGAAACAGGCGGAAACTGGCCAGGGTGATACCGGCCTGGTGAATGGCATCGCAGTGGCGACTGACGCCGCTGCCCATCTCGCCAACCGGGTCATCACTGCCTGCCATCAGGTGAACGGGCAGGTCCTTCCGCCACTGCCGGGGGGAAATGGCCAGCATTCCGCCAATGAAATCACTCCATAACTGGACGGTGCAGGGGGTGCCACAGAGCGGATCGGCAAGGTAGCGGTCCACTTGTTCGGTGTCGCGGCTTAGCCAGTCGTGACTGGTGCGGTTGGGACGGAACTGTTTGTTGAAGGCGCCAAAGGTCATGCGATCGATCAGTTTGCTGCGGTATCGGCCCCCGCGGAAACGGGCGATGGTCCGGATCAGCAGCTGTGATGCCCGCAGATGAGGATGATCAATGCGATTGGTGGCGCAGAGGATCAGGTTGTCGAGATCGTCACCGTACTGTTGCGCGCAAGCCTGGGCGATGAACGAGCCCATGCTGTGGCCGAACAGGGTCAGGGGAAGGTCAGGATGTTGCTGGTGACCAAACCTGATGACGGCATGCAGATCATCCACCACCTTCTGCCAGCCGTTCTGATCACTGTAATGTCCACGTTCCTGCTTTTCACAGAACGGGCCGTGGCCACGATGCTCCAGGGCAAACACTTCAATACCATGTTCGTTTAGCCAGCTGGCCAGGGCGCCATAGCGACTGGCATGCTCGGCCATGCCGTGGGAAATCACCAGAACAGCCAGCGGGCGGTCGGAGTGCCAGACCTTTACCGGTATCCGGTGGCCATCGGCTGCATCGAGGAAGTGTTCAGTGTAGGTCATGACAATCGGTCTACGAAATGAGTTGGCAGTGTCGCCAGTTTAGACGCAAATCCTGGTTCGGTCTGAGACACCGGTAGGAGTTCCCATGATTGCTCCAGCGGGTGTCTCGGGCCGCTCAGCTCTGATGTGAGGGTTGGTTTTGAGACGATGGCCCGGTTTTTTCTGAGCAACCCCGTCGCCACTCCGGTGGCTGCCAGAGCCGCTGTAGCCGTTCCCGCCAGTTGCTTGATTGGGCCATGTCGCGGAACAGGTCGGCGTACTCGTGGGTCCACAGGGTGATCAGGCGGTTGTCCGGAATAGGGGTGGTGATGCCATAGTGTGGCGGGTTGTGCTCGTCTTCGTTGGTGAACGTGCCGAAGAGGCGATCCCAGATGATCAGAACGCCACCGTAATTGCGATCGATATAGCCGGGGTTGCGGCCATGGTGAACCCGGTGGTGGCTGGGGGTGTTAAAGATGAACTCGACCCAGGCCGGCAGACGCTTCACCAGGGTGGTGTGGATGAAGAACTGGTACACCAGCGACAAGGCAAAGACCACGCCGATCCAGACCGGGTTGAGCCCCAGCAGTGCCAGCGGCAGGTAGAACACCCAGTTGCCATTGAAAATATTGGTGGCGTTCTGGCGCATGGCGGTCGAGAAATTCATGCGTTCGGAAGAATGATGGACCACGTGGGCCGCCCAGAACCAGCGCATGGTGTGGCTGCAGCGGTGCATCCAGTAAAAGCAGATCTCCACGCCGATGAAGGTAAGGAAGGCGGTGAAGACATTCAGCTCCAGGTCAAACAGGCGGTATTGGTACAAAAGGGCGAAGACCGGAAAGGCAATGATGCCCGCAAACAGCAGTTCGGTGATCTGATATCCGGCGCCAAGGGCAAAGTTGCGAATGGCCTCGCGGCTGTCCATTAGCGTCGGGTTGTTGCGGATCCTGGCGTATTCCCACAGCGCCACGATCAGGAACACGGGGGTGGCGATCATGAAGATCAGCTGCCGTTCATCCAGTGCCAGCCAGGGGGCGACGGTTTGCCATAACGGCATCAGGCCACTCTTTTCCAGTACGTCCATCATCAGGTCGGTGATGCTCATTGAGCGCTCCGCTGTTGTCGTTGTTGTTTCAGTGGTGAGGTTTGAGGATATGGTTATTTTGTCGCCAGATTGCTCGCATTGATTGACAATAGGTGTCACCAAATTGATCATAGGTGACAAACTTGGGAGGGCATTATGGCGGCAATATTGCGAGTGACTGGGGCCTGGGTCGGCCTGCTGAGTGACTGGCTGGACCGCGAAGGACTTGAGGCGAAGGCCTTGAGGGCTGCCGTGGAGCGCTGGGCCGGTGAGGAGAGTGTGCCGGTACCGGTGTGGCGAAACCTGTTGGAACAGGCCGTGGCGCTGGTGCCCGGGCAGCAGGCCCCGGAACTGGCCATCGGCAGTGGTGTCCGGCCTGGCCATGTCGGTGTGCTGGGGTATCTGGCGCTGGCATCGAGCACCTTGGGTGAGGCCATGTTGGCCTACCAGCGCTACGAAAACCTGTTCTACGGCGCCAATCTGGCCGAGGTGTCTGTTGAGGGCGGTGAGGCGGAAATCCGCTGGCCCAGGGAAGGGAATGAGCTGGGTCAGCGCGCCGATGGCGTGGCCATTGCCGCTCTGGTGACCTTCCTTCGGCGCCAGCTCGACAATCCGCCGCCACCGTCGGGGATCAGCTTTCTGGGGGGTGTCAGCTCTCGGGCCGA
This sequence comes from Marinobacter mobilis, assembly GCF_900106945.1. Taxonomy (GTDB): domain Bacteria; phylum Pseudomonadota; class Gammaproteobacteria; order Pseudomonadales; family Oleiphilaceae; genus Marinobacter; species Marinobacter mobilis. The sequence goes on from NZ_FNNE01000001.1 coordinate 169,752, forward strand.
GGCAGAGTACGAGCAGTTTTTTGAATGCCCGGTGCAATGGGACGATAGCCATGTTCGGGTACGGTTCCCGGTCACCTACCTCACGGAGCCGATGCTGAGCCGCGACCCGGCATTACGGGAGCTGCTGGATCGCCAGGCCCAGGCGTTGGTGAGGGCGTTGCCTTCCGGCTCGGCCATGGAGCGTCAGCTGCAGCAGGTTCTGCTGCGATTGTTGGCAGAAGGCGAGCCCACCCTGGCGCGGGCGGCCACCGCCATGCATATGTCGCCCCGGACCCTGCAGCGGCGTCTGGCGGGACACGGTCTGAGTTGGCAGCAGTGGCTTGACCGCAGCCGTGAGCAGCTCGCCTGTCAGTACCTGCAGGATCCCGGTCTGAGTCTGTCTGACGTGGCCTTGCTGTTGGGATTTTCTGAGCAAAGCGCCTTCACCCGGGCTTTCCGGCGCTGGACGTCAACCTCGCCGGGGCGGTTCCGGCAATCGGTGCGCCCGTTGCGTTCTCCTGCCTGCTAGGGTACAAAAAAACCAGTGATTAGACGGCTGTTTTGCTGACAACTTCTTGGTAAACGAAAGGAAACGATGACCGTGAGATTCCCAATGACGCTGGCCGTGGCCCTGTGGATGGTTCTGGCCCTGGCCGGGTGTGCAAGCCTGAGCAATGAGAGTGACGCAACGAATGAACGTGGCACCACAAAGGCTGCGGAGCCGACAGGCACTTACCGGGTCACCGGGGCGGTAACCTACCGTGAACGGATCGCGTTACCGCCAAAAAGCGTGGTGACAGTGACCTTGGAGGATATCTCCGTGGCGGATAGGGCTGCCGAAACCCTTGCCGAACAGACCATTCCCGCCGGTCGTCATCAGGTGCCGATCAAGTTTGTGCTGGACGTGGACTCTGCCGATTTGCAGCACAACCACCGCTACGCTGTCAGAGCGGCCATCCGCGATGCGAATGGCCGTCTGTTGTGGACCACTGATACCGTCCATAGCGTTGATCCGACCCAGTCGGGCGCGGACCTCGGAGCCCTGGTGCTGGTCCGGATCAACCGAAGCTAAACGGCATCAGCCCCGGACCGGACGCTGTTGCTGGTAAAGCTGAGTCAGCGGCGCAATCCGTTCTTCATTGCGCTGTAACCACTGCTGCATGGGCTGGGGCAGCCTGTTGGGGGCTGGCCAGGGAACCGGATAGGCCTGTGGCTGGAACAGGGGCGCAAACAGGGCGGCAGCGGTCAGGTCAGCACGGGTAAAACGGTCGCCGACCAGAAACTCCGATTTCTGGTAGGCCGCTGCCAATTCACTCAGAATATCTTCAATAGTCTGTTGGGCTGTACGGGCGGTGCGCTCGTTGATCTTCATCCAGCTGCGCATGAGCTCCTCTACCCGGCTGAATCCGAGCCGGAGCAGGTAGCGGTTGTAGAAGGGGGTCTGTGCCGCGAGCATGGGGGCCACCAACTTGGGCCGCTGCAGCAGGTAGTGATAGCAGTAGCAGCGCACGGCTGGCCCTGCCACCTTGTCCAGGCGCCGTTCCCACTCCCTGACCATTTGTCGCTGGTGCGGGTCTAACGGCGTCAGCGGCCGCTCGGGAAAGGCGTCATCGAGATAATCGATGATATCGGCGGAGTTTTGCACGACCTTGTCATCATGGGCCAGCACCGGGACGGAGGTGCTCCCGGTCATTCCTTTGATCAGCTTGATATGGCTGCCAGGCAGGAGGTTAATGGTCTGGTAGCTCAGCCCCTTGTGGTCGAGCGCCCAGCGAATCTTTTCGCAGTAGTGGGAAATGGCGAACTGGTACAGCTTGATGGCCATGACGGACGTTTCCTTAGTGGGACAGCAAAGCTGCAAGCCTACTGTTTTTTCATCCCGGGGTTAAGAAAACCTGCCTACAATGCGGAAAACTCGATCAGGGAGACAACGGATGAGAATGCCTGCGATGATGACGGCCGCTGCACTGGCCGCCGCAACTGCGCTGTCGGGATGCTCGGCGATGAACGGGGCTGTTGACGGTTCGGCAACCTCCGCTATGGCCTGTGGCCAGCTCAATATCACCGTGAGCTACCGGGGCGACCATGCCAGGCTGTTGGTGGGCGAAGAGGCGTATTCGCTGGTTCAGATACCGGCGGCCTCCGGGGCCCGTTACCAGGGGGAGGATCACGCGGAGATTCAGTTCTGGAGCAAGGGCCCGCAAGCGATGCTGTCGGTGGGTAATCGCACCTGGCCGCAGTGTGTGCCCCGGGGCATGATCGCCGAGCCCTTCCGGGCCCGGGGGAACGAGCCATTCTGGCAGGTTGCGGTTGACGGGGGGCAACTCCGTCTCACTCAGCCGGACTCTGCAGAGACGGCGTCAGCAGGCTACGAGCTTGTGGCCAGAAACGCTGCCGGGCAGACCCTGGTCGCCGACCTGGATGGTCGGCCTGTGTTGCTTGAGACTGCGCCGCAGTTATGTCGGGATTCCATGTCAGGCATGGCCTACCCCCACCAGGCTCGCCTGACCCTTGACGGGGCCCGTCTGGAGGGCTGTGCCGGCAATCCGGATATGCTGCTGCAGGGGGTGGAATGGGTCGTCGAAGACATCGACCGTGGCGGGATTATCGACAGCTCCAGAATAACCCTCCATTTCCTGCCGGAGGGTCGTCTGGCCGGTCGGGCGTCCTGCAATAATTATATGGGCAGCTACCAGCTGAGCGGTGAGGGCCTCAGCGTCGGCCAGACCGCCAGCACCATGATGGCGTGTGCGCCGTCCCTGATGCACCAGGAACGCCGTTTTCTGGAAGTGTTGGGCGCGGTGCAGCGCTTTGACATCCTCCCGACCGGCGCGCTGATTCTGGAAACGGCCGACGGCCGAACCCTGCGGGCCTTTGGTGAGCAGTCGCTGAACCTTTAGCTGGATGGCCGTCCGGCCGTTTCGACCCGATTACGGCCGCGGGATTTTGCCCGGTACATGGCATGATCTGCCTCAGACAGCAGGTGCTCCAGGGAGATCGGTCGCCCATGTGCGGCGGCAATTCCGAAGCTGGCGGTGCATCCCAGGGTCTGGCCTGCGGCTTCAATGGTGCTGGCTGCGATGGCTTGGCGTAATCGTTCTGCCAGATGTGATGATTCGTCGGTGTCGGTGTTGTACATCAGAATGGCGAACTCTTCGCCGCCGATTCGGCCGAGTACGTCGGCATCCCGGGCCATTGAATCGACCTTCGTCGCCACGTTCTGAAGTACCCGATCACCGATGGCGTGGCCATAGCTGTCGTTGATCTGCTTGAAATGGTCGAGGTCAAACATGATCAGTGATAGCGGGTGCCCGTTGCGTAAGGCCTGCTGGGTGGCCTGTTCGCCGAGCGCAAAGAACGCGCGGCGGTTGTTCAGCCCGGTCAGTTCATCGGTGTTGGCCCTGGCTTCCGCCAGTGCCACCGCCCGCCTGAGTTGCTCCTCCGTCTCTTTTCGATCGGTAATGTCGATGGCCACCTCTAGCCGGACGAGGCGGCCATCGGTCCACCTCAGGGCCAGATCCCGGCACTGGTACCAGCGCTGGTTGTCGGTGTTCTGGAATTCCCAGACATAGACCCCGGTGGGGTGGCCCTGGTCGTCGACCAGCCGGTCGTTGGTGCAGAAGGAGCAAGGGCCGGCCTGCCCCGCCTGCAGCACCTGCCAGCATTTTCGGCCTTGCGGTTCCCCCCAGAGCTGGCGGCCATAGGCGTTCAGATACAGCAACTCATAGGTCTCGAGATCGGAGACATAGACCAGGGCGTCGAGACTGTCGAGGATGGTTTGCAGGGTATCGGGGTAATCACCGCTACCCCCTTGGGGGGGCTGGGATGCATCGGAGATCATGAGGACGTTCCAGTGTCGCTTTTAACCTTAATGTTAGCGTTGTCGATGAGCGATCGCCAGAGACCGGCGTCCATCAGAAGGCAGCTGACTGGAACCAGGGTCACTAAAGTGTAGTAAAGAGTCGTTACGGTGGAAGGTCGCTATTCATCAGGAGACCCGCCATGACCGAGCTTCGCGCGTTGACCCCTCACGCCGCCATTCCGACTGAGCAGGCAACCCGCGACAGCCGTCAGCGGCGACTGCTGAGAACCTTTTTGCCGGAGTTGATCAAGACCGAGCGTCTGCTGGCTGAAGCTCCGGATATCGTGACCACACAGGTGGCCGACCGGGTGGCGCTGAAGGATGTCACGGTACCGATCTATCGCGCTGATCTCGGCAGCAATTCCCCGGACGTGCCGGTGTTCCTGCTGGTGGGTGGGGTCCATGGTCTGGAGCGGATTGGTACCCAGGTAGTGCTGGCCTGGCTGCAGAACCTGCTGGCGCGGATGCGCTGGGACCGGCACTTGCAGGAATTGCTGGAAAAGGTGCACATCACGGTGTTGCCGATTCTCAACCCTGGCGGAATGTATCTCAACCAGCGCAGCAACCCGAATGGCGTCGACCTGATGCGCAATGCCCCCATCACCGCCCAGGACCGCAGCGCTTTCATGCTTGGCGGTCAGCGGCTGTCACCCCGCCTGCCTTGGTACACCGGGGATCCGGAACAGGGGATGGAGCGGGAAAACCGGGCCCTGGCTTCGGTGATTGATGACGTGTTGGTGGGGCGTCCATTCAGTCTGGCACTGGATTGCCACTCGGGGTTTGGCTGGAACGACCAGATCTGGTTTCCCTACGCTTATCGCCGCCGGCCGATGCGCCGCATCGCCTCGGTGATGGCACTAAAGCTGATCTGGGAGCAGGCCTACCCCAATCATGACTACCGGTTTGAGCCCCAGTCGCGCCACTACCTGACCCATGGCGATCTGTGGGATCACTTCTACAAGCAGGTCAACCGGACCGGGGAAGGCGGGTTTATTCCGCTGACCCTGGAAATGGGATCCTGGCGCTGGGTCCGCAAGCGCCCACGGCAGCTGTTGCGGCTCGATGGCCTGTTCAACCCGCTGGTGCCTCATCGTCACCAGCGGGTGTTGCGCAGCCACCTGGCCTTCATGGACTTTCTCGTCAATGCGGCGGCCAGTTTCGATGGCTGGTTGCCAGTTCGGGAAGAGGAGACCATGCTCAGGGAAGCGGCAATCATGCATTGGTACCGGGAACACGGCTGATATGAGATGGATTCTGTTGCGAGGTCTGGCACGAGAACAGGCGCACTGGGGGGCGTTTCTGCCGCAGCTGCGTGAGGCTTTTCCCGAGCATCAGTTCTTTCCCGTGGATTTGCCGGGCACGGGCGTCCACTACAAGGACCGGAGTCCGGCGACCATCCCCGACATTCGCCAGCATGTGCAACAGCAGGTGGCGCATATCCCCCGCCCCTACAGTATTCTGGCGCTGTCCCTGGGAGGTATGGTGGCGCTCGATTGGGCCCAGAATACGGCGGAGGGGGAGATCCAGCATCTGGTGCTGATCAATACCAGTTCCGGGTTCAGTCCGCCGTGGCAACGGATGAAGCTAAAGGCCTGGCCGCGTCTGCTTCGTATCCTCAGTCGCCGCGAATTGTTCGATCGCGAGCGGGGTATCCTGGCGCTGTCGTCCAACCGTCCCCTGAGCCAGACCGTTGCCAAGCAGTGGTACAGCATTCAACGCCAGCGTCCGGTCAGTGCGGGCAATGCGCTGCGTCAGATCACAGCTGCCGCAAGATTTCACCCTGGCAGTAAGCGCCCACTTACATCAGCCCTGGTGCTGGCCAGCAAGGGCGACCGGCTGGTGGACTGGCGTTGCAGTCGTGCGCTGGAGCGGCGCTGGCAATGGCTGCTGAAGCAGCACCCGGATGCGGGTCACGACCTGCCGCTGGATGACCCCCAGTGGATCATCCGCCAATTGCAGGCTTTCCTGGGAGATGAATAATGGTTGCTTGACGCAACTCTTTTTTGTGGGCAGTCTCTATACGGTCAAATAATTAAACGGAGACTGTTGTCATGAAGATCTACGAATCCAGAACGGCCCCCAACCCCCGGCGCGTGCGGATGTTTCTGGCCGAAAAAGGTCTGCTGGACAAAGTGGAGTTTGTCGAACTTGACCTTCAGAAGGGTGACAATCTGACGCCGGAATTTGCAGCGATGAACCCGATGAAGAAAGTCCCGGTGGCCGAGCTGGATGACGGTACCTATCTCGCCGAAACCATGGCCATTTGCCGTTATGTCGAAGAAGCCCACCCGGAAACGACGCCACTGCTGGGGACCACGCCGCTGGAAAAGGCCGGGATCGAGCAATGGCTGCGATGGATCGACTTCTATTTCTTCCTGCCCACGGGTATGTGTTTTCAGCACACCAGCGGTTACTTCAAGGACCGCATGAAGCCCATTGCCGAATGGGGTGAGGACTGCCGCGTTGCGGTGGAGAAATTCTTTCATTTCCTGAACAAGCATCTGGAAGGCCGCGATTACATCTACGGTGACCAGCTTACGGCGGCAGATATCAATGCCTTTACCACGATTGCGTTCAACAAGGTCAACCGAATCGCCATCAAGCCCGAGCAGACTCATCTGCAGGCCTGGTTTGACCGTATCAAGGCTCGGCCATCGGCCAATGCGTAACTCATAACGGGAACATAGCTATGATTGACCTGTATACGTCACCGACCCCCAATGGCCACAAGATCAGCGTTCTGCTCGATGAATTAGGGGTGGACTACAACCTGATTCCGGTGGATCTGTCGAAGGCCGAACAGAAAACGCCGGCGTTCCTGGCCATGAACCCCAACGGTCGCATTCCGGTCATTGTTGATCGGGACAACGATGACTTTGTGGTATTTGAATCCGGCGCCATCATGATTTATCTGGCGGAAAAGTTCGGCTGTTTTCTGCCCGAGGATGCCGCTGGGCGGTCACGCACCCTGCAATGGCTGATGTTCCAGATGGGCGGCGTGGGGCCGATGATGGGCCAGGCCAATGTGTTCTACCGCTATTTCCCGGAGAAGATCCAGCCTGCGATTGATCGCTACCAGCACGAGTGCCGGCGCCTGTTCGAGGTGCTGGACCGCCGCCTGGGGGAAGCTCACTACCTGGCCGGAGATGAAATCACCATTGCCGACTTCGCCAACTGGTGCTGGGTGCGTACCCATACCTGGTCCGGGGTGTCGGTGGAGGGGCTGGACCACCTTAATCGCTGGCTTGATGAGCTGGCGGCCCGCCCCGGATGTCAGAGTGGCGTCCGCAAGCCGGAACGGATGACCGAATCAGAGTCACTGGTCAAGGTCGCGCAATCGATGGTGACGCGTTAACTCGGCGTGACCGTCCCCAATGCGGATGGTTGAAAATCGCTCAGATATTCTATAAAAGAATAAGCATATAATTTATTCTTTCTGGAGCGAGGCAATGACTTTACGAAAATCCGGGTTGGCGGTATTGGTTGGCCTGAGTGTGTTGGCCGTGGATGTGGCTGGGGGTGACGAGGCCGAGCTGGTTGCCGAAGCCCGCAGTCGGGCCAGTGCGTTTGGGGCTGACTTGCAGGCAACGCTGAAAAGCGCCATCCAGGCTGGCGGCCTGACCCAGGGCATAGAAGTCTGCAAGAGTGCGGCCCCTGCGCTGGCGGACCAGCACAGTGTTGAGAGCTGGAGCATCGGTCGTACCGCGTTGCGTGTGCGCAATCCAGGCAATGCACCGGATGCCTGGCAGACCGAACAGCTAAAAATGATGTCCGCTGCCCCCATTCAGGATGGTCGTCCGGCGTCAGTCTGGCGCACGCGTGATCACGAAGGGCAGCCGATGTTTGAGTATATGCAGGCGATCCCTACTGGAGAGGTCTGCCTCAAATGTCACGGTGACAACGTGTCTGAAGGTGTTCAGCAAACCCTGACGGAGCTGTACCCGGATGATCAGGCGACCGGCTTTGGACTCGGCGATTTGCGAGGCGCTTTTGTGATTCGCTACTGGCCAGTGGCCGACCAGTAACCGCACACCGATCACTGCTGCGCAGAACGAATAACGCCAGGTCTGGTGCCTGGCGTTATTCGTTTGGGCGTGTTCAGAACGTCGTCAGAAAAACAGTTCCTGTAGCTTGGCGCCCGGATCTTCTGCCCGCATGAACGACTCGCCCACCAGGAAACCGTAGATCCCCCGGTCGGTCATGGCGGTCACATCGCCACGGCTGAGGATACCGCTTTCTGTCACTGCAAAACGCTCGGCGGGAATGCGCCCGTGAAGATCGAAGGTGGTGTCCAGCGAAACCTCAAAGGTGTGCAGGTTGCGATTGTTGATGCCCACCAGCGGCGTAGTGAGGGTCAGGGCGTCGTCCAGCTCTTCACCGTCATGCACTTCCACCAGTACATCCAGCCCAATCTCATGGGCAATGCCTTCCAGTTCCTGCATCTGATCCTTGGTCAGGCACGCGGCAATCAGCAGGATGCAGTCCGCCCCCAGGGCACGGCTCTCATAGACCTGATAGGGGGCGACCATAAAGTCCTTGCGGATCACCGGCAGGTCGCAGGCGTTGCGTGCGGCCACCAGGTAGTCTTCATGGCCCTGGAAGAAATCCCGGTCGGTGAGTACCGACAGACACGCAGCCCCGGCCCGGGCATAGCTTTCGGCAATGGCGGGCGGGTTGAACGGATCCCGCAGGATGCCTTTGCTCGGAGAGGCCTTCTTGATTTCCGCAATGACCGCCGGCTGCCGCGCTTCAATGCGGGACTGCATGGCCGCCGTGAATCCCCGTGTGGCAGGTTGATCACCGGCCCGGGCCTTCATGTCGGCAAGGGACGCGGCGGGTTTGCGCTCGTCGATCTCCTGCCATTTGCGGTCAACGATTTTGCGCAGGATGGTCGGGGTGCGGTCGTTGTGTCGGTTGCTCATGATCGGTCTTCAGTCGTAACAGTGTGAGAAGTCGGCCAGTTCAGACAGCTTGCCCGCTGCCAAGCCGCTGCCGATCGCGTCCAGGGCCATATCCACACCATGTTTCATGGTGTCTGACAGCCCGGCGACGTAAATGGCGGCGCCAGCGTTGAGGGCGATCATATCACGGGCTTTCTCGGCCATGTCGTCATGGCCACGGCCAAAGGCGGCGTGAATCAGCTTGAGGGAATCGTCGGCGGTGCTGACATCAAGCCCGACCAGGGTCTGGCTGGCGATGCCGAGGTCTTCCGGTTTGATGGTGTATTCGCTGATCTCGCCGTCCTTGAGTTCCGCCACATGGGTTTCGGAGGCCAGGCTGATTTCATCGAGACCGTCTTTGGCATTCACCACCATGATGTGTTCGCTGCCGAGGTTCTTCAGGACTTCGGCCATGGGGCGACACAGTTCCTTGGTGAAGACACCAATCAGCTGGCGTTTGACACCTGCCGGGTTGGTCATCGGCCCAAGGATGTTGAAGATGGTGCGCATGCCCAGTTCCCGGCGCGGGCCAATGGCGTGTTTCATAGCGCCATGGTGAGCGGGGGCAAACATGAAGCCGACGCCGATCTGTTCGACACAGCGGGCGACCTGTTCCGGGCTGATGTTGAGGTTGACGCCGGCCTTTTCCAGCAGGTCAGCGCTGCCGCTCTTGGAGGAAACGGCGCGGTTGCCGTGCTTGGCAACGTACCCGCCGGCGGCTGCGACCACGAAGGTGGCGGCGGAGGAGACGTTGAACAGATTGGCGCCATCGCCGCCGGTGCCAACGATGTCTACCAGCGGCTGGGCATTGATGCTGACGGGGGTGGCCAGTTCCCGCATAACTTCGGTGGCGCCGGTGATTTCCTCGATGGTTTCACTCTTGATGCGCAGGCCCATCAGCAGGGCGCCGATCTGGGCATCGGTGGCTTCACCCTGCATGACAATCCGCATGACGTCTTTCATTTCGTCGCGGGTGAGGTCGAGGTTGGCGGCAATTCGGTTGAGCGCTTCTTTGATGTCCATTCGGTGGTCTCTTCTGGTCAGTTTTGGTCGTTGCCTTTAGAGAGCTTAGCAAGCCGACTCAACTCAGCTCCGCAAAAAATTCCGCAACAGCTCGTGGCCCTGCTCGGTCATGATCGATTCCGGGTGGAACTGTACCCCCTCAATCGGCAGGGTTTTGTGGCGGACCCCCATGATCTCTTCTACTGAGCCGTCTTCGTTGCGGGTCCAGGCGGTGACTTCCAGGCAATCTGGCAGGGTGTTCTTGTCGATCACCAGGCTGTGGTAGCGGGTCGCCTGCAGGGGATTGTTGAGGCCGCGGAATACGCCTTCATCCTTGTGGTACACCGGGGAAATCTTGCCGTGCATGACCTGGCCGGCACGGATGATATCGCCTCCAAAGACCTGGCCGATGGACTGGTGTCCGAGGCAGATGCCGAGGATCGGCAGCTTGCCGGCAAAGTGTCGGATGGCGGCCATGGAAATACCGGCTTCGTTCGGGGTGCAGGGGCCGGGGGAGACCACCAGTCGTTCCGGCTTCAGCGCCTCGATCTGCTCGATGGTGATTTCGTCGTTACGATGCACCTGCACGTCGGCACCCAGCTCGGCCAGGTACTGAACCACGTTGTAGGTGAAGGAGTCGTAGTTATCGATCATCAGTAGCATGGTACGGCTCCTCAGTGGTCAAAATCGTTCAGGGTCATGGCGACTGCGCGGAAAATGGCCCGGCCCTTGTTCATGGTTTCCTTCCACTCCAGCCGTGGAATGGAATCCGCCACCACACCGGCGCCAGCCTGAATGTGCAGGGTATTGTCCTGGATCACCGCGGTACGGATGGCAATGGCGGTGTCCATGTTGCCGTTCCACGACAGGTAGCCCACAGCGCCACCGTAGATGCCCCGTTTGACCGGCTCAAGCTCGTCGATGATTTCCATGGCGCGGATTTTCGGGGCGCCGCTGAGGGTGCCCGCGGGCAGGGTGGCCCGCAGCACGTCGAGACAGGAGGTGCCTTCTTTCAGGCGGCCGGTAACGTTGGAGACAATGTGCATGACGTGGGAATAACGCTCCACGATCATCTTGTCGGTCAGTTTCACTGTGCCGGTCTCGGATACCCGCCCGGCATCGTTGCGGCCGAGGTCGATCAGCATCAGGTGCTCGGCGATTTCCTTGGGGTCGGCCAGCAGTTCTGCTTCCAGGGCCCGGTCTTCGGCATCAGTCGCGCCGCGCTTGCGGGTACCGGCGATGGGCCGCACGGTGACTTCGTTATCTTCCACCCGGGCCAGAATTTCCGGCGATGAGCCAACAATCTGGAAGTCTTCGAGATCGAGGAAGTACATGTACGGAGAGGGGTTCAATACCCGCAGCGACCGATACAGGTTCAGCGGTGGTGCCTCGAAGGGGATCGACATACGCTGGGAAATCACGGTCTGCATGACGTCACCGTCGAGGACATATTCCTTGATCTTGTCCACAGCGGCTTCGAAACGGTCCTGGGTGAAGCCGGAAATGAAGTCTTCCTCGTTCACCGTTGTGCCGCGCAGGTGGTCAGGGGTGCGCGGGGCATCGGCGGTCTGGCGGTGGAGCTTGCGCTCAAGGTCGTCCAGGCGTTGCTGAGCCTGCCCGAAGGCGCCCTCAACGCCGGGATCGACGTGAACAATCAGGTGCAGCTTGCCGCGCAGGTTATCGAACACCACCACCTCATCCGACACCATCAACAGGATGTCCGGAGTGCCGATCTTGTCCGGTGGGCAGCTTGGCTGCAGGCGTTTCTCAATGTAGCGAACGGTGTCGTAGCCGAAGTAACCCACCAAGCCGCCGTTGAAGCGGGGCAGGTCGTCCAGGTCCGGGGCGTTGAAGCGCTGCTGGTACTCTTCGATAAACGCCAGTGGATCATCGCTCTCGATGTCTTCGACAACCTGGCCCTCGCGGGTGATCGTGACACGGTGGTCGCAAACCTTGAGGATTTCCCGGCTCGGCAAGCCAATGATGGAGTAACGTCCCCACTTTTCACCGCCCTGGACCGATTCAAACAGATACGAGTACGGCCCGCTGGCCAGCTTGAGATAGGTGCTCAGTGGGGTGTCAAGATCGGCGAGAACTTCACGGGAAACGGGAATACGGTTGTAGCCGGCGTCGGCCAGTGTTGCGAACTGCTCGGGAGTCATGGGGCATCCTGTTATTTGACGAAACACGAATTTGGGTCATCGGTTCCTCAAGCGTCGTGAGGAATCCTCAAAGCAGTGCCGGTAACGCGGGTTGCCGGTTCAGGCACTGCCGGGCTGAGTGGTCAGCCGGTACGCCATCGCCACCATCGTGTTGCGCGAGAGGTCAGGACGTCGCGCGGAGTTGTCAAATTCAGTCCCTGCACTGCAGGTTTCTCCCTGAAAAGCAGATAAATAGGATGCCGACGAGATTACAAAAGCTCTGTCAGCGAATCAACCACAATCTCAGCGCCCAGTTCATCAACCGGCCCACCGTAGTTGTAACCATAGCGAACGGCGACCACCGGCACACCGGCATTTTTTGCCGCGCTGATGTCGGTGATGGAGTCGCCGACCATCAGGGTTTTTTCCAGTGCGCCACCGAGGCTTTCGAGGGCATGGTGCAGAGGCTCGGGGTTCGGTTTCTTGACCGCGAGGGTGTCGCCGCTGACGGTAACGTCAAACCAGTGTGCCAGACCCATGCGCTCCAGCAGATCATCGGTAAAGGCCATCGGTTTGTTGGTGACCACGCCGAGCTTGCAGCCTTGGTTCGAGGCGAATTGCAGGAAGGTTTCGATGCCCTCGAACACGGTGGCATGGTGGCCGTTGACTTCGTGGTAGGCATCGAAAAACAGGTCCAGCGCGCGTTCGACGGTGGATTCGTCATGATGGTCGTCAGCCTGATAATCATGGCGTCCGGCCAGGGCCCGGCGAACCAGCACTGAGGCCCCATTGCCGACCCATTCCCGTACCTTCTGCTCGCCGGGGGCAACCTTGCCCATAGCGACCAGCATGGCGTCGGTAGCTGCGGCGAGATCGGGGGCACTGTCCACCAGAGTGCCATCCAGGTCAAACAGGATGGTGTCCGGCCATTGGCCGTTGAACAGATCGGTCAGTTTCATGGCGAATCCTCGTCAGATGGCAGGCGCGGGTTCAGCGCGCCTTGGCCAGTTCGGCGCGCATCTGGTCGATGGTGGCCTTGTAGTCGTCGGTGTTGAAAATGGCGGAGCCGGCCACAAAGGTGTCGGCGCCGGCTTCGGCGATTTCGCGGATGTTGTCTACCTTCACGCCGCCGTCAATTTCGAGGCGAATGTTGTGACCACTGGCATCAATACGCTTGCGGGTTTCCCGGAGCTTGTCGAGGGTGCCCGGGATGAAGCTCTGGCCGCCGAAACCGGGGTTGACCGACATCAGCAGGATCATGTCGAGCCGGTCCATGACGTGATCCAGGTAATGCAGCGGCGTGGCAGGGTTGAACACCAGTCCGGCCTTGCAGCCACCGTCCCGGATCAGCTGCAGGGAGCGGTCGATGTGCTGGGAGGCTTCCGGGTGGAAAGTAATGTAGGTGGCACCGGCATCAATGAACATGCGGATCAGGTCGTCCACCGGGCTGACCATCAGGTGGGCGTCGATGGGTGCGGTCACGCCGTGTTTGCGCAGGGCCTCGCACACCATCGGGCCGATGGTGAGATTGGGTACATAGTGGTTGTCCATCACGTCGAAGTGAACGATGTCGGCGCCGGCGGCGAGGACGTTGTCGACTTCTTCCCCCAGTCGGGCAAAATCGGCAGACAGGATGGAAGGGGCGATCTGGAACGGATTCATGGCGGCTCTCTTGGGTTCTGGCCAGTGCGTGCGCAGGCAATTGATGATGTACCGGGCCGGATTGAATCGAAGGGCCCTCTGCGAAGGTGCTAGTCTAACAGGTTGTCGCCCGGCATTTGCAGTTCCGGGACAAGATTGGTGGGAGCAATAAGGCTAATGGCAGCAGGAATGACAGACAGGTTGAATCACGGTATCAGGGCGTTGGCCTGCGGGCTGCTTGTGCTGCTCCTGCTGGCCGGACCCTGGGCGGCTGCCCAGGAGGCCGCAGAGCCGGGGGCTGACAACGACGCCCCGGGGCAGGCAGAGCCGCCATCGACATCGACCCGCCTGACCATCTCCAGTGGGCTGGGGCAGCGGGACCTGGCCCGCCGCTATCCGCAGCAGGCGGTCTGGCTGGAACTTGGCGAAGGTGATAGTGAGCTGGCCCTGTTGGCACTGGAACGGGATGCGGTTGCCAGCGGAGCGATGCTGATTGTCGGCGACGAGGGTCAGTCGGCGGCCAGCGGACTCCATGGTGCCATGCGGTCGTTGCTGGCTGATCATGGTTGGGCGGCGATGGTGTTGGCGTTGCCGTCACGGCCCATGGCGCCGACCGGAGACGCCATAGGCGCAGAGCGGCCCGAGCCGGCCGCCGATGAGTCGGTGATGATCGACGTGGCGGTTGCACCGGATGCTGTCGAGCCTCTGCAGGGCTATCGCGAACGGGTGCAGGCATTGCTGGCAGCGGCGACCGCCGAGCTGAGTGGCCGGGGTTACCAGCGGATTGTGTTGGTTGGCGTTGGTCAGGCGGCGCTACCGGTGATGCAGGCGGCGATGGGCGGAACCAGCGGTCCGAGGGCGCTGGTGTGGGTGACGCCGCGCTTCGCGGGTGCCGACGGTGAGGCCTGGCAAAGTGGGCTGGAAGGGCTGGAAGCCTGGTCGATTCTCGATCTGGCCAATACGCTGACGGGGCCGGAGGCGACCGGGGCCAGAGCCGCGGTGTTTGCCCGCAAGGGCATGACCGGGTACCGGCAGCAGCGGTTGCTGCTGAGTGATCCGGTGTCCGGACGAGATGCACCGATGGTGGTGAACCGCATTCTGGCCTGGCTGGTGCTGGCCGGCGATGGCGCCAGCCCTTATTGATCCCTGCCTGGCGCGGCCTGACTTGCCTGATGGCGTTTACGCACAATGTCCCAGGACTGCTGGTAGCGCAGCAGTCGTTCCTTGGCCTTGGCCAGATCCGTGGCGCTGATGCCCCGTGGCAGCTTGTCGGGATGGCAGCTGGAGACCCGCTTGCGATAGGTCTGTTTGATGGATTTTAGTGAATCCCGCCGGGTAATCCCGAGCACTTTGCAGGCTTCTTCGTAGTTGGTGGGCTGGGGCAGGTTTTCCGGCTGGTAGGGCCACGCTTTGCAGGCGTAGCTGTCGAGCATATCTTCCACCACGCGGATATCCAGCCCCAGGTAGTCCACCGCATCTTCGCAACGGTGGCGGCGGGGTTTGCCCGGCTTGCCGTGCAGCTGCGCAGCATGACACAGGCAGGCTGCGACTTTGAGGGCCTGGGTTGGCGACCAGTGTTGACTGAGCCGCAGCCGGATCGCTTTCATGGCGGGCAGGGTTTGGGCCTGCTTGCCTTTCTGAAACTGATGGATGGCCCGCTGTCGCTGTCGTGGCGACAGTTTCAGCGACTTGATCAGGGATTCGGTGAAGGCAATGTCGGCTTCGGTGACCCGGCCCTCCGCTTTTGCGATATAGCCGAGGAAGAAAAACAGGCTGGCCCGGCACCAGCGTGGCAAACCCGTTCGGGCAAGCAGCTTGCTGGCCTGGTGGTCGCATGCGCTGAGGTTGTCCAGTAATTCGCCCACGGCGGATTCCAGGCGCGGGGGCAGCGGCAGTTCAAAGCGCTCGCGCATCATGATGACCGTGTCCGGTGCTGGCGAAGCTGGCGATCAAGAGCCGCGAGCCGCTCCGGGGTGCCGATGTCGAGCCACTGTCCGTGATGGTGAAGGCCGGCAACCTGATCGCGGGCCATAGCTTGACGCAGCAAAGGCGCCAGCGGATGAAAGCCGGGCTCGAGGCTGTCGAACAGCGAGCGGTGGAGCAGGCTGATGCCGGCGAAGGTCAGTTTGGCGGGGCCATCACTGTGGACGAGGTTGTTGTCCCCAAGCTGGAAATCGCCCTCGGGGTTGTGTTCCGGGTTGTCGGTGAGAACCAGGACGGCGCGGATATCCGGGCTGCTTGGCGCTACCAGTTGCCTCAGGTCAAAGTCGCACCAGATATCACCATTGATGACGACAAACCAGTCGTCGCCAGCGTCAGTGAGCAGAGGCAGGGCCTGGCGGATACCCCCGGCGGTTTCCAGTGGCTCCTGCTCGCGGGAGTAGTGGATCTGGACCTGATAGGCACTGCCGTCGCCCAAGGATTGCTCGATCTTGTCGCCGAGCCAGGCATGGTTGATCACGATGTCCCGGAACCCGGCGTCGTGTAAGCGTTGCAGGTGGTAGCCAATCAGTGGTTGGCCGCCAGCCTGCAGCAGGGGCTTGGGGACGGTCAGGGTGAGTGGACGCATACGTTCGCCCTTGCCGGCGGCGAGGATCATCGCTTTCACAGGCTGGCGGGCTCCGTGCCTTGAAGCTGTGTCTCAATGGCGGGCATCACGGTCTCCAGCAGCCACTCGTGGAAATGGCGCAGCGCGCCCTGACGGGCACTGGCATCCACCAGGTACTGCACCGTACGGGGGATGTCGCCAAGGTAGCCGGTTTTGCCGTCCCGGATGGCAAGCCGGGCGAAAATGCCAGCGGCCTTGAGGTGCCGCTGCATGCCCATCAGTTCGAACCATTGGCGGAAGGTGGCTGCGTCGGCGTGATGAAGGCCAGCGTCCAGACTCAGCTGACGGTAGTGCTCAAGCCAGCGTTCTACATCGGACTCGGGCCAGCGTACGTAGCAGTCCTTCAGCAGTGACACCAGGTCGTAAGTGATGGGGCCGCGGACGGCGTCCTGAAAATCGATCACACCGGGCCGGTCGGTATCGGGGCGAACCAGCAGGTTGCGGGAATGGTAATCGCGGTGAACAGTCACTTCCGGCTGGGCGAGGGCGCTTTCGCGCAGGAAGGTAAAGCTGGTGTCCAGCAGGCAGCGCTCACCGTTGCTCAGTTCCAGCCCCAGTTGCCGGGTCAGGAGCCAGTCCGGGAACAGGGCCATCTCCCGGTTCAGCAGGGCGTTGTCGTAGGGCGGCAGCGGGAACGCAGGGTCCGCCGGCAGCTGCTGAATGGACAGCAATTCGGCCATGGCTCCCCGGTAGCAGCGATCCGCGTTAGTCGCATCGAGCTGGCCGAGCAGTAACCGGTCGCCGAAATCTTCCAGCAACAGGAAACCCTGGGCCAGATCCTGTTCCACCACCGCAGGAACCGCAACACCATGGCTGTGCCAGTGTCTGGCAATGGCGACAAACGGGTGGCAGTCTTCGTGCTCTGGTGGCGCATCCATCACGATGAACGTGGTGTCGTGGTTGGTGACGCGGAAATAACGGCGAAAACTGGCGTCGCCGGAAACCGGCCGTGGTGAGGCCTGTGCCAGGCCGGGAAATTGCCGGACCCAATCTGTCAGCTGAGAAAGTCGGATGTCCATGGATGCAGGTTCTGGTTAGGGTGATTGATCGGATTAAGGCTGCAAAGCAGAAAAGTTAGCAGAAGGCAGTGGTGGCGGTAAAACGGTTTCCGTTAACAAGGTGGTATGGTGCGTGTAAACTAGGCGGCTACCCAAGGGGGAGCCTGCCGTAGGCCCCCGGTTGCCATTCACCCAGCACAGGATCGCTGTTGACGTGTCAGTTCCACCCAGCCAGTTTCGACGCTTTCGCCCTGCGCCGGGGAACGACGTGAAGTCCGGGGTAGCGACCGTTCTGGGGTCAGCCTTGCTGGCATTACTGACGGCTTCGCCGGCGCTGGCCGAGCCTTCCCTGACGGCGGCACAAATGGACTGGCGGCCCCGGGCGGAACTGCCCCAAGAGGTAGTCGCCGGCCTGCCACTGTTCTGTGAGGGGGGGTATCTGCCCTCGGTGGCAGGCCAGGGCAGCGTTCCGCTGCTGGGTTCAGCCAGTGGCGAGGCGGCCAGTGCCCTGCCGATATACGCCAGCGGCCTGTCGGCCCGGTACGAGATTGACCGAGCCCTGTATCTGGAAGGTGAAGTCCGGCTGCAGCAGGGGAATTTCGTGATGACCGGTGACCAGGCCCATTACGACCAGACCAGCGGCGCTGTAGCACTGTCCGGTGGACTGGTTAGCCGCGGTGACGGTTTTCTGCTCACAGGGGATGAAGCGCAATACGACACCGCCAGCGGCCAGTTTCGCCTCAATACGGCGACGTTCCTGCTGCATGAAGCCGAAATGCGCGGTACCGCCCAGACCCTGTCACGGGTGGCCGAGGATCAGGTACGGATTGAACAGGGGGTGTTGACCACCTGCGCCCCCGGGCGCAACGATTGGGCCATTGTGGCGTCGGACATCGAACTGGATCGGGCCGAAGGTTTCGGGACTGCCCGGCATGTGCGCCTGGAGGTGCTGGATACCCCGGTGTTCTACTGGCCCTATGCCAGCTTCCCGATTGACGATCGCCGCAAGTCGGGCTTCCTTTACCCTTCCTTTGGCACCTCCAACACCGGCAGCGGCCTGTACCTGTCGATACCTTATTATCTCAACCTTGCACCGCACTACGATGCCACGCTCACGCCCCAGTACATTCACGGCCGCGGACTGTTTACCGAGGTCGAGGGCCGTTATCTGAGCCGGTTTGGCGAGTCGGTGCTGCAGCTGGGGTACATCGGCAACGACGGTGACTTCAAGGACGAGAATCCCGGGGAAGACGGTGAGCGCTGGGCGCTGGATTTCGCCACCCGGGCGACCTTCGGTACCGGCTGGACTGGCTACGGCGATTATTCGGTGGTGTCTGATAACGACTACCTCGGTGACCTCAATCGCACTCTGGATATTGCCAATACCACCCACCTGCTACGCCGTGGGGGTGTTCGTTATGTCAGCGCCAACCAGTACTTCGAGGCCTACGCCAGCGGTTACCAGACCATTGCTGACTACATTACCGAAGCAAACAAGCCCTATGCCCAGTTGCCTGAAATTATCTACGGCGGCCGTACCGAGCTGGGTTGGCTGGAAACCTCGCTGGACAGCGAATACAGCTACTTTTACCGGGATAATGAACTGCTGACCGGGGTCGACAGGGCCAACGCCCAGCGCTTGCGCCTGCTGCCGCAACTGGCGTTGCCAATGCGGCGGCTGTGGGGCTATGCCGAGCCCTCGCTTACCCTGG
The DNA here is from genome assembly GCF_900106945.1 of Marinobacter mobilis. Lineage (GTDB taxonomy): Bacteria > Pseudomonadota > Gammaproteobacteria > Pseudomonadales > Oleiphilaceae > Marinobacter > Marinobacter mobilis. The sequence goes on from NZ_FNNE01000001.1 coordinate 188,635, forward strand.
ACTACACCCGTTACCAGCTGGAAGACTACGAGGTTAATGGCCGCGCCAATCCAGACCGCACCGTACCGGTGCTGGAGTGGGATTCCGGACTGTATTTCGATCGCCGTACGGCGTTGTTCGATGTGCCTTACAACCAGACTCTGGAACCACGCCTTTATTATGCCTGGGCGGATGCCGACAGCGACCAGGATGCGTTACCTGATTTTGACAGCGCTCTGCGCTCGTTCAGTTTTGATGAACTGTTCCGTCGCAACCGTTTCAGCGGTGGTGACCGGGTCGGCGATGCCAACCGGATGACGCTGGCCCTGACCAGCCGCTTCAACGATCTCAACAACGGCACCGAGCGGGCGCGTTTCAGCTTGGGGCAGGTGTATTATTTTGACGACCGCGACGTCACCCTCAATGGCCTGGGTGCGGGTACCCGCAGTGAATCATCCCTGGCCGGAGAGGCCGTGTTGCGGCCATTGGATACCCTGGACCTGCGCAGCTCGCTGCTGTGGGACCCCCGTGACAACGCCACCGAGGAAAGCCGCAGCCAGTTGCTGTTCCATACCGCGGATTATCGCTACCTGGCCAGCCTCGGTTACACCTACAGCCGCGACGCCATCGAACAATCGGACATCGGCGCTGTGATACCGGTGACCGACCAGATCAGTCTGATCGGGCGCTGGGTACACGATGCCCAGTTGGACCGTACCGTAGGCTCGCTGGCCGGACTGGAATACAACAGCTGCTGCTGGAGCCTGCAAGTGGTTCACCAGAATTATCTGACCGACGACGAGGAGCTTGAAAGCCGGGTGCTGTTCCAGATCCAGCTCAAGGGGCTCGGTGGCGGCGGCGATTCCTCGAGCGCGATTTCCGATGCTATCTACGGTTTCGATGAGCGTGAGCGGCGCCGGTTTGGAACCCAATACCGGTAATGGCGTCTCTGCCATTGCCGGACAACCGACTAGAGGTACCTATGAAGGTCAACATGCGCAATTGCGTACAGACAGTAATGGTGATGATGGTGATGCTGCTGGCTTTGTCGGCCCAGGCCGCGCGTCAGCCTCTCGAGCGGGTCATCGCCATTGTTGACGACGGGGTGATCCTGCAGACCGAGCTTGAGGCGCGGATCCGTACGATCACGTCCCGCCTGATGGCCCAGGGCACAGCACTGCCACCCAGGGCGGTGCTGGAGCAGCGGGTGCTGGACCAGATGATCACTGACACCATCCAGCTGCAGCTGGCGGAGCGCATGGGAATGCGGGTCAGTGACAACGAGCTCAATGAAACCATTCGCTCCATTGCCTCAAGCAATAACCTGACCATGGCCCAGTTTGAGCAGCAGCTGACCGCGGAAGGTCTGACCTATGCCGAGGCACGGGAACAGATTCGCCAGGAAATGCTGCTGGGGCGGGTCCAGCAACGCAGCGTCGGCAACCGTGTCCGGGTGACCGACCGGGAAGTGGAAACCTATCTGGCTGCGGAAGCCAGCCGTGGTGGCACCGGGGCCGAATACCAGCTGGCCCATATTCTGGTTGCGGTGGATAACTTTAATGATCAGGACGAAGTGGCCCGTGCCCAGGCCAAGGCCGAGCGTCTGCTGGCGGAGATCCGCGGCGGCAAGGATTTCAGAGCCGTTGCGGTGGCGGAGTCCGATGCCAGTAACGCCCTGGAAGGCGGCGTCATGGGCTGGCGTCCGGAAAATCAGCTGCCCTCGCTGGTGGCGGATATTGTCCCCAGCCTGCCTTTGCAGGCGCCCTCCGAGGTGCTTCGCAGCGGCAGCGGTTTCCACCTCATTACCGTGCTGGAAAAGCGTGGCGGCGGCGAACAGCTCATTGAGCAGCATAAAGTTCGTCATATCCTGATCAAGCCTTCGGCCACGATCTCAAACGCTGATGCCGAACGTCGCATTCGTGAGGTTCATCAGCAGATTCAGAACGGAGCCGACTTCGGTGAACTGGCCCGGGAACTCTCGGACGATCCGGTATCCGGTTCAGCCGGTGGTGATCTCGGCTGGGTCAGCCGTGGCCAGATGGTGCCCGAGTTCGAGCAGGCCATGCTGGAGGCCCGGGTGGGCGAACTGTCACAACCGTTCCGCAGCCAGTTCGGCTGGCATATCCTGCTGGTGGACGAGCGTCGTCAGAAAGACATCAGCGACGAAATTCAGGCCAATCAGGCTCGTCAGGCAATCTACATGCGTAAGTTTGACGTTGAACTCCAGGCCTGGCTGCGGGAAATTCGCGATGAAGCCTTTGTGGAGTTAAAAACCGAACAAGGTAACGACCGCTGATGGCAACAACGGTGACCCTGGCCCTGACTGCGGGTGAGCCTGCGGGGATTGGGCCGGAGCTCTGTCTGCAGCTGGCGATGGCTCCCCGCGAGGAAGGCATCGTTGTGGTGGCCAGCCCGGAACTGCTGGCGGCCCGGGCCCGTTTGTTGGGGCTTGTCGTTGAGCTGGTGCCCTGGATGCCGGGTGAGCCTGCGGTTACCGCCGCAGGCCAGCTGTCGGTCTATGCGGTGGACGGGCTGGCCAGTGATCAACCAGGCCGGCTGGACGCCGGGAACAGCCAGTATGTGCTGTCTACCCTGACCGTTGCGGCCAGAGGCTGCCTTGAGGGTATCTTTGATGGCATGGTGACGGCGCCGGTGCACAAGGGTGTGATTAACGAAGCCGGCATCGCCTTCAGTGGCCACACCGAATTCCTGCAGCAGCTTTGCGGCGTGGAGCGGGTGGTGATGATGTTGGCCACCGAGGAGTTGCGGGTGGCATTGGTTACCACGCACTTGCCGCTGAAAGACGTCGCAGCGGCCATCACTCCCCAGCGGCTGCGCCAGGTCGCCCGAATACTGAACGCAGACCTCAAGACATTCTTTGGAATTGCTGAACCGCGCATTCTGGTGGCCGGTCTCAATCCCCATGCGGGGGAGGGAGGGCATCTTGGGCGGGAAGAGATCGACGTTATTGAGCCCACCCTGGAGCAGTTGCGTGGCGAAGGACTGCAGCTGACCGGGCCGCTGCCGGCGGACACCCTGTTTACGCCACACTGGCTCGACCAGGCTGATGCCGCGCTGGCGATGTATCATGACCAGGGCCTGCCGGTCCTGAAATTCCAGGGCTTCGGCCGGGCGGTCAATATAACCCTGGGTTTACCCATCGTGCGTACGTCGGTGGACCACGGTACGGCCCTGGATCTGGCGGGCACTGGCCGCGCCGATGCCGGTAGCCTGCACACTGCAATCCGGGTGGGGGCGGCCATGGCCCGCAGTCACCGTGCCCACCGTTTGGGAGAGAATGAATGAGCCGTAAACCGTCGGGACACAAGGCCCGTAAGCGCTTTGGCCAGAACTTTCTGCACGATCCGGGTGTGATCGAGCGTATCGTTCGCGCCATCAACCCCCGGCCGGATGACGCGATGGTGGAAATCGGCCCCGGTCTGGGCGCGCTCACCGAGGAGATTCTCGCGGTCAATCCCAACCTGCAGGTGGTGGAACTGGACCGGGACCTGATTCCGGTACTGCGGACCAAGTTTTTCAACTTCCCCAATTTTCGTATTCACGAAGCGGATGCCCTCAAGTTCGACTTCAGTGAGCTGGCGGCGGAAAAACCGCTGCGCATCGTTGGTAACCTGCCTTACAACATTTCCACGCCACTGATCTTTCACCTGTTGAGCCAGTCCGGTGTGGTGAAAGACATGCACTTCATGCTGCAGAAGGAAGTGGTGCAGCGGCTGGGGGCCGTGTCTGGGGACAATCATTACGGTCGCCTGGGAATCATGGCTCAGTATTTCTGCAAAGTTCAGCCATTGTTTGAAGTGGGACCGGGGGCATTCCGGCCGGCACCCAAGGTGGACTCGGCCATTGTCCGACTGGTACCTCATGAAACTTTGCCCCATCCGGCCCGCGATCTGGGCACGTTGCAGGCCGTGGTGCGCACCGCGTTCAATGCCCGCCGCAAAACCCTGCGCAAGGCCCTGGCTGGCGTAGTGTCGGTGGAGCAGTTGCAGGCACTGGGCATTGATGATGGCCTGCGCCCGGAAAATCTGACTCTGGCCCAGTATGTGGCGATAGCTGATGCGGTGGTTGCTGCCGGCGGCCTGTCGGCCAGCGCCAGTGGGCAGGGAGGGTCTGGGGCAAACGCGAGCGGGCAGAACGATGACTGATTTTGCCATCGGTGATATTCAGGGCTGTTACGATCGCTTGCGGGCGGTGCTCGACAAGGTCGGGTTCTCGCCATCGCGGGACTGCCTCTGGGTCGCCGGTGACCTGATCAATCGTGGACCCTCATCGTTGGAAACCCTGCGCTATCTGGAAAGTCTCGGCAGTGCCACCCGGGTGGTGCTGGGTAATCACGACCTGCACCTGTTGGCGGTTGCGCTTGGTGGCCACCCGCCGAGAAAAAAGGACACGCTCGCGGAAATCCTCGATGCTCCCGATCACCATCGCCTGATAGACTGGCTGCGTCGCCAGTCCCTGTGCGTGCACGATCCTGACCGCCGTTTATTCATGGCCCATGCCGGCTTGCCTCATATCTGGAGTGTGGATCAGGCAACGTCGCTGGCCCGGGAGCTTGAGGCGGTGATTCAAGGCAGCGATGCCGAGGAATACTTTACCCACATGTACGGGAATGAGCCGGCCTGCTGGGATGATCGCCTGACCGGCATGTTGCGCTGGCGTTCGATCACCAATTATTTTACCCGCATGCGCTTTATTGCCGGGGACGGCACCCTGGAGCTGGATACCAAAGAGTCGGTTGGGGCCGCGCCGGGTGGCTACTCGCCCTGGTTCCAGTTCCCCCGCCGGGAAGAAATCACGGTGCTGTTCGGTCATTGGGCCGCGTTGGAAGGAAAAACCGGCAGTGAACGTTTCATCGGCCTGGACACCGGTTGTGTCTGGGGAGGAGCGCTGACCATCATGAACCTCGACAGCGGAGAGCGCATACACTGTGACTGCTGACAGCCAATCACCCGGGGTGATGCCGTTGCTACGTGTCCCTCTGGTTGCGGGCGCGGTACTGGCGTTGCTGGCCGTAATGGCCGGTGCGTTTGGGGCTCATGGCCTGCGGCATCTGGTCGATGCCCGCGGGCTGGAGGTATTCCAGACCGCGGTGACCTATCAGGTCTACCATTCGCTGGCACTGGTTATGGTCTCAATGCTCGTGGGCTTTGGCTGTTCGCACCGTTTGCTTTTGGCTGCAGCGGGTTTCTTCCTCGCGGGTATTGTGATGTTCAGTGGCAGCCTGTACCTGCTGGTACTGACAGGCGCGCACTGGCTGGGGCCGGTGACTCCGCTGGGTGGACTGTGCTTTATGGTGGGGTGGATACTGGTGGTCATCGCCGGGATTCGACGCCGATAAATGAGAGACTTGAGGTCGACATGAATATTCAGCTCAATGGCGATCCGCTGGAGATCGCCGACCAGGCTACCATTGCAACGCTGCTGGAGACTCTGTCGCTGACTGGCAAGCGTCTGGCAGTGGAGGTCAACGAAGACATTGTGCCTCGCAGCCAACATGATGAATACCAACTTAAAGCGGGCGACTGCGTTGAAGTCGTACACGCCATAGGTGGTGGCTGAACGCCCCCGCTTCCTTCACGCATGCCCAAATTCACAGATCCACAAGGTGCCCAATGACCCAAGACGCTCCGCGCTCCCTGCCTGAAAACACACCGCTGGTAATTGCCGGCCGGACCTACCGTTCCCGCCTCTTGGTGGGAACCGGAAAATATCAGGATCTGGAGGAAACCGGACGTGCCATCGAAGCCAGTGGCGCGGAAATCGTGACAGTGGCCGTGCGTCGCACCAACCTGGGCCAGAACCCGGATGAGCCCAACCTGCTGGATGTGATTTCACCGGATCGCTACACCATCCTGCCCAACACCGCAGGCTGTTACACCGCCAAGGATGCGGTCCGCACCTGTAAGCTGGCGCGGGAACTGCTCGATGGTCACGACCTGGTCAAGCTGGAAGTGCTGGGTGAGGAGAAGACCCTCTACCCGAACATGACCGAGACTCTGGTTGCGGCGGAGGAGCTGATCAAGGACGGTTTCAAGATCATGGTGTACTGTTCCGACGATCCGCTGCTGGCCAAGCGCCTGGAAGAGATGGGCTGTATCGCCATCATGCCCCTGGGGGCGCCGATTGGCTCCGGTCTGGGTATCCAGAACCGCTACAACATCCGCCTGATTGTCGAGAATGCCAAGGTCCCGGTGCTGGTGGATGCCGGTGTGGGTACCGCCTCCGACGCCACCATTGCCATGGAACTGGGGTGTGACGGCGTACTGATGAACACCGCCATTGCCCAGGCCCAGGATCCGATCCGTATGGCCAACGCCATGCGCCTGGCCATTGAATCCGGCCGCGAAGCCTGGTTGGCCGGGCGGATGCCCAAGAAACTCTATGCCAGTGCCTCATCTCCGCTGGACGGCACTTTCTTCTGACGCTCGGAGTCTTTGTCCGGGCGAAGATTTCCTAATACGTGGACACGCAGTATCGCCATGACAGAAAAACAACAACCCAGCCGTCGGGAGGTTATCCTGCAGGCGCTTGCCGGCCTGCTGGAAACCGATCCCGGGGCTCGTATCACCACCGCCAGCATTGCCCGCAGCGTCGGGGTTACCGAGGCTGCGCTGTACCGTCATTTCCCCAGCAAGCGCAAGATGTTCGAGGCGCTGATCGAGTTTGCCGAAGACGCGGTGTTTTCCCGTTGCCAGGCGCTGCTGCAGGAGCAGGATGACGCCCGTCACCGGTTACGGTTACTGGCGCACCTGGTGCTGGCTTTCGCCGAGCGGAATCCGGGGCTGTGCCGTGTTTTGACGGGTGATGCCCTGATGGGGGAAGACGAGGCCTTGCGCCGTCGCGCCTCCCAGTTCTTCGAGCGCCTGGAGACCCAGGTGCGTCAGGTCATCAAGGAAGGCGAAATCCGCCAGGGCCTCAGACCCCGGACCTCGCCTGCCCGCACAGCCGACTGGCTGATGGTGTTCCTCGAAGGTCGCTTGCAACGATTTGTCCGCTCTTCCTTCGAGCGCCCGCCGACCGCTGAGTTCGAGGAGAGCTGGGGGCTTCTGGCTGAGGGGCTTTGGGTCAACGCCAACTGCTGACGCCGTTGGCCGCCAAGGCAGGTCTTTACTGACTGGCCTGCTGCAACAGCGCCCGCACCGGCTCGAACAGGGCGGGTGCGCTGATCAGGATGTCCTGTCCCCACAGATCCTCCGGGTATCCGGCGGGTACTTCACTGAAGTGGCCCACGGTTGCCCCGGCTTCCCTGGCGATGAGCCGTGCCGCGGCAAAGTCCCAGGGGCTTACGGTCTCGTAGTAGACGTCCAGCCGGCCGCAGGCCACCCAGCAGATATCCAGCGCCGCCGAGCCAATCCGCCGCAGGTCCCGACAGTGATGGATCATGGTGTCGAGGCGGTTGATCAGGGGGGCCAGGTTATCCTTGGTGTAGGGAAAGCCGGTAGCAAACAGGGCTTCACGGGGCACGCTGCAGTTGCTGTGCGCGATGGCGTTGCCGTTGAGCGTGGCATTCTCACCTTCGATGGCGCGGAAGGTTTCGTTGGCAAACGGAGCGTGCACAATCCCCGCCCGTACCCGTCCCTGTTCGGCATAGGCGATAGACACCGCGACCTGGGGGTGTCCATAGGCGTAGTTCACCGTGCCGTCGATGGGATCGACGATCCACAATGGCGTATCGAGGGATTCGGCCTGCGCCAGGTCCGGCATCGACTCTTCCGAGAGGATCCGGTGGTCCGGGAAGCGCTGCTGAATGGCCCGGGTAATGAACTCATCGGCCATCAGATCGGCGTGAGTGACCAGTTCGGTCTGCTTCTTGTAATCGGTGCGCAGGGTGTTGTGTTCACGTTCCCGGCGGATCAGTTCACCGGCATCGCGGGCGAGTTGTTCGGCAAAGTCGGTGATCTCGTTCAGCGACACGGTGGTTCCCCTTAAGGCTGGTTCGTTCCTGGAGTGCCTATGGAACCACCGTCGGGTCCGGGACTGCAAGCCCGGCCGGGCAATTACAGCTTGCCCAGCCAGCCTTCCATCTTGTCCATGGCCAGCACCAGCCGAGGGCACGCCTGTTTGACGAACCCGTCATCAAGGTCGCGATCGGCGTAATCTCCACTTGCCAGGTTCAGTGCCTCGCTGCCATCGAAGTCGACGAAGGCGATACGGGCCGCCAGGTGGTCGGGGACAAAGCCGAAATCGCTGGCAGGCAGGATGGCCACGCCCGTATCTTCCAGCAGGGCCTGACACAGGGCCTGACTGGTCAACAGATCGTGGCGGGCGAGGGCATCACGGAAACCGGAGAAGTCCGGAAACAGGTAGAAGGCGCCCTCGGGCTTTTGTGCATAGGCCCCCATCTCCGTCAGGCGCCGGTGCAGGTATTCTCCGACCACTTTCAGAACCCGGCGTGACTGGTGCAGATAGGCCTCCATGTCTGCTCCGCCGTCAAAGGCCGCAATGGCGGCGTACTGGATTGGCGCGCTGGTTGCGGTGTACGTCTCGCTGGCAATGATCGCCATGGCATCCTGCAGTGGCCGCAGTTCCGGTGGGAAGATAAACGTGCCGAGGCGCCAACCTCCGGCCCCTGCCCATTTGCTGAGGCCGGTACTTATAATGGTGCCTTCCGGGTAGTAGCGTGCGATGGACTTGTGTTTGCCATCGAACTGCACCTCGCCATAGATCTCGTCTGACAGCACAATCAGCTTGTACTTGCGGGCAACATTGGCGATGGCCAGCAGTTGGTCGTCGGCGTAGGTACAGCCGGTCGGGTTACTCGGATAGTTGAGAATCAGGATCCGTGGTCGTGACGGGTCGTCGCGGCAGACAATGTCGAGCTCATCGGCGGTAAGTTGCCAGTTGTTCTCGGCGTGGGTCGGCAGCCAGTGCACCGAACGACCGATGATCCGTGCCTGGGGGGCATAGGATACCCAGCTGGGACGGGGAATCAGCAGGTCACCGTAGTAGGCCAGCTGGAGAATGAACAGCAGCTCCTTGGAGCCCGGACCGATCAGCACGTCTTCCCAGCTGCAGCGGGACCGTTCGTTGCGCTGAATGTAGCCGGCAATGGATTCCCGCAGGGGCTTGAGGCCTTTCACCGGCAGGTAATCCTTTTCATGGGCGTGTTTCTGGAGTGCTTCGACCACCCGTGCCGGCACCGGGAAAGGCGACTGCCCAAGGCCCAGCTTAATGATGTCCCGGCCTTCCTGACGCAGCTGGTTGCTGATCTCGTTGATGCGCAGGGTGGACGAGGGCTGGATGCCCCGCACGTTCAGGTTAATGGCGTAGTGGCGGTCGGTTTGTATGTCCATGATTCCAGTCTGCAGTAAGAGGGTATACCTGCAGTATAGGAAACACAGGGCTCGGAGCTGTAATAGGCAATTGCCGAGAGGGACGGGGATGGGTAAACCGGGGGCTGGGCAGCCCCCGGCCAGCAGGCCGGATCAGTGCTTGCGCACCCACACCTCAACCCGGCCGTTGCGTTGTTCACCGCTGTGACCGCCGGCACTGCCCACCGGCATGTAATGGCCATAGCCGGTGTAGGCGCGGACCGGTGCACCGGCTTCGCGCAGGGCACGGCTCACCGAGAGGGCGCGCAACTCGGAGATCATCTGGGCCCTCAGTTCATTGCTTTGCTGGTCGGCGAAGCCGATCAGCAGCACGTCGTCGGCACCCCGGTTTTCCCGTTCCAGATAGTCGACAATGCGCTTCAGATCGCGCTGGGCCTTGTTGTCGAGGCGGGAGCGGCCCTCGGAGAAACGGAAATTGACGCTGAGGCGGCGGTAATTCTCGGTCAGTACCCTGAACGTTGCCGGAACCGCGGCGTCGTAGTCGGGTTCCATGGCAATCGGGTTCTGGGAGATAAAGCCTGATTGGGCCACGAGGTCCTGGCCGGCAGGGCTCTGGGCGAACTCGATGAACTCGTTGACCAGGGCCGGGTTGTTGTTGCCGCGAGTGTACAGGAACAGTCTCCGGGCCAGGGGGTAGTCCTCACTGGCCACGGTCAGCTGGTTGGGTTTGAGCGCCGGGGCATCGCCATCGGAGACCGCCAGCAGCCGGGCGTTACGCACCGAAGCAAGACCGGTGAAACCAATGGCGCCGGGATCGCGGGCGACGTCATCGGAGAGCTGGTCATTGGATTCGTAACGGAAGGCCGATCTGGCCAGGGTATAGCTGCGACCAAGCACCAGGGACTTGAAGGTGTCCCAGGTACCGGACTTGTCGTCCCGGGCATACAGGTTGATCGGGCGGTCCGGGCCACCAAGAGCGGACCAGTTGCTGATCTGACCGGCAAAGACCTTACCCAGGTCATCAATACTGATGCGCTCAAGGGGGTTGCTGTTGTGAACCAGGATGGCGAGACCATCGATGGCGATCACATGCTCGCTGTCGATGCTGTTGAGATCTGCCGTGTCCGCCATGGCGTCGATTTCTGATGATTTGGCCGGACGTGATGAGGCCCAGATGTCGGCACGGCCGTCTGCGAGGGCTCTGAAACCGGTGCTTGAACCATGGGCAGCCACGCGAACGTCGATGGCGGTACCATTTCCACGCGCGCTCAGTACTCGCTCATTTTCCTCGCTGCCGGCCCGGCTTGAGGTGGTGCCTCCGGTGCGCTGTTCCAGAAAGCCCTCAATAAGCATCGGACCCAGGGCCGCACCAATGGTGTTGGATCCATGGATTTCCATATCGTAAGACTGGGACCAGGCGGGCAAGGTCTGAGCGGCCAGAATCAGCACGGCCAAAGTACGAAGCAGTCGCGGCATTGAGGCTCCTTAATCGTTAAGGCAAAAGTGAAGGGCCCCCAGAATGCGACAGTTTTATGACAATCATGTTTCAGTGATGTAAGCAAATGTAGCGGCAGCCAGCGGTTGCCGGGCGCTAGTGGTAATCGCTGAACCGGTGCGGCTCCAGCTCCATGTGCTCGATACGCTGGCCCAGCATGATGACCCGGCCGGTGTAGCGTTCTTCGCCGGTGGTGGTGAAGTCGAACAGAAAGCGGCGCCAGACCCGGATCCGGCCCTGGCGGTCACGTTTGAACCACAGTCCCCGCAGGTAGACCGCATCATCCAGCAGCATGACGTCCATGGTCCCACAGTACCGTTTCGCGGCCGTCAGCACCGAATCCTTGATGGCTTTGGCCCGCCACCAATACCAGACGACGAAGCCAAAGACGAAGAGCCAGAAAATATTACCAAGAGTCATGTCAGTTAGTTGCGGTTGTTGAGTGGGGGGTACAGCCGATCCGTTACTGGAGACCACTTGAGTATAAACGGCGAGAATCAAAAAGGGGGACAGATTTGAAATCTGTCCCCCTGACACCGGCTTCAGTAAGCGCCGGAGGTTGTTGGCTGTTGAATGCCGGGCTCCGTCACATCGTGGTGCTCGCGAGCCAGAAGAATGTACACCGCTGGCAAGACGAACAGGGTGAACAGGGTGCCGATACCGAGTCCGGTGGTGATGGTGATGCCAATGGCGAAGCGGCTCTGGGCGCCGGCGCCGGTGGCAATCAGCAGCGGTACCATGGCGACGATCAGGGCCAGGGACGTCATGATGATCGGGCGCAGGCGAATGGACGCTGCCTCGATCACCGCCTGGCGCTTGTTCAGGCCACGTTCCTGCTGGAGCTGGTTGGCGAACTCCACAATCAGGATCCCGTTCTTCGCCACCACCCCGATCAGGGTGATCAGGCCCACCTGGGTGTAGATGTTGATGGTGGTAAAGCCCAGGAAGATGAACGCCATCGCGCCGGCAATCGACATGGGCACCGACACCAGGATGATCAGCGGGTCACGCCAGCTCTCGAATTGCGCCGCCAGCACCAGATAGATGACCAGCAGGGCCAGGAACAGGGTCACCATGAGGGCGCTGCCTTCGGTGGCCAACTGCCGGCTCTCACCGGTGTAGTCATAGTCGAAGCCCGGTGGCAGCACGTCTGCTGCGGCCTCTTCCATGAACGCCATGGCGTCCCCGGACGTTACGCCGGGCATGACCACCCCTTGCAGGGTCAGCGAGTTCAGCTGATTGAACTGGGTACGCTGGGATGGCTCCACACTGCGATCAAAACTGATCACGCTGCCCAGAGGGACCAGCTCGCCGTTATCGGCGCGAATGTAATAGCTATCCAGGGCGTCGGCGCTGATGCGGAAGTCCCTGGCCACCTGGGGAATGACCTGGTAGGAGCGTTCCTGCATGCTGAACCAGTTGATGTAACCACCGCCAAGCATGCTCGACAGCGCCTGTCCCACATCCTGCATGGACAGCCCGAGGTCGGCGACCCGGTCACGGTCAACGTGAATGTTCGTGACGGGCCGGTCGAAGTTGATCGACTTTTGCAGGAACATGAAATTGCCGCTCTGCATTGCGCGGCCCAGAAGTTCGTTGGCCACATCGTCGAGCTGGTTGTAATCCTCACCGGTCGTGATGACAAACTGGAACGGCAGGCCGTCGGAGCCCGGCAGTGAGGGCCGTGGGAAGACGGCTGTCTGCAGACCGGTCACGTTACTCAGTTCCTGTTGCAGCAGTGGCTGGACCTCAAACTGGGATATATCCCGTTCGCTCCAGGGAGCCATCTTGAAACCACCGAACACGGCATTGGGGCCGGTGATGCCGATGATCATGAAGTCCTCGTTGTAGCCCGGAACGGTCGACATCCGCTGCTGGACCTCGTCACCGTGCTCCTGCAGGTAATCCAGGTTTGAGGTCTGGGGCCCCAGGCCCTGGTAGAACAGGATGCCCTGGTCTTCAGTCGGCGCCAGTTCGCTCTGGCTCATCATGGCCATCAGGTAGATGGAGGCGACTACCACCAGGCCGAAGAAAATGACCACCGGTATGGTTTCCAGTACCGACGACAGCGCCCGCTTGTAGCCGTTGGCAAGGCCGCCAAAGGTGCGCTCCACCAACACCTCAAACTTACCCGGATTGCCGTGGGGCTTGAGTACCTTGCCGGCCATCATGGGTGACAGGGTCAGGGCGACAATGCCGGAGATGATGACCGTTCCGGCCAGGGTGAAGGCAAACTCGGTAAACAGTGCGCCGGTGAGCCCCCCCATGAAGCCGATGGGGGCATAGACCGCCACCAGGGTGGTGGTCATGGCAATGATCGGTACGGCCATTTCCCGTGCACCATTGATGGCGGCGTTGAAGCGGGTTTCGCCCGCTTCGATATGGCGGTGGACGTTCTCCACCATAATGATGGCGTCATCCACCACCAGCCCGATGGCCAGTACCATCGACAGCAACGTCAGCAGATTCAGGGAGAAACCCATCGCCAGCATGATGAAGGCGCCGCCCACCAGTGACAGCGGCACAGCGACTGAGGGAACCACGGCCGCCCGCAGGGAGCCCAGGGTCAGGAATACAATGACCAGCACGATCACCAGCGCTTCCAGCAGGGTCTGGATCACCTCGTTGATGGAATCGTCGATGAAATCAGAGGCGTCGTAGGCCAGGCGCACATCCAGTCCCGACGGCAGCTGCTGCTCAATGTCCGGCAGCAGGCCTTTGACCGCCTCGGCCACCGTCAGCGGGTTAGCGCCGGGGGACAGTTCAATCGCAACATAAGTGGCCGGTTGCCCCTTATAAAGCGCCAGCGTGTCGTAGGACTCGGAGCCCAGCTCCACCCGGGCAATGTCCCGCAAGCGGATCAGGGTGCCACCGGATTCCCGGATCACCAGATCCTTGAACTGTTCCGGATCGGCGACATCGGTGTCGCTGGTCATGCTGATCTTGGTGTAGCGGCCTTCGGTATTGCCTACCCCGGCCTGATAGTTGTTCCGGCGGAGGATGTCGACCACTTCCTGCGGGGTCATGTCGATGGCGGACAAGCGCTCCGGATCGAGCCAGACCCGCAGGGCAAACTTACGCCCCAGCAACTCGGCCTTGCCGACTCCGGGTAAGGCCTGCAACTTGGGCTGGACCACCCGCGCCAGGTAATCGGTGATCTGAGGAACCGCCAGTTCGGAGCTGTAAAAGGCGATGTACATCAGCGCCGTGGAGTCACCGGTGGTTGAGGTTATGACCGGGTCCTGGGCTTCGGATGGCAGCACATTGCGTTGACTGGCCACCTTGGCCTGGATTTCAGCCAGCGCGGCATTGGCGTCGTAGTTCAGCTCCATTTTGGCCTGAATGGTCGACACACCCTGAGAGCTGGTGGAGGTCATGTAGTCGATTCCGCTGGCTTCGGCAATGGCCTGTTGCAGCGGGTTGGTGATGAAGCCCTTGACCAGATCCGAGCTGGCGCCCGGGTAAACCGTCGTCACTGTGACGGTGGTGTTCTCCAGTTTCGGGTACTGGCGGATTTCCATTTCCATTGCGGCCCGCGTGCCCAGCAGCAGGATCAGTAGGCTGACCACCGTCGCCAGCACCGGACGCTGTATGAATATGTCAGTGAATTTCATTATTCAGCTGCCTCTGCCGGAGTGTCGCTCGCATCGCTGACGGCCTGTTCGTCCTGAATGGCAACGGTCTGACCGGCGCGCAGGCGGAGAAGGCCCTTGGCAACCACCTGCTCGCCGTCAGCAAGGCCGCTTTCGACAGCCACCCGGTCGCCGCGGGTCTCGCCGGTCATGACGGTTCGGCGGCTAACGACCAGCTGGTCATCATCGTTTGCCTCAATCACGAAGACAAAGTCACCATAGGTGTTGTAGGAGACGGCGGTCAGCGGCACGGTCACCATCTCGACGTCGTTCGGCTGACGGGTCTGGATGGTGGCGAACATACCCGGTTTGAGCTGGCCATCAGGGTTGGCCAGGGTGGCCCGAATACGCACCGTACGGGTTTCCGGGTTGACCGAGGTATTGATGGCGCTGACTTGGCCGGAGAATACGTGCTGAGGCAGGGCGGCGACGGTGACGCCGACGTCATAGCCGATATCAACCAATGGCAGGTCCTGCTCGGACAGGGTGTAATCCACGTAGATCGGGTCCAGCATGTTGATTTCAACAATCGAGGTACCGGTGGCCAGGTATTGGCCCTGGTCTACCATCCGCAGGCCAAGGGTTCCGCTGAACGGCGCCCGGATCACCTTCTTGCTGAGGGTGGCCTCGGCTTCGACCACGCGCGCCTGGGCGGCATCGTAGTTGGCTTTGGCTTCGTCAAACTGGGACTGGGAAACTGCGCGCCGGGGCAGCAGGTCTGACACCCGCTTGAACTCCTGGGCCGCCAGGCTGGCTTCGGCGCGGCGGGTACGCAGGGCCGCCTGATCGATGTCAGCGTTCATGCGCACCAGAATATCGCCTTTTTCAACCTGGTCACCGGATTCAAAATGGATACTCTCGACCACGCCGGCCACTTCATTGGCGATATCGATACCGTTGACGGCGATCACGCTGCCCACGGCTTTGCTGGAGGGTGTCCAGGCATCGGTGCGGGCAGTGGTTGCGGAGATGATCGCTGGCGGTCTTGGCTGGGAAAACATCGCCTGCATCTGGCCAAATTGATAGAACTTATAGCCAAAAAGGCCGCCGAGTACGGCGCCAAGAAGAATGAGGACGATCAAGAATCGGGAGGCTGTACGCATGGTTTGGACCCTGGGTTACGTTTCCATCTGTTCGGCAGCAGGGCTGCTCAAAGGGCACCGCTGCTGCGCTTAATCCGGTTATCATTTTTAGGGAATGGAGCTCTGCGGTGACTTCACCAAACTGTAGGAAACGCACTTGAAAAATCTGTTACTGTGCGAGGCTCCTCGGGGGTGAAATTCCGACACTTTGCCCAAACTATAGGATCCTACACATTATGCTTTGTGGTTGTCACGGGGGGCACAGTGTTATTACGTATACGAAAAATGGTGATCTGCCGCTGTGCCAGCCGCAGATCCAGGCAGTAACTCAAGGCACCTGGCTGCAGGTGTGACAGACAGACGAGCGACGGTATGCATTGGATCTTGGGGATAGCGCTCACCGTACTGGTGTTCTGGGGGCTGAAGCAGTGGGGGGCGATGTCTGCGGAGCAACGCAAGCGCAACGGCTGGAAACTGGTATTGATCGGCTTTGCCGGAGTGCTGCTTGTGCTGGTACTGACCGGCCGAATCCATGTCATCACTGCAGCGATTGCCGGCCTGCTGCCACTGCTGAAAAAACTGCCAGCGCTGTTGCGCTATCTGCCCTCGCTCAGTCGCTATCAGCATCAGCGCCAGCAGGAGCAGGAGAAACGCGGTGCGGGGCGTCGGGAGCAGGCCGCGTCATCCGCGACGATGACCGTCCGGGAGGCCTGCGAGGTGCTTGGTGTTGATGAAAGCTGCTCCCGCGATGAGGTCATAATGGCCCATCGCCGGCTGATGCAGAAACTGCACCCGGATCGTGGTGGTAACGATTACCTGGCGGCCAAGGTCAATGAGGCCAAGGTCGTGCTACTGGCGCGCCATCACTAGGGGCCAGAGCGCTCACAGGATTTCAACCTGCACTTCGTAACGCTGGTTCTCCAACCGGTGGTGACCGACTTCATAGACCAGACCTGTTTCGTTGTCCTGCAGGCTCTGGCTGGTGCTGCCAAGTTCAACCCATGAACCAGGGGCAACGCGGCGGGACGTCATCACCGCCTGGGTTTCAAAGCCGGGCTGGTTTTCTTCCGGGGTGTTGTCAAAGGCCATGACGTTGAGCTCAACCTGGCGGGCGGAAATAAGCCGCGGGTTAACAATAAAGCCACTGCGGATACGCACTTGCTGGTAAAGAGCGGCAGGGTTGAAGCCGCCCTGGACCGCCACCGGCACCGCGCGGATCTGACCGGAATGAATATGGGCCGACTGGCCATCGAGAATGATCAGTGACCGTTCGCTGACCCGTTGGGTTGAGGTCACCCGGCGCTCTCCGCTCAGGCTGACCGAGCCGTCAGAGAGGGTGACGTCAGCACCCTGCCGCACGCCGTTGTCCTGACCATGACTGCGAACCGTGATGCGGAATTGCACCGGAGCCACGTCCATGGTGTCGATGAGTTGGTCGATTTCCTGGAGAATGGTCGCTTCGCCACGGATGATCAGGGTCTGGTTCTGGGTGGTAATGGCGGCCTGGTCATTTGGGTAAAGCTGGCGAAGCTGGCTGGCGACTTCACCGGCTGCCCGGTTGTTCAGAGTCCAGGACTGGGTTTCCGCCAGCAGGGGGAGGGACAGCAGCAGTGCGCACAGCAGCGCCAGGGATCGTTGCAGGAAGGCCATGGTGTTTTTCGTCGTTCTCCAGGAATTCATACAAACGGGTTGCAATGGCAGAAACCCGGGTTATATAGTGTTCAGCATGAAGACGACACACGCGACCTGTCAATTGAATGTTTTGTCAGCCATCCCAGAACGGATGACTGCGGTTGCTGCTGTGTTTTTCTGGTGGTTTGGTTATGGCTTTTATTTTAGCCAGAGCCCGGGCCGCCCATAGCATCTTCATCGACCGAATAACGAGGAAGGCAGCCCGGCAGAAACCCAGGCTGCCACCGGACTCGAGAAGCCCCGACTGGTAGCCCAGCCGGGGCTTTTTTGATTCTGATACAGGGAAACGGGAACACTGACCATGAATATGCCGCTGAACATCGACACCCTTGAAACCGCCTCAGGGGCTGCTCAGCCAACACCGGCACTGTCCGGAGAGGACAACGCAATGATTCTGCCGACGCCCATTCAGTTACGGGCAGAGTTGCCGGTGCCCGTAGCTCTGGCTGAACAGATTGAACGCCACCGTGCAGCCATTCGCCGGGTGCTCAGGGGCGAAGACCCGCGTACCCTGCTGGTGATCGGGCCCTGCTCGGTCCACGACGAAGTGGCGGCGCTGGAATACGGTGAGAAGCTGGCGGTCTTGGCGGATCAGCTCAGCGACCGTTTCCTGATTGTGGTGAGAGCCTACCTGGAAAAGCCGCGCACCACCGTGGGCTGGAAAGGCCTGCTGTACGACCCGGAACGCACGGGGCGCGGTGATCTGAATCAGGGGTTGGTACGTTCCCGCCGCCTGCTGCTGAATCTTGCCCGCTTGGGGCTGCCCATCGCCACGGAAGCCCTGAGTCCGCTGGCCATGGATTACCTGGCGGACCTGGTGAGCTGGACCGCCATTGGCGCCCGTACGACCGAATCCCAGATACACCGCGAGCTGGTCAGCGGTCTGCCGATGCCGGTGGGTTTCAAGAACGGCACCGACGGCGGTCTGGGGGTGGCGATCAATGCGATGAAATCCGCAGCCCACACCCATCACCGTCTGGGGATCAGCGAGCAGGGAGTGCCGGCGATGATCACCACGGCGGGCAATGTGGATACCCATATTGTGCTGCGTGGCGGCCGCGGCATCACCAACTACGACGCCGGCAGTATCCGTGAGGCCGTTGAAGCTCTCACCGGTGCCGGCCTGTCTGCCGCGGTGATGGTGGACTGCAGTCACGATAATGCCTGCAAGCAGGCTGAGCGGCAGCTGGATATTGCCCGCGAGGTGATGGCGCAGAAGGCCGCGGGCAACCACAACATCCGCGGCCTGATGGTGGAGAGTTTCCTGGCGCCCGGTCGCCAGAATGACGGCGACGAACTGGTCTATGGCTGTTCGATCACCGATCCGTGTCTCGGCTGGGAACAGACAGAAGCGTTGCTGCGGTCGCTTTGAAGCGGTGGCCGCAAGCGGGCGGCCGTACGTCGGAGTGAATTATTCTGTGGCGGGTTCCGCAGAGCCAGTCACCGTCGAAAACAGCAATTGCCCCGCCAACAGCAGCAGGATGCCCCCCATCATCCGGTCCAGCCAATGGCCAAAGCGGCTAAAGGCCCGGCGAACCCGGGGCTGGGCAAAGAACACCGCGACCAGGGTGAACCAGAGCCCGGTGGCTACGGCGATGTACAGGCCGTAACCGGTCTGGATGGCAATAGGGGTCTGCGGGCTGATCAAAACCGAAAAGAGCGACACGAAAAACAGGGTCGCCTTGGGGTTAAGGGCATTGGTCAGAAAGCCCAGCCGGAAGGCCGCTAAGCTGGATTGCCGGAGCGTGGTGCTGGTATCGACGTGAATACTGCCGCCTTTGGAGCGCAGGCATTGGATGGCGATCCAGGTCAGATAAAGCGCGCCCACGACCTTGAGTATGCTGAACAACACCAGTGACTGCTGGATAATCAGGCCGATGCCCAGCAGGGAATAGGTGACGTGAACCAGAATGCCAGCACCGATGCCCAATGCCGTGATCAGGGCATTGCGACGGCTCTGACACAGGGCCTGACGGACCATCACGGCAAAATCGGGGCCGGGGCTGGCAACCGCCAGCAGGTGAACGATGGCAACGGTTAGGAATTCGGGCCAGTAGCTTTGCATGTGTGACAGGGCCTTCAGTGCGGGAATCGGTAACCGCCAAGGATAATAGCCCGGGCCCAAAATGTCCTGTGCCATCGGCAATGGTTAGCGTGCGCATGTAATGTCACGTCAGAGGTGTTGTGCTGCAGACGCTGGCCATTCGAAGGGAACCAATGAACAGACATCAGCTCGGTGAGCGCTGCCGCAGCTGCTATGGAACCGGCCTGGTTGTGGTCGTTACGTCCGGGAGTGTTGATGAAACGGTATGAACAGCTGGCCCAGAGTATTGCCGGACTGATCCGCTCAGGATCATTACAGCCGGGACAGCGGATTCCCTCGGTGCGGATGGCCAGCCGTACCTACAAGGTCAGTCCGTCCACGGTTTTCCGGGCGTATTACCACCTCGAGAATCTGGGCCTGATCCACGCCCGCCCACAGTCTGGCTATTTTGTCACCAGCCTGAGTGAGCACGCCTTGCCCGAGGTGCCACAGGCTCCGGAAGATGCCGGGTCAACGTCGGTCGCCGTCAGTGAACTGGTGTTCTCTGTATTGAAGGCCATGCGGGAGTCGAAACAGGCCCCGCTGGGCTCGGCGTTTCCCGGGCCCGGTCTGTTCCCGATGCAGCGATTGGCCCGTTCCATGGCGAAGGCAACCCGGTTGATGGATCTGGACTCGGTGGTGGCTGATCTGGCCCCGGGAAATCTCAACCTGCGGCGGCAGATTGCGGTGCGCTATGGCATTGGTGGTGTGTCTGTTCCGGTGGAAGATATTCTGGTGACCGACGGGGCGCTCGAAGCATTAAACCTCTGCCTGCAGGCGGTCACCGAACCTGGCGATCTGGTCGCGATTGAGGCGCCGGCGTTCTACGCCTGCCTTCAGGTGCTGGAACGACTGAAATTGCAGGCGGTGCCCATCCCGGTGGATCCTCGTAATGGCATTGATCTGGACGCCTTGGCGCGGGCACTGGAGCATCACGACATCCGGGCGTGCTGGTTCATGACAAACTTCCAGAATCCTACCGGGGTGTCGCTGTCTGCCGAGCGCAAGCGGGAACTGGTTGAGCTGCTGCATCGCCATCAGGTGCCACTGGTGGAAGACGACGTTTATGGCGAACTGTATTACGGCAGTCAGGCACCGGTGACAACCAAGGCCTTCGATCGCGATGGCCTGGTCATGCATTGCAGTTCCTTCTCCAAGTGCCTGGCCCCCGGTTACCGGGTGGGCTGGGTGGCAGCCGGCCGCTATGCGGAGGCGATCCAGCGGCTCAAGTTGATGACCACCCTGTCGGCGTCGGTTCCGGCCCAGGCGGCCATCGCGGACTACCTGGAATTCGGCGGCTACGATCGCCATCTTCGTAGTTTGAGGGCTCGCCTGGAATCCCAGAAGCATCAGATGTTCGCCGCGATCGACCGGCATTTCCCAGCTGACGTGCGTTTTACCCGGCCTGCTGGTGGGTATTTTCTGTGGCTGGAATTGCCGGGGCAGGTGGATACCCTGACGCTGTTTCAGCGGGCGGCTGAAGCGGGTATCAGCCTGGCACCCGGGCCAATGTTTTCCGCCACCCGGGACTTCCGTCATTGCCTGCGGCTGAACTACGGCCACCCCTGGACGGCAGAGCTGGATCAGGTCATGGCGCGTCTGGGGGCGTTGGTGGCGGCCAACTGATACGCTTTAATATCCATTAACTGAGTCTGTTTCTCTGACCCGGGTCTGGCGACACTGGCCTCACGCCAGTTTCTTCACCAGGGGTCAGCCATGACTGAACGCATTCCTGCAATCAATATCCCGGTGGCCACTCAGGCCATCGTCACCAAAAGCTTCAGCGGCCGTTTCCGTACTCTGCGCATTGTCGGCGGTCTGTTATTGTTTACCCTGTATTTCGGCACGGTCTGGTTGTCCTGGGATGGCCGCCAGGCTGTGCTGTGGGATATCAGCCAACGCCAGTTTCACATTTTCGGTGCCACGTTCTGGCCGGAGGATCTGACCCTGCTTATGGCGGGGCTGGTGATCTGTGCCTTCGGCCTGTTTTTTATCACGGTCCTGGCCGGGCGGGTCTGGTGCGGTTACAGCTGCCCCCAGAGCATGTGGACCTGGCTGTTCCTGTGGGCGGAAAAAGTCACTGAGGGCGACCGCAACCAGCGTATTCGTCTTGCCCAGTCTCCGCTGGGGTGGAATAAGGTCATGCGGCGGCTGCAGAAGCACACCCTGTGGTTGGCCATCAGCGTCGCGACCGGGGTGACCTTTGTCGGTTACTTCTCGCCCATCCGCCCTCTGGTCGCTGAGCTGCTGACTCTGGAAACCGGAGCAATTGCCGGGTTCTGGATTGCATTCTTTACGGCAGCAACCTATATCAATGCGGGCTGGCTGAGGGAGAAGGTGTGTCTGCACATGTGTCCCTACGGGCGCTTCCAGTCGGTCATGCTCGACGACGATTCGGTCGTGATCAGTTATGACGCCGCTCGCGGTGAGCCGAGGGGCCATCGTAAACGTGACGTGGTGCCTGCCAGCGACAGTCTGGGTGACTGCATTGACTGTCAGCAGTGTGTTCAGGTCTGCCCCACCGGTATTGATATCCGCGATGGTCTGCAGATGGCCTGTATTGGTTGTGCGGCCTGTATCGACGCCTGTGATTCCATCATGGACCGGATGGGGTACGAGCGGGGGCTGATTCGATATGCCAGCGCGAAGCAGCTCGCAGGTGGCCGCTTTCGACCTTTCCGCCCGCGGCTGGTGGGCTATGCGGTGGTGCTGGTGGCGATGGTCGTCGCACTGGGCTGGGTGCTGGTGTCACGACCGCTGGTAAGCCTGGACGTGGCCAAGGATCGCGGGCTGTTTCGCTATGACAACGCGGGCCGGGTAGAGAACAGTTATCAGCTCCGGTTGCTGAACAAGGCGGCGCAGCCGAGATCCTTCCGCCTGGGGGTTGAGGGGCCGGCAGGGCTGAGTATCGACGGGCCGTCTGAGGTCTCGCTCGCGCCGGGAGAAAGCCGGGATCTTACCCTGGCGGTCGCGATTCCGCGTGAGCAGTTGCAGGCGCTGAGCACCGAGCTGGTCTTCACGGCGATAGACCGTCTCGATCCGGCACAAGCCGCCCGGGAGGACAGCGCGTTCACCGGGCCGGGCTGGCGTTGACCCTTGCGCGGTCAGTGTCCCGGCGCTGCTGGCGGCCTTGCCATACCCGTTCGTGGATAACGTAGGCGACGGTATTGATTGCCGGTTCCACCATGGCGATGAGGCCACCGACCAGAACATCGCCGGTGAGCAGGTAAGCGACCATGAACGCCACGGTGAAGTGGGTTATGGCAAAGGTGATGGTCTTGATCAGTGAATTGTCGCCTGCCGGCCCGTGGTTGTGGACGAAGACTTTCAATGCGCTCATGACCTGCTCCTGCTGAAACGGTTGCTGTTGCGATTAGGCTATGGCGCTATTTAAAAGCAAGTGAGAATGTTTATCGATTAGAAAGTTGCTCTGGCGATGATAGCCAATAGCTATGTTTATCTCCCATTCTTTAGTGGTTGTTTATAGTTAGAGCCTATTGCTTGAATTGTGTAGATAAATTTCACGGGCCTGATCGATCTGGCTATAGTGGTTTCGTCAAGTTTTCAGTGTCTGTTGGCACGTTTTCCACCATGAAAGGAGCTCTTACATGACGACCAATATTATCGGACTGGATACAGCGAAGACTCAGTCTCTGGCAGATGCCCTCAACGAGCTGCTGGCCAATTACCAGATCTTTTATATGAACGTTCGTGGCTACCACTGGAACATCAAGGGTGAGAACTTCTTCGAGCTGCACGCTAAGTTCGAGGAGCTGTACAACGACCTGCTGCTGAAGGTCGATGAAGTCGCCGAGCGCGTACTGACTCTGGGGCACCGACCTGCGCACGCCTACAGTGCCTACCTGGAACGCTCTGAAGTCAGCGAAAGCAAGGACGTCTCTGACGGCCGCAGCGCTGTAGGGGAGATCGTTGACAGTTTTGCCAAGCTGATCAAGAAGCAGCGAGAGTTGCTGGCGATGGCGGGAGACGCCGACGACGAAGGTACGGTGTCATTGATGAGCGATTACATCTCCCAGCAGGAAAAGCTGGTCTGGATGTACCGCAGTTACCTGGGCCAGTAAGCCCCGGAGCCGAACGATGGCGATCTCAGGATCGCCATTTTTTTTGCCTGTGGTTTGTCAGACCGCAAGCTTCAGGGGGGGAACGTCCTGATGGAGGAACCAGCGCTCGGTGACCACCTTGCGGGTGAACCAGTGGGAACGCATCAGGGTTCCGGCCAGTGGATTACGCACCCAGTGGGGCATCTGCCAACCCTCGTGCCGGTTCAGGGCGCGGGCGCCGAAGCGCTCGCCAATCGCTTCGCCGTAGGTCTTCAATGAGCTGGCCGAGTAGTCACGGGCCTGCTGAATAACCTGGGCTGCCAGTAATGCCGATTCCACGGAAGGGCGGATGCCTTCTCCACTCTGGGTATAAGCCAGACCGGCGGCATCACCGATCAGTAGCACACCGTCGTCCAGCAGGGGACGCTCGGCATGATTGTAAAGCAGGTAGGCATGGCCCTTGAAACGGCCTGGCAGATCTGAAGGTATCCGGCCGGAAGCCTGCATGTTGCTGACAAAGTCCTGCAGGTGGTCGCTGAGCTTGTGATTGTCCTCGCGTCCGAGGCCGATGTTGAGGAAGTTGCCTTTGCGGAAAACCCAGGCATAGCCCTTGAGGTCGTCGCAAAACCACAGCTCCGGGGTGTCCCCGCGGGCCTGGCAGCGAATGGCCTGTTCCGGTGTCATTTCGAATTCCACTTCCTTGGCCGCCACCACGGTTTCATGGCCACCGGGACCGTCCCCCAGCAGCTTGGCGACCGGGCAAAAGTGCCCGCCTGCGCCGACCAGTAGCGGGGCTTCCCAGGTGTCATTGATGATCCACTGGCCGCCCTGGCGTTCGATGCTGCGAACAGGGCTGGCCAGGGCCTTGTCTGCATCGGCCCGGTCGAGCAGGAAATCGTCGAACTCATAGCGGCGAATGCCGTAGCTGACCACCTCACCATGGTCGTTTTCCACCGCCGGGTGGCCCATCATGCCGATGCGAAAGCGACGGATGGGCTGAAGGGTGTGAGCCTGGCCATACTTCAGCGGGTCGATCTGGAGACTGTCCATCACCGCCGGGGTTACCCAGCCAGCACAGGTCTTGTCCCTGGGGAACGCCTGCTTGTCGATCAGCAGGATACGTTTGCCGCTGTCTCTCAGGGCCCAGGCCAGGGTAGATCCGGCCGGCCCGCCGCCCACAATAATCAGGTCGTAGTTGTCCATCTCAGTAATCCTCCGGCGCTGCCGGTGACTGGTAGATGTCGCAGCGGCTCTGCGGCAGCTGGTGGTTATCGGCGTGGGTAAACAACACCTGGAACAATTGCAGCGAACCCACGTCAAAGGCGGCAATGGAGCCCGCCAGATACAGGCGCCAGGCTCGGGTGAAGCGTTCGTCATACATGGCGCTGATATCGACGCGATGCTGCTCGAAGCGTTCAAGCCAATGCGTCAGGGTCTGGGCGTAATGCAGGCGCAGGTTTTCCACATCCAGCACCGAGAAGTGGCCGGACTCGCAGATGGACAGGAACTCGCCGATGCTCGGCGGGTAGGCGCCGGGAAAGATCCGTTTCTCGATCCAGGCGTTCATCAGCATGGGGCGGTTACGGCCAATGCTGTGCAACAGGGCCAGGCCATGGGGCTTGAGGCAGCGCTGGATCAGTTCCGCCAGTTGTGGATAGTGGTCCTTGCCAACGTGCTCAAGCATGCCGATGGAGACAAAGGCATCGAATTGGCCGGAAATGTTGCGATAGTCATCCTCAATGTATTCGATGCGGTCCTCCAGCCCCTGACGGCGGGCTTCGGCGCGGGCGTAGACAATCTGTTCCCTGGAGATGTTGTAGGCCATGACCCTGACGCCATGATGGCGGGCCATGTAGCGGGCCAGCCCGCCCCAACCGCAGCCTGCCTCGACCACGGTCTGCCCCGGTCTGAGTCGCAACTTGCGGCAGACGTGTTCGAGCTTCGCCAACTGGGCCTGTTCCAGTGTCAGGTCCGGGCGTTCGTAGTAGGCGCAGGTGTACTGCATTTCCGCCCGATCAAGCCAGAGCCTGTAGAAGTTGTTGCCCAGATCGTAATGGTGATGGATGTTGTCCCGGGCGTCCTCCAGACTGGTTGAGCGTGGCGGGTGATTGCGCCACAAGGCCTCCAGCCACTTGGGCCAGTCTTCCCGGGCGCGATGGATCGAACGGTAGAGGTCCGCCATCAGTGCGGGCAGGTCGTTGTCTACCTCCAGGCGACCGGCGCTGTAGAGGTCGCCGAACGCCAGGTTGGGGTTGGTCACCAGTGAGAACAAGGCTTTCGGGTCTTTGACCGAGACGGTGTATTTGGGGTAGCCGGTATCCGGAGTGACCACGTCGTCGTTCCACAGCCGGAACGCGATGGGGGGGGAACCGCTCATCCGCAGCAGTTTGGTAATGAGCCAGCGCTCGTAGCTATGGGGGTCGCGATCCACCGGCTGACCGGTCTCCGCTAGCGACAGAGTATGGGCATACTCGTCGGGGTGCCTGCTCTGTGGACGGAGCTTTTTGGCGGTACTCGAACTCATGGGTGCTGACCTCCCTTGGGTGCTGGTCCGTTCGCAACCACGCACGCAGGTGCGGCGGGTAAGGAGTCTCGACAGCGGGCTGAGAGTCGCTAGTTCTGTGTCCAGTATAGAAAATGATCAGGTTTTGTCATGTTGGCCGTAGTAAGTAGCAACCCCGGCGAGCTGGCCGGGGTTGCTGGGGACGTGCGGAGGTGGTGCAGATCGGGCTCAGTAGCCCGAATAACCACTTGAGGCACTCATCCCGAACCATTCCGGGAAGATAAATATCGCCAGCAGCACCAGGGCCTGCAGTACGATGAAGGGCAGTACGCCCTTGTAGATATCCATGGTGGTGACCGACGGCGGTGACACCCCCTTGAGGTAAAACAGGCTGAATCCGAACGGTGGCGTCAGGAAGCTGGTTTGCAGGTTCATGGCGATGAGTATCGCGAACCAGAGCATGTTGATGCCAAGGGACTCGGCAATGGGCGCCAGGATAGGCACGACGATGAAGGAAATTTCCACAAAGTCGATAAAGAACCCGAGCACCAGGATCACGACCATGGCCAGAATCAGGAAGCCCCACTTCTCGCCCGGCAGCTGCATGATCCACTCTTCCAGCAGATAATCACCACCACTGTAGCTGAAGACCATGGAGAAGGCGGTAGCACCGATCAGGATGGCAAACACCATCGCGGTCACCTTGACCGTGTCATGGGCCGCTTCCCAGATCATCTTGAAGGAGAACTGCCGGTAGGCGATGGCCAGTACCAGCGCACCGACGCCGCCGAGGGCGGACGATTCGGTGGGAGTGGCGATCCCGGTAAAGATGGACCCGAGCACGATGACGATCAGTGCCAGGGGCGGGATGATGGCAAACAGAGCGCTGACAATTTCCTGCTTGCGGCTCAGTCCGGAGTCATCCGGCATGGCCGGTGCGGTCTGGGGCTTGAATCGGGTCAGAACCAGAATGTAGACAATGTAGAGGCCGACCAGCACCAGCCCTGGAATCACCGCGGCCTTGAACAGGTCGCCGACCGGTAGCCCGAGCACATCGCCGAGGATGATCAGGATGATGGAAGGCGGCACGATCTGGCCCAGGGTTCCCGATGCACAGATGGTGCCGCAGCTCAGCCGCTTGTCGTAGTTGTGGGCCAGCATCACCGGTAGTGAGATCAGGCCCATGGCGACCACGCTGGCGCCGACGACGCCGGTCGAGGCCGCCAGCAGCGCACCAACCAGAATGGTGGAAATAGCCAGACCTCCGGGCAGACCACCAAACAGCCGGCCCATGGAGGTCAGCAGTTGCTCGGCCAGCTTGGTGCGTTGCAGCACCACCCCCATGAAGATGAACAGGGGAATGGCCATCATTACCGTATTCTGCATCACACTCATGATGCGGAATGGCATGAAGGCAAACAGTTCCGGGCCCTGGGAAATCAGTCCGAAGACCAGGGCAACACCGCCGAACGTAAAGGCGACGGGAAAGCCCCAGAGCAGCATGAGCAGGCAGACGCCGAACATGATAATACCGATCATGCCAGTCCCCCTCCGCTGTGTTCGACATCGTAGCTCTGTTCACCTTTCAGCACCCGCAGGGCGTAGGTGACCATGCCCAGGCCGCTGGTAGCGATAAACAGGGCCGACAGTGGAATCACGGCCTTGATGATCCAGCGATAGGGCAGGCCGCCAGGGTCGCCGCTACTTTCATTCAGGTTGTAGGATTCCACCGCGAAGCTGTAACCGTAGGTGCCAATCAGGATGGCGAATGGAATGACAAATGCCGCAGCACCAATGAGGTTAACCCAGGCCTTGAAGGCGTTGCTGCGACTGGCGTAGAACACATCGACCCGGACGTGGCCGTCGGTCTGCAGGGCGTAGGGAATGCCCAGCAGGAACACCATGGAGTAAAGGTGCCACTCCAATTCCTGCATGCCGATGGACACGTCGTTGAAAATGTAGCGGGTGATGACGTCGTAAAACACATTGAACAGCATGAGTATCATGGCCACACAGGCCACCCAGCCGCAGGCTCTGGATATCCGGGCGAGCCCGTTATCCAGTTTCACAATCCAGCGCATGGTGTTACCTCTCGCCGGTGCAGGAGCCCGGCCTTTGTTTGAGCTTTATGAAACGACAAAACCGGGGCAACTCAAGGAGCAGCCCCGGTGTAGATGGCGCTCAGTTTACTCCAGCTCAGCCATGGTGTTGAGGTAGGCGCGATCAGAAATGTTGGTGTAGGCTCGGGCGTTACTCAGGTATTCCGCCTGGGAATCGACAATACGTCGGGCCAGGTCGTCACGCTCGGCGGCTTCCTGCAGGAGTTTGCTGTTGGCGTCGTACATGGCCTGGATGACGTCATCCGGGAAGGTGCGCACCTGAAGATCCGGGAAATCCGACTGGATCGACGCCCAGGCGTTGGCGTTTTCGTGCATGCTCATGATCAGCATGTCGTACGAGGCGGTCCGCATGGCAATTTGCAGGATTTGCTGAAGATCAGCCGGCAGTTTTTCCCAGCTGTCCTTGTTGATCAGGAACTGCAGTTCAGTGGCCGGTTCGTGCCAGCCGGTGTAGTAGTAATCGGCGATCTGCTGGAAACCAAGGCGCAGGTCCAGCGCCGGTCCGACCCACTCAACGGCATCAATGGTGCCACGCTCAAGTGCGGTGTACAGCTCACCCGGGGCAATGTTGGTCGGGTTGACGCCAACCTCGGCAAAGACTTCGCCGGCGAATCCGGGGATGCGCATTTTGAGGCCCTGAAGATCGTCCAGGGAATTGATTTCCTTGTTGAACCAGCCGCCCATCTGGATGCCGGTGTTGCCGCCGGGGAAGGAGAGCATGTTGTGCGGTTCATAGACTTCCTGCATCAGGTCCATGCCATCGCCGTAATAGAACCAGGCGTACTGTTCCTGAGCGGTCATGCCGAAAGGCATGCTGGTGAAGAACAGCGTGTTGGGCACTTTGCCTTTCCAGTAGTAGGACGCCGAATGGCCCATGTCGTACTGACCGGCTTTGACCATATCGAAAATGCCAAAGGGGGCTTTGTGACGGTTAGAGGAGTCAATTCGAATCTGCAGGCGGCCGTTGGACATTTCCTCGGCCATACGCGCCATGCTCTTGGTCGTGTCACCAAAGATCGGGAAATTGGGCCCCCAGGTTTCGGCCAGGCGCAGGGTAAAGGTTTCTTCTGCAACCGCCTGGCTGGAGGTGAAGACGGTGGCCAGGGTGAGGGTCAGGGCAGAGAACACAGAACGTAATTTCATGGTTCATCGATCCTATGTGTCGTTATTGTGATTGTTTGATGTGACAGCAATGGGTCCGGAGCGGCTCCAGTCCCGACGTATCCGTCTAATGCGGATTCGATCTTCTATTATGGTAGATGATGCGGTCAGGGGTAGTTAGTCATAAGTCGTAGACCCCGGTTACCGGTACAACCGGAACGACGCGCGCTGAAATGAGGTAGCATGGCGGCAGCGACCTTTCTGAACAGGAGACACAGATGAAAACTGTACTGATCACCGGGGCAAACCGGGGGGTGGGGTTGGCGCTGGCGAGACATTACGCGGGTGAGGGCTGGCAGGTGATTGGCGTCTGCCGGCAGGGTTCTGATGAACTGACGGAGGTGGCCGCCAGGGTGATCGAGGGCATCGATGTTACCCGGGACGATGAGGTTGGCCGGCTGGTTGAGGCACTGGACGATACCCCGCTGGATCTGCTGATCAATAACGCCGGTCTGCTGCAGGATGAACAGCTTGGCCAGATCGACTTCGACTCCATTCGCCAGCAGATGGAAATCAACGCCTATGCACCGTTGCGGGTAACCGAGGCATTACTGGCGAATCTCAGTACCGGCAGCAAGGTGGCCAATATCACCAGCCGCATGGGGTCCATTGCCGACAACGATTCCGGCGGGCGTTATGGCTATCGCGCTTCCAAGGCGGCTCTCAACGCCTTTGGCAAATCTCTGGCGGTGGACCTGAAACCGCGAGGCATTGCGGTTATCCAGTTGCATCCCGGTTACGTCAAGACGCGGATGGTAAACTTCGGTGGTCTGATCACGCCGGACCAAGCCGCCGAAGGCTTGGCCCAGCGTATTGCTGAGCTTGACCTGGACCATTCCGGTGCCTTCTGGCACAGCAATGGCGACACGCTGCCCTGGTAGTGTGTCCGCCGGTCATGGGATAGGTAGGAAAGGACGGTCTTGAGAAAAAGGAGCAGGCGATGAAACCACGTATGAGCATGATTACCCTGGGGGTCGAAGACCTGGATCGCTCCATACGCTTCTACCGGGACGGGCTGGGGCTGTCTCAGCTGGAATCCCCGCCGTCGGTGGCGTTTTTTCCGCTTAATGGCACCTGGCTTGGCCTTTACGGTCGCGAGGCCCTGGCCGAGGACGCTGGGGTGCCGGCGCAGGGGCAGGGATTCCGGGCCGTGACCATTTCCCACAATCTGGCATCGGAGGCAGCGGTCGATCAGCTGATGGCGGAAGCCGTAGCCGCCGGTGCCACCGAGGTCAAGAAGCCGCAGAAAGTGTTCTGGGGTGGCTACTCGGGTTACTTTGCCGACCCTGACGGTCACCTCTGGGAACTGGCCCACAACCCCTTCATGTGGGTGGGGCCTGAAGACAGCTGAACAACGATGGCGGACACGATGTTACCCGAACTTGGCATTATCGAAGGCTTCTATGGGCCGCTCTGGCACTGGCATGAACGTGAACAGCTGGTGGAAGCTCTGGCCCCCCGGGGCTACCGTTTCTACCTGTACGCGCCCAAGGCGGACCGCTATCTGCGGCGCTGCTGGCAGCTGCCCCACCCGCCGGAAGAGGCGGCGAGACTGGCCAGCTTTGCGGCGTTCTGCCGCAGTCTGGGGGTGCGTTTTGGTATTGGCCTGAGCCCGTTTGAGGTCTTCAATCACTTCGATGATGCGGCCCGCTCAGCGTTGACGGACAAGCTTGCCTTTCTTGATGGGCTCGGCATCGACGACCTGGCGATCCTGTTTGATGACATGAAAAGCGACACCCCGGACCTGGCGCGTACACAGGCGGACATAGTCCACTGGGTGAAGGCCCGAACCCGGGCCAGCCGCCTGTTTGTCTGCCCCAGCTACTATTCTGACGATGGTGTCCTGGACCGGGTGTTTGGCCAGCGTCCGGACAACTATCTTGAAGACCTGGGTCGGGCACTGGATCCTGGCGTGGAGGTGTTCTGGACCGGGGAGGAAGTGTGCTCCCGGGAAATCTCACCTGGGCATTTGGCGCGGGTCGCCGGGCAGCTGGAACGGCAACCGTTCCTGTGGGATAACTACCCGGTCAATGACGGCGACCGGATGTCCCGTCACCTGCACCTCCGAGCCTTCACGGGCCGGCCCGCCAGCAATGCTCACCACCTGGCCGGACATGGAATCAATCCTGCTTTGCAGCCGACCCTGACCCGGATTCCCGCGCTGACACTGATTGAGAGTTACCGGGAGGGCGAACGTTACCAGTATGGCCAGGCGTTTCTTGACGCGGCCCGACTCACCTTGGGAGAGCCGCTGGCAGCGCAGTTGCAGCGGGATATTCTGACGCTTGAAGATGGCGGATTATCCCGATTATCCGCCGCCAGGGTTGAGCAACTCAAAGAGATCTACCGACGTTATGACCACCCTGGTGCCCAGGAAGTGCTGGGGTGGCTGTCGGGTCACTACCAGGTGACGGATGACATGGTCCAGACCCAGTAACGGGCCCTTGGATTCGGTTGGCCCTGGAGGGCGGGGCGTAGGTATGGCAGCGACCTGAAGATGCAGGAAGGACACACGATGACACGTAGCAAGGGGCTGCTCACGGCCGCAGGCATTATCCTGGTGTATTTTGTTGCCGGCCATTTCGGGTTATCGCTGGCCTTTGAAACCACCAATGTTTCGCCAGTCTGGCCTCCGTCAGGCATTGCCCTGGCGGCCTTGTTGCTGGCGGGGCCGCGGTTCTGGCCCGCGATCACTGTTGGTGCCCTGCTGGTCAACGTGGCCAGCTTTGGCATCTCCGCGGACAGCTGGATGCTGCACGGTGGAGCTTCGGCTGTGATTGCTGTTGGAAACACCCTCGAGGCCTGGGTCGCCGCGCACTTCATTCGACGTACCTTGGGGCCTGCGCTGAGCTTCGGCTCGGTAGCCGTGGTCTTCCGGTACCTGTTGATTGTGGCGCTGGCCTGCAGCATCAGTGCGCTGGTCGGTACCGCCACGCTCGTGGGTTTGGGCTTTGGCCCCTGGCCGGTGGCGGATGAGATATTGGCCGCCTGGTGGCTGGGGGATTGCGTCGGTATGCTGGTGCTAACGCCGCTTATCCTGGTCTGGCGTGAGCTACCGCGCTGGCGAATGCGGTCGGTGCTGCACGCCGGGATGTTGGCCCTGGCCGTTGCGCTGGTGTGCGACCTGATCTTCCTGGAATCCCTGACCAATGCGGTCGACACCCGCCTGTTGACGTTCCTGCTGGTACCCGCGTTAGCTTGTGCAGCCTACCGATTCGGCCTGCATGGGGTCACGCTGTGTGCGGCTGCGGTCTCGAGTCTGGCAATCTACACCACCATTGGCGGCCAGGGGCCGTTTGTTTATAGCAGCATCAACGATTCGCTGCTGGCCCTCGATGCCTTTGTCGTGCTGTGGGTCTGCGCCGGTCTGGTACTGGCGGCGGACCTTAAAGAGCAGCGGCAGCAGGCTTCGGCGCGCCGGCGGGAAATTCTGCTGCCCTGGGCGGTGTTGCTGTTTGCCCTGGGTACCACCACCTTGTTGTGGCGCCAGGCCATGGACACGGTTCAGGAGAAGGGCGCGGAACAATTTGAATACCTCGCCAGCACCATCCGTGAGCGGGTTGCCGATCGCATGCTGGACTATCAGCAGGTCCTGCGCGGAGGGGTGGGTTTGTTCAACGCCTCGGAGCAGGTGTCCCGTTCGGAATGGGCGCGTTTTGTTGCTGACCTGGCGCTGACAGAGAATTATCCCGGCATACAGGGGGTGGGCTTTGCCCGTTACCTCGACAGTGAGCAAAAGAAACAGGACTTCGTATCGTCGGTACGTCACGGTGGTTTTCCCGATTTTGACGTAAAGCCGGACGGAACTCGGGACGTCTACGTGTCAATCGCTTATCTGGAGCCCTTTGATTGGCGGAACCAGCGTGCCCATGGCTACGACATGTTCTCAGAGGAACGACGGCGCCAGGCCATCGCCACCGCCCGCGACAGCGGCGCAACCTCGGTATCCGCGAGGATCACGCTGGTTCAGGAAGTCAATGTCGGGGTGCAGGCAGGCTTTCTCATGTACCTGCCGCTTTACCGGAATGGCACCGTACCGGCGACGGTGGCAGAGCGCAGGGCACAGATGGAGGGGGTGGTGTATAGCCCATTCCGAATGGACGACCTGATGACCGGCATCCTCAAACAACAGTTTACCGGGGTATCGATTGAAGTGTTCGATGGAGAATCCGAGCGGCTTGAGGACCTGCTCTACCAGTCGCCCGGCGAGGTTGTTAGTGACCCGTTAATGGCCGATCCTTTTATCTCGACGGTGCCGGTCGAGATCATTGATCGTAGCTGGACCATCCGGGTGACCTCGCGGCCGGCTTTCATGGATTCCCTGGACCTGCAAAAAGCGCAGATCATCTTGATCTGCGGTGTGGTGATCAGCTTCCTGCTGTTTTCGGTGGTACGGGCGCTAGTGTTTACGCGGTCACGGGCGCTGATGCTGGCCGAAGGGCTGACCTCCGCATTGACTCGGTCTGAACAGAAATTCTCTGCGCTGGCGGATCATGCCAACGAAGCCATTTTCATTGTCGACGGTGACGGGCGCATCGCCTCGGCCAACCCGGCGGCCAGTGAATGTTTTCGCCGGTCGGAAGCGGATCTAGTGGGCATGGCGGTGGCACAGTTGTTCGTACCTGGCCGCCGTGCTGAAGTCACGGCGGCTGTTGGCCATCTTATGGCCAGGACGGCGCCCGCTAACCGGATTGAACACATCCAGGCCGAGTGTATCGATCCGTCCGGGCACGAGTTTCCGGTCGAGTATTCGATGTCCCACTGGCGCAGTGAAAACGAGGATTTCGTTGGGGTCATACTGCGCGACGTTACGGACCAGCGACTGGCGGAGGAGCGGCTGCAACAGGCCCGGGAAGCGGCTGAAGAAGCCAATCGGGCAAAAAGTGACTTCGTGGCCAACATGAGCCATGAGATCCGTACACCGATGAACGCGGTGCTCGGGATGTCGCAGATTCTCGCCAAGACCCCGATGAACGGTGATCAACGACGCTATGTCGAGATGATTCAGACGGCCGGCCAGACGCTCACCGAGATCATCAATGACATCCTCGATTTTTCAAAGATCGAGGCGGGGCGACTGGATATCGAAGCAGAACCGTTTGATCTGGATGGGTTGGTTGAGGAACTGGCCACTGTGATGATGATCGGGGCAGGCAAAAAGGCCTTGCAGCCCGTGATTGGGGTGGCTGCCGATGTGCCCAGATGGGTGGTGGGGGATGAGCTTCGGGTGCGTCAGGTGCTACTCAACCTGTTGTCCAATGCCCTCAAGTTCACGGAGCGCGGCGAAGTTGCATTATTGATTGAGGTTGCCGCTCGCGGAGAAGGCCAGGTCACCCTCCGTTGCCGCGTCCGGGATACCGGTATCGGTATGAATGCAGATCACCAGCGGCACCTGTTCAGTGCCTTTACCCAGGCCGATACGTCGACGACCCGGCGGTTTGGCGGCACCGGTCTGGGGCTGGCGATTTCCAGCCGGTTGGCGTCATTGATGGGGGGCGGTATCCAGGTTGAGAGCACGCCGGAGCAGGGCAGTTGCTTTACCCTGACGGTGCCTTTTACGCTGGCGCCGGGTGCGCTGGCGGAGGCACTGCCGGAGACGCTCTCGGGGCGGCGGGTGTTGATGCTGGATGCCAGCGAGACCTGCCGTGACTGTATGGCTCGTACGTTCAGCTTGCCGAACCTGGCGATTGACAGCACCGGCGATCCGGCCGAAGCCCTGGCCAAGGCCAGACGGGCGCCTGGCTATGACATCCTGCTGATTGACCGGCTCCCTGATGCCCCCGACCGGGTTGAACTGTTTGCACAACTGAAAGCAGCCATCGCCAACCCCGATTTGGTGGTGTTGTGTCTGGTTACGCCCCACGATGAGGTTCCCCAGGAGTTCGGAATAATGTCCCCGCTGATTGCCGGGGTGTTGGTCAAACCGGTGACGCGCCGGCGTCTGCTCGATAAGTTGCGGGCGTTGCTGGCCGTGGATACGGAGGTGGCGGCCCCGGAACCTGTGGTTGAGCAGCCGGAAGGTGCGGATCTGCAAGGTGCCTGCCTGCTGCTGGTTGAGGATAATGAGCTGAACCAGATTGTTGCCTCACATTTTTTGCAGCAGGCCGGCGCAGACGTCATTACGGTGGCTGATGGCCAGCAGGCCCTGGATGCCCTGCAGGAACAGCCCACCCGCTTCGACGCCGTGTTGATGGACGTACAGATGCCGGTGATGGATGGGTTGACGGCGACCCGCCTGATTCGTGACCGGTTGGGGCTGAACCTGCCGGTGTTAGCCATGAGTGCCGGTGTTCTGGCGAGTGAGCGGGCTAACTGCCAGCGGGCGGGTATGACCGACTTTGTGGCTAAGCCTGTGGTGCGGGAAGATCTGATCAGCACCCTGGTCCGTCACCTCGGCCACAAGGGGCAGGGTCTGGCAGCGACAGCTGCTGCAAGTGAGGGGGGTGGCCTGCTGGGTAACCTTGAGCGCCTGTTGCTGGCCACCGCGAGTCAGGCGGGTGCCCGCGATGCGGTGCTGGCGATCGCCCGTAATATTCGGGATCGGGGGCAGGCGCCTCTGGAGCAGTCCTATGCGGATTGGCAGGCAGGGGACAGTGGTAAGGCCGCGGCCGCCCTGCACTCCCTGCGCGGCCTGATTGGTAGTCTGGGAGACACTCCGGTGACCAGGCTGTCGCTGGAACTTGAGCAGGGAGTAAAGGCCGGTCGTGGTGACCTGGAGCCCATGTGGCGGCGTATTCGGGATGACTATGCTCAGTTCTTGACGGCCCTGGAGCAGTGGCTCTGGCGTCACGAAGCGGATCCCGCGGACCGAGTCACCCCGGCGCGCTGAGGCCTGGGGGGCTACTCCAGGTAATACTCGACGGTAGTAACCACCCGGACGGTTTTGACGGCTTGCTGTCCTTCGCTGATTCCGGGGGCCTGATCCCTTGGCAGAATCTGGAATACGCCCTGATTGGCCCGGCGAATGCCGCCGAGGGTGGTGTTCGCATCCTGGGCAAACTGGCTGGCCGCTTCCCGGGCGGCAGCGGTGGCCCGGGCAATCATGTCCGGTTTGATCTCGTTAAGACGGCTGAACAGGTAGGTGGGACCACTGTTGCCATAGTCCGCTGACAGCACGACGCCAGAGTCCACCAGTTCACTCACTCCCTGAGCCGCCTGCTGGACACGGGTGATATCGCCGCTGCGAACCATCAGCGTCTGACTGATGATAAAGCGCTGAGCGCCGCCCTGGTTCTGATAGGGGTTGGCGCGGGTGTCGGTCACGTCCAGGCGTTGCAGTTCCACCGCCTCACTGGCAATGGCCTGAAGTTGTAGGAAGGCCATGATGGCGTCGCGGCTGGCGCGGGCATCATCCTGGGCTTGCTGCAGGGTGTCACCGGTGGCCACAAATCGCAGCGGCCAAAGGGCCAGATCAGCCTTAACCTCCTGCTCAGCCACGCCCTTGACGGTCACAAACCGGTCGCTGGTGCGCAGAGCCATCAGACCCTCCATGATCAGGCTGGAGGAGAAGATGACCGCAACGGCAACAATCAGCGTGGGAAGGGTTTTCATAGTGAGTCCTTTCGGTGGTGGGAAAAGGTCAACATTGCCCAGATACCGGTGACCGTCAAGTCATCATCCATGATGGCTGCCGCGGCCGTCGGCCATTATGTGCCATGCTGGTTGGCAGGTTGGTCAACATCCTCAGGAGATCCTCATGGCTATACTGACCATTGAATGCGTACGCGGTGATATTGCTCGCCAACCTGATATCGATGCGGTGGTGAATGCGGCCAATGCCCAGTTGCTATCCGGAGCTGGCGTAGCAGGCGCTATTCATCGGGCGGCTGGGCCGGAGCTGGCGCAGGCTTGTCGGCCACTGGCGCCGATCCACCCCGGTGAAGCGGTGATCTCTGATGCGTTCGGTTTACCCAATCGCCATGTGATTCATTGTCTGGGCCCGGTGTACGGTGTTGATGAGCCCTCGGCTCAACTGCTGGCAGCTTGCTACCGCAATGCGTTGCGGCTGGCGGATCGCCATGGCTTGGTGTCGGTTGCCTTTCCGGCCATTTCCACGGGGGTATTCGGTTACCCGCTGGCGGAAGCTGCGGAGGTTGCCCTCGCCGCCGTATGGGGCTGCGCCGCCGAACTGACGAGCCTGAGACGGGTGCGTTTTGTACTGTTCAGTGAAGCCGATCGGGAGGTGTTTCAGCGGATTCTGGATGGGGGTGAAAAAAGCCCGGCGTGATGTCCATCAGCCGGGCCAGGCAGGATCAGGCGCCGAACAGGGCCGAACGCAGTGGTGCGATGAAGCTGCGGCTGCGGCTGGACTGAGCTTTGCTTCTGCGGCCATCGAATTCGATGTGGCCGTCTTCGATCGGGTCGAATCGCAGCGTCTTGACGTCTTCCAGGTAGTTCTGGGACGCCTTCCAGGGGCCGTGACTGCCCTGGCGAGGCAGGCGGTCGGCAGCACGCTTGATGTAGCCAGCCTCGAGGGAGCCGAGAATGGTGTCTTCGGTACGGCTGTTCTCAACATCCCGGGTCACACAGACCTTGTGCCCCTTGCGATCCATATGGTTGAGCAGGCGGCAGACATATTCGCTGGCAATATCGGCCTTCAGAGTCCAGGAAATATTGGTGTAGCCAACAATCATGGCGGCATTGGGGAGGCCTTCCACCAGCACATTCTTGTACAGCATGGTATCGCTGACCTTGAGCGGCTGGTTATCGACCTTGATCTCCATGCCGCCCATGATCTGCACGTCCAGGCCAGTGGCGGTGATGATGATGTCCGCTTCCAGTTCCTGACCGGACTTCAGCCGGATGCCGTTCTCAGTAAAGCGTTCGATGTGGTCGGTGGCCATGGAGGCCTTGCCCGCCTTGATGGCCTTGAACAGGTCGCCGTCAGCCACCACGCATAGGCGCTGGTCCCACGGGTTGTAGCTGGGAGAGAAATGGCGCATGTCGGCCTTGCCGGACAACTGGCTGCGAATGATGCCCAGCAGCAGGCGACGAACCGCTTTCGGGTTCTTGCGGGCACGCTCGAAAATGGTCCGTGCCAGGGTGATGTTGCGAGCCCGGGTCAGGCGATAGGCCAGTTTGTCCGGCAGCACCTTTTGCATGGCCACTGACACGGGGTCAATGGAGGGCAGCGGCATCAGGTAGGTCGGCGACCGCTGCAGCATGGTGACATGCTCGGCTTTGTCGGTCAGGGTCGGAACCAGAGTGATGGCAGTGGCACCGGAACCGATCACGACCACTTTCTTGCCGCTGTAATCAAGGTTCTCCGGCCAGTGCTGGGGATGGATAACCTGACCCTTGAAGTCGGCCTCGCCCGGGAAGTCCGGTTTGAAGCCGGCATCGTAGTTGTAGTAGCCGGTACAGCCCACCACGAAGTTGGCGGTGTAGGTTTCTTTGTCACCGGTCTTTTCACACTCAACGTCCACGGTCCAGCACTTGTCAGCGCTGGACCAGTTGGTGTTGGTGACCTTGCGCCCGAAACGAATGTTGTCGGTGACGCCGAACTGCTCGGCGGTTTCGACCACATACTTCTTAATTGAGGGGCCATCAGCCAACACTTTGCCGCCGGTCCAGGGGCGGAAGTTGTATCCGAAGGTGTACATGTCGGAATCGGAACGAATGCCCGGGTAACGGAACAGGTCCCAGGTGCCGCCGATGGCTTCACGACGCTCCAGAATGGCGTAGCGTTTGTTGGGACATTCACGGGTCAGGTGGCAGGCCATACCGATGCCGGAAATGCCGGCACCAACGATCAGAACGTCAAAGTGTTGTTGGCTCATGAGGTCAACCTCTTGTTATCGGGTTCAGCTTGGCACCGTACCGCTTGATGGACCGGGTGCCAGCGGATGTGGCTGGGGTTTATGAATCCTAAGGTACGGGGCTCTTCAGGGAGGGGGATTGGCCGTCAGGCGGGAGGCGCCGCGTAAGCGCGGCCAAGATCAGGGGACTGGCGGGTGGTCATGGTCTGCCAGCCCTTGCCGGTAGCGGGCTGGCGAGCGCTGGTCGGGCGGCGAATCCGGGCGGGGACGAACAACGGTTGTCCCATTGGGCATGGTGATTTGCCCGATAGGCTCAGGGCTCCGGCTGACAGTCGATTGGGGGGGCGTCGGCAAAGCGCCGCTGCAGGTCACGGAGTTGCCGCTGGGCATCCCTGAACTGAACCGGCAAAGGGGACAGCAGGTAGAGAAAATCACCCCTGTCGCGCTGTCCGGCAAGGTCGGGAAAGGCACCTTCGCTGTCGCTGAAAATGGGCGACAGCACAACGACGTCGAGATCCGGCGCCTGTTGCTGTATGGCTTGAACGGTCCCAAGGTGGTCTTCACTGTGAAACGTGCCGGTGAGATGGAGAATCTGGGCCCCGGGATGCTGTTCGAGGGCGACAAGGATGCGGCTGGCCATGGTGTAGTCGCGCAGCAGCTGGGCCTGGTAGCTGTTCATCAGCCGGCTTTGGTCGCGGCTACCGTGGCTGCCACCGGCCATGGTGGCGAGGAATTTGTCCCGATAGGCCGTGGAGCCGGGGAATGGCGGTTCCGGCAGGGTGGCGCGAACGTCCGGGGTCAGGGTATCCAGATAGCCTGTGCCCTGACGGCCAACACAGCGAACCACCTCGCGGGGAGCGTTGGTGGCGATGACCGGAAGGTCGTTGGCAATGGCAAACTCCACCAATGGCCGATAGGACGCCTGGTAATTTGCCCAGGCTGCGGCCTCCTCGATCATTTCCCGCTCCCCGGTTTCTCCGGCCAGGTAGCGATCCAGTGCGGGCTGCCGGTCGATGGCGAACTGCTCCAGCGTGAGGATCTGATCTGGGCGCCGTTGGTAAAGGGCTTGCTGAATTTGTGACTGTAACAGGTGCGCGCCCGGGTGGCCGTGGTATTCGCCAATCACCACCACATCGGCCTCAACCAGGGTTTCGGCCAAGGCTGGCAGTGTTTGTGGCGTGCCGGTGGCAGCCTCAATGATGCGGGTCTCATACAGGGTTTGCAGCGGGCGAGAGGCGTCGTGGCGAGCGCCTTCACGGTGGATGGCGTCGAGGCTGGAACAGCCCGCGACGGCAAGCAGTACTGAGCACAGCAGGTAATGACCGGGTTTCGTCATCAGATTCTCCGGAAGCGACTGCCGGGTGAGTTACAGGAGTTTACTGAAAAACTGAACCTATTGTGTCACGCTCTGCGCCCCTCCGACAGGTAACCATTGTGAGCCCTGGCGGCACACACTCTGCATTTATAGGTTCTCCTGTCGTGAGCAAACGTAATCGTATGGCGTCCCGATCGCTGTGGCACCCGGCGTTCTGGCCCTCCTGGGGCATTGTTTTTGTCCTCTATCTGTTGTCCCTGTTGCCCATGGCGCGCAAGCGTTCGCTGGCGGCTCGCCTGGGCCGGTTGCTGCATCGCAAACTGAAATCACGGGCACGAGCCGTGTCGGCAAACCTGGCGGCCTGCTTTCCCGAACTGACCCCCGACGAGCGTGAGCAACTGGCGGAGGACGCCTTTGTTTCCTGCAGTCTGGGTATTTTTGAAAGTCTTCACTGCTGGTGGCGAGACACCGAGTCGCTACAGCATAAGACTGAGGTGGTCGGGCTTGAGCATCTGCAGGAGGCAATAGCCCAGAACCGGGGGGTGCTGCTGATTGGCGCTCATTACAGCATTCTTGACCTGGCCTTACCGCTGATTGCCTGCCAACTGACTAAGCCGGGATACATGTATCGCCCCAACAACAACCCGGTCATTGACCGGATGATTGAGCGCGGGCGCCGGCGCCACTTTGGTATCCAGCCGTTCAACAAACGTCAGTTAAAAGACATGATGGGCTTCCTTCGGGAGGGTGGTCAGGTCTGGTATGGCTGTGATCAGGATTTCGGTGGCAAGACCGAGCTGTTTGTTCCTTTCTTCGGGGTCGATACCGGCTGCATTACTACGCCAACCTATATTGCACGGGAATCTGGTGCCGCGGTCATCTGTGTCAGCCATCTGCGGACACCCGATGGTAACTACCGGGTCGAGTTCTCTGAGATTCAGGAGTCGTTTGGTCTGGACCCTGAGCAGGATGCCCGCATCTGGAACGGCTTTATCGAACAGGCCATTCGCCGTTTCCCGGATCAGTACCTGTGGCTGCATAAACGCTTCAAGACCCGTCCGGCCGGTGCGGCGTCGATTTACCGGTAACCCGACCCTGCGGGTGCCGGGTCATGGCGGTATTGATCTGGCTTTGATGGCGACTATGGCCGAGACGGGTATTGTCGGATAACCTGCCGGTGTTTGGGTGTGTCTGCTGTTTCCTGCGGCTTGCCCGTAAATCCGGATTCGGAGAACCGATCTATGTTGCCGTTGCGATTCATTGACCGCCTTAAGTTCTTTGTCGAACGCCAGTTCGTCAGGGGAGCCGCTTTCCAGCTGGTCATCGTGGCCATGGTGATTGGACTGATCTCGCTGGCAGGCGGGCTGCTGGTGGCGCCGGTGGATGGCGCGTTCGATAGTCTTGGCGCGGCTGTTTGGTGGGCCTTTCTGCGGCTGACCGATCCCGGATACCTGGGGGATGATGCCGGCAACTGGCAGCGTTTCGTCTCCACCCTGCTGACCCTGCTCGGTTATGTGGTGTTCCTGGGGGCGCTGGTGGCCATCCTTACCCGCTGGCTGATCGCGCTGATGAACAATCTGGAGCGCGGCCTGACCCCGGTGTCACTGCGCAATCATGTGGTGGTGCTGGGGTGGACTCCGCTGACCTTGCCGCTGGTGGCGGAACTGCTGGAAGCATCGCCGCGAGTCCGACGTTTTCTGGAATTGAACGATGCCAGGCGCCTACGCCTGGTGGTATTGGCAGAAGAAGTGTCTGCCCGTCAGGCTCTGGAGTTGAGCAATGAGCCCGACATCGGCCGCAAGGCACGCCAGGTGATCCTCCGTTCGGGCTTGGCGATTCAGCCGGAAGCGCTGGAACGAGTGGCCTGTCTGGATGCCGCTGCGGTGATCATTCCTGGCACCCGCCAGGAGACCGACGGACTGGTGACCTCGGATGTGGAAACGGTCAAGGCATTATTATCAATTGCCGCCCAGGCCCGTCAGCGCAAGCAATCGCTGCCGTTTGTGGTGGCTGAACTGCGCGACCCCCGCAAGCAGCGAGTGATTGAGAAAGCCTATCCCGGTGCCGTGGAAGTGGTGGCGGGTGATGCCACCATCAGCCGGCTGATCGTCAAGACGGTATTGCATCCGGGTATTTCGGAACTCTATACCGAACTGCTCACCGCCAGTGAAGGCAACCAGCTTTACTTGCGGAGTGGCGAAACCGCTGCGGGCCTGACGCTCGCCGAACTGGCTGGCCGCCGGTCTGGTGTCCGGGTGTTGGGCTTGATGCGCCGCCGTGATAGCGGCTGGGAAACCCGGCTACTGGCCCCGGCTGACACGGTGATTGAAGCGGGTGACCGGGTGGTGATGTTGGCGCGACGCTATGAGCATACTGATACAGATACCTCCTCAGCGGCGGCGTCCACTCTGTCCGTCGCAAGCGCACCTCCGGCTCGGGCGGTTGTAGCGACGTCCCGGCGCATCCTGATTCTAGGCTGGAGTCGGAAAGTGCCGGTCATGCTCGCCGAGTTCAACCGATACGCTGCCTGTCACTTTGATATTGATGTGGTCTCGGTAGTGCCGCTGGCCAGGCGGGAGGGGGCCCTGACCGGAGTGGCCGATGCTCTGGAACGGGTCAAGGTGCGTCAGATCGAGGCCGATTACCTGGTGGACGGCGAGCTGCGGCGGCTGCAGCCGGCTGACTACGACAGCGTGATCCTGATGAGTAACGACCGCCTGGCGACAGAAGAGGAAGCCGATGCCCGGGCGATGATGGGGTTTCTGTTGCTGGAAGACCTGCTGGCCACTCAGTCGCGGCGCCCCCAGGTGATTCAGGAGCTGAGTGACCCTGATAATGAGGCCTTGCTCGGAGGGGGTCGCAGTGAAATTCTGATCAGCCCGATGATTCTCAGTCACCTGCTGGCCCAGGTGGCCCTGCGGCGGGAGCTTCGTCAGGTTCTGGACGAGCTCTTTGGTCATGGTGGGGCTGAGTTCCAGTTCCGCGCGCCGGAAGCCTATGGATTAACCGCGTCGGCCAGTTTCCAGGATTGTGAAGCGGCAGCCGCGGAGCGAGGGGAAATGGTGCTGGGGCTGTTTCACCATCGTGCGCAGGGTAATGGCCGTCGCCTCGAGCTCAACCCACCAGCAGGCACATTGCTTGACCTTCAGGCGGGGGACCGGCTGGTCGTACTGGCCATGGTCGGTTGAACAGGGGCCGGGTGCTGCCTCTGAATGGTCAGAAAATCAGCGAGTTGGTTCATCAGATCACGGCGTATTTTCTCCATTCATGGAAAAAATGCCGGAAATAGATAATATAAATTTCAATTATAAGTTCGAAGCCACTAAAGTAGTCGCCAACGTCAGCGGCCTGACTGTTTTTTGAGCGGGCCGACTCGTCGTCCGACTCGGTGTCCGTGACGCACGGATGCCCAACGCAGTACCTCAAACCTCTAAAGACAGGACTGAGATCATGCCATACGCAAGCGACGTTGATGCACTCGCATCATTGATCAAGCAAAACCCGACCTGGGCTGCCATTAACCCGAAGCACGCGGCTCGCATGCGCGCCCAGAACCAGTTCAAGACTGGCCTGGACATCGCCAAGTACACCGCCAAGATCATGCGCGAAGATATGGCTGCCTACGACGCCGATACCGCTCAGTACACTCAGTCTCTGGGTTGCTGGCACGGCTTCATCGGTCAGCAGAAGCTGATCTCTATCAAGAAGCACTTCGGTACCACCAAGCGTCGTTACCTGTACCTGTCTGGCTGGATGGTTGCTGCCCTGCGTTCCCAGTTCGGTCCGCTGCCTGACCAGTCCATGCACGAGAAGACTTCTGTCTCCAGCCTGATCGGCGAGCTGTACACCTTCCTGCGTCAGGCTGACGCATGGGAACTGAACCACCTGTTCCGTGACCTGGAAGCTGCCGAAAACGCCGGTGACGCTGCCAAGGCCAAGGAAATCGAAGCTGCCATCGACGGCCACGAAACTCACATCGTGCCGATCATTGCTGACATCGACGCTGGTTTCGGTAACGCCGAAGCGACCTACCTGCTGGCCAAGCAGATGATCGAAGCGGGTGCTTGCTGTATCCAGATCGAAAACCAGGTTTCTGACGAGAAGCAGTGTGGCCACCAGGACGGTAAAGTAACCGTTCCTCACGCTGACTTCCTTGCCAAGATCAACGCTGTACGTCTGGCGTTCCTGGAGCTGGGTGTGGACGACGGTGTTATCGTTGCCCGTACTGACTCCCTGGGTGCTGGCCTGACCAAGCAGATCGCTGTAACCAACGAGCCGGGTGACCTGGGCGACCAGTACAACAGCTTCATCGACGGTGACGTGATCGAAAGCGCTGACGACATCGCTAACGGCGACGTTGTAATCAAGCAGAACGGCAAGCTGGTTCGTCCGAAGCGTCTGGCTTCTGGCCTGTTCCAGTTCAAAGCCGGCTCTGGCGAAGATCGTGTTGTTATGGACTGTATCGCCAGCCTGCAGAACGGTGCTGACCTGCTGTGGATCGAGACTGAGAAGCCTCACGTTGGCCAGATCGCTGGTATGGTTAACCGTATCCGTGAAGTTGTTCCTAGCGCCAAGCTGGTATACAACAACAGCCCGTCCTTCAACTGGACCCTGAACTTCCGTCAGCAGGTATTCGATGCCTGGGCTGCCGAAGGTAAGGACGTT
Source organism: Marinobacter mobilis (assembly GCF_900106945.1). GTDB lineage: Bacteria > Pseudomonadota > Gammaproteobacteria > Pseudomonadales > Oleiphilaceae > Marinobacter > Marinobacter mobilis. Next base: position 233,474 of record NZ_FNNE01000001.1, read on the forward strand.
TCCGCTTACGACCGCGACAAGCTGATGAGCGCTGACTACGACAGCACTGAGCTGGCTACTCTGGCCGACGAGTGGACTGCGAACTTCCAGCGTGATGCGTCTCGCGAAGCTGGTATCTTCCACCACCTGATCACTCTGCCGACTTACCACACTGCGGCCCTGTCTACCGACAACCTGGCCAAGGGTTACTTCGGCGACGAAGGCATGCTGGCCTACGTTGCTGGTGTACAGCGTAAGGAAATCCGTCAGGGTATCGCCACTGTTAAGCACCAGGACATGGCTGGTTCTAACATCGGTGACGACCACAAAGAATTCTTCGCTGGCGAAGCCGCGCTGAAGGCTGGTGGTAAGGACAACACCATGGGTCAGTTCGAGAACATCTAATCTCGACCGACACCGTGTGTTGACGAAAAAGGCGACCTTCGGGTCGCCTTTTTTAATGCCGCGGGGCCGAGTTCAATGCTGTTCCTGACGTGGCTATCCTGATTCTTGAAATCTATCCCCACATGCAACGCCCGTTCCGGTCATGGCTTGGCCGCCGCCAGTTTCTCCCTCGTGGCCAGCCGTCCCTGCCGGCGGACTTCGGCATCCCGATAACGCTGCTGCTGTTCTGCGGTTTCCGGCAGAACCTCGTTCACCTCCACCGGGCGATGATCCTCGTCCAGCGCGACAAAGGTGAAAAATGCCGAGAGGATATGGCGGGTTTCGCCGGTGTAGCTGTTCTCTGCCAATACCTTGGCTCCGATCTCCATGGAAGAGCCCCAGGCCCGGTTTAGCGACAGATTGAACAGCAGGGTATCCCCCCCTTTGGCCGGCGCCCGGAAGTGGATGGAGTCCACCGCAGCCGTGACACAGACATGGCCGGAGTGGCGTTCTGCTACTACCAGGGCAAGGCGATCGCACTTGGCCATGATCAGGCCGCCGAAGACGGTCTCGTGGGAGTTCAGATCATTGGGAAAGACTTTGTAGACGTGGTTGTCGATGGCGGATGCCGCCACCGTCCTGGCTGGTTTTGCCGCATTCATTGAAATTCCTCGCAGGCTGGAATGACATCAAGGCTACCGCAGTGGCGGGCGCATGTCTCGGGTGAGCGTGCCGAACGGTTCGGACTGATGGGATCGCAAGGAGGGCGGCGCCCGACCCGCGGGCGCCGCAGTTTAAAGACCTTTGTTGCGGGGCTTGCTGCTGGTGTCTTCGGTGGCCGCCATAGCGCTTTTGTGTTTCTCCATCAGGCGGTACAGCGAGACCCGGGAAATGTCGAGCAGGCGAGCCGCCGCCGAGACGTTGTTGTGGGTCATGGCGAGGCTGCAGCGGACGGCCTGCTGTTCGGCCTGGGCGCGGAAATGATCCAGGCTTAGGTCGTCGTTTGCATTGGCCTGTTGCGCCTGGAATCCGAGATCTTGTGGGCTCAGGCGCTGATCCTCACCAAGCAGAATGGCCTGGTGCAGGCGATTGTCCAGTTCGCGAATGTTGCCGGGCCAGCTGTGGGCCATCAGGGCTCGCATGGCGGCCTCATTGAGTTGCCAGTGGATCCGGTTGCCCTGAGACGCCGCGGAGGCGAAAAAGTGCTCGACCAGTTCCGGAAGATCCTCCAGGCGCTCCCGCAGTTCGGGTAATCGAACGGACAGTCCACCCAGGCGGTAAAACACATCCTTGCGGAACTCATTACTCTGCACCAGGGCATCAAGGGGCTGGGAGCTGGTGGCAATAATCCGGGTTCGAATCTGGCGTGGGCGTTTGCTGCCCACCTGGTCAAGAGCCCCATCCTGAAGAAACCGCAACAGGGCGGATTGCTGCTCCGGCAGTAATTCATTGATACCCATCAGCAGCAGGCTGCCCCCATGGGCGGCTTCAAATCGCCCGATGTGGGCTTCGGCGGCACCGTCTGGCGTGCCGTTCTCGTCGCCGAACAGCTCCCGCTGGGTTAAAGAGGGAGGCAGGGCTGCGCAATTGACAGAGATGAAGGGGCCGTGGCTGACGGGGGAGTGGTCATGGATATACCGTGCAGCGGTTTCCTTGCCGGTGCCACTGGCGCCGTAGATCAGCACCGGTTCCAGGGTGCTGGCAAATCGTTGCAGCAGGGAACGGGTCTGACGTATCGCGGTGGAATGCCCGCTCAGGGCGCAGTGTTGCAGCGTGGCCCGCTCACCGCCAGCTAGTTGCGAGCGCAATCGCGCCATACCCCATAGATGTCCGAGCACGGTGTCGAGCCGGTTCTGGTCCAGGGGCAGGGTGTGGTAATCGGCACAATGGGTGCCAATGACATGGCTCAGATTTGGGTCCTGTGCCGGTGGTTTGTCCGTCAGCCCCACCCAGGTGGTTGGATTCAGGGTGTTCAGCCAGTCTTCCAGTAACGGGAAGTCTTCATCCGTGCAGCCGTGGAGGTCCAGAACACCCACTCTGGCGCCGTTTCCATTGCTGAGGTCCCGGGGCGGCTGGTGCAGATTGATCTGATGAATGTCCCAGTGGCTGGACAGTGCCAGCCCTGTGACCCCGGGATCGGGGGAGGGTGAAATCCAAAGCAGCGTTCTACGGTGCTCCATGATATGTCTCCAGTCTGATACTCGTTATCGGCCTGGACTGCTACTCAGCGACGCGGAGGTGGTTGCAGCAGAAGGTAACGCTGCCCCCGAACGGGTACTCAGTGTTTGAGGCACGATATATGCCATAAGCCAAACCCCGTTAGAAAAGATACAGTTGTTGATCTGTTCCCGGTGGAATCAACCAAAACTGTAAAGCATGCTGACACCGGCAGGCCTGAGTGCGCCGGGGGTGGGGCGGTCTCAGTGTGGGCGGTGATTACGGCTCATGTAATCGTCAATGTGGCTGGCCAGGGCGACGCCGGTTTCGTTCATGGTCAGGTAGGCCTCGTTGGCGCCCGCTTCCTTGATCAACGCCGCTTCGTCGGCAAACATGGTGTGAGCAATGATATAGCCGTTGAACCCCTTGTGGCGGAGCTGGCGGGCGGCGATCACCTTGCCCTCGATGTCGCTCATGGCCAACACCACGGCCTTCAGGTTGGGCATCTTGACCTCAGCCCAGAAAGTGGTGTCCTCGGCATCGGCAAACACCACGTTACGGCCGGCTTTGAGATGCATGCGGGCCTTGGCGGGATCGGAATCCAGGCCCATGATATTGGCTTCCTCTCCGGCCAGGCGGTCGTAGGCGGCGGACCCTGTGCGTCCCATGCCCATGACCAGAATGCGGGTGTCGCCGAGGGAAATGGGTTGTTCATCCGGGTGGCGGCGACGGCCCTCGTACGGAGTCAGGCGCCGGGAGTAGCGCTCGTACAGGGTATGGGAAATACGGTTGACCGGTGCTGAAATCACGAACGACAGGGACAGGGCTATGGCCAGAGGAATCAGCCATTCCGGCAGTGCCACGCTGGCGACAATCAGTCCGAATTCGCTGTAGTTGCCCAGGGAGAGTGCCGTCAGGAAGCTGCTTCGGGCCCGCAGCCGGAAGGCCAGCAGCAGGAAAAAAAACAGCGCGCCCTTGAGGGGCAGCAGCAGCGCGGCGACCAGGGCGAATATCAGGGCATTCTGGTCGGGCAGGCCACCAATGCCGATTTGCAGGAAGAACGCGACCAGGAACATTTCCTTGACGCTCCACAGCGAGCGCGACAACTCGACGGCACGGGGATGGTTGGCCAGCATCGCGCCAAAGATCAGCGCCCCCAGTTCTGAGCTCAGTCCCAGCGCATCAAACCCGGTCCCGCCAAGGACCAGTGCCAGCAAGAGCCCCAGCAGGACCAGCAGTTCATCGTGCCCACTGGCATCGAGCAGCCGGTAGAGCAGAGGGCGAAGGAGTGGCAGGCCAAAGACCAGCAGCGACCAGGGGGAGGGCGCTTCACCGGAGGTGATGCTCATGACCACCAGTGCGATCAGGTCCTGGACAATGAGTATGCCAATGGCGACGCGGCCGTGGAATGCCCTGAGTTCGCGTTTGCTTTCAAGGACCTTGGCGGCCAGCACGGTGCTGGAGAAGGATAGGGCGATGGCCAGCAGCAACGCGGTTTGCCAGTCCGTTGCCAGTATCAGCAGGATCCCCGGCGCAATCAGCGCCGTGGTGATGACAAAGTGCAGCAGACCGCCGCCAATGACCTCGGTGCTGAAGATCGAGCGAAGCTTGAGCTTGAGCCCGACAGTGAACAGCAGCAGTAACACCCCGAGGTGGGCAACATGGTCAAGAAACGCTGTGTTTTCCACGGTGATCGGGGTAAAGGTGGCGAGGCCACTGAGGGCAAAGCCGGCCGCCAGGTATCCCACCAGCGGAGGCAGGCCGATCGACTTCACCATTAATCCCAGGGTGAACGCGAAGGATATCCACAGTGCCTCAGACATTCAGTTGCCGCCTTGCTGTTGTTCGCTGCCTTTACTGCCCGCTCCGGGAGCGGACGTCATCGGATTCGACAAACGCGCGTACCAGTGTTGCCGAGCGCTCCGGGGTTTCGATCATCGGAGCATGACCGATCTCCTCAAGGATAATCGCCCTGGCGTTCGGGATGTACTGCTCAAACACTTCCACATTGCGGTAGTTGATGACGCGGTCCTGTTTCCCCCAGATCACCAGGACCGGGGCGGAGATCGACGCCAGTGCCTCGGTGAAGGTGTCTTCACTGGCCGAGTCTGTCAGGGCCTGAAAGATGCGTTCGTTGACTTCCCGTTTTGCGATGGCGCGCTCTTCCATGACGCCGTAGATTGGCCAGGGCACGAACGGTTGCTGCTCCAGGGCAAGCGCGGCCAATCGTTTCATATCACCGGGCTGGCTGACAATCAGCGGGTTGTTGCCTTCCTCAAGCTGGATGTTCAATTCGCTTTCGTACCGGAAAACACCTGCCGGATTGAGCAGCGTGGCGCTTTGGATGGTGTCTGGATAGCGGGCAGCGTACAAGGCGGTAATGGCGCCCCCCATGGAGTTGCCGATCAGGTTCACCTGATCCAGCTCCAGTGCACGGAGAATGCGGTGCAGATAACTGACCTGGCTCTGCAGCTGGTAATCCCGGTCGAGTTCCTTGCTGCTGTCGCCATGGCCGGGAAGGTCGATGGCATAAACCTGGTATTGCTCGGTCAATTCGCCGGCCATGCGTACCCAGTTGTCCTTGTCGGCGGCAAAGCCGTGGACCATCACGAGAATCTCGCCATTATTGGCTTCACTGTTGCTCAGGTAACTGATGTGCAAGTCACCGACTGTGATTTCCTGAGGGCTCAGGCCGGCAGAGTCACGCTCCCAGGCAATCGCGTTGTCGAAAAATTCCTGACGGCTGCAACCGGCCAGTAGCAGTAAGCTGAACAGTGCCACTGCGATGGATGATGGAAATCTGCTGGTCATGCGTGTGTGCCTCAATCTTGTTGTTGCGGTTGTCCTTACCGGAGGACTGCTACAGTAACGCAAAAAAAAGCCCGGTCAATCAATGACCGGGCTTTCCGGGGCTTTATTGCCAGACGCGTCAGCCATTTTCCCGGGCGATGGCCCGGTAGGCGATGTCCTTGCGATAAAACGCACCGTTCCAGCTGATCTCGCTGGCGAGGGCGTAGGCCCGCTGCTGCGCTTCGGTGACGGTAGCACCGAGAGCGGTGGCACACAGGACGCGGCCGCCATTCGTCACGACCTCGTCACCGTCCAGGCGGGTGCCCGCGTGGAATACTTTTTCGCCTTCAACTTCCGTCGTTGGCAAGCCGGAGATGGCATCACCCTTGGCATAGTCGCCGGGGTAGCCGCCTGCGGCGAGCACGATACCAACGGAGGCGCGCTCATCCCAGTCGGAACTGCACTGGTCGAGTTTGCCGTCGATGGCCGCCTGGCAAAGCTGAACCAGGTCCGACTTCATCCGCAGCATGATCGGCTGGGTTTCCGGGTCGCCAAAGCGGCAATTGAATTCAATCACCTTGGGGGCGCCGGTGCCGTCGATCATCAGGCCGGCATAGAGGAACCCGGTGTAGGGGTGCCCTTCGGCGGCCATGCCACGAACGGTCGGGTAGATGACTTCGTCCATGATGCGCTGGTGGACGTCGCTGGTGACCACCGGTGCCGGAGAGTAAGCGCCCATGCCGCCGGTGTTGGGGCCGGTGTCGCCGTCCCCGACGCGCTTGTGGTCCTGGGAGGTAGCCATCGGCAGTACATGTTCGCCGTCGACCATGACGATAAAGCTGGCTTCCTCACCTTCGAGGAATTCCTCGATAACGACCCGGCTGCCAGCGTCGCCGAACGCATTGCCTGCGAGCATGTCGCGGATGGCGTCCTCGGCTTCGGCCAGGGTCATGGCGACAATCACGCCCTTGCCCGCGGCAAGGCCGTCGGCCTTGACCACAATCGGCGCGCCCTGTTCACGGACGTAGGCCAGGGCCTCGTCGACGTCGGTGAAGTTGCCATAACCCGCAGTCGGGATGTTCTGGCGGGCCAGGAAATCCTTGGTGAAGGCCTTGGAGCCTTCCAGCTGGGCGGCGCCTTCGGTCGGGCCGAAAACCCGCAGGCCGCGGCTGTTGAAGAGGTCAACGATGCCAGCGACCAGCGGTGCTTCCGGGCCGACAATGGTGAGGCCAACGTTGTTGTTTTCGGCGAAGTTGGCCAGGGCGTCCAGATCCATAACGTCGATGTCGACGTTTTCCAGGGCTGGCTCCCGGGCGGTGCCGGCATTACCCGGCGCCACAAAAACCTTGTCCGCGTCTGCAGACTGGGCGGCTTTCCAGGCCAGGGCGTGTTCGCGGCCGCCACTGCCGATTACCAGAATATTCATCATGTCGTTCCTTCTCTCTATCAGTGGCGGAAATGGCGCATACCGGTGAAGACCATGGCAATGCCATGCTCATTGGCGGCATCAATGACTTCCTGATCACGCATGGAGCCGCCAGGCTGGATCACCGCGGTGATGCCGGCTTCGGCAGCGGCATCAATACCGTCCCGGAACGGGAAGAAGGCATCGGATGACATCACGGAACCTTTGACTTCCAGACCTTCGTCAGCAGCCTTGATGCCGGCGATTTTGGCACTGTATACCCGGCTCATCTGGCCAGCCCCGATGCCGATGGTGCGGCCGGCTTTGGCGTAGACAATGGCGTTGGACTTGACGTACTTGGCCACTTCCCAGGCAAACAGCAGGTCATTGAGTTCGGCTTCAGTCGGCTGACGGTCGGTGACCACCTTGACGTCTTCCATGGCGACCATGCCGAGGTCACGATCCTGCACCAGCAAACCGCCGGTCACGCGCTTGTAATCGAGAGCCTTGGTGCGCTCATCGCTGAACTCGCCACAGGCCAGCAGGCGTACGTTCTTTTTGGCGGCGACGATCTCGACGGCTTCATCGGCAATGGTCGGGGCAATGATCACTTCCACGAACTGACGGTCGATGATCGCTTTGGCGGTTTCGGCATCCAGTTCCCGGTTGAAGGCAATGATGCCGCCGAAGGCTGAGGTCGGGTCGGTGGCAAAGGCCAGGTCGTAGGCCTGACGGATATCGGCGCCGATGGCAACGCCGCAGGGGTTGGCGTGCTTGACGATGACGCAGGCCGGGTCGGCGAACGGCTTGACGCACTCGAGGGCCGCGTCGGTATCGGCAACGTTGTTGAAGGACAGTTCCTTGCCCTGCAGCTGGCGAGCGGTCGCAACACTGGCTTCCCGTGGATTGCGCTCGGCATAGAAGGCAGCACGCTGGTGCGGGTTCTCACCGTAACGCATGTCCTGAACCTTGACGAACTGGCTGTTGAACGTGCGCGGGAAATCGGCGTTGTCATTATCCGCCGTGCGGCCGCCCAGGTAGTTGGCAATCGCGCCGTCGTAGCCAGCGGTGTGCTCGAAGGCCTTGACGGCCAGGTCGAAGCGGGTGGCGAAGCTCAGTTCGCCATTGCTGTCGGCCAGTTCGGCGAGGACGCGGTCGTAGTCGGACGCGTTGACCACAATGGCCACATCGTTGTGGTTCTTGGCGGCGGCACGAACCATGGTCGGGCCACCGATGTCGATGTTTTCGATGGCGGTGGCCAGGTCGCAGTCCGGCTTGGCGACGGTGGCTTCAAACGGGTACAGGTTGACCACGACCATGTCGATGGGGTTGATCTGATGCTCGCTCATGATCGCATCGTCGGTACCGCGACGACCAAGAATGCCGCCATGGATCTTGGGATGCAGGGTCTTGACCCGGCCATCCATCATTTCCGGGAAGCCGGTGTAGTCACTGACTTCGGTAACGGCAATTTGATTGTCCTGGAGCAGGCGGAAGGTGCCGCCGGTGGAGAGCAGTTCAACGCCTTGCTCGACAAGGCCTTTGGCAAATTCAACGATGCCGGTTTTATCGGAAACGCTGATCAGTGCGCGACGGACGGGGGTGTTTTCCTGGTTAGCCATGGTTCAATTTTTTCGCTGGATATGAACGAATGAAGGCCTCGCGAAAGTTGTCCGGGAGGCCCTCTTGGGATTCAGGGTGTCTGGATTATAGCAGACCGTACTGCTTGAGCTTCTTGCGCAGGGTGCCGCGGTTCAGCCCCAGCATGGTCGATGCCTTGGTCTGGTTGTTGCGGGTGTACTTCATCACCTGCTCCAGCAGCGGGGCTTCAACTTCCGAAAGCACCAGCTGGTAAACGTCGGTGACCGGGGCGCCGTCGAGCTGGGCGAAATAGTTTTTCAGCGCCACCTCGACGCTGTCACGCAGGGTGACGGCATTGCCAGTGCTGTTGATCGTCTGCAGCTGATGGATGTCATCGCCTGCATTCGGAATCCGGTTGTCGTTTGCCAAAGTCTCAGCGCTCATGCTGCGAATACCTCTCCATTTCGTAAGCCTGAAAAGTACAGTTGAATACTTTCTTTCTGCTCCAACGGGTCTTCAAGGGTGTTGAAGCGTCGTCTGAATGTTTTACTCTCGTCGTGGGACTGCAAATACCAGCCCACATGTTTGCGTGCGATCCGGGGGCCCATGACCTCGCCGTAAAAGCTGTGCAACGCGTCCAGGTGTTCGCTCAGGATCCGTTCCACCTCATCAAGGGAGGGGGCGGGCAGATGCTCACCAGTCTCCAGGTAATGCAGGATCTCCCGGAATATCCAGGGGCTGCCCTGTGCGGCCCGGCCGATCAGAAGGCCGTCGGCACCGGTGTGCTGCAGAACCTGTCGGGCCTTCTCCGGAGATGTAATATCGCCATTGGCGAACACCGGAATACTGACCTGGGCCTTCACTTCCGCAATGGTGTCGTATTCGGCGCTGCCTTTATAGGCGTCCGCCCGGGTCCGGCCATGAATGGCCAGAGCCTGTATGCCGGCGTCTTCTGCCATACGGGCAATCAGCGGAGCATTGCGATGATGCTGATCCCAGCCGGTACGCATTTTCAGCGTGACCGGGACATCCACGGCAGCCACTACGGCCTGCAGGATGTCCCGAACCAGTGCTTCGTCTTTCATCAGTGCCGAGCCAGCAGCCTTGTTGCAGACTTTCTTGGCCGGGCAGCCCATATTAATGTCGATAATCTGGGCGCCGTGCTCGGCATTCAGTCGTGCTGCGTTGGCCAGCATGTCCGGGTCGCCGCCGGCGATCTGGACGGAGCGGGGCTCCGGTTCCCCCTGGTGGTCCAGCCTGAGGCGGGACTTGCGGGTGTGCCAGAGCTTGCTGTCAGCAATGACCATCTCGGAAACCGCCAGACCTGCACCCAGACGCCGACAAAGCAGGCGGAACGGGCGATCAGTCACACCGGCCATGGGTGCCACGATCAAGGGGTTGGGCAGCGTATAGGGCCCGATTTTTGCCGTCGGCAGCATGATCTGAGTCCGGTTTCAAAGCAGTTCGCGAGAGGTTCGGACAGGGGCTTCTCGATCCCTGACAGCGGGAGCATGACTCCCGATTTCCGAAGGGCGACAATGATACCGCCGAGAATTGCGCTATTGAAGAGGCAAGGGGGCGAAAAAGTTGATTATTTTTCGTTCTTTTTGGTTGACTTTTAGCCTGCCAGATGACCCGCCCGGTGTCGCTGAAGTCAGCGCTTGCTTACGGGGTGTATGGCCGGAACGCGATATTGTAGTTCACAGCATCACGGCCAGGGTCGCGAATGCGGATGGCAATGCGCACCGGAACCTCTTTGGGCATGGCGGCCAGCTGGTCACCGTCTCCGGCGAGGTAGCGTTGTGGCGGGAACACGCTCTGTGCCACCACATCGCCATTGAGGTTGGAGAAGGTGAGGGCAATGGCAGGGAACGGTTGTTCGAACGGAGCCCGGTTGACGATTTCAGCATCAACGATCAGGGCGTTGCGGTTTTCCGGGTCGGTACGAACCACCAGCTTGCGGCTCTGGATGCTGTCGATGTCCACCAGGGGCGCGAGTTCACAGCCGGCGTATTCACAGGCCATTTCGTAATAGGGGCGTAGTTCAGGAACGGCGGACAGTCGGTCGAACTGGAAGTAGCCGACCTGGGCGCCGAGGGCGCCGACTAACCCGAGCACCAGCAGTGTCCAGAAGGTGCGCTTGAGCCAGCCGCTGCTTGTCTTGCCGGATACCGATACCGGCTCCCGGGCCAGATTATGGAACGGCTCGGGCTTGCTGGTGCCCTTTTCAGTCGCTGCTGCGGGGGTGTCGGTGCTGAATGTCGTCGTCTGTCGATCGCTGGGCGAGGCCTCCAGGCTCAGTGCCGTGACCTCATCCCGGGCTTGCGGACGACTTTGGGTTTCGGGTTCACGCTTGGGCTCGGGCTTTGCTTCGATGCTGGGTTTGGGCTCGGGCGTTGCCGGCGCGATTGGCTCACGTAGGGCCAATTCAGGTTCAGATTCAGGTTCAGGTTCAGGCTTGGGCCTGGTTTCAGGTTGAGCCCGGTTGCTTTCCTGCCGGGGCTCGACCGCAGGTTCACTGTGATCGTCTTCGAGTATGGCCTCGGCCCAGCTTTCGTCCTGGTTCTGACTGGCAAGGTCGTCTTCGTCTTCAGCGGCGAAGCCGGTGAAAGAGCCTTCTTCCATGGCGAGGAAGCTCTCGCTCAGCTCATCATGGGAGAACGTGCTGTCGCTTCCTTTATAGCCCCGCTCGGAGGCATCCTCCTCGGGGTTGTCCGCAAACACAAAGTCCTCTTCAGCGGCGGGCTCGCTGGTGAAGGTCGGTGGCTGGGGCGCACTGGGAGCAGGGGCCGGCTGGGAAGCGGTCGAGGTAGTCCGGTGCTCCAGGGCATTAAAAATGCTCATGCAGCTACCGCAACGGACTTTGCCGTTGGCGACGCTGAGTTGTTCTGCAGTCACCCTGAATTGGGTTTTGCACTTGGGACAGCGGGTCAGCAGACTACTCTCAGACATCCTTCCTTCCTGTCAGGGGTGTTGTCACAACTCGGGGCAGTTTAGACGTTCAGCCGGGTGCCGTCACGCGTTGTTGCGGCGTCCTGTGAGGCGTATCCAATCTTCCTGTTGTTCCGGCTCGTCCATGGTGAACCAGGGTTCGTAGGCTTCCATGACTTCGCGGGCCTGATTCGACAGGATGCCGGACAGGACCAGCTTGCCGCCGGGCACGACTTTGCCGGCCAAATGTGACGCCAGCGAGATCAGCGGTTGTGCAAGGATATTGGCGAGCAGAATGTCTGCTTTCATCTCCGGCTCGCCTTCAGGCAGGTAGAGATCAAGGCGGCTATCTTCGACACCGTTGCGGCGGGCATTGTCGCGACTGGCTTCAAGGGCCTGAGGGTCGGTGTCAACACCCATCACATGGCGGGCGCCCAGCAGCAGTGCCGCGAGACCCAGTATGCCGGAGCCGCAGCCGTAGTCGATCACCTGGACATCCTGAACGTCCTGGCCGTCGAGCCATTCCAGGCACAGTGCGGTGGTCGGATGGGTGCCGGTACCGAACGCCAGGCCGGGATCGAGCATCAGGTTGGCGGCGTCAGGATCCGGCGCGTCATGCCAGCTGGGAACAATCCAAAGGCGCTGGCCGAACTTCAGTGGTTTGAAGTCATCCATCCAGGCCCGTTCCCAGTCTTTGTCCTCAACCAGAGTGACCTCAATCTCGGCCAGTGTCTGTTGGGTCTGTTGATGCCAGGCGTCCTGAATGGCATTCAGCAGCTGATCAATGTTGCGCTCTGAATCGAACAGGCCGGTAACCCGGGTCTGGTGCCACAGTGGTGTGGTGCCAGGATCGGGTTCGTACAGCGGCTGGTCGGCGGCATCTTCCATGGAAACCGCGTCGGCGCCCATTTCCATGAGGAGATCCTCCAGCTGATCGGCGGTCTCCGGATCAGCTGGGATCTGTAGTTGAATCCAGGGCATAGCAGGTCCTGTCTGGGTTGTTCAAAGTCCTTGGTCGCCCTGGAGGGTCGCTTGGGTTCAGTCCCGAATCAGCTTCTCCAGGTAGTGGATGGTGAAGTCTACCTGTTTAAAGCCTCCGTCGCGTACCAGTTTTCGATGCAGCGGCTGGTTGGTCTTGATGCCTTCAACGACCAGTTCTTCCAGCGCGTTCTTCATCCGCCGGCGGGCGATGTCCCGATCGTCACCCCAGGTGATCAGCTTGGCCACCAGAGAGTCGTAGAACGGCGGGACGGTATAACCACTGTACAGATGGGAGTCCACCCGCACGCCGTTGCCGCCCGGTGCATGGAAGTGCTTGACCTTGCCGGGGCTGGGGACGAAGGTCGTCGGGTCCTCGGCGTTGATCCGGCACTCCAGGGCGTGGCCGCTGATCTTGATGTCGTCCTGGGTGTACTGCAGCGGCAGGCCGCTGGCAATACGCAACTGCTCGCGGACAATATCGACGCCAGTGACCATTTCCGACACCGGATGCTCGACCTGCACCCGAGTGTTCATTTCGATGAAATAGAAGCTGCCATCCTGATACAGGAATTCGAAGGTGCCGGCACCGACATAGCCGATTTCCTTACAGGCCTGGACGCAGGCGTTGAGGGTGACCTGACGGGCTTCCGGGTCAATGTTGGGTGCCGGGGCCTCTTCCAGCACTTTCTGGTGACGACGCTGCATGGAGCAATCGCGATCGCCCAGGTGGATCACATTGCCGTGGGTATCCGCCAGTACCTGAACTTCAACGTGGCGGGGGCGTTCCAGGTACTTTTCCAGGTACACCGTGGCATCACCGAAGGCGTTGCGGGCCTCCGACTGGGTGATCTGGATGCTCTTGAGCAGGGAAGCCTCGGTATGAACGACCTGCATGCCGCGGCCACCGCCGCCGGAAGCTGCCTTGATGATAACCGGGTAGCCGATCTCGCGGGCGATGCGCAGGGTGCGCTGATCGTCCTCGGTAATCGGGCCGTTGGAGCCCGGAACCGTGGGCACGCCGGCACGGGTCATGGCTTCAATGGCAGATACCTTGTTGCCCATCAGGCGGATAACGTCGGCCGAGGGTCCGATAAAGCGAAAGCCGCTCTGCTCGACCATGTCGGCGAAGTTGGCGTTTTCTGCCAGGAAGCCGTAACCCGGGTGGATGGCCACCGAGTCGGTGACTTCCGCTGCGCTGATGATGGCGGGAATGTTCAGGTAGCTGTCGGTTGGGCTGTTGGGGCCGATGCAGACGGATTCGTCCGCCAGTCGGACGTGCATCAGATCCCGGTCAACCTGGGAATGGACCGCAACGGTGCGGATGCCCAGTTCCTTGCAGGCGCGCAGGATCCGGAGGGCAATTTCCCCCCGGTTGGCGATCAGAACTTTCTCTATCATGGCCATGGTTCCGCTACACCGCTGTTAGGAAATGATGATCAGGGGCTGGTCAAACTCAACCGGCTGGCCATTCTCGACCAGGATCTCGGAGACGGTGCCTGCCTTGTCGGCTTCGATCTGGTTCATCATCTTCATGGCTTCAACGATGCAGATGACGTCGCCGGCGTTTACCTGCTGGCCGACTTCCACAAACGCTTTGGCTGTCGGTGACGGTGAGCGGTAGAAGGTTCCAACCATCGGAGACTTCACCGCGTGGCCGCTGATGGCGGCTTCAGCGGGGGCTGCGGCCGGTTCTGCCGGAGCGGCTGCCGGGGCTGCTGCCATCGGCTGCGGGGCGGCCGGGGCGGTGTACTGGGCGACGATTGCGCCAGCGCCCTGGTCACGGCGACGTGAGATTCGTACCGAATCATCGCCCTCGTGGATCTCCAGTTCTTCAACGTCGGATTCGTCCAGCAGCTCAATCAGCTTTTTGATCTTGCGAATGTCCATAGTCAGTCCAGTCCCGTTTGTACTATCAGTTCAATTGTTGAATTCGTTTGATGGCGGCCTGCAGTGCCAAGTCGTAGCCCTGGCTGCCCAGGCCGCAGATAACGCCTACGGCGATATCGGAAAAATAGCTGTGGTGGCGAAAGGCCTCCCGCGCGTGCACATTGGACAGATGCACCTCGATAAACGGTATATCGGTGGCGAGGATGGCATCCCGTAGCGCCACGCTGGTATGGGTGAAAGCCGCCGGATTGATCAGGATGAAATCGACACCTTCCGCACGGGCTTCATGGAGCCGCTCGATCAGCTCGTACTCTGCGTTGGATTGCAGGTGGAGCAGATGGTGGCCCTGTTCGGCAGCCTGGCGGAGAAGACGGTCGTTGATGTCATTCAGGGTTTCACGACCGTACACCTCCGGTTCCCGGGTGCCGAGCATGTTCAGGTTTGGACCATGGAGAACCAGTATCGTAGACATTGGAAACACTTGCCTTGATGATGTTTTTTGACAGGATCGCCGAAAATAGCAACATTTTCCAGCTAATCCTGGTGGTTAGACCATGAAATTCCATCCATTTTGACTGCTTTCATATGACCGTTCGATGACGACGGGCCGTTGCTCAGACTGAAAGCAGCCTTGCCACCGGACACCGTCAGCGGTCTATGTACCAGCACCGCCATTGTCAGTAACCCGGTGAATAACGTCCATAAGACGTTGGTTTCATAACCGGCAGGTCCGGGGTGTTGAGCGTTCCCTCCTTTCCGCGCCTAAAGCAGCGCTACTGAAGTGCTAGCCGGATGCTGCCAGAGTGCCCTGTAGCCACTGGGACCTGCGTGTAACCATGCGCAATGGAGACACTCGACTATAAATGGGGGGAATAATAATGAGAGATGTCGAAATGTGTCGTCACTTGCTGGGGGTCAAGGCTCCCTGGGACGTCAGCCAAGTGCGGATGGATGTGCAGAGCCGCCAGATCCATGTTTACCTGACCATGGGCCGCTCCTGGTTCGGCCGTTATCTGCCGGATCAGACCCGCTCGCGTTGGCGCCATACCAACCTGGGCTCCTGTCAGACCTTTATCCATGCCACGTTACCCGACGACATCAGTGACCAGGATCGCAAGGTTGCGTTCCTCGGTGAATCGGGTAATGAATTCAGTCACGGGCTGGCCAGCCGGGTGGTGGACTGTCTGCAGGCGGGAATGAGTTACCGTCAGGTCTGTGAACTGATGGGCATCGACGTGCATCTGGCCTGGCAAATCCGTCTGGCAATCAGTGAGGGTACCCTGCCGGGCGTGGCTGCGGACGTGTCGCAGCGGCTCAAGGCGGAGGCTCCCGGTGTGGCCCGGGTGACTCAGATACCCCCGGGCAACGACCCGGTGTGGCACAACATGCTCAGTTCCGAGCGTCCGATGGAAGTGCGCATGCTCAGCCTGAGGCTGCTGCTGACCCGTTGTCGCCAGGAGTTTGGTCAGCTGCGGGGCGAGGATGCGCGCCGCCTCAAAATCAACGAAATACGCCGCTTCTTCATCAAGCACGAGAAGCAGCTGGCGGCTGAAATCGAACAGCTGGCCCGGTTCCGCGACGACGCCAGCGGGAGGGCGGAATCATGACGGTTGATTCTGCAGGCCGGCTGGTTGATCTGGGCGAGGCCCGGGCGCTGATTGAGGCTGGCGCGACCCTGTCAGTCGCCGGAGACGCTGAACTGCTGGCGCAATTGCCGAAAGGTAACTGGATCGGGGGCAGCACGCCCTATTTCATGGCAGACGACGGTGGTACCTGTCGCAACGACCGCCTGTTTGTACACCGCTTTGACCTGGGTGAGGGAACCATACAGCGCTATGACCGCGATTCATTGCCATCGTTGCTGGTGGACGCGCCGGAAAACGGCTTCACCCTGCTGATCCTGCCGGCCGGTAGTGGCGTGCTGGAGGACTATGCCCACCACGCGCCGACCTACCACGACATGTTCCTGAAGCCAGTGGCTGGCTGGGTATCCGGGGTTCGGGTCGACCGGCTTGGTCAGGACGCAGCTCTGGTGGTCGATGGCCGCTCCGGGGAACAGCTGGCACAGGAGGCCATAGCCTTGCATCTGGCACTGCCAGCCGACATGACGGCTATGGTGCATGCCATCAGCCTGTTTGAGCCGGGAGACGGTGCCGAGATCGAGTTTCCTGCCACCGGGTTTTCTGCCACCGATTGCCTGATCGATGGCCGTCCTGGCAACCTGCGCGAGTATATGGCGGCGGCCGGCATTGACCAGCGCCTGCCACTGGTCGCGGATTACTGCGGGGCCATGGTGAATGTCAGCATTCAGGGCGTGGATGAGGGGGCGCAGCGCGTTGCTTTCTATGCCCCGGTGTTTGAAGGGGTGCGCTATCGCTTTGCGAAGCCGGTGGTGGACTATCCGGAGCGCTTCCTGGAGGCCATGCCATCAGAGCCAGGGACCCTGCTGTTTGGCTGTAACTGCATCCTCAACTACCTCTACTCGGAGCTGGAGGGGCGGCGAACGGCGGGGCTGACCGGCCCCATCACCTTTGGCGAGGTGGCCTATCAGCTACTTAATCAGACGGCCGTCTATGTGACTCTGGAACCGGCCTGAGCGGCGAGCGGGAGGTCATGCTCAAGGGTGGCCGGAACCACCGTGTTGCGGCCGTCAGCCTTGGCCTGATACAGCGCCCTGTCAGCCCGTTCGCACAGGCTCTGGGCGTTGTCCATTGGGCTGCCGTTCCAGCTTGCGATGCCGCAGCTGAAGGTGACGCGGAATTCGTGGCCCCCGGCCGGCTGTTGCAGCTCGGAAAAGCGTTCGCGGATTTCGTTAAGCAGCGCCAGGGCATCACTTTCATGGGTGTCCGGCAGGATGATGGCGAATTCCTCGCCGCCATAGCGGCCGATATGGTCGGTCTTGCGCAGACGCTGTTTGAGGAACATCGACAGGCTGCGCAGCACCCGGTCACCGATGGGGTGGCCGAATGTGTCGTTAACCTTCTTGAAGTAGTCAATGTCCATCATCGCGAAGCACAGCGGATGCCGCGTCTGTTTCGCCTTGGAGATTTCCTGCTCCAACAGGTTCAGCGTGTGGGTGTGGTTGTAGAGCCCGGTCAGGCTGTCGCGGATCATCAGCGCCAGCAGTGAGCGTGCCCGGCGGCCGCGATTGTGAATGGTGGCCACGAGGTGTTTGGGGTCGATCGGCTTGGTGAGGAAGTCGTCGCCACCAAGACTCATGGCGTGAAGTTGCTTACTGACATCGTCTTCCGCCGACAGATAGATGATGGGGACACTGTGGAAGCGGTCCTGCTGACGGATAACCCGGGCGATTTCCATGCCGGTGCAGCCAGGCATATACATGTCGAGGATGATGATTTCCGGGCAGAACTGCTCCAGGGCATGAATGATCTGCATCGGATCGGTGATGATATGGGCGGTCATGCCAGCCTTGCGTAAGACCATCTCCATGAACTTGGCCTGAGCCCTGGAGTCATCCAGGACCAGCACCCGATAGGGCTCGACAGTATTGCCGTGGGTGTAGGTTTCGATTTTTTCGATCAGCTGACCGGGATCAACCGCCGGGTAGAAATATTCTTCGCCGCCGCAGCGGGAGGCCCGCAGGCGGGTTTCGATGGAGCCGTCCTCATAGCTGATAAAAATGATGGGGATCGGTGTCTCATGGCGTTCCTGCAGGCGCTCGACGGTTTCGATGCCGCTGTGTGAGTCGCCGCCGAAGCCAATATCCATCAGGATGGTTTCCGGCTTGTTCAGGGCGCAGGCGGCCATCAGGGCATCGGCATTGTCGAAGGCGCAGGCCCGGAAACCAAAAAACTCCAGTTGCTTAATCAGCCGGCCGGCGATGTCCGGTTTGGTCAGGGCAATGTAGACCGGCGTGCGGCGATAGAGTCTGGGGTTGTCGGATTCGTAGTGGTCGGTTCGGCGCTGGGTCGTTCGGGACAGGGCGTCGATGGCGGCGTTGAGGGGATCGATCAGTGCCTTGGGCAGCCCCTCATTTTCAGGCCATTGTGTCAGCAGCTCTGCCAATTGCTGGCCGGCGCTGGCATGGTCGTTCATTTCAAACCGCTGGGCGTAACGCACCAGCTTGTCCGTGGCCATCTCGAAGTCCGTCCGGAAGAGCGCGGATTCGACGCCGGCGTCACCGATCTTCTGCCAGCCGTCCAGTACCACACGAGCCTGCGTGGTGACACGGCGGGCAAAATGCTTCCTCAGTTTATCCTTCTGGGACTCATCGTTCATAGCGTCCTCGGCCTGTTCCTCTTTAGGGAGCGGCAGTTGTTCCGGGGGGCAATCGGCCGCTGCTGCCGTTCTTATTTTTTCACCACCAGTGCTGGCACAGAGTCTATAGTGTTTAATGATGTCGGCGTAGACAAAGCCGTGTAAACGTTTGTTATATCTTACGCTCGCGCCGCCCACATCCGGCCCGTTCGGAACAACCAGGCAGGTTTAGAGATTCATGGACAGCTCGGCCCGATCCTCCAAAGTTCACAAGGAAGCCGTGACCCTGCGGGCGGTATTGCTGGTGTTCACCGGCAGTTTGCTGCTGTTATTGCTCCTGGCCAGTATATCCCTCAGTCTCAGCAGTTTCCGGGACTACATCTCAGGACAGCTCGCTGACCACGCACAGGATGGTGCCACCGCCCTGGGAATGTCCTTGTCCCATGCCATTGATGGCAGTGACCCGGTGGCGTCGTCCTCGCTGATCGATGCGGCCTTCGACAGCAGTCGCTATCTCAGTGTCCAGTATCTGGATACCGCCGGGGAGACCGTAGCTGCCCGGGTCGAGCCCCTTGGTTCATTTGGTGTGCCGCGCTGGTTCATGAAACTGGCGGACATTCCGCTCACAGAGGGGCAGGCGGAGGTCACCCGGGGCTGGCGCCTGCTGGGTAGCGTAAGGGTCGTCAGTGATCCTCAGAAGGCGTATCAGGATCTGTGGGACATCACTCTCGGGCTGGTAGCCATCAATGCTCTGGTCGGTGGTCTCGGACTGATGGCGCTGTACCTGATCCTGACTCGTACCCTCAGTCCGTTACGGGAGCTGGAAGCCCAGGCCCAGGCGATCAGTCGCAGGGACTTCACGCGCCGGGTCACCATTACGTCGACCCGGGAGCTGAACCGGGTCACCCGGGCGATGAACCAGATGTCCGACGACCTTGGCGTGCTCTTTGAAGGGCAGGGCCGGCTGATTCAGCACCTGCGCCAGCTCAACAATGAGGACCCGGTCACCGGGCTGGCGAGTCGCACAGCCTTCGACCAGCGCCTGAGGGTGGAGGTGGAATCGGAAGAACGGGCTGCGCCAGGGGGGCTGCTGCTGTTCCAGCTGTCGGACTTCTCGGAATTCAACCAGCGTTTCGGCCGCGATACCGCCGACGAACTTCTCGCCAGTGTGGCGGCAGTGGTCAGGGACTTCGAGTTGCGCCATGCCGGCGTTTTTGCAGGCCGGCGGATGGGCGCGGAAATTGCGGTCTACATGCCAGGCACCGGCATGGCGGACAATGTGCATTGGTCGAATGAGCTGATCCATGCGGTGGATGGGCTCTATTCCGATGCTGCGGTGCCGCTGGATGTGACCGTTTATGGCGGCGTTGCCCAGGCCGGTGAGGGTATGACCATAGGCGATCTGTTGTCCGCAGCGGATGAGGCCATGCGTCAGGCCCAGGCTGAAGGCGTGACCGGTTGCCATAGCCGTGATCCGTCGGCCGCGGGCCACCATGGCGCGGAAACCTGGCGCAGGATGATTACCGAGGCGCTGGAATCCCAGACCGTGGGTATCTGGCAGCAGCCGGTCATGCGGCGGGATGGCAAAAACGTTGCTTTCTATCAGGTCTTTTCCCGGATCCGTTGCGATGACGACTGGATCCGGGCGGGCGTTTATGTGCCGATTGCCGAACGCTTTGGGTTGATGCCGGATATCGACCTGCTGGTCATCGACAAGGCCCTGGAAGTGCTGACCCAGGAGCCGGAACGTCAGCTCGCTCTAGCCGTGGGCCAGACTTCGGTGGCGGACCCGTCCTTCCGCGAAGCGCTGATTGGTCGTCTTGAGCAGGAGCCGAGCCTGCGCGAACGGTTGTGGGTCGGGGTGTCGGAACAGTCGATTCATCACCACCGTAAACCAGCACTGGCGCTGGCGCTGGCGCTGAAAAAACTGGGGGTGGGCATGGTGGTGGACCACTTCGGGGTCGGTGGCGTGCCCTTTACCTATCTCCAGGGCATGCCCATCCGTGCCCTGCGTTTTGATCACAGTTTTGTTCACAATATCGCCCGTCACAACGACAATCGCTTCTATCTGGAGCAAGTCACTGCGATTGCACACGGTGTGGGCATTCAGGTCTTCGCCACCGGTGTCGAAACTGCCGGTGAATGGGAAGCACTGCAGGCTATGGGCGTGGACGGTGCCATGGGCTATCACCTGGGCCGTCCGAAGCGGGTGGATGGCGACTGAGACCAGAGCACGGTCGCCGCGGCTTGGCCAAAAGTCGGGCCTTACCGGGCGGTGCTCACGTTGCACTATGGTAACGATTCGGTCATGGTATCGGCGTTACGAATCTTGGCGCCGGGAACGGTGACGGGCGCCCTGAACTGTTGTTGAAACCAGACACTAGGAAACGGTGGCTATGCTGAAGCGAGTCAAAGAGTATGTCCGTGATCGGCGGGATGATGTCCAGGATTACGCTGGGGGTATCGGGAAATGGATTCTGGTGCTGGTTGTCCTTTATCTGCTGGTTGCCCTGATTCTGGGCATGATCTGGAGCAGTGAGCCGGATACGTTCTCCGTGCGAGAGCACACGCGCACCGTTGCCGCGGAGATGAACCGCGAACCGGTCACCGGTTTTGCCACCACCGCCACCATGATTCGCATTGGTGAGACGTTGCTCGACAAGCCCGGCGGCTACCTCTCCAACGATATCTTTCCACCTGGGCTGTGGCTCGATAACACGCCGGCCTGGGAATACGGCGTGCTGGTTCAGTTGCGGGACCTGTCCCGTGCCATGCGCAAAGGCATCAGCCGGTCCCAGAGCCAGTCGGCAGAAGATCCCGACCTGGTGGTCGCCGAGCCCCAGTTTCATTTTGACAGCCGCAGCTGGGCCATCCCCTCCACCGAAGCGGAATACCGCCGGGGCATCCGGGCGCTGAAAAGCTACCTTGACCGGTTGTCCAACCCTCAGCAGCCCAACGCCCAGTTCTTCGCGCGCGCGGACAACCTTGGCAACTGGCTGGCGGACCTGGAAACCCGGCTTGGCAGCCTGTCCCGTGTGTTGGGTGAGAGTGTCGGTAAGGCGTCGGTCGCCGAGGAAACGCTGCGCAACGAGACCGGCGATGCACTGGCAGACACCGACAATGGTGATGAAATCAAGACACCCTGGACCCGTCTCGACGATAACTTCTATGAGGCTCGCGGCACTGCCTGGGCGCTGCTCCATATCTTCCGGGCCATTGAAGTGGATTTCCGTCGGGTGCTGGTGGACAAGAATGCCCTGGCCAGCGTACGGCAGGTCATCATCGAACTGGAAGGCGCCCTGGCCCCGATGTGGAGTCCGATGATCCTCAACGGCAGTGGCTTCGGGGTGCTGGCCAACCACTCCCTGACCATGGCGGCTTACATGTCGCGGGCTAACGCGGCCATCATCGATCTGCGGGAGCTGCTGTCCCAGGGCTAAGTCCCATGGCGATGTCGGAACCTGAAATAAAAAAAGGAGGCTGTGGCCTCCTTTTTTTATGGGTTTTATGGGCGATGTCCGCTGCGGTGCGTACCCCCTCCTCTGGCGATAGGCCCGGTTCAGAAAAACAGGGTTATTCCGGCCGATAGTTCGATGTTGTGGGTCAGCTGGGATTCGCGGATCAGGTCGCTGTTGAACATGTGGTCACGGAAGTCCGCGTGCACCGTCAGCCAGTCCAGCAACACAATGCGGTAGCCGGTGCCGAGGACGGTTGTGAAGTTGCTTTCGCCACCGAAGTCCGTGTTGCCCACCCCGGCGACCAGATAGAACGCCGAGTTGAAGGTGAGCATATCGGAGAAAAACACTTCACCGGGGAAGATGTTGTAACCCACCAGAAAATCGTAATAGCTGTACTCCCGGTCGGAATCGGTGAGCAGGCGGACATTGTTGCCGCTGAGTTCCTCGAAGGAGGTCAGGCCCGCTTCGGACATGCCGTAGTTGAACTGGAGAAAGAAGTCCTCAGTGGCATGAAAGGCGGCACTGATGCCGTAGACCGGCTCCGCACTGAAATTGTCGATGGACAGGATGCCGGCAAAGGCACCCACTTCAAAGAACTCGGAGTCAATGTCCGATTCCTTGATGCTGCGGGGCTGCACTTCAGGGGCGATCACCTGGATCGGTGCGGGCTTGTCCTGACTCTCGTCCTGGCCCAGGGCAACGCCCGGCAGGGAAGTGCAGGCCAGGGTGACAGCCAGGGCCGCACAGCGGGTCTGGCTCAGAAGAAGGTGTTCAGTCCAATTTTCCATTCGCTTAAACCTGTTGAGTCTGAATTTGCCGATACCGTGTATTGGCGGTAGTCCGCCCGGATAAGGAAGTTGCGACCGATGTAGTAGCTGATGCCACCCCCGACGCTGAAGCCATCTGCATCATCAAGGTCATTGACCAGAACCTTGTGGCGCGGATCGAAGGAGAAGCGGGATATCCCGGTCAGCAGATAAGGGGTCAGATCCCAGCGGTGAAACGGCTCGATGATCAGGTTGGCGCTGTAGTAGTCGCTGGTGACCGACTCGTTGTAGATCTTGCCGGCTTCCAGTTCCATGCCCGTCCAGGTCAGCGGCCGAAAGCCGAGGGTCAGGCTGTAACTCGGTGACTGCTCGAACTGGCCGGCGGTAAAGCCGATTCGCCAGCTCGATTCCAGGTATTCGCCATGACTGACGTCCGGCAGGTCGGCAGGCACACCCGTGGGTTCGAGAGTGCGGCCGAGCTGGCTGGCTTTGGTCCAGCCGAGCTGGCCGTCACTGGCTTGTACCTGATACCAGTTAGTCTTGCGCTTGAGGATGGTGACGGCCTCGCCCTGTTCAACCACATGGAACACGGGGTAGCCGCGCCCGGGCGCGGTATGAAGTTCGATAAAGGGATCCATGACCTGCACGACCGGACCATCCGCCGGGGCATCGCTGGCCCCGACCGGGGCAGAAAGCAGGGCGGTGGTCCAGAGGCAGGCTCTGGCCAGTTGTCGCCAGGCAGGAATCCTGGTTGCCGATGGTGGCGGCTGTCGAGTGATGCCGATCATTGCGTACTCACTACTTGTGAAATGCATGTTTTACGAATGAAATCAACGCCGAAGCCTCACTGTAAACAAATGTTAAGTCATGTAAACAATTGTTTTTAAAGGGTTTGTTTCGGCTATTTGGGTCGGATGGTGGATGCGGATGCGAGCGTTCGCAAGGCTGATTGGTGAATTTTTTGTCATGGATCACAGAATCATTAACTCAACGAAATAATTCGCCACGATCGGAAATACTTTGTGCTAGCGTGTTTTACATTCTTTGACGAATGACGTTTTTTGAACAACAAATCTGACCGTCCGCAACAAGAGCCAACCAAGAGCTCGCAGAAACCCGAGTCGGAAAACCTCAAAAGCCAGTGCCCTTGATGTAGCAACTTGTCGGCTAGCGCCCAGGCGTTACCCGCAAAGGATTTTGCGAAGGTGCATCATGTTTGAATTTACTGGTTTCAAAGTCTGTGCTCCGTTTGGTTCTGGCCATATCGGGCGCGGTGTCGCTGTGCTGTCTCTGGCGCTGGTGATGGTATGCAGTGCCCAGGCTGTTGCGGTTGAATCAGCAGGAGAGGGCAGCGAGGCTTCTGCGTCCGTGCGTGCGCTGGAGCAAATCATTGAAACCCCGATGTCGATTCGGGAAAGCCGTCGTCAGGCCCAGCAGGCCGTGAATGACCTGTCCCGCGATCTGCAGGGGCTGAAAACATCGGTCATCGCCCTGAACCGTGACCTGCGGGTGCTCGAAGAAGACCTGCTGTTTCCGGCCAATACCCGGCTGAGTGTCTTCGTGTCTCTCGATGTTGGAGAGTTTTTCCAGCTTGAGGGCGTCGAGCTCAAGGTCGATGGCGAAACCGTCACCAGCTACCTCTACAGCGAAGCCGAGCGCGAAGCCCTGGCCAAGGGCGGTATGCACCGTCTGCATCTGGGCAACGTCAGCGCCGGCGACCATACCGTATCGGCTTTTTTTGTTGGCCTGGGTCCCAATGGCCGCGAATACAAGCGCGGAACCACCCTCGATTTCACCAAGAACGTCGGGCCGAAATACATCGAGCTGAGCATTGTCGATTCGGAAGCCCGTCAGCAGCCAGAGTTCGGCATTCGGGAGTGGTAACGGCATGAGCAGGATTCGGGCAGCAATTCGCAACTCCAGGGTCGTTCCCTGGCTGGCCCTGGGGCTGGCGGGAGCCATGGCGTTGACCCCACCATTGGTGGCGGCGTCATCAGAAGTGAAGGATCTCAAGTACGGTGCCGTGCTGTACGAGTTCTATCAGCAGAACTATTTCGAGACCCTGGTGGAGTATGCCTACGCCGAGGAAATGGGCGGTATCGTGGGCCATGGCACCTACCCGGAGCTGCTCAAGGGCGGCGTCAGTCTGTCCTATGGTCTGGATGCCCAGGCCGAGGCGATTTTTGCCCGGGTAGCCGAAGGCAATGTATCGGACGAAGACCGCAACCGGGCCTGGTTCTATCTGGGCAAGATGCAGTACCTGCGCGGGGATGCCGAACGGGCGGCCCGCAATCTGGCCCAGGTCAGCGGCCCGATGCCGGATCAGCTTGATGCCGAATACCGGTATCTGGCGGCGCTGGTGAACATTCGTCTGGGGTATTACGAAGCCGGGGAAAACGTGGCCCGGACCATCGACGCCGACAGCCCCTTTGCGCCCTATTTTCACTTCAATCTCGGCATCGCCTACGGCAAGCAGCAGCGCTTCGAGCTCGCAACGGCGGCACTGAGCGACGTGGTTGCGGCTGAAGATGACAGTGCTGAATTGCAGCGACTGGCTGACCGGGCGCGGATGGCCTTGTCGTACCTGTACGCCGAAATGGACGACCTTGCGCGTTCCGAACAGCAGCTGGTTCAGGTGCGTACCCATGGGGCCTATTCCAACCGGGGCTTGCTGGGCGCCAGTTGGCTGGCGGTCAATGGCGGTGAGTTCCGCAAAGCGCTGGCTCCGCTGGGTGCGCTGGGCGAGCGCTCCATTGCCCTGCCCGAAGTTCAGGAAGCCTTGTTGCTCAAACCCCATGTTTACGAACAGATGGGGCTCGACGGTCGTGCGGCTCGAGGCTTTATCGAGGCCGATGCCAAGTACCGCGAGGCCCTGGCGTGGCTTGCATCTGCCCGCGAGTCGCTGCAACAGGCCGACGTGATGGAGCTGTTTGTCCGCAACCTGGATCAGGTGTTGGGTGAGAGTGACTGGTTTGGCCAGGCGCCGGCGGTTTCGGTCAACCACCTGTCGCCGTTTCTGGTCGAGCTGATGTCAGACCACAGTTTCCAGTCGGTGCTCAAGGATCTGCGCGATCTTTACGCCATCCGCAATAACCTTGAATCCTGGCAGAGCAAGCACGATGACTTTGCCGTCATTCTGGAGGCCCGCGGTGAGTCGCTGGAGGGCGGCACACGTCGGGAATCGCTGTCGGATTTTGCCCACCGCGCGGAATCGGCGATGGCTGAATACGATGCTCTGGTACAGCGGGCCGCGACCCTGCCTGAAGAGGACCAGGAGCATATCCAGTGGATGCTGGAAGGGCTGGCCTCTGATCTGGAGCGTTCTGAAACCATGGTCGGCGGGTTGCAGGGTGCGGCAGCGGTTGATCGAGGCACTGGGGTTTATGGCAACAGCGTACGCGCCATGCTGGCGACGGTGGATGCCGAATATGAGCGCACCGCCACACTCATCGAGGAACTGGAAGGCGTCATGCTGACGCTGGTGTCCACCGAACTGGATATTCATGAGCAGCGACTGAAGCATTACCAGGTCGAGGCCCAGCTGGCGAAAGTGCGTATTCTCGACCGTTCGCTGCTGAACCTGGACGGTTCCGAATCGGCGCCGGCGGAATCCGCTGATGCCACGGTCAGTGCCTCGTTTGAACACCCGCAAGACGCAACCGGGGAGACTGATGATGCGATCTAATACGGTCATGACCAGTCTGCTGCTGGCCTCATTGTTGGGTGGCTGCAGTGCCTTCAATAACACCACGACCATTGCCCGTTTGCAGGGCCAGAATGAAGACCTGACCGATCTGCCGCTGCCTCAGGTGATGCACGCCGACGTGCGGGAAGAGTATCGGCAGCTGCTGCAGATTATCGAAGACCGCGAGCTGCAGGAGCAGATCGAGCGTCGTATTGCCAGCGTGTACATGATGGAAGCCGATTACAACCAGCTGGTGGGCGTGCTTCCTGGCGATGACGGCTACTTCCCCGAGGCCATCGAGGCCTATCACCAGATTCTGACCAAGTATCCGGACAACGCGGACAACGCGGAAGCGCTGTATCAGCTGGCCAAGGCCTATGACCTGGATGGCCGGGACACGGAGGCGCTCGAGATTCTCAATCGTTTCATTGTCGACCATCCCCATTCCGGACGGCTGGCGGAGGTCTATTTCCGCAAGGGCGATATCCATTTCCGCCACGAACAGTATGAAGATGCGGAAAGTGCCTACCGGTCTGTGGTGGCACTGGGAGCCGAGCCGTCGTTCCTGAACAACTCCTGGTACCTGCTGGGCTGGGCCCAGTACAAGCTGAGCGACTACGACAACAGCCTGTTGTCCCTGTCCCAGGTGCTGGATCGTCTGGTACCGGCCAATGGCCGGGTTGAAGAACTGGATAACGTCAACCGCTCGCTGGTGGACGACACCCTGCGCATCATGAGTATCGGCCTGGCCCATGCCGGCGGTGCGGCCAAGATCTCCAGCATGTTTGATGCCCGTCCGCAAAGTGCCAAGTACACCTGGATTCTCTATTCAAGCCTGGGCCAGCACTTCCTGGAGAAGGAGCGGTTTGAGGATTCCGCAGAATCGTTCCGCGCCTTCGTCGCCCAGAATCCGGATTCCGAACGGGCACCGGAAATGCACGCGGAGATGATTCGCGCCTATGTGGATGGCGAGTTTTCCCAGCAGGTGCTGGCGGAGAAGGAAAGCTACGTGCGCAGCTATGGCATCCGCTCGGAGTTCTGGCAGCAGCAGGACGCTGAGGCCCGCGGTCGGGTGATGCCGAACCTGAAAATCTATATCGACGAACTGGCCCGGCACTACCACGCCACGGGGCAGCGTCTGAAACGTGAACTGGCCGAGGCCACCGAACTTGCCGCCAGCCCCGACGTCATGGCCAGCGAGATGCAAGTCAGCTTCCTCAAGGCGGCGGCCTTCTACGGTGAATTCGAGGACACCTTCCCGAGTGACCCGAGAGTGCCGGAAATGGTGTTCATGAGCGCCGAGGCATCCTTCGATGGTGAGGATTACCCCAATGCCATCAAGGGGTACGAGCGCACCGCCTACGAGTTCCGCGACCCCGAACACGGTGCCGATGCCGGTTACGCCGCCATCATCGGCTACCAGAAAGAGCTGGAGCAGTTACTCGCCAGCGCCGGTGACGGATCCGAACGGGTCAATCAGTGGCGCGCTCTGGGCGTCGACAGCCAGCTGCGCTTTGTTCAGGAATACCGAGAGGATGAGCGTTCCGGAGCGGTACTGGCGAAGGCTGCGGAAGAAATGTTCGAACTGGGTCGTTACCAGCAGGCACTGGAAATCGCGACCTCTGTGGTCAGCCGCGACGGCGAGATTGATCCGGCGCTGAACCGCACCGCCTATGGCGTGATTGCCCACTGCCAGTACGAACTGGGTAACTTCCCGGCGGCCGAGCAGGGATACCGTGACCAGCTGGCCTACATCCCGGCGGGTAGTGACGATGCGAAACAGGTGACCGAGCGGATGGCGGTGTCCATCTACAAACAGGGTGAGCTGGCGCTGGCGGCCGAGGATCTGGACGGCGCGGTTACCCAGTTCCTGCGTATCAAGCGGGCAGCACCCCGCAGCGATGTGCGGGTGATCGCCCAGTTTGACGCTGCCACCCACCTGATGACCCTTGAGTACTGGGAGCGGGCGCTCAACGAAATGAACGAGCTGTTGCAGCTGTTCCCGAACCATCGGCTGTCGCGTCAGTTGCCGGCAAAGATTGCCTACGCCTACGAGCAGGACGAGCAGTGGATGAACGCTGCCCGGGCCTACGAGGCGATTTACAACGATAGTGGTGCGCCAGCTGACGAACGCCGTGACGCCCTGTTCCTGTCCGCCGAAATGTATGAAAAGGCCGGTGAGGACATGCAGGCGTTGGCGTACTTCAAGAAGTGGGCATTTGACTACGAACAGCCGTTCGATACCCGGATGGAGGCCCGTTACCACATTGCTTACCTGTATAAGCGCCACGACGACCTTAACCGTCATCTGTATTGGCTGCGCCGGGTGATCGATGGTCACGACAAGGCCCCGTCCGACTGGCAAAGCGATCGTTCCGCCTGGCTGGCTGCCTGGGCCAACAACGAGTACGGCGATTATTGGCGCATTGAATTCAACCGGGTTCGGTTACGGGCCCCGCTGAACGTCAGTATTCCGCGTAAGAACGAGAAGCTGAAGAATGCCCTGGACCGTTACCAGATGGCTGCGGGATACCAGATCGCCGATCAGACCACCCGGGCCACGTTCAACATTGCCGATCTCTACGGCCAGTTCGCCAGTGAACTGATGAACGCGCCCCGACCGCCGGGGCTGAGCCCGCTGGAAGCGGCCCAGTACGAGATTGTGTTGGAAGAACAGGCGATTCCCTTTGAGGACCTGGCGATCGAGGTCCACCAGGCCAACATCGAGCGGTCCTGGAGTGGAGTATTCAATCAGTGGGTCGAGAAGAGCTTTGCCTCCATGGCAGAGCTGAACCCGGCCCGATACGGCAAACAGGAAGTACAGGTGGCTTATGGCGATGGTATCCGTTAACCCGATCCGCACAGCAGGTATGGTAGCGATCCTGTTGGTCTCAGGCTGTGCCTCGCTGTCGAATTTCGCTCCCGGGTTGGGGGCTTCATCTGGCCGTGCGGAGCTGACTGAGGTGGGGGCGCCGTCGGGTGCAACTGCGGCGCCGGCGCCAATCACCGAAGGTGGCGCGCCGCTGCCACGGCAGGACTACACCCGTGCTGGAGAGAAGATTGCCTACCAGCCACAACCTAATCCTTACAGCGGTGTGCAAACCCCGGTTCCGGCGGAGGCCACCGCGGCATTCCGTGCGGCTCAGGCCCTGTTGGATGCGGAGCAGTATCGTGACGCCCGGATCGCGTTCCGGCAGATGACCCGGGATTACCCGACGCTTTCTGGCCCCTGGGTCAAGCTGGGTGAGATTGCCGACAAACGGGAGTATCCGGAAAAGGCTGAAGAAGCCTACCGCAAAGCCATCGAGGTGAATCCTGACAACATCAATGCCTACCTGGCACTGGCGCTGCACCTGCGTCGCAAGGGCAGCTTTGCTGCGGCCGAGCAGGCCTACATTGACGTACTGACACTGTGGAAAGACTGCCCACCGGCACACCTGAACCTGGCGATTTTGTACGACCTGTACCTGAATCGCCCGGAGCTGGCCCAGCCTCATTACGAAGCCTACGACTTCCTCACCGGAGGCGATAACCCGGAGGTGGAAAACTGGCTGGTGGAAGTGCGCCGTCGCACCGGCATCGAGACCAGTTTTATCGATCAGCCACCCGAGCTGCCCGAGCCCACACCGGCGACCCCGGTGGCGGCGGAGCAGGGGGTTGCGCCGGAACCATCCGATAAAGGCTAGGAGAACTCTCATGAAACAGAAGACACTATGGCCGCCCCTGAAGGCGGCCATGGTCGGGGCCCTTTTGTCCCTGACTTGCGGTCATCCGGCGTTTGCCCAAGAGGGAATCGACCTCGAAAGCACCTTCGTCGGAGACCGGGAACAGCCCTCGGTCAGTTACTTCATTCCCTGGAAGCCACCCGAGGGCCCCGGGAAGCTCTACCGCTCGATCACCTCGGTGTCGGGCAAGGTTTTTGATGTTGTGGACCGGGATGTCCACGCGCGAACCATGCAGTTCTACGATGAACTGTCGCTGGAGGAGCCCATGGGGGGCTTCGGCCAGGCCAATTAACCAGACCTAATAAACCCGTTAAACCGCTGTGGGGTATCGACCATGAATTTCTACACAACCATTGTTTCTTTTTTCCAGGAAGGCGGCGCCTTCATGTATCCGATCGCCCTGGTGCTGATCGTCGGCCTGGCCATCGCTGTTGAGCGCTGGGTATTTCTCAAGCGTGCCCTGGTGGCCAACAAGAGTGCTTACGGTGAACTGCTGCCACTGGTCAGCAGCAAGGACTACGACAAGGCCGAGAAAGTGGCTCAGGACAACAGCTCTGCCATTGGCCGCCTGATGTCCGTTGCGCTCGACACCATGCGTTCCTCACCCCGCCGCGACGACATCCACGCCGCCATGCAGGAAGGTGTGATGGAAACCATTCCGCGTCTGTCCAAGCGCACCAACTACCTGTCGATCCTGGCTAACGTCTCCACCCTGCTGGGGCTGCTGGGCACCATTATTGGTCTGATTGCGGCTTTCACCGCGGTTGCCAATGCCGATCCCGCAGATAAGGCCACCCTGTTGTCCCAGTCCATCTCTGTGGCCATGAACACCACGGCATTTGGTCTGATTGCCGCCATTCCGCTGCTGTTGATCCATTCCCTGCTGCAGAACAAGACCCTGGAAATCGTGGAAAGCGTTGAGATGGCCGGTGTGAAGTTCCTCAACTCGATCATCCGTGGCAACCCGGCTGCTGTTGCTACCCGTGAGTCCGACGCCTGATAACTACCGTGTGGTGAAACTATGTTTTCTAACCGAAGAGAACAGGAAGAGGCCGACATCGACATCACCGCGTTCATGAATCTCATGATCGTATTGGTGCCGGTGCTGCTGATGAGCATGGTGTTCAATCACATTGCCGTCCTCGAGCTGAACCTGCCGGACCTGACCGGATCCCAGACCGCCAGTGCGGAGCAGAACCGCCAGCTGGAAGTGGTGGTGCGGGAATCGGCGATCGAGGTCTATTACCCCAGCGGTAACCTGGTGAAAACCATTGCTAACCTGGAGGCGGAGGACGGTCGTGCCGATCAGCACGATTACGAGACCCTGTCCAAGGTTTTGCAGGAAATCAAACGCCAGCTGGTTGCCAAATCCATCGACAAGCGCGATGCCCTGCTGCTGTCGGAAGCCGGTGTGACCTATCAGTCGCTGGTCTCCACCATGGATACCCTGCGCATGGCGAAGACGGTGGTGGTCGCCGACGCGGTCGATGTGGAGCTGTTCCCGGAGATTTCCCTGGGTGATGCCCCCGGCAAGCGAGGTGACTCATGAGCCTGAAACCCATGTCGTTTACCTTGCAGAGCAGCAACCAGCACCGTCACCTGATGAAGCCGGCCAAGCTCAATCTGGTGTCGTTGATGGACATCTTTACCATTCTGGTGTTCTTCCTGCTGCTGAACTCCGGCAGCAACCAGATCCTCAAGGTCAATGATGTCACCCTGCCGGATTCCACGGCCCAGGAACAGCCGAAGGAAACCATCACGGTGCTGATCACCGACGAGCACATCCTGGTGGATGGCCGGCCTGTGGCGGATATGGTCGATGTCGTCAATGGCAACGGTCTGATCGACGGGCTGACCGAGGAGCTTACGTTCCTGGCGTCCAAGCGCACCGAACTGACCGAGGAAGAAAAGGCCATTGGTCGTGCGGCCACGATCCTGGGTGACCAGACCATTCCCTATGAGATTCTCAAGCGGGTCATGCTGACCTGTGCGAAGTCGGACTACCGGGATATTTCCCTGGCGGTCTCGAGGATCTCGTCGAGTGGCGGCGCGTAACGGAGGACTCTGAATGACTACATTGACTGCAACTCCGTACGATTTTGCGCTGCCCTGGGACTCCAGTGAGGTTGAGGATTCCCGCTTCAAACGGATTCTCAAGCGGCTGCTGTTGCTGCTGTTGCTGTTTGCCCTGGTGTTTCCATGGCTGCCGCTGCCCGAGATTGACCGGGCGGAAGAAGAGCGGGTGCCCCCGGCGCTGGCCAAGGTACTGATCGAACAGCGCACGGTGGCACCGCCACCGCCACCGCCGCCACCCCCCGAG
Organism: Marinobacter mobilis; assembly: GCF_900106945.1. Taxonomy (GTDB): domain Bacteria; phylum Pseudomonadota; class Gammaproteobacteria; order Pseudomonadales; family Oleiphilaceae; genus Marinobacter; species Marinobacter mobilis. The sequence goes on from NZ_FNNE01000001.1 coordinate 265,742, forward strand.
CCCGTGGAACAGGAAACCGCCGAGGTTCCGACCCCGGAGCCGACGCCCGCTCCGCCCGCCCCCCAGCGTGAGGTGCAGGCGGCACGGGAGCGGGTGTCCACCATGGGTGTGGCAGCGTTCTCCAGTGAATTGTCGTCACTGCGCAGTTCGCTGAACGTGGCCCAATTACAGGCTCGTAACACCAACGTTCAGACCGGCTCTGCCGCCCGGGCGGCCCGCAATGTGCTGGGCGCTCAGTCGGCAACGGCCACCAGTGGCGGCGTGAACAGCTCGGTCATGAACGACAGCGGCTCCGGCACACAGCTGGCGGCTCATTCGTCCACGGCTGTGGATAGCCCCATCGGCGGTGCTGGTGGTACCGGAACCGGTGTTGGCGGCCAGGGCAGTGGTGGGGGCTCCAATCGTTCCACCGTCTCTGGTGGTCGCGATATGGAATCCATCCGCCGGGTGTTCGAGCAGCATAAAGGGGCCATTTACGCGCTCTATAACCGGGCACTGCGCAGCAATGCCAGTCTCAAGGGCAAGTTCGTGTTTCACATCGTGATTGAACCGGATGGTCACATCTCGGACATCAGTCTGGTTGATAGCGAACTGAGTGACCAGACCCTGGAGATGAAGCTGCTGGCGCGGATCCAGATGATCTCGTTTGGTCCCGAAGATGTGGCGGCAACGCCGGTTAACTATAAATTCGATTTTCTCCCTGGCTGAGGAATCGGCAACCGCCAGCATGGATGCCGGCGGTTGCAGTGACTCGTGTCGTGAAGGTGTTGGAGGTAGGTCATGAGCACATCAAGGAATCCATGGTTGCAGCTGGGACTGGCAGGTATCGTTCTGCTGGGCCTGAGTGGCTGTTTTGAGGGCGAACGCAGCGAAAGTGAGGAAGCCATCGCATCTGACAGGCCCTTTGCCTATGTGGTCCGGGACTTTCCGGCCATGGGAGAGACCTCCAGTGTCGATGACCGGCCACCGCTGGACCCTCGTGCTCCCTACCAGTTCAATCCTGGCGCCCGGATCATGGTGCGCGACCGGATTGCCCTCAATACCTCTGAACGGGACATCATGGCGGACTACTTCGGGGGCGCTGGCTATGACGTCAAGGACGTAGACATCGCGCCGGATGGCGAGCGGATGGTGTTCGCGGCCCACGGGCCTGCGGCCGGGGCGACCTGGAACATCTTTGAATACACCTTTGGCAGCGGCCAGGTCCGGCGTATCTTCGCTGCCGACGAGGTCGCCAACCTGGGTAACGACACCAACCCGGCCTACACCAATGAAGGCCGTATTGTGTTTTCGTCCGACCGTCAGGCAGGGCGTGGCGACTGGCGACTGCTCGACCTGCGGGAATATCTGGCGGATTTTGCCGAACCCGCCTCACTGCTGCATACGGTCAACCCGGATGGGACCGGGCTGGCGCAAATCAGCTTTGGCGAGTTTCACGACATCGAACCCAGCACCATGGACGATGGCCAGATCGTGTTTATCCGCTTTGGCCGGCTTTACGAGACTCTTGAGGACTGCACCCTCGATCAGATCGATGACCCCAATTTCAATACCCACCCCCATGGCGGTGGCTACGGTCAGGGCAACGGGAATGGCTTCCCGTCCGGTCTGGAGGAACCCAAGGACTGGACCGAGGCGGACAAGTGCGGTGCCTCGCTGGAAGGAGAAACCGCCGGTGAGCGAGTGTTTGTGGAGGATGTGTTCAGCCTCTACCGGATTACCCCCAGTGGCGGCAACATGCACCGCTACTTTGGCAGTCTGAGTGAAGAGTTCAGCGACGCCTCCTTTATTCACTACATGGATCCGATCCCGCTGCCGGATGGCAACCTGGTTACGATCATGCGCCACATCTACAACCCGATCTACGGTGGTGATGTGGTCAAGATCAACAGCAAGAATTTCTTTGCGGTGGACTTCCCGATTGATGAATCGGTGATCGGCGAAGCCGAGGAGTCGATGACGCCGGGGCTGGTCAATTTCTATCCCAACCAGGTGTCGCCCTCTGGCTGGTACAGTGCGGTTGCGCCCTACGGTGACGGCAGCGGCCGGCTGCTGGCGGCCTGGGCCCAGTGCCTCACCGTTGATGGCGGCAATATTGCCGAGGCCTGCGAAGGGGCCTCTACAGTGGACAACCTGGGCGACCCGCAGTTCGGGGTGTGGATGATTGATCCGGACACCAACACCCGGTTGCCGGTGGTGCGCAGTGACCGTCAGTCGCTGTACACCGATGTGGTCATCGGTAACCGTAATGACCAGGCTGAGCCGTACAGCGGCACCCGAAACGACCTGAACTTGGAAGAGAACACGGCGGTGTTCCATATTCGCAGTATCTATGATCTCGACGGTGCCGACATGGCTGAGCCTGACGGCGGTATTGTGACGTTGCGCGATCCCAGCCTGACCCACCCCAATGACCGTTCCGAGCGTTTTATCCGGGTGTTGGGCAAGCGCAGCATTCCGGCGGAACTGGAACAGTTGATTCTCACCGATCCGGTTTGGAATCCGGAATCCGGTCCGCGCCCACCGATGGGTCTGGTGCCCATGCTGGGTTCCGGCGGCCGTGGCCTGTTTGATGTGCTGTCCTACTCCATGGTGGAGCCGGACGGTTCGGCCATGGTGAAAGTGCCGGCGGAGACCGAACTCACCTTCGAGGTGGTCAACCGCTATGGCAAGCGCGTCGACCTGATTGCCGAACCCGGTTACAACTACAATTACCTGATCCAGCACCCGACCAAACTGTTGCTCGAGAACGGTGAGGAACTGCGCTGCTATGGCTGCCACGATCCGGAAGTGGATATTCCCCATGCCCGTACCGATGTGGAGCTGGCTTCGGCCAACCCCGGTGCGCCCGGTGATGCCATGCCATTTCCCAACGCCAACCCGGCCATCGTTGCGTTCAAGTGGCAGGACACCATGGCCCAGGCGCTGGCGGAATCCCTCGGTTACCTGACCTCCACCGGCGGCGATACCCTGGCCTTTGAGGATCACTGGGGCAATCCGCCGGATGACGGCCTGAGCTTCAGCATCGGCTACTCCGAGCTGACCACTCCGGCGCCGGTGGCGGATGCTTCGTGCCTCACCGACTGGCGCCCGGACTGCAAGGCCACCATTAACTATATGGAGCATATCCAGCCAATCTGGGAAGCCTGCCGGATCGACCCGGTCAGCAATGACACGGTGTCTTGCCAGGGCTGTCACCGGGCGGCGGAATCCCGGGTCTGTGCTGCCGCTGGTGGTGGCGGTGGCGCCAGCACCAATCTGTTGCTGGGGCGGGGCAATTCGTCGTGGGACGACCGGCAGCCGGAGTCCTACGTGCAGTTGTTCGAGCCGGATTACTACCTCAAGCAGGGTGCTGACGGTGACTGGGTCGAAGTCACCGATCCGGACACCCAGTGCCCGGATGGTATTCAGGGGGATATGACGGTGCTGCCAGACCCTGGTGTCTGCTTCAGTCGCCGTCTGATGAGTGGTCGTGGTGCCATCGCCAGCGCCCGCTTCTTCACCCTGTTCGACCAGGACCCGGACGATAACGCTTATGAAGTCGAACTGCCGGGCACCGACGCCATCCGCCAAAGCCACATGGGCCTGTTGAGTCAGGCAGAACTGCGCCTGCTTGCCGAGTGGCTCGATGCCGGCGCCCATTACTACAACGATCCGGACAAGCTGGAGTTCCCGACCCCGTAAGGGGCGGGCCCGGATGAGGAACCCATGCCATGACTCTGCTCATGCAACCTTCTGACAGCATCAACCTGGACAGCTACGCCACCCCCAACCTGGAACTCGAACGCCAGGGCTGGGGGGTGCCGGATCCGGCCGACTGGATTGTCGACAGCAAATTCCGCCAGACCGACGGCCGACGCCGCATCAGCACCCTTTATAAGCGTTTCAATCGCCACTACCTGGCTATTCGCCGTCAGCATCGTCAGCGTTCCTTGCCGGAGCAGGTGATTGATCTGAGCTTTATCGAACGCGAACCCCGGGAAATCAGGGACGATCGCCTGTGGCTCTGGGCGCTGGCGGTGATGTGTTTGCTGGCGCCATCACTGGTGTATTACCTCACGCCTTATCTGCCGTTGTGGGGGGCACCGCCTGTGGCTCTGGGGCTATTGATGATGGCCATGGCCTGGCGCGGGCGGACGCACGATTACCAGTATCTGGCACTGCATACAGACACGGTGGTGTTCACCGTCGATGGCCGCCTGCCGGAACAGAGCAAGGTGACGGCGTTTATTGAAGAGCTGGGAGCCGCCATTGATACCGCCCAGAAATCCCTGCCTGAAGGCCGGGCACGCATTCCCCTGGCGGTGACGGAAATGCGCCGGCTGTGCCAGGCGGGGATCATTACCGACGACGACTATGAGGCGGCCAAGGGCCGCTGGTTCTCGCCAAGCGCCCTTGATTAACAGAGGTTCACCTGACTATCAGCCGGGCATAACCGCTGATGCAGTAACTTGCTGCCGCGTCGGGAACGGTGAGCTGGCTTCATGGATTTTTGGGCGGGTGTGTCAGGCCTGACCCTGACCCTCGATCATCCCGACGGAATTGCTCCGCCTACACAACCCTGTGCCGCCACTGGACCCTTAGCATGGTTTCACCCATGCCTAACAGGCCATTCGGGGTGGCGATTTGTTAAAAATTTAAAAAGATACGAATTCTTACTCAGTTTCAATTGAAGGCGCTCTTTACCTGACGCTATTCTTGTGGTGAAGCTTACGGATAGGTAATGCCGAAGGCCAACGGGCATTCATGGGTGTTGCTGAATGGTTCATGAACTGCGTAAGGAAATGCTCTGGTACCGGTGAGCACCCGGGCTGGAAGCTGTAGACGAGGAAGTTACGCCTCTTCGCCAAATTAAGGAGATTTTGAATGTTCAAGAAGATGTTGGCATTTTGTTCCCTGGTCCTGTTGTTCAGTACAACGGCGTCTGCTTTCGACGGCTATGTAGAAGTCACCAATAATACCGGATACGACATCTACTACCTGTATGTCAGTAATGAACACAGCGATGAATGGGAAGAAGACGTACTGGGTGATGACATCCTGGCTGATGGCGAAACCGTACGCGTAACGGTCCGCAAGCAGAAGTCTTCAGTATTCGACATTCGTGCCGAAGACGAAGATGGCGATACCTACACCATCTGGGATCTCGACATTGCCCGTCGCGACCTGGTCCTGACTCTGGACCACCTAGACTGATCGCGTGTTGTATCCTCGAAAAGGCGCCTTGAAGGCGCCTTTTCTGTTTCTGGCGATTCCATTCTCACATCCCCCCGGAAAATTGTGCTTGCCCTGATCGGGGTTTCGTCTTATTAAGCTGGAATTGATCCGGCCGATTCCCGGCGGGCCTCCTGCTCAGGTAAGACAGACAAACGTGGTAGCACTCAAACTTCCGGACCGTCATAGCGGGGAAGGGGACGTTCCCCATCTCTACGAAGCCATTGCCAGTGATCTGCTGAACAAAGGTTACAGCATCAATATCGGTGCGTTGCCGGAGGCGCTGACGGAGGCCTTATGGCAGCAGGTCCAGAGCCTTTCACAGCAGGAATTCAGCGCAGCGGGTATCGGCCGAGATAAAGGCCACATGGTCAACAACTTTGTCCGAAGCGATGAAATCAGCTGGATCACCGGCGAGACAGACACCGGCAGCCGTTGGCTGGATTGGGCGGCGCAGCTTCAGGCCTATCTGAACCGCCGCTTGCTGCTGGGGTTGTTTTCCTTCGAGAGTCATTATGCCCACTATGCCCGGGGCGACTTTTATAAGAAACATCTCGATGCTTTCAAGGGGCAGGCCAATCGCACCCTGTCACTGGTGGTCTATCTGAACCCGGGCTGGCAGCCGGAGGATGGTGGCGAGCTGGTCCTGTATACCGGCGATGATGGTCACAAATTGCAAGTAACGCCGGGCTTCGGCACGGTCGTTGCGTTTCTCAGTGAGGAGTTTCCTCACGAAGTGCTGCCGGCACAACGGGACCGCTATTCCATAGCCGGCTGGTTCCGGGTTAACACCACCAATTCTGCAAAGGTCGATCCGCCCGCCTGAGTGCTCTCCGCGACGACCGGCTATGCTGGATAAAAAGCGCTTCGCCGGATACCGCGAGCGGGGAGGCAGGTTATGGCCCGAATCAACGCCGGGGCGGACTCTGGCCTACCTTTATGGTGGCTGGCACTGGCGGCCGCCCTGCTGCCGATGATCACTATCCACCTTACCTATCTGGTGTCGGCGCTGGAAGGGTTTGTCGACTGGTGTCTGCCGTATCTGCAGAGTTGCACCAGTATCAGCCGTACCGGGCGTCACGGCAGCGCCTATTTCATCTTCAAAGGGGCCATGCTGCCGGCGGCAGTGGCCGGGCTGTTGTTCTGGTGGCTGAACCCCCGCTGGTTAAGGCATCTGGGGGCTGATTCTGAACGGCTGGGGTGGCTTACCCTGCTGGGGGTGGTGGCCTGCCTGGCCCTGGTGCTCTACACGCTGGCCCTGGGCCATGCTGGTGATGGTTTCCGGTTGCTGCGGCGAACGGGTGTGGTGTTGTATTTCTCCCTCACGTTTCTGGCCCAGTTGCTCCTCAGCGGCGCCCTCTGTGATGTGCCCGGGTGGCAGACTCAGGGGCGCCGGTTACGGAGTCTCTGTCTGCTGACCCTGACGGTTGCCATGGCTACGGTGGTGTTGCAGGCGGCGGCTTACGATTTCTACCAGAGCATCGAGGACGGTTTTGAGTGGTGCATAGCGCTGCTGCTGAACCTTCATGCGTTGTGGGTGGCACTGCTTTGGCGCCGGAGTCATTTTCGTGCCGTCTTGCGGGTGGCGGGGTAGATGTGATCGTACGGTTGGTCGTTAATTAAACGATTGTAAAAATGATTGATTTGCATTTACAATGACGAACTTTTCCATTTCGGGGTGATGAATGGCCGCCGCCTTCATTGCTCTGCGTAGTTTGTGCAGGTAATCCTCATGGATGTGTGGGCCACTCTGGTCAGTTCACTCGATGCCACCGTAATTGAACCGGTCACCAGGAAGTTCCTCGGGATTTTTGATCTCAACGGACGCTTTGGTGTGCTGTTCCTCGCTATCTCCTACCTCACGGCGCTGGCACTTTACCTGCACCGAAAACACAGCGGCAGAACCGATGCCAACAGCTTCTGGCAATTCCTGGGGGGTAATCGGGTGCATTTCCATCGCTCGGCGCTGGTGGACTACCAGTATTACTTCCTGAGGGCCGTTCTCAAGGTTGTCTGCGTACTGCCGGTGGTTGCGATTGTGGATCCCTACATTCTCCAGTCGGGAGATTATGTGGCCTTCTTCACCAACCTGTGGGGTGCCCGTCCACAGTTGGGGGAAAACCTCGGGCTGATGATGCTCTACGGCCTCGGTGTATTTCTGGTGGGGGACTTCGTGCATTACTGGATTCACCGGGCCTTCCATTCCCGGTGGTTGTGGGAATTCCACAAGGTTCACCACTCTGCCGCCGTCCTGGTGCCAGCGACTGCGAGCCGTATCCATTTTGTTGAAAAAATCGCCGAAAAAATCGCCGGTGGGTTCATGATCGGGCTTTTTGCCGGCATTTTCTACTACCTGTGCGGCGGTGAGGTCAGTCGTTACACCCTCTTCGGTGTGACCTATCTGGTGTTCATCTTCAACGGCCTGGCGGCCAACCTTCGCCACAGTCATGTCTGGCTGTCCTTCGGTCCGCGGATTGAGTGGCTGATTAACAGCCCGGCCCAGCACCAGATCCATCACAGCGATGCGCCTCGCCACTTCAACAAAAATTTTGGCACTAACCTGTCGGTATGGGATTGGATGTTTGGCACCCTCTACGTCACCCGTTCGCAACCGGAAGCGATCACTTTCGGCGTGGGTGATGCAGGCAACCGTGAGTACCAGTCCCTACGCAGCCTGGTGTTTCGTCCGTTCCTGGTAGTTGGGCGTCGCCTGTGGCAATGGACGGTTCTCAGGCTGGCCGCAGGCAGACAGCGTGCGTGATGGCGGGCATCGGTGCCCGGTGACCATGAACAACAGAGTGCCGTTACGCGACTGAAGAGCCGCCGTGCCGTGGGGAGGGGCTAGCTCCGGCAATTGCCGGCCCGGCGATAACCGGCCGCTTCGGCTTCCTGGGCATCGCGGAATTCAACGCGGTTCTGAGGTGCCACCCGCTCATAGCTCGGGCAGATGCCGGGCAGATGGTAGACGCGGCTGTTGCTGTTGCCGCGGGCCGGAAGCTCGTCGGTGTCATTGGCCGCCACCACCAGTGTCGATGTCTCTGGCAGGCCGTCAGCGACATTGCGGTGGCCCAGGTTCCAGCTGCGTTCGCCGGTGATGAACGGGTTGTGATGGCCCATCACCGCAGCAATCCGGTTGTCCCGCTCCCGCTCCCAGTTTGTCACCGGGAACTGGCGGTGCCAGGCCAGAAATAGCTGCTGCTGTTGGCGGCTCATGGTCAGGTTGTAGCGGTCGTGGATGTAGAAGTAGGTTCGCGCAATCTGCCCCTTGACCTCATCCCGGGGCTCAACCATGCGTGCGCTGAAGGCCACCTGGGTATCGCACTGTCCATATTGCGCCGGTTGTTCTGCCAGTTCTCCGAAGCGATAGTTGCTGCGGTCGCCGTTTACCTCGCCAATGGCTGGGGTCAGGTTGTGCATGTCCGCTTCCATGATCTCGAACAGGGCGTCATTAGCGGCACAGTTGCGGCGACCGCCCTCTTGCCAGCACTGGCGCTGGTGTCCCATCACCCAGGCAGGTACGACATGTTCCCACTCAATCCGCGCGGCCCGGTTGACCTGTTTACGCACCTGATAACCACAGGAGGCTGCATCGACCTGGCCCCCGGATTCGCCAACCCAGCGCCATTGGCAGCCACAGTAGAATGAACCCTCGGCGGACTGGTTCTGGTCATGGTAGACCTGCTCCCGCATCAGCTCTTTGGCCTGGCGGAACGAGGATGGCTGTGCCAGTACCGGCAGGGTGAGGGCAAACGACAGCAGAATAATCAGGGCGCGGGTCAACGTCACAGGAAGTCCTTGGCAAAAAATTGCTTGTGAGCAAAAGTTTGCCCGATTTATCCGCGCAGGACTGTAAGATCTTGTAATTATGGCCTTTCATGCCAGTTGGGCAGGGCGCGTGCAGCACTGGCAAGTGGCGTGCAGACATCCGGTGGTCGTGATTTCAGGGGCTTTCTGGGGTTGGTTTTTTTAAAAAAGTTACAGAATCTTGCCCTGTTTCCATTGAAGAGTGTCCGCCACTGCCTCTATCCTTCGTGTGAAACTTTATTCATGGTAATCCTCAGCCTATCTGGGATTACCAAGGTTTAGATCGAGGAAATATCCGCTTCAGATCGACCCTGGAACGGATGTTTTAACTGAGGGGTTACGGTTCCTCTCCAATTATAGGGAGATATCGATGTTCAAGAAGATGTTGGCACTCAGTGCTCTGCTGCTAATGATCAGCTCAAAGGTCGTTGCGTTTGATGGTTATGTGGAAGTCACCAACAATACCGGTTACGACATTTACTACCTCTACGTCAGTAACGAAGAACGGGACGACTGGGAAGAGGATGTTCTCGGTGATGACGTCCTCATGGATGGAGACACCATCCGGGTAAACCTGCGTAAGCAGCCGTCGCCAGTTTTTGATATCCGCGCGGAAGACGAAGATGGCGACACCTACACGGTCTGGGGGTTGAATGTTGCCAAGCGGGATCTGGTGTTGACCCTGGATCACCTCGATTCTGCCAATGAGCCGAGTGGCGACTTCGACGGCTATGTGGAAGTCACCAACAATACCGGTTACGACATTTACTACCTCTACGTCAGTAACGAGGAGCGGGACGACTGGGGCGAGGACGTTCTCGGTGATGATATTCTCACCGATGGCGAAACGGTTCGGGTCACCGTCCGTGATGAGGCGTCTTCGGTTTTCGACATCCGTGCAGAAGACGAAGATGGCGATACCTACACCATCTGGGATCTCGACATCTCCCGTCGTGATCTGGAGCTGACGCTGGACGATCTGGATTGATTGGGTGTCCAACGTTTAAAAAGGCGCCGCGATGGCGCCTTTTTTGTGAATAGTCTGGAAAGACCAACAGGAGAACCTGTGACAGCACTGAACTTCCTGCAAATCGACACGGGTGAAAACCCGGGAACGACCATTATCTGGCTACACGGCCTTGGTGCGAACGGTCATGATTTTGAACCCGTGGTCCCCGAGTTTGCGTTCGCAAAGGCGCGGCCGGTTCGTTTTCTGTTCCCCCATGCCCCCGACCTGCCCGTGACCATTAATGGCGGAATGGTGATGCCTGCCTGGTACGACATTCTGGCTATGGATATTGACCGCAAGGTAGATGTCGATCAGTTGCGGCTATCCGCCCATCGGGTGGCGGCACTGATCCAGGCTGAAAGAGAGCGGGGCGTCGCCAGTGAGAACATCATCCTGGGGGGCTTTTCCCAGGGCGGAGCAGTGGCTTATGAGCTGGCGCTCAGCTACCCCGAGCCTCTCGGTGGGCTGTTTGCGCTTTCAACCTATTTCGCCACGGCGGATTCCATCAAGCTGCATGAAGCCAACCGCAACCTCCCCATTTTTATCGGTCACGGCAGCGTTGATCCGGTAGTCCCGGAAGCGCTAGGGCAGGCGGCTTTAGAGAAGTTGCAGGCGCTGGGTTATGAGCCAGAGTACCATGGCTATTACATGGAACACAGCCTGTGCATGGAGGAAATCAGGGACTTGGACCGCTTTTGGAGCAGGGGGTAAGGGCGTCGGTGTTGCTGCCGTAACATGGATTGGTTCCCGCTAGGCGCTGGGTGGGTTGTCCATCACGAAGGATGCAGCCGCAGTACTGACGTTTAGGGCCAAACTCAAGATCCAGAAACGAAAAAAGCCCCTGAAATCAGGGGCTTTTTTGCAGTTGTTTGGTGGAGACGGCGGGAATTGAACCCGCGTCCGCCAGCACTCTGCCTTGAGGTCTACATGTTTAGCATCCTTCTATTCGTTTAACCTCAAACGACCCGAAGGTCAGGGTGTAAGAGGCGATCTCTTTAAATCTTAGCCGTTAAACAGTGAGATCTGAGTAACGGAGCATCCTATTAGCGATGACGTCCTGGGATGTAGCTACTGAGTTATAGGCATCTCAGCCAGGACGACTGGCAGGCCCTTAGGCCGCCAGTGCGTAGTTTTCGTCGTTTGCGACTATTAAATTGCAGCTTTTGATTTACGAGATTGGCTGCCATCTCGACATGCACCCAAGGGTTCGCCACCAGCGTCGAAGCCATGTCGTCCCCTCTTAACTGAAGTATATGGGGCCTGCTCCCGGGACTTCAAGGGAAAAGTGACGATTTTTTGTCACTGCATGTGACCATTCGTTTACCCGGCCACCAGGGTCATCCGTTGCTCTGGGGGCCGGCCGGCCAGTGCCAGCAGTTGATCGAAGCTCTCATGGAAGTGATCCATGATCGCCTGGGGATCGGCGGGGATGCTCCGGTCAACGGTAATGCCGAACTGAACGGTGTTGGCGTAACTGAAAATACTCATGCCAATACCGATATTGCCGCTTTGTGGTACCCAGAACATGGGTTGGGCCAGCTTGACGCCCGCCAGGTAAACCGGTTCTTTGGGGCCGGGGACGTTGGTGAGTACCGCCGAGGCCTTATGGCTGAGCATGTTGAGCGCGCGGCGTTCGAGCATATCCGGGCCGCGCCCGAACAGGTCCAGAAGGCTGTAGGTGACCTGAGCCTGGTAGGAACGTTTGAGACGGTTCATGTTCTCCCGGGTCTGGCGAAAGCGCATGACTGGGCAGTGGACGTCGACCGGAAGGGGCACCAGCACCAGGCCAAACTGGTTGCCGAGGTCGGCAATTGGTCGGTTCAGTGGTCTCAGGTTGAACGGGACCGCGACCCGAATGCCACAATCGGGAATGGGCTCGCCGGTATCCTTGAAATGTTTATGCAGGGCGCCACTGGCGACACTGAGTAATACGTCATTGACCGTGCCCTTGAGGATGCGGGCGCAGCGTTTGACCTCGGACAGGTCCAGGGGCTCGGCCCATGCGACCTGCTTGCGGCCGCTCAGCGGGCGCTTCAGGGAGGTGTCCGGTTCTTCCCGGGCAAACCCCAGCTTGATGCAATCCACCGCGACATCACTGGCAGTGGCCGCGAGCTTCAGTGGATAGCCGGGGTCTTTCTCCACCGATTGCAGGAACAGACGGGCTTGCTCAAGGGCCGCGTGGCCGCTGTTACGAATACGGTCGATGGATTGGCGCCAGCTGCTCGTCTGCGGATGGGCCGCGGGCCGCAAGGGTGTCAGGGTGTGTACCTTGGGCTCGGGGGTGTTGTCGGTGAGGGACAGCAATACTCGCACCAGGGAAATGCCGTCGGCGATGCAATGGTGAATCCTTACCAGCAGGGCGCACCCGCCGTTGTAGTGTTCGATATAATGCAGCTGCCAAAGCGGCCGGTTGAAATCCAGGGCGGTGCTGTTCAGGTCGCTGACCAGTTCCTGCAGGTCGTTCTGGTTGCCGCTGCCGGGCAGGGCGATGTGGTGGATATGGTTGTCGATGTTGAACAGCGGGTCGTCTTCCCAGTAGGTCCGATCCCCCTGTGTGACTACACGCTGACGGAAACGACGATAGCTGAGGAAGCGATCGGTCAACAGGCGTTTGAGGCGTTTCATCGGGATGGCCTGCTCAAAACAGAGCACCGCCGAGATCATCATGGGGTTTTCAACGGATTCCATGCGCAGCCAGGATCGATCGACGGCTGTCATGGCAGTTCTGTGAGGTTGCATTCGTCCCTCCCTCATGTCCGTGAGTGAGAGCTGTGGCGTTCTAAGACGACTGCAGGATGTGCTCAAAAAACGCGCTACCGCCCGGGTAAGCTTCGAGTATAGGCCGGTTAAACGCGTTCCGAAAGAGAGTGCAGATACTAACTAAATTAACGATCGTTAAGACGTGGTGGCGTCTCTCATAATCCGTTGTTTTTGCCGGTTCCAGTCCCGTTCTTTCTCGGTTGCACGCTTGTCGAACAGCTTTTTGCCTTTCACCAGGGCGATTTCGCACTTGACCCGGTTGTTTTTCCAGTACAGCGCCAGCGGAATGCAGGTGTGACCCGCCTGGTTGACCTGGCCGAGGATGCGTGCGATTTCCTTGGCGTGCAGCAGCAGCTTGCGGGTTCGGGTCGGGTCCGCGATAACGTGGGTCGAGGCCGTATTCAGCGGAGTGATATGGGCACCGAGTAGCCAGGCTTCACCATCTTTTAACAAAACGTAGGCGTCGGTCAGCTGTCCTTTACCGGCACGGAGGGATTTGACTTCCCAGCCCAGCAGCGCAACACCCGCCTCGAAGCGTTCTTCGATGTGGTATTCGTGCTTGGCCTTTTTGTTCAGTGCGATGGTGTTGCTGGCGTTGCCCGGCTTGTTCTTCTTGCTCATCTATGCGGACCCGGTGGTACAGGAGGGTTTCGCGGACCCGGAAAGACGTCGGGTTCCACGCGGACGAAACCGGCATTGTAGCTCAGGAGTGGCGGGCGGGTCACGAAAACGCCGTTGCCCTTTGGGGATGGCGTGAGTTTGGCGGAAGATTGGGTACAATAACCCTCCACTAAAAGTCAGGGTGCGGAATGCCAACGCCATACGAAACGTCCCTAGGTTCTTGGACCCGCCGTTCCACATTTTTCTGGGCCGCGACCGGTGCAACCGTCGGTTTCAGCAATCTGTGGCAATTTCCGTATCTCGCCCACCACAACGGTGGGGGGCTGTTTATTCTTCTCTACGTTGCCTGCCTGCTGCTGGTCACCCTGCCGTTGATGCTGACGGAGGCGGCGGTCGGTCGTCAGGCCCGTCACGGCATTATCCTCACCATGGACGGGTTTATTCGCCAGGGCCGCCTGTCCCGCCTGTGGATGTGGGTGGGCCGCGCCAGCATTATTGCCGCCTTTGTGGTGCTCTCGTTTACGGCTGTGATTGGCTCGATCAGTCTCGCCTATGTGTTTTTCGGCGCCCTGGGGGCGTTCACCGGTAAAAACGAAGCGGGGGTGGTGGATGTATTGGCCCGCCTGGTGTCCGACAACAACAGCTATCGCCAGTTCATGGCCTGGCACGGATTCTTTTTGCTGTTGGTGCTGTGGGTCTCCATTCAGGGCGTGGTGCTTGGCCTTGAACGAACGCTCAGAGTGGTGGTGCCCGGGCTTTTTCTGATGGTGCTCGCGCTGTTGGTCTACAGCGCGAATGTCGGTGACATCCAGGCCGCTACCCACTACCTGCTGGACTTCCATGCTGAGGATTTGAGCTGGCAAAGCCTGCGACGGGCGTTGTTCCATGCGTTCTTTACGCTGGGGCTGGGTATGGGCGTCTGGGCGGTGTTCGGTGCCTATATGGCGGAGGCAACCCCGTTGAAGCGGGGGGTGTTCGGAGTCGTGCTGATGGACACCCTGTTTGCGATCATGGCCGGGTTGGCGCTCTATGCGCTGGTGTTGCCGGCCGCCCCGGGAGGGAGCGAGCAGGGCTTTGGATTGCTGTTTGTGGCGCTGCCGCTGAGCCTGGCAGAGGTGCCGGCCAGCCAGTTTGTGATTGCCGCAGTGTTTCTGGTGATTGTGCTTGTTGCCTGGACGACCTCGCTGGCGTTGCTGGAACCGTTGGTCGGCTGGTTTCAGGAGTGGACCGGGGCGCCGCGGGGCTGGTCGGTGGCGTTTTTAGGTATGCTGGTCTGGGGCGCCGGTCTGGCGACGTTGTTCTCTTTCAATATCTGGTCTGACGTGCTGTTGCTGGGCGGGTCGATTTTCCGCTGGCTCGAAATGCTGGTCAGCGCTCTGCTGATTCCCTCGGTGAGTATTCTGCTGGCCATCTTTGTTGGGTGGAAACTGAGTCGTCCGGTCGCATTCGGGCTGATTGGCCGCGCGCCCTGGCTGATTGCACAGATCTGGTTCTGGGTCATGCGTCTGGTGCTGCCGGTCGTGGTGGCTTACATCGGCATCCATTACAGCGTGGTGTCGATCAGCGAACTGTGTAATGACGATGAGACCAGTGAGTGGTGTCGCCCGCTCAATGCCATTCGGCAATCGGGCCAGGAAGGGGGGGAGGCTCTGCCGGGGCAGCAGGAACCGGTGCCCAACCCACTGAATGGCGAAGAGGCATCGCCCCCTCAACGGCCGGAAACGTCGCCGCAGGGCGCTCAGCCTCCGGCATCGGATGGTTCTGACGAGGTGTCAAAGCCGCCTGCTGATGACAAAGGGCAGTCAGGCGATCAGGAAATCCTTTATCATAGTGTCTGATTGTTGTTTCGTTCAGTTCAGGATACCGACTTGCCATGGCACACCAGATAGAAAAGACCGCGTTGGTCATGCATTCCACCCAGCGGATGTTTCACCTCGTTAATGACATTGCCTCCTATCCGGATTTTTTGCCCTGGTGTGCGGGTGCGGAGATCCATCGGCATTCGGAATCTGAAATCATGGCTTCTCTGGATGTCGCCAAGGGTGGCATGAATCACCGCTTCACCACCCGAAATACGCTGGTGGCGCCTGAAATGATCGATATGCAGCTGGTGGATGGGCCGTTTCGAAACTTGTGTGGGCATTGGAAATTCCAGTCACTCGACGTCAATGCCTGCAAGGTGATCCTGAATCTTGAGTTCGAGTTCAGCGGTTCCCTGACCAAAATGGCGTTTGGTGCCGTATTCAGCCAGGCGGCAACCACCATGGTGGACGCGTTTTGCCGTCGTGCCGATGAGATTTACCGGGGGGAGCTGGCATGATCGAGGTGGAAGTGGCCTACGCCACGCCGGAAAAGCAACGAATCCTGTCGTTGTCGGTCAAAGACGGCACCAGTGTTTACGAGGCCGTACTGAATTCCGGCATTCTGGCCGAGTTTCCGGAGATTGAGCTGGCAAATACGGATATGGGCATTTTTGGCAAGGTGGTCAAAAAGCCAAAGGAAGAAGCGTTGCAGGCTGGAGACCGGGTCGAACTCTATCGCCCGCTGAAAATTGATCCCAAGCAGGCCCGGTTGAACCGGGCCAGCAAAAAAGGCTAAGTGGGGCAGGCTCAGTACGCCGGAGTCAGCGGGAGCAGGTCTGACTCATAGTGAGTGACAACGTTGTTGTCGTAGTAGACGACCACCTGTTGCTGCTTGATTTCCTGTCCGGCACGCTGGAAGGTGTATATATAGTAGTCGCGGCTCTCGTCGGTTGGATTAATAACCGAGGGTGAGCCGAGCACTGAGTAGACCTGGCTGCGGGTCATGCCCGCGCTGATCTGATCCAAATCTTCCTGTTTGATAATGCTGCCCTGCTGGACATTGATTTTATACACGCCGGGAAAGGCGCAGCCTGCGATCAGCAGGGTCAGGAGCAATACCGCGAGCTTTTGCATCGGTGGGGGAATTCCTCTATCTTTGAGCGCCTGACGGCAGGTCGCTGGCGTCGGACGAATCGTTTATGCGGCTTCATGATACCGGAAGCCGGAAGTACACCAAAGAGTGATTAGCACATGCCTTCTGAAAATACTGAACTGCGCAAGGTTGGCCTGAAAGTAACCCTGCCTCGCGTAAAGATTCTCAACATACTGGAAAGCTCGAGCGAGCACCACTTGAGTGCGGAGGATGTGTACAAAAAACTGCTCGAGCAAGGGGATGATGTGGGGCTCGCCACCGTCTACCGGGTGTTGACTCAGTTCGAGGCGGCCGGGCTGGTGCTGCGCCATAACTTTGAGGGTGGGCATGCCGTGTTCGAGATGGCGACCGAAGAGCATCACGATCATATGGTCTGCACGCAGACTGGCGAAGTGATTGAGTTCTGTGATCCGGTGATCGAAGAGCGTCAGCAAAAGATTGCCGCAGAGCACGGCTACGAGATTGTTGATCACAGTCTTACGCTCTACGTAAAACCGATCAAATCCTGAAGTGCCCGTTCGGGCTCGGTTGCATGGCAAGCCTGCAGCCAACCTCCCCTGTACTGTCATTCTGCTCGGCGCATAAAAAAGGGCGGGTAAATTACCCGCCCAAGCATCTCTCGGGGTCGAGAGGGGAATGTGTCGATGACAGGCCCTGCCTCAGTGGTGCACCGCCTGGCCTTTGGTAAACATCTCCCGGGCATGGGCGATGGTCTGCTCGGTGAGGTCCACGCCGCCAAGCATTCTCGCCACTTCCTGAATACG
The DNA here is from genome assembly GCF_900106945.1 of Marinobacter mobilis. GTDB lineage: Bacteria > Pseudomonadota > Gammaproteobacteria > Pseudomonadales > Oleiphilaceae > Marinobacter > Marinobacter mobilis. Next base: position 282,869 of record NZ_FNNE01000001.1, read on the forward strand.
CTCCTGATCTCCCAGGGATTCAATGCGTGAGTATGTTGCATCCTTGCGGGTGAACTTGCTGACAAACAGATGCTGATGGGCTTGCGCCGCCACCTGTGGCAGATGGGTTACACAGAGAATCTGGCCGTTAGTGCCCAGAGTTCGCAGCAGGCGGCCAACCACTTCGGCCGTCCCGCCGCCAATGCCTACGTCCACTTCGTCAAACACCAGCGTGGGTGTTGTTGATGTCTGGGCGACCACGACCTGGATGGACAGGCTGATACGTGACAGCTCACCCCCGGACGCTACCTTGGCCAGGGGGCGTGCCGGCTGGCCGGGGTTGGCGCTGACCAGGAATTCGACTTCCTCATTGCCCTGTGCCGAAGGCTCACCGTCGTTGACCGGGCTCAGTCTGGTTACGAACTGCATATTGGGCATGCTGAGATGCACCAGCTCCTCGGCGACGCGCTGGTCGAGCTCTGCGCCTGCCGATTGACGGGCTTCGGTCAGCTGGCTGGCGAGGGTGTCGTAATGGTGGCGACGCTCGCTGAGTTCCGCTTCGAGCTGTTCCAGACTCCCGGCGCCGCCGTCCAGAGCCTCCAGCTCATCCCGCAAACGCAGGTGCAGTTCTGGTAGCTCCTCCGGCTGGATACGGTGTTTGCGGGCAAGCTGGTAGATCACGCTCAGACGCTCCTCGACGTCGGCGAGGCGGGCGGGATCTGCTTCATAATCTTCAACAAAGCGGCGGAGGTTGTCGCCCGCTTCTGCGGCCTGAATCTGGGCTTCGCCGAGCATTTGCAGGGTGTCGGCCAGGGCAGGCACGCTTGTTGGTAACTGTTCGAGCTGATTCAGTGCCTGGCGTAGCAGGCTGGCAGCACTGTTGTCGTCTTCGCTGCACAGTTGGGCGGCCTGGTGGCAGCTGTGTCTGACGGTATCGGCGTGGCTGAGCTGGGTTTGCTCGTCTTCGAGCTGTGCCTGTTCGCCTTCGCTTAGGGCCAGTCGGTCGAGTTCCTCAACCTGGTAACGGAGCAGTTGCAGCCGGGCTTCGGTTTCGTCGGCATTCTGCTGCCGGTCAAGCAAGCGGCTGTGGGTGTCGTGCCAGGCTTTCCAGGCATCTCGGGTGGCCTGGGCCAGTTCCAGGGTATTGCCAAATTCGTCCACCAGTTTGCGGTGGGTGTCCTTGCGCAGCAGTGATTGATGCTGATGCTGGCTGTGAATGTCCATCAACAGTGCGCCCAGCGCCTTGAGGTGGGCAAGCGGGCAGGGTTGGCCATTGATGTAGGCGCGGGAGCGGCCATCCTTGCTGATGGTGCGACGCAAAATGCAGTCGTTTTCTTCGTCCAGCTCGTGTTCCCGAAGCCACTGTTGAGCATCATCAATGCGGGAGATGTCAAAGCAGGCGGTGATGTCTGCCCTTTGGGCGCCGTGTCTGACCGCTCCGGCGTCGGCCCTTCCGCCCATGGCAAGGCTCAGGGCATCAAGGACAATGGACTTGCCGGCACCGGTCTCGCCGGTGAGTGCAGTCATGCCATCCTTGAATTGCAGTTCCACTCTCTCGGCAATGGCATAGTTGGAGACGGTCAGTTGGGTCAGCATGGGATTTCTCCGGGCTTCGCGGTTTCGGTGCTGGGAATAGCACTGTCTATGTATACAGTGACTGTGAATATATACAGGCTTTTTGTGGTTTGCAAATGATGATTTCCTCTTTTGTGGAGGTTGAAACCGAAAATTCGGGCCCCATATCCGTTCCCAAAGTCCATAAACCCGGTGTGGATTTCCCCGGGGTCAAGTAATAGAAGCCCGAGCGACGGGCACTTCAAGTTTGAGCAGGAGTAGCCAATGAGTGCTGACAACACCCGCAATGACCAGGTTGAAGAGGAGCTGAACGAGGCCGCTAAAGCAGAGGCCCCGGACGCTGCCGAGACCGAGCAGTCCGGCGATGCAGCGGAGTCCGAGCTGGATGCGCTGCGCACCGAGTTGCAGGAATCCAAGGATCAGATGCTGCGCTTGCAGGCGGAGATGCAGAATGTTCGCCGCCGTGCCGAGCAGGATGTTGAGAAAGCTCACAAGTTTGCCCTGGAAAAATTCGTCAAGGAATTGCTCCCGGTAGCCGACAGCCTGGAGAAGGCGGTTGAGAGCACCCAGGCCCAGGAAGCCGGTGACCAGGTGGTCGCCTCTATCCGTGAAGGCGTTGAAATGACTCTGGGATTGCTGCTGGGCGGTCTGGGCAAGTTCAAGGTCGAGCAGGTCAACCCCGTGGGTGAGCCGTTCGATCCGCAATTGCATGAAGCCATGTCGATGGTGCCCGCCCCCGATGCGGAGCCCAACAGCGTGGTTGCGGTGATCCAGAAGGGCTACACCCTGAATGAGCGTCTGGTGCGTCCGGCCATGGTGGTGGTTGCCAAGGCAGACGAAGCGCCAAAAATCGACGAGCAGGCTTGAAAAGTTCAATGTGGCGCCAATATAGGCAGTAACGAGTAGCGACACGGGCGGTTTTCGGATCAACAAAGTCCCGGATCAGTAGTGAGCTAAGCGCCCGAACCGAATTGAAAAACGAATTGGAGTGAATCGATGAGCAAAATTATTGGTATCGACCTGGGAACCACCAACTCTTGTGTAGCCATCATGGATGGCGACAAGGTCAAGGTGATTGAGAACGCCGAAGGCGATCGCACCACCCCGTCCATCATTGCCTACACCGACGATGGCGAAACCCTGGTGGGTCAGTCTGCCAAGCGTCAGGCAGTAACCAACCCGAACAACACGCTGTTTGCTATCAAGCGTCTGATTGGTCGTCGTTTTGACGACAACGTCGTTCAGAAAGACATCAAGATGGTGCCTTATGCCATTGCCAAGGCCGACAACGGTGATGCCTGGGTTGAAGTAAAAGGACAAAAGATGGCTCCGCCGCAGATCTCTGCGGAAGTGCTCAAGAAAATGAAGAAGACCGCTGAGGATTACCTGGGCGAGACCGTGACCGAGGCGGTGATCACCGTGCCGGCCTATTTCAACGATAGTCAGCGTCAGGCAACCAAAGATGCCGGTAAGATTGCCGGTCTCGACGTCAAGCGGATCATCAACGAGCCGACTGCTGCGGCGCTGGCTTACGGTCTGGACAAGAAAACCGGTGATCGTACCGTTGCGGTTTACGACCTGGGTGGTGGTACCTTCGATCTGTCCATCATCGAGATTGCCGATGTGGATGGCGAGCACCAGTTTGAAGTGCTGGCCACCAACGGCGACACCTTCCTGGGCGGTGAAGACTTCGACCTGAAAGTAATTGAATACCTGGCTGACCAGTTCAAGAAAGACAGCGGCATTGATCTGCGTGGCGACTCCCTGGCCATGCAGCGTCTGAAAGAAGCGGGTGAAAAGGCCAAGATTGAGCTGTCCAGCAGCCAGCAGACCGACGTCAACCTGCCGTACATCACGGCTGATGCCAGTGGTCCCAAGCACATGAATGTGAAGCTGACCCGTGCCAAGCTGGAATCCCTGGTGGAAGATCTGGTTGAGCGTTCTCTGGAGCCCTGCAAGATTGCCCTGCAGGACGCGGGTCTGAGTAACGGCGAGATTGATGAAGTTATCCTGGTGGGCGGTCAGACCCGTATGCCGCTGGTTCAGGAGAAGGTTAAGAACTTCTTCGGTAAGGAAGCCCGTAAGGATGTGAATCCGGATGAGGCAGTTGCCATGGGTGCTGCGATCCAGGCGGCGGTTCTGTCTGGTGATGTCAAAGATGTTCTGTTGCTGGATGTTACCCCGCTGACCCTGGGTATTGAGACCATGGGTGGCGTTGCGACGCCTCTGATCGACAAGAACACCACCATCCCGACCAAGAAGTCACAGACCTTCTCTACTGCCGATGACAGTCAGACTGCTGTGACCATTCACGTGGTTCAGGGGGAGCGTAAGCAGGCGGCGCAGAACAAGTCTCTGGGTCGTTTTGATCTGGCCGACATTCCGCCGGCCCCTCGTGGTGTGCCTCAGATCGAGGTTACCTTTGATATCGATGCCAACGGTATCCTGAATGTGTCCGCAAAGGACAAGGCGACCGGGAAGGAGCAGTCCATCGTGATCAAGGCGTCCTCCGGTCTGAGTGAGGACGAAATCGACAAGATGGTGTCTGACGCCGAGGCGAACGCCGAGGAAGATCGCAAGTTCGAGGAGCTGGTGCAGACCCGCAACCAGGGTGATGCCATGGTTCACGCGGTTCGCAAGACCCTGACCGATGCGGGTGACAAGGTCTCCGACAGCGAGAAGGAAAGCATTGAGGCAGCCATCAAGGACCTGGAAGAAGCACTGACAGGCTCCGACAAGGAGGCCATCGAGGCGAAGACCCAGAAGCTGACGGAAGTGTCTTCCGAGCTGGCTCAGAAGATGTACGCTGAGCAGGGTGAACAGGCGGCTCAGGCTGGTGGTGCCGAGCAGGGTGGCGCCCAGGCGGAAGCGGCGGATGACGCGGTTGATGCCGAGTTTGAAGAAGTGAAAGACGACGACAAGCGCTGATTTCAGCGGCGTCGTAATCAAGGAAAACGCGGGGCCATTCGGGTTCCCGCGTTTTTCCTCGTTTGGGGGTTGCGTTAGAATGCCGCGCGGCTCCAACTGTACAAGCGAATTCAAGTAGTCAAAGACCTCGGGCAGCATCCGGGGGCGTTAACAGGGTTTTAAGCATGGCCAAGCGCGATTATTACGAAATTCTCGGAGTGTCCCGGGATGCGGATGACAAGGAAATCAAGCGGGCGTACCGTAAGCTTGCGATGAAATATCATCCCGACCGGAACCCGGATGACAAGGAGGCGGAAGGCAAGTTCAAAGAAGCCAGCGAAGCCTATGAGGTGTTGTCCGATGGCCAGAAGCGCGGCGCCTATGATCAGTATGGCCATGCCGGTGTGGATGGTCAGGCTGGTGGCTTTGGCGGCGGCAATGGCAGCTTCTCCGACATCTTTGGTGACGTGTTTGGTGACATCTTTGGTGGCGGTGGTCGCGGTGGCCGTAATACCCGTGGATCGGATCTGCGCTATACCCTGGAGCTGGACCTGGAAGAGGCGGTTAAAGGCAAGACCGTGAAAATCCGGGTGCCGGGTCACGTGGAGTGTGGCTCCTGTGACGGTACCGGTGCCGAGAAAGGAACCCGCCCGGAAACCTGTGGCACCTGTAACGGTGTCGGTCAGGTGCGCATGCAGCAGGGCTTCTTTACGGTTCAGCAGGCCTGCCCCAGCTGTCGGGGGTCCGGCAAGGTCATCAAGAATCCGTGTAAGTCCTGTCACGGTGTAGGTCGGGTTCAGGAAGAGAAGACCCTGTCGGTCAAGGTGCCGCCTGGCGTCGATACCGGTGATCGTATCCGTCTGGCAGGTGAGGGCGAGATGGGTATTGATGGTGGTCCGTCCGGTGATCTGTATGTGCAGATCGCAGTGCGCGAGCACAGTATCTTTACCCGCGATGGCCGTAACCTCTATTGCGAAGTGCCGATCAGCATCGTGGATGCCGCCCTCGGTGGTGAGCTGGAGGTGCCGACTCTCGATGGTCGCGTGAAGCTCAAGATTCCTGAGGAAACCCAGACCGGAAAACTGTTCCGCCTGCGCAACAAGGGCGTGAGCCCGGTTCGTGGCGGTCCTGCCGGAGATCTGTTGTGCCGGGTTATCGTGGAAACTCCGGTCAACCTGACCAAGCGCCAGAAGGAGCTGCTGAACGAATTCCAGCAAACGCTCGATGGCAGCAATGGCACCCATCATGCTCCGAAGAAAACCTCCTGGTTTGAGGGTGTGAAAAGTTTCTTTGACGAAATGAAATTCTGAGGACGATGAACATGAGGGTAGCAATCATCGGCGCCGCCGGGCGCATGGGGAAGGTTCTGATCGAGGCCGTGGATGAGGCTGAAGGTCTGGAACTGGGTGCTGCGGTCGTTGAGCCGGATAGCACTCTGATCGGTGCAGATGCGGGTGAGATGGCTGGAATCGGTAAGACCGGGGTCGCGCTCGCGGCCAGTCTGGCGGATGTGAAAGATGATTTTGATGTGCTGGTCGATTTCACCTTTCCGGATCTGACCCTGGAAAACGCCGAGTTCTGCAAGGTCAATGGCAAGCGCATGGTGATTGGCACCACGGGCCTGACCGAGGCTGAAAAAGAGCAGTTGTCTCTGGCGGCCGAAGCTACCCCGATCGTATTTGCGCCCAACATGAGTGTGGGCGTGAATGTGGCTCTCAACCTGCTGCGGACGGCGGCCCAGGTGCTGGGTGATGACTATGATGTCGAGATCATCGAAGCTCATCACCGTCACAAGAAAGATGCCCCATCCGGAACAGCGTTACGGATGGGGGAGGTGGTGGCCGACGCTCTGGGGCGTGATCTCAAAGAGTGTGCCGTATATGGTCGTGAAGGCTTTACCGGTGAACGCTCCCGCAAGGAGATCGGTTTTGAGACCATTCGCGCCGGAGATGTGGTGGGTGATCATACGGTCTTGTTTGCCGGAATTGGTGAGCGTATTGAGATTACCCATAAGGCCAGTAGCCGCATGACCTTTGCCAAGGGCGCGGTGCGCGCGGCCAAGTGGCTGGAAGGCAAGGGTGCCGGGCTGTATGACATGCAGGACGTGCTGGCGCTGAAGTAACTGACCGGTGAAGCGCGATACTTTTTGTCGTGGACAGTGAGCGCCTGAATTTCTTATAATGAGGCAGTTTAACTGCACCAAGCGTAGCTTAAAATGCCGGGGCGCCGTTGATTGACGGGGCCCTAACAACAAAAAAGCGGGACGGAGCAACTTGCTCCCTCTCGCTTTTTTGCGACCTGAATTTGCGCTTGCGCTCCTGTTCGTGACGTTGGGGAACGGGCCCAATGCCCTGCTTGGCGGGGTGGGTTCGAGCCCGATTCGGAACTGACGATACGCCACTCGATGAGGATACAAGCCTTGAGTACTCATACCTTGAGCACCGACACCTTGAGAACCCCGGCAATCCTGGCTCTGGAAGACGGAAGCCTGTTCCATGGATTTGCCATTGGCGCCGAAGGTGAAACCAGCGGTGAGGTGGTGTTCAACACCGCCATGACCGGTTATCAGGAAATCCTGACTGATCCGTCCTATGCCCGCCAGATTGTCACCCTGACCTATCCTCATATTGGCAACACCGGGGTCAATGAAGAAGACGTTGAATCTGATCGCGTCCAGGCTGCCGGCCTGATCATCCGCGATCTGCCCCTGCTGGCGAGTAACTGGCGCAGTAACGGCAGTCTTGATGACTACCTGCGCAGCAACAACATTGTCGGTATCGCAGGCATCGATACCCGTCGCCTGACCCGGATCCTGAGGGACAAGGGCTCCCAGAATGGTGCTGTCGTTGCTGGTGCAGATGCGACACCGGAGCGGGCTCTGGAACTGGCGCGGGCCTTCCCTGGCCTCAAGGGAATGGATCTGGCTAAGGAAGTGACCTGCGAAAAAACCTGGCATTGGTCACAGACCGAATGGGATCTGGTTGAGGGCTACGGCGAACAGTCCGAAGGCCGCTTCAAGGTGGTGGCTTGGGATTACGGCGTCAAGCTCAATATCCTGCGTATGCTCGCTTCCCGCGGTTGTGACATTACCGTGGTGCCGGCGCAAACCCCGGCCTCTGAAGTGCTGGCAATGAATCCGGACGGTATCTTCCTGTCCAACGGCCCGGGAGATCCTGAGCCCTGCGATTACGCCATCAAGGCGATTCAGGACGTGCTGGAAACCAATATCCCGGTATTCGGTATCTGTCTGGGGCACCAGTTGCTGGCCCTGGCCAGTGGTGCCAAGACCGTCAAGATGGGCCATGGCCACCATGGTGCCAACCATCCGGTACAGGACCTGAAGACCGGCGTGGTCATGATCACCAGCCAGAACCACGGCTTTGCGGTGGACGAGTCCACTCTGCCTGGCACTGTCGAGGCGACTCACAAGTCCCTGTTTGACGGCACCCTGCAGGGCATTCGTCGCACGGACAAGCCGGCCTACAGCTTCCAGGGGCACCCGGAAGCCAGCCCGGGGCCGCACGACGTGGCGCCGCTGTTTGACGAATTTATCCAGTTGATGGAAGCGTCAAAGGCCTGAACGGCCATTCCGGACAAATAACAGGCTGCGCCGTGTTTCGCGCTGCAAGAAATTAAACGTTGCTGACAGGTTTACCAAGACATGCCAAAACGTACCGACATTCAAAGCATCCTGATCCTGGGCGCGGGCCCCATCGTCATTGGACAGGCATGCGAATTCGACTACTCCGGAGCTCAGGCCTGTAAGGCGCTGCGCGAAGAGGGTTACCGGGTGATCCTGGTGAACTCCAACCCGGCGACCATCATGACTGACCCAGCGATGGCCGATGCCACCTACATCGAGCCGATTACCTGGAAAACCGTCGCCAAGATTATTGAGAAAGAAAAGCCGGATGCACTGCTGCCAACCATGGGTGGTCAGACTGCGCTGAACTGTGCACTGGATCTGGAAAAGCATGGCGTGCTGGAAGAGCATGGTGTCGAGATGATCGGCGCCAACGCTGACACCATCGATAAGGCTGAGGATCGTAATCGTTTCGATAAGGCGATGAAGGCGATTGGCCTTGAGTGCCCCCGAGCTGAAATCGCTCACACCATGGAAGAAGCCTGGCAGGTGGCCGAGAATATCGGCTTCCCCTGCATCATTCGTCCGTCCTTCACCATGGGCGGTTCCGGTGGTGGTATCGCCTATAACCGCGATGAGTTTGAAGAGATCTGTACCCGCGGTCTTGACCTGTCACCGACCAGCGAGCTCCTGATCGACGAGTCGCTGATCGGCTGGAAAGAGTACGAGATGGAGGTTGTCCGCGACCGCAACGACAACTGCATCATTGTCTGTGCCATCGAAAACTTCGACGCGATGGGTGTGCACACCGGTGATTCCATCACCGTGGCACCGGCCCAGACGCTCACCGACAAGGAATACCAGATCATGCGGAATGCCTCGCTGGCAGTCCTGCGTGAGATCGGTGTTGAAACCGGTGGCTCCAACGTCCAGTTCGGCATCCACCCGGACACCGGTCGCATGGTCGTGATTGAAATGAACCCGCGCGTGTCCCGTTCCTCGGCGCTGGCTTCCAAGGCCACCGGTTTCCCGATTGCCAAGGTTGCGGCCAAACTGGCCGTTGGCTACACCCTCGACGAACTGCGTAACGAGATTACCGGTGGCGTGACCCCGGCTTCGTTCGAGCCCAGCATCGACTACGTGGTTACCAAGATTCCGCGCTTCACCTTCGAGAAGTTTCCTCAGGCCGATGCCCGCCTGACCACGCAGATGAAGTCTGTGGGTGAGGTTATGGCCATCGGTCGTACCTTCCAGGAATCCATGCAGAAAGCGCTGCGCGGCCTGGAAGTCGGATCCGAAGGCTTCGAGCCGAAAGTGGATCTGGACACCGAAGAAGGTCTGGAAACCCTGACTCGTGAGCTCAATGAGCCCGGCGCAGAGCGGATCTGGTACATTGGCGATGCCTTCCGCAAAGGCATGACCGTGGAAGAAGTCTTTGAGCACACCAAGGTTGATCCGTGGTACCTGGTGCAGATCGAGGACATCATCCGTGAGGAAGAGGCACTGAAGCAGTCCGGCAAGGCCGACATTGACCGCAATGTGCTGTTCCGTCTCAAGCGCAAGGGTTTCTCCGATGCCCGTCTGGCCAAACTGCTGAGTATTTCCGAAGACAGCGTTCGCAAGCTGCGTGATGAGCTGGGTGTCCGTCCGGTCTACAAGCGCGTGGATACCTGTGCCGCTGAGTTTGCCTCCAACACCGCCTACATGTACTCCACCTACGAGGAAGAGTGCGAGGCCGATCCGTCTGACCGCGAGAAGATCGTGGTGATTGGGGGTGGCCCCAACCGTATCGGTCAGGGTATCGAGTTTGATTACTGTTGTGTCCACGCCGCGCTCGCCATGCGCGAAGACGGCTACGAGACCATCATGATCAACTGCAACCCTGAAACTGTGTCCACCGATTACGATACGTCCGACCGTCTCTATTTTGAGCCGATCACCCTTGAGGATGTGCTCGAAATTGTCCGGGTCGAACAGCCCAAGGGCGTGATTGTCCACTACGGTGGTCAGACCCCGCTGAAGTTGGCTCGGGGCCTGGAAGCGGCCGGAGTACCCATTATCGGTACCAGCCCGGACGCCATCGACCGCGCGGAAGACCGTGAGCGTTTCCAGCAGATGATCAGTCGTCTGGGGCTGTTGCAGCCGCAGAACGCCACTGTCCGTAGCCACGAAGAGGGTGTGCTGGCGGCCCGTGAAATCGGGTACCCGCTGGTGGTTCGTCCGTCCTACGTGCTGGGTGGCCGGGCGATGGAGATCGTCTACAACGAAGAAGAGCTGGTGCGTTACATGCGCAACGCGGTGCTGGTCTCCAATGACAGCCCGGTACTGCTGGATCACTTCCTCAATGCTGCGATCGAGGTGGATATCGACGCCATCTGCGACGGCAAAGATGTGGTGATTGGCGGCATCATGCAGCATATCGAGCAGGCCGGTGTTCACTCCGGTGACTCTGCCTGTTCCCTGCCGCCGTACACTCTGCCGAAGGATGTGCAGGACGAGATGCGCGATGCCGTACGCAAGATGGCCATCGAGCTGGAAGTGGTGGGTCTGATGAACGTCCAGCTGGCGTGGCAGGACGGCAAGATCTACGTGATCGAGGTCAACCCGCGGGCTTCCCGCACCGTGCCGTTCGTATCCAAGGCCATTGGCCTCTCCCTGGCCAAGGTCGCGGCTCGCTGCATGGCGGGCACCTCCCTGGAGGAACAGGGCTTTACCCAGGAGATCGTGCCGTCCTACTACGCCGTTAAGGAATCGGTCTTCCCGTTCAACAAGTTCCCGTCCGTTGACCCGATCCTGGGGCCGGAAATGAAGTCCACCGGTGAGGTGATGGGGCTGGGTGACAGCTTTGATGAGGCTTTTGCCAAGGCTGTACTGGCCTGTGGCGGCAAGCTGCCGGAGCAGGGCACGGCGTTCATTTCCGTGCGTGACGTTGATAAGGAAGGTGTGGTTGCGGTTGCCCGGGATCTGGTTGCTGCGGGCTTCAAGCTGATCGCTACCACCGGTACCGCCAAGGTACTGAACGATGCCGGCGTTGCTGTTGAGAAGGTGAACAAGGTTCGTGAAGGTCGTCCGCATATTGTGGATGCGATCAAGAATGGCCAGGTCCAGCTGATCGTGAACACCACCGAAGGCCGCAAGGCGATTTCCGACTCGGCGCAGATTCGTCAGTCGGCCCTGCAGTCAAAAGTGACCTACACCACTACCCTGGCAGGCGGCGAAGCCCTGTGCCGGGCAATCAATTTCGGTCCTGAGCGCACGGTTCGTCGCCTTCAGGATCTGCACGCAGGAAAGTAAAACTATGACAGTTCGTGTCCCAATGACCAAGGCGGGTGAAGCGGCACTTCGTGAAGAGCTTCAGCAGCTGAAAAGCGTAGAGCGTCCACGGGTGATTGCGGCCATTGCCGAAGCTCGTGAGCACGGTGATCTCAAGGAAAATGCCGAATATCACGCTGCCCGCGAGCAGCAGAGCTTTATCGAGGGTCGTATTCAGGAGATTGAAGGCAAGTTGTCTTCCGCTCAGGTGATTGATGTCACCACCATGGAGAACACCGGTAAGGTTGTGTTTGGTGTCACCGTGCATCTGCTCAATCTTGATACCGACGAACAGGTGGTTTATCAGATCTGTGGTGAGGACGAGGCTGACATCAAGGCCGGCAAGATCTCGGTGTCTTCTCCCATTGCCCGCGCCCTGATCGGCAAGAGTGAGGATGACGTGGTCGCGATTCGTGTGCCTTCCGGAACGGTGGAGTACGAGATCGAACAGGTCGAGCACATCTGATTGGCTCGCTGCGGCCTCCCCTTTTAAGGGGAGGCACAAAAAAACCGGCACCGGGAATGACTCCGATGCCGGTTTTTTTTCGCCTGCCGGTTAGCCGCGGTTGCGCAGCAGGTTTGACAGTTTAGGGTTCGGCTTTTTGGCGCGGCGCAGGATCACGGCAATCTTGCCGATCACCTGAATCAGCTGTGCGCCGGATTCCTGGCACAGGGCGTCGATGGCCTCGCGGCGGGCGTCGCGATCCGGATGGGCGACTTTGATCTTGATCAGCTCGTGGTCATTCAGGGCGCGATCGAGTTCCTGTTGCAGGCCCTCGGTCAGCCCCTTGTCGCCAATGATGATGACGGGTTTGAGATTGTGGGCGATGCCACGGTATTCGCGGCGCTGCTCAGGCGACAGGCTCATGATGCAATCCTTCAATGGGTGCCATAAAAAATCGTCAGCGGCACTGAGGCCGTCAAACCTTTATAATCGGGCGATTGTATCAGATACGGGGGGTGGTGAAATGGCCAAATCCACGTATCAAACCTAAGTGGGAGGTGAAATTGGCGCGTTCGAAATCCAGTGGTCGTTGGCTCAAGGAACATTTTGACGATGCGTGGGTCAAAAAGTCCCAGGCTGATGGTTACCGTTCCCGGGCCAGCTACAAGCTGATTGAGCTCGACAAGAAAGATCGCCTGTTCCGGCCAGGACAGCTGGTGGTGGATCTGGGCGCCGCTCCCGGTGGCTGGTCCCAGGTCGCGGTGGAGCTGGTCGGTGATCATGGTCTGGTGCTGGCCAGCGATATCCTTCCCATGGATCCGATCGCCGGAGTGACCTTTGTACAGGGAGATTTTACCGAGCAGACGGTGTTTGATGAGCTGCTGGATAAATTGGGCGATCGTCGGGCAGACGTTGTAATTTCCGATATGGCACCCAATATGAGTGGTATGGCTGCCGTTGATATCCCCAGCGCCATGGGGCTGGTTGAATTGGCCCTGGATATGGCGCGTCAGGTGCTTAAGCCTGGCGGGGTGTTTGTAGCCAAGGTTTTTCAGGGTGAGGGGTTTGACGCCCTGCTCAGAGACATGCGGGGCTCGTTCAGCAGCGTAGTCAGTCGCAAACCGGATTCCTCACGGGCCCGTTCCCGTGAAATCTATCTGGTCGGCAAGGGCTATAAAGGTTGATGGCGGACTTCAGGTAACAAAAATCCACCAGGCTCGGTCGATACGGATGGGGCGATTGTGGTGGTGGCGCCTACAATTGGTGTAAGGTGTCGATAGAGGCTGTTCTTCCGGTGTGTCTGGCGGTTTGGTCTTTTAATTCACAGGTGACGATCCTTGAACGATATGGCAAAAAATCTGGTTCTCTGGCTGATCATAGCCGCCGTGCTGTTAATGGTGTTTCAGAACTTCTCACCGTCGACGACCGGCCAACAGGTAAATTATTCCCAGTTTGTACAGATGGTGCAGCAGGGGCAGGTGCGTCAGGTGACGATTGACGGACTGGAAATTCAGGGCCAACGTGGTGACGGCTCCCGCTTCCAGACCATTCGTCCCCAGGTGGTCGACAACAAGCTGATGGACGATCTGCTGGCAAACCAGGTTGAGGTTGTCGGCAAGGAGCCAGAGCGGCAGAGTCTGTGGACTCAGTTGCTGGTGGCTGCGTTCCCGATACTCATCATCATTGCGCTGTTCGTGTTCTTTATGCGGCAGATGCAGGGTGGCGGTGGCGGCAAAGGCCCCATGGCCTTTGGCAAGAGCAAGGCCCGCCTGATGAGCGAGGATCAGATCAAGACCACCTTCGCTGATGTGGCGGGAGTGGATGAAGCCAAGGAAGACGTCAAGGAGATCGTCGATTTTCTGCGTGATCCGAGCAAGTTCCAGCGTCTTGGTGGGCGTATTCCCAAGGGCGTCCTGATGGTAGGCCCTCCGGGTACGGGTAAGACGCTGCTCGCGAAGGCTATTGCCGGCGAGGCCAAGGTGCCGTTTTTCTCCATCTCCGGTTCCGATTTTGTCGAAATGTTCGTGGGTGTGGGTGCGTCCCGGGTTCGCGATATGTTCGAGCAAGCCAAGAAGCAGAGCCCGTGCATCATCTTCATTGATGAGATTGATGCGGTGGGTCGTCATCGGGGCGCTGGCATGGGTGGTGGTCACGACGAGCGTGAGCAGACCCTGAACCAGTTGTTGGTTGAGATGGACGGCTTCGAAGGCAACGAGGGCGTGATCGTCATTGCGGCAACGAACCGTCCGGATGTTCTGGACCCGGCGTTGCTGCGTCCCGGTCGTTTTGACCGCCAGGTGGTGGTCAGCCTGCCGGATATCATTGGCCGTGAGCAGATCCTCAAGGTTCATATGAAGAAGGTTCCGCTGGCGGACGGCATTGATCCTGGTGTTCTGGCGCGCGGTACCCCCGGTTTTTCCGGTGCTGACCTGGCGAACCTGATTAACGAAGCTGCGCTGTTCGCGGCACGTCGTAACCAGCGTCTGGTCTCGATGGAAGAGCTGGAGCTGGCGAAAGACAAGATCATGATGGGCGCCGAGCGCAAGTCCATGGTGATGAACGAGAAAGAGAAACGGAACACGGCCTATCACGAAGCCGGGCATGCGATCGTCGGGCGCCTGATGCCGGAGCATGATCCGGTCTATAAGGTCAGTATCATTCCCCGTGGCCGTGCTCTGGGTGTGACTATGTTCCTGCCTGAGGAAGATCGTTACAGCCACAGCAAGCGGTATCTGATCAGTTCGATTTGCAGTCTGTTTGGTGGAAGAATCGCCGAAGAGCTGACGCTTGGCTTCGAAGGTGTGACCACCGGTGCGTCCAATGATATCGAACGAGCAACGGGCCTGGCTCGAAACATGGTCACCCGTTGGGGGCTGTCAGAGAAACTTGGGCCGCTGCAGTACGATACGGACAGTGAAGAGCCGTTCCTCGGTCGTTCAGCAGGGCAGGCCCATACGGTCTACTCCCCGGAGACGGCCCAGCGTATCGATGAGGAAGTGCGCAATATCATCGATGAGTGTTATGAAAAGGCCCGCCAGCTGTTGCTGGACAATCGTGACAAGCTCGACACGATGGCTGACGCCCTGATGAAGTACGAGACCATTGATCGCCATCAGATTGATGACATCATGGAAGGTCGTACCCCGCGTCCCCCGCAGAACTGGGGGGACAGTGGTCCGCAGGGCGGCGTAACCGCCGAAGAGCCGGCTTCCGGAAAGGCCGGCGACGACCGCTCGGCCGGGAGCGTGGGGAGTCCGGCCGGGGAGCACTGATCCCGCTGGACCCATAGAGAGCTGATAGTGCTGGCGCCGCCCTTCTGGGCGGCGCTTCTGTTTTGTTTCGGGGATTCTGGAGAAGGGTTGATGATCGTGGATTTTGGTGGCCGGGCACTGGACATGGCCCATTGCCATGTCATGGGTATTCTGAACGTTACGCCGGACTCATTTTCCGATGGCGGTCGTTTTAATCGGCCAGATAAGGCGCTTTTGCGTGCCCGTGAGATGGTCGCTGACGGGGCGGCGTTTGTGGACGTGGGTGGCGAATCCACTCGTCCCGGTGCCGCTCCGGTGTCAGTGCAGGAGGAGCTCGATCGGGTGTGTCCGGTCGTTGAAGCGATTGCGCGGGAGCTGGATGTCGTGGTGTCGGTGGATACCAGTACGCCGGAAGTTATGCGCGAGACGGCCCGTTTGGGCGCAGGCCTGATCAACGATGTGCGGGCGCTGAGTCGTGAAGGGGCGATTGAGGCTGCAGTGGCCAGTGGCCTGCCGGTGTGTTTGATGCATATGCAGGGGCAGCCGGCGAACATGCAGGAGCGGCCGCATTATCAGAATGTATTGCGCGAAGTTAGCTCGTTCCTGATGGAGCGGGTTCGGGCGGCAGAGCAGGCGGGGATGCCAGCAGAGCGGATTGTGCTCGACCCGGGGTTCGGGTTTGGTAAAAGTCTGGCTCATAATCTCCAGTTGCTGGATTCGCTTGAGCAGCTGAATGTCCTCGGCTATCCACAGTTGGTGGGGGTGTCAAGAAAGAGCATGCTGGGCCATATTACCGGTCGGGAAGTGGGTCAGCGGTTGCCTGCAAGTCTTGCAGTGGCGACAATAGCCGCCCTGAAGGGGGCGTCGATTCTGCGTGTGCACGATGTCTGGGAAACGGTCGATGCCATCAAGGTGGTGTCGGCAATGGAGGAGAAGGGACAATGACTGGCAGAAAATATTTTGGCACCGATGGTATTCGTGGCCATGTAGGGCAGGCGCCCATCACTCCGGAGTTCATGCTGCATCTGGGCTGGGCTGTGGGGCAGGTGTTCAAGCGTGAGGGCCAGCGCAACAGTGTCCTGATCGGCAAGGATACCCGGCTTTCCGGATACATGTTCGAATCCGCCCTCGAGGCCGGTTTGTCGGCCGCTGGCGTCGACGTGAAGCTGTTGGGCCCGATGCCGACGCCGGCCATTGCTTACCTGACCCGGACTTTCCGGGCGGCAGCTGGCATTGTCATCAGTGCATCCCATAACCCCCATCATGACAACGGCATCAAGTTTTTCTCTGCTGCGGGCACCAAGCTTGACGACGCCGTGGAGCGGGAGATTGAAAGCTGGCTGGATCGCCCCATTGAGGTGGTGGATTCCAGTGAGCTGGGTAAGGCGAGTCGGGTTGACGATGCCCCGGGGCGTTACGTTGAATTCTGTAAGAGCACGGTACCTAACGAGTTTACCCTGGAAGGTAAGCACATCGTTCTTGATTGTGCTCACGGTGCGACCTATCACGTGGCGCCAAAGGTGTTCCGGGAGCTTGGCGCGAAAGTGTCCCTGATCGGGGTTGAGCCGGACGGCCTGAACATCAACCTGAACGTTGGTTCAACCCATCTGGCGCCGCTGAAAGAAGCGGTATTGGCGCAGGGTGCGGATCTCGGGATCGCGTTTGATGGTGATGGTGACCGGGTCATGTTTGTGGACCGTAATGGCGTCGAGGTGGACGGAGATGAGCTGCTCTATATCATCGCCGCTGAGCGCCAGGACTCGGGCCGCCTGAAAGGTGGGGTGGTCGGAACCCTGATGACCAATCTGGGGGTCGAGTTGGCCCTGAAAGAGCGAGGGATTCCCTTCGAACGGGCCAAGGTCGGAGACCGTTACGTCATGGAGCGGCTGGTTGAGCATGGCTGGGTGCTCGGTGGTGAGGGCTCTGGGCACATGGTTATTCGAGATCGTACCTCCACAGGGGACGGCATTGTGTCGGCGCTGCAGGTGCTGGTCGCCGGCTGGCGCAAGGGGCAGACCCTGGCGCAGCTTCGTGAAGGTATGAGCAAGTTGCCGCAGACCATGATCAACGTGCGGGTGATCGAGCGTTTTGATCCGCTGGCGCGTGAAGATATCGCCGCGGCGGTGCGCCATGCCGAAGAAACGCTGGGCGATGCGGGTCGGGTATTGTTGCGCGCCTCGGGCACAGAACCCCTGATCCGGGTGATGGCGGAAGGGCGCGATGCGGTGGTCATCAGCCGTGTTGCCGAAGAGCTCGCCGACGTTGTGCGCAATTCAAGTCTCTGAGTTTGTGTCGTATTACCTGGTTGTGTGGTGGCGCGGACTGCTGTATAGTTCGGCCTCCCTCGTATCTGGGGTCAGTGTCAGGGGGCGAATATGCGTCGGAATATTGTAGCTGCAAACTGGAAGATGAATGGGTCTCGTGACCTGGTCGAGTCTCTGGTTGGCGGAGTTAAAGCGGGTGTTACAGAGCTTGATAAAGACGTAGAGGTTGTTATTATTCCTCCCGCGCTTTATGTGAGTGATGTTCGTCAGGCGCTATCCGGCAGTTCTCTTGGCTTGGGTGTGCAGAATGTTGCCCGCTGGGAGTCAGGGGCCTACACCGGAGAGGTGTCGGCACAGATGGCCCGCGATGCAGGTTGTGATTACGCTCTGGTTGGGCACTCTGAGCGTCGTCAGTTGTTTGCTGAAGATGACGCCCAGGTTGCTGAAAAGATTCGTCAGATTCTGAGTAGTGGTCTGAATGCCATAGTGTGTGTTGGCGAGACCCTGGAAGAGCGCGAAAGCGGTCAGGCCGAGCAAGTGGTCGCCGAGCAGATTCGCGCTGCCCTGGCAGGACTTGGCGCAGATGACTGGACGAAAGTCATTGTTGCCTACGAGCCGGTTTGGGCGATTGGTACCGGCAAAACCGCGACAGCGGAAGATGCCCAGAATATGCACGCGAGTATGCGTGCCCTGTTGGCGGAGCTGGGTGCTCCGGCTCAGGACATATCCCTCCTTTACGGAGGCAGTGTAAAGCCGGATAATGCGGTCGAGCTGTTTGCTCAGCCGGATATTGATGGCGGCCTGATTGGCGGAGCGTCGCTGGTTGCGAACGATTTTGTTCGTATTTGTGAAGCGGTTTAACGAGTCAGCCAGTTAATCGGGTTGAACAGTTTAGGTTTGCAGAGAGTCGTTATGGATTGGATGGAAACACTGGTTGTCGTTGTGCACGTCGTGATTGCGGTGGCGCTGGTGGGTCTCGTTCTGATCCAGCAGGGTAAGGGTGCCGATGCCGGAGCAGCATTTGGTGGCGGCGCTTCCCAGACGGTCTTTGGAAGTCAGGGTAGTGGTAGCTTCCTGACTCGCGTGACAACGTTCCTTGCGATCGTATTTTTTGTCACAAGTTTTTCGCTGGCGATCTTTGCCAAGCAGCGTGCCGATGTGGCCGTAGATGCGGGAATTCCGGTAGTTGAGGAATCTCCGATGGCGGCTGACGACGTGCCTGCTCTGGAAGGAAGTGCCAGCGAGGCTGAAGCGGCGGCGGGCAATGCTCTGCCGGAGCTTGAGTAACAGTATTGCCGAAGTGGTGGAATTGGTAGACACGCTATCTTGAGGGGGTAGTGGCGTAAGCCGTGCCGGTTCAAGTCCGGCCTTCGGCACCATTTTGAAAAACGGCTTGGAGTACCAAGCCGTTTTTTTTGGTCAGTCCTTGACCAGTGGGCTTGTGGTACTTATACTTCCGCCCACTATCTAGGCGGGCTTCCGGCGTTTTTGAGCGCTTGAGGTTTCGCAGATTGACAGGCCAGGTGTCTGTCTGCGGGAGGTTTTATTTTCCCGTAAGTTCTTGCAACAAAAGTCCCGTTAGAGGCTGCGTGTATGTCGCGCACTCGTGGATGGGGCTTTTTGATTAGGGGCCTGGCGCAAGGGCCCTGGTGCAAAAAAGGGCTGATTGACAGCCCTTTTTTTGTTTCCGGTCGCGGAAAATCTGTATGGAGACGGCATAGCCTTGTCAGCCAAGCTAAACAAACTTGAAGAAATGCTTCGCCCAGTGATTGAAGGCCTGGGGTATGACTTCTGGGGGTTGGAATTCCGTTCCCGGGGGCCACAATCCATGCTGCGCGTGTTCATCGATGATGCCGAGAAAGGCATCAGTGTCGAGGACTGCGAAAAAGTCAGTCGCCAGGTCAGTGGTGTGCTGGATGTGGAGGATCCCATTCAGAGCGAATACACGCTGGAAGTTTCTTCCCCGGGAATGGATCGGCCGCTGTTCCGTCTTGAGCAATACGAAACGTTTGCCGGCCATCGGGTGCAGATTCGCCTGCGCATGGCCTTTGAAGGACGCCGGAAATTTCAGGGTCTGCTCAAGGGTATTGAGGGTGCTGACGTGGTGGTGGTGGTTGATGATCATGAGTATCTGCTGCCCTTTGACAGCATTGAGCGCGCCAACATCGTACCGGTGTTTGAATAATTCGTCAGACTGCGAGTCTATTTAGATAAAGGCAGGGTAATCCAATGAGTAAAGAAATCTTGCTGGTTGTAGAAACCGTCTCCAATGAGAAGGGCGTTGAAAAGGACGTTATCTTCGAGGCGATTGAACTGGCACTCGCTACTGCGGCCAAGAAACGATACGAAGACGAAGAAGCGGACATCCGCGTGGTAATCGATCGTCGCACTGGTGAATACGAAACCTTCCGTCGCTGGCTGGTTGTGGACAACGACGCCGTTCCGGCCCTGGGCACCGAACTGACCATGCAAGAGGCTGAAGAAATTGATACCAGCCTTCAGCCTGGTGACATCCATGAAGAGAAGGTTGAGTCCGTTGCGTTTGGCCGTATCGGCGCGCAGGCGGCCAAGCAGATCATCTTCCAGAAGGTGCGTGAGGCTGAGCGCTCCAAGATTGTCGACAGCTACCGTGACCGGGTTGGCGAGCTGGTCTCCGGTACCGTCAAGAAAGTGACCCGCGATAACGTCATCGTGGATCTGGGCGGTAATGCCGAGGCGCTGTTGCCCCGTGATCAGCTGATTCCCCGGGAAACGTTCCGCATGGGCGACCGGGTGCGCTCGCTGCTGCTGGAAATTCGTACCGATCATCGTGGCCCTCAGTTGATTCTGAGCCGTACCGCGCCGGAAATGCTGATCGAGCTGTTCCGCATCGAGGTTCCGGAAATCGCTGAAGAGCTGATCGAGATCCGTGGCGCAGCCCGTGATCCGGGCTCCCGCGCGAAGATTGCCGTCAAGACCAATGACCGCCGTATTGATCCGGTTGGTGCCTGTGTTGGTATGCGCGGCTCCCGTGTCCAGGCGGTATCCAATGAGCTTGGCGGTGAGCGGGTTGATATCGTGCTGTGGGACGACAACCCTGCCCAGCTGGTGATCAACGCCATGGCGCCCGCCGAAGTGGCCTCCATCGTCATGGACGAGGATCGCAATACCATGGATGTGGCCGTGGCTGAGGATAATCTGGCCCAGGCGATTGGTCGCAATGGTCAGAACGTACGTCTGGCCGGCGAGCTGACGGGCTGGACCCTGAATGTTATGACCGAAGAGGAAGCGGGTGAACGTCAGGAGCAGGAGCAAACGCGTCTGCTTGAGCACTTCACCAACAACCTCGACGTTGATGAAGAGTTTGCTGGTGTACTCATCGAGGAAGGCTTCACGTCGATTGAAGAAGTGGCCTATGTCCCGATGGAGGAAATGCTGGCGATCGAAGGTTTCGATGAGGAAACCGTGAGTGAGTTGCGTCGTCGAGCCAAAGATGTGCTGCTGAACAAGGCACTGGCCGATGAAGAAGCGCTTGAGGGCAGTGAGCCCGCTGAAGACCTGCTGACCATGGAAGGAATGGACCGTGCCCTGGCGTTCAAGCTGGCGGGTATCGGTGTTCGCACCATGGAAGATCTGGCAGAGCAGTCGGTGGATGACCTGCTTGAAATCGAAGGTATGGATGAAGAGCGTGCCGGTCAGCTGATTATGACTGCACGTGCCCCCTGGTTCCAGGACCAGGCTTAATCGGGAGGAGGACCAGTATGTCAGAAGTAACGGTAAAACAACTGGCCGAGGATGTAGGCGCTCCCGTGGATCGTTTGCTGCGCCAGATCGTCGAGGCGGGTCTTCAGGCCCGTTCCGAAAACGATTCGGTTTCCAGCGATGAGAAGCAGCAGCTGTTGGCCTTTTTGCGTAAAACTCACGGTGAGTCTGAGGCCGAGCCTCGGAAGATCACGCTCAAGCGTAAGACTACGACCACCCTTAAAGCAGGTGGAGCGGCCGGGCGTGCCAAAACCGTGAATGTTGAAGTTCGTAAGCGTCGGACCTATGTCAAGCGTGCTGAGACGCAGCCAGAAGCTGAGCCGGAAGCGCCGAAGGTTGAGGAACTGCCGGAGACCCAGGAGCCGGTAGTTGAAGAGACAGTGGCGCCGGTTCAGGCCGAAGCGCCAGCCGTAGAAGAAGCACCGGTTCAGCAGGAAGCTGAGGTTAAAGCCGAAGCCCCTGCCGACTCAGCGGATATCGCTGCCGTCGAAGCAACCGTTGATGTTGTGGTTGAGCCGCCTGTTGATGGCGAAGGCAAAGACCGCAAGGGCAAGAAGAAAAAGGAAAAAGTGCGAGAGCGCGTCGAAGAGACTGATGATGGTAAGCCGAAGAAGAAGTCGGCCGGCCACCGCGGTCCCCGTAACCGTCCTGTGGATGAGCCAGTAGTTATCTCTGAGGACGAAGAAGACACGACGCTGCGTAAACCCATGCGGGCGAAGAAAAAGCTGAAAGAGAAGCGTCACGCCTTCGAGAGGCCAACCAAGCCTATGGTGCACGAAGTAGAGATTCCAGAAACGATTACGGTGGGCGATCTTGCCCAGCGTATGGCGGTCAAGGCCGCGGATGTTATTAAGACGCTGATGGGAATGGGCGTAATGGCCACCATCAATCAGGCTCTGGACCAGGAAACTGCGGTGCTGGTCACCGAAGAACTGGGTCACAAAGCCAAGCTGGTCAGTGCAGATGCCTATGAGGAAGAAGTCCTCAGTGAATTCCAGTCCGAAACGGGCGATATGCAGAAGCGGGCGCCTGTGGTCAGTGTCATGGGCCATGTTGACCATGGCAAGACCTCCCTGTTGGACTACATCCGTCGGGCCAAGGTCGCTGCCGGTGAATCCGGGGGCATTACCCAGCACATCGGTGCCTATCACGTCGAAACCGGCCACGGCATGATTTCGTTCCTCGATACCCCGGGTCACGCGGCGTTCACGGCCATGCGTGCACGCGGTGCCCAGTGTACCGATATCGTTATCCTGGTGGTTGCGGCTGATGACGGTGTTATGCCGCAGACCAAGGAAGCGGTTGATCACGCCCGTTCCGCTGGCGTACCGCTGGTTGTTGCCATCAACAAGATGGACAAGGAAGAGGCTGATCCCGACCGAATCAAGACCGAGCTGTCGGCACTGGACGTCATTCCGGAAGACTGGGGCGGCGATGTTCAGTTCGTGCCGGTCTCTGCCCATAGTGGTCAGGGTATCGACGAACTGCTGGAAGCGGTCTTGCTGCAGGCAGAAATGCTTGAGTTGCAAGCAGCTCCGGATGTACCAGCGAAGGGTGTTGTTGTTGAATCCAGCCTTGAGCGTGGTCGCGGTTCCGTAGCGACGGTTCTGGTTCAAAACGGTACCCTGCGTCAGGGTGATATGGTTGTTGCGGGCGGTTTCTTCGGTAAGGTTCGGGCCATGATGGACGAAACCGGTAGCCAGGTAAAAGCCGCTGGTCCGTCCATTCCGGTTGAGATCCTCGGCCTGAACGGTACCCCGGATGCGGGTGACGAGTTCTTTGCGGTCGCCGACGAGCGCAAGGCGAAGGAGCTGGCCGAATTCCGTCAGATTCGCGAGCGTGAACAACGCTTGCAGCGCCAGCAGGCCGCCAAGCTCGAAAACATGTTCGAAAATATGGGCAAGGACGAGGTCAAGACCCTCAACGTTGTCCTCAAGACCGACGTCCGTGGTTCCCTCGAGGCCATCACCAAGGCCTTGCTGGATCTTGGTAATGACGAAGTTCAGGTCAAGATGGTCTACACCGGTGTTGGCGGTATCGCCGAAACCGACATCAGTCTGGCCATGGCGACCGGTTCCGTTATCTTCGGTTTCAATGTTCGTGCCGACAACGCGGCCAAGCGTCTGGTTGAACAGGAAGGTCTGGATCTGCGTTACTACAGCATCATCTACAACCTGATTGATGATGTTAAAGCAGCCCTGACCGGTATGCTGGCTCCGGAATTCCGCGAAGAAATCATCGGTATTGCCGAAGTCCGGGACACTTTCCGTTCGCCGAAGTTTGGTCAGGTGGCGGGTTGTATGGTTGTGGAAGGTACCGTCTTCCGTAGCAAGCCGATCCGGGTTCTGCGTGACAACGTGGTGATCTTCGAAGGTGAGCTGGAGTCCCTGCGCCGCTTCAAGGACGATGTCCAGGAAGTCCGTAACGGCATGGAGTGCGGTATCGGCGTTAAGGGTTATGACGTGAAGGTCGGAGACCAGATCGAGGTATTCGATCGGGTCAGGGTCGAGCGCAAGCTGGAATCAGCAGGCTGATCGCATTACCGATCCCTTTACCTTAAGCAGAAGGAAACGTCCCGGGTTCGGGACGTTTCCCGTTAAGCAGGCGAAAACATGCCAAGAGAATTTAGCCGTCTTGATCGCATAGGTGATCAGATACAGCGTGAACTGGCCCAGATGATTCAGCGGGAGATCAAGGACCCGCGTCTGGGTATGGTCACCGTCAATGCCGTCAAGGTGAGCCGGGATCTCGGATACGCCGATATCTTTGTCTCCCTGTTGACCACTGAAGAGCTGACGGAAGACTCCGAACAGGTCAAGGTTTCACTGGCGATCCTGGCCAAGGCCGCCGGGTACCTGCGTGGACAGTTGGGGCGGGCCATGAAACTGCGGATGGTTCCACACCTGCGTTTCCATTTCGATACCCTGCTCGGCAAGAGCCGGCGTATGGATGCCCTGATTCGTCAGGCGGTAGACGAAAAGCCGGCGGTATCCCGGGATGACGACAGCCCGGAGACTGACGCTTGAGTCGTCGGCGCAAAGGCCGTGACGTCAACGGCATCCTGGTCATCGATAAACCTCAGGGCGTGACGTCCAACGGTATCCTGCAACAGGTTAAACGGCTTTACGGAGCGGCAAAAGCCGGCCACACCGGTGCTCTGGATCCGCTGGCAACCGGGGTTCTCCCGCTGTGCTTCGGTGAGGCGACCAAGTTTTCGCAACTGATGCTGGACAGTGACAAGGCTTACATCACCACCGCCCGTCTCGGTATCCGTACCGAAACCGGTGACAGCGAAGGTGCCGTGGTCGCGGAGCATGCTGTGCCTGAACAGCTTGATGAGGCGACGCTGGAGCCGATCCTGGATCGTTTCCGGGGTGACATCCAGCAGGTCCCGTCAATGTACTCTGCGCTCAAGCACAAAGGGCGCCCGCTGTACGAGTATGCCCGTGAGGGCATTGAGGTCGAGCGTCCTGCGCGACCGGTTACCATCTATGAGCTGACCCTGCTCGCTGTTCGTGACAACGAGATCGATCTGGCGGTGAAGTGCACCAAGGGAACTTACATCCGTTCGTTGGTTGAAGACATTGGCGAGGCGCTGGGTTGTGGTGCTCATGTCATCGCGTTGCGACGTACCCTGGCGGCCGGATTCACCCTTGAGGATTGTCATCCGGTCGATCAGCTGGAAGCGATGCGAGCGCGTGATGAGAGCCTTGATGGCTTGCTGGTGGCTCCGGACGCAGCGCTGACCATGTTCCCGCAACTGGAGTTGCAAGGGGCGTCCCTGGTATCGCTATTGAACGGACAACCGGTTAGAATACCGGGTCATTCCCTGGTCGGCCCGGTGCGCCTGTATGGCGAAGGCCGGTTTGTCGGACTGGGTGAAAGTTTTGCTGAGGGCGAGGGCGTCAATATCGTTCCCCGTCGCTTGGTAAAAAGCAGCTGACTGCCCCTCGAGAGAGGGACGGCAGCGTATTAGCCGGGCTGTAGAGATGCACGGTCCGGCTGAATGTTTATGCATCGCAATCAATGAGGTGATATATGGCACTTTCTGCCCAAGAGAAAGCACAGATCGTTAATGATTTCCAGCAAGGTGAAGGCGATACCGGTTCTCCTGAAGTTCAGGTTGCACTGCTGAGCGCCAACATCGACAAGCTGCAGAGCCACTTCAAGGCCAACAAGCAGGATCATCATTCCCGCCGTGGTCTGATTCGGATGGTTAACCAGCGTCGTAAGCTGCTTGACTACCTGAAGAACAAGAACGCTGATCGTTATCTCGATCTGATTCAGCGTCTGGGTCTGCGTCGCTAATCTGTCTGGATTAGACGAGACTGCCGGTTGGGGCTTTTGGGCCCTGACCAGCATACGGTGGGGTTTCCCCACCGTATGTGTTTCTCTCCTGTGGAACTGCTTCGGGCTGAGGTCTCAGCAGGGACTGTTTCACACCAAAGTGCTGCATCCGGGGTAACCGGAGTATTCGAAGGACTCCCTGTCGTATCAGAAAGCCGAAATTGATAGCAGGTTGTTGAAAGTATCCGCATCGACATATCGACCTGTGTGCTGGGATTTTCAACAGCCTGTTAGCTTTCAGACGGGTTCACCTTCGTACATCCGTTGTCACTCCCGAGGCAGTTAGATCGCCGCTGACGTTGGTGTCGGTTGGCGTTGCAACGAAGAATTGACGATTAAGGAGTTACCGTGAACCCGGTAAAGAAGACATTTGAACTCGGCGGTCAGACCGTCACCCTGGAAACAGGTCGTATTGCTCGCCAGGCCACCGGTGCTGTGCTGGTTACCATTGATGACGTAGCCGTGCTCGGTACCGTTGTGGGTGCCAAGGAACCGAAGCCGGGCCAGGGCTTTTTCCCGCTGACGGTTAACTACCAGGAAAAAACCTACGCTGTTGGTAAGATCCCTGGTGGCTTCTTCAAGCGCGAAGGTCGTCCTTCCGAGAAGGAAACCCTGACCTCACGTCTGATCGACCGTCCGATTCGTCCGCTGTTCCCGAACGGCTACATGAACGAAGTTCAGGTTGTGCTGACGGTTATGTCTGCCAACAAGACCCAGGATCCGGACATTGCAGCCATGCTGGCAGCTTCTGCTGCCCTGGCAATCTCCGGCATTCCGTTTGATGGTCCGATCGGCGCTTCCCGCGTTGGCTTCACCAACGAGCGTGGTTACTTCCTCAACCCGACCTTCCAGGAGCTTGAAACCTCGCTGCTGGACATGGTTGTTGCCGGTACTGAAGACGCCGTGCTGATGGTTGAGTCCGAAGCCAAAGGCCTGACTGAAGATCAGATGCTGGGTGGTGTTTTGTTCGCCCACGAAGAAATGCAGTCAGCCATCAATGCGATCAGGGAATTTGCTGCCGAGAATGGCAAGCCGCGTTGGGAGTGGGAGCCGGAAGCTGAAAACACCGAGCTGCTGAACGCCATTCGTGCTGATTTCGCTGGTGCCATTGAAGAAGCCTACGGCATTCGCGAGAAGATGGATCGTTACACCCGTCTGGGCGAGCTGAAGGCCCAGGCCGTTGAGAAGCTGGCCGGTGACGAAGAAGGTCAGCCGTCCGAAGACGAAGTGAAGAAGTACTTCGGCAAGGTTGAGAAGGCCACCGTTCGTCAGTCCGTGATTGACGGCAAGCCGCGTATTGATGGTCGTGACACCAAGACCGTTCGTCCGATCAAGATTGAAGTTGGCGTGCTGCCCAGCACTCACGGTTCGGCCCTGTTCACCCGTGGTGAAACCCAGGCCATCGTGACCACCACTCTGGGTACCGCGCGTGATACCCAGATCATCGACGCACTGGAAGGTGAGCGTAAGGATCCGTTCCTGTTCCATTACAACTTCCCTCCTTACTCCGTTGGTGAAGCGGGTCGTATGGGTAGCCCCGGCCGTCGTGAAATCGGTCACGGCCGTCTGGCCAAGCGTGGCGTTGCTGCGGTCATGCCGACCATGGACGAGTTCCCGTACACCATTCGTGCGGTATCTGAAATCACCGAATCCAACGGTTCCAGTTCCATGGCCTCCGTGTGTGGCTCCAGTCTGGCTCTGATGGACGCCGGTGTGCCGATCAAGGCGCCGGTGGCCGGTATCGCCATGGGTCTGGTCAAGGAAGGCGACCAGTTTGCTGTTCTGACGGATATCCTGGGCGACGAGGATCACCTCGGTGACATGGACTTCAAGGTAGCCGGTACTGCAGCAGGTGTGACCGCACTGCAGATGGACATCAAGATCAACGGCATCACCGACGAAATCATGGAAATTGCGCTGCAGCAGGCCTATGACGCCCGTCAGCACATCCTGGGTGAGATGGCCAAGGTCATTTCCGAGCCGCGTTCCGAGCTGTCTGAGCGTGCGCCGAGCATCACCTCCATGAAGATCCATCCGGACAAGATCCGCGACGTCATTGGTAAAGGCGGTGCTACCATCCGTGGTATCTGTGACGAAACCGGTGCTTCCATCGATCTTGACGACGACGGCAGCGTGAAGATCTACGCCGAAGATCAGGCGGCTGCTCAGGCAGCCATGAAGCGGATTCAGGAAATTACCGCTGAGATCGAAGTGGGTGCTATTTACAGCGGTCGCGTTGAGCGCATCGTTGATTTCGGTGCCTTCGTCAACATCCTGCCTGGCAAGGACGGTCTGGTGCACATCTCCCAGATCTCCGATCGTCGCATCGAGAACGTCACTGACGAGCTCAGCGAAGGTCAGGAAGTTCTGGTCAAGGTGCTGGATGTGGACAACCGTGGTCGCGTCAAGCTGTCCATGAAGGAAGTGAAGGAAGGTGAGCAGCCGACCGAGTTCTAACCCGGTCGTCAGCGCTCATTGAGCCTGAAAAGCCCGCCACCGGTTACGGTGTGCGGGTTTTTTTATGGCTGGGTGTTCTGGGCCAGGAAGTCGAGCACCGCCTCCCGGTACGCGGGGATGATGAAGGTCGCCGCGTGTGGGGTATCCGTGCGCAGGAAAGTCTTGGGGTTGCCGGCAGCGGTATAGAGCTCGGGGCCATGGTGAAAGGGGATGATGGTGTCGTTGATGCTGTGTATGACCATCACCGGGGTAGGTGCGATCGCGGCGATGTGATTGATGCCTTCGTAATCATCGGGAATGGTCCAGCTGAGGGGTACCTGCAAGGGCCAGGTCAGCCAGAAACTGTCGAGCTTTTCCTGGGCGATGGTGCGAAAACCGGAGAAGCTTGCGTCCAGTACCACCGCATCGAACGAGGGTTCCTGCCGCTGCTGGGCCCACTCACTGGCAAAGGCTATTGCCAGCGCACCGCCCAGACTCTGGCCAAGGAGGATCAGGGGCTGATCGTCGCGATAGTGGTGACTGGCGAGCCAGCGCAGGCCGCTTTCCACATCGTGCAGTGCGCCTTCGATGTCCGGTTCGCCACTGGACTGGCCATACCCCCGATAATCGATCAGGAATACGTTGTAGCCGCGCTCCGGAAGCCAGGCCACGTTGAGCAAATGGCTGCTGATGTTCTGGGCGTTGCCATGCAGATAGTAGACCGTACCCAGCGGCTCAGCGCCCATGGCCGGTAGCCACCAGCCGTGAAGACTTTCACCGTCAGCGGTATCGAGATAGATGTCTTCGTGTTGCAGATTGAGGCGGTCAGGGGTCAGGTACACCTGCCGGTCAGGGAAGAAAAACAGGCCGCTGCACCCGGACAGGGTCAGGGTGCCAGCGGCGACAAGCAAGGTCAGAAATAGGCGTGCAGTCCGACGTGCCATAAGTTTCGATACCGGTCGTAGTGGTGTTCCCGGGTGAAATCAGCAAACAGACTCAGGGAGCGACCAAAGTGGAGGCTGCCATTGAGGTAGGCCTGATCCTGACGGTGCTGGCTGCCGACGATCCAGGCCTTGCTCTTGATGCCTGTGAGCACACTGAATCCGGGGCTTTGATGCATTAACCCAAGATCGGCACCGGGCGCCGCATCGTAGCCATGCCGCAGATCATCATCGATTTCTAAGTCAGCCGTTGCCATGGCAAAGGCCTGCAGCGAGGAGCCCAGGCTCCAGCTGCCTCCGGCCCCACCTTCCAAATAGGGGGTTAATACCCGCGCGCTCTCGGTGTCGGTGCGGCGGCCACCAAAGCCAACCTGCCACGACAGCGGAGAGAAGAACTGATTTCGGGGCGACAGCGAGCGAATCTCGACGCCGGTAATGTGCTCCACCTGAACTTCGTCGTGGTCGGTGTAGTAACGCAGGTCCAGTCGAAGAAACTCCAGTTCGGCTCCAGGGCGGTAACCTTCCGGTGGGTCAAGCAGGTCATGGTAGGCCGGGCGCAGCGTCAGCTGGCCGAAATTACGGTCATCCCAGCGCCCACCTGACAGGCTCAGGCGGAACGTATTGTGGCCCTGATCATCACGGACGTCGGGCTCTGGGGGTACCGGTGGCGTGCCGGACGGTTCAATCTGGCTGCGGGCGACCAGCAGCTGATGGGACAGGGGGGCCGCAAACTCGCGGGGCCAGGCGTCGGCCTCGCTCTGGTAGCGCAGGTAATCGTAGGTGGCGTCGAGTACCGGGGCACGTTGTTCGGGCTCAAGTTGCGCCAGTTCCGGTCCATCCACCTGAACGTAGCCGTAGGCAATCGCGGCCGCGAGGGTGCGTTGGTCATCGCTCAACTGCTTGAGGCTGTAGCTGACGGCGGTGGCGGCAGATGGCCGGTAATGAATGCTGGCGACCAGATCCTTATCGACGATCCAGCGTACCGTGTCAGAAGGAATGGCATGCGTGCTCACTTCCCCAACAAGATCGGTGCCGGGGCGGGCAATGTCAATCAGTGCCAGCAGGCGGTAGGCGCAGTTCTCGTCGAAGAAATAGTAATCGAAGTTGCGGCCGCGAATCTCCCAGGCATGGGCGACGAGCGTGTCGACCTCCTCGGGGCTGAGGTTGAGCCGGTATTCCCACAGGTCCCGGTGTTCAATATCGGAATACAGCCGGATTTTTTCGTAGTAAGGCTGGACCGTCGTGATGCCGGGGTAGCCACCAAAGATACCCTTGTACGCAAACAGGAGCTCACTGTCATGGGCCGCGGCATCGGCCGCGTAGGAGATGGTGTTGGCCAGGAGCAGATCGGTGCTCTGATCATCGCTGGGAGGATCCAGTCGTAAAAAGGTGTGTCCGAACATGGACGAGGGGCTGTTCAGATAGGAGGCTGCAAACACCAGAGTAATCGCGTCGGTGTTCAGAGTCTCGCTCCAGTCCTGGTAGTCCGGGCATTGGACCGGGGTGTCCGGAAGTTCCAGTCGTTCTCTCAGCCAGCGGTCCCGGGCAGGGAAGCGGCAGCGGGCATGGCTGTCGCCGCCACCAGGCTGTTGGATGGCCTCGACGGTTGCGGCCAGTTCGGCGTAAGGCTGGTGCTTGCCATCGGGGCTGAGGAAAAAGTCGGGGTCATCGGCCTGGCTCGTGAACCCGGAGCCCAGTGAGTCTGGGTGGTAGTGGCCGAGGTTGAGCCAGCCCGTTTCCTGGGCAATGGCTTCTAACGGGAAATCGGAAGTTGCCAGCACTGGCATGGCCGTCGCCAGCCCGGTCAGAGCCAACGCAAAACGTAGCGGTGCGCGCATGAAGGGTCTTTCAGTGGCTTGGTGAGCAAAAGGGAAATGCGCCATCCCTGGCGCATAAGAGTCCTTGATCTGATCGCCGGGATCAGGCTGCGACGTACTTGGCCAGCGCCTGGTCCTGTTCCATCAGGGAAACAATGGCTTCCACGGCTTCACCGGAAGTGGTCTCGGAAGACGGGAAGATGGCCGCGAAGTTGTCCTGCAGCAGAGTGCGGAAAGTGTCACGGTCGCCGGCTTCGATGTTCAGCAGAACAGCCAGGGTGTCGAGGTTTTCGCCTTCGCCACGGGACATGTCACGGGCAATTTTGTCAACGTTGCTGTCCATGTACATGGCCATGGACTGAACGGCCTGGTTGGTGTTACAGCCCAGGGTGCCAGTGGTCATGCCAAATGTCTGGTTACCGAAAGTGCCGTTGGTGGTAGCGGCCAGTACGTGCGGGCCAACACCGGATTGTCCTTTAAAGATCATGGCACCTACACCACAGCCCGGCTGCGCGAAAGTGACGGTGGAAGCACCGAGAAGGATTGCGCCTGCGATCAGTTTTTTCATTGTCCACTCCTTGATATTGGTTTGACTGTCGTCGCATTCGTGCTGAATTCGTCGCATAAATCAGCACGTTAACGGCCCTGACATGGATCCCGTGAAGGGCGAAACGACCGTTCCACTGAGTATAGACCAGGAAATCTGCAGGCCAAGAGTAAATATGCCTAAAAGGACTAAAAATGCTCCGCGGAACATTACAAAATGCTCATTTGTATCTAATTGTTATTTCGAGGCTTTTTGGGTCAGGGTGGGGTGGTCGCCGGTCGGTGACGGGCAGGTGTAAAAAAAGCCGGGCCTATGGCCCGGCTTTCGAACGGCGTTAAGTTCCGGTCAGCCGCCCAGATAGGCCGCCCGGACATCCGGGTTGGCCAGCAGGTTTGCGCCGGTATCCTGAAGGCGGATACGGCCGGTTTCGAGCACGTAGCCACGGTCGGCCAGACTGAGGGCCTGATTGGCGTTCTGCTCAACCAAAAACACGGTGATGCCTTCGTCGCGCAGATGGCCGATGATCTCGAAGATCTGCTTGATCACCAACGGCGCCAGACCCAGTGAGGGTTCGTCGAGGATGATCATCTTGGGCTTGCTCATCAGTGCCCGCCCGATGGCCAGCATCTGCTGTTCACCGCCGGACATGGTGCCGGCCCGTTGATGCTCACGTTCCTTGAGGCGGGGAAACAGTTCGTAGGCATGATCCTGGTTCTTGCGGATCTCGGCCTTGGATTTGAAGAAGCCCCCCATGTGCAGGTTTTCTTCCACCGTCAGTCCGGAAAAGATCCGCCGCCCTTCCGGGACGATGGCAATGCCCGAGCGCATGATGCTGGCGGTGGGGGCGCGGGTGATATCGCGTCCTTCCAGGATAATCCGGCCGGACGAGGCCTGTGGATTCCCGCATACGGTCATCAGCAGGGTGGTCTTGCCGGCGCCGTTGGCACCGATCAGCGAGACGATCTCGCCTTTGTTGACCTCAACGGAGACCCCATGCAGAGCCTCAATTTTGCCATAGTGGGTATGAACGTCTTCCAGTACTAGCATGGACATGGCTCAGGCCTCCCCCAGATACGCTTTGATAACATCGTCGTTCTGACGGACTTCTTCCGGTGTGCCGCAGGCCAGCGGACGCCCCTGGTTGATCACGTTGATCCGGTCGGAAATCTCCATGACCAGGCTCATGTCGTGTTCAATCAGCAGCACCGAGACGTTGTAGTCTTCTTTCAGGCTGACAATCAGGTGATTGAGGTCCCGGGTCTCCGCCGGGTTTAGCCCAGCGGCCGGCTCATCAAGCATCAGCAGTTGGGGTTCGGTCACCATGCAGCGGGCAATTTCCAGGCGCCGTTGCTGGCCGTAGGCCAGGTTGCCGGCCTCCCGGTTGGCCAGTTCAAGCAGACCCACGCGGTCGAGCCAGTAGGCGGCACGATCCAGGGCTTTCTGCTCCTGTTGGCGGTAGCTGGGGGTCTTCAACAGGCCGGCGAACAGGTTGGTGTTAAGGTGGCGGTGCTGGGCCACCAGCAGGTTCTCGACCACGGTCATTTTGCTGAACAGCCGAACGTGCTGGAAGGTGCGAACCATGCCCAGGCGGGAGATTTTAAAGTCCGGTTTGCCCTGAACTTCTTCACCCTGGAAGCGGATCTTGCCTCCGGTGGGGCAGTAGAAGCCGCTGATGCAGTTAAAGACGGTGGTTTTACCGGCACCGTTAGGGCCGATGATGGAAACGATTTCGTGTTCGTTGACGTCCAGCGACACCTGGTCGACGGCCAGGAGCCCGCCAAAGCGCATGGACAGATTGCGTACTTCAAGCATTCTGCATCACTCCTGCTTCTTGAGTTCAATGTGAATCCGGCGCATGGGCATCAGGCCCTGCGGGCGCCAGATCATCATGAGAACCATGGCCAGGCCAAACAGCAGCATCCGGTATTCGGAAAACTCCCGGGCCAGCTCAGGCAGGATAATGACTGCAACGGCAGCCAGGATAACGCCAATCTGGGAGCCCATGCCGCCCAGCACCACTATCGCCAGAATGATGGCGGATTCGAGGAACACGAAGGACTCCGGGCTGATAAAGCCCTGTTTGGAGGCAAACACGGTGCCGGCGAAGCCGGCAAAGAACGCGCCGATGGTAAAGGCGGACAGCTTCACCGAGGTGCGATTGAGACCGAGGGAGCGGGCGGCGATCTCGTCTTCACGCAGGGCCTCCCAGGAACGGCCAACCGGCATCTTGGTGAAACGGCGGATCACCAGGGCGGTGAACAGGGCCAGCACCAGGGTGATCAGGTACAGCACGATAATTTTGTGGTTGCCGCTGTAGCTGATGTTGAAGACTTCGTGGAACAGAGTGTTGCCTTCCTCCTTCACCCGCCGACCAAACTCCATGCCGAACAGGGTGGGATCGGGGATGCCACCGATGCCGTTGGGGCCGCCGGTGAGCCAGGTCATGTTGTTCAGCAGGATACGGATGATTTCGCCAAAGCCGAGAGTCACGATGGCCAGGTAGTCACCCCGCAACCTGAGCACCGGGAAACCGAGCAGGAAACCGAACGTTGCGGCCAGGCAGGCTCCGATGGGCAGCGCCAGCCAGAATGAAATGTTGAAGTACTGGTAGAGCAGGGCGAAGGTGTAGGCGCCGACGGCATAGAAGGCGACGTATCCCAGGTCCAGCAGACCTGCCAGGCCCACCACCACGTTCAGTCCCAGTGCCAGCATGACGTAGATCAGTACCAGGGTCGCCAGGTCTACTGAGCCCCGGGAGACCAGGAACGGCCAGATCAGTGCGCCGATGACCAGCAGCGTCAGTACAATGGTGTCGAGGCGCTGGCGTTTACTTTGCTCCATGGGTTCACGGTTGGCAAAAGGGTTCAGGTTGGGCATCTTGCCGACGGACCCCATGATGTGGTCGCGGAACAGCTGAAACAGGAATACGGCCACGGCGGCCAGCACAATCGAGATCAGGGTGGCGGTGTCGGCGCCTTCGAGCACCACCTGGGTGCCCTGGGCAACCAGGTTAAGCCCCAGGATCGGGTAGGAGATCACCAGGGTGACGATGGCGCAGAACAGCGCATGTTTGAAGTTTTGAGCGGCCATCAGATCTTCTCCACCTCGGGTTTGCCCAGCAGCCCGGTCGGCTTGAACAACAAGATCAGAATCAGCAGCCCGAAGGACACCACGTCCTTGTATTCACCGCTCAGGTATCCAGACGTCATGCTTTCGGATACGCCCAGAATCAGGCCCCCCAGCATCGCGCCCGGAATGCTGCCAATGCCGCCGAGCACCGCCGCAGTGAAGGCTTTCAGGCCGGCGATAAAGCCGAACAGCGGATCAACGGAGCCGTAGTACATGCCCAGCAGCAACCCGGCTACAGCCGCCAGTGAGGCACCGATGATAAAGGTCGCTGAAATGATGCGGTTGGTGTCTATGCCAAGCAGGTTGGCCATGCCCAGATCCTGGGAGACCGCGCGGCAGGCCCGGCCGATGCGGGAACGGGAGATAAACAGGGAAAGGGCGGTCATGCAGATCAGGGTGGTGATGAAAATGGTGATCTGCATGTAGGAAATCGAGGTCTGGAAGGAATCGGGGTCGCCGAACTGGAAGCCGCCCTGGATCAGGGCCGGAAAACCGATGTTGCGTGAACCCTGGGCGAGATGGACATAGTTCTGCAGGAAAATCGACATGCCGATGGCTGAAATCAGCGGGATCAGTCGATGTCGCCCTCGGACCGGTCGGTAGGCCACCCGTTCCACGGCCCAGCCCATAGAGCTGGAGACCAGAACCGCGCAGATCAGCGCAACAATGAGAATCAGCGGTAGCCAGGCGACGCCCAGTGAGGCCAGTCCGGTGATGGTAATCAGGGCAGTATAGGCGCCGATCATGTAGATTTCGCCGTGGGCGAAGTTGATCATGCCGATAATGCCGTAAACCATCGTATACCCGATGGCAATCAGTGCGTAGGCACTGCCAATGGTCAGCCCGTTAATGAGCTGCTGTAAAAAGTACAGGAGGTCTTGCATTCTTGTGGGACTCCGACAAACCTGCTCTCACAATTCTTCCGCCTGGAATGCCGGGGTGCCAGCGCCATGGTCTTAAGAATTGCCGGTAGAGCTTAGAAAAACACCTTCTCCCGGATCACGGTGAGAAGGTGTTCTCATTTTTGGGGAACCGCCGAATAACGCCAGGTGTGCCTCCTTGTACGTTAGCGTCGTCTTGGGTTCCCTCGTCTCGTTTTTCAACGAAAGTTGGTTAGTTTACCGGAGTTTTGCTGCCATCTGAATGCCATTCGTAGACAACGAACTCGAATGAGCGCATGTCGCCCTTGTCGTCGTACTGAACGGTGCCAATCGGCGTGTTAAAACTGTTTGCGCGCAGGGCTGCGGCCACTTCCATCGGATCATCGGATCCGGCTTGTGCAATGCCGTCAGCGATCAGCTGCACTGCGGTGTAGGACGTCAGCACGAACGGACCGGAGGGGTCTTCGCCCTTATCGTTGAAGGCCTGAACCAGGGCTTGGTTCTCCTCCTTCTGATCAAAGCTGGGCGGCAGGGTTACCAGCAGACCTTCAGCGGCATCGCCGGCGATGGTGTTGATGTCCTTGTTGCCGACCCCTTCAGGGCCCATGAAGACCGCGTCGAGATCCGCCTGGCGAGCCTGGCGCAGAATCAGGCCGAGCTCCGGGTGATAGCCGCCGTAGTAGACGTAGTCCACATCAGCCTGCTTCATTTTGGTGATCAGTGAGGAGAAGTCCTTGTCGCCGGCGGTAATACCTTCAAACATGGCGATTTCAACGCCAGCGGCTTGCAGGGTGTCGCGGACGGCCGTCGCGATACCTTCACCGTACTGCTGTTTGTCGTGAACAATGGCAACGCGCTCAGGGTTCAGGCTGGCGATGTGCTGGCCGGCCACCGGTCCCTGCATGCTGTCCAGACCGATCGTGCGGAACACCAGTTCATAGCCCCGCTCGGTGATGTCCGGGCTGGTAGAGGCGGGGGTGATCATCAGTACGCCTTCGTCTTCATAGATATCGGAGGCAGGCTGAGTCGAGCTGGAGCACAGGTGCCCGACGACATACTGTACGCCCTCGTTGACCAGACGGTTGGCGACGGTTACCGCCTGTTTCGGGTCGCACACGTCGTCCACTTCAACGGCTTCGAGCATTTCGCCGTCAACACCGCCGTTGGCATTGATCTGCTCAATGGCCATGCGGGCACCGGAGAATTGCATGTCGCCATATTGGGCAACCGGACCGGTCATTGGGCCGGCAATACCAATCTTGATTTCAGCAGCGACCTGGCCGGCAGCCATTACTGCCACTGAGGCGCCCACGGCGGCCGCAAGTTTTTTCACAGATGTTCTCATGGGTTCTGTCCTACATTGGGTCAGGGTTATTCTTATGTTCTCAACGGCTTAAACAAACACTACAGCGCCGACCTTGTCAAGCTGGCAGGCGGGGCAAGTCGTTGGAACCGGGAGCAAAGCCTGTGCCAGCGCTTTATTCGTCAACGCTGTCCTCATCGGGAAAGACGACGGAACGGAACTGTGCGTGTTCGTGCAGGCGGGTGAAGCTGGGGTCTGCCGCGGCGTCTTCGCGATAGGCTTCGGAAATTTCCACGGCCTTGGCGAGGGTATTGACGGCGTCTTCCCAGCGACCGATCTCCGCATAGGCGCAGGCCAGCTGGTAGTGGGCGTGACCGTTATCCTGCGCCAGCTTCAGGGCGCGCAGGCAGAGGCTGATAGCCCACAGCGGTTCCTGCAGTTCCAGCACAGCGTCCGCCTTGTAGCTCAGTGCTTCAACGTCATCCGGGCGGAGGTCGAGAATCTGGTCATAGACGGAAATCTTGTTCTGCTGGGACGTTTCCTGGCTTGCTTTCAACCAGAGCGAATGCACCTCGTTGGTGCGTTCAATTTCCGCCTGGTTCTGGTGAATGATGTCGGATTTCTGTTGGAGCTGTTCTTCGATGGTTTTCAGTCGTGTTTCGTATTCGATGACCAGCTCGTTGACCCGTTTTTCCGCCAGGCTGGTGAGCTGCGAGCGCATATCGCGAATGGAGTTCCAGCCGATGACGACCAGAATCGACGTGGCTCCGGCGATGAGATAGAAGAAATAGGTCACCGTATCGGTGGCGTAGGACATCGTCTTGTCGGCCACTGACAGCTCTTTTTCCACCACCTTTTCGATCAGTTCCGCCCGGGTTTGCAGCAGTTCAGTGCGCAGGTTCCTGACTTCATCAAGCAGGTAGCGCTCGACAAATGGGTTGTACAGCGGCTCTTCAAGAGTCTCGATGCGTTGCTCCACATCGCTGGCGTCAACCTCCCCCTCTGCCAATTCCTGGGCTCCCGCGTAGGTGGTCAGAGACAGCAGGCAGGCGACGATGACGGTGCTGATTCCATTGGGCAGCATCCGCAAGGTAGAGAGCATCTTTATCAAAGGCATTGGCACATCCGTTTCAGGTCAATGGGGTTGACTGACTGACCTTATCATAGTGGCTGACGGAATAAATGCTGACGACCTCTGGTCTTGCCGGTTGCGAGAGGCACTGACTAAATGCCGCGGGTCTGCCAAAATGCTTTGTACTCGTAAAAATACATTGCCTATAATTCGTGCCCTTTTGATGTCTCGGGTGGGGGTGTACCGTGAACAACTACGAACAGGTCCTGGTAGCGTTGCGGCGTGTCATCCGGGCTACGGATTTACATTCCAAACGCCTCAGCAAGCATGCGGGCCTGACGGGGCCACAGTTGCTGATCATGCGGACCATCCGTGAGCTGGGCGAAGTGACGATCGGAACCATCGCCGACAAGGTCAGCCTGAGCCAGGCGACGGTGACCACCATCCTGGACCGTCTTGAGCATCGCAATCTCGTTTACCGGGTCCGCAGTACCCAGGACAAGCGTAAGGTGCACGCGCATCTGACCGAACAGGGCGCGGAAATCCTGGCCAGGGCTCCGTTGCCGCTGCAGGAAGAATTTATCGAAAAGTTCCAGAACCTGCAGGAGTGGGAGCAGACCATGATCCTGTCGTCACTGCAGCGGGTGGCGAATATGATGGATGCCGACAAGATCGATGCGTCGCCGGTGCTGGACGTTGGGCCGGTGCTGCGTGAGGATGGCTGGAAGGACACCGGCAAGAAGTAATTCCTGTCACGGCTGGTGAGATGTCATCCCGCCGTTTCAGATCCGGCGAAAGCCTTCGGGTGGGGCGTCTTGCTCCTTGGCTTTGACGGCACCTCCCTGTGCCGGCACAGCTACCGAGGCGTCCATGCCTGTGTTCCGCAGGACCACCTCCCCCTCGAAGGCTTGCGCGAATGTCAGTGAACGCTCGCTTTTCTCTTCGCCTGGTCTTCAAAACACACCTGGAAGACCTCGCCATAATGCTTGGCAAAGTGCACCTCAAGCCCTTCTCTCAGGTACTCCGGGAGCTCATCGTAATCCGCCTGATTGGCCTCCGGCAGGATCAGGGTGGTGATCTTCTGGCGCCGGGCCGCAATCACTTTCTCGCGGATACCACCGACCGGCAGCACTTGCCCGGTCAGGGTCAGTTCGCCCGTCATGGCGATGTGCTGCCGCGGTGGTTCATTGCGGGCGATGGACAGCAGTGCGGTGGCCATGGTGACTCCGGCACTGGGGCCGTCTTTCGGCGTGGCGCCCGCGGGTACGTGGAGATGGATCAGGGACTTGTCGAAAAAGCCTGCGTCGCCTTTGTAGCGTTTGAGATTGGACGACACATAGCTGTAAGCGATTTCAGCCGACTCCTTCATGACGTTGCCCAGTTGGCCGGTGAGCTTGAAGCCTCGCTGGTTGGCGTGAATGCGCGATGCCTCGATACTCAGGGTTGCGCCCCCCATAGCGGTCCAGGCCAGACCGGTGACCACGCCGACACCCTTGAGTGAGCGTTCTTTCTTGAAGGGCGGTTGTCCCAGGTAATCGGCCAGGTCGGAAACACCGACCTTGATGGGCGTGTCCGGATCTTCCAGCAGTTTCACAATGCCCTTGCGGATGATCTTGTGGATCAGCTTCTCGAGATTTCGCACCCCCGCTTCGCGGGCGTAGCCGTCGATCACTTGCTTCAGGGCGGCGTCGGTGATGTTGAGTTGCTTTTTCAGCAGGCCGGCTTTTTTCAGGAGCCGTGGCAACAGATGGTGCTTGGCGATAACCAGTTTTTCTTCAGCGATGTAGCCGGACAGCCGGATGGTATCCATGCGGTCGAGCAGTGGCCGGGGAATGGTGTCGAGCTGGTTCGCGGTGCAGATGAACAGAACCTTGGACAGATCCATGCGGACATCCAGATAGTGATCGAGGAATTCACTGTTCTGTTCCGGGTCCAGGGTTTCCAGCAAGGCCGAGGCGGGGTCGCCCTGGTACGAACTGCCAATCTTGTCGATTTCATCGAGCATGATGACCGGGTTGGCGACTTTGACGTCCTTCAGGGCCTGCACGAACTTGCCGGGCATCGCGCCGATATAGGTGCGGCGGTGTCCCTTGATCTCGGCCTCGTCGCGCATGCCGCCCACACTGAACCGGTAGAACTCCCGCCCCAGCGCCTTGGCGATGGAGTGACCGATGGAGGTTTTGCCGACCCCGGGTGGTCCGACCAGCAGCAGGATAGAGCCAGACACTTCCCCCTTGAAGGTGCCTTCCGCCAGAAATTCCACAATCCGGTCTTTGACGTCTTCAAGGCCATCGTGGTCCTGGTTGAGGATCTTGCGTGCCGCGGCAAGATCGAAGTGATCCTGGGAGGTCTTCCCCCAAGGCACCTGGGTCAGCCAGTCGAGGTAATGGCGGGTAACGCCGTATTCTGGGGAGCCCTGCTCCAGTATCTGCAGCTTCTGCAGCTCATCCTTGAAGCGTTCAGACACATGTTCAGGTGGGTCGAGCTGTGCCATGCGTTGCTCGAAGCGCTCGGCATCGGCGGTCCTGTCATCCTTGGCGATGCCCAATTCCCGTTGAATCACTTTGAGTTGCTCGCGGAGGAAGAACTCACGCTGATGCTTTTGCACCTTGTCATTCACTTCCTCGCTGATTTCCGCCTGCAGACGGGCAACCTCCAGTTCCTTGCGCATCAGCAGCAGCACTTTTTCCATCCGTCGTACCAGCGGCACGGTGTCGAGCACATCCTGCAGCTCGCGACCTGGAGCGCTGGTCATGGAGGCGCCAAAGTCGGCCAGCGGGGAGCTGTCGTCCGGACCGAAGCGGGACAGATACTGTTTCACTTCCTCGCCATAGAGCGGGTTAGTGCGCAGGAGGTCCTTGATAGCGGTGATGATGGCCAGGGTGTAGGCTTTGAGTTCGTCGGCTTCTTCATCCGGTACTTTCGGGTACTCCACCTCCACAAGGTAGGGTGGTTTGCGCCGCAGCCACTGGACAATGCGAACCCGTTGCAGGCCCTGGGCGATGAACTGAATCTTTCCGTTCTCCCGTTGAACATGGTGTACCCGGACTGCACAGCCCATGGTTTCCAGCTCCTCGCTGGGCGGTACCTGATGTTCGGAGTCGGGCGCGTCCACGAAACAGATCCCCATGACCTGGTGGTCGGTTTCACCCACGCGCTTGAGGGTTTCGTCCCATGGCTCCTGATTCACCACGACAGGTTGCACCTGCGCTGGAAAGAATGGCCGGTTGGCCACCGGCAGGATATACATGCGGCGGGGCATCATCTGCTGGGGCAGGGCGAGGTTTTTGCTGTGTTCGTCCTTGCCGATGTATTCGGTGACGTCCTCGATGACGTCGTGACCGTTGTCTTCGTTCATGGCGTTGGGCTCTGTCCGACTTTGTTTTTTGTTATGTGACGCCATCTGCCCGATTTTCAAGGCAAGAGTGTGAGTAGCGTTATGTCGTAAGATCGGGGCAAGGCCTTGAAATTTTCCCGTCAGTCATCACTAATGGGGTAACTTTTTCACGCTTATCCGACCAGGTGTTGACCATGAGTAATTCGCCCTACGTTTTTGAAGCCACGATGGAGAACTTCCAGGATTCGGTCATGGTGGCTTCCTCCACGACCCCCATCCTGATCGACGTATGGGCAGACTGGTGTGCACCCTACAAGCAGCTGATGCCGTTGCTGGAGAAGCTGGCAGATGAATATAAGGGGCAGTTCCTGCTGGCCAAGGTCAATGCTGACGAGCAGCAGCAGTTGACCGGAAGCCTCGGCGTTCGCAGTCTGCCAACGGTTATCCTTGTAAAGGATGGTCAGGCCGTGGACGGTTTTAACGGTGCGCTGCCCGAGAGTGAAATTCGCAAAGTGCTCGACAAGCACGTTGAAGCGCCGGCTGAAGATCCCTATGAAACGGCGCATAAACGCTGGAATGATGGCGATGCCGAGGGTGCTCTGGCGATCCTCACCGGGATGAATCAGGCCGATCCGGAAAACCTGAAGGTGCTGATCGATATCGCCCAGATCAAGGCGGAGCTGGGGGATGTCGAGACCGCCGAGCAGATCCTTGAAAGCCTGCCGCCGGAAGAAAAATTGCAGCCACAGGCAAAGCAGCTGGCGGCCCGTATCAAGTTCATCAAGCAGGCGGGCGAGTTACCGCCGGTGGCAGAGCTCGAGAAAACCCTGGCGGCAGAGCCCAAGGATCCCGCTGCACTGCATCAGCTTGCCCTGCAATATGTGCTGAAGGAAGAGAACGGCCAGGCGATGGAGTTGCTGATTCGCCTGATGCAGGCGGATTCAGCCTACAAGGATGGCATTGCCAGAACGACGTTGATCGAACTGTTCGACAAGCTGGGTAATGCCAATGCGGATGTGCGGGCGTACCGGCGTAAGCTGTACACGCTGATGCACTGATTCGCCGCAGTGCCGGGATGGCGGGCCCGTTTGTGAGGGCTGACATCCCGGTGTATCCCTCGCCAGCCGCGTCAGTCTCTCCAATCCCCTTCCCTTTTTGTTGCCCCATTTGTCAGGCCCCGGAACCAAGCGGGTCCACGTTTGCTCTAACCACTGTCTGTGCATGGAAATAGGGAGCGCCGAGCCATGGTATGGCGATTGGGGTGTCTGCTTTTAGTCTCTGCTTTGGTGATGGGTGCGGGCTGCGCCAGCTATCGCTCCAGCTCTTCGCCGGCGGTGGTGAGTGGTGAATGCGCCGCACAGTTCCGCTGGTGGCGGGCGAACAGTGTGCGAGCCGGGACCTTCGATGCCCAGGACTGGTCGCCCCCTGGCTTTCCCTACCTGCGGGTTGACCGGTTCCTCGCGAGCTATCGTTTTTCCGGGTTGTCTCGTGAGCAGCAGGAACACTGGTTGCAGCTGGCACTCGATCGGGCAGTCATTGCCTGGGAGCAGGAGGCTGAGGGGCAGGGCGAGGTGGTTGAAGGCCGGGTTGCCGGGCTGGTGGCGTGTGGCCGGCGGGCGGCTGACCGGCTTATGGCTGAGCCGCGATTGTGGGCCGAGCTCGATAGTGCCAAGGATGTACCGGATGCCTACAGCACCGTGGCGCGGGTGTTGGGTTTGTATCCGCTGGTTGAGCCAGTGATCCGTTGGCGGGCTGCGGAAGTGATGGGCGCACTGCGGGAGCAGTTGGGGCGAGAGGTGCCTGATGGGCCGTGGCAGTTTTTCCGCCCGGGCGCTGGGCCGGCTTTTTTTGCGGCAGCCCGAGATGGGGGTGCGGCCTGGCCGTCTCCGGTGTTGGGCGGGCCGGATAGTCGGCCTGACGAGGTGTGGACGCTGATTCACCGGCATGCGCCGCGCTATGGGGTAGCCACCCGCAGTCGTCATGACCGGCCGGGGCGTCCGGGTCGCGATCCGGGCGGCCAGCTGCATTTTTTGCCGGAGCCCGTGGTGTACGCCCAGGTTGCGTTCACCCGGTGGCAGGGGCGGGTCCTGCCGCAATTGGTTTATACGATCTGGTTTTCGGCCCGGCCCGCCGCCACGGTTGGCGATATCTATGCGGGCGCGCTGGATGGTCTGGTGTGGCGGGTGACCTTGGGGGTGGATGGGCAGCCGCTGGTATACGATGTCATGCACGCCTGTGGCTGCTATCACCAATGGTTGCCGGTGAAAGGGCGGCTGGCGGTCAGGGAGGGGGTCGAGGTCAATCGGGAGCCGTTCTGGTTGCCGGCATTCGTTCCGCCCTCCGCTGGCCCGCCCACGCTCTATCTGGAATCTGCCACCCATCATCTGATCGGGGTCGCGTTTGAGTCTGTCGGGGAAGGTGCGGTGCGGTACCGGGTTGCAGATTACCGGGAGCTGCGCGGGCGCAGTTACGCCGGAGGCCGATTGTTTGGGGTAGATGGGCTGATTCAGGGAAGTGAGCGTTCAGAGCGCTACCTGCTCTGGCCTACCGGTGTGGTCTCAGCTGGCGGCATGCGCCAGTGGGGGCATCACGCCATTGCGTTTGCCGGGCGGGTTCACTTCGATGATCCGGAGTTGCTGGCGCGTTATTTCGTTCCAGATCGCGGCCGGGGTGATACGGTGCAGTAAAGGCGCTGGGGTCGTCGGGGAGGCTGGAGGTAAAGCGGCAGCCCTGGCGGGCAGGGCTGCCGTACTTGCTTAGCCGTTGCCCTTGCGCATTTGCTCGTACTCATCCTCAAAGAAGAATTTTTCCTCCCCGAAGGCCGGTTCAAGCTGGTGCAGCCAAGTGGCGGTTTCGCTGTACTTTGCGAAGAACGGACGTTGGACCCAGTCCGGATTGCGGCCCTGCAGGAAGCGCAGCACGAAGACCTTCTCGCCGTTGATCTCGGTGACACCCTGAACCTCGACCTTGCCGGGGCCCGCGCTCATGGAGGGGCCGCGGGCAGTGCGGGCGAGACCGGAAACCTGCTTGATGGCTTCGCGGTAAATGTTATAGGCGTCGGCCAGTGGCACCTCGAAGTAATTCTTGG
Source organism: Marinobacter mobilis (assembly GCF_900106945.1). GTDB lineage: Bacteria > Pseudomonadota > Gammaproteobacteria > Pseudomonadales > Oleiphilaceae > Marinobacter > Marinobacter mobilis. The sequence goes on from NZ_FNNE01000001.1 coordinate 326,824, forward strand.
CACCGGTGTCCCGTTCTACAAACATGTAGTAGGGAATGATGCCCAGCTTCACTTCTTTCTTCCACAGCCTGGCCCAGGCATCGGCATCGTCGTTGACGTGCTTGATCAGCGGGCCCTGAGCGCGAATTTCGGCACCGGTGGCGCGAATGCGGCGGATCGCGGCTTCGGCGATGTCGGTGCTGATTTCCTGCCAGTGATTGTAGTGCGCCATGATGGCCACGTGCTTGCCGGCATCAACCAGGCGGGCAAACAGATCGATCAACTCGTCGGCGTCCTTGTCGGTGACAAAGCGGTAGGGCCAGAAGGTCAGGGCCTTGGTGCCGATGCGGATGGTCTGGACGTGATCAAACTCAGGTTCCAGCAGCGGTTCCAGGTACTGCACGAGATTCTTGGTCTTCATGACCATGGGGTCGCCACCGGTAACCAGGAGGTCAGTGATCTCGGTGTGCTCCTTCAGGTAACCGTGCATGCGGGCGGCATCGGTGCTGGACATTTTCAGGTCCTTGTCACCGACAAACTGCGCCCAGCGGAAGCAGAACGTGCAGTAGGAATGGCAAGTCTGGCCCTGGGCCGGGAAGAACAGCATGGTTTCCCGGTACTTGTGCTGAATGCCATCGAGCACTTCGCCGTCCAGGGTCGGCATGTTCATTTCCATCTGCCCAGCCGGGTGAGGATTCAGCTCGTCGCGGATCTCCTTGGCCGCGGCCTGGATCTCGGCCTTGTCGGCGCCTTCCCGGTGCAGCTTGGCCATGCGCTCGTAGTGTTCATCCGTGAGCATGCCTTTTTGCGGAAACACCAGCTGATAGATCGGGTCATTCGGCACCTGGTCCCAATGGATCAATTCATTGATCACATACTCATTAACCCGGAACGGCAACACGCTGGCTACAACGCGCATTTCAAAGCGGGTTTCTTCGGGCAGTTGCTGGATGGCTTCGATCTTGTCGAGCTGGCGGTCCGTATAGACCTGGAAACGTCGTTCTTCGAATTCCTCAGCAGGAATGCGGTTAGGGAACGTGACGATGGAGTTCATGAATCGCCCTCTGTCTTGAAGCAAAAACGGAAGTGCCAGCAACGGAGGTGTGTCTGCTACTGGTCAAAAAACGGGCAGGCAGTATACATAAAACAGCAGGCATTTTCAGGTCTAATGAATGTTGGCGGGGAATTGTTTCAGGGAAGCGCGGCCTGAATGCTTGTCAATGGCTGTATGTGTGGTCGTAAGGCCATGATTGGGCGCAGGAAACAGCGTTGAAAAATGTTTAGGGCCGTAAAGGAGCGGAGGCAGATGGCGGAGCCGGTCCATGCGCGGTCTGAGACATTGGTCGGATGGGTATTGAGAGTTTAGTAAAAAAACGTCATTCTCATAAAATATTTCGTTGTTCAGGCCAAAAGAAGGGCTTAATTTACGAAATATAATGACCGCCATGCAGTAAATTAGTAATAAAACTACAACACGAGTGTGGTTGGTGTATTCGTCTCTTGCAGCCCGGTAACTCCGGGAGACTGATCTATGCTGTAAGCAGGCCTGCACCATGCATCACCTGGCATGGTCTCAATTTCATCGTGGCGTTCGTCGGCTGACGAGCGACTGCCGCGCAGCGCACCAAAGGCCCTGCGCCCCTACATTGTCAAAGTCGGAGGGTTGGATGTATCAGGACGAAGATCCCGTAGAAACCAGTGAATGGCTGGACGCGCTGGAGTCTCTGATCGAGCAGGAAGGCGTTGAGCGCGCCAAATATATTCTGGAGCGACTGTCTGAACGCGCTAGCCGGGATGGTACAGAACTTCCCTATTCCATCACCACGCCCTTCCGCAACACGATCCCGGTGACCCAGGAAGCCCGCATGCCCGGTGACCTGTTCATGGAGCGCCGGATCCGCTCGCTGATCCGCTGGAATGCGATGGCGATGGTGATGCGTGCCAACCAGCGCCCCGGCGAGCTGGGTGGTCACATTTCTTCGTTCTCGTCTGCAGCCACGCTCTACGACGTGGGCTTCAACTACTTTTTCCACGGTGGCGATGAGAAGCGCGAATCCGATCTGGTGTACTTCCAGGGGCATTCGGCTCCGGGCATCTATGCCCGATCTTTCCTTGAGGGCCGCTTCGAGGAGGAGCAGTTGGACAGCTACCGGGAAGAGGTCGATGGCAGCGGGCTGTCATCCTACCCTCACCCCTGGCTGATGCCGGAGTACTGGCAGTTCCCGACGGTGTCCATGGGGCTGGGGCCGATTCAGGCCATCTATCAGGCCCATGTCATGAAGTATCTGCACAGCCGTGAACTGATCGAGATGGGTGACCGCAAGGTCTGGTGTTTCATCGGCGATGGTGAGTGTGATGAGCCGGAAACCCTGGGTTCCATCTCGCTGGCGGGGCGTGAGAAGCTCAGCAACCTGATCTTTGTGGTCAACTGCAACTTGCAGCGCCTTGATGGACCCGTGCGGGGCAATGGCAAGATCATCCAGGAGCTGGAGGGCGTGTTCCGCGGCGCAGGCTGGAATGTCATGAAGGTGGTCTGGGGACGGATGTGGGATCCACTGTTCGAGAAGGACTCCAATGGCATCATGCAGCGGGCCATGGACGAAGCCTGTGATGGCGACCTGCAGAACTATAAGAGCAACGGCGCAGCCTATACCCGCAAGAATTTCTTCGGCCGCTATCCCGAACTGGCCAAACTGGTTGAAGGGCTGTCTGACGATGACATCAGTCGCCTCAACCGCGGTGGCCATGACCCCTACAAGATCTATGCCGCCTACCACCACGCCATCCACAACCATGGTGGCCGGCCAACGGTGATCCTGGCTCATACCATCAAGGGGTATGGCTTTGGTGCCGCAGGCGAAGCCCAGAACACCACCCATTCTTTGAAAAAGCTGGATCTGGACACACTGAAGGCGTTCCGCGACCGTTTTGCGGTGCCGCTGAAAGACGAAGAGCTGAAGGATGTACCTTACTATCGGCCGGCGCCTGACAGCCCGGAGATGGTCTACATGCGCAAGCGCAGGCAGGAACTGGGCGGCTTTTATCCCAAGCGTCGTAAGGACTGCCAGCCGCTGAAGATTCCCGATCTGGATATCTTCAAGGCCGTACTCGAGGGTTCCGGTGAACGCCAGATCTCAACCACCATGGCCTTTGTACGGTTGCTGACGGCGCTGACCAAAGATAAGCGGGTGGGCAAGCGGGTGGTGCCGATTGTTCCTGATGAAGCCCGTACGTTCGGTATGGAAGGTATGTTCCGTCAGTTGGGGATCTACACGTCAGAAGGGCAGAAGTACGTGCCCCAGGATCGTGACCAGATCATGTACTACCGTGAGGACAAACAGGGCCAGATTCTTGAAGAGGGTATCAACGAGGACGGCTCCATGGCCGCGTGGATGGCTTGCGCGACCTCTTACAGCAACAATGATTTCCCGCTGATACCGTTCTACATCTTCTATTCGATGTTTGGATTCCAACGGGTCGGTGACCTGGCCTGGGCATCGGGCGATATCCAGGCCCGTGGTTTCCTGATCGGCGGTACAGCCGGGCGTACCACGCTCAATGGCGAAGGCTTGCAGCATCAGGATGGTCACAGCCATATCCTGGCCAACACCATCCCCAACTGTAAGGCTTACGACCCGGCCTATGGCTACGAGATGGCCGTGGTGGTGCACCATGGTATGAAAGAGATGTTCGAGCAAAACCAGAACGTCTTCTATTACCTCACGGTGGAGAACGAAAACTACGCCCAGCCGGCGATGCCAGAGGGAGTTGAGGACGGCATCATCAAGGGTATGTACCTGCTGGATTCGGTGGAGATCAGCGGCAAGAAAAAGCATGCCCGGGTCCAGCTGATGGGCTCCGGTGCGATTCTCAACGAAGTGCGTGCGGCGGCTGAGTTGCTGCGGGATGACTATGGCATTGCCAGTGATGTCTGGAGTGTCACCAGCTACAACGAACTGGCTCGGGATGGTCAGCACGTCGAACGCTGGAACCGCTACCATCCGGATGATACCGCGCGGAAGCCTTATATCACCCAGTGCCTTGAAGGGCGCCAGGGCCCGGTGGTGTCGTCCACGGATTACATCAAACTGCACTCTGAACAGCTGCGTGCTTATGTGCCGAAAACCTACGTTACCCTCGGTACGGACGGCTTCGGGCGCAGTGACACCCGCGAAAAACTGCGGAGCTTCTTTGAGGTCGATCGCTACCATGTGGCCGTGGCAGCGCTGTCGGCCCTGGCCAGCGATGGCGAGGTAGAACGGGAGGTCGTGCTGGAGGCAATGCGCAAGTACGGTATTGATCGCAACAAATCAAACCCGGTGCAGAGCTAAGGAGATCGATATGAGCGAACAGGACATCAAGGTTCCCGATCTCGGTGGCGCTGATGAGGTGGAAATTATCGAAATCACGGCCAGTGTCGGGGATTCTGTCGGTGAAGAGGATCCAATCCTGACGGTGGAATCGGACAAAGCGACGGTTGAGCTGCCATCGCCGGTGGCCGGTACCATCACGGCCATTACCGTCAAGGTCGGCGACAAGGTCCGGGAAGGTGATGTGGTGGGGCGTCTGGATGCAGCAGCAGGTGCTCCTGAGGCCACTCCTTCGGATGCGGTCTCGGAGCCTGAGCCCGAGGTGGCTGAGCCTGCCGCGGAGGCGTCGGCGCCAGCCCCAGCACCCGCCGCTGGAGGCAGTCGCGAGGAGGTTGTCAAAGTGCCTCCGCTGGACGGCTTTGCCGATGTGCCGGTGATTGAAATTAACGTCAGTGAAGGGGATACGGTCCAGGTGGACGATCCTCTGGTCACGGTGGAGTCTGACAAGGCGACCATGGAGATTCCTTCTCCGTTTGCTGGCAAGATCGGCAAACTGTTGGTGGCCGTCGATGACAGGATTTCCGAAGGCGACGCCCTGGTGGAGATGACCGTCTCCGAAGCGGGTGAGGCGCCAGTCGCGGCATCGGCAGAGCCTGCCCCGGCAGCGCCGCCAGCATCTCCGGCGCCCGCACCCACTGCCCAGGTCAGCGCTGCGGCGCCGGCGCAGGACAGTAGCGTGCCTGCCGCTGCCGCTGCCGCTGCCGGTGCCCGGGTTCATGCCGGGCCTGCGGTACGCAAAGTGGCACGGGAGTTGGGCGCCGACCTGACCCGTGTGAAGGGCAGCGGGCCCAGGGGGCGCATTCTCAAGGAAGATGTGCAGGCTTACATCAAGCAGCAGTTGCAGATGTCCCAGTCTGGCGACGGTGTTTCCGGAGGGGCGGGCATTCCAGGTATCAAGCTGCCCGACTTTAGCCAGTTCGGTGAGATCGAGCGGCAGTCCATGTCCCGTATTCATATCGCCACTGCCAAGAATATGCAGCGGAGCTGGCTCAATGTGCCTCACGTGACCCAGTTTGATGATGCGGATATCACCGAGATGGAAGCCTTTCGAAAGAGCCTGAAGGCGGAGGGTGACAAGCGGGGTGTCAAGATGACGCCGCTGCCGTTCATGCTCAAGGCCTGTGCCCGGGCGCTGGCAGACATGCCCCAGTTCAACGTGTCCCTGGACCTGGACAAGCAGGAAATCATCCGCAAACGCTATATCCATATTGGTGTGGCAGTGGATACTCCGGCGGGGCTGGTGGTACCAGTGATCCGGGACGTTGATCAGAAGGGGTTGTGGGAGTTGGCTCGTGAGGTGATAGAGCTGGCCGAAAAGGCTCGTGATAAGAAACTCAAGCCAGCCGAGATGCAGGGCGCTTGCTTCACCATTACCAGCCTTGGTGGTATCGGTGGCACGGCCTTTACGCCGATCGTGAATGCCCCGGAAGTGGCGATTCTCGGAATCTCCAAGGCATCGATGAAGCCGGTGTGGGATGGAGCCGCCTTTCAGCCGCGTCTGATGTTGCCGTTGTCGCTGTCGTACGACCACCGGGCGGTCAACGGGGCGGATGGCGCCCGGTTTACCAATCGCCTTTGTGAGTTGTTGGGGGATATTCGGCAGTTGCTGCTGTAATTTTCCAGCCTGGTTGAGCGGTGGTGGGAGAGCGGTTGGCAGGGGAGCGGAGAAAGCTTCCCTGCCAACCGCCGGCGCGGCCTCGCAGGCTGCGAATGATTCGTCGCAGAAGTGTTCGGGTTCATCCCAAAAACCGCCGTAACTCCTCCCGCATATCCTCTTCCAGATAGCAGGTCATGAATTTGCCCTGCCGCTCCACCCGAATAAGCCCGGCATTGACCAGCTCCTTGATGTGGTGAGACACCGTTGGTGCCCCCACCTTCAGCAGATTAATAAAATCTACCAGTTTGCAGCCGGAGTCCGGCATGTGCCCGCAGGGCATGTCCTTGATCTGTTGGTAAATGCGCAGACGGGTCGGGTTGGATAGTGCCTTGAAGGCGTTGCTCAGGCGCTCTTCCCGTTGGGCTATGGCCATTTTTTGTCCCAATTCGATAACACGGTGATGCGGCTTAGTGTAATACAGTTTGACAGTTGTCGAAATGTCTAATAGTTTGATGTCCATCGAACTGACAGGAATCGAGGAAGATTGTCATGACTGCTGCTGGAACACTGGGCCAGACCCTGACGCTGCCGAATGGCGCGGTTTTGCCGAACCGCCTGGCCAAGTCCGCCATGAGTGAAACCATGGGAACCATTAATAATCGGGTAACCCGTGAGCTGGCGACGCTGTATGGCGCATGGGCTGATGGGGGAACGGGTCTGCTGATTACCGGGAACGTGATGGTCGATCGTCGCCATATCGGTGAGCCCAAAAACGTGGTGCTCGACGATGAGCGCGACATGACCGAGCTGAAGGCATGGGCGCAGGCGGGGCAGCGTCACGGTAATCACATCTGGGTGCAGCTCAACCACCCGGGCAAGCAAAGCCCGAAAATGCTGAACAAGGCCCCGGTGGCCCCCAGTGCGGTACCGTTCCGCAAGGACATGCGGGCGATGTTTGCAACGCCCAGAGCCATGAACGAGCAGGAAATTCGGGACACCATCGGCCACTTTGCCCGCAGTGCGGCGTTGGCGGAGCAGGCGGGGTTTCAGGGGGTACAGATCCATGGTGCCCATGGTTACCTGGTGAGTCAGTTCCTGTCTCCGCACCATAACCAGCGTAACGATAGCTGGGGGGGGACTGCCGAAAAGCGCATGCGCTTTGTGCTGGAAGTTTACCGGGCCATACGTGAGGCGACGTCGCCGTCATTCTGTGTTGGCATCAAGCTGAACTCTGCTGATTTCCAGCGTGGTGGATTTACCGAGGAGGAATCGCTGGCGGTTATCGAGCGCCTCGCGAAAGAAGGTATCGACCTGGTAGAGATCTCGGGTGGCAACTACGAGAACCCGGCGATGGCCGGTGCTGCCGGAGTCAAGGAAAGTACAGTATCAAGAGAGGCGTACTTTCTTGAGTTTGCAGAAAAAGTACGGGAGAAGGTCTCGGTGCCGTTGATGGTTACCGGTGGATTTCGCACCAGTGAAGGCATGGCCGAGGCCGTGCAGTCGGGAGCGACGGATCTGGTGGGCATTGCCCGACCGCTGGCGGTAGAGCCAAATCTCTCGGTGCGGATCCTGGCGGGTGAACAGGTTGTCAGTGCGGTTAAGCCAATCACCACCGGCATCCAGAAGATCGATGATATGGCGTTGATGGAAGTCAGCTGGTACACCCGTCAGCTGGGCCGGATTGGCAAGGGTAAGAAGCCCCATCAGCACAGCAAGGGACTGATGCCTTTGTTGGAAGTGATTGCGGTGATGGCGACCCGTGGAGTGGCCAATCGGTTACGGGCAGGGGAATGAATCGCCCGTAACCGTCCTGGTTTACCCTCATGCAAGTCCGGGGTTGGCGGGATAATCAGTTCGCGAAGTACATCCAGTCGAAGTAGTCGTGCAGGTCATCCATAACGGCTGCTTCGAACGGATGGGTCAGTTCAAACAGCAGGCTGTGGTTTTGTGCTTTTTTCATGGTGTCACCTCATCGGGTCGCGGTATGGGGCGGCGACGGAACGTTCCGTCACCAGGAGAAGCCCTACACGGTATACAGGAGCATAGAGCATGCCAGGAAGGGGTGTTATGCACCTTTCAGTAATTACAGGCAGTTACGGCGTTTGGATTGTTGAAGGTTACTCAGGGCCGGGGAGAGGTTGCCCCGGGAAAGTGCAGTTGCCCGATTAATGCACAAAAAAAGCCCCGGCCGGAATGGTCGGGGCTTTTTGTCTTATGGCGCTGGCTTAGAAGTTGTACTGGCCAGCGAACAGGATGCGGCTGGCATCGCCATCATCACCGTTGACGTTTTCACGCTTGAAGAAGCCGTATTCCACGCCCATCATCACGTTCTTCACCGGGCTCCACATGTAGTTGGCCATCAGGTTCTGGTTGGTTTCGCTCTTGCTCGCCACCGCAGCGCCATCAGCTTCGGCATCGTCCCAGTCCACCGTTACCAGGCCATAGCCGATGTTGGCCTTGCGGCCGCCACCGAGATCAAAGCCCATGCCCACCGAACCGCCATAGCCGGCGATGCTTTCCAGATCGCCGCCGTTGAGGTAGGCATCTTCAGCGCCGAAGTTCTCACCGGAGCGGTACAGGTAAGAGTTGGCGCCATCGGTGTAGGACAGGGTGCCCTGGAGGGTCACGCTGTCACCGAGACCCATTTTGGCGGCGACAAAGGCGGCGTAGCCAACGATGCTGTCATCCACGGTGCCGGTGTCGTAGCCCACTTCCTGTACCAGCGCGGCAGCCGAGTACGACAGGCCACCTGCGGACTGTTCAAACCGCGCGGTCAGAGTTGGCAGGCCCTGCTTGCCACCGGTGGTGGCGCCGGCGCCGTCCAGGAAGTTGGTGATAGGCTCTTCCGCCGAAACCGAGAGTGCTCCGGTGGTGTAACGGGCCTGGGCGATACGTCCCTGCAGGCCTGCCAGGCCGGCGAGAGAGTCAAAGTCCAGGGTGGCGGTGTTGCCGACGAAACTGTTGAAGTTGGACCAGGTCTGGCCCAGCAGTACGCCATTGTATTCGCCGTAGCCATGACGCAGACGCAGGGTGCCAGGGCGGAAGTCACCTTCCACCACCACCTTTACCCCTTCCGGAGAAGTGGCCTTGACACCCAGACGGGTTTGCACGGCGTCGGCACTGAAGTAACCCTTGGCCTCGTCGTCTTCGGCAGCGCCGGTGTTGATCGCGGAGAACGCGCCTGCGCGAGTCGAGATGCCGATGTCTTCCTCGATGTCGTAACTGGCGTTGAAGCGGGCGTAACCATAAATGTCAGCGGTGTACCCGTTGCTGCCTACTTCGATGGCGCTCGCCTGTCCTGCGATGCCCATGACCATGGCCGCCGTCGTCGCGCGAACTGCAAGTTTGAGAGTGTTGTTGTCTTTCATTTTATTGTTGTCTCCTGAATTTATTTTTGTTGGCTCGTAAACACACTAGTTACATCTATATAACACCGCCAATAGTCGTGGTTAAAAATTAGACGAATGTCTAATCAGGGCTCATGTACTTTCGGAGCGGGGCGGAGAGTGGGCTGGACAGGGGCAGTCAGCGTAGAATGAGCTATGACTGATCAATCTTGCCTATTGACTGCAACGACGTTTGCGTTTCTGGATATTGAAACCACCGGCGGTAATGCCATGACCGATCGTATCACCGAGATCGGAATCCGCTTCTGGTGTAATGGCGAGGTCATTGGGGACTGGCAGACCCTGGTCAACCCGCAGACCCGGATTTCCCCGTTTATCGAAAGCCTGACCGGAATCAACAATGCTCTGGTGGCCGATGCGCCGGTGTTTGCAGACATTGCCGACGACTTGCGTCAGCAGTTGGAGGGCAAGGTGATGGTCGCCCACAACGCTCGTTTCGATTATGGCTTCATCAAGTCGGAGTTCCGGCGCCTGGAGCAGCCGTTTGCGACCCGGGTGCTGTGCACGGTCAAACTATCGCGGAAACTGTATCCCCAATACCAGCGCCACAACATGGACGCGCTGATTGCCCGCCACCATCTGGCCGAGGTCGAGCGCCACCGGGCCATGGGGGATGTCAGTGCCATGCTGGCGTTCTTCTCCGTGGCGCTCGCCGAGCACGGTCGGGAAACCATGGCAAAGACCATCGGCCTGCTACTGCAAAGGCCGAGCGTACCGTCCCACCTCTCCCATGATGTTCTGAAGGGGCTGCCATCGGCACCGGGGGTGTACCGGTTCTACGGTGAGAATGACGTGCTGCTCTATGTGGGCAAGAGCACCAACATTCGCCAACGGGTGGCGTCCCACTTCTCCGGGGATCACAACAGTGCCCGCGGGGTGCGGATATCGGAAAGCCTGCGGCGGGTCGAGTGGACGGAAACCGCTGGAGAGCTCGGCGCCCTGTTGCTGGAACTGAAACAGATCAAGTCCCTGAGCCCGCTGTTCAATCGGCGATCCCGCGCCGCTAAACGACTGGTCACCGTTGAGCTGGAGGCCAATGCTGCGGGGTATCTGGAAGCCCGCCTGGTGCGGGAAATCGAGCCCCGGCGTTTGGGCGACTACTACGGTCTGTTCCGCAGTAAACGGGAGGCGGAACGGGCGTTACAGGGCATTGCGGGCAAGAACGACTTGTGTAACAAACTACTTGGTCTGGAGACTCCTGGCCCTGGCCCGTGTTTTCAACATGCCCTGGGGCGATGTCGGGGTGCCTGTGCCGGTGGGGAAGATGTCACCCGATACAACCTTCGTATGCAGATCGCCTTCTATGGCTTGCGGTTGCGGACCTGGCCATGGCGTGGGGCGATAGGCATCGTCGAAGAGTATCACGATATTGCAGCCGGCAAGGATGTAGCGGAAAGCCGCAATAGTGATCGTACCGATATTCTGGTGATCTTTAACTGGATGCACATCACTACGGTACACCAGCCGGAAGATCTTGAGGCTCTGTCGCTGGCGGATCGGACCATCACGTTCGACCTTGATTCCTACAAACTGGTGGTCAAGGCGCTCTTGGGCAAAGATCGTGACCGGCATCGGATTATTGAGTTACCGGAGGCCGGTTTTCCCGATGTGAGAATGCCCGTGCTCGACTATGATAGAAAGAGTGAAGATAACTGAAATCCGGGCTATGTCGGGTGCTTCTGTGTACTGTAGCTGTCCCGGAAAAATACTGAGATTCAGAGGATTCGATGAATAAAGAACCTGTCAGCCGCGAACTGTTTGATGAAGTGATGGTGCCTAACTATGCACCGGGGACAATTATTCCCGTGAAGGGAGAAGGCTCGCGCATTTGGGATCAGGACGGCCGAGAGTTCGTGGATCTGGCTGGTGGCATCGCGGTGACGTCCCTGGGCCACGCGCACCCCGGGCTGGTGGGTGAACTTGAGGACCAGGCCCACAAAATCTGGCATCTGTCCAATGTGATGACCAATGAGCCAGCTCTGCGACTGGCCAAGGCCCTGTGCGATCTGACCTTTGCCGAGCGGGTATTCTTTGCCAACTCGGGCGGTGAAGCGAACGAGGCGGCGTTCAAGCTCGCCCGTCGTTACAGCTGGGAGCACTTCGGCCCAGAAAAGCACGAGATCATTTCGTTTCGGAATGCTTTTCACGGCCGCACCCTGTTCACCGTGAGTGTGGGTGGCCAGCCAAAGTATCTCGAAGGGTTCGAGCCGGCGCCCGCGGGTATCCATCATGCTGAATTCAACGATCTGGAGTCGGTGAGAAAGCTGATCTCGAAAGAGAAGACCTGTGCGGTCGTCGTTGAGCCGATTCAGGGTGAGGGGGGCGTCCTTCCGGCGTCACCGGAATTCCTTCAGGGGTTGCGTGAGCTCTGCGACGAAAACGACGCCCTGCTGGTCTTTGACGAAGTTCAGACCGGCGTTGGCCGGACCGGCCACCTGTTCGCCTATCAGATGTACGGTGTGACTCCGGACATCCTGTCCAGTGCAAAATCCCTGGGCGGTGGCTTCCCGGTTGCCGCGATGCTGACCACCGCTAAAGTGGCTGCCAGCCTCGGAGTCGGCACTCATGGCAGTACCTACGGTGGCAACCCGCTGGCTTGCTCGGTGGCCATGAAGGTCATCGATACCGTCAGCCAGCCGGATATCCTCAAAGGGGTGGCTGCCCGCTCAGCGCGCCTGCGCAAGGGTATGGAAAGCATCGGTGAGCGCTACGGCGTGTTCAGCGAAGTCCGTGGTGCCGGGTTGTTGCTTGGTGCGGTACTGACCGAACAGTGGAAAGGCAGGGCCAAGGACTTCCTCAACTCAGGGCTTGAGGAAGGGGTGATGGTGCTGGTGGCGGGAGCCGACGTTGTCCGTCTGGCGCCATCGCTGATCATCCCTGAAACGGATATTGACGAAGCCCTTGAGCGTTTCGAGAGGGCTGTCAAAAAACTTTGCGCCTGAGCGACGGGCAACAGGAGGCAGGCTGATGTGGCTTGTTCGACCTGCACAACCGCAAGACATTGAAGGCATCATGAAGCTGGCTGCGGAGCACTGCAGCCAGCTTTCGTCTACGGTGCCGAAAACCCGGGAGGGCCTGGAGGCACGTATTGAGCTGTCCTCCAATTCCTTCAGTGGGGCGCTGGGGCCTGACCAGTGTCAGCGCTTTCTGTTCGTGCTGGTCGACAGCAGAGACCAGCAGGTTCAGGGTGTGGCAGGTATTGATGGCCGTGCCGGTAATGGCCAGCCTTTTTACAACTACCGGATGGACGCTCTCATCCACTCCTCCCACGAATTGGGGGTGTCCCGACGGGTTGATGTGCTCTATCCCTCCCATGCGCTGACTGGCCGAACCCTGCTGGGGGCCTTCGTCATTGCACCGGGGCTGTGTGACAGCGACGCTTTTGAATTGCTGTCACGGGCACGTCTGGTTTTTATTGCCAGCCACCGGGACTGGTTCTCCGACGACATGGCCGTGGAAATCCAGGGGATTCAGACCGAGCACGGTGAGGTGCCTTTCTGGGACAGCCTGGGACGTCACTTCTTCGACATGGATTTTGAAACCGCCGACCGCTATTCCGGCATGCTCAGCAAAACCTTCATCGCTGAGTTGATGCCGCCCAATCCGATCTACGTCACCCTGTTGTCCGGGGCCGCCCAGCAAGCGCTGGGACAGGCACACCCGGCAACCCGGCGCAGTGTGTCGCTGTTGCAACAGGAAGGCTTCCACGGGGGCAGTTACGTCGATATTTTTGACGGCGGTCCGGTGCTGGAAGTCCGCACCAGCAATCTGAAAACTCTGGTCACCTGCCAGCGCAAAAGCCTGCGCGCCAGCGATGCGGAAGACGGTGAGCAATGTCTGCTGGCGTGCGGTCAAGGGGCAGATTTCCGGTGCACCCTCGCCGGTATCTCGGAATCCCTGAATGAGGTGATCCGGGCGCCCTTGTCGGTGCTTCATGGCCTCGGATGTGAATCCGGGGAAGACGTCATGGTGGCGCCGTTATGAGTCGCTGCCCAGTCATCCGCGGAGGAAGCCCATGTTGTTGATCCGTCCGTTACAGTCGGGAGATCTGGATGACCTGATGGCCATGGCCGAGGCGGCCGGAAAGGGGCTGACCACCCTGCCGGCCAACCGGGATCTTTTACGCCAGAAAATTACCCAGGCCCAGGATTCCTTCAACCAGCGCTGTGAACCGGAAGCCGGGTTGTTCCTGTTCGCTCTGGAAGACACCGAGCTTACACGCTGTGTGGGGATCAGCGGCATTCAGGCCCGGGTCGGGCTGGACGAGGTGTTCTACAACTACCGGGTCAGTACCACGGTCAATGCATCACGGGAGTTGGGGGTGCATGTCCGCACGCCCACCCTGCACCTGACCAATGACATGACCGATACCACCGAAATCTGTTCGTTGCTGCTGTCAGCCAGCCATCGTAAGGGCGGAAATGGACTGCTGCTGTCCCGTTGCCGTTTCATGTACCTGGATGACTTTCGCCGCCACTTCTCCGACAAGGTGTTTGCCGAAATGCGGGGTGTGTCGGACGCCGAGGGGCATAGCCCGCTGTGGGATGCGCTCGGTAGCCGCTTCTTCGACATGGAATTCGGTCAGGCTGACTACCTGACCGGTATCGGACAGAAAGCCTTTATTGCCGAGTTGATGCCAAAGTACCCGATCTACCTGCCGCTGTTACCGGCGCCGGCCCGCGAGGTCATTGGGCGGGTGCACGAGAACACCGCGCCAGCGTTGAGAATGCTGCGGGAAGAGGGGTTCAATTTTAACGGGCTGGTGGACATATTTGACGGTGGCCCGGTGGTGGAGGCGTTCATTCATAACATCCGTACCGTGCGGGAAAGTGTGAACCGGCACGTGTTGCTGCGTCACAAGCCTCTGGACCAGGAGGTGCCGGCCGGTGAGCGGGTGATGGTCTCCAATCGCTCGTTCCGGGATTTCCGGGTTACCACGGTGCCGGCTTACTGCATCAGCCCTGACACCATCAGCCTGCCGCCCGACGTGGCCGAAGCCCTTGAGGTGGAGTCCGGAGATCTGGTGCGGCTGGCGCCACTGAAAGATGCGGGGCCTGCGCCCATTCACGCTGCGGGTGGGTAGCGCCGACACTGAATCAAACGCTTCTGGGAGGTTATCGTGAGTATCAAGTCGCTGACAGGGCAATTATTCATCGACGGGTTCTGGACCGAAGGGCATGGCGCACGGCTGGAATCCATTCAGCCGGTAACCGGAGAGGTGGTGTGGGATGGCAATGGCGCAGGCATTGACGATGTCGATGCTGCGGTGCGTGCGGCCCGGGCAGCGTTCCCGGCCTGGCGACGGTTGCCCGTGGATGAACGGCGGGCGATCACGGAGCGTTTCGGCAGCCTGCTGGAAGAAAACAAGGAAGAGCTGGCTCATCAGATTGGTCTGGAAACCGGCAAGCCGCTGTGGGAATCCCGGACCGAAGTGGCGGCGATGATCGGCAAAATCGCGATCTCCAGTCGGGCCTATGACGAACGCACCGGACAGCGCGAGGATGACGTTGCGGGTGGTCACGCGGTGCTGCGCCATCGTCCCCATGGGGTGGTGGCGGTGTTTGGTCCCTATAACTTTCCCGGTCACCTGCCCAATGGGCATATTGTGCCTGCGATGCTGGCGGGCAATGTGGTGGTGTTCAAACCCAGCGAAATGACGCCAGGGGTGGCGGAATTCACGGTGCGGTTGTGGCAGAAAGCGGGACTTCCGGACGGCGTACTCAATCTGGTCCAGGGGAACGCAGCGACCGGTATGGCGCTGGCGGGTCACCCCGGCATTGATGGCCTTTTCTTCACCGGCAGTTCAACGGTTGGGCATCTGCTGCATGAGCAGTTCGGTGGTCAGCCAGAAAAAATTCTGGCTCTGGAGATGGGTGGTAACAATCCTCTGATTGTCCAGGATGTGGCCGATGTTGATGGTGCCGTTCACCATGCCCTGCAGTCGGCATTTCTGTCGGCAGGCCAGCGCTGTACCTGTTCCCGGCGTCTGTTGGTACCCAAGGGAAAGGAGGGGGATGTCTTCCTCGGCCGGCTGGTGGAAGTGGTGGGCCGGATTACTCCCGGACATTTCGATGCAGAGCCTCAGCCGTTTATGGGGGCGGTGATCTCGCTGGTCGCCGCGGATAAGCTGCTGGAGGCCCAGCAGAGTCTGCTCGATAAGGGCGCGAGGGCTTTGCTGACCATGCGCCGGGCCCAGGAGGGAACAGCGTTGCTGACGCCGGGAATTCTCGACGTCAGTGGTGTGGAGACCGTGGATGAGGAATTCTTTGGTCCGCTGCTGACCGTGTACCGCTACGACGATTTCGAAGAGGCACTGGCGATTGCCAATGACACTCGGTATGGCCTCTCTGCTGGCATTCTCAGCGATGACCGGGCTCTCTACGAGCGCCTGCTCGACGAAGCCAGGGCGGGCATCGTCAACTGGAACCGGCCATTGACCGGCGCCAGCAGCGCTGCGCCCTTTGGCGGTATCGGGGCAAGCGGCAATCATCGGCCCAGCGCTTACTACGCTGCGGACTATTGTGCCTGGCCGATGGCCTCCCTGGAGGCCGACCGCAGTGAGTTGCCCGAGGCCTTGGCTCCGGGGCTGAAGTTCAACTAGTTAAGGCAGGTGTGTTATGCCGAAGCATGCAATTGAGGCAAATTTCGACGGTCTGGTTGGCCCTACCCATAATTATGCGGGGCTGTCCTGGGGTAATGTCGCCTCAAAAAATAACGTCAACGAGGTGTCGAACCCGAAAGAAGCGGCGTTGCAGGGGCTGGCAAAGATGAAAAAGCTGGCCGACCGGGGCTATGTCCAGGGCGTGTTGCCACCTCACGAACGCCCCCACATCCCAACCCTGAAAGCCCTCGGCTATACCGGTTCTGATGCGAGCATCCTGGCCAGCGTCGGGAAAGAAAACCCTGTGATCCTGTCGGCGGTGGCATCGGCTTCGTGTATGTGGACCGCCAACGCGGCGACGGTATCACCCAGCGCCGATACCCATGACCACCGGGTACACTTCACCCCCGCCAACCTGAGTGCCAAGTTCCATCGCTCGATTGAGCATGTGGTAACCGGCCGGGCACTGAAGTCAATTTTCTCTGATGAAGCCTACTTTGCCCATCACCCGGCGCTGCCTTCGGTCGCGCAGTTCGGTGACGAAGGCGCGGCCAATCACACCCGTTTGTGTGCCGGCTATGGCGATCCCGGGGTGGAGCTGTTTGTCTACGGCGGCGTGGCCTTTGACGATCTCGCCCCGGGGCCACGCCGGTTTCCGGCCCGACAGACCCTGGAAGCTTCTCAGGCGATTGCGCGATTACATGGTCTGTCTGATGCCCATGTGGTGTTTGCCCAACAGAATCCAGCGGCCATCGATGCCGGCGTGTTTCATAACGATGTGATTGCGGTCGGTAATGGCAACGTGCTGTTCTACCACCAGCAGGCCTTCCTTGAGGAGTCTCGGGTGCTGGCGGACATCAATGCGCGTCTGGCTGGGGTGGAGCTGGCGCCGGTACGGGTGCCTGAAGCGGAAGTTCCACTTCAGGATGCAGTGGCGTCTTACCTGTTCAACAGTCAGTTGCTCAATGGTCCGGACGGTATGCTGCTGGCAGTGCCGGGCGAATGCCGGGAGATTGCTTCGGTCAGCGAGTACCTGGATCGGCTGGTGGCATCTGGCGGCCCGATCAGAGCGGTGGAGGTGTTTGATGTCAAGCAGTCTATGCGGAACGGTGGTGGCCCCGCCTGTCTGCGGTTGCGAGTGGTGCTCCGGGATGATGAGCTGCAGGCGATGCATCACGGCGTGTTGCTGACGGATGCCTTGTATGAGCGCCTGACCACCTGGGTGGCGGCCCATTATCGTGACCGCCTGAGTCAGGAAGACCTGGCGGACCCGATGCTGCTGGATGAATGTCGCCACGCTCTCGATGAGCTGACCGGTATTCTGGGGTTGGGGCTGATTTACGATTTCCAGCACTAGCTCTGACTGGCGATTGAGGACATCAGCATGGCCATGGTGTGCTCAATCAGCGCTTCGCTTGGAAAAGCAGAGAAGGCACCTTCGATCTCTTTGCCACAGCCCATGATCACACCATGGAGAGCCCCGCGAAGGTAAAGCGCGGTCTCCATCGGGTCGCGAATGCGCTCGCGGTTCAGGCTGCCATCGGCCAGTCCCCGGCGGATGGTCGCCACCATCAGTTCCATGATGGCCGCCTCCGAACAGTGCATCTGGGAAACCTGGGTTTCGTCAGCGTCCGATGCGGTGACGTTGGCTTGGGTGAGGGCGTGAAAGTACTCGGGTTCTTCCCGGTAGAACTCGTAGTAGGCGCGGCCAATGGCCGCCGCTTTTTCCAGCCCGGTGCCGGCGATGGCCGCGGCTTTTTCCATCCGTTCCCGTAAATTGGCCCCTGCCCGCAGGGTAATGCCGTGTTGAATAGCGGACTTGTCCCTGAAGTAGACGTACAGCAGCGCCCGGCTCAGGCTTGCGCGACGGGCGATGTCGTCCATGGAGGTACGTTCATAGCCTTTGTCTGAAAATACCGCTTCTGCCGCATCCAGTATGGCCTCGTAACGGGCCTGCTTTTCCCGTTCCCGTCGTGTCTTGAGTTGATCTGTCATGCGGCGTTCCGTCGTTACCCCTTGGGTAGAGTGCGCACAGCTTCCCGATACCGGCCAAGCCAAATTCTGCAGTGAATGCTCTGAGAGTGTCTCTAGTATCGCCTATTTATTTTTCTTTGACAAAGTGTCAAAGAGTGACAATATGTCGGCTATACAGGATGGAATGATTGAAACTTGCGGGCAGGGAGCCGGAGGAGACAAACATGAACACAGATACTCACCGTTGGGTATGGGCACTGGTTTTTCCCTTGTTATTGTTGGGGGGGTGTAAGGCCAGCGGTCTGGGCGAGGAGAGTTCGCAGGCAGAGGCGCCTGCGGTGGTGGTCAGGGTTGACGCGGTCAAAGCGGGCGGCGATGTTGCGCCCCCACTGAGATTCTCGGGAATCGTGCAGGCGAGTCAGCGGGCGACCCTGACTTTCCAGCTCAGCGGTACTCTCAAGGAACGGCATGTTGAACTGGGTCAGCAGGTAGAGCAGGGCGATTTACTGGCCCGGGTCTACAATCCTGCCCTGGAGCCCGCGCGGGATTCTGCGACCGCGCGCTTGCAGGAGTTGGATACCCAGCTGACTCAGGCCAATCGAGAGTGGGAACGGTCGCGTCGTCTGTACGAGCGAGGAGTGGTCTCGGAGCAGACCCTGGAGCAGCTGGCGTCTCGCCGTGACAGCCTGCAGGCGAGCGTGGCGACGGCCCGGGCCGCGTTGGCAGAAGCTTCGCGGTTGCTGGATGAAAGCCGTCTGCTGGCGCCATTCAGCGGCCGGGTAGAAGCAGTGCTGGTGGAAAACAATGAATTTGTCAGCGCCGGTCAGCCGGTGGTGCGGCTGTCCTCGCCATTGGGGCGCGAAGTTGAGGTCCGGGTGCCGGCCTACATGCTTGGATTTGTTTCTGTGGGTCAGTCCCTGCCGATCTGGTCGGTACACGACCGTAGCCAGGCTGCGGTCACCGGGCAAGTCATGGAGATTGCACAGGCCGGGGCCGTTCGCGGTGAGTTGCATCCGGTACTGGTGCATTTGCCAGTCAATACCCTGGATGCGGGAGAGCCGGTGGAAGTCGGTATTGTCCCCCCGCGGGACGCAGTCATTACGGTGCCGCTGCTGGCGGTAACCCGCAGTGAGGCTGGCGAAAGCGTTTACCGGGTGAGGGAACGTCGGGCCGAACGCGTTGAGGTCAATGTCCGCCGCATCATCGGTGATAACGTGGTGGTGGAATCGCCGGTTCTGGCCGAGGGCGATCTGGTGGTCTACGCGGGGCTGACGCGACTGGTTGACGGAGACCCGGTGGAGATTCTGCAATGATTGCCCGGTTACTGGGCGGTCAGCGCCTGCTGGGAATGTTGATCACCATGCTCTGCCTGCTGGGGATTGCCGCCTACAGCACCATGCCGCGGCAGGAAGACCCGAATTTCCCCGAACGGGCGGGGATGATTACCGTGTCTTACCCAGGCGCATCGGCGGATACCGTGGAGCGGCTGATTGTGCGGCCGTTGTCCGATGAGCTGTTGCAGGTGGAAGAACTCGAAGTTTCCCGGGCCACGGCTCGCACTGGCGTTGCCATCGTGAGGCTGCGCCTGAATCAGACCATCTACGATACCGATGCGGCTTGGGACCGGGTACGGCAGGCCATGGAACGGGCGCGTCAGGAATATCCTGACGATGTTGGCAGGATGATCCTCGACGACCGTCTGGTCAGTACCCCTACGGTCGTGCTGGCGGTGTCCGGCTCGCCTTCGGTGGTTGAGTTGAGCGGGGTGGCCGAGCGGCTGAAAAATGTCCTGGCGGATCTGCCGGGGCTGTCGCGTATTGAACTGGGTGGTGATGTCGATGAACAGATTACCCTGGCTCTGGACGACGCCGCACTCTACCGGCTGGGGATTTCACCGGCGCGGGTGCTGGATACCCTGGCGCAGCGGAATCAGACCATTCCCGGCGGCTTTGTGGTCAGTGAAGGCCGTCGGTTATCGGTACTGCCCAACAGTGAATTTGCGGACATAGACGCCATTCGTGCAACCCCCATCCAGTTGCCTGATGGCTCCCAGGTGCCGTTGGCTGCAGCGGCAGACGTCTGGCGTGGCCCGGTCGAGCCACGGCAGCCGGAAAGCTGGTTCGATGGTGAACGGGTGGTGTTATTGTCGTTGTACATGGAAACCGACAGCACCGATGCCATTCGCTTCGGTCAAGGTGTCCGGGCGCGGCTGGCGACTCTTCGTGACGAATTTGCGCCCTATGACCTTCGCGAGATGTTCTTTCAGCCCGACAAGGTCGAGGCACGCCTTGATGGCCTGGCCTGGAGCCTGGTGCTGTCAGTACTGATTATCGTCGCGGTGGTGTTCACCGGGATGGGCCTGCGCATGGGCCTGTTGGTAGCCTCGATCCTGCCGATGGTGGCGATGATCAGCGTGGGGCTGTATGACTTTGGCGGAGGTGTTCTGCACCAGATTGCGGTCATCGGGATGGTGATCTCTCTTGGTATTCTGATCGACAACGCCATTGTGATTGTCGAGAACATCCAGTCTAACCTGGATCAGGGTATGCAGCGGGTCGAAGCGCTGACCCGCTCCATCCGCGAGCTGGCCGGCCCTTTGGGGGCATCGACCGGCACCACCCTGGCGGCCTTTGCGCCGTTGTTGCTGTCCAAGGGGAACACCGCAGACTTTACCCGTGGTGTGCCGGTCATGATCATGCTGACCTTGTCGGTCAGCTACCTGCTCGCAATATCCGTTGTGCCTCTGCTCGCTGCCCGTTTCCTGAAGCCCAGGGCGAAAGTCCGGGCTGATGCGTTGGCAGGGCTGTCGTCGTTTCTGGGGCGGCTGGTGGCCCGTCGTCCCGGCGTCCTGATGCTGACTGGCGCGGTGCTGGTTGTGGTGAGTCTGCTGATGACGCCATTCATGAAGCAGCAGTTTTTCCCCAACGCCGACCGGCCCCGGGTCGTCGTGGAACTGTTCATGCCGGAAGGGACCGACCAGCTGCGTACCGGCGAAGTCGCCGCCCAGCTCGAACAGGCGATCCGCTCCCAGCCGCAGACCCTGGAAGTTCATCGCTTTGTCGGATACTCCGGGCCCAGTTTCTATTACAACCTGACGCGAGCCCCCCAGGCGCCGAACCGGGCGCGCCTGGTTGTGCGTACGCCGCAACTGGCAGATACCGCGCCGCTGACAGGCTGGATTCGCGAGTATGTCGCCGGGCAATTGCCGGAACTGGATGTGACCGTAGGGATACTGGGGCAGGGGCCGCCACGGGCGGCGCCGGTGGAAGTCCGGGTATTCAACGCCAGTGATGAGCTCCGTGATCAGGCGGTGCTGCAGGTCTACGATGCCCTCCGCCATACCGAAGGCACGGTGGATGTCCGTCATGACCTGGATCTCGGGGTGCCGAGCATTGGTATCGTGGTGGATGACGCCAGTGCGGCCCGTTACGGCATCAGCCGCTCGGACGTGGCTCAGAGCCTCTACGGCCAGAGTTTCGGCATTGTGGCCGAACAGTATCGCCAGGAGGATGATCCCATTCCGCTGGTGCTGCGTTCCCGTGAGGGCACCCAGTTGTCGTTGTCGCGGCTGTTGTCGATCAACATCTACAACAACGTCGGGGAGGCGGTGCCGCTGTCCGCCATCGCTTCGGTGGACACCTCGTGGCAGCCCGCAGCCCGCTACCTGCGCAATGGGGTACGGGTAGGAACGGTCACTGCAAACCTGTTGCCGGGCTACAGCTTCAGCCAGGCGTTACAGGGGCTGGATGCCGAGACGGCGCTGAAGCCGCTGCCGGCGGGTACACGGCTGGAGCTGGGTGGCGATGCCGAAGGCTCGGGCAAGGCCAATACCGCGATTCTGACCACGGCGCCCATTGGCATCATGCTGTTGCTGTTTTTCCTTATTCTCCAGTTCAACTCTTACCGGCGGGTGCTGATCATCCTGCTCACGGTGCCTTTGGCGGCAGTGGGGATTATTCCCGGGCTGGTGCTGTCTGGCTCGCCGTTTGGGTTTCAGTCGTTACTGGGAGTCATTGCCCTGGTGGGGGTGGTGGTCAACAATGCCATCGTGTTGCTGGATGTGGTGGATCGTCAGCTGGGGTTGGGTGACCGTATCCGTGATGCGGTCCGTCAGGCGGTGGAGGAGCGCACACGGCCGATACTGTTGACCACGGCGACCACCGTGGCTGGCTTGCTGCCGCTGGCTTACTCCAGCTCAACCCTGTGGCCACCCATGGCCTGGGCGATCATCTCGGGCTTGCTGGCATCGACCGTGCTGACACTGCTGGTGGTGCCGGCGGTGTGTACCCTGGTGATCCGGACGCCGGCAGCCGAGGTGCAGGAGGTCGCGGCCTGATTGGCGCGGGCCGGCTGGTGGCTCAGTCGTCAGTGAGTGGGCGGATCATCAGGCCCACTCGCTGACCAATCGGTACATGCCGGTTGGGAAAAACGATGGCCTCCGGAGCGGCTCCCACCTTGTACTGGCTGCGATCGTCCTGCCAGATCAGCGTGCCAGGGTCATAGCTGGTGAAGTTGGCGATGTCATCGGGGACGAGGAAGTGAAACTGGTCCCCGGTATTGATGATTTCATGAACGACCTCGAACCGGGTAATGTGCTGGCCGCCGTTACCCGGCGCGGGCTCCCCTTTCATCAGCCGGCGCAGCGCTCGGGTGATGCCCTCAAAGCGACTGAGGTTGTTGTGTCCAAACGGGCGTACCTCGCCCAGCTCAATGGTGAAACTCTCCGCCCCCAGATCAACCGAGGTGAACGACGAGAAGGTGGTGCCGGTCCGGTGCTGGAGCAGCAGGGTATCGACCCCGGCTTCCAGCAGAAAATCGCACTGGGCGACCGGTACCTCACGGTCGGGAACAAACGGGTAGAGGGCGAATTTTTCACGAATGGACGGCCGGATTGCAGTATGCAGGTCGTAATGCAGCAGATGTTTGCTGGCGTTACGGAATTGCAGGCAGGTCTGCTCCAGTTCCCGCGCCCGCTGGGCCTCGGGGGTGTCGTGGTAGGGGCGCTTTTCATGGGCGCCGGCAAACAGGCGGTTCATGTTGAATTCAATGAAACGCTCGCCCCTGGCCATGGCTGGCGGGTTACCCAGAATCATCAGCACCGGGATGCTCAGTGACCACTGGCCATCAAGCAGTTCGTTAACCAGGGTGTTGAGGACTTCGATGGGGGCGGTTTCATTGCCATGGATGCCCGCGGAAATGATCAGGTGGTGATCATCGCTGGCGGTCCTGGCGGGTACCAGTCTGAGAATGCCGGTGTCCAGCAGGGACACCGCGCATCCATCGGCCAGTATGAGGGTGGCTTCGGCAGTGGATGAGCTGGCCTGGTCCAGAGTGTGGGCCAGCCAGTCCTTGTCCGTGCCGAACAATCGCTGACGTGGCGTCATGACCTTTGTCCTCCGGTCAGTGGCTCAACGGTCGCTGATGCCTCAGCAGGTGACGTTCGAGCCGGCGGAACACGTATACCAGTATAAACGTCAGAAGCATGTAGAGCACGGCCACAGCAATGAATGCATCGAACGGCGTGTAAAAGCGGGAGTAGATGTTGCGGGCCGCACCGGTGAGGTCAACGATCGTCACCACGCTGGCGATGGCGCTGGCGTGGAGCATGAAGATAACTTCGTTGGAATAGGCCTGAACCGCCCGCCGAGCCGCACTGGGCAGCACAATACGGCGCATCCTCAGGGCCCAGTTCATGCCATAGGCCTTGGCGGCCTCGATTTCACCGTTGGGGGTGGCCACAATGGCGCCGCGGATAATCTCCGTGGTGTAGGCCGCCGTGTTAAGGGTGAAGGCCAGCAAGGCCGGGTAGAACGGCTCGCGGAAGATCGTCCACCATAAAGTATCCTGGATGCCTTCAATCTGGGCGATACCGTAATAGATGATGTACAGCTGGATAAGCAACGGTGTGCCGCGAAACAGGTAAGTGTAGAGCCAAATTGGTCTGGAGATGTAGGGGGATTTTGCGGTCCGCATGATCGCCAGCGGAAGCGCAAGTACCAGCCCCAGCAGCAAAGACATGAACACCAGTTGCACGGTGGTCACCAAACCATCCCAGTAGTGGATCACGGTGGTGGCGGTAAAGATGTCGTTCTGGTTCAGCCAGTCGGCGAGGAAGTCAGGCATGGCTCAGTCTCCGTGTACTACGCCGACATTGGCTCGCTTGTCGAGCCACTTGATAAACAGTTCTGAGGCCGCGGTCAGGGCCAGGTAGACCAGCGCCACCGGGATGAAAAACATAAAGGGCGAACGCTCGGCTTTGGCCGCTTCCTCGGCCACCCGCACCATGTCGGTAAGTCCGATGATGGAGGCCAGCGCGGTGGTTTTCAGCAATACCTGCCAGTTGTTGCCAATGCCGGGCAGCGCGTGACGCAGCATCTGAGGAATCATGACGCGGCGGAATGTGTGCCAGCGGCTGAAACCGTAAGCCCGGGCGGCCTCGATCTGGCCGATGTCCACCGCAAGAAATGCACCGCGAAAGGTTTCGGTCATGTAGGCGCCGAAGATCAGGCCGATGGTCAGCACCCCTGAAATGAAGGGGTCGAACTGGAAGAAAAAGTCGATTTCGTATTCGTAATACAGGTAGTCGGAAAGGCTGTTTACCAGCACCTGCCCACCGTAATAGAACAGCAGCATCATCACCAGATCGGGGACGCCACGGATCAGCGTGGTATAGGCGGTGGCGGCGCCAACCAGGAAACGGTTGCCAGACAATTTGGAGGAAGCGCCAACCAGCCCGAGGGCAACGGCGAAGAGGAGTGAGAACAAGGCCAGTTCGACGGTGACAACCGCGCCTTCCAGCAGGGACGGGCCATAGCCTTTCAAGTCAAGCATGCAAACTTCCAGATAACAGGGCTTACCGTGCCCGCGTCAGCGCCGAAGCGCTCACGCGGGCGGGTCATCAAATGTCCCTGGCGGGATTACATTTTGATGTCGTAGCTGAAGTACTTGGCCATGATGGCATCATAAGTGCCGTCGTTCTTCAGTTTGTTCAGGGCGGCGTTGATTTTGCCTGCCAGGTCGCGGTCGCGGGGACGCATGGCGACACCGACACCTTCACCCAGCTTGACCGGCTCGCCGGTTTCCTTGAAGCCTTCGCGGCTCATAATGGTCTGTTCACCAACCGGGTAATCTACGAACACCACATCGAGGCGCTGGCCTTCCAGATCGAGAACCATGTCTTCGGCCGTGGTGTAGCGCTTGATGGTCACCACGTCACTCATTTCGTTGGTGACGTAGGTGTCCATGGTTGTGCCCCGTTGGACGCCGACGGTTTTGCCCTGCATGGCCTCCATGTCGGTGACGTCGACATCGAAGTCGTCACGGGCGAACCAGCCGCCAGGGGTGTTATAGTACGGCTCGGAGAACAGTACGTGTTCTGCGCGCTCAGGGGTGATCGACATGGAAGACATGATGGCGTCGAACTTGCGGGCCAGCAGTCCCGGAATCATGCCGTCCCAGGCCTGGATGACGAACTCGCACTCTGCCCGCAGTTCGGCGCAGACGGCTTCTGCCAGTTCCACCTCGAAGCCGGTCAGTTCACCATCTGGAGTCTTGTATTCGAACGGTTCGTAAGGAACGTCGAAGGCAATGCGGATTTCATTCCACTCCCGGGCCTGGACACTGCCCGCCATCATGGCGATGGCACAGCTTGCTGCAACAATCAGTTTTTTCATGTCTCACTATCTCCAATCGGTTGCCTGTTAGGCTTTATTGTCGGCGATGATCTGCCGCCTTTATTGGTGCTCCGCCGGCCTGGAG
Source organism: Marinobacter mobilis (assembly GCF_900106945.1). Lineage (GTDB taxonomy): Bacteria > Pseudomonadota > Gammaproteobacteria > Pseudomonadales > Oleiphilaceae > Marinobacter > Marinobacter mobilis. The sequence goes on from NZ_FNNE01000001.1 coordinate 352,510, forward strand.
AGACCCTTGTGAGGTCCTGAAAACCGGAGGCGCCTGAACTCAAGATAGCACCGTCAGTGGGTGCCGTCGTTCGCGACACGCAAGCGGAACCTCCTGTGCTCAGAACTTCGGGGCGAGGAACTGCTTCATACGCTCGGACTCCGGATGATCGAAGACCTTGTCCGGTGTCCCCTGTTCCTCGATCACCCCCTGATGCAAGAACAGTACCTGAGTGGATACGTCACGAGCGAAAGCCATCTCGTGGGTGACCACGATCATGGTCCGGCCTTCCTCGGCCAGGCTCTGCATGACTTTCAGTACTTCGCCGACCAGTTCCGGGTCCAGTGCCGATGTGGGCTCGTCAAACAGCATAACGTCCGGTTCCATGGCCAGTGCCCGTGCGATGGCCGCCCGTTGCTGTTGGCCTCCGGACATCTGCGCGGGGTAATAGTCCTTGCGCTCGTAGATGCCGACTTTCTGCAGATAGGCTTCGGCGCGCTCGATAGCCTCTTTTTTAGGGACACCAAGAACGTGGATGGGGGCTTCGATGATGTTCTCCAGAACGGTCATGTGTGACCACAGATTGAAGCCCTGGAATACCATCGAAAGCCGGGAGCGGATCTTTTCCACCTGGCGGTTGTCGGCGGGGATACGTTCGCCTTTGCGGTTGTTGGTGAACCGAATCGGGTCGCCATGCACGATGATGTCGCCGGAGGTCGGGGTTTCCAGCAGGTTGATGCAACGCAGGAAGGTGCTTTTACCTGAGCCGGAGCTGCCGATGAGCGAGATCACATCCCCCTTACGGGTTTCCAGTGATATGCCCTTGAGGACTTCCAGCTGGTTGAATGTCTTGTGGATGTCCTTACAGACCAACGGCGCTTGTTCCGCCATGAATGACTCCTGAAACTGTCGCTATGCAGCTGTTTACTTGTACTTATTCTGCATCGCCGATGAAGGGGTGCTGGCAAGTATCAAGAATAGATGTAAATCGCACAGTACACGAATTTGGTCATCCGATGAACTTGCTGCTCCCTGAGGGGGCAGTGCCCCCGGGAAGGAGGCTGCGGTGGCAGGAGTCCGTTGCCTGAATTCGATAAAACTGACCTTTTTACGGACAGTTTCGCGGGAAATCAATACCGGAAGCTGGATTCTGCCGGCTGGGCCTGAGTTTGGTGGCGGCCCGCGAAATGTCGACAACTGTAAAAAACTTCGCTGTCATGAAGCGCGTCACAGTCTTGCCGGGACTTCCGGTGCTTGACGTTGCCCTGGGTCTAGCACCACTGGTATACAGGGATCTATCAGAACAATTACTAAGGACCGTTTGATGCCCGCATCGCCGTCCATACTGGCAGAACGCGGCCTGCTAAGGGTCGTTGCCCGCAAACGTGAAAACGGAAACCTGTCTCCTATCGACTGTGACGTTTCCTATGATGTTGAGATTGACGGACAGGAAGTGCTGAAGAGTTTTGTCTCCTTCGGTGAGGCCATCCAGTTTATGGATATGGTGGCGCCCACCGAAAGATCCTGAGCCGTTTCTGGTAGTGGCCTTTCCGGAGTCCCGTTGCTCGCCGTCTAGTGTGCGGCGGCAGCCTGAGCTGCCGGTGAGCGTGCCAGGTAAGCCAACGCCTGGGCAGTGTCGCCTTCATCAATCGGGTGGAAGCCGGGCGCAACCCAGCGCAGGGTGGCTTCGACCAGAAACGTAAACGTTGGCACATTGTCGGTTTTTCGTCCCACCCGCTGCAGTTGCCGGAAAAGAACGGGCAGCATGCTGTGGCCAAAGCGGCGGACCTTTGGATCCGGGTCCTGGCGCATCAGGGTGCGTCCACCTTCGCCAATAAAGTACAGGATCAGCGGGAATGTCAGAGCCATCAACGCTTGCCGGCTGACGTAAAAGCCGAGCTGGGTTTGGCAGAGATGCTCGAACAGATCGTACGCCACCGTACGATGCTCAACTTCCTCGGCCAGATGCCACTTGAACAGGTCCACCATGACCGGGTCACCGTTGGCTTCCCAGCTGGTGTTGTCCATCGCCCATTGACCCAGTACCCCGGTGAAATGCTCAATGGCTGCAATCAAGCCAACCCGCAGTATCAGCCAATGCTTTTCCAGGGCCTTGCGCTCCAGTGCAGGAACCCCGAACGGCTGTTCGCCCAGCAAGGACTTGAACAGCCATTGCACCCGTGCCATGTACTCATCCAGTTCCATACCATGCTGTTGCAGGTAAAGCTGGGCCTTGCTGTGGGCCCGGGAGTGAACAGCTTCCTGGTGGATAAAGCCTTCGACATCGGCGCGCAGGTCATCGTCGGTGATCAGTGGCAGGGCCTTGTTGTAGACGCGACAGAACCACAGTTCACCTTCCGGCAGCAGCATGTGAATGCCGTTGATGATATGGGTGGAAAACGGGTCGTCTTTGAGCCAGTGCAAGGGGGTCTGTTCAAAGTCAAATTGCACACGGCGAGCTTTCAGCTGGTGACGTTGTGTGACATTCATGTTGATCTCCTCCGTTGCGATCAGGGGGTAATGTCCAGGCGTGCCACCATGCGCGACACCCCAGGCGCGAAACGACTGACGAAACGGGTAGCGAGGGCTTCCGGACCGACCAGGCTGATGGCTGGATTGGTCAGCACGGCCTGGCAGATACGCTCGGCGACATCCTCAGGGGTGAAGGTGCTGTGGCGCTGATACAGGTTGTCGGCCTTGGCTTGTTTCTCAGCCTGCTCCTCAGGGCTAAGGCCGGCGTAGACGGTGTTTTTGGCGATACCGGTGGCTACAAAGCCGGGGCAAACGGAGGTGACGCCGATTTCATGCTCTGCCAGCTCTGCCCGCAGGCATTCACTGAGCATGTGCACTGCGGCCTTGGTGGTTGAATAGGCGGCGAGTTTGCGATTGGGGGCAAAGGCTGCGGCTGAGGCCACATTGATGATATGACCGGCACAATGACTGTCGACCATGAGTTGGCCGAACAGCCGGCTGCCATGGATAACACCCCACAGGTTGACCTTGAGGATGCGCTCCCAGTCCTTGGTGGAGGTCTCCAGAACCCCGCCGGCCATGCCGATACCGGCGTTATTGACCACGATTTCGGCGCAGCCCAGTTCTTTCTCCACCCATCTGGCCAGCTTCTGCATGGCTGCGGCGGAGCCGACATCGACGGCCCTGGTCCAGGCGACAGCGCCGATGGCCTGAACCTGCCCGGCGGTCTCTGCCGCTGCGTCTTCGTTGATATCCACACAGACCACGTCGGCACCCGCCTCGGCCAGGCGCAAGGCCGTGGCACGGCCAATGCCGGAGCCTGCGCCGGTAATGACCGCGGTCTTGCCAGAGAGTGGCAGGCCAAGACGATCCGGCCGGACCCGGGCATGCTGCAGTGCCGGTGGCATCTTGCCGCTTTCCACTCCGGCAACGAACTCACCGATCCAGCGGGCAATCTGGTCCGGATGGCTCAGCGGCACCCAGTGGTTGGCGTTGAGGTCACGGCGATACAGCTCCGGTACCCAGTCATGGAGCTCATCGAACAGGTGGCTGCCGACATAGTTGTCCCGGATCGGAACCACCAGCTGTACCGGGCAGTGAGCCGGACGAGGCTCGGGACTGAACAGCTTGCTGCGGAAATTGGCGCGGTAGAGCTGAACGCCGTTACGGCCATCCTTGTCCTGGGTCGGGTTGGCCTCCGGCTCGCTTACCTGCTCCCGGTGTTTCAGGTAACGGGGCCAGAGCTTATCCAGACCACCCTGCCAGGCTGCCGGAGCCAGAACCGGCAAATGGAAGAAGCCGATATACCAGGAACTGAACAGTTGTTTGAGCAGACCGGCTTTGGCTGCAGGGGACAGATTCAGTGTTTTGCGGCGCAGCCAGTAGCCCATATGGTCAAGGCAGGGCCCGGAAATCGTGGTGTAAGACAGGATTCGCGACTGCAATGCTCCGGCGGTGACCGACTCCCAGCTCTGGATGGAGCCCCAGTCATGCCCCGCCAGGTGGAAGGGTTGCCCCGGAATCAGCGCATCGACTACGGCGCGAAGATCGTCAGACAGCAGCGCCATCCGGTAGTCGGCCTGTTTGTCGGGCACGCTGGAGGCGCCAGCGCCACGGACATCGTAGGTGATCACAAAATGCTTGCTGGCCAGACGTTCGGCAACCGGCTTCCATACGGTGTGGTTATCCGGATAGCCATGCACCAGCACAATGGGCACCTTGCGTGCATCGCCATAGGTAACCACGTTCAGCGTGACCTCACCGTTCTTGACCAGACTCGTGTTCTGCATAGGGGACTCCGTTGTTGTTGTGCCCGGCAACCGGTTGCGTGCTGTGCTCTGGGCACAGCTGAGCCCTGATCATCGGGTAACCAATGGAGTGAGATTAACAGTGCTGGCGCCAGTGGCTGTTTGCGCAACGGGTCTCCGGTGCGGCTTTTGAGGACAGCGCTGGCAAAGGGGGCGGCCGGTCAGTTGCCGGGGGTGGTTTCCTGAGGCTGGCAGTTGACCCAGATGATGCCCTGTTCAAGCTCTTCCAGGGTATGCATGGACTCATTGACGTAACGGACGTGGGCCATGGCCGCACGTTGGGCTGCTTTGGCCTGTCCGGCCAGAACGGTCTTGTAGATGCGCTTGTGCTGCCGGTTGATCATATCGCGGAAGTGTTCCCGCGGATTGAGGTTGGCGACCGAGGCCTGCACGGTCATCAGCATCAGGTTTTTCAGACTGCTGAGGACATGCACCAATACCGGGTTATGGGAGGCTTCCACGACGGCCTGATGGAATGCGTGATCCAGTCGGGCGTTGGTCAGCGGATCCGAGGTGGTCATGTTCTCGTAGGCTTTGGTAATGAAGTAGCGGTCGCGCTGGGTTGCCCTCTGTGCCGCCAGAAAGGCCGCCTGGCCTTCCAGTTGCTCGCGCACTTCAAGCAGGTCATAGAGCGTGCGAGGGTGGCCGGCAAACAGTTCCAGCAACGGGCTGTCTTCTTTCGGTGCCGCGACCATGGATGAGACAAACGAGCCCTTGCCGTGGAGGGTTTCAATGATGCCTCGGCCCTGGAGCTCATGCAGCGCTTCACGGACGATGGCACGGGACACACCAAAGCGGCTGGCGAGCAGCCGTTCCGAGGGCATTTTCTCTTCCGGGGCGAGGCTGCCATCGAGAATCTGCCGTTCCAGCCGGTAGGCAATTTCATGGGCTGTAGATTGGGGTTTTATTGCCATGCTCTGATGCTGGTCGGACCAGTCCCTCACGTTCATAGCGGAGCCATAACCGTTGAATCGGGGCCCGCGCTAGCACTATAGGCGGGCTCGGCCGACAGCGTCCAGAGTCCGCCCCCAAAAAACTGGTCTGACCAGTTGAGCTGCGTCTGGACTTGCCCCGGAACCCCTACGATCATCAATAGCGATAGTGGCTAGCTGCCTCCATCAATCCTCTGTCGCGCCAGTTTGACGCTGGTCGCTAAATCCTCGGCTCCGACAAAAACAACAGACCTGGAGATGGGAACATGAATACAGATTCAACCAAGCATGCAAAGCAAGGTTCTGCCGTACGGCGAAAAACAGGGGCCGGAACCCTGGCTGCAGTCCTCACAGGCGCCTTGACCCTGGGCGCGCTTCCGGCTGAGGCGGCCACGACCTGGAAAATCCAGTCGGTGTGGGATGCCGGTACCGTAGGTTATGACCTGTTTGAAGACTGGTGTAACAGCATCGAGGAGAAATCCAACGGTGAACTGATTTTCCGCTGTTTCCCGGCGAAGGCGGTGGCTGCCGATAACAACGCCTTGTTTGAGGCGGTCCGTAACGGGGTATTGCAGGGCATGAATCCGTTCACCCTGTACTGGTCCGGCAAGATTCCGGCCTCCGTTTTCCTGTCGTCCTACCCGGCAGGGCCTGACCAGCCCCATCAGTGGGACACCATGTTCTATGCCATGGGCATGTTGGAGAAGACCCGCGACATTTACGAGAAATACGGTCTGTTCTACGTAGGACCGATCCAGCACGACGCCAACATTATCCACTCCAAGGAGCCGGTTGAGAGTCTGGACGATCTGCGTGGCATGAAGATCCGGGTGCCAGGCGGCATGGTGGCAGAGGTGTTCCAGCAGTTTGGCGTGTCTACGGTCAGCCTGCCGGGTTCGGACATCTTCCCGGCCCTGGAGAAGGGCACCATCGATGCGGCGGATTACGTCGGGCCGGCGGTGAACTACGAGCTGGGTTTTGCTCAGGTCACCGACTACATCCTGTTCGGACCTCCAGGGGTGATGTCGATCTACCAGCCGGTGGATCTGATGGACCTGACGGTCAACCTGCGAGCCTGGAACAGTCTGGCGCCGGAGCTGCAATCGCTGGTGGAACAGGAAGTGCGGAACTATTCGCAGATGCATTACCTCGCCATTCAGCGGCGTAACGTAGAAGCGATGGAGCAATTTGAGGCGGCCGGCAGCACCGTGTCCCGGTTGTCCCAGGAAGATCTGGAGCGATTCCGTGAAGCGGCTATTCCGATCTGGTTCAAGTGGGCAAACAAGGATGAGGATGCCCGGGCCATTTTCGATATCCACCTGCAGTACATGATGAACCCGCTGACGGGTTATATCGATGAAGAAGACATCGAAGGCATGTAAGGCCGTTTGATACTCCAACAATAACGAATCGGGGAGGGCCCAGTCCTCCCCCAGACTATGGCTGAGGTCGTAACCGATGTCTGATCTCGAAGGTTTTGGTTTTGTCTTGCCGCACTGGTTTTACTGGGGCTGGCTTGCGGTAATGCCGCTGATTCTGATGGCACTGGATCGCTGGATGGGTAAATCCGGTGATGCCGGGGAAACGGCGGGGCACCCGGTCATGGGTGAGCTGCAGGCGGAGGAAGATCCGCTGATTGCGCTGCAGTTCGAGGGTAACTGGTTTACCCGGATGATTGACTGGATCAGCGATAAGTCAGGCCTGTTTGTAGCGTTCTGGACCGTGAATGCGGTCTGTTTCTACTTTTTTGAAGTGGTGATGCGGTACCTGTTCAACATGCCGACCATCTGGGTTCATGAGGCCAGTTTCCTTTTGCTGGGCATGCAATACCTGCTTGCCGGGGCCTTTGCCCTGTTGCACGGAGCCCATGTCCGGGTCGATGTACTGTACAACCTGTTACCGCTGCGGGGCCGGGTGGGGATGGACATCTTCACTTCGATGTTCTTTTTCATTTTCGCTCTGGCGTTGCTGATTACCTCCTGGACCTTTTTCATGAATTCCTACTCGATGAATGAAACCACCGTCGAAACCTGGGGCATCCAGTACTGGCCCGTGAAAGGCATGATGGTGACCGGGGCGGTGCTCCTGCTGCTTGCCGGGGTGTCAAAACTGATCAAGGACATCGTACTGTTTGTCCGCCTGGGACAGGAGCCGTCAGCATGACTACTCAAGTTGCAAAGGCGCAGGCGACTCCCAGCCTGACCGGAAAGCTGGGCACCTGGCTCATGATACTGGCCACCGTTGGGCTCGGGTTCATCGTGTTGGTCGAAACCATCAATATCCTGTTTTACGATCCTTTCTCGGATGAGTACTTCCTGTTCCGCTTGGCCGGAAGCCTGGCCAACGTGCAGATCGGGCCGCTGACCTATCTGATGTTCGGGTCGCTGCTGGTGGCGTTGATGATGGGCTTGCCGCTGGCCTTCGTGACCGGCGGGCTGGGGGTTGTGTTCATCTATCTGGTGGGTGACAGCCTGATGCTCAACATCATCCCCAGCCGTATTTTCCCGATGATGACCAACTCCGATCTGGCAGCTATTCCGCTGTTTATTTTCATGGCGTCCCTGCTCGAGCGGGCAGGCCTGATCGAGGAAATGTTCAATGTGGTCTACAAGTGGATGGGCGGCCTGAATGGCGGTCTGGCCACGGCGACCATTCTGGCGTCAACCATCCTCGCTGCGATGGTCGGCGTTATCGGTGCCGCGGTGGTGACCATGGGGATCATCGCCTTGCCGGCCATGCTCAAACGGGGGTACGACCACCAGATCGCACTCGGTTCGATTATGGCGGGAGGGACCCTGGGCATCCTGATACCGCCGTCTATCCTGGCCATTCTTTATGCGGTCGTCGCCCAGCAGTCGGTGGGTGAACTCTATCTGGGTGCGGTTGTGCCCGGCCTGATGCTGTCGGTGATGTACATCGTTTTTGTCCTGGTCCGTACCTGGATCAATCCTACTCTGGGGCCCGCTGTACCCGCCGAGGAGCGGATTGGCTGGGGCGAAAAACTGATGCTGCTGAAGGATCTGATTGCGCCGATTATTCTTGTCAGTCTGGTACTGGGACTGCTGTTCGGGGGCATTGCCACTCCGGTTGAAGCCGCCGGTATCGGCTCATTTGGCGCCATCCTGGTGGCCTGGAAGCACAAGGCATTTTCGGTCGCTACGCTGAAAGAGGCATCGGTCACCACGGCCAAGGCATCCGCCATGGTGCTGTGGATCATGTTTGGCGCTTCCGTGTTTGTCGGCTTCTACATCCTGCAGGGCGGCCAGACCTTTATCACCGACGCCATCCTCGGCACCGGGCTTTCCGCCTACGGCATCCTGTTCCTGCTGATGGTGTTGCTGGTGGTCCTGGGGATGTTCCTGGACTGGGTCGGCATCCTGCTGCTGGCAGTCCCTATCTTCATTCCTATCGTTGAAGCGCTGACCTTCGACGGTCTGTTTGGATTGCCGGCGGTACCCGGTGAGGATGTCGTGTTGTGGTTCGGGGTGCTTTACCTCGTCAACATGCAGATGTCGTTCCTCAGCCCTCCGTTTGGCTATGCGTTGTTCTATATCCGAGGCGTCTGCCCGCCGGAAATTTCCATGGCTACGATCTTCCGGTCGGCTCTGGTGTTCCTGGCACTGCAGGCCCTTGGTCTGATGCTTTGTATTCTGTTCCCGGCGTTGGTGACCTGGCTGCCGAGCATGGTATACGGCTAATTAATGAGAGGAGTGTTTGATGTTAACCGTGAATCGACTGGACTTGGCTGATGCCCAGGTGCTGATTGCTGGCGCTGCGGCCAGGGCCGGAGAAATCGGTATACCCATGTGTATTGCCATAACGGATGAATCTGGCAACCTGCTCGCCTTTGAGCGGATGGACGGTGGCAAGGTCACCAGCATTACGGTGGCCCAGGACAAGGCCTTTACCGCGGCGGCGGCCCGTAAGGCGACCCACGAATACAACCAGGCCTGCGTACCGGGTAACCTGGTGTTTGGTATCCACACCGAGGTGGGAGGCCGGCTATCGGTGGTGGGCGGTGGCCTGCCGGTGATGGTCGATGGCGAAGTGGTGGGGGGGATCGGACTCAGCTCCGGTACCCCACAGCAGGACATGGACTGTGCCCAGGCTGGCATCGACCACTTTCTGTCCCAGCGCAGCTGAGTCCGTTTTTGTGAACCGTATTCTGTCGAGTTAGATCCTATGACTGAAAAACCAACCATAACCAAAGCCGAGCTGGCAGAGCATTTTCGTGGCTTCATTGATCCCGAGTACGTCATCACTGACGACGAGACCATGAAGCCCTACGAGTGCGATGGCATGTCCATGTACTGCGAAATGCCTCTGCTGGTGGTGCTGCCGGAAACCGTGGCGCAGGTGCAGGAGGTGATGCGCCTCTGTTCCCGCCACAAGGTGCCGGTGGTTGCCCGTGGCGCCGGTACCGGGCTCTGTGCCGGTGCGATGCCCCATGCCGAGGGCATCGTGCTGTCGCTGGCCAAGTTCAACCGCATTCTGTCCATTGATCCGTTGGCCCGCTCTGCGAGGTTGCAGCCCGGTGTCCGTAACCTGGCGATCAGTGAGGCCGCCGCCGAATTCGGTCTCTATTATGGCCCCGATCCCTCGTCACAGATTGCCTGCACCATCGGCGGTAATGTTGCCGAAAATTCCGGTGGCGTGCACTGCCTGAAATACGGCCTCACCGTTCATAACCTGCTGAGCGTCGAACTGGTGACCGTTGATGGCGAGCTGGTCACCATCGGCAGCGATGGTCTGGACTGCTGTGGTATGGATCTGATGGCTCTGATGACGGGCTCGGAGGGGCTGCTGGGGGTGGTCACAGAGGTCCAGGTCAAACTGCTTCCGAAACCGGAGATCGCCCAGGTGGTGATGGCCGGATTCGACAGCATACAGAAGGCCGGTGATGCGGTAGGGGGCATTATTGCTCACGGCATCATTCCCGGCGGACTCGAAATGATGGACGGTCACGCTATTGTGGCGGCGGACGATTTTGCTCAGGCAGGTTACCCGCGAGACGCCAAGGCCCTGTTGCTGTGTGAGGTTGACGGCACCGAAGAGGAAGTGCACGAACATATCGAGCAGGCCGAGACGCTGTTCCGCAAACTCGGAGCGACGTCGGTACGGACCTCAAGGGATGAAGACGAACGGGCCCTGCTGTGGAAAGGTCGCAAGTCGGCGTTCCCGGCAGTCGGGCGGATCTCACCTGATTATTACTGCATGGATGGAACCATTCCCCGCGGGCAGCTGGCCCATGTGCTCACCGAGATGGAAAAAATGTCGGAGGAATTTGGCCTGCGGGTGGCGAATGTCTTCCATGCCGGTGATGGCAACCTGCACCCACTGATTCTGTTCGATGCCAACGTGCCGGGCGAGTTCGAGCGTACCGAGGCCTTTGGTAGTCGTATTCTGGAGCTGTGCGTGAAAGTCGGTGGCTGTATCACCGGTGAGCACGGGGTTGGGGTCGAGAAAATCCGCCAGATGGCGATCCAGTTCAACGATGACGAACTGGCCCAGTTCCGCGAGCTGAAGGCGGCCTTTGATGCCGACGGCATTCTCAATCCGGGTAAGGGCGTGCCCACCCTGCGCTTCTGTCAGGAATACCGCTCTCTCGAACATAAACAGCATTCAACCAACCGCGATACGGATGCCTCCCATGGCTGATATTTCCAAACAACTTCAGGACCAGATCCTGGCAGCCCGGGACAAGGGCAGCAAACTGAATATTGTCGGTGGTGGCAGCAAGGCCTTCATGGGCCGCACACCGGACCCGGATGCTTCCGAGCTGAACCTCAGTGGCCACACCGGTATTGTGGATTACCACCCGGTCGAGCTGGTGCTGACGGTGCGCGCCGGCACGCCGCTGAATGACATTGAAGCCACGCTGGCGGAGCAGGGCCAGACTCTGCATTTTGAACCGCCACGGTTTGGTGATACCGACACCATCGGTGGCACCCTGGCTTGTAACCTGTCTGGCCCGGCGCGTCCCTGGTCGGGCTCGGTGCGGGATCAGGTGCTGGGTGTGAGACTGATCAACGGTAAGGGTGAGCATCTGAAGTTCGGTGGTCAGGTGATGAAAAACGTCGCCGGTTACGATGTGTCCAGGCTCCAGGCTGGCGCCTTCGGTACCCTTGGGGTGATGACCGAAATCAGCCTGAAAGTGATGCCGAAACCTGCGGCCAGTATGACGCTGGTGCGGGAAATGGCGGTGGATGACGTGGTTGACTACATGAATGTCCGGTCTGCAGAGCCCAAGCCACTTTCTGCCGCCTGCTGGCTTGATGGCAAAGTTTATCTTCGCCTGTCCGGTGCGCAGTCGGCCGTTGAAGCTACTGCGGCTAGGTGGGGTGGCGAGCCGCTTGATGAGGCGGACGCCTTCTGGCAGAAGCTGCGTGATCAGCAGCATGACTTCTTTGGCGGAGATCAGCCGTTGTGGCGCTTCTCGGTCCGCTCTACCGCCGCTCAGCCGAAACTTGAGGGCCAGTGGCTGATTGATTGGGCGGGTGCCCAGCGCTGGTTCCTGGGCGATGCCGACAAAGCCCAAATGGAACAGTTGGCCCGGGACGCCGGCGGACAGGTCAGCCTGTTCCGGGGCGGCGACCGCAATGCCGAGGTGATGCACCACCAGCCAGAGGTTCTGTGTGGCGTGCAGAAACGCCTGAAGAATGCCTTTGATCCGGATGCGATTTTCAATCCGGGACGCCTGTATAGCTGGCTGTAACAGTCGAATTTTGCCAATAGGGTTAGCATGAAAACCAACCTAGTTTCCCAGTTCGCCAACACGGCCGAGGGTCAGGAAGCGGAGTCTATCCTGCGGGCGTGTGTTCATTGTGGCTTTTGTACCGCCACATGCCCCACCTATCAGGAACTCAATGATGAGCGTGATGGCCCGCGTGGTCGCATCTACCTGATGAAGCAGTTTCTTGAAGGCGGGGAGGTCACCGAGAAAACCCGCCAGCATCTGGACCGCTGCCTGACGTGCCGCAGCTGCGAGACCACCTGCCCGTCAGGCGTTCAGTACGGACGGCTGGTGGATATCAGCCGCGGCCTGATGGAGCAGGAAATGCCGCGTCCGGCCAAAGAGCGTTACCTGCGTATGGCGCTGGCCAAAGTGCTGCCCAACCGCAGTCTGTTCGGTTTCCTGTTGCGTCTTGGTCAGCTGTTCCAGCCGCTGTTACCGAAGCCCTTGAAAGCCAAGGTGCCACCGCGGCAACACCCCAACCCCTGGCCGGCGGCCAGTCATCAACGCGTGGTGCTGGCATTGGCGGGCTGTGTGCAGCCGTCGGCCACACCCAATACCAATGCCTCGGCGGCACGAGTGCTGGATCGCCTGGGAATTACCATGGTCGAGGCACCGGAAGCGGGTTGCTGTGGAGCGGTCAATTACCATCTGGCCAATCACGACGATGGCCTGGATGCCATGCGTCGTAACATCGATGCCTGGTGGCCTGCAGTGGAAGCGGGTGCGGAAGCCATCATTATGACCGCCTCAGGGTGCGGTGCCATGGTGCAGGACTACGGTCATCTGCTGAAGGACGATCCGGTTTACGCGGTGCGGGCCCAGCGGGTCAGTGAACTGACGGTGGACCTGGGCGCCTTCCTGTTGAAACAGGACCTGGAACCCCTCAAAGTGAGCCGGCAGGCGGGTAAGGTGGCATTCCACTGCCCCTGTACCCTGCAGCACGCCATGAAGCAGAGCGGCACCGTGGAGCAGGTGCTGCGCAAGGCGGGGGTTGAGCTGGCCGAAACCAAAGACAAGCACCTGTGCTGTGGTTCTGCCGGAACCTACTCCATCACCCAGCCGGAGCTGAGCCAGCGTCTGCTGGATAACAAGATAAAGGCCCTGACCATTGATAACCCAGCTATGATCGCCACCGCCAACATTGGCTGCCAGATGCACATCGGCAGCAAGTCGCCGGTACCGGTCAGTCACTGGATTGAGCTGCTGGATCGTTGATTTCAGTACTCAAGTAGTATTGGGGGTGTTCCCGTCTGGCTCCTAGACTGAAAGTAATTTCAGGATCAGCGGGGGCAACACGATGGCAAATCGGGCAATCAGGACCCTGGTCGGGGTGGGCGTAATCGCTGGCCTCGGCGGGCTCGCCCCGGCGATGGCCGCAGAACTGCCGCAGGGTGAACGGACAATCTATCTTCTGGAGACGTCCGGTGAGCCCCATGAGGTGGGGACCGTCGAGTTCAGCACGGGCGGTAATGGGGGCATGACTTACACCCTTGATATGGATCTGTCGGTGTTCAAGGACTTCTTCCTGTCCATGAAAGAAATGAAATGCCTGGAAGGACCGGATGTCTGGTGCTTTATCCCCTATCCCTACAATAACCCTCATTCCGTGACGGCTGATGACCTGCGCTGGCTTGAACACGACCTGTTGTTCATGTTCAAGGAACCGCAGACCTTTGGCGCCAACTTGTGGAACGGCATCTACTACGCCATGGAAGTGGATGGTGATGTTATCCGCGGGCAGGCGAGGGCGGTCGACCTGAATATGCTGGCATCGCCACCGGATGATCAGACCGTGCCACCCTACGGTGAGTACGACATCAGCGAGTTTGATGCCGACAAGCGCTGGCTTCCAATGCTGGAAATTCGCTGACCGAAGGCCCGGCCGGTGTCGTCATGCCGCCAGGCGGCTCAGTATCCGAATAGCTGCGAAGTTCCAGGGCCAGGTCCATCGGTGTTATGAGCTTGGTCACCGGCTCGGTTGGCCGGATGGCTTGGGCAGGCTGGAAACATAGTCCGCTACGATGCCATCGATGTCGATTCGCTCCAGCCCCTCCTTGAAAATGGCCAGCCAGGCCCGTCCCTTCGAGGTATTTGTGAAGGCCACGTGGAGGGTCTGGGTGCCCAGAGGTTTGGCGTTCCACTGCAGTTGGTCGCTGACCGCCATCACCATAGGATCGTTGGCTCTCAGGTAATCCAGCACATAAGGATCGATCACCACCAGGTCGACCCTTCCCGCCGCTAGCTTCAGCAGATTTTGGCTGTCGGTGATGGCCAGCGATACCGAGATGTCGCCCGTTCTGATTCTGGCATCGAGCTCCGGGGTATTGGTGTAATCCTGGACGACGCCGATCGTCAGATGGGACAGGTCGTCAAGAGATTCCCAGTGGACGGGGTTGTTTCTACGTTCGGCAAAACCCACCGTGCTCGAGCCGATGGCAGGTGATAGCAGAAACTGATCCGATTCCAGATCGTACTCCGGCAGGTAGCCAACAAACACGTCGCTTGTCCGGGCTGTGATGATGGTGCGGGACCAGGGGAAAAAGGTCACGTCCAAGGCATGCCCCATGGACTGGAACGCTGCCCGGGCCACGGCTATTGAGGACCCCTGGCCGGCGAGCGTGGCACCGGAATAGGGCGGCCACTCAAGAGATGTAAGCCTCACGGTGTCGGCATGGCTGGTGGCGCTGCAGAGCACGGTCAGGACAAGTAAAGCGGGCAACAACATTCGCATGATCAGAGTATAGGTATGCCTGGTGGGCAGGAAGAGGGCGCCATTGTAAACAATAGTGAACAGTTAAGGCGATGGTTGATAACGTCGTGGGACTAAGGGATTGAATGTAAATGGATATTCGGGTTCACAGGATTGTCATAATAGCCCGGTCTAATACGGCTCCGTGAAATTGAATTCACGTCTCTCCGGCAGCCTTGCGTTGGCGTTCGCTGCCATACCCTCAGGAAGAGTGTTTGCCAGAACGGGTGGCTCTCGCCACTCGGTTGTTTTTGTGTGTGCTGGAGTCCCTAATGCTTGCCGAACGTACCGACCAGATCGGGAAGAATTCCGTTTATACCGTGATGTCCCGGGATTGCCTGGACGTACTGGCCCACGGCCACTGGAGCCGGCATGGCTTTTTCAATGTCTCGGAGTACGAGCTTCAGCTCTCTGGAGGAGAAACCCTGTACCGCTCCGAGTGCTTTGACGCCATTCAGAATTTTATCACCATGCTGACAGAGCCTTGCCGGGTGATGTTCCCCTGCTGATAGTCAGCTTGAGGGGGCCTGGGCACTAAAGTAGGTCATGTGGAGCGCCATTTGAAACCTTCGCCGGATGTCCGTGGACGACGGTTTCAGGTTATGGTCTGGCCCACAAACCTTCCCAGGCCTGCGTTCTGACAGCCTGGGAAACGCAACGCTCCAAGGTTTAAGGAATGCTAATGGCTAATTCGTTGAGGATTGGAGGCCACGCTGCGGTTGTGAAATCGCTGGCTGTGTTTCTGTCCGTCGGTGCTGTTTTGCTGATGTTTTCAATGGATGCGTTTGCCCACGGTGTCGCTACAGGCGATAAGGGCTATATCCAGGAAAACACCGGCACCCTGATTGTTCCGTTTATCTACCTCGGCGCCAAACACATGGTTACCGGTTACGATCACCTGCTGTTTCTGCTGGGGGTGATTTTCTTCCTCTATCGCCTGCGCGACGTCACCCTCTATGTCACGCTGTTTGCGCTCGGTCATTCGGTGACGCTGATCACTGGCGTGTTTTTCGATATCACTGTCAGCGCCTATCTGGTTGATGCCATCATCGGGTTGTCGGTGGTCTATAAGGCGCTCGATAATCTGGGCGCCTTCCAGCGCTGGTTCGGATGTCAGCCGGACACCCGCGCGGCCACCCTGATCTTCGGCCTGTTCCATGGCTTTGGCCTGGCGACGAAGCTGCAGGAATTCGACCTCTCGCAAGAGGGGCTGTTACCAAACCTCATTGCGTTCAACATTGGTGTTGAAGTCGGTCAGATCCTGGCACTTGCCGCCATTCTCGTCGTCATGGGGTTCTGGCGTAAAACACCGTCGTTTCTGCGCTATGCCTATCTAACCAACGTGGTCGTCATGGGGGCCGGTTTTGTCCTTATGGGGATGCAGCTGACCGGTTACTTTGTTGCCTGATTCGGAGATCGTTTTTATGTACAACCAGACAAAAGCGTCACAGGATGCCATGCCGAGTTCAGCTCAGCTTTTACGGTCCACTGTTGCCGCCATCGTTGTTGCGCTGGCCATACTTGTCACCATGGTTCTGCCCGCCGAATATGCCATTGACCCGACTGGCATCGGGCGCGCCCTCGGGTTGCAGAACATGGGAGAGGTCAAAGCCCAGCTTGCGGCAGAAGCCGTGGATGAGCCGATCGAGTCTGTCTCGGGCGGGTCTGGCAATCAGGAAATTCTCGAGCGCCTGGAGCGTATTGAGGCCGCCCTTGCCGGCTTGAGTGCTGCTCAGGTTGTGCCGGCTGCCGCGGCGCCTGCAGAGCCCGCGGTCAAGACTGAAACCATGTCACTGACCCTGGCTCCCAACCAGGGGGCGGAAATCAAGGTCGAGATGGCTGAAGGTGCGATCATTGAGTACGAATGGTTGACCGATGGCGGCAAAATCAACTTTGATACCCATGGCGACCCCTACAATGCGCCGAGAGACTTCTATCATGGATACAGCAAGGGCCTATTTGTTCCCGGCGACCAGGGCCAGCTGGAAGCCGCTTTTGATGGCTATCATGGTTGGTTTTGGCGTAACCGGACCCCGGCTGATATAGAAGTGACATTGATCGTGAAAGGCGAGTTCGCGTCCATCAAGCGAATGCTCTAAGTGTTCGCGCTGGCCTGGATGGGCGCAGTCCTGAACGCCACTCTTTATTTCTAATTTGTATATACAGTGTATATACTTTCTTTGTCGTTAGAGATCTGGAGTTTTCATGGCGAACAAAGTTGCTGGGGACAAACCCGTCAAGCCGGGCAAGAAGAAGGCGGGCAAGAAAGATGCTCAGCTTCTTATCCGCATTGGCAGCGCCGAGCGTGATGAGTTCATGGCGTTATGCGAAGAGCTGGACACCAGCGCGGCCAGAGAAATCCGGAAATTTATCCGAGGCTTCATTCGGGATAATAAAAACGACTGAAGATGCGCTAGAAACAATCGCTCAATAATCGATCAAGGAGTTGAGAGAATGGCTAAGAAAGTTTCCAAAAAAGTGGACGGCCTGAAAAAGGAAATCAAGGCCCGCAAGGCGAAAATTGCCAAGCACGAAGGCAAGCTTAAGAGCCTGAAGAAAAAGCTGAAAAAAGCGGCGTAACGAAACAGCTGAAAGGTCCCTTAGGGCCCGACGCTGTTGTCAGAAAGCCCTGCCATTGAGTGGGGCTTTTTTGGGCTCGGCTTTTTGCTAGGTAACACCAGAAACGAAAAAAGCCGCTCAAAGAGCGGCTTTTTTACGGAATTCGAATGGTGCCCGGACGCGGAATCGAACCACGGACACGGGGATTTTCAATCCCCTGCTCTACCAACTGAGCTATCCGGGCATGTTGCGGTAGTGCTCTGCAACGGGGCGCTATTAAACCGGTTTAGCGGTAGTGAGTCAAGGCTGTGGATGAAAAAAATATGAAACAGCTTTTTACCTGCACAAAGCTTGACCAGAACCGGGCTATTTCTCCGGTGGTACGTAGCCTTCAGCCTTGTCGAAGGGCTGGTTGTCGAGGAAGTTTTCCATCTGGGCCTGCAGGTATTTGCGGGTGTTCGGGTCCATCAGGCTCAGGTGCTTTTCGTTGATCAGCATGGTCTGCTGCGCCTGCCATTCCTGCCAGGCCTTCTTGGAGACAGTTTCGAACAGGTCCTGACCTTTCTGGCCGGGCATGGGCGGAAAGTCGAGGCCTTCGAGTTCTTCGTTGTATTTGCGGCAATGGACGGTGCGGCTCATGTCGGCTCCTGTGTAGATGCTGCCGGTTGTTGATCTGGCGTGGATGATAGCAGATCCCGCCACTCCAGATCAGATCAGGGCCGTTTGCTCCGGGCCGGCAAGCAAGGTTCGGATCGGTGCGGGCAGACCGAGCGCCAGCGCTTCGTCCCGGTACAACCAGCGGCGATCGTCATGATCTGCGATGGCCGCCGGGTGGCAGGTGCTAAGACGGGCCGGACGGATGTTCAGGTGGTAATGGCTGAAGGTATGGCGAAAACCGTTGTGCAGGGTTACGTCGAGACAGGGTAGCCCCAGGCTTTGTTCACAGGCTTCGGCCAACTCTTCGGCTTCCAGTGCCGGGTCGAGCTCCGGCAGGCTCCACAGGCCTCCCCAGATGCCGCTTGGCGGTCTTTTTTCGAGCAGTACGCGGCCTTCCGGGTCTTCCAGAATCACCATCCAGGTGGATTTTTCCGGCTTTTCTTTCTTGGGTTTGCTGGCGGGATAGCGGGCCGCTTCGCCAGTGGCATGGGCCGTACACGTGTTGCTGAGCGGGCATGAGTTACAGTCCGGCCGGCTGCGTGTACAGACCATGGCGCCGAGATCCATGATGGCCTGGGTGTAGTCCCGTACCCGTACGTCCGGTGTGTGCTCTTCGGCATGTTCCCAGAGCCGGTTCAGTACCCGGGTCTGGCCGGGCCAGCCGTCAACAGCGTGGTGGCGGGCCAGCACCCGTTTGACGTTACCGTCCAGGATGGTGGCTCGTTGCTGGAAGGCCTGGGCCAGAATGGCGGCGGCTGTGGAGCGACCGATGCCGGGGAGGGATTCGAGCTGGGCCTGGTCGGCCGGGAAGCGGCCATCAAAGTGTTCAACGACCTGCTGTGCTGCCTTTTGCAGGTTGCGGGCGCGGGCGTAGTAGCCCAGGCCCGACCAGTGGCTCAGTACGTCATCGACGGGCGCGGCGGCCAGCGCCTCTACCGAGGGAAAGCGCGCCATGAACGCTTCGTAGTAGGGGATGACGGTGGCCACCTGAGTCTGCTGAAGCATGATTTCAGAGACCCAGACCCGATAGGCGTTGCGGTCGTGGTGCCATGGCAGCGCTTTGCGGCCATGGCGGTCGTACCAGTTCAGCAGGCGCTGGGCGAAACTATTGCTCATTGGCCGAACAGGCCTTTCAGGGCATCGCGGACCTGGCCGGCACTTTCGCTGTCCATGTGTCGTTCCAGTTCCTCGGTTACCCGGCTCTCGGCACGTTCCGTGGCCCGGTCGATTTCTTCCTGAGCCTTGGCGCGGGCAGCGTTAGCGGCAATTTCCTTGAGGGTGTCGCGGAAACGTGATCCGTCAAAGGAGCACAGTCCGGCGGGGTCGTCGGCAAAGCTGCCACGGCATTCCAGCGGGATGACCACATTCTGGACATAGTCGGTGACACGGCAGGCGGGATCGCGGTGGATTTCGCCAACGATACGAAGGCCAGCTTCGTAGTCGAGTGCGCTCTGGGCCAGGTCGACGGTGCCATCGCCTTCCAGCTTCATGCCTGCCAGGGCCGCGGTCAGGTCGGTATTGGTGAGCGTGTTGCCGTCAATCTTGAGGGAACCACGCATGTCGTCGAACGGGGTGGTCGTTTCCCAGCCTGTTGCGCCAAGGCTTTCCTGGTTGGCAAGGGCGATTCCCTGACAGGCCATGCGGGTCAGGTTCATGCGGGTAAAGGAGCCCTCGGCGAGATTAAAGTTGATTGCGCCATTGGCGTTGTCACGCAGGGCGGAGATCCGGTTGCCGGAAGTGGTGAGGTTGAGGTCCAGATTGGCACCGCCAGTCAGCATGTCGACTTCGGCCAGATCCATCAGCAGGGGCTGGGTCTGGATGTTGGCAACGTCGGAGCTGATCGTCCACTTCGGCGTGTTGCTGCGGGCATCCAGCGTGGCCTGGGCGTCAAACTGGCCCTGGTACATCTTGCCGCTGAGGTCGTCGAGCTTGAGCAGGCCATTGTTGGCGGTAATCACGGTATTTAGATCGCTGATGGTCAGGTTGCTGGCAATCAGTTCGCTCAGCCCGAGCTGGATGTTCAGGGCCAGGGTGCGCAGGGTGTCCAGTGGCAACAGGTCCGATTCCGGCTGTGGCTGCTGGGACTGGGCTGTCGCTGCTGCCGGCTCGGCATCGCCGTTGCTGGCAGTGGTGCCTTCCTCGGCAGGGGGCAGGTACCGGTCCGCATTCAACGATGTGCCCTGCAGCTTAAGCGCAACGGCGCCGTTGGCTAGGGTGTAGCTGCCGTTACCGGTGAAGGTGGTGTCATCCAGCTGGATGTTGACGTTGTCCAGGGCTACCTTGCCGGCCGGCCCGCTGATGGCAGTAGCGAAGGCTATGGTTTGCAGTACCTCAGGGTCACTGGTCTCGATCGGAGCCTGGCCCAGGGCGGCCAGCAGCTTTTTCAGCGAGAAGGCATCGACACGCAGGTTGCCGCTGAGTTGCGGGGCGTCGCCAAAACCGTTGACGTTGAGATTGGTGGTCAGGGTCAGGTCAGCCAGATTGACCGTGAGGTCTTCCAGGCTTGCGCTTTCGTTCTCCGTATCAGCGGTGGCAGACCCGGAAATCTGGGCCAGCACGCTTTTGCCGCCAAACGGCTCGCCGCTCATGTCAAAGCGCCCGTTGATGTCACTTACCGCGAACTGGTTAAGGGCCTCGTTGACCATCACGCCGGCACGCAAGGAACCGTCCACCGCAAACTGGGGCTGACTGGTCGCAACGCGGAAGGCCAGCTCAAAAGGAAATGTCTGGCCGAGGGTGATGCCACTGGCATTCAGGGTCACGCCTTCCAGCACAACCGACTGACCAGTGGCCAGGTCGTCAAAGTGAACCTGAGCGTTGCTGATCTGGATGTTTTCGACATTAAAGTTCAGCGGCGTGCTGGCGCTGTCCCCGGTTGGCTCTGTTTCCTGTGGCGCCGGTTCGGCAGGCTGGGCACCGGAATCAGCTACAGGCGTGCTTTCACCCTCGGGCATGATCCGGGTCCAGTTGCCGTTACCGTCTTTATCCATCACCAGACGGGCATCGAGTCCGTCGAGCACAAAGGTGTTGACCTGTGGTGACATGCGAATCAGCGACAGAACGCTGACCTGCGCCACCAGTTGGTCCAGCTTGACGAAGCGTTCATCGTCAAGCATGGCTTTCACATTATTCAGTTCGAGGCCCAGAGGGATGAAAGACCAGTCGATGTCCCCCTCAAGCAAAATGTCCAGGTTGGTGGCATCTTCAACGGCTTTTTCAATTTGCGGTTTGTAATTGTTGGGGTCGATCACCGCGACAGCGATAGCAATGGCGACTGCGGTGAGTACGATGACCGCAACCATGGCGATAACCAGGTATCGAACAGCTTTCATGGTATCTGCATCCTTCCGAAATTTGGCCAAGACGAATTGGGCAAGTCACTGTAAAACGTAACTGCAAGGATAGCGTAGCTGCACCAAGATCTATATGACAACGCATGACCAATAAGACAGAATACGGACTCGCGATTACCGGATTCGTTCAGAGAAAACTGCCTGTATCGCGTTGATCGAGGCCTAAAAACAACGTGACAATGAAAAGGAGTGGCTTGTGGCCATTACTGTAGCCCTTGAATTGAGTCGGGATTTCGAGATTCCCGGCGCGTACAACGATGTGTTCGATCTGCTGGCGGATGTGCCCCGTTCAGTCAGCCATTTCCCCAAGGTGGATCAATTGGTGGATCTGGGCGGCAATTCCTTCCGTTGGGAAATGGAAAAGCTCGGTATCGACAAGCACGCCATCCAGACCGTGTATGCCTGTAACTATGTCCCTGACCGCGATGCCGGAACGATTACCTGGACACCGGTGAAGGGTGAGGGCAATGGGTTGGTCAGCGGTTCCTGGGAGCTGACCGCCAATGGCGATAACGCCACCAACGCCAAATTCCGTACCAAGGCAGAGTTGACCTTGCCGCTTCCGAAGCTGCTCAAGCTCGCCATCAGCCCGGTGGTCAAGCACGAGTTCAACGCCTTGGTGGATACCTACGTTGCCAACCTGAAGAAGGCCTTCTGATCGTCTTCTGATCTTGTCTGGTCAAGGCTGCGCCGCCCTCCGGACACACTGGAATTGCCAGTGGCTACGATCATCGCCCGGGATGCGCTTCCCGGTGTCGGCGACGTATCCGCTGGCTTTCTGCGTTTTGCGTCCCGAGAAATTCGATGGATTGCCTGTTGCGATGGAAGAGATTGACGTCGTGGTGGGACGGCGGCCTGCATTACAGGTATAATCCGCATTCTATTGTTTACAGGCATTACGCCGATTGACCGCACTGGAGTCCCCATGGCCGAACGCAAGGCGCGGGTAGAACGAAATACCCTTGAAACCCAGATTACTGTTGAGATCAATCTCGATGGTACCGGCAAAGCCACCTTTGATACCGGTGTTCCGTTCCTGGAGCACATGATGGATCAGATCGCCCGTCACGGGCTGGTGGATCTCAATATCGTTTCCAAGGGTGACCTGCACATTGACGACCACCACACGGTGGAAGACATCGGCATTACTCTGGGGCAGGCCTTTATTCAGGCGGTGGGCGACAAGAAGGGTATCCGTCGTTATGGGCACGCTTATGTGCCGCTGGACGAAGCTCTGTCACGTGTGGTCATTGACCTCTCCGGCCGCCCCGGCCTGATCATGGATGTGCCTTACACGCGTGGCTCCGTTGGCGGTTTTGACGTCGATCTGTTCGAGGAATTTTTCCACGGCTTTGTGAACCATTCCATGGTGTCTCTGCATATCGATAACCTGCGTGGCAAGAATACCCACCACCAGATTGAAACCGTGTTCAAGGCCTTTGGCCGCGCGCTGCGCATGGCCATTGAGATGGACGAGCGCATGGCGGGCATTACCCCGTCGACCAAAGGTTCACTGTAAGGCCGGAGCCCCCTATTCAGATGAAAACCGTTGCCATTATTGATTACGGCATGGGCAACCTGCATTCCGTGAGCAAGGCCGTTGAGCATGTCGCTTCCGATGCCCGGGTTGTGGTGACCAGTGATGCCGCCCAGGTTCGGGAGGCCGATCATGTCATCCTGCCAGGGGTTGGCGCCATTCGCGATTGCATGGCAGAGATTCGCCGGCTGGGTGTCGATGAATTGGTCCGGGAAGTTTCCGCGGACCGGCCGTTGCTCGGTATCTGCGTGGGCATGCAGGCGTTGATGTCCCGCAGTGAGGAGAACGGCGGTGTCGATTGCATCGACCTGTTCCCGGCCGAGGTTCGCTACTTTGGCGATAACCTGACGGAGAAGAGCGATCGCGGTGAGGAACGGCTGAAAGTGCCGCACATGGGCTGGAATGAGGTCTACCAGACCGTTGACCACCCGGTATGGCATAACATCCCCGACGGTGAACGCTTCTACTTTGTGCACAGTTACTATGTAGAGGCCGAGTGCCGCGGCGCTGGCGAAGCGGGCCGCAATCCTGATCTGGCAGGCCGGACCCATTATGGTGTCGACCTGGCTGCGGCCGTGGCGCGGGGCAATATTTTTGCGGCCCAGTTTCACCCGGAAAAGAGCCACAATGCCGGCCTGCAATTGCTGAAAAACTTTGTTGCCTGGAACGGCGCCTGAGCCGCTTCCGACGCTTAACTGACAGACTGATACGGATTCCCATACATGCTGATTATCCCCGCCATCGACCTCAAAGACGGTAAATGTGTACGCCTGCGTCAGGGGCGCATGGACGACTCGACGGTGTTTTCCGACGATCCCGTTGATATGGCCGCCCGTTGGGTCGAGGCCGGTGCCCGTCGTCTGCACCTGGTGGATTTGAATGGCGCCTTTGCCGGCGAGCCGGTTAACGGTGAAATCGTGCAGGCCATCGCCAGGCGTTTCCCTGACCTGCCAATCCAGATTGGCGGGGGTATCCGCTCTGCAGAAACCATCGAAGCCTATCTGCAAGCGGGCGTACAGTGGGTCATCATCGGCACCAAGGCGGTGAAAGAGCCGGAATTTGTAACCGAGATGTGCAAACGTTTCCCGGGCCACATCATCGTGGGCCTGGATGCGAAAGACGGCCGTGTGGCCACCGATGGCTGGGCCGAAGTGTCTGAAGTCATGGCAACCGACCTGGCCAAGCGCTTTGCCAGCGATGGTGTCGATTCCATCGTTTACACCGACATCGCCCGTGACGGCATGATGCAGGGCGTAAACGTGGAAGCAACGGCTGCCCTGGCGGAGGCTGGCGGCATTCCGGTGATTGCATCTGGTGGTGTTACCAACATGGATGATCTCAAACGCCTGGCAACGGTCGCTGACAAGGGTATTCTCGGCGCCATCACAGGGCGTGCCATCTATGAAGGTACACTGGATGTGGCAGAGGCTCAGGCTTACTGCGACAGCCTGTAAACCGGCCCAACTCAATCATCGGAGCGCGCTGTCATGTCTCTCGCCAAACGCATTATTCCCTGCCTCGACGTCGACAAGGGGCGGGTCGTAAAGGGCGTTAATTTCGTCGATATCCGCGATGCCGGAGATCCGGTTGAGGTGGCCCGAAAGTACAACGAGCAGGGCGCCGACGAGATTACCTTCCTCGATATCACGGCCAGCCACGAGAGCCGTGACACCACCTACGAAACCGTTGAGCGCATGGCTGCGGAAGTGTTTATTCCGCTGACCGTCGGCGGTGGCGTACGTACGGTTGAGGATATCCGTAAGCTGCTTAATGCCGGTGCTGACAAGGTCTCTATCAATACTGCCGCGGTGTTCAACCCGGAGTTTGTCCGTGAGGCGGCGGAGCGTTTTGGCAGCCAGTGCATTGTGGTTGCCATCGACGCCAAGAAGGTCAGTGCCGAAGGTGAGCCGGAACGCTGGGAAATCTTCACCCACGGCGGTCGTAAACCGACCGGCCTCGATGCAGTGGCGTGGGCGAAGAAGATGACAGAGCTGGGGGCCGGTGAGCTCCTGCTGACCTCCATGGACCGGGATGGCACCAAGGTGGGGTTTGACCTGGGGCTG
The DNA here is from genome assembly GCF_900106945.1 of Marinobacter mobilis. Taxonomy (GTDB): domain Bacteria; phylum Pseudomonadota; class Gammaproteobacteria; order Pseudomonadales; family Oleiphilaceae; genus Marinobacter; species Marinobacter mobilis. Next base: position 377,355 of record NZ_FNNE01000001.1, read on the forward strand.
ACCCGGGCCGTCAGCGATGCCGTGTCGGTGCCAGTGATCGCCTCAGGTGGCGTTGGTGAACTGCAGCACCTGGCCGATGGCGTCACCCAGGGCGGTGCCGATGCCGTATTGGCGGCCTCGATCTTCCACTTCGGCCAGCACACCATTCCTGAAGCCAAGGAAGCTATGCGGGCCCAGGGCATCGAAGTTCGCCTCTGACCCATACTGAGCTTGGGCTGAGCGGGTACGTTTTGTTGTGGTATCCGCTCAAGTATCTGATTCATGCCGGGGTATCGTTCCGGCCAGCTCTCTGGCTTTTCTATTGCCTGGTTGCGGCGCCGTTGTCGTAACTCCCCTCGATTTTCCACTTCCTGTGCCGGCAACCAGTGCTGGGGGGCTCGTTGAGGCCCTGGCGCGACGTTCCGGAGATAGGCGGTCTTTTTGGACTGAAAACAGGGCGAAACATGCGGAGACGTGACGCCCTGCGGCATAAGAATGGTTGCATCTTGGTAATATTAGGAATCAATTCACTGTACACGCTTGACGTCCGCCAAGTGGCTTCAATATTATTTACCGGTCAGTACATAATTGTCGCTGACTTCTCTCAGGTTGCATTTAGCACGGATTGCTAAGCCTGAATAGCGGCCCAGTGCCGCTATAAGACATCCTCCAGACAACCCCCAGTTCCGTACAGGCAAGCCGAGAGCGCTACGGGGATCAACCGTTGTGACCTTTCTTGCACTCCTGAATGAACGCTTGCTTCATCGGCTTGCTGTTCAGGATCCAACCGGAGCTGGCGTCTTAATGATTGAGGAAGCTACATGGAAAGTAACGACTCGCATTCGTTATCGGATTTCGTTAAGGCCTGCCATACGGTATCCAGTCTTCCGGATTTCCGGAGTACGATTTACGGCCAGTTACAGCGTTTGATCCCCCATGCGATGTTCGCGTTTGGTACCGTTTGTCTATCGAACCTTATTCTGAAGCAATCCCTGAACATCAACTTTCCAACTGGCTATCTTGGCCCGAATACCTCACAGGCCTGCCCGGAAATCCGGCAGTGGGTGCGAGAGGAGCGCCCGCTCTACATCGGGCTGAACGATGAAAGCTCTTCCCACTCGTCATCGCCCGCCCTGGCGCGTCACAAAATCAGGAACCTGGCGGTGCATGGCGTCACCGAACTCAACAGGAAGCAGGCCTGCCTGTTTCTGTTTGGCGGTGTGGATGCATTTCCGGAGGAAGTTGAGGACAGGCTGAGGTTGGTGACCCCCCACCTCTACTTTGCGCTGGCCAAGATTGGCGACTTTGACAGTGCACCAGGCCAGAGTCTGTTGACCAAGCGGGAGGCGGAAATTCTGGAATGGATCTGCATTGGCAAGTCAAATTCGGAAATCGGCATGATACTTGGCATCAGCCCCTGGACGGTCAAGATCCATGTTAGCCGAACCATCGAAAAGCTGAATGCTTCCAATCGCAGCCATGCTATTGCCATCGCCATGCATCAGGGGCTGATTGAGGTCTGACCGGATGCCGCGGCCGTTGAGGCCCGGCATCCGGATTTTCTCGGGAGTCAGCTATCAGCCCGCGACTCCCTCTGCCTCAGGTACCTGAGGCTCCCTGTCCAGGGCCGTCAATACGTCGGTGAGTGCGGACACCAGTGCGTCGGTTTGTTCCTTCCGGCGAACGACATTGCGCAGGTAGTACTCCGTGGATCCCACCTTGTTACTGCATTCACGGACCACCAGGCCGTAATGGTCAAGCAGCAGGTCGCGAACGCGTTTGCCCGATACTCCCTTGGGCAGTTCGCTGAACAGGAAGTTGCACTTGGACGGATAGGTTATCAGTCCGGGCACTTTCTGGAGCTGCTCAAACATATAGTCCCGGTCCTCGGCGACCTTCAGAAAGCTTGCCCGGTACTCGTCCTTGAATCGCCACATGTTTTTCAGCACGAAGCCGGCCAGGCCGTTGATGTTCCAGTAGGGCACTTTACGCCTCAGCGCCTCTGTCTGCAGGGTGTTGGCAACCGCATACCCCAGGCGAATGCCATGCCAGCCCAGGGATTTGCCCATGCTTTTGACGACGATGACGTTGTCGGAATTCATGGCCAGGGATTCGGCGCTTTCGAGGTCGGAAAATTCAATAAAGGATTCATCGATCAGGATGTGGTCGACATCGGTCAGGGCTTCGGCAATGGCCCGGATTTCCTCGCCGGTAAACCAGGCGCCGGTGGGATTATTGGGATTGCTGATGACCACCGTGGAGGCCGAGACTTCCCGGGCGCGCCTAATAACCTCGTCTGCGCTGAGCCGGAAGGCATTTTCTTTCTTACGCTGCAGGTAGAACACCGGAATGTCGAAGTCCGGTGGAATGTCGGTCCAGCGTCCAAAGGTCGGCACTGACGTCAGAATCGGACCACGGCTTTCGCGGCAGAGAATGGTGATGATCTCGGTGATGCCATTGGCCACAACGATATTTTCCGCCGGGGCATCACACAGGTCGGCAATACAGTCCTGATACACCGGCGCATAGTCCGGGTAGTACTTGAGAATGTCATGCATGTTCCGGTTGATCAGGGCTTCCATCTCTGTCGGCGGAAAATAGGAGTTTGCCGGCACGCAAAAGTCCACAAGCTGCCCGTCGAACCGGGTTTTGTCGCGAATCTGGAAAATCGATGGATTATGAAACGGCGTCTGGAAAATGTTCAGGTGTTTATTCGAACTCATGAGCACCACCTCCGATCACGTTGAATGTGCCGACGATCTCCAGAGCGTCGTCAAACTGGTTCGATATGCTGGTTCTCAGGTAGGCGTCGAGCTGGTCATCTTCCCGGTAGAGCACCCCCAGGACAGTGCCGCTGTGGGCGCAGTTCACGCCAAGAGCGCCGCTGGACAAGGCCAGCTCCAACAGCTTGTCGAACTGTGGCTTGAACATGATTTTCTGGTTCAGTTTGGCGCTACAGGTCGCGGCAAAAGCTACGGCTTCCAGATCCCCGGAATGCAGCCCTTTCTTCAGGGTGAACACGGTATCCCTCAAATAGGAATCGTGAGCCTTGTAGACCTTGCGCGCCTGGACCCGGTTGAAGGTGATGGTATCGACACTGCCGCCGCAGTCGACGATCAGTACTTTGAGTCCTCTGGGGGCAGGCATCGATTCAAACAGATTGCCGGTCAGATGATTCAGATGTGCGATGCCGGGAAAGTTCACGCAATCAGACGGTTCGATTTCCGTGACGATGGTTGAGAAACCCTCCAGGTCCATGGCGACACCACAATGGTCAGTCACCGCCATCAACGCGGCGGTGATGTCCGCCGAGCTGGAGGCCATGCCTTTGCCCCTGGGAATGTCGCTGAAGATGTTGAGCTGGTGAGCGAGCGTAAGACTGTGATGTTCCGACGCCAGAAGCAGGGTGTCGCGGATCTTTGAAAATTTACCGGGGCTGGCGATGTGCAGTCCAGGCTCCGGGTGTGACTTTACGGTTGCGTAGGAATATAGGTCGATCGGGCAATTGACCAGAAAATCCTGCCCATCCAGTGCGCCCTGAACCAATTCCCCGCAGGTTCCGGGTGCTTTCCGGCGAATGATACCGGACGGTGCGTCTATGTTTGATGTACTGCATCCTGCAACAACTGGCATACAACCTCCTGTCAAAGACTGGGCCCCCCGCGACAAAACGTGTTACGCGGGGGGCGTGTCTGCGGTTTAATCTGCGAAAGCGTTCCGATGGTAATCGAGCGCCAGGCTGTCAAACTGCTTGATGAAATCAGGCAGTTCGCGATTGTCCTGACTTTCTGGCTGGATCTGGTGCTTGAGGCTGATCGTGTCGCCGACCTGGCCGATGAACTGGTCAACCTTCTCCTGATCGCCTTCGATGCTGTGGAAGAATTCCAGCTCTTCACGGGTGTAGGGCTGCATCTCTGCACCGTCACAAACCAGGTTCCAGTAGTCCTCGTAGTCTGCAAGACGAATGTCGCTGTACTCCGACATGACGGACGCCCAGTCTTTCTCGCCGTTCAGGTACTTTTCCAGGTGTGCCGACAGCAGTTCGGCGTCCCGCAGGGCATGGGTAATCCCCATCGCGGTCCACTGGTCTTTGAAGCTGCAGGCATCGCCGACCAGAGCCCAGCCTTTGCCCCAGTTTTCTCGGTGGAACGCGACCATACGGCCCATGGCCTTGAACGGCTCTACCCGCGTAGCCTGCTTCAACAGTTTGGCGACATCAGGGGCGACAAACTCATAGGTCCTGAAAAAGCCGGCCTCCGGGTCTTTGCTGAAGTCGCCCCACCACTCTGTTGGCCCATACACCAGAACCAGGTGCCGGTCCTGCATCGTTGGGAAAATCGCTGTACCGAAACGACCGCGTTTGTGAATGCAAAGCTCTGGCTTGTCGATGCCAGAAAAATACCCGTAGTAAGCGAACGTGGACTTTTCCCTTACCTCGGTTTTCTGCGCTTTCACGTGATTGGCAAACTGCGACATCCGGCCGTCTGCACCAATCACCACTCGCGCACGGGCTTCGAACTCCTCGCCATTGCCCGCGATGGCCTTGATGCCAACAACGCCGTCATTTTCTTCGATGAGTGACACCACCCGGGTCGATTCCCTGACGTCTGCACCGGAGGCTCGGGCTTCTGTGAGCAATACTTCGTCAAGAAAAAAACGGCGGGGGCCCGCGTAATAGTCAACAACGCCATGGTCATCGCCGTGAAGGGCAATAAAGCGGTCACGAATGGCCTGGGACGGAACGCCGCCATGCAGACGAATCCCCTCAATGTTGATTTCCATCTGCTTGAAGTGGGGTGTCTGCTCCAGGATTTTGTCGGCCACCCCAAGTCGGTTCAGGTAGGACATGCCGCGGGGCCAGATAAAATGGGTGGAATTGGCGTCGCGGGGAAAGCTCGCTTTCTCAACAACCAGGACCTTGAAGCCTTTTCTCGCCAGCCATGCTGCGGTTGGCGCACCGGAAACGCTGCCGCCCACAACGATGACATCGTATTGATTACTCATATTACCTCCGTGTATGCATGTTGATTCGCACTCGCTCCACCACGGCTGAGTTCCCGAGAGGGTGTTGGTCAGGGTGGGGGGGAGCGAACACCGTGTGCTGGAACGATGGTGCCTGGGTACTTACCAGGCCTGCTGGTACTGAAAGCCTTCCAGAGATACTTTGTAGTGCTCTAGCCAGGGGTTGTATCGAATGCAGTAGGTTTGCGGGTAGTAACCGGGTTCCTGGTACGCCGCAGGCTGTTTGATTGGGTAGCAGCTGTTGGGTTCTGACAGCAGGAATTCCCGCGTAATCATTGGTTCGTAAAAGGTGATGAGCCCGTTGTACGCGCCCAGGATGAAGGTGTGGGTGTATTCACCGCCATTCAGCTCGGGGCTTAGACTATCAACATAGTGATTTCCCATGTGGGCGAAGGCCAACTGGGTGTTGATATAGTCAGGATGAACAAACTGTTCCGGTACCGGTACGATGGCTTCCTGTTCCTGAGCGCAGTTCATCAGGCCGAAGCATTGGCCTGGGGTTATCTGGCGTCGCTCAATCTGCGACATGGTGTAGAAGTGGAAGTCAAAATGCGGCTTGTTGTACACGCCGTCGGGGACGTGGCCATGGGGTTCCCAGTTGATCGTAATGCTGTTGAATGGGGTGGCGTTGTCGCCAAAGTGCAGTGTCTTTGAGTGCCCGCCTACGCACTCCGCATGCAGGTCAATGATGTCATTGCCGTCCAGGTCGTAGCAGGTTTTCCCATCGTGCGGCGGTTCGCCATCCCCCCCCGGTAAACCTTCCAGCGTGTCTTTCGGGAAGACGACGCCAACGGAGACTGGAGTGCCATTGGCGTCCAGACGTGAAAACGCCCTGTAGGAGCCGTCACCGAACGCCAGCTGGTCTCCGAGAATGGTTGTGCCCCACTGGTTGCCGCCAACGAAAGCCGAAAGCTCGTTGGTTTCGCCGCCGGTAACACGGTTGGCTGAAGCCGATGCGGTGGACCCCAGACCCAGACCGACGAGTGCCAGGGCGAACGCTGTCTTCTTGAAGCTCATATACTCTCCTTGCTCGTTAAGGATTGAACGTCAATGTTCTATCCATCTGTTACAACTAGGTTTTATTGGTCAGTCGTACGAACGGGACGCATTGTTGCAGGCACCCACAGACCTGCATATAGCTCGATCAGGCTATAGTCATCGTGCAGGTGATTGCGGTATCGCGGGGGAGGGGAAAGACCGTTCAGGCTGGGTTGGTGGGGATCAACGGCCTGGCCAGGCCGTCATGGCCGTTTGAATGATGCTGTTGAGTTTGTCTTCTTCGGCGCCACTTTTCGCCTGCACCGCCAGACCGGCAATCAGGGTAAAAAACAGCTTTGCCAGCCGCTCGGGATCGGCGCTCTCAGGCAGGTCTCCTTTGCGTTGGGCCTCATGCAGACGCTCGGCCAGTATCGCTTCACTGCCATTTAAAGCCTCTTTGAGTGCCTCTTCAATTTCTTTCGGCACAATGGTACCGCCGATATCCGCAGTGCCTGTGATGATGAAACAGCCGCCAGGCAGTACGGGGCTGGTGAGCATCCGGGCAATGGACCGCAGGTAGCCCTCTATCGCTTTCTTACTGTCTTTCTCAGTGTCCAGCTCTGCGCCATGGCTCTCTACCAGCATGTTCAGGTATCGCTGCAGGACTTTCAGGTATAGAGATTTCTTGTCGCCGAAAGCGCCGTAGAGACTCGGTTTGTTCAGCTTGGTCGCCTTGGTCAGTTCACTCAATGAGGCGCTCTGAAAGCCGTGTCTCCAGAACACCTGGAGGGCAGCATCCAGTACCGCTTCTTCGTTAAAACTTCGGGGCCTACCACGTTCCAGGGACATGTCCGCTCTCGGTTTCTCACAATTTTATTGACAGGGAGTATAGCACGCTCTAAATTCTGTACCGGTCGGTACAGTAATCTGGTCGACAACAGATAATCAAATTTATATCCGTCTTGAAGCATGAACGAAAAAGGATTTTTATAATGAGCAAACTTGCAGGTAAAACAGCATTGATCACCGGTGGCACAACGGGCATTGGCTACGCAACCGCCAAGCTCTTCCTGGACGAAGGGGCCAATGTGGTGATTACCGGCCAGAATGGAGAGCGGGTGAAAAGCGCGGCTGAGAGCCTCGGTGGGCGCGCCGTTGCGATTCAGGCCGACGTCTCTTCACACGCGGACATGGTGCGGGTCGCTCAAGAGATCAAGGACCGGTTTGGCAAGCTCGACGTGCTGTTTGCCAACGCCGGTATTGCTTGCCCAATGCCGTTCTCCGACGTGAACGAAGACAACATCAACAATCAGATTGATGTGAACTTTAAAGGCGTTATCTATTCCATTCAGAGCGTGCTGCCGATTCTCAACAATCCGTCCAGCGTCGTCATCACGTCGACCACCATGATTGAGAAGGGCGTTGCCGGTATGAGCGTCTATGCTGCCACTAAGGCGGCGGTTCGTTCCCTGGCCCGTACCCTGTCTGCAGAATTTGCAGGCCGCGGCATTCGCGTCAACAGCATCAGCCCGGGCCTGATCGAAACCCCTATCTACGGCAAGCTCGGCATGTCTGAGGAAGCGGTGTCCGAGTGGGCCGGTCAACTCTTGAAGCAGGTGCCCGCTGCACGTTTGGGGCAGGCTGACGAAGTTGCAAAGACCGTTTTGTACATGGCGAGTGATGACTCAGCTTACATGCTGGGCGAGAGTGTGCTGCTGGATGGTGGCATGGCCAATATCTAAGGCCAGAAGAAATCTTCATGGATGAAGATGTGAGGCCGGGCTAGTCCGGCCTTTGTTGAATCCCGGACCTTCGGGATTCAACAAACCCAAGTCTCAGCGGTCGTGAATTCGCTGGCGCTGAGCTTCTGCCTATTCTTCCGCAGTCCGGGCAAGCATGGGGTTAATGGCCCGCTTCTCGCCTTCGGCAAACATCTCCCGATTGTTGTTTCTTAGTGCCCAGATGCCGCTGACCGTGGCAACGGCGATGCCCTGTTCGTCGAGTTGCGGCAGATGTTTCTCCAGATAGTCGACAGTTACGGTGTGAGGGTGGCCAATGGCGATCGCCGTGCCATTCTCCCGGGCAAGGCGTATCAGGAGCTGGAACTGTTGGTCGACAAACGCTTCGGTCTGCTCGTGATCAAGGAAGACATCTCGGGTAAGCGCCGGAATCTGGTAGGCCCGGGCAACGTCAGCGGCAATGGAGCTGGCAATGGTGCGGCTGTCGACAAAGTACAGCGGATACTGATGCAGTTCCGACATCACCCATTCCATCGGTTCCATGCGCTGGGTCAGCAAACTGCCCATATGGTTGTTGACGCCGCTGACGTGGGGAATGGATTGCAAGGCCCGCCGCAGGGTCTGAATGGTATCGCTGCGCCCCATGTCACTGGTCAGCCCGCCAGGGCCCAAGCCAAAGTTGTGGGTGTTGGCCATGGGCGCGTGGAGGATGATCTCCTTGTTGTTCCGGTGGGCCTGTTCAGCGAGGGACTGGGTAAAACGCCGATACGGCAGGAATGCCAGGGTCAGGGGCTGGTCAAGGGCGATCAGCCGTTCCCCTTCTACGCGATTGTGACCCATGTCATCAATAATAATGGCGATCGTGGGCGGCAGTCCCTGGTGGCTGTCGACGTTGTCGTCGCACCAGCCCAGCATCGGAGCCAGCAGGGCTGCGGCCAGAAGTAAACGGTGGCGCATTATTCCTGATCGCCCCCGCGCTGTTGCTGGCCGAGGATGGTCAGTCCTTTCAACAGATTCAGTGCCGAGCGCAGCTGGAAATCCAGATCGATTGCTGAACGCTGATCGTCGGCACTGCTGCGATCGGCGGCCCGGGATTCCTCGGCGTCGCCATTTTCCAGGTGGCCACTCAGGTCAGCTTCGGTAAAGAAGGGCTGGCCGTCGAACTCGGTCAGCTGTGCCGGTCGTACTTCGATATCAGGGCGGATGCCTCGCGCCTGGATGGAGCGACCGTCCGGAGTGAAATATCGGGCAGTGGTCATCTTGATGGCGTGGGTTTCATCCAGCGGAATCACTGTCTGAACCGAGCCTTTGCCAAACGATTGGGTGCCCATGATGACCGCGCGGCCATGATCCTGCAGGGCACCGGCGAGAATCTCCGATGCAGAGGCGGAGCCTCCATTAATCAGGACCACCACCGGGGTGCCGTTGGTGATGTCACCCGGGGTGGCGCTGAAGCGTAGCCGTGAACTCGGGATGCGGCCTTCGGTATAGACCACGAGGCCTTCATCCAGCAGGGCATCGGCAGCCTCTACAGAGGCCTGCAGGATGCCGCCTGGGTTGTTGCGAACGTCAAGGATCAGACCGTCCAGGGTGCCATCATTTTCGGCCATCAGGTTTTCGATGGCGGCGCTGAACTCGCTGCCGGTCTCGGCCTGGAACTGGGTGATACGGACATAGCCGTACCCGTTTTCCAGCAGGCGGGATTTAACGCTGGTGACTTTGATGATGTCACGTTCGACGTCGATCTCGATGGGAGCGCTCTCGCTCTGGCGCATGATCGTCAGGGTCAGGATGGTGCCGGGTTCGCCGCGCATCAGGGTGACGGCCTCTTCCAGCGACAGTCCTTTTACCGGCTGGTCCCCGAGCTTGATGATCAGATCGCCGGCCTGAACGCCAGCCTTGTGGGCCGGGGTGTCATCGATAGGGGCAATGACCTTGACGAAGCCATCTTCCATGCCCACCTCAATGCCGAGGCCGCCGAATTCGCCGGTGGTGCTCTCTTCCAGCTCCTCGTACTCCTGCGGAGCCAGATAGGTGGAGTGGGGGTCAAGATCGGCCAGCATGCCCTTGATGGCGCTTTCCAGAAGTTGCCGGTCGTCGACTTCCTCAACGTAGGCCTCCTTGATCCGGCTGAACACCTCAGTGAACTTTCTCAGATCGTCCAGAGGCAGCTGGAGTTCCGGGTCGGGTAACCGCAGTTGCATCTTGGGACCGGTATTGGCACCCTCGCGCAGAATCTCTTCATCGCTGGAAGTATCCTGGCTCAGGGCCAGGCCGGGAAGGGTCATCAAACAGGCTGCGCCGAGCAATGTGCGGAAGCCTTTACCGGGGTGTTTACTGCGTGCCGTTCCCATTCACCTGTCCTGTTATTCTGAGTGCTGCGTTCCGAATGAATGTCGAGCCCTGGATCGCCAGGGAAATCCGATGCTTGCCGACAGTATGGCGGTCTGGCACCACTTTGTCAGCCCTGACGCTCGGCCCCTGCCTCAGGGGTAATGGAGGGTCAGCGGCGTGCCAGCCAGCGGTTGGGGTTCTGTGGGGCGCCGTTGTGGCGGATCTCGAAATACACCGAGGGCCGGTCGGTTCCCCCGGTCTGTCCGGCGATGGCGATGGTCTGCCCGGCGGTAACCCAGTCCCCCGGTGAGGTCAGCAGACTGCTGCTGTGACCGTACAGGCTCATAAAGCCATCGCCATGGTCGACGATCGTGAGCAAGCCAAACCCGCGCAACCAGTTTGCGAACACCACCCGGCCATAATGCACCGCCTTGACCTCGGCGTCGTTGTTGGTGGTCAGCAGGATGCCGTTTTGCTGGAGTCGGCCTTGGGCAAGGCTTTCACCGTAATTACGGGCTACGCTGCCCTGGCTGGGCCAGGGCAGTTTGGAGCGCAGTGAACGGAACGGCTGTGATTCGTTCGGCGTCGGGATGTTGGCAATGGCGGCTTCTACTTCCTGCAGCAGTTTTTCCAGCCGGACCCGGTCGGCCTCGAGGGTCTCCCGCTGGTTTTGCCGGCCACGGATATCCGAGCGCAAGGCTGTCAGCGTGCGTTCGCGCTCGGCCTTTGAGGACTCAAGCGTCTGCTGGCGCTGGGCGACGTCCTGTTCCAGTTTCGACAACCTCAATTGGGTGGCACTGACCTGTTGGCGGGTTTCCTGAAGGGCTCTCAGGCTGGTCTGGAAGGCCTCCAGGCGCTGTACGGTGTCCTGACTCAGGTATTCGTAGTAGGTCATGGTACGGGACACGTTTTCCGGGTCCACTTCGTTGAGGAGTACCTTGATGGCCGGTGTGTCTCCGGCCATCCAGGCGGCCCGGATCTGCTGACGCAGGCTGTCGCGCTGACGATTCAGGGTGGCAGTGAGTTCGGCCTGCTGGTTAGTGAGTTCGGACAGGCGAGTACGCTGTTCGGTGATCTGCTGGCGCAGTTCGCGCCGCTCCCGGGTGGCCCGACTGATCTGCTGTTCGGTCTGCACCAGGGTCTGCTCCAGATCAGAGCGTTCCTCTTCGGCATCCTTCAGCCAGTCATCGATCTCGGCGATCTGTTCCTTGAGTTCGCGGATTTGCTGGGGTGAGACGTCATTCCCTGCCAGGGCCGGGTTCGCCAGCAGCAGGAGGGCAGTGAGCACAAATGGGAGGATCGTACGGCTACCGCCGGGAAACCGCTGGCGCAGGCCAGCGGAGATCCCGGGGGTGATGGTGTGGGCGATAAAGCGCACTGGCCGCGAACCAACGACTGGCAGCGGCTTACTGGGGGATGACCAGGCTGTGGCCGGTCATTTCCTCGGGTTGTTCCAGATCCATCAACGCCAGCAGGGACGGCGCCACATCACTGAGCGCGCCATCATCCTGAAGCTTCAGTTTGCGTGGGCCGACATAGACCAGGGGAACCGGGCCAATGGTATGGGCGGTGTGGACCTGGCCGGAACTGGGGTCGGTCATCTGTTCGCAGTTGCCGTGGTCGGCGGTGATCAGGCCCTGGCCGCCCACTTCCTCGAGCGCTTCGGCGACGCGCTGCACACACTGGTCAAGGCATTCGGCCGCCTTGATGGCGGCTTCGAGCTTGCCGGTATGGCCAACCATGTCGCCGTTGGCGTAGTTGCACACGACGAGGTCGTACTTGCCGCTCTTGATCGCCTCCACCAGTTTGTCGGTGACTTCCGGAGCGCTCATTTCCGGCTGCAGATCGTAGGTGGCCACTTTGGGGGAGGGGACCAGGATGCGCTCTTCGCCCTCAAACGGAGTTTCGAGGCCGCCATTGAAGAAGAACGTCACGTGGGCGTATTTCTCGGTTTCGGAGATACGCAGTTGGGTCTTGCCCAGCTTGGCCATGACTTCGCCGAGGCCATTGGAGAGCTTCTCCGGTGGATAGGCGCAGGCGGTTTTGATGTCAGCGGCATACTCGGTCAGCATGACGAAGTCAGCCAGTTCCGGGTGCTTGCGGCGTTGGAAGCCGTCGAAGCCGGCATCGACAAAGGCCCGGGTCATTTCGCGGGCGCGGTCGGCACGGAAATTCATGAACAGAACCGCATCGCCTTCGTTGATGGTGCCGTCGCTGTCGCCGGGTTCGCAAATACGGGTCGGCTTGACGAATTCGTCGTTTTCGCCCCGCTCATAGGCCTGCTCGAGGGCGCTCATCGGATTGGTGGCGGTGAATTCGGCATCGCCCAGGGTCATCAGGTTGTAGGCGGCTTCAACACGATCCCAGCGGTTGTCCCGGTCCATGGCGTAGTAACGGCCGACGATGGACGCGACCCGACCGACGCCGAGAGACTTCAGTTTTGCGGCTGCTTTTTCCAGCGACGGCTGGGCGCTGCGCGGGGGCATGTCGCGGCCATCAAGGAATGCATGGATATAAACTTCTTTGGCGCCACGGCTGGCGGCCAGTTCCGCAGCGGCCAGGATGTGATCTTCGTGACTGTGTACGCCGCCGGGCGAGAGCAGACCTAGCAGATGCACTGCCCGTCCCGCACTGACGGCCTTGTCGATGGCCTGGCACAGGGTCGGGTTGCGAGCGAAATCGCCGTCTTCCAGTTCTTTGTCAATGCGGGTCAGGCTCTGGTACACAATGCGGCCGGCGCCGAGGTTCATGTGGCCGACTTCAGAGTTGCCCATCTGCCCCTGGGGCAGGCCGACAAACATCCCGGAGGTGTTGATCAGGGTTTTTGGCTGCTGCTGCCAGAGCTTGTCCCAATAGGGCGTACTGGCATTGCTGATGGCGTTATCTTCAGCCGGGTCCCGGTGGCCCCAGCCATCCAGAATAATCAGTGCAGTCGGCTTGCGCGTCACAGTCATCACTTGATCCGGTATGGTTATCGAGTTGGAAAACAGGATCGCTGATTCTACCCGTTTTGCGTCGGTCAGGCTACGCGGCGTGCCTTCTGTCATTGCCGGTGGGTGTGTATAATTCCCGGCCAAATTAATCTGCAGGGTGTGTTCATGGACAGGTTGTTCGAATTTGTAGTCAATCACTACGTTCTGGTGTCGGCCTTTGTGGCTCTGCTGGCCGCTCTGTTTTTGCTGGAATCTCGCCGTGGTGGGCAGAAGTTGTCGGCTCAGGGGGTGATTGCCCTGCTTAATCGTGATGAAGCGGTGGTTGTTGACATTCGTGAGCGCAAGGAGTTTAACGATGGCCGTATCACCGGCTCCGTTCATATTCCGCTGAGCTCCGTGAAGGAACGTGCGGCTGAACTCAAGAAGCATGAAGGCAAGCAGATTGTCGTGGTCGACAAGATGGGGCAGCATGCGGCGATGGCGGTTAAGGCTTTGAACGAACAGGGCTTTGAAAATGTTGTTCGGCTCAATGGTGGTATTGCTGACTGGAAGGCCAACAACCTGCCGCTGGTCAAGAAATAACACCGGCCATGGCGAGTGAAGGGGATGGTTGAACCCATTGCCCTTGAATTGGTGGCCAAACTGCCGCACTGTTTCACATCAGCGAGCAGTGCCAGTCGCTAAACTGGGCTGAGCTAAACCGGACTGCGACGGACCGGATGGAAGCACCGGGCCGTCAACACAGAGACAATAACGGGCATTATGGCCCCCATAGAGATCGAAAGGATTGAACATGGCTGATAACCCGCAGGCCGCCGCCGGCGCCCAAAATGCAAACCAACCCCAGTTCGCCCTCCAGCGCATCTACGTCAAGGATCTCTCTTTCGAGTCCCCAAATTCCCCGGCCGTTTTCCAGGAGCAGTGGAAGCCGCAGGTAAACCTGGACCTGAATACCTCTCACAGCAAGATCAGCGATAATCAGTACGAAGTTGTTCTGTCGCTGACTGTGACCACCAAGGTGGGTGACAAGGTCGCTTACCTGGTCGAGATCCAGCAGGCCGGTGTCTTCATGGTGCAGGGTTTTGAAGGTCCGCAACTGGGTCAGATGCTGGGTGCCTACTGCCCGAACATCCTGTTCCCCTACGCCCGTGAAGCCATCGATGGCGTGGTTGGCAAGGGCAGCTTCCCGGCCCTGATGCTGGCGCCGGTCAACTTCGATGCGATCTATGCGCAGGCGCTCAAGCGTAAGCAGGATGAGGCTCAGGCCGAAGCTGCCGAAGGTCAGGCGCACTGAATTGATACCCCTGAACAGCCGACGCCTTCAAGGCTGTTCAGGGAGTTCTCTACCCTTCCCGATTTTGCCCGTTCAGGGTGATCTCTCCTGAAGTACCCTCGTGAACACTCGCCTGTTTATTTTCTCGTTTATTTCAATGGTTCAGCCGGATCCGACGTGACGAGCGGTTCTGTTGAGGGCTGTTGGGGGGCGCTGATGGCCTCATTGTTGAGACGATCGACATAGCCCGAATCTTTGAGGCCCTGCAAGGCGAGAGACAGGCACGGAGCATCCTTCAGGCGGGAGTTGTGGATATAGTGGTAAACCGGGGAGTCGAGAATGGGCGCGCCAATCATCAGTTTGGGGTTTACCGCAGCCGCTCGCTGGGCGTCCCAGCCAAGAGTGACGCCAGCATCGATTCGACCCATTTCCAACAATCTCAGCAATTGTTCAGTGCTGTGGGCTGCCAGTCCCTGTTTGCCGGCAGGCAACAGTTGCGGGGCCAGCCGGTAACCATTGATGTAACCGATACGGTCGGCGGCGTCGAGGGAATGCTCGTGGGGTATGGCTGGGTCTAGATAGATCGGCACCAGCTGTAGTCGGCTGATGGGCGGTTCCAGAGGCACCAGTTCCGAGTCTGGGTTGACCGAGTGAGCGGGGCGCGCCAACTCACCATCCGCCCAGCCGGTTTCCGCAAGCGTGACCGAGCGGGCCGGAGGTGCCTCAAGGAACTCGACTGTCAGGCCGCACTGCTGATAGATAGCCCGGATGAGCTGTTGCCCGAGGGCAATGGAAAAGTCCGAGCTTTCCGGCGGGGATGCGATAAGACGGATATCCGGTGATTTCGGCGCGGCTTGGGCAATAGGCACAGAGAATGTGATTGCCAGCAGGGTAATCGGAGCGATCAGCTTGTTGATCATGGCTGCCGCCATTTCATTGCGCCCCTGCAAAGTCGAGCTGGCGCCAGGCTTCATAAACTACCAAGGCGACGGTATTGGACAGGTTGAGGCTTCGGCTGTTCGGCTGCATCGGTACCCTTAGTAGGTGGGAAGTCGGCAATTCAGCCCGAACCTGATCGGGTAGTCCACGGGTTTCCGGGCCAAACATCAGGTAATCACCCTGCTGGTACTGAACCTGGTGGTAATGAGCCTGACCTTTGGTGGTCAGTCCGAACAGTCTCTGTGGACGTTCGCACGCCAGAAACGACGGAAAGTCGGGATGGACTTTGACCGTCGCATACTCGCTGTAGTCCAGCCCGGCGCGACGCATCTGTTTGTCCTCCAGGCTGAAGCCCAGGGGTTCGATCAGATGCAGTCTGCAGCCGGTATTGGCGCAGAGCCGGATGATGTTGCCCGTGTTGGGCGGTATCTCCGGCTCGTAGAGCACCACGTTAAGGATGGGCATGGGAATGGGGTCTTACCGTTCCACGGCCAGTGCCACGCCCATACCGCCACCGATGCACAGCGTGGCCAGGCCCTTGTGGGCATCCCGCCGGATCATTTCGTGAATCAGCGACACCAGGATGCGGCAACCAGAGGCACCGATCGGGTGGCCCAGGGCAATCGCGCCACCGTTAACATTGACCTTGTCAGTATCCCAGCCGAGATCGCGGTTTACGGACATGGCCTGGGCGGCAAAGGCTTCGTTGGCTTCGATCAGGTCGAGGTCACCAACGCTCCAGCCGGCACGCTCCAGGCAGCGCTGGCTGGCCGGGATCGGACCGGTGCCCATGATGGTGGGATCGACGCCGGCATTGGCTTGTGCGCGGATGGTGACCAGCGGGGTCAGGCCCAGCTGCTGGGCTTTCTCGGCACTGCACACCAGCACGGCCGCGGCGCCGTCGTTCAGAGAGGAGGCGTTGCCGGCAGTGACCGTGCCGTCCTTCTTGAACGCGGGACGCAGCTTGCCAAGGCTGTCGGCGGTGACGCCGTCACGGGGGTTCTCATCGCGGTCGACGACTACGGGGTCGCCTTTGCGCTGGGGAATGGTGACCGGCACAATCTGGTCGTCAAAGTGCCCCGCCTGCTGTGCGGCAACGGCTTTTTGCTGGGATGCGGCGGCAAAGGCGTCCTGTTCTTCGCGGCTGAAGCCGTATTTTTCGACGATATTCTCGGCGGTGATGCCCATGTGGTAGTCATTGAACGCATCCCAAAGGCCATCGTTGACCATGGTGTCGATCATGGTCCAGTTGCCCATGCGCTGGCCGTTCCGGCTATTAGGGACAACGTGAGCCGACAGGCTCATGCTTTCCTGTCCACCGGCAATGATCATGCTGGCATCGCCATTGCGGATGGCTTGTACCGCCATCTGCACGGCTTTCAGTCCGGAGCCGCACACCTTGTTGATGGTCATCGCCGGTACTGACGTGGGCAGCCCGGCGTGAATGGCGCTCTGGCGAGCCGGATTCTGGCCGCAGCCGGCGGTCAGCACCTGGCCGAGAATGACTTCATCAATCTGATCAGCGGCAACGCCGGACTCTGCCAGCAGTGCCTTGATTACCTCACTACCCAACTGGTCCGCGCGCAGGCTGGACAGGGAACCACCGAATGCGCCAATGGCTGTTCGTTTGGCGGCAACAATCACTACATCTTGCATGGTTAGTCTCCAAAAGGGGTGAGAGAGGGCTTGGTGTGGGCAGCCGGATGTTGCCCCGCCGAAAGTTTTGCTGGTGGCATTGTAGCCGAAAGCAGGCGGCTGGCCAAAATGACACTCGTTCGCCCGGCTGTCACATATTCAGGCTGCGGCCGCCATCGACTGCCAGAATCTGCCCGGTCATGAACGGAGCGTCGCAGATCAGGAACGTCACGGTTCTGGCAATGTCGTCCGGGCTGCCGGTCCGTGCGAGGGGGGTCTTGTCCAGAATGGATTGCTGATAGTCCTCGTTGACGGCGGCATCGCCCTCAGGCCACAGAATGGCGCCGGGAGATACTCCATTGACCCGGACCTGAGGCGCAAGTTCCTTCGCCCAGGCCTTGGTCAGGGCCGCGAGGCCCGCTTTGCTGGCACAGTACAGCGGGTGGTCTGCCAGTGGTCGTTCGCTGTAGATATCGATCAGATTGACGATGCAGCCACCGCGGGTGGCCAGGGCGGGCAGACACGCCTGTACCAGAAAAAAGGGCGCCCGCAGGTTGGTGTCCATCAGTGTTGCCCAGTCAGTTTGGGTCGCGCTGCAGGTGGCTGTCGGGTAAAAGGCTGAGGCGTTGTTGACCAGGGCGTCAAGTCTGCCCCAGGCCTCATAAGCTTCCTCACCGAGTCGGGTCACTGCATCCGCAAGGGCGAGGTCGGCCTGCAAAACCCGCGCTGAGTCCGGGCGGTCCTGATTCATGCGTGCGGCCAGCGTCGCCGCCTGTTGCGGTCGCGAGCGATGGTGAATCAGTACCCGCCAACCGTGTTGGTGCAGGCGCAGGGCGGTGGCGGCTCCCAGCCTGTGGGCGGCACCGGTGATAAGGACGACGGGGGCTTGCTCTGGCACGGCGAATTTCCTGTCAGCGGTTAAGGAGTGTCTGGAGACGGTGCAGACGTTCGTTGCGAATGGCTGCGCCGAGGGCTTTGCCCTTGTGTCCTTGCGCCATCAGTTCGCGGCTGTCGACAACAGCGGTTGCTTCCTGGGCTTGCTGCAGTTGCGCCAGCAGCTCTGCCCGCTCCGGACTCTGGTCAGGGCAGCAGCCGAGGACCAGCAGCAAGCGGCTGAAACGTTCGGGTTTGCGCCAGGCATCGGCCTGTTCCAAAAACTGCAAGCAGGTTTCGGGGGTGCGATGGCTGATCAGATTAGTCAGCACCGGCGTCAGGCGACCCGTGAGGGTAGCCAGATCGCGACAGTCGTTCGGAGCTTTCATGGCGCGAGTGCGGGCCAGAATATTGGCCTCGGACAAGCCAGACAGCAGAGCCGCGTAGCGGGCATCGGTGCCGCCATCCCTGTGATGAATGCATTCCAGTGCGGTGAGGGCGTGCTTGAAGGCTGCAGCTTCTGCGAGTTCAGGAATCAGTACGGAGAGCGCCCCGGTCTGTTGCAGAACGCTGAAAAAGGTAGTGGGTGACTGTTCATGGAGCGCCCGTTGCAGTTCCTGCCAGACCCGTTCCGGGACCAGGTGATCGACTTCGCCGGCCTTGACCATGTCCTGCATCAGGGCCAGGGTGTCGTCGGCAACCCGAAACCCAAGCGGGGCAAAGCGGGCGGCAAAGCGGGCTGTCCTCAGAATGCGAAGGGGATCCTCGGCAAAGGCGGGTGACACATGGCGAAGACGTCTGGCACTGAGGTCGGACTGGCCATCGAACGGGTCCACCAGCGCGCCGGTCTCATCCCGGGCCATGGCATTGACGGTGAGGTCACGGCGGCGCAGGTCGTCCTCCAGAGTGACATCGGGGGCACTGTAGACGGTAAAGCCATGATAGCCATGCCCCTGCTTGCGTTCGGTGCGGGCGAGGGCGTATTCCTCGTTACTGTCGGGGTGGAGGAATACCGGGAAATCCGCGCCAACCTGCCGAAAGCCCTGAGCCAGCATCTCTTCGGGCGTGGCTCCTACCACCACCCAGTCCCGGTCTTTGACCGACAAGCCGAGCAGCTCATCACGGACTGCACCACCGACGAGATAGCATTTCATGCTCAGTTCGGGCTCCCTTTGGTAAATGTGACGATGATTATCGGGGGGAGGGGGTGAAAGGGCAAACGGCGGCGCGAAAAAAAGCCCGCGGCGTTGAATACGGCGCGGGCTTGCGGGTCGGGGGGCGCGTCAGAACGCGGCACCAAACTCGATGGCGGCGCCAAGTTCAGCGTCGCTGAACAGTGCCGAAATATCGAGGCGGGCACCGAATGGGCTCAGACCAATACCTGCGGTCAGCTGGGTATCCTCTTCGATGCCCGCGTTGTCGTTGTTGCTGGCCAGGTTGTGGCGAATACCGCCGCGGATCTGGGCATAACGCCAGGCATCAAACTCAGCGCCCACGGCCAGCCACTGGGTGTCGTCGGCGTAACCAAAGCCTTTTTGTTCGGTCAGGTCGAGTTCAGCGGTGAGAACATGGAATTCGGCGTTATGAGCAACGCCGACCGTCACCCGTGGGTCAACTTCCAGTGTGTGCTGGCTTTCCATCTTGCTGGGGTCGCTGCTGACGGCGGAATCCAGGTCCATTGGAATCAGGTTCTTGATCGCGACACCGGCGTTCCACTCGTTATTCTCGCCAAAGGTCACGGCGGCGCCGAGATCCAGGTTGAAACCACTTTCGTCCGTTTCGTACTGGTCGTCGTCGTAGTTGCCGTCGTCAAACCCAGACACGCTTTCGGTGTACTGATAGGTCATCAGTTGCATGTATTTCGGCGTAATGCCCAGCTGGACGCTGCGGCCATCCTGCAGCTCGAAGTTACGGGCAAAGCTGACACCGAGCTCGGCAACGGACGAGGCCAGTACCCGGGCCCGGGATTGCAGGTTATTGACATCTGCGGTCAGATCGCCGGCTTCGAGCTTAGCCAGTTCGACATCATCAGCGTTGTCGTATTCACCGCGCACAGATGCCTGCAGATTGCCGACGGTGTGAACACCAATAGATACGGCATCGATTGGTACCGCCAGTGCCAGTCCCAGGCCGACGTCAATTCGAACGGTATCCTTGTCGATGTCCTGCAGCTGCTGGCGCAGGGTGCCAGCCTCAGCCTGGGCTGCGGGCGTGTCCAGCCGGTTGATGGCAGCGTTGGCGCGGTCAACGGTGTCCTGGATATCATCGATCTGGTTGATGGTTTCTTCTTCATCGGCGAAGCGGGCGTTGACCGAGGGTAGGATCAGGCCAAAGTCATCCGCCCATTCGTGCTGACCGGATGCCAGCATCGCCGGGTTGGCGAAACCGGATGACGCCGGATGCGCAATCGCAACACCGGTGCCGCCCATGGCAAACGAGCGGGCCGACTGAAAATTCTGGGGGCTTGCGAAGGTCGAGGTACTGGCAACAGCCAGTCCGACCGCCAGGGCAAGGCGAGAAAAGTGCGGGTGAGTCATCGTGATACTGGCTCCTTCATTAACCGGGAGTTCTTCATTATGGGGTAAGCATGACGTTTTTATCGGGCCAGGGGTTCAATAACCCTGCCACTTTTTTCATGACAGGTTATTGCAGATAGGCCGAACCATCACGGTCTTTGCGGTAACCGAATGTTGGTTGAATGTAAAAAGCGGTGAATTATTGCCGCCCGTGTCGTCGGTGCGATTGTTTTATTGCGCGTGTCTAGGGTAATCAATTAGTTATCGAGGTTGGCGCGAAATTTTCATGGGATTCCGGGAATGACGATTTACTGGAGAATGAGCATGATGGTGCGATGGGTTTCGCTGTTGCTGGTAGCCGTACTGGCGGGGTGTTCGTCCTGGCAGCAGAGCCAGTCGGAGCAGAGCGGGTTGGATGACCGGCGGTTTGATCCGATTGTGGTGCGGGTCAGTGGTTTTGGTACCTACGCGGATGCCAATGATCGCCTGGATACCCGCAAACGCCTGCTGGCCCGACGCGCCTCACAGCTGGATGCCTACCGCAATCTGGCTGAGCGGGTGTACGGCACGGTGATTTTCGGCAGTTCCACGGTGAATGATTTTGTCCTCAATAACGACAATTTCCGCTCCTATGTCGACAGTTACATTCGTGGCGCCAAAATGGTGGCGGTCAACGAGCACAGTGACGGCGTTGTGGAAACGGTGATGGAACTGAAGCTGGAACCTCGGTTCCGTGCCTGTGTCTCTGTGGTGGAGGAGCGCGAGGTGCAGACCCGGTGTCCGATACCAATGCCAACCGGTAATGACAGTGCCGGCGACGTTCACAGTCGCAGCGTCGATTCCCTGTACTATCTGGATTGAGTGCCGCTATGAAACGGATCGGAACCAAGGCCCTGGCCAAAGCTGTGGTGTTTGCGCTGATGGCATTCGTGCTGCCTGCTGGTGGGCATGCCGTGGTGCTGGAAGGTGTCGGTCATGGTGTTATCCAGAACGGCGATCTTGACCGCGCGCGGGCGGCGGCGAGGGAGTCTGCATTACGGGATGTTGCGTTACAGTATGAGGCCCGGATCAACAGTTCCGATACTCTGAACAATGGCGTAGTGACGGACTCCCGGCTGACGGTCTCAGCGACGGCAAAAGCGCGGGATGTGCGGGTGATCAGCGAGCAGCAGGTGGGTAATATGCTGCGGATCATTCTGCAGGCCGATATGTCGGAAAGTGCCAGTTGTGAGGCGGGCGCTGCCGCAGGTCTGAAGAAGCGAGTGGCGATTACCGGTTTCCCGCTCCAGCACCCGGAGCAGGCTGTGCTTGGGCATATTGACGATGCCGGCCAGGCCTTGCCGCAACAGCTGCGTAGCCGATTGCAGCAGGGGGGGCGTCTGCAGGTGCTGGGCGCTTCGTCGATACACCCGTTCCACGATGTTGCCAATGCTCCGACCTCTCAGGCGTTCGACAACCGGCTCAGTAATGTAGTGGGGCTCGCCCGTGACCTCGATGCTCAGTTTGTGGTGACCGGTGTGATACGTAGCCTTGCGGTTGAGGATCCGTCGGCCTGGGGCTCGTCCGTTCTCGACCGGATGCAGCGTGGACTGGGCTTTGCCAATCGTGAGCGCCGGTTGGTGGTGGACATGATGGTCTTCGATGGGTTCAGTGGCTCGCCGGTATACCAGCAACGCTTCAGCACTGCCGGTACCTGGGATATTCGTGCCGGTGAATCGGACAGTTTTGGGTCCGCAGGTTTCTGGCAGAGCGATTACGGCCAGGCTGTGAGTGCGAGCCTGGATGAGATGACCCTGGCGATCACCGACGCCATTCGTTGTCAGCCATTCATTACCCGGGTGGCAAGGGTTGAGGGAAAGCGGGTGACGCTGGCTGCGGGGGCGACGGCCGGATTACGCCCGGGTGACGAGCTTGATCTCTATCGCAGCTCCCGTTACTTCGATGCCCCGGGCGCGGCTCCGGAACTGCGGGACAGCCACGCCAGTGTTACGCTTAACAGTGTTCATCCGGACTTCAGTAACGGGGACATGCCGGTAACCGGCGCGCTGGTCAATATTCAGCGCGGCGATATGGCGATCATCTGGTAACAGGAAGTCGTTGCGCCGGCAGCAGAGAACACGTTGTCCGGCGCGCTCCCGTCAGGCGACTTGCTGGGCGGCAATGTCGCGAATCTTGCCCACCATGGCGCGCAGGCCGTTGCCGCGGGTCGGGGAGATGTGGCGGAACAGGTCCAGCCGCTCGAACAGTTCATCGATGTCGGTGGTCAGCAGGTCGCGGGGTGTCTTGCCATTCAGGGCAACCAGGATAATTGCCGCCAGACCACGGACGATCATGGCGTCGGAGTCGATCATCAGGTACAGCTTGCTGTCGCACTCGTCCTGGAAGTGGGTCAGCCACACCTGGCTCTGACAGCCATGGACGTAGTTTTCCTCGGTACGTTCGTTATCAGGAAACGCCGGCAACTGCTTGCCGAGGTCAATGATGTAGGCGTACCGCTCTTCCCAGTCGTCGAGGAACTCAAAGGCATCGAACACGTCGTCCAGGGTAACGTCCTTGCCCAGCGGGTTGTTGCGAAACTGATCTTCGGTGGCGGTCATTTACAGCATTCCCAGTTCTAACTTGGCTTCGTCACTCAGCATATCGTTGTTCCAGGGCGGATCAAAGGTCAGTTCGACGGTGACTTTGTCCACATTGGGTACGTATTCCAGCTTGCGTCTGACGTCGTCGGTGATCACCGGACCCATGCCGCAGCCAGCGGCCGTCAACGTCATCAGAACGTGGACCTGGTTGCCTTCCGGCGTGCCGTTCATCACTTTGCACTCATAGATCAGCCCCAGCTCTACGACATTGACCGGAATTTCCGGGTCGTAGCAGCTGCGCAAGGCTTCCCACACCTGATTCTCGTTGACACTGCCATCTTCCGGCGTTTCGAAGCTGCTTTCCAGCGGCTGCTTGCCAAGGGCGTCGGCGTCATGGCCCTCAATCCGGGCCAGGTTGCCATTGACCGCCACGGTAAAGCTGCCGCCCAACGACTGGGTGATGGTCACAAAGGTGTCTGCCGGAATCATGATTTCCGTGCCCGCGGGGACCAGGCGGGCTTCCACCTCGCGTTTGGTCAGAACCACTTCCCGTTCTTGCATGCCCTGAATGACCTCGTCTTGACTGGCTGGCGCTGATTCGTTGATCAGGCGACGGTGAAACTTTCGCCGCAACCACACTCTGCCGTGGCATTGGGGTTGCGGAACTGGAACAGGGAGTTGACGCCCTGGGTCACGAAATCGATTTCGGTGCCGTTGACCATGGGCAGGTGCTGGCGTTCGACGTAGATGTCGACGCCATCAACGGTGAAAATCTCGTCATCGTCCAGCGGCGTTTCGACCCACTCGGTCTCGTACTTGAAACCGGAGCAACCGCTTTTGCGGATTGCCAGGCGAATGCCCCGGGCCTTGGCGTTTTTCGCCAACTGCTTGCGTACATGAGCCACTGCACTGGGCGTCATGGTCACGCCAACGGTGGGTGTAAAAGTCTCGGCAGTCATGGAACCAACCTCATCAGACAAACAGTCGCTGGATTTTACGTAAGGCGGTGAACAGTTGCTCCACCTCATCCAGAGTATTGTAAAACGCGAAGGAGGCTCTGGCTGTACCGGGAACCCCATAGAAGTCCATCAGTGGCATAGCGCAATGGTGGCCGGTGCGGATCGCTATGCCTTGCTGATCCAGCAGGGTGCCAATGTCGCTGGGGTGCAGGCCGTCAATCTTGAACGACATCACCGCCGCTTTGTTGCGGGCTGTGCCGATAATGGCCATGCCGGGTACGCTGTCGGCCAGCTCGTGGGCACGGCTGATCAGGGCGTGCTCGGCGGCTTCAACGGCCGCGCGGTCGAGGCCATTGAGGTAGTTGATGGCAGCGCCCAGGCCGACGGCCTCGGCGATGGCCGGGGTGCCGGCTTCAAACTTGTAGGGCAGGGCGTTCCAGGTGCTTTTTTCGAAGGTGACCCGTTCGATCATTTCACCGCCAAACTGGTACGGCGGCAGTGCCTCCAGCCGTTGCTCGCGGCCGTACAGCACGCCGATGCCGGTGGGGCCGAACAGCTTGTGGGCAGAGAAGGCGTAGAAGTCGCAATCCAGGGCCTGAACGTCCGGGCGGAAATGCGGAACCGCCTGGGCGCCGTCAAGCAGGGTAATGGCACCGGCTGCTTTAGCGCGGGCAACCAGCTCGGCCACCGGGTTGATGGTGCCGAGGGCATTGGATACGTGGGTCAGGGCCAGAACCTTGGTGCGTTCACTCAGCTGCTGTTCGAAACTGTCCAGATCCAGCTCACCCTCTGGGGTGATGGCAATGACCTTCAGGGTGGCGCCACTGCGCTGGGCCAGCATCTGCCAGGGCACGATGTTGGCGTGGTGCTCCATGTGGCTGATGAGGATTTCATCGCCAGCACCCAGCTGTGCGGTCAAGCCGTTAGCCACCAGGTTGATGGCCTCGGTGGTGCCGCGGGTCCAGATGATTTCGCGAGTGCTGGCAGCATTGAGGTAATTGCGAACAGTTTCACGAGCGCCCTCAAAGGCGCTGGTCGCACGGTCGCCGAGGGTGTGGGCGCCACGGTGGACGTTGGAGTGCATCTCGCGGTAATACCGCTCCATAGCATCAAGCACGGCGGCCGGCTTTTGCGCCGAGGCACCGTTATCAAGGTACACCAGCGGCTTACCATTGACCTGCTGAGCCAGAATCGGAAAGTCCTGGCGAATGGTCGTCACATCCAGTGGGGACCGGGCTGATGCGTTTGCCATGGAGAGGTCGGTCATTGCCGCTCAGGCCTCCTCAAAGGTCGTTTCGAAAAACTGGTTCAGTCGTATCTGAGTGGTTTCCCGTACAGATTCGACCGGAATCTGCTGGACCAGTTCGTTAATGAAGGCCATGGTCAGCAGCGTATTGGCTTCGTGACGGCTGACACCGCGGGATACCAGATAGAAAATCGACTGCTTGTCGAGCTGGCCGATGGTGGCACCGTGGGCGCATTTGACATCGTCAGCGTAAATTTCCAGCTCCGGCTTGGTGTCGATTTCCGCCCCGGTGGACAGCAACAGGTTCTTGTTGCTCATGTTGGCGTTCGACTTCTGGGCATCCTGATGAATGTGGATGCGGCCATTGAACACAGCATGGGACTGGCCGGCAGCGATGTTGCGATAGGTTTCTTCACTGTCGCAATGCGGGGCCACATGCTCGATGACGGTGTGGTTGTCATAGTGCTGCTGGCCCTGGGTCACCACCACGCCGTTGAGGCGGCAGTTGGCGCCGGACTGTTCCAGGCGAACCTGCAAGTCGTGGCGACGCATGGGGCCACCAAAACCGACGCAATGGCTGTCAAAGCGGGAGTGAGCCTGCTGGCGGACACCGGTCGCGCCAACGTGCTGAACATTCTCGCCTTCGGCGGACAGTCGCACGCTGGTTACCTGGGCGCCTTCGGCCAGGGTGAATTCGGAAACGGCATTGACCAGTGCCGGCTGGTCACCGCTGGAGATGTACTCTTCCACCAGGGTGAGCTGGCTGTGGCGGCCGGCATCCACGTAAAGGCGCGGATAGGCTGAACCGCTGCAGCTGGCATCGGTCTGGCTGATGATGAACAGCGGTTGGTCCAGCACAGCGTCGGGAGCCAGCCGGATGTACAGGCCGTCTTCAAAGCGGGCAGAGTTCAGTCGTGCCAGCTGGGCTGCTTCGGCGTCGAGGGTGTTGTCCAGGCGCTCGGCGAGTTCAGCCGCGAGGCTGTCGTCCAGTTCGGCGAATGGCTGGATGGTAATGCCGCTCTGATCCGGCAGTTCGCAGGCTTCTGGAACGATCACGCCGTTGTGAAACACCACGTGATAACCGGGAACCGCGAGGGCCGGGCCACACTTGCCACTGGTCGGCAATGCGCTCGCCAGTTCTTCGGAAAGCTTGAGGTGGCGACTGGAGTATTTCCAGTTTTCTGTCTTGCGGGTTGGCAGCGGCATGTCAGCCAGTGCGGTGCCGCGCTGAGCACGCAGGTCGAGCAGCGGCTGGGGCAGAGACTGCCCGCCCGGAGTCAGGAAAGCGCTGGAAAGCGTGGATGCTGGTTTCATTCCTGCCTCTCCCTTAGCCGGCTACCGGGGCGTCGTCTTCGTCTTTGATGCCGAGCCAGCCGTAACCCTTTTCTTCCAGTTCCAGCGCCAGCTCACGACCACCGGACTTGATGATGCGGCCGCCAGCCAGCACATGGACGTGGTCCGGAACAATGTGATTCAGCAGACGCTGGTAGTGGGTCACCATCAGGATGGCGCGGTCTGCGGAACGCAGGGCGTTGACGCCATCGGAGGCAACCTTGAGGGCGTCGATGTCGAGGCCGGAGTCGGTCTCATCGAGAATCGCCAGCTTCGGCTGCAGCAGCAGGGCTTGCATGATCTCGTTGCGTTTCTTTTCACCACCGGAGAAGCCTTCGTTGACACCACGCTTGAGGAAATCCGGGTTCAGGTCCACCTGTTTGGAGACTTCGCGGGCCAGTTTCATGAACTCGGCCGCGTTCATTTCCGGTTCGCCAAGATGCTTACGCTTGGCGTTCACCGCGGTACGCAGGAATTGCAGGTTGCTGACGCCAGGAATCTCCACCGGATACTGGAACGCCAGGAAAATGCCTTCACGGGCACGCTCCTCGGTTTCTTTGTCGAGCAGGTTTTCACCGTTGAACAGCACTTCACCGCTGGTCACCTCATAGGCTTCGTTACCCGCCAGTACCTGTGACAGTGTGCTTTTCCCGGAACCATTGGGCCCCATGATGGCGTGAACTTCGCCCGGGTTGATCTCCAGGTTGATGCCCTTGAGGATTTCTTTGCCCTCAACGGAAGCGTGCAGGTTCTTGATGCTCAGCATGCGTGGGATTCTCTCTCGTTAATTCTGTCTGAATTCTGTTTCCGCAGGCGGGTCTGCCGCCAACTGTGACGCTTAACCGACCGAGCCTTCGAGGCTGACTTCCAGCAGTTTGCCGGCTTCCACCGCAAACTCCATCGGCAGCTCCTTGAAGACTTCCTTACAGAAGCCGTTCACGATCATCGAAACGGCCTGTTCGGCATCAATGCCACGCTGGCGGCAAAGGAACATCTGTTCGTCACTCACCTTGGAGGTGGTGGCCTCATGCTCGACGATGGCGGTCTTGTTCTGGCTTTCGATGTACGGGAACGTATGGGCCGCACAGCGGTCACCAATCAGCAGGGAGTCACACTG
This sequence comes from Marinobacter mobilis, assembly GCF_900106945.1. Taxonomy (GTDB): domain Bacteria; phylum Pseudomonadota; class Gammaproteobacteria; order Pseudomonadales; family Oleiphilaceae; genus Marinobacter; species Marinobacter mobilis. The sequence continues at coordinate 404,809 of NZ_FNNE01000001.1, forward strand.
GGTGAAGTTGCGGGCAGCCTCGGCGCCAGGGCCAAATTTGACCAGGCCACGGTAGGCGTTGCTGCTGCGGCCGGCAGAGATACCCTTGGAAATGATGGTGCTGGAGGTGTTCTTGCCCAGGTGAATCATCTTGGTGCCGGTATCGGCCTGTTGGTAGTTGTGGGTCAGCGCCACCGAGTAGAATTCGCCGACACTGTTGTCGCCACGCAGTACACAGCTGGGGTACTTCCAGGTGATCGCGGAACCGGTTTCCACCTGGGTCCAGGACACTTTCGAGTTGTTCCCGATGCAGGCCGCGCGCTTGGTGACGAAGTTGTAGATGCCGCCCTTACCGTTCTCGTCGCCGGGGTACCAGTTCTGTACCGTCGAGTACTTGATCTGGGCGTTTTCCAGTACCACCAGTTCCACCACCGCGGCGTGCAGCTGGTTTTCGTCGCGCATGGGCGCGGTGCAGCCTTCCAGGTAGCTCACGTAGCTGTCGTCGTCAGCGACGATCAGCGTACGCTCAAACTGGCCGGTGTTGGCAGCGTTGATGCGGAAATAGGTGGACAGTTCCAGCGGGCAGCGCACGCCTTTCGGAATGTAGACGAAGGAACCGTCGGAGAACACCGCAGAGTTGAGCGCGGCAAAGTAGTTGTCGCCTACCGGCACCACGCTGCCAAGGTACTTCTGCACCAGTTCGGGGTACTTCTGGACAGCCTCGGAGATCGGGCAGAAGATAACGCCGGCTTTCTCCAGGGGTTCCTTGAAGGTGGTGGCGACGGAGACGGAGTCAAACACCGCGTCTACGGCAACACCGGCGAGCTTGGCTCGCTCGTGCAGCGGAATGCCCAGTTTCTCATAGGTTTTCAGCAGCTCCGGATCGACTTCATCCAGGCTCTGGGGCATGTCTTCCTTTTTCTTCGGCGCGGAATAATAGGAAATGGCGTTGTAGTCCACTTTTGGGAAGTCAACGTGGGCCCAGTCAGGTTCGTCCATTTCCAGCCAGCGACGATAGGCTTTCAGGCGCCATTCCAGCATGAACTCCGGTTCATTCTTGATGGCTGACAGCCGGCGAATCACGTCTTCGTTGAGGCCAGGTTCAAAGGTATCCGCCTCGATATCGGTGACGAAACCGTGCTCGTATTCCCGTTTGATCAGCTCGTTCACCTGTCTGTCGGTGTTCGCCATGATCGTCGCTCCGTATGCTTTCTCATCAGGGGCCTGTTGCCCGTGTCGCGGGCACCGCCTCGTGGGCCATGCCGGCATGTCATCAGTTTGGGTGTCACAGTGGTCGTTTGGGCCAGTTACTGGCAGTCATCGCCCTGCAATCGATTGTTGGCTGAGGGAATCCCGGTGTTGGCTATGAATACCGTCCCCCTGTCCGGGGACTGAAGCTCCGAGGGATCCCGCACTTCTGGCGAGTGATTGTACAATATCATACCAAAATAGTCAGGTATTAAGTCGCGCGTGGCTTAGATTATACCGTAATCCGGCTATCAGGCACCAAGACCACAGTATCAGTGGTTGTCGCAGGCCAGCGGGGGCTGCTGAAAACCGGGAGTTTTCGCTTGTATTTTAGGCAGTTGGTTTACTGCGGCTGGTAGAGGGCGTCCAGGTCTGTGGAGTAGCTGACGCCGACCAGCTTCCAGTCGTCGTGCGGGCGGTAGAAGGTTAAGGTCCAGGCGATGGCGGCGGTGTTGAATTTCTGTAGCCAGGTTTCGCGGTAGAAATGCTCGCCAATGCCGTCGCTGTGCAGGTGTACGCTGGCCAGTGGCTGGCCAACCTGGCCGGTCACCATCTGGAAGTAGGCGTCGGCTTCCCTGGCGGATTGATCGAAAGGCTCGCTGGCAACGCCGAGGAAGGGGCGAAGCTGTTGGTACGCGGCTTCGACCTGGTTGCTGGCGACGCGGGCCATGAAGTCTGACGTCTGGGTATGGACAGCCTGTCTGTCTGGCAGCACCAGGCCAACCGAAGGTTCTGCCCGGGAGCCCGCAGGCATCAGTAGCGTGGTGACGAGTAACAGGGGGATCAGGGTGCGGGCCAGGGGCACGAGGTCAGTTCTCCGGATGAATGATTCGGGTCAGAAAGCTGTGTTCGAGGCAGTCCGGGGTACCTTGGGGTCGTGGCAGGCGCACCACATAACCACTGCCTGGGGCATAGTCTAGGGCGTTGCCGTCCCGGGTTTCTATGGAATCAGTCGCAAAGCGGGTATTTCCTGAGGGGGTCATCAACTCCAGGGTGTCACCGCAGGCAAAGCGGTTCTTGACCGCGATGGTCAGGCTGCGGTCATCGGCATCGACGATTTCACCAACCACCTGCTGGCTGCCCTGCAGCGATGAGCCCTGTTCGTAGGTCTGGTACTCCTGGGGAAGGTGGCGACGCAGGAAGCCCTCGGTGTAGCCGCGGTTGGACAGGGCCTCGAGTTCATCCATCTGCCTCATGTCGAAAGGCAGTCCGCTCACGGCGCGGTCAATAGCGCGACGGTAGACCTGGGTGGTGCGTGCGACGTAATAGGGGCTCTTGGTGCGGCCTTCGATCTTCAGCGAGTGAATGCCCATGGCGCATAGGGTTTCAACGTGCTGCACGGCCCGCAGGTCGCGGGAGTTCATGATATAGGTGCCGTGTTCATCCTCGTAGGCGGGAATGAAACCGCCGGGGCGATTGGGTTCCTCCAGCAGCATCTGTGGGCTGGCGGACGGATCGACCTCAGTTACCGGGATCAGATCGCCGCTCTGGTCTTCCTGATGTTGCACCTCCCGGTAACTCCAGCGGCAGGCGTTGGTGCAGGTGCCCTGATTGGCGTCGCGGTGATTCATATAGCCTGATAGCAGGCACCGGCCGGAATAAGCCATGCACAGGGCGCCGTGAACAAACACTTCCAGCTCCATATCGGGTACACGCCGGCGGATCTCGGCAATTTCCTCAAGATCCAGCTCCCGTGACAGGATTACCCGCTGAATGCCCTGGCGGCGCCAGAATTCCACCGTGGCCCAGTTCACCGCGTTGGCTTGTACCGACAGGTGCACCGGCTGATCAGGCCAGCGCTCACGAACCAGCATGATCAGGCCCGGGTCCGACATGATCAGGGCATCCGGCTTGAGCTCAATCACTGGCGCCAGGTCTCGCAGGTAGGTGCGGACCTTGCTGTTGTGGGGAGCAATGTTGGACACCAGGTAGAACTGTTTGCCCAGCCCGTGGGCACGGTGAATCCCCTCGGCCAGAGTGTCCACCGACTTGAAACTGTTGTTCCGTGCCCGTAGCGAGTAGCGGGGCTGGCCGGCATAGACGGCGTCGGCACCATAGGCGAAAGCGGTATCGAGGTGGGTAAGGGTGCCGGCGGGGGCAAGCAGTTCTGGCGTGTACATGGAATTCCGGTCGGTCAGTAAAGCATGATGAGACAGTGTGCCCATATTCGGTTGCCAGGGAGTTGACCAGACTCAAGGATAGGTCCGTTTTTTTCGGCTAACGTCTGTACGCTGAATTGTCGATGCCTACAGTAACGGGAGGGCACAGCCATGGCGGCGGATGATCTGGCCAACCTGATGGAGGCCATGCAGAAGTACCTGCACAGTGAAGGTTACAGTCAGCAGCAACTGGATTCGGTAGTAACGCCAGAACGGGTGGCGCAGCCTCCCGGTCACGGATCGTTATCGCTGGCCCAGTTACAGGCCCTGTGGTTGCTGATCCAGCGCCAGCTGTCGTCTACCCTGGCCATCAGCCTGAGGGTGCGCCCGCTGATTCTGGCGCAGCTGGAGCGGGGGCGGGTGGGTGTTGAGCTGATCGCCTCCCAGCTCAATATGAGCCGTTACACCCTGTATAAGCGGCTCAAGGCTGAAAACCAGACATTCGCGGGTATTTTTCAGGAGGTGCGCCGGGAGCAGGCGCTGGTCTTCCTGCAGGATCCGCAGCGGCCACTGGTGGAGGTGGCCGAGCGGTTAGGTTTCTCTGAATTGAGCGCTTTCAGCCGGGCGTTCAAGCGTTGGATGGGGTGCTCCCCGGCCGAGTACCGGGCGCACCCCGGTGCGATTTAGTGAGCGGGTCAGGCTGGGGACCGCGGTTCGGTATGATCCATAAAGCGCAAGACATCCCCCACGGTCACCAGCTGGTCTGCCTGGTCATCGGTCAGTTCAAGCGCGAAACGCTCCTCAAGCGCCATGGTTAGTTCCACCAGGTCCAGGGAGTCTGCGCCCAGATCTTCCACCAGTCGTGACGTACTGCTGATGGTGGTGGCTGGCACCGCAAGCTGCTCGGCAATCAGGGTGACGATACGTTGTTGTTGGTCGTTCATGGATACTCCTTAAGGCTTCTCAAAAATCAGGCTGGCGTTGGTGCCGCCAAACCCGAAACTGTTGCTCATGACTCGTTTGAGGTCGGCGTTGTCGACGCGTGTGCGAACCACAGGGAAGTCCCCGGCAGCAGGGTCGATATTGTCGATATGGGCGGAGGCGGCAATGAAGTTGTGCTGCTGCATCAGCAGGCTGTAGATGGCCTCGTGAACGCCGGCGGCGCCGAGGGCGTGGCCGCTGAGGGGTTTGGTGGAACTGAGTGGTGGCAGCGCGGCACCGAAGGCCTCGCGAATCGCTGCCAGCTCGGTGATGTCACCGGCGGGGGTACTGGTACCGTGGGTGTTGATGTAATCAATGCCAGCGCCGGCGCCTCTCATGGCTTGCTGCATACAACGTACGGCGCCTTCGCCACTGGGGGCAACCATGTCGGCGCCGTCAGAGGTGGCACCGAAGCCAACCAGTTCTGCCAGGATCGGGGCACCGCGGGCTTCGGCGTGCTCAAGGGCCTCCATTACCAACACCCCGCCACCGCCGGAGATCACGAAGCCGTCCCGATCACGGTCATAGGTGCGCGAGGCGCGCTCGGGCTGATCATTGTATTTGCTGGACAGCGCGCCCATGGCATCGAACAGCAGGCTCAGGGTCCAGTGAATGTCTTCGCCGCCACCGGCAAACATCACATCCTGGCGGCCCGAGGCGATCAGATCACCCGCGTGACCGATGCAATGGGCGCTGGTGGCGCAGGCAGAGGTGATGCCGTAGTTGATGCCGCGAATGCCGTAGGCGGTAGCGATACTGGCGTTGATGGCGCTGCCCATGGTGCGTGGAACCCGGTAGGGGCCAACCCGGCGCAGGCCGCGATTGCGGTGGGTGTCGATGGCGTCGAGCAGTTCCACCGTTGAAGCCCCGCCCGTGCCCATGACCACGCCGGTGGAATCGGCATGCAGGCAGTGGTCGGGAAGGCGTGCCTGGGCGAGGGCTTCCTGCATCGCCAGATAGGTGTAGGCGGAGGCTGGACACATGAAGCGCAACCGTTTGCGATCAATCAGGTCAGCCAGTGGCAAGTCGATCTGGCCGCAGACATGGCTACGCAGTCCGGCATCCCGGGCCTGCTCGCTGAAGCCAATGCCGGAGCGTCCTTCAAGCAACGCCGACAGCACCTGTTGCTGATTGACGCCGAGGCTGGAAACGATCCCCATTCCGGTAACAACAACACGTCTCATAAGGGTGATCTCTTTAGAAGTGGTCGGTGGATGTGAACAGGCCCACCCGCAGGTCGCGGGCGGTGTAGATCTCCCGGCCATCGACGGACACAGAGCCATCGGCAATGGCCATGGTGAGCTTGCGACGGATCACCCGCTTGATGTCGAGCCGGTAGCGCACCTGATGGTGTTGTGGCAGTACCTGGCCAGAGAACTTCACTTCCCCGGCCCCCAGAGCGCGGCCCTTGCCTTCGCCGCCACTCCAGGCCAGAAAGAAACCGAGCAACTGCCAGAGTGCATCCAGGCCCAGGCAGCCGGGCATGACAGGGTCATCCTGAAAATGACAGCCGAAAAACCAGAGCTCGGGGTGGATGTCTAGTTCTGCGTCAAGGAAGCCCTTTTGGTACTGACCGCCGCTGGCGGAAATGTCAGTGATGCGATCGAGCATCAGCATGGCGCCGGTGGGCAGTCGCATGGCACCGTCGAACAGCGTGCCCTCGCCGCACGCTATCAGTGCCTCTTTATCGTAGTGATCCTGTGGCATGGAACGTCTCCGCTTTGAAACTGTGGTCTTCCACTCTATTCCCCGGCCGGACAATCACCGTTGACCGCTGGTGGGCGATTATTGACCGTTGGTTGATGGCCATGGTGATGGTGGGTGCCGCCAATTGATGCTGGTCAAGGAGGGCGGAGTCCGAGGGGCATAAGCTGAAAGTATCAGCAGCAGAAGGTAATCATGATGAGCACTACAACAAGCTCGTGGGGTGTGCTGGAAACCAGGGAGAGGCGTGTGCAGGCGCGGCTGAAGCGGCAACTGGGTCATTCGGTCGAGCAGGTTTGGGCCATGCTGACCGAGGAGCGGTTGCTGCCGTTATGGCTGGCGCCCGGCCAGATCGAGCCATGCCTCGGCGGGCGTGCGCAGATCGACTTCGGTAATAGCGGTTGTCCTATTGATTCGACGTTGACCCGTTACAACCCGCCATGGCAACTGGCCTATTCCTGGAGTCATGGTCAACAGCCAGTGCGGCCGGTCACCTGGGAATTGCAGGAAAATAGCGATGGAACCCGGCTGACACTTACGCTGGACCTGCCGGACGATGATCATGTGGCCATCGCCTGCGCTGGTTGGGATGCGCACCTTGAGATGCTGATGGCGGCACTTGAAGGCATCGCCATCCACTTCCCGACAGGGCGTTTTCAGCAGGCGCGACAGGCGTTCAGCAAACTCGCCGCCGGGTGAGCCTGCGGCCCTTAGCCCGAACGGCCGTCGGGGCGGGGCCGGGCAAGAATGCCCCCGTAGCGGAACAGGAACAGGGCAAAGGCCAGTGTCCACAGCACTGTGGCCAGGCCGATGCCGGGATGCCAGGGCAGCAGGCCAGCAGCGGTCAGGACCCGGATCAGCGCCGCGAGGTGGATCGCGATAAACGCCAGCACCATGCCGCGGGGTAGTCTTAGGGGGCGCCCCGTGTGACCCAGGGCGACCCGGGCAATGACGCCAAGGATCAGGCTGGCCATGGCCCCGGCCCCCGCCGCATGGCTCCAGACGGTGGCGGGCCAGTGCAGGAAGGATTGCGCCGCCAACAGTGCCAGCGATACCGGAACCCACAGAATTGACAGGTGCAGGATCCACAGCAACGGCTCGGCTCGTACCAGCCAGCCCCGCCACCCGATCATCCGGACCAGCGTCAGCACGGCAGCACTGGCTGCAAGCGCACCTAGCAGTCCGGAATGGCTTTCCAGCAACACGGTCACCAGCACCAACAGCAGGTTGATAATGACCGCCAGGTCGAGTAGCGGCCAGCTTCGGATGGCCTCGGGATCGCGGCCCTGCTGTTTCAGCCAACCCTTGCTGAAGGCCGGGGTGATGCGGCCACCAATAATGCTGATCAGGGTTAAGGTGAGTAGCAGCGCGCCCTGAATAAAGACCGGGTGATGCTGGCTGATAAAGCCGAACTGCATGAGCCAAAGTAGCCCCAATACCACCAGAATCATCAGCTGGCGTTGCTGACGCGCCCGCCAGATACGCCAGCCGGCATCCACCATGACCAGCGGCAGAAAAGCGAGGTTGATGGCCTGGACCAGTCCCAGCGGCAGCTCCGCACCGAAGGCCATCGTCAGTCGTCCCAGCAGCCATACCCCCCACAGCAGTGCGAGCCGCCAGCCGTGGGTCCGTTCGGTCTGGGTCCAGACACACACGGCTGTCAGCAGGAAGCCGGCAATGGCTGCCGAGAGAAAGCCGAACAGCATTTCGTGCTGGTGCCATAACAGACCGGGCAGGGCCAGGGGCAGGCTGGTCTTGCCGGTGACAAGCAGAAGCCACAGCGGAATCGCCAGCAGTGCCAGGATTGCCAGTGACAGGAAGAAAATGCGGAACGGATACGCGAACAACTGGCGAATCGCGGGCGGTTGCTGATCGGGCATGGAGGGCATCCTGCGAGTTCCTTTGTGGAGGGGGCGGTTTATAACATTTATCTTAGATGAATGTTAATGTCGAAGACATACCCGTATGGTGGTAGAGTCTTTGACTCCGAATTGCCACTGCTATCGACTGCCCCAGGATTGATCCGGATGACCAGCTACCTGATTCTGAAACACCTCCACATGACCGCGGCCTACCTCACCATTACCCTGTTTGCCTTGCGGCTGGCGCTGGATGGTTGCGGCCGGTCAGGCTGGCGGCAAGGTCCGCTGCGGTGGGTTCCCCATGTTAACGACACAGTGTTGTTGCTGGCGGCGGTGGGACTGGTGGTGGTCAGTGGCTGGATGCCCTTTGTCCATCACTGGCTGACGCTGAAAATTGTCTTGCTGCTGGGCTACATTGCCGCCGGTGCCGTCGCCTTGAACCCCCAGCGTACTCGCCCGGTACGCTGGCTGGCATCGCTGCTCGCGCTGGCTCAAGTGGGGCTGATTGTGGTGCTGGCGAAGACCAAACCGCTGTTGTTCGGTGCCTAGTGCGAACGTCAGTGGCTCCCCAGAAACAGCCAGACTAACAGCAGCCCATTGAACATGAGCGACAGCAAGGCGAGGAAGCGCCAGCGATCAGCTGGGATCCGCTCGACCAGGGGTTCCTGGCCGGATGGCAGCAGCTTGGGGTTCGGGTGTTCGAGATCGTGGAGAAACTCCGACAGGGCCTGGTAACGGTCTTTCGGGGTGAGTGCCACGGCTTTCTGCAAGCAGGCATCCAGCCACTTTGGCAAATCCGGGTTGACGTCGCGGGCACTGCGGTAGCGCAGGCGTTTGCGTGCCGAAGGCAGCGGTTCCCTGGCGTAGGGCAGTTGGCCCGTCAGCATTTCGTAGGCGATGACGCCCAGGGCGTAACGATCGGAGGCGGGAGTGGACAGGTCACCCTCAAGGCATTCCGGCGCCGCGTAGCTGGCCGTACCCGCATAGCGGTCCCGGTCCCAGGGCACGTCGATCTCCTCGATACCGCGAATCCGTACTGAACCCAGGTCAATAATCTTCACGGTGCCATCCTGGTCGATGACAATGTTTTCTGGTTTCAGGTCCTGGTGGATCATTTCCAGCCGGTGCAGCGCGCGCAGGCCCGAGGCAATCTGCCGTACGATATCGCGAACCTGAGCTGGCCGCGGTTGCGGGTGGTCGTTCATCCAGGCCCTCAGGGTGGGGCCGTTGACGAACTCGGTCAGGCAGTACAGGCACTGGCGGTTGCTGGGCGGATCGATGGCTTTGACCACGTGGGCGTTGTTTACCCGCCTGGCGACCCAGGCCTCGGTCATGAAACGATCAATGTAACCGGGGTCGTCGGAATAGTTCGGTGACGGGGTCTTGAGAATGACCGCTTTACTGCCGTCGATGGGGGCGGCCTTATACACCTGGGATCGGGTGCTGGCATGAATTTCGCGCACAATGCGGTAGCCGTCGAGAATCAGGCCGGGCTCCAGGGGCGGCGGGAAGGGTAGCGCCGACAGCCGTTCATAGTGAGACTCCAGATCCTCCGCCGGCAGGTGATCAATGGCAATCACCTGGGCACTGAGGTTGTCGTCGGAACCATTCTCATAGGCGGTTGTTACCAGCAGCTCGGCGGCCATTTCCGGATCATCGGTTATGGCGCACTCACTGAGGTTGGCGGGAGACAGAAAGCTGTGAGTACCGTCAGAGGTCAGCACCAGACGGTCGCCATCCTGAAGGCGGACTCGGCAGACATCGATCTCGACGTTGAGCTCTACCCCCATCGCCCGGGCCAGGGCCTGTTTGCCGGGCCCCACCGAGATGTGATGGTCGCGGGTCAGGCATTCCAGCTCGCCATCCCGCAGCAGGTACACCCGGCTGTCACCCACGTGGAAAATGTAAGCGCGGTTGTTTTTGATCACCACGCCGCTGAAGGTGCATACCAGGCCACGACCATCGCCGTGGCTGTTGTGGCTGCGGCCATGGAGCCAGCGGTTGAGGGCGCCAAGCACCTTGCTGGCGGCCGTCTCCACGCTCCAGGTGTCGGGGGTGCTGTAGTAGTCCAGGAGGAAGCCCTTGACGCAGGCCTCGGCCGCTTCGCGACCGTCATGGGAGGCGCTGACGCCATCGGCGAGTACGGCACTGACCCCTTTCAGGGCCAGCGCCTCACCTTCGGGGTAGCAGGCCCCGAGGCTGTCCTGGTTTTCCGGCTTGCGGCCAGCAATGCTGTGCTGGCCGAGCCGGAGCAGCAGCGTTCTGCTCATGACACCTCAATCATCCGGACAGATCCGTCGGGCATGACTTCACTGGTTTGTGGGCTTGGTTCATCCATGAAGATTCCGACCAGAAGCATGTTAGCCAGTGCGACGATGCCCAGAACCACAAAGAACATGGCCGGCGACACCAGCGACAGTACCAGCAGGAACACCACACCACCAACGTTGCCATAGGCCCCGGCCATGCCCGCGACCTGACCGGTCAGACGCCGCTTGACCAGCGGAACCGAGGCATACACTGCACCACAACCCGCCTGAACGAAGACGGAGCAGAACAGTACCAGGCCAACGGCCAGAACCAGTGGCCAACTGCTGTTGATCTGCCCCATCAGCAGGTAGCCGATGGCGATGCCCGCCATGGTCAGCATAATGGTCAGCTTGCGGCCATAGCGGTCGGCGACATAGCCACCACCGGGACGGCCGACCAGATTCATCAGCGCGAAGCTGCCACCGAGCATACCTGCCAGCACCGGAGAAATCTCAAACGTATCCAGGAAGTACAGGGGCAGCATGGAAACGACGGCCAGTTCAGAGCCAAAGCTGGCCATGTAGGTGAGATTGAGCAGGGCGACCTGCTTGAACGGGTAACGGTCAAACTCCGGTACCGGCTTGCTGAACACATGGCCGTTTACCTGCCAGATACGCAGGAACTGCATGGCCATCATGGCGGCGATAACCGAGTACAGTACATAGGTGGTGGTTTCACCAAGCATGTTCAGCTTGGCGGGCCCCAGTTTCCAGACAATCAGCGCCAGGGCAATGAACAGCGGCAGGTTCATGACCAGGTAGAGTACAAAGTCACCCTTGCTGGTGACTTCCATGGCACCGCCTTTCTTGGGCTTGAAGTAGGTCGAGCCCTTGGGGGTGTCTGTCACCATCATGTAGAACACACCGGCATAGAGGATGGAAATGATGCCCGTGGTGCCCACGGCGCAGCGCCAGCCGTCATCACCACCAAATACCAGGGCCAGGGCGGGCAGGGAGATGCCGGCGAAAGCCGCACCAAAGTTGCCCCAGCCGCCGTAGATGCCCTCTGCCAGGCCCAGTTCGCGGGCCGGATACCATTCACTGATCAGCCGGATGCCGACCACAAAACCGGCGCCCACAAAGCCCAGCAGGAAGCGGGTGATCGCCAGCTGCTCAAAGGTTGTCGACAGCGCAAAGGCGAGACAGAAAATACCCGACAGCACCAGGACCAGGCTGTAGACCGTGCGCGGCCCGAGGTTGTCGACCAGCATGCCGATGAGGATGCGGGCCGGAATGGTCAGGGCAACGTTCAGCAGCAGTAACGTGTTGACCTCGGCGTTGCTGAGACCGAACTGTTCACGGATGGCGGCCATCAGCGGTGCATGGTTAAACCACACCAGGAAGCTGATGAAGAATGCCATCCAGCTCAGGTGGAGGATCCGGGTTTTCCCCTCAAAGGAGAAGAAACGGAAGCTTTGCTCGTTCATAGGCTGACCCTGTTTCAAAGCGGTTGACGATATCCGGGGAGGTGCTTTGGTGCTGGAAAAAGGGGGCCGTTGGCCATCGCCGCGCTGGGCGAATTCTGGGCGGTCGTAATAACCGCTGGATGCTGGCAGGCATCACCCTTTTCTTCAGCAGTGACGCCATTGCCAGCAGCCGTATCCGGACATGGGAATCCATGTGCCCCAAGACAAAGCAATTGTCGTACCAGGGTGCGTGATCCTGTGTGAAAAAGGGGCGAGTCCAGGGCGAAACAAAATTTCCACCCTGCGATGTTGCTTCAATGGGGGGCGAGAAGAGCGCTCCGTGCTTCGCAATGGTGCGGTGAGCGCCGGTGGGGCTGTGGAGCCTCCGGCTGAGTGCTGCTCAGTCCCTGCGAGCGCGCACCAGTTCGGTGAGTTCCCTGAGCTGCTCCTGCACTTCCACCAGACGGCGCGCCATCTCGTTGCGCTCGTCGTGTGCCTGCTGTGCCTGCTTGGCATTCTGTTCTTCGCTCATAACTTCCAGAATGGCCCCGATCATCATGTTCAGGAACACAAACGCGGTGAGGAAAATAAAGGTCAGGTAGTACAGCCAGCTCAGGGGATAAGTGTCCATGGTGGCGTACATGACATCGGTCCAGTCCTCGAACGTTGCAACCCGGAACAGGGTCAGCATGGCGATGGCGACGTCGCCCCACAGGGTTTCATCGACACTGGCAAAGAACATTGACCCCATAGCGGCGTAGATGTAGAAAATGATGAACATCAGCAGGGCAATATAGCCCATGCGTGGAATGGCCTTGAGCAGTGAGTTGATCAGGAAACGCAGCTCCGGCACCACCGATACCAGTCGCAATACCCGGAACACCCGCAGCAACCGGCCCAGCAGCACCGCCTCGGAATTGTCCAGGGGGATCAGGCTGCCGATGACCACCAGGGTGTCGAACAGGTTCCAGCCATCCAGCAGGAAGCGTTTCTTGTCCTGATGGACGCTGAAACGGAACAGGATTTCAATCAGGAAAAAGACCGTGATGGCGTTATCGAGCAAGCCGAGCACTTCGGCGAACAGGGGGGGGATATCGTAGGTTTTGGCGCCGATGGTCAGTGCCGACAGGATAATGATGGCAATCACCGAGCCCTGGAACAGTTTGCTGGTCTCAAGGCGCCGCAACTGCTCCAGAGTTGAGATACGGGTCATTTCGGTCGACATGGCTTGCCGTTACTCCTGTAGCGAATCGGTTCGGAAAGTGGAAAAAGGAACAGGGCGGATTCTAATCGTCAATGGCGCTTTGCGGTAGCGTCCAGGGTGAGGATCGTGTTCCAGTCATCCTCATTGACCGGCATGACGGACAACCGGTTGCCCTTGCGTACCAGCGGCAGGTCGGTCAGACCGTCCAGGGACTTGAGGCGATCCAGTGAGATCAGTGGGTTGATGGTGCGGACATAGGCCAGGTCAACCGCCTGCCAGCGGGGCTTGTCGGCAGAGCTTTTGGCATCGAAGTAGCGGGATTCAGGATCAAACTGCAGCGGATCAGCGTAGGCCGCCTTTACCACCCGGACAATACCGGCGATGCCGATGTGTTTGCAGCTGGAGTGGTAGATAAACACCTCATCGCCCTCCTGCATCTGCGCGAGAAAGTTTCGGGCCTGGTAATTGCGGACACCGTCCCAGGGGATCACGCCTTCCGGATCACGGGCAAAATCAGCGATGCCGCATTCCGAGGGTTCCGATTTGACCAGCCATTTCGCCATGATAGTGCCCTGCTGTTGAGTGGGGCTTCATTCTAACCCAGGCGGGTAGCCACTCTGAACAAGGCCGGAATTGCTGCCGAATTGATGTTGGTCAGTATGGGAGGCGCCGGAGTGGACTAGGCTTAATTAAACTGGGTCAGAAAAGCAAGGCTTGCCCATGTCCAGCTCAGACCGTGAACATCCGGGATATGAGATTTTCCCCTGGAACAGCCATTTTGAAACCGGTATCGAGTTAATCGACCAGCAGCACCGCAAGCTGGTCGACATTCTCAACCGGCTGGGAAGTCATTTTTCCTGCGCCGATGACGTCCAGTTTCGACACCTGCTGCAGGATCTGCTCGACTATACCCACTACCACTTCGATGCCGAAGAACAGATATGGCAGAAGTACTTCCAGGGGCAGCCTCTTTTTGATAATCACCATCAGGCCCATGAACTGTTCTTCGAACAGATTCAGGAGTTCTGGGACAGCGGGGACGAGCGGGAACAGGATCTGAAAGGCCTGTTTGATTTTCTGACCCGCTGGCTGGCGTTCCACATCCTCGAAGCGGATCGCCGCATGGCGTTGATGGTGCACGGGATCGACGCCGGACTTGATCTGGCCGCGGCCCGCGAACAGGCCGATGCCCAGCTCAGCGGTCCGGTAGCGGTCATGGTACGGGCCATGCTGGAAACCTACGGCAAGCTGTCGGCCAACGCGGTTGAACTTATCCGCGAGAAAGAGGCCCGGCAGCGGGCTGAAGCGCAGTTGAGAGCCTTACAGCGTAGCACGACGAAAGACGTTCCCGATGCCTAGCCCCAGATCGTCTGCAGAGCCCCTATGCCCAGTACCGCAACGCCACCGACCTCTGCCACAATCAGTGTCCCCATGAACAGCGGGGTCATCCAGCCGGGAAGGATTCGTTTGCCCAACCGGTGAGGCTTGCGCAACTGGTTGCTGGTGTCATTCAGCCAGCCGTGAATCAGGTAGGTGAAGATGGCCAACGCGAAGTAAGTCAAAGCTGCGCTCGCCGCCAGGGTATTGGTCAGGTCAGAGAAACTGCTCAGTTTCGCAAAGTAAGCGAGCAGCAGGGCCGCAAAGGCATACATCAGTGAACTGCGATGAGCCACGTTCACATACACCGGAGCCGCGCCGTTGGCGCTGGTCGCCATGCAGCGGTATTTCCAGATGCCCGTAATAAGCCCTGTCATGAAGAACACAAATGCGGCGGTAATGGAAAGTTTCTCAGCTAGGCTGAACATGCTTGGGTCTCATTATGCGGGGTGGCAAGAGGCACGTAGCGACAGTTTGAAATGATCATATCGCAGTTGTTAAGGCGGGTCTCTCTCATTGGTGACGAGGTGTCACGGTCATGCGGGTCATAACTCGGTCAAGGTAGGTATGAGTGCCGGAGATGCCTCTGGGAGGCACCTCCGGTGAATGAGCCCTTATTCGGGCGGTGGTGACTACGCCCGATGGGGATGCGGTCTCTGAGGTTACAACTCTGCATCCCCGGCCAGCGTTGCCATTCCGCCGCCTTTTCAAACGCCATACCGGAATGACCATGCAGGAGTATCGCTGCCGTTTTGCGTTATAGCGACAGGTCGCCCTGCTGTTGGAATTTGCTGGGTGACACCCCATGCCATCGTTTGAATGCTCGGCGAAAATTCGCGCTATCGTGGTAGCCCAGTAGTGAAGCGATGGCCTCAACGGAGAGCTGTCCGTTGCGAAGATGGCTTTGGGCCTGCAAGGACAGAACTTCATCGCGAATCTGCCGGAAGCTGGTCCCTTCGGCCTTGAGGTGCCGAGCCAGGGTACGTTTACTAATAAACAGGGCTGAGGCCGCATCCTCCTCCGTCAGGCTCACGGTTGGCACCGTTAGCATCATGGTTTCAAGCCGTCGCCGGTAACTGTCTGGATGAGTCTGCAAGTTCGCCAGAATGGCCTCGCACTGGGCGCGAGCCAAAGCGTAGCTTTCATGATTGGCCGACGCATTGGGTATCTGGCACAGGCGCATGGGCAGCCTCACATAGGTTTCTGAACGACAGAAACTAACGGGACCGGGCAGGTGTTCGTGATAATTCACCCCGCCACAGGGATCCGGGTGCGCGAAATACGTTTCGACTTCGCAGGCTGGTCGCCCAATGATGAACTGCGCAGTGGCAAAGAACGTCATCACGCAGATTTCGGCCAGGCACCGGCTAACCCCTGCGGGCATGTCGACGTCGAAAAAGAAGCGCAGCAACAGATGCTCATCCTGCTCCTCTAGTGCCAAGCGCACGAAACTCATGCGTGTCGGCACGAATGCGTGAACCGACTCCAGGGCCGCCAGCAGGTTCGGGCTACTGCTGACCAGATAGCCCACCGGCCCGTGCGCTGCGGGCGTCAGTCGGCGACCGAGTTGTAAGCCAAAGTCGGCCTTCGTGGACAGTCGTAATGCGTTGGCAAGAATCTGAATCTGCTGACGGGGCGTCAGCCGGGTATCTTCATCAAGAAGATCGTCGACACTGAGCGACGTTGATATCAGCAATTTGGGGAGGTCAGGTGTGTGCAGGCCCAATTCCTGAGCCACAAGCCGCGAATAGCTGGTTGGGATGTTGGCTTCGGTCAGACTGCTTTCATGCGCCACCAAAATTCACCTTCGCGATCGCTCTTATTCGCTCGATTGTCTTGAAATGACCCCTTGTTGTCAAACGATGACCTGTTGGGACTCCCATCAAACTGACAATTTAAGAGGCATGAATACTCAGGGCGCCTTGGTCACACCGCGGCGATCAATCCGGCAAGGGGGATGGTATGGGACAGATCACTTTTATCGAACACGATGGCACACAGCACGAAGTGACGCTTGAGGCTGATAAGTCGTTGATGCAACACGCAGTGGACAATCTCGTCCCGGGTATTGATGCTGACTGCGGCGGTGGGTGTGCCTGCGGGACCTGTCACGTGATCGTGGACGATGGCTGGTATGCCAAAACCGGTGCCATCAACGGCGATGAACAGCAGATGCTGGATATGACTCCCGAAGGGGCGGCCACGTCGCGTCTGGCCTGTCAGGTTCAGGTGACCGAGGCCATGGATGGTCTTGTTGTGCGTCTGCCTGAATTTCAAATGTAATCGGAGGTCGCCATGAGTCTTGTTGGTTATGTCATGAACAAGAGCGCCGCGCTGGTGCCGATGCATCTGCAAATCAAGGCCTCACACCACCTTCACAAAATGCTGGATAAAGCAGGTGTCACGCGCAAACAGCCAAGTTTTCCGGAAACCGACTTGCCGGATGTGTCCACGCTCGAGCTTGAACATATCGACGTCAGCAACCCATTTTTATGGCGCCAGGGCTTGTGGCATTCCTATTTCAAACGTCTGCGTGACGAACGACCGGTCCACTTTCAGAAGAACAGCGCTTTCGGCCCCTTCTGGTCCATTACGCGCTTTGAAGACATCCTCTTCGTTGACAAGCACCATGAGCTTTTCTCCGCCGAGCCGCAGATCTTTCTGGGGGATCCACCTCCGGGCCTGCCGGGCGAAACCTTTATCGCCATGGACCCACCAAAGCACGACAAGCAGCGCAAAGCGGTGCAGGGCGTGGTTGCACCGCAGAACCTAAAGGAAATGGAAAGCTTGATCCGGCAACGCACGCAAGACGTGCTGGATCATCTGCCCACCGACCAGCCATTCGACTGGGTTGATAACGTCTCCATCGAACTCACGGCACGCATGCTGGCCACGCTGTTTGATTTTCCCTACGAGGAGCGCCGCAAGCTGGTCGCCTGGTCGGACGCGGCAGCCGCCAGTCCTGAAACGACGGGCGGTCTGGTGGCGCGGGATGAATGGTTTGCCGCTGCCGCCGAAGCCGCCGAGGTCTTCTCCAGCCTTTGGCACGACAAAGCCGCCAGACTGGCGGCGGGTGAAGCGCCAGGGTTTGATCTGATCAGCTTGATGCAGACCAATGACGACACGAAAGACATGATCCACCGGCCGATGGAATTCATCGGCAATCTGGCCCTGCTGATCGTGGGCGGCAACGACACAACCCGCAACTCCATGACTGGCGGGGTGCTGGCTCTGAACCGGTTCCCCGAAGAATTCGATAAGCTCAAAGCCAACCCGGCTCTGATTCCCAATATGGTGTCTGAAATCATCCGCTGGCAAACCCCATTAGCCTATATGCGACGCATGGCAAAGCAGGATGTTGAGCTCAACGGGCAGACCATTCGCAAGGGGGACAAGGTGGTGATGTGGTATGCATCCGGCAATCGCGACGAGCGGGCGATTGAAAACCCGGACGCCTTCATCATTGACCGAAAAGGTGCACGTAACCACCTCTCGTTTGGATTTGGCGTCCATCGCTGCATGGGCAATCGTCTCGCCGAACTGCAGCTCAAAATTCTGTGGGAGGAGCTTCTGGTTCGCTTCGAAACGATTGAGGTTCAGGGCGAGCCTGAGTACGTGCAATCCAACTTCGTGCGCGGTTACTCGCGGATGATGGTCAAACTGGGCCGGAAAATTTAGCTACAGTCATAACATTCAACAAACAGTGCGAGGATCCAGGAATGAGCTCACCGACCATGATTACCTTCGTCGGATTTGTCGCGTGGAGTATGTGCCTGCTCGTGCTTATGGAGTCCATCCGTTCCAAGATGGTTCTTACCAAAGAGGTGGCGCCGAACGGCTTTAATCCCGAGAACTCCAATTTGTCGCTGTTTATGCAAAGGCTGGCTCGTGCACATGCCAACTGCCTTGAAGGGCTTCCGATCTTTGGTGGTCTCATGGTTGCCGCCGTGGTGACATCCAATACCCATGTGACGGATCCGCTGGCCTATCTTTTTCTGGGGGCGAGAATCGTCCAGTCTCTGATTCACCTCGCCTCATTAAGCCCGGCTGCCGTAACCATGCGGTTCAGCGCCTTTGCCGTGCAGATGGGGATCGGTGTGTATTGGTGCTACCAATTGCTGGCGGTGTTGGTTTAAGGACTGTGCAGGTTGATCAGTGAAGGTCTGCACCCTTCAGTCGTAAGTCAGGTTGTATGCAATAAGGGGCGTGGATTGAGCTCCGCAATTTCTATGCTCGGTGGTTTGATCGCGGGAGACACTCATCTCGTATTCTTTTCGGGTTCCCGGTGTCGTGGTCGATGTCGTCAGGGGGCGTCAAAGATCGGGTCGCTCCTGAGTTCAGGTTTAAGGCGGAAATGGATGCGGTCCAGCGTCGGCAGATTTGATCTGGCGCATTGGCATGAGTAGCCAGCACCTGTAGGTTGTGCTTAAAGCCATTGTCCGATGACGTGATTGATATGACGATTACTGCCTACAGCTTTATTGTCATCCTGCTGGTGTTCCTGGGCATTGGTTTGTCCTCTATCCGCAGGAAGCACCACGACGTCAACGACTACCTGACCGCAGGCTACACCACAGCTCCCTGGCTGATCGGACTCTCGTCAGTGGCGACCAACAACTCCGGGTATATGTTCATTGGGCTGGTGGGGTACACCTGGGTCGCCGGGGTGTCGGCCTACTGGCTGGCCCTGGGTTGGCTGGTCGGCGACTGGCTGGTTTGGCAGGGGTTTCACCAACGTTTGCGGGCCTACTCTGAGGACCATCCAGTCAATACGATCCCTGCACTGACCGCGCTGAATCCGGCCATGGAATCTAGCCCGCTGCGGGTGGTCTCGGCGCTGATCACCCTGGTGTTCCTGACCGTATACGCTGCGGCCCAGCTTAAGGCTGGCGGTAAAGCCCTGGAAGCGATGTTTCATTGGCCGATCTGGCTGGGGGTAGGGATTGGTGCCTTGGCGGTATTGCTGTATTCCTTTGCCGGCGGGCTGAGAGCGTCCATTTGGACCGATGTTGCCCAGTCCTTTGTGATGCTGTTCGGGATGGTCACTCTGTGCGTCGCTGGCATGATCCACGCAGGCCCGCCCTGGGTGTTGGCAGACACCCTGGCCAGTATTGATCCGGTGCTGATGGAGTGGCAGCCACCGAACCTGGCCTTTGGGTTTGTTTCCTTTTTGCTGGGTTGGTTGGCGGCGGGTGTGGGGGCTATTGGCCAGCCCCACATTCTGGTTCGTACCATCGCATTGCGTAGTCCGGAGGATGTACCTGCGGCGCGCCGGGTGTACTTCGGCTGGTATCTGCCCTTCGCAGTGCTTACGGTGACGGTGGGGCTCTATGCTCGGGCTATACTGGGCGCCGAAGTCGCCGATCCGGAATTGGCTTTGCCCATCATGGCCGACGAACTGTTACCGGAGGTACTCACGGGTATGGTCATCGCAGCCATTTTCGCGGCGACGCTATCCACCGCAGACTCCATGTTGTTGTCCTGTTCCGCGGCCATCAGTCAGGATCTGATACCGCGCTTTGGCCAGTCCTACATCCGCACCAAGTTTGGCACCCTGGGCATTACCCTGGTGGCGTTGGTGATTGCGATCCTGGCGCCGGCCAATGTCTTTACCCTGGTGGTTTTCGCCTGGTCGGCCCTGGGCGGCACGTTGGGGCCGGTGATTGTACTGCGTGTGTTTAAAGCCCGGCTTAGCCGGGCTACCGCATTGGCGATGATGGCCGGAGCCATGGTGACCCTGCTGGCCTGGCAGGCACTGGGCTATTCTGGCGCCATGTACGAGTTGTTGCCGGCGTTTGTGGTGTCTTTCGGCATCTACGGCGTTCTCAGGTTGTTTAATCCGAAGGAGGCAATCGACGCATGAACGGGGACCGTAAACTCAAGGTGCTGTACGCCTGTGACCCGTTCCGGGATCTGACCAGCCTCAATCCGGGAGGCGGGTTGTTCGGGCCGGAGACCGCGTCTCTGCTGGTGGTGATGGTCTGTGAAGTGCCCCAGGAAAGCCTGTCGTGGTTTCGTAAGAATCTGTTGCCTCCCCACCAATTGCGAACCCAGGTGGTTGCCCGCGAAGAGGAACTCCAGGAGCGGATGTACGACGTGGTCAAACATCTGGAGTCTCTGGGGTATGAGGTGGATTCCAAGGTCTTGCGGGGGCGTCTGATCGGCGAGTGCATCGTCGATGTGGCTCAGCAAGAAGCGGTGGACCTGATTCTGGTGGAGCGCCGCCGGCAGTCGCCATGGCAACGCCTGTTGCTGGGTAGCGTGACCGACTACCTGAACCGCCACGCTGACCAGCCATTGCTGATTACGCCTTTGCTGGATGGCGCTATACGATAAAGTGGGTAGCAACTAAAGCAGGCTCTATTCCAGACGGTTATTGGCGCCCGTCCCTCTGCCCCAATAACGACGACTCTCATCGAGCGGCCCCTGGCCAGCGATGCCTTCTCCAGCGAATATACTCGGGCTCTGGTTCGCAAGGATCTGGATCGATGGGTACATTGTCCACATACTGCGCTGTTTGACTGAGGTTCCCAGAGTAGAAAGAGCGATCGATCTGGAGGGTGAGGTGATGGTCCTTCCTGGTCGACACAGTGACGAGAACTGGATGGAGCGTTAAAAACTGATGACCGCAGCACTGGCACTGCTATACAAGATGCTTCCCCTCTACGTCACGGTGGCTCTGGGTTGGGTGGCTGGTCGCTATCTGGAGGCCAGCGGGCGGCATATCGCGGGAATCATGCTGTACATCGTCACCCCGTCGGTGGTGTTTTCCGGCGTGATGAGTGCACCGCTGTCGGCGGAAGTGGTGCTGTTGCCCTTCCTGACATTTACCCTCAGCACGGTGGTTGCGCTGGCTCACAGGGCTTTGGGGCGGCGCTGGATTCACGACGACAGCATCAACATCATTCCGTTGTCCACCGGCACCGGCAACACCGGCTACTTTGGTATTCCGGTGGCGTTGCTGTTGTTCGGCCAGGAGGGGCTGGGCCTGTATATCGTGGCCATGCTGGGGACAACCCTGTTTGAGACCTCGGTGGGCTTCTATCTGGCGGCCCGTGGCCGGGAAGGGGTGAGGGCTTGCCTGCTGCGGGTAGCTCGGTTGCCGTCGGTGTATGCCTTTGCCCTGGCGGTGGTACTGAACCTGTCAGGCTTCAGTATTCCGCAAGTGTTCGAGCCGCTGTTCGATAACCTGCGTGGGGCCTACAGCATCTTTGGCATGATGATCATCGGCATGGGCATTGTCAGCTTCCGCGGACTGGCCGGAAACTGGCGGTTTACCGCCTTGTCGTTCTTCGGCAAGTTCGTTAGCTGGCCGCTGGCGGCCCTGTCGTTCTGGTGGCTTGACGGCCAGTTCTGGGGGATCTACGGTCCCAATGTCCACAGGGCGTTGTTTCTGGTGTCCATCACTCCCATAGCGGCCAATACGGTGGTGATTGCCACCCTGCTCGACACCGCACCCAGGCAGGCCGCGGGGACGGCGCTGCTGAGCACGTTGTTTGCCCTGGTGTACATCCCGATTATGGTGGCGGTTTTTCTCTGACCTCAGGAGGCGCAGGCCTTGGCTTCGGTGATGTCACTGCGAGCGTGACCAATGATGCTGACGCCGGAGCTGACGGCCAGTCCCCCCATCACCGCAGCCACCAGCAGATCCGGCCAGGCACTGCCGGTGCCGAACACGCCCAGTGCTGCCAGCATGACCGCAAGGTTGCCCAGAGCATCGTTGCGGCTGCACAGCCACACTGAACGCATGTTCGCGTCACCACCGCGGTGGGCGAACAGCACCATGGCTACCGACACATTGGCCACCAGCGCCATGGTTCCCACCACTCCCATGGTCATGGCTTCGGGCGCCACACCTGATTGCAGGTTCCAGGCGGCCTTGGCGAGCACCGCAACCCCAAACAATAGCATGGTCACCCCCTTGACGAGCGCCGCCCGTCCCCGCCATAGCAGCCCCATGGAGAGTACGCTGAGGGAGAGCACATAGTTGGCACTGTCACCAAAGAAGTCGATCGCGTCAGCCATCAGCGCAGCGGAGCCCGACTGGATACTGGCGATGCCTTCAAGCAGGAACATGGCCAGATTTACCCACAGGGCAAACCACAGGGCCCGGCGGAAGCGGGTATCGGTTTCTTTGGGCTCCGGAGCGGAGCATTGGCAGGACATAGCGACCTCCTTGAGTCTGGGTATGACGCTATTTAAAACCCTGTAGCGACTACAGGGTCAAGCCCCATCGGTCACGTGACGATGGATCGGGGTCAGTGGCCGTGGCTGCCCGGGATATGGTTTTTGTGATCGTTGTGTCCGATCGGATCTGGTGCTTCGGTCAGTCCACCGAGAATTCCGCATTGTTCAACGGTGCCTTCGTTGGAGCAGGTGTTACGCAGACGCTCAAGCTGCTGTTCCAAATGCTGAAGTTCCCGAAGCCTGGTTCTGACGTGGCTGAGATGGCGGGCGAGCAGGTCGTCCACTTCCTGACAATTGCGTCCCGGTTGTCCGGCCAGATCAAGCAGTTCGCGGATTTCATCCTGGGTCATATCGAGACTGCGGCAGCGACGAATGAACAGCAGGCGCCTGAGATGGTCCTCACTGTAATGGCGGTAACCGCTGCTTTCCCGGGCGGGTTCGGGCAGCAGGCCGATTTTTTCGTAATAGCGGATGGTTTCCACGGCAATGCCGGTTTGTTTCGATACCTGGCCAATTTTCATGGAGGGAGCCTGTGTCATTGTCCGGTGTGATACGAAAAGCTTAGCGGCTTTGTCATACTTGCGTCACCTGTCCCCGGTAGGGTCGCGGGATTTGTCATCCACAGGAAACAAAAAAGCATGCCAGAGCGGGATCACAGTGCAGCCATCGGACCGATTTATCTGCGTGTCCGGGACCATATTGCGGATCAGATCGAACAGGGTCTGCTGCAACCCAACAGTCGCTTGCCGTCGGAGCGGGTGCTCGCCGAGAGCAATAACACGACCCGGGTCACCGCGCGGCTGGCCCTGGCGCAACTGGAAGCGGAAGGGCGCATCTACCGTTCCAACCGCCGCGGCTGGTTTGTGTCGCCACCAAGGCTGGTCTACAACCCCACCGAGGATTACAGTTTTTCCGAGAACGTTATGGCCCAGGGGCGGACCCCGGCGACCGAAACCCTAGAAGTAACCCCCACTGAAGTTACCGCCTGGCTGGCCTCGAAAACCGGCCTTGCAGAAGGCGACTCGCTGGTGAGACTGCGCCGGAGGCGGCAAGTGGATGGTCGTCCGGTGCTGGTGGAAAACATCTATCTCAATGCCCGCCGTTTGCCCGGTATCGAACGTTTCGACTTCAACCGCTCGCTGTGGAAATTGCTGCGGGAGCATTACGGTCTTGAGCTGGTGCGCAAGCAGATCGAAATGTTCCCCACCGCACTGATTGACCCCCAGGCTGAGGCGCTGGGCGTTACCGCTGGAACGGCGGGGCTCTACGTGACCCGCTGCAGCCGCGATCAGGACGGCTGCTTTGTGGAGTTCGACGAAGAATTCTGGCTCCATGACACTCTGAGTATCCAGGTGGAAGTGGGCTAGCCCATCATATTGCCCGTTGATTGTTTATTGTCGGGCAACTCAATACCTTGGGGCGGCAGGTGTGGCTACCTTCAAAGCGGCGAAACAAGGTAGCCGCGCCTGACGTCTTGCACCAGACGCCTAAAGCATCAAACTCCAAATCCCCGCCATCCAGCCCGAAAACTTCAACCTGTCATAGCAAGGTCATCAAACCGTCATAGTGTCTCGCCAAACTGGTCTATACCAGATGAGCGAGAGCCACACTATGTCCACCTCCCAACACCCGGATGTCGTCATTATCGGCGGCGGCATCCTCGGATGCTCCATTGCCAGCTACCTCAGCCGCACGCCCGGTCTGTCGGTGGTGGTGCTGGAACGCCACGGCCTCGGTGAACAGACCACCAGCCATGCCGCTGCGCTGTTGACCCGGGTACGCCCCCACAGGGAACTGACCCGGCTGGTGATGGAAACCTTCCGGGCAATTGACGCGCTGGGTGAGGCGGTCAGTGAGCCCTTACCTTTGCGCAGGGTCGGAAGCCTGCAGGTTGCGACTTCAGAACCGGGTCGGCGCCAGATTGAACAGATTGCGGGGCGTGCGGCCGAAGTGGGCGTGGCCGCTTATGGGATCTCCGCGGACGAAGCCATGGAGCGTGCGCCCTGGCTGACACTGGATCAGCACACTGCCGCCCTGTGGCTGCCGGATGACGGCTACATTGACCCTTACAGCCTTTGTATGGCCTACGCCGTCCAGGCCCGCCGGCAGGGCGTCCGGTTTCGGCTGCAGCAGAGCGTCAGCGACCTTCTTCAGCGAGGTAGCCGGGTCACCGGTGTACGACTGGCCAGCGGTGAATGCATTCACGCTGGTACCGTCATCGATGCTGCGGGCCCATGGAGTACGGCCCTGGCTCGTCAGCTGGGGGTAAACCTGGGCATGGCGCCGATTCGCAGTCATTACTGGATTTCTGCGCCTCACCCCCGAATCCCATCCGATGCGCCGATGACGATCTTGCCCGACAGCGGGGCCTATGCCCGCCCGGAAGTGGGCGGCCTGCTGTTCGGACTGCGGGATGAGCAGGCCGTGTTCGCCCGGGCCGACCGGTTGCCGGACAGCCTCAATGATTACTGCTTTGACGTCGACCCCACGGGCGACGAAGCCCTGGCTTCCGGCTACCAGGGGCTGCGCCAGCAGTGCGCGATCCTCGATGAGCTGCCGCTGGCCCACTACATCAGCAATATATCCAGCTATACCCCCGACGGATTCTACCTGTTGGGTGCCATGCCGGGTGTCGATGGCTTCATGGCGGCCACCGGCTGTTCAGGCGCTGGCATCGGTATGTCTGGGGGCATCGGCCGCTTCATGGCCGAGTTGGTGACCGGTCAGCCCCCCTTTGTCTCTCCCGAGCCGTTCCGGCTGGACCGATTCGGTGCCATTGACAGTTTCGACCCCACCTTCATTCGTCGTTGCGCCGAGGCGCGAGCCCGCAAACGCACCGGCTAGATCTCATGGAGATGTTTATGAATCAGCAAGACCCTTACCTGCTAACGCCCGGCCCTCTGACCACCAGTGCCACGGTCAAGCAAGCCATGCTCCATGACTGGGGCTCCTGGGACGACGATTTCAACGCCATGACGGCGGAAGTCTGCCGGCGATTGCTGGACGTCGCGGGCGGCGCGGATAGCCATGTCTGTGTGCCGGTGCAGGGCAGTGGCACCTTTGCCGTTGAAGCGACCCTGGGAACGCTGATTGCGCCGCAAAGCCGCACCCTGGTGCTGATGAACGGGGCCTATGGCCAGCGTATTGGCAAGATCCTCGATACCCTCGGGCGCGCCTACGTGGCCATCGACAAGGGGGACTATCGTCCGCCCCGCGGGCATGAGGTGGCACAAGCCCTGGCGGCAAACCCCGATATCGGCCAGGTGGTGGTGGTTCACTGTGAAACCAGTTCCGGCATTCTCAACCCCATTGGGGAGATTGCCGAGGTCTGTCGTCAGGCGGGAGTGCGCCTGATCATCGACAGCATGAGTGCCTTTGGAGCCTTGCCGGTGAACGTGGCCGAGCTGCCCTGTGCGGCCTTGGTGTCGTCTGCCAACAAATGCTTTGAAGGGGTGCCTGGCTTTGGCTTCGCCATTGTCGAGCGGGAACTGCTTGCGGCTTCTGCGGGGCAGTGCCACAGCTTGTCGCTGGATCTGCACGATCAGTGGCAGTACATGACTAAAAGTGGCCAGTGGCGCTATACCCCGCCCACTCACGTGGTTGCCGCTTTCCTGCAGGCGATGAAAGAGCACGCGGCCGAAGGTGGCGTCGATGGTCGCCTGGCCCGTTATACCCGCAACCGTGACCGTCTGGTGGCGGGCCTGCGGGCACTCGGTTTCCGGACTCTGCTGGTGGATGAGTGGCTGTCTCCAATCATTACCACCTTCCTGTCTCCGCACAGTCCGGCTTTTGATTTCGGGCGTTTCTACAACGCCATCAAGGCGCAGGGATTCCTGATCTACCCCGGCAAGCTGACCGTGGCCGACAGTTTCCGCGTTGGCTGCATTGGCCAGCTCCATGATGAACAGATCGATGCGGTCATTTCCGCCGTTGCCGCCGCCTGTCAGGAGCTGGGGCTGTCGTTGCCGGTAGCGGCACCCGCAGAGACTCCCGATAACCTCGAAACTGCCTGAATTCCCCCAAGGAGAAAGTGATGTACACCTATACCCGTCGTTACACCGGGCCGCTGCAGGCGGTGATCATGGACCTGGCCGGTACCTGCGTGGATTTCGGATCGCTGGCGCCAATCCAGGCCTTTCTCAAGTTGTTCGAGGCTGAAGACATCGACCTGTCGGAAGCCGAAGCCCGAGAGCCGATGGGCACGGAGAAACGAGAGCATATCCGTCGCCTGTTGGCGATGCCGAGGATTCGTAAACAGTGGCAGCTGCGCTTCAACAAGGCGCCCGATGACCGCGATATCGACCGTCTCTACCAGGCGTTTCTGCCGCTGCAAACCGCCGCCATTGCCGAGCGTGCCGAGCTGATTCCCGGTGCTCTGGATTTGCAGACCCTGTTGCGGGAAGAGGCCATCGCCATGGGCGTCAACACCGGCTACAGCCGGGAAATGGTGGAGGTGATGCTGCCACGGCTGCACGCGCAGGGCTTTGAGCCGGCAAGTGTGGTGGTGGCCACCGAGGTGCCCCAGGGGCGTCCGGCACCGCACATGAGCCTGAAAAATGCCATTGAGCTGGGCGTCACCGCTGTGCAGGCCTGCGTCAAGGTGGACGACACCGCGACCGGGATTGAGGAAGGCCTGAACGCGGGCATGTGGACGGTGGCGGTGGTGGCCTCAGGCAATGCCATCGGTCTCGGCGAGGATGAGCTGGCCGCGCTTGACGACGCTGACAGGGCTCGACGGCTGGCCGACGGTCATCGCGTGATGGCCGCGTCAGGTGCTCACTATGTGATTGACAGTATTGCTGATTTGCCAGAAGTGCTGGTGGATATTGACCATCGTCTGGCGGCTGGCGAACAACCTTGAGAGGTTGCATGCAATCGTCATCAGGTTGTCACCTGACTGCAATGAAATGACCCTAAAGTGAGTTTGATAACTGGTATAGACCAATAACGATCTGATTCATTCCCACTTGCTGAAGGCTGAAGGAGATTATCGTGAAACAACTCAAGAAAGCACTGGCTCTGGCCGCCCTGACCGCGGCCATGGGCGCCCAGGCCCAGACCGAGCTGACCGTATACACCGCGGTTGAAGCCGAAGATCTGGCCAAGTACGCGGAGCGTTTTAATGAAGCCCATCCGGACATCAAGATTAACTGGGTACGTGATTCCACCGGTGTCATCACCGCTCGCCTTCTGGCCGAGAAAGAGAACCCGCAGGCGGACGTGGTCTGGGGGCTGGCCGGCACCAGTCTGTTGCTGCTGAAGAACGAGGGCATGCTGGCACCCTACGCGCCGGAAGGTCTGGATGCGCTTTCACCGAAGTTCCGCGACAGTGACGAGACCCCTTCCTGGGTCGGTATGGACGCGTGGATGGCGGCGATCTGTGTGAACACGGTTGAAGCCGAGGCCAACAACCTGCCGATGCCGACCAGCTGGCAGGACCTGGCCAACCCGGTCTACCAGGGCCACGTGGTCATGCCGAACCCTAATTCTTCCGGTACCGGCTTCCTGGACGTGTCTGCCTGGTTACAGATGATGGGTGAAGACAGTGGCTGGACCTTCATGGATGGCCTGCATCAGAACATCAGCCGCTATACCCACTCCGGTTCCAAGCCCTGCAAGATGGCTGCGTCTGGCGAGACCACCATCGGTGTGTCGTTTGCATTCCGTGGTGCCCGTCTGAAGGAGCAGGGTGCACCGCTGGAGCTGGTGTTCCCGTCTGAAGGTCTGGGTTGGGAAGTTGAGGCAACGGCGATTGTGAATGGGACCGACAACCTGGAGGCGGCCCAGACTCTGGTGAACTGGTCGATCAGTCGTGACGCCATGGAAATGTACAACGAGGGCTACGCCATCGTTGGTATGCCGGGTGTCGCCAAGCCGGTCCAGAATTTCCCGGCCAATGCCGAGGAGCTGATCATTGATAACGACTTCGCCTGGGCTGCCAGCAACCGGGAGGCCATCCTGGCTGAGTGGGCGAACCGTTACGACAACAAGTCTGAGGCTGAGTGATTCGGGCGTTAGCTCGCTAGCCTGAAAGGCCTTGCCAGTGGCCGATGGCGGCTCTTCCTTCGCCGCCCCTCAAGGTACGTCCATGTACCTGGCGGGGCTCCGCGGCTTCCTGCCGCTGCTACGGAAGAGCTGTCACCGGCCACGTCGAAGTTTTGCGATATTCCCGGTCGTGCAGATCGGCTGTCACAGAACGCAGTGACGTTTAACCAAAGCATTTCCTCTCCGGTTGATCGGAGAGCCATATTTCGCACAGCAGGGGATAAACCATGACCCAACAAACCCAGGGAAGTCGTCTCGAAATCCACGGAGTTCACAAGAACTTCGGCGATTTTTCTGCCCTCAGGGACATCAATCTCACCATCGAACCGGGTGAGCTGGTGTGCTTCCTCGGGCCGTCCGGGTGTGGCAAAACCACCTTGCTGCGGATCATTGCCGGGCTGGAGCAGCAGAGTGCCGGCCAGTTGCTTCAGGGCAACGACGATATTTCCCTCAAGCCACCCAAGGATCGGGATTTCGGTATCGTATTCCAGTCCTATGCGCTGTTCCCCAACATGACCGTGACCGCCAACATCGCCTACGGTCTGCATAGTGTTGGTACGCCCAAGGCCCGGATTCGGGAGCGGGTGGCGGAATTACTGGAGATGATTGGTCTGGCCGAGCATGCCAGGAAATACCCGGCGCAATTGTCCGGCGGCCAGCAACAGCGGGTGGCCCTGGCCCGGGCATTGGCGCCGTCGCCCGGATTACTGCTGCTGGATGAGCCGTTGTCGGCGCTGGATGCGAAGGTACGCCACCATCTGCGCAGCGAGATTCGCAGTCTGCAGAAACAGCTGGGGGTAACCACCATTATGGTGACCCATGACCAGGAAGAAGCTCTCGCGATGGCGGATCGCGTCGTGGTGATGAACAACGGGGTGATTGAGCAGGTCGGTACGCCGCTGGAGATCTACCAACAGCCGCAGTCGGCCTTTGTGGCCGAATTTATCGGCGCGATGAATTTTATCGACAGCGCGCCGCTGAATGGTCAGCGGGTGATGGTTGGAAACCGTGCAGTGGACGTGGTGCGTCCATTGCCGGAGGGCAAGGGGGGCGTGCGTCTGGCGATTCGTCCTGAGGATGTACACCTGCTGCCCAGCGGCGATGGTGACTGGGAGGGGCGGGTCGAGGCCATGGATTACCTGGGTGCTTTTATCCGAACCCAGGTTCGCCTGACGGATGTTGCTCTGGACCTGGTCGTGGATGTTGATCCTCGCTCGGCGCGACAGTTGGAGCTGGCGGTTGGCAATCGGATCTGCCTGCATCTGCCCTCCGACGCACTTCACTGCTTCGCAGCCTGAAGCACGGTTATCTCCAAGTTTTGACCCTGGTAAGACCCACCCATGATTGATTCTGCAACGCTTCCTTCCCGAAATCACGTCACCGGACCGGCCTTGGCCGGCCTGCGTCAGAAGCTGTCCGACCGCGGGCCCTTTGCCGCACTGCTGGTGGCCGGCTGTGCCGTCTTGTCGCTGCTGGTGCTGGCACCGTTGTATACCCTCTTGTCGAAGAGTGTGGAGAACCGGGCCGGGGAGTTTGTCGGTCTAGAGAACTTCGCCCGTTACCTCAGCTCGGGCGGTATCGAATCGGCCTTCCTGAACTCCCTGTGGGTGGCTGGGCTGAGCACGGTGATTGTGGTTGGCCTGGCGTTCATGGCCGCGTGGGCGCTCACGCGCACCCGGCTGCCGCTGACCGGCTGGGTTCGTGGGGTGTTGGTGTTGCCGATTCTGGCACCGTCACTGCTGCCAGCCATTAGCCTGGTGTACCTGTTCGGCAATCAGGGGGTATTGAAGGGCTGGCTGTTCGGGGCCGAGATTTACGGGCCGATCGGGATTGTCATGGGGTCCTGCTTCTGGACCTTTCCCCATGCCCTGATGATTCTACTGACCGCGATGGACAACGCCGACGGTCGCCATTACGAGGCCGCCTCTGCGCTCAAGGCCAGCGCCTGGCGCACCTTCTGGACAGTCACGGTACCCGGTGCCCGCTACGGTCTGGTGAGTGCGGCATTTGTCGTGTTTACCCTGGTGATCACTGACTTTGGTGTGCCCAAAGTGATCGGCGGGCAGTTCGATGTGCTGGCCACCGACATCTACAAGCAGGTGATTGGCCAGCAGCGTTTTGAGATGGGGGCGGTGGTCAGTGTCCTGCTGTTGCTGCCGGCGATGCTGGCCTTCTTTGCCGATCGCTATGTACAACGTAAACAGTCGGCCAGCTTTACCGCCCGGTCTGTCCCTTACAAGGCCCGGGCTGACCGTAAACGGGATGTCCTGGGTGCGCTGGTGCTGACCCCGACCGTGGTGTTCATCCTTGCCATCATCGCAATGGCCGTGTACGCCTCGTTCGTGACCTTCTGGCCCTATAACCTCGACCTCAGCCTGAACAATTACCAGTTCGGTCGTATGGACGGTGGTGGCTGGGGCGCTTACTTCAACAGTTTGCAGCTGGCGCTGGGCACCATGGTGCTGGGTACGGTCCTGGTGTTCTTCAATGCCTGGCTGATGGAGCGCACGCCCCAACCGAAAATCCTGACCGGGGTGTTTCAGTTTCTTTCCCTGCTGCCGCTGGCGGTACCGGGACTGGTCTTGGGGTTGTCCTACATCTTCTTCTTCAACCATCCGGACAATCTGCTTAATGGTATTTACGGTACGCTGCTGATCCTGATTCTCTGCACGGTGAGCCATTTCTACGCGGTGTCACACCTGACCGCGGTGACCGCCCTGAAACAGCTGGACAAGGAATTTGAGGCGGTGGGGGAATCCCTCAAGGCTTCCCGTTGGCGGGTGCTGTTCACCGTCACCCTACCGCTGTGCCTGCCCGCGATTCTCGATGTGGCGCTGTACCTCTTTGTCAACGCCATGACAACAGTGTCAGCCGTGGTGTTCCTGTACGGCCCGAATTCCCAGCTGGCGTCTGTGGCAGTACTGAGCATGGACGAGGCGGGAGATATCGCACCTGCGGCCGCCATGGCCATACTGATCACCGTGACCTGTGCCGGGGCCAAACTGATTCAGGGGGCACTGCGCTTCTGGGTGGACCGCTCCACCCGTGCCTGGCGCCAGGGGACGGAATGAGCTGGCGGCCTGACGTCTCGCTATGACCCTCGCCGCCATTCTCATTGTCCTGATTTCTGCCCTCGCGCATGCTGGCTGGAATCTCTTTGGCAAGAAAGTCAGCCCCAGCGGAGCGTTTTTCTGGTACAGCACCCTCTGGGGTGCCGTATTGACCTTGCCGGTGCTGCTTTACTACCGTTCATTCCTGTTCAGCCTGGATGCGACAGTCTGGTGGCTGGTGCTGGCCACCGGTTTCTTTCAGGCCACCTATCTCAGCGCCCTGGCCGCGGCCTATCGGCACGGCGAACTGTCGGTGGTGTATCCGCTGGCCCGCTCCTCCCCATTGTTGATCCTGCTGGTGGGCACGGTGTTCCTGGGCACAGCCGAACGTATTACCGGCGCCGCCGTGGCGGGTATTGTGTTGATCGTGGCTGGCTGCATGGTGTTGCCGATGCATCGGTTCCGGGATTTTCACTTCGCCAATTACCGTAACCTGGCCACGTTGTTTGCCCTGTTGGCCGCGGCCAGTACCGCCGGTTATTCCCTGGTCGATGATGCCGCCACCGAGCGAATGCGTGAGCTGCTGTCCGGTACCGCGCTGGATGGGGAGGTTGCCCTGGTGTTTGTCATCCTGCAGGCCTGGTCGGCGCTGGGCTGGCTGAGTGTCGGGCTGTCCGTGCAGGGTGCCGAGCGCCGCCTGCTGCGTGAACTGGCGACCAGCTGGCGTAGCACTATGGCCGCAGGCACCTTGATTCTTGGCACCTACGCGCTGGTGGTCTGGGCCATGGCTTATGCCGATGATGTCAGTTATGTGGTGGCCTTTCGCCAGATCAGCATTCCGATGGGGGTGGCCATGGCGTGGTATTTCCTGGGAGAGAAACTGCACCCGCCGAAACTGGCGGGGGTTGCCGTCATACTGGCCGGATTGTTACTGGTGGTGCTGGGGTAGGGGGGCAAAAGATTGCCTTGTTGGCTGCTCAGCGGGGGACAGAATTGAAGTCTGTCCCCCCTGTCCGGAGAACGCGAAGAGTCACCCCCGAGCCTTTTCGTCAACATAAATCGGCCAGCGTTCAGCCTGGGCGTGGGCCCGAAGAATGGGGTCCGGATTCATCGCGACCGGATGATCAACATGCTGTAGCAATGGCAAGTCGTTGTGGGAGTCGGAATAGAACCACACCCGCTCCGGCGTGGCCGTACGGTCAGCCAGCCACTGTTTCAGGGCATCAACCTTGCCATCGCGGAACGGACGGCGAGGGCCAATGGCGCCGGTGAGGGTATCTTCCTGCCACTCGATTTGTACGCCGATGCTGTCGTCAATACTGAGCGCATGGCCAATGGGCGCCACCAGGTGCTCACCGGTCGCGGAGATAATCAGCACATCGTGGCCCTGGCGTCGGTGCCAGTCCACCCGTTCACGGCCAACGGCCAGCGCCCGCGGGAGGATTTCGAGGGCGACAAAGCGCTCAACCAGCTCGGCCACTTCGCTGCGATGCCAGCCCCGCAGCGGTTCCAGGCTGAAAGCCATGTAATCTTCCAAATCCATTTTGCCCGCGTGATAGGCGGCCATGAAGGCGCTGTCTCGGGCGTTGGCATCCGGCATGGTATCAATGCCTTCAGCGCGAAGGAAATGGGTAAACAGTTGGGAACTGTCCCCGTGAATCAGGGTTTCATCCAGGTCAAAAACAGCAAGCATCGAACACTCCTTTGGTATAGACCAGATTGTGAGTCGGGCGTGTTACGGGGGTGTGACAGTTGTTCACCTGACACCGGGCTCTGGTGAGGCTGGCTGGTGACGGTCAGCTTTCCTGACTATCTTGTCTGTTTGGCGTCCGTCGCGATGTGCTGCTCATCAGGGAGTCCGTTGACCATGACCATCAACCTGTTCTGGAAAGCCTCGCTCATCTGGCTGCTGATCGCTGCGCTGGCGGTGGTCAACGGGATCTTCCGGGAGCAGGTGCTGGTGCCGCTGGTTGGGGCGCAGTTGGCGTTGCCGACCAGCGGAGTGCTGCTGGCGCTGATCGTACTGGCGGTAACTTTTGTCAGTGTCCGCTGGCTTGCCGGGCCCTATTGGTGCGTCGGGGGGCAGTGGCTGGTGATGACCCTGCTGTTTGAGTTCGGCTTTGGGCATTGGGTGGCTGACAAGCCCTGGCCGCAGCTGATGCAGACGTTCAATGTCTGCAGTGGGGATCTGTTCGTGCTGGTCTTGCTGGTGACGCTGGCAGCGCCGTCCCTGATGGCCAGGCTCCGGGGCCGTTAGCGTTGCAGGCCCCGGGTCAGTAAATCGATCATCTCATCCATTGCCTGGCGTCCGCGCTGTTCGTCGTAGTCACCGCATACTTCCATAATCACTGCGCCATGGATACCTGCCCACAGGGTTCTTACCGTAGCTTCCGGGTCGGCGCTGACCCGCAGGCGCCGCTCTGCCATGCCGGTTTTGACGAAGTTGGCGAACAGTTCAAAAGCCGCTGAACGGCCCAACACCCCGAACAGGTCGGCTTCAATGGCGACCGGTGTGGTGCTGGCCAACAGCAGGGCGCGGTCAGAGCAGGCCAGCTCGCGGTAGATATGTGCGGCGCGGCGCATCAGGGCGTCCACCGGGGTGGTGGGGATCGCGGACATAAGCCGTTGCTGCCACTCCTCCACCCAGCTCTCGTAGAGGGCGCGAATCAGGCCGGGTTTATCGTTGAACAGCGTTTGCAGGGTGGTCTGGGGAGTGCCTGTCAGGCTGGCCAGCTGCTCAAAGTTGAGCGCGGCCATCCCTTCGCGACGGACCACATCGCGGGCACTGTTGACCAGTTGTTTACGCAGGGCGGCGGTGTCAGCCTCAGACCCTACATCATGCGTGTTCTGGTTCATCAAAGCCGTCCTATGTTATGGCGTTGGTAACGGTTTGACCTTCTGGAAGATTAGCACTTTCCCCCCAGATTGACACGGGCTGACAACCGCGGCCCGGCATGTCGTTGCTGCGAGCTCTGTTAGGCCTGCTCCGCTTTAGGCGTTGTTACTACCTGATCGTCTGTCTGCCGCCGTCCTTGCGCCCCATCCGTCTTAGGTGCTGCTCCTGCGGCGGTTAAACTAAGTGTTAACCGCCCCGTTTCCCTGGGGCATTGTCCGGTTGGTGGAATGCGTCATGGGCGCGTCTGCAATGATGGGAGCACCGTTCCGGGGTCAGGGGGGCTGAGAGCGCGAAGGGGTGATGCTATGAACAGGTGGAATTTCGAGGCCGATTATTTCACGGCCTGCAATTGCGACTGGGGGTGTCCCTGTAATTTTAATGCCCGCCCGTCGGAGGGGCGCTGCATGGGCTGGGGAGTCTGGAATGTCGTCAGAGGACAATTCAATGAGGTGTCCCTGGACGGCACCCGGTTTGCCCTTTACTACAAGTTTCCCGGGCCGGTTGAAGAAGGCGGCGGTACCGCCTGTGCCTATATCGACTCGCGAGCCAACGGGGCCCAGCAAAATGCTCTGACCGAGATCGGTACCGGCAAGGCGGGCGGAGGTATTTTCGGTTTGTTTGGCGCCGAGCTGGTGACTACCTGGTTGCCGACCAAAGTGGTGCCCATCGAATTTGAATTCGTGGATGGCACTGGCAGGGTCAGTATTGAGGGGTTTGGTGAGGCGGAAAGTGAACTGCTGAGCTACCCCGATGGCACAATCATTCGCCCGGAGCTTGAGTTGCCACACGGCATTGAGTACAAGCAGGGGCTGATGACCAACGCCAAACGCTGGTGGTGGCGGGATGAGGATCTGCTGGCCAGCTATGCGGACCGGTATGGTGCAGTGGCGAGGGTGAAGTTTACTGAGGATGGCTGCATCGGCTGAGGCAAAAAAGAAGGGCCCTTCGGCCCTTCGTGGTTTTCCTGTTGTTCACCGCCTGACAGCTCATCTTGCCAGTCTTCGAACTCATCCAGCGCCTGGCGCCGGTCAAGGCGAGGGCGGTGGGTGAGTTTGGCGTCCTGATGCGCGCCGCCTTTGCGCATGAGCGGGTCGCAAGCGGCCCAGTTACGCATGGGTTTTGGTGCTTTCGCCATTTCTGTCTCCTTATCCTTTGACGCACACGACCTGTTTGAGGGTGTGCACAACCTCGACCAGATCACTCTGATTGGCCATGACTTCATCGATATCCTTGTAGGCGCCGGGAATTTCATCCAGAACACCCTTGTCTTTCCGGCATTCCACACCCCGGGTCTGAGCCTCCATATCGGCGTGATTGAACTGCCGTTTAGCCTGAGTGCGGCTCATCTTTCTGCCTGCACCGTGGGAGCAGGAGCAGAATGATTCGGCGTTGCCCTTGCCCCGGACGATGAAGGACTTGGCCCCCATGCTCCCCGGAATGATCCCGAGCTGATCCTTGCCGGCGGCAATCGCGCCCTTGCGGGTCAGGAACACCTGTTCGCCGAAGTGGGTCTCCCGCGCCACGTAATTGTGGTGGCAGTTGATGGCCTCCTTGCTCACCTGGAACCCGGGCAGGTGCGGGCGGATCGCATCCACCACCAGTCGCATCATCTCGCGACGATTGACCAGGGCATAGTCCTGGGCCCATTCCACCGCCTGCACGTAGTCATCAAAGTGATCCGCCCCTTCTGAAAAGTAGGCCAGATCCTTGTCCGGCAAATGCAGTTGGTGGCGTTGGGCGTCCTTCTTCGCCAGGCTGATGAAGTAGCGGCCGATGACGTTGCCAATGCCCCGGCTGCCGGAGTGCAGCATGATCCACACATCCTGGCTTTCATCGATGCACAGCTCGATGAAGTGGTTACCACCACCGAGAGTGCCAAGCTGCTTCGCCCAAACCTGCGGCTTTTGCATCTTGGTCAGCCCCGGGTGTTTGCCCAGAATCGCATCCAGCTCAGCGTCCAGCTGGGCCACGGACTTACGCTGGATGCTTGGGCGGCTGTGCACGTCGAAGCCCACCGGTACGGCGGCTTCGATGGCGCTGCGGATTCTGCGCAGGCTCTCCGGTAGCTGGCTGGCCTTGAGGGTTAGCCGCACCGCGTTCATGCCACAGCCAATATCCACGCCGACGGCGGCGGGGATGATGGCTCCGAGGGTCGGAATGACCGAACCCACCGTGGCGCCAATGCCCATATGTACATCCGGCATGGCCGCAATGTGGCTATGGACGATGGGTAGCTGGGCAATATTGGCCAGCTGGTTGAGGGCACCGTATTCCACCTGGTCGGTGTAGATTTTGACCGGCACCCTGCCTTTGTTGATCGTTGTCCGAATCGGCATAACGAAATCCTTCTCCAATTGCTTCGCTCCGGCGATCGTGGCGCCCATACGAAAAAACCCTGGTGAACAGGGTCCACCAGGGTTTTATGCGTCTTGCATACCACTGCGCCGGAAGACCTTATGCCTTCCAGCCGATAGCGAGGAAGGCCGTATCAGTAACTAGATACCTGCTTGAGTTGTGACATGTTTTCCTCCCTGGACGTGGTGCCCGGCGAAGATGCGCCGAGTGAGATGAATGAATGGCGGCTAGCATACGCCGGTTTTTTGGGTTTGCAAAGGTGGTTGTTATGTGATCAAAAAAAACTGGGCCATACTCAACCAAGAGATCATCGAACTGACATACGGAAGGGGTATAGGTTAGGGAATTGGAGGATATACGATGTCTGATCTGAACACCGATCAAGTAGCTGTCAGGGAACAAACCTTCGCTGAGGAAATGGTGAACGCACTGACTCACGGGGTTGGGGCGTTGATGGCTGTGGCTGCGGCGACGCTGCTGATTACCCTCGCAAGTCTGGATGGCGATCCCTGGAAGATTGTCAGTGTGTCCATCTACGGAGGCTGTCTGTTTCTGCTGTACGCGGCGTCAGCGCTTTACCACGGCATTCAGCATGTTAAGGCCAAGACACTCCTCAACATATTTGATCACTGCTCGATCTATCTGCTTATTGCGGGCACCTATACGCCGTTTCTGCTGGTAACGATACGCGGCCCCTGGGGTTGGGGACTGTTCGGGGTGGTTTGGACCTTCGCGGCAGTTGGTATCGTGCTCAAGATCGTCAAGTCTCGAAAGTACGAAACAGCACACCTGCTCAACTACCTGGTCATGGGCTGGCTGATGGTGCTGGCGTATGACGAGCTACTGGCTCAGAGCTCAGAGTTTGTCGTGAACATGATTGTCGCCGGAGGGATTTCCTATTCGGTCGGGGTAATCTTCTTCATCATGGACCGGGTGCCGTTCATGCACGCGATCTGGCACCTGTTTGTGCTTGGTGGGAGCACCTGCCACTACATCGCCGTATTTGCCGACCTACTGTGACCTTCAGGCTTTCTTGCCCATGCGCTCCAGCCAAAGCAGGGTGTCGACGTAGCCTGCAAAGTGATGGGCATACGCCGGTGACAATGCGCGCATTTGCCTGATCGCTCGGGTCACCAGACGGTGCGGGTTCATGGGGCCGGCATCCTCCGGGGTTCGGGCAATCGCCTCGTCAATCAACTGATCCATTGCTTGTCGGGCCTGCTGTGCCCGGAGCTCGCTGAGGGCTTTCAGCTCCCGGCGGGGCGGAGCGATGGCCGGGGCGGATGCGGGTGTTGCGGCGACCGGTACCTGCCAGGGGCCATGCGCGGGCAAACCCTCGGCGCCAGGATCGGCGGCTCCATCCACTTCCTGGAGTGCCTGCAGGAGCGCCCCCAGGGGCGAGGTGCGTGCAGGCGCGGCGGTTGGCTCTGGGGCGCAGCGTCGGGCCTCGGCAAACCGGGCTTCGAATTCGTCCAGGGCGCGGTTTAAACGGTCAGCGGTATTCCCACCGGTGCGGGACCTGGCCTGCAGGCGGCGTGTCAGCGACGCCAGGTAACAGAACTGAACCGGGTCGTAACGCTCCGCCCCGTCGGCTTTGAGTCGTTCCAGCCGCCTGGCGTGGTCATAGCCAATGGCGTCAGTCACTGTCGCTGCTCTCCTGGGCAAGGCGAGGTACCGTGCTGATCTCTACCCGACGGTTCTGGGCCCGGGACGCTTCGTCCTCATTGGGGACTGCCGGGTGGTTGGGGCCAAAGGCGGCGGCAAATACCCGCTCTTGCGGCATGCCCTGTTCCACCAGAGTGCGGGTGACCGTCAAGGCCCGTTGAGCCGATAGCCCCCAGTTATCATCGTAGCGCGCGTTACCGCGTCGAATGGGCAGGTCATCGGTGAACCCGCTGACCATGAGCAGCTCGTCGTGCTGGCTCAGGTAAACCTGCAGTGGCGCAACCAGCGATTGCAGGAGCTCGCTGCCCTCGGGCTGCAGCTGATCGGAATTGAGCCCGAACAGGACGTTGCCACTGATTCCGATGCGGCCATCGCGAAAGGTGATGCGGCCGCTGGCCAGCGGGTCAGCCAACGCCTGCTCAAGGGCCATCCGGCGTTGCTCTTCGGCCAGGCGGGCCTGCTTTTCCTGTTCCAGAGACTGGCTCAGTTCGAGCTGGACACCAATAACCCAGACCAGCACCAGCACCAGAATGCCGACCAGTGCCGCCATGAGGTCTGAAAAGATCGCCCAGACTGGTGTTGCCTGGCCGTCGACATCGTGAATCTCTTCCATCAGCGCCGTCCTCAGCCTGCGATGGCGGCAGACTGGCCGGCGGGCTTGCCGCGAACAGCTGCGAGCGCATCAATGACGTCTTTCTGCGACGCCATGCTCAGCTCGATGATCTCCCTGGCCTGTTCTACGTAGTAGGCCAGCTGTTCATCACTGCGGGTTGCGGATGCCGCCAGCGACTGCTCAACCTGGCTCAGGCCGCCCACCAGTTTGTCGTTGGATTCGCTGAACAGCTTCACCGCAAGATTGAAGGCCTCGCTCAGACTGGCCACTTCCTGGGCGCTGCCGGTGACGTCGTCGGCCACTTCGGCCAGCCGGTCGTGCTGTTGGCCGACCTGCGCCGAGAAGGCTTCACTGACGCCATTGAGGGTTTCACTGGCCGAGTGGATCAGCGTTTCGATGGCGTCCCGTTGGGCGGTCGCGGCGTCACGCTGGCTGCTCAGAAGGGTATCGAGCTCGCTCATGATGCGGTGGCGTTCGTCCAGCAGTTCGTTGTCCCGTTCGGCGTTGCGGGTCATCTCCTGGCGCAGCTGGGTAATGACTTCAGCGGCAGCTTTCGGGGTTTCCGAGGCGGTTTCGATCAGCCGCGTCATTGGGGCTTCGAGGGCGTTCCCAAGCTGGCTGATATGGCGGGTGACGGCGTCTTCCAGCTCGGCGAGCCTTCGAATAGCTGCCTCGCCCCGTGCCCCCTCTTCCTGGTTAAGCAGACTCAGTTGCTGGCGAACGGCGACCATCAGTTCCTCCAGACCGATCTGCTGGCCGCTCAAAAGCGCCTGGGTGGTTGTCTGGAACGACTCGCTGTGAGACGTGAGCGAGGTGCTGATTTCAGTCAGTTGGTCGCCGGTGCGCTCCGTCATCTGCTGATGACTCTGGCTGACTTGCGCCAGCAGTTTCCGGGCTTCGTCACGCAGTTCAGCCTGGTGGCTCCTGAGCGACTCGCCGACCGTTTTCGCCAGCTCAGCGCTGTATTGTTGATGCTCCGCGAGACCGCTGTGCCAGCTGCTGGCGGCACGCTCTGTGGCGGCATTGAACTGCTGGCTGACGTCGGCCAGCTGCTGGCCGGTTTGCTCGGTCAGCTGGTGATGGGTTTGAGCCACCTGCTCCAGCAGGCGCTGTGTGCTGTCGCTGAAGCGGTTGTTGTGGGCCTCGAGCGTCTGCCGGATATCGTCGGCAAAAGCCTGGTTGGCCTGATGGTGCTCGGCCAGGCCCTGTTGCCAGTGGGTTGCTGCCCCTTCAGTGGTTTGCTTGAACTGCTGGGCGAGGGTGCTCAGCTGCTGTTCAGTGATACTGGTGATCTGCTGGTGCGTCTGGCCAGCCTGTTCACCAAGCATCAACATCGCCTGTTCCATGATCGGCTTTATGCCTTCCGCGGCCAGGCGACTGCTGTCACGCAGATTGTCCTGAAGCGATCGGGCTACCGAGTCTGCCAGTTGTTGGTACTGGGCCGAAACCGCTGAATGAAACTCGCCCTGATTGCGGGTGAGGGTGCTGCTCAGTTGGTCGCTCATCTGTTCAAGGCGGTCGGTCATGCTCTGCATGGCGGTGACCAGTTCTGGCAGGGTTTGCGATTGTGTCTGCAATGCCGTGAACGCCTGTTCCCGCTGGTGGTTAAGGGAAAGGTGATGAAGTTCCTGGCGCGCCTTGCTTTCGAGCTGCCGGGAAACCAGTGTTCGGTCGCGGCGGCTGAGGGTAGCGGCAAGCCCCAGCATGGCAGAGGCGGCCACGCCAGCGATGGAGGTACCAAACGCAAGGCTGAGGCCCTGAATCGGTGCTGCCAGTGCGCTTCGAATGGCGCTGAGCTCAGTGCTGCCATTAAGCGCGGTGGCTGCGCCATCAAGGGTCACAATCATGCCGACAAAGGTGCCCAGCAGGCCCAGCATGACCAGAAGGCCTGTCAGATAGGGCGTCAGCATGGGGCCCGGCAGGGCCACCGGGGCGCCTTCGACGCGACGGCGTACCGCGTTTTGCAGTGTCGGGGGGAGCCCGGCAATCCAGTCGGTAAGCCCGTCCCTGGTGGTGGGCAATTGGGTCAGACTGGTTGCCAGTTGGCCTGTGGTGTGGCGGAAATGCACCAGCTCCAGAAAACCGAAGCCGTAAACGCCGCCAATCAGCAGGGTGACGGCCAGAGCGATCAGGTCTGATTCACGAAAACCCAGCCCGATCCAGCCAACGACGCTGGCGCCGAGCAGAAAGGTCAGGATAAATAGAATGCGTGTCATGGGGCGTTGCTTACCTCGTGAGTGTAGGCGTCCAGCAAACCAACCGCGGGCTCCAGGCGAACATCCAGTTCAGCGAGTAACAACATCTGCATTTCCTGGCAGTACTGGTGGAGCCAGCCTCCGGGCCTGGTCCAGTCCTGGACAGGGGGGCGGGCCGGGTCATGGTCTTGCTGGTCGAAATTCATTTGCTGCCGACTCTGCCAGAGGGTTTCGAAGCGCTTTTCGAGTACCGTGGGCAGGGTGGCGAAACACTGGCTGGTGTAACCTGCCAGGGTGTGGTCAAACACGGTATCCAGTTGCGCCAGGTGCGCCATTGCCGGGCCAGACGTGGCGACCGCAGCGCGAATACGGGTGCGGAGCTGGCGTGTGCCAGCGGCCAGTTCCCGTTGGCGGGCCAGGTAAAAGTTCTGGTAAGGCATAAACTCCGGCGAGACACGGGGGTCTTCGTCGAGGTCCGGTTGCGGCAGGCCCGGCATGGTGTCCGATGGCGAGGCGGAAAAGCTCTGGCGCACCCGGTCGGTCATCTTGCCGCGGGTGGCGACCAGATCGGCCCTGAGCTTGTCAGCCATTCCCGAAGAGGGCTCAAAGGGTCCCTTGGGGCGGAAGCCGATGGCGGAATCCAGGTCCATCGTGTCCCCCAGACCAAACAGGCGCCCAAGTCGTTCGGCAAAACAGGCATGGCTGTCGGTCGCGGCAGTCTGGCTGATCGCCGCCACGAGTTGCACCAGACGGGCACTGTGCGGAGCAGCCTGGGGGATTGTCCGGGCAATTGTCATCTGGCGGACCCTGAATAACGCGCCGGCCCCGAAGAGATTCCCGGGCCGGGGGCAAAAATGAAAGGCGCCTATTCTAATCGCTAATGGACAGGGATGACATTCACTTCAGGGCCGTATTCGCCACGTCATCGTTAAACGATTGAAACTATTCCTCCACCCTGGGTGTTTGGTGCCGGTTCTGCCGCGAGAAGGAAGGGCGCAGACAGCACCAGACAGCAGCGGGAGCAAGTCGCTGCGATACAGAGATGGTAGGCTCCCAAGCTGGTGAAACCTTTGGCGTATGAGATAAGGTTAGCCGAACAGAGTTGTACGCAGGACACATGGGAACACCATGTTCAGTCCAGGAGATCCAGGTTCTTAGGGAGAAGTAACATGAAGCCCGTGTTGGTGCTGTTCATGGCGGTTATGCTGGTTGGTTGTGCATCGATGGTGAGGGATGGCGCCATAATTCGGGCTCAGGACAATTTTGCCGATGGTGATTATGCCGATGCGATCGCCATCGCGGACCGGGCCCTGAACGCCTACGATTATAACGACGACCAGCGGGCGCAATTGCTGTTCCTGAAAGCCGTCAGTTACCAGCGCATGGAGGACTACCAGGGAGCTCTGGCCCTGTACCGGTACATCGCATACAAGTACCCGGAAACGGAATATGGCTTTCGGGCGGCGACCATTCTGCAATCTGTGGATAGCCAGAAGACCAAGTCATCGGGGCAGTCCACGTAATTGTAACCGGTCGGCTTTTGCCCGGCAGGATATGAGGCTAATGTCAAAAACCGAAGGACTCCCATGCTGGCGATTGGAATAGCCTATTCCCTGTGTCTAATCCTTGCGGGCTTGAGCCGTGATCGTCGCCTTCGCTATGGCGGTGCCCTGGCGATACTGGTGGCCGCTGTCGCCATGGGATACAGCTCCTGGCTGTTTGGGGTGTATGCACTGGGATATCTGTTGCTGTCGGCCTGGATGGTGGAGTGGCAAGCCCGAAACTGGTTGCGGGTCGTTCGTTACGGTCTTTGGGTGGTGGCTACCATTCCCCTGTTGATCCATCAGGCGCCTGGCTACGAAGGGGTGCTGGTGGCCGAGCACGTCGTGCTGAAGCCCGGCAGCATCGCGACAGATCTGTATTTCAATCACGACAAGGTTTGGGTGGCCTGGTCACTGCTCGGGTGGTTACCGCTCTTCCGACAAAGCCTGACACCCCGACGGGGTTTCTTACCCTGGCTGACGCCGTTTCTGCTCTTTCTTGGCATGGCACTGATCATGGCGCTGGCGCAGGTTCAGGGACTGGTGCAATGGCAGCCCGGCGTCGCGGCCTGGCTAGGTGTTTTTGCCCTCTCCAACCTGCTCAACACCTGCATTGCTGAAGAGCTGCTGTTCCGAGGGGTGGTCCAGCGCCAACTGGTCATTCGCT
This sequence comes from Marinobacter mobilis, assembly GCF_900106945.1. Lineage (GTDB taxonomy): Bacteria > Pseudomonadota > Gammaproteobacteria > Pseudomonadales > Oleiphilaceae > Marinobacter > Marinobacter mobilis. Next base: position 448,192 of record NZ_FNNE01000001.1, read on the forward strand.
TTGGCTGGATTGTCGCTCTGCTGGTGACTTCGTTGCTGTTCGGTATTGCCCACCTGCCCGGAGGCTGGGGGTATGTCCTTGTTGCCGGATTTGCGGGCCTGGTCTACGGCCTTGCGTACCTCTGGACCGGTCGACTGCTCTGGGCGGTACTGGTCCACTGGTTGCTCAACCTTTCCCACATTTTGCTGTTTACGTACCCAATGTCTGCCTAGGGAGGCTCTGAGGATCGCTAGCGCGATTGTGCCCATGGTTGTTTCATGGTCGGATTTCAATCAGGGGTTCAGGTAGTTCATTAGGGGGCGCCAGACATAGCGACGTGGCTGGGCTGAACGGCACCGACCGCCCATTGGCTACACTGGAGGTAGCCGGTCGATAAAAGGGGTTGCCCATGAAGTACATCTTCGAAGTGCGGATCAGGGATGGCTATAGCGTTGAGCAGTACGCCGATGTCTGGGTTCGGGCATCTGAGCTGATCCAGCAGGCGCCCGGTGCCCGCGGCACCGAATTGCACCGCAAGATTGGCGATCCCAATGCGTTGATTGCCATTGCCCACTGGGACAGTAAAGCCGCCCGGGATGCAATGGAAGCCCGCCACGACGCCCGGGTGGTGGACATCATTCGCTCGGCAGCTCCGTCGGTGGAGATTCGCCTGGTTGGTGAGTATGAAGAGCCGGACTGGGTGGTGTTGCCTCCCGGCGTACCAGCAGGGTGAGGGTCATGGCCGATCATCTGGTTGCCCTGCACAAGGAGCGCTGGTCCGGAGGCCGGATCCGTGGCGGGAGAGGAATGACGCAATTTTCGGCAACTACGTACAAAACTTTTCAAATTTCAACGTTTAATCCGGATTTAGACGCTATGATGTAAGCCGTTGGATTTCCATCAAGGAAGCGGTGCGTAGGCACCCGGTTAATGTTCAAACTAAGGATGTATAGGGATAGTTATATGAGCAAAATTTCTTCATTGCTGATCAAGGGCGCCGTTAGCGGTACCGCAGTTGCCATGCTGGCAGGATGTCAGATGCTGGATTCAGCAAGTGGTGGTCACGCCTCCATTGTGAGTGCCAGTGAAGGCCAACTGGTTGTTGGTGAACGTACCCGTGGTGAGCTGACCACCAAAAGTCCCCTCAACGTGAAGGATGGCAGTCGCTACCAGACCTACAGCCTGTCCCTGCAGGAAGGCGATCTGATCGAGATCGAGGTGGATGGCAGTGTTGAGGGAGTGGTATCCCTCTACGACGACCAGGACGAATTGCTGGTCAGTGCCTCCCCCCTGCGTTTCCGCGCTGATGAGGCCGGCGATTATGCGGTCGTCATCAGCGGTGCCAGCTCCGACAGCTACGGTCCTTTCAATATCCGCTCCAGCAGCATTGAGCTGAATGACACTGGTGAACTGGCCGTGCCAGGGACCACCACCGGTTGGCTGCAGATGGAGCCGCGCACCTACACCCTGTCGGTGGAGACCGCGGGCGCTTATCAGATCGATATGGTTTCCGACGACTTTGACACCATGCTGATGCTGGATGGCCCCAATGGCTACCATAACGAAAATGACGATGGTGGCATGGACTATAACGCCAGCCTCGGCGACATGCTGCAGCCAGGAGAGTACACCCTGACAGCAACCTCTTACGAGGAAAGTGCCGGTCTGTACACCATTGAAATTTCCAGCCTTAACATCGAATTCACTGACACCGACACCCTGGATGTGAACGCCGAAATAACCGGTTGGATGCGCTCAGGCCCTGACAGCTACTCGCTGACCATTGAGGAAGAAGGCGTCTACCAGATCGACATGCAGTCTTCCAGCCTGGACTCTGTGCTGGCGGTGGAAGGTCCGGATGGCTTCTACGCCGAGGACGACGACGGAGGTGAGAACTACAACTCACGCCTCACCGAAACCCTGAAGCCGGGTGTTTACCAGGTAACAGCCAGCAGCTATGAAGAAAACGGCGGTATCTATTCGCTGTCGGTACATCGTAACTGAGGGCTGACCGGGCAGGTTTTGTGACCTGCCGGTGAGTACCAGAAGGCAGGGCTGCTTCGGCTGCTCTGCCTTTTTTAATGCCTGCTCAGCCGAGGGTGGCCGGCAGTTCCAGGGTGGCGGCCAAGCCACCGCTGGGGCTGAGTTCAAACATCAGTGAGCCATGGTAGCGTTCCGCGAGATCGCGGACGATGGCCAGGCCAATACCGTGGCCCGGGGTCTGCTGATCCAGACGAACACCCCGGGTGCCGAGGCTATCCAGTTGGCCCGGGGCGACACCGGGACCGTCATCCTCGACCCGAACCGTCAGCGTACCGTTGTTCGCCGCCAGTCTCAGAATCACCTGTTTCTCAGCCCATTTGCCCGCGTTGTCGAGCAGGTTGCCGAGCATTTCATTGAGGTCGTGCTCGTCCACTGGCCAGGTGGCTTCCGGAGCCAGCGCTGTCACCAGTTCAAAGTGGCTATCAGGGTAAAGCCTGCCGAGCATCCACAGCAGCTCCCGAGCCTGTTTCAGAGGGTGAGCCTGGTGGCCGATCCGTGGTCCGGCGATCTGTTCCCTGCGCAGCTCTGCCTCCAACTGCTGATCAATATCGGCCAGCTTGCGAACCAGTTGTTGCCGTGACTGCTGATCGAGTGGGCGCTGGTCGTCCTCCAGAATCTGACGAACCGCTGCAATCGGGGTCTTGATGCTGTGAGACAGGTTGGCCAGTGCGTTGCGCGAATGACTGAGGCGTTGCTCCAGGGTGTTGAGCAGAGCGTTGATCTGGTCCGTGAGTGGCGCAAATTCGGCGGGCATGCGCTGATCCAGTCGTTCCCGTTCACCGGCCTGAAGCTGCAGCAGAGCTTGTTGTATGCCCCGGACAGAACGCAGCGCCAGATGAACCGCCAGAAAGATCATGCCGACCAACATCAGCAACAGAGTGCCTGAAAGCACGGCGGTCCAGAGGTGAAGCTTGGTTTCCCCCCGGGTCAGTGCGGTGAGATCCTCGGCCACCACGATGGTAAATGGCGTTCCTTCAAAGTCGCCGCTGCGCCGGTAGGCCAGGTAGCTGATCGTCGTGGAGCTTCCTGCCAGTTCTGCGCTGGCGCTGATGATGCCATTTTCCTGTCCCGTCAGTAACGGCGTCAGCACCGGTTGCCAGGATTCCGGGGATACTTTTTGCTGATCTCCCATTCCGATCGCAAAGGCATGGTGAAAAACTTCTTCCACCGACCGGCCCGCGTCGCCAAAGGGCCTGTTCTGGCTCAGGGCTTCCTGAAGCTGGTGTTCAATAAAGTTGGCTTCTTCCAGTAATCGTGATTTCGCGAACGACCGCGACATGTGCTCCAGCAGCAGACCATGAACCAGCCAGGCCAGGATGATGACTGTGACCGCAGCGGGAAGGAGCCAGGCAAACAGGGTTACCCGGATGGAGTAAACGGTTCTAGTCCTGGGCATGGAAGCGATAACCCTGACCACGCTGGGTGCGGATAGTGTCTTTGCCGATCAGCAGGCGAAGGCGGCGGATATAGGCCTCAATGGTGTTGTCAGATGGGGTTTCATTGAGGTTATAGAGCTGCTCCATCAGGTCGTCCTTGGAGAACACTTGCGTGGGGCGGCTCATCAGACAGCGCAGCAGGCGGAACTCGGTGCCGGTGAGGGCATGTTCCTCACCATCCGGGGTGGTGATCCACTGGCGGTTTTCATCAAGCTCGTAGCCCCCCACCTTGAGACAACTCTCGACTCGCCCCTCGCTACGGCGGATCAAGGCGTTGAGGCGGGCCAGCAGCTCCTCGGTCTGGAACGGCTTGGCCAGATAATCATCGGCGCCGGCTTTCAGACCGTTGACCTTGTCCTGCCAGTCGCCCCGCGCGGTAAGGATGAGAACCGGCAGGGTAAGCTTCTGGCTGCGCCACTGGCGCAGCACGTCGAGCCCGCTGCCATCGGGTAACCCCAGGTCCAGAATGGCAATGCGATAGTCTTCCTGGCTTCCCAGCCGGCAGGCGCGGCTGACGGTATCCGCGCAGTCAACACTATAGCCTGCTCGGGCCAGCTGGTGGGTCAGCCCGTCGGTCAGCAGTGAGTCATCTTCAACAAGCAGCAAACGCATGGAATGTTCGTCCATAGTGGGCACAAAGCCTGAAAGCATAGCGTTACAGGCTGAAACCAATCTGAATCAATGATGGCGATGGGCTTTCAGAAAGAATTCAGTTTCGTCATGCACATTAACGCCAGTGTGAACGGTGGTTGCCGGAATGACAATGTAACCACGGGATATTGGACAATAATCAAATCGGAGTGTGTATGACTTCCATGTCACTGAAAGTTCTCGTGTCTGCCGCAGTTTTGAGTGTATCCGCCGGCGCCTATGCTGCCGGAAGCCATAGCGGTGGCCACCATGCCGGGGAAGGTGATCATGCCAGCGACGGCCATCACAGTGCCGGGAATATTGGCCGCGCGGGTAATCCCGAGGATGTGACCCGTACTATCGACATTACTATGTACGACAACTACTACGAGCCGGAAGTCATTGACGTGAACCAGGGCGAAACCGTGCGGTTCCGCATTACCAACCAGGGTGCGCTGGTCCATGAGTTCAACATCGGTACTGCGGCGATGCACCGCTCTCATCAGGCAGAAATGATGATGATGGTGGAGCACGGTGTCCTGAAAGGCGACCACATTGACCACGACATGATGAACATGGATATGGGCAATGGTCACACCATGAAACACGACGACCCCAACAGCGCCCTGCTGGAACCGGGTCAGAGTGCCGAGGTTATCTGGACCTTCAACGAGCAGGCCAACCTGGAATTCGCCTGCAACGTGCCTGGTCACTACCAGGCGGGTATGTCCGGTGAATTTGATATCTGAGCTTAGCAGGCAGTCACTATGAGAGTATTTGTTGTAACGGTATTGGTGAGTTTGCTGTCGTGGGCGGCCCAGGCCGGGGAGTACAACCTGACGGTAGACCGGGTCACCATCGATGCGGGCGAGTTCACCAAGCAGGGCATTGGCTACAACGGCAGCTCGCCGGGCCCGGTCCTGCGTTTCAAGGAAGGTGAGGAGGTCACGATCAATGTGACCAACAACCTCGATGTCTCCACTTCCATTCACTGGCATGGGCTGATCCTGCCGTTTCAGATGGACGGTGTCCCCGGAATCAGCTACGACGGCATAGCCCCCGGTGAAACCTTTACCTACCGATTCCCCATTGTGCAGAGCGGAACCTACTGGTTCCACAGCCACAGCGGCTTTCAGGAGCCGGAAGGAGCATTTGGCGCGATCATCATCGAGCCGGAAGGTCGTGAACCGTTCCGCTTTGACCGTGAGTATGTGGTTCAGCTGACTGACAAGCATCCGCACACCGGGGATCGTATCCTGCGTAACCTGAAAATGTCGGCGGATTACTACAACCGACAGCAGCAGACGGTGGGAGACTTCTTTGCCGACGCCCAGAGTCAGGGTTTCTGGTCGGCTCTTCAGGATCGTCTGATGTGGGGCGACATGCGCATGATGAAGGCTGACATTGAAGATGTTCAGGGCTTTGTCGGCATGATTAACGGCAAGTCGCCGGAACAGAACTGGACCGGTCTGTTCGAGCCGGGCGAGCGTATCCGTCTGCGCTTCATCAACTCCTCGGCCATGACCTACTTCGATGTGCGCATCCCGGGCCTGGAAATGACCGTGGTTGAGGCTGATGGCAATTATGTTCAGCCGGTTTCCGTCGATGAGTTCCGGATTGGTGTCGCTGAAACCTACGATGTCATCGTACGGCCCAGAGAAGACCGTGCTTACACCATCTTCGCTGAATCCATGGGTCGCTCGGGCTACGCTCGTGGCACACTGGCGACGGCGGAAGGCATGACCGCCGAGGTGCCCGAACTGCGCCCCGCGCCCCTGCTGACCATGGCCGATATGGGCGGTCACAGTGGCATGGATCACAGCGGTATGGCGATGGGTGACATGGATATGGCCGCGATGGAAAGCGATGGCATGTCAGGCACTGACGGTGCTATGGCCATGGATCATGGCAGTATGAATGGCGATATGTCCGGCCAGATGGGCGGAAGCATGGCGATGGACCATGCGGCCATGGGGCATGCTATGCCCGAAGCGGATGACAATCCGTTCTATGCCGATGGCAGTGGCCTGATCCCTGAAGCCGCGAATGGTGGCCGGTTCCTCGCCTACACCGATCTGCGGGCCCAGCGCCCCCTCTATGAGGATCGTGAACCGACGCGGGAAATCGAGTTGCGCCTGACCGGTAACATGGAGCGCTATATCTGGAGCATCAATGGCGTCAAATATGAAGATGCCGAACCGATCCGCCTGCAGTACGGAGAGCGGGTGCGCTTCAAGTTCGTCAATGAAACCATGATGACTCACCCCATGCACCTTCATGGCATGTGGTCGATCCTCGACGTAGGCCAGGATAAATGGAACCCGATCAAGCATGTGATCAGCGTCGCCCCGGCCACGACTGTGTATATGGAAACGGAAGTAGATGCTCCCGGCGAATGGGCATTCCACTGCCATCTCTCCTATCACGCAGCCTCCGGCATGTTCCGTAAGGTCATTGTGGAAGGCGGCCCGGATTCAGTCGCCGACGGAGACGCGGAGGCCGTTGACGGCCAGGAAGGTGAGGCATGATCAGACAAATGGCCGCCACCTCTTGGCTCGCTTTGTTGATGGCTGCTCCGCTGGCGACAGCTCAGGCTGCCGTCAGTGAACAGGAAGATACCCAGTCTGCCCGTTATTTCTGGGGTGTTCAGTTCGAGGAGTTCGAGTACCGCTACAGCGATGATGACGAAGAGTTGGGAGTCTGGAAGGCGGATGCCTTCTACGGAACCGACGAATTCAAGTTGCGCTGGTTGTCCAATGGCGAGTACGCAATCGAGGAACAGGCCTACGAGCAGCTTGAAAACCAGCTGGTAGGGCAGATGCCGGTGTCCGACTTCTTTGATGTCAAAGCCGGCGTCAGGATCGATACTCCCGAAGGGCCCGACCGCACCTATGCGGTGCTGGGCGTGACGGGCTTGGCTCCGCAGTGGTTTGAAGTGGATGCCAACCTTTACGTCAGCAAGGACGGCGATACGTCAGCGGAACTCGATGCCGAGTATGAACTGCTGATCACCAACTACTGGATTCTGGTCGCTTCGCTTGATGCTACGGTCGCGTTCAGTGAAGACCGGGAGATCGGTGTCGGCAAAGGGCTGGTGTCGACCGAGACGGGACTGAAACTGGGGTATGACCTGATCGATCGGTCTTTTTCACCCTATTTTGGGGTGGTCCACGAACGGAAATACGGAGACACCGCTGACTTCGCTGAGGCAGGTGGTGGCAGCACCGAGGACTGGTTTGCGGTCGTCGGGGCTAGGCTCTCTTTCTGAGGGCTCACAAGGGCTCGGGGTGAATGCCTCGGGCCCTTTTGCTTTGTAAGACACCTTTGAATAAGGAATCCGTATTCCGCTCAACTTCAGGTCGCGCTGTTTTGAGCTACTGTTGATAGAGGCGGTAACGCTCAGGCAGGGAAGGAGCAGCCCATGAAGCAGGCTCATCAACATCGTCACGAGCACGACCGTCACGAATGCCGGGAACCTCAAACTGGCGTGACTGATACCTTCCCATGCCCCCTCAGATCGTCCGGAGTGGCAGGCTACCGTTGATTCAGGTCAACGCAGGCATCGATAGGCTGCGGAGGACGCTTGTATTCAGGCGTAATTCAGTTTCAGCTGCTGTCATAGGAACAGAGAGAAGTGATGGTTTACGGCAAATGAATAGGCCAGTCAGCCGCAACACGGTTGCGGCTGACTGTATGGTTGTTTGTTTGAATTCGTAAATTAAATACTTTGTGTTGATATTGGATTACTGTTCGGGTCTGTTGTTTATGTGGGTGTTTTCCTGTTGCCCGTGTTTGTTTTGTTGTTGCATATAAAGGCTTCCCGAAGGATCAGTATCGGCTGACTTTTCTGGATAACTGCGAGCTTCGTTGATTCGGTCTGCCAGGCCTGAGTCGGCATGGGTGGTTGCTGAGAACAGTACGGCTACTATCGAGAAAATGATTGATTTTTTCATTATTTATTCCTTTTTTTTGATGTTTGATATGTAAAGTCTGTTTAAGGCTGTAAATCTTGAGTTAAGGACTTTCAGCGAGACGATTGACTATAAGGATTAAGCTTTAAAAAACTTGGTGCCAATGCCCTTTTGGCAGGTTTTTCGTCGTTCTCCTTTTGTCCGGTTTTCGGCGTTAGTTAATCATCTATTTCTGAACTGTTTCTGAAAATTCCGATATTGTTGTTGGGATTTGATATGGGCGTTTCATGGATGTTTTTTATATATAGTGAGTCAGTATTCAGGGGCTGCCTGAATATTCAGGTTAAATTCAGTCGTCGCGACATCAGGGCGACATGCGGCGGTGTGGCGATCCTGAACAGTGGTTCGCAGTGATCGGTGCTAAGCTGATGTTCTGAGAGCCTGCCTTTCAGACGTTCATTGAAACCGGTAATGGTTAGCCATTACCGGTTTTTTTATGTCTGGCCTGTTTGCTGGTTACAGAACCATCGCCTTGCTGACCTGGGTCAATTTGCCGGCCGGTATTCGCTGTCATGGTGACTTTTTCAGCTTCAATTCAGCCAACGCTGTTTAGATAACTTTTAGATTACAGAGACGCACAGGGGAGTCGAACCTTATGGAGATCAAGACGTTTCGTGAACTGATTGACTGGACCCGGGATCTGCACCAGCACCTGTCAGACTGCCTGGCCCACTGTTCCGGGGAACACAAGCAGGAGCGCGCCCAGGCGCTGTTGCAGTACCTCGCCGATCACGAGTCCGAACTGGCGAACATCGTCGCCGAGTTCGAGCACCAGGGTAATCACAAGGCCATGGAAACCCGGGTTTACGACTACCTCAACCACCACCCACTGGAAACTCATCGCACGTGTTCACTGCCCTACGCTGAGATGTCCTTCGAGCAGATCAGCCACGAAGTATTCGATTTCCATGACCAGATCATGGACCTGTACAAAACTCTGGTGAGTAAGGCCGATATCCCGGAAGCGCAGGATCTCCTGCAGGCCCTGCTGACAATGGAGGAACACGAAGCCATGCGGCTGGCGCGCCAGATTGGCCGGATGGATGACGTTTAAGCACACCAACAATCACTGTGGATTTGGAATTGTTCTCAGGAGAATTACCATGACTAATTGGAAACCCGTTGTATTGGCGTCACTCATTGGCGTTGTCGCTGCCCCGGCATTTGCTCACTATGGCCATGAAAACTGGGCCCCGGACGATAGGCCAATGGGAGACCCGAATGAGATGTACGAGCAGATGGAAGAGCACATGGAGGAGATGCATGAGCTCATGGAGTCCATCCATGAAGAAGGACCGGGGGCCAAACGCCAGGAACTGATGACGGAGCACATGGATCTGATGCAGCGCTACATGTATCAGATGCACGGTGGAATGATGGGGCAGGGTATGGGTCAAGGTATGGGACAGGGTATGGGTCAAGGTATGACCGGAGGATCCGGGCAGATGCCCGGTCAGAATGCGGGCATGATGAACCAGGACCGCGGTGCCGGCGCACAAGGACAGGGACCCGGAGCTATGAACCAGGGCCAGCGCATGCAGCAGATGGAGCGGCGGGTGGACCAGATGCAGTTGATGATGGAGCAGATGCTGCAGAACCAGCGGGAAATGATGCGGGGCAACTAGTGTCCTGACTGGGCGGTTTGGTGCTGGGCTGGAAAATGGGTTTTACTGAAGAGCGAGGGAAAGGAAACTTCACTCTTCAGGAGGCTTTGGCATGGCTCGATTTTCTGACGATCTGGCGCCCCCCCGTGTCCTGATGTTTGACTGGCATGGCACCCTGGTAAATACCAGTGATGCCATGTTCAGTGCCATGGAGGAAATGCTTCCCCGGCTGGAGGAGTTGCAGCTGGTGGAGCGGCTGCTCCCGGAAGACAAATGTTTGACCCCCGATGACGCCCGGCTGGTTCGCTACATACGCGTTTACCGGCGGTTGCACCCCCGGATTCTGGCGGAACGCCGGGTATCCCGTACTGACATTTTTAATGCCATCTTCGGCGATGACGAAGAGGCGCGACTGATCGCCCATGAGGCCTACAACCAGGCCTATCGAACCCATTTTGGCCAGGTCCGGCCGTTCCAGGAAGGTGTTTATGATTACCTGCAGGCCTGCAGAGAGATGGGCATTAAGCTGGCCGTTGCCACCAACCGCAACCGGGAGTTCCTCGATACCGAGATCCGCACTGTGGATAGTGGTCGCTGGGTCAACCTGTTTGATACCACCGTCTGTGCTGACGACGTTACCCATTACAAGCCCGACCCTGAGGTAATGCTTAAGGCACTGGAAAAACTGGGGCTGCCCGCAGATACCAGCGCCTGGTATGTCGGCGACAGCTTCATCGATATGATCACTGCGGCCCGCACGGACATCACCCGGGTATTCTATAACGGCGCCTGTTGGGATCAGGACCGGATCGAGAGCTGGTTCAGCCATCGTAATACGCCTCACGCGATTCTCGACAGTTTCGAGGATCTGATGTCGGGGCTGGATCTGCTTAGTCGCGACCATCCGGATGCCTTTACCGCGGAGCCAGAGCGGGTTCGGCCACCGTATCACCCGCCGCCCGTTCCCCCCGAGCCCCGGGTCGAGGCGGACTGGCATCCGGCGGTGGCGAGACTGATCCGGCCGTCCGTGATCCTGTTCGACTGGCATGCGACGCTGGTGGATACCCTGGATGCCATGTACCACGCGGTGGATGACATGTTACCGGAGTTCCATCAACTGCAGCTCATGGACCGGATGGTGATGCCTGAGGAGAGCAAAACGCCGGAGGATGCGCGGCTGGTGGCCTATGTGCGGGAATTTGCGGCGCTGCACCCGAAGGTCAAGGCTGACCGCAAGATCTCCCGTACCGATATCTTTGAAGTGTTGTTTGGTGACGACCAGGACGCCAAGCAGATGGCCCATAAGGCCTTCAACCGCCATTACCGTAATCACTATGGCACGGTAAAACCCTTTGAGCCCCGGGTACGGGAAATGCTTGAGGCGCTGCGCCGGCATAATATCCAGACCGGCCTGATCACCAACCGCGATCGTGAGTTCTTCGAGCATGAGCTGGCGGCCGTGGAAGACACTGGCTGGGCGCACCTTTTTGACACCAATGTCTGCGGTGATGATACCCCGTTGCGTAAGCCCCACCCCGACCAGTTGCTGCTGGCCGCTCATCATCTGGCGTATCCGGCAGACCCCAGTGTCTGGTACGTCGGAGACAGCACCACAGACATTATTGCGGCTAAACGGGCCGGCATGACGGGGGTGTTCTTCAATGGGGCCCAGTGGGATTTGCCCTGGCTCAACAAGATCTTTCCCGGCACCCACCTGCATCCCGACAAGCCCGATGTGGTGGTGAACGATTTTTCCGAGTTCTGGGCGCTGGTGCTGGCTTGCGAGATCGGGCCGGCTTGATAATTGAGGGCAGTGATGGCGGGTGGTGGAGAGCGGAATGGCCCGGTGGTCGACGTGAAGACAAACCCCGCTAAACGGCGGAGTTTGTCTTCCGCAGCGTCAGGCTGCCTTTGAAAACGCCAGCCCGTGCTCCTGGTCACTCTTCCACACACAGACCGCTTCGGTGGGATCGAAGAAGTCACTGGCGATCTGCACTTTGGCCCCCTGCTGGATCGGGTGGTTGGTGCGGATCCGTATGCCGCCCTCGAGGCTGTAGTCGAGCAACTCACAGGACAGTGGTTGGGCATCCGGTGCAAGGGCCAGCTCCGCTTCCACATTGGTTACAGTATGGCGTTGCTGGTGGCGGCGTTCTTGGTACTCATGATCGCTGACGGGTTCGTCGATGACCTCGCCCGGGAACGGGAAGTCCAGGTTCTGGGGCAGATAATGGCCACTGCGGATACTGGCCATGACGGTGTCGTGGATGGTGACGTTCAGCGGAGGGTGGTCGGGATCACCATAGACACTGCGAATACCCCGCTCAAATTTCAGCATTTCCAGCAGGCGGTAGCCGGCGGAGAAGGAATCGTGGGCCGCCATGTTCGGATTCGGGTGCCCGATGTGCTGCAGATAGCGGGTGTCCAGATCCAGGCCCAGCTCCTGTGCCTTGCCTGCCATCCAGAACAGGGCAATGTCTGATAGCCCACAGTCTTTGTAGCCGCCACCAATGTCGGAATGAACCCCGCGGAACCAGCATTGTTCGACGGTCTGGTGAGGCTCGACGGTTCCGGTCCAGAGGTCGGGGAGGAACGGCTCCCGTTGTTCGTCCAAAGCGAGAGCCTGATAGGCATGCTCGATGATCGGGCTGATGTGGGTGTTGAAGAAACCGACCCAATTGCGGGTTGCCTTACGCAGGAGAGGCGTTGGTGCGCCCAGTGCGCCAACGGTGTCCCACACACCCACCATGCGGATGGTTGGCCGGTTGTTCTCATCGTAGCGCGATGCTGGCCGCTTGCCGGGCTCGGTGCGGTAATAGCGATAGGCCTGTGGCAACGTTTCCAGCTCACTCTTCTCCATCAGCCCGACGGCGTAGACAAAGCCGGCAAAAGCCCGGGCGGTATAGGCGCCGCGGCTGAACCCTATGGCGTAGATTTCGTCGCCGTCGTGATAGTTATGCACGAGGAAGCGGTAGCAATCGAGCACGTTCTTGGCCAGGCCCTTGCCGAAAGCGCCACCGATCAGCTTGTCGGTCTTACTGCCCGTGCCAACACCCTGGTCGTAGAACACCACCTGCTGGGCGCCGTCATCGGCCATGGGTTTAATACTGCGGACCATTTTGACCACGTTGGTGGGGTCAACGTCGGGCTGATTCCAGGTACCGTCGCAGCAGATGATGATGCGTTTGGAGGAAATCATGGCGACCTCCTGTCTAACTTGCTTTCAGGTGGAAATTCCGGCCTATCGCAATGCGATGACAACGCCATTGATACCGGAAAGTATAGTCCAACAGCACAGAATCACCCCTTTTCCGGCCCGCTTTGATGTCGGTCAATGGTCCCTCTGGCGGGGCTCGCTATAGTGTTAGCCGATTTGATGGGAGGACCGTGAGATGGGGATGAACAGTTTGGCGAAGTCAAGGCTGGTGCAGGGGCATGATGAGGCGGGTAATGGCCTGGTCTGGGACGAGGCGCTGATCCGTCGTTACGACCTGAGTGGCCCCCGGTACACGTCCTATCCCACGGCGGTTGAGTTTACCCCGGATTTTACGACCGCGGACCTGTTGGCGGCCGCTGAACGAAGTCGCGTCCAGGGCGGGCCACTGTCGCTCTATACCCACCTGCCGTTCTGCGCGCGGCTCTGTTATTACTGTGCCTGCAACAAGGAGGTCACCCGCAAGCGCGACAAGGCCATGCCCTACGTCGAGCGCCTGCTGAAAGAAGCGACGGCCCAGGCCCGCTTGTTTGGGGCGGAACGCCAGGTGCGGCAGTTGCATTGGGGCGGCGGTACGCCCACATTTCTGCCCACTGCCGCCATGAGGGAACTGATGGCCGGCTACCGGGATCTGTTCAACCTGCAGTCCGACGACGCCCGGGATTTCAGCGTCGAGATCGACCCCCGCGAGGTGGATGACCAGACCCTGGCAACGCTGTGGGACCTGGGGTTCAATCGCATCAGCCTGGGCGTTCAGGACCTGAACCTGAAAGTCCAGAAAGCCGTTAACCGGATTCAGCCCCTGAACATGACCCGGGCAGTGCTGGATGAAGCCCGTTATCTCGGTTTTCGCTCCATCAACCTGGACCTGATCTACGGCCTGCCGTTCCAGACGCCAGAGAGCTTTGCTGAAACGCTGGAGCAGGTGATTGAGATGTCGCCGGACCGGCTGTCGGTGTTCAGTTACGCCCACCTCCCGGAGCGCTTTTTTCCGCAGACGCGCATACGGGCGGAGGATTTGCCGTCCCCGGCTGACAAACTCACGATTCTTCACAACACCATCAACCGGCTGCTGGCGGCGGGTTATGAATACATTGGCATGGACCACTTCGCCAAACCCGATGACAGCCTGGCGGTCGCGCAGCGACATGGCGAATTGCACCGGAATTTCCAGGGCTACACGACCCATTCGGACTGTGACCTTGTGTCCCTCGGGGTGTCAGCCATTGGCCAGACCGATGACGCCTATTTCCAGAACACGTCGGTGCTGGCGGACTGGGAACAGGCCATTGACGATGGCCGGCTGGCCGTTGTCCGTGGTGTGCAGCTGACGGATGACGACCGTATCCGGCGTTGGGTGATCGGACAACTCATCTGCCACTTCCGCCTGGACCGTCAGCAGTTCGAACAGACATGGGGGCGGGCGTTTGATGCTTATTTCGCGGATGAGCTGAGGCAGTTGGCAGGCATGGAGAACGACGGCCTGGTTGCCGATGACGGTCATGCACTGCAGGTACAGCCCCAGGGGCGGCTGCTGATTCGAGCCATCTGTCAGCTCTTCGACCATTACCGCAAGGACGGCGCTGGTCAGCGTTTCTCCCGTATTATCTGAGCCCTCAGTGCAGAGGGCTTCTTTCCTGCCTGGATGGGGGGAGAGCTCATCTCCAGCGGCCCCGTCTGACAATCATCAAGGTGACAAACAGGCTGAGGGGCTAGTCTCTGCGTTCATAGCAGAGGAGGGATGACATGGAACTGGTATGTCCAGCCGGAACCCTGCCCGCACTGAAAGCCGCCGTCGACAATGGGGCCAATGCGGTGTACTTCGGTTTCCGGGACAGCACCAACGCACGGCAGTTTGCCGGCCTCAACTTTAATGACCAGCGCGCATCGGAAGGCATCGACTATGCCCACCGCCATGGCTGCCGCGTGTTTTGCGCCATCAATACCTACCCCCAGCCCCAGGGTTGGCAACAGTGGACATCTGCCGTGGATCGGGCTGCCGATCTCGGCGTGGATGCGGTTATCCTCGCCGACATGGGGTTGCTGGATTACGCGGCCCGCCGTCACCCGGATCTGCCCCGCCATCTGTCGGTTCAGGGGTCGGCCACCAGTTATGAGGCCCTGGCCTTTTACAAGGAAAACTTCGGAATCCGCCGTGCGGTACTGCCACGGGTACTGTCCCTGGATCAGGTCCGCAATGTGGCCCGTCAGAGTCCTGTGGAGCTGGAGGTATTTGCCTTTGGCAGCCTGTGCATCATGGCCGAGGGGCGCTGCTATCTGTCGTCCTACCTGACTGACGAGTCTCCCAATACCCGGGGTGCCTGCTCACCGGCCAAAGCCGTGCGCTGGCAGGAAACGCCCCAGGGCCTGGAATCCCGGCTGAATGATGTGCTGATTGACCGCTACGGTCCGGGGGAGGCCGCCGGATATCCCACCTTGTGCAAAGGCCGGTTCGAGGTGGAAGGCAGTGTCTACCACGCGATCGAGGAGCCAGTCAGCCTGAACACCCTGGACTTGCTGCCGGAGCTGGCGGCGCTGGGTATTCGTGCGGTCAAAATAGAAGGGCGCCAACGCAGCCCCGCCTATATTGCCCAGGTGGCAGGCACCTGGCGTCAGGCATTGGATGCGTTGGCGAGCCGGGGCGAGTCCTTCACCGTGAATGCGGCTTGGCAGGACACCCTGGCCAGCGTCTCGGAAGGTGGTCTGACCACTTTGGGAGCCTACCATCGCAAGTGGAAATAAACGGGAGCGGAGCATGTTGAAACTGTCCCTGGGGCCAATCCTCTGGTTCTGGTCCAAACAGACGGTCTATGACTTTTATGGTCAGGCGGCTGAGTGGCCGGTGGAGACCATATACCTTGGCGAGGCTGTGTGTGCCCGTCGCCGTGAACTGAAGGCGGAGGACTGGTTTGCCCTGGCCCGGGATCTCAAGGCCTGTGGCAAGGACGTGGTCCTGTCAACGCAGACCCTGATTGAATCGGAGGCAGACTTGCGCCGTCTGCGGCGAATCTGCGAGCAGCATGATTTTCCGGTCGAGGTCAACGACCAGAGTGCACTGCAGGTCGCTATTCGCCGGGAGCTTCCGTTTATTACCGGGCCCTCGATGAATATCTACAACGTGGCCACCCTGGCTGTGCTCGCAAAGCAGGGGTTGCGGGGTTGGAACCTGCCGGTAGAGCTGGGGCGGGACTCCCTTGCTCAGCTGATCCGAGGCCTTCGGGACGAAGGCCTGGCGCTGGACACTGAGGTGTTTGGCTGGGGCTTCCTGCCGCTGGCCTGGTCATCCCGCTGTTTTACCGCCCGCCATTACAACTTGCCGAAAGACAACTGCGAATTCCGCTGCCTGCAGCACCCGGAGGGTCTGCAACTGCGATCCCGGGAATCCCGCGAGTTGTTCCGTCTCAACGGTATTTCCACTCTGTCCGGTGCCCGCTATGACCTGATGCGTCAGGTGCCGGATATGGCGGACATGGGGGTGACCACGGTTCGCCTGAGTCCGGAACGTCAGGGCATGGCCGAGGTGGTAGAGCGCTTCGACCAGATTCGGCGGGGCATTGCGCCGGCGGCGGATCCCCTGCAACTGGTGGAAGCGCCGCCCTGTAACGGTTACTGGTATGGCCAGCCGGGTATGGCGCTGGTGCCCGGCAATGGAGACGCTCAGACAACGGGGTTTCAGGGAGGGTGCGGGCCCGCCTAGATCCGGTGGAGGAAGATCTGGGGCAGCCTGATGCGCCATTCCAGGCTGTCCAGCAGGTTTTTCAGGGCGAGCCCGAGTTCGGTGTCGCCCTCAATCACCAGACGGCGATGGAAGAACAGCTGATCCGGGTCCAGACGGCGTTCCGCCAGAGTTTTGAACGCACTTAACGAGCCCCTGATGGTGGCTTCGCCAGGACCATCAAGGATCCTGAGCCGCCCGGCCCACAGGCCGAAAGTCACGCCAGGCTGGCCACCGTTGATTTCCAGCCGGATGCGCCGGCCTTCAAACATCTCGAACTCGCCATCCGCCAGGGCCTGGGCAAACAGCCGGTTGAGCGGCGCTTCCGCCAGCAGCTGTTTCAGAGGAATGGGAATATGCTGGTCGATGGTCCGCAGCAGGGGAGCCGGTGCTGGCAGGCTGTCCCGGAGTACCGCCAGGGACTGGCTTAACAGCGGCGGCAGGCTTGGGAAGGCTGGCAGCGTGGGATGGCTCATGGTGTGCTCCGGACGATGAATGTCTGCAGCAGGGTACGAAAAACCCGGAGGCCGAGCCTTGATATAACTCAGCCGGTCTCTGGCTCAGTCCGGGGTTACGTCACTGACGGTGCAGCCCCTCTTCAACGGCCCATACCGCAACTTCAACTCGGGAGCGCAGTTTGAGCTTCTTCAGCAGGTGTTTGACATGCACCTTCACGGTGCCGTCGCTGATGTCCAGCTTGCGGCCAATCATCTTGTTGGAGAGGCCGTCGGCAATCAGGATGAGAATGTCTTTTTCCCTGGGCGTCAGGCTGTTGTAATCGGCTTTTTCGGTTTCCGGTTTCTGGTCTCGCAACGCTTGTGCCAGCAACGCCGTCAGCCGGTCGCTGATGGTCATGCGTCCGAGCGCCGCCTGGCGGAGCTGGGGCACCAGATCATCCGGCTCCATGTCCTTGAGCAGGTATCCGTCGGCGCCGGCACGGAGCGCGGCGACCACGTCGTCTTCATGGTCGGAGACGGTGAAGATCACCACCCGTGAGCCGACATTCTCGGCGCGCAGACGTTTCAGGGTTTCGATACCGTTGATTTCCGGCATGTTGAGATCAAGCAGAATCAGGTCCGGTTCGAGGGCAAGAGCCTTCTCAATGCCTTCAAGGGCGTTGCTGGCCTCGCCAACGACCTCCATATCATTTTCCAGTTCCACCAGCTGTCTGATGCCCCGGCGAAGCAGTGGGTGGTCGTCAATCAGCAGTATGCTGGCCTGGCTGTCCATATCTGACATGAGCGTCCTCGTTGTTACGATGCTTGTTGTTCGGTGTTTGTCCGGGTCGGGATCAGGTGCCGGCTCTGGGGAACAAAGGTCAGCGAGACTTCGACACCGCCGCTGGCAAGGTTGTTGATGCGGATCTTGCCGCCCAGGGTCCGTGCCCGGTCCTGCATGATGATCAGACCATAATGTTGGGGTGGCTGGTCGCCGTCAGGCAGTCCGACGCCATTGTCCCTGATCGCGACGCTGACCCTCGGGGAATCGAACTGGACGGCTACGTCCACCCGAGTCGCCCTGGCGTGTTTGACCGTGTTGGCCAACGCTTCGCGGACAATCTGCAGCACATGAATTTCTTCGTTGGCCGACAGAGTGCGCGGCGGCAGGTGGTAGTCGAGGTTAATCGGAGCTTCAAGGCGCTGGCTGAATTCCCCGATGGTCTCTCGCAACGCGGTACCCAGGTCCGGCGTATCCAGCTTGAGGCGAAAGGTGGTGAGCAGTTCCCGTAGCTGGCGGTAGGCGCTGTTAAGCCCGGTGCTCAGCTCATTGAGGATGTCCTCATGGAGGGCCTGATTGTCGCTGGTCAGTTCAACCCGGCGCAGGCGGGTCACCTGCATTTTGAGATACGACAGTGACTGGGCCAGTGAATCGTGCAGCTCCCGGGCGATGACTGCGCGCTCCTCAGCCAGGGTCAGTTGCTGCTGCTCGGTCATCTGGTTTTGCAGGAAAATGGCGGTGGCGAGCTGATCGCACAGGGTTTCCAGCAGGCGCCGAGACGTACTCGGCAGCCCCCGGCTTTTGCGATACCACACTTCCAGAGTGCCGAGCAGGGCATTGGCGGTCTGGATGGGCAGCAGCAGGCGACCGCCGTCCTGGCTGGTTGGCAGGCTTTCATAGGCCTTGGTGTCCACCAGGCAGGCGTTACAGTCATGGTCTTTGCAGTAATAGGGCCGTTCGAGGGTAGCGGTAGTCACGGCCTCGACCATTTCCGGGGCATTGCGATCGTGCAGGTAGAGCCGGATGGGGCCAATGTTGAGCAGTTCTTCCAGGCTCTGCAGCAGCGGAATAGCGCCGCCGCACAGGTCGTTGTTGGCGTAGAGGGAGCGACTGGCCTTGTGCAGCAGCTCAAGGGCGGCGTGACTTTTCTCGAGTTCCCGGGTTTTCTCGCTGGCTTCACTTTCCAGACTGCTGTAACTCACCGCCAGCGCGCTGGTCATCTGGTCGAAGGCCTTGCCGAGCCGGCTCAGTTCGTCCCGCCCCTCCAGCCCAGCCCGCTGATCAAAATCCTTGCGGCCTACCGCATAGGCGACATCGAGCAACCGGCCCAGGGGCTTCACCACCCGGTTCTTGATATCAATCATCATCAGGAAAATCACCAGCGCGGCAAATACGAAGCTGATGGTCTGGACCAGATTCATTAACCGTACTCGGGCCTCGGTGCGATCTTCCAGCTGTGTGACCAGGGTTTCAATGCTGGCCACCAGACGGCTGATTTCCGCTCGTAAACGGTTGGCACTCTGGGTGTCGGGTGGGGCCATCAGGGCCGGGCGAATGCTCTGCTGCCAGGACTCCGTGATCAGGTGATGTTGCTGTGCCAGCGGGTGATCGTCTGAATCTGGCAGGGCATCCACCAGGGCGTTGTGGCTAAGCCGTTCGCTGAAGTCGTCGATCCGGTGCTGGCGTTGTGATTCTGCCTGGCTGCCGGGGGTGTGCTGTTCCTCCAGCCAGTCGCTGAGCAGGACATAGCTTTGCATGCGCAGGGAGCCGGCGAGGTTGATGGCGGTGGCACTTCCCTGGATGCTCGCCGAAATTGCCAAAGAGATGACAATGTTGACAAGAGCAACGATGCTGATCGACGCGACGACCGCACCCACCCGGTGTACCAGTGAATTGCCCAGCATGGTGTTCCGCTTTTCCATCTTTACCTGAGGGGGTCCTGAGTGAGCCATGATAATGCAACGAGTGGCATTTTCTGCATACCCCCTCGGAGGTAGGCCGCTACCCCTGAAGGTACATCCCCCAAAGACCTTTTGCCGTGTTCCGCTTCAAACTATCAAAATAGCAGGGCATTCTGGTTCTGGATACGTGAAGCATGATTCCGCATCGTGGCCCGACGGTCGACCAGACCTCACTGACCATCGTTCTGCCCCTCACCCTGGCAGCGTTCTTCGTTGCATTTGCCTGCTGGACACTGTTTGCCGTGATCGGCGTTGATCTGCAAAGAATCTTCCAGTTGAGCAACACCCGTTACGCCCTGTTGATCGCAATGCCGGTACTGGCAGGCGGATTGCTGTCATTTCCCTTGGGACTGATGACTCAGCGCTTTGGCGGGCGGCGGGTGATTCTCGCTTGTCTGGTTGGGCTGGTGGTGGCGCTGGCACTTCTGAGCTGGGTGACCTCCTATACGGGGTTCCTGCTGGCTGGGGCCGGGTTGGGCATGGCCGGCGGGTTGTTCAGTGCCGGTTTGCATTATCTGGTGTCTTACCTCCCACCGGGCCGGGCTGGCTTGGTGTTCGGGGTGTTTGGCGTTGGGCTCGGCGGTGCCGGGTTTTCCTATCTGATTGTGCCAGCGGTGAGGGAAGCCTATTCCTGGGAGCTGGCGCCGCTGGCGTACCTGCTGGTGATTGTTCTGATAATCCTGCTGTTACTGGTGCTGACCGACCCGGAACCCCGGCCGTCGCAATCGCCGCAGCCTTCCCGCAGTGACGCAACGGCACAGCTGTGGATTACGCCCATGGCCTGCCGTTTCTCGCTTTATTTCGGATTCCTGTTCGGTGGCGTGGTGGCGCTGATGCTCTGGCTGCCGGGCTATCTGTCGGCGGTGTTTTCGCTGTCGCTGGATGACGGCGCCCGCTGGTCCCTGCTGTTTGCCCTTCCCATGGTGCTGTCTCAGGTGCCTGGGGGGATGGGGGCTGATCGTTTTGGTTCGGTGCTGGTGTTACGGATCGCGTTGTTCTCGGCGCTGGTGCTGCTGTTTCTGCTGTCGTATCCGGATACCACCATGACGATTCATGGTGTCACGAGGGATATCCCGCTGCACCTGGCCCCGTCGCTGAGCGTGAGTGTGGTGTTGCTGGTGTTGCTGAGTGCCGCCATGGGGACCGGAATTGGCGCTGTGATGCGGCTGTTGTTTGAGCAGTTCCCAAAACACCTTGGCGGTGTTGGCGGAATGATGCTGGCCAGCGGCTGTATCTCGGCCTTTGCCCTGCCAATGATGTTTGGTATGGCCAATGACCTCGTTGGCATCCGCAGCTCAGTGTTCATGCTGTTGTTTGCCCTGTGCGGGATGACGGTGCTGACGCTGGAGTCCGCGCACTATCGGCATTATCGCCCTCTCGACCGGGCGCTCTGAGGCCGGTCTTTCCCAAAGGTCTGACACCCCGCCTACCCCTATCGGGATAGAACCCGGGTCTCTCGGGGTAACCACGCAGATTTCAGCGTCAGGCTCTCTCACAATGGAACCAAATGGAACTGGCGACAATGGTGTCGTCGGCACCAGCAGTCCGACCCGCAGTGTCTGGAGAGAGACCATGAGTCACTTGATCGATAAGCTGAATTATTTCAGGAAGAAGCGCGAGCCGTTTGCCGATGATCACGGCGAAACCCACGACGTCAGTCGGGACTGGGAAGACGGTTACCGCAAGCGTTGGCAGCATGACAAAATCGTGCGTTCCACCCACGGTGTGAACTGCACTGGCTCCTGCAGCTGGAAGATATACGTCAAGAACGGTCTGGTGACCTGGGAAACCCAGCAGACCGACTACCCCCGTACCCGTCCGGACCTGCCGAACCATGAGCCCCGGGGTTGCCCCCGCGGTGCCAGTTATTCCTGGTACATGTACAGCGCCAACCGTCTGAAGTACCCACTGGCCCGTAAACACCTGCTCAAGCTGTGGCGTGCGGCGAAGGCCGAGCACAGCGACCCGGTCACCGCCTGGATCTCCATCGTGGAGGATCCCGCCAAGAGCGCGGAATACAAGACCCGCCGGGGCATGGGCGGTTTTGTCCGCTCCAGTTGGGACGAGCTCAATGAGCTGATCGCTGCCGCCAACGTGTATACCGCCAGGAAATTCGGACC
The DNA here is from genome assembly GCF_900106945.1 of Marinobacter mobilis. Lineage (GTDB taxonomy): Bacteria > Pseudomonadota > Gammaproteobacteria > Pseudomonadales > Oleiphilaceae > Marinobacter > Marinobacter mobilis. The sequence goes on from NZ_FNNE01000001.1 coordinate 470,080, forward strand.
GGACCGGATCATCGGGTTCTCCCCGATCCCGGCCATGTCGATGGTGTCCTACGCCGCCGGTAGCCGTTACCTGTCGATGATCGGTGGCGTCTGCATGAGCTTCTATGACTGGTACTGCGATCTGCCGCCGGCTTCACCGCAAACCTGGGGGGAGCAGACCGATGTGCCGGAGTCCGCTGACTGGTACAACTCGGGCTACATCATTGCCTGGGGCTCGAACGTGCCGCAGACCCGTACCCCGGATGCCCACTTCTTCACCGAGGTGCGCTACAAGGGCACCAAGACCGTGGCCATCACGCCGGACTACGCGGAAGTCTCCAAGTTGTCCGATGAATGGCTCAACCCCAAGCAGGGGACCGACGCTGCCCTGGGCATGGCCATGGGTCACGTCATCCTGAAAGAGTTCCACATCGATAACCCGAGCCCGTACTTCACCGACTATGTCCGACGCTACACCGACATGCCTTACCTGGTGATGCTCGATAAAGCCGAGGATGGCCGCTACGTTCCGGGCCGTTTCCTCCGTGCCAGCGACCTGGTGGATGGCCTGGGAGAGGACAACAATCCCGAGTGGAAGACCATCGCGATCAGTGAAGACAGCGACGATCTGATTGCTCCCAACGGCTCCATAGGTTACCGCTGGGGTGAGAAGGGCAAGTGGAACCTGAAACAGACCGCTGCCAGCAAGGACGTCAAACTGCGGCTGTCTCTGGTAGAGCACCACGACGATGTGGTGGATGTGGCCTTTCCGTACTTCGGCGGTATTGAGCACGAGCATTTCAATCACGTCAAAATCAGCGACACTCTGACCCACAAGCTGGGCAGCCGTACGGTGAGCCTGGCCAATGGCGAACAGGCTCGGGTGGTCACGGTGTTCGACCTGATGGTGGCCAACTACGGCATCAGCCGTGGTCTCGGCGATGACGACGGTGCGAGTGGCTATGATGAGGTCAAGCCCTACACTCCGGCCTGGCAGGAGCAAATCACCGGGGTACCCGCCGAAAAAGTCATTCGCATTGCTCGCGAGTTCGCCGACAACGCCGACAAGACCCGCGGCAAATCCATGGTGATCGTTGGTGCCGGTATGAACCACTGGTACCACATGGACATGAACTACCGTGGTCTGATCAACATGCTGATCCTCTGTGGCTGCATCGGCCAGAGCGGTGGCGGCTGGGCCCACTATGTTGGCCAGGAGAAGCTGCGCCCGCAGACCGGCTGGCAGCCGCTGGCGTTCGGTCTCGACTGGCAGCGCCCGCCCCGGCACATGAACTCCACCTCGTTCTTCTACGCGCATTCCGGCCAGTGGCGTTACGAAAAGGTGGGGGTGGATGAGATCCTGTCACCGCTGGCGGACAAGTCGAAATTCTCCGGTAGCCTGATCGACTACAACGTTCGCGCTGAGCGCATGGGCTGGCTGCCATCGGCGCCCCAGCTAAACCGTAACCCGCTGACCATCGCCGCTGAGGCAGAGCGCGCCGGCATGGCAGTACCGGACTACGTTGCTCAATCCCTCAAGGACGGCAGCCTGGCGTTTGCCAGCGAAGACCCCGACGGCGAGCAGAACCATCCCCGCAACCTGTTCGTCTGGCGCTCCAACCTTCTGGGCTCCTCCGGCAAGGGCCACGAGTACATGCTCAAGTACTTGCTGGGCACCACCAATGGCTTGCAGGGCAAGGACCTGGGCCAGGAAGGGGGCGCCAAGCCACAGGAGGTCAAATGGCACGATGAGGCCAAGCAGGGCAAGCTCGATCTGCTGGTGACCCTGGATTTCCGCATGTCCACCACCTGCCTGTACTCCGACATAGTGCTGCCGACGGCCACCTGGTATGAGAAGAACGACCTCAATACCTCGGACATGCACCCGTTCATTCACCCGCTCACTGCGGCGACCGATCCGGCCTGGGAGGCCCGCAGCGACTGGGAAATCTACAAGGGCATCGCAAAGGCCTTCTCCAAGGCGGCCGAAGGCCACCTTGGTGTGGAAAAGGACGTGGTCACCCTGCCGCTGTTGCATGACGCGCCAGCGGAGCTGGGCCAGCCATTCGATGTGAAAGACTGGAAGAAAGGCGAGTGCGAGCTGATTCCAGGCAAGACGGCGCCGAACTTCATCACCGTGGAGCGGGACTACCCCAACACCTACGCCCGTTTCACCTCCCTCGGCCCGCTGATGGAAAAACTGGGTAATGGCGGCAAGGGCATCAGCTGGAACACCCAGAAGGAAGTGGATTTCCTCGGCGATCTCAACCATCGCCACAGCGAAGGTGCCAACGCCGGTCTGGCCAAAATTGAATCGGCCATTGATGCCGCTGAGGTGATCCTCTCACTGGCGCCAGAAACCAACGGTCAGGTGGCGGTCAAGGCCTGGAAGGCACTGTCTGATATCACCGGTCTGGATCACACCCATCTGGCCACCAATAAGGAAGAGGAAAAAATCCGCTTCCGCGACATCGTGGCGCAACCGCGCAAGATCATCTCCAGCCCGACCTGGTCTGGTCTGGAAGATGAACACGTGTCGTACAACGCCGGTTACACCAACGTCCACGAGCTGATTCCCTGGCGCACCCTCACCGGACGTCAGCAGTTCTACCAGGATCACGAATGGATGCGGGCGTTTGGTGAGAGCCTGCTGGTGTACCGTCCTCCCATCAACACCAAGGCGGCGGCCCCGATGATGGGCAAGCACTCCAATGGCAATCCGGAGAAGGCGCTGAACTGGATCACACCGCACCAGAAGTGGGGTATTCACAGTACCTACAGCGACAACCTGCTGATGTTGACCCTGTCCCGCGGTGGTCCGATTGTCTGGCTCAGTGAAGACGATGCCCGTGACATTGGTGTTGAAGACAACGACTGGATTGAGCTGTTCAACAGCAACGGTGCCATCGCGGCCCGGGCCGTGGTGAGCCAGCGGGTAATGCCCGGCATGGTGATGATGTACCACGCCCAGGAGCGGATCGTGAATGTCCCCGGCTCCGAGGTCACGGGTACTCGTGGCGGTATCCATAACTCGGTCACCCGGGTGTGCCCGAAACCGACCCACATGATCGGTGGTTATGCCCAGTATTCGTACGGCTTCAACTACTACGGCACGGTCGGATCCAACCGCGACGAGTTCGTGGTCGTGCGCAAGATGCACCGGGTGGACTGGCTCGATGGCGAAGGCAACGATGATGTACAGGAGGCAGTGAAATGAAGATCCGTTCCCAAGTTGGCATGGTGCTGAACCTCGACAAGTGCATCGGTTGTCACACCTGCTCGGTCACCTGCAAGAACGTCTGGACGAGCCGTGAAGGCATGGAGTATGCCTGGTTCAACAACGTCGAAACCAAGCCCGGCATCGGGTACCCCAAGGAATGGGAAAATCAGGATAAGTGGAAAGGCGGCTGGCTGCGAGACAGCAACGGCCGTATCCGCCCCCGTATCGGCGGCAAGTTCCGGGTGTTGGCAAACATCTTTGCCAACCCTGACCTGCCCCAGATCGACGACTATTACGAGCCGTTTGATTTCGATTACCAGCATCTGCACACCGCCGGTGACAGCAAGCATCAGCCGGTTGCCCGACCCCGTTCGCTGATTTCCGGCGAGCGCATGAAAAAAGTGGAGTGGGGCCCGAACTGGGAGGAAATCCTCGGTACTGAGTTCGCCAAGCGCCGCAAGGACAAGAACTTCGATCAGGTCCAGGCCGACATCTATGGCCAGTTCGAGAACACCTTCATGATGTACCTGCCGCGACTGTGCGAGCACTGTCTCAACCCGGCCTGTGTGGCCAGCTGCCCCAGTGGCGCCATATACAAGCGGGAGGAGGACGGCATCGTCCTGATCGACCAGGACAAGTGCCGGGGCTGGCGGATGTGTGTGTCGGGCTGTCCGTACAAGAAGATCTACTTCAACTGGAAAACCGGCAAATCCGAGAAGTGCATTTTCTGCTACCCGCGCATTGAGGCCGGCATGCCCACCGTGTGCTCCGAGACCTGCGTTGGTCGTATCCGTTATCTGGGCGTGCTGCTCTACGACGCTGACCGTATCGAGGAAGTGGCCAGCGCCCCTGGTGAGCAGGACCTGTACGAGAAGCAGCTGGAGATCTTCCTCGATCCGTTCGATCCCAAAGTGATCGAGCAGGCGAAGTTAGATGGCATTCCGGACAACGTCATCCAGGCTGCCCAGCAGAGCCCGGTCTACAAGATGGCCGTGGACTGGAAGCTGGCGCTGCCGCTGCACCCGGAATACCGCACCCTGCCCATGGTCTGGTACGTGCCGCCACTGTCGCCGATCCAGTCTGCGGCGGAAGCTGGCAAAGTCGAGTTCGAGGGCATACTGCCGAAGATCGAAAGCTTGCGGATACCGGTGAAGTATCTGGCCAATCTGCTCACCGCTGGTGATGAAAAACCGGTGGTCACCGCCCTGAAACGCATCCTCGCCATGCGCCTCTACAAACGGGCGGAAACGGTCGAAGGCAGGGAAGACCTGCGACCTCTGGAGGAGGCCGGGTTGAGTAAGGCCCAGGCCGATGAGATGTACCGCTACCTGGCCATTGCCAACTACGAGGACCGCTTTGTGATTCCGACCAGTCACCGTGAATTGGCCCGTGAGGCCTTCCCTGAACGGAATGGCTGTGGCTTCAGCTTCGGCGATGGCTGTCAGGGTGGCGACAGCGAGTTCAGCCTGTTTGGTGGCAAAAAACAGACCACCACCATGGTGCAGCAGCTGACCACCGTGAAACAGGTTGACCCACGCCAGCTTCAGGACTGAGGAGAATCAGTATGAACCTATTGCGAGTGATTGCCCGGCTGCTGGATTACCCCACGGCCGGTCTGCAGGCGGCCCGGGATGAGCTGACCTCAGCGGTCCTGGAGGACGGCTTACTGAAGACACACCAGAAGCAGGCACTGCTGAGTTGTATCGAGGGGCTGTGTGGCGGTGACCTGATGGATCTTCAGGAAGCCTACGTGGAAACCTTTGACCGTGGACGGGCCCTGTCGTTGCTGTTGTTCGAGCATGTCCATGGGGAATCCCGCGACCGTGGCCAGGCCATGGTGGATTTGCTGGCCCAGTACGAGGCCGCAGGTCTGGAACTGGATGCCCGGGAATTGCCGGACTACCTGCCGCTGTTTCTGGAATTCCTGTCCACCCGTCCGGTTACGGATATCCAGAGCTGGCTGGAAGACATCCACCACATCCTGGGATTGCTGGCGGAGCGGCTGTACCAGCGTGAAAGCCAGTACCACCTGCTGTTTGATGCCCTGCTGCAAGTAGCCGGTCGCGAGCCGGACCGGCAGGAACTGGCGGCGCTGGTGGCCGCCGAGGCCCGGGACGACACGCCCGAAGCCCTGGACCGGGTGTGGGAGGAGGAAATGGTGAAATTTGTGGATGACCAGGGCAGTTCCTGCGGGGATCAGGGCGCGGTCGGCCAGCGCCGCCGTGAACTGGAGCAGGTCCAGACCATCCATCTCAGTGACCAACTGCTGTCCGGTGCCCAGGTGGCGCGGACAGGGCAAGCCTGACGGCAGAGGAGGGAATTCGATGTCTTATCTCAATACACTGGTTTTCGGGATTTACCCCTACATCGCCCTGGCCGTGCTCTTCATCGGCAGCTGGGTGCGTTATGACCATGGCCAGTTCACCTGGAAGGCGGGCTCCAGCCAGATGCTGCGCAAGAAGAACATGGCGCTGGCCAGCGGTCTGTTCCATGCAGGCATATTGGTGGTGTTCTTCGGGCATTTTGTTGGCCTGCTGACGCCGCATTGGGTCTATGAACCGTTCATCACCCCCGGCCAGAAGCAGGTGATGGCCATCGTGGTAGGGGGCATTGCCGGCGCGGCCTGTCTGGTCGGCGCGCTGATGCTGATGATCCGGCGCTTCACGGACCCACGGGTGCGGGCGAGCAGCTCCGGTGCTGACAACATGATCATCGTGCTGTTGACCGCCCAGGTGGCTCTGGGGCTGATGACCATTTACCCGACCCTGGGGCACCTGGACGGCGGCACCATGCTCAAGTTCTCGGCCTGGGCGCAGGGCATCCTGACCTTCCAGGGTGGCGCGGCGGCTTACATCGCCGATGTGCACTGGATCTACAAACTGCACATTTTCCTGGGCCTGACCATCTTTGTGGTGTTCCCGTTCACTCGCCTGGTTCACATGTTCAGTGCGCCGCTGGAGTATCTGACCCGGCGCTACCAGATTGTGCGCAAACGGGCGTAATCCGCAGCCAGTGGGGGCAGGCCTGAACCCTGTCCCCACGACATCAGATTTGGAGAACTAGTCATGCAACTGATCCCCACCGGCGAAGCTGACAAGCCTCGTAACCAGTTCCCACCGGTTCAGGTCGGCGAGCGCCTGATTCCTGAGTCCGACATTGCTGCGGAGCTTCAGCACCATCCGGCTGCGGAGGTCAGCGCCGCCTGGCATGAAGCGGCACGGAGTCTGGTGATCCGTGAATTGTTGTTGCAGCGGGCAACGGCGCTGGGTCTGTCTGGCGACGATGAGGAACAGCGGATCGCCGGCGTTCTCGAACGGGAACTGGAAGTACCGGAGCCGTCGGAAGACGATTGCCGCCGTTTCTATGAGGCCAACCGGCACAAGTTCCACAGTCCCACCGTTCTGGCTGCCAGCCACATCCTGCTGGCGGCCGCGCCAGACGATGTCGATGGCCGCCTTCAGCAGGAGGACCTGGGCCGGATGCTGCTGCAGCAACTGCGTGAGGAACCGCTCAGTTTCGAGGCCGTGGCCCGTCAGCACTCGGCGTGTGAGTCCCGTAATACCGGTGGTTCCCTGGGGCAGTTGGTGCGGGGGCAGACGGTGCGGGAGTTCGAGAATAAGGTGTGGGGCTTTGCCGAGGGGCTGGCTCCGGATCTGGTGGAGAGCCGCTACGGCTGGCACATCGTACGGATTGACCAGCGCCTGGAAGGCGAGCCACTGCCGTTCGATGCCGCCAGGCCCATGGTGCGCCACCAGTTGCTGGAAAGCGTGAGTCGGCGAGCGTTGAGACAATACGTGCAGGTGCTGGCCATGGAAACCGGCGTGTCCGGAGTCGACCTGGAGCTGCCGGATTCGCCACTGATGCAGTAGACCATCAGTCAGGCAAAGCCGGGGTTCGCTCCGGCTTTCTGCTATTTGGTGGGTACCTCATTTCCCCCTGCCAACTACCCCCATCGGGGGAGCGCCAAGCCTGTGAACCTTCCCTACCATGATAACAACACTGACTATCAGGATTGTGCAGAGGAGTTCGTCATGGGCGTCGCGCAGGCGGTTGAACCGCGCATACACAAACCAATACTGTTCACCCCCGGTTCGCGCCGTTCCCTGAACGATGACCTGCAGGCGCTCAGGAGCCATGCCCTGTTCCGGGATTTTGACGACGACGACTTCGATGACATCGTCAGCAGCTCCCGCCGGGTCAGCCTGGCTCATCACCAGCTGTTGTACCACCAGGACATGGCGGCCCAGCACTTCTATTTCGTGATCTCCGGTCGCCTGCGGCTGTACCGGCTGGATGCTTCCGGCGTTGAACGCACCCTCGACAGCATCGCCACAGGGGACTGTTTCGCCGAAGTGATGATCTATGCGGAACCGGCCCGCTATGCCTGTTACGCCGAAGCCCTGTGCCAGGGACAGGTGCTGGTGATTCCAATCAGGGCCTACCAGCAGATGCTGGCGCAGCACCCGGAATATGCCCGCAGCGCCTTGCAGCATTATGCCTCGCGGGCGGTATCGAGATTCCACGAGTTGGAAATCATGACCGTCCAGAACGCCCGTGACCGGCTGGTGCGTTATCTGATCAACCTGTTGCCGGAGAACAGTCAGCGGGGCAGTGAAGTGGAGTTGCCTCTGCCCAAATGTCTGGTGGCCTCGCGTCTCGCCATGCAGCCGGAAACCTTCTCCCGCATTCTCGCGGAACTGAAAAGTCAGGGCCTGGTGCGGGTTAACCGCAGCCGCCTGTTTATTCCGGATCCGGCACGCTTGGTGGCCATCAGTCAGTAATCCGACCGGTTAACCACTCCCATCAGTGGTCGTTGGGGCAACGGTGTAAGGGCGTTGCCCCTTTTTTATCCACCTACCAGTTAACAATCGCCTGCAGGATGACACTGCGACCGGCTTGGGGCAGGTCATCGGGCAGGCTCGGTACGGCCTGGCCCTGCTCGGGGCCGCGACTGGCCTCGCGGACATCAGCATCAAAGGCGTTACGCAGCTGCAAGCCGAGCTGGACATCGTCGCTCACGCGCCGGCGCACGTTGACGTCGAGGGTGGTGTAGCCGTCCAGTTCGGGGCGGGAGTCGCCCGCAGCCCGCTTGCTGGAACCCAGCCAGACGACGGACGGGGTCACCTGCCAGTCTCCCGATGGCTGCCAGTTCAGTCGCAGGCTGGCATCGGCGTTGGGTGTTAGCCCCAGCGGATTGCCGTCCTGGTCGCGGGTGCGCTGGTAACTGTAATTGGCCATTAACTGCAGCGAAGGGGCCAGTTGGTATCGCAACTCCGTTTCTGCACCCAAGCCCCGAACCTTGCCGATATTCTGGGCGGTGAAGGTGCCACCCGGGTCTGCCACGAAATCAATCAGACTCTTGATGCGGTATTGGTAGAGGTTGAAATCCAGCGACCAGTCTTCCATTGGCGTCAGGGTGAGTGCCAGTTCCGCGCTTTTGATGGTTTCAGGTTCCAGCTCCGGGTTGCCGAGGGCCACCGGGTTGTTGCGGGCATACAGTTCAAAGAAGGCGGGTGCACGGAAGGCTTCACCGTATAACAGTTTGGTGGTCAGCCACGGGGTGGTTGTCCAGACCAGAGCAAGCCGCGGGTTCACCGTATCGCCGAAGTCTGAATAGTGGTCATAGCGCACGCCGGCGGTCAGTTCCCAGCGGGGCGCAAAGGCCCATTCATCCTGGATGAAGACAAAGCGACTGGTGCGCTGGCCCTCTGGGAGAAAGGCGCGGTCGGTGTCGCTGACATCCTCAAGGGAGGCGGGTACCGGAAAACCTGTTGGCGAGAACATGTAGTTGGTCGCATCGGTTGTTTCAAATATATCCCCCCAGAAGTAACCAGCGCCCAGGCGAAGGCTATGATCCTGCCATCCTCGGTACTGACTGATAAGTTCCAGCCGCATGTTCTCTTCCGACAGTTCCGGGGCTTGCAGCACTCCGTTGGGAAAGGGACCACCTCCGCCGACGGGTGAAAAGTCCGCCCCGGGGGGAAACAGCTGGGTCAGCGTGGGATTTCGGAAGTCGTTGTAGAGGTAGCTGACCTGGGCTTTGAGCCCCCAGTCTGGGTGGAAATCATCCTGTTGCCAGGTCAGATCAATCGTTCCCCGGCGTTGCTCGAAGCGACCGTCCGGGTCCAGTGTTTCGTTGATGCCCTGGGCCGTTTCGACCTGATCCTGACGATAGGCCACGCGCAAACGTAGTTGCTGCCAGAGCAGATCGGTGCGGACGTCCAACTGACGATATCCCAGATTGGCCGGGCCTGGCGCCAGGGACGCATTTGTGCCCAGAAAAGCGTCTAGGCTGGACTGTTGGTCGGCCTCTATGGTGGGGTCGTCCCCGTTGCTCTGGTCGTAGGTAATCGATACCACCCCTTGCACAGGGCCCGCATCCATCGCCTGTCGCACGAAGGAATAGCCGCTGTCGAAACTGCCATAGCCCAGGCTTGCCTCTCCGCCCTCCAGATCTTCCGGAGCCTTGGTGATGATGTTGATGACGCCGGCGAAAGCGTCGGCACCATAAACCGCTGAGCCGGGTCCGCGGACGATCTCGATCCGTTCGACCATCTTCACCGGAAAACCCGCGCGCCCGACAACCTGTTCGACCCGGTCGCCGGTGAACAGGCTGGTCTGTGGAATGCCGTTGATCATCACCAGTGTGTGCGGGTTCTGGTTGGCCGTAATCCCGCGAATGAAATAACGAGAGGCATAGAGAAATGTGCCGTGGGACACATGCAGGCCGGGCACCAACTCCAGGGCTTCGTCAATGTCCTGGACGCCCATGGCCTCCAGTTCCTCAGCGGTGATCACACTGGCCACTGACGGAGCTTGGGATAACGGTTTCGGGGTGCCGGTGGCGATACTGACCTGTAACGCCATTAACTCTTCCAGGCTCAGCGCGGATAGATCCTGATGGGTGGCCGTGCTTGGGCCAGATAGTGTTGCCAGGAATATCCCGAACAGCACCAGACGGCGCATTTCTTCCCCCTTTACGTGGGTTACCTGAATATTCCCTGCACGGATGGCCTTGCGTTTCCTTCTCTAAAAAACATAGGCCACGGGCTGATTTGACGCAATTCCCGGGGTTTACCATTGCAGGGTGGCTTGCAGGATCACGCTCCGCCCCGGTTGCGGCAGGTCATCGGGCAGGCTCGGTACGGCCTGACCCTGCTCGGGGCCGCGACTGGCTTCGCGGACACCGGCGTCAAAGATATTCCTTAGCTGCAGGTCGAGCTGTACCTCATCGTTCACCTGCCGGCGCAGGCTGAAGTCCAGGGTGGTATAGCCATCCAGATCGGGGCGAGTATCTCCTTCTGTTCGCTCAGTGGCGCCTACCCAAACCAGGGTCGGCGTCAGCTGCCACTCGCTTGAAGGTTGCCAGTTCAGCCGCAGGCTGGCATCCGAGTTGGGGGTCTGTCCCAACGGGTTGTCGTTCTGATCGCGGGTGCGCTGGTAGCTATAGTTGAGCAGCAGCTGCGCCGAAGGTGTCAGCTGGTACCGTAACTCCGATTCCGCGCCCAGCCCCCGCACCTTGTCGGTGTTCTGGGCCGTAAAGGTGCCGCCAGAATCCGCGACAAAATCGATGAAATCTTTGATCCGGTAGTGGTAGATATTCAGATCGAGCGTCCAGTCGGAATCCAGGGCGATCTGGAACGCCAGCTCTGTACTTTCGATGGTTTCCGGATCTAGCTCTGGATTGCCCAGGGCGATTGGATTGTTACGGGCGTACAGCTCGAGAAACGCAGGCGCCCTGAACGCCCGGCCATAGAGCAGCTTGCTGGTGAGCCACGGCGTTGTGGTCCAGACCAGCGCCACCCGGGGATTGGTGGTGCCGCCGAAATCTGAATAGTGGTCGTAACGCAGGCCTGCCGTCAGTTCCCAATGTTCCGCCAGCGCCCACTCGTCCTGAACAAAGGCATAGTAGCTGGTGCGCTGGTTTTCCGGCTGGAACGTCCGGTCGGTGTCACTGACATCGGTCAGTGCGGAGGGAACCGGAAAGCCGGTGTCGCTGAGGATGAAGTTGACTGCGTCTGTCGTCTTGAAGATATCGCCCCAGAAATAGCCCGTCCCCAATCGAACTCGATGCTGACTGAACCCGGTATACACTGAGGTCAGGTCAAAACGGGCATTCTCCTCAGACAATTCCGGGCGTTGGAAAATGCCATCTGCAAAGGGACCTCCACCGCCCACTAAGGTGAAGTCTGCGCCCGGGGGGAACGAGAGAGAACCTGTAGGGTTGCGGAAATCGCTGTACAGATAGCTGGTCTGGGCCTCCAGGGCCCAGTCGTGATGAACCTCCGGCAGCTGCCAGGTCAGGTCAGCAGTGCCATGCCGGTGTTCGAAGCGGCTGTCCGGATCGAGACTGTCATTAAGGCCCAGAGCGGTTTCAATCTTATCCTGACGATAGGACATCCGTAGCCGGACCCTGTCCCACAACAGGTCGGTGCGAACGTCCAGGTTGCGGTAGCCCAGGTTGGCTGGCCCGGGGGCGAGAGATGCACTGGTGCCAAGGGCGCTGTCCAGACCGGTCTGATTGTCCGCACGAATGGTCGGATCGTCGCCTTCACTCTGGTCATAGGCGACCGAAAACACACCTTCCACCGCGCCGATATCCATGGTCTGGCGGAAGAAGGCGTATTGGCTGTCAAAACTGCCGTAGCCGAGGCTGGCCTCGCCGCCCTCCAGACCTTCGGCAGGCTTGGTAATGATATTGATCACCCCGGCAAAGGCATCGGCTCCATATACCGCTGATCCGGGGCCGCGGATAACCTCGATCCGCTCAACCATGTTCACCGGGAAGCCCGTTCTGGCGAGCAGCCGCTGGCCGCGGTCACCGGTAAACAGGCTGGTTTGCGGTACGCCATTAACGAGCACAAGGGTGTGGGGGTTGTAGGTGGAAACGATGCCGCGGATGAAGTAGCGGGAACTGTAGGCAAAACTGCCGTGGGAGACATGCAGCCCCGGCACCAGTTCCAGCGCCTCGTCAATATCCTGAACCCCCATGGCTTCCAGTTCCGCAGCAGTGATCACGCTGGCGACCGATGGTGCTTGTGCCAGCGGTTTGGGAGTGCCGGTGGCAATGCTGACCCGAAGGTTCATCAGTTCTTCAAGCGACAGGGCGGTCAGTTCATTATCGTGAGCGGCAAATACGGTACAGGTGCAGGACATCAGAAGCAGTCCGCCTGGCCAGGGTAGACGCATGAGGATCCTCTGGGTTTTCGGGTGGGAAAGGTCCCCGGTTGTCTCTGACAGGGCCCTGTCTAGAAAATCTAGGTCAGGTCGAGGCCGCCCGCAATAAATTGACGGTAAAAAAAAGCCGGCCCGAAGGCCGGCAAGTGCACCGCAATGGGATCTGGGTCAGGGATTCTTGAATTCGGCTTTTGGCCCCAGGTAGAACCACCAGTTCAGTACCAGACAGCCGACATAGAATAGGGCAAAGCCGTACAGCGCCATTTCTGGAGTGGCGGCCTTGATCTGCTCGCCGAACACCTGGGGAATCACGAAGGCACCGTAGGCGGCCACCGCGGAAGTCCACCCGAGAGCCGGGCCGGCCTGTTCCTTGTCGAAGATCATGGCGATGGTGCGGAAGGTGGATCCGTTGCCGATGCCGCTGGCGGCAAACAACACCAGGAACAGCAGCAGGAAGGGCAAGAAGTAGTCCTGCGGTGTGGCGGAGTTGTAGGCGGCCTTGAGGTAGTAAGCCAGGGCCAAGGAGCTGGCAACCATCACAACGGCCACAATGCCAGTCACCAGGGCGCCACCGACCTTGTCCGCAATCCAGCCGCCCACGGGGCGAATCAGGGCACCAATGAAGGGGCCCATCCAGGCATACATCAGGGCCGATGGGCCATCCGGGTTGGCAAGGTCGTGGGTCATGACACCATCCACCATGACGTGCTGGTAGCCGAACACCACCTTGATGGCGAGGGCAAAGCCGGCGGAGAAGCCGATGAAGCTGCCAAAGGTCATGGTGTAGATAACACTCATGATCCAGGTGTGCTTGTTGGAGAAAATTTTGAACTGGCGCTGCAGATTGGGTTTGATCTCACCGGGGATCATTTTCAGCAACAGCACGGTGCACAGCAGGATGCCGGCAATGATCGGCCATTTGGTCCAGTCCGGGGCGCCCAGGCCCATCGGCTGCGGGAGGATGATGTAAAGGCCCGCGGCGGCAGTCAGGAAACCGACCAGAAGCATGCCGCTGATCTTGCTGAATGCTCCGACCGGGGAGCCAATGTTGGGGGAGACTGCATCGGTACGGATGTTGTTCATTCCGAACCAGCCGGCCAGCGCCAGCGGGATCAGCAGCAGCAACCAGACGAAACCGGCGTTGTGGATCCAGGTTTCGCTACCGGCAGGAATCTTGCCGATCAGGGTGCCGGAAGTGTTTTCGAGGATCATTGGCTCACCACCGAAGATGCCAAACGTCATCACCAGGGGAACCAGAATCTGCATGGTGGTCACGCCAGCGTTACCAAGACCGGCATTCAGCCCCAGCGCGAGTCCCTGCTGACGCTTGGGGTAGAAAAAGCTGATGTTGGACATGGAGGAAGCAAAATTACCGCCGCCGATCCCTGACAGGAAGGCCAGCAGCTGGAACACCCACAGCGGTGTGTCGATGTTCTGCAGGGCAAAGCCGGTGCCAAGGGCCGGAATCATCAGCAGGGCAGTGGTAAAGAAGATGGTATTGCGGCCGCCGGCGATGCGGATGAAGAAACTGCTGGGAATCCTCAGCGTTGCGCCGGTCAGCCCGGCAATGGCGGTCAGGGTGAACAGCTCGGCTTTGGGGATCGGAAAGCCCAGGTTCAGCATCTGCACCGAGATAATGCCCCAGTAAAGCCAGACGGCGAAGCCGCAGAGCAGGCTGGGAATGGATATCCAGAGATTGCGGGTGGCGATCCTGCGACCGGAAGACTCCCAGAACTGGTCGTCCTCCACTTCCCAGGTTTTGATGTCAGTCATGTGGAACCTCACTGGTCATTGTCAGAAGTAGCAGTCAGGCCGGCAGGAATCGCCTGCCGGCATGGGTTTAATTGTTGGCAGTGCCCTCGCGGCCATAATCGGGCTGGATTTCGGGCAGATAACGTGAGCTTTCGGCACCCCTGATTTCCGGGTAGCGGCGGGCCTCCATGCGCACGATCGCTCCGTGCATCCACAGGAAGGACACCAGCACAATCACGAAAAGCAGCATGAAACAGCTGGTCCAGACCCCGACCATGTCATTCATCGCGCCATAGGCGATGGGCAGGACAAAGCCGCCGAGGCCACCGATCATGCCCACCAGTCCACCAACGGAGCCAACGTGGTCCGGGTAGTAGACCGGGATGTGTTTGTAGACGGCGGCCTTGCCGAGAGACATGACGAAGCCGAGGGTAATTGTCAGCACCACGAACAGGGCGACCGGGACCACAATGGAAAAGCCGATCGGACCATCAATGCCACGGACCACATAGTCAGTTGCCGGGTAGCTCAGGATGAACAGGCAGATCAGGGAAACGCCGTAGGTCCAGTACATCACCCGGCGGGCACCGAATCGGTCGGACATCCAGCCGCCGAGGGCCCGAAATACCGAAGCGGGGGCGGTGTACAGGGCGGCCAGCATGCCGGCCTGCTCCAGGCTCATATCGTAGGCACCGACGTAGTAACGGGGCAGCCAGGAGGCGAGGGATACAAAGGCGCCAAATACAAAGAAGTAGTAGAGAGAAAAGCGCCAGACCTGCAGTTTGGCCAGCGGAGCGAGCTGTTCACGCAATGGCATGGTGGTGGTGCCTTCAGTCGCACGGCGCGCCAGGCGGGGGTCGTTCTCGGTCAGCAGATAGAACAGCACCGCGATGGCGACCAGTACGCCAGCGTAGATTTGTGCGGTGGTTTGCCAGCCGAACGCGACCACCAGAAAGGGCGCTGCGAAGTTGGTGACAGCGGCACCGACGTTACCGGCGCCAAACACCCCGAGGGCGGTGCCCTGATGGTCCTTGTCGTACCATTCGGAAATGTAGGCTACACCGACAATAAAGGAGCCCCCTGCCAGTCCCACCCCGAGCGCGGCCACCAGGAACATTTCGTAGGTTTTGACGCTGGATAGCAGGTAAACGGCGATTGCGGTGGCCAGCATCAGGATGGTGAACACCAGGCGGCCGCCGAACCGTTCGGTCCAGATGCCGAGGAACAGACGGCTGATGGAACCGGTCAGCACCGGCGTTGCCACCATCAGGCCGAACTGGGTCTCGGACAGGCCGAGCTCCTGTTTGATCTTCACCCCAATGATGGAAAAAATGGTCCATACAGCAAAGCAGGTGGTAAAGGCGAGTGTTGAGAACAGCAGCGCCTTGTGGGCTTTTGGTGGGTTGTAGTCCCTTGCACTGAGCATTGTTGAAACCCCCGGTTTCTGGATCGTGTAGGTCGATTACGTCACAGCGCCCCTTTCACCAACCTTGACGAATATCAAATGCTTCAGGGCCTACCCCATAAGCGCCAAGAGGGATATCTCCCAGGGCGGAAACCGGCCCCTGGGGCCTACCTCCAGCTATCCATTCTGCGCCGACGGGCTACCTCCAATGGGGAAGCGATCCTGGTTGGCGGCTTGTTTACCATGGTGGAAACCTACGACGGAGGCATCGCGATGAAAGCCCGAAAGGACCGCCCGCTGATCTACGCCTGTTCTGGCTGCTCGGATGTTGCCCAGCTGGCGAACAATGTCGCGGTGCGACTCGACCACACCGGCGAGTTTGAAATGTCCTGTATCTCGGGGGTTGGCGGCCAGGTCCCTGCGCTTGTAAACACCGCCCGCAGCGGCCGTAGTATTACGGTCATTGATGGTTGCCCGTTGCAGTGTGCCCGTGCCTGCCTGACGAATGTCGGCGTCGAGCCAGACGACCACATTCGCCTTTATGAGTTCGGCTTCCGTAAACACTACGGCCGCAGTTACGACGCCATCGCAGTGGACGAGGTTTGCCACCTGGTCCGCGAACGTCACTGGCAGTGCATACCGGTCCGCTCCGGCCGCTAGCCCTGATCGATAGCCCAGACAACGATCAGGCTCGTGCAGATGGCCTCCACCCCGTTCTGATGACCAGCAAGGATCCATGACCATGATTACCAGTTACGCCCAGTTGATCACCGTTGCCGGCCAGCAACCTGAGCCCCAGCGCCTGTTGTTTGTTTTCTGCCGTGCGGAGTTGTCGGACGACGCCAGCGATTCGGAAAAGCAGCGCTTTGAAGAGGGATGTGGGGGGGCGCTCAGCCCGGTGGTCTGTGTTGATAAATCTCCGTCTGACGTGGCGACGTTTGAGGTGCTGCAGGAGGAGTCCCGCTACACCGGACAGGCGTGGGATATTGTGTTTGTCGCCGCGATGGCAGGGCGGGGAGGTATCGCTCCGTCGGCGGATGAGGCCAGTCAGCCGTTGAACATGATGGTTGAGAAAATCCGGCTCGGGGAAGTGTCAGGCTTCCTGCCTTTCAACCGTCAGGGAGAGCTGGTGTCCCTGAGCGGATCCTGAGATCTGCCGGTATTCTGACCGGAGCGTCAGCCTCCGGTCATGTTCATGAATCGCAGGATCTGGACATCACCCTGAGTCGAGAAGTGATGGCGCTCCGGTTTCAGATCCATCGCCTGAATGATGGTCTGACGAAGTCTGCTGTCATTTTCCGGATAGCCTCGTAGCACCCGTCGCAGATCTACCGAATGTTCATTGCCAAGGCACAGTAGCAGGCGTCCTTCCACGGTCACCCTGACCCGGTTGCAGGTGGCGCAGAAGTTGTGGGAGTGGGGGGAAATGAAGCCAACCCGGACCGGGCTGTCTGGCATCCGGTAGTAACGGGCGGGCCCACCGCTGTCAGCCATGGCCGGCACCAGTTCATGATGCTGGCGGATCAGGTTGCGGACCTGGTCGCTGGTGAACAAGCTCTCGCCACGATGGTGCTCGGTAATGTGCCCCAGCGGCATTTCCTCGATGAAGCTGATATCCAGCCGTTTGCGACGGGCAAATTCGATCAGTGCGGGTACTTCATCTTCGTTACGGCCTTTCATCACAACCACGTTGAGTTTGATGCCGTCAAAGCCGGCTTCGCGCGCCGCATCAATGCCGTCCAGAACCTGTTCGAGCTGACCGGTGCGGGTAATGGCATGAAAGCGCTCACGGTCGAGGGAGTCGAGGCTGATGTTCAGCCGCTTCAGTCCCGCCTGGCGCAGTGGTTGTGCCAGTCTGGCGAGCTGGTTACCGTTGGTGGTCATGGCAAAGTCCCGCAGGCCCATAGTGCCGATTTCCCGGACCAGGTCGACGATGTCGTTGCGGACCAGGGGTTCGCCGCCGGTCAGACGGATTTTTTCGGTGCCCAAGCTGATAAAGGTTTGGGCGAGGCGGGCGATTTCTTCCAGAGTAAGCACCTGCTGGCGGGGCAGGAAGGTCATGTCTTCGGCCATGCAGTAGACGCAACGGAAGTCGCAGCGGTCGGTGACCGAAAGGCGCACATAATCGATGGTGCGGCCGAAGCGGTCGGTCAGTTTGGCTTGAGGCATGATGATGTCTCTGTCTGAGGCCGGATTCGGGTTTGAGTCAGTATCGCAAATCATTGGGATTGATTTGATACCTCTGGGGGGGTAACCCTTCGGTTTTGTTGGGCTTGTGGTCTGCTGGGTTTGGGTGGGTGGCAGGGTGAGGCCCCTGGCGCCGCCGCTTGGACGGCACGTCCTTGTGCCGGCCAAGCTACCGGGGCATCCATGCCCCTGCTCTGCCAGGGGCCTCACCCTGCCTCTGAACGTTTGTGATAACGCTGCTCGAGTCAGCTTAGGCTTAAGTTTGGTCGGCGGCCGCCGCTGCGACCGGCAACTCCTCCTCTTTCAATGTTGGGAAGAACAGCCCCTTCACCACCTGCCAGGTCACCGCCAGGGCGCCGACAATGAATACCACGTCGCCGAAGGTGCGGACCCAGCGCAGGGTTTGCAGGAGGTCGGTCTGCATGAAACCTTCGCTGCGGGCGTACCACAGGCCTTTACCGGCACTGGCCAGGAACTGGAGAATCCCGATCGGCAGCAGGCTGGTGGCGAGCATCAGCACCAGGCCTGCGTTAAGCCACCAGAAGCCGGTTTTCATCAGTCGCTCGTCAAACACCAGTCCGGGCCGGATGTAACGCAGTACCAGCAACGTGAAGCCCAGCGCGAGGAAGCCGTAGACGCCAAACAGGGCCGCATGGGCATGGGTTGGGGTGGTGTTGAGACCCTGCACGTAGTACAGCGAGATCGGCGGATTGATCATGAAGCCGAAGACCCCGGCGCCGA
This sequence comes from Marinobacter mobilis, assembly GCF_900106945.1. Lineage (GTDB taxonomy): Bacteria > Pseudomonadota > Gammaproteobacteria > Pseudomonadales > Oleiphilaceae > Marinobacter > Marinobacter mobilis. The sequence goes on from NZ_FNNE01000001.1 coordinate 488,541, forward strand.
GCATGTTCCAGAAGGCGACGGCGACGAAGAACATCAGCGGCCAGCGCACGTTTTCCATCCATGGCGCCCGTTGTTTCAGGCGCCAGTTCTCCCACGCTTCGTAACCCAGAACCACCAGAGGCACCACTTCCAGGGCGCTGAAGGTGGCGCCGACGGCCATCACCGGGGTGGTCGTACCGGCGAAGTAGAGGTGGTGGAAGGTGCCGGGCACGCCACCAAGCATGAACAGCGAGGCTGAGGCCAGGCTGGCGGAAGTTGCTACTGTGCGGGACACCAGACCCATGCTGCAGAAGATGAACGCGAGGGCGGTGGTGGCGAAGACCTCGAAGAAGCCCTCCACCCACAGGTGGACGATCCACCAGCGCCAATATTCCATGATTGAGATGTGGGTACGCTCGCCGTAGAAAAAGCCTGCGCCATAGAACAGGCCGATGGCCACCACCGAGGCGGTGAGCAGGGCCAGCAGGTTTTTGTCGCCGGGCTGACGCAGGGCGGGGACGATGCCTCGCAGCATCAGTACCAGCCAGAAGGCGATGCCGGTGAACTTGCCGATCTGCCACAGCCGGCCAAGATCGACAAACTCATAGCCCTGGTGACCGAGCCAGAAGTTCCATTCCGCCGGCATGATCTGGGCGATGGCCAGGTAGTTGCCAATGAAGGAGCCGACCACGACCACCACCAATGCCCAGAACAGTACATCGACGCCCAGCTTCTGATAAACAGGGTCTTTGCCGCCATTGATGATGGGGGCCAGGAACAGGCCTGCAGCGAGGAAACCGGTGGCGATCCAGAACAGCGCAGACTGGATGTGCCAGGTTCGCACCAGGGAGTAGGGGAACCATTCAGAGACATTGATGCCGTAAAAGCTCTGGCCTTCGACCGTGTAGTGGGCGGTAAATCCGCCGAGCATGACCTGAAAGGTGAACAAGGCAACGACCAGGAACAGGTACTTGCCCAGGGCTTTCTGGGAGGCAGTCAGGGCGAAGCTGGTCAAAGGGTCTTTCCTTGGTGCTTCGGGGTCGCGGTCATCGTGTCTGCTCAGAAAGGCCCAGGCCCAGACCAAGCCGCCGACACCGGCGATCAGCAGGATTATGCTGACAACAGACCAGACCACGTTTTCGGCGGTGGGCTCGTTGTTGATCAGCGGTTCGTGGGGCCAGTTATTGGTGTAGGTGGCGTCGCTGCCGGGCCGTTCAGTGGAGGCCGCCCAGGCGGTCCAGAAGAAAAACTCCGTGAGCTGCTGACGGCGCCCGGCATCCGGCAGGGTATTCTCCTTCATGGCGTAGTTTGCCCGGGTGGGCTGCAGCGCCGGGTCATCGCTGAACAGTTTGCTGTAATAACCTGCTGTGCTCCGGATAGCTTCTATGCGCCGTTCGGAGAGCACCAATTCACCGGAATCCGGGTGGTAAGTGTTGGTTCGGTAAGCCTGATTCAGCTCATAATTCAGCTGATTCTGTTGAGCGCCGGTCAGCGCGTCGAAGGGCTGGTCGTAGGTGTCCCAGGCGGCCAGATCGAGCCAGGCCACGAGTTCCCGGTGCAACCAGTCGGCGGTCCAGTCCGGGGCCTGGTAAGCGCCGTGTCCCCAGATTGAGCCCAGTTGCATGCCTCCGACGGACTGCCAGGCGGTCTGGCCGTCGAGGATGCTGTCTTTGGTCATCAGGAGCTCGCCGGTTTCGCTGACCACCCGCTCGGGGATCGGCGGCGCCGCGCGGTAGACCTCGGCACCGAAGTAGCCGAGCAGGGCAAAGGTGATGGCCAGAACGGCAATCAGGGTGAACCAGAGACGGCGGTAGTTAGCCATGGTTTGCGCCCCCCAGTTGGCCATCCACTCTCTGAAACAGCACATTGTTTTCCAGGTGGATGTGCTCCATCAGATCCTGCTTCAGGGTTTCCAGGCCCCGGTACAGGGCTTGCCAGGTGTTGCAGGCGCCGTCCGGCAGGCTCAGGCCGTGAGCGAGATTCAGCAGCTGGTCCAGCGCTGCCCCGTGGTCGTCGTGCTCGTGGCGCATGACCTGTACCGGCGCCAGGGCCATGCCGCCAACGCCGCGGGCGATCATCGGGAACAGGATCTGCTCCTCCTTCTGCATGTGCAGTTCCAGTTCCTCCTGCATGCGCTCCAGGTGAGCGCTGAGTCCGGAAGGGCACATGGGGTGGTCGCCATGCACCCGCTCCACCCGTTGGGACAGCCGGATCAGTTCGGGCAATTGTTCCCGGTGGACGTCGTGGTAGCGGGTCAGAATGTGCTCGATCAGTTCCTTGTTTCCCAGAGCTGCCAGTTGCTGCTGGTTGGCGGATTGTGGCTGTAACGCCTGTAGCTCGGCTTCGATGGCGGTGGTATCCAGCCCCTTTCGGGCAGCGGCATCGCCCAGCGAGCGACTGCCGCCGCAGCAGAAGTCCAACTTGTATTTGTGGAAAACTGCGGTGGCCCCAGGGAGGTCTCGGGCCAGCTGGCCCAGGGATTGATTGGCGAGTGTCATGATCTGTTACCTTCTCGTTTCTGAAAGTGGATTTTAAAATACATCTTTTGTGTGTAAGATGTAAATCAAATATTTCTTTCAGGGGCGTTCTCCTCAAAGGAGGGTATTAGTGATGCTTCAACGGTTGAGAGTAGCCAATAGTGCTTTGGCGGTGTGTCTGCTGGCGCTGGTGGGAACGCTGGTTGTGGCCTACCCGTTAGCGGGGCAGGTGTCGATGGCGGCGCAGATTGCAGCCCACATAGGGACCCTGTTGTTTGCAACCGGCATCAAGGTCGCCTATATCCTTCGATTAGTGTCTCTGAAAGCTCTGGGAAGACCTGTACATTGAATACAGGTACACTCATCGGGAAAGGCCCCATCGGGCACCATCACACGACAGGTTTTGCGACAACGATGTCCATCAGCAAGGGTGGTTACAGGATCATTGCCTATCTCTGCGTGGGCCTGGCAATTGCGGGTGCAATCCTGCCGTTGCTGCCAACCACTGTCTTCGTGCTGATTGCCGCTTGGGCGGCGGGGCGAAGCTCGCCGGAGTTCGAGAGCTGGTTACTGAATCATCGCTGGTTCGGCCCCACCATCCTCAATTGGCGGGCACGGCAGGTGGTGCCGCCGAGAGCAAAGGCCATGGCCTGCACCATGCTGGCGGTCAGTTGGCTGATTCTGTTCTACAACGGATTTCCCGTTTGGCTGCTGGTATCGCTGGGGGTGTTTTTCTGTGGTCTGGCGGCCTACCTGTTATCCCGCCCTTCGTATTGACGGCGCTGACGAATTCTCTTTACGCATCGGAGACACAGGATGCACATCACTCGCTACACCGACTATTCCCTCAGGGTGCTGATCTACCTGGCCCTGCAACCGGATCAGCTGGTTACGATCCAGGAGATCGCAGACAGTTACTCGGTGTCGAAGAATCACCTGATGAAGGTGGTTCACCAACTGAACAGGAAAGGCTACATCGAGACCGTCCGGGGTAAGAACGGGGGCATGCGGATGGCGCGGGCACCGGAAGATATCAATATCGGGGTGTTTGTGCGGGAAACTGAACAGGACCTGGATCTGGTGGAATGCTTTTCGCCTGGCAGTCAGTGCGCCATTACCCCGGTCTGTGGCCTGAAGGGGATATTCTCAGCGGCATTACAGGCCTTCCTCAGCACGTTGGACCAGTACACGCTGGCTGATGTGTTGCCGCAAAAACAGAAGCCGCAACTGGTGCGGCTTCTGCAGATAGGCTGATCCACCTGAAGGGGGACAGGTGTGAGGTCTGTCCCCTTGGTCCTTATGCCGGCTGGGCTTCCAGTTTCAGCCGTACGGAGTCCGGCAGGGAGAACTTGCCAATGCGCTTGAGCACGGTCCAGTACTGGCGGGCAAAGCTGTCAGTGTTGTAGTTGATGCCGTACTTCTCGCAAACCGCCTGCACCTTCGGTGAAATTTCGCGGTAGCGATGGGCCGGCAGATCCGGGAACACGTGGTGTTCGATCTGGTAGCTCAGGTGCCCGCTCAGCATGTGCACGAAGTTGCTGCCGGTGAAGTTGCTGGAGCCGGTCAGCTGACGCAGGTACCAGTGGCCCTTGCTCTCGTTCTCACAGGATTCCTCGGTGAAGGTCTCGGCGTCCTGGGTGAAGTGACCGCAGAAAATGACGGTGGATGACCACAGGTTACGCATCAGGTTGGCACCGGCATTACCGGCCAGAACGATCGGAGCAACCGGCAGGGTCAGCAGCGGGAAGAACACGTAGTCCTTGAATGCCTGGCGTCCGCCCTTACGGAAGAAGGACTTGATGAACGGCCACTTGGACTTCCAGGTAATCTCGCGGCGACGCAGGCGCTCACTTTCCAGTTCATGCAGACCCACGCCCCACTGGAAGAACACGCTCAGCATCAGGTAGTTGATGAACTGCAGCAGGTGGGCCGGATGCCACTTCACATCGTCGCTCAGACGCATCACAGCGTAACCGTAGTCCCGGTCCTTACCGATCACGTTGGTGTAGGTGTGGTGCTCGTAGTTGTGAGTACGGCGCCAGGATTCGCTGGAGCACACGGTGTCCCACTCATAGGTCTGGGAATGCAGGGACGGATCGTTCATCCAGTCGTACTGACCGTGCATGACGTTGTGGCCGATCTCCATGTTCTCAATGATCTTGGCGAGCCCCAGTGACACGGTGGCGGCAACAAACACCGGTGGAATGAAGCCGAAAGGCATCATCGCCCGGCCACCGATTTCCAGGGTGCGGTGAAGACGGACGATCCGGCGGATGTACTTGGCATCGCGTTCGCCCAGATCCGCCAGGACCTCGTCACGAATCGCATCCAGATCTTTCTGCAGTTCGTTAAGTTGAGCTTCGTTCAGTTTCTTCATGATCAGACTCCTTGGCCGGACCCGCGTGGGCCCGGTTTCCTTGTTCTTTGGGGTGGCGGCTGGTTGACCGCGATGTCAGCGTTTGATGGCTCAAAGATCGAGAGTGACCGGACCCTGGGGGATCGATACGCAAAGCTGGATGCTTTCTTCGCCCGGGCCGGAGACTTTTCCGGTGACGCGGTTTACAACCGTACCGCTTGTTTTACGGCAGCTGCACTGGTGGCAGATACCCATACGACAGCCGTATTGCGGTGACAGTTTTGCGGCTTCGGCGATGTCCAACAGGGCCGCGTCACCTTCGGAAGACACCGAGAGATCGCTACGGGCAAACTGCACCACGCCGCCCAGGTCGTCAGTGGCCAGGGCTGCGGTCGCCGCTGCAAAGAATGTGCAGTGAATGCGCTCGTCGGCGATGCCTCGTTTGTGCAGCAGATCGGTCGCCAGGTCCATCAGGCCCTTGGGGCCGCATAGGTAGCAGCGACGGGCGTTGACGCCGGGTACCTGCTCGAGGTGCTGATCGTTGAGATACTGGGGCGTCTCGCCTTCCTCAGTCGCAAGCACCTGAAGGTTGAAGGCCGGCCAGCGTTTCTGGATGGCGTACAATCTTTCGGCCGCGATCACGTCCGCCTGAGTGCGAACGAAGTAGAGCAGGGTGACGGGGGCACGCCAGTCCTCGCTGGCCAGGGTTTCGAGCTGGCTGAGGATCGGGGTGATCCCGCTGCCTCCGGCAATGTAAAGCAGAGGCTCCGGATTGGCCGGCAGCTGGAACTCGCCGAAGGCCTCGCCCAGCCCCAGCACGGCGCCGGGCTGCAGGTTGTCGTGCATCCAGTTGGTCACCTTGCCACCAGGCAGGCGCTTAATGGTCAGCGACACAGTGCCGTGGAGCTTCCATTGGGCCGGTGAGCAGGACAGACTGAAGGTTCGGTTGTAGCGGGTGCCGTCGATTTCGATACAGGTGTTCACATGCTGCCCGGCACTGAAGCCGGCCCAGCGTGCGGCCGGTTTCAATATGAAGGTCCGGGTGTCGGCGGTTTCGTCGGTGATCTCAATCACCTTGGCCGGAACGTATTGACGAACCAGCATGGGATCGACCTGTGCCAGCAGAGGGTCAAAGAAAGCAGCCGGGTCTTCCCGATTGAAAAGCTGCTTGCCGAGCCAGCGCAGAGGGCGATTTTTTTCCAGAAGAGACATCATGGTCTTATCCTCGATGTGTACAGTTGTTCACTTGATGTGAACGAATGTACACATGAGGGGTGGGGGCTGTCAACGCAAAAGCTTTACCCTGGATCTATGGGTGTAGATCCTTGTTTTTTATGTAATAACGGGACGTACTACGCGCTATTGGGGCCAAACTGCCGTCATTTTCGGGGAGTAATGGCCTCTTATGACCAGAGGTGTGTCAATTCAGGGAGGAGTTTGTGTACACTTGTCTGCTTCCCTGAACGGGAACCGGGCCGACCGGTGAGCGGGCGGCAGTGATCAGAGATGTCAGTGGCTATGGCTGAGCATAAACGCCGAAAACCGGGAGAGACCCGGGACAAGTTGATGGGGGCTGCACTGGAGCTGGTGGGCAAAGGGCGCCACTTTGCCAGTTTGGGTATTCGTGAAGTGACTCGCCAGGCCGGTGTGGTACCGACGTCTTTTTACCGGCACTTCCGCAATATGGATGATCTGGGGCTGCAGCTGGTGGATGAGTTGGGCCTGGTGCTCCGGCGAATGATGCGGGAAGCCCGCGCCAATGTCCTGCAGGCAGAGCGCCTGATGGAAGAATCGGTGGCGATCTTTATCAGCCACGTTCAGCAAAACCGCAGTTTCTTTCTGTTCATGGCTCAGGGCCTGGCCGGTGAGAGTCGTGCGGTACAGGAAGGCATTCGCAGCGAGTTACGTTTTTTTGCCAGTGAACTGGGTAACGACCTGCGCCGTTTAAGGCTGGCTGAGCACCTTAGTGACAGCGACCTGGAGCTGACCTGTGATCTGGTTGTGCGGACGGTTGCGTTCAGTCTGACCGACCTGATCGGCGTGTCACCGGATGATGACTATCAGATCGAACAGGTCCGCAAACGCACCACCCGTTTCCTGCAATTGATCTTTGTGGGGGCTGCCCACTGGAAAGTGTCCGGGCAGCCCGGCAGCGCCCGTTAATCTGCTTCCTGGGAGCGGGCGCCGCCGGTGCCCGCTCTTGCTGCCCGGCTTCCCGATTCTTTTGTCTGCGGCTGGACGCAGTGGCCTGCTGCGTTGATGTCCCCTCATACTTCCGTCAAGTGTTCGTGGTTTCGATAAGTGGGTATGCTCAGAACTCAGCCAAGAAGGATAAGCCGGAGTTCCTGACATGCAGTTTCTCAACGGAATCACCCTGTTGCTGGTCTATCAGTTGGTCGGCGAGGTTGCCGTGCGTCTTGCCGGAGTCCCTATCCCCGGGCCGGTACTGGGGATGGTGATGCTGTTCCTGACACTTTGGGGTCGCGGCGGCATGGCCGAATCGGTCACTCAGGCCTCCACGGCATTGTTGTCTCACCTGTCCCTGCTGTTTGTACCTGCCGGCGTGGGCATGATGGTTCACTTTGGTCGGATTGCCGACGAATGGGTGCCGATCACCCTGGCGCTGCTGCTGAGCACCGTGATCACCATGGTGGCGACGGCTCTGATCATGCAGCTGACGACACGCTGGCTGATCGGAGCGGGCGCCGGGCAGGGAGGACGGGCGGATGACTGATCCCGGCTTGACCGATATCTGGGTTTACCTGTCGGCATCGCCGCTGCTGGGGCTGACCATGACACTGGTGGCCTATGGCTTGGGGTACCGGCTGTACCTCCGGACAGGCTCGAACCCGCTGGCGAACCCGGTGGTGACATCGGTTGCGTTGCTGATTGGCCTGCTGTTGCTGACCGGGACATCCTATGATGATTATTTTGCCGGTGGCCAGTTCGTACACTTCCTGCTCGGGCCTGCAACGGTTGCCCTGGCGGTGCCGCTTTACCAGCAGTTTTCCCGCCTTCGACAGCTCTGGCTCCCGGTCGCCATATCCCTGACCCTTGGGGTAGTGATCGCTGCCGGCAGTTCGGTCGGACTGGCATGGTTGCTGGGTGCTTCGACCGAAATCCAGATGTCTCTTGCGCCGAAGTCTGCCACCGCGCCGGTGGCTATGGGTATCTCCGAGAAAATTGGGGGGTTGCCCTCGCTGACGGCGGTACTCGTGGTGATTACCGGTATCACCGGTGCGGTGCTGGGCACCAAGCTGTTTGAATGGGTTCGTGTGCGCGACGATACCGCGAAAGGCATTGCGATGGGAGTGGCCGCTCATGGCATAGGAACCGCGCGGGCTTTTCAGGTGAGTGCCCAGATGGGCGCCTTCTCAGGTTTGGCCATGGCCCTGTCTGCCTTTGCGACAGCGCTTCTGGTTCCGTGGCTGGTGGATCTGGTCTCGGTGTGGTTGGTTCCTGGCGGATAAACGCCCGGATCAACCGCCGCGGGAAGGCGGCTGATCCGGGACATCGGGTCTGGACTCAGGCCTTGGCGGGTGCCCGGCTTTCGGGAGCTTCCGTATTGCTGGCCGCGTCCGGCATCAGCAGACTTTCCAGCTCATCCAGAGCTTCACCGGTATACACCGCCAGCTTCTGCATGCTCGGCAGGGTGTCGCGGCAGCCGGTGTAGCCGAAGTTCAGCGAACCGTCATAGCTCAGGCAGGTGATATTCAACGCACCGCCGTGGGCGATCAGCGACACCGGATACATGGCCTCAAGTTTTGCACCCTCGTAGTAGAGGGCCTGGGAGGGGCCGGGTACATTGGAAATGGTGACGTTGAACACCGGTCGCATACGGCCGCCCATCCCTGTAACCAGCTGCAGAATGTAGGGTGACATCAGCATCATGGTGTACTGGGTCAGCGCGGCTTTCGGCAGCTTCTGCAGATGTTCCTTGGCCTTTTTCGTCGAGTTCTTGATGTCCTGCAGGCGGGTCAGGGGATCCGCTTCATCGGTGGCCAGGGAGGCGATCATGAAGCTGATCTGGTTACCGGTGTTCTGGTCATCGGCCGGTCGGATGCTGACAGGAATGCCGGCAGTGAGCGAGGTCTCCGGAAGTTCGCCCTGCTCGGTCAGGAAACGGCGTAATGCGGTCCCGCACAGGTACAGCACGATGTCGTTCAGGGAACCGTGGGCAACCTTGGCCAGTTTGCGGATCCGTTCCATCTGGTAGTGCTGGGTAGCAAAGCGTCGCTGACCGGTGACCCGGTGGTTGAGCAGCGACACCGGGCCGGTGAAGGGCGCTGTCAGCTCGTCTTCCGGGTGGCGTACCGAATTGATCAGGCGCGACGCTGCGCCCCAAAGCCGGGGGGCCATATCGGCCTGGAGCTTGAGGGCGTCCAGGGCATGGGAGACCGCCGCCGCAATGGAGGCTTCATCGTCATCCTTGCTGGCACGAAGCTGGTCCGGGCGAACGGCCCAGGGAGGCAACATGTTGGTCTCATTCGGGTCGGTCGACAGCACCCGCTGCATCAGTCGCACACCGCTGATGCCATCAATCAGAGAGTGATGCATCTTGGTGTAGAGGGCGAAGCGGTTGTTTTCGAGGCCCTCGATGATGTGGCATTCCCAGAGCGGGCGGCTGAAGTCGAGCCGGTTCGAATGCAGGCGTGAGATCAGTACGCCGAGTTCCCGCTCACTGCCGGGGCGCGGCAGGGCCGAATGGCGGACGTGATAGTCGAGATCAATGTCGTCATCGATCTTCCACTTGGGGGCGATCAGGCGGCCCAGGTTGCCCGGATAGGACAGTTTGTAGCACCAGGGCTTGGCGACTTCGCGCTGTGCCTTCATGCGTTCAACCACATCCCGGAGAAAAGTCTCGGGTGCACCTTCAGGTACGGAAAATATTTGCATGGTGCCAACGTGCATTGGCGTGTCTTCAGAGTCTACTGCCAGCCATGAGGCGTCCAGTGTTGCCAGGCGTTTCATTCGTCGTCCTCTTGCTTCCCTTGCTCGATTGAGTGAACGCAGGGTGGTTTTTTCGTTAATGGTTCTTGTCGTGACATGCCATTATGTATGGCACACGTAGCCAGCTAACGAAAGGTTCCACCTTTTCTTCTTGATCTTGCTGTTGAGTATAAGGGGAGTCGGGCTGCGAAACGAGTGCGGAGGGGGATAAGACGAAAGTAACTGGAGTGGTCGTGGATCCGTCAGCACACCGGCAGTGACTGTGGCACCGCCGGTGTGGCTGGGCTCAGGCCATGACGTCCTGGGCTTCTTTGTAGAGCGAACGGACCGGTTTGGCGAAGACCTGGCGGACCATGGGTTCAAAAAATTCCAGAGGTAGAATCTCACCGTCCGGATCAAACGCCGGCGCGTCGTACTTGCTGACAAACTCAATGGTACGCATGAAGTGGGGGTGATCGCGATAGTTGTTTCGCAGGTCACGATCCATGCCCAGGTAATGGAAAAAGTAATAGCCCTGGAAAATGGCGTGGTGCTTGATCATCCAGTGGTTGGCTTCGCTGACGAACGGTTCCAGCAGCACCGCAGCAACGTCTGCGTGGTTGTAGGAGCCAAGTGTGTCGCCAATGTCGTGGAGCAGGGCACAAACCACATACTCCTCGTCCTTGCCATCCCTGTAGGCCAGGGTGGCGGTCTGCAGGCAATGGTTGAGGCGATCAATCGGGAATCCGCCGAAGTCTCCTGCCAGCAACCTTAAGTGTTGCAGGATCCGGTCCGGTAGGTTCTTGGCAAACGTGCCGAAGTTGGAGGCAATAATCGCCCAGTCTTCGGCGCTGCCATCTTTCATGTGCGTGAACTTGGCGTGAGCTGTACTCAGGTCATTCATGGCTGGGCTCCTTATCAGTTGCGGAAGCTGGGGTCGATGCGGTCGAGTTTGCGGAGCAGTCCGGGCCAGGCTAGTTTACCGCCCATGCCCTTGGTCACCTTCTCCGCCTGTTGCTTGATGGTATCCACGATGCCATCGGGCACCGGCGTCAGCGCTCGGTTACCGGCCAGGGCCTGAATCTGGATTTCACAGGCCGTCTGCAGGATATACATATTCAGAAAGGTGTCGGCCACGCTGCTGGCGGTGGTCAGCAGACCGTGGTTGCGCAGGATCATGAAGTTATTGGTGCCGAGGTCGGCTTGCAGTCGTGCCTTTTCATCTTCCCGCAGGGCCACCCCTTCATAATCGTGATAGGCCATGTTTGACAGCGGAAACAGGCTCTGCTGGGACAGCGGCAGCAGGCCTTCGGACTGGGCAGAGACCGCAACGCCGGCCGTGGTATGGGTATGCATGACGCAGGCGGCGTCTTCGCGTACCGCGTGAATGGCGCTGTGAATGGTGAACCCTGCCGGGTTGATGTCGAAGTCTTCAGGATTGATCTTGTTGCCATCCTGATCAACCCGCACCAGGCTGGAGGCCGTGATTTCGTCAAACATCATGCCATAGGGGTTGATCAGGAAATGGTGTTCGTCACCGGGGATGCGGGCAGACAGATGGGTGAAAATCAGGTCGTCCCAGCCATACAGGGCGACCAGCCGATAGGCAGCGGCCAGGTCTACGCGCAGTTGCCATTCTTCCGGGCTGACACGGTCTTTCTTTGACGGAATTGCCAGTTGGTCGGTCATTGGTTTGGCCTCACTTGAAGTTTATTGTTGATATTGCCTCGCGAGCTTCTAATCAGTGTAGGCAGGTCGGCGAGCGTAAAACTGTCAAATGGTTTACATTGTTCTCAGGCTTATTTCTATAGTGTACGACCATGATAAATATCAAGACGGTGCTAAAGGGCTGTCCGCTGCTGGCGGGGCTGCCTGACAGGGCACTGGATGATGCAGCTGCCATGGCGCGGCAGCGTCAGTTTGTGGCTGGCGAGTCGATTTACGATGCCGGCTCCATGCAATCAAGTTTATGTGTCATTGCCTCTGGCACCGTTCGGGTCAGTTCGGTGAACGCCGCAGGCAAGGAAGCAACACTGATTATCTTTGGTGCGGGTGCCTGGCTTGGGGATACGGTCTTTTCGCCCGGTATGCCTCGGGTGTATGGCGCCACAGCCCATGAACCGGCGACCATTGTTGAGGTTCCCGGGGAGGGTTTTCGTCACTTGATGGCGGAGTTCCCGGAAAGTTACCCGGTGGCACTGGATCTGGTGAGTCGGCGGCTATGGGCGGCCATGTCGATCATTGAAGATGATGCCTTGCGTGGCATCGATGCGCGTTTTGGCCGCCGAATGCTGTTTCTGGTGCAGATTCAGGGCGACGGCAGTCTTTCCCATGATCCGGTGGCGTTTGATCTGACCCGGGAGCATATTGCTAACATGATGGGAATGAGCCGCCAGGGCGTGCACAAGGTGATCAAGCATTTTGAAAGTCAGGGCCTGCTGGATTTGTCCTATGGCCGTATTACTGTTCTGGATCCGGTAGCGTTGCAGGCTTACCTGAACACGCTGAACTGATTCGGGATATTGATAAGCGGCCGGTTCGTACCGGTCAACAACAACAATAACTTCGTCGGAGATATACTATGGAATCCGGACCGCTGATATCCATTGGCCTGCCACTGTCCCTGTTCATCATTATGGTCGGTATCGGCATGACACTGACCCTGCGGGACTTTCATCAGGTCACCGTTAACCCCAGGGGCATGGTTGTCGGCACTATCGCGCAGATTATGCTGATGCCGCTGGTGGCGTTGGGTCTGGCCTGGATGCTGGGGCTGGCTCCCGCCATCGCCGTGGGCCTGGTCATTATTGCTGCGTGTCCCGGTGGTACCACCTCGAATCTGTTTGTGCTGCTGGCCCGGGGCAATGTTGCGCTGTCGATCCTCCTGACGGTAACGGCCAGCCTGATCACCATCCTCACGTTGCCGTTCTTTACCAACTATGCCTTGCAACTGCATTTCGGCAGTGGCGCTGAAATATCCCTTCCGGTGGGCAAGACCATTGTGATGCTGGTCGGTGTTGTACTGCTGCCGGTGGCGCTGGGGATGATCGTTCGGACCCGAGCGCCGGCTCTGGCGATCCGGGCCGAAAAGCTGGTCAGCCTGTTTGGCGGGCTGGTTTTGGCGGTGCTGATCCTTGGGCTGTTGTACGGGATTCGCGATCGGATCGGTGAGCTCGCCGCGCAGGCTGGTCTCGCCGCCTTGCTGCTCAATGTGGGTGGCATCGTGGTGGGTATTGTCACCAGTCGCCTGGCCGGTCTGTCTCAGCGGGAATCCCTGTCCGTTGCCATGGAACTGGGCATCAAGAACGGCACCATCGCCCTGATGGTGACGCTGACCCTGCTGGAATCCAGCGAAATGTCGATCCCTGCAGCGGTCTACGGGGTGTTGATGTTCCCCATTGGCTTCCTGCTGGTCAGCTATGGCCGCAAGGTGGTTTCGCGGGTTCCCGCTGCCCAGGCCGACGTGGCCTGAGCGAGACTCGCCCAACCGTTCGTTCTGACGCGGGAGGCTGGCCTTGTGGTCAGTCACCCGCTGCCCTGATCTTGGTACTCTGCGGTGATGAAGGCGGCTCTGTGCCGCGCCGACGACCCAATCAGGAACAATAACAATGACTGTCCGATCTGCCTTCCGCAGGGCCCCCCTGGGCGCCGTATTGCTGATACTTGCCTTCCTGTTGCCTTCGCTTTCCCAGGCCTCCGACGATGCCCTGAGAGCACAAATCTACGATCAGAGCCTGCCGTTGGAAGAACGAGTTGCCGCCATGCAGGCGCTGACCGGACTGGAGCCGGATCCAGAACGGATCTACCGGATCTGCATCTGGGACATCTTTGGCCGCTCAGGTCCGATTTTCAATGCGGCCCAGGCACAACGGCTCAAGATTATGCAGTACGGCATCAATGTTGAAATGGTGCCTTACACCAGCGAATCCATCATGGTCGAGGAGCTGAAATCCGGCACCTGCGATGCCGCGCTGATGAGCGGGCTGCGGGCCCGGTTGTTTAATCGCTATACCGGCACCCTTGACTCCATCGGCGGGTTCCCGGAGCGCAGCCAGATGCGTCTGGCGCTCCAGCTGATGGCTGACCCCCGCAGCGCCAATAACATGGTCAGCGGTGACTATGTGGTGATGGGCATCGCCCCCGGCGGTGCGGCCCATGTTTTCGTCAATGATCGCAGCATCAATACCCTCGCCAAGGCCTCCGGTAAGCGGGTGGTGGTGTTGGATTACGATCCCACCCAGGCCCGTATGATTGCCGGGGTGGGGGCCACGCCGGTGGTGGCGGATATCGTCAATGCCCCCAATATGTTCAATACCGGGGTGGTGGATGTCCTCGCCGCGCCGCTGGCCGGTTACGAAGTGCTGGAGCTGTACAAGGGGCTGTCGCCGGATGGCGGGATCATCGATTTGCCGCTGACCCACATCACCATGCAGCTGATCGGTCGCAGTGACGTGGTGCCAAATGAGCTGGCGCAGTTTGTCCGGGAAGCGTTCTATCAGGGCTTCGATGAAATCATCAGCCGGGTAGCGATGGAAGAGGAAAAGGTCCCCGGCAAGTGGTGGATCAGCATTCCCGATGCTGACCGCCTTGAGTATGAACGGATGATGCAGCAGGCGCGCCTGCAACTGCGGGACGAGGGTTATTACAGCGCCGAGATGCTGACCCTGCAGCGGAAGATCCGCTGTCGTACCGACAGCCGTCGTGAAGAATGCAGTAACCCGGTTGAATAAGCCATGACCACGAACAGTGGTGCCCTGGCGGCACCCCGGGCCCTGGTCATCAGTCGTTGGCTGTCGGCGTTGCCGATGCTGGTCATCCTGGTGCTGACCCTGCTGGCCTCGGTGGGTGAAACCCTCCATTCACGGCTGCTTGAGGTGGGTGGCGAAACCTGGCCGGATTATTTCAGTCTGCGCGTCATGGACCATGTCCAGGCACCTTCCTGTGAGCATCAGCCCGACCTTGACCGGGCAGTGGAGCAGGCGGTGCAGGCGCGTCAGCAGGAACTGGCCAGCGATCCTTTTGCGGATGTCTTCGGCGGGGCCGTTGATCGCGGTGCTATCCGCTCTTCGCTGGAGGCGCAGTTCGCGGCCTGTCAGACCCAGTGGCAGAACTGGCAGCGATTGCAGGCTCTTGATTCCCCGGCAGTACGGGCGTTTGCGACGGTGGAAGCCGGGCTGTCACAGGCGGTCGTGCTGGTGACGGGCAACCGGCGGGTGCTGCTGGGGCTGATGCTGCTGTTCTGCGCTGCGGCCGCAACCCTGCGCCGCCAGCATATTGCCTTGCGCCCGGTGGAAAGCCAGCGGGATGACCGGGTGGCTACGCTGGCGCAGTTGCTGGCCAACGGATTGCTGACCGTCTCCGCGCTGCTGTATCGCCAGCAGGAGCTGGCCCAGGCAGCCGCGGGCATGCCCCTGGCCCACTTGTTCATGCACGATGTCTGGGTGCTGGGCTTTGGCGGGCTGACGCTGATTTCAGCCTGGCAGCTACGGCTACCGCGCACCGACCTGCCCCAAGGGGAGTCCTGGGGGCGGTCATTGCTCAGTATTCCCCTGTACAGTTTCATGTGCCTGACCGCGGCGGCCCAGTTTGCCTGGCATGGTTTCTATCACGGCATCGCGGTTTACCTGAACATGATGGCGGAACTGTCGGCCTTGTTCCTGAGTCTGGGGCTGTATGTCTGGGTGGGTATGCTGCTGGCACGTACCCATTTGCCCCGCAAGGTGTTTGACCTGATCCGGCCCTGGCAACTGCCCCCCAAATGGCTGGGTGTGGTGGTACTGTTACTGACCGCATTACCGACCGCCTACAGCGGCGCATCCGGGATATTTATACTGGCGGCGGGCATGACCCTTTACCGGGAACTGCGCCGTGCAGGAACGTCGGAGCAGCTGGCGTTGGCCACCACCGCTATTTCCGGCTCCATGGGCACCATGTTGCGGCCCTGCCTGTTGGTGGTGATTGTGGCGACCCTCAACAACAGTGTGACCACCGACGAGCTGTTCACCGCCGGTGCCCGGGTGCTGTTGCTGACGGCGCTGATCTACACCCTCTACGTGCTGGTGCTCGGTGGTAAGTCGACGCTGCGCATTGCTTCCCCCCGCGCGGCATTGCCCGGCATGCTCAGGGCACTCTGGCCGTTATTACCCTATATCGCCTGTTTTGTCGGTGTCGTGATGGCCTGGGAACTGTTGCTCGGACGTGGGCTGGATGAGTTCTCCGCGCCGGCCATTCTGCCCCTGGTCATGCTGCTGGTGGTGGCGATGGAGCGACTGATCCTCAAGGAACGTGATCCGGACCGCGATGAGGGCCCAGAGGCTGCGGACGAATCACTGGCAGAACCGGAACGCGGCGGTTTTCGTCAGGCGGTGATGCGTGCCACCGATGACTCCACGGCGCTGATTGGCGCGCTGCTGATGCTGATGGCACTGTCTGTGAGCATGGGCGGGTTGATCGAACGTTCAGGGCTGCTGGAACTGTTCCCTCAGGACCTGGGGTCGGTCTGGCTGACCCTGGCGCTGCTGATGGGCATGCTGGTGATCATCGGCATGATCATGGACCCCTACGGCGCGGTGCTGCTGGTCAATGCCACTCTGGCACCCATTGCCCTGGATAACGGTATCAACCCCCTGCATTTCTGGGTGATGACGGTGCTGGCCTTTGAAATGGGCTATCTGACGCCGCCGGTCGCGCTGAATCATCTGCTGACCCGTCAGGTGGTGGGTATGCCCACGGAGTGGGAAAGCCTGCATGGCACCTTCTGGCAACGTAATTTCCGCTACATCCTGCCGGTTCTGGTGATGGGAACCGCGCTGCTCGTGGTCACCTTCACCCCGGAAGCCTCCGACTGGGCGTACCGCCTGCTGCTTGGGGTGCCGGAGTGATCCTGCTGATCAGGGTTCCAGCGCCATGATATCGGCCAGCTCTCCGTTCTGGTAAAGCGTCAGCAAGGCCTGCGCCAGTTTGCGAATTCGCGCCTGGGGCACGCTGGTGTTGCAACCCATGGAACGCAAGGTAGTGAAGAACACCAGTTCCGGCTCGTTCAGTTCAATGCCCCGGTCCCGGGCCGTGAGTGGCGCCGCCCGGGTGTCGGAAATCCATAGGTCGACCCGCCCGGCCTGCAGCATCAGCAGGCTGAGGTAGGGTTTTGACGCCAGGTGCACGTTGAATCCCTGCCCCTGCAGATACTCCCCGACACCACTTCCCAGATAACTGCCAATACGCCACTGCCGGGCATCGTTCAGGGTAACGATTGACTGGGGGCGATCCGGATGACTGTAGAGGCCGTGGCGGGAGACCGATACCGGGCCAATCCAGCTGAGACTGGTTTCACGCTCCTGAGAACGGTCGATGGGGAAGGCGCAGGTACCAGGGTGGTTGATTGCGCTGCGCAGCGCCCGCTTAGGGGGTTGGAACTCCAGTACAAACTCGTCTCCCGCCAGCTCGAACATCCGCTGAATGACCCGATAGGCGTAGCCATCCGCCTGATTACCCTCAAGCTGGTTAACCAGCGGAGGGAAGTCAAAGCTGATCAGGGTGAGTGGTGCCTCGGCACGGGCAAGGCCTGCATTGAACAGGAACAGGGCAACAGTGGCCAGGCGCAGCAGGGTTACCATTGTTCGATGGCCTCCCGGTAGGGCAGGGTCAGCGGTTGAGGGGCCCGGGTAAGTGCGGGTTTCGGTGCCCCGGGGGCCTGCAGCCAGAGTTCTTCCTCCTGCGGGATTGCAAGGCGGGGCGCGCAGCTCAGGGTGGCGTTGTTACCCAGTTCTTCCAGTGTCAGGTCCACATTCCGGGCCATGGCGGTCATGGCCTCGGCGGGTGTGGCTTCATGGCGTAGCACCCGACTGAGCTGCTGCCACCAGTAGCCAGACAGGGCGGCGTAATCGGGCACGTTAACCCCCGTGGGGGTCCAGATATGACGGGCGTTGCTGCGGTAAAACTCCACCAGCCCTCCCAGATAAGGCGCCTGCTCACCAAACTGTCGGGACTCAATGTCGGAAGCTCGCACCGGTGTCAGACTGACCAGAAGCTTTCGCAGTGACACGGTTTTGGACACTGTAAATTGCGCATACAGCCAGGCCGCCGCAAGCCGGTCTGCCGGCGTGTTGGTCAGAAAGGTCCAGCCGCCGGCATCCTGGTAGCCCGATTTCATGCCGTCTTCCCAGTACGCCCCCCGGGGCGACGGCGCCACCCGCCACAGAGGTCTGCCATCACTGCCGTTAACCTGTGAGCTGGGTGCAGTCAGGGCCGGCATGAAGGCGGTATACCAGAATACCTGTTGTGCCACCTGACCCTGGGCCACCCATTCACCCGACGAACTGAACGTCAGTTCAAAGGCTTCCGGAGGGGCGTACTGTTCAAGCCAGTCCACATATTTGCTGACCGCGTAGATGGCGGCCGGGCTATCAAGGGCTCCACCCCGGGCGACCGAGGCGCCAACCGGATGGCACCCTTCCACCCGAATGCCCCAGTCATCCACCGGATGTCCGTTGGGCAGACCCTTGTCGCCCGCACCCGCGAGGCTCAGCCAGGCATCGGAAATGCGCCAGCCCAGTGAAGGGTCGGTGCGGCCATAGTCCATGTGGCCCCATACACGCTGGCCATCGATATACCGCACTTTCTCACTGAAGAATCTGGCAATGTCCTCGTAAGCGGCCCAGTTCTGAGGAACATTCAGGGGGTAGCCATACTCGGTCTCAAACTGCTTTTGCAGATCGGGGCGGCTGAACCAGTCGTGACGATACCAGTAGAGATTGGCAAATTGCTGGTCCGGGAGCTGATAAAGCTTGCCATCGGGGGCGGTGCCGAAGGCCAGACCAATGAAATCGTCCAGATCCAGAGTGGGTAAGGTGACGGAGGCACCGTCTCCCTCCATGTAGTCTGACAGGGCGAGGGTCTTGCCATAGCGGAAGTGGGTGCCGATGAAGTCGGTGTCGTTAATGTAGCCGTCGTAGATATTAAGACCGGTATCCATTTGCGCGCGGATCTTCTTGACCAGGTCATCCTCCCCGGTCACCTCATGAATAACATGGATGCCGGTGATCTCGCGGAAAGCTCGGGCCAGGACATTGGATTCGTAGGTGTGGGTATCGATGCGTTCGGAAACCACGCGAATGGTCATGCCGCGGTAGGGCGCGGCCGCACGGGAGAACCAGGCGAGTTCATCCAGTTGCTGTTCGCGGGTCAGGGTTGATTCGGTAAATTCATTATTGAGCCAGCGTTCGGCGGCATCGGCATAAATGTCCGCACGCACCGGAAGTGCCGCTAGACACCAAGCAACCAGAGCGAGTAAAAATTTCACGGGTGAATCTCAGGTATCAGGTTCCTCATCCATGTCCCTTGGCGGGCAATGGAACTCTTGTACCAGTTTAGCATCATCCACGCTTTCGAGGTGAACATCGAATCCCCAAAGTCTGTGGGTGTGACGCAGTACTTCTTCCGTGTCCTCAGCCAGTGGAATGCGGTCAACCGGGACATGACGCAAGGTCAGTGAACGATCACCGCGAATGTCGACATTCCATACCTGGATATTGGGTTCCCGGTAACTGAGGTTGTACTGTCGCGCCAGTTTTTCCCGCAGCACCCGATAACCGGGTTCGTCGTGGATGGCGGTTACCTTGTAAGCGTCGGCCTGGTCATCATTTTCGATAGCAAACAGTTTCAGGTCCCGCATCACCTTGGGTGAGAGGAACTGCTGGATGAAGCTCTCGTCCTTGAAGTTTTGCATGGCAAAATGGAGCGTTTTCACCCAGTCGGTTCCGGCGAAATCCGGGAACCACTGGCGGTCTTCCTCAGTCGGGTTCTCACAAATCCGGCGCAGATCGGAATAGATTGAAAAGCCCAGGGTGTAGGGGTTTATGCCGGAATACCAGGGGCTGTTAAACGGCGGTTGATAGATCACGGCCGTGTGGCTCTGCAGAAATTCCATCATGAAGCCGTCGGTGACCAGACCTTTCTCATAGAGCCGGTTAAGCAGGGTGTAATGCCAGAACGATGCCCAGCCCTCGTTCATCACCTGTGTCTGTCGCTGGGGATAGAAATACTGGGCGATCTTGCGCACGATGCGGATGATTTCCCGCTGCCAGATTTCCAGCAAGGGGGCGTTCTTCTCGATAAAGTAGAGCAGGTTTTCCTGGGGTTCTTCCGGGTAACGCCGTTTGCGGCGATCCCTGTCGGCTTCGTCCTCCTGGCTTTTGGGGATTGTACGCCAGAGATCGTTGAGCTGGCGCTGCAGGTATTCTTCCCGTTCTTTCTGGCGGCGTTCTTCCTCTGCGGCGGAAATGGGGGCAGGGCGCTTGTAGCGGTCAACGCCGTAGTTCATCAGGGCGTGGCAGGAATCGAGAATTTGCTCCACGGCATCAACGCCATGGCGCTCCTCGCACTGAGCGATGTAGTTACGGGCGAACACCAGATAGTCAATGATGGCGCTGGCATCGGTCCAGGTGCGGAACAGGTAGTTGCCCTTGAAAAAGGAATTGTGACCGTAGCAGGCATGGGCAATCACCAGTGCCTGCATGGGCAGGGTGTTTTCTTCCATCAGGTAGGCAATGCAGGGATCGGAGTTGATCACGATTTCATAGGCCAGTCCCATCTGGCCACGCTGATAGCCCTTGGCTGTATTCAGGAACTGCTTACCGAAGGACCAGTGGT
Organism: Marinobacter mobilis; assembly: GCF_900106945.1. GTDB lineage: Bacteria > Pseudomonadota > Gammaproteobacteria > Pseudomonadales > Oleiphilaceae > Marinobacter > Marinobacter mobilis. The sequence goes on from NZ_FNNE01000001.1 coordinate 508,929, forward strand.
GGTAACCCACCGGCATGCCGACCGAGCTGTAAGCGTCCATCATCTGCTCGGCGCTGATCACCTCAATCTGGTTTGGGTAGGTGTCGATACCGAACTCTGCCGCGCACTTGGCAATTTCTTCGTCGTACCGGCCAATCAGTTCAAAGGTCCACTCCGATCCAGTGGAGATGGGGTTGCGGGCGGGTGGCTTCCGCGCCGGTTTCTTGGGGGGGCGATCGACGGTCTCACTCATGCCGCTTTCCTCTCAAACAGCTGACGGAATACCGGGTAGATCTCACCGGCGTCAGCAATCTGCTGCATGGCAAAGCTGTTGGGTGACTGGGCCATGACCTTTTCGTACTCGTACCACAGCATCTGGTGATCCTGTGGGGTGATCTCCACGTAGGCGAAGTACTGCACCAGGGGCAGAATGCCGTCCTGCAGCAACTTGCCACAGACGGGGGAATCGTCATTCCAGTTGTCGCCATCGGACGCTTGCGCGGCGTAGATGTTCCACTCCGCAGGGGAGTAGCGGGCATCGACGATCTTTTTCATCAGTTTCAGGGCGCTGGACACAATGGTGCCGCCCGTTTCCCGGGAATAGAAAAACTCCTCCTCATCCACTTCCTTGGCGCTGGTGTGATGGCGAATGAAGACCACATCGATCTTCTTGTAGTTCTTTTTCAGGAACAGATACAGCAGGATAAAGAAGCGCTTGGCGATGTCCTTGTGCATCTGGGTCATGGAACCGGAGACGTCCATGAGGCAGAACATCACCGCGCTGGTGGCCGGCTGCGGTTTTTTCTGATGCTGGCGGAAACGCAGGTCGATATCGTCAATGAACGGGATGCGTTTGAGGTTGCCCTTGAGACGGGCAATCTCGGCCTCTAGCGCGGCTATCTGGTCCTCGATCCGGAACGCCGGATCCGGTTCCGGAGGGTTGCTCTTCAGTTCCGCCAGTTGGCGTTCCAGTTCCCGCACCTTTCGTCGCCGCGCGCCGCCCAGACTGAGCCGGCGGGCATGGGCGCCGCGCAGGGACCGTACAACATCGAGCCGGGCAGGTATGCCCTGGGTCGAGTAGCCAGCGCGGACGTATTTAAAGGCTTCGGTATCCTTGAGTTTCTTGCGGGCAAGGTTGGGCAGTTCGAGATCATCGAACAGGAAATCGAGAAACTCCTCCTGGGTAATCTGGAAGGCAAACTCATCCATGCCTTCGCCGTCGGGGCTGGCTTTGCCGCCCCCACCACCGCCCCCGCCGCCCGGGGGCTTAGGAATGCTGTCGCCGGCCACGTATTCGCGGTTGCCCGGATGGACGATTTCCCGTCGCCCCCCCTGACCATGGTGAAACACCGGTTCCTGGATATCACGGGAAGGAATGCTGACGTTTTCCCCCCGCTCGATGTCGGTGATCGAGCGTCGCTGGACCGCATCCGCCACCGCTTTCTTGATGTGCTGGCGATAGCGGCGCAGGAACCGTTCCCGGTTCACTGCGCTCTTGTTCTTGCCGTTCAGTCGTCGGTCGACAATGTGGGTCATCCCCATAACTGCACCCCGTAATAGCCAGAAAGTTCACGAGCACGAGGAGTCTTCATGCGCGACTCCTTACTGGGACTTGCGAACCCGCAAGTACCACTCGGCCAGCAGACGTACCTGCTTCTCGGTATAACCGCGATCGACCATACGTTCGACGAACTGTTTGTGTTTCTTCTGGTCTTCCTGACTCGCTTTCGGATTGAACGAAATGACCGGCAAGAGGTCCTCGGTGTTGGAGAACATTTTCTTCTCAATTACGCTGCGCAGTTTTTCATAGCTCAGCCAGGACGGGTTCTGGCCCTGGTTGTTGGCCCGCGCCCGCAGGACGAAGTTGACCACCTCGTTGCGGAAGTCCTTCGGGTTGCTGATGCCTGCGGGCTTCTCGATCTTCTCGAGCTCATCATTGATGGCCGAGCGGTCGAGAATCTCGCCCGTTTCGGGGTCCCGGTATTCCTGATCCTGGATCCAGAAGTCGGCGTAGGTCACGTAACGGTCAAACAGGTTCTGGCCGTATTCGCTGTAGCTTTCCAGGTACGCTGTCTGGATTTCCTTGCCGATGAACTCGACATAGTGGGGCGCGAGGAACTCTTTGATAAACCTCAGGTAGCGTTCCTGGATTTCGCCGGGGAACTGCTCCTGTTCGATCTGCTTCTCAAGCACATACAGCAGGTGCACCGGGTTTGCAGCCACTTCGGTGGTGTCGAAGTTGAACACCTTGGAGAGAATCTTGAACGCGAAGCGGGTAGACAACCCCTCCATGCCCTCGTTCACCCCGGCCGAATCGCGGTACTCCTGGATAGACTTGGCCTTGGGGTCGGTGTCCTTGATGTTCTGGCCGTCATAGACCCGCATCTTCGAGAATACGCTGGAATTTTCCGGCTCTTTGATCCGTGACAGGACCGAGAACTGGGCCAGCATGTTGAGGGTGTCCGGTGCGCAGGGGGCGCCGGTCAGGGAGCTGTTGTGCAGCAGCTTCTGGTAGATCTCGATTTCTTCGGTGACCCGGACACAGTAGGGCACCTTGACGATATAGACCCGGTCAAGGAACGCTTCGTTGTGTTTGTTGTTACGGAAAGTCTGCCACTCGGATTCGTTGGAGTGGGCGAGGATGATGCCGTCAAACGGCACCGAGCCCATGCCCTCGGTGGTGTTGTAGTTGCCTTCCTGGGTGGCGGTCAGCAGCGGATGCAGCACCTTGATCGGTGCCTTGAACATCTCCACGAACTCCAACAGCCCCTGGTTGGCGCGGCAGAGCCCGCCGCTGAAACTGTAGGCGTCAGGATCATCCTGGGAGAAGTCCTCCAGCATGCGGATATTGACCTTGCCCACCAGCGCCGAAATGTCCTGGTTGTTTTCGTCGCCGGGCTCGGTCTTGGACACCGCAACCTGGTCGAGGATCGACGGGTAACGCTTGATGACCCGGAACTTGCTGATGTCGCCGCCGAACTCATGCAGCCGCTTGACTGCCCAGGGGGACATGATGTTGGTCAGATAGCGGCGGGGAATGCCGAACTCTTCCTGCAGAATCGGCCCGTCTTCATCCGGGTCAAAGAGTCCGAGGGGCGACTCGTTGACCGGGGAATCCTTGATTGCGTAAAAAGGCACCTTCTGCATCAATTGCTTGAGCTTCTCGGCCAGAGAGCTCTTACCCCCACCGACCGGGCCGAGCAGGTACAGGATCTGTTTCTTCTCCTCCAGGCCCTGAGCGGCGTGGCGGTAGAAGGACACGATGTTTTCCACGGCTTCTTCCATGCCGTAGAACTCGGAGAACTCCGGGTAGCGTTTGATGACCTTGTTGGAGAAAATCCGCGACAGACGGGTGTCTCTGGAGGTGTCAACCAGCTCTGGCTCGCCAATGGCCAATAGCATCCTTTCCGCTGCCGTGGCGTACGCGGCTTTGTCCCGTTTGCAGATCTCCAGGTATTCCTCCAGGGAATACTCTTCCTCCTGGGTTCCGTCATACCGTGTCTTGAAATGCTGCACTATGCTCATGGTTGCCCCTCGCTCTTGAGACCGGACAGCTGAACCCGCGTGGGTGTAAGCGGTGCTGGATGTCAGTGTTCACCTGTCCTGTCTGTTATTTATGATCCACTCATCATTCCCCGTTCGTTGGCAACGCCTTGGGCGTTTGAAGTTTTTTTTATCGGTGGGATTTGGCGCTGGCGGGGCGAAATTTCCTTTCGAAAAACCGTCGCCAACATTTTCAGCTTAGTTCAGTCTTTGGTCATTGGACAGCGAGCTTTCCGTTTTGTTTCGCGAATTTCAGTAACCAATTGTGGCGCTGAAAACCTCTCCGGATTGGCTCTGGTGAACGCGATTTTCGGGCTGCGGTGCCGTCAACATCAGCACGGGAAAACGGTACACTTGCCCGCGATCTGGATTCTCGCCAACGGATGACTGGAACGCATCATGCTTAACTGGATTAAAAGCCGTTTCGGCAACAAGGACATGCAATGGGACGGGCCGGTCGTACCTGAACCGCGGGCACAGTGCCCCTGCTGCGATTACATCGCGCTGGCGGAGCGAGGCAGTTATCAGATCTGTCCGGTGTGTTTCTGGGAGGATGACGGCCAGGATATCGATGAGCCGGATGCCCCGTCGGGGCCGAATCACGGCCTGACACTGCGGGAAGGCCGCCACAACTTCGAGTTGTTTGGTGCCTGCGAGCCCGACATGGCCCGGCACGTATTGGCCCCGGACCAGCGCAGCCGTTTTCGCCTGCAGGCCCGGGAGTTGTAGGGCGCCGCCGAGTAGGGCTCTGCTCGGAGGTGTTAATCCGCCGTTACAGCTTGCTCAGCCGGAACACACTTTCGGTGGCGCCGCTGCGGAGGCCGCGGCGTTTGGCAAAGGGATTATCCCTGGCCATATCCTGTTTCAGCAGCTGTTCCACATCGTAATCCTCACCGAACAACGCGCGCACTTCGGCGTCACTGACATTGAACGGCGGCCCCTGCATTTCCTCGCTGTTGTAATCCAGGGTGATCAACAGAATATGGGAGCCGTCCGGCAGAATCGCTGTCAGGTGCTCGACGTATGTCTTGCGCATGGCCGGCGGTAAGGCAATCAACGCTGCCCGGTCGTACACCAGCCGGACGTTCTTCAGATCGTCGGGTACCAGCTGGAAAAAATCGCCACACCATAATTCAAGGCTGTCGTGACGATACTTGTTGAACGGTTCTCCCGGATGTACCGTCGCCTTCTCTTCTGATTCCGCAAAAAAATCCTTGCAGGCAATATCGCTGAGCTCCACCCCGATGACCGGGTGGCCGAGGTCGTTCAGCCACCACATGTCGTGGGATTTCCCGCACAGCGGCACCAGCACCCCGTCATCATTATTGCTGACCATCAGTGACCAGTGGTCGCGCAGAAACTGGTTGACGGTACCTTCGTGAAAGCCGATTTCCTGGTTGGCCCAACGCTTGTGCCAGAATTCATGTTCCATGACGGTTCCTGTCGAAAATGAGTGAAGGCTGTTAACCAGTCTATAACATCATGACCGGGCTGGTAGTGATTTTGGAAACCTTGCGGTGTGTTGTCCATTATCCATAGGTGTCCCTGAAAACAAGGAATGTCATAGACTTATTCAGGGGCAGCGGGAATCTGTGTAAGCTGGTCTGAAATGCACTTGGGGATTAGAGAGAAGGGATCGCCGGATGAACGCAGTTTTTCTGGATGCCATTACCCTGGGGGACGATGTTGATCTGTCCCCGGTTACGGAGGTCGTCGATCGCCTGGTCAGCCACGATCGTACGGCACCGGAGCAGGTCATTGAGCGTCTGCAGGGGTTTGACACCGTGCTCACCAACAAGGTGGTGATCGGTCGGGAACAGTTTGCGGCCTGTCCCGGGCTCAAGCTGGTTGCGGTGGTCGCCACCGGGGTCAATAACATCGATCTTGAGGCGGCCAGGGATCATGGTGTCCGGGTGGTCAATGTGGTCAATTATGGTCGTTCAACCGTGGCCCAGCACACCATGGCGCTGATGTTGGCCCTGGCAACCCGGCTGCTGGACTATCAGCGGGATGTCCAGTCCGGGCGTTGGGGACGCAGTGACATGTTTTGCCTGATGGATCACCCGATCATGGAACTGGAAGGGCGCACCCTCGGTATCATTGGTTATGGTGACCTGGGACAGGGTGTGGCTGAACGTGCCCGGGCGTTCGGCATGAACGTTGTGCTGGGGGCAAGACCCGGCCAGGCGGCGGGTGAAGTTGACGGCTACCTGCGGGTGCCGCTCGCGGAGTTGTTGCCTCAGGCCGATGTGCTGTCACTGCATTGCCTGCTGACAGACGAGACCCGAAACATGATCGGCGCCGAGGAGTTGCGCCAGATGAAATCCGATGCCTTGCTGATCAATACCAGCCGAGGCGGGCTGGTGGATGAGCAGGCCCTGGCGGATGCGCTGAGAGCCGGGGTTATTGGTGGTGCCGGCTTTGACGTACTCACCGAAGAACCGCCGCGCCATGGCAACCCGCTGCTGGCAGACGATATTCCGAACCTGATCATTACCCCCCATTCCGCCTGGGCCAGTCGTGAGGCGCGCCAGCGAATCGTGGGGATTACTGCGAATAACCTGGCGGCGGTGCGATCCGGCTCCAGTGTGGGTTATGTGGTGTAGTTCCCGGGTGGGCTGGTGCAGGCCTGCTCTGTGCTGCGCCGGGGTGCAATTGATCGTTAACAGACAACAGGACATTGTGTGACTACAACTTCAATTAAACAGCGACTGCAAGCCGCCGAGAACTGGATACTGGCCAACCCGAATCCGCCAGAAAGTCGGCCATGGACGTGGCTGTACCGGGTCGGGAGGGTCACCTATGCGCTGGTTCGTGACCTGTTGAGTGGGAACCTGGCGCTGCACGCCATGAGCCTTGTCTACACGACCTTGCTGAGTATTGTGCCCTTGCTGGCCCTGAGCTTCTCCGTGTTAAAGGCGATGGGTGTCCACGAAAAACTGGAGCCGCTACTGTTCCAGTTTTTCGAGCCGATGGGCGTGCAGGGGGTCGAGTTGGGAGAGCGGATCCTGGGTTTCGTCGACAACATGAAAGTGGGGGTGCTGGGGTCGGTGGGGCTGGCCTTGCTGGTTTATACGGTCATTTCCCTGGTCCAGAAAATCGAGCGATCCTTCAACGTGATCTGGCGGGTTCCGCAGATGCGCTCCATGGCTCAGCGGTTCAGCAATTACCTCAGTGTGATCATGGTGGGGCCACTGTTGATGGCGGCAGCGATCGGCCTGACCGCGACCATTCTGTCGTCCTCGTTCGTGGTCAAACTGATGGAGATCGAGCCATTCGGCTCGGCCATCGTGACCGTTAGCCGGCTGATGCCGTTTTTCCTGGTGGTCGGTGCCTTTACGTTCGTCTACATCTTCATGCCGAACACCCGGGTGAAGCTGCACTATGCCCTGATAGGCGGGCTGATCGCCGGTATCACCTGGCAGGCCGCGGGGTTCCTGTTTGCATCTTTTGTCGCCGGATCCGCCCAGTACGCCGCGATCTATTCCAGTTTTGCCATCGGCATCATCCTGCTGATCTGGGTCTACGTGAACTGGATGATCCTGTTGCTGGGGGCGAGCATTACCTACTACCTGCAAAATCCCGGGGCGATCTCCAAACACGCGAAGGTTCAGGTATCGCCGGAGTTGCAGGAACACGTCAGTCTGGTGCTGATGTGGCTGGTGGCCAAGCCATTCAGCAAAGGTCAGCCGGCACCCCAGCAGGAAGCGCTTGAGGCGCAATTGCGTATTCCTGCTGAAATTACCCGTGCCGCCAGTGACAAACTGATCAAGGCGGGACTGTTGATTCTGGCGGGTGAACGTGGTGACTTGCTGGTGCCGGGGCGCTCACTGGATACCATTACCATTCAGGATATCCTGCAGACGTCCCGTCGCGACGATGAACGGATAGTTACGCGGTTACCCCGAGTATTGCCGGACTTTGTCGTTGAGAGGCCAGTGCCACACGGTGAGCTGACCCTGGCGCAGGTGCTGGAGAACGGGGAGGAGGCCGTAGTCGACTGACGGGCTCATGTCAGCGGCTGTTTCCCGGAGCCGGCTCACCACTGTGTGGTGGGCCTTGTGAGCATGGCTTCCGGGCGTCGAGAGAGGCTTAAGTCACGTGGCCCGGGCCTTGAGGCCCGGAACAGCACAGTTTGACGGCCAGCAGGGATAGCGCTCAGAGCGCCGTCAGCGATTGTCCGAACACAAAGAAGAACTGGCACACGCCCGCGGCGAAACCAAGGAATGCGCCCACCAGAATCAGCTTGATCTCATCTTCCTGGAAACAGGGCCGCAATAGGTCCTGAAACTCCTCCGAAGACAGGGCCACCATACGTTCAACCATAATGGACTTCACCGCTTCGGCACGATCTTTCTGAAACACCGGGTTGTTGAAGGAATTCTGTGAGATCTCGATGGCTTTTTCGCCGACCTGGTTCTTCAGGGTCGCGAAACCGGTGGGGCCAAACGCCATTTGGGTCAGGGCCTTGGCCATGCCAGCGGTTTCATCCACCAATGGCTTGATGTGTTTTTTGACCATGTTGCGGGCGCGTTCGCCGTTGGCGCCGTTAAGAATCGCGTTGATGATGTTGCCAACGGTCAGGATTTCGTGGGTAACGATGTGGCAGAAGGACTCGGCCACGGCATCCTGGCGCCGCAGGAACAGGCCCTGGATCTTGATAGGACCGAACTTTTTAGGGTGCAGGGGGCGGAAGATCACGTTCAGGGCAATCCAGTTAGTGGCCCAGCCAACCAGCAGGCCAAACACGGGCAGTACCCACCAGCCCTGGTAGAAATACCAGACCCCCATCTGTACCAGACCGAACAGGAAACCGAAGTACAGGCCGGAGTTGATGATGAAGCGGAACTCCACCTCACCGCATTCCTGGAAGATGCGGTTCAGCAGTTGCTTGTCGGCCACCAGCTTTTCAATGACCATCCCCTTGATGTCCAGCAACGCCTCGATGTTGTCTGAAATGTCGTCAACCAGCTTGTCGATCTGCTGTGGCATCGACTTGCGCACCCGGTCATAGACCATACGGCGCGCAGACATCGGCAGGTTCTCCCAGAAGGTCGGGTACTCCTGGAGCATCATGTCATCGACGTATTCCTCAACCCGCGGGTCAACGGTCTCAAGCACATGGGCGGCCAGCACTTTGGGGTCGATCTGCTGAAAGATTTCCTGAACGGTACCGATTTTGGAGATGGTGGCATCCACGCTGATCGAGGCCATCTTCCGAGCCTTGGACGGGATAATGCCCTGCCAGCCGAGCAAAGGGGGGCGGCCAACGAATTCCAGCGGGAGAAACGTCATTTTTATTGCCAGCCAGTTGGTACTCCAGCCAATCAGGGCGGCAACGACAGGAATACTGAGGTACTGCCAGAACTCTGCCTGAGTTAAGAGATTCGTCATCAGGAACTCACGTGTTGTTTTATCGTTTTAGTGTTCTCTATGTCCGGGCTGCCGTGCCTCGGAAGCGTCCCCAGCCAGGCATGCTGTGGTTAAGGGTTGTTGACGCAATCGCAGGATAATGTTGTCTGGCAGGTAACCTTGTCAATGACTAAGCCGACGAAACGGTCAGGACGGCATAGTCATCGACGGTCACTGGAGCCCGGCTTTCTCCCGGTAATCCCCCCACAGCCACTGGCATAGAGCGATGGCGGCCACAGGGGCTGTTTCGGTACGCAATACTCTGGGCCCTAGCGTTGTCGCCAGGAATCCCTGGGCTTCTGCCGCGACAATTTCGCTGGTGCTCAGGCCGCCCTCCGGCCCAATCATCAGGGCGACTTCTTCCGGTCGGGCCAGAGCTTCCAGGGACTGGCTGGAGCGGTGATGCAGCACCAGACGCACCGGGGCTGAACGGGTGTAGTCAAACCATTGCTCCAGGGTCATGACCTGGGTGATCTCAGGCACAACAGCCCGGCCGCATTGCTCCGCTGCGCTGATGGCAACGCCCCGCCAGTGACGAAGCCGTTTGTCTTCGCGGTCGCCTTTCAGGCGCACGTCACAGCGCTCGCTCACCAGCGGTACGATGGTGGTGACCCCCATCTCGACGCTTTTCTGGATGGCATAATCCATGCGGTCACCCTTCGACAGGGTTTGCCCCAGTACCAGTTTCAGTGACGACTCGCTGTCATTGCGGCGAGGTTCGCCCAGGGTGACGGTCACCTCCCGCTTGCCCACCGTGGTGATGGTGGCCGGGTAATCATGGCCGTCACCATTGAACAGTTCCAAGGCCTCTCCGGCCTGCATGCGCAGTACGCGGCCAACATGCTGGGCGGCGTTCTCCTCAAGGGCAAGGGTCTGCCCGGCCACTAACGGGATCGGGGAATAGATTCTGGGGATTCTCATGGGTCAGTCTCGAACAGCGATATCTATGCCTTCGCTGGCGACCTGGGCGAGGTGGCGAATCTGCTCCTCGGTGATCACATACGGCGGCATAAAGTAGACCACGTTGCCCAGGGGGCGGAGCAGGGCTTGGCGGGTCAGGGCATGCTGGTAGACGCGCAGTCCCCGGCGTTCCTGCCAAGGGAAAGCCGTCTTGCTGGCTTTATCTTTCACCATTTCGATGGCCAGAGTCATGCCGTGCTGACGGATGTCGCCTACATTGGGGTGGTCAGCCAGGTGTGCGACCGACTCGGCCATGCACGCCGACAGACGCCGGTTGTTCTCGATGACCTGATCGGTGCGGAAAATGTCGAGGGTTGCCAGTGCCACCGCGCAGCCAATGGGATTGCCGGTGTAACTGTGGGAGTGCAGGAACGCCCGCATGGTTTCGTAGTCGTCGTAGAAGGCGTCGTACACCTTGTTGCTGGTCAGCACCACGGACAGTGGCAGATAGCCGGCGGTCAGTCCTTTTGACAGGCACATGAAGTCTGGGGTGATGTCGGCCTGTTCGCAGGCGAACAGGGTGCCGGTGCGGCCAAAGCCCACCGCGATCTCATCGGCAATCAGGTGAACCCCATAACGGTCGCAGGCTTCACGCAGCTTGGTGTGGTAGATCGGATGGTGCATGCGCATGTGACCGGCGCACTGGATCAGCGGTTCGACCACCACCGCACAGATTTCGTTGTGGCGTTCTGCGAGGATCTGCTCCATGGCCTCGAACTGGCGCAGGGCGTAGGCCTCGTCGGTTTCGCCCTCTTCCTTGTTATAGGCGTCCGGTGACGGTGCGGTAATCACTTCCATCAGCAGCGGCTGGTAGGTGTCCTTGTAGAGGGCGACATCGCCCAGAGCCAGGGCGCCGAGGGTTTCGCCATGGTAGCTGTTGCTGAGATTGACGAAGTTTTTCTTCTCCGGTTTGCCGTGGTTCTTCCAGTAGTGGTAGCTCATCTTCAGTGCCGCTTCGATGGCGGATGAGCCGTTATCGGCATAGAAGCATTTGTCGAGTCCGGGTGGCGTCACCTCAACCAGCTGTTCGGAAAGGCGAACCACTGGCTCATGGCTGAAGCCGGCAAGGATGACATGCTCAAGCTGGCCAATCTGTTCCTGGATGGCGGCGTTGATGCGCGGGTTGGCATGGCCAAACAGGTTTACCCACCATGAGCTGACGGCGTCGATAAAACGGTTGCCTTCGAAGTCCTCAAGCCAGACTCCGTCACCACGTTTGATCGGAATCAGGGGGAGGGATTCATGGTCTTTCATCTGGGTGCAGGGGTGCCAGACAGCTTTGAGGTCTCTTGCGACGAGTTCTGCATTGCGCATGGTCAGGTCTCCTTTCGGCCTCTGAATAGGGCGGTGGGTGTCATTAAACCCCACATCATACTGTTGGCTAGGTGTCCGATGCCAGCTCTGTGGCTGCATTGCCAGTGCCTGGTGATCCAGCGGCCAATGTCGCGACCGGGCGGGCAACCGCACAATGGACTAAACAATAATTTCGGAGACAACTTATGCAGTTGGAACAAACACACGCCTACGACGCCGGCGTTGAGCAGGTGCTGGGGGCGTTTCTGAGTGAAGGGCATATTCTCGCTAAGAATGATCAGGTGGGAGCCCGCAATGTGGAAATCAGAGAGCTGAGCCGTACCGACCAGACCGCCAAACTGGTGATCAGTCGTGAAGTGAAGTCCTCAATGGCTGTGCCGGGTATTCTTGCCAGTTTCCATCGCGAGTGGAACAAGATTCGCCAGGAAGAACACTGGTTCCGAAAAGATGAGGCGGAATGGCATTGCGAGTACCGGGTGCACCTGGAAGGCGTGCCGGTCCGGATCAAAGGCAACATGCGCCTGCAGGGCAATGGCGATGCCTGCATCAATCATGTGAGCCTGGATGTCCATTGCGACCTGCCGCTGGTGGGTAAAAAAGTGGCGGCGTTCATCCTGGAGGATTCCCGCAGCAAAATGGAACAGGAACACAATGCCAGCCGTGGGCTGATCAACGAGAACCGATAACCCGACCGGTTCCTGAGGTTTGACTCCCGGCTCAGCGGTTTACCGTCTGCTGGCCGTCTGGCAGGGAGTCGAACCACTTCTCATAGACCGCCTGGTAGGTGCCGTCATTCCGGATCTCCTCCAGAGCGGCATTCACACGGTCTACCCATTCACTGTCTTTTCTGAACGCGATGCCGTACTGCTGGCTCTGATAGAGCGGGCCAACCGTCTTGACCTGTCCTTTGCCCTGGTTGCGGGCGAAAAAGCCCACGCTGGGCGCATCGAAGACCACGGCATCCACCGTGTCGGAAATCAGCGCGTTGTACATGTCGGCACTGCCCGGATAAGCGGCCACGCCGCTGTGATCATTCAGGCTGGACAGCAGGAAGTCATACCCGGTACTGCCGATTTTTGCGCCCACCCTCAAACCGTTCAGGTCCTCAAGGCCCGCGATCTGGTCATCGTCTTTACGGACCAGAATGCGCAATCCGGAGTCGTAATAGGGCTGTGAAAAGTCGATGATGGCCTGCCGCTCGCCCGTAATGGTGATGCCGGCAATGGCAATATCCGCCGTGCCGGCTTGCAGGGACGGAATGATGTCGTTGAAATCCCGGGTTGTGAGCTGGTAATCAAAACCTGCGCGGCTGGCGATTTCGGTAAGGATATCGATATCGAAGCCGGTCATCTGTCCGGAATCCGGATCCATCATTTCAAAGGGGACAAAGCTGGGGTCGGTCACGACATGCAGGGTGTCTGCATTGACGTTTCCGGCAGTCGCGAAAAAGGAGACCGCGACAACGGTTCGGAGCCATTGTTTGCTCATGGCTGAACTCCCTGTCAGATCATGGTGCCCGGCGGATTATTGCGAATGGCTTATCTGGGAAGTGTAGACCATGGCTGGCCGGTAGCAGAATCTTGGCGGGGAGAGAAGGGCCTTTCCCGGCTGGGGAAGGCCCTCTGGGGCAGCCTCAGAAAGCGATCTTCTCGCGCTCGCTGATCCCCAGGTATTGCCAGATATTGATGCTCGGCTCTGCCTGGTTGAGCGTGTAGAAATGGAGGCCGGGAACGCCGGCGTCCAGCAGCTTCTGGCACATGTCAGTGATCACTTCCTCACCAAACTTGCGGATGCTGTCGGTGTCGTCGCCATAAGCTTCGAGCTGCTTACGGATCCAGCGAGGAATGTCGGCACCACACATGTCGGAGAACCGCACCAGGCTGGAGAAGTTGACGATGGGCATGATGCCCGGCACCACCGGAATGGTCACGTTCATCTTCTCGAGCCGGTCGATGAAGTAGAAGTAACTGTCCGGATTGAAGAAGTACTGGGTAATGGCGCTGTTGGCACCGGCCTGTACTTTGCGGGCAAAGTTCTTCAGGTCATCTTCGGCGTTCCTGGCCTGGGGGTGGAATTCCGGATAGGCCGCCACTTCGATGTTGAACGTGTCGCCGCTGTGTTCACGGATAAATTCCACCAGTTCGTTGGCATAACGCAACTCACCGGATGCGCCCATACCGGACGGCAGGTCGCCGCGCAGGGCAACAATGCGGTTGATACCGTTGGCCTTATACAGGTCCAACAGCTCCGCTACGCTCTCGCGGGTACCGCCGACGCACGACAGGTGCGGCGCCGTGGAGATGCCCTGCTTGTGCAGGTTAAGTACGGTTTCGACGGTGCGGTCGCGGGTGGAGCCACCCGCGCCGAAGGTTACCGAGAAGAAGTCCGGGTTCACCCCGGCCAGGCGGTCGCGGACAACCTGGAGTTTGTCCTTGCCCTGGTCGGTCTTGGGCGGGAAAAACTCGAAGCTGAAGCGCCGCTTGAACTGCTTTTGGGATTCCATGTTACTGCTCCCTGATCTCTGACGGACGGCCCGAGGGCCGATCAGTACTTGTAGCTGTCCGGCTTGTAGGGGCCTTCGACCGCTACGCCGATGTATTTCGCCTGCTCTGTGGTGAGCTGGGTAATCACGCCGCCAAAACCTTCTACCATGGCGCGGGCCACTTCCTCGTCGAGCTGCTTCGGCAGAACTTCAACGTAGATGGCGTCGGCACGCTCAGCCTCTGGCAAGTCGGCGAACTTGCGCTCGAACAGGTACATCTGGGCCAGCACCTGGTTGGCGAATGAGCCGTCCATGATCCGCGACGGGTGTCCGGTGGCGTTACCGAGATTCACCAGACGGCCTTCCGACAGCAGGATCAGGTGATCGTTGCTGGCACGGTCGCGGTAAACGATGTGAACCTGTGGTTTGACCTCGTCCCATTCCCAGGTCTTGCGCATGAAGGCCGTGTCGATTTCGTTGTCGAAGTGACCGATGTTGCACACCACGGCGCCGGATTTCAGAGCCTTCAGCATGTTGGCGTCACAGACGTTGAAGTTACCGGTGGTGGTCACCAGCAGGTCGGTGTTGGCCAGCAGTGCCTTGTTGATGCTGTCTTCGCTGCCGCTGTTGACGCCGTTGAGGTACGGGGAAACCACCTCAAAACCGTCCATGCAGGCCTGCATGGCACAGATCGGGTCCGCTTCGGTGACCTTGACGATCATGCCTTCCTGGCGCAGGGAAGCGGCAGAGCCCTTGCCCACGTCACCGTAACCGATCACCAGTGCCTTCTTGCCGGCCATCAGGTGGTCGGTGCCGCGCTTGATGGCGTCGTTGAGGCTGTGACGACAGCCGTACTTGTTGTCGTTCTTGGACTTGGTGACCGCATCGTTAACGTTGATGGCCGGTACTTTCAGGGAGCCGTCGCGCAGCATTTCCTGCAGACGGTGAACGCCGGTGGTGGTTTCTTCGGTCACACCGTGACAGTTGGCCAGAATGCTCTGGTAGCTGTCGTGGAGCAGAGCGGTGAGGTCGCCGCCGTCGTCCAGGATCATGTTCGGTTCCCAGCCTTCGATGTCAGCACCGACGGTCCGCTCCAGACACCACTCGTATTCTTCTTCGGTCTCACCTTTCCAGGCGAAAACCGGAATGCCCTGAGCCGCGATGGCTGCGGCGGCGTGATCCTGAGTGGAAAAAATGTTGCAGGAAGACCAGCGAACATTGGCACCCAGTTCCACCAGGGTTTCGATCAGGACGGCGGTCTGGATGGTCATGTGGATGCAGCCCATGATGTTGGCGCCTTTCAGCGGCTGATCGGCTTTGTACTTGTTACGCAGGGCCATCAGTGCCGGCATCTCGCCTTCGGCGATCTGGATTTCCTTGCGGCCGTAATCGGCCAGGGAAATGTCGCGGACTTTGTAATCCTGGTTGGCGTTCAGTTGTTCTGCCGGAGTGCTCATGGTGTTCTCCTGTCGCTTTCTGTGTTTTTTGCAGGCCAGTCTTGCGGACTGCTGAAATTGGTTGTTTCGGGGGTGGGGGAGGCCTTCCGCGGAACCGCTACGAGCACATCCCTGTGCGCTTGGCTCCGGCCATCCATGGCCTCCGACATTCCGCGGAAGGCCTCCCCCACCCCCCTCTTTCGTGCTTTGGGTGGCTGCCGTCTGAGCTGTCCCCAGGCGGTTTTCGATTTCTGATAATCGGTCACCGCAGATCAAAGCGGTGGTGAGGTCAGGCTTTTACGGACTGTTGGAGGCCATGGATGGCCGGAAACAAGCGTACAGGGACGTACTTGCAGCGTGTCCGTAAAAGCCTGACCTCAGCGCCGCCAACTCCAAGAGCTGGCGGGCTGGGCAGTTCGTCTTTGGCGTTTAAATGCCGGCAGCGTCCTTCAGGACTGCAGCCTTGTCAGTTTTCTCCCACGGGAAGGCAGTGAAAGTATCGCCATTCACGGTCATCTCGTAAGGATCACGACCGAAGTGACCGTACGCCGCAGTGGCGCGGTACATCGGGTGCAGCAGGTCCAGCATGCGGGTAATGGCGTACGGACGCAGATCGAAGTGCTCGCGTACCAGGGCGATGATCCTGTCGTCGCTGATTTTGCCGGTGCCGAAGGTGTTGATGGAGATGGAGGTCGGCTGCGCCACACCGATGGCGTAGGAAACCTGGATCTCACAGCGCTCGGCCAGGCCGGCGGCTACGATGTTCTTCGCCACGTAACGGCCCGCGTAGGCGGCAGAGCGGTCAACCTTGGAGGGGTCCTTGCCGGAGAAGGCGCCACCACCGTGACGGGCCATGCCGCCGTAGGTATCAACGATGATCTTGCGGCCGGTCAGGCCACAGTCGCCCACTGGGCCACCAATCACGAATTTGCCCGTCGGGTTGATGTGGAACTGGGTGTCGGCGTGCAGCAGCTCGGCCGGGATCACGTGCTTGACGATCAGCTCCATGACCGCTTCTTTCAGGTCGCTCTGGCTGACCTCTTCATCGTGCTGGGTGGACAGAACCACGGCATCGATGCCGGTCACAATGCCGTTCTCGTAGCGGCAGGTCACCTGGCTCTTGGCATCCGGGCGCAGCCACGGCAGCAGGCCACTCTTGCGCGCTTCGGCCTGACGCTCCACCAGACGGTGGGCGTAGCAGATCGGTGCGGGCATCAGTACGTCCGTTTCGTTGCTGGCGTAACCAAACATCAGGCCCTGGTCGCCGGCACCCTGATCTTCCGGCTTCTGACGGTCAACGCCCTGGGCGATGTCGACAGACTGTTTGCCGATGATGTTGATCACGCCGCAGGTATCGCCGTCGAAGCCAACCTTGGAGGACGTGTAGCCAATGTCCTTGATAACGGAACGGACCAGATCTTCCAGGTCTACCCATGCCGATGTGGTGATCTCACCGCCAACGATGGCAACACCGGTTTTCACCATGGTTTCGCAAGCCACACGGGCGTGCGGGTCTTCCTGGAGGATAGCGTCCAGAACGGCATCGGAAATCTGGTCGGCCAGTTTATCCGGATGGCCTTCAGAGACCGATTCAGAAGTAAAGATGCTGTAGTCAGACATAGTTTTGGCTCCTGTATGAGCGGTTGTGCGTCGGCCGGTTGTCGTTGCCACCGGAATCCAATGAGTTATGGGTTGGCAATTGTATATCAAAAAAAATTGATATGGTTTAAAAAGTTCACCTTGTGAACCTTTGATCGGTTCATTTGTTAACTGGTACCTGAAGACTTCCAGAATTCCCGTACCTGGATCTGAAAACCGTTGCGAAGCCCTATAAACAGGGACTCGCCACAGCTGAGACCGGCGTCTTCCGCCCAGCTGGTCAGTTCTTCGGGCTCGAAACCGAGCCAGAGGTCGCCGCAGTTTTCCTTCACCCAGTCCTGATCATGGCTGCAAAGGTCGCTGATGATCAGGCAGCCGCCGCCGTTCATCAGGGCAGCCGCATCCAGGAAAATATCCGCCGGGCTGGGCACGTGGTGGAGCACCATGTTGGCAACCACCAGGTCAAAGGCGTCGCCCCTGGCCAGCAAGGTATCGGTGACCCCTTCAATCAGGTCGATGTTGTTCAGCCGTTCCTCGATGCAGGTCCGGGTGGCCTTGGCCAGCATGTCGCGGGAGTTATCCAGCGCCACCACGTGATCGCAGATACCCGCCATCACCTTCAGAAAGGCCCCTTCGCCAGGACCGATCTCAAGGCCCGTGTGCCAGTTCTGTTTGATCGCCCGTTGACGGATCACCTCGGCCGTGGGCTCGGCATAGAGCTCAAACGCGGCGATCAGTTCCTGTTGTTCGCGGAATTGCTCGGCATGACGCGAGAAAAACGCCTGGGACTGATCGGCCCGCTGGTTACGGATCGCTTCAATCTTCTCCTGCAGGTGCTGCGGCAGCGGGATCTGGTCCACCATTTCAAAAATCTGCCGCACGGTTTGATCAGCCAGCTTATCGCTGTCCAGGTGCAGGGGGCGGCGGTAGAAAATGGCGTTGCCTTCCCGTTGCGGCTCCAGCAGGCCGGCCTTGTTCATCACCTTCAGGTGGTGACTCATGCCGGACTGGCGCATGTCGAACAGCTGGCTCAGCTCCAGTACCCCAAACGTATCGCGCCTCAGTACCCGCAGAATCTCCAGGCGCAACGGGTCGCCGCTGGCCTTATAAATGGGGGCGAGTACATCCGCATTGGCGGTCTCGGTCTGTTTCGGGGTAGTCATGCTTGTCATGGGAGAGGAGTTTAGAGGGTAAAAAGTGGTCAATCAATAGTCATATCAAAATATTTTGATATAGATCCTGTGTGGCCGGATTCGCTCTCGGAAATCCACAGTACAGACATTTGGCTATCCGATTTGCTCCGACACCTACTAATCGGCGAAAATACGCGCCTATTTTTTGATCCAACCTTTTTTCTTACGTCAAACGCCAGTGGAGAACAGTCAATGCCGTCTCGCAAAGATCTCGCCAACGCCATACGCGCGCTGAGCATGGATGCGGTTCAGAAAGCCAAATCCGGCCACCCGGGAGCGCCAATGGGTATGGCAGATATCGCTGAGGTGCTGTGGAACGAGTACCTGAGCCACAACCCGGCCAATCCGGCGTGGGCCAACCGCGACCGCTTTGTGATGTCCAACGGCCACGGCTCCATGCTGGTGTATTCGCTGTTGCACCTGAGCGGCTACGACCTGTCCATCGACGACCTGCAGAACTTCCGTCAGCTGCACTCCAAGACCCCGGGCCATCCTGAGTACGGCTATACCCCAGGCGTTGAAACCACCACCGGACCGCTGGGGCAGGGCATTGCCAATGCGGTTGGCTTCGCGATCGCAGAGAAAGCGCTGGCAGCCCAGTTCAACCGTCCCGGCCACAACATCGTGGATCATTACACCTACGCTTTCCTGGGTGACGGCTGCCTGATGGAAGGGATCTCCCACGAAGTGTGCTCCCTGGCGGGCACCCTGGGGCTGGGCAAGCTGGTCTTCTTCTATGACGATAACGGTATCTCCATTGACGGTGAGGTCGAAGGCTGGTTTACCGACAACACACCTGAGCGTTTCAAAGCCTACGGCTGGCAGGTTATTCCCGCTGTGGACGGCCATGACTCCGACGCCGTCCGCGAGGCCATTGAGCAGGCCCGCGCCAACACAGATCAGCCAACACTGATCTGCTGCAAGACCATCATTGGCTTCGGTTCCCCCAACAAGCAGGGTACTGAAAGCTGTCACGGCGCGCCGCTGGGTGATGACGAAATCGCCCTGGCCCGTGAGAACCTGGGCTGGAACCACGGTCCGTTTGACGTCCCCGACGACATCTACGCCGGCTGGAACGCCCGCGACAAGGGTGCGGCTGCAGAGCAAAGCTGGTCGGAGGCCTTTGCCGCCTACGAGCAGGCCGAGCCGCAGCTGGCGGCCGAGTTCAAGCGCCGGATGAACGGCGACCTGCCGGCTGATTTCAGCGAGAAGGCGCAGGCCTACATTCAGGAAATCCAGGACAAGGGCGAGACCATCGCCAGCCGCAAGGCTTCCCAGAACTGCCTGAACGCCTACGGCCCGCTGCTGCCGGAACTGATGGGTGGCTCTGCTGACCTCGCCGGATCCAACCTGACGCTGTGGAGTGACTGCAAGGGGCTGACCCGTGACGATGCCTCCGGTAACTACATTTTCTACGGGGTTCGCGAATTTGGCATGTCGGCGATCATGAACGGCATCGCCCTGCACGGTGGTTTCGTGCCTTACGGCGCGACCTTCCTGATCTTCATGGAATATGCCCGGAATGCGGTGCGCATGGCGGCGCTGATGAAGCAGCGTGCCATTCATGTTTATACCCACGACTCGATCGGTCTGGGCGAAGACGGCCCGACCCACCAGCCCATTGAGCAGCTGGCGAGCCTGCGGACCACTCCGAACATGAGCACCTGGCGTCCGGCCGATGCGGTGGAATCCGCCGTGGCCTGGAAAGCGGCGCTGGAGCGTAAGGATGGCCCGACTGCCATGATTTTCTCTCGTCAGAACCTGCCTCACCAGGCGCGTGATGCCGAGCAGCTCGCGAATGTTGCCAAGGGCGGTTATGTGCTGTCTGACAGCGAAGGCACGCCTGACCTGATCCTGATCGCCACCGGCTCTGAAGTAGGTCTGGCCCAGGACGCGGCAGCCGCGCTGCGCGAACAGGGCAGCAAGGTGCGTGTGGTTTCCATGCCCTCCACCGACGTGTTCGATGCCCAGAGCGCCGAGTACAAGCAGCAGGTGCTGCCGCTGGAAGTCACCAACCGTGTCGCAATTGAAGCGGCGATTGAAGACTACTGGTACAAGTACGTGGGCCTCGATGGCCGTGTTGTTGGCATGACCACGTTCGGTGAGTCGGCCCCGGCGGGTGAGCTGTTCAAAGAGTTCGGCTTCACCGTTGAGAACATCATGGCGGTTGCCCAGGAGTTGCTGGAAGCCTGATGACTGCCGCAGCGCCGTATCGAGTTGCCATCAACGGCTATGGCCGTATTGGACAGTGCGTCTTGCGCGCACTGTACGAGAACGGTTTTCGCGATCACCTGCAGGTGGTCGCGATCAATGAGCTGTCGGACATTGACACCATTGCCCATCTGACCCGGTACGACTCAACCCATGGCCGTTTCCGCGGTGAGGTCGAGGTCGACGGTGATCAGTTGCTGGTCAATGGCGACCGGATCGCGGTGGTGAGCTGTAAGAGCGCCGGGGCTTTGCCCTGGGCCGGGCTGGGTATTGATCTGGTGCTGGAATGTTCCGGCGCCTTTTCCGACCGGGCCACGGCCGAGCAGCACCTCAATGCCGGCGCCCGGCGCCTGCTGTTTTCACAGCCAGCGGAAGCGGATGTCGACCGAACCGTAGTGTTCGGGGTTAATGAACGCTCACTGACGGCCTCAGACCGGGTGGTGTCCAACGCCTCCTGCACCACCAACTGCATCGTCCCGGTCATTCAGGTGCTGGATGAGGCATTCGGGGTGGAGCAGGGCACGACGACCACGATCCATGCGGCGATGAACGACCAGCCGGTGATTGATGCCTATCACCATCACGACCTGCGCCGCACCCGCAGTGCCCTGCAGAACATCGTGCCGGTGGACACCGGGCTGGCCAAAGGCATCGAGCGGTTGCTGCCGCAGATGAAAGATCGCTTCAGCGCCGTGGCGATGCGAGTACCGACAACCAATGTATCCGCCATCGATATGACGTTGAATGTGCGCCGGGAAACCTCGGTGGCTGAGGTGAACGCCCTGCTGCAACGGGTCGCTCAGGGGCCGCTCAGGGGCATCTTGGGTTACACCGACGAACTGCTTGCCAGTTCTGATTTCAACCACGACGCTCATTCCGGCGTGGTGGATGGTGGCCAGACCCGGGTGACCGGTGGCCGCATGGTGAAGGTGCTGTGCTGGTTTGATAACGAGTGGGGCTTTGCCAACCGGATGCTGGATGTCAGCCGGAGCTGGCTGGAACTGAACGAAACGTAAACACTGAACATAGTTGAAGAGACGACCTTATGGCCATTAAGAAAATGACCGATCTGGATCTCGCCGGTAAGCGCGTACTGATCCGGGAAGACCTGAACGTACCCGTCAAAGACGGTAAAGTAACCAGTGACGCCCGCATTCGCGCTTCGCTGCCAACCATCAAGGCAGCCATGGACGCCGGTGCCAGGGTCATGCTGATGTCCCACCTCGGCCGTCCGGAAGAAGGCGTCTATGACGAAGCGTCGTCCATGAAGCCTGTCGCCGAGCACCTGTCTGGCCTGCTGGGTCAGGACGTGCGTCTGGTCAAGGATTATCTGGACGGTGTTGAAGTCGCCGACGGCGAAGTGGTGCTGTTCGAGAACGTCCGTTTCAACAAGGGTGAAAAGAAAGACGACGAAGCCCTGTCGAAGCAATATGCAGCCCTGTGCGACATTTACGTGATGGACGCCTTCGGTACCGCACATCGCGCCCAGGCCTCCACCCACGGTGTTGCCCGCTTTGCGCCTGAAGCCTGTGCCGGCCCACTGCTGGCGGCAGAACTGGATGCCCTCGGCAAGGCCCTGGACAAGCCGGCCAAGCCGGTGGTTGCCATTGTCGGTGGCTCCAAGGTCTCCACCAAGCTGGACGTGCTCAACGCCCTGTCCGACATCTGCGATCAGCTGATCGTGGGTGGTGGTATCGCCAACACCTTTCTGGCCGCTGCCGGCCACCCGGTAGGCAAGTCCCTGTGTGAACACGACCTGCTCGACACCGCGCGGGACATCGCCGCCAAGGTCAATATCCCGCTGCCAAGCGACGTTGTCGTTGCCAGCGAATTTGCGGAAACCGCCGCCGCGACCACCAAGTCCATCGATGAGGTGAGCGAAGGCGACATGATTCTGGATGTGGGCCCGCAAACCGCGGCTCAATTCGCCGAACTGCTGACGTCTGCCAAAACCATTCTCTGGAACGGTCCGGTGGGCGTATTCGAATTTGACCAGTTCGGTAACGGCACCAAGGCGCTGGCCGATGCCATCGCCCAGAGCGATGCTTTCTCCCTGGCGGGCGGTGGTGATACCGTGGCAGCCGTTGACAAGTACGGTGTGAATGAGAAGATTTCCTACATTTCCACCGGTGGTGGAGCCTTCCTGGAGTTCGTCGAAGGCAAGGTGCTGCCGGCGGTAGCTGTATTGGAAGAGCGCGGGGCCTGAGGCCCATTCGGAGCCGGGCAGATACCGGCTCCGTCACTGCTTTGAACCGAATTCAATTTTATTAAGGAGAGTTCCCCATGGCCCTGATCTCGATGCGCCAGATGCTGGATCACGCAGCTGAGTACGGATACGGTGTCCCCGCGTTCAACGTCAACAACCTGGAGCAGATGCGCGCCATCATGGAAGCGGCCGACAAGACCGATTCTCCGGTGATCGTGCAGGCGTCTGCCGGCGCCCGTAAGTACGCCGGTGCCCCGTTCCTGCGTCACCTGATCCTGGCGGCGATTGAAGAATTTCCTCATATCCCGGTGGTGATGCACCAGGATCACGGTACCAGCCCGTCTGTGTGCCAGCGCTCCATCCAGCTGGGCTTCAGCTCGGTGATGATGGATGGCTCCCTCGGTGAAGACGGCAAGACCCCGACGTCTTACGAGTACAACGTTGACGTGACCCGTCGTACTGTTGAAATGGCCCACGCCTGTGGTGTGTCCGTAGAAGGTGAACTGGGTTGCCTGGGTTCCCTGGAAACCGGCATGGCCGGTGAAGAAGATGGCATCGGTGCCGAAGGCAAGCTGGACCACAGCCAGATGCTGACCGATCCGGAAGAAGCCGCCGACTTCGTCAAGAAGACTGGGGTGGATGCCCTGGCCATTGCCATCGGTACCAGCCACGGTGCTTACAAGTTCACCCGTCCGCCGACGGGCGATATCCTGGCGATTGACCAGATCAAGGCCATCCACCAGCGTATCCCGGATACTCACCTGGTCATGCACGGTTCCAGCTCCGTTCCCCAGGACTGGCTGGCGGTGATCAACGAGTTTGGTGGTGAGATTCCGGAAACCTACGGTGTACCGGTTGAAGAAATCGTTGAAGGCATCAAGCACGGCGTACGTAAGGTCAACATCGACACCGACCTGCGTCTGGCCAGCACGGGTGCTATCCGCCGTTTCCTCGCGCAGAACACCTCTGAGTTTGACCCGCGCAAATACCTGGCGGCTTCCGTTAAGGCGATGAGCGAAATCTGCATCGATCGCTACGAGGCCTTTGGCTGTGCCGGCAACGCCAGCAAGATCAAGCCGATCAGCCTGGATGCGATGTTCGAGCGCTACGCCTCCGGCGAGCTGGATCCGAAGGTTAACTGATCCTTCAGGCTTCTCTGGGGACAGACTTGAAGTCTGTCCCCATCTTCGATTAAGGGGGCAGGCTTCAACCTGTCCCCTTTTTTGTGTCCCCTTTCGACTCGGTGATCCACCTGACTCCGGTCAAATACTGACCAGACCCACCTTGTAAATTCTCTCAACTCAACAAATAGTTCTAGCTGGGGGGTGAGTTTGTTCGCCCGCCCTGACGATTGGTTGCAGCGAGAGACGCTATGGACTTCAAGGACTATTACGCCGCCCTCGGTGTCAGTGAGTCCGCTACGCCTGAGGACATCAAGAAGGCCTACCGAAAGCTGGCACGGAAATACCACCCGGACGTCAGCAAAGAAGACAACGCCGATGAGAAGTTCAAGGACGTCGGCGAGGCCTACGAAGTGCTCAAAGACCCGCAGAAGCGGGCCGAGTATGACCAGTTGCGCAAATACGGCGCCAGTGGTGGGCAGTTTGAGCCGCCGCCCGGTTGGGAGAGTGCAGCCCATTTCGGCGATGGCGGCTATACCCGGGCCGACAGCCGGGAGTTCAGTGATTTTTTTGAATCCATCTTTGGCGGTGGTGGTGCAGGCCGCGCCAGTGGACGTGGCGGTGGGTTTGGCTTCCGCCACCAGATGCGCACGCGCGGCGACGATGTTCATGCCCGTCTGGCGCTGTTCCTGGAAGAAGCGTTCCACGGCTGCGACAAGCAGGTGCAGTTTACGGTCCATGAAATGGATGATCATGGCCACGTACTGGCCCGCAAGAAAACCCTCAAGGTGAAGATTCCTGCAGGCGTGCGCGAAGGTCAGCACATCCGGCTGAAAGGTCAGGGCTCGCCGGGTGTCGGGGGCGGTGAGCCGGGGGATCTGTTCATTGAGGTGGGGCTGGCACCCCATCCCCACTTCACCGTGGAAGGTCGGGACGTGATGGTCACTGTGCCCATCACCCCCTGGGAAGCGGCGTTGGGGGCGACGGTTACAGTGCCCACGGTAGACGGCAAGGTAAACGTCAAGGTCCCGAAGGGATCGTCCAGTGGTCGTAAACTCAGGCTCAAAGGCAAGGGCTTTCCCGGCCAGCATCCTGGCGACGAGATAGTATTGCTGCAGATCGTGATGCCGGAACAGCACAGCGAGAAAGCGGCAGCGCTTTACCAGCAACTGGCGGAGGCAGAGCCTGCCTTCAATCCACGCAGCAAACTGGGTGTGTGACGGGAGCCGAGCGATGGCAAAGAACGAACCAATATTCGAGGTGGAGCTGCTGGACGCTCACACCACGTTCACCCTGCGGGAGTTCTGCGAACGGGGGGCTGTTCATGCGGAATTTGTGATCAAGCTGGTAAGTTATGGCGTGATCTCCCCGGTAGAGGAAGGTGACGTGCGGGAGTGGAGCTTTGATCTCCCGGCGCTGGCCCGGTTGCGAAAAGCCCAGCGTTTGCAGCAGGATCTGGATATCAATGTGCCGGGCCTGGCCATGTCCCTCGACCTGCTGGATGATGTTCAGCAGCTTCGGCGTGAGGTGGATCGCCTCAACCGTCAGCTGCGGCAGTTGACCGGAGAAGGATGAGTCCTGACCCGGATACTGTCTGATTCCGTCAGCCCAGGGGAACTTTTCGATTAACTACGGTATCTTAGCGTCATCTTTGATCAGTACATTTCATCATTTGTTAAGGAGTCGGTATGGGTGAGGCAAAACGCCGCAAGGGGTCGGGAACACCGGCTGCGGGCAAATCAAAGAGCAGCAGACTGCCGGTTGTAGTGGTCATGCTCGCTGTGGTGGCCGCCATTGTGGCTGGCGTATTCTGGGTGACCCAGCCGCCGGAGCCCGAGGCGGTATCTCTGCCCGTTGCCGCGGCGAACGCCCAGCCTTTCCCGGCGGAGCTGGACCAGTACGGCACCAGCATCGGCGCTGATGACGCGCCCGTGGTGGTCCGTGAGTTTGCTGACTTCCAGTGCCCCGCCTGCGGTCGCTTTGCGGAAGCCAGCAGCCGGCTGAAGCAGGAATACGTCGAGTCGGGTAAGGTTCGGTTTGTGTTCTATGATCTGCCGCTGAACCAGCATCGCAATGCTCTGCCTGCGGCCATGGCTGCCCGTTGCGCCGGGGATCAGGAGGGCTATTGGGCCATGCACGACCGGCTGTTTGCCAACCAGGGGGAGTGGAGCAACTCCGGTGTCGCTGTCGAGATCTTCACCCGTTATGCCGGTGAACTCGGCCTTGAGGAGCGCCGCTTCAGCCGTTGCATGGCCACCGACCTGCATCAGGAAGTGATCGAAGCCAGCGTGGACGTGGCCAAGCGTATGCGTGTGACCAGTACCCCGACGGTGCTGGTGGATAATATTCCTCTCTCTCGTCCTGGCTGGGGGCAATTGTCCGCCGTGGTTGAGCGGGAGTTGGCCGCCGCCGCTGAATAACCTGGGGCTTGCCCGGTAACTACCTACGCCCCGCATTGACGGGGCGTTTTTCATGGCGCTTCGCATCGGTTAGAATTTCACCGCCGCTCGACGCGGCCCAAATGTCCAGAAACCATGCTCCGGATTTGCGATCCGGCCCGCAGGAGTAAAGTAATGACTGATAACGTCGTGGTTTGCGCACTCTACAAGTTCGCAGCCGTTGAAGATTTTGAAGACCTTCGCCAGCCTCTGCTGGACCTGATGCTCGAGCAAGAGGTGCGGGGCACCCTGTTGCTGGCCCGTGAGGGGATTAACGGGACCATCGCCGGTAGCCGTGAGGGTATTGACGCGGTCAAGGCTTGGATTGGCAGCGACTCACGCTTTGATGGCGTGGATTATAAAGAGTCGTTTGTCGACATCCAGCCCTTCAAACGCACCAAAGTGAAGCTTAAGAAAGAAATCGTCACCATGGGCGTGGAAGGTATCGACCCGAAGCGGGTGGTGGGCACTTACGTGGATCCAAAGGACTGGAACGAGCTGATCTCCGACCCCGAGGTGTTGCTGGTCGATACCCGTAACCAGTACGAGGTGGAAATCGGGACCTTCAAAAATGCCCTGAACCCGGCCACCGATACCTTTCGGGAGTTCCCCGAGTACGTGAAGCAGAACCTGGATCCGGCCAGGCACAAGAAGGTGGCGATGTTCTGCACGGGCGGCATCCGTTGCGAGAAATCCACGGCGTACCTGAAGGAGCAGGGCTTTGACGAGGTATACCACCTCAAGGGCGGGATTCTCAAATACCTGGAAGAAGTCCCGCAAGAACAATCCCTCTGGCATGGAGAGTGCTTCGTCTTTGATGACCGGGTGACGGTGAATCATCAGCTTGAGCGGGGCGGTTTCGACCAGTGCCATGCCTGCCGTCGTCCGATCACTGAGGACGATAAGCTGCGCCCAGAGTACGAACAGGGTGTGAGTTGTCACCAATGTGCTGATAACCTCACCGATGAGCAGAAAGCCCGGTTTGCCGAGCGGGAACGACAGATGCGATTGGCGGCTCAGCGTGGGGAAGCTCACGTGGGGGGTGAGGCTGCCCGTATCATCGCCGAACGCAAGGCGCGCAAAAAAGCCGAGCGTGCCCGCCAGGCCGAGCAAAGCGCTGCCGGAGAACAACGCGGGGCCTGATCGCCAGTTACTGAGTGGTCAGTCCCGCCCACGCGAGTAAGGGACTGACCATGCAAAAAACCATTGTTGCGGTAACCACAGTATTGTTGGGGGCTCCCCTGGCCTGGGCGGAAACGCCGGAATGGCAGGGTGAAGTCGAACTGGGGCTGCTGATCACCACCGGTAACACGGAAGAAACCAACGTCAACAGCCGGCTGGCGTTCCAGCAGGAAATCGTCCGCTGGCGCAACAGTGGCGAGTTCTCATCACTGTATTCCGAAGCTGACGGTGCCACTTCGGCTGAAAAGTACCGCGCTTTCCTGGAATCCGATTTCAAGTTCAACGATCGCCAGTATTGGTTTCTGCGCGGGGCCTATGAGGACGATCGCTTCTCCGGTTATGACTTTGAGTCATCCATCACCACAGGTTATGGCCATCGGGTCTGGCAGGGCGGGGAGCGCTCATTCCTGGACCTTTCTGCCGGTGCCGGTTACCGCTATAACCGCTTTGATGAACCTGATGAGAATGGTCATCGCAAGGAAAATGAGTCCATTGCCCGGCTGGCGGGTCAGTTTGATTACGAACTGTCGGAGACGGCACTGTTCCGCCAGAAGCTGAGCAGCGAGATCGGCCTCGAAGACGGTCATACCATCAGCGAGTCGGAAACCTCGCTCCAGGCGACGGTGGTGGATTCCCTGTCGATGAAGGTCTCCTATCGGGTCAAGCACCTGTCGGATCCCCCTGCGGCTAGCGAACGCACGGACACCGAGACGGCGCTGACCCTGTTGTACGGCTTCTGACCGCGGTCAGACCCGGTTACGAAGACCTAGCTCATCCGGGTAGGGACTGAGATAGTGCTGTAGCTCGACATAGTCCACCGGCTCGCGACGTTGTGCCATGCGCAGCAGGGTCATGGGCACAATGAGTGGCAGCTCGCCGCGGTGGTAGGCTTCGATCTGTTCGACCAACACCTGCCGGTCGGCATCGCCAATGGCTTCCCGCAAATAGCCCATCAGATGTTGCATGGCATTGACGTGGGCGCCCCGGCTGACCTTGCAGGTCATGGCCGTCATGAACCCTTCAATGTAGCGTTGCGCGACCGTTTCCAGTGGTTGCTCCTTGAGATTGGAGAGCATGGGGCCCAGTTGCCGGTACAGGGGTTCGTTGTGGGCCAGCAGCTGGAACTTGTGGCGGGTATGGAATTCGATCAGGGCTTTGGCTGTCAGGTTGGCGGCGACATTCTGCTGCCAGTCATCATAGGCGAACACCCGCTCAATGAAGTTCTCCCGCAGGGCATCATCGTGCAGTCGGCCTTCTTCTTCCACCGGTAGCAGTGGGTACGCCTGCATGAGGGCGGCCGCAAACAGCCCCCGTCCTTCCCGGTGAACCATCTGGCCCTCGGCGTTGTGAACCTTGATGCGTTCCATGCCACAACTGGGGGATTTGGCCATCAGGATATAGCCACGCAGGTCGCCAAGGGTAGGCACGACGGCCCGAATCACGTGATCCATTGCTTCGGTGTGATCCGCGCTGCCCTTGGACTCAATCAGACGCAGTTCGCCGTCAATGTCGCGGATGTGGATGGCAGGGCGGGGAACTCCCAGACCTGCGGCCATCTCCGGGCAAACTGGCCTGAAATCGAAGTGTTTGGCCAGTATCTGGGTGCAAAATCTTGAGTGTTTATGGCCGCCATCATGGCGGACTTCCTGTCCGAGCAGACAGGTACTGATACCAATCGGAATACCACTCACAAGTCTGACCTCTCACTCGCTGAATGCGGTTGTCCAGTCTAAACCGAATGGGCGCCGGCTGTGAATGGGAGCGTGCCGATGGATCAGTGGCCGTAGACCATCATGGAGGTATCCGAGATCACGAAATCGGAGAAATACACCGACCCGATGCTTTGGGTGCCGATCCGGAAGGTTGGCATATCAATATCGGCGCGGAATTCGACGTCGTGAATCGACATGCCCTCCGCTCCGGAGGTGGCGCTGGTGCCGGCGGAAATGCTCGCCGCCAGATTGGCCATGCCGAAATGCCCCTTGGTGTCATTGCCCCGGCGGTTATGCACCTGCAAGCCCTCAATGCCCACCGCAGCCAGGTTGAAGATCAGAATCACGTCGGCAACCTCCCAATTCAGGGAGCCGTCATCAATCCTGAAGTGGCTGTCGATCTGCAGCTCGGAGGCCTGCACCAGATCACCGTTGGGTCGGACGTAGCTGGTGCCATCGTTGCGGATCACAATGTCGGTCGGTCCGAGATAGCCCGTCAGGAAAATATCTGAGAACAGGGTGGTGCTGTCCGGGTTTCCGCCCGTGATGATGCTGTCGATGCCGATCTCGAAGTCGATGGCACTGAGGTAATCGTCGACGCTGGCAGGATCGCCACTGTCCACCGGACTCAGGTGCATCACCAGGTCACCGTCGTTGAACTGCTTTCCGTACTGGCCGCTGACAGAATAGGTGCTCATCGCCTGTGCAATGTCCGGGTTGGCCGGGTTGAGCGTTCCCTCTGCCCCCCGCCGGGCCAGTTCGGAGAACCCGTAATCCAGCACTTCGCCATCCCCGGCAACATCGAGGGTGAGCTTCACGTTGTCGAGCAGGGTGCCGTTGTGGCCGGACAGATGGAAGCCGTTGATGTCCAGGGGGGCATCGTCGACATAACGGATCTGAGCGATGTCCACCGAAGCTGCGAGCTCGATGGTGATTCCGGTCTGGCCGGTGATGTTGGCCATTTCCCGGTCATCAATGGATTCGATGGCCCCAACCGGTGCCGAGATGACCGACAGTACCAGCGCAGCGTGAAAACAGGATCTTCCCTGACCAACCTTGAGTGACATGATGTCCCCGGTCCTTGTTGTTTTTAGTTGTCCAGACGACAGGGGAACAGCGCAATCTATGCAGCCCGCATCGGGTTTTGTTACAGGTTGTTACGGTAGGGTGATTTTTGATCAGGGTCTGTGAGCCAAATCACAGACCCGAACGCCTGCTCAGGCAGACGCCGGGGAGGGGCTTTGCGGACAGCTATCGGGCGATAAGGCCTCTACAATCAGGCGCTTCTGGTGGTCGGCAAAACGGGTGATTTGTTCGGCCATGGCGGCTTTATCCCGCTCCAGTACGGCCTTGGTCAGGTTCCGGAAGAAGGCCTCCGTACGCTCGAGATCCTGCTGGTAGCGTTCCGAGCTCAGGTAATAGGCGCGGCTGACCGCAGGCTTGAAGTTGGTCAGGGCCTCGGTGAGGTAAGGGTTGCCCACCACCTCGCAACAGCTGTCCATAACCTCAAAGCTGGCCTCAACCACGGCCAGTACGCTGGTGTTGCCGTTCAGGCACTGGGTCACCTTGCTGATTTTCCGTAACAGGGTGATCCGGTCGGGTCCTTCCCAATGATCGATCAACCGGTCGGCCAGCATCAGCAGCAGGTGCATGTAGACGTCATAGAGTTCGGTCGCGTGCTGGGCATCGAGCTGGCTGGCAGAGGCGCCTTTACGGGGCGTGATGTCCACCAGATGCCAGCGTTCCAGAATGTACAGCGCCTCTTTCACCGACGCCCGGCTAACCGCAAGAGTGGTGGCAACCCGGGCCTCATGAATGCGCTCGCGGGGCTGGATGTGGCCGGTCATGATCTGTTGTGCCAGGTAGTTGGCGATCTGCTCGGCCAGGGTGTTAGGGGCCTTGAATTCCATGGTTATGTTGTCCGCTCTCAGTGTCTGGCAGTGTATCACAGCCGCTTCGGTCCGCTTTAGCGGAGGTGACGGTCCGTGTACCAGGCGGTCAGGGTTGTCGGGATGAAAAGGTTGACCTCTGTTAGATTGTAGGACAATAATGCATCTATGGTGTAATTAATCACGAGCCCCGCCAGCAGGAGACAATAATTATGACAACGCACAGCAAAGCCCATTCCCCTGAGGCCGCACGACGAAAGCTGCTGCTGAAACTCAAGAAATACAGCTACCTGATTTCGATGTTACCGCTGGCGATACCGCCGCTTCTGGTGCTTGCGGGGCACTCCCTGGGTATGACCAACCTGTTTGCCTGGGGGGCTCCGGTGGTGGTGTTTGTGATTATTCCCCTTCTGGATTTCCTGCTTGGCAAGGACGACCTCAATCCGGATGAAGGGGACGATGTGCCGTCGATGAACAAGGAATCGTTTTACCGCGTTCTGACCCTGAGCTGGGTTGGCTTGTATGCGGTACTACTGGTGTGGGGAATGAGCCTCATCGCCGGAGGTACCTTCAGCGCTTTGGGAACCGTGGGCTGGATTCTGTCGATCGGTATTGTCGGTGGCCTGGGCATCAACGTCGCCCATGAGCTGATCCACAAGGATGACCGGCTTGAAACCTGGGCCGGAGGTTTCCTGCTGTCGCTGGTGTGTTACGCCGGGTTCAAGGTGGAGCACCTGCGCGGTCACCACGTTCATGTGTCCACACCGGAAGACGCATCCTCGTCCCGCTACAACCAGTCGCTGTATGAGTTTCTGCCCCAGGCCTATGCCCGTAACTTTATCAATGCATGGAAGCTGGAAGCGAAGCGCCTGGAAGGCAAGAACCAGCGCGTGGTCAGCTGGCATAATGAACTGATCTGGTGGTACAGCATCAGCGCCCTGGCGCTGATTGCCTTTACCGTGGCCTTTGGCTGGTTGGGCGCGGCCTACTTCCTCGGCCAGAGCTTCATCGCCTTCACCCTGCTGGAAATCGTCAATTACCTGGAGCATTACGGTCTGCATCGCCGCAAGCTGGAGAATGGCCGCTATGAGCGCACCATGCCGGAACACAGCTGGAACTCCAATTACTTCCTGACCAACGTTTTCCTGTTCCACCTGCAGCGCCACAGTGACCACCATGCTTACGCCAAACGCCGCTATCAGGTGCTCCGTCACCATGAGGTTGCACCCCAGTTACCGGCTGGCTACGCAACCATGGTGGTGCTGGCCTGTATTCCGCCACTTTGGAAGCGGGTCATGAACCCAAGGGTTGAAGCCTACTATCAGGGTGAAGAACACCAGCTGGTGTAAGTAAGCGTGTGGTCGGCAAGGGGCTGAGATCTGTCCGGGGTGCGTAAGCGCCCCTTTTTGTTTGGCACGGTTCGCAGGTTCCTCCCCGGAGGGTTTTAATCCTGCCTATGGGCGTTATAATCCGGCCAGGCTCAGGAAGAGCCCACACTCACAAGACGTCTCTTCAAGGATTGAAGATATGCCCGAGGCTCCCGCTTCCCCTCGTCCCCCGTCCGTGGGGCTGCAGTTTACTGTCCGTATAGGCGACCTGCCCGCCGACCTGTTGGCTGTCGTTGGTTTTGAATTCAGCGAGGCTCTGTCCTGTCTGTTCCGCGGCAAGCTGGCGTTGGCCAGTCCCGATCCTGCTTTAGGCCAGGCATCGGGCTCTGATGGGGAACAGGTTTCAAATCCGTCCCCCTCCCTGGATCAGATTCTCGAGCAACCGGTCGAACTCGCCATCTGGCAGGATGGCCAGCTGCTGCGTCGTTTTTCAGGCGTCGTCTCCGAATTCGCCCGCGGTGACAGCGGCCACCGCCGCACCTGTTACGAGGTGGTCGTAGAGCCGCCTTTGTGGCGCCTCGGGCTGATGCACAACAGCCGCATCTTCCAGACCCAGACCCCGGACGCGATTCTCAAAACCCTGCTGGAAGAGCGCGGCATCGTCGACACCGTGTTCGACCTCAAACGTTCGGCTCCGGAGCGGGAATACTGCGTTCAGCATCGGGAAAGCGATCTGGCCTTCCTCCAGCGCCTGGCCGCCGAAGAAGGCTGGCACTACCGTTTTGACCTCGACGCCGACAACCCGCCCCTGGTGATTTCGGACCATCACGGCGACGCCGTCACCCTGCCGCAGGCCACCTGCAACGCCACCGCCGGTGGTAGCACCCGGCAACCGGCGGTATTCCAGTTCAGCTACCGCGAACGGGTCCGCGCCGCGTCGGTGGTGATGAAAGACTACACCTTCAGGAACCCTGCCTACGCGCTGATGCACGAGAGCAACGCCGCCGGTATGGATCACCAGCGGGAGGATTACCAGCACTACGATTACCCTGGCCGCTTCAAGAATGACGCCCGTGGCCGCGCCTTCACCCAGGCCAAACTGGAGGCCCTGCGCAACGACGCCAGCGTGGCCAGTGGCCGCAGCAACCGCCCTGATTTTGCCGCTGGCGCCAGGCTGCCCCTGAGCAGCCACACCCAGGACGACCTCAACCGCGACTGGCTGATCACCCGGGTCGTCCACACCGGCAAACAGCCCCAGGCTTTGGAAGAGGCGGGGGGCAGCGAGCCAACCACCTACCACAATGCCTTCGAGGCCATTCCCGCGGATCGCAACTGGCGGCCACAGGGACTGGATCGACCGCTGATGGACGGCCCCCAGATCGCCCTCGTCACCGGCCCGGCCGGCGAAGAAATCCACTGCGACGAACACGGCCGGGTCAAAGTCCGCTTCCCCTGGGACCGCTACAGCCAGAATGACGAACACTCCAGTGCCTGGCTCAGAGTCAGCCAGGGCTGGGCCGGAGGGCAGTATGGCTTTATGGCGTTGCCACGGATCGGCCACGAAGTCATCGTCAGCTTTCTCGACGGTGACCCGGACCAGCCCATCATCACCGGTCGCACCTACCACGCCACCAACACGCCGCCCTATGCGTTGCCGGAGCACAAAACCCGAACGGTGCTGAAAACCCAGACCCACAAGGGCGAGGGCAGCAACGAGCTGCGGTTTGAAGACGAAGCCAATCAGGAACAGATCTACCTCCACGCCCAGAAAGACCTGGACCTGCTCACTGAAAATGATCGCACCGAGGTGGTCAAACACGACAGCCACCTGACGGTGGAGAACGAACGGATCAGCCACATC
>NZ_FNNE01000022.1 GCF_900106945.1 Marinobacter mobilis
AGCGATTTCGTCGTTATCCGCAATTGTCTTGGGTGTTATATAGTCAAGCCGCACGAGCAATTAGTACTGGTTAGCTCAACGCCTCACAGCGCTTACACACCCAGCCTATCAACGTCCTGGTCTTGAACGGCTCTTAAGAAGGCTCGAGGCCTTAGGGAGATCTCATCTTGGAAGGGGCTTCCCGCTTAGATGCTTTCAGCGGTTATCCTGTCCGAACATAGCTACCGGGCAATGCTTCTGGCGAAACAACCCGAACACCAGAGGTTCGTCCACTCCGGTCCTCTCGTACTAGGAGCAGCTTTCCTCAAATCTCCAACGTCCACGGCAGATAGGGACCGAACTGTCTCACGACGTTCTAAACCCAGCTCGCGTACCACTTTAAATGGCGAACAGCCATACCCTTGGGACCGGCTTCAGCCCCAGGATGTGATGAGCCGACATCGAGGTGCCAAACACCGCCGTCGATGTGAACTCTTGGGCGGTATCAGCCTGTTATCCCCGGAGTACCTTTTATCCGTTGAGCGATGGCCCTTCCATACAGAACCACCGGATCACTATGACCTGCTTTCGCACCTGCTCGACGTGTCTGTCTCGCAGTCAAGCGGGCTTGTGCCATTACACTAACCGCATGATGTCCGACCATGCTTAGCCCACCTTTGTGCTCCTCCGTTACGCTTTGGGAGGAGACCGCCCCAGTCAAACTACCCACCACACAGTGTCCTCATCCCCGATAAGGGGACCAAGTTAGAACCTCAAACATGCCAGGCTGGTATTTCAAGGTTGGCTCCACCAGAACTGGCGTCCTGGTTTCAAAGCCTCCCAGCTATCCTACACAAACATGCTCAAAGTTCACTGTGAAGCTATAGTAAAGGTTCACGGGGTCTTTCCGTCTAGCCGCGGATACACCGCATCTTCACGGCGATTTCAATTTCACTGAGTCTCGGGTAGAGACAGCGCCCCCATCGTTACGCCATTCGTGCAGGTCGGAACTTACCCGACAAGGAATTTCGCTACCTTAGGACCGTTATAGTTACGGCCGCCGTTTACCGGGGCTTCGATCAAGAGCTTCGCCGAAGCTAACCCCATCAATTAACCTTCCGGCACCGGGCAGGCGTCACACCCTATACGTCCACTTTCGTGTTTGCAGAGTGCTGTGTTTTTAATAAACAGTCGCAGGGGCCTGGTATCTTCGACCGGCTTCCGCTCCACCCGCAGGGGCTTCACGTACACGCCGGCGTGCCTTCTCCCGAAGTTACGGCACCATTTTGCCTAGTTCCTTTACCCGAGTTCTCTCAAGCGCCTTGGTATTCTCTACCTGACCACCTGTGTCGGTTTGGGGTACGGTCTCGAATCACCTGAAGCTTAGAAGATTTTCCTGGAAGCATGGCATCAATGACTTCATTCCCTAGGGAACTCGTCGTCACGTCTCAGGATTAAGGACCCGGATTTGCCTAAGTCCTCTCCCTACTCGCTTAAACCGGGACAACCGTCGCCCGGCTCACCTAGCCTTCTCCGTCTCTCCATCGCAGTGATCCAAGGTACGGGAATATTAACCCGTTTCCCATCGACTACACCTTTCGGTCTCGCCTTAGGGGCCGACTCACCCTGCGCCGATTAGCGTTGCGCAGGAACCCTTGGTCTTCCGGCGTGGGGGTTTTTCACCCCCATTGTCGTTACTCATGTCAGCATTCGCACTTCTGATACCTCCAGCATGCTTTACAACACACCTTCGCAGGCTTACAGAACGCTCCCCTACCCCGCATACAAAGTATGCAGCCGCAGCTTCGGTGACCAGTTTGAGCCCCGTTACATCTTCCGCGCAGGCCGACTCGACTAGTGAGCTATTACGCTTTCTTTAAAGGGTGGCTGCTTCTAAGCCAACCTCCTAGCTGTCTGAGCCTTCCCACATCGTTTCCCACTTAACTGGTACTTGGGGACCTTAGCTGGCGGTCTGGGTTGTTTCCCTCTTCACGACGGACGTTAGCACCCGCCGTGTGTCTCCCGGATAGTACTCACAGGTATTCGGAGTTTGCATGGGGTTGGTAAGTCGGGATGACCCCCTAGCCCAAACAGTGCTCTACCCCCTGTGGTATTCGTCCGAGGCTCTACCTAAATAGATTTCGGGGAGAACCAGCTATCTCCGGGCTTGATTAGCCTTTCACTCCGATCCACAAGTCATCCCCTGGCTTTTCAACGACAGTGGGTTCGGTCCTCCAGTGCCTGTTACGGCACCTTCAACCTGCTCATGGATAGATCGCCCGGTTTCGGGTCTAATCCCAGCAACTAAATCGCCCTATTAAGACTCGGTTTCCCTACGGCTCCCCTAAACGGTTAACCTCGCTACTGAAATTAAGTCGCTGACCCATTATACAAAAGGTACGCCGTCACAGAACAAGTCTGCTCCGACTGCTTGTACGCATACGGTTTCAGGATCTATTTCACTCCCCTCACAGGGGTTCTTTTCGCCTTTCCCTCACGGTACTGGTTCACTATCGGTCAGTCAGGAGTATTTAGCCTTGGAGGATGGTCCCCCCATGTTCAGACAGGATATCACGTGTCCCGTCCTACTCGATTTCACTGAACTCAGGTTTCGGATACGGGGCTATCACCCACTATGGCGGCACTTTCCAGAGCCTTCTCCTACCAGTTGTTCAGCTTAAGGGCTGGTCCCCGTTCGCTCGCCGCTACTTAGGGAATCTCGGTTGATTTCTTTTCCTCAGGGTACTTAGATGTTTCAGTTCCCCTGGTTCGCCTCTTACACCTATGTATTCAGTGCAAGATACCGACCCGAAAGTCGGTGGGTTTCCCCATTCAGAGATGTCCGGATCACAGCTCGTTTGCCAGCTCCCCGAACCTTATCGCAGGCTTCCACGTCTTTCATCGCCTCTGACTGCCAAGGCATCCACCGTATGCGCTTAGTTGCTTGACTATATAACCCCAAGACAACTGATCGTCTCACGCTTCCCCTGGCAAGCCAGGCTGGTCATGATCAGAAACAGTCATTTGAAGTTGTATAACAACCACTTCAACGACAACACCGGATAACGCTTGAAATCGCTATCTGTTGAGTTGTTTGATTCAGGAGATAAATTGAATCAAACTTCTCGGATGTTTTCTTTCTCATCCACATTGTTAAAGAGCAATTCTGACCCAGTGATCAGAAAGAAGGACTTC
>NZ_FNNE01000011.1 GCF_900106945.1 Marinobacter mobilis
CCTCGAGCCTTCTTAAGAGCCGTTCAAGACCAGGACGTTGATAGGCTGGGTGTGTAAGCGCTGTGAGGCGTTGAGCTAACCAGTACTAATTGCTCGTGCGGCTTGACTATATAACACCCAAGACAATTGCGGATAACGACGAAATCGCTCATTTCTTTCTCATCCTTTCCCAGTGATCATCAGTTTTGCCTGACGACCATAGCGGTCTGGAACCACCTGATCCCATCCCGAACTCAGAAGTGAAACAGTCCTGCGCCGATGGTAGTGTGGCGTTGCCCATGTGAGAGTAGGTCATCGTCAGGCTCTTAATACGAAACCCCAGTACCGAATGGTACTGGGGTTTTTTTATGTCGAATTCGAACACCTGCCGAGCGCTACGTTGGCCCCATGACCAGTGCTGATCACCCTCATCTTCCATAGAATCCAACCGCTGTAATCAGTGATATACTCCCCGAGAAACGATACCGACAATTTCTGATGGAGTACGCCATGTCCGAGAAAGACAAACTGGTCATTTTCGATACCACGCTGAGGGACGGGGAACAAAGTCCCGGGGCGACCATGACCAAGGCGGAAAAACTGCGTATCGCCAAAGCCCTCGAAAAGCTGAAGGTCGATGTCATTGAGGCGGGTTTCGCGATCGCCAGTCAGGGTGATTTCGAGGCGGTGAAGTCCATTGCCGAGAGCATTAAGGAATCCACCATCTGCAGCCTGGCCCGTGCGCTTGATAAAGATATCGATAGGGCGGCTGAAGCGATCCGTCCTGCCGCTCGTGGCCGGATCCATACGTTTATTGCGACATCACCGATTCACATGAAGCACAAGCTCCAGATGGATCCGGATGACGTCGTCGCGCAGGCCGTAAAAGCGGTAACACGGGCGCGTGGTCACGTCGACGATGTCGAGTTCTCCTGCGAGGATGCCGGGCGTTCGGAGCTTGATTTCCTGTGCCGGATCATCGAAGCCGCCATTGATGCCGGTGCCCGCACAATCAACATTCCGGACACTGTGGGTTATGCAATCCCGGAACAGTTTGGCGAAACCATTCGGCAGCTCCTCAACCGGATTCCCAACGCAGACAAGGCAATCTTCTCCGTTCATTGCCACAATGACCTGGGCCTTGCGGTGGCAAACTCTCTGGCGGCGGTGAACGCCGGCGCCCGTCAGGTTGAGTGTACGATCAACGGTCTGGGTGAGCGTGCTGGTAATGCCTCACTGGAAGAAGTCGTCATGGCGGTACGTACACGCCAGGATCTCTTCAAGGTCGAGACGGGTATCGATACTCAGCATATCGTGCCAGCATCAAGACTGGTCTCTACCATTACCGGGTTCCCTGTTCAGCCGAATAAAGCCATTGTCGGTGCGAACGCTTTTGCCCACGAATCCGGGATTCATCAGGACGGTGTCCTCAAACACCGGGAAACCTACGAAATCATGCGGGCCCAGGACGTCGGTTGGCATACCAATAGCCTGGTGCTGGGAAAACACTCAGGTCGTAATGCGTTCCGTACCCGCTTACAGGAGCTGGGTATTCAGTTCGAGACAGAGTCTGAGCTGAATGAGGCGTTCACCCGCTTCAAGGCGCTGGCCGATCTCAAGCACGAAATCTTCGATGAAGATCTTCAGGCCATAGCCAGCGACACCCGGCAGAATGACGAAGATGGTCTGTATGAACTGGTCTGTATGCAGGTCTGTTCTGAAACCGGGGTTGTTCCCAGGGCCTCGCTGACCATGAAAGTTGAGAACAAGGAACACAAGGTTGAAGCCGAGGGCAGTGGTCCGGTTGATGCGACATTCAAGGCAATTGAGTCGTTAGTGGATTCCGGTTGCAACCTCCAGCTGTATTCGGTCAATAACATCACCAGCGGAACCGATGCCCAGGGCGAGGTCACTGTCCGGCTCGAGCGCGGCGGCCGTATCGTCAACGGTGTGGGTGCGGATACCGACATCATCATCGCGTCTGCAAAGGCTTATATCGAGGCACTTAACCTGATCAGTCGCGGTGGTACCCGTCAGCACCCCCAAGGCGCTGACGTCTGAGTATCTCCGGAGCGCGTGAGGTGGGTATAGAAAGGGGTGTTAATGGCTCCGCTTGATGAGGCCGCCAGGCAGTATTATCTCGGTCAGGCGGGAATCCAGCTCTGGTATGCGCGGGCACCCTTGCCCGGGGCAGCCCCGAGCCCGGACTTTGATTTTTCGGAGCCTGAGGCTGTCAGCATTCAGCCTGTTGCTGAAATGGCCCCTTCGGGAGAGCTCAAGGCCGCCGAACGCGCCGACCGTCTGGCTCGTATTCAGGGCCTTATGGCGGGAAAGGCTGAGGAGGCCACGGCACCAGCGCCTGTTATTTCAGAGCCAACGGCCGCCCCTAAGCTTGCCACGGATAAGGTATCGGCCGGGGAAGCCGCTGATGGATTGCTCCCGGACGCCGAGCCAGAATTCCCGGTGGCCGGAAACGGCCACCTGCAACCTCTCGAGGCCCACTGGGGCTTCTGGGTTGGGGCGCGGGTGATGCTGATCAGCGCGATCAGCGACGATGCCAGCTACCAGTTGCAGGAAGCCTTGGCGAGGAACATCCTCAAGGCGCTGAATCAGACCGACGTTCGAGGATTTCGGGTGCAGTGGCCGGTGTTCAATAATCCGCTGGTTCCCGGCAATGATCGCGACGGTTTCCGCCGGGTTGTCGGGGATCAGTGTCGGGAATACCCCGATCGCGAACTGGTGTTGCTCGGTGTGTTACCCGGGATCTCCGATGATGAGCGCGAGGGGCTGCTCAAAGCATTGCCCGGTAAGCGCTTCGTTGACTTTGAAACGTCGCTTGCCGGGTTGTCGACGGATCCCAATGCCAAGCGTTCCCTTTGGGAGCGTCTCAAACATTTCCCGGGGCTGGTCCGGTGAGAGCTGGTGATTACCAGCGTGTGGCAGAGGTCGGCCTGGTTGTGCGCCCGCTGACTGAGACTGACCTGGATGCTGTGATCGACATTGAGCGGCAGAGTTACTCCCACCCCTGGGCCAAGGGCGTGTTTCTCGACTGTTTTCACCCAAACTACCGGCTGTGGGCGTTGGAAGGCAGTGCCGGCCTGGTTGGCTATTCGATCGTTTCCTACCAGTTTGATGAAGCGCATTTGCTCAACATCTGTATTTCACCGGCAAGTCACCGGTGCGGGTTAGGTCGACGTCTGCTGCGGCATGTGGTTGCCAGCGCCGCCCATGACGGTATGGTCGCCGTCATTCTCGAAGTTCGTGCCAGCAATGAACAGGCCGCCCGGCTTTATCTGAGTGAAGGGTTTCAGGAGATCGGGCGGCGTCCCGGATATTATCCTGATGGCTCCGGGCGGGAAGATGCGCGGGTGATGTCTTTGTCGCTGGGCCAATCCTGAGTTCGCGTCGGGCATCCGGGCACTCTATAATACCGCGCTTTTAGCGCTCCAAT
Source organism: Marinobacter mobilis (assembly GCF_900106945.1). Lineage (GTDB taxonomy): Bacteria > Pseudomonadota > Gammaproteobacteria > Pseudomonadales > Oleiphilaceae > Marinobacter > Marinobacter mobilis. Next base: position 3,431 of record NZ_FNNE01000011.1, read on the forward strand.
TTTTCGCTACCGAATCAGGTCGTTGTCTTTTATGTCTACTCTTGCTCAGGAAGTTGCCAATCGCCGGACTTTTGCCATCATCTCTCACCCGGATGCCGGTAAAACCACGATCACTGAAAAAGTATTGCTGTTCGGTCAGGCACTTCAGAAAGCCGGTACCGTCAAAGGCAAGAAGTCGGGCCAGCATGCGAAGTCTGACTGGATGGAAATGGAAAAAGAGCGGGGCATTTCGGTAACCACGTCGGTCATGCAATTTCCCTATGGCGGGCGCTTGGTCAACCTCCTGGATACGCCGGGTCACGAAGACTTCTCCGAGGATACCTACCGTACTCTGACCGCCGTTGATTCGTGCCTGATGGTCATCGACAGCGCCAAAGGTGTTGAGGAGCGGACCATCAAGCTGATGGAAGTCACCCGCCTTCGGGATACACCGATCCTGACCTTTATGAACAAACTGGATCGTGACACCCGAGACCCGATCGAATTGATGGATGAGGTAGAAGACGTTCTCAGCATCGCCTGTGCGCCCATCACCTGGCCGATCGGTATGGGCAAAGGATTTAAGGGGGTTTATCACCTGCTGCGGGATGAAGTGGTTCTGTATCAGAGCGGGCAGGGGCATAAGATTCAGGAAAAGCGGATCATCGGTGGCATTGATAACCCGGAGCTGGACGAAGTGCTGGGCAGCCTTGCTGGTGATCTGCGCGATGAGATCGAACTGGTCAAAGGGGCCTCCCACGAGTTTGACCTGGAGGCCTTCCTGGCTGGCGAACTGACACCGGTTTTCTTCGGTACCGCACTGGGCAACTTTGGTGTGGATCATATGCTCGACGGACTGGTTGAGTGGGCTCCCACGCCACAACCGCGGGCGACCGATGTACGCACGGTCAGCCCAACGGATGAAGGGTTTTCTGGCTTTGTTTTCAAGATCCAGGCCAATATGGATCCTCAGCACCGGGACCGGATTGCGTTCCTTCGTATTGTCTCCGGTCAGTACGCCCAGGGCATGAAGGCGCGTCACGTGAGGATTGGAAAAGACGTACGTTTTGCGGATGCGCTGACCTTTATGGCGGGCGACCGTTCTCACGCTGAGCAGGCATTTGCTGGCGATATTATCGGGCTCCACAACCACGGTACGATTCAGTTGGGGGACACGTTTACAGCGGGTGAGAACATGAAGTTCACCGGTATCCCCAACTTCGCGCCGGAACTGTTCCGCCGTATCCGCCTAAAAGATCCTCTGAAGGCTAAACAATTGCAGAAAGGACTGGTGCAATTGTCTGAGGAGGGCGCGGTGCAGGTCTTCCGGCCGATGAAGAACAACGACCTGATTGTTGGTGCGGTCGGAGTGCTGCAGTTTGATGTCGTCGTTGCTCGCCTCAAGAGTGAATACAAAGTCGAGGCTGTGTATGAGCCGATCAACGTCGCGACAGCGCGCTGGGTGACGAGCAGCGATGCGAGGAAGCTCGACGAATTCAAGCGTAAGGCCAATGAGTTTGTGGCCTTGGATGGCGCTGATCAGCTCGCCTATATTGCCCCGACGATGGTAAACCTGCAGTTGGCAGAGGAGCGTTACCCTGATGTGACGTTCCATAAAACCCGGGAGCACTGATTCGCGAGGCTGAAATGGAGCTGGTCGATGCCCATTGCCACTTTGATTTTCCGGAGTTTGACGGGCAGCGCGCGTCGACTTTAGCGCAAATGACGCGACTCGGGGTAACCCGTCTGGTTATACCTGGCGTGCGGAAGGGGGATTGGTTTCGGGTGATCGAGACCGCGTCGATGTCAGACCGGTTAAGCTATTGCCTTGGCATACATCCCTGGTTTATTGGCGAACACGCAGACGGTGACCTGGATCTCTTGCGGCGATTGCTGGTCGGGGGCGGTAACCGCTGTGTCGCGCTCGGGGAGTGCGGGCTAGATCGCCTGCGCGGGGATCTGTCGCAACAGTTACCATGGTTTGAGCGGCAGGTTGGGCTGGCCGCCGAGCTGGAGTTGCCGCTGGTGATCCATTCGGTCCGCGCCCACGAAGAGGTCTGTGCTGTATTGCGCAGGGCCAAGCCAGAGGTTCCGATTCTGGTTCACGGCTTTTCCGGCAGTGCTGACCAGGCAAAGAAACTGGTCGCACTGGGGTGCCTGATCGGGGTGGGGGGGGTGATTACCCATGCGCGTGCCCGCAAAACCCGCGAAGCTATTGCCGGTTTGCCGTTGGACACGCTGGTGCTGGAAACAGACGCGCCAGACATGGCGCCGGAAGGGGTTGCGAAGGGCAAGAATTCCCCCCTGTATCTGCCTCGCATCTTTGAGGTACTGACGGCCTTGCGTCCGGAGCCTGTCGAGGAACTGGCGATGGCCTTGACCGAAAATACGCGGCGGCTGTTCGGGTGGGATAAGGGAATCTCGAAATAGGTCGGGGCAGGGTTGGCTTTAAAGGGCAGTTCGGATATACTTCGCGCCCTGGCTTTTCAAGGCGATGACATTATCTCAGCCCCGAATGATGTCTCTGCCAACTAAACTTTAGGTAAAAAGCTGTCCGCAGGCCTAATTCCCGAGGCTATTGGGCGGTTTTTAACGTTACTTTATAGCGTTCAAGGCGGAATCAATGAAGACTCTGAGTGCGAAACCAGAAACAGTAAAGCGTGACTGGTACGTTGTAGACGCAGCCGGCAAGACGCTGGGTCGTCTGTCAACCGAAATCGCCCGTCGTCTGCGGGGCAAGCATAAGCCTGAGTATACCCCCCACGTCGACACTGGTGATTACATCGTTGTTATCAACGCCAGTCAGGTGCGGGTAACTGGCCGTAAGCCATCTGATAAGATGTACTACAGTCACACCGGCTTTCCGGGTGGAATCAAATCCATCAGCTTCGAGAAGCTGGTCGACAAGGCGCCCGAGCAAATCATCCAGAAGTCAGTCAAAGGCATGTTGCCGAAAGGACCTCTGGGTCGCGCCATGTTCAAGAAGCTGAAAGTCTATGCCGGCGCTGAGCATCCTCATGCAGCCCAGCAGCCCAAAGAACTCGACATTTAACGGAAGGCGGATATGTCTGTAGCACAAAATTACGGTACTGGTCGCCGCAAGACATCCACGGCTCGGGTGTTTATCAAGCCGGGAAGCGGTAACATCTCCATCAATGGTCGTTCCATTGAGGAATTCTTTGGTCGTGAGACTCTGCGGATGATCGTTCGTCAGCCGCTGGTTATTGCTGAGTCCACAGATCGTTTCGACATCACTATCACCGTTAAAGGTGGTGGCATCAGTGGCCAGGCTGGCGCGATTCGCCACGGTCTGACCCGTGCACTGATGGATTACGACGAAACTCTGCGTCCGGCTCTGCGCAAAGCGGGTTATGTTACCCGTGACGCTCGTAAGGTTGAGCGTAAGAAAGTTGGTCTGCGTAAGGCCCGTAAGCGTCCACAGTACTCCAAGCGTTAATTTCGCTGGAGAAAGTGGCATCCAGAAAACCCGGCTTTGTGCCGGGTTTTTTGTTTGTGGACTTGCCTCAGGTCATGAATTGGTTCGGCAAAGCCTTGTGGCGGAAGCCTTTGCGACTTGTAAGGCCGGGGCAATTTCATTACCATTTGTGCGCTTATAATTTTGGGTCGTGAAGTCCTTTTCGATGCGCATCTGTCGGATTGACGGGCTGCGCCTCGCCTGATGGGAGAAAACCATAATGAGTAATGGCGACGTAAGCCAAGGCCGGCGCCGGTTTCTGATCGGTGCAACGTCGGTAGTGGGTGGTGTCGGCGCCGTCGGTGCGGCTGTTCCTTTCGTGGCATCCTGGAATCCCAGTGCCAAAGCGGAAGCAGCGGGGGCACCGGTCACCGTCAATGTCAGCAAACTGGAACCGGGTCAGCAGATCACCGTGGAATGGCGAGGCAAGCCGGTATGGCTGATTCGCCGTACTGAGGAAATGATTGCCAACCTGACAGACATGAATGAACGGGTCAAGGATCCGCAGTCTGAGGAAGCGTCACAGCAGCCTGAGTACATTCGGGGTGAAACCCGTTCCCTGAAGCCGGAACTGGCTGTGCTCGTGGGTATCTGTACCCACTTGGGGTGTGTGCCAAGCTATCGCCCGGAAGTGGCTCCGGAAGACCTGGGTGCGGACTGGCTGGGTGGCATGTTCTGCCCGTGTCACGGCTCCCGGTACGACATGGCTGGGCGGGTATTCAAGAGCCAGCCGGCTCCGCTGAACCTGGAAGTTCCCCCCTATCGTTACGATAACGACTCGACGGTTACCGTTGGGCTCGATCCGGAGGCCGCGTAATGCAAAAGCTGATTCAGTGGATTGACGCTCGTCTGCCTATCGTAGAAGCCTACGAAAAGCACATGAGCAAGTACTACGCGCCGAAGAACTTCAACATGTGGTACTTCTTTGGCTCGCTGGCGATGCTTGTGCTGGTGAACCAGCTGGTTACCGGTATCTGGCTGACCATGAGCTACAACCCGTCTGCGGAAGGCGCCTTTGCCTCCGTTGAGTACATCATGCGTGATGTGCAGTGGGGCTGGCTCCTGCGTTACCTGCATTCCACAGGTGCCTCGGCGTTCTTCGTTGTGGTCTACCTTCACATGTTCCGCGGCATCATGTACGGCTCGTACCAGAAGCCTCGCGAGCTGATCTGGATCTTCGGCATGCTGATCTACCTGGCGCTGATGGCTGAAGCCTTTATGGGCTACCTGCTGCCTTGGGGTCAGATGTCCTACTGGGGTGCTCAGGTTATTGTTAACCTGTTTGGTGCCATTCCGGTGATCGGTGACGACCTGTCTCTGTGGATTCGTGGCGATTACCTGATCTCCGGCATTACCCTGAACCGATTCTTTGCCCTGCACGTTATCGCGTTGCCGATCGTACTGCTGGGCCTGGTTGTACTTCACCTGCTGGCGTTGCACGAAGTGGGTTCCAACAACCCACAGGGTGTGGACATCAAAAAGGTCAAGGACGAGAACGGTATTCCGAAAGACGGCATTCCTTTCCATCCGTATTACACCGTTCACGACCTGCTGGGCGTTGGCGTGTTCTTGTTCATCTTCTGTATCGTGGTGTTCTACTTCCCGGAAATGGGCGGTTTGTTCCTCGAGAAGCCGAACTTTGAGCCAGCCAACAGCCTGAAGACGCCTGAGCATATTGCGCCGGTCTGGTACTTCACGCCGTTCTACGCGATGCTTCGTGCGGTTACAGTTGATCTGTTCGGCCTGCCAGCGAAGTTCTGGGGTGTTGTGGTCATGGGTGCTGCAATCGCGATTCTGTTTGTGCTGCCCTGGCTCGATCGTAGCCCGGTTAAGTCCATTCGTTACAAGGGCTGGCTGAGCAAGATTGCCCTGGCCATCCTCGTCGTCAGTTTCGTGATTCTCGGCTATCTGGGTGTTGTTCCGGCAACTCCGGAGCGTACTGTGGCGGCTCAGATCCTGACCACTCTGTACTTCCTGTACTTCATTTTGATGCCGTTCTATACGCGGATTGAGAAAACCAAGCCAGTACCAGAGAGGGTGACAGGATAATGAGAAAACTGATTGTTGGTCTGTTTATCGCATTCCTGCCCGCCCTTGGAATGGCTGCGGGAAGTAGCGTGCATCTGGATCCGATGGAGCCGGATCATACCAATCAAGCATCGCTGCAGCGTGGCGCTGCCTTGTTCACCAACTACTGCATGGGCTGCCACTCCGCGGAGTATGCCCGTTACAAGCGGGTGGCTGATGACATTGGTATTCCTGTGCCTCTGTATGAAGAGAACCTGATTTTCACCGGTGCCAAGATCGGTGAACTGATGCATATCTCGATGAACAAGGCGCAGGCTGCGACCTGGTTCGGTAACACGCCTCCAGACCTGACGCTTGAGTCTCGTCTGCGTGGTGAAAGCTGGATCTATTCCTACCTGCGTGGCTTCTACAAGGACGAGACCCGTCCGCTGGGCGTAAACAACGTGGTTTTCCCGAACGTTGGTATGCCTCACGTGCTGGTTGAGCTGCAAGGTCTGTGCGCGACTCCTCCGCACATTGGCCAGGAAGCCAACATTGATCCGCTGAGCGGCGACGTTCGTAACGGTGAGGCCTGTACCGAGTGGGCGCTGGAAGGTGAGCTGAGTTCCGCGGAATATGACAGCCTTGCCTACGACCTGACCAACTTCCTGTCCTACATGGGAGACCCGGTCAAGGTTGAGCGTGAGCGTCTGGGGATCTTTGTTCTTATCTTTATCGCTATCTTCTTCGTGTTTGCTTACCTGCTCAATCGCGAGTACTGGAAAGACGTACACTGAGAATTCGGGTATAATCCGAGCGCTTGAACTCCAGCGGGCTACAGAAGTGGCCCGCTGGATTTTTGCGTTTCAGGATCCATTCGGTTTGTTTAAACGTGAGGTAACTCTATGGGCGTTGTGACCAAGCGGTCATCAATGACATTCTTCTCTGACCCTGCTAGCCATTACAGCCACAGGGTGAGGATTGTCCTTGCAGAGAAAGGCGTTACGGTGGATATCGTCGATGTTGATCCAGACAATCCCCCGGAGGAGCTGGCTGACCTGAATCCGTACAATGCTCTGCCAACCCTGGTTGATCGTGATCTGGTTCTGTACGAGCCAAACATCATGATGGAGTACCTGGATGAGCGTTTCCCACATCCGCCGTTGTTGCCGGTATACCCGGTAGCTCGTGCCAATAGCCGGTTGATGATCCATCGCATCCAGAAAGACTGGTGTGCACTGGTTGATCAGATTCTGACTCAGCCGACCGGAAAGGCTGCCGATGCGGCTCGTAAAGAACTGCGTGAAAGCCTTCTGGCCACTGCGCCTCTGTTCGCTGAGATGCCGTATTTCCTCTCCGAGGAGTTCACCATTGTGGACTGCTGCATTGCTCCGATCCTCTGGCGCCTGCCGGCGCTGGGTATTGAGCTTGAGGACAAGCAGGCCAAGCCGGTATTGAAGTACATGGACAAGATCTTTGCCCGTGACAGCTTCAAGGCCAGCCTGTCTGATCTGGAAGAAGATATTCGCAACTGATTTCTGGCGGCTGCCGGATAGCGGGGGAATGCGTGGCTGAGAATAACGTCAGAATGATGTCCAGTCGTCCTTACCTGGTAAGGGCTTTCAACGAGTGGATTCTGGATAATGACTGCACTCCCTATATTGTGGTTGATGCGGGGGTGCAGGGTGTTCAGGTTCCCACTGAGCATGTTGCCAATGGCCAAATCGTGCTGAATATCAGCCCTTCTGCGGTCAAGGGACTGGTTGTCGGAAACTCTGCGCTTGAGTTCAGTGCGCGTTTTGGCGGTGTTCCGATGCAGGTGTTCATTCCCTTGCAGGCTGTGACCGCTATCTATGCTAAGGAAAATGGCGAGGGTATGGCGTTCGGCAGTGAGCCTGGAGCGCCGGACCCTGATGGCCCTGGTGACGACACCATCAACTCCGGGGGTGGGGGCGACAGGCCCAGTGGGCGGCCGACGCTCAAAGTTGTGAAATAAGAAAAAGCCAGCGTACGCTGGCTTTTTTTATGCGCCGAACAGCTTGTTATCGATAAGCGCGCAGAGGGCGTTGAGAATGACCAGCATGAGCGGGCTGGCTTCATTGGATGCCAGGTTGTGCAGGGTGATCTCGTGGTCCTCGGGATGGAGCAGGGACGTGATGTCGGTCTTCTCTTTGGCGCTTAGAACCACGATCCGCATTTCCCGGTCATGGGCGGCCTGAATGGCTTGGATCAGGTTGGCTTTGTGGCCATCGTCGACAAAGACCATGAGCAGGTCATGGGGCTTGCCGACGGCACGGACCTGGCGCGAGAAGGTATCGTTAAAGCGATTGTCGCGGCAAATAGCCGAGTACGTCGTGGCATCTGCGCCCAGGTTGATGGCCGGCAGGGCCGGGCGGTCCTGATCGAACCGGTTCAGCAGGGCCGTACAGAAATACTGGGCGAGAATGTTGGCGCTGCCGTTGGCGCAGGCGATGATCTTTCCATCTGCAAGGAGGGTTTCGACAACCGCATCCGCAGAGTTAATGATCGCCTCGCCGGTATCGCTGGCGGCGTGGGCAGTCTGCTCCATGTGGTTGGCAAACCATCCATTGATCAAGCTGTAAGCGTCGGTCATGTTGTGCCCTGAATAGCGTTTTTTATCCACTGAATGTCATATCTGGCCCAATTGCCTGGCGATATCGCAATGACATCGATCCTGGCGTCACAGTCCCACTTACCATGGCGGTGGAGGTAATACTCCGCGGCGCGCAGCAGGCGCCGCTGTTTGTGGTAGCCAATGGACTCGGCGGGTGCTGTCCTGGAGCCTTTGCCTCGAAAGCGAACCTCAAAAAATACGAGGGTGGCGCCGTCCTGCCCGATCAGATCTATCTCGCCGCCCCGGCTGAATACGTTCCGCGCAATAATTTTTACGCCGTGGCGGGATAGGTACCTGGCGGCGACCTGCTCCGCACGGTCGCCAATCACTTTTCTCTGATTCATGCCGTCCCTGGCTTGCTGAACATCCGGTCGCTCTGGCAGCCGGATGGAGATATCTCGCTCTATTGGGTGCCTGTACCGTCCGCGGGGGCTTCGGTGTCATGGGTGGGCGCGGTATCGTCCAGGCGCATGGGGACGCCATTCTGGAACTGCGCCCAGTGCTGCTCTCGCTGTACCTTGCCATCTGCGGTCATCGACAGGCGCCCCGTCTGGCCTTCCAGGCTGGCATTATCCACCTGATCCAGCAGTGCCAGGCGATTGCCAATCTGGTAGGCATCCGCACCCATGGCAAAGAGACGCCCCAGTTGGCCGCCGAATGCCCCGAATGCCTGCATGGATTCGTTCCTGAAAGGGTTGTCGTCACCAAGAATCCAGGGGATATCGGTGAAAAGAACGCCGTTCAGGTCGCGATCCCGGGAGAGCGCCGCATCGCCTTCATAGATCAGTGAGGGGGCATAGACCGGCAGATCGCCACCGAAGTAGAACGCAAACAGTGGCTTGAACTGGCGAGCGATGGTCGGCGGGGCGACCATGACGATGGCGTCGGCATCCTGGCGTCGACGGGGCTCGAATTCGACATTGAGGCCGATGGTTTGTTCTATGGTGATGGCCCGTTGTCTGGACGTATTGATGCCTAACAGATCGGCAGTCACTGTGCGCAGGTCTTCGGCATTCAGGAACCGGACGCTGTGGAGGATCTGCCCTCCCTGTTCGGCCAAGGCTGCATTGAGGGCCTGCTCAAAGCGATTGCCCCAGTCCCCATCCGGAAACAGGGCCAGCACCTGATCCTTTTGTTCCGCATGCAGGCGCGCAGCGATCTGGCGGGCTTCGTCTTCAGCGCCGAGGCCGAACTGATAGAAGCGGTCAGGTGCTGCGGCGGTTTCTGGCAAGTAGTTTAGCGCCAGAACCGGTACGGGTAAGGGCTGCTGTTGGCTAAGCTCGGTCAGGGAGTCTTTAATCAGCGGTCCGACGATAAGATCAGGGCTGGCGGCCAGGATCTTCTGATAGAGCTCGCCAAAGGGGGTGGCGTTGGTATCAAAGACCGTAATCTCGATCTCTGAGTCCTGACTGCTGTCGTCCTGGTAGAATGCCGACAGGAACCCGTCACGAATGGCTTCGCCCGCTTTTGCCAGCGGCCCGCTGAGGGGGAGGGCCAGGGCAATGTGCTCCGGTCGTTGCTGAGCCAGAGTGGTAATCAGCTGGAGTTCGCTGGGCAGTGTGGCGGCGGCGGGGTGGCTCGTCCAGTTATATTGCCATTCCCGGATTCTACGACCCTGGCTGTCGAGGGTGGTGCCGGGTTCGCGCATGATGGCCGCCAGTTCCAGCCAGCCCTGAGGAGTATAGCCTACGAGCCGTTGCGCCTCGCTGGCGAGCGTGGCGTCAGAGGTTTGCTTCAATGCCTGCCAGATCTTGTCTTGGGTACCCTGAATGTCACCGATAATGCCCGAATCCAGCATTACCATCCACGTCAGTGCGGCGTCCAGCGGGCGCCGGGCGAGCAGGTAAGTCGATGTCTGCAGTCCACCGGCTCGGGTGGTAAGGTCATCCTCATAATTCTGGTACTGGCTTGGGCTGAGAGTGTCTGTCAGCTGCTCGGCCCAGTTGCTGTCATTGAGTTCGACAGCGCTGGCCATGGCCAGCAGCAGATACTGGTCATTGAATTGGGGCAGCGGGTTGGTCAGGGCCGGGCTCAGCAGGATCTGGCGAGCGGCGGCATGATCGCCGGATTGCTGGAACCTGCCAGCGCTCCGCAGCAGGTAGCTTTGAGCGAGTGCCTGATCGCTTTCATCAGCGGCCAGGGTCACGGCTTCAGAGGCGGACAGCGGCGTGTGTGTTTCCAGGTTGATGGAGGCGCATCCCCCCAGCAGTGTTGCGGCCAGCAAGGCGGCAACCACCGGCGAATTCTGAAATGTTTTGGTCATGTCTCGCTCGTACAGCTCCGGGCGTTGGGCTTGTGGCGCCGTATAATCGGCGGCATCATGCTTGGGTGGTACGGTAAGCATTTTCTGGCCCGCAAGTTTACCAGCTCCCGGGGCATTTCACATGACGTTGCCGTCATTCACTTCATTTCTTGAGAGGTAAACTGTGGGTTCTGAATCCGGTAGTGGTGTGTTGTATATCGTGGCGACACCGATTGGCAATCTTGAGGACATTACCACCCGTGCCGAGAAGGTTCTGGCGAGCGTGGACTTTATCGCTGCCGAGGACACCCGCCACAGTGGTCGCCTGTTGCAGTCCCTGGTGATTCGCAAGCCGCTGGTTGCACTCCATGACCATAACGAGCGTGATCGGGCGGGCTCAGTGCTGGATCGGGTCGCCGCCGGGGAAACTATGGCGCTGATATCCGATGCCGGTACGCCGTTGATCTCTGATCCCGGCTATGTGCTGGTTCGTCAGGCCAGAGAGCGCGGTATCAGGGTTGTTCCGGTACCGGGGGCGAGTGCGCTGACGGCGGCGCTGAGTGTGGCCGGCTTGCCGACGGATCGCTTTACTTTTATCGGCTTCCTGCCTGCGAAGCGGAGTGGTCGCCAGTCGGCGCTGTCGTCTCTGGAGCAGGAGTCTGCGACCCTGGTGTTTTATGAATCCCCTCACCGAATCATTGATATGGTGCAGGACGTGGTGGCGGTTTTGGGCGCTGAGCGTGAGATGGCTATCACCCGGGAGCTGACCAAGACTTTTGAGTCGTTTTATGGCGGCACGGCGCAGCAGGTATTGGAGCAGCTCGAGAGTGACGCCAATGCCACCAAGGGTGAGTTTGTGGTCATGGTTCAGGGGGCCGTGCCTCGCGCCGAGGCGTTGCCCGGGATTGATGTCGACAAGCTGCTGGCACTGCTGTGTGCAGAGCTTCCGGTCAAGAAGGCTGCCCGCATTGGCGCTGAGTTGACCGGGTTCTCCCGAAATGAGCTGTATCAGCGCGCGCTGGCTCTGAAAGGGGAGTGAGCTGCAGCGATTTAGGCTTGCGTCGGCGGGGGTGGGCGAGTATTGTCTCGCCTGAGCTCGCCAGACAGTCGCCGCCAGCATGCTGGGGGAGGAAAGTCCGGGCTCCACAGGGCAAGGTGCCAGGTAACGCCTGGGCGGCGCGAGTCGACGGAAAGTGCAACAGAAAGTATACCGCCTAAGTGCCTTCGGGCGCCGGTAAGGTTGAAATGGTGCGGTAAGAGCGCACCGCGTGACTGGCAACAGTTCACGGCGATGGTAAACCCCACCTGGAGCAAGACCAAATAGGAGTCCTATGGCGTGGCCCGCGCTGGACTCGGGTAGGTTGCTTGAGGCCTGTGGTGACGCAGGCCCTAGATGAATGACTGTCCACGACAGAACCCGGCTTATCGGCGAGCTCTCTTTTCTTTTTCTCCTCAGATGTGATTTCGATTGCGACAGATCACCCTTCTGATATAGCCAAATATTCTTAAACCTCACTTGTCATCTTCACTTTTTGGTGCAGGTGTTTGATTTGGTTGTTTTTCTTCTTTGTAATCTCCCCCCGCTCCTGCGAGATCTTCTGTAACTCACTGTCATTAAAGAAACTTTTGTAGGTACGTCGTCCCCGGCGGCGCTTGCATTGTGTTTTGCGTGTTTCTATAGTGTGCGAAAGTGGGTAAAAGTGGTTAGTAGTGGTTTTTTGTGGTGCCAGGAGGCACTGAGGTGGGAGATTGGGGCGTGCCTCTTTCTTTTTCCGGTTACCGCTGGCCCTGATTACCCGCACAACCAAAGCCGATGATTCAAGTTGAAATCGGATAAGAGCCTGATAAATGAGCAATTTTCTTGGCAGTCATGCCATCAACATGGATGCGAAGGGTCGCCTGGCGATCCCCGCCAAGGTGCGTGAAGAACTCGCGCAGCTTTGTGGCGGCCGCATTGTGTTGACCGCCAGTGCGGGGGAAGAGCGCTGTTTGCTGATTTATCCGGAATCCCAATGGGAGTCCGTGGAGGCTCAGATCAATGCCTTGCCGACGATGAAAAAGTCCGTGCGCCGGTTGCAAAGAATCATGCTCGGATATGCCACGCCCCTGGAGCTGGATGGTGCCGGGCGCGTGCTCGTTCCGCCCACGCTGAGAAGTTTTGCCAATCTGGAGAAGAAGCTGATGCTCGTTGGCCAGGGTAAAAAGCTGGAACTGTGGAGCGAAGAGCAGTGGTTCGAATGGCTGGATGATTCCGCCGATGATGATGAAATGCCACCGGAAATGGAGGCATTGTCGCTATGACCGCCCGGCGCAGGAAGGAGGCGGATGGCCAGAAGCTACATCAATCCGTGCTCCTTGAAGCGGCGGTCGATCTTCTTGTCAACATTCCGGACGGCAACTACGTCGACTGCACCTTTGGGCGCGGCGGGCACAGTCGTCTGGTGCTTGGCCGACTGGGTGAGCATGGGCATCTGTTGGGTATCGATAAGGACCCGGAAGCCATTGCGTTTGCCAATGATCTTGCGGCCGAAGACCCGCGTTTCTCTGTATTTCATGGTTCCTTTGCCCAGCTGGCCGAAGCTGCCGATCAGCAGGGCTGGCCAATGCTGGATGGTGTGTTGATGGACCTCGGGGTTTCGTCGCCGCAACTGGATGATGCTGCCCGTGGGTTCAGTTTCATGCGTCAGGGTCCGCTGGACATGCGGATGAATCCGGAACAGGGCATGAGCGCGGCTCAGTGGCTCGCGACCGCCGAAGAGCAGGAGATCGCTGACGTCATCTGGCGCTACGGCGAGGAGCGCTTTTCCCGTCGTATTGCCCGCGCAGTCATCAGTCGTCGGGTGGAGGAGCCGCTGGAGACAACCCGTGATCTGGCGGAGTTGGTCAGTTCCGCTGTTCCAAGGAAAGAAAAGCACAAACACCCGGCCACACGGACTTTTCAGGCTATTCGCATCTTTATCAATCGCGAGCTGGACGATCTGGAAACCGGGCTGGCGGCTGCCGCTGAGCGTCTTGCGCCGGGCGGCCGTTTGGTGGTGATCAGTTTTCATTCGCTGGAAGACCGCATGGTGAAGCGTTTTATGCGGGATCTCGCCCGTGGTCCTCAGCTGCCCCGCGGGTTACCGGTGACTGCGAGTGACGCAGAGTCCGACTTTCGCCTCGTCGGTAAGGCCCTGAAGGCGGATATCACAGAAGTCAGTGACAATGTCCGGGCTCGCAGCGCAGTGATGAGGGTTCTGGAAAGACGGGATAAACAGACAGGGGAAGGAGCGTAAAATGGGAGCCGTAACCATCGAGCGTCCCACCCGGACGTCGAAATTAACAACCGAGACTGTTCGGGCTGGCTTCAATAACGCCTACCGCCTGTCCCGCCGGATTTTCGCGGCCCTGGGTCAGCAGGATGTGCTGGTGACAATGGGCTTGGTGGCCGTATTGGTTGCGTCAGCTATTGGCGTGGTCGCCAGTGTGCATACCAACCGTGGGCTGTTTAATGAGTTGTCCCAGTTGCAGGGTGAGCGTGACGGCTACCACCGTGAGTGGAGCCAGTTGCTGCTCGAACAGAGTGCATTGAGTGCCCATGGCCGGATTGAACGGCTGGCATCCGACCAGTTAGGTCTGGTGGTGCCGGGCAAACAGGACATTGTGCTGGTTCAGTTGCCAGCGCAGGGTTCTCGCTAGTCAAACAGGGGAAAGAGCAGTGTCCCAACAACAGCATACATGGCGGCACAGGTTGGCTGCCGGGCTTGAAGCCTGGCGGTTCGGCTTTGTGCTGGCGGTGTTTCTTGCTGTGGCTGGGGTGCTGGCGTGGCGCCTTGTTGGGTTGCACGTTGTTGATCAGGAATTTCTACGCCGTCAGGGCGACGTGCGGACCATTCGGGTTGAGGCGGTGGATGCCCACCGGGGCATGATTACTGATCGCTATGGCGAACCCCTGGCGGTCAGTACGCCGGTTCAGACCATTTGGGCCAACCCCAGTGAAATGGACCCGGATGACCCTCGTCTGGCCAATGCCGCGCGGCTGCTGGAGCTTAACGAGGCCGAGCTGCGCCAGCGTATTCGGGAATATGCTTCACGCCGGTTCATTTACGTCCAGCGGAAGATGCAGCCGAGTGTTGCGCGTCAGGTGATGGACTTGCGCATTCCGGGGCTGTACAGCCGCCGTGAATACCAGCGCTTCTATCCGGCAGGGGAAGTCACGGCCCATGTGGTTGGCTTCACCAATATTGATGAGCATGGCCAGGAAGGTATGGAGTTGTCCTACGACGACTGGCTGGAAGGTGTGCCGGGGGCCAAGCGGGTACTGCGGGATAACCGGGGGCGAACAATCAGTGACTTGTCTCTGATCCGTGATGCCAGCCCGGGACGTGACCTGGAACTGAGTATCGACCTTCGGCTGCAGTATCTGGCCTACCGGGAGCTTAAGGCGGTGGTGACCGCCCATAACGCCAAGGGCGGAACGCTGGTGATGTTGGATGTGAGCACCGGCGAGGTGCTTGCCATGGTCAACCAGCAATCTTACAACCCCAATGATCGCAGTCAGCTCAGTCCGGACAGATTACGGAACAAGGCGATAACCGACCTGTTCGAGCCGGGGTCGCCGATGAAACCGATAGCCATGGCTGCGGCCCTGGAATCGGGACAGTACAGCGTCTCCAGTACCATCGACACATCGCCGGGTTTCCGGCGATTTGGTCGTTTTACGATCCGTGATTCCAGGAATTATGGCGTTATTGATATGACGACCATCATCGCAAAATCTAGCAACGTTGGTATCAGTCGTATTGCCAATGATCTGGGTGGGGATGTGATTCGTGATCTGTACTACCGCCTGGGGCTGGGGCAGGCCACCGGCATCGGGTTCCCGGGTGAGGCGGTGGGTGTATTGCCGGCGCCGCCCCGCTGGCGTCCGGTTGAAGAGGCCACACTGTCTTATGGCTATGGTCTCAGTGTGAATGCATTGCAGTTGGCGCAGGCCTATATGGTGCTGGCGAATGGTGGTGTGAGGTACCCACTGAGTCTGCTGAAACTGGATCAGTCGCCGGCTGGCGACCGGGTTCTGTCAGAGCATGTGACGGAGCAGATCCGGGGTATGCTCCAGACGGTGGTAGAGCACGGAACCGGCCGCAGGGCGCAGCCGGTGTTGTATTCCGCCGGTGGTAAGACTGGCACCGTACATCTGGTTGGCCAGGGTGGCTACGAAGACAGTGAATACAAGGCGATTTTTGCCGGAATGGCACCGATTGATAATCCAAGAATCGTAACGGTAGTGGCGGTAGACGCGCCGCAGGCGGGAGAGTATTACGGTGGTGAAGTGGCGGCCCCGGTGTTTGCCCGAGTCATGAGCGACGCGTTACGGCTGCTGAACGTCAAGCCGGAGCTGGAGCTGGGTGAGGCTGTGTCCGAACCCGCTGCCGCTGGAGAGAGGGGGTAATCCTATGTGCATTGCATCCCTGAGTACGTTGTTGCACGGAATCGTTGAGGTGCCATCGGTCTTCGATGTCACCATCCATGGACTGGCGACCGATAGCCGGACAGTGACCAAGGGTGATGCGTTCGTTGCCCTGGCGGGTGAGCGAACGCCCGCCGAACAGTATGTAGATCAGGCGATTGCGGCTGGCGCCTCGGTCGTACTGCTGGATGTTGATGCACCGGCCAGCTGTCGTGAGCATCATGGTGCGCTGCTGGTTCCGGTGCCGTCGCTACGGGCCCGTCTGGGGCTGCTCGCGGATCGTTTTTATGAGCACCCTTCTCAGCGTCTGCGCCTGATCGGGGTGACCGGTACCAATGGCAAGACGTCAGTCAGTCAGTACATCGCCCAGTTGCTGAATGAGACAGGCACGCCGTGCGGGGTAATCGGAACCCTGGGCTATGGCATGCCAGGATGTTTACAGACGGCTACCCACACGACGCCGGATGTGGTCAAGGTCAATCGCACATTGGGGCAGATCCTGAAGCAAGAGGGGCGGGCGGCAGCCATGGAGGTGTCATCTCACGCTCTCGATCAGGGGCGTATCGACAACCTCACCATGACCGGTGCGGTCTATACCAACCTGACCCGTGATCATCTGGATTATCACGGCACCATGGAAGCTTATGGCAGTGCCAAGGCCCGGTTGTTCACCCGGGAAGAGCTGCATTTTGCGGTGATTAATTTCGACGACCCGTTCGGACGCCAGCTATACAAACAGCTGGATGGCGTCTGTGACCGGGTGCGTTACAGCCTTCACGAGTCCCAGACGGAACTCTGGTTGACACGGTTCCAGCCGACGTCCTGCGGCATGGATATTTCCGTCGATGGCGCTTGGGGCAGCTTTGATGTGTCAGCCCCCCTGATGGGCAGCTTCAATGCCAGCAACCTGCTGGCGGCGATGGGCGCGGTGTTGAGTCTGGGTGTTCCGGTTTCCCGGGTGGTCGCTGCGGCAGCTCGTCTGACGCCCCCGCCAGGACGGTTGGAGTCGTTTACCGGGGCCAATGGGGTTCAGGTGGTGGTGGATTATGCCCATACACCGGACGCGCTTTCCAATGCACTTGCAGCCTTGCGGGCTCATGTTCGTGGTCGGCTGATCTGTGTGTTTGGTTGTGGCGGTGACCGGGATGCCGGCAAGCGTCCGGAAATGGCCGGAGAAGCGGAATCTGGTGCTGACCAGGTGATTGTGACGGATGACAATCCTCGGAGTGAATCGCCTCAGAGCATTGCCGCCGACATCATGCAGGGGTTCATCGAACCAGAGCGGGTTTTGGTGATTCACGACCGCGCCGAGGCGATTCGTACTGCCGTATCCGGTGCCAAGGCTGGCGATGTGGTGCTGATTGCCGGGAAGGGCCATGAAAGCTGGCAGGAAATGGCCGGCCAGCGCTTGCCATTCAGTGATGTTGAACAGGTGCGTCATGCACTTGAACTCAACGGAGGAGTCGCGTGATCGGGGTTTTCTCTCTGGCTGAAGCTGCCCAGGTCATGGGGGCGGAGGCTTTCGACCTGAACGGAACCTTTAGCGGGGTTTCAACGGACTCCCGGAGTCTCGAGCGCGGCGACCTGTTTGTGGCGCTCAGGGGAGAGCATTTTGACGGTCACCGGTTCCTGGCCCAGGCCCGTGATGCCGGCGCCCTCGCGGCGGTGGTTGATGCTGTTGATGAACAGGTCGAGCTGCCGCAGCTGAAAGTTAACGACACCCTTGCGGGACTGTCTGCGTTGGCAGCGGCCAACCGGGATCGCAGTCAGGCGGCATTTGTTGCCGTCACCGGGAGTTCCGGGAAGACCACCGTCAAGGAAATGCTGGCGGCCATTCTGGTCAAGAGGGCGTCAACCCTGGCCACCCGGGGTAACCTGAATAATCACATCGGGGTGCCGCTGACCTTGCTGAGTATTGCCGACGAGCATCGCTACGCGGTGGTCGAACATGGCGCCAGTGGGGTGGGTGAAATTGCCCAGACTGTGGCCCTGACAAGGCCTGACGTAGCCATCATTACCAACGCTGCCGAGGCTCACCTCGAAGGTTTTGGCAGCTACGACAACATTGTGCTCGCCAAGGGCGAGCTCATCGACGGCGTCGCGGCCAATGGCGCGGTGGTCCTTAATCGGGACGATCCGGCCTTTCCGGTCTGGCGCAAGCGTGCAGGCGAGCGGCAGGTCATTTCGGTCAGTGCCCGCGCCGACAGTGGTGCGACCTATCGATTGCAGTCGCTGGAACCCTCTGGCAATGGTCTGAGGCTTGAGGTGGCTGGGCCGGACGGTTGGACCGGAACATTTGAGTTGCCCCTGCCGGGTGAACACAACGCATTGAATGCCATGCTGGCGCTGGCGGCGACCCGGGTATTGGGGATTGCAGATAGCGAGATTGCCCAGGGGCTACAGGGCATGAGCCCGGTAAAGGGGCGGCTCAGCCAGATGGATATTGGCAATGGGATCACCCTGATTGACGACAGTTACAACGCCAACCCGTCGTCCATAAAGGCCGCGCTGAAAGTTCTGGCCGGATTTCCCGGCACCAGGATTGCGGTGCTGGGGGCGATGGCTGAACTCGGAGAAGCCTCCGAACGGCTGCACCGTGACGTGGGCGAAGTTGCTGCGGCACTGGGAATCGAAAAACTGGTGGTGGTCGGTGAAGGCTGTGAAGGCTATCTCGCCGGTTTTGGTGTTGGCGGGGAAGCCTGTGCAGATCACGCTGCCGCCGTAAGCTATGTGATGCAACAAAAAAGTGGCCCGATCACGGTGCTGGTCAAAGGGTCTCGTAGTTCCGCCATGGAGCGCGTGGCGGAGGGACTAAAAGAAAAGGTGAATGATTCATGCTGCTCTGGCTGACAGAGATTCTCTCACAATATTTTTCCTCGCTGACGGTCTTTCAGTATCTGACCCTGCGTGGGATTTTCGGCGTTCTCACAGCATTGGTGATTTCACTGCTGATCGGGCCGGTGATGATCCGTAAGCTCAGCCAATACCAGATTGGCCAGGCCGTGCGGGACGACGGTCCCCAGACCCATCTCAGCAAAGCAGGTACGCCGACAATGGGCGGGGCGCTTATTCTGGTGGCAATCGGCGTGAGCACGCTGTTGTGGGCGGATCTGAGTAATCGCTACGTCTGGATCACTTTGCTGGTGACGCTGTTGTTTGGCGCGATCGGCTGGGTGGACGATTATCGCAAGGTGGTGGAGCGTAATCCGCGCGGCCTGCCGGCACGCTGGAAGTACTTCTGGCAGTCGGTGATTGGTGCGGGGGCGGCTATTGCTCTTTACTACAGTGCATCACTGCCTCAGGAAACGTCGCTTTACGTTCCCTTCTTCAAGGATGTCACCCTGACCCTGGGGCCGGTGTTGTTCGTACTGCTGACCTACTTCGTGATTGTTGGCAGCAGCAACGCAGTCAACCTGACGGACGGGCTTGATGGTCTGGCGATCATGCCCACCGTCATGGTGGCTGGTGCGCTGGCCATTTTCGCTTACCTCTCTGGTCACGTTCAGTTCGCCAATTACCTGCTGATTCCGCACCTGCCCGGGACCGGTGAACTGATTGTCTTCTGCGGCGCCATCGTCGGAGCCGGGCTGGGGTTTCTCTGGTTTAACACCTATCCGGCTCAGGTATTCATGGGCGATGTCGGTGCGCTGGCACTGGGCGCGGCCCTTGGTGTGGTGGCGGTCATTGTGCGCCAGGAAATTGTACTGTTCATCATGGGAGGGGTGTTCGTCATGGAAACCATCTCGGTCATCCTTCAGGTCGGGTCTTTTCGCCTGACAGGTCGCAGGATCTTCCGAATGGCGCCATTGCATCACCATTTTGAGCTCAAAGGCTGGCCGGAGCCCCGGGTTATTGTCCGGTTCTGGGTTATTACCGTGGTGCTGGTGCTTATTGGCATCGCCACCCTGAAAATTCGTTAAGTACAACAGGACGTATAGCAGGTAACCATGACTGTCATTGCATCGGATCGCCGCACATTGGTCGTAGGGCTCGGTAAAACCGGGCTTTCCTGCGTGCGCTACCTGTGTGCGCAAGGCCGCGAGCTGGCGGTGGCCGACAGTCGTCAGTCTCCGCCGGGAATCGATGAGCTCCGCGCGGAGTTTCCGGATATCCCGCTGTACCTCGGCGAATTCGATGCCAGTGTTTTCGCCTCATTTAACGAGCTGATTGTCAGCCCCGGGATTGCCGTTGCCGAACCCGCCATCCAGGCGGCTATTGAACATGGTGCCCGGATTCGTGGCGACATTGACCTGTTCAGTGAAGCGGCCGAAGCCCCAATTGTGGCCATTACCGGCTCCAACGGTAAAACCACCGTTACGACGTTGTTGGGGGAGATGGCCAAGGCTGCCGGGCTCAATGTTGCAGTGGGTGGCAACATTGGGACTCCGGCGCTGGAGTTGCTGGATTCCGGGGTCGAGCTGTACGTGCTTGAACTGTCCAGCTTCCAGCTCGAAACCACCGAAGAGTTGGGTGCACTGGCCGCTACAGTCTTGAACGTGAGCGACGATCACATGGATCGTTATGCGTCCCGAATGGACTATTTCATGGCCAAGCAGCGGATCTATCGCGGCTGCAAGAACGCCATTGTGAATCTGGACGACGCTCTGAGTACGCCTATGGTGCACGACTCAGTGCAATTCCTGTGTTTTGGTTTTCATCGGGTCAATCCGGATACCTTCAGTACCCGTGATGACAGCGAGGGCACCTGGATCACCTTCGGTTTTGACAACCTCGTGCGGGTGGATTCGCTCCGCCTGCTTGGTCGTCACAACATCAGTAACGTGATGGCTGCTCTGGCCCTGGGCCAAGCCGCAGGCTTGCCAATGGCCGTCATGCTGGACGTCGCCCGTAATTTCCAGGGTTTGCCCCATCGCTGCGAATTTATCCGCGAGCTGGACGGTGTGGAGTTTATCAACGATTCCAAGGGCACCAATGTGGGCGCCACGGTGGCGGCGATTGAGAGCCTGGCACCGGCCAAAGGGAAAATTGTGCTAATCGCAGGTGGCGATGGTAAGGGGGCGGACTTTGAACCGCTGGCGTCGCCGGTGGCGGACTATTGCCGCGGTGTCGTACTGATGGGCGCGGACGCCGAGCAGATTCAGCTGGCGGTCGGTGACCGGATTGCGGTATCCAGAGCCGGTTCTCTGGCCGATGCCGTCCAGCAAGCCAAAGCGTTGGCGCAAAGTGGCGACCGGGTGTTGCTGTCTCCGGCCTGCGCGAGTTTTGACATGTTCCGGGACTACCTTGACCGTGGGGACCAGTTCCGTCAGCAGGTGGAGGCATTGTAATGGACGCGACAATGCCGATGATGTCCCGATCCGGGATACTGACCCGTATCCAGCCGCTGCATTGCCTGATTCTCAGTGCATCGGCGTTACTGGTATTGGGTGTGATCATGATTTCTTCGGCGTCCATGGACATGGCTGCCGAAACGCTGGGTAACAGTTATCACTATATAGCGCGTCAGCTCATTTTTGCCGCCATCGGTTGTGGCCTTGCCCTGGGGGCGGTCAATGTGCCGCTGGCCTGGTGGGAACGCAGTGGATGGCTGTTGCTTGGTGTGGGTCTATTGGTACTGGTACTGGTGTTGACGCCGGTGGGGCGCACAGTGAACGGCTCAACCCGCTGGATCCCCTTTGGCCTGTTCAATATCCAGGTTTCTGAAATTGCGAAGTTGTGCCTGATTGCTTACCTGGCGGGCTATGTGGTTCGCCGTCGCGAAGAGCTGGTTCATACCTGGATCGGTTTTATGCGTCCGGTGGCGGTGCTGGCAGTTGCTTCCGTACTGCTGGTGATTGAGCCTGATTTCGGGGCCACCGTGGTGTTGATGACGGCCTCACTGGGCATGATTTTTCTCAGTGGCGTGAAATTGAGCCGGTTCTTGCCGCTGATCGCGATCTGCGTGGTCATGGGCGTGGTGCTGGTGGTGACCCAGCCCTACCGGTTAAAGCGGGTGGTCAGCTATCTGGATCCATGGAAAGACCAGTTCGACACCGGTTACCAGCTTACCCAGTCGTTGATTGCTTTCGGGCGCGGGGAATGGGTTGGTGTTGGCCTGGGGAATTCGATCCAGAAGTTGTTCTACCTGCCCGAGGCCCACACGGACTTTATTTTTGCCATTGTGGCAGAAGAGTTCGGGCTTCTCGGTTCGCTGTTGGTCCTGGGGCTGTTTGTCACCCTGGTGGTGTCGGGCTTTGTCATCGCCCGCCGGGCGGAAAAGGCCGGGATGGACTTCGCCAGCTGTTTCGCTTACGGCATCACATTGATCATTGGCTTGCAGGCGACCATCAATATCGGGGTCAACACCGGCCTGCTGCCAACCAAGGGGCTGACCTTGCCGCTGATGAGTTACGGCGGGTCCAGCCTGTTGGTGATGTGTATCTGTATTGGCGTGCTGATCAGAGTTGAGATGGAGCGTATTGATCAACAGGAAAACCCCGAAACCGGGTCCAAGGCCGGAGTGAGAGGAGGTGCGTCCTATGACGACTAAGCGCTTCCTGATCATGGCCGGTGGAACCGGTGGCCACGTGTTTCCGGCCCTGGCGACCGCAAGAGCCCTGCAGGCCCGCGGCCATGAGGTGCATTGGCTGGGCTCGCAGGGCGGCATGGAAGAGCGGCTGATCAACGATACCGGAATCGCGATGTCGCTGATTGCAATCACCGGATTGCGAGGCAAGGGCCGGCTGGCGCTTCTGGCTGCGCCCTTCCGGCTGATGCGTGCGTTGTTGCAGGCTCTTGCTGTGGTTCGTCAGCAAAAGCCGGACTGTGTGATTGGCATGGGTGGATTTGTGACTGGCCCAGGGGGGCTGGCGGCCTGGCTGACCAGGACGCCGCTGGTTATCCACGAACAGAATGCCGTGGCCGGGATGACCAATCGAATTCTTGCCCGGTTTGCCAGTACGGTCCTGGAGGCTTTCCCAGGCAGCTTCGGCAACGGCCGGGTGACCCGTTGTACCGGTAATCCGGTACGTCAGGATCTGACGGCGATTGCCGAGCCTGAAGTCCGGCTGGCTGGCCGTCAGGGGCCGGTTCGGGTGTTGGTGGTCGGCGGTAGCCTGGGAGCTCAGGCGATCAACCAGAAAATGCCAGAAGCGCTGGCGCTGCTGCCGGAGGAACAACGCCCGGTGGTTCGTCACCAGAGTGGCGAAAAGAATCTCGAAATGGCCCGGCAGGCGTATCAGGATGCCGGTGTAGAGGCGAGTGTAGAGCCATTTATCAAGGATATGGCGGCAGCCTACGAATGGGCCGACCTGGTGTTATGCCGGGCTGGCGCATTGACCATTTCTGAACTGTGTGTCGCGGGGGTTGGCGCCATCCTGGTGCCGTTTCCCCATGCGGTGGATGATCATCAGACCCGTAATGCCCAGCAAATGGTGAAGGCCAAAGCAGGCATTCTCATTCCTCAGCATCTTCTGACCGCTGAGTCCCTGGCGACCACACTGGCGGACCTGTGTGGCGACCGGGAGCGGGTCACGAACATGGCCGTCGAGGCCCGGGCACTGGCCCGTCCCGACGCAACGGAGAGAGTCGTGAACTATTGTCTGGAGGCAGCCAATGCCTGATCTGACCCAACCCCCCCTGGTTTACCAGGTGCCGGAAATGCGCAGAATCCGTCGTATCCACTTTGTGGGTATTGGCGGTGCCGGCATGTGCGGCATTGCTGAAGTTCTGAAAAACCAGGGCTACGATGTCTCGGGTTCAGATATTCGCCGTGGGGCGGTAACCGATCGCCTGGAATCTCTGGGGGTGAAGGTTTTCATTGGCCACGCCGAAGAAAACAGCGCTGATGCCGATGTCGTGGTGGTATCGACGGCCGTCGCGGGTGACAACCCTGAGGTGACTGCTGCACGAAGCCGCCGGGTACCGATTGTTCCGCGGGCGGAAATGCTGGCCGAGATCATGCGCTACCGCCACGGTATCGCCGTGGCCGGTACCCATGGCAAGACGACCACCACCAGCCTGATTGCTTCCATTCTCGGTGAGGCGAAGCTGGACCCGACGTTTGTTATTGGCGGCAAGCTCAACAGCGCTGGTACCAATGCCCAGCTCGGCGGTTCCCGCTACCTGGTCGCTGAAGCGGATGAAAGCGACGCCTCGTTCCTGCACCTGACCCCGGTTATCTCGGTGGTCACCAACATCGAAGCCGACCACATGGACACCTACGGTGGCGATGTGGAGAAGTTGAAACAGACGTTTGTGGATTTCCTCCACAACCTGCCGTTCTACGGTATCGCTGTCATGTGCATTGATGACGATTATGTGCAGGAAATCCTGCCTCGCATCTCTCGCGCCATCATTACTTACGGTATCGATAACCCCGAAGCGGACTATCGTGCGGAACAGATCGTCAGCGATGGACTGGTCACCCACTTTGTTGCCAAGCGCCCGGGCGGGCGTCCGGACCTCCAGGTCCAGCTGCGCATGCCCGGTCGTCACAACGTGCTGAATGCCCTGGCCGCAATTGCGGTTGCCACCGATGAAGGCGTGGATGATGCCGCCATCTGTGCGGGACTGGCCGGCTTTGCCGGTGTGGGCCGTCGGTTCCAGGTTTACGGTGATTTCGTCACCGCCGTGGGCACGGTCACTCTGGTCGACGATTACGGTCATCATCCCACGGAAGTCGCGGC
Source organism: Marinobacter mobilis (assembly GCF_900106945.1). Classification (GTDB taxonomy): domain Bacteria; phylum Pseudomonadota; class Gammaproteobacteria; order Pseudomonadales; family Oleiphilaceae; genus Marinobacter; species Marinobacter mobilis. The sequence continues at coordinate 27,845 of NZ_FNNE01000011.1, forward strand.
GGTCATCAAGGCTGCACGTCAGGCGTATCCGGGCCGGCGACTGGTCATGCTGTATCAGCCGCATCGTTATACCCGTACCCGGGACCTGTACGAAGACTTTGTCCGGGTGCTGTCGGAAGTGGACGGGCTGTTGCTGATGGAAGTTTACTCTGCGGGCGAAGTGCCGGTGCCTGGCGCCGATGGCCGGGCTTTGTGTCGCAGTATCCGCCAGCGGGGCAAGGTTGAGCCTCTGTTTGTAGAGAAGAACGAAGAAATCGAACATCTGCTGACGACCACCCTGCAGGATGGTGACCTGCTGATCACTCAGGGTGCCGGAGATATTGGTGGTGTGGCCAGCCGCCTTGCCGCTGCAGGGGTAATTGCAAGTGAGTGAGATGAAAGAACCGATTTACCGCGTGGATACCGCGACCCGAGACGCACTTGGGCGAGTGGCCGTATTTATGGGGGGCGACTCCGCTGAACGAGCGGTGTCCCTCAACAGCGGTGCCGCGGTCGTGAGTGCTTTGCAGTCTGCGGGTGTGGATGCGTTTGCCATCGATGTCACGGGCTGTCTGCTCAAGACTGTGGAAAACCCCGACTTTGACCGGGTGTTTATCGCCCTTCACGGACGTGGCGGAGAAGACGGTACCTTGCAGGCCATTCTGGCGCAGGCGGGTATCCCCTATACCGGCAGTGAAGTACTGGCATCCGCATTGGCCATGGACAAATTGCGCAGCAAGTATGTATTTGCGGGCTGCAACCTGCCAACGCCGCGGTTTCGGGCTATGGCCTCCGCTGCGGAGGCCGATGATGTGTTGGCGGCGCTGACGGCTCCGCTCAGCGTAAAGCCCTCCCGGGAAGGGTCCAGCATTGGTATCCGTAAGGTAACGACCCGTGATGAGCTGATCGAGGCCTATGAAGCGGCAAGCCGTCATGATTCGCTGGTGCTGGTGGAAGAATGGATTGAAGGTCCGGAATTTACCGTCAGCGTACTTCAGGGACGGGCGTTGCCGGCCATTGGGCTGAGTACCGATCATGAGTTCTACGACTACGACGCCAAGTATCTCGCGAACGATACCCAGTACCGGATCCCCTGCGGATTGTCGCCGGACCAGGAGTTGGCGTTGCAGCACCTGGCGGTGGACGCGTTCCAGGTGATTGGCTGCCGCAGCTGGGGGCGGGTAGATGTGATGCAGGATCGGGATGGTCAGTTCTGGCTGCTGGAGGTCAACACCTCGCCGGGGATGACCGATCACAGTCTGGTACCAATGGCGGCACGTGCTGCGGGCATCAGTTTCGAGGAACTGGTGGTCAGGATACTAGAAGATACCTTGGGAGAGAGCCGTGCTTGATCGGGTAATGGTGCGTGGGCGCGCCGTTCCCCCCGAGCCACCGAGGCGGCGGGGGGCAACCTCGCTGGAACCGGACGGTGACGGTTTCAATCCCTTGAGGGAACTTTTCGCTGCCGTTCCCTGGTTACAGGTTGGGCTGGGCGCTGTGGTGGTGGTGTTAGCCGCCATGGTGCCTTGGGGTGCCAGTGAAGTGCTGACGACGCTGGACCGGCAGATCATGGCGATTGATGTTCGTGGAGAGCTGGTCGGCGAAAGCCAGATTGAGCTGGAGCGCCAGGTCGGACAATGGGTCGGCCGGAGTTTCTTTGCCACTGACCTGGCTGAGGTCAAGCAGGCGCTGGAACAGCGGCCATGGGTGCAGAGCGCGGCGGTTCGCAGGGTCTGGCCTGATCGACTGGTGGTCGATATCCGCGAGAAAAAACCGTTGGCGTACTGGAATCAGGATCAGCTGGTCAGTCGTTCCGGGCAATTGTTTCAGCCCGGAAATCGCGAGGTTGCCGGTCGTTTGCCGCTGTTGGCGGGGCCCGATGAGCGGGTCAGCGATGTCATTGCCATGGCGCGGACGATGGCTGAAACACTGGCGGAGAAGGGGGTGGGTTTTGCCGGCCTGACCCTGGAGCCGCGCGGCGCCTGGACCCTGTTGCTGGCTAACGGCATCGAGGTGTCTCTTGGTCGCGACCTGGTCGAACTTCGGTTTGAGCGTTTTATGGCGGTGTACCAGGAGCAGTTGGCACCGCGGGCGGATGAAGTGCAACGAATTGATGCGCGTTACACCAATGGTGTGGCGGTTCAGTGGAAGCCACTGGATGAATCATCGGGCAATAAATCATAGAGCATTTATCAGAACCACGAGTTGGTGAATTACATGTCATCGGTTGATACGGAAAACATGATTGTTGGCCTCGATATCGGAACCTCCAAGGTGGTTGCGATTGTCGGTAAGCGCAAGCTGGACGGAACGATTGAGGTGGTCGGGATCGGTTCACACGCGTCCCGCGGGCTCAAGCGGGGTGTGGTGGTCAATATCGAGACCACTGTGCAGGCGATCCAGCGCGCAGTGGAAGAGGCTGAGCTGATGGCTGGCTGCCGGATTCATTCGGTGTACGCCGGAATTGCCGGGAGCCACATCAAGAGTCTGAACTCCCACGGCATTGTCGCTATTCGCGATCGTGAAGTGACCCAGGCAGATATTGATCGGGTGATTGATGCAGCCCAGGCGGTGGCCATTCCGGCCGACCAGAAGGTGCTGCATATCCTGCCCCAGGAGTTTGTCATTGATAACCAGGAGGGGATCAAAGAGCCGATGGGCATGTCCGGGGTGCGCCTGGAAGCCAAGGTTCACCTGGTCACCTGTGCGGTCAACGCGGCTCAGAACATCGAGAAGTGTGTACGCCGCTGTGGCCTGGACGTAGACGACATCATCCTGGAGCAGCTGGCGTCCAGCTATGCGGTGCTCACTGATGATGAAAAAGAGCTTGGTGTGTGCATGGTGGATGTCGGTGGCGGCACCACGGATATTGCGGTCTTCACCGGTGGCGCCATCCGCCATACCGCGGTGATTCCGATCGCCGGGGATCAGGTAACCAACGACATTGCGATGGCGTTGCGGACGCCGACCCAGAACGCCGAAGAGCTGAAGATCAAATACGCCTGTGCGCTGACTCAGCTGGCTGGTGCGGACGAAACCATTAAGGTCCCGAGTGTCGGCGACCGCGCCCCAAGGGATTTGTCTCGTCAGGCGCTCGCCGAGGTAGTAGAGCCTCGATACGAAGAACTGTTCACGCTGGTCCAGTCGGAACTGCGTCGGTCCGGATTCGAAGAACTGATTCCGGCCGGCATCGTGATCACCGGCGGTTCCTCCACGATGGAAGGGGTGGTGGAACTGGCTGAGGAAATCTTCCACATGCCTGTACGTCTGGCTTGTCCCCAGGCGGTCGCGGGTATGACGGAGGTGGTCAATAACCCGATCTATGCAACCGGTGTCGGGCTGTTGATCTATGGCTTCCGCCAGATGGATCTGGGGGGAGAGCCTGCGGTCAAGAGCGAGGAACAGACCTCGCTGGTTGATCGCATGAAGAGCTGGTTTACCGGGAACTTCTAGGTGGACCAGTGGTGAGTCCGGCCTTTTGTGCCGGATTGCGAAGGTATCTCGAAAACGAAACGTAAAAAACGGCCGGCAACAGGCTGAAAACTGCACGAAGGAGTAGGGGAATGTTTGAACTAGTCGATAATGTCCAGCAAAACGCTGTGATCAAGGTAATTGGTGTTGGCGGCGGCGGTGGTAACGCGGTTCGTCACATGCTTAACAGTGATATCGAAGGTGTTGAATTCGTCTGTGCAAACACGGATGCCCAGGCATTGACCGACCTGGATTCCCGTCAGATTATCCAGTTGGGTGGCAACATCACCAAGGGGCTGGGGGCGGGGGCCAATCCGGAAGTGGGCCGCCAGTCAGCACTGGAAGACCGGGACCGTATTGCCGAAGTGATCAAAGGCGCCGATATGGTGTTCATCACCGCTGGCATGGGTGGTGGTACCGGAACCGGTGCTGCGCCGATTGTCGCAGAAGTTGCCCGTGAAATGGGTGTGCTGACCGTGGCGGTTGTTACCAAGCCGTTTATCTTTGAAGGCGGCAAGCGGATGAGTGTTGCCGAGTCGGGGCTCAAGGATCTGGAAGAGAGCGTTGACTCGCTGATTACAATTCCGAACGAAAAACTGCTGGCGGTCATGGGTAAAAAGACTAGTCTACTCGACGCTTTTGCCGCCGCGAACGATGTCCTTCTGGGTGCCGTACAGGGTATCGCCGACCTGATTACCCGAAACGGTATGATCAACGTCGACTTTGCGGACGTGAAGACGGTCATGTCGGAAATGGGTATGGCCATGATGGGTACGGCCCGGGCGTCCGGTGAAAACCGTGCTCAGGAAGCCGCCGAAGCAGCCATTCGCAGCCCGCTGCTCGAAGACATCAACCTTCAGGGCGCCAAGGGTATCCTGGTCAACATTACTGCTGGCATGGATCTCAACCTCGGTGAGTTCTCTGAAGTCGGTGATATTGTCCGTGAGTTCGCTTCTGACTCCGCAACCGTTGTTGTCGGTACCGTCATCGATCCTGAAATGACCGATGAACTGAAAGTTACCGTGGTCGCAACCGGTCTCGGTGGCGATCGTGACAAGCCGACAAAGGTGGTGGACAACACCCGCACACTGGATGGTACTACGGACTACAATCAGCTGGACCGTCCTGCAGTGCTGCGTCGTCGTGCGGTGTCAAATGGCAATGTTGCTCTCGATCAGAGCAAGGAAAGTGAGGAACAAAGCGTGGACTATCTCGATATTCCCGCATTCCTCCGTCGCCAGGCTGACTGATAGTCTGGCGAAACATGCGTTGCTGTCTGCCAGGTGTGGGCGCGAGGGCCAACACCTATGAGTGGCTGCTGATGTAATATAGGCAACCATAATGACCATCCCGTAACGCCGGGCTGGTTAAATGGTATTCAGTTACGTTCTTTGATATTCTTCGGCCAGTTTTTTCCCGAAGATATCGACTTATTGTTACGGGTATATGTACCGATGATCAGACAACGGACCCTTAAAAACACCATTCGTGCGACGGGTGTTGGCCTGCATTCGGGTGAGAAAGTGTATCTTACCCTGAAGCCTGCTCCTGTGGACTCTGGCATTGTTTTCCGGCGGACGGACCTGGATCCGGCCGTTGAAATCAAGGCCTGTGCAGAAAATGTCGGTGAAACCATGCTGTCGACGACGCTGGTAAAAAACGGTGTTCGTGTAGCAACGGTTGAGCACCTGCTCTCAGCCATGGCTGGTCTGGGCATCGACAACTGCTATGTGGAACTGAGCGCGGCGGAAGTGCCTATTATGGACGGCAGTGCCGGTCCATTTGTATTTCTGCTTCAGTCCGCGGGTATCGCGGAGCAGGACTCTGCCAAGCGATTCATCCGGATCAAGCGGGAAGTCACGGTAGAAGATGGCGACAAGAAGGCTACCTTCCTGCCGTTTGAAGGCTTCAAAGTGAGTTTCGGCATTGATTTCGATCACCCGGTCTTCAAGGGACGGGCCCAGACGGCTTCTGTGGATTTCTCCAGCACCTCCTTCGTGAAGGAAGTCAGCCGTGCACGGACCTTTGGTTTCATGCGCGACATCGAGAAGTTGCGTGCCATGAACCTGGCCCTGGGTGGTAGCGTTGATAACGCCATTGTTGTGGATGATTACAAGATCCTCAATGAAGACGGTCTGCGCTACGACGATGAATTTGTGAAGCACAAAGTGCTTGATGCCATCGGTGACCTGTACCTGTTGGGGAATAGCCTGATTGGTGAATTCCGCGGTGTTAAGTCAGGTCATGACCTGAATAACAAGCTGCTCCGTAAGCTGCGGGCGGAAACGGATGCTTGGGAAGTGGTTACGTTTGATGACGAGTCCACGGCACCAATCTCCTATCTGAAGCCTGTGTTGGCGGTTCAGGGGTAAGGGTCAGGACGACCTAGCCTCGAGTGTGGCTTGCGAGTTTTTCGAGAATCTCGCGCAGTTTTTTATCCTTCGTGTGCCCGGCTTCCTCTTGGAGGAGTCGGGCATTTTCGTTACTGAGCAGAGGCATGGACCGTGGCCGCGCCGCAGAAAAGCGTGGCGGAGCGACTTTGACGGTGAGCTTCCAGACAAAACGGAACAGTTCATCCTCACGTATGCGGGCCATGATGTCATGCTGGCGGTAACGCAGTTGCGTAGCGACTGATGCGGTTTCAGTGCTCAGAATCAGCTCGCCGTCGTGGCAGCTGACAAAGCGGGTGCCCGGCTGCAGTTGTTCCGGCAGGGCCTTCAGTACCCGGGTTTCGGCCTGGCGATGCCATTCCGCTTTTTGCAGCAGATCGTTGAGTGTCGGAGAGCGGCCGCCGCTATCCGGGGTCAATCCGAGGCTGGCTTTTTTCTTCATGGAATCGTTGTATACTCTATGGCGACAGTTACGTTAGGTTACACTTCGGTACGTATCTTCAGTAGGTCCTGTATTACACTCGTTTTACATTGAATGTTAAGGGTGTGTCTACGGTGCTACTGGACCTTGTTAATTCCAAAGCGCAGTTGTTGTCATCACGTGATGCACCTCGATGTTGGTAGCTGAGGTACATACTGCCTGTGATTGAGTAGTCGGGGAAGGACTCCCCGTAATCTGGGACCGGAAGCCCGGCAGTTTCAGTAATACGACAGGGCGCTGACGACAAGGACGACGATGGCGGCTCCTGTATGAACCCAGATAATGGCATGAATATTATTATTGTTGGAAAGCGACATGGCCAATCCCGTGTCGTTCCGGTCAGTCTGCCCGTGGCACTGCTGATTTTCGCATGTATCCTTGGCATTGCGGCAAGCGCGGCCTGGCTTGGCTATCGGCTTGCAAGCGGTCAGCCCGAGACCTCAACCGTTCGGGTCTCTGGCCCGGTCGTGGAGCAATGGCAGTCCCGTCTCGACACCCAGCGTGAGGAGCTCGAAGCGTTGCGCACGCTGTCTGGACAGCAGGTTGATGCGCTCACCCTGAGGCTTGGCGAGATGCAGGGGCGATTGCTGCGTCTGGATGCCATGGGGCAGCGACTGGTTGAATCCGGTCTGGTTGCCAGTGAGGAGTTTGACTTCGACCAGCCCGCTGCGGTGGGTGGGCCGGAAGACGGTCTGGTTGGCGAATCGTTTCAGGCGCCCGAGCTTGAGCAGATGATTGGTCAGCTGGAGCGTCGGATTGAGGATCGGGAGCAGCAGCTGAATCTTCTGGATACCCTGATCTCTCACAAGCGTCTCGAGGACGAGCGTTTTGTTGCGGGTCGACCGATAACCTGGGGTTGGTTGTCGTCCCGTTATGGCTACCGTTCCGATCCGTTTACCGGTCGGCGGGCGTGGCACGCCGGTGTGGACCTGGCCGGCAAGGATGGCAGCGATATCATAGCGGTTGCAGCCGGGGTCGTGACCTACGCCGGTGAGCGAAGCGGTTATGGCAATCTGGTGGAAGTGGATCATGGCGATGGTCTGGTGACTCGCTACGGTCACTGCAAGACCATCAGCGTGCAGGTCGGAGATGTGGTCCAGAAAGGCCAGACCGTGGCCCTCATGGGCAGTACCGGTCGTTCTACCGGGCCTCATGTGCATTTCGAAGTGTTGCGTGACGGTAAGTCCGAAAACCCCGAGCACTATATTCAGCGCGCCAGCCGTTAACGGCTGGCCCTTTCCCCGATTCCTTCCCCTGTCCAGAGCAGTTCTGTGCCCGCTGCCTTTTTTCCTTTCGCAAAATAAGGTTAGAATGCCCGCTTCCTCCGTTTAATCAAAGAAGCAGTGTTTTATGTTCAGAAAACTTGCAACGAAGATGTTCGGCAGTAAAAACGCCAGAGAGATCAAAAGAATGCGCAAGGAAGTCATGCGCATCAATGAGCTTGAAGAGGCGCTGGGTGGGTTGTCCGACACCGAATTGCAAGGGAAAACGGTTGAGTACCGCCGCCGCGTTGAGGAAGGCGAATCCCTCGATGCATTGCTTCCGGAAGCCTTTGCCACGGTTCGTGAGGCCAGCCGCCGTTGCATGGGCATGCGCCACTACGACGTTCAGTTGATTGGTGGTATTACCCTCCATGAGGGCCGGATTTCCGAGATGAAGACCGGTGAAGGTAAAACTCTGGTTGCGACCAGCGCGGTTTACCTCAATGCCCTCAGCGGCAAAGGCGTTCATGTCGTCACCGTGAACGACTACCTGGCCCGGCGGGATGCCGAATGGATGGGTAAGCTCTACAACTTCCTCGGGCTGCAGGTTGGGGTGATTGTCGCCGGTCAGTCGCCGGAGGAAAAGCGGGCTGCGTACCAGGCTGACATAACCTACGGTACCAACAACGAATTCGGTTTCGATTACCTGCGGGACAACATGGCATTCAGTGCTGCCGACAAAATGCAGCGCGGCCTGAACTTTGCGATTGTCGATGAGGTGGACTCGATCCTGATCGATGAGGCGCGGACACCACTGATTATTTCCGGTGCCGCCGAAGACAGCTCACGGCTGTATCAGGCGGTCAACGCCATGGTGCCGAATCTGGTTCGCGGAGAGCCGCAGGAAGACGGCGAGCCGGAAGGCGATTTCGTCATAGACGAGAAGTCCCGCCAGGTAGAGCTCACAGAAGCCGGTCACGAAAAGGTTGAAGAACTGCTGCTTGCGGCTGACTTGCTGAAAGAGGGCGAAAGCCTATACTCGGCTACCAACCTGAGTCTGTTGCATCACGTTCACTCTGCCCTGCGGGCGCATCACCTCTTCCAGAAGGACGTTGATTACATCGTTCAGGGTGGTCAGGTCGTCATCGTTGACGAACATACCGGCCGTACCATGCCGGGGCGTCGCTGGAGTGAAGGGCTGCACCAGGCGGTCGAAGCCAAGGAAGGGGTCAAGATTCAGGCCGAAAGCCAGACCCTGGCTTCAACCACCTTCCAGAACTATTTCCGCCTCTATGACAAGCTTGCCGGCATGACCGGTACGGCTGATACTGAGGCCTTCGAATTCCGCCAGATCTACGGCCTTGATGTGGTCGTCATTCCGCCAAACCGGCCGATTCAGCGTATTGATTATAACGATCTGGTTTACCTGACTCAGGAAGAGAAGTTCCACGCCATCATTGACGAGGTCAAGGATGTGATGGCGGAGGGCCGCCCGATCCTGGTCGGTACTGCCTCCATTGAAGCCTCCGAGCTGCTGTCGATGTTGCTCAAGAAGGCCCGCATTGAGCACAAGATCCTCAACGCCAAGCAGCACGAGAGTGAAGCCCATATCATCGCTCAGGCCGGACGTCCTGGCGCGGTTACCATTGCGACCAACATGGCTGGCCGGGGTACGGATATCGTACTTGGCGGTAACTGGGAGTTTGAGGTCGCTGAACTCGAGAATCCAAGTGAGGAAGAGGTTGCCAAGATCAAGGCGGCCTGGACTGAACGTCATGGTCAGGTGCTTGAAGCCGGCGGCCTGCATATCATTGGCACCGAGCGTCATGAATCCCGCCGCATTGATAACCAGTTGCGGGGACGTGCCGGTCGTCAGGGCGACCCTGGTTCCTCTCGTTTCTTCCTGTCCCTCGAAGACAACCTGATGCGGATTTTTGCCCCGGACCGGGTCAAGAGCCTGATGCAGGCTATGGGAATGAAGAAGGGCGAGGCCATCGAGCATCGGATGGTGACCAACGCTATCGAAAAATCACAGCGCAAGGTCGAAGGCCGCAACTTCGATATGCGGAAAACGCTGCTTGAGTACGATGATGTCGCCAATGATCAGCGTACCGTGATCTACGAGCAGCGGAACGAAGTGATGGCGTCGGAAGATGTATCCGACATGGTAGCCAGCATCCGCGAAGACGTGGTTGATTCGCTGGTGAGTGAATTTATTCCGCCTCAGAGCATGCCTGAACAATGGGATGTGGCCGGTCTCGAAGCGCAACTGCAGTCGGAGATGGCGGTTGAACTGCCCGTTCAGAAGTGGCTGGACGAAGACAGCAAGCTCTACGAAGAAAGCCTGCGTCAGAAGATTCTCGATGAGATTGTGACGGTTTACGCCGGCAAAGAGAGCATTGTGGGTGCAGAGTCCATGCGCCGCTTCGAAAAGCAGGTCTTCCTGCAGGTGATGGATACACTTTGGAAGGAACATCTGTCCAATATGGATCACCTGCGCCGGGGTATTCACCTGCGGGGTTATGCGCAGAAGAATCCTAAACAGGAATACAAGCGTGAAGCGTTTAACCTGTTTGAATCCATGCTGGATGCCATGAAGCGGGATGTCACCCGAGTGCTGTGCCACGTCAAGGTGCAGAGCCGGGAGGAGATGGAAGAGGTTGAACGTCGCCGCAAGGAAGCTCTGGAGCGGGAGCTGGCTTCTGCGCGGATGCGTCATGACGAGGGTGGGGCTGCCCAGAAGGCGGCACCGGGACCGGAGGGTGAGTCCTCAGCGGCGCCGGGAACGCCGGATACCTTTGTCCGCCAGGAGCGAAAAGTGGGACGAAATGAGCCCTGTCCCTGCGGGTCTGGCAAGAAATACAAGCAGTGTCACGGTAAAGTCAGCTGATCAAATCGTGAGGATCATGGCCCGCATCCTGAGTTTCCTCGGGTTGCGGGTTTTTCGTTTATGGCCGGTAAGGCGGCTGCAAGCAGGAACAGGAGAACCAAGATGGCGGTAGGGCCAGGAACGTTACCGGAGTTTTTCCCCGTGGCAGGGGTTCGTCTCGGTATTGCCAGTGCGGGCATCAAAAAGCCAGGGCGAAAGGATCTGGTGGTGTTTGAGCTGGCGGAAGGTAGCCGTGTGGCGGGTATATTTACCACCAACCAGTTCTGTGCAGCGCCGGTCACGGTGGCGCGGCAGCATCTGGCGGAAGCTGCCCCGCGCTACCTCCTGATCAATACCGGTAACGCCAATGCCGGTACCGGCGAGCAGGGCCTGAACGATGCTCTGCGTTGCTGTTCTGCGCTGTCAGGTGAGGTTGGCGTGGCCGCCGCTGAGGTCTTGCCGTTTTCCACCGGTGTGATCGGTGAAAGCCTGCCCGTCGATAAGCTGGTTGCGGCGATGCCAGCGGCTCTGGCGGATCTGTCCGCAGGAAACTGGGCGCAGGCGGCTGCCGGGATCATGACCACCGATACCCGCCCCAAGGGAGCCTCGCGGCAGGTGAAGGTCGGCGATCAGGTCATCGCTATTTCCGGAATCAGCAAAGGTGCCGGGATGATCCGTCCGAACATGGCCACCATGCTCGGTTTCGTGGCGACGGACGCCAATATCGAGCCGGGGTTGCTGCAGACGCTTGTCGCTGAGCTGGGAGACCAGTCGTTCAACCGGATCACCATCGATAGCGACACCTCGACTAACGATGCCTGCATGCTGGTGGCCACCGGTCAGAACGGAGGCGAGCTCATCACCACAGACAGCCCCTGTCTGCCGCCGTTCAGGGCTGCACTGGCGGACGTGTTTATGGAACTCGCCCACGCGATTGTTCGCGACGGTGAAGGGGCGACCAAGTTTGTGACCCTCGATGTCAGCGAAGCCGCCAGCCAGGACGAGGCGCTGGCGGTGGCTTACACCGTTGCCCATTCGCCCCTGGTGAAGACCGCGCTTTACGCCTCGGACCCTAACTGGGGGCGTATCCTTGCGGCGGTTGGCCGGGCCGGCGTTGAGGGCATGGATCTGAACGCCATTGAAATCTGGCTTGGTGACGTTTGCCTGGTTCGCAATGGGGGGCGGGCGGATGACTACAGTGAGGAGCGCGGCCAGGCCGTGATGGATCGGGAAGAAATCACCATTGGCATCAGCCTGAAGCGGGGGGCTGTTCGCGAGCGGGTATGGACCTGTGATTTCTCTCACGATTACGTGACCATCAATGCCGAGTATCGGACCTGAGTCATGAAAGAAGTGCATGTTGCGGTTGCTGTCATCGTCCGTGGTAGCCGGGTATTGATTGCCCGGCGCCCGGATCACGTTCACCAGGGTGGGCTGCTGGAGTTTCCCGGTGGCAAGGTCGAGCCCGGAGAAACCGTGCAGGCAGCGCTGGTCCGGGAGATCGATGAGGAAACGGGGCTGCGGGTGCCCCCCGAGTCACTGAGCCCGGTCATTGCGATTCGCCATGACTATGGCGACAAGCGGGTGTTGCTGGACGTGTGGCGGACCTCAGCGGTTGAGGGCGAGCCGGTCGGCCGGGAGGGGCAGCCCGTTGACTGGATGGCGGTGGACACATTGCAGGATGAGGATTTTCCTGCGGCCAACAGACCCATTATCCGGGCTCTCAAGCTGCCGCCGTACCTGGCGATCTCCGGTGTTTTCGGCAATCTGGTCGACGGGCTTCGTCACCTTGAGGGCCAGTTGGAGCAGCAGCGTCCCGGAATGGTTATTCTGAGGGCGCCCTGGCTGGGGGATTCCGATTACCGCGAACTGGCCCTGAGCGCTCGTAATCTCTGTCGTGAAATGGGCGTGTCGCTGATCCTTCATGGTGGTGTGCAGCGTCTGGAGCCGGTGGCGGCGGATGGGATTCATTTGTCCTGGGCCGAGGCCAGCCAACTGACGTGCAGGCCTGTTCCGGAAGGCGTCTGGCTGGGTGTTTCCTGCCACAATGCGGAAGAGCTCGCCCATGCGGTCGCCCTCGGGGCCGACTATGCCACCCTGGGGCCGGTTCAGGCCACCAGCTCCCATCCTGATGCTGATCCGATTGGCTGGTCCCGTTTTCAGGCCTTGGCAGCACAAGCGTCGATACCGCTGTATGCTCTTGGGGGTATGGCCACGGACGATATCGCAGTGGCCCAGCAGTGCGGTGGCCAGGGGTGTGCGGGTATCAGTAGCTGGTGGTGAGTTCAGCATCTGGTATGCTGGGAGAATGACAAGCAAGGCTAATTTTTCAGGAGCGCAGGAACGAGTGAGCAAACTGACCCATCTCGATGACAAGGGTGCCGCCAGGATGGTGGATGTAACCGCGAAGGCGGTTACCGAGCGGGAAGCAACCGCGGAAGCGTTGATCCGCATGGCCCCGGAAACCCTGGCAATGATTATTGATGGCGCGCATCCGAAGGGCGACGTGCTGGCCGTGGCCCGCATTGCCGGAATCATGGCGGCAAAGAAAACCCATGAACTCATCCCGCTCTGCCATGCGCTCAACCTGACGTCGGTCAAGGTGGAGCTGACGCCTCAGTCTGACCCCGCCGCGGTGCATATTGAGGCCACCTGCAAACTGGCTGCGACAACCGGTGTGGAGATGGAAGCGCTCACAGCCGCCAGTGTCGCGGCCCTGACCCTCTACGATATGTGCAAGGCCGTTGACCGGGGGATGGTGGTAGAGCAGGTCCGGTTGCTTGAAAAGAAGGGTGGCCGCAGTGGCCACTGGCAGGCGGAATCCTGACAGGACATTGACCATGGCAACTGCAGCACCGCTTATCGATAACTTTGGCCGCCAGGTGACCTATGTCAGGCTGTCGGTAACGGATCGCTGTGATTTTCGGTGTGTCTACTGCATGGCGGAAGAGATGACATTTCTGCCCAAGGCCCAGGTGCTGTCCCTTGAGGAGTTGCTGATTGTTGCGCGCAACCTGGTGGCCTGCGGTGTGCGCAAGATCCGCCTCACCGGTGGCGAGCCCCTGGTGCGACCCGGCATCGTTGGTCTGGCGCGCCAGATCAGGGCGTTGCCCGGGCTGGATGAGCTGTGTATGACCACCAATGGCGGTCGTTTGCAGGACCTGGCCGCCCCGCTCAGGGAGGCGGGAGTTGACCGTCTCAATATCAGCCTCGACAGCCTGGACGAGGGCCGCTTTCACGATCTCACCCGCACCGGCCGGCTAGGTCGGGTGCTGGCGGGTATTCAGGCGGCCCGGGATGCGGGCTTTGAGCATACCAAGCTGAATGCGGTCATACTCAAGGGGCGCAACGACGATGAGATATTGCCGCTGGTCCGTTTTGCTCTGAAGCGGGGGCTGGACCTGACCTTTATCGAGGAAATGCCGTTGGGGCAGATATCGGATCACGACCGTGCCGAAGCGTACATGTCGAGTGACGAGGTCAGGGCGCGGATCCGGCAGGAATTTTCGCTGGAAGCTGTGGCCGATGAAACCGGCGGACCATCCCGCTATTACCGTATTCCCGGCGAGCAGGTTCGCATTGGCTTTATTTCTCCCCATAGCCATAACTTCTGTGGAGACTGTAACCGGGTGCGGGTAACCACCGAGGGGCGGTTACTGCTGTGCCTCGGTAACGAGCATTCTGTTGACCTGCGGGCGGCCATTCGCGAGGGCGACCCGTCCGCGGCTGAGGTGGACGCCAGAGTTCGTCAACTGCTCCATGATGCCATGGCGATCAAGCCGGAGCGTCACCACTTCGATCTCAAGGATGAGCCACAAATCCTTCGTTTCATGAACGCAACGGGTGGCTGACGTCACGTAGATTGGGGCCATTCCCTGCTGAAGGGATTGTACTACTACGCCAATTCCCGCCCTTCTGCTAAAATGCGCGACCTACTGAAATTGACCACGAGGATTCGCTGTGGCTGTTCGCTATGTTCAGACCTGCCGGTTGCCGACACCCTTTGGTGTTTTCGATATGCACGGTTTCGAGGAACCCGACACCGGGAAGGAGCATGTTGCTCTGACTCTGGGGGAGCTGGACAGTGATGAGCCGATGCTGGCGCGCACCCATTCGGAATGCCTGACTGGCGACGCGTTGTACAGTATGCGGTGTGACTGTGGTTATCAGCTTGAAGAGGCGCTTCGCAGCATTGCCCGGGAAGGTCGGGGGATTCTTTTGTACCTGCGCCAGGAAGGTCGCGGTATTGGTCTGCTGAACAAGATTCGCGCCTACCACTTGCAGGATCAGGGTGCTGACACCGTGGAAGCCAATGAAAAGCTGGGCTTTGCGGCAGATCTGCGGGACTACAGCATGTGTCGCGACATGCTTTCCCACCTGGGTATCTCCAGCCTGAAGCTGATGACCAACAACCCTCGTAAAGTTGCCGCACTGCAATCCTACGGCATCGATATTGTTGAGCGGGTTCCCCTGCACGTTGGCCGAAATCCGCACAATGAAGGCTACCTCAACACCAAGCAGAGCAAGCTGGGGCATTGGCTCGAAACCCATCAGGACGACGATCCGGCCTGATCTCAGCAGGCTGCGCCTGCAGGCTTATCGGACAGCCTGCAGGGATTGACCCGCGGACATCAATTCCAGCCGTCGCTCGATGGCTGCAAGCACGCCAGCGGCGTCCAGGCCGCACTCGGTCAGCAACTCACTGTGTTTTCCATGATCAATAAAGCGGTCGGGCAGCCCCAGGTGCAGGATGGGCTGGACGATGCCTTGCTGGTTCAGATATTCCGCTACCGCGCTGCCTGCGCCGCCGGCGATGGTGTTTTCTTCCAGAGTCACCAGCAGGTCGTGTTCATCGGCCAGTTCCCGCGTCAGGGCTTCATCCAGCGGTTTGACGAAACGCATGTCCGCTACGGTGGCATCAAGCGCTTCGGCGGCCGTCAGTGCAGTTGACAGCAGGGTTCCGAAATTGAGAATGGCAACGCGCTTGCCTTCACGTACCCGGCGCCCCTTGCCAAGAGGCAAGGCCTGGAGTTGCGCCTGGATCTCGCTGCCAGGGCCGCTTCCCCGCGGGTAGCGGACGGCGGCGGGGCCTGCGTGGAGCAGTCCGGTGTGCAGTAGCTGGCGGGTCTCGTTCTCGTCCGAGGGCGTCATGACCACTATGTTGGGAATGCAGCGCAGGTAGCTGATGTCGAAGGCGCCGGCGTGGGTAGGGCCGTCTTCGCCGACCAGTCCGGCGCGGTCGATCGCAAAGAGTACGTCCAGGTTCTGGATGGCAACGTCGTGCACCAGCTGGTCATAGCCCCGCTGCAGGAAGGTGGAATAGATGGCCACTACCGGCTTGGCGCCATCGCAGGCCATCCCGGCGGCCAGGGTGACGGCATGTTGTTCGGCGATGGCGACGTCATAGTAACGCTCAGGAAAACGGCGGGAGAAGGCGACCAGGTCAGAGCCTTCACACATGGCCGGCGTGATGCCGACCACCCGTGGATCCTGCTCGGCGGCATCGCACAGCCACTGGCCGAAGATGTTGGCGTACTTGGGGCTGGCTGGGGCCTTGGCGGCCACCGCTGTCGGCTTCTTTTCCGGTGCCGGGTCAATCTTGTTGATGGCGTGATAGCCGATCGGATCAGCCTCGGCCGGCGCGAAGCCCTTGCCTTTCTTAGTCACAACGTGAAGGAACTGGGGGCCATCCAGTTCGCAGATGTTTTCCAGGGTTTCCACCAACAAGGGCAGGTCATGGCCGTCGATCGGGCCGATATAGTTAAAGCCCAGCTCCTCGAACAGGGTGCCAGGAGAAATCATGCCCTTGACGTGTTCTTCGGTCTTGCGGGCCAACGCCATCAGGTTGGGGGCGCCCTGGAGTACCCGTTTGCTGCCATCTCGCATCTGGTTGTAAGTGCGGCTGGCCAGCAGCTTGGCGAAGTAGTTCGACAGGCCGCCCACGTTATGGGAAATCGACATGTCGTTGTCGTTCAGGATCACCAGCATGTTGGCGCGCAGATGGCCCGCGTGATTCAGGGCCTCAAAGGCCATGCCGGCGGTCATCGCGCCGTCACCGATCACCGCGATGCTCTTGCGGGGGCTCTGCTGCATTTTGGCAGCAACGGCCATGCCCAGAACGGCGCTGATGGAGGTGCTGGAATGACCGACGCCGAAGGTGTCGTAATCGCTCTCACCCCGTTTCGGAAAGCCTGCCAGGCCACCCTTCTGACGGATGCTGCCCATACGCTCACGACGGCCGGTCAGGATCTTGTGGGGGTAGGCCTGGTGGCCAACATCCCAGACCAGCCGGTCCTCCGGAGTATTAAACACATAGTGGAGGGCAACGGTCAGCTCGAGAACCCCCAGCCCGGCTCCGAAGTGGCCGCCGGTCTGCCCAACGGACCACAGCAGGAAGGAGCGGAGTTCCCGGGCCAGTTGAGGCAACTGATCGGCGGACAGCAGGCGAAGCTGGTCGGGCGTATCAATCCGGTCCAGCAGCGGGGTATTGGGGCGCTGGGGCGGGATTTCCTTGAAGGTGTAAGTGTCCTGCATTCGCTTGGTCTTTTCCGGTGGTTCAGCTGTTACACAATGCCAACGTCGTATTATACGGGATGAAGGGTGGGACTTTCATACCGAATGTTGCATGTTCGACGTGCTGGGCCTGTAAAGCGCTTAGTGGGAACGTACCACGATGTAGTTGGCGATGGCCCGCAATGGGTCGGCGTCCGCACCAAAGCCATCCAGCTGCTCCAGTGCCCGGTGCAGCAGGGTGGTCAGGTGTGCTCTGGCACCGTCAATGCCCAGCAGGGCCGGATAGGTGGGCTTGTCACGGGCAAGGTCTGAGCCCTGTGGTTTGCCGATAATCTCGGTGTCCCCTTCGATATCCAGCAGGTCGTCCTGAACCTGGAAGGCCAGACCAAGGGCCCGGGCATAGTCGGTCAGCCGTTCCAACTGGTCAGCAGATGCCGGGTCTGCGGTCATTGCGCCCAGGCGAACGCTGGCTTCGATCAGTGCGCCGGTCTTGTGGCGGTGCATGGTTTCGAGGGCGTCAATGGTCAGGGATTTTCCGACTGAAGCCAGGTCAATGGCCTGACCGCCAACCATACCGGCCTGGCCACTGGCGCGGGCAAGCTCCGAGACCATGCGGAGGCGGGTAGCGTCACTCAGTCCCGGTGCCTCGGCCAGCCAGCCAAACGCGCAGGTTTGCAGGGCATCGCCGGCCAGGATGGCCGTCGCCTCATCAAAGGCGATATGGACCGTGGCGCGTCCACGCCGAAGGTCATCATCATCCATCGCTGGGAGGTCGTCGTGGACCAGGGAATAGGCGTGGATGGCCTCCACTGCGCAGGCCGGAACCAGGGCCTTGCCGGCATCCTGGCCCATGGCCTGGGCGGCTGCCAGGCAGAGCGCGGGACGGATGCGCTTGCCGCCGCCTAGAAGGCTATAGGACATCGCTTCCTGCAGACGCAGGGAAGGCGCCGGGCTGTCACTCAGCAGTCGTTCCAGTTCAGTGTCGACCTGAGCCTGGCAGCCTTCAAGAAAGGTCAGGGCAAGGGTGGGCGTGTCCTGCATCAGAGCGTGTCGTCCGGAGTAAAAGGTTTGGTTTGCAGGCCGCCATCTTCCAGCTGTACCAGTTGTTCAATCCGCTGCTCGGCGGATTTCAGTGCCTGCTGACAGGTTCGGGTCAGCTTGACGCCACGTTCAAAAGCGCTCAGGGACTGCTCGAGGGACAGCTCGCCCTGTTCCAGATCCCTTACCAATTGCTCGAGATCGTTGAGGGATTTTTCAAAGTCGGCGATGGATGTTGTGCTTGGCTGGTCAGCCATAATGCCGGTTCTCCGGTTGATCGACGGAATTGCGCGGATTATATCAGAGGTTCCCGCTGCCAGCAGAACACTCGTTGGCCGTCACTGGTCCCTTCCGGTGTCCACGACTGCTCAGTGACGGTCATCTCGCCGTCACGGCGCAGGGTAACAATGGTGCTGGCGCGTGTGCCGTAGGTCGGTGCACAGATAAAAGCTGGTGACAGGAAGCGCTCCGTGGCTACGCCGACCCCTGTGTCGGGCAGCGCTGAGTCTGGCGCGGGTGTGGTGTCCTGCAGGAGCGTGATCAGGTCCTCGTGCAGGGCCCGGGTATCGTGATTGCGCTCCCGCGACAGTCGGGTTGCCACGGAATTGCGCAATCGCAGCAGCTTGGGCCAGGGACTTTGCAGCAGGTGGTTGCTGAGGCCAAAGATACCGCGATGAATGTGGCGGCCGGGGTGGGCGTCGCGGTTGCTGTAGTACCAGCCTGAGCCAGGGGCAAGATGAATCAGATTGAAACCGGAGTAGGCGCCGGGCTCATTGGCCAGTGCATGGTGCATCGAGTGGTGCCCGGTAACCAATGCCCGCAATGGCAGTTCGCCCCGGGAGCGCTGTCCGGATTCCGGCGTGCCTTCCCGGACATTGGTCACGGCCGCCACTGCCCCGTCACGGGAAACCGCGAGCCAGGTGCCCCGGGATTGCAAATCCTGCCCGGCAAGAACATTGTCTTCTGGCCACCAGTGCATGGCGGCGGTTGGCCGCTGGTGGAATTCATCGCGGTTGGCGGCGACCACCAAGGGGAAGTCCGGGTGCTGGCCAAGCGAAAAGACAATCAGGCACATCTGGGCAAATCCTTGGGGCTGCGAAGAGATTGGTAATGAGGCCAGAGATGATAATCACGGCCTTGCTTGTGTATCATACCAGCCTTCCCGACGTTGGCAGGATGTGAAGTCGAATGACGCTGGTGACTCTGTTTGTAATCTATCTGGTATTGGGCGCTTTTGCCGGAACCCTGGCGGGGCTGTTCGGTATTGGCGGCGGTCTGGTGATCGTGCCGGTACTGATCTTCAGTTTCGGGCTGCAGGGCGTTGACCCCGGGGTGGCTGTCCATCTGGCCGTGGGTACGTCTCTGGCAACCATCGTGTTCACGTCCATCAGTTCAGTGCGGTCCCATCACGCCAAAGGCGGTGTGCGCTGGGATGTGTTTCGGCCAATGACGGCAGGTATTGTTGTTGGCGCCATGGTGGGGGCCTGGACGGCCTCTTTGCTGAGCGGTCGGGCGCTGGAGTTGATCATCGGCGTGTTTGTTATTCTGGTTGCGTTGAAAATGCTGCTCGGCGTCGACCCCAAGCCTGAGCGGGATGTCCCGGGTACCGGCGGGCTGGTTGGCGCGGGGGCGGGCATTGGCTGGGCTTCCGCCATCTTCGGTATCGGCGGAGGCACACTGACGGTACCGTTCCTGAGCTGGTGTAATGTCCGCATGCAGCAGGCGGTGGGGACCTCCGCGGCCTGTGGTTTGCCGATTGCCATTGCCGGCGCTTCCACCAATGTGTTGACCGGTTGGCAGAACGCCCAGCTGCCGGAGATGAGTCTGGGTTATATCTATTTGCCCGCGCTGGTGGGCATTGTGCTGACCAGTGTCCTGTTTGCCCGTTTCGGCGCTAATCTGGCGCACCGCCTGGATGCGGCTCTGCTGAAACGGATATTTGCGCTCATGCTGATCATTATCGGTATTCGCTTCCTGTTCTGAACCAAAGAGGTTTTCGATGCTTCGTCATCCCCAGTTTGACCCGGTCGCCATCCAGCTGGGACCGCTGAAGATTCACTGGTACGGACTGACCTACCTGGTCGGTTTTGTGGTGGGTTGGTGGCTTGGCCGTATCCGCGCTCGCAAGCCCTGGTCGCCGATTACTGAGGAGCAGATGGGTGACCTGCTGTTCTACATTGCCCTGGGGGTGATCTTTGGTGGTCGTTTCGGCTATGTGCTGTTCTATAACTTCGACCAGTTTCTGCAGGATCCACTCTGGCTATTCCGGGTCTGGGAAGGCGGGATGTCTTTCCACGGCGGACTGTTGGGGGTGATGACGGCCATGTGGTGGTACGGTCGCAAGATCGGGCGAACCTTCTTTCAGCTTGCCGACTTTATTGCGCCGCTGGTGCCGGTTGGGCTGGGTGCGGGCCGCATTGGTAACTTTATAAACGGCGAGCTGTGGGGGCGTACCACGGATGTGCCCTGGGGCATGGTCTTTCCCCATGCGCCTGACCAGTTGGCCCGTCACCCATCCCAGTTGTATCAGTTTGCTCTCGAGGGGGTCGTGCTGTTTGTGGTGTTGTGGTGGTTTTCCGCCAGGCCGCGCCCGCGAATGGCGGTATCCGGACTGTTCCTGACGCTGTATGGATCCTTCCGTTTCCTGGTGGAGTTTGTGCGTCAGCCGGATACCCAGCTGGGCTACATTGCATTTGACTGGGTCACCATGGGGCAGCTGCTGTCCTTGCCAATGATCATTGCCGGCCTCGCGCTGGTACTGTTTGCTTACCGGAGAGATGCGAAATGAAGGCCTATCTCGACCTGATGAAGGACGTTGTTGATCACGGAAGCGATCGCGGGGACCGCACCGGGGTTGGTACCCGCTCGGTATTTGGTCGCCAGATCCGGTTCGATCTGGCTGAGGGCTTTCCGTTGGTGACGACAAAGAAGATTCACCTGCGCAGCATCATTTACGAGCTGTTGTGGTTCCTCAAGGGGTCCACGGACAATAACTGGCTGAAAGAGCGGAAGGTGTCGATCTGGAACGAATGGGCTCTGGACAATGGCGAGCTGGGGCCGATCTATGGCAAGCAGTGGCGCAGCTGGCAGTGCCCTGATGGCACCGTTGTTGACCAGATCAGCGAGCTGATTGAGCAGATTCGCAGCAAGCCTAATTCCCGTCGCCTGATCGTATCGGCCTGGAACCCTGCGGAACTGCCGGATGAGTCCATTGGTCCTCAGGCGAATGTGGAGCAGGGGAGAATGGCACTCGCTCCCTGCCACTGCCTGTTCCAGTTCTACGTCGCGGATGGCCGCCTGTCCTGTCAGCTTTACCAGCGCAGTGCGGACCTGTTTCTCGGCGTGCCGTTCAATATTGCCTCGTACA
Organism: Marinobacter mobilis; assembly: GCF_900106945.1. GTDB lineage: Bacteria > Pseudomonadota > Gammaproteobacteria > Pseudomonadales > Oleiphilaceae > Marinobacter > Marinobacter mobilis. The sequence continues at coordinate 49,155 of NZ_FNNE01000011.1, forward strand.
GCCTGCTGACCCACATGATTGCCCAGCAGTGTGATCTGGAGGTCGGAGAATTTGTGCATACCTTTGGTGACTGTCATTTGTATCAGAATCACCTGACCGACGAGATTGTGTTTGAGCAGCTCCGGCGTGAGCCAAGGGCACTGCCGAAACTGGTCATTCGTCGTCGGCCGGGCAGTATCTTTGACTATGAGTTGGAAGATTTTGAATTCGAGGGTTACGAGCCCTGGCCGCTGATTCGCGCGCCCATCGCCATCTGATCCGGAGAGCGTTATGAGAAAAGCCCTGATCGTCGCCATGGCCCGTAACCGGGTCATTGGCCGCAACAATGCGTTGCCGTGGTATTTGCCGGAGGACCTGCGTTATTTCAAGCAGGTAACCATGGGCAAGCCGATCATTATGGGTCGCAAGACCTGGGATTCCATTGGCCGACCTCTGCCGGGGCGCCTCAATGTGGTGATTTCACGCAATGAAGGCTGGCAGGCAGTGCCGGGAACGCGGGCTGCGGGCTCGCTGGACGCCGCGCTGGTGCAGGCAGAGGCTCAGGCTGAGCTGGATGGTATCGAGGAAGTGATGGTGATCGGTGGCAGTCAGATTTATGCCGAGGCGTTGCCGCTGGTCGACCGGATGTACATCACCCAGGTTCATGCGGAAGTGGCAGGAGATGCCTGCTTCCCGGAAATAAACTGGGATGAGTGGGAAGAAATCGGACGGGAGGATTTCTCCGCGTCCGATAACAATCCATACGACTACAGTTTTGTCGTCTATCAGCGGTTGCGGTCAGGCTGACGCGCTGCCGGCTTGCCCTTGTTGCCACCAGGACGGGGCGGGCGGCTCTTACCATCTTTGCGATAGCCGGATTTGTTCTTGAAGCCACCAGGCTTCGGGCCCCGGCGATGTTCACCCGGGCGTCCGCCCCGACGTTCACGCTGTTTCGGCGCCGCGCTGGGAATCGGCAGCGCTGCTGGCTGCTCCAGCGGCAGAGCGCCAGGTTGGGCGGCTTCCATACCACAGGCCAGAGCGCCTGCGATCATGGCGATATCCATGTCATTGCGCTCGGCAATCTCATCCAGCAGGGCCATGGCTTTGGCCAGCTTGGGATCGTCCACAAACGCCAGCAGCTGGGTTTCAAACTGCTGTTCCCGCAGCTTCTGCAGATCCGCCGGAGACGGCAGCTCGTAGGCTTCCATCGGTGAGTTGGTGGCGCGCTCCAGCGTCCGCAGCCAGCTGCGCTCGCGAGGGGTCACCAGCAGGATGGCCTTGCCGGTACGACCGGCACGACCGGTACGACCAACCCGGTGGATGTAGGCTTCGCTGTCGTAGGGGACGTCATAGTTGATGACGTGGGTGATCCGCGGTACGTCGAGGCCTCGGGCGGCAACGTCGGTTGCGATCACAATGTCTTTCTTGCCGCGTTTGAGGTCTTCCACGGTCTGTTCGCGCTGGCGCTGGTTAAGATCGCCATTCAGCGGGGCAACAGCATGGCCGCGAGCGGCGAGCTTATCGGCCAGCAGAGCAGTCTCGGCCTTGGTTCGAACGAAGATGATGGCGGCGTCGAAGGGCTCCACCTCAAGGATGCGGGTCAGGGCATCCAGCTTGCGCTCGGCGTAGACCGGCAGCATGAACTGGGAAATGCGATCCACGGTCCGGGTCTGGCTTTCAATCTTCACTTCCTGGGCATTGCTCAGGTAAGTCTGGGCCACCTTACGAATCTGGCCTGGCATGGTCGCCGAGAACAGCGCGCGCTGGCAGTCGTCCGGCGTTGCAGCGAGGATGGCTTCGACGTCGTCGATAAAGCCCATGCGCAGCATTTCGTCGGCTTCGTCGAGAACAAGCGACGACAGGGCATCCAGTTTCAGGGTGCCACGACGCAAATGGTCAAGTGTCCGTCCGGGGGTGCCAACGATGACCTGGGCGCCGCGTTTCAGGGCCTTGAGCTGCGGATAGAAGTCCTGGCCGCCGTAGATGGGCAGAACATGGAAGTTGCGGAAATGGCTGGCGTAGCTGTTGAATGCCTCCGCAACCTGAATGGCCAATTCCCGGGTCGGTGTCAGAACAAGGATTTGCGGCGCGTTAGACGTCGCATCGATGCGGCTCAGCAGCGGCAGGGCAAAGGCAGCGGTCTTACCGGTACCGGTTTGGGCGATACCCAGCAGGTTTTCGCCTTTTAACAGTACGGGGATGGCCTGGGCCTGGATTGGAGAAGGGGTTTCATAGCCAATGGCAGTGACGGCCTCCAAAACGGACGCATCAAGGCCGAGCTCGGCAAAAGATTGTGTTGACATCGAAATACTCGGGATTCGGAAGGTAGGTAAGGCATCAATGGATGATGCAAGCTGGCGACATTATAGCCGCTTTAACGACGCTTTAATACGTAAAACGGCCGCGCGGGCATAGGTAGATGCCGGGCCAGTCTTATGGCGAGGGCCAGGTTCGGGTTGGCTGGGGGTTTTTGTCCCCGGGATTTTTTATGGCGTTTGTGCCGCTGATTGCGGCCACGGCCGATAATACTCTCACGTTTCCAGGCAGTTGGGGGAGGCGTGCGACCTTCCGTGGGCTGTCGGCTGCTGCAGGTTTCCTTTGTTGGCCCTGTGATGCCGGGGGGCCTGCACATATTGAGGTCGAAGTAGTTCTCAATGGCAAGGCGCTCAGTTGTCAGACCGTGACGGTGTTTGGCTAGGCGGCGGATGCCGGGTTCAACTCCGCTTTGCAGGCATCCGTGATGATGCGGGCAAACGCGGTTGGGGAATCTTCCTGCAGGAAATGGCCACCACGGAGTGTGATGTGGGGCTGCCCATGCGCACCGGGAATGCGTCTTTGCATATGACGGTCACCGCCACGGGTAATCGGGTCGCCACTGCTGAAACAGGTGATAAACGGTTTGCGCCACTTCTCCAGCGCCTGCCAGGCGATCCTGTTGGCCTCGCTGACCGGGTCGTGGGGCGATTTTGGCACCAGCTTCGGGAAGGCCCGTGCGCCGGCTTTGTGATCGCTGGTGGGGAATGGGGCCTCATAGGCAGCCAGTTCCCCTGTGCTGAGTGCGCGGGCCGTACCCAGCTGCACGATGCGGCTCACCGGAAACCAGGGGCTGTAGGTAGCAAAGGTTTTCCACAGACTGAAAGCGGCCGGGACCCGGGTCTCTCCGGTGGGCAGGGTGCCGTTGCCGACGATGATCCGGTCAAATTTGTCTGGGTGCTCCGCCACCAGGCGCAGGCCCAGCAAGGAACCCCAGTTCTGGCACACGAGGGTAATGTTGGTGAGCTCAAGTGCTTCCAGCCAGGAGGTCAGCCAGCGCATGTGGCTTTCGTAGCTGTATGCGTTCATCTCTGCCGGTTTGTCGGATTTTCCGAATCCGATCAGATCCGGCGCCAGTACCCGGTGACCGGCATTGGCGACCAGGGGGATCATGTGACGGTACAGATACGACCAGGATGGCTCGCCGTGCAGCATGACTACCGGGGCTGCCTCTTTGGGACCCTGCTCGACGTAGTGCATTCGCAGGTCCGGTTCGACATCCAGATAGTTGGGAGTGAAAGGGTAGTCCGGGAGGCCGATAAAACGGGCCTCGTCGGTTCTCAGAATTCGCATGCCATCGACTGTCCTGACTGAGTGGTAGCGCGACCATGAAAATAGGAGTGGTCGTAAAGTACTCAGGATAAATCAGATGGCGTCCAGTAGTGTTTGGTTTGCGTAACAGTGCGTAGGGTGTTTGCTTCAGGACGCGATTTGCATCGCACTTTGCGGATTGTCCAGCTTTGCCATGGCCGCATCGCAGCAATTCAGGGCGCCACAGTCATCGGCTGGGCACAGCGCCACAATCTGGCAAGCGATATCAAATCGGTTGTCGCCGTCGTTGGCGAACATTCTGGCTCGTGACAAAGTGGACTGACAGTGCCCGCATAGCAGGGTTGGTACCGCACTGCCGGGGGCCAGCGTGGCTTCATAGTGTTCGTGTATGGTCATGATATTTCCTCCTCGCAATGTATCAATGTACGGGGGTAATGTGACAATTCGTAGTCAGCCTGGCTTCTGGTAGGGACGGGACTCTGGATCAGTCTTCGGCGCCAGGCAGTGGACGGCGATTGGATCGTTTGTCGTCCCAGTCGAGTTTGCTGGGGTCGTACCAGCCCAGGTTCTGGCGTACCTTGTCGCGAGTGCTGGCGGACAGGGTCGGCCACAGGCTCTGGAAGTCTTCCAGCCCGAGATCCCGTTGGCGAATCTGCTTGCTTTGCAGGCGCCGGATGATGCGCGGCAGGTGAAGGGCCTCGCCCAGCTGGCCCGGAACCAGGACGTCCTGGCCCATGACCTTGCGTCGATGGCGTCGCGCCGCCAGCACCTGCGTTAGCGAAATAGCCGCTTCCAGCGCGGTCTCGATGGTAAAGTCTGTGGTATCCAAACCCCTGACCTGTTCTGAGGTTGCTCAATAACCCACCACTATACCCTCAACAACGCTTCCGTTGCCATGGGGCCATGGTAGGCTAGGAGCCGGGCCGGAGTCCGGCTCTTCCCCCATGAAACGTCGATTGAGAAGGATGTGCACGGAATGTACGAAAAGCTGGAGCGGCGAACGTTTCTCGCCATGCTGGTGCTGGTATCACTGGCCTTTGTGTTTTTGATGAAGCCATTTACCGGGCCTATTTTCTGGGCGGTGGCCATTGCCCTGATTTTTCACCCGGTTCAGCAGTGGATGCGGGGCAAGGTGGGGGATCGGCCCAACACGGTGGCGTTGATGACCCTGACCTTGTGCATGGTGATTGTGGTGATTCCGGTTATTGTGCTGGTGTCGTCCCTGGTGGCCGAAGGGGTTTCGCTCTATCAGCAGATCCAGAGCGGTGAACTCCAGCCGGGTGAGTATCTCGACAAAATCAATCAGTCGTTTCCCGCGATCCAGTCGCTGCTGTCGCAGTTTGACATCGATTTTTCCGGGCTGAGGGAGCGGGCGGTCAATGCGGTCGTGGGGGGCAGCCAGTTTCTTGCAAAACAGGCGCTGGGCGTCGGTCAGAACACGTTCCAGTTTTTCCTGAGCCTGGCGTTAATGGTCTATCTCGCCTTCTTCCTGCTCAGGGACGGCTCTCGCCTGGTTGAACTGCTGATCAAGGCGCTGCCCCTGGGGGATGAGCGTGAGCGTCTGCTGTTTGCGAAGTTTGCGGAGGTTACCCGGGCTACGGTGAAAGGTAACCTGCTGATTGCCATTATTCAGGGCGCCCTGGGTGGGCTGATCTTCTGGGTGCTGGGTATCAAGGGCGCGCTGCTATGGGGGGTGGTGATGGCCGTTGTCTCCCTGCTGCCTGCGGTCGGGGCGGCTATTGTCTGGGTGCCGGTGGCGATTTACCTCGCTGCCATTGGTGACATGGTTGCCGCCGCCGTGCTGACCGCGTTTGGGGTCATCGTGATCGGGCTGGCGGATAACCTTCTGCGGCCGATCTTTGTCGGCCGGGATACCAAGCTGCCTGACTACATGGTGTTGCTGTCCACGCTGGGCGGCATCGTCATGTTTGGGATTAACGGCTTTGTCATGGGGCCGCTTGTGGCGGCGCTGTTCATGGCCTTCTGGGGTATCTTTATCCGCGAGTTCAGTGAGCATGACTCAGATCTGGCTCTGACTCAGGAGGCACGTGAAGAGGCTGACGACCGGGTGCCGGATTAAGCGCTGGGGGGATTACGTCTTGGGGGGGGCTGGCTCAGCGTTGCACTATTGCCGGCTTGAGATGAGAAAGCCAGGCGCCTGTTGGCGCCTGGCAAAGCGATCAGTCCAGCTTGCTCAGGTCCCTGACCGCGCCTTTGTCGGCGCTGGTGGCCAGCAGAGCGTAAGCCTTGAGAGCGGCGGAGACTTTCCGCGGCCGCGGTTGCTCGGGCTTCCAGCCCTTGGCATCACGTTCCTCACGGCGTTTATCCAGTTCCCGCTGATCCAGCTCGACATTGATGGAACGGTTGGGAATGTCGATCACGATGGCGTCGCCGTCCTCAATCAGACCGATAGCGCCACCGGCAGCGGCTTCCGGAGAAGCGTGCCCGATGGAGAGGCCAGACGTGCCGCCGGAGAAGCGGCCGTCGGTCAGCAACGCACAGGACTTGCCCAGCCCCTTGGATTTCAGATAGCTGGTGGGATAAAGCATTTCCTGCATGCCGGGGCCGCCTTTCGGGCCTTCGTAGCGGATAATCACAACGTCGCCTTCATGCACTTCGTCGTTCAGGATGCCTTGCACCGCGGCGTCCTGGCTCTCAAACACCCGGGCCTTGCCCTTGAAGACATAGATGCTCTCGTCCACGCCGGCGGTTTTCACCACACAGCCATCCTGGGCAATGTTGCCGTAGAGCACGGCGAGTCCGCCTTCCTGCGAAAAGGCGTTTTCCACGGAATGAATGCAGCCATTGGCGCGATCACCGTCCAGTGACGGCCAGCGGGTGTTCTGGCTGAAGGCGGTCTGGGTCGGAACGCCGCCCGGTCCGGCCTTGTACATTTCAATAACGTCGGGACTTGGCTGGCGCATGATGTCCCACTTGTCGAGGGCCTCGGCGAGGGTGCGGCAGTGAACGGTCGGGACGTCGGTCCTGATCAGGCCGCCGCGGTCCAGTTCGCCCAGAATGCCCATGATGCCGCCAGCCCGATGGACATCTTCCATGTGGTATTTCGGTGAGTTGGGGGCCACCTTACACAGCTGGGGTACTTTGCGGGACAGCTGGTCGATCTCGTTCAGGGTAAACGGCACACCGGCTTCCTGGGCCGCAGCCAGCAGGTGCAGGATCGTGTTGGTGGATCCGCCCATGGCGATATCCAGCACCATCGCATTTTCAAAGGCCGCCATGGAGGCGATGCTCAGCGGCAGCACACTGGCATCGTCTTGCTCGTAATAGCGGCGGGCATTCTCGACGATGCGGCGACCGGCCTCGAGGAACAGCGCTTCACGGTCAGCGTGGGTGGCGAGCAGAGAACCGTTGCCGGGCAGCGAAAGCCCAATGGCTTCGGTCAGGCAGTTCATGGAATTTGCGGTGAACATGCCGGAACAGGAACCGCAGGTCGGACAGGCGCTGCGCTCATACTCGGCCACTTCCTCGTCGGTGGCGTTGCTATCGGCAGCGATAACCATGGCGTCCACCAGGTCGAGCTTGTGCTCGGACAGCTTGGTCTTGCCCGCTTCCATCGGGCCGCCGGAGACAAAGATGGTCGGGATGTTCAGGCGCAGGGCTGCCATCAGCATGCCCGGTGTGATCTTGTCACAGTTGGAAATACAGACCAGGGCGTCGGCACAGTGGGCATTCACCATGTACTCGACGGAGTCGGCAATGATTTCCCGGGACGGCAGGGAGTAGAGCATGCCATCATGACCCATGGCGATGCCGTCATCCACAGCGATGGTGTTGAACTCCTTGGCCACTCCACCGGCGGCCTCGATCTCGCGACAGACCAGTTGGCCGAGGTCTTTGAGGTGGACATGTCCGGGCACGAACTGGGTGAAGGAGTTGGCGACCGCAATGATCGGTTTGCCGAAATCTTCGTTTTTCATGCCGGTTGCGCGCCAGAGTGCGCGGGCGCCTGCCATGTTACGGCCAGCGGTGGAGGTCTTGGAGCGATACTGTGGCATCGGGGTGTGATCTCATCTTCGTTGGTTCGAAAGTCAAAGCATACCAGATTCCACAGGCGCTGCAGCACCGCTCCTTCGACCAAAGCCGATGGTGGAAGTGCCTGGGCATCGCTACAATAGCAACTGTGAAAAACTTCACGCTTTTGAAGGAGCATGCTCATGGGTGGCCAGGAAAGCCTGCCAGTTCGCCGTCTCAAGCAATTTAATCCCCTTGGACGCCTTACCGATGAACAGCTGGTGATACTGGCCAGCCGGGTCGAGCGCAAGTCGTTCTCTCCGGGCCAGCGCGTGGCTGAACGCGGCATCCGGGATGGTCAGGATCTGTTCCTGCTTTCGGGGGTGGTGGAACTGGAGTCAGCGGACGGTCGTAAGTCCACGGTGACCGCAGACACTGAAACGTCCTTCAATGCCATCGCCCGGTTGCAGCCACGGATGTACGATGTGGTGGCGGTGGAAACCTGCGAATTTGTCGTGGTTGATCAGGATATCCTCAACCAGTTGCTTCGGGCCGCGCCGATGGAGCAGCTGGAGATGGCGTCCGAGGAGCAGGATGCAGACGGAGACGACAACCACCAGTTGCTGATGGAGTTCTACTCGGAGCTTCGTTCCAATCAGATCTACCTGCCCAGCGTTCCGGATGTCGCCTGGAAGGTCCGTCGCATGGTCGACAGCGAAGACTCGACGGCGGAACAGATAGGCAATGCCATTACCGCCGACCCGGCCATGGCTGCCAAGCTGGTGCGGGCCTGCAACAGTCCGCTCTACCGTGGTTTCAGTGATGTCCGTAACGTGCGTGAGGCGGTGGTGCGGCTGGGCACCAATACCACGCGTCAGCTGGTGACTGTATTTGCCCTCCGTGAGGTATTTCAGACACGTCAGCCTATACTGCAGAAAGAAATGGAAAAACTGTGGCAGCATTCCCGGGAAGTGGCGGCACTTTGCTGGGTACTGGCAGACAGTGCCACCCGGATCAATCCGGAGGAAGCCCTGCTGGCGGGCCTGCTCCATGATATCGGTGTGGTTCCGGTGCTGGTTCATGCCGAGGGTCACGTCAACCTGTTCGCTGATGAAGTGAATCTTGGTCGCGCTCTGACAGAGTTGCGCTCTGATGTCGGTGCCGAAGTTCTGGAGAACTGGGGGTTTCCGGCGACCTTTGTGGAAGCGGCCCGTCATGCGGAAAACTGGGAGTATGAGTGCGCCGATCCGGACCCGCAGCTGGTGGATCTGGTGATCGTCGCCCAGTTACATGCCATGATTGGCTCCGGTAACGGGGCTGGGCTTCCGCATTTTGAGGAAATGCCGGCGTATCGGCGCCTTGGTGAGCTGGAGCTCAATGTCTCCAGTAGCCTGAAGATCCTAACCGAAGCCCGTGCCCGGGTTGAGGAAGTGCAGAAGCTGCTGTCGATTCACTGATCACAGGCAAGCAGGCCTGGTGACCGTGGGTGGACTGCCGCTGGTTCGTTGACAGACCCATCTCCCCCGGCGGTGAGTCCCGGCAATGTTGTGTTGTCTGCCGTTGTGGAGTGCAGTGATAAGTGACCAGATCCGCTATGAATGTACCGTTGTTCCCGTTGAATTCCCTGGTGCTCCCCGGAGGCCGGATACCTCTGCAGCTGTTCGAGCCCCGCTACATTGACATGCTGACCCGTTGCCTCAAGGAAGATCGCGGCTTTGTGATCGTATTGTTGCGGGAAGGCCTGGAAACCAGCACGTCGGTGGCGTTTTACGACATTGGCACCTATGTCCGCATTATCGATTTCCAGCAGCTCGATAACGGCTTGTTGGGCATTACCGTGGAGGGCGAGGCCAAGGTTGCGGTGGCGAACTGCTGGCAGGCAGGGGACGGCCTTAACATGGGCGATGTCGAATACCTGCTGGACGAACGGTCTGCGGCGATTCCCGATGAGTTTGCCGAGCTTCCGGAGGTGCTCAGGACGTTATTTCGACATCCGGTGGTGAACGATCTCAATATGGAGGTGGATTACGAAAATGCCCGGGATGTGGGGTGGAGGCTGACGGAGCTGTTGCCCATCGATACTCGCGACAAACAACGACTGGCAGAACTTCAGGATCCGCTCGACCGGCTGCGTCGGTTGCAGGATCTGCTCGATGGCATGGACTAGTCCCGAAGCGGTCTAGTTCAGGGCCTGGTAGGCGGTGACCGCCTCAGACCAGGTCATGCCAATATAGCTGGCCACCACTGCCAGCCATAGCGCCGTCGCCGCGGCAAAAGTGCTTTCAAAGCGTAGCGGAATCTGGTCGTAACGGCTGAAACTTGCCCGCACCAGCCCGCAGATCGCCAGACCCAGCAGTAACCCTCCGAGAACATCACTCAGCCAGTGCACGCCAAGGTAGAGGCGGCTGACCGCAACCGCCAGCATCGGCAGGCTGAATATAAGGTAGGTGCGCCAGCGGTGCGCACTGATCTGTTCCCTTGCGATAAAGCTGGCAATCAGCCCGGACAGAACGGCAATGCCGGCGGTGTGTCCGCTGGGAAAGGCGCCTGAGGCTGGAGGTTGTGCCACAAGTTCCGGTCTGGGTAAGCCCAGGCCATTCTTCAGTAGCGTGACCACAACATAGCTCAGAACCACCGCCCCGAGTATGTGCGCGGCAGCAGCGTAGTACCCCCGAAAGCCAAAGGCCAGCACCGCAATGAGTCCTGCGGATAGCAGCATCGACATGTCCCCGAGGCCACTGGTCAGCACAAATAACGGATCCAGCAGCGGGGTACGCAAACGGGCGAAGAATTGTGCGGTGGCCTGATCGATGCCGCCGAGCAAAGGAGTGTAGGCCACGAGCAGGCAAAGCAGGGTGAACAACGCGCTGGCGGCGCCGGCAAGAATCAGTGAGGGCAGGGGGAACTCGCCGCCGGTGGCGGGACGATGACTGGTCATTTCCCGCCAGAAGCGATGGGTGCTGTTGTAACGACTCATCCATGCATTTAACCGGCGATAGACGGCGCTGCTGTTGCTCAGTCCGAGTTGTATCCGGAACAGCAGCAGGTAGACCAGCGCCAGGGTTGCCAGGGTCGCGCCAAGTATCGGATAGAAATGTCGGGGCAGTTCGACAGCGTGTTCAAGGGTGCTGCCCACCAGGTGGCCGGGAGCCACGTAGGCAAAGGCCCAGCCGATGGCAGAAAACACATTGAATGCCAGAAAGCGGCGCCAGGGCATCTCCATCGCGCCGGCGACCAGCGGGATCACCGGCCGGATTGGCCCGACAAAGCGGCCAATCACCACACTTTTTCCGCCGTGATCAAGGAAAAAGCTTTCGCCTTTGTTCAGCAGGGCCGGGTAGCGATTGAATGGCCAGACGCTGTGCAGACGGCCTTGCAGGCGGCGGCCAATCCAGAAGCTGAGACCATCGCCCGCAATGGCGCCGAGCCCCGCCCAAACCAGACCATCCGTCAGCGGGAGTCCGGTTTTTCCGGCCAGTACCGACACCGCGAACAGGATGGCAACACCGGGCACCAGAATGCCGGCAATGGCCAGTGACTCCAGGAAGGCGGTAAAAAACAGGGCAAACACCAGCCAGCCGGGGTTGGCCGAAAGCCAGTCTATAAGGGCTGTCAGCCAATCAGTGCTCATGCCCCGATCACGTCCCCCTCGGCGAACGAAATCGAGTCATGGCCGCGTTTCTGGGCCTGTTTCAGGGCGAAGTCCGTGCGCTTGCGCAAGGAATCCGCCAGAGTGTCGCGCGGGCTTCGGGTTGCGCAGCCCAGGCTGATCGTTACCCGTCCGACCACGGGCCAGTCCTTTTCGCCAATGGAGCGGCGAATGCGCTCGGCAATAACCCGAACGCCTTCTTCCGGGGTGAACGGCAGGATGAGAAAGAATCTGCCATCGTCCAGGGTATACAGGGTATCGCCCGCCCGAATGACACCAAACAGATGTTGGGTTGCTTCCCGGTAGAACGCGGTCAGACCGGCCGGCCCGTGCAGATCCCGGGTTTCGTCAACGTAGTCCAGGGCCAGGGAAATGACCGACAGCGGGTGTCCGGTGGCCTGACAGCGACTGATTTCCTTCTGAAGGGTTTCATCCAGAAAGCGGGCGTTGTGGGCGCCGGTATTGGGGTCGGTAATTGACAGATCCTCGGCCGACTGGGTCATGTGGTCATAGTGCCAGATATACAGGGCACCGGTACTCAGCAGGATGATGGCTGCAAAGACGATCAAAGCGGCGTCGGCTAGCGGTTCGCGGCCAATCAGGAAGATGCCGAGGACAACCGTGACCAGCAGCGACAGAGCCAGCCCCTGGCGAAGCGGCAGAATCAGCAGATTGAGCAGAATCACCGGCAGGCACCAGTAGCTGATATCCGCCTGCTGTAGCGAAAACAGAGCGATCAGCATCAGCGCGTTCAGTGCCGCCATCACAAACCGGTGACCGGGAGCTCTGAGTTGTTGGCGCCTGGCAACGGCGGTATAACCCATCCCGATAATGGTCAGGGCCGCGAGACCGCTCGCCAGGTAAAACAGGTCATAAAATCCATAGCGGAAATTCTGCACCGCCAGCATGGTGATAAACAGTGTCGCCAGGCCGTACCCGGTGAGGTGCGTATAGGTGCGCAGCCGGGTTTCTGTCATTGCGCTGATCCTCTGGCCTGGGTGACTTGGGCTTCTGACCAGGTGCTGTAGGACTGCACCCGGTTGCCTCCCTGTTGTTGGGCTCGCCGAAGGGCGTTCGCAGCGGATTGCTGCAGGCTGTCGGAATCATCGCCGATATTGAGTCCGGCGATGCCAGCGCTAACGGTGAGGTTCAGGCCGTGGGACTCGAGCAGGCTGCCAAGGCCCTTGCGGATGGTTTCCGCCGTGTGGGCAGCATCAGCGGTGGCGACGTTAGGCAGGATGACCAGAAACTGGAGATCGGCAACCCGGTAATAGGAATCGAAATCACGAAGCTGGGAGTGAAGGAAGCGGCCGATTCGCGGCAGGATCGCACGGATGTCCTCGTCCGGATCCTGGTCGCTGAGGTGAGAATCCAGACCGATCAGAATCAGTGACATGTCGGTGCCTTCGCGCTCGCTGCGCTGAATTTCCTTGTGCAGATCGGCTGACAGGTATTCCCGGCTTGCGGCCTGGGTCAGTTCATCGGTGCGGCGTAACGGTGCCAGTTGGCGGTTCTTGTATTCGCGCAGATAGACCAGGATGCCCGACAGTGCCAGGGTCAGCAGCATGGAGCTGATGAACTGGTGGCGTCCCGGTTCCCCGACGGCGGCCTGATTGGCGACCATGATGACAATCACGCAGATCAGGGTCAGCATGGCTCCCCAGCCGACCGGGAGCAGGCCAAATGCAATGAGTGGCATCGCATACAGCCAGTGGCCGATAGCCCAGGGCGGGTTCCAGAGACTGGCGAGAAGACTGGTCGCCAGTGCGATCAGCAGGATCCGGTTGAGTGTGCGCCAGGGCTGACGGGTCCGGCCGGGGCGAAAGGCTGGTGTTGTCCAGACCAGGGCTGCGGCGATCAGGGCGGTCGCTGCGGCAAGGACTGCGCCCTGATAGGCACTGAACAGGGCCAGCGCCACCAGCGCAATGCAACTGATTCGCGCAAACCGGCTCAGCAAAAATAGTTCGGCCATCTGGCCCATGGTGTCCGTCCTTTCCAACCTTCCATATTGCCCCAGCATACGCCAGGAATCGCTCCTGCGCGTATGTTTTGCGTACACTCGAAGTGTCTGTTAGCAGCGGTATAATAAAGCAACCATGCCATAAGTCTAACCGCAGATTCGGGATGGGCGAATATCTGTTGGGTGTTCAAAGCAGATGCGTGCCCGATGTGGACAGGTTAAAGTGGAAGATTGCGCCCGTTTTGTGGCGTGTTCGAGTAACAGGCTCTTTAGTTAACAGGCTCTCAGTTAAGGGTGTAATGATGGATATTGCTGGATACATGGTGGAAGTGGGCGAACAGGCACGGGCTGCGGCTGCGGTGGTTGCCAGATCGACGACTGCCATGCGCAACCAGGCATTGCTGGCAACAGCCGAGGCGATTGATGCCGCTCGCGGTGAGTTGGCCATGGCCAATACCAAGGATCTCGATGCAGGTCGTGAAAACGGCCTCGAACCGGCGATGCTGGATCGTCTGGAACTGACTCCGGCCCGTATCGACACCATGATTGAGGGGCTGCGTCAGGTCGCCGCATTGCCGGATCCGATCGGCGAGATTACGGACATGACGTACCGACCCTCGGGTATCCAGGTGGGCAAGATGCGGGTGCCCCTGGGCGTCATCGGAATCATCTATGAATCCCGGCCGAACGTCACCGTGGAAGCTGCCAGCCTGTGTCTGAAATCCGGTAATGCCACGATCCTCCGGGGCGGTTCCGAAGCCATCCATTCCAACCAGGCCGTGGCGGCCTGTATAGCGCGTGGCCTGGCAGCCGCCGGGTTGCCGGAAGCGGCCGTGCAAGTGGTGAAAACCACCGACCGTGCGGCTGTTGGCGAATTGATTACCATGCCGCGTTATGTGGATGTCATTGTGCCCCGGGGTGGAAAAGGGCTGATCGAACGCATCAGCCGGGATGCCCGGGTGCCGGTGATCAAGCACCTGGATGGCATCTGCCACGTCTATATTGACAGCCATGCCGATCCGGAAAAGGCGCTGGCCATTGCGGTCAATGCCAAAACCCATCGCTACGGCACCTGCAACACCATGGAAACCCTGCTGGTGGATCAGGAAATTGCCGAAGATATCCTGCCGTTGCTGGCCGAGGCGTTTGTCGCCAAAGGGGTTGAGTTGCGGGGCTGCGAGGCGACCCGTGCCATCCTGCCGGATGTGATCGCCGCGACAGAAGAGGACTGGGGTGAGGAATATCTGGCGCCGATCCTGGCGGTGCGGGTTGTGGATGGCCTTGATGGCGCCATTACCCACATAAACCGGTACAGTTCCCAGCACACCGACAGCATTGTGACTGAAAACTATACCCGGGCCCGCCGGTTCATCACTGAAGTCGATTCAAGTTCGGTCATGGTGAATGCGTCCACCCGCTTCGCCGACGGTTTCGAGTACGGCCTGGGTGCGGAGATCGGTATCTCTACCGACAAGATACATGCCCGTGGACCGGTCGGACTGGAAGGCCTGACGTCGCAGAAGTATGTGGTGTTCGGAGACGGCCACATCCGGAACTGATAGCGCATGAAGGTAATCTACGGTGGTACGTTCGATCCGGTGCATCACGGCCACCTGCGGCTGGCGGTCGAGCTGAGGGAGTTGCTGGCGGTGCCTCAGCTGTCGCTGGTGCCGTGTCATATTCCGCCGCACCGGGCCAGTCCCGGGGCCGGAAGTGAGGACCGTCTGGGGTTGTTGCGGCTGGCGGTTGCCGGTGAGCCGGGACTGGTGGTCGATGATCGCGAACTGTCGCGGGGCGGTGCTTCATACAGCGCCGAGACCCTGCGCCAGCTGCGGGCCCTGATTGGCCCGGATGAACCGCTGGTCATGGTGATGGGGACGGATGCTTTTGCCGGCTTCGATCGCTGGCGGGACTGGCAATCGATACCGGAACTGGCCCATGTACTGGTAGTGGCGAGGCCCGGAGAGGGGCTGAATCCGGATGGTATTCCTGCGGGGCTGTTGCGAACCCGGGGGTGCCGTTCGGTGAATGAGTTACGGTCCGCGCCCTGCGGCCTGTTTCTTTATCAGCATCTGCCGCTGCTGGATATTTCTGCAACCGCCATCCGCGACCGCATTCGTGAAGGCCGCTCGCCTCGCTATCTGCTTCCGGATTCGGTGTGGCAGGAGATCCGTCAGCGTGGATTGTACGAGTGCCCGGTGCACGATGACCGCTGACTCGGCACGGCGGGATTCCGTCTGCCGCCGGGCAATCTTTAGTGCTACAATCCCCGCTTGTACAGATAATCAGCGCCGGTGGACTCCTTCATTGGCCGCTTAACAGGGTGATTATGCAGGCAGAGCAGCTTAAAGATCTGGTGGTGAATGCGTTGGAAGACGTCAAAGCCCAGGATATCAGTGTGATTGACGTCAAAGACCGGACCAGTGTGTGTGACTATATGGTGCTCGCATCCGGTACTTCTAACCGGCACGTAAAGTCACTGGCAGATTCGGTGATTGAAGAGGCCAGGGACCAGGGGGTCCGCGCTGCCAATGTAGAGGGCGCGAACGTCAGTGACTGGATTCTGGTTGATCTTGGCGACGTGGTGGTTCACGTCATGATGCCGGCAACCCGGGAATTTTACGATCTGGAGCGTTTCTGGCGCGACGCCCCGGATCTGGGCGCAGCAGGCAGCGAGTAAGCATGCGGCTACGCATGCTCTGCGTCGGCCAGAAAATGCCCGACTGGGTGAACCAGGGCTACTCCGAATATGCCCGCCGCATGCCGGCGGAACTCTCCCTGGAACTCACCGAGATTCCCATGGCCCATCGTGGCAAGAACCCGGATATCCCCCGTCTGATGCAGAAGGAGGGAGAGGCGCTGCTGTCTGCGGCCGGTCCGCGGGATCGGGTGATTGCGATGGAAGTGGGAGGGCGCTCCTGGTCCACCGAGCAATTGGCCGGACAGTTGGAAAACTGGCAGCAGGACGGTCGTGACGTCTGCTTCATGGTGGGCGGGCCTGACGGCCTGCCGCTGGCCTGTCGTGACCGCGCTGACCAACTCTGGTCATTGTCCCCTTTGACCCTGCCGCATCCTCTGGTGCGCATTCTGCTGGCTGAGCAGCTCTACCGCGCCTGGAGTATCACCCGCAATCACCCCTATCATCGTGCCTAGGTAACGCCATGCCCTGGGGGGAGTTCAAAGACACGGCCGCTGAGCGGCGCCTTTTTCAGCGCCGGGCCCTGGTGGCCCTGGCCATGGTGTTGCTGCTGATTGGTGGGCTGCTTGCCCGCATGTACCAGCTTCAGGTGGTCGAGCACCAGACCTACATCACGCTGTCCGACAAGAACCGGGTACAGGTGCAGTCAGTGCCTCCGACCCGCGGGCTGATCTATGACCGCAATGGCGACCTGCTGGCGGAAAATCGTCCGGTGTTCAGCGTGACCATCGTGCCCGAGCGGGTGCCGGGTATGGAACAAACCCTCGCGGCGCTGATGGCATTGATTGCCGTCTCGGACGATGAGCTGGAGCGTTTCCAGCGACGGCTGCGAGAGCCGCGGCGGCCCTTCCAGGAACTGCCGCTGCGCTATGACCTGACCGAAGACGAAATTGCAGCCCTGGCCGTACACCGCCATGAGTTGCCCGGCGTTGAAGTATCGGCAGAACTGGTGCGTTATTACCCCCACGGTGAAATTACCTCCCACGCCCTTGGCTATGTCGGCCGTATCAACCGCGAAGAACTGCAGGACATTGATCCGGTCAACTACGCTGGCACCAACTACATTGGCAAATCCGGTATTGAGCGCTTCTACGAAGAGCAGCTGCACGGCCAGGTGGGTTATCAGCATGTTGAAACCAATGCCCGTGGCCGCACCCTGAGAGTGCTGGCGCGGGAAAACCCTGTGCCGGGTGAAGACCTCCGCCTGCATCTTGACCTGAGACTGCAGAAACTGGCGTACAAGCTGCTGGATGGGCGTCGTGGAGCGATTGTCGCTATCGAACCGGAAACCGGGGGGCTGCTGGCGCTGGCCAGTGTGCCGGGGTTTGATGCCAATCTGTTTGTAACGGGTATCAGTGTTGCCGCTTACCGGGAATTGAGCACATCCCATGACAAGCCGCTGTTCAACCGCGCTCTCCGGGGCCAGTACCCGCCGGGTTCTACCATCAAACCCATGATGGCGATAGCCGCCCTGGACAGTGGTGCGACGACCCGTGAGCGGACGGTCTGGGATCCGGGCTATTTCCAGCTCAAGGCCGGGGGGCGCCGCTATCGCGACTGGAAGCGGGGTGGTCATGGCTGGGTGGATCTGACGGAATCCATTGCCCAGTCCTGTGATATCTATTTTTACGATGCCGCTGTCCGTATGGGTATCGATACCATGTACGACTACATGTCCGCGTTTGGTTTTGGTGAAGATACCTCGCTGGATGTCAGTGGCGCATTGCCGGGGCTGTTGCCATCCCGGGACTGGAAGCAGGCCGTGCGTAACGAGCCCTGGTATCCGGGGGATTCGGTCAATATGGGCATTGGTCAGGGTTTCCTGCTGGCAACCCCGCTGCAACTGGCGACGGGTACCGCGGTTCTCGCCAATCGCGGGCGCTGGGCTCAACCCCGCTTGCTGATGGATGTGGACGGGGATTTGCCGCTGGATGAGGTGGTGCCGGAGCCAGCGCACTCGGATATCGAGCTGAACAACCCGAATGACTGGGAATTCGTGGCCGATGCAATGGCTGAAGTGATGCACGGCAGGACCGGAACCGCGCGGCGGGCTGCGGCCGGGGCTCCTTACCGGATGGCTGGTAAAACTGGAACCGCTCAGGTCTTCAGTCTGGCTCAGGATGAGGAATACGATGCGGAGGAGGTGCGGGAACGCTTGCGTGACCACGCGTTGTTTGTCGGTTTTGCCCCGCTGGATAACCCGAAAATCGCAGTGGCAGTGATTGTTGAGAATGGTGGCAGCGGCAGTGGTACTGCGGCGCCTGTGGCTCGGGCCATGTTCGATGCGTGGCTGTTAGGATTCCCTGAAGATCTCGACAGTGTTGAGGCCGGAATGCTGAACTTGGAGGGAGAGTGATGCGGGCAACCGGGTTTCTGGCACCGACGCCGGATCGTGGGTTGTCCAGGCAGAAGAGCATCTGGTCGGTCCTGCACCTTGATCCGGTGTTGTTAATGCTGTTGCTGCTGTTGGTCGGCGGTGGCCTTTTCGTGCTCTACAGCGGGGCCGACCGGGATTTTGGCATGATCAAAGCCCAGGGGATTCGCATGGGGGTGGCCCTGGTTGTGATGCTGGTGTTTGCCCAGCTCGACCCGTCCATCTACCGGCGTTGGGCGCCGTGGTTGTATCTTGTCGGGCTGGTGGCCCTGGTTGCGGTACTGCTGGTCGGGGTTGGCGCCAAGGGCGCCCAGCGCTGGCTGGCCTTGCCGGGGCTGCCGCGTTTTCAGCCTTCGGAGTTGATGAAACTGGTGGTGCCGATCATGGCCGCCTGGTTCCTGTCCCGCCATTTTATCCCGCCACGGTTGACCCACGTGGCTGTGGCTCTGGCTATCGTGTTGATCCCGATGGCCCTGATTATAAAACAGCCAGACCTTGGGACGGCGCTGCTGGTCGGTACTGCAGGATTGTTCGTGGTGTTCTTTGCCGGTATCAGCTGGAAACTGATTACGGCTTTTCTTGCGATGGTTTCGGTGGCCGCGCCGATGATGTGGTTCTTCGTGATGCGGGACTACCAGAAGCAGCGGGTGCTGACCCTGCTGGATCCACAAAGCGATCCGCTTGGCGCCGGCTGGAACATTATCCAGTCCAAGACCGCCATAGGTTCCGGTGGGTGGAGTGGCAAAGGCTGGTTGCAGGGCACTCAGTCTCACCTTGAGTTCCTGCCTGAGAGCCATACCGATTTTATCGTTGCGGTCCTCGCTGAGGAGTTTGGCTTTGTTGGCATGCTCGCTCTGCTGGGGCTGTACCTGCTGATTCTGTTCCGCTGCATGTATATCGCGGTCAATGCCCAGGATTCGTTCGGACGTCTGGTGGCAGGCGCGCTGACCATGACCTTCTTCATCTATATCTTCGTGAATATTGGCATGGTGAGTGGGCTGCTGCCGGTTGTTGGCGTGCCGTTGCCGCTGATCAGCTATGGCGGAACATCCAGTGTGACTCTGATGGCGGCATTTGGGGTATTGATGTCGATCCATACTCATCGCCGGATGATAACGGCGTAGCGCCCCGCAAGCCTCAGGTGGACACAGGGTAATGGTTGAGCGCATTGCCGCCATGTTAAGGTACCTTGTTTCGGCCCGAAGGCAGGCCCAATAGGTCGGGACGTGCGCTGACAGCGGTCTCTTTGTGGCACAGAGACCGTGGGTTAAGGTCCTGCGGCCCTGTTAAATGGGGACAATGCCATTGAACTCGGGGTGGCCTGCCACAACTTATACGTCACACCCGATATAATTATCATCTCCTGCAGAGCACGGCCGTGATGGCGTCGTCAGAGGCGTTGGCCGAGCAGGGTACCGAACAGGAAATCGCTTCGTCGTGAAGGTCATCAAATTGCCCCGCAGACACATTACCCTGCTTGTGCTGGCACTGAGCGCGGTTGTTCTGGCTGGCTGCGCCTCTTCACCTGATTCGTCAGGTTCGTCGCGTTATTCCATTGCCCAGGATCGGGCCCCTGCCGAGGGCTTTGATGCCTCCGGGCTGGCGGATGCGGTGCCGCGCTATGAACCGCCCCGGTCGGCGGGTAACCGCTCGCCTTATACAGTCTGGGGAAAACAGTACACGGTGATGAGTGATGCTTCCGGTTACGTGGAGCGTGGCGTGGCCAGCTGGTACGGCGAGAAGTTTCACGGACACAAGACGTCCAATGGCGAAGTCTTTGATATGTATGCGATGTCGGCGGCACATAAGAGCCTGCCGATTCCGGGGTATGCCCGTGTCACCAACCTGGATAACGGGCGCAGTGTGATCGTACGGGTCAATGACCGTGGACCTTTCCATGACGGTCGCCTGATTGACCTGTCGTATGCGGCAGCGATCAAGCTGGGCTACCAGGCTCAGGGTACTGCCCGAGTTGAAGTGGCTGCGATTACCGTGACACCCGATGGGGTCGTGCGGGTTGCCGGCGAGAACGCGCCGGCTCAGCCAGCGACACCAGCACCAACACCGGTTTCCACGGCAGGAACCCCGGGGCTCTTTGTACAGCTGGGCTCGTTTTCCAATGCGGGCCCCGCGAGAATGATGGCGGAACAGGCGGAAGCGCTGGTGCCATTTTCCGTCCGGGTGCGTGAGGTGGAGACCTCATCCGGACGTTATCACCGTGTTCAGGTAGGTCCTTTCCAGGATTCGGATCAGGCCCAGAGAACCCGGCAACAACTGGCTGATAGCGGCTTCGGTGAGCCTATCCTGCTCACGGATACCCGCTAGAATGACGAATGAACAGCGGGGCCGTGCCCGGCTGACAGCCTAATAAAACAGCAAACCTCAACTATGAATGGACCCATGTCACACAATTCTGTTTTTCGTTCACTGATCGCCCTCCTGCTTGTCGTGCTGATGCCCGTTGTGGCGTTCGCCCAGCAGCCTCTGTTAATTCCTTCGCCGCCACAGATCGGGGCCAGCTCCTACGTGCTGATGGACCCCCGCAGTGGCGACGTCATTATGGAAAACAACAGCCATGAGCGCCTGCCTCCGGCCAGTCTGACCAAGATGATGACTGCGTACATTGTGGAGCGTGAACTGGCTGAAGGCCGGATTTCCATGGACGATATGGTGCCCATCAGTGTCAATGCCTGGCGCACCGAAGGTTCCCGGACCTTTGTGCGCGAAGGGACTCAGGTGCGGGTTGAGGATCTGCTCAAAGGGGTGATTATTCAGTCCGGCAATGACGCCAGTGTGGCACTGGCTGAATTTGTGGCCGGAAGTGAAGCGGCGTTCACCGATATCATGAACCAGCAGGCTCAGCTGCTGGGGATGACCGACTCCCATTTTGCCAATGCTACCGGGTTGCCGCATCAGGAGCATTTTTCGACGGCGTTTGATCTTGCCCTGCTGGCGCGGGCGATCATTAATGATTATCCGGAGAACTACGGAATTTACGCTGAGAAGCATTTCACCTATAACAACATCCGTCAGCCCAACCGTAATGCGCTGTTGTGGCGGGACCCCACGGTTGATGGCCTGAAGACCGGGCACACCGATGAAGCGGGTTTTTGTCTGGTGGCCTCAGCGGTGCGCAACGATACCCGCCTGATTGGTGTCGTCATGGGGACGCCCAGCAATGAGGCCCGGTCCCAGGAAGTCCAGAAAATGCTCAATTATGGCTTCCGTTACTACGAATCAGCCAAGTTGTTTAGCGCAGGTCAGCAGTTGCTGGACACCCAGGTCTGGGGTGGCGCTCAGAACGAGCTGGCTCTGGGGGTAAAGGATGAAGTGTTTGTGACCATTCCCCGTGGCTCAAAGGATGCGCTGGAGTCAGTGGTGGATATCGACACGGTCATCAAGGCGCCGGTTTCCATCGGGGATGAGCTGGGCCGGATCCGGGTGTCCCTGAACGGCGAGGTACTGCTGGATGAGCCGGTGCTGGCCTTGCAGGATGTGCCTGAAGGGGGGCTGTTCAAGCGTCTTTGGGACGCGATTAAACTGTTTTTTGTGCAGCTGTTCTCGTGAGCGGCTGCAGCAAGCTGAGAGGTAGCTGAGAGATGTCTGAGCCGAAAGCGCCCAAGATTGAGTTCCCCTGCGATTACATGATCAAGGTGATCGGTACGGCAGCGCCGGATTTTCGCGACTATGTGGTGTCTGTGGTGGAACGCCATGCTCCGGGCATCAGCGAAACCGATGTGACGGTCAAGGACAGCCGCAACGCCCGGTTCTGCTCCGTTCAGCTGACGATCGTCGCCACTGGGGAGCCTCAGCTCAAGGCGCTGTTTGAGGAACTGAAAGCCAGCGGCCGTGTTCACATGGTGCTTTGACGAATGGCAGATCTGATTGTCCGTTCACTGGGCCTGCAGCCCTACGAAGTGGTCTGGGAGGCGATGAAATCGTTTACTGCAGACCGCAACGGGGAAACGGTGGATGAGCTGTGGTGCCTGGAGCATCCCCATGTGTTCACCCAGGGCCAGGCCGGCAAGGCCGAGCATATCCTGAACCCCGGTGATATTCCGGTGGTTCAGGTGGATCGCGGGGGGCAGGTGACCTATCACGGCCCGGGTCAGCTGGTGATCTACCTGCTGATTGATCTCAGCCGGGCCAAGCTGGGTGTGCGGGCGCTGGTGGATCATATCGAGCAGGCCATCGTTGAGGTGCTTGCGGATCAAGGTATCGAGGCGGCGCCAAAGGCGGATGCGCCCGGTGTCTATGTTGGAGATGCCAAGATTGCGTCCCTGGGACTGCGGGTCCGGCGAGGGTGCTCTTTCCATGGCCTGGCACTGAATATCGCGATGGATATGTCACCGTTTGCCCGCATCAACCCCTGCGGTTATGCCGGAATGGCGATGTGTCAGGTGACCGATTTTGTGCCGGGTGCGAACGTTGCTGAGCTCTCCCGGGCTTTGTCTGATGCGCTCGCCCGACGCCTCGAGGCACACCCGGTCAGTCACGTCGAGGGCTGGTAACCAGGGCTTTTCTGGTGGCCCGGCCTGTTTGCACTTTTTGTCTGGGAGCCTGCTTTTTTTCAGCTTCGGCGCCGGACAGCCGGTCTGAATATTCGCAGACCCGGTTACGCCCCAGCGTTTTTGCCTGATACAGCCCCTCGTCGGCGTGCTGCAGGCTTCGCTCAATGGTTTTCGATTGTTCAATAGCGGCGACGCCAATACTGATGGTCGCCTGAATCTTTTTACCGTCCACCTCGATGGATTGTGTGGCCACGGCCTCACGGATCCGGTCGGCTGACAGGAAGGCCTCCCGGGCGCCGGTTTCCGGCAACACGACCAGAAACTCTTCGCCCCCCCAGCGGGCAACGATGTCTACTTTTCGACATTCGCGCAGCAGGGTGCGGGCAACCAGCTTGATCATTTCATCACCGGCCAGGTGACCATAGGTGTCGTTGACCTTCTTGAACAAATCAATGTCCATCAACAGGAGCGAGAAAGGCCGATGGTTTCTGCGGTAACGCTCGTACTCGCTCTCAAGCCGCGCATGCCCCTCACGGCGGTTGAACAGACCGGTGAGCGCATCGTGTTTTGCCGCATACTCAAATTCTGAGGCCAGTTGCAGCAACCGCTGTTTGCTGCGCCGGCGGCTCTGGTCGAGGGCATAGCAGGAGACCATCACAAAACCCAGTGCAGACAGCATCAGCAGGCTGAAGTCAGCGCTGTATGGTGTCTTGATAATCATTCCGCCGATCGGACTGAACAGCAGCGCCAGGGCCAGCCATCCGCCAATGCAGCTGATCAGTCCCACCTTTTGGTTGCTGATATAGAACACCACCGGGGGGTAGGCAAACAGCCAGAGCACTCCGGCTCCGTTCTCCACGGCGAAGACCGTCAGGTATGAAAACAACAGCGTGATGAGGGCAACAAATCCGCCGTGAAGCAGGGGCTCACTGCGGCTGAAGCCATAGATGATCGCATTGGTTGCGAGCAAGGCGGCGAACGCACTGAGGGCATACAAGGTTGTGGTGTTACCTTGCATATAGCCACGAACGCTGAACACACTGAGCGCACAAACGCCGGCGACAGTGAGCCAGATAATCAGGGTTGAAACCGGGATTTCACCCTCGATATGGACATTGGCTGCGTTGTTCCTTGAGGCGTCAGAATCAGATATCAAAGCCATAGTGTTTGGTTTTTCGGCGTGACAGAAGGCTACTTTATTATTTTATTGCTTCCTAGCTTAACGCCTATCGGGCAAATTGAATGTAGAAATTCGTAAACTTAGTCTGCTTTGATAGGTTTATGCGTAAATTCTCTGAAAGGCGGTGATGGCGGCGGGTGTTCAATGGCCGAAACGTCGTATTGGGATAGGCTAACCAGTAACCGGAAGCCCATCATTTACCCGTATAATGACCTGAGCACGGGTTCCCTTCATTCGTACATTCTCCTACGGCCTGAGTGATTGGCTTCGGAAAGGATTTCATGGCGTCCAAAAAGACTGGCAACACTGTATCCCGAATCAAGACTGGAAGTTTCGAGCGTCGGCTATCGATGACCCGGGCCGGGCTGTTTGCGGGCACCCGCATGGCTTCGCACATGGCGACCAACTGGTTCAGCAGCAAGGAAAATCGGGAACGTCGTCATCGTGCCATGTTGTCTCGCCAGGCAGAATTTCTGGTCGAGGAGCTGGGCAAGCTCAAGGGCAGTGTGGTCAAGATCGGGCAGGTCATGGCTCTCTATGGAGAACACTTCCTGCCGGAAGAAGTCACCGAAGCCCTGCATACCCTGGAAGACCAGACCACGTCACTGGAGTGGAACGCTATCCGCGTGGTACTGGAGCGGGAACTCGGGACTGCGCGGCTGGCTGAGCTGGAAGTGGACCCGGAGCCCATCGGTGCGGCCTCTCTCGGCCAGGTGCATCGGGCCCGCCGGCTCAGTGATGGCCTGGAACTGGTGCTCAAGGTGCAGTACCCGGGAGTGGCTGATGCCATCGACAGTGATCTCAACGCGGTTGCCCAATTATTGCGAGTCGCCCGGCTGGTCTCCATTGGCCCTGAATTCGAGGACTGGCTGGAAGAAGTCCGGCAGATGATGCATCGGGAAGTTGATTACCGGCTGGAAGCCGAAACGACCGAGCGTTTCAGGCAGATGCTTCTCGGCGATGAGCGCTTTGTGGTCCCCCGTGTATTGCCGGAATACTCGACCTCTCACCTCATGGCCTCTACCTATGAGCCCGGGCATTCCGTCAGTTCTCTGGCCGTTCGTGAGCTACCGCTCGAGCGACGCAGCGAGCTCGGTAAGGCGGCGCTGGAACTGTTCCTTGAGGAGCTTTTTGTCTGGGGAGAGATTCAGACCGATCCAAACTTTGGTAATTATCGTATCCGCATCGCCGGAGAACCCGGCTGCGATATCGAGAAGGACCAGATCGTGCTGCTGGATTTCGGAGCCGTACAAAGTTATCCGGAGAGCTTTCTGGAGCCGGTAAAGCGAATGATTGCAGCGTCTTACGAAGGTAACCGGGAAGGCCTTATTGATGGTGGCGTCGATCTCGGGTTTATGAGCCGGGACTGGCCCGAAGACGTTCTGCACACCTTTGCCGATGTCTGTATGTCGGTGCTGGAGCCGCTGAAGTCTGATCGCAGTCAATGGCCTGAGAATGCCGTAAACCGTCAGGGGCAGTACCGCTGGAAGCAAAGTGATCTGCCTTCCCGGGTGGCGCGACAGGCGGCGCGGTCGGCCATCAGCCGTTATTTCCGGATTCCGCCAAAGGAATTTGTCTTCCTCAATCGCAAGCTGATCGGTGTCTACACCTTCATTTCAGTGCTGTGTTCCGAGTTCAACGGAGAGGCTTTGCTGCGCGCCTACCTCTATCGCGGTGATCGCAACCCGCAGGGCTGAAGCCTTGACCCCATCAGCCTGGGGTTCCGTTACCGAAGGATTCAAGGACGATCCACAACACGACGGCGTAGCGGGCGCCTTTGCCAATGGCGACCAGTGTAATGAAGGTCAGCCAGGGCACCCGCATAATCCCGCCAACCAGGGTCAGTACATCTCCGCCCACCGGCAGCCAACCCAACAACAATGACCATTCGCCATAGCGCAGATACCGTGCGCGTGCTTTTTCCATCTGTTCCCGGCTGAACGGAAACCAGCGCCGATCCTGGAAGCGCTCAACCTGTCGCCCCAGTATACCGTTAACCACCGACCCCAATGTGTTGCCCAGAGTGGCCCAGAACCATAGCCACCAGACCGAGTAGCCCTGGGTGACAAGGCCGCCGAACAGGACCTCGGAATAGGCTGGTAAAAGCGTAGCGGCGAGGAAAGAGGTCAGGAAAAGGCTAAGGTATACCACGTTGATCCCGTTGGGTTGGTGATGGGGGCATGATCGTTACGGCCCAGCGTTCGTTGGGGACGATGGAAGCCGATAGTACCCGCGCCACAGTCGGCATGGTGCAGGATATCGCGATGAAGTGGTTATCTGCCACTGCAGCCCGATATGGTGAAGATGTCAGCGGTCTGCTCAACGCCGCCTGAAAACCTGGCTTGCCCCCTCATTGGTTCTGGCTATCGAGGATATTTGTCCGATTGAGTTTTGTTTTGTCGGCATGGCTGGCATCATGCTCACGGTGATGAGGGTGCGGAGCTTGCCGCACCGGTAATTGATTTGGCAGTTTGTTCAGCGAGAGGAGCGTTTATGGAGCAGGTTACAATTTATGGTCGTATGTCCTGTGGCTTCTGTGTCCGCGCCAGGCAGCTCTGTGAGCTCAAGAACTTCCCCTACCGGTTCGTTAACATGGCGGAAGAGGGCATCACCAAGGCCGACCTGGAGAAGATCATCGGCAAGCCGGTGATGACCGTTCCGCAGATTTTTGTCGGTGACCAGCACATTGGTGGATGCGATGACTTTTTCCTCTACGTGCGGCAGTCCGAGGCGGCTGAGACCGTTGGCTAGTTGTAGACCGCAGTGACAAAAAAGGCGCCCCGGAGGGCGCCTTTTTCATGGCCGGAGGTTGGCCATCAGATGTCAAAAGCGGTTTTCAGCTTCTTCTCCACCAGCTCATTTTTCAGTTTGGCCACCTTGGGCAGGCCATTCTCGAACGGTGGGAAGGCTTCGCCTTCGATCAGGGGCTGCAGGTATTCACGGCAGTCCTGGGTGATTCCGAAGCCATCATCAGTGATGTAGTGGATCGGCATCTTCTTTTCCTGGTTGGCCACTTCACTCAGTGGCGCTTCGCCAATGTGCCAGCGATAGGGGGAAGCCTGTTCGCGGACAATCGTCGGCATCAGCGCCTGTTTGCCGGCCAGAGCCATTTCCACCGCGGCCTTGCCCACGGTGTAGGCCTGCTCAACGTCCGTCGCGGAAGCGATGTGACGGGCGGCGCGCTGCAGGTAGTCGGCCACCGCCCAGTGGTATTTGTAACCCAGGGCATGGCGAACCATGTTGGCCAGAGCCGGAGCGACACCGCCGAGCTGGGTGTGCCCGAAGGCATCCTTGGCACCGGCATCGGCAACAAAGCGGCCATCTTCGTACTGGGCGCCTTCTGAGGCAACCACCACGCAGTACCCGTAGTTCTGAACGCAGTAATCCACCCGTTTGAGGAACGCTTCGCGGTCAAACGGTACTTCCGGGAACAGGATGATATGGGGTGGTTCACCTTCGCCATTGCCGGCGAGGCCACCGGAGGCCGCAATCCAGCCAGCATGACGGCCCATGACTTCGAGAATGAACACCTTGGTGGACGACTCGCTCATGGAACGGATATCAAGGCTGGCTTCCAGGGTGGAGGTAGCAATGTACTTTGCTACGGAACCAAAGCCGGGGCAGCAGTCGGTAAACGGCAGGTCGTTGTCGACAGTTTTGGGGACACCGATACAGGTAATGGGGTAGCCCATTTTCTCGCCCAGCTGCGACACCTTGTATGCGGTATCTTGGGAATCGCCACCACCGTTATAGAAGAAGTAGCCAATGTCGTGGGCGCGGAACACCTCGATCAGGCGCTCGTACTCACGACGGTTCTCGGTCAGGTTTTTCAGCTTGTAGCGGCAGGAGCCAAAGGCGCCGCCCGGAGTATGCAGCAGGGCGTGGATGGCATCATCGGATTCCAGACTGGTATCGATCAGTTCTTCCCGCAGGGCGCCGATAATCCCGTTGCGTCCGGCAAATACCTTTCCGATTTTATCCGGGTTCTTGCGGGCGGTCTGGATAACACCGCAAGCACTGGCGTTAATGACGGCGGTGACTCCGCCGGACTGGGCGTAAAACGCGTTCTTGATGGCCATGTTGGCTGGCGCCTCCTGCTGGTTAAACGGTTGCCGCGCATGATACGTCAATTATTGCCAATTTTCATGGCGGAGACCCCTTATACACGGGTCAATTTGCCCTTGACGGGTGGGGGCGTATACGGGAGGCTTGGCACGGTTCACTTATCAGGGCTGATTTGACATGCATATTCACATCTTGGGCATCTGTGGCACGTTTATGGGAAGCCTGGCGGTACTGGCCCGGGAGTTGGGGCATACCGTCACCGGATCCGATCAGGGCGTGTACCCACCCATGAGCACCCAGCTGGAAGCCCAGGGCATCAGCCTGATGGAAGGCTACGATCCGACGCATCTTGATCCGGTACCGGATCTGGTTCTGATCGGCAACGCCATGTCCCGCGGCAACCCGGAAGTGGAGGCGGTGCTGAATCGCAACATCGACTACATGTCCGGGCCTGAATGGCTGGCGCGGGAAGTGCTGCGCAAGCGCTGGGTGCTGGCGGTTGCCGGCACCCATGGCAAGACCACCACCACCTCGATGCTGTTGTGGATTCTGGACCAGGCGGGATTTGATCCGGGCTACCTGGTGGGTGGTGTGCCAAAAGATTTTCCGGTCTCTGCCCGGCTTGGCAGCAGCGACTTTTTCGTGATCGAGGCCGACGAGTACGACAGTGCGTTTTTCGACAAGCGCTCGAAATTTATTCATTACCGGCCGCGAACGCTGATCCTCAATAACCTGGAATTTGATCACGCCGACATCTTCGACAACGTTGAGGCCATCGAGCGCCAGTTTCATCACCTGGTCAGAACGGTTCCGTCTCAGGGCCTGCTGGTTCGGCCCGCCCGCGACGAACATCTGGACCGGGCACTGGCCATGGGCAGCTGGAGCGGCGTTCAGTCCACGGCCATTGGGGGCGAGAGCGACAACGCTGACTGGCGTGCCGAGTTGCTGAAGGACGACGGCAGCGAGTTCATGGTGATCCATCATGAGCAGCCGGTGGCCAAGGTCCGGTGGGCCCAGACCGGCATGCATAACGTGCGTAATGCACTGGCAGCCATTGCCGCTGCCCGTCACGTTGGGGTGACGCCTGACCACGCGATTGCGGCCCTGAACCGCTTTTCGGGGGTCAAGCGGCGGATGGAACTGCTGGCCGATATTGATGGGGTGCGGGTCTACGACGACTTCGCTCACCATCCCACGGCCATCGCCACGACCCTTGAAGGGCTGCGTAATCAGGTGGGTGATGAGCCCATCCTGGCGTTGATCGAACCACGCTCCAACACCATGCAGCAAGGTGTGCACCAGCAGGCGTTGTTGCCCAGTGCCGATGCCGCGAACCGGGTGTTGTGGGCCAACCTCAACCAATTGGAGTGGCTGGACAGCCTGGTGGCCGCTCATCAGCAAAGCTCTGGTGACCACGAAACCCATCAGGTCGAGGGCTCGGTCGAGGCGCTGATCAGTCGCACACTGGAAGAGCTGACCCAGCCCTGCCATATTGTGGTCATGAGTAATGGCGGATTTGGTGGCATCCACCAGAAACTGGTGGCGGCACTCAAGCAGCGGCTTGGCCACTGAGCGATTTCAGCGCAGGAAACTGACCCATGACAGCCGATCCGGCCGTGCGGAAAACCATCAATCTGGCCTTTACTGGTGCCTCCGGGGCTCAGTATGGTCTGCGTCTGTTGCAATGCCTGCTGGCCGCCGGCTGCCGGGTTCATTTGATGGTCAGTCGTGCGGCCCAGGTGGTGATCGCCACCGAAACCGACCTCAAGCTGCCCGGCAGTCCGCCCGCCATGCAGGAGTACCTGGCGGGCCTCTATGGCGCCGGGGCGGATCAGTTGCTGGTGTTTGGTCGTGAAGACTGGTTCGCCCCTCCGGCGTCCGGTTCGGGCGAACCCGCGCCGCTCGTGGTTTGTCCCTGCAGCACGGGAACCTTGTCGGCCCTGGCGACCGGAGCCAGCAACAACCTGATTGAACGGGCTGGCGACGTTGCCCTGAAAGAACGTCGGACGCTGATTCTGGTGCCGCGGGAAGCGCCTTACTCGGAAGTGCACCTCGAAAACATGCTCCGCCTGACCCGCATGGGGGCGACCATCATTCCGGCCAGTCCCGGCTTCTACCATCAGCCCGGCTCTATAGAAGATCTGGTGGACTTCATTGTGGCCCGCCTTCTGGATCACCTGGGGGTCGACCAGACACTGATGCCCCGTTGGGGGGAAGAGCGGGTACAGCGCAAGCACGGTGGTCAGGACTAACGGCGGTTTTGGCCAACCGGATTGATGTTTTTCACCATTGAGCAAATTCCTGTCGAACACCAGACTCTGTGAATAAACATAACGACAACCACTCACAGGGGTTCAACATGATTCCACGTACTCTTTTCGATGCCGACCTGGAAGGCTTCCGGGATTCCGTCCGCAAGTTCTTTGAGCAGGAAGCGGCCCCCTACCATGAGCAATGGGAAAAAGACGGCCAGGTCAGCCGCGAGCTGTGGACCAAGGCCGGTGAACTGGGCTTCCTGTGCGCCACCATGCCGGAAGAGTACGGTGGTGTGGGTGCCGATTTTCGTTACAGCGCGGTGATCCATGAGGAAATTTCCCGTGCTGGCCTGTCCGGAATTGGCTGGGGCCTGCATTCCGATATCGTGGCTCCCTACATTCTCCACTACGGGTCCGAGGCACAGAAGCAGCACTACCTGCCCAAGCTTGCCAGCGGCGAGATGATCGGAGCCATTGCGATGACCGAACCCGGCGCGGGGTCCGACCTGCAGGGCGTCAAAACCAATGCGATCAAGAACGGCGACCATTACGTTCTGAACGGTTCCAAAACATTCATCACCAACGGCCAGCTGGCGGATGTGGTGATTGTGGTGGCCAAGACGGATCCCAAGGAAGGTGCCAAGGGCACCAGCCTGTTCATCGTCGAGTCTGCCTGGGCGGGCTTTGAGAAAGGGCAGAACCTGAACAAGGTCGGTATGAAAGCCCAGGATACGTCCGAACTGTTCTTCCAGGATGTAAAGATTCCCGAGACCCACCTGTTGGGCAGCAATGAAGGCCAGGGGTTTTTCCAGCTGATGCAGGAACTCCCGGCGGAACGCCTGCAAGTTGCTCTGACCGCGGTGGCCGCGGCGGAAGCGGCCTGGGAGTGGACGCTGGCCTACGTCAAAGACCGCAAGGCCTTCGGTAAGCCTGTCGCGGCCTTCCAGAACACCCGCTTCAAGATGGCAGAAATGAAAGCGGACATCACGGCGGCGCGGGTTTTTGTCGACCGTTGTCTTGAGCTGCATCTTGAGAAAAAGCTGGATGTCACCACTGCGGCAATGCTCAAGCAGTGGACGACCGATCTGCAGTGCAAGGTGATGGATGAGTGTGTCCAGCTTCACGGCGGGTATGGCTACATGTGGGAATACCCGATTGCCCGTGCCTGGGCTGACTCCCGGGTGCAGCGCATCTATGCCGGTACCAACGAGATCATGAAAGAGATTGTTGCCCGTTCCTTCTGATTGCGGGCCAGCGGCCTGACCCGACACACCCGGGTGCCTCTCTTTGGGGTACCCGGTTACTCAACTTTACAATTTGCCAAGCCTATCAAGGTTCCTGCCGGCAAGTTCACATAGAGTATCCGGACAACCACCAACAAGGATAACGGTTGC
The DNA here is from genome assembly GCF_900106945.1 of Marinobacter mobilis. GTDB lineage: Bacteria > Pseudomonadota > Gammaproteobacteria > Pseudomonadales > Oleiphilaceae > Marinobacter > Marinobacter mobilis. The sequence goes on from NZ_FNNE01000011.1 coordinate 80,777, forward strand.
CGTGATATCTCGTCTGCTTCTACCTCTTTCTCTGACCCTTGCCGCCTTCACTCTGACCGGGTGTGGTGAGGAGTCCGACCCGCTGCCGGTGGACGGCCGGGATTTCGATGCTTCCGGTTATGATCAGTCTGCCAGCTACAGCGGAGTGGTGATTGATGACTACCTGCGTAACGCCCGGGTCTGGCTTGATATTGACGGTGATTACCAATACACCCCGGGCCCAATGACGGTGGTCAGGCCGGGTGGCGGGAGCGTGGTTCTGCCAGGGGGCGAGCCCACCGCAATGACAACGGGAGGCGGCCAGTTCAGCCTCGATATCGGGGAGCTGGATCAGGATCCACTGGTCGCCGCTGACCTTGACCCGCGGGACTACTCGTTGATGGTAATGACGCTGCCGGGTCAGACGGTCGATGAAACCCCGTTGGGGGAGCGCGTGATCGAGCAGGCTTATATGCTTACCGCGCCCAAAGGCGTGCGCACGGTCACCCCGCTGACCACCTTGCTCCGGGCCCGCACCCTGGCCGGATTGGCGGCCCAGTTTGGCGAGTCGGCTGTGCTGGAGGCGGCCTTTCGAGACGTGAACCTGCAACGGGACTATCTGGCGGCAGGGGATCAGCGGATGCATGCCTACGCGCGGGCATTTGTCCGCTTCATGGCGGCGCAGTTCCCGGCTGAGGCTAATGACGCCTTGCGGACCGGCGATGGCACGGAGCGGGTGCTGACCCCGGAAGGGTTCGAGTTGCTGGCGGTTTCGCTGGCCCGTAATTCCGGCGACCTTGTTGCCCTGGTGGATGACGCGGCGCCTTTTGGACATTATGGCAATGTTGATATTGATAGCCTGCCGATGGTGGTGGAGCCCCTGGATCTGAGCAATCCGCTGGTGCTTGCCGAGCAGGTGGTGTTCGCCCATGACCGCAATGGCAGTCTGCCCGCCCGATCGTCAGACCTGCTGGAGTCAGCCCGAATCCAGTTCCGCTACGCGGCGGACGGCCAGTTAATGTCGCTGGACGTGGAAGGCTGTATGGCTCCGTCATTACAGGAAATTGCCCGCCTGGCCGATGCCGGTGGCTATATAGCCAAGACCGGGACCCAATGGTTGCCGGCGGTTTCGCTGTCCCAGCTCAGTCGCGGGTTCATGGAGCAGGAGGGGGTCGATGAGCGCCTGATTTTTGACTGGGCTAACCAGCGGGCGACCTTCGAAACCACGACCTCCTGCCATGCCGGCCTGGAGGCGTCACCGGCACTGGGTGGGGAGCCTGCGATCACGTTCCAGTGGCAAATGGCTGCTGGCCGGGTGAGCAGTATCAGTGATGGCACTCGTACTCTGGTGCCCGACTACAGCAATGAGATCGATGCCTACCGGGGTTATGGTCTGACCGATGCCGGTGGCGAGCTGGAAGCGGTGGCGCTGGCAGCCACCACGGACGATTGCAGTGCCAGTATCCTCGCTGAGGATCTTGGCAGTACCCGGGTGATCAGTCACAGAAAGGCGTATACCTTTGCGGGTTACGATCCCCAACCGGCCTCGTTTATCGATTTGGCGCTGGATTTCGATCGTCGCAATGGCTGGGACCGGCTATTGCAACATGCCTTTCTGAACCCGGAGTGGGCGCCGCTGGCGGCGGGTTCCTACAACGGGTTTGCCTGGAATTTCTTCTATCAGCCGGACAGCCTGATTGTCTCGGCGGACCAGCCCAACCTGGTCAGTGAAGCCTACCTGACCGGTCTTCTCAGCCTCAAAAGCTGTGGCGCCAAGGACACCGCGAGACCAAGCCAGAGCCTGTTCGCCTGGGTGCAGGCGAACTATGAGCGGCTGTCCGGAGCCCTGGCGGGAAGCCTGGTGCAGTAGCCAGATTTACAGGCTGGCCCCGGGGCCCGCACATCAGGCGGGCGCTGGTTTCGGCAGGGTGCAGAATCCGCTCTATGAGCCAGAGTCTGGTTGGAACTCATCAAGGCTCGGGGCGCTCAGCATGATGACCTCTATTTCTTCAATGATTTCTTCCTGACGCAGGGCGCTGCAGGTGCGCCCCAATGCGTCCGATTGCTTGTCGAGATGCTTGACGGCGCGTTCCAGGTGATTGGCGCGGCGATGGTTCTCGGCCATCAGCGATGTGTACAGCAGGGTGTGCAGGGCGGCGAACAGGTGGTGGTCAACCAGCTCCGCCAGAAACTGTGCCGGCGGCAGGTTGAGCATTGGCGGGTGTGGGTAGCCAGGGCCTTCAGGGTAGTGGTTGCTGAAGGCCGGCAGCAGACGTTGGCAGATGACTTCGCCGTTGCCGTGAAAAATACCGTACAGGGCCATGCCGTTGGCCGGTTGCAGTGAGGCGAGTGACGCGGCGATGTTGCTCAGCACGGTGGGTATTTCTTCTGCGACGCTGGCACCCGTGATGAATTCGGCTTTCCGGTGGCCAGGCTCGCAGAGGGGATGAAGCTTTCCGCCGACGGCAATCACCGTCGCTTCCGGCCCGCCAGTGCTGTCGATCTCGGCGTCGGCCTGCCGTGCAATCGCCTGATTGAAATCACCGCAAAACCCCCGTTCACTCCCCAGCAGCAGGTACACCGGCGACAGTCTCTCTGATGCCTCGAGCAACCCGGGGTAGGTGCTGAGAAAGTCTGAGGCCAGTGTCTCTATGCTTTGGACGACGGCCTGTTGGGCTTCGAGGAAGCGGGCGAGTTTTCGGGTTTCCATGTAGGCGAGGGTCTTCATGGAATTCATGATGTTGCGGATTTCACCCACATTGTGGCGGTGGCGTTCCAGCTCCTGACGGCGGCTCATGTTGTCTTGCCTTCGTGGGACCGGAGCCAGTGGGCTGTGGCCTTACGCCATGCCTCACGGGGGCTGTCGAGTCTCAGGCTGGCGTTGTGCACGCCGCTGGCCAGCTGCGCCATCCGGGCGGGAATCTGCTCTTTTGGTACCGCTTCAAACAGACCGTCGTTAAAGGCGACCATCCAGGCCATCTGCACGGTGACCGGCAAGGTAGCCAGCCGGTCTTGCTTGAGCAGCTCCCGTAACACCTGGCCGCGGGCGATGGCGGATTCCATGCTGGCTTCCAGGCGGGCGCCGAAGCGGGTGAAAACTTCCAGTTCAAGGAACTGCAGGTAGTCGAGCTTCATGCGGCCGGCTTCTTCTTTGATGCGTGGATGTTGTGCATGGCCGCCAATTCGGGACACTGAACGGGCAATGTCGATGGCGGGGCGAAAGCCGCCGGTAAACAGTTTGCGATCCAGGTATATTTGGCCATCAGTGATGGAGATCAGATTGGTCGGGATAAAGGCCGCGATCTCCCCCTGCCGGGTCTCGACGATGGGCAGGGCGGTCATGCTGCCACCGCCATGACTGGCATTGAGGCAGGTTGCCCGTTCCAGCAGACGGGCATGGACCGAAAAAATGTCGCCCGGGTAGGCTTCCCGGCCGGGCGGCCGACGCAGCAGCAGCGACAGCTCCCGGTAGGTTTGGGCGTGAGTGGCCAGGTCGTCATAGACCACCAGGGTGTCGCAGCCCTGCTGCATCCAGAACTCCGCCACCGCACAGCCGGCAAAGGGCGCAAGGTGTTGTAGTCCCGGCAGGTTGCTGGCCTCGGCCACCACCACGGTGGTGTATTCCATGGCCCCGTATTCCCGCAGGATTTCGATGGTATCCACCGTGGTCGAGCGCTTTTGGCCAATCAGCACATAGACACAACGAACACCGTTGCCCTGTTGATGAATGACCGTATCCAGCGCCAGGGCACTGCGACCCAGGCCGTTGTCGCCAACGATCAGCTGGCGCTGGCCACGGCCGATGGGTATCAGTGTGTCGATGATCTTGATGCCGGTATACAGGGGCTTGGTAACGAGCTCCCGCGCGACAATGGGAGGGGCTTTGGCTTCAAGTCGCTGCCAGCCGGTTTGCTCCGGGGTGGGGCGTCCGTCCAGGGGGGCGCCCAGTGGATTAATGATCCGTCCCAGCAGCTCGTTGCCGACCGGGATGCTGAGCTGGCGGCCGCTCAGGCGGGCCGCGGTTCCGGCCGTGAGGCGGCTGGTTTCTTCCAACAGAACCGCGCCGATGCGGTTGGTCGTCAGGTCAAACACCATGCCCTGACTGCCATCGGCAAACTCAATCAGATCATCCATCGCCGCGGAGGGAAGGCCGGATACCCAGGCGATGCCATCGCCGACGGCCAGCACGGAGCCTTGTTCGCGGATTCGCAGCCCTGGGCGATAGTCGTTCAGCCAGTCGGCCTGTCTGCTCAGAGGGCCGTTGCTGGCGGAGTTACTCGAAGCCATGGCTGAACTCCGTGAATCCGTTCAGTTCATCGCGGACATTGGTATTCAGCATCCACGGCCCCACGTTGATCCTGATTCCGGCCACCAGCTCCGGGTCCTGCTGGTAGCTGATGGGAGCGGTTAATCCGAGAGACTCCCGCAGTGCCTGCTCAAGTGGCTGCCGATCCTTCTCAGCTAACGGGTAGGCGCTGGTTACTAGAATATCGGAAGGGGGTTCACCCCATTGGCTGCGTATGCGATCCCGGGTGGCGTCGGGTAATTGTGAGAGTTCTTCGGCGGTCAGCGAGAGCAATCGGGCTTCCAGCTCTGGGCCCGCAGCGGCCTCAAGGAGGCGGCTGGCGAATCGGGCGCCCTGGTGCAAGGCGCGGATCTCGCTCTGGCGGATAACTTCGGCCTGCTGGTGCTTGATGGCGCGCCGGGCTTTTTCCCGCTCCTGCTCCAGTTGGCTTTGCAGTACACCCGACTGTTTTGCCCTTTCCGTCTGGAGCTCCTGACTGAGCGCTGACTCGAGCTGCTGGCGTTGTTGTTCCCAGTCGGCCAGGCGGTCTTGGTAGCGCCCCTGCAGTGATTTTGCCTGCGCCTGTTGCTGCTGGACTTCGGCCAGTTGTTGTTCGATGTTTTTCCGCCGCTGATCGATCACCTCCAGCACCGGCTTGTAAAGGAAGCGCTTGAGGATCCAGATCAGGATGACGAAGTTGACGATTTCAAGCATGAAAGTGGACCAGCTCATTTCCACGGTGACAGTCCTTCCTTCGTGATTGCCGGGGCCCGCCCCGGACGTTCTGCGTTATTGCAGCAGGTACGCCAGTAGCGGATTCCGGAACAGGATGATCAGCACGATCACCAGTACGTAGATGGCCAGAGACTCGATCATTGCCAGGCCAATGAACAGGGTGCGCATGATGGCGCGCTCGGCTTCCGGTTGCCGTGACAGGGCATCCAGGGCCCGGCTGATGGCCCACCCCATGGCGATGGCGGGCAGCATGACACCAATGGAAATGCCAAGGATGGCGGCGACAGTGGATGCCAGGGTAAAGGTCGACAGGTCAGGCATGGGTTACTCCTCCGGAGAGCTGCGAAGCTGATGGGACTGGATGCTGCCAGCGACATAGATCAGTGCCAGCATGCCGAAGATGTAGGCCTGCACCAGGGCTTCCACAATGTGCAGCATCAGGATGGGAATCGGGGCCAGGAAGCCGGCCACCAGGAGAATCAGCAGCGCAGCCATTTCGAGGCTCATCATGTTGCCAAAGAGGCGCACCGCCAGAGCGATGGTTCGAGTGATCTCGCCAATCACATGGAACGGCAACAGGATTGGGCTGGGGGTCAGGTAGTGACGCAGGTAAGCCCTGAGGCCCTGGATACGGATGCCAAACCAATGGGTTGAAAGGAATACCAGAATGGCCAGCGCCGTAGTGGCTGACAGGTCGCGTGTCGGGGAGTGGACGCCGGGAATCAGCCCGCAGAGGTTGGCGACCACCAGGAAGATCCACAGGCTGCCAATAAACGGCATGATTTGCCGGGTATGTTGCGGAGCAACCGCAGCGACGGCGTTTTCAATCATCAGCACAACCCCTTCAACGGCGGTTTGCAGGGGCGGAGGGGTCAATTGCAGTCGTCGGGACACCAGCCAGCATGAAACGCCAAGAACGGCGATGATGGCCCAGGTCACGAGCACCGTATTGGTGACCTCGACCGGGCCAATCGAAAAGACCGGTGTGAAGGCGACACCTTGATCATCCATGCGCTACTCCCTGATGAACAGATAAACGTTTACAGCCCCCACAATCACACCGGCCAGGATCAGCCCGATGGTCCATCGCACGGAGTAGCCCTGGGCCATCGTGTCGAGCCAATAGCCAAGGTAGGCGCCCCCGACCACCGGCAATACAAGGATCAGACCCAGGGTGCCGATGTAGATGGTCTGACCAATCAGCGTTGGCCGGTCCCTTTCCGCCTGTTTCATGCGTTGGGCTTGCCGGGCGATCCGTTGGCGAAGGTCGTCCATCTCAGACATGGGGCTCACCCGGTGGTAACGCGGTTCAGGTTCCACAAGCGCTTGAGGGTCTCTTCCTCCATGCGGTGCAGACTTTTTTTCATGCTCAGCAAGGCGTTTTCCTCAGCCAGCAGCTGATCCCTCAGTGCATTGCTGATGCGGGTGTAGTCGTCATCACGCAGGAAGTGGCGTGTGCTCAATGTCAGTTCATTATTGTTGAAATAGAGCACTGCGCCGGGAAGCGCAAGGTAATGCCAGCGTTGGTCCCGGGTGCGGAAGCGGGCGAGTCCCATGACCAGGCAGGTCATGAGGCGGCTGTGCCCCGGGAGAATGCCAAAACTGCCGGAGGCATCCTCTCCGACAAACGATGTGATGTCCGCCAGGGTCTCGGAATGGGTGGCATCCAGCAGATGCAGGGTGAAGGTGTTCATGGGGGAGAGCCCTTTTGTTTTGCCCCGGGGCCCAGGGCGCCTTGCATGTAGCAGGCTTCCTCCGACAGGTGATCGTAGTGTCCGAGCAGGAAGCGCTCGCAGTCCTGGAGGGTGTCTGCCAGCGGCACCGAAACGCCGGGAATACCGGTATGGGCGGCGGTGGTCCAGAACGGCTGGGTCAGGTAGCGTTGCAGCTTGCGGGCGCGAATGACCGTGTTGCGGTCCCTGGCGGACAGTTCCTCCATACCGAGCATGGTGATGATGTCTTCCAGTTCCTGATAGCGGGCCAGATGTTCCCGGACCCCCTCGGCGATGGCGTAATGCTTCGCTCCGAGGGTATGGCGATCCAGCAGTTTGCTGCTGGATTGCAGGGGCTCCACGGCCGGATAAATGCCTTTGCCCGCCTGAGCCCGGGACAGGATCACCGTGGTATCCAGATGATTGAGAATCGCGCTGACCGCCGGGTCGGTCATATCATCGGCCGGTACATAGACCGCCTGTACTGAGGTGATGGCTCCCTCCCGTGTGGACAGGATTCGATCCTGCATTTCAGCGACTTCGGTGGTGAGGGTGGGCTGGTAGCCAACGGTGGCGGGCATGCGGCCCAGCAGGCTGGAGACTTCGCTGCCGGCCTGAACAAAGCGGAAGATGTTGTCCATCACGAACAGCACTTCCTTGTGCAGGGTGTCGCGTAGGTATTCTGCATAGGTCAGCGCTGACAGGCCGACCCGAAAGCGAACCCCGGGGGATTCGTCCATCTGCCCGAACACCATCAGCGTTTGCGGTAGCACCCCGGCCTCACGCATTTCATGCCATAACTCGTGGCCTTCACGGATACGCTCGCCAACCCCTGCAAACACCGATACGCCCTGGTGGAGGGTGGACAGGGCATGAATGAACTCCATGATAAGCACGGTCTTGCCCACCCCGGCGCCCCCGAACAGACCGGTTTTTCCGCCTTTGACAAAGGGGCATAGCAGATCGATGACCTTGATGCCGGTCTCAATCACATCACCAATGCCAACGGCGTATTCCAGGGGCAGCGGTGGGCAATGGACAGAGCGATAGCCCTGTGGTGTGAGCGGCGCGCCGTCGTCCAGGGGCTCGCCAAAAATGTTGAGCAGGCGGCCAAGGCAATCGGGGGTGACAGGGACATGCAGGGGCGTGCCGGTGTCATAGATGGTCATGCCGCGGCACAGCCCGGAGCTGCCATGCAGGGTAATGGCGCGCACCCGATGGTTGTCCAGGTGCTGGTGTACCTCGAACAGGTAGCGTTCATGGTCGAGATAGGCGCATAGGGCCTGATGCAGTGGGGGCAGCGTTTCGCAATGGATCACCGCCACCGGACCGTGAACTTCAGTGAGAGTGCCAATAGGGATAGGGGATCTTGGCTGATCAGCAATCGCCGGATTGACCATGGCCTGATGTGCTCGCCTGTTTCAACGGCAGACAGTACAAGGTTAGTTCAGGGTTGGCGTTTTGTCCGGGAGAGGGAAACGTTTGGGGCAAGCCGGTGCGAAGACAGCTGAGGAATAACCCGGGCAATAGCAGGAAACGGCAAACAAGTGAAACTAGTGGAAACGAGATAGCGTATTCGGGATCTGATCTTGGGGGGTGTTTTTACTGCTGGGAGAGCCACTTTCAGAAAGAAAGTGGTGCCGAGGAGAGGACTTGAACCTCCACGGGGTTGCCCCCACTAGCACCTGAAGCTAGCGTGTCTACCAATTTCACCACCTCGGCAGGTGATTTGCAGATTCGTTTAGATTTCGCAGAGCTTAAGGTAGCTTGTTGAAAACTTAGCGTTTCTGCCAGTGGTGAGGTTTGTTGCCTCAACCGATGGCGCGTACTTTAAAGATTCGGTTTCTGACTGTCAAACATTTTTTTCAAATTTATTTCCTGGCCGGTTAGGCAGGCGTCGGTTCGTAACGTTATACTCGAGTCACAACAAGCCCTTGTCCACTTTCCTAAGGGCTTCAAAGAATTCAGGCCGCGTTCTTTATCTCCAGGAGGAGATTCCGTTGGGCGGCGACAGGACACTATAGCGAATGGCTTCAAGAAAGAAGACGGATAACGATCCCCACGCCGGGCGTGAGGCACAGAAATACGACAACCCCATCCAAAGCCGGGAATTTATTCTCGATCATCTGCTTAAGCGCGGCGCTCCGGCGACTCATGAAACGCTTTGCCAGGAACTGGCGCTGGATACCCCTGAAAATATTGAAGCCCTGCGGCGGCGGTTGATCGCCATGTGCCGGGACGGTCAGTTGATCTGTAACCGGCGCGGGGCCTATCTCCCTATAGAAGAAGCCGATCTGCTTACCGGACGGGTCATGGGGCATCGGGACGGCTTTGGTTTTCTGGTGCCGGATGATGGCGGCAGCGACCTGTTCCTCACCGCCCGCCAGATGCGCAAGGTGTTTCACGGTGATCGGGTGGCCGCCAGGGTGGATCGCATTGACGACCGTGGCCGCCGTGAAGGGGTTATTGTCGAAGTGCTGGAAGCCCAGACCCGCCAGATAGTCGGACGACTGTTCCGGGAGAGCGGCGTTTCGTTCGTGGTGCCGGAAAATGCGCGGATCAACCACGAAGTGCTGATTCCGGAAGAGCATTGCGCCAACGCCTATCATGGCCAGTATGTGGTTGTGGACATCCTGAATCAGCCAACCCCGCGGACAAAGCCGACCGGTAAGGTCGCGGAGGTATTGGGAGACCACATGGCGCCGGGGATGGAAATCGCAGTTGCCATCCGTTCCTATGATATCCCGCATAGCTGGCCTACGGCCGCCGGTGAGCAGGCTGCCGCCATCCCGGATCAGGTCACCGAGGGCGACAAGCAGAACCGGGTCGACCTGCGGGATCTTCCGCTGGTCACCATTGATGGAGAGGACGCCCGGGACTTCGATGACGCCATCTATTGTGAGCGTCGTCCCCGCGGTGGCTTCCGGTTGGTCGTCGCCATTGCCGATGTGTCCCATTACGTTCGGGCGGGCAGTCCGCTGGATGAAGAGGCGCTGAATCGCGGTAACTCGGTCTATTTCCCGGACCACGTTGTGCCGATGCTGCCTGAAAAGCTGTCCAACGGTCTTTGTTCTCTGAACCCGCAGGTTGACCGGTTGTGCATGGTGGCGGACATGACCATCAGTGCCTCCGGTAATATCAGCAGTTACACCTTCTATCAGGCTGTTATGCACAGTCATGCCCGACTGACCTATACCAAGGTCAGTAACATGCTGGAGCGGCCGGACGACGAGCCCGGGTACCATCTGTGTGAGCAGTATGCAGAGGTGCTGCCGCATCTGCATGACCTTTATGATCTCTACAAAGTCTTGCGTCGTGGGCGCACGGAGCGGGGCGCCATCGATTTTGAGACCACGGAAACCCGGATCATCTTTGATGCTGAGCGCAAGATCGAAGAGATTGTTCCGGTTCACCGCAACGATGCCCACAAGATCGTCGAAGAATGCATGCTGTGCGCCAACGTGGCCGCGGCCCGTTTCCTCAAGTATCACAAGTTGCCGGCACTGTATCGTGTGCACGATGGTCCGTCCGAGGAACGTCTGAGTGGTCTGCGTCTGTTCCTTGGGGAGCTTGGTCTGCAGTTGGGGGGCGGCGATAAGCCGACATCCGCAGACTACCAGACGCTGTTGTCACAGATTGGCGAGCGGCCCGATGCTCAGGTCATTCAGACCGTGATGCTGCGGTCACTGAGTCAGGCCGTTTACAGTCCAGAGGAGCACGGTCACTTCGGGTTGGGCTTTGCCAGCTATGCCCACTTCACGTCGCCGATCCGCCGTTATCCGGATCTGGTGGTACACCGGGCAATCAAGTCGGTTATCCATAATGCGGAAGCCCGCAAGATGGTGGTTCAGCCGGATGCCCGGGATCAGGATCTGGGCGCCTACCCCTACGACCTTGCGCGAATGACCCAGGTTGGCGAGCTGACCTCGATCACCGAGCGGCGGGCAGACGATGCCACCCGTGATGTGATGGCCTGGCTCAAGTGTGAGTATCTCAAGGATCGGGTGGGTGACGAATACGATGGAGTGATTGCCGCGGTGGTGCCTTTCGGCTTCTTCGTGGAGCTGAATGACATCTATATAGAAGGGCTGGTTCATGTATCCACCCTGAGTGGCGATTACTACCATCACGACGCCGCCAAACACCGTCTGGTCGGTGAGCGCACCGCGGTGAGTTTCCGACTCGGTGATACCGTCCGGGTTAAGGTGGTCCGGGTGGACCTTGATGATCGCAAAATTGATCTTGAGCTGTTGAGTCGTCCTCGCCGGCGTCGGGCCGATCTGTTGGCGCTGGAAGCTGACGGCGGGGCGGGAAACAAGCGTAAGCGCGCCGACGGCGGCAAGTCCGGTCGTGGCGGTAAAGACGACAAACCGGCCAGAAAGGGCAAGTCCGGAAAATCGGGCAAATCCGGCAAGCCTGCTAAGTCCGGCAAGCCGGCCAAGTCTGCGGGTGGCAAAAAGACTGAAGGCAAGTCCGCCAAGCAGAAGCTGGTTGAAGCTGCTGCCCAGGAGGCGGCTAAAAAATCCAGCGGCAAGCCCTCAAAACCCAGAAAATCAGGAAAGTAGTCTGTGTCTGACGAGTACATTTTTGGATGGCACGCCGTTGAGGCGGTGCTCAAGCGGGAGCCCGAGCGTCTGCAGCGGCTCTGGATTCAGACCGGGCGTCAGGATCGCCGGGTAAAAACCGTGACCAGTGCGCTGGATGAAATGGGGGTGACCTGGGAGCTGGTGCATCGCCGTGAACTGGACGAGCGGGTGGCGGGCGTTCACCAGGGCGTGGTTGCCCAGGTAGGAAAGAGCAAAGAGTGGAGCGAGGCGGATATGCTGGCGATGCTGGCCGGTTCCGACAAGCCGCCGTTCCTGCTGGTCCTTGACGGGGTGACCGATCCGCACAATCTTGGCGCCTGTTTGCGCACCGCGGATGCGGTGGGGGTGCAGGCGGTCATCGTGCCCAAGGATAAGTCTGCGTCATTGACACCGGTCGCGCGCAAGGTGGCGTGCGGTGCTGCTGAAACCGTGCCGCTGGTGCGGGTGACAAATCTGGCGCGTACCCTGCGAACCTTGCAGGAAGAAGGGGTCTGGCTGATCGGAACGGCAGGCGAAGCTGACAGCTCGCTTTACCAGGCTGACTTCCGTGGCGCGGTGGCGTTGGTCATGGGGGCTGAAGGCAAGGGTATGCGACGGTTGACCCGGGAACATTGCGACCTGCTGATCAACATTCCGATGCTGGGGCATGTCGACAGCCTGAATGTGTCGGTGGCGACCGGAGTTTGTCTGTACGAAGCGTTAAGGCAGCGCCAGGCCTGACGCGGTTTCCCACGGGGCCGTCCGGCCCCGTAGCTTGCATTCAATCACAGTCACGCCTAGAATACGGCACCCCTTTTATTAGGGGTGGCGTTTTATTGTCCAGAATATTCAATTGGGTAATTTAGCGCTGCTTTGAAAAAAGCACTAGAAACGGGCAGTTAGCTGCCACCTCCTTGCTTCTGGTTGGTCTGATATCCGCCGGAAGCTGTTTAAACCGTAGGGAGAACTCATGCGTCACTACGAAATCGTATTTATGGTACATCCGGATCAGAGCGAGCAGGTGCCCGCAATGATCGAGCGTTATACCGGCGTCATCACTGAAGATGGTGGCCAGGTACATCGCCTGGAAGATTGGGGCCGTCGTCACCTGGCTTACCCGATCAACAAGATCCACAAGGCTCACTACGTACTGATGAACGCTGAATGTTCACAGGCCGCCATGGACGAGCTGACTCACAACTTCCGCTTCAACGACGCGATCATCCGTGATCTGATCATCCGTCGCGATGAAGCTGTTACCGACCTGTCTCCGATGAAGGCCGCCGAGTCCCGTGAAGACCGTCGTGCTGGTGGAGAAGATCGTCCCCGTCGTTCAGCCGAAGGCGAGCGTCGTCAGGCTGAAGATGCCCAGGGCGAAGAAGAGTAAAATCATCATCGGAGTTGAGGAGTTCATTCATGGCTCGTTTTTTCAGACGTCGTAAGTTCTGCCGCTTCTCGGCAGAAGGTGTTAAAGAGATCGATTACAAAGATCTGGACACCCTGAAAGGTTACATCACTGAAACCGGCAAGATCGTGCCCAGCCGTATCACAGGCACTAAAGCACGTTATCAGCGTCAGCTGGCTACCGCTATCAAGCGCGCTCGCTACCTGGCACTGCTGCCTTACTCGGACAGCCACGATAACTAAGTTTCAGAAATAATCGACAGGACTCGGGACCATGCGTGCTCTTGCACAGTTTGTAATGCGAGGTCCCCTGCAGGCAGGTGTGGTAGCCGCTGCTGCGACCGCTGCGCCTTTGCTGTTTTGGGCGGGAGCTGCCGTTGTCGGTCTGGTTATTCTCAGGCTCGGCATCAGCCGGGGCTTGAATATCGGCCTCTGGGCGTTACTGCCGGCAATGGGGTGGGCCTGGTTTGGTCAGGATCCGACAGCACTTGCGGTATTGCTGCAGGTGATGCTGATGGCCTCGGTGCTCAGGGCGACATCGTCCTGGGAGCGGGTATTCATCAGCGGTAGTGTTCTGACCGTCGTAATGGGTTTGCTGTTGCCTGTTCTGTACCCGCAGTTGCTTGACCAGTTGGTCAGTGCGGGGATGGAGCTTTACGAACAGTACGACATCGCGGCGTCCCCGGAAGCGGGGAGCCAGCTGGAAGCGGATATCCGGCACACCATGATTGGCAGTATGTCTGGCATGTTCCTCGCCACCGCCGTCTTTATGACGATGCTGGCCAGGTCCTGGCAGGCCGGGTTGTATAACCCCGGCGGTTTCCGGAAAGAGTTTCACGCCTTCCGGTTGTCCGTACCTGTTGCCATCGGGAGTGTTGTAGCGGTACTGGTGGGGCCCTCATTGGGGCTGAATCCGGTCCTGATTGCCTGGGCGGCTGGTATGCCAGTGTTCCTGGCGGGTATAGCGCTGGTGCACGGTGTTGTCGGTGTTCGTGAACTTGGTTCCCACTGGTTGGTGATGTTTTACATCGCGCTGGTGTTACTGGGTCCGAGTCTGATGTTTCTGTTACTGGTTTTGGCGTTTGTGGATAGCTGGCTGGATATCCGGGGGCGAATCAAGCCTCCTGGGTCGGCTGAATAAAGCACGAAGAGGTTAACGAGATGGAAGTTATTCTGCTCGAGAAAGTAGCAAACCTTGGCTCTCTGGGCGACAAGGTATCTGTTAAGGCCGGTTACGGTCGTAATTTCCTGCTTCCTTATGGCAAGGCTGTTGCTGCCACTGAAGCTAATGTGAAGGCGTTTGAAGAGCGTCGTGCCGAACTGGAAAAAGCCGCTGCTGAAAAGCTGACTGCTGCCCAGTCCCGTGCGGAAGCTCTGGAAGGCGCATCCTTCACCATCACGTCCAAAGCGGGTGATGAAGGCAAGCTGTTCGGTTCTATCGGTGTACGCGACATCGCTGAAGTTGTCAGCGCTGGCGGTACCGAAGTAGAGAAGAGTGAAGTTCGTCTGCCGGAAGGTCCGATCCGTACCACCGGTGAATTTGACGTCGAGCTTCAGCTGCACAGCGACGTTAGCGTTGAAGTGAAGCTGGCTGTAGTAGCCGAGTAAAAAGCCAGGTTCTGTTGCCGGCCTGGTCCGGCACATTCCTGGGCGTCGGCCCCCTCGCGGGGGCTGGCGCAAAACAGGCCCGGTCCGCCTAAAGCGGATTCCGGGCCTGTTGCTTTCTGGTATGCTTGTAGCTTCCGGCGCCGACAGTACACTGCGTATTCCGGCATGCCCCCGAAGACCCCTGATAGACCTGATCGAAGACCAATTTTCATGGCAAACCTCAATCCGATAGCAGCAGCAACCGACCTGGAAACCTCCCGCGTCAAGGTGCCGCCTCATTCCCTGGAAGCCGAACAGGCTGTTCTGGGCGGCCTGATGCTCGACAATCGTCGCTTCGACGAAGTATCGGAAATCATCTCCTCCGAAGATTTTTACCGTCAGGACCACCGGTTGATTTTCGCCGCGGCCGAGCGGCTGGCGGGAGACAGTGAGCCGCTGGACGTGGTGACCCTGGCCGAGTTTCTGGATCGGGCCGGTGATATCGAGGATGCGGGTGGCCTCAGTTATCTGGCGGAACTGGCGGAGAAGACGCCGGGGGCGGCGAATATCCGCGCTTACGCCGAAATCGTTCGGGAGCGAGCGGTTCTGCGGAAGCTGATTGAAGTGTCCGGGGGAATCGTAGACTCTGCCTTCAACCCCCAGGGACGGACCAGTGACGAACTGTTGGATGAAGCCGAGCGTCAGGTGTTCAACATCGCCGAATCGCGCAACAAGCAGGGTACCGGCCCGCAGAGCATTAACCCGGTTCTGACCAAGGCGCTGGGCCGAATCGAGGAACTCTTCGAGTCGGATGGTTCCATTACCGGTCTCACCAGCGGTTTCCGTGATCTTGATGAACGCACCTCCGGCATGCAGCCTTCCGACCTGATCATTGTCGCCGGGCGCCCGTCGATGGGTAAGACCACCTTTGCAATGAACCTGGTTGAGAATGCGTTGCTCAAGACCGGTGAGCCGATTCTGGTGTTCAGTATGGAGATGCCGGCCGACTCGATCGTCATGCGTATGTTGTCGTCCCTTGGCCGCATCGACCAGACCAAGGTCCGTAGCGGTAAGCTGGAAGAGGATGACTGGCCCCGGCTGACGTCTGCGGTGTCGCTGCTGAAAGATAAGCCGCTGTATATCGACGATACCGCGGGCCTGAGCCCGACGGAAATGCGCTCCCGGGCACGGCGTGTTGCCCGCGAAAACGGCGGCAAGCTCGGCTTGATCATGGTGGATTACCTGCAGCTCATGCGGGTGCCAGGAAATACCGAAGGCCGGACGGCAGAGATCTCTGAAATCTCGCGGTCGCTCAAGGGTATTGCCAAAGAACTGAATTGCCCGGTTGTGGCCCTGTCCCAGTTGAACCGGAGTCTCGAGCAGCGTCCCAACAAGCGGCCGGTTAACTCGGATTTGCGGGAATCCGGTGCGATCGAGCAGGATGCGGACGTGATCATGTTCGTGTACCGGGATGAAGTCTATAACGAAGACACCCCGGACAAGGGCATTGCCGAGATCATTATTGGTAAGCAGCGGAACGGTCCAATCGGTACCCTCCGGCTGGCCTTTATCGGCAAGTACACCAAATTTGAAGACCTGGCCCACGGTCACGGTGACTACGACGACGAATACTGATGCCTCGCCCGACTATTGCCCACGTTGACCTCGACGCTCTGCGTCACAACTACCGTCTGGCCCGGGAGAGGGCGGGGGACGCCTCTGCCATGGCGGTGATCAAGGCCGATGGTTATGGTCACGGTATCCGGGCGGTTGCCCGGGCGCTGGCGGCGGACGTCAGCTGTTTTGCTGTTGCCTGTCTTGAAGAGGCGCAGGCCATTCGTGACGAAGGTCTGAACCAGACGGTGGTGCTGCTGCAGGGCATGCACAGTGAGGCGGATGTGGCGACCTGTGCCTGTCTCGGTGTTGAGGTGGTCGTTCACAGTGATTACCAGTTGCAGTGGGTGATCGACAGCCCGGATCGCCCGACGCTATGGATCAAGGTCAACAGCGGCATGAACCGGCTGGGCTTCCGGCCCTCTGAGTTGGCCGGGGTGATGGCGCGGGCCGATCAGGGCGGCTGTCGCCCCAAAGGCTTTCTGACCCACTTTGCCTCTGCCGATGAGCCGGAAAGCCCTGTCACCGAGGCGCAGACCCGGGTATTTAACGAGGCGGTTGCGCCCTGGCCCGACCTGTTACGGAGCGTCGGGAATTCCGCCGCGCATTTCCGTCCGGGGCAACCGCTGTTTCACTGGAGTCGTCCGGGCATCATGCTCTATGGCGCATCGCCGCTGGGCGACCGGGACAGCAATGTCCTGGGTTTAAAGCCGGTGATGACACTGGCGTCCGAGCTCATTGCGGTGCGAACGCTGCAGCCGGGCGATTCCGTGGGGTATGGTCAGACCTGGACCGCTGACCGGCCAACGCCCATGGGGATCGTCGCCATTGGGTATGGTGACGGCTACCCGCGCCATGCCGGCACGGATACTCCGGCCTGGGTCAACGGCCAGCGGATTCGGCTGATTGGCCGGGTGTCGATGGATATGCTGGCAGTGGATCTGTCGGCAGCGCCAGCGGCGCAGCCCGGTGACAAGGTCGAGCTGTGGGGGGCAAACGTGTTGATTGATGAGGTGGCCCGCCACGCAGGGACCATTGGCTACGAATTGCTGACCGGGGTGACCGCTCGAGTACCCCGGCGTTATCGCGGCTGACGTCTGGCGTCAGGCCGGTGTTTCCGGCTCGTGAATGATTTCTTCAATGAAGTCGAGAATGCTGACCAGGCTGCGTTCGTCCAGTTTCTTGAGAACCTTGTGAACCACCATCTTGCTGCCTTTGAGCATGCTGCTGATGCCCACTTTGGCCATGCCCATCATCATGCTGCCGGCGTTGAGGCGGCGCAGGGGCTCCAGGAAGAAGAAATCCAGACCGGATTCGGTCAATTCCACGATCAGCTGGAAAAGCTCCTCAATGGCCTCCTTGTCGGCCTTGCCGCGGCTGCGGAGTTCACTGACGGTGTAAAGTGCTTTGGTCCTGAGTTCATCGTCGATCGGTGCGACGATATGGCTTTGCGCTTTCAGCATGTTGGATCCCGTAAGAAGACTCATTGTTTTGGTTGCATCTGCTTTGATCGTATTCTAAAGAATGAGTCCATACGGGCATTGGCTTCGGTTTAGCCCGAAGGGTGTCAGAATAGTGATAGCCCCTGCGGTTTGCTGGTCTTCGGTGTTGGTTTGCCCTCTGGCACCGACCCGGGATTGCCTGTACCTTAACGGTTCGAATCAAGGAGTTTGAGAAATCCTGTGAAAGTGCTTGTCGTCCATGATTACGGCCCGCTGGGCCGGGTTCTGCTTGAACAACTCAAGAAGTCCTCGCTGGTGATCAGCCCGCTGTTGATCAGTGAGCCGGGAAATGTTGACCTGACTGCACTGGCAGACTGGATCCCTGCGGATACCGATTTCATCATCAACGCCTTGTGGCTGAGTGATCCGCAGCAAGCCGAGGCCAATCCGGAAGCGGCCCGCCAGACGGTGTTCTCGATCCCCATCGCTCTGGCTGAGCACGCCCGGGAGCATGGCATGGCTTTGCTGCAGTTGTCCTCATGCTATGTTTTTGATGGTCGTAAACAGAGTGCATATCTGGCCTCGAACCCCGGCAACCCGTTCAGTCAGTTGGGAAATTGGCAGTGGGAATGCGAACAGGCATTGCGGACGCTGTTGCCTCGCCATCTCATTCTCAGAACTGGCTGGAATCTTGGCCGTTTCATTCGCCTGGCGAGCCGTTGTCACGACAGCGGGGCGGTCTTGCAGTTGTCCAGTCGATTCCGTGGCCAGCCGGTGGCGTTCAGGGATCTGGCCAGGGTCATGGTGGCGATGCTTCAGCAGGTGGATTGTGGCGCCGAGCTGTGGGGAACCTACCAGTACACCTGCGCTGAAGAAATTTCCCAGTATGAGCTGGGGCTGGCGCTGGTCGAACTCTTGGGGTTTGACGGCGATGTGAAGGTGATGGATGAAGTGCCTGACTGGGGAGGGTTGGAACCCGAAAACGCCACCCTCGGCTGCACCAAGATCCGCAATACCTTTGGCATCAAGCAGCTGCCCTGGCGAACCCAGATTGAAGATGAGCTGGCGCTGATTCGCGCCAGTCGCCGGGTCGAACTGGAGGCTCAGGGAGAATAAGGCCGGGGCCGAGCCCGGCCGGGATCAGCTTTTACGCTGGCACGCTGGCTGGTCTTCGGCTTCCTGGCTAATACCCTGAAGCGCCTCAATATCCAGCAGTTCCACTTCGCGTCCCCGTGCCCGTATCAGGCCCTGATTCTGGAAGCGGGTAAACACGCGGCTTACGGTCTCGACCGCCAGGCCCAGAAAATTGGCAATGTCGTTGCGCGCCATCGGCAGATTGAACTGGGTGGCGGACAGCTTGCGCCGGGCGAAGCGGCTCGACAGGGACAGCAGCAGGCTGGCAATCCGTTCTTCGGCGGTACGCTTGCTCAGCATCAGCGCCAGCTGGTGGCTGTTCTGGATTTCCTGGCTCATCAGATGGAAAAAGTGGTGCTGCAGACCGGGCAGTTTGTGGGTCAGGTCGTCCAGATGCTCCACCGGCAGTTCGCACACACTGGTACGCTCAAGCGCTTTGGCAGAACATGCATAGTTGGCACTGCTCATGCTGTCCAGACCGACCAGCTCCCCGGGCAGGAAGAAACCGGTGACCTGCTCATCCCCGTTTTCCGTCACAATCGACGTTTTTACCGCACCACTGCGCACGGCAAAGCAGGAACGGAAGGGCGTGCTTTGTTCAAAAACGTAGTCGCCACGGTTGAAGATGTGTCCCTGCTGGATCACATCTTCCAGGCGAGCGAGGTCATCCTCACTGACTGCCAGCGGCAGGCAAAGATTGCTGAGGCTGCACTGCTGGCAGGATGCCTTGAGTGAAGAGCTCTTTCCGATTTTGATCGATTGCGCCATAACGTGTTGTTACGCCTGAATGAAAGCCAAGTAAGAACCTGCGTACGATAATACGATCCGCCGGTATTGCCAACGGGCATCGTGGTATCTGCTGAGTATCGCAAGATAAACCGGTACTGCCGGAAACGGGCACCGACCAGTATACCCGATCATGGCAGACTGGTCTTGAGTGGTGCCTGTCTGGCCGTCTTTCATCCCGGCCGCGGGATCAGTCGTCGAGCGCCTGGAAGATCAGGGAGGCGTTGGTTCCGCCAAACCCAAAGCTGTTGGACATCACCGTCTTAAGCTTGGCATCACGGGCCTCCGGACCCACGATGGGCAGGTCGGCGATCTTCTCATCACGCTCAATGAGGTTGGCCGTACCGGCGATGAATCCATGCTGCAGCATCAGCAGGGAGTAAATGGCTTCGTGAACCCCGGCGGCGCCCAGAGAGTGTCCGGACAGCGACTTGGTTGAGGAAATCGCTGGCACCTGATCGCCAAAGGTGCGGGCGACCGCGCCCATTTCCGCCACATCACCCACCGGTGTGCTGGTGCCGTGGGCGTTGATGTAGTCGATGGGAGCGGACACCGTCGCCATGGCCTGGTTCATGCACCGCTGCGCACCTTCTCCGGAGGGTGCCACCATGTCGTAACCGTCCGAGGTGGCGCCGTAGCCCGTCAGTTCCGCAATGATGTTAGCGCCCCGGCTGCGGGCGTGTTCCAGCTCTTCCAGCACCAGCATGCCTCCGCCACCGGCAATGACGAATCCATCGCGGCCGCTGTCGAAGGGACGGGAAGCGGTTTCAGGGGCGTCGTTGTACTTGGTGGAGAGGGCGCCCATGGCGTCGAACAGCATGGTCAGGCTCCAGTGTTCCTCTTCTCCGCCACCGGCGAACACAATGTCCTGTTTGCCGGCCTGGATCTGCTCCATGGCGTGGCCAATGCAGTGGGCACTGGTGGCACAGGCGGACGACATGGAGTAATTCACGCCCCGGATCTTGTAGGCGGTTGCCAGGCAGGCGGACACGGTACTGGTCATGATGCGCGGAACCATATAGGGCCCGATGCGCTTCACACCTTTCTCCCGCATGATGTCGGTGGCTTCCACCTGGGTCGAGCAGGAGGCGCCGCCGGAGCCTGCAATCAGCCCGGTGCGATCGTTGGAGATCAGGTCAGCGCTCAGTCCGGCTGAGGCAATGGCCTGTTCCATTGAGAGATAGGCATACATGGCCGACTGGCCCATGAAGCGACGAAGTTTGCGATCAATGACGTCGGTATCGACGTCTATGGAACCGGACACCTGGCTGCGAAAACCATTGTCACGGTAGCTTTCGTTGAAACGAATGCCTGACTTGCCGCTCTTCAGGCTGGCAGCGACCTCATCCACTGAGTTGCCCAGGCAGGACACGATGCCCATGCCGGTCACAACGACCCGTCTCATAAACTCCTCCTCTCGGGGCGTGGGGAACCACAGGTTCCCGGCTGGCCCGGTGTAAATTGTTACCGCAATGGTAACCGGATTCTCTGGACGCCAGTGTAGGCGCTTTGGGCCGACGGCGGTATTTGACCTTGGTACGGTAATATAGCCGTTTCGTACAAGGCGGCGCGTCAGCGGCCTGTTAAGCTGCCGTGACGACTGTCCTTTCAGACGCAACGATAACCATAAAAAGGAGTACCCGGTGCGAAGTCTGCAGCAATTCCTGTCCGATTACGGTGATAGCCACCAGAACCCCCTCAACCAGTGGATTCACATTATCTGTGTGCCTGCCATTCTGATATCCACCCTTGGCCTGCTGTGGCTGGTTCCCGTCGGTAGCTGGCTGGCGCTGCCCGAGTCCGTTGCCTACTGGGTCAACGGGGCGACCATTCTGGGGGTGCTGTCGGGCGTCCTTTACCTGCGTTTGGGTTGGTGGGTTTTTCTGCTGATGGCGGGTTGGTTTGCATTGTCGCTGTGGCTCATCCTGTCAGTGGTTAACTCGGGCTGGTCCCTGTTGTGGTTGAGCGTGGCCGTCTGGGTGGCGGCCTGGATCGTGCAGGTCTATGGCCATAAGGTTGAGGGTAAGAAGCCATCCTTTGTTGATGACCTGGTCTTCCTGCTTATCGGGCCGATCTTCGTCAGTATCGAATTTGTTGCCAAGTTGGGCGTCCCTGTCCCACTGGCCCTGAACAGCCATAAGGGCCATACCTCCGCCCAGGGTCACTGACGATGAGGTTTGCGGTATGCTGTCACTTTGACCGCATACCGCAGGATCCTTTCTATGACCCAGCCTCAGGGACGTCTGTACCTTTGGCCTGATCATTGGCAGCTGGTGGGCCATCTGGTCGCCAACAAGACCCATCGTCACATCAGTGCGTCGCTGTTGCTGGGGCTCGACGGACCCTTTCGTCTGGAGTGCCAGGGGCGATGGCGAACCACCCGCGCCGCAATTGTTGCCCCTGATGTTGCCCAGGCCCTTGATCCTGCCCATACCCGCGTCTGGGCGGTACAGCTTGACCCGGACAGTGCGCACTGGTTGCAGCTGAAACCGCTATTGAAGGGGAGCGACTCGGTAGACCTGACGTTGCCGCCGGAGGCCTTTTCCATGACCGAAGAGGGCGACTGCCGGGCTATGGCCGAGCGTCTTGAACACCTGCTGGCGCTGCTGAGTGCCACGCCGGCATCGCTGGATGACCGTGTGATCAGCTGTTGCCGGTACCTGCGGGAGACTCTGCCCGACAAGCTTGATCTGGCCGCCCTGGCGGCCCGGGTGAACCTGTCGAGTTCCAGGCTGACCCACCTGTTTCGGGCCGAGTTGGGGGTGGCGCCACGGCGCTTTCTGTTGCACCTAAAAATGAACCGGGCGCTGGCCCACTGGCAGCGGGGCAAGTCGGTCTCGCAGCTGGCGGTGGAAGCCGGTTTCTATGATCAGCCCCACCTGGTGAGAACCGCGCGGGACATGTTCGACGCCCTGCCGTCGGTGTATGTATCAGAGCAGGGCTTTCAGCTCTGCCGGTGCTTCCTCTTGCCCGATTTCCCTGATTTCCCGGCCTGAGCCTCGTCTGCTTCGCGGGCGGCTTCCTCTTCGGCGAGAATGCGGGTTTCTTCTTCCACCATCTCCGGAGTTTCCAGGGAGACCGCGCCCAGCTTGCCGCTGCGCAGCTCGTTAAGCAGAACTTCCGCCACCTTGTGCAGATCCGGAATGCCACCACGGCCAAAGAAACGACGGCGTTCCGCGATGGCATCCATCACCGCAATCCCGTCCCGGGGAAGGGGATCAAGGTCGTAACGCTCGGTCAGGATGTCCGGGTAGGCGGCGAGCAGGTACTCGGCGGCAAACAGCGCGACATCCTCGTAATCGATCACCGCACTGCGGATGGCCCCGGACACGGCCAGCCGATAGCCACAGGCTTCCGGCGACAGTTTGGGCCACAGGAACCCGGGGGTGTCATAGAGCAGGATGTTGTCTGGCAGTTTGATCACCTGCTGGGCCTTGGTCACTGCCGGCTCGTTACCGGTGCGTGCCACCGGCCGACCCGCCAGGGTGTTGATCAGGGTTGATTTGCCCACATTCGGGATGCCCAGGATCATCACTCGCAAGGCACTTTTCTGGCGATCGTGTCCGGCAGTCATTTCTCCGGCAAGGCGGAGAATATCGAGGGCTTCCTGACGCTGGTTATGGGTCAGGGTGATGGCTCGGACGCCACGCTCCCGCTCCAGATAAGCCGTCCAGCGGGCGGTGACCTCCGGATCCGCCAGATCGCGCTTGTTGAGAATCTTGATCACCGGCGTATCGCCGCGCAAGGCCGGTACCAGCGGGTTTTCGCTGCTGAACGGCAGGCGTGCGTCGAGAACCTCAATGATGAGGTCCATCTGCGGCATGATCTTTTTGATCTCCTTGCGGGCCTTGTGCATATGCCCGGGAAACCAGTTAATGGCCATGGGGATTACTCCGGTGATGATCGAATCGCGCCATTATGGCGGGGAATGACCAAATTTTCACATTTCCGTGATCTCGCCAACCGTGCGGGCTGGCTGTCATCGGTACGGGGTGGTGTCGGAAAAACGAGACATGGAAGGATGATTTCCGGCAGCGGTAGCTTTAGGGTGAGGGTCACCACGTTTATTCAAGATGGAGACCGTTATGAAGCTGCAGCACCTGCTCGGGGCTGCGTTGCTGTCCCTGAGCCTCTCTTTCCCGGTCCTGGCGGAACCTCTGCCAGAACCCCAGTCGGAACCCGATCAGGTTGAGCGCCTGGCGACTCTGGTGGCGCTGAGCGACGATCAGAAGGCGAGGATTCGCGAGATACTGGCCGACCTTCAGGCTCAGATCCGCGATCTTCGTGTCGAGGCCCTGACCCTGCAGCAGAAGCTCCAGGATCATATCCGGCCGGATTACGACGAAGCGGCCATTCGCGCGGATGCGGAAAAGCTGGGCGACCTGTCGGGGGAAATCTCGGCGCTGTCCACGCTGCTGCAGGCCAAGGTCGACAGTGTGTTTACCCAGGAACAGCGTGACGAGCTGGATCGTCGCATGCGCGAGATGCAGCCAACCGCTCCGACCCGCTGAACGGGGCGGAGCGGTAACGCTCCCCTGACGCCGGTGGTGCTCCGCTGCCTGGCGTGGCATCAGGCCTCGGCGCCGAACGGTTTGAACACCAGGATCAGCTTCGGTAGCAGCGTCAGCGCGCCCAACAACGCCATCAACATGGCAAAGCCGGTGAACAGGCCGAAGTAGATCGTGGGAATGAAGTTGGACAGTACCAGGATCGAAAAGCCGGCAATAATTGTGATCGAGGTATAGGACATGGCGCGCCCGATGCTGCGATGGCACCGGTGCATGGTCGCCAGATAGTGACGGTCCTGCGCAAATTCGACTTTGAAGCGATGGATGTAATGGATGGTATCGTCCACCGCAATGCCCACAGTGATGGCCGCCACGGTAATGGTCATCATGTCCAGCGGAATGCCCAGCCACCCCATCAGTCCCAGTACCGAGCCCGCGGCCAACAGATTGGGGGCAATGCCAATCAGCGCCAGTTTCACGGAGCGGAACAACACCATGAACATCGCCATGATGGCGAGAAACACGGCGCCAAGGGTCTTGATCTGAGAATCAAACAGGCTCTGTAGCATGTTGTTGTACATCACCGTCATGCCGGTAAACAGGACCTGTTCGTCCTCAAAGCCCAGTTCACCGGTCAGGTGAGCGTGGATGCGCTCGAGCAGCTGCTGGCGACGGAGATTGGGGGAGGTTTCCAGTAACCGGATACTGAATCGGGCCTGATCATGTTCCTCGGAAATGTACGGCGTCAGGAGAATATTGGTCAGGTCATCCGGTACCGCCGCCGGTACAAACGCCAGTTGCAGGGCATCCAGGGCCTGGCCTTCGTTGATCTGCGCCAGCAGGTCGAGGGTGGTTGCAATCGACAGCACCTTGCCGGTTTCCGGCAGGCTGTCGAGATAGTCGTGAACCTGGGCGAGCCGCTCCATCTTCTGGTAGGTATACCAGGTGTCGCGATACTCCTCGTCGCCACAGTCATCCACGAACGGATCACAGTCACTGGCGAATGGGTCATCAAAGCCATTGGATTCCGGTGCCGGGTCGTCGGTGATGATGACGTCCAGCGGCGTGGTTCCGCCGAGGCGGTCATCAATGACAATCATGCCCTGGTGGATTTCGGTGTCTGACTTGAAGTAGTCGATGAAGCTGTTTTCCACGGTCAGCCGACTGACCCCCATGGCACAGAGTACCGCCAGTACCAGCGAAGCGAACAGCACCAGGGTGCCATGGTGTTCAGTCGCGCTGGCAAAGAGGTCAGTCAGTGGCCGCCGGTCGGAGGTCACCCGGGAATCGATGGGGGGTGGCAGCAGCCGCAGCAGCAGCGGGAATATCAGGAAGGTAATCAGGAACGCCACGGTCAGGCCGATGGTCATCATCCAGCCGAAATCGATGACCGGGCGAATGCCGCTGAAGGTCAGTGACCCGAACGCCACAATGGTGGTGACGGCCATGTAGAAGCACGGTTTGACCATGGCGGCGACCGTCCGTTCCAGCGTCTGTGCCGGCTCTGCTCCGGGGTCGTCATGCTGGAATTCCCGGTAGCGGACAATCAGGTGAATGGTCAGTGACAGGGTCATGATCAGCAGCAGCGATACAAAATTGGACGAGATCACCGTCACCGGCCATTCCGCCCAGCCCAGATAGCCGATCATCAGCCAGACCGTGAAACTGCAGCACAGCAAGGGCACCAGTACCCAGCGCCACTGGCGGAAGATGATCGCCAGCGTCACCAGCAGGAACAGCAAGACGCCGATGCCAAAGGTCGAGAGGTCGTTCTGGATAAAGCGGATCATGTCCGCGACGATCATCGGTACGCCGCCAAGGTGAATGTTGGCGTGGTCCTGATGGCCTTCAAGAATCGTCCTCACCTCGGCAATGGTGGCATCACGGCGGGCATCGAGGGATTCGGTCAGCGCGAGAAAGCGGGCCTCGGCCTCGGCAAGGGCGCGGTGGGCGCTGTCCGGGGCCTCGGGGCCGGTCACCGCTGCCCGGGCGGCCTTGCGTTCGGCCAGCAGTTCAAAGTAGGCCGCCGGGGTCGGCAGGTTGACCTGAATGGCGGTGGTACGGCCATCCTCGCTGAGCAGCAGGTTGGGGTAGAGCGGGTTCGCCAGCAGCGCCTGTCGTGCTTGCTGTGGAGGCACGGCATCGGCGTCGATGGTCAGGATTTCGTCATTGACGGTATCCAGGCTGAGGTTCGGGCTGTGCAGCAGGGGCACGTTGAGAATACTGTTGGTGGAGCCAACGGCCTCGACCCGCTCCAGTTCATCTCGCAGGGAGCGCAGTGCCGCCAGTCCCTCGTCACTGAACAGTTCGTGGTCGGGGGTGTAGGTGACAATCAGGAAGTCGTCAGAGGTGGTGAAGCGCTGGTTAATACTGCGGTATTGCTCCAGGGAACGATCATTTTCCAACACCAGAGATTCCGCGGAGGCATCCAGGCGGAAGTGGTCAAGTCGAAGGCTGGCGAACACCAGAAGCAGGGTAAACGCCAACAGCGCGATCACCGGATGAGCGAGGAGCAGGTGCCGGTAGAGGGTTCGTAACATGGTCATGGGACAGGCAATTCCACTGGGTTAAAGCGAGTGCGCAGTGTGCCATAAACCGCTAGTCAACGTGGACCTTATTGGCCGCCTCTTCCAGTGAATCGATCAGCGCCTTGAGTCGCTGGCTCATGTCGGCGCTGTCCGCCAGCTGGGAGACCATGTTCTGGGTTGCCTCACGGATGCTCTGGACATTGGAGATAACGTCGTCCGTTGATGCCGTTTGGTGAGCCGAGACGGTAGCGATTTCTTCGTTGGTGTGATCAATCCGGCTGACCACTTCATTGATCGCTTCCAGTGCGTGCTGACCTTCTTGGGCTTCGTCGACACAGCGGGTCGCGTCGGCGGAACTGGCGGTCATCTGGTTGACGGCGGCGCCCATGGCCTGGAGCAGACGGTCGATGGTGCCCTGGATCTGGTCGGTGGAGTCCTGCACTCGCTGGGCGAGCTTGCGAACCTCATCGGCGACCACCGCAAAGCCGCGCCCCTGCTCGCCAGCGCGGGCTGCTTCGATCGCTGCGTTCAGGGCCAGCAGATTGGTCTGTTCGGCAATGCCCTTGATCTCGGCCACGGCGGCGCTGATTTCATGGGAGTTCTCCGCCAGAGACTGCACACTGTGAGCGGACTGCTCAATGGCCTGAGCCAGGCCCTGAATGGAGCCGGTACTCCGGGAGACCCGGTCACCACCATGAATGGCCGCGTTACGGGCTTCGTGGGACAGGGTTTTGGCAATGTCGGCCTGCTCGGCGATGCCGTTGAAACTCTGCAGCATGGTCTCGATCATTTCCGCCGAGCGGTCGGTACCGGCCTGCTGGCGGCTGAGTTCGTCCCGCCGTTGTTCGGCGGCGTTGGCAAGCTCGCGGACTTCCCAGTGCAGCCGGTCGATGGCTTCTTTCATGCTGCGAACCACCGCCATGGTGCGATCCTGCATGGCGTTGAAGGCCGAGGCCATTTCCCCGATCTCATCGCTGGAGTCCACCTCCGCCCGCTGGCTGAGATTGCCGGAACCCTGTACCTCGACCATGGTGGCCTTGAGCCGGTGGACATGGCGTTCAATGAAGCTGATCAGCAGCTGGGAGCCGGCCATCTCAAGCGCCATCAGCACGGCGACTACCGCTGCAAATTCCAGAGCGGTGTCGCTGAACACGTCCCCGAATGGGCGCTGCGTGGTGGTGGCCATAAGGTTCATGGCGTAAAGCACCAGCAGGCACAATACCGCCAGTACGACAATATTGAGCAGCCAGAACTTGTACTTCAGCCGCGCGTTCTTGAGCAGTCTTAACATAAAGGGCCCGCTATCCGGTCAATCCGCCTGGCCATCGCCGGGGGGCAGGGCGATGGAAGGTGCAGAAGGGTAAAAATAGCAAGGGATTGTGATTTTTTCTTGTCTCAGATCACGGGCCGGTGGAGGTTTTACAAAGGCTGACAAATTTCTCCGTCGCAGCCTTGCTCTCAGTCGAGCACCTTGACCGGAATCTGGTGGGCATTGCTGGCAGGAACCTCCGGGGTAATCAGGCCCAGGTTGTTCTTCTCGAAGACCCGGTCAGCGCGGTAGCTGGATCTCACCATGGGGCCTGAGGGCACTTCCATGAAGCCTTTCTCAAGACCGATCTCGCGGTAACGGTTGAATTCTTCCGGGGTGACGTAGCGCTCCACCGGCAGATGATTCGGGGTGGGGCGCAGGTACTGGCCGAGGGTGAGAATATCGACACCGATGGCCCGCAAGTCGTCCATGGTGGCGAGGATTTCCTCGTCGGTTTCACCCAGGCCCAGCATCAGACTGGTCTTGGTCAGCAGGTCCGGACGATGATTTTTGGCGTGGGCCAGTACGCTGAGAGTTTTCTGGTAGCCGGCACGGGGGTCGCGTACCCGGTGGGTGAGCCGTTCCACGGTCTCGACGTTCTGGGCAAACACATCCAGCCCTGAATCCACCACCTGTTCGACGTTCGCCATGACCGCATCGAAGTCCGGGGTCAGTGCTTCCACGGCAACTTCCGGGGTCCTGGCCTTGATGGCGGCAACGCAGGCTGCGTAATGGGCCGCGCCGCCGTCGTCGAGATCATCCCGGTCTACGGAGGTCAGCACAATGTAGCGCAGCCCCATAAGTTCCACCGACTTGGCGGTGTTTTCCGGCTCCTCCGCATCCAGCCAGCCCTTGGGGTTACCGGTATCGACCGCGCAGAACTTGCAGGCGCGGGTACACACCGAGCCCATCACCATGATGGTGGCGGTGCCGCTGTTCCAGCATTCGCCAATGTTGGGGCAGTGGGATTCCTGACAGACTGTGCTCAGACGGTGTTCGGAGACATTGCGGCGGACCGCGTCGTAGCGTTCGCCACCCGGCATGCGGGCTCGCAGCCACTTTGGCTTGCGACCGGACGGGGTGTCGGCGTTACTGGATTTCTTGATGCCATCCTTGATGGCGGAAATACCGTGTTCGCTCTGGAACTTGCTACCACTGGTGACGCGGGGTTTCGCGCTGTCGCTCATGAAAACCGGACTCTTCTGACAGGACGGAGGGGAGCCTTCAAGAGTAATGCGCGAGGCCGCGGGATACAAGCAAAGTAGGGATAATCACCGTGCTCCCGGCGCTGCTACATTAGTCGCAGCGCCGGGAGGAATGCTTACGGATCAGCGGCTTGCCGCATCCAGGGCCTGGCGGATATCCGCGAGGATATCATCCACATGTTCGATGCCGATGGACAGTCTCACCAGATCTTCACTGACCCCGGCGCTGAGCAGCTCCTCCGGGCTCAACTGACGGTGAGTGGTAGAGGCCGGGTGGCAAGCCAGGGATTTGGCATCGCCAATGTTGACCAGCCGGTAGATCAGCTGCAGGGCATCGATAAAGCGTGCCCCGGCGTCACGTCCGCCCTTGATACCAAAACTGAGGATGCCAGAGGCCTTGCCGCCGCAGATTTTTTTGCAGGTGTCGCGGTAGGGGCTGTCGGTCAGGCCGGCGTAGTTGACCCATTCCACACTGGGATGGCTGGCCAGGAACTCGGCCACTTTCTGGGCATTGTCGCAGTGACGCTCCATTCGCAGTGCCAGGGTTTCCATGCCCTGCATAATCAGGAAGGCATTGAACGGCGACAGGGCGGCACCGGTGTTGCGCAGAGGCACCACGCGGCAGCGGCCGATGAAGGCAGCAGCGCCGAGAGCTTCGGTATAGACCACCCCGTGGTACGAAGGATCCGGCTCGTTGAGCATCGGGAACCGGTCCTTGTTGGCGACCCAGTCGAACTTGCCGGAATCCACCACCACCCCGGCGACGGTGGTGCCGTGGCCGCCGATGTACTTGGTGAGCGAGTGGACAACGATATCCGCGCCGTGGTCGAACGGGCGGCACAGGAACGGCGTGGCGACGGTGTTGTCGACAATCAGCGGAACGCCATGGCGGTGGGCAATCTCGGCCCAGCGCTGGATGTCGACGACGTTACCGGCGGGGTTGCCAATGGACTCACAGAATAGCGCCCGGGTGTTGTCATCGATCGCCGCTTCCAGAGCCGCGTAGTCATCGTGTGGGACAAATCGCGTGGTGATGCCCTGGTTAGGGAGAGAATGGGCGAGCAGGTTATAGGTGCCGCCATAGAGCTGACTGGTGCTGACAATGTTGGTGCCGACGGTGCAGATGGTCTGCAGGGCGTAGGTGATGGCGGCCATGCCGGAGGCGACAGCCAGGGCACCAACGCCACCTTCGAGCTGCGTCATCCGTTCTTCCAGAACCGCGTTGGTGGGGTTCATGATACGGGTATAGATATTGCCCTGAACCTTCAGGTCAAACAGGTCGGCACCGTGTTGGGTGTCGTCAAAGGTGTAGGAGGTGGTCTGGTAGATTGGCGTGGTGGCTGCCTTCGTGGTGGGGTCACTGTGGAAGCCAGCATGCAGGGCCAGAGTTTCCGGTTTCATGGGGTTGTCCTTAATCCGTTGTGGTTCTGATACGTTGTAGGCATTCTGGAGTATGCCACAGTGATGGCTGAGTCGGCATGAGGCAAACACCGGTTTCGGGGGAGGGCTTGTCATGGACGCTGTCGTGCAATCCGGTAGGCGGACCGGAAGGTGCCTGCTGCTGGCGATGTGGCTGGCGGTGGGGGGCAATGTGGGGGCAGAACCCTATGTTGTTGAGCCTCGCACGCCGCTTCATACCCCGAGTGCCCCGATGGGCCGTGTTCAGGAACAGGTGCGAAACGAGCAGCGCCAGCAACAGCAGGAACGGTTGGAGCGTTCCGGGGCCTCGTCGCCATCCTATCCCGCCATGCCATCGTCGACACCGGCCCGAACCGATGGGCCGATGACTCCCCAGAACCAGAGGGTTCGTTGCCAACGCCAGCTTCATGAACTCCAGACGGATGAGCGCAGCCAGCTGTCAGGCGATTGCAGGATCTGGCGGCGGGAGCAGTTTCGCCCGTCGCCGGTTGACTGATTTCGTTGCAGAAGGTGCCAACTTGCCGCTTCCTACCAAAGATTCATGGAACGGAATGCGCCGGCTCAGCGTTGTTGGTGTATGTTGATACCATAAAAATCAGTCGATAAGAGGAAGTCCGATGACAATGACAGTCCAGCGCTCCATTCTGGCTCGTGCCGTAATGCTCAGTGGTGCCGTTCTGCTTTCAGCCCAGGTTGTAGCGGCCCCGGGTGGCAATAATAACGGTAACAACCCCGGTGCCGACCACCGCCAGAATGGCAATGCGCAGCAGTTGATGATGGACGAGGCCGAGACCCGTCGTGATCAGGCTGAGCAGATGCGGGAGCGTGGCAACGAAGAAATGGAGCAACGTCGTGATCGTGCCGAGCGAGATGCTGAGCGGATGCGTGAGCGCGCCGAGCGGGAAGCCGAGCGTGGCCGTGAACGCGGTGAAGACGAGGCTGAGCGGGTTCGCGAGCGGGCCGAGGACGAAGCAGAGCGTCGCCAGGAAGAGGCCGAGCGCATGCGTGAGCGGGCCGAGGGTGAGCGCGATCGTCGTCGTGATGATGCCGAGCGTATGCGTGATCGCGCCGAAAATGAGGCAGAGCGGGGCCGTAACCAGGCCGAGGCGGAGATGGAACAGCGCAGCGAACGCATGGACAATGCCCGTGGCCCCGAGGTTAATCCCGGCGAGCGTGGCAGCGAGCAGGGTCAGGCCGCCAAGCGTGAAAACTCGAATGCCTGGTGGAATTTCTGGGACTAAGCCCGGATAACCGGTCCCCCGAAAAGGGGATGCTGGCATGATTCAAAAAGCCCACCTGACAGGTGGGCTTTTTTGTATGAGTGCCGTTCATGGTGAACTGCTGGGGGTGCCCGCCCTGACGGTCGCCTGTCTTAGCTGAAGCGGTGAACGTCCGGTCATGGTCCTGATGGCCCTCGAGAACGAGCTGGTTTCGGTGTATCCCATCAACAGCGCAATCTCCTGAACGCTGGTTTCGGTTTCCGTCAGCAGGCGGGTGGCTTCCTTCAGCATGACCTGGTCCTGGATCAGGCTGAAGCTGCTGCCGCTCTGGCTGAGTTTGCGTTGCAGGGTGCGTACTGTCAGCACCAGCTCCCGTGCCACACCGTGAATGTCTGCCTGGGCGTACTTCAGGTTGGCAACCGCTTCGGCCACGCTGTTGTGTAGCTGCTCGACGTTGAGCAGTCGGCTCAGGCGGTCTTCCGCCAGTGTCTGGTTTATGCGGTAGATACCGGGGTCGGCACCGATGATCGGGCGGACCAGCAGATCGGCGGTAAACTCCAGTTCGGCGGCCTCGCCGCCCTGGTAAACCGGACAGCGATAGAACGCCTCGTACAGCCCGATGTCGTCCCTCCTGGGGCCTGTGAGAGTTACCTGATGCAGCGAAGCCTGCTCGTCCAGCAGCAGCCGCAAGGCCTTGACGAAGGCCGCCAGTACCGAGTCCACCTGGGAGAAGTGCAGGGCGGTGTGTGACGGTGCGGGCACATACCGGGCCACCAACCGGCCTTTCCGCAGGGTGTGATGGAACGATCCGCTCTGAGACAGCAATTGCTGGTATCTCATGGCGTTGGCAATGGCTTCGGCCATGGTGGGGCTATGGCTCAACACCGGCGCCAGCACATTGAATGCCCGTATCGACAGCTGCTTGCCTACCTTGAAACCGAGGGCGGTGTCCCGGCATTGCTCAAAGGCGTTGTGCCACAGTTGTCTGGCCACGCTGACCTCGACCCAGCTGCTGCTCTGCCGGCTGCCGACCTGCAGGCCGGGCAACCCTGCGGTGATGGCGTCAACGTCGAGCCCCAGGGTGGCCATGACCGCCAGGCTGTCCTTGAGCCAATAGGAATAGATGGTTTTGTGCTGCTTCATGAGTTTTGCCAATTGGTGCCTTAAGCTGATCATATCATTGGCGTGGGATGTCAAAATAATGGTGTGAACTGTTAACGCACCGGACCAGCTTGTATCCCATACTGGAGCTCTCGTTCAGGCCGCAGATGTTGGAGTGTTTGTATGTACGCTGAGAACACCAATGCCAGTTTCCGGGCAAACTACCGTGCCGGCATCAGCCCCCGTTACAACGGCTACCTGCACATGGCTTTTGTGGCGTGTGTGGGGGTGATGTTTGTGGTCTATCAGTTGGCGCTGGCGGGAGAATTCCACTGGGGCCACTGGCTGGGTCTGATCGTCACGCTGGTACTGTGGAACTTTGCCGAGTACTTCATCCACATCAAGCTGGGCCACCGCAAGAAGCGGTGGGCGGCCATGTTCTACAAACGCCACACCGGTGACCACCATTCCTTTTTTACCGAAACCGCGCTGGTGCCCCGGAACCACCGGGATTGGCGGGTAACCCTGTTTCCGGCCTGGCTGGTGCTGGTGACGGCAACCATCGCGACTCTGGTGGGCAGTGTGATTGGCTGGGTGCTGGCGCCGGAGTGGGGGCACCTGTTTGCCGGGGGACTGATGATCGGCTACCTGGCCTACGAGTTTTTCCATTTTTGTGACCATCTGCCCCAGGATCATGTTCTGGTCCGGCTGCCCTGGATCGGTCACATGCGTCACCTGCACAAGCTGCACCATCGCCGGGACCTGATGCGTACTCACAACTTCAATCTGACCTTCCCGCTGGCGGATTGGGTGATGGGTACCTACTGCTGGATTCCGCCCGAAGACTGCACCCGGGAGCTCGACGAGTGTCCCTGAGGTAACCCATCCCAGACGTTCTCCGGACGTCTTCCTTTTCTACGCGATTCATCGTCCAGTCTGGCCAGGTGCCGGGCTGCGACGTCCGCACCCCGCCACTCTGTCGTCGGCCAACGCGCTCTTTTTGACCGAGGCCAAGACGGCCGCGCAGATTAATGGCTACTCTTCTGTCTTAACCGGACGTTTCCGCTGTTTCGGATCCGGGCTGACAATGCCGGGCCGGTCGTGTGCAGCGTAGGCGAGGGTCGCGATCAAGGGGTTAAGGAGAATGCCCGTGAATTCAGTTCTGATGTCCATGCGGCTGCCGTTTCTGGTGCTGGCTCCGGTGTGCGTGCTTCTTGGTCTGGCGACCGCCTTGATGAGCAAGGGCCAGGTGGCAGTGGCCGACCTGCTGGTGGTGCTGATTGGCGCGGTGGCTGCGCATATCAGTGTCAATACCCTGAATGAATATCAGGATTTCCACAGCGGGCTCGATGCCCAGACGTCGCGTACGCCGTTCAGTGGAGGCAGCGGGTCCCTGGTGAAGCACCCGGACGCGGCAAACGCCGTCGGGGTCGCCGCGCTGTGCTCGCTGGCGGTAACCGTGCTGGCGGGTGGCTATCTGCTGGTGCGTCATGGTTTGGCGATCCTGCCGCTGGGGGTGCTGGGCGTGGTGATTATCCTGACCTATACCCGTTGGCTGAATCGTCAGCCCTGGCTGTGCCTGATTGCTCCCGGGCTGGCATTCGGACCGTTAATGGTCGCGGGCACGCACTTCGCGCTCACTGGCGAATACAGTGTGCTGGCGGGCTACGTCGCCCTGGTTCCCTTCTTTCTGGTCAATAACCTGCTGCTGCTCAACCAGTTCCCGGATATCGAGGCTGACCGGCGTGTTGGCCGGGTCCATTTCCCGATCGCCTATGGCATCCGGGCCAGCACCTGGGTGTATGGCACCTTCGTGCTGGTCGCGTTCCTGGTGCTGCTGGCAGGGATCGTTCGGGAGGCTATTCCGGCTCTGGGCGCCATCGCCCTGATTCCTATGGCGGCAGGCGCGATGGCGTTTCTGGGGGCGCTGCGTTTTGGCGGCGATATCCAGCGCCTGCTGCCCTACATGGGGCTGAATGTGATCGCCGCGGTGGCCACACCGCTGGTGCTTGGGGTCGCGCTGATAATCGGACTATAAACAATACCAATGCAATGACGTAAGGATAGGTCTATGAGCAAGGTTCGCTGGCTGATGTGCCTGTTGCTGCCGGCCCTGACAATGCCGGTTGAAGCGGAGCTTTTGTCGCAACCGGTCATCCGGGCGCCGCTGCAGGACACGGTGCGGCTCGACGGCGTGATCGAGGCCGTTCAGCAAAGCACCGTCTCCGCCCAGACCAGTGGCACGGTGCAGGCTTTGCCGTTTGATGTGGACGATTCGGTGCCCGCTGGTGCGCTGATTGTTCAGCTGGAGGATAGCGAACAGCAGGCCCGGCTGGCCCAGGCCCAGGCCGCCATGGCCGAGGCGCAGGCGGGCGCTCTCGATGCCCGCCAACGGTACGAACGTATCCAGACCGTGCACGAACGGGGACTGGTGTCGCGGCAGGAGCTGGACCAGGCCCGCAACGCCCTGAATGCAGCCCAGGCGCGGGTGGAGCGGGCAAAAGCCGCCCTCGCAGAGGCCCGGCAGCAGCTGGACTATACCCGCATCGTTGCGCCTTATGGCGGTATTCTCACCGAGCGCCATGTTGAGCTGGGTGAGGCCGTGAATCCGGGGCAGCCACTGTTGAGCGGGTTGTCCCTTGAACAGTTAAGAGTGGTGGTGGATTTACCCCAGCGCTACGCGGCGGCTGCCCGCGCCGACCGACGGGCCCGGGTGACCCTGGCCGATGGCCGGGTGCTGGAAACGGGGACCATGACCTTTTACCCCTACGCCAATCCGGCCACTCATACCTTTCGCCTGCGCATGGCGTTGACCGAACCGAACAACGCCCTGTTTCCCGGAATGCTGGTCAAGGTGGCAGTGCCGGTTTCGGTGCGCCAGGCGCTGTGGGTTCCCCTGAGCAGCCTGATCCATCGCAGCGAGGTGAGGGCGGTCTTTGTGCTGGATGACCGGGGCCAGCCCCGCTTGCGACAGGTTCGTACCGGGGTTCGAGAGGGCGACCGCATTGAGATCCTCGCCGGCCTCGACGAAGGTGAGCCGGTGGTCAGCAACCCCGGAGAACTGGTGGGGCGTGAACAGCGGATGGTAACGCCAGCGGGGGATCACGAGTGAGCGAACCCTTGCCACCGGTCGGCCCCTCCGGCGCCATTGCCCGGGTATTTCAGGATTCACGGCTGACCCCGCTGCTGGCGGTGATCGCCATCGTGCTGGGCATCGTCGCCCTGGTGTTTACCCCCAAGGAGGAAGAACCCCAGATCGACGTCACCCTGGCGGATATCTTCATAGCCTTCCCCGGCGCCAGTGCCGGCGAGGTGGAAAACGTGCTGGCAACGCCGGGCGAGCAGGTAATGAGCGCCATCGAAGGGGTCGAGCACGTGTATTCGGTCTCTCGCCAGGGCCAGGCTGTGATCACGGTGGAATTCGAGGTGGGCGTCACCCGGCAGGAAGCGCTGGTGCGGCTCTATAACCAGGTCTACTCCCACCAGGACTGGCTGCCGGTCAATCTTGGCGTCAGCCAGCCGGTGGTCAAGCCCCGCAGTATCGATGATGTGCCGATCATGGCGCTGACGCTCTATGATCCAACCAACCGCCACTCCGGCGAGGAGCTCACCCAACTGGCACACATGCTCGAAGTGGCCCTCAAGCGAGTACCGGGCACCCGTGACATCTACACCGTGGGCGGCATTCCGGACCGGGTCGATGTGCACTTCGATCCCGCGCTGATGAACGGCTTCAACCTCGCCATCGACGATATCCGCCTTGCGCTGCAGGCGGCCAATGCCAGCACCCAGGAAGCAAGGGTCACCCGGGATGGCCTGTCCATTCCGCTGCAGGCCGGCACCCTGTTGACCAGTGTCGACAGTGTCCGCCAGCTGGTGGTAGGCATGCACGAGGGGGCGGCGGTGTTTCTGGGCGATGTGGCCGAGGTGAGTCGGGGCGGTACCGTCGCGGACAGCAGTGTGATGATGGGCTTCGGCCCCGGCAAGGCCGGTTCGGTTTACCCCGCCGTAACCCTGGCCATTTCCAAGAAACCCGGCGAGAACGCCATCAACATTACCAGCGCTATCAAGGAGCGGCTGGCGTTGTTGCGAAACCGGGCTCTGCCGGCAAACATCGAGGTGGTGATCAGCCGTGATTACGGGCTGACGGCCTCCGCCAAGGCCCGCAAGCTGATCACCGATCTGGTCTCTGCCACGCTCTGCGTTGTGTTGCTGGTGCTGGCGGCCATGGGCTGGCGTCAGGCGCTGATTGTCGGCGTTGCGGTGCTGGTGACGCTGTTGCTGACCATGGTGTTCTCCAGCCTGTGGGGCTTCACACTCAACCGGGTGTCCTTGTTTGCGCTGATTTTCGCCATTGGCATCCTGGTGGACGATGGCATTGTCATCACCGAAAACATCAACCGTCGCATCCGGAACTCGGCCCGGCCGGTACGCGACATCATTCCGGTGGCGGTGGACGAGGTGGGCACGCCCACCATCATGGCGAGCCTGACCATTATGGCCGCGCTGATTCCCATGGCGTTTGTTTCCGGTCTGATGGGGCCCTATATGAGCCCGATCCCCATCAATGCCTCCGCCGGGATGGTGCTGTCGCAGGTTGTGGCGTTTGCGGTAGCACCCTGGCTGGGCCTGCGGCTGCTGCATCATCGCCGGGGGGCTGATGCCGCAACCGCAGGCAAGGGCAATTCCGCCGATGGCGTCAGCCCGCTGGCTCTGGGTATTTTCCGGCGCGTACTGTCGCCGTTTCTGGGGGCACATTCCGGTCGCCGCTGGGTGTTAGGGCTCGGGGTGATCGGGTTGACGGCTCTGGCGGCCTCGCTGCCAGTATTCCTCGCGGTGATCCTCAAAATGCTGCCCTTTGACAACAAGTCGGAATTGCAGGTGGTGGTGGATATGCCGGAAAACACCCCCATGGAACAGACCCAGCGGGTCCTGCTGGAGATGGGGCACTATCTGGAAACCGTGGCTGAAGTGGCCAACTGGCAGAGCTACGCGGGTACCGCCTCGCCCATCAACTTCAACGGTCTGGTGCGCCAGTATTACCTGCGCAGCGAGCCTTACCACGGTGATTTGCAGATCAACCTGGTGGCCGAGGACCAGCGTAGCCGTCAGTCTCATGCGATTGCCCAGTCTTTGCGGGCGCCGTTACAGGCCATTGCCCACCCCTTCGGGGCGGTGGTCAAGATTGTCGAGGTGCCGCCGGGCCCGCCGGTGTTGTCGCCGGTGGTGGCGGAAGTCTACGGGGTGGATGAGGCTCATCGGGCGGAGCTGGCGATAACACTGATGGATGAGATGGCGCAGATCGATGGGCTGGTGGACATTGATTCCACCGTCGAAGCCCCGACCACGCAATGGCAGGTGGTGGTCGACCGGGCCCGGGCTTCCCGGCTGGGGGTCTCCCAGGCTCAGGTGGTTGCGGCCTTGCAGACGGTGCTTGGGGGGAGCAGCGTGAGCTTCCTGCACGACCCCCACGCCAAGTATCCCGTCCCGATCCGGGTCATCCTGGCTGAAGGCGACAAGGCCCAGCAGGCCGCGCTGCTGTCGCTGTCGGTCCGCAGCCACAACGGTGTGCTGGTCCCGCTGGCCAGTATTGCCGAGGTCGTTGAGAGCGAGTGGGTGGGTGCCCGGTACCACAAGGATCTGTTGCCTGTGACCTACGTCACCGCCGATATGGCCGGCGATGTGGACTCGCCGCTCTACGGTATGTTCCGCATGGTGGACCGCCTCAACCAGCAACAGGACAGCCCAGAGCAGTACTTTATCCGTCAGCCTGAACTGCCCGGGCGCGGCACCCTGAAATGGGATGGCGAATGGCAGATTACCTACGAAACTTTCCGAGATATGGGGGCCGCCTACAGCGTGGGGGTGTTCATGATCTTCCTTCTGCTGGTGGCCCAGTTCCGGTCGTATATCCTGCCGTTGGTGATCATGGCGCCGATTCCCCTGACCCTGATCGGGATCATGCCTGGCCATGGCGTGCTGGATCGGGAATTTACCGCCACCAGCATGATCGGGATGATCGCCCTGGCCGGTATCATCGTGCGTAATTCCATCCTGCTGGTGGTGTTTATCCAGCAATTGCTGGAAGAAGGCGTCGCGCTGGATGAGGCCGTGGTGCTCGCGGGGGCTGTGAGGATCAAGCCCATCGCGCTGACGGCCATTTCTGCGATGGTCGGCGCCTGGTTCATTCTCAGTGACCCGATCTTCAACGGACTGGCGATCTCGCTCATCTTCGGGCTGGCCATGTCGACCTTGCTCACCGTTGTGGTGGTGCCGTTGCTGTATTACACCCTGGCCCGTTGCCGCTGGATATGAGCTCTGGTCATGCCCGAGGGCAGGACTACGGCCGCTGGTGCCCCGGTTGCGTGAAGCTGGCGCGGTAACGTCCGGGCGTCATGCCGGTCCAGCGCTTGAAGGCCTCCCGGAAGCCATTGGCGTCACTGAAGCCACAGCGTTCTGCGACCCGGGCGATATCATTTCCCGGTCTCTCCAGTTCCGCGAGGGCCAGACGCAGCTGGTGCTGCTGGATCAGCTCACGGAAGGAACTGCCCTGTTGCTGAAGTTGCCGCCGCAGGCTGCGTTCGCTGAGGTTGAGGCTGGCGGCCATCTCCCTGGCCGAGGGCCATTGGCCCGAGGATGCCTGAAGGGCTGTCTGGACCCTGACCTTGATATCCGCCTGCTGCCACTGCTGCAGTTGTGCCAGCGCCTGCTTCGACAATTGCAGGGCGTGATCTTCATTGACCGGGTTGGCTAAAGGCAGGCGTTCTGTCAGCAGGGCGCGCGGCAGCCACAGCTCGCTGGTGCCGGTGCCGAACTCGACAGGACATTGGCACAGCTGCCGATAGTCATCGCCATGGCGCGGCTCGGGGTAGGCCAGGGCAATCCGGGAGAAGTGGAACGGCCGGGCAAGCAGATCGCTGATCTGGCTCTGCAGGGTACCAATCAGGATCTCGTGGCCGAATTCCCGGTTGACCGGAAACGGCTGGTCTCCCCGCGGTGCCATTCGAATCGCAACGTCGGCACCGTATTCAACCGGCTGCAGGTCAAATCGGCTGCGCACCAGGGCCCGGTGACGGTTGGCGGTGGCCAGTGCCGCACCCAGCGAGCGGGCGCTGATCATCGCCAGCGCCAGCATGCCCCAGCGTGAAATATTGAGTGCCAGCCCCAGTTTCAGGCCGGTATCCGGTGCCGGTAACAGGCGGTAGATGTTGCGGTAGACCATATCGAACTGCCGCAGGGAAACCCTGACCTCGGCGTGCTTCAGATCCTGATCGTCCAGGCCGGTGCCCAGCAGCCATTGCGGGCTGGCGATGCCCCTGCGTTTCATGAAACTGCGGATCAGAAACAGTTCTGCCGCCGGAAAGACCGCCTGGTGTTCAAAGTCCTCCACCCCGATTCCTCGCTGACACTCGCCGCCACCTGCGGGCAAGCCCGGGGCA
The DNA here is from genome assembly GCF_900106945.1 of Marinobacter mobilis. Lineage (GTDB taxonomy): Bacteria > Pseudomonadota > Gammaproteobacteria > Pseudomonadales > Oleiphilaceae > Marinobacter > Marinobacter mobilis. The sequence goes on from NZ_FNNE01000011.1 coordinate 120,749, forward strand.
TCGGCCATAAAACATGGAATTCCGGCCAAAATCCACTGGCCAGTGTGGCCGGAATCTCCTGCCAAGATTAGCATGGTTTTACGTTAGCCGGCGTTTACCGTTGAGACCGGCAGGAACCTAGGAGAGTCAGATGAACCAGAATACGACCACCACGGAGGCTGGCGCTGTGGGCAGGGATGAGGCCGAGCGCATCGCCATCATTCAGAAAACAATAAAAGAGCGGGGCGACGCCTTGCGGACCCGTTACCCTGTTCTCGGGCGCCAAAACCTGGTGGGTATGGCGATATTCCTCATCGCCGTCGGTGGTGTGCTGGTGTCTGGCTGGGCCTACTGGCAGGGGCTGATCAGTGCCTGGCTGTGTATCCCTCTGGTCGCCTTCTTTACGTCCCTGCTGCACGAGCTCGAACACGATCTGATCCACTGGCAGTACTTCAAGAAGCAGAAGGCGGTACACAACCTGATGCTGCTGGTCATCTGGGCCCTGCGCCCGGGCACCATCAACCCCTGGATTCGCCGTAAACTGCATTTCCTGCATCACAAGGTATCCGGCACCGAGCAGGACATGGAAGAACGGGGCATTGGTAACGGCCAGAACTTCGGCCCGTTGCGCTGGTTCATCATGCTGGACACCTACGCCGGCAACCTGCTCAAGGCCCTGATCATCACACCCCGTGGCAGCAAGGCCAAGCGAGTGGGGCGCATTCTCATGGCGAACTTTCCGTTCCCACTGATCTGCGCCACGCTCTGGTACGGGTGGCTGGGCTATACCCTAGTGAACGGGGTTGCCGCCATGGCCGGGGTCGCGGTTGCCTGGTCTGCGGATGTCGTGGCCACCATGGGGTGGGTCCAGAATCTTGTGGTGGTGCTGATTGCGCCGTTCTACCTGCGCTCCTTCTGCCTCAACTTCATCAGTTCCAACATGCATTACTACGGTGACGTGGGGTCCCTGATGCAGCAAACCCAGGTGCTCAACCGCTGGTACTTCTGGCCATTCCAGCTGTTCTGCTTCAATTTCGGCAGCACCCATGGCATCCACCATTTTGTCGTCGGCGAGCCGTTCTACATTCGCCAGCTGACCGCCCCTGTCGCCCACCGGGTCATGCGTGAACAGGGGGTGAGATTCAACGATGTGGGTACGTTCGCGCGGGTGAACCGGTATCACCGCAGTGCAGTGGCCCGATCACCGGAGCTGGTGGCCCAGTGATCGGTGGTCCGATGGGATGAGGCAGGTGTTGAGAGGCCCGGAAGCCTGAGCAGCCACCGGCTACCGGGCGGCTTCCAGCTGCCAGCGCAGCTCCCGCAACGACGGCACGTGACCCAGGCGGGCCAGGGCTTCATCAATCACCGTCAGTGCCTGCGCGGTCTGACCGGCGGAGTGTAAGGCCACCGCGTAGACATACTGGTAGCGGGCGTTGTCCGGTGCCAGTTCCGCGGCCCGGGCGAGGGACGTGACCGCCTCCGTCAGGCGTTGCTGGCGAACCAGCAGCAATCCCAGGCTGTGATTCAGGTCGGCCGAGTCCGGCAGATGCGCCAGCCCCTGGCGAAGTATCTGCGCGCCGTCTTGTTCGCGGTTCTGGCGGCGATAGAAGTCCGCCAGATTAACGTAGGCGGGCAGCCACGTCGCATCCAGTGCCAGCGCTTCCATGAAATAGCGTTCCGCTATTACCGGCTCGTCCCGGTCGGCAAAAAACGCGCCCAGGTTAACGTTGGCGGAGGGTGTGTCGGCGTTGTTACGCTGGGACTCCAGATACTCATCACTGGCGTTGCTGAGTGCGATACGCTCAGACACGGTCAGGTCTGCCCGCGGCACATCGGCCAGGGCTTCTGCCGCAAGCGCCCGCACCACCCGTTCAGGGTCATCCAGCAGCGGTCGGGCGAGTTGCCAGCGCAGCTCAAGTGGCAGTGGCTGAAGGGCCGTAATGGCGCCGTATCGGACCAACGGGGACTTGTCTTCGAGCGCCTTGCTGATGGCCTGCAGCGAGTCCTGATTGAGCCAGTTGCGCAGCTCCCGCGCCGCCGTTGCGCGGGCAATGGCGGGCTGACCGGCTTCCTGCAACAGGGCGGCGAGCTGGTATTGGGCATCGGCCTCACCGGAGCGGGCGGCATGGATGGCATCGGCAAACCGCTGCAGGCCCTTGGGGGGCTCGCCGTACCAGCTCACCAGCTGATCCGCTGCCCACTGGGCGGGTTTGTCGTCGTGGCAGTTGGTACACGCATTGGGGGTGCCCAGCGCGACACTCTCATCAGGCCGGGGAATCCGGAAGCTGTGATCCCGCCGCGGGTCCACCACCATAAAGTTCTTGGCGGGCATGTGGCAGTCCACGCACTCGGCGCCGGCGCTCCCCACTTCGTGAAAGTGATGGCTCTCGTTGTCGTAGCTGCTGGCGGTATGGCACTGCAGGCACACCCCATTCCCCGGCACCCGCAGTTCCAGGCTATGAGGGTTGTGGCAGTCGCTGCAGGTGACCCCGGCCTGGTACATGCGGCTCTGGGTAAAGGAGCCGTAGACGTAGACCTCGCCATCAATCTGGCCGTCGGCGTGGTAATTGCCGGGTTCCAGCAGCGACGGCAGGAAACTGTCCATCAACGGCTGGCCGGTACGGTCATCCTCAAACAGCTGGGCCCGGCGGGAATGGCAGGCCGCACAAACCTGAATCTCGGTGTCTGTGGTTCGGGCCGGATGCCTGACGGGCTGACCGGTGTTCTCATCGTGCTGCCAGGTCGCACCGTTGCGTTCGTTCAACATGTGGGTCAGACCCATGCTGAAGTTGTTCAGCTGCTCCCAGCCCGGTTCCTTCTTGGCCCACACCAGATGGTTTGAGGCCGGACCATGGCAGGCCTCACAGGAAACGTCGATCTCGGACCAGGTCGTGTGATAACTGCGTGTGCTGGCGTCGTAGTTCTTGTCGAGCTGTGTGGAATGGCACTCCGCGCACATGAAGTTCCAGTTCTGCTGGGCACCGGTCCAGTGCAGCGGGTCGTTATGGGTGATGGCCGCATCCGGGTACAGGTGGAACCAGCGCTGCCCGCCGTTCTCCACCGCGCGGGCATCCCAGGCGATGTTCAGCGCCTGCAGCCGACCGCCGGGGAACTCGACAAGGTATTGCTGCAAGGGGGTCACACCGAAGGTGTAGAGCACCGGGTAATCCTGCAGGGTGCCCTCCGGACCGTCGGTGCGGACCATAAAGCGATCACCGCTGCGGTAGAAGGTCGAGGTGATGCCGTTGTACTCAAAGGTTGCCTGATCGAAATCGCCGAGCACGGTACCGACGTTGGCCGGTTGCATGGCCAGATCGTGATGAGACCCGGTCCAGCTTTCCACCTGCTCCTGGTGGCAGCCGGCGCAGGTGGTCCGGCCGACGAACGTGGGTTCGCCGGGGCTCACGACTGCAGTGGCTTGCGCCGGAGATTCTGCGGGGGCTTCGGGAAGTGTCCCATACCAGATGGCCACGGCGACAAAGAGCACCACCATCAGCGCAGTTGCTAAACGTACCCAGTGGTGCGAATGTTGTTGATTCTGTGACGGTTCCCGTGCCATGTGAGGCATTATCCTTTACGGGGAGTGTAGCCGTAACAATCTACCGTCGATTGCCGGAAAAGGGAATTGAGTTGGGCTATCTGGGGCGGGTTTACAGCCATTGCTGCACCCACCACAAGGCCGCCCCAGACTTTTGATCCAAACACGCGGCGGGTTCCGGGAGAGCGAGGGAAGGGCAATGAACACCAGAAGGCAGGTTAAATGAAATGAACAGACGACAATTTCTCGCCGGGCTGGGTACCGGCCTCGTTGGCATGGCCACGGCACCGGCTCTGCTGGCGGAGGGGCAGTGCTCCCGGCCTATGACCTATCCCAACGGTTACAGCCTCCGGCAATGCTCCGTTGGGATCCCCAGTCACCTCATGCGCTTTGTGGCGGCTCGCCAACAGAACAGCCAGTGGTGCTGGGCGGCGTGCATTCAGATGGTGTTCAGAGTGTACGGGTACGATCTGCCGCAAGAGCAGTTGGTAGCGCAGACCTGGGGACGGCTCGTTAACATGCCGGCCTATCCGGGGCAGATCATGCAGGCGTTAAACCGATCGTATATAGACCGCTCGGGGCGTCGCTTCAGAGCGTCTGGGGATGTCTTAAGTGTGAACGTCAATACCGCAATTGCGGACCTGTCAAACCGGAGCCCGCTGATTGTTGGTGCGCTCGGGCACGCCACCGTTCTGACGGGCCTGAGCTACACGGAGAGCAACATCGGTGAGCGGCAGGTGAGCAGTGCCATTGTCCGCGACCCCTGGCCCGGGAAGCCCAGTCGTCGAACCTTGTCGCCCGAAGAGTGGGCCAATATCAACTTTGCCGCAAGAGTTCGCTGCTTTTCTGCCTGACGCAACCCGGTGGCCAGTCTTCTGCAACATTGAAGCGCATTGTCTGCCTACGGTAAGTATCGGGAAAGGATAGCCGTGAGGGTGCCCCTGGTCGGGCGGCTATTGCATCGAGATCACTTAACATGAACCTGATCAGTGTATTGCTGGCTGCCTTCCTTCTTGTGGGCTGTGTCTCGACGACGGTGCCTGATCGTGATTCAGGCTTCGTCGACGTCGCTAGCCTGAGCGCTTTTGAGGGCTGCTACAAAAACTGTAGCAGTGCTTCGGAAGGTTCTGCTGTGGCTTGCATGAGCGACATTGTATGGCCACAGGTGTTTGAGACCGGGAACAAACCAGAAGCAATCCTCATCCGGCAGGAAGATAACCGCCGATTAATCGTATCCGCGATCTCGGGTGGCATCGTTGCCAAAACCTCCCGGTTTGACGCCGGAAAAGACTTTGATTTTATCAATGGCCGCATAGAACTGGACCGCGAATACCTGGCGTCTGGGGCCAGTCAGCCCGGAAATGTGTTCATTGGCGTCGGGACTACGCAAACCGTGTTAGGCCTGGACACTGATGGGCAAGGGCGCGTGAGTCAGTCGGTTGCTTTGGCGGGTACGGGCTTTCTCATCATTCCCGTTGCCGTGGCAGCCACGGACGTGAGCAGGATTGAGCGGTCTGAGAGTCTGTGCGACTGACACCTGTTCAGACGTTCTTCCGCAGGCTTCCGTCGAACCGCCGACTCCCGGGTTATGACTGCCGGGAAGGGGTGTTCATAAAAGGACAGAGCGGGGGACAAGAGGCGCACCCCTTCTGCGGACTGGTAGCGTGCACCAAGACCCCATGACAATATTTATATGTCGTTGACGGCGGCATTATATTGGATGAATAAAAGGAAGAATCCGCGATATTACATGGAGTGATTGCTTCGGGTAGTCTAACCTACTATTTGCCTGGCAACTTACCGCGTTTCTGGAGTCGCTGTGATACGGAGTTATCTGGAATCGGCTTTTTCGCAATATCGCGAAATGCGGTCAAATTGTTGTTACATGCTGGAAAAATCACGCTGCATATTTAAACCAGGGAGAGATTTAAAATGCCGAGATATTCTTATGACGCAGTTATTAATAATAATACCAACGGGGTTCTGAAGTTTTTATACTGTTGCAAAGGCACCGATAACAACCCTAGTGGCTGGGATGCGGAGAAGGGTAAGCTGTATCACGGAGAAATGACTCATCAGGATTCAGAAATTCCAAAAGGACAAAGCAGAACATTCTCAGCTAAATCTACAGGGGATACCATTCAAGGGACATTAGTCTTTGAGGCGTCCAGTGGCGAGGTTGTCTGGATCTACTTTCATGTCCCGGATCTGGAAAAAAGGCATTTGCAAAGTAGAACCATTTCAATAGAAATAAACAAAAGTAAAGGCGATCATCACCCCAAGGCCGTGTACGATGTTCAGCCGTGTAAACCGCTCGAATTGATCACCTATAATACCCACCTTTTCGGCAGTTCAAACCTTGATAAGACCATCCCTCAAGCATTTAGCGAAAAAGCAAGGCGTGCATTGTTTGAAGATGATGCAAGGAGATCATTGATAGCTGAAAAGATTGTCACTGAGAATGCGGATGTCGTTATTTTACAAGAGGTATGGGGTGAGAAAAATCACCAAAACATTATTGAACGAGTTGTTCAAAAATACCCATTCGTCTGTTTTGTAGACGAAAATCAACCTTCGACTATTTATAATTTATCTTTCGCGGCCGCAGCCCTTACCGTTTGGGCGTTCCAAGGCCCTTTGACCGCGATCTCAGGAATCTTTTCCGGTAAAGCACTGCAACCATCAGACATGATTGGCAATGGCCTTCTGTTACTTTCAAAATTCCCTATCATCGCCGTTGATTATTTAAATTACCGTAAAGTTGAGGGAGAGGATACAAGTGCCCGAAAAGCGGTTATATCGGCTGTCTTGAGAGTTTCTCCGGAAAGTGATGCTAGTAAGCAATTGCGTTTAATATATACCCATATGCCAACGAAAAAAGAACTGCATCGTGAAAACATCGATGATGTTGTTGAGGTTATTGGTCGCGGTAAGCAATCTACGATAGTGGCGGGAGATTTCAATATCGGACGATCAACCTATGAAAATAGCTTTAGTCCAATCAAAGATCTCGGTTATAAAGACTCTTATGTAGCAGTTCACGGGGTTGTTACAGATGAAAACATCCAAAAAGCGTGCACTACAGATATAAATAGAAATTCATTAGATTCTAAGGTTAGGCCTGGTGTCACAGGTGAGCCGGATCGGATAGATTATGTATTTACATCCGGGGCTGGTAATGCGCACTTATCTCTAGAACCACTGCAAGTGGCCGTTGATCATGACACCTGGAAGTATCAAAACGATGATGGCCTTTCTGATTTGTCAGATCACTACCCTCTTAAAAGTACAATTAAAATTATTTGGAAATAAATATTCCTGATCAGGAATCAAGAAAAAGTTGAAATTCACGTGTTTAAAAGTGAATAAGTAATGCCTCTGGATTTTTATTGGGTAGGCATAAGGGGGCATTGAAAGCAATCATGTAACAAACGGCTGCGCCGGACAAATTTATGTCGTCATTTTCTTGAGAAAAAACACGCAAATGAATGCCATCAAACATTTGCTCGGTGAGCCGGGCGTTATGCCTCAGAAAAGGTGCGGTTAGTACATTGAACGACTGGATGATCATTATTTTTCTGACGCTGATACCGGGGATCGCAATGCCGATCGGAGCGTCCTTTGCCGGGCTCGAACGTATCCGGCCACGCTGGTTTGAATCTGAGGTTCGCCACAGCGTAATCGCCTTTGGTGGGGGAGCGCTTTTGGCGGCAGTCGCCTTGGTTCTTGTTCCGGAGGGGGTAAAAAACCTGGACCCACTGCTGATCGCGGTATGTTTTATGAGTGGCGCCGCGGCATTCCTGTTGCTCGATGTTCTGCTGGCTGCCAAGGCCACCCCGGCGAGCCAATTGGTGGCGATGTTATCCGATTTCGTCCCCGAAGCCCTGGCACTTGGTGCAACCTTTGCTGTCTCTAAGGCTTCGGGGGTGTTACTTGCAGGGATTATTGCGCTACAGAATCTTCCGGAAGGTTTTAACGCCTGCGGAGAAGTGACAAGTTCGACCCATTATCGTGTTTCACAGGTGGTTGGCGCATTCACTCTGATGGCCTTGTTAGGTCCCATTGCGGGGCTAACCGGATATTTTGTCTTGTCGGATTTTTCAGAACTTGTTTCTGCTATCTCGCTATTTGCCGCTGGCGGTATTCTGTACCTGATTTTTCAGGATATTGCGCCGCAGGCCAAACTGGAAAAGCACTGGGCGCCCCCACTGGGCGCGGTAGCGGGTTTTTTGCTCGGCGTTATGGGTAAAGTTGCCGTTGGCGCATAAAGGGACAGTGAGGCGAAAACCGGGACAGAGTTAGTTGCAAGACTAGATCTACGAGGAGTGGTGGTTCGTCGTTAGTGGGCAGTGGAAGGGCGCGCGTTGCTCCGCAGGCTTTAGTCGAACCGCCAGCTCCAGGGTTATGAATGCTGGGAGGGGGCGTTCATCAATGGACAGAGCGGGGGACAAGGGGGCACCCCTTCTTCGGACTGGTAGAGCGCACCCATAACCCATCGCAATCTTCATCTGTCGTTGAAGGCGGCATTAGTATTGGGTGAGCAAAAAGAAGAATCCGCGATATTACATGGAGCGATTGCTTTGGTTAGGCTAACCTACTGTTTATCAACGAACTTACCGCATTTCTGGAGTTGCTGTGATCCGGAGTTATCTGGAATCGGCTTTTTCGCAATATCGCGGAACGCGGTCTAATTGCTGTTAAATGTCTATGATCGACCACGATAAATTCCGGACCTTGGTCAAGCAGCTCTATGCCACGGTCACCGAATTGGAGGCCATGTTTCCCGGTAGGCACTTTACCCCGGATGGTCATATGGTTGGCAGTTTAGGGGAATGCCTAGTCGCCGATGCCTACAATCTCGATCTCAAGACGGCATCCAACAAAGGCTATGACGCTGTCACCGAAACCGGCTTGGAAGTTGAGATCAAGGCCACGCAAAGCAACTCTGTTGCATTCCGGAGTCAGCCGCAGCATACGATCATCATCAAGATCTTGCATGACGGTACATTCGAGGAAATCTACAACGGGCCAGGAGTCCTTGTTTGGGAGCAATTCAAAGGTAAACGACTGCCGAGTAATGGCCAGTTTCAAATCTCTCTCAACAAACTCCGGCAACTGAATCAAACCGTGGCTCAAGCAGACCGTGTGCCTAGAGCCATTTAACAAGGCGCAGCAGTTCGCGGCCGATGGCCGCCGGACGCCCTTTACGTGGCTCCTTCGTCGCCACTCCAAGGTCGCCGCTGTGCTTCGGCGTTAAAAAAAGAGGACCGTCGATGACTTCGAAGTTCAAATAACGTACAATCCCGTCAATACTTGCATCATTATTTTTTGCTATAACGGAATGATTTTCGATAGGGAAAGGTTTTGTCTAAGAAGAAAGTCCCAGCTAAAGGGCGTCAGGGCACGAATTTAAATGACGTCTTAATACGTTTGATTGATGCTGTATATAATTTGGTAAACAGTGGGAATATTGTAGGTGTAATACTTTTATATTTCTGTGTCCAAATTTTTTATATAACACAGAAGCTGTCAGCTGCAGCACTAGATAAATATTTGGAAGCGTTACTCTCTTCCGATTATTTTTACATTTTCCCATTAAGCGGTGCTTTGGCAATAAGCTTGGCTGCAAATGTTTACCAGTCTAAGGTATACAAGAGGCATATAGCGATTTTGGTTGAAACCCGAAAAGAGCTAATTCACGGTTTGCATTCGGGTGATTTGAAAACTCTCAAACGACATACGACTAGTGGTATAGACTCGATGGAGACGGCTGATGATTGCTGAATCTGTAATCTTAGTGAACTTGCTTGTCACATTGATTTGCGTGTGGGCCGCGATGATTGTCAATTCGAAATTCTTGCGGCCGGCGGCTCTTAATAGAAAGAGGTTCGCAATATACGAGCTAAGAGATAGTTTGGCAATTTTGGCCATGAAAGGGGTTGTGAACGAGAAGTCTGAAGAGTATGTGACTCTTACCAGGCTGATGAATAACTGCCTAAATTCAACTAAGGATTTTAGCATTACCAATTTCTTAAAGTTGCAGTCTAAGATAGTTACTGACAAAAAGCTGAGATCCCATTTGGAAAGTATTTTGGAAAAAATAAGAAATGAGGAAATGCCAGAAGAATATAGGAAAATTGTTTCCCAGTTTTTTGAGGTGTCTCGAGAAATATACGAGCACAAGACGTGGATGCTTGTTAATATTTTGAGGCCTCTTATATTTATTTTCGGTTTCTTCGCTCATGGCGTTAAGGCTTTGAGAAGAATCAGGAACTTCTTAGTTTATCAAAAGAATAGAATTGATAATATAGAGCACGAAATTGAAGAAAATATCAGCAAATTTGCTATTTAAAATTTATTTTTTAAAAGCCCCGACTAGGGGCTTTTTTTTTAACAAGTGCAGGCACGGCGACGCCCATTACATTGCGCCTTTGGCTCCATTTCATGGACGCGCATGCTGCAAGCGTTAAGTTTGCGACGAGATACCAAAATTGGAGTATCGATGAGTTTAGATGGACTGATTATTCGGGAAGCAAGGGATGGAGATTATAGCTCTCTCGTTGCGCTAGAGCAGAAAGTGATCGACTCTGAGCGACCGTATAACGCATCTCTGAAGAGAGAAGGTGCATATTACTACGACATCGAAAAGCTGATTTCGGATCATGACAGTAGGTTGGTCGTTGGAGAGATTTCGGGCTTCATTGTCGCTACAGGTTACGTTCAGGTTCGCCGCTCCAAGCCTGCCTTGGATCATGATAGTCATGGATACTTGGGCTTTATGTATGTGAAAGAGGAGTACAGAGGGCTCGGGTTAAACAAAGTTATTTTGCAAGATCTAGTGAGTTGGGGCCAACGACGAGGATTGACGGACTTCTATCTTGACGTATATGCAGAGAATAATTCCGCAGTGCGAGCGTATGAAAAGTTTGGCTTCCGAGGTTCTCTACTAGAAATGAAACTGAATCTTGAGAGTTGAATCAAAACATAACCCTTGGCTGTTGTCGGACGCACCTACGCTGGCGCTCCGGCAGCGCAAAGCCAGGGCGTTAGGCCAGCTGGAGGTTACTTGATGCCAACTCCACTCAACCTTGAGTCAATGGCGCTAGAAATGATGGCGGCACAAGATTCTGGGCAGCAGATCCGACCTTTCACGACGCGCGTCCAAGGATTTGATGTCCCGAGTGCCTATAAGGTTGCGGCCCTTATCCATCGCGCAAGACTGGCTGAGGGCGCAAACCCCGTCGGCAGAAAAATTGGATTTACTAATCCCGATATGTGGAGCAAATATGGGGTTTGCGAGCCGATCTGGGCGTATATGTATGATACGACTGTCGTCCAGCTTCGAGACTCGCAATCTTACTGCCCAATAGAAAGGTTCTCCGAGCCAAAGATCGAGCCTGAGATTATATTTCACTTCCGCTCGGATCTTTCGCCCGGCGCTAAGATTTCAGATGTTGTGGATGCAATTGATTGGGTGGCTCACGGGTTTGAAATTGTCCAGTCACATTTTCCGGGGTGGCGTTTTAAGGCACCGGATACTGTTGCTGACTCGGCCCTGCATGGAACGCTTTTGATCGGTCCTCCTCGACCTCTTCACGAACTCGGAAATGATCCCGTTTCCGTGCTCGAGTCATTATCCGTGAATTTGTTTTGTAATGGCCTGCTCATTGAAACCGGCAAAGGCTCGAATGTCCTCGGCAATCCGTTAACTGCCGTTGTTCACCTGGTATCGGTGCTGGGCAGGCAATCCGAGCCTGCTACCGTGAAAGCGGGCGAAATCATTACCACCGGCACAATGACCACCGCACAAGCGGTGCAACCAGGACAGACTTGGCAAACAGAAGTGAAAGGTGCCGAGCTTGTCGGCCTCACGGTAGATTTTGTCCCATGAAAACGGGTTGTTACCGGCCTCCAGTGTTCTGCTCCGGTGGTCTCAATGACATCTCTGCTAATAAGTCAGGCCAGCGGACGCGCTAAAGCGCGCCGCTACCTTACGCGTTAAATTGCACTCACCACGGTATTGACGGGCGCGAGCTAAGCAGAATCAGTAACGCCGCCCCACAGATCACACAGCCGGTCGTGAACAGGCCAAAGACCCGAAAGCGCAGGTTCTCGCGCAACTGGCTTACCCCATAGGCATGGGACAATCTGGCCAGTAGCAGGGGGCTCCCCAAGGCATGGGCGTACAACTCGTTTTGAGAGCTCTGTTCGGCGAAATAGACCAGCAGCAGTGCGAAAGGCACGTATTCGGTGAAATTGCCGTGCACTCGAATGGCACGGCGTAGCCGTTGGTCTCCCCCATCGCCAATGGCCACGCCGAGGCGCTGACGGATGCGGATGACGCGGAAGCTTAAGATCACAAAAACCAATCCGAAAAACGCAGCGTAGTACGGCGTAACCATCGTTTCCAAGTCCTTTAGTCCAGCGATTGCTTTTTCTTCACGTACAGTGTCTTTTTGACCCGGGCGACCAGTTCGTCCGTTTCGTCCTTGATATCGACCCAGAAAACGGGAAAGTGCTTGGCGCCATCAGCGGTATGGCGCCGAATCGACTCGATATCGTCATCGGTAATGGTGATGACGGATGTCACCCGGCGTTTGCTGGCTTTCTTGAAGTCAATCTCAGCGGCCTTATCCCAAATCAGATAGTTTCGCCCCAGAAGTTGCATCAACATGAGCATCAAATGGGGGTCGATCATCGAATACAGGCTCCCGCCAAAATGGGTGTTGACGGCATTGCGGTTGTACCAACGCAGGGCCATGCCGACATGGAGTTCCTTCCAGTCATCGCTGACATAATCAAGCCGGATGCCGGCCCCGATGTAGGGCGGATAGAGGTTGAGAAGTCGTTTGAGCGATTGGGGTGTGGATAGCATGGAACCGTTCCTTGCGAATGTAGATTCGTGCGCGCCTCGATGCCCGTCATCAGGCGTTGACAATAAAAAAGATATGCTATCGAATAATCGCTGACAAACGAGTTATTTTAAGTCATAGAAAATAAAAACTTTCTCATAGTGGTTTTTTATGGATTACCGAAAAACACCGCCTCTGCAACTCCTTCCAGCCTTCGAGGCGGCGGCCCGGCACCTGAGTTTCAAGGCGGCGGCGGCAGAGCTCAGCGTGACCGCCCCGGCCATCGGGCAGAAGATAAAGGCGTTCGAAGAATGGCTGCAGGCACCGCTATTTGAACGCCATACCCGCCAGGTCCGGTTGACTGCAGAAGGGCAGTTCTATTTCGAGGTCGCGCAGCGGGTGCTGGGCGCGCACAGGGAGGGGTATCTCTCCTACAGGCGCCGGTTCGACTGCTCGACGCTTCATGTGAGTGCGCCTTTGTTTGTGGCACAGGACCTCATAATGCCTCATTACCTGGAATTCAATGACTACCTGCCGGGGCTTGAGTTGCGCCTGGAAGCACGCATGTCTTTTGCAGACTTTGATGCGGAGCCAATCGATGCTGCGGTGCGGTTTGGTGATGGGGACTGGCCGGATCTGGATTGTCGCAAGCTCTGCGGTGCCTCCGTGGCGCCGGTGTGCAGTCCCTCTTACGCCGCATCCCACGCTTTTACCGAATTCGACCAGCTCCATAAACACCGGCTGATCTACGCCCAGCCTGCCATGCTGGCGTGGGAGCGGCATTTCGGACAGGAACGGTGTGATGTCGGGGCGGAACGGATCACGTGTGATTCCTACCTGGCCGCTTTGAAGGCCGCGAGCGATGGCTTGGGCGTGGCATTGGCGATCCTGCCAACCGCTAACGGCTGGGTGAACGACAACCGTTTGACATTGCCATTCCCGATTCAAGTCAGAACCAATAAGAGTTACTGGTTGGTCACCCCGAAGGCGAGCCGTTCCAAGCCCGAGATCGACGCACTATATACCTGGCTGAAAGGGCTCTTCGACAAATTGCCGCCGCTGAACCAGCCTGTTTCCACTCTGGACCAGAACTCATTGAAGCGGTGATCCTGTCACGCAAGATAGAACTGCTGGATTGGAAAACCGGGACAGATTTATGCAAAGGACTAGAGCGACAAGGCGCGGTGGTTCGTCGTTACTGGGCCGCGGAAGAGGGCGCGTTGCTCCGCACGTTTCAGTCGAACCGCCGACTCCAGCATGATGAATGCCGGGAAGGGGCGTTCATAAACAGACAATTCAAGTAAAAACTGAAGGCGTTAGGTTTTTGGAACGTCAAAAGGAGCAGGTTAGGGGGGCAAGGGAACAATGCTCCGACAACCTGTTGCTAAAGGAAATGTTTGGACCTTAGACCGTGGACGTGTCTGAAACATTAGGCAACGCTACGTAGAAGCTTAAGAATACGAGCTTACGCTGAAGATTTTACTCGTAAGCGCCTCCGTTAACCGTTTTGCTTCCCTGCTTTTTCTCACCTGTCTGCCCCTGGTTCACGATGCTCTCACCGCTCGGCGGGGCATGTTTTACCGCCATGGTCTTACTTCTTTAGTTGGCGGAGTTTAATCCTGAACAATGAGACCAAGTTAAGCCATTGAACGGTAATGTGCTTATGTCAAAGAGGCTGCTGGTTAAACCATCTGGCAGGGAAGTCTCGAATAGTAAGGCAATTATGTACGCCACAGCAGGCTGTGGCCGGTCCTCCATTACGGCAGCTCCCGCGGTCAGAGTTTGAGTTGAGGAGGCTTCTGGGGGTTATCTGAGCGTATGGCAAGGTGAGAAACGCTTTGGCTTATATAAGGGAGATACGTAATGAGCCAATCTATTGACTACCGAATTGCGAGGGCGTTGGATTTAGTTGGCGAACAATATCCGGCCGCAGCGTCCGGTCCGCTGCCAATCCGAAACGCGCCTTCGCCGCTGCGCGTCTTTCTGCCGTTTGTTGCACAGCGCAGCGAGCGTCGTAACCGACGAAATGCAGAAAGCCCAAAGACGCTTGTGGGCAAAGTGCTGCACCACATGACGTTACGAGCCGATAAGCAATGGCACGACAGTGGCATTACATTGTCTCCCGGTGAGTCAGTGTCTGTCAGTGCAAATGGCCGTTTGTTTCTCTCCCGTGCATTAGATGTCAGCATTGGGCCAAGAACCTGCTTGTGGTATCGCATCGACGATGGAGAAATTCATCGCCTGCCGAGTGACATTGGAACGATTACGTCCAAAGCCGGGGGACGGTTGTATTTCCAGGTTGCGCTGCCGGGGGCATTTGGCAATCGTGCTGGAGAAACGAGCACGGAAAGCCCTCCGCCACCCATGGACGGCAATATCGAGATTGAAATCTATTCTGGTTCAGGGGCAGAAGACAGCCCTGACCTTCCTGAGGGGTGGCACTACTACTGGCGTTTAGGTGAAGGATCGATTTACCGAAAGTGTGATGACGAATCAGCCCTCTGCTGCGATACGCATGGAGATGTTGGAATTATTAAGTATCCCATTGAACAACCGTTGACGGACGATATGCAATTATCATGGTCGTGGTGTGTGGATGCTTTGCCGTCAACGCTTCCGGAACATGTGCAACCGACGCACGATTATCTATCCATCGCTGTTGAGTTCGATAACGGGTTGGACCTGACCTATATGTGGAGTAGCACGTTGCCGGCCGGTACGATTTTTCAGTGCCCCTTACCTTGGTGGGACAAGCGTGAAACGCATTGGGTGTTGCGTCGGCCTGAAGATGGTTTGGGCATCTGGCACAAGGAGTCTCGCGGTATTAAGGAAGACTACATGCAAGCTATAGGCGCACAGGTGCCAGAGAGAATTGTCGCTGTTTGGTTAATTGCTAACTCCGCCTTTCAAAGCGGGCACGGAAAGTGTAAATATCGGGAAATCAAGCTGGGGCCAAGCGACGCGCAGCAAGCCATTTTCTAGGGCCAGCCTGTCCGTTCCCGTGAATTCTTATGCACGGATTGCCGGGAAACCGGGACAGATTTATTTAAAGGGCTAGGTCTACATGGAGCGGTGGTTCGTCGATACTGGGAAGTGGAAGGGGGCGTGTTGCTCCGCACGTTCCAGTCGAACCTCCGCTCCAGCATGATGAATGCTGGGAAGGGGCGTTCATAAACGGAAAATTCAAGTAAAAACAGCAGGTTTTAGGTTCCTGGAAGGTCAAGAATGAGCAGGTTGGGAGACAAGGGGGCAATTCTCCGCTAACCTGTTTCTAAGGGAAATGTTTGGACCTTAGAACATGGAAGTGTCTGAAAAATTGAGCAACGCTGCGTTGAAGGGAAGACGATACTAGTTCACGCTGAAGCTTATACTGGTAAGCGCCTTCGTGCCCCTACTTTGCCCCTCTGCTTTTCATCAAGCCACTTCCCGCTCTCGATACCACTCTTGTTTTGACCCGCATGGGGTTAAATAAATCTGTCCCGGTTTTCCGTAGCAGCATTAATCGGTCGCTGAAGGCGGCATTAGTATTGGATGAGCAAAAAGAAGAATCCGCGATATTACAGGGAGTGATTGCATTGGGTGGACTAACCTACTGTTTATCTGAGAAATTACCGTGTTTCTGGAGTCGATGTGATCCGGAGTTATCTGGAATCGGTTTTTTCGCAATATCGCGGAACGCGGTCTAATTGCTGTTAGGGCACAAAAGGGTTGCTATGAGTAAAGAGTTGAGTCTGTATAAAGAATTTATTGATGCCGCAGTTTCGATAAAAGATTCTGCAGCGGCTCATTGGGTGCAAAAGGGTTCTTTTCCTATTACAGAATCAAATCATGAAACAAATGAACTGTTGTCTTCTCTTACAAGTGATCAACGGGAAGTAATATCAAAAATTGTCCAAGACGCGAAAGAGTCAGGTATTCATGATTTACTAGCTCTTTTATCTGACACATCAACTATAAATTACAAAGGTCACACTCTGCCAAAAGAACCATTTGATACCGAGTTAAACTATGATTTCATAGCAAGGTGTGAGGGTGATCAATGGCCAGAGTAAATAAAGGCCCTAACAAGTTGCTCAAGTCGGATTGTGGTAAATTGTCACCTTGTTTGCAAAGAGCCGCAAACAAGCCGCCAATCCACCACAACCGCTTATCAAAGCGTTAGAACTAAAGGGATGTTATGTCAGAGGGAAGAGTTAGCCGAAGGCTATGTTTTTTGCTTGAGGATGGCACAGTTGTTTTTCCTTGCACGATGAAAAGCCGGGATACTGGTGAGCATACTTTTCGTGTTTCGCAGTTTGGCGGTAACGTGCTTAATCATGCCGACCCCAAAAAGAGAGAAGAGGAAGTCACCGAGGATGAAATGTCTCGTTACGTACTCCGCTTGGGGTACTGCACGCGCGTCCTGCTAAGCAACGGCGAAAAGAGTATCTATTCCCCGAGATCGACCAAGGTTCTTCAGGTTTATGTTCCTCGTGCCTAGTTCTAACATGGAAAACCGGGACAGATCTATTTAAAGGACGAGCTCCACAAGGGGTGAACGGTGATTCGGGTAGTCTATCGCTGGAAAGTACAGGAAGCGCGTTTTGCGGAGTTCCAGACGGTATGGAGCCGCACCACCAACACGATTCATGAAACGGTGCCAGGTGCGCTGGGCAGCTTTATGCTACGCAGCCCCGACGATAAAACCGAGGTGATGACGGTGGCAAAGTGGGAGTCCATGGCGCACTGGACAGCCTTCTGGGGAGCGGAAAATCGCCGAGGCGATGGCCGACATGCGAGCGCTGGGCGAACGCATATCTGCCACCGTATACGATGAAATCGACGACTTTACCCGGTGACTAACGGGTAACCCTCCGTTCGTTGTTATCGGGAAACACGAGGTCGTAGGTCCAGGTAAAGACAAAGGCATACACCAGATAAAAGACGACAAACGCGATGTCGATCATCAGCGCCTCAAACAGGCCTATCCCCATCCACCAGGCAATCACGGGCAGGAAGGCCAGCATCAACCCGAATTCAAAACTGACGGCGTGAACGAACCTCACCTTAATGGACTTGTGTGTCGACCCGAAGATTTTCTTCAGGGCGTGGTCAAACATCAGGTTGAAGAGGTAGTTCCAAACCGTTGCCATCGTGGCTCCAATCACGCCGAGGACACTGGTCTTGCCGAGGTCCAGGCCAAAGGTCAGCGCAGCCAGGGGAATGGACAGCAGAAGGCCAATGGCTTCAAACATCACGGCCTGGCGGATTCTGTCTTTCGTGGTTCTCATAGCGAAGTCACATGAAGGCGGGTCGTCCCGCGTTCAGTTCCCAGGAAGGGTGGGGTCGTCCCCAAAAGAATTGCTTACCAAAAGCAGAAGCCTAGCCTACCAAAAAACCAGCCGTGTTTTCTCGTTGCTTCGGTTTCCACTGATGGGGGTGCCCGATGGTTGGGCAACGGTTATCTGCGCCACTGAGCGAATTATCGCCCGGTTTGGGCTCGGCGAAGCGTTCTTGCTGGCGTCTCTCCAAAGTGGGCTTTATAGGCCCGGGAGAAATTACTGACGTGGTTGTAGCCAGAGCGCGCGGCCACAGCCTTGACCGGATGGTTGCCATCCCTGAGCAAGGTATGGGCGAGGTCCATCCGTTCATGTCGAATAAATTCCGCACAGCTCTTGTCCAGGGTGTGGCGGAACAGCTGGTCCAGCCTGCTGTCCTTTAAACCGGCTTTTTCCGCCAATGCAGGTACAGAGAGAGGCTGTGCCAGCGAACGTTTAATCCATTGAAGCAGGTCTGCCAGGGCCTGCTCTTCCCAAAGTGCAAAGACTGGCCGAGGCTCCGGCTCGGAGCAATGCCGCTCGATGGTTTCTGCCAGGAACACCCCCGCGTAACCCTCCAGCATCAGGTTGCGGCAACTGCCATCCGTTTGTGGAGTGAATAACAGCGAGGCCAGGTTTCTCAACCGCGATGATGGGGAGACGGCGCTGATGTGGCAGGCACTGCCATACGCGGACATAAAGTCGCCCAGATCCTCCGGTAGGGTGCCACCATACCTTTGGGACAGTGCTTTTAACGTGGTCGCGGCGCCGATATGTCGCACCAGTTCGCCTGCCTTCAAATGAAAGCAGGTGCCGGAGGAATCCACCCGCATCAGCAAGGCCACCTCCGGGTCCAGCCGATGGGATTGGCCATTGGGCAGCACCATCTTCGACCGTCCCTGGATATGAAAGGCGCTGCCAATCCAGGGCTCATCAAAGCGCCCTTGCATCTGCAGAGCGCAGTCCTCCAGGGCTTCAAACTCCAGCCGGTAGAGCGTCAGGCCACTCGGAAATTCCAGTCGTTCCATGCGGCCACGAACCCCGGGAACTTCAAACAGGCTGCCTCCCGCCATATCGATCTTGTGGGTGGGCAGGCTCTCAGAAGGGGGGCAGGATTCCTTGTGGCGGTCTGGCATAAGCAGTCATCAACATCCATATTGGCGGCCACCCTTCGTTGGGTCGCCCTGTCTCATCATAACGCCTTCTCGATCATCACCCCAGTGACATGCCATAAGGCCTGGCGCTGGGGTGTTAGCTTTCCGGCGGCGCTTAAGGGGCTGATGGCACCTCCAGCAGTGGCGAGACCGAGTACAGGGGGTATGGGGTCGAATCGCAGAAGTCGTCGCCGCTTATACTGGCGGCAAAGGCTGGTTTGTTAATTTGTCCCGAACGGCCTCGAGAGCAGCCATCACCCATGAAATCATTGCCCCCGAGGGTATTGTCGCCCTGCCTGAGGAGGTTGCTTCCGGTTTGGGTCAAACCAACAGAGACGTTCACGTCGCCGAGACTGGTTCCCGTTTCGTCGTATTCGATGGGGTTTAGCATGCCGCCGTTGAAAAAATCCGAGGCGTTGTTGGCCAGGCGGTCACCATTGAGGTTGTAAATAGGGCTGGTGCTGCCGACCGAGAACAGGTTTTCACCCTGAATGGTGCCGTCGTCATGCCCTAAGATGGCTTTCCACCGGAGGTCGCCGTTGTCGGTTCCCTTCAGGCTCGAACCGTCCGCAACATCGTTGACGAACAGGTTAAAGGCATCGACGCTGAGATTGGCAACGGTCCCGGCAGACGTTACGAATACAATATAGAAAGTATCGCCCGGACTCAGCCCCGGAGGCACCATGGCCGCAGGCGCGATCAGGGAGGTGGCGTAATTGAAATTGGCTTCTACCCGGGCGGCGATGTTGCAGGACACCGTGCCGTCCAGGTTGGATTGCTGGTCGCTGTAATCGAAGGTAATGCGCCGGGTGCCTTCTGAGAAGTATCCGTTGGTTGCTGCGAACTGCCCCTCAGGATGGGTAAACACCTCCAGGTTGCCGCTGGTGTCAGCGATGCCATAGAACCGCCGCTCCCCCCCTTCCTCCGAGAGAAACACCTGGCTGCCTTTCACCAGAACATCAACGGTGAACGGGCTGTCCGTCGCACTGACACACACGCCACTGGCCGCATCAAGGTACTCACTACCGAGCTCGTGGTAGATCGTCAGCTGGTACTTGCCTTCCACCACCGGTGTGTCGATGTCGCAAGCATCCCCCAAGGCGTCGCCATTGCTGTTTGCCTGGTCGGCATTGGGCACCAGCAGACAGTTATCGGCGCTATCCGCCACACCGTCTGAGTCAAGATCCTTCACCGGGGTCGGTGTCTCGGAATCGGGTTGCCCGGGTGTCACTTCCGTTGTACTGATATCGACATTACAGGCGGCCAGGGTGAGGGCCAGTGGCAGTGTCCAAAGTGCGGCTGAGTTTTGCATGAATCCTCTGAAGCGTCCGAATGTAGTGGCTCAATGATTCCGGACACCAACGAAGGTGGTAAGATCGCCGCCATAAACGAGGTGTCTGATGACCAGAAAGCGACGTTCCTTCACTCCTGAATTCAAGCAGGAAGCAGCCAGCCTGGTGCTGGATCAAGGTTACACCATTGCCCAGGCGAGTACGTCCCTGGGCGTGGGTGAAAGCGCCCTCCGGCGATGGGTGCAACAGCTAACGGATGAACGCGAAGGGATCACCCCGAAGGGCAAGGCCCTAACCCCGGAGCAACGCCGTATCCAAGAGCTGGAAGCCCGCTGTAATCGGCTGGAACGGGAGAAGGACATATTAAAAAAGGCTA
>NZ_FNNE01000013.1 GCF_900106945.1 Marinobacter mobilis
CTGAATGGGTAGTTGCAGGCATCACCGAGAGGTGAATCGCAAATTGCGACCAAAGGATGACGTAAGTGCTACCTTTGAACTACAGTTGCCATTTACACCTTTTCAGACGAGGGAAACCGATGGAACAGGAGAGTCCCGTTGCGCTAGACAAACCGACGGTATTGTCGCGGGAAATCACCCTGGAGGCTTGGCAACAGAAGGGGCAATGGTTCAACTACGATGGTCATGCCATATTCAGTCGCATGGAGGGGCAGGGTGAGGCGCTGGTCCTGATTCATGGCTACCCCACCGCCAGCTGGGACTGGAGCCGGCTTTGGCCATACCTGACGCCGCACTACCGGGTGATGGCGCTGGACATGCTGGGCTTCGGGTTTTCCGACAAACCGGCCAATCGCCGGTACAGCATTGATGACCAGGCTGATCTGCACCAGGGCTGGCTGGAAGGGCTGGGGCTGAAACGGGTCCACCTGATGGTCCACGATTACGGCTGCAGTGTGGCTCAGGAACTGCTGGCTCGCCAGCAGGAGGGGCGGCTTGGGTTTACCATTGCCAGCGTCTGTTTCCTGAACGGCGCGCTGTTTCCGGAAGTTCACCGGCCCTTGCTGGTACAACGCCTGTTAAGTGGTCCCATCGGCGGGCTGGTGAGTCGGGGCATGTCCCGGCGGACCTTCGATGTCCAGTTCCGGCGTCTGTTCGGTGGCTGTCACTGGCCGTCCCAGGCCGAACTCGACAACTTCTGGTATTTGCTGACCTACAACAACGGCCGCGGCATTCTCCATCGCCTGATCCGTTTCATGGAAGAGCGCCGCTGCCACCGCAACCGCTGGGTCGGAGCCTTGCTCCGGGCAGAGATGCCCACGGCGGTCATTTTTGGCCGGACTGATCCCATTTCCGGCGTGGCCATGGCCCGTCGTTACCAGGAGCTGGTGAGTAACGCCGACGCTTGTGGATTGCCGCGGGTCGGGCACTACCCTCACTATGAGGCTCCGCAACAGGTGTTCACCGCGTACCAGGCCTTTCGCAGCCATCATTAACCGGGGATCAGGATAAACCGGGTGCGGCAGCTTTCCGCCCGGGGTCGCTATCCTGGCCACTGACCAAACAGTTGCGGCCCCGGTTTTTGGCCAGGTACAGGGCCTGGTCGGCACGGTTCAGCCAGGCAGACCAGGTATCGCCCTTTTTTACCTCGGTCACGCCGGCACTGGCGGTCATCCTGATGTCGTCCTCGAAGGGCGCAGTGGCGATGTTAACGAGTAATTGCTGGGTTAGTTGCTCGGCATCCCGCTGACGGGTTTCCGGCAGCACCAGCATGAACTCTTCGCCGCCGATGCGGAACATCTGGTCGCTTTCCCGCAGCCGCGCCTGTACCCGTTTCGTCGCTTCTCTGAGTACCCGGTCACCGGTGACGTGGCCCCAGCGGTCGTTGATATTCTTGAAGTGATCAAGATCCAGCAGCACGACGCTGGATACCCGCTCGTATCGTTCGCGCATCTGGATCTGGTTGTTGAGTATGTCCGCCAGCTGGGACCGGTTGAGGCAGCCGGTCAGCGGGTCGGTGGTGGCGATCTGGACCAGTTCTTTCTTGAGACGCCCCACCAGCCAGGCAAAGACCATCGAAAACACGCAGGTGAGTCCCAGCGAAAAGGTGATGCGCCAAAAGTCGGCTTCCGGAAAGCGCCGGAAGGAAATCGCCGACATGGTGGTCACGAACAGGACGTTGCAGACCGTCGCAGGCCGCAGCGGCAACAGGAAGAAAACCGCCGCCGCCGCCGGGTATGCCCAGTAAAGGCCTGCGTGCCCATTAATGTGGGTCGAGTAGGTCGAGGACAGGATGGCCAGCAGCACAAACGGCCAGCCGTTCAGAAAATAGATTTTCCACCAGCGCAGACACGCGATGACCAGCACGGCATTGAGGCAGAACAATGAGAGAATCACGGACAGCAGGTAATGGCCCTGATTCCATTGCACCAGGACAAGCGGTGACACCGCTACCAGCGCCCAGAAATGCAGGTGGTAGACAATCTGATGGCGAAAACCGAGCACAACCAGGCTGGGGTTGGTCGCTACGGCTTTCGGTGCGTTCGGTTCCGGTGTCACGATAAGTCCTGCCAATCCTTGGTTTATTATAGTTTTATATCCACTTCTGCTCAGTCTAGCATGTTGCAGGAAGGTCGCTGCATCTCCTTGCCATGACCCTGAAATTGGCCACTTTTTCTGACCGGGCAGGGCGGCCTCAAATGACAAGGGAAAGTGGTAGTGGTCCGGCCGGTTGGTTACACTCGCCACTTGTCACGGAGGAAGTCAGATGACAGCGATACACACCCGCCCCCCGGCGTTAACCGTTCTCGCGGGCCGCAGGGCTTTGCAGCGCCTGCAGCAAAAGCCGTTGGTGCCGGAAGATGTCCACGTGGTGCCCGGTGCCGCCGGTGGCCCCAAGGCGCTGGGACTGACCGGCCTGGATCAGGCCATTTTCGGAGACTGGCTGTTGCGTGCTCCCCAGGAGCGGGCACTGATTGGTGCTTCGATCGGCAGCTGGCGATTTGCCGCCATCGCCTCCGGGGAGGATCCCAAAGAGCAGCTGGCGCGGCTGGCGGAACTTTACACCAGCCAGCGTTTCGCCAAGGGCAGCAGCATCGCGGATATCACCCGTAAAAGCGTGGCATTTCTCGAACAGCTGTTGGCAGGGCGAGAAGAATACCTGCTCAATCACCCCTACTATCGCCTGAATATTGTCGTGGTACGCAGTCGCGGATTGTTACAGCACGACAGTCGTGGCCGTCTGGCTCTCGGGCTGATGACGGCGATCAGTGCCAATATGGTCAGCCGTCGTCACCTGGGCCGATTCATGGAGCGAGGCATCATCCACGACCGACGTCTGGCTACCCCGGTGGCCAAACTGGTGGACTTTCCCAGTCACCAGGTCGAGCTGACCCGTGACAACCTGATTCCGGCCTTGCTGGCCTCGGCCTCAATTCCCATGGTGATGTCTGGCGTTAGCCACATTCCCGGTGCCCCGGAAGGGGTGTACCGTGACGGTGGGCTGCTGGACTACCACCTGGACCTGCCTTATGAGCAGCCTGGCATCGTGTTGTACCCCCACTTTACCGACAAGGTCATTCCCGGCTGGTTTGACAAATCGCTGCCCTGGCGGCGGGGCGATGCCACCCGCCTGCAGGATGTGCTGCTGGTAGCCCCCTCGAAGGCTTATCTGGAGTCGTTGCCTGATCGTAAATTGCCGGACCGTAAGGATTTTGAACGTTACATGGATGACGATGCCGGTCGTGAGAAAGCCTGGCGGGCGGCGGTGACGGAAAGTCAGCGGCTTGGAGATGAGTTTCTGGAACTGGTGGAAAGTGGCCGTCTGAAGGACGTTGTGCGTCCGCTGGACGGCAAGCATTGATGACCCCGGCATGGCCGCTTAGGCCGTGCCGCTATACTGTGCAGACCCAGCAGGAGATCACGATGACAGAGTCAACAGAAGCCCGGATTGCAAGAACGACACCCTGCGCGGTGAAGGTTGAGGCTGGCAAGGACTATTTCTGGTGTGCCTGTGGCCGCAGTGAATCCCAGCCGTTCTGTGACGGTTCCCACCGTGGTACTTCGTTCCGTCCGGTCCGGTTTCGCGCTGAGAAAGAAGAATGGCTGTGGTTTTGCGGCTGCAAGCAGACGGCAACGCCACCGTTTTGCGATGGTAGCCACAAGCCGTTGAGCTGAGCGCCCCGTTACTGCCTGGGGATCACACTCAGGCGGAATCCGGTGCAGCCATGTACCGGATCGGTGACGGTCTTCACCCGCAGGGTAACGGGCAGACAGTGGTTGTCCTCGCTGAGGAGGTTCAGGTCGGCCCGTTCAACGGCCCGGGATTCGCGGGCGGCGGCCAGGGTGGAGTGAAAGGATTCCAGACTGTCGGGCGCGACCCGGGCTTCAAAAGGCTGATCGACCAGTAACGAAGGGGGTATGCCCAATACCTCGCTGATCTGCTCAGAAACAAAACCGGTTTGCCCCTTCTCATCCAGTTCGGCGATGAGCCCTCCCGCCAGGGCGATCAGGTCTCGGGTTCGGTGTCCCGAGTCCTCCAGCGCCTGACGCAGAATGGATTTTTCCACTTCCAGATTCTTCCGGCGGGTATCGAGTCGCGCCTGTTGATCGTTGGACAGTGCCAGCCGCCGCTGGTAAAACCGTCGCGCCAGCAGCGTCATGGCCAGTAATGAGCTGGCGGCAACGGCAAAGCCGGCCCCGGCCAGCCACAACTGCCTCACGGTGCGGGCATTCGCCTGCTGGTACAGTTCCCTGGTGGGAAAGGTGGTGATCATCCAGTGGCGGTTTCCTGCGGCGACTTCCGAGCGAAGGGCCCGCTCGGCGACGACGGCCCCCTCCGCTGGTGACACGTACAACGGTATCTTGTTGTGCTGGTTGAGATCGTGCACGGTAAAACGTATCCGTGGATCCTGATAGGCACCGAACAGACCACCCAGCCAGTGTGATGGGGCCATGGCAATGCTGACGACGTCTTCACGGTTGATGGGCACGAAGATGCGCAGGCTGTGGCCGTTGACCCCACCGCTCTCCACGGTGGACAGCGGCGTTGTGGTCACCATTTGCTGGACCAACGCGTTCTCCAGTTCGCGAGGCCACTGCGGTACCGAGGTGGCCAGTAAGCCCGGGCCAATACCACTGCCGCTGTCTTCCATATCGCTGCGGGCCGTGCTCCAGCGGACCACCAGATAGTCGTCCCTGGCTTCGATGGGGCTGCCTGTCATCAGTTGTTGCCATTGGCGGAACTGCATCGGCTGGCCGAGTTCCTCGGAGATCCGCTGTTCGACCTGAAGACGTTGGGATCCGGGAACCCGGCGAATCAGCTCGACCCCCAACAGATCCGGGTGCTGGCTGAGAAAGGCGTTGGCCTGTTGGCGAAACTGCATGGGGGTGTCGATACGGCTGGCGGCCATGCGCCTGGCGCTTTCAACGAGCAGCGAGAAGTGGGCTTCGAAACGGGCTGCATGGCCCAGCTGGCGGGTGGTCAGCAGCTGGGTGGTCAGACTACGGCCCTCGGTACTGGCGGTCTGGGCCAGCCACGCTGTAGCGATCACGATGACCACCAACACCAGCAGTGGCAAGCCCGGGAGGAGGAGCAGGCGACGCAGGGAACGGGATCCTTGTTGGAGCGCGCGGGGCATGGTGATCTCCGGCTGGCTGGAAGCGAAGGCCTGTCCGGCCTCAGCTTCACTTTAGTCCACGTCGGCGAATCAGGGAAGGTGGATCGCCGCGGCCGCTTCAGCTGCGGGGTTGCCGGACCAGACTGTAGGTCAGCAGGAACATGGTGAAGGCGGCTACGACCACCGATGGCCCGGCGGGGCTGTCAGCAAACCAGGACAGGCCAAGACCGCCGGATATCGCGACCATGCCAATGCCCATGGCCAGCAGCACCATCCGTTCCGGGGTGGTGGCCAGCCTTCTGGCCGTGGCGGCGGGAATGATCAGCAGTGCGGTGATCAGCAGCACGCCGACGATTTTCATGGCCACGGCGATGACCAGGGAGAACATCAGCATCAGTACCAGGCGTAGCCGTTCGACCGGGAATCCTTCCACCCGTGCCAGCTCCTCGTGGATCGTGGCCATCAGCAGGCCGCGCCAGAGCCGCTGTAACAGCACCAGGATGACTGCCGCGCCGCCATAGATCCAGGCCAGATCATCACGGCTGATCGCCAGCAGGTCGCCGAAGAGGTAGCCACTGAGGTCGATGCGGACCTCAGGCATGAAGCTCAGGGTGACCAGACCGATGGCGAGGGCGCTGTGGGCAAGAATACCGAGCAGGGTATCGGTGGCCAGGGTGCGGCTGCGGGCCAGCATCACCAATACGACGGCAAGGCTGACACAGGTGCCGGCAATGGCGAGGTTGAGGGGCAGCTGGAACAGGAAGCCCAGGGCAATGCCGAGCAGCGCGGAGTGGGCCAGGGTATCCCCGAAATAGGCCATACGCCGCCAGACCACGAAACAGCCCAGCGGCCCGGCCACCAGAGCGACCCCAAGGCCGCCGATCAGTGCGCGCCAGAAAAAATCATCGAGAATTGAATCAATGAGCGCCATGGCCACTGCATCCCTCATGCTGGCGGTGGTCAGCATCGCCGGCGACGACGTCGCCATGAAGGTTGTGCTGATGATTGTGGTGATGGTGATAGACCGCCAGACTCTCGGCGACCTGCTGACCGAAGGTTTCGATAAAGGCAGGGTCGGCCGAGATGTCTTCCGGGCGGCCGCTACAGCAAACATGTTGGTTGAGGCAGATGACCTGATCAGTGGCGGCCATGACCAGATGCAAATCATGGGAAATCATGATGACGCCGCAGTGGAGCTCGTCGCGAAGGCTGCGGATCAGCTCGTAGAGGGCCGCCTGACCATTGATATCCACGCCCTGGGCGGGCTCATCCAGCACCAGCAGTTCCGGGTTACGGGCCAGCGCCCGGGCGATCAGTACCCGTTGCTTCTCGCCACCGGAGAGGTGGTGAATCGAAGCATCGACGAGGTGACCGACACCGGTACGGGTGAGGGCCTGCTGGCAGCGGTCCCCGGCCTCTCCGGTCAACATCATGAAGCGGCGCACGCTCAGTGGCAGGGTTGGCTGCAGTACCAAATGCTGAGGTACGTAACCGATCCGCACGCCGGGCTTGAGCCAGATGTTGCCACTGGAGACCCGTTGCAGCCCCAATACGGATTTGATCAACGTAGTCTTGCCGGCGCCGTTGGGGCCAATGATGGTAACAATGTCGCCACGATTGACCGTCAGGTTGATGCCATCGATCACCGGTGGGCCGTCGAAGCGGACACTCACGTTGTTAAGGGTAACCAAGCGTTCAGGCATGTTCTGCCGCCTTGCAGGTAGGGCACTCTCCGGCGATTTCTATGGTCGTTTCCCGGGGCGTGAACCCTTCGGCCGCGGCCGCTTGCTGTACTGCCTGCTCCACCGCAGGGGCCGCCAGCTCAAGGGCATTGCGGCACTGGCGGCAGATCAGAAACACACTGGTGTGATGGTGACCGGCGTGGGTGCAGCCGATAAAGGCATTGAGCGAGGCGATTCGGTGAACCAGGCCATACTGCAGCAGGAAATCGAGGGCCCGGTAGACTGTGGGGGGCGCCGCGTTGTGGCCGTCTTCAGCCAGCGCTGCCAGCAGATCGTAGGCGCCCAGTGGCTTGTGGGATTGCCAGATCAGCTCCAGTACCCGCTCCCGGGTCGGGGTCAGGCGCGCCCGTTGGTTCTGGCAAATGTCACGGGCATCGGCCAGCGCCTGCTGGACGCAGACGGAGTGATTGTGCGGACGGTAAGGCAGGGCGCTGTCGGACATGGCAGGGAGAATCCGGAAAATAATGCAACATTATAACATTCGCTTCCGTCGCCGTCACCGGGCCCGTTGTCAGCCCCGGTGAGCCTGCAGGGCAAGGGATTCCAGGTATTCAAGGTTGGGGATGCGGGCACTTTCGCCATCGACCTCGACCAGCATGAGATCCGCCGGGCCGGTCTCGCCTTCCCGCTCCTGCACCTGTTCGCTGGCTACCCGGGCCTGGCTGGGAATACCTTGGGTGACGATTGCCAGGAACGGCAGCGTGTTGTGGTGCTCGCCGATGGTATTGAGCACGGCCACCCGACCGCGACTGCCGGCCGGAACACCGGCCTTGATGCCATTGGCCGCATCGTAGGAGATGACCGGAAGGGTCAGTCCGCGCCACTGAATATCCCCCAGCAACCACTGGGGCGCGTCGCTCCGTGGCTCCACACTGGCGTAATCGATGATTTCGGCAATGGATACGTTTGGCAGCAGCAGCTGCTGTCCGGTCATCGGGATCATTACGCAGGGGAGGATCTGGCTGGTTTCGCTCATGGTTCTGTTCCTCAGGCGGAATCCCGTTGCTGCTTGCGCTTGAGCAGGCAGGATTCCTCAATGGTTTTGACAAGTTCTCTGGCCAGCTGCTCAGGCGTTCCGATAAAACTGGTGCAACCGGTGGCGGCGATCGAATCCGGCATCGAGCTGTTGGCGCAGCTGGCGCTGTCCTGTACCCAGATGCGACTGCCGTGGGCTTTCAGCAGCGGGGCGGCAATGGCGCCGTCACTGCCCATGCCCGAAAACAGGATTGCGTTGCAGCGGGCACCATAATGATCGCCGACGTTGAGCAGCACCTGATCGATGGAGGGCCCATACAGCCCGGGCCACGGGGTATCCTTACGGGCAAGGCGGCCATCGCTGGCGATGTACCATTCGTGCTCAACCGGCAGCAAAACCACGTCGCCGTTGTTGACCGTGATACCTTCGCTGGCGTGTTTGAGCTGGTAATGGGCGTGGCGACCAAGCACCCGGGTCAGCACGTCGGTAAAGTTGCCATCAATGTGCTGGGCGTAGATGAACCCCACCGGCAGCCCGGCAGGGAGGTGATCCAGAAAGGCCTTGACCGCAGCCGGACCGCCCAGGGAGGCGCCCAGTATCCAGATATCCTGTGCCGGCTGGTCGGCAGCGGCCGGGCTCACCCACCGGGGCAGCTCGGGGGCTTCCGATGCCTCGGTGGCGGCCAGTTGTTCGAGGCTGTCGGCAGAATCGAGCTGCTCCAGGGTGCCAAGATTCTGTTCCAGCTTGTCCTGAAGCCGCCGTTCCCAGCGGAAGTAGTCGGTGGTGCCGGGCTTGGGGGCCGGAGCGACCCCGAACAGCACCGGTACGTTGGTGTGTTCGAGCAGGAATTCGAACAGGTCGGGGTGGTCGGCCTCATCCTCGAGGGTCACCAGCCAGATTTCCGCCTCCGGTACCTGGGGGTAGCCCTCCAGGCGTTCCGGGTCGCCGCTGAAGCTGGCATTCAGGCCGAAGCGGGACACCGCCTCCTGGAGCCGGTGTCGTTGCAGGACATCGTCAGAAACGATGCCGACCGCCGGCCGGCCAGCGCTTCCGGCCATCAGTTGTCACCGGTCAGCCGTTCAATGGTTGCCAGCAGCTCGGCTTCCTGGAACGGCTTGCCAAGATACTCGTTCACGCCAATGGACAAGGCGCGGTCGCGGTGCTTCTGACCGGTCCGGGAGGTGATCATACAGATCGGTGTATCCCGCAGGGTCTCGTCGTGACGGACAAAGCTGGCGACTTCGAAACCGTCCATTCGCGGCATTTCGATATCCAGCAGAATGATGTCCGGACGGTGATCCTGCAGCTGGGCCACGGCATCGAGGCCATCTTTGGCGGTGACCACTTCCATACCGTTGCGTTCCAGCAGGCGTGAGGTGACCTTGCGCACCGTCACCGAGTCATCCACCACCATGACAATGGTTGCCCGCTCTTCCCGGCGTACCGAGTCCTGGGCGCCCTGCAGTCTGGCCTGGCGCTGACGCTCGGACAGAATGTCGGAACGGATCATGGCCGGAAGATCGAGGATCACCACCACATTACCGTCACCGAGAATGGTAGCTCCGGAAACCCCGCGCACGGAGCTGAACTGGGGACCGAGGGATTTCACCACGATTTCCCGGCTGCCCAGCAGACTGTCCACTTGCAGGGCCATGGGCTGCTCGGCACCGCGCACCAGAATCACCGGCAGCGGCAGCGCCTGACCCTGCAGTTTGGGCTGGTGTTCACTGTGCAACAGGCTGCCAAGATACTGCAGGCGGTACTGCTGGCCAGCGTACTCGTACAGCGGTGCATCCGGCTTGTAGTATTCCTCGAGTTCGTAAGTGCTGACCCGAACGATACCCTCGATGGTATTGAGCGGAATGGCGTAGAAATCTTCGCCGGTGGTCACCATCAACGCACGGTTGACGGATACGGTGAACGGCAGGCGGACGGTGAACGTCGTGCCCTGGCCGAGGGCGGAGTCGATATCGAGCGCGCCACCGAGCTGTTTGATTTCGCTGGCCACCACGTCCATACCTACGCCACGGCCAGAGATCTGGGTCACCTTCTGGGCGGTCGAGAAGCCTGGCTGGAGGATGAACTGCAGCACCTCACGGTCGGTCAGGTCTTCATCTTCCCGCAGCATGCCCTGACGGATGGCCTTGTCGCGGATGACCGGGATCGGGATGCCCTTGCCATCGTCGATCATCCGCAGCACCACATCACCGCCTTCGCGGGTCAGCGAGAGCGTAATCTCCCCGGCTTCCGGCTTGCCTGCGGCCTTGCGCTCATCCGGCATTTCGATGCCATGGTCAAGGGCATTACGCAGCATGTGCTCAAGCGGGGCAATCATGCGCTCGAGAATGTTACGGTCCATTTCCCCTTCCGGGTTACGGACATCGAATTCCACCTTCTTGCCCAGCTCGCCGCTGATCTGTCGCACGATCCGCCGCAGGCGCGGCACCATGGATGCGAACGGGATCATGCGGGTCTTCATCAGACCTTCCTGCAGCTCGGTATTGATCCGCGACTGCTGTACCAGCAGGGTTTCGGTATCACGGATCCGGTCTGACAGGGTTTCCCGCAAGTCGGCAAGGTCAGACGAGGACTCGCTGAGGGCCCGGGACAGCTGCTGAATGGACGAATAGCGGTCCATTTCCAGGGGATCGAAGTCTTCCCCGTAATCCGGGCCATGTTCACGCTCGGTACGGAACAGAATCTGCGCCTCGGTTTCGATGTCCATGCGCCGCAACTGCTCTCGCAGTCGCTCAATGGTCGCGGCCATTTCGTCGAGGGTATAGCTGAAGTCGCTGGTCTGTTGTTCCAGGCGGCCACGGGTAATACTGGTCTCACCGGCCAGGTTGACGAGTTCGTCCAACAGCGGCGCCGAGACCCGGATGGATTCCTGGGTACCCGTGCGGGTGCTGGCCGCGGCTTTCTTGACGGGCTGGCGTGCCGGTTTGGGCTGCTGTACCGGCGCTTCAGCAGGCTCGGCCGCCGCGGGGAGTGGTGCGGCTTGCTCCGGCGCGGGTGCTGGCGTGATCGGTGCCGACGGCCGCGGAGTTTCCAGCGTGTTTTCGGGCTTTGCCGGTTCGGCTGGCTGAGCCGGAGTCAGGCCGGTCTCGAACTGACCCTTGACCTCGGCAAGTTGCGCGACGATGCCGTCGTAATCGGCGGTAATGGCCTGCCAGGCATCGGCGTTCGGCAAATTGCCACCGAGGTCGATCAGCCGGGTCTCCAGACCATGGGAGCGATCCCCCAGGGATTTCAGCTGGGCCAGGCGGGCACCACCCTTGAGGGTATGCAGAACACGCTGGGCTTCCTGATTGAAATGATGACTGCCAGGATCTTTCTGCCAGTCGGCCAGCAGGTGTTCGAGTTGATCCACCAGCTCGGCGGCTTCCTCAAGGAAGATCTCGATCACTTCCTGGTCCACCGGCTCGGCAGACGCTGACGTATCGGCTTCGCTGGCAGCTCTTTCCGCGCTCGCTTCGGCGGCTTTGATGTCAGCCAGCAGTGTCGGATCGACGACAGGCTTCTCGCCCTCTTCAACGCCGTTGAGCATTTTCTGCAAGGCATCGTTTGCGCGTTCGCTCAGGGCCAGAACCGTGGTTTGGTTGCCACTGCCCCGAACCAGAGAATCGAGCAGGCTTTCCCAGTGCTCTGCCAGTTCGGCAAAGACATCGGCATCGGCGAGACGGGCGCCACCTTTGAGGGTGTGCAGTTCCTGTTGCAGCTGGGTTATGCCAGTAAGCTCGTCGGGCGCGGCTTTCCACTGCGACAGACACTCGTCGATGGCGGCATGGATCTCCAGGCCTTCATCGAGGAATACGCCGACCAGGTCATCACTGCTATCGGTGCTTTCGGCTGCCATGGCGGGCACATCGACATCTTCGATTGCGACGGCCGACGCCTGTGGCCCGGCGGGCGTTCCGCTGAGGATGGCCTTGACCTCTGCCTCCAGCTCATGGGCAGGGGGACAGGGTTTCTGGGTCGCAACCTGTTCCACCATCTGGGCAAGGCGGTCGTGGCAGGCAAACAGCAGCTCGACCATCTGTGGCGTTGCGGCTATCTGACCTTCGGCGATTTTCTCGAACAGGTCTTCCAGTACGTGCGTGAGGTCGCCAATGGCCGCAACGCCGGCCATGCGGGCACCCCCCTTGAGGGTATGCACATCCCGCTGCAGCTCCGCAGCAATGTCGCGGCTGGCCGGATCTTCGCTCCAGGCATGGAGCGCACTGCCGGTGGAGTTGATCAGGTCATAGGCTTCTTCGAGGAAAATGCCAACCAGCTCAGGATCCTGCTCGGCCAACAGGTTTGCTGGTGTGTCGGCGTTCTCCTCAGACTCCGTCAGTATGTCGTCCTGACCAGGCGTCAGCATCTCGCTGA
The DNA here is from genome assembly GCF_900106945.1 of Marinobacter mobilis. Taxonomy (GTDB): domain Bacteria; phylum Pseudomonadota; class Gammaproteobacteria; order Pseudomonadales; family Oleiphilaceae; genus Marinobacter; species Marinobacter mobilis. Next base: position 12,246 of record NZ_FNNE01000013.1, read on the forward strand.
TGCCCTGTTCCAGTTCGCTCAGGTCGAGGCTGTCTGCCTCGGGCTCCGGAATGGCGGCCTCTTCGATCGTGGCCTCGGGCTCGGGAACGACGGTCTCATCGACGTCGGGCTCGGTGACCGCCATTTGCGGTTCGGTTTCCGTGGTTTCCGCCTGACCGTCACTGCAGGCCGCATGCAGTTCCTGAACCAGACCGGGCACCGAGGGGCAGTGGCCGCTGTCGGCAATCGCTTCAACCAGTGCCGCGAGCTGATCATGGGCACGCAGCGCCAGTTCAGTACGCGCATCGGTGGCAGCGATACGGCCGTCGGCAATACGTTCAAACAGGGTTTCCATTTCATGGGCGATATCGGCGATGGCGTTGATATCGGCCATGCGGGCACCCCCTTTGAGGGTGTGCAGTTCCCGCTGCAGCTCTTTAACCAGCTCGGGCTGTTCAGGGTTGTTTTGCCACTGGTGCAGCTGCTCGCTGGTGGTGTCGATGATTTCCCCGGCCTCTTCGAGGAAGATCTCAGCCAGTTCCGGATCCAGATCGGCCATGGAACTTTCTTCGCCGAAGTCAGGTGCCTGAGCTACCGAGTCCTCGGCAATTTCGCCGGCGCCGGAGTCAGCCTCGGATTCGTCCGGCTCAACGCCCAGATCCGGTTCTGCTATCTCGGCGGCTTCGTCAACGAATGCCTCGGTGATGGTCGGAAGTTCGATGTCCTCTTCCGGTACCTCGGCGGCGGTGACTGCTTCCTGATCACCCTCGATGTAGGCGTGAATCTCGGCGATCAAATCGGGTGCTGGACGTGGAGGCTGTTTCTGCTCAAGTGCGTCGACCATGCTCGTGAGTCGGTCATGGCTGCGGAACAGCAGGTCCGAAAGGCGGTCGTTAACGGCCAGGCGTTCGTCGGTCAGGCCTTCAAACAGGGTCTCAAGCTCGTGAGCGAGATCTCCGATGGCGGGGATGTCGGACAGTCGGGCTCCGCCCTTGAGCGTGTGCAAGTCCCGCTGTAATGACTGCAGCAGCGCCGGGGTGTCTGGGTTCTCACTCCACTGGTGGAGGGTTTCTGCGGTGTTGTCGACCAGTTCGCGGGCCTCTTCCAGGAAAATCTCCGCCAGTTCCTGATCGTCTTCCTCGTCGACCTCCATCCGCTGTGGCGGTTCCGCCGGTTCGGCTTCCATCTCGTCAAGTTCAAGCTCAAAGCCGCGGTCAATGGCCTCGAGTTCCCCGCCGAATGTCTCACCGAACGCGTCTTCTGCGGCGGTCGCTTCGGGCGCAAGGGGCGCCTCGAGCAGCGCCTGCAGTGCCTCGTTCAAGGCATTGTCAGGTTTGGCCGCCAGACCTGCAGCAATCTGATCCATCATATTGATCAGTTGTTCATGGCCTGCCCGAAGGGTGTCGATGAGCTGCAGGTCGCCTGCAACGGCGACGTCCTTCATTGCTGCGTACAATTCGGCCAGCAGCCGGGCGAGATCGGATACATCGTTAAGCCCGGCCTGGTCTCCACCAGAAGCCAGTTGCTGAAGCTCATGGCCAAGCATGTCCAGCGGCTGGTTCTCTGTTGGGGTCTCAATCCACTGGTCGAGGATGCGGTCGGCATCCAGCAGGGTGTCGAGCCCTTCACTGAGGAACAGCTGCACCAGGTGCGGGTTGGGTAGGGCTTCGCTTGTTTTGGTCTCGGCGTCGTCGCGACGTCCCAGGGAGCGCGCAGCGACGTCGTTCAGGCGTTGCAGGTACTCTTCCGTCCCCGCGAGGGTGGCCTGTGGATCCTCACGCAGCTGGGCCAGACCCTGGTTGAGAAACCGGCAGGCGTCGGCCATCAGGGCGAGGACGTCCCGGTCCGCCTTCAGTCCGGCGGCGCGGGCATCCTTGACGTACCGCTCCAGCGGCGTGATGACGTTGGCAATCGGGGCAATGGAGGCGGTGTGAGCACTGCCTTTAAGCGTGTGCAGGGCACGTGACACATCGTCAGTGTAGGCTGCGCTGGCCTTGTCACCGGCGTTGTCGAGGAACGCGCGCAGGGTCTGCAGGTGTGTCTCTGTCTCGCTTTCAAAAATATCCAGCAGGACAGAATCGACGTTGTCATCACTGTCATCGATATCCAGATCGCTGCCGACGTCGATATCAATGATGTATTCGGGTTCTTCCTGTTCCGGCATCGCCCGGGTGTCGGGGATGTCGCCACTGGCGATGGCATTGGCCCGGGCTTCCAGGGGCGCCGGGTCAAGAGAGGCTGGCTGTCGTTGCTCGAAGTCCCTGACAAGGTCAGGCAACACTGCTGTCACGTCCTGAAGCAGCGTGCCTATGGTTTCGTTCATCAGGATGGAGCCATCAATCACCCGGTTGAGCATGTTCTCGATCGACCAGGACAGTTCGCCAACCACCAGGGCGCCGACCATCCGGCCACTGCCCTTGAGGGTATGAAAGGCGCGGCGGACTTCCGCCAGGGCACTGCGGTCATCGAACTGGCGAACCAGCATCGGCAGGTACTGGCGGATGGTGTCGAGCACCTCGCCTGCTTCCTCGACAAAAATCTCGAGGATCTCATCATCGATCAGATCGTCGTCGGCCTCCGGCTCTTCCCGGGTGGTTACCGTCGGCAGCGGCTCAGGTTCGAGGTTTGCCTCTTCGCCGGTCACTTCCAGAACCGGCAGCTCTTCGGTGTCCGGCTGGCTGAGAGCGTCAGCGGAATCGGTGATTTCTGGCGCTGGTTCGGGCTCAGGCTCAGGCTCGTTGAAGGTGCTCACTTTGCTGGTCGTGGCCAGGGCTTCTGCGCGGGCGATCAGGTCACTGACGTCGCCATCAGCCTTGCCATGGCGGAATTCTTCGATCAGCTGCGGAATGCGGTCATTCACGTTGCTGACCAGCGAGAACAGGTCGTCGTTCGGTTTGACGGTCTGCTCGATCACCCGGTTCAGCAGATTCTCAACGGCCCAGGCCAGTTCGCCCAGACTCTTGGCATTGACCATCCGGCCACTGCCCTTGAGGGTGTGGAACGCCCGCCGAACTTCGGTCAGCGCTTCACGGTCGTCGTGATCCTGATACAGGCGAGGGAAGTATTCGTGGATGGTTTCCAGGACCTCGGAAGCTTCTTCGACGAAAATCTCGAGAATTTCATCGTCCAGCAGTTCGTCATCGGACGCTTTTTCCGTGTCGGCAACAGGCTCGGGGCTTTCGAGCGGAGCAGTGGGCGCCTCCGCGGCGGTTTGCGGATGTTGCCAGGTGGGCTCGGCGCCTGCCGGGAAACCCAGCACTTCAAGACTGCGTTCCGCCACATCCAGGATGGAATCGCTGGTGACACCGTCGGCGACCTGCTCCAGATAGTATTCGATACTGGTGATGGTATCGGCCAGCGGCTCCATCTGGTTCCATTCCGGCGCATGTTCGGCACTCAGCAGCACCTGACTGATATAACGTTCGGCCGCGTCCAGAATATCGGCAACCCGGTTCAGGGGGATCAGTCGCAGGCCACCGCAAATGCTGTGCAGGAGTCCGGGTACGTGTTCAATTTCACGCTGGTCCCACTGGGAGGCAAGGAAGTTGACGACGGCGGTCTTGACCTGCTCCAGGGTGTTTCGGGATTCCCGCAGCAGGGCATTGCTGGCATCGCTGAGTTCCTGGATGCCAAGGCGAGGCTTGCCATCTTCCTGGGGTTCTTCTGGCTCGACGGGGTGGTCGCTGTCGAGCCCGGCCAGGCTTGCTTCGATGTAGAGCAGGGCGCCGGCAATATCCATCAGGGTGCCATCGTCCACCGCCTCGGTCTGGTTAACCAGCTGGGCAATAGTGTCGATCTGCTCGCTCACGACCTGTCGCGGAATACCCAGACCGAGGACTGCGAGGGTATTGGCAACCTGACGCAGGCCCGGTTGCAGGTCTTCGAGCTCCTGATTGCTGCGGTATTCGGCACGTACGAACAGGTCGAGCTGGTCCTTGAGCTTGGCGAGTTCTTCGTTGAGCGCACTGACCACCGAATGAATCGCTTCGCGGCCGGGGCCGGCCACACGGCTGCGGGCGGCACTGACGTCGTCGTCGGAGGGCAGTGCTTCGTCGAGTTTATAGTCAGCACGCAACCGGCTGGCGTAGGGGGTGTTCAGATCCCGGGCCCGTGCGACGTAGTAGAGCAAGTGCTTGAACAGAGCCTGAGGAACCGGCTGCTGGAGTATGTCGATGTGCTCATCGATCAGGCGCTTGAGTTCGCTGTCGAGGGTACGGAGGATCGATTTGACCGCCGTGTTGACCGGGTTGTCGCCGCTCTGAATCGATTCGATAAAGGCGCCGGCGGCAATCCACAGCTGTTCCCGGGGACTGTTCAGGCACAGTTTGATCAACCGCTGAATGACCTTCTGCAGGTAATCTAAATGGGCGTGCAGGTCTTCTTCGCGAACAATACCGGCCAGCGCGAACTGGTACATCTGGCGCAGCTTGCGGATGTGGCCCAGCACCTTCGGGTCCTGCAGCCGTTGTGACGCATTGGCCGGGGCCCGTTTCTGGGCGGGGCTCAGGTCCGGTTTGAACAGCGAGGTGTCTGACAGCAGCGATTCGCCGCGGGCGGCGCGCAGGTCATTGAGCAATGGCAGCAGCACCAGCGGGAAGTCATCCTTGCTGCTGGCCAGGTGTTCGAGGTACTGGGGAAGCTGAAGGATTGCTTCCATCAATACTTCCACAGCTTCGTCAACGCTGGCGACCGTCTCGTTGAGGATAGCCTGGGTGAGCTTCTCCATCTCCTCGGTGAGCAGCGCTGCACCGTAGAGCTCCACCATCTGTAAGGTGCCGTGGACCTGATGGAGGTAGTTCAGGCAGAAACGCAGGCGAGCGGTATCGTCGCGGTTCTCCACGAAGCCCTCCAGCGCCTGTTGACCCTGAATCAGCGTTTCTTGTATCTCACCCCGAACCCAATCCAGGGCTATGCTGTCATGGTGATTGCCCATAACCACTCCGGTTATTCTTCGTCAGACTGGCGTCGAATCCACGCCAGTACCTTCTCCGAGGGAACTCGTTGCAGGCCGGGAGGTTGCCAGTCGGTCAACTCTCCCTGGCCAAGGACGAGAAGTCCCCCGGGCGCCAGTCGCTCTGCAAGTCGCTTGACAATTTCTCGCCGCCGCCAGCGGCGGAAATAAATCAGCAGGTTCTGGCAGAAGATAATGTTCATTCCGTGCATCGGTGCCTGCTTCAGGTCCAGGACATTGAGCCTGGTGAAACACACCCGTTCACGAATGCTTTTAATTATTTCGACGGAGTTCCGTTCCGCTGGCCGGAAATACCGGGCCTTTAACCGTTCATCCATAGCCTCAAGCTTGCGGGCATTGAACAGGCCTCGCTGTCCCTTGTCGATCGCCGGCTTACTGATGTCTGAGCCGGTGATTCCGAACAGTGGCGGCAGCGCCAGCTGGCTCATGCTTTCGTTAAGCAGCATGGCCAGGGTGTAGGGCTCCTCGCCGGTGGAACAGCCAACACTCCAGACTTCCAGGGGGCGTTTTCGCAAGGCCTCCCTGGGCCGGGTCAGGATGTAGTCCGAAACCAGTTTGCAGGCATCCGGGTCGCGAAAAAACCGGGTTTCCTGCACCGTGAGCCGATCCACGAGGGTCGACCACTCAACAATGGCTTCCGGGCTGGACACCACTTTCTCGTAGTAGGCCTGATAGCTGCTGCACCCAATTTCCCGCATCCGTATGCCCAGGTTGGTTTCCAGGAACGACTTGCGTTCCGCCACCAGGGTAATGCCTGTCCGGTGTTCAAGCAGTGTCTGCCACTGGTTGAACTGCGCCTCATCCATCGCCGGGAGCCGACGAACGGACCAGATGCCGTTGGCGGATGACAGGTTGTCGGGTGCTTCAGCCATGAACGGTCATGTGCCTCACCGGTGGTTAGCTGACCACCGGTACGTCCTCCATGTCTTCTTCTTCGCTGAATGCGGCTTCTTCTTCCGGCAGGGTGAAGCCGGCAACCGAAGACCGCAGCTCGGATGCCATCTCTGCCAGGTTACCGATGGACTTCGCAGTCGCATTGGTACCGGAGGAAGTTTGCGAAGTGATTTCCTGGATGACGTTCATCGTGTTGGAAATGTGGGCGGCAGACGACGATTGCTGACGCGCCGCGTTGGAAATGTTCTGGATCAGTTCCGCGAGGTTCATCGATACGTTTTCGATTTCCTCCAGAGCAATACCCGCATCCTGTGCCAGTCGGGCACCGCGGACCACCTCGGCGGTGGTGTGCTCCATGGAGATAACGGCCTCGTTGGTATCGGACTGGATCGTCTTAACCAGTGCTTCAATCTGCTTGGTCGCTGCAGAGGAACGTTCCGCCAGTCGCTGAACTTCGTCCGCAACCACCGCGAAGCCCCGGCCCGCGTCACCGGCCATGGAGGCCTGGATCGCTGCGTTCAGGGACAGGATGTTGGTCTGGTCGGCGATGTCGTTGATCAACGATACGATGTCACCGATTTCCTGGGAAGACTCACCCAGTCGCTTGATCCGCTTGGAGGTTTCCTGGATCTGCTCACGGATGTTATCCATGCCGCGGATGGTGTTCTGTACCACTTCCGCGCCTTTCTTGGCGATCGCAACCGAGCGCTCCGCAACCGCAGAGGATTCGGCGGCGTTGGAGGAGACCTGGTCGATGGACACCGCCATCTCGTTCACCGCCGCGGAGGCTCCGGCGATTTCCTGGGCCTGATGCTCAGACGCGTCGGCGAGGTGCATCGCCGTCGCCTGGGTTTCCTGGGCCGCTGAGGATACCCGTACTGCAGTGCCCCGGATTGCCTGTACCAGTCCACGCATCTGGTCGATCGCGTAGTTGATGGAGTCGGCGATAGCACCGGTGAAGTCCTCGGTTACCGTTGCCTCGGTGGTCAGGTCACCGTCCGCGAGGTCGGCGAGTTCGTCCAGCAGTCGCAGGATCGCGTTCTGGTTCTGTTCGTTCTGTTCCTGGGTGGTGCTCAGGCGTTCCTGGGCTTCACGGTAGATGGTGACACCGATCAGTACCACGATACCGACCATGGCGGCCAGAATGGCGAAGGCCAGGGTTGGGCTGATCAAGCGAGAGCTGGACTGGTCACGCAGGGCATCAGCCAGCAGGGAAATATCGTCCAACAGGGCCTGTGAGTTCTGGAAAATGTCGCTGGCGGCAGTACGCACCTTGAAGAGGTCGGGAGAAGCATCAAGGATGGCGTCTACGTTCTGGGATACAAACTCGAACAGCTCGTCTACGGCTTCAAGGCCGTAGATCGCATCTTCATCGTTAACCCGTGAGATGCCCATGGCCGGGTTGCCTTCAACCTGACCCTGCAGAACCCGTCCAAACAGGCTGGCATCACGACCGAAACGGTCAGCGGCGATAACCGCATCTTCGTCACCGGACAATACGTTGTTGACTGAGCGGACAATCCGTTCGGCCAGCAGTGACTGGCGCTGGGCCAGGGAGATCTGCTCGGCCGGGGCGTTGTTGTCGAGCAGGATCTGGACGATGTCGTCGTATTCCACCTGCAGCTGCGGGATGGTTTCGTTCAGGGTCTGTGCGACCTGGTGCAGACCCAGTACCGCCTCCTGGGTGGAGAGGATGCTGTCGGCGTTGGATCGTACCGCGTCCCACTTCAGCTGAACGCCACTCTCCGCTGCCATCTCGCTTTCAGGCAGGCCGGTATCGGCATTACCGTTGACCATATAGCCCCAGAGCTGGGCGAACTCGTCACGGGAGCGCCGCAACTGATCGAAGGCTTCCTCGGTACCGCCAGCCGCCTCGGTGGCGTTCTTGGCGATCTCCTGGGAAAGTACCCTCAGCTCGGAGGCATAAGTGATGTATTCCTGATCGTGTTGGCTGTCCCTGTTGATAATGAACAGGACCACAACGAGCAGGACGGTCAATGCGATCAGCGCTGTGATCAGGCCAGCAACAGTTTTGTTGCCTCCCTGTCCCATGCCGATACTTCCGGCTCTATTCTTCATTTTCTGGCTCCCGGCCTTTCGTTTGGCAAGTTTGGGTTCTGGGTTTTGCAAGCTTGAAGGGTGATGTTCCTGCCATCGCCATCACCACTGGGCAACGTCAAGAAAGCGTTCGTCTTCCACCAGCGAGACGGTCGAGAACACGTTCCAGATTTCTTCGTTTCGTTCATAGCCGCCATGGACAAAGGGCTGAACGACGGGGGGGACGTCGTCGTCCCGATCGCGGAAGCTGTCGCTGGAGAAATACTGCATACCCAGCACGCCGTCGACGACCAGGCCGCTGAAAACGTCGTCCTGTTCGATCACCAGCACCCGACGTTCCCGCATGCTGCGGGAACTGCGGGGCAGGTCAAAGAAATGGGCCAGATCAACCAGTGGCAGCAGACGGCCACGGACATTGGCTGCACCCAGCATGAAGGAACGAACCCCCGGAATATGGGTATAACGGGGGACGTGGAGAAGTTCGACAACCTCACCCATTGGGGCGACATAGCGCTTTCCGGCCAGAACGAAACCGATGCCATTCCATAACTCGATGGCTTCCTGTTGCTCTGGCAGGCCCGCCGCCATGGAGCGGCTGCGCTGGGCGATATCCGTCAGAACGGCAAAGGGGGCGGCCTGGGCGGACATGCTTACTCCGTTTTTTTGGGGAATCAGGCGATGAGACTGTTGATCGTCTTGATCAAGTCGTCTTCATTTACCGGCTTGACGAGGTAGCCCTTGGCGCCCTGGCGAGTTCCCCAGACACGGTCGGTTTCCTGGTCCTTGGTGGTGACGATGACGACCGGAATGGACGCGGTTTCCGGTGCGCGGGTCAGCTGGCGGGTTGCCTGGAAACCGTTGAGGCCGGGCATGACTACATCCATCAACACCAGGTCCGGAGTTTCAGAACGGGCTTTGGCGACGCCATCCGCGCCGTTATCTGCGGTCATCACTTCGTGGCTATGTTTCTCAAGGATGCTTGAGATTTTCTTAACCTCGGTGGGGGAGTCGTCAACGATCAGAATGCGGGCCATGTTTTCCTCAAAGTGTTTCTTGCGTCAGTCGGCTTATTGTTCCGCTTGCGGGACATACTGACGAATGGTGTTAAGCAGTTCGTCTTTGCTGAACGGCTTGGTCAGGTACTGGTCTGAACCAACAATCCGGCCTTTCGCCTTGTCAAACAAACCGTCCTTGCTGGACAGCATGATCACAGGGGTTTTCTTGAAGGCGGAATTGTTCTTGATCAGGGCGCAGGTCTGATAGCCATCGAGCCGGGGCATCATGATATCAACGAAAATGATGTTGGGCTGGGAATCGGCGATCTTGGCGAGAGCGTCAAAGCCGTCAGTCGCAGTGATAACCTCACAGCCGACCTTTTTGAGAAGGGTTTCGGCGGTGCGACGGATGGTCTTGCTGTCGTCAATTACCATGATCTTCAGATTTTCGAAGTTGTCATCCATTGTCCAACTGCCTTGCGCTCTAGAAAGTCATTATTTTGGGACCGGGTTTTAACACACTATTTAAGGGTGTTCTATAAACCACGCTTATTTATAGAGTATCGATGGCCGGAGAAAAAGCATAAGTTTGTGACTAAATGTACTCCTGCGCCCGGGTTCACGCCATAGCCAAACGTATTGACCGGGTGCATTCAATTCACGGGTACACTACCATCTAGGAAACGCCTGAATCCTGGCCAGGAAATACTCCGCCTGAGCCGACAGCCGGAGATCCGTTGCGGCAGTATCAGGGTCACCTGATTTCTCAGCATAGCAGCAATCCCGGTTTACGCTCTGCTGACCGGTTCCTGTTTTGGAACATTTGTATGTAAGAGGTTATATGACCGTTCGACTCGGAATCGTGATGGATCCCATTGAGGCGATCCAGTACAAGAAAGACAGTTCACTGGCGATGCTTTGGGCTGCCCAGCAGCGGGGCTGGCAGCTGGAATACATGGAGCAGAAGGATCTGTATATGGCGGGTGGCCAGGCCCGGGCCCATACCCGCGATCTCACGGTGCACCATGATCCGGAGAGCTGGTTCAGCTTCGGTGCCAGCCAGGATCGTGCGCTGGGCGACCTGGATGTCATCCTGATGCGCAAGGATCCTCCGGTGGACCGGGAGTTTCTGATGGCCACCTACATCCTCGGGGCCGCCGAGCAGCAGGGCGCGCTGGTGGTGAACCCGCCGGCGGCGCTGCGGGACTGTAATGAGAAGCTGTTTGCCACCCAGTTCGAGGACTGCACACCGCCACTGATCGTGACCCGTTCGGCTCAGCGCCTGCGGGATTTCCACGCCGAGCACGGTGATGTGATCATGAAACCGGTCGATGGAATGGGGGGGCGATCCATTTTCCGGGTTCGGGAGCAGGACGCCAACCTGGGGGTTATCATCGAAACCCTGACCAATCATGGTGAGCACCAGGCCATGGCGCAGAAATTCATTCCTGAGATCAGCGATGGTGACAAGCGCATCCTGCTGATTGATGGTGAGCCGGTGCCCTACGCGTTGGCGCGTATTCCCTCCCACGGTGAGAACCGGGGCAATCTTGCCGCGGGTGGTCGTGGCGAGGGCCGCGAACTGACCGCTCGTGACCGTGAGATCTGTGCCCGGGTGGCGCCGGTGATCAGGGAGAAAGGCCTGATTTTCGTTGGTCTGGATGTGATTGGCGACTACCTCACAGAGATCAATGTCACCAGCCCCACCTGTATCCGTGAACTGGATGCGGCCTTTGGTATCGACATTGCCGGCCAGTTGATGGATGCCATCGAGCGGCGGCTGGGCTGAGCGGGGTCGGAAACACAATGGGTTCAAACGGATTTCAGGACAGTTGGCAGGCATGACAGCCCAGGTCAGCGACTTTGATCGCTTTTCATTTATGCTGTTTCTGGCGTTGGCGGTGCATGCCGCACTGGTGCTGGGAATCACTTTTGCACCGGAAACGCCCCGGACATCGGCGCAAACCATGGAAATCACACTGGCGCAGTTTGATGACCAGGAAGCGCCGGATGACGCCGACTTTCTCGCGCAGACCAGTCAGCAGGGCAGTGGCACCGAGGCCGAGGCTCGTGAGCTGACCAGTCCGCAACCGACGCCGGTGAATGAGGTGGGTGATCAGCCGGTGCAGCCGGAGCCGCCATCGCGGGTGGCCCCGGCTCAGCGTAGCGAGCGTCAGCTGGTCCGTACGGAAGGCCGCAGCCGACCGGCGGCCGATCCGGACATGGCGGAGACGTTTGACGAACCGTTGCCGGTGCAGGAACGCCGGAGCCTGATGGAGCGAAGTCTGGAAATCGCCAGCCTGGAGGCGCGCTTTTCTGCCCAGCAGCAGGCCTATGCCCGCCGGCCACGGGTGTTGCGGGTGACCGCCGCATCCACGCTGAGTTCCGATAATGCCTGGTATGTTCAGAACTGGGTCGACAAGATCAATCGGGTCGGCAATATGAACTATCCTCAGGAAGCGCGTCAGAACAGCATCTATGGCCAGTTACGGATGTTGGTCTTGTTGCGCAAGGATGGCACCATAAAGAGAGTGGAGATTCTGGAGTCGTCGGGTTATTCGGTGCTGGATGATGCCGCCATCCAAATTGTACGCATGGCCGCACCGTTCCAGGCATTTACCGAAAGGATGCAGGAGCAGACCGATGAAATCGAGATTATCCGTACCTGGTCCTTCCAGCCCAAAGGTCTGACATCCGGATGACTGCCAACCGCTCTGCCGACAACCTGCGCGATCATTTCCTGATCGCTTCCCCGTACCTGGCCGATCCGCGGTTCCACGGGTCCGTGATCTATCTGTGCGAGCACTCCTCGGAAGGTGCGTTGGGGCTGGTGCTGAACCGGCCGTTGGATATCGGGCTTGGGGAGATCCTTGAGCAGCTGGGGATGGATGGCAAGGAACTGGACCTGCCGGTATTTCTCGGTGGTCCGGGGCAGCCGGAACGAGACTTTGTGCTGCACGGTCCCGGTAGCCACTGGCAGAGTACCTCGGTAATCAGCGAGGGGGTCGCCCTGACCACCTCCCGCGATATTCTGGAAGACATTGGCCGTGGCCAGGGCCCGCAGGACTTTCGGGTGGCTCTGGGCTATTCCGGCTGGGGTGAGGGGCAGCTGGAAGAAGAGCTGGCCAGCAACTCCTGGCTGACCTGTCCGGCCAAAACCGACCTGCTGTTTGCCACCTCCTGGCAAGACCTCTATCAGACCGTGTTGACTGACATGGGAATCGATCTGAATCAACTGAGTGAGTCCATTGGCCATGCCTGAATCGGTTGCCCGCCAGGTCCTGGCGTTTGATTTCGGCACCCGCCGCATTGGGGTGGCGTTTGGCCAGCAATTGCTGGGAACGGCCCGCCCGCTGACCATGTTGCCGGCCCGTGACGGTAAGCCGGACTGGGACCGGATCGCCGCCCTGCTCGAAGAGTGGCGACCGGATCTGTTGGTGGTCGGCCTGCCGCTGAATATGGATGGCAGTGAGAACGACATGTGTGCCCGCGCCCGCAAGTTCGGCAAACGCCTGCACGGGCGTTTTCACCTGCCGGTAGAGATGGCCGATGAGCGGCTGACCAGTTTCGAGGCCAAGGGCGAAGTGATGGCGGCCCATGGCCATCAGGACTTCGGTCGCCATGGGGTGGATGATCTGGCTGCGGTATTGATCCTCGAAACCTGGTTCAACCAGCAGTCAAGCCCCTGACACCCCGGCCAGCAGGCCGGGTTAACGATAGCGTAGAAGTGAGGATGGAATGACGGCATTGCTCAACATGGACCAATTACTGGACCAGCTCGAGTCCGGCCTGCGCGAGCAGATGACTCGCCGGGGTATTGAGTCGCCGACGCTGATCGGTATCCGTACCGGCGGCGTCTGGATTGCCGATGCTCTTAAAAAGCGGCTGGGGCTGACGGAGCCTTTCGGTGAACTCGATATTTCGTTTTACCGTGATGATTTCAGCCGCATTGGTCTCAATCCCCGGGTTAAGCCGTCCCATCTGCCCTTTGAAACCGAAGGCCGGGATATCGTGCTGGTGGATGACGTGATCATGAGCGGTCGCACCATTCGTGCGGCGATGAATGAAATCTTCGATTATGGCCGACCAGCGAGTATTATCCTCGCCACGCTGATTGACCTGGGCAACCGGGAACTCCCCATCCAGCCGGATGTCGTGGCGCAGGTGCTGACCCTGAAGGAAACCCAGCGCGTCAAGCTGCGCGGTCCCGACCCGTTGCACATTGAAATGCGGGAAACCGAATGACACCCGCTCCGGCAAATCGGTGCAAGACAGAACTGACACAGGCACTCTGATGACGGCAAACGACCCCTCCTCGCAATCCCTGCAGCTGACCGGAAACGGCCAGCTCAAGCATTTTCTGACACTCGACGGCCTTGACCGGGCCCTGCTGACCGAAATTCTCGATACGGCCGATTCCTTCATCGAAGTCGGGGAACGCACGATCAAGAAGGTACCGCTGCTGCGGGGTAAGACCGTGGTCAACCTGTTCTTCGAGTCCAGTACCCGTACCCGCAGCACCTTCGAGTTGGCGGCCAAGCGGTTGTCGGCGGATGTGCTGAATCTCGACATCAGCACGTCGGCGACCTCCAAGGGCGAATCCCTGTCCGATACCCTGCTGAACCTGGAGGCCATGGCCAGCGACATGTTTGTCGTGCGCCATTCCCAGAGTGGGGCGCCTCATTTCATCGCCGAGTCGGTGACGCCCGGGGTGGCGATCATCAACGCCGGTGACGGACGTCATGCCCATCCGACCCAGGCCATGCTCGACATGCTCACCATTCGCCAGCACAAGGGGGCGTTTGAAGGGCTTAAGGTGGCGATCGTCGGCGATATTCTTCATTCCCGTGTTGCCCGTTCACAGATCCGTGCCCTCAATGCCCTGGGGGCAGAAGAGGTGCGGGTGATTGCTCCGGGCACGCTGTTGCCGGCCGATGTCGAAAGTCTGGGCTGCAAGGTCGAATACGACATGGTGCGCGGCATGCAGGATCTTGATGTGGTGATCATGCTGCGGCTGCAGAAAGAGCGCATGGAAGGGGCGCTGCTGCCCAGTGAGCGAGAGTTCTACCGCCTCTACGGGCTGAGCCAGGACAAGCTGGCGCTGGCGAGGCCTGGGTGCCTGGTGATGCATCCCGGGCCGATCAACCGTGGCGTCGAGATAGAGTCGGCGGTGGCAGACGGCCCCCAATCGGTCATTCTCAATCAGGTCACCAATGGTATTGCAGTGCGCATGGCAGTGATGTCGATGGCCATGAGCGGACAGGTTTCGGAGCGGACTCAGGTAGCAGGAGAGCAGGGCTAATGTCGGATCAGCAAACGACAGTTCGGATTATTCATGGGCGCTTGCTGGATGGTGAACACGATGGCTCGGCGGTCACGACCCTGTTACTGCAGGGTGGGCATATTGCTGCGGTGGGTGCCGATGCAGAGATTGGCGATGTTGATCGGGTGATCGATGCCAGCGGGTGTCTGGTCGCGCCGGGCTTTATCGATCTCAACTGCAACCTGCGTGAGCCCGGTAATGGCCAGAAGGGCAACATTGCTTCGGAATCCCTGGCTGCTGCGCGTGGCGGATACACCACGGTGTGTGCGTCTCCGGATACCTCTCCGGTTAACGACTCCAGTGCGGTGACCAACCTGATTCGTGACGTGGCGGGCAGACAGTCGCCAATCCGGATTCTGCCTCTGGGCGCTGTGACCCGGGGGCTTGAGGGTGAGCTGCTCAGTGATATGGCCGGCCTGACCCGGGCCGGTTGTGTTGCGCTCAGCAATGGCGGGGCCCAGCTTCGTAACGCCCGGATCCTGAGGCGCTGCATGGCCTACGCCCGTACGTTTGATCTGACCCTGATGCTGGCGCCGGTCAATCAGGCGCTGGCGGCTGATGGCTATGCTCATGACGGTCTGGTGACCTCCCGGCTGGGGCTGCTGGGCATCCCGGAGGTGGCGGAAACCACCGCAGTCATGGAGCTGTTGCTGCTGGCGGAGGAAACCGGCGTCCGCCTGCATCTCAACCAGCTGTCCTGTGCCCGCTCAGTGGAAATGGTGGCGGATGCCCAGCGCCGCGGCGTGGCGGTCAGTGCCGATGTGGCCATGCACCAGCTGTTGTTTACCGAGGATGCTCTGGCCGGCTTTGACAGCCGCTTCCATGTCCGTCCCCCGCTGCGCACTGAGGCGGATCGCCAGGGGCTGCTGGCTGGTGTCAGAGACGGTGTTATCGGGGCGATTGTCAGTCAGCATCAGCCTCACGATTCAGCAGCCAAGCAGGCGCCGCTGGGTGCTACCGAGCCAGGGCTGTCCACGATTGAAAGTGTGTTGTCGATGGGGTTGGAGCTGGTGGCGGATGGCGAGCTCACGCTGTCCCAACTGGTTGTGGCGCTGACCTCCGGACCTGCGGCGGTGTTGGGAGAAACGGCCTCCCTGGCCGTTGGCCAGCGGGCGGACCTGTGTGTTTTTGATGCTGACGCGAGCTGGCAGGCAGGGGATGATTCCCTGTTGTCTGCCGGCAAACATGCCCCCATCCGCCATTGCCCGCTCAAGGGTGTGGTGCGTCACACCTTGTGTGCCGGTGTCGAGGCCTGGGGGCCAGGCGGCGACTGACCCGGCAAGGGAGAATGAGGCAGGGGTGGCGAAGCCCCTGTCGAATTCATCACAGTTCCTTCTCTTTTGCTCAAACGCCCTTGATACCAGGCACCTGTGCCAACGTATTCTAGACACTGCCAATCTAGGCTGGATCTGAAGGATATGCTGGGCGCGCTGGTATCGGCGACCGACGAGTTAGATGGCTACCCAGCAGCCAACAAAAATAATCAGGAGTCATTCCCCGTGAAATCTCGAAACCCCCTACGCAGGGTGGTGGCAGCGTCCGCGCTGTTGGCCAGCCTTGCATTGCCTGCTATGGCCCAATCAACCCAGGAACCCCTGGAACGCAGTTTCTGTGTGTTTGACCCGGTCGGTGCCAACGGACCACTGTTTGCAATCACCAAGACCTTTCAGCCTGTTGCCCTCCGTGAAGGGGTGATGCTCAACCTGCGGGCCTACACCGATGAAAAGGTGGCGGCCGAGGACTTCAAGGCTGGCCAGTGTGACGCGGTGTTGCTCACCGGCACCCGGGCGCGGGAATTCAACCGTTTTACCGGCAGTCTGGAAGCCATGGGCGCGGTGCCGGGTGAGGCGGAAATGCGCCTGCTCTACAACACACTGGCGCAGCCTAATGCCCGTCCGTTCCTGATTGAAGGCGATTATGAAGTGGCCGGTGTCTTCCCGGGGGGCGCGGTGTATCTCCACACCCGCGACCGGTCCATTGATACCGTAGAAGAGTTGCAGGGCAAGAAAATTGCCACTCTGGATTTTGACGAAGCTTCACTGCGCATGGTACGCCACGTTGGCGCATCGGTGGTGGGTTCCAACTCCGCCAACTTCGCTGGTAAGTTCAACAACGGCAGTGTCGACCTGGCCTATGCCCCTGCCGTCGCCTATACCCCGCTGGAGCTGTACAAGGGCGTGGGCTCTGGTGGTGGCGTATTCCGTTATGCGCTGGCGTACATGAATTTCCAGGTCATCATTCATCGTGATCGATTCCCTGACAATGCCGGACAGGTCGTCCGCAACGAGTCGATCAAGCGTCTCGATGAAGCCTATCAGATCATTGCTCAGGCGGAGTCGGAAATCCCTGAAGACATCTGGATGATGCCGCCAGAGGACGATGTTGCGGAATACGACCGGATGTTGCAGGAAGTGCGTCTGTCACTGCTGGCTGACGGAGTCTACGACGAGCGTGCGATTCGCCTGATGAAGGCAATTCGTTGCCGGGTGGACGGTACCCGCGCCGAGTGTTCGTCCTGATCGTCTCAGGTTGAAAGGGGCCCGCGTGCGGGCCCCTGTTCGATTACTTGATGGAGTCCTTGAGGGACTTGCCGGCCTTGAAGCCGACGGTTTTACTGGCCGGAATCTCGATGGTCGCGCCGGTCTGGGGATTACGCCCGGTGCGAGCGCCGCGGGTGCGTACATTGAAGGTACCAAAGCCGATCAGGGTGACATCATCCCCGCGTGCGGTGGCGGCGGATACCTGGTCGGTAAAGGCAGTAATCACTTCACTGGCCTTTTCTTTGCTCAGGCCGGTCTGTTCTGCGATCGCCGCGGCGAGTTCTGGTTTGCGCATCGAGTGCTCCTTGTTGTTTTTCAGTGCTTGGGGCGGCTACAGGCCGCTCCGTCAGACACAGATTTAGTGCTTTCCCCGGTAAAGTCAATTGCCAGTGGGGACGAGATCAGGGTCAGCGCCCGGTTTGAGGCGTTGATCTCACAACATAGGCCTGTTTCAGGGGATAATCACCACCAATTTACAATACGTAACATTTGGTGGTGGGCTCGCCGGTGATGGGCGTTGACAACAAAAATGAAAGGGTGGCAGGTGATATGACGGGTATCCAGGGATTCGTCCAGCGTTCGGGTCAGGTGTTGAGTCGGTGTCGAGGGCTGGCGGCAGGGGTTGCAGCCAGCCTGGCACTGAGCGGCTGTGGCGTCGCCAACCATATGATTTACAAAACCACCGGGGACGTCATGGAGGGGTTTGCCAGGAAGCATACCGTTCCGTATGTGCTCGAAAGCAGTGATCTGGCGATGAGCTGTGCAATGAGCGAGGCAACCTCGCCTTTGTTGATGTCCTTTGGTCGGGTGACGACCAATCCGGATCAGCTGGCGGTCATGCTGTACCTGACGGCCGGGGGCTGCATGGATGAGCAGGCGCGGGAGTTTGAGCTTGATAGCCTGATGGCGATGCGTGCTCTGGAGGCGGAAGTCGCCGAAGATGCCATGATCCAGAAGAAGCGGGCCTATGCGCTGGCAGCCCAGCGTTATTTTCAGGCCTGGAAGCACCATAACACCTTTTACGGGAATCCGGATGAAAGTGAATGCCCGGACTTCGACACTGACATGGACGAGTTTATCTATATGGCGGGGCTGCTGTCCGGCCTCCAGGCATTGAATGCCGAGATTCAGTCCACGTCCGCCATCGGTGTGCCGAAGAACGTCGGCTCCATCGTGTCCCGGGCCACCAGCTGCCTGAATAACGACAAGTGGTGGGGGGCGCCGATGGCGCTGCGGGCAACCGTCTGGGCGATGATTCCCGGAGCGTTGCCTCAGGGCGAGAATGCCTTTGAGCGTCTCGCGGCTGCGGACCTTCAGGGCGAAGAGGCGGGTGTGCGTCTGAGCCATGTGTTCCACGCATTGGCGGCGATGAACAAGGGTGATGACGAGATGCTGCGAGGCGTGATTCGTCAGCACGCCGATTCCATCAAGGCCACGCCCTCGAATGAAGAGTGGAGAATGGTGGACGCTATGGCGACCCAGCTCATCGTGGCGATTTCCGACCGTATGTGGGTTGAGAACACCGGCCACCGTACGCCTTTGGGCAAGCTCGGCAGCTTCTGGGATGAAGAGCCGGAAGCCGCCGAAGTCATGAGCCTGGACGACCTGCTGTAAGCCATGGACCCACGAGCGCCAGATATGTCCGTTGATACCCTGAACACCGAAGGCTCGTCTGCCCGCGCGGGCGGACGTAGCCTGAGGGAATGGTCCTCTTCTCTGCCAGCCTGCCTGCTGTTACTGGCGGTTGTGCTGTTCTCCACCTCCAGTGATATTCATAACCAGATGCTGCGGGGCGGCGAGCAGTTGTGGAGCGGTTACTACAAGCTGCGCTCCGACCCGGTGGAGCCCACCTGTAATCCCAATCGTGATATTGACGCAGCCGTGGCGGCGGAGATGGCCAAGGGCAGTGACCTGGGGGCGATGGCGGATCTGCTGGGTGCGATGGAGAAGGATCCGGCCGATGTCCGCCGTTCCATTGAGCGTTCGGTCGCGGAATGTCAGGCCAGTCATGCCAGTTATCTGGAGGTCAGGGACAAACTCACGCCCGGGGTCCGTGCTTATCGGGCGGTGGAGCTGTTCATCGCCGATCTGATTGCCTTCGGGCTGGAATCCCAGCGTTATATTCTGGTCATTCTGGTCATGTTGTGTGCGGTGACAGCGACGCTGACCCGCCATCACATTGCGATGCGGGCCATGGAGACAGTACTGGATCACAAGGTGTCGCTGACCCTGCAGACCGTCGCCAATGCCATGTTGCTGGGCTCGAGCCTGATCTTTCGCGCCAACACGCTCGGCGCTGACGCAGCCGTGTCTTCGGAAGAGCTGCTGCTGCACAATCTGTGGATCGTCGGGTTTGGCGCGCTGACCATAGCCAGCCTGTACCGGCTGATTCGCGTGCCCGAAGGGCTGGCACCGGGTGGAAGCCTCAACAAGGCCCTGCTGGCGGTGCCGCTGTATACCGTGATGTGTCTGATCTCAGGCACCTATTTCTCGATGATCGGTCACGCTGCGGGCATTGGGATTTACCTGGGCAAGATGATGGAACTGGCCGACATGTTCCTCAATGTTGGACTTTATGTCTGGGTCGGCATGATGCTCAAGCAGACCCGTCTGGCGACTCTGGTCTTCAACGTGTTCCGGCCCTGGCGGATGCCGCCGGAGCTGCTGGCCGTGGTCGCCGTTCTGGTGGCGGTAGTACCAACGGCCTATACCGGTGCGTCCGGAATCTTTGTCATCGCCGCAGGTGCCGTAATATACAATGAGCTGCGGGCTGCGGGTGCCCGGCGTCAGTTGGCGCTGGCGGCTACCGCCATGTCCGGTTCCCTGGGTGTGGTGATCCGGCCCTGCCTGCTGGTGGTGGTGATTGCCTACCTGAACCGCGAGGTCACCACCGACGAGCTGTTCGGCTGGGGGATTTGGGTGTTCGCGTTAACTGCGGCCATGTTTACCGCGGTGGCGCTGACGGTGAATCGGCAAAGCCAGTTCAACCTGGCCCCGGTGAATGATGCCCTGCCGGCGATGCTGGCGGCGCTGCGTCCGCTGATTCCTTATGTACTGGTGATTGCCGGCGTGGTGATGTTCTACCGCTGGGGCCTGGATGTGCGTATGGATGAGTTTTCTGCGCCGCGGCTGTTGCCGGTGATCCTGTTTGCCATCCTGTTGTACGAGCATATCAGCCTGAAAGGGCGCACGGAGCGTGATCGCGATGGCCTGGAGATCAACCACCAGGGGCTGGAGCGCAGCGTACGTGGAGCGACCAACGACACCACGGCTGAAATTGGTGCTCTGTTACTGTTGTTGGGGCTGTCGGTCAGTATTGGTGGAGTGATCGAGCGATCTCATATCATGGAGAGTTTTCCGCAGTCGTTTGACAGCGCCTGGTCTGCGATGCTTCTGATGGTGGTGATCCTGGTGATCCTGGGAATGATCATGGATGCTTTCGGGGCGGTGATTCTGGTGTCCGCGACGGTGGCAACCATTGCCTATTCCAGTGGCATCCACCCGATTCATTTCTGGATGGTTACCCTGGTGGCGTTTGAACTGGGTTATCTGAGTCCGCCGGTGGCACTGAACCACCTGCTGACCCGCCAGGTGGTGGGGGAAGCAGAGGTGGTGGCGGCCCAGCAGGAGAGTGGGACCTTCTATCAGCGCCATGAGCGTATCATCATGCCGCTGATTGCCATGGGTGTCTCGCTGGTGCTGGTGGCCTTTGTGCCCTTGCTGTTCTACGCGAACTAAGCCGGTCCAGGCGGTGATAAAAAGGCGCGGTTTCCGCGCCTTTTTTGTGTCTTGATCCTGCCTTCGCTGGCGGTTTCGGAGCCACAAAAAAAGGCAGCCCTGGGGCTGCCTTTTTGACGTCTGGTCCCTATCAGGACAGGCTTGGGCCTGCCGTGATGATGGAGCCGGAAACGTCGAACTTGTCGAAGTTGTCGACGAACTGGGCAATCAGTTCACGTGCCTTGGCATCGTACTCTTCGGTGCTCTGCCAGGTGTTACGCGGGTTGAGCAGCTTGCTGTCGACGCCCGGAACGGTCAGCGGGACCTCGAGGTTCAGCAGTGGCAAGTGCTCGGTTTCAGCATCGTCCAGGTCGCCATTCTGAATACCGCTGATAATGGCCCGGGTGGTCGGAATGCTGAAACGCTCACCAACACCGTGGGGACCACCGGTCCACCCAGTGTTGACCAGGAAGACCTTGCTACCGAACTCTTCCATTCGCTTCATCAGCAGCTCGGCGTAAACGCCAGCCGGACGCGGGAAGAACGGAGCGCCGAAGCAGGTAGAGAAGGTGGATTTCAGCTTGGATGAAGAGCCCATCTCGGTGGAGCCTACCAGCGCAGTGTAGCCGCTGAGGAAGTGATAGGCAGCCGCTTCCTTGCTGAGGATCGATACCGGAGGCAGGACGCCGGTCATGTCGCAAGTCAGGAACACGATGTGTGACGGCTCACCGGCACGGTTTTCCAGAACACGCTTCTCAACGTGCTCCAGAGGGTAGGCGCAGCGTGAGTTTTCGGTCAGCGACACGTCGGTGTAATCCGGCTCGCGGCTTTCCTCGTCGATCATGACGTTTTCAACAATGGCGCCGAAACGGATGGCATCCCAGATGATCGGTTCGTTCTTCTGGCTCAGGTCGATGCACTTGGCGTAGCAGCCACCTTCGATGTTGAACACGGTGCCCGGACCCCAGCCGTGCTCGTCGTCACCGATCAGGAAACGATCGGGATCAGCGGACAGGGTGGTTTTGCCGGTGCCGGACAGACCGAAGAACAGACAGGTTTCGCCGTTCTCGCCAACGTTGGCGGAGCAGTGCATCGGCAGCACGTCTTTCTCTGGCAGCAGGAAGTTCTGCACGGAGAACATGGCCTTCTTCATTTCGCCGGCGTAGTGCATGCCTGCCAGCAGAACCTTGCGCTTGGCAAAGTTGATAATCACGCAGCCGTCGCTGTTGGTGCCATCACGCTCGGGCACACACTCGAAGTTGGCGGCGTTGAGGATCTGCCACTCCTGCTTGTCGGAGCTGTTGTAGTTCTCCGGACGGATAAACAGGTTGCGACCAAACAGGTTCTGCCAGGCAGTTTCTGTGGTCATGCGAACCGGCAGGTAGTGCTCGGGATCGGAGCCGACATGAACGTGAGACAGGAACTGTTCCTTCTCGGCGATGTAGGCTTCAACCCGATCCCAGAGGGCGTCGAACTTGTCAGCGTCGAACGGACGGTTGATGGGGCCCCAGTGGATCGCATCCGCGGTGCTGGGCTCCTCAACAATGAAGCGGTCCATGGGAGAACGGCCAGTACGCTTGCCGGTCTTGACCACCAGCGAACCATTGGCAGCCAGTTGGCCTTCGCCTCTTTCCAGTGCCAGCTCGACCAGTCGTGCTGAACTCAGATCAGTATAAGTGTTGCTCACTTCGACCTCGCCCTCAGGGTGTCTACATTGATTGTCCGGAATGCCAGTCCGGACCTGCAGGAGGCCGGAGTGATTGGCGGAAATCTGAACAATCGGGTCAATTCAGGCGCGCTATTATGCCAGAGATGCCTGAAAAAAACGACAGGCCGGAAAGCCCTGCCAACAGCGGGTTTCCGGCCAACCGGCGGTCTCAGTGAAGAGAGTGGCCGGTGAACAGGTGATCAATGTCGTTACGGTTGAACTGGTAGTGGGCGTGGCAGAACTGGCAGTCCATCTCGATCGCACCCTGCTCCTCGATGATGCTGTAGCATTCGTCCTTGCCGATGGACTTGAGTGCCCCGAGCGTGCGCTCGCGGGAGCAGCTGCAATTGAAGGCGACCGGGTCGGGCTCGAATATCCGCACTTCCTCTTCGTGGAACAGGCGGTTCAGGATCACTTCGCTGTCGAGCCCCAGCAACTCTTCCTCGGTCACCGTGGCGGCCAGGTGATTGATCCGTTCCCACAATTCGTTGTCGGTGTCGCTGCTGCCTGGCAGGCGCTGCAGCAACAGGCCGGCACTGCGGCGTTCGTCAGCGAACAGAATCAGGGTGGTGGCAATCTGTTCGGAGCGATCAAAGTACTCCTCAAGACAGCCCGCCAGGGAATCGGCTTCCCGTGGGACCACGCCTTGATAACGCTGGCCCTGTTCCGGAGTGATGGTGATGGCCATGCGGCCATCGCCGAGCAGTTCGTTGAGGCCGTTGGCAGCGGCGGCGGGGGCGTCGAACCTGGCAAGCCCACGAATGTTGCGGTCGTGGCTGCACTCAGCCATCAGTGTGCGCAACGGGCCTTCGCCCTGGGCCTGCAGCGACAGCCTGCCTTCAAACTTCAGGGTGCTGCTCATCAGTACGCTGGCCACCAGGGTCTGTCCCAGCAGTTGGCGAACCGAGGCAGGATAGGGGGCCTGGTTGCCGATTTCATTGTAGCTGTCGACAAGTTGTACCCAGGCTCCGCGGATCTGGCTGTGTTCAAAAATAAAGCGTTGGAACTGGTCCTGGGACGCCATGTGTTGCTGTCTCCTAAATGCGTGCTGATAAGGCAATTCTGTGGTGCTGGCAGTCCGGCCCGCCCGGATCGGGTTACAGGCCGTTCTGTTCGCGGAAGCGCTGGATGTTCCGGCGGTCCTTTTTGGAGGGTCGTCGCGCCGGTGGTAATTGCGCAGCCTGCATGGTCTTGCGCTGCCAGGCGGTGTCTTCGGCCTTTTTGATGCTCTCTTCGGTTTCGTGGTAGAGCATCTGTGCTTCCGGGGCCCCCCGGCGCCGGTCACTGAGCTGGTCCACAATCACAATGCGTTCCTGCCAGCCCAGGCGCAACGTCAGCCGGGCGCCGGGTTCAACCAGCCGTCCGGGTTTGCAGCGTTGATTGTTGTAATGAACCTTGCCACCTTCGATGGCCTCTTTGGCGAGGGAGCGGGTCTTGTAGAAACGGGCGGCCCATAGCCACTTGTCCAGTCTTACCCGCAGCTCTTCCGGGGTTGATGCGGTCATGTCTCCCACCTGATGTGCGTGCGTCTTCATTATAACCGTATCGATTTCAGGATGGCAGGCGGGGGCTTTGCTGCAGGTGGGGCAGCACTTCGTCAAAGTGGTGGATTGCGGGCATGCCGGCACTGTCTTCCCGAGCCGGTTGCTGGCTGTCCGGCGCCAGCACGGCCAGACACTGGCCAATACCCGCATCGCGGGCGCTCTGAAGCACCGGCAGGCTGTCGTCCACCATCAGGGTGGTGTCCGGGCGGAAGCGTTCCAGGTGTTGCAGATCCTGCCAGAACTGGGGATCTTCCTTGGGCTTGCCCAGAGTGTGACTGGAAATGATCCGGTCAACACGCTGATCCAGACCGGTTCGCTGCAGCTTGAGTGCCAGCGGATCCGGGTGACAGTTGGTGACAATCACCGCGCGTCGCCCGGACGCCTTCACTGCGCTGAGGAACTCGGGTACGTAAGGGCGGTAACTGATGCGGTCGCTGACTTCGGCCTTGAGGCGGGTGATATCAAGGTTAAGCCGCTCGCTCCAGTAATCGGTGCAGTACCAGTTCAGGGTGCCCTGTTCGGCCTGGATCATGGGAAGCAGCCTGGCGCGGGCCTGCTCTGGGGTCAGCGCGTGGTGTTCAGCGTAACGCAGGGGCAGGTGTTCGAGCCAGAAATGGGAGTCGAAATGAAGGTCCAGCAGGGTACCGTCCATATCGAGGAACAGTGTATCGAGTTGCGACCAGTTAACCATAAACAAAAACAGCCTGAAGACATGATGTCTTCAGGCTGCCGCAGAACTGCCTGTGACGCAACTCCGGTTTGTACGGATGCGGAGCGGTGCTGGTGTGTTCCGGTACCGGCTTCAGTTGCTCTCGTTGGCCGGGCCGCCCTGACGGCGCCCGGAAGAATCACAGCCCAGACAGCGTAAAAAGGTCGACTTTGCGGGGCCAAGCACCAGTACTTCACCGGCCTCGCCGGCGTTACCGCCGAGCAGCGAGAAGGGCAGGGAAACGATGTAGACTGCCGTCCCCACAACGGTGGTGGCCAGCAGCAGCGGGCGGGCAATGACAGCGTCGGCGGTCATTTCCAGGGCTGACGGCGCATCGTTGATGGTATTGGCATGACCAGCGGACGCAAAGGCGAGCATGCAGACGGCCACGGTGGTGGTCAGGATACGGGAAAGGGTTGCGGGCATTATGTGTCTCCTGGAATTGACTTTGCCCGCCATTGACGAGGGCGGGCACAACATGATGTGCCGGGTTTTGCTCTAGGGAATGACCCGGCACTGGTCCTGTTTGAACGTAGTCTTAACTATGAATCATATTTGCGTATTTTCAAACGGATTTTCACAACCCCTGTCACAGAGTCAGCGCTGGCAGCGGGGGCAGTAGACGGTGGTTCGCTGGTTCATCCGGATTTCCTTGAGGGGGGTGCCGCAGCTTTCGCAGGGCTGGCCGCCGCGGCCATAAACCAGCAGGGACTGGGCGAAGTAACCCGGTTTGCCGTCGCTGTTGACGAAGTCCTTGAGGGTAGTGCCGCCTTGAAGAATGGCTGCGGCGAGGGTTTCCTTGACGTGTTCGGCGAGCCGCTGGTAGCGGTCACGGCTAATACGGCCGGCGGGCCGGCGAGGGTGGATGCCGGCCTTGAACAGGGATTCGTTGGCGTAGATGTTGCCGACCCCGACAACCACGTGATTGTCCATAAGGAAGGATTTGACCGGGGTTTTGCGGTGACGGGACAGGTGAAACAGGTAATTGCCGTCAAACTCCGAGGCCAGTGGTTCCGGGCCGAGCGAGGTCAGCAACGGATGGCTTTCGGGAGTTTCTGTCCACAGCCAGCAGCCAAAGCGGCGGGGATCGTTGTAGCGGAGCCGGACGCCGGAGCTGAGTTCCACCTCGACATGGTCGTGGGTCTGCGCCGGGGTATCGTCGGTAATCACCCGCAGACTGCCGGACATGCCGAGGTGTACAATGGCAGTGCCGGTGGGGAAGGACAGCAGCAGATACTTGGCGCGGCGTTCGACCGCCAGGATGGGCTGTTGCTGCATCCCTGCTGCCAGTTCAGCCGGTACCGGCCAGCGCAGGTTGGGGTTGCGGACCTCCACTCGGGTCACAGTCTGCCCCTGGCAATGGGGAGCAATGCCCTGGCGGGTGGTTTCGACTTCCGGTAACTCGGGCACGGCAGCTCCTGAGGATGGATGGTGGCCTGATTGTGGAGTTTGGCAACAGAATGTCAACGGTGGCGGCAGAAGGGAATTGGCCGGAACCATAAGGGTTTGCCGCTGCCATAGCGTGATGTGAGGCATTCCCGGGCGCCGACATCTTACTAATAGGTGTAAATGGTAACAATTTTGACCCCGGAATCTGCTTGTTTGGCGTACACCTGTAAGCTAAAGTGGGGGCACGAAATCAGGGGGCCGGAATCCGGTTCCCGATTGGGTTCACTGAGGTAATTTGGTATGTGGTACAACGGTCTTCTCGACCTGTCGGCGATGCAGCTCATTCTGGTCACCCTGGGTCTTACACACATCACGATCGTGAGTGTAACGCTCTATCTGCACCGTCATTCGGCGCATAATTCCCTGGATCTGCATCCGTTGCTGGCGCACTTCTTCCGTTTTTGGCTGTGGCTGACGACTGCCCAGAACACCAAGGAATGGACCGCCATTCACCGCAAGCATCACGCCAAATGCGAAACGGAAGAAGATCCTCATAGCCCGGTGATCAAGGGTATCCGCAAAGTTGTGCTGGAAGGCGCGGAGCTCTACGCCGAGGCCGCAACTCCGGAGACGCTTGAACGTTACGGTCAGCGTACCCCGGAAGACTGGATTGAGCGCAAGCTCTACACCCCTCACAAGACCTGGGGGATCACCTTGCTGGCGGTCATTAACCTGGCCCTGTTCGGGGTGAATGGGATCTGGATCTGGGCTGTACAGATGATGTGGATTCCGGTCTGGGCTGCTGGCGTGGTCAACGGTATCGGCCACTACATCGGCTATCGCAACTTCGAGTGTGCCGACAACGCCCGTAATATCTCGCCCATCGGCATCCTGATTGGCGGCGAGGAGCTGCACAACAATCACCACACCTACCCGAATTCGTCCAAGCTGTCCCGTCGCTGGTACGAGGTGGATATCGGCTGGGGTTATATCCGTCTGTTCCAGCTGTTCGGCCTGGCCAAGCCCAAGGGTTATCGTCCCATCGCCCACTTCGTTCCGGGCAAGCAGAGCGTGGATGTGGAAACCATCCAGGCAATTGCCAACAACCGCTTTGACATCATGCGCCAGTACCGCAAACAGGTAATGGAGCCGGTGCTGCGTCAGCAGAAGGCGGCACTGGAAGAAGGCTTTAAGACCCGTTATCGCAAGCTCAAGCAGCTGCTGTCACGGGAGATCTCCCTGATCAAGCCGAAGGAGCAGGCTCATCTGGATACGGTGCTGGAAAACAATGCGGTGCTGAAGCAGATTTATGACAAGAGCCAGGAACTGCAGGAGCTGTGGCGTCGTCGCGGCCTCAAGCCCCAGGACAAGATCCAGGCGCTGATGGAATGGTGCCGTGAGGCGGAAGCCAGCGGCATCCGCTATCTGGAGGAGTTTGCGGCTCATCTCAAGGCCTACTCCCTGCGCCCGGCAGCGATTTGATCTGCGGACGCGCTCAATAAAAAAAACCGCCGTACACCGGCGGTTTTTTTATGCCCCGAGGTCGTCAACCCGGTAAAGATTGTAGGTCACCTGGCCGGCGGTTTTCTGCCGGTGCAGTTGCCAGCTGTCGGGCACCGGTGGGGGTGTTAGCTCACTTTCGTGTTCGACATAGATCCAGCCACCGGGCGCGACCCAGGCATTTTCTGCGATCAGCGGGAACAGTCGTTGCAACCAGCCCTGCCGGAAGGGCGGGTCCATAAACAGGATGTCATACGGTTGCGCCGGCGAGTCGCAGAGAAACGACTCCACCGCTGTGCAGACAACGTTGGCGTGGTCGCAGCGCAGCAGGCGCAGGTTTTCCCGCAGGGCCTGGGCAAGGACCGGGGTGTGGTCGACGAAAGTCGCTTCTCCGGCACCGCGGGACAGCGCTTCCAGCCCCAATACCCCGCTGCCGGCAAACAGGTCCAGGCAGCGCCGTCCGGCCAGGTGGAAAGACAGCCAGTTGAACAGGGTTTCACGGGTACGGGCAGGGGTGGGGCGGACGCCGCCGGCATCGGGAAAACGCAGCTTGCGGCTGCGCCAGTCACCGCCAATGATGCGCAGTTCGCCGCTTGCCGGGGAGGCTGGGCGGGAGGCAGGTTGACGTTTTCGGCCCATGATTTGGTTCTCCGGACGGCAGGATTCGAGACTCCGGTGCGCGGGCACCGGCGCTGCCATGGTAACGAAAACTGGCCCGTGCCTGTAGCGGAAACGGACGTTAGCGGCGGATTAGACGTCATGGGTTTGGACGCTGCCGCTGGCTGCCGCTAGAATGAGCGCTTCTTATTTTCCCCGCCAATTCCAGACTGATGGTAAGACTATGACGGCAGAGTGGATTTCCATAGGCCTCCTGGCCCTTCTTGTGTTGTTGTTTGTGGGCGATATTGCCGCCAACCGCCGGCGCATCCCCCGTCCAGAGCCCGTGCCGCAGAAACAGCCGCAGCCGCGCCCGGAAGCAGCGGCCGGAGCGGAGCCCGAGCCACAGCCGGTGGCGGAAGCGGCTGTGGCCGAGGTGCCAGCGGTTGAGGAACCAGCGCTCAGTGTCTTTGAGCGAATCCGCAGTGGTCTCGGAAAAACCCGGGCCAATCTGACCGCGGGACTGGCCGACCTGTTCTCCGTCAGCAAGAAGATCGACGAAGATCTGCTGGAAGAGATTGAAACCATGCTGCTGATGGCGGATGTCGGGGTGACCGCGACCTCCGAGATCATCGAGTCGCTGACGGACAAACTTGAACGTAACCAGCTCAAGGATGGGGCGGCGCTGCAGGCGGCCCTGCGGGAGGAGCTGGATGGCATTCTGACCCCGGTGGCGCGGCCCCTCAAAATTGATGCTGACAAAAAGCCCTATGTCATCCTGATGGTTGGGGTGAATGGGGTGGGCAAGACCACCACGATCGGTAAGCTTGCCAAGCACTTTCAGCGTGACGGTCATTCAGTGATGCTGGCCGCGGGCGATACCTTCCGCGCCGCCGCTGTAGAACAGCTGCAGGTCTGGGGCGATCGTAACCAGGTGCCGGTGGTTGCCCAGCATACCGGTGCGGACAGCGCCTCGGTCATCTACGATGCCGTACAGTCGGCCCAGGCCAAGGGTGTTGATGTGGTAATCGCTGATACCGCAGGTCGTCTGCAGAACAAGGACAACCTGATGAGTGAGCTGGAGAAGGTGGTCCGGGTGATGAAGAAGCTGGACGAGTCCGCACCTCACGAAGTCATGCTGGTGCTGGATGCCGGCACCGGTCAGAACGCGCTCAGCCAGGCCACCGTGTTTCAGCAGGCGGTCGGCGTCAGCGGGGTGACACTGACCAAGCTCGATGGTACCGCCAAGGGGGGCATCGTGTTTGCCATCGCCCGTCAGCTGCAGTTGCCAATCCGTTATATCGGTGTGGGTGAGCAGGTAGATGATCTGCGCAGCTTCGATGCGGAAACCTTTGTCGAGGCACTGTTTGCCGACTAACGAGACCCAACGTCCATGATCGAGTTTCAGCAGGTCACCAAACGCTACGGCAGCGACCATACCGCCCTCAAGCAGGTGAATTTCCATCTCGACCGGGGCGAGCTGGCGTTCCTGACCGGCCATTCCGGTGCGGGCAAGAGTACGCTGCTGAAACTCATCATGTTGATGGAGCGCCCCAGTGCGGGCAACGTGGTGGTTGGTGGGCAGGTGCTCAACAACATGCCCCGCCGCCAGGTGCCCTATATTCGCCGCCACATCGGGGTCGTGTTTCAGAACCACCAGCTGCTGTTCGATCGCACGGTATTTGATAACGTCGCCTTGCCGCTGGAAGTGATGGGCGTGCCTGCGCGGGATGTTGGCCGCCGGGTCCGGGCGGCACTGGACAAGGTTGGCTTGCTCAGCAAGGAAAAAATGAACCCGATGCAGTTATCCGGCGGTGAACAGCAACGGGTGGGTATCGCCCGTGCGGTGGTCAACAAGCCGCCCCTGCTGCTGGCGGATGAGCCGACCGGTAACCTTGACCCGAAACTCTCGGCAGACATCATGCATCTGTTCGAGCAGTTCAGTCAGGTCGGTGTCACCGTGCTGATCGCCAGTCACGATATTTCGTTGATCCATGACATGGGCCGGCGCACCCTGACCCTGGAGCAGGGTCGGCTGACAGGAGGGATGAATCATGGCCTCTGATGCTGGTCGTCCACGTCAGGGTCGGGGTGGCGCCCAGTCCCGCAGTGAAGTCCGTGATGTTGCCGGAAGTTACCTGGCCCACCACCGCAAGGTAGCCCGGGAGAGCGCTCTCCGACTGTGGCATGCCCCGGTGGCCAGTCTGATGACCTGGCTGGTGATGGGCGTTGCGCTGGCCATGCCGGTCGCCCTGCTGCTGTTGCTGGGCAGTCTGCAGGGGGTCAGTGCCGGCTGGGAGAGTAGCGCTCGCATCACCACCTACCTGGCCGATGATGTCTCGCTGGAGCAGGCGCAACGGCTGCGCCTGGAGGTGGGGAGCCGGGCCGATGTGGAAGGTGTTGAACTGATCGACCGGGACTCCGCGCTGGCGGAATTCCGTGCGTCCTCTGGCCTCGCCGACGCCCTGGATTACCTTGATGAGAATCCGCTGCCGCACACCCTGCTGGTGACCCCGCCGGAAGTCGGACGCACCGCTGCTGCGGTGGAAGTGCTGGCGGCTGAGCTGGAGGCGATGACCGGGGTGGCCCGGGTACAGGTGGATCTGGGCTGGTTGCAGCGACTCAATGTGCTGACCCAGTTGCTGGGGCGGGCCGTCTGGGTATTGGCCCTGTTATTGGGTGGCGCGGTGGTTCTGGTGATTGGCAACACCATCCGTCTGGCTATTGAAAGCCGCCGGGACGAGATTCTGGTGGCGAAGCTGGTGGGGGGCACCGACGCTTTTGTTCGACGTCCCTTCCTTTACACCGGGGTCTGGTTTGGTCTCGGGGGTGGGGTGGTCGCCTGGATTTTGCTGGGGTTGTCGCTGTGGTGGCTCAGCGGCCCCATTGAGCGCCTGGCGACACTTTATCACAGCAATTTCACGCTCAGTGGGTTACCCTTTGACGGTGCCCTGGCGTTGCTGGCGATGGCCATGGTGCTGGGGTGGCTGGGGGCCTGGGTGGCGGTAAAGCGTCACCTTGATGCCATTGAGCCGGGGGTGCCGGCAGGGAGTTGATGCCATCGTTACGGAAACACCGTATGTTCGATTGTAACGAGGCAGAGTAGGTTTAATAACGGCAATAGTGCCGAATTTTTAGTTAACCGACTGTTTTGAAACATTTAATTTGTGTTTGTCGGGAACTTTTCGAGGCCTTGGCGGTCTCATCAGGAATTGGTATATTTGCAGGTCCCTAACTAGGAGGGAAAGCATGGGTACAAGTCTACAATTGGCAGACAAACTGGTTCCGGGTGTTAATCTTGAAGCCTATATTCAGGCTACAAGCCGGATTCCGGTGCTTACTGCCGATGAAGAACGTGACCTGGCTGAACGGCTTCACTATGAAGGTGATGTCGACGCAGCCCGTCAACTGGTCCTCTCCCATCTGCGTTTTGTGATTCACATCGCTCGCAGCTATTCCGGCTATGGCCTGCCCCAGGCGGACCTGATCCAGGAAGGCAACGTCGGGCTGATGAAGGCGGTCAAGCGCTTCAATCCCGAGTACGGCGTGCGCCTGGTATCGTTTGCGGTACACTGGATCAAGGCTGAGATCCACGAGTACATCCTGCGCAACTGGCGCATCGTCAAGGTGGCCACCACCAAGGCCCAGCGCAAGCTGTTCTTCAACTTGCGCAGCCAGAAAAAACGTCTGGCCTGGTTGAACCACGAAGAGCTCAAGGCGGTCGCCCAGGATCTGGGTGTGGAGCCGCAGGTTGTCCGCGAAATGGAAGGGCGCCTGGCATCTCAGGACACCTCATTTGATGGTCCCATGGACGACGATGATGATTCCTCGTATCAGGCTCCGGCTCATTACCTGGAGGATCGTCGTGCCGATCCCGCGATGCTGCTGGAACAGTCGGACTGGGCGGAGGATTCCAACGGTCGCCTGATGCAGGCTCTGGGCAATCTGGACGAGCGCAGCCAGGACATCCTGCGGGAACGCTGGCTGTCTGACAGCAAGTCCACCTTGCATGAACTTGCGGACAAATATGGCGTGTCGGCGGAGCGTATCCGTCAGCTTGAAAAGAACGCCATGAAGAAGATTCGGGTACAGATGACCGAGGTTGCCTGAGGGTAGCCGGTTTCCTGCCTGTAAAACGCCATCAGACCCCATGGGCTGGTGGCGTTTTTTTATGTGCCGTGCCCCAACCAGTTACCGAAACAATGCCTTATCTGATATGAGCTCTGGAGAATCTGGCCAATGACCGACTCAACCCCTGCCGCAAAACCACATCCGCTCCGCGTTGCCTTTCTGGGCATTGGCCTGATGGGGGCGCCGATGACCGTCAACCTGCTCAAGGCCGGTTTTGAGCTGACTCTGTGGAATCGCACCGCCAGTAAGTGTGAGCCTTTTGCCGATCAGGCCGCGCTGGCGACCACCCCCGCGGAGGCTGTCAGTGAGGCGGATGTCGTCATTACCATGCTGGAGAACGGTGAGGTCGTGAACGAGGTGCTGGTCAACCAGGGTGGGATCGACAATCTGCGCCCGGGAGCGGTGGTTGTCGACATGAGTTCGGTGCAGCCGTCACTGGCACGGAGCCTCGCCGAGCGCGCTGCGGCCCGGGGTGCAGGCTTTGTTGATGCCCCGGTATCCGGTGGCACCCGTGGTGCGGCGGCAGCCACTCTCAGCATCATGGCGGGCGGCAGTGAAGACCATCTGGACAAGGTGCGGCCGGTGTTGGAAGCCATGGGCTCGGTGACCCGGATTGGTCCGGTCGGCGCCGGCCAGTTGGCGAAGCTCGCCAACCAGGCCATCGTCGGGATTACCATTGGTGCGGTGTCTGAGGCCATGTTACTGGCCGCTAAGGGCGGGGCGGATCCGGTGGCGGTGCGGCAGGCGTTGCTGGGGGGCTTTGCCGGCAGCAAGATTCTGGAGCAGCATGGCCAGCGCATGATCGAACGGGACTTTGCTCCGGGTGCCCCGGCCCGGATCCAGCTCAAGGACATGCGCATGATCCTCGATGAAGCCCGGGCTGAAGGTCTGACCCTGCCGCTGGCACAACAGGTGCATAACGAATATCTGTCGCTGGTGGCCAATGGTCACAGCGAAGTCGACCACAGCGGACTGCTGCTGGAACTGGAACACCTTAACGGAACGCGTTTGGGTTCGATTGGCCCCGGCCGCAAGGAATAACGTCATGCCTAGATTCGCTGCCAACCTGACCATGCTGTTCAACGAGGTGGACTTCCTCGATCGCTTTGCCGCTGCTCGCGCCGCTGGTTTCGAGGGTGTCGAGTACCTGTTTCCCTACGCCTGGCGCAGGGACGAGTTGAAAGGCCGCTTGCAGGAGCAGGGGCTGACTCAGGTGCTCTTCAATCTGCCGCCAGGAGACTGGGACGGTGGAGAGCGGGGTATTGCCTGCCTGCCAGACCGGGTTGATGAATTTCGTCGAGGCGTGGAGCAGGCCATTGGCTACGCCCAGGCGCTGGATTGCCGTCAGTTGAACTGCCTGTCCGGGCTGCTGCCGGCTTCGCTGCCGTGGCAACAGGGCTGGGACACCCTGGTCGCCAATGTGACCTGGGCTAACGAGCAACTGCAGCGTGAAGGTATCACCCTGTGTGTCGAAGCCATCAACTCGCGGGTGGATATGCCGGGGTTCTTGCTTGATACCTCGGCCCGGGTGATGGCGCTGATTGAGGCGGTGGGGTCCGACAATGTCAAACTGCAATACGATCTGTACCACATGCAGATCATGGAAGGTGACCTGATCCGGACCCTGGGTCAGCTGTTGCCCCAGATTGGCCATATTCAGTTTGCCGATAATCCGGGCCGCCACGAGCCGGGCACGGGAGAAATCAACTTCACCAACGTCTTCGCCGCACTGGATCGCCTATCCTATAAAGGGTGGGTCAGTGCCGAGTACCGGCCCGCCGGTGAAACCGGGGCGGGGCTGGGCTGGCTGGCGGAGTGGGCGGATCGTCACTGACCGTCGCCAATGGCGACACCCTCTTACAAGATGTTAACTGGCTGTTGCTGCTGGCAGGCCGTACCCTGTTTTCAGACATCTGTTTTTCAGAAATTCCTGAATCTGGAGGCTGTTAGGTGAAAGCTCTGGTAATTGAAGACGATCAGGATGTAGCAAGTTACCTGATCAAAGGGCTGAAGGAGTCCGACTTCGTCGTAGATCATGCGGCGGAGGGCAAGGAAGGCATGATGATGGCGGCCAGTGAGGACTACGACATTATGATCGTGGACCGGATGCTACCGGGTATGGATGGCCTCTCGATCATCAAGACCGTACGGGCCACCGGAAACCAGGTGCCGGTGCTGATTCTCAGCGCCCTGGGTGACGTGGACGACCGGGTCGAAGGGCTGCGTGGCGGTGGTGATGATTACCTGACCAAGCCGTTTTCCTTCACCGAGCTGCTGGCGCGGATCGAGTCGTTGATTCGCCGTAACCGCCAGACTGCGGAAACCGAGACGGTATTGCGGGTCGCTGATCTGGAAATGGATCTGCTGGCGCGAACCGTCAAGCGGGCCGGACAGAACATCGACGTTCAGCCGCGGGAATTCCGCCTGCTGGAATACCTGATGCGCAACGCTGGCCAGGTTGTCACCCGCACCATGCTGCTGGAAAAAGTCTGGGACTACCATTTCGATCCCCAGACCAACGTCATCGACGTGCATATCAGCCGCTTGCGCGCCAAGATCGACAAAGAGTTTGAAACCCCCCTGCTGCAGACCATCCGCGGCGCCGGTTACATGCTTCGGGAATCTGCCTGACCTGTGAAACTGCTTAGCCAGCTCAGAACATCGACGTTTCAGCTTGCGCTGCTCTATATGGTGGTGTTTGCCACCTCGGTGTTTCTGTTGCTGGCATTCATTTACTGGCGTACCGCCGGCTTTATGGCCGCCCAGACCGACGAAACCATTGAAGCGGAAATCGCCGGACTTGCGGAACAATACCGTGGGCGGGGTATCAATGGCCTGATCACCATTATCCGCGAACGGGTTGCGCGGGAGCCGAACGCCAAATCCCTGTACCTCGTGACCACCGAAGACTACATGAAGCTGGCGGGTAACCTCACGGTATGGCCGGAGGGCAGTCAGTCGCAGAGTGGCTGGATCAATTTCACCCTGGATGAGCGGGTTGGCTGGGTTGGTCAGCCGCGGCTGGCCCGTGCCCGGATTTTCGAGGTGCAAGGCGGCTTGCGGCTGCTGGTGGGGCGCGACATTGATGATCTCACGGCCCTCAAACGGGTGATTGAAATTGCCATTAACTGGGGCATGGGCATCACCCTGGGGCTGGCGCTGCTGGGTGGTTTCATGATCAGTCGCAGTACCACCCGTCGCATCGAAGTGATCAACAACACCTCCCGCAAGATCATGAACGGTCACCTGTCACAGCGGATTCCCACCCGTGGTACCGGGGATGATTTCGACCAGCTGGCGGAGAACCTCAACCAGATGCTGGATCGGATCGTCTATCTGATGGAAGGTATTCGCCATGTTTCCGACAGCATCGCCCACGACCTGCGGACGCCCCTGACCCGGCTGCGCAACCAGCTCGAGACCACCCTGATGTCGGTGGATAATGACGAGGCCCGTGACCAGGCGGGCCGGGCGGTGGCTGAGGCAGACCAGCTGCTGGCAACGTTCAATGCCCTGCTGCGTATTGCCCGTCTGGAGACCCGCGGTAACGCTGCCGATATGAAGCCGGTATCCCTGGCCCTGCTTGTCAGCGATGCCTGTGAGCTGTACGAGGCCGTGGCGGAGGACAAACACCAGTTCTTCGAGCAGTCACTGGACGATGAGGCGATGATTGAGGGCGACCGTGACCTGTTGTTCCAGATGGTCAGCAATCTGATCGACAACGCCATCAAGTACACCCCGCAAAGTGGCGATATCCGGGTGGCTGTCTACCGCGAGGAGGCCGGTACGGTCTTTGAGGTCAGTGACAGCGGGATCGGCATTCCGGACGATGAGAAAGACAATGTGTTCCAGCGCTTCTATCGGGTCGGCAAGAGCCGGTCATTGCCAGGCAATGGTCTGGGGCTGAGTCTGGTTAGCGCAGTGGCAGAAATTCACCAGGGCCGTATCGAACTGAGTGATCGCAATCCAGGTGCTGACAATCCGGGGTTGACCGTCAGAGTGGTGTTGCCTGCCTTTCAGGAGGGTAGCCGGCGCCTGAAATCGGCTCCGGCCCGGCCAGAGGCCGAAGCGGCGGGAGACGGTGACGCCAGCTCGGTGGCGCCCCGTTCCCAGATCTGATCAGCCGCGAACCGCGCCGCGCAGTTGCTCGATACGGGCCAGCACTGGGCTCAGAATCGCATCAGCACGGGTTTCAACGCTGCTCACCAGAGCCTCGACCTGTGACCGGCGACGGTCGATGCGGGCCTGAATGCTATCCCATTCACCTTCCAGGTGCTTCTGCTCGTTCATCACAAAAGCCGCCAGGTTGTGACGGTTGACCTTACCGGTAATACCCAGCTGGTCGAGCTGGAACCCCAGGTTGTCGAGTCCGTTGAGGGCAGTATCGATGAGTTTCTTGGTGTTCATGTCAGGTACCTGTGACAGTGTATTCAAACGGTTAATAGTCTTAGGGTGTTCGACGTTAGTCGTAAAATCTAGAGTGCACAACCTAATTCCTGCCAGCGCCCGAAGCTCCCTGTCCAAACGTTAATGACCCGGCCACTTGCCAGTAACCGCAGCGGGAGATAATGGCTATAACCGGGTATCGACCTGTGTCGATGCCATGGTGCCCTCCAGCATAGCGCTAGCCTTGCCCCGTTTTACGGGGTTTTTTTATGGTCGTCATTGGCCCCGGTGTCCTTGGGGTATTCGATGTTGGTAATGGCCCAGTAGGCGGGGCCGTTCGGCGTCTGCACTTCCACTTCGTCATCCACCTGTTTCTTCAGCAGTGCCCGTGCCATGGGGGTATCGATGGAGATGTAGTCCTTGCGGTCAAAGATCTCATCGTAGCCGACAATGCGGAACCGCTTGGCCTCACCGTCTTCGTTTTCAATGTCCACCCAGGCCCCGAAAAACACCCGACCATCCTGTTCCGGAGCATGGTCCACCACCGTCAGTTCGGCCAGGGTGCGGCGCAGATAGCGCACCCGTCGGTCAATCTGGCGAAGCAGCTTCTTGTTGTACTGATAGTCGGCGTTTTCACTGCGGTCGCCGAGGCTCGCCGCCCACTGCACCTTTTTGGTGATTTCCGGGCGATGCTCCCGCCACAGGTAATCGAGCTCTTTTTTCAGGGCTTCAAAGCCGTCACGGGTGATGAGTTTTGCGCGCATGACTGTCCAGGCCAAAGGAGAATGGGAAATGGCGATCAGTGTATCAGAGTCGGAAACAGGGCTTGTTGAAAACTAAAAGTGCATATA
The DNA here is from genome assembly GCF_900106945.1 of Marinobacter mobilis. Classification (GTDB taxonomy): domain Bacteria; phylum Pseudomonadota; class Gammaproteobacteria; order Pseudomonadales; family Oleiphilaceae; genus Marinobacter; species Marinobacter mobilis. Next base: position 49,539 of record NZ_FNNE01000013.1, read on the forward strand.
CACTTTAATGGTATCAAGGGTATGCCGGGCTGTTCTCTGCTCAATCTGGAGAGGCGTTCCGGCATTTTTATCCGACACTAAAGTGTATATACACTTGGAGGCGATGATGGCGATCGGATTGCAGGCGTTCCAATTGGCATTTGCAACATACAGTCGGCTGTTGCCGACCCGGGCGGCGGGCACGGCGACCCGTCTGATGACCACCCCGCGGGTACCGGAGGCGTTGCGTAAACGCAGCGTCAGCCTTGGCGAAGAGTTGGTGAATCTGGGCGGTGGTAGTTACCTGTCGGTTCGCCAGGGGGGGCCGCAGCGGGTGTTGCTGGTCCATGGCTGGTCATCGGGTGTGGGGTTGTTCGAGCCCCTGGTGAAGGCGCTGCCGGCCGCTGACTATACCCTTTATGCGGTTCACCCTCCGGGCCACGGCCCCTCCGCGCAGGGCGCATCCCATCCGGGCCGCTTTATCGAGGCCATTGAAGCTGCGCTCGATTATATCGACGCCCCCATTGATCTCGCCGTGGGTCACTCCATGGGAGCGGGCACCCTGGCCTATGTGGTTTCTAATGACAGCTGTGTCCAGCGTCTGGCGCTGGTGTCCGGGCCCGCGACGTTTGAGGGCCTGTTGCGAGGCTTTTCACGCTTCATGAAATTATCCCCCAGGGCGGAGCGCCGTTTCCTGCGTCAGATGGAGGAGACCGTCGGCCTGCCATTGACCGCGCTCGACATAACGGCGCGGGCCAGGCAGATCCAGGTGCCGACGCTGGTGATTCATGACCGCAAGGATCGGGAGGTGCCCTTCACCTGTGCCGAGCAGCTGGTGACGTCATTGCCGGTGTCGGAACACATTTACACCAGCGGACTGGGCCATAACCGCATTCTTCGGGACAGCGCTGTGATCGCGCGGCTGGCCGCGTTTGCCGGAAACTGCGTGGACAGTTCTTCGTGGCCGCGAGAGGAGGGTGAGTATGCTACAGCGTCGTCTTGACCTGCTTGCTGAGCTGGTGCAGCTGCCCGGCTACCGCATCCCAGTTGTCCTGCCCCACCAGGCGGGTGAACTCTTCGTGGGCCTGCTGCCAGCGTTGCACCGCCTGCTGGTAGAGCTCTTCCCCCTGCGGGGTGAGGGTCAGCCCGAGGGAGCGCTTGTGGCCGCTGGGCTCGGATTGCACCAGCCCTTTGTTGATCAGCATTTCCACCGTGCGCTGCAGCGACGTGCGCTCCATGCCCAGGGTTTCTGCCAGCTGGTGAATGGACTCGGGCGGGCTCACCTTGATGGCGTTGAGCACGGTGAACTGGGTGATGCGCAGGCCAAGGTCAGCCAGCCTGCTGTTGTAATGACGGGTAATCAGGCGGGAGAACACTCGCGAGTGCAGGGCGGCACATTGCCTGGCAATGTCCATGGGGGCGGGGGAGGTTGTCGCGGCGTCGGTCATGACGTGTGGCCCTGGTCTATTAAAGTGTATATGCACGATTATCGGAAACCCCTGCGGTTCTGTCCAGCGATAGCGGCGTAATTGATACTTAATAAAGTGTAAATACACTTATGGAGGTGAATTATGAATTCAGGCAACGACTTTGCCTCACGGTTTTTTACTCAGGTGGTCCGCTGGCGCTGGCCGATCCTGCTCTTGTCGCTTGTGCTGGTGGCAGCTGCGGGCAGCCAGCTGGGTCGTATGCAGAAGAACACGCAGGCCGATGCCTACATCAGTGCTGATAATCCCGCACTGATCTATCGAATTGCCGTGGAAGAGCGCTTTAATCTTAAGGACCCGATCGTGATTGCGGTGGTGGATGATCGCCAGGACGGGGTCTACCACAGTGAAACCCTGACCCTGGTACGTTGGTTGTCGACAGGGTTGAAGACGGTTGCCAATATCGATCCGGACGGCATTACCAGTCTGGCCACGGAATCCAACATCGAGGGCGATGCGGCCGGTATGGCGGTGGAAAAGTTCCTGGATGGCACCCTGAGCGATGCTCATGTGGATTGGATTCGTGAGGGCATCGCTCACTTTCCGCTGTACCAGGGCAGCCTGGTTGCCCGTGACAGTTCCACGACTCTGATCGTCGCGGAGCTGCTCGATGAGCACGACGCTGAAGCTACCTATCAGCGGGTGATGGCACTGGTGCAAGAGGCACCGGCTGTCGCGGGTGTTCAGCTCCATGTGGCAGGGGAGGGGGCGGTTGCCGGGTATTTGTCGTCCTATATCGATCAGGACGCACGTCGGCTCAATCCGCTGGCAGGGCTGATCATCACCATCATTCTGGTGGTGGCGTTCCTGACCCCACGGGCGGCGCTGATTCCCAATCTGGTGGTGGCCGGCACGGTGGCAACCACCCTGGGTGTGATGGCCTGGCTGGGGGTCGAATTCTACGTCATCACCAACGGCCTGATCGTCTGCATGATCGGTATTGCGGTGGCGGATTCGGTACACATTTTTTCCGAGTACTACCTGTCTGAACCCCCGGCTTCCGACAATCCGGTTGCCGATCACCGGGCCCGTATAGTCCAGACCATGGTGCGGATGTGGCGGCCAGTTACCCTGACCACCCTGACCACCGCCGCAGGTTTCCTGGCGTTATATCCCAGTAATGACATGCCACCATTGCAGTACTTCGGGGTGTTTGGAGCGCTGGCCGTGGTGGTGGCGTGGATGCTGAGCCTGCTGGTCATTCCCGCGCTGCTGGCGGTATTGCGCTTTCGCCCCAGCCGGCGCTTGCAGACGCCGGCGGCCCGCCAGTCCTCTTCTTTGCTCGTGCGCCTGCTGTCGCTTGCCAGCCTGCGTCGGCCCCGGGTCACCCTGTTGGTTGGGGCACTGGTGATGCTGGTGGCGGTCGTCGGCACGACCCGGGTGGTCGTCAATGAGGAGCGGATTGAAAATTTCCAGCACCACGAGCCGATCTATCAGGCGGATCAGATAATCAACCAGCGCATGGACGGCAGCCATTACCTGGACGTGGTGATTGAGACCGATACTCCGGAAGGGCTTTATGATCCCGCCGTGTTACGCCAGATTGAGGCGCTGCAACGGTTTCTTGAGTCCCAGCCGGGCGTTGCGGGCTCCACGTCGATCGTTGATTACATCAAGCAGATGAACAAGGCGGTCAATGAAGATGACGAACGCTATTTCCGGATTCCGGACGACGGTAACCTGATTGCCCAGCTGTTCCTGCTGTACAGCGCGTCGGCCGATCCCACGGATTTCGAAAACCGGATTGATTCCCCGCGTCAGACCGCGTTGGTGCGTGCCAGCCTGCAGGCGGGCTCCTATCTGATTTCCCGTGATCTGGTGCCGGTGGTGGAGCAGTACCTGCAGAGCCATTTCGACGGGGCGGTAAAAGCCAATCTCAGTGGTCGGGTTAATGTTGATTACCACTGGATTGGCGGGATTGCCGCCAGTCACCTCAGCAGTGTGCTGATCTCGTTCCTCGCGGTGCTGGCCATGGCTGCACTGCTGTTCCGCTCATTGACCGCTGGCTTCATGGCCGCGTTGCCGGTAGGGCTGGCGATTCTGGTGATCTACGCAGTGATGGCTGTGAAGGGCATCTGGCTTGGTGTGGGTACGTCGATGTTTGCCGCCATTGCCATTGGACTGGGGGTCGATTTCGCCATCCATACCCTGGATCGGCTGAGGCAGGAACTGTCAGCTCAGGGTGGGGCAACGGTGGCTGAGCGCATCACCGTGGTCTTCGCCTCCACCGGCAGGGCGCTGTGGTACAACCTGCTGGCGGTGGCGCTGGGGTTTGGCGTGCTGATGACCAGCCAGGTGCCGCCGCTGGTGAACTTCGGCCTGCTGGTGGCGTTGTCGGTGTCGATCGCCTTCGTCGCCAGCCTGGTGTTGTTACCGGCCCTGGCGGTCGTTCTCCGTCCGGCCTTCCTGTTTGGTCAGTCCGGCAGCCTCCTGAAAACCGCAGCCTGGGTAGCCTTGCTGGTCGCCATTGCCGGTTCGATCCAACTGGCGAATGCCGCTGGGGAAAGGCCGGAAGTGATGACGATCATCGAACGGATGAACGCCCGTGAGGATGGCGAGACGGTGCGACGTGACATGGTGCTCACCCTGACGGACCGTCATGGTAACGAGCGGGTGGAACAAACCCGCTCGTTCCGTCGCTATGAAGGTGAGACCAAGAAAACGGTGATCTTCTATACCGAACCCGCCAGTGTCGGTGGCACCGGGTTCCTGACCTGGGATTATCCGGAGGCGGACCGGGACGACGACCAGTGGCTGTATTTACCCGCCCTGCGCAAGGTGCGGCGGATCTCCGCGTCGGACCGCGGGGATTACTTCCTGGGCACTGACTTCACTTACGAGGAGATCAAGAAGGAAAGCAAGATTGAAGCGCGGGACTACGACTTCTCCCTTCGTGGGGAAGAGCTGGTAGACGGCCATCACACCTGGGTTGTGGAAGCCGTGCCGCGAACGCCGGACATCGCCGCTGAGCTGGGCTACAGCCGGATTCTGTTGCGGATTGACTCCGCCATCTGGATGCCGCGGTTGTGGGAGTTCTGGGATGAAGCCGGTAATGATCTCAAGACGGTTCATGCCACCCGCATTGAGCAGGTTGACGGCATCTGGTCGGTGCTGGATATCCAGGCCGAAAACCACAAGACCGGCCACATTACCCGCATGCAGTTCGTCGATACTGACTACCACGCCGAGGTGCCATCCAGGCTCTTTGAAACTCACGCCCTGACGCGGGGTTACTGAACATGCGTATCGCAAGATGGCCAGGTCTGGCCGGGGTGGCGGTGATCTGGCTAAATCCGGCGACGGCGGCAGAGTGGTCTTCCACGCTGACGCTGGCGTCGGCCTACAGCTACCCGAGTGGCGACTGGCAGGAGAACAGTGCCACCTGGCAGCCGCAATGGGTGCAGCGCTTCGACTCCGGCGCCAAACTGACCGCTGAGGGTCTGGTTCGGGTGGATATTGAAGACAGGTTGGACCCGGGGCAGCCGTCACAACCGTTCCGGGCGCGGGATTCCCGCGCTTACTTTCCCAACGACCTGACGGACCTGGAGTTGCGGGAGCTGTATCTGGATCACTACCTGGGGCAGGCCTTTGTGAGGGTCGGGCGCCAGCAGATTGTCTGGGGCCAGGCCGATGGTCTGCGGGTGCTGGATGTCATCAACCCGCTGACCTACCGGGAGTTTATCCTGCCGGATATGGAAGATCGCCGCATTCCGCTGTGGTCGGCGCTGGTGGAGGCGCCGGTGGCGGACTGGACCCTGCAGCTGGTTTGGGTGCCGGACGGTACCGTGACAGAGTCCATGTTGCCCGGCGCTACCTTCGCCCTGTTCGACGACCCCTTCCAGGGGCAGGGTCAGCTTCAGGTTGAGCGTCCCCGCTCAGGGCATCAGAGCGATGCCGGGGTGCGCGCCAGCGCCTTCGTGGATGGCTGGGACATCACCGTCAACTACCTGTTCCACAACGTTGATGACCCTCTGGTTCAGATTGACCCCGAGACCCGCACAACCGCGTTTCATTACAACCGCTCGCACCTGTTCGGGGCCACCATAGCCCGGGCTTTTGGCAGTATCACCCTCCGGGGAGAAGTGGGCAGCGAAAGTCGCAAACGCTACGCGCTGGCGGATTACCAGGGCTGGCAAAGCACCCGTGAAACCAGCTATGTGTTGGGGCTGGATTACAGTGTGTCCGGTGACCTGCTGATCAGCAGCCAGCTGTTTCAGACCTGGCGCCATCAGGCCGAAGCCGGACTGGACCGGCACCGGGAACAATGGACGCTGCTGATTCGCAATGAGCAGATGAATGACACCCTGACCCTGGAATTGCTGGCCATTTACGATGTGCAGGAACGGGAGGCGCTGACCCAGCTCTCGGCGGGCTACCGGTTAACCTCCCGCTGGGAGGTGTCGGGCGGGGTCGATATCTTCAGCGGAAATCGTACCGGCACCTTTGGTCGATTTCAGGACGATAGCCGGGTGCACCTGGACGCGACTCTCAGCTGGTGACTGAGGGTCCATTCAGTCAGCATCCATACAGCCCTGAAACCAGCAGGTTGGCCCAGAATACCCAGTGAATATCGTCACAAAACTGGCGATAAAGTGAACACTCTGCCGGGTTTGCCGATAGACTGTCCAAAAACCGTCGCGTCGAGTCGACGGGTCGTGTTTGTGGCTGACATCGGGCGCGCACGCCATCGGGATCGTTGGGGCTTCTGGAGTGATGGGTATGGACTGCATATACAAAACAGTGGGGTTCGGGGTGGTGCTGGCCTTCCTGGCTGGGCCGATGGTAACCGCAGCACAAGAATCGGCTGAGGGTGAACCCGCGTTCGGGTATCAGGAACGTTCCACCGTTCACACCATCGGACTGGCGTCGATGGCTGAGGAATCATTGTCTGACACAGTGATTGAGGGTGGGTTATCGGCTCCGGCGGCGGGTGTTCCGGTGGCTGGTGGGGATGAAGATTTTTACCTCGACCCCCTGGCCCTGCAGCCCAGCGACAACCGTACCGATCTGGGTCGTTCGGAAATTCCTGCCGATATCCGGTTCAGTAATCCCCGCAATATCCCCGGTCAGGTGCATGGCAACACCTACGCCATCCAGCCTCCCACCAACCGTAATTACGGGAGCTTTGGCGCCAGCGTCTCTGAACGCTGAGCGCCAACGCGTTGCTCAGGCAGCCGCGGTCGCGGCGGCTTTGGGCTTTTCCAGAACGTCTTCGTAGAAAAAGGTCAGTGCCTGACGGGCCTGGTTCAGCCGTGCCCGGGACAGCTGAATACGCTCGCTCAGGTAATGGAGAAACTTCTGACGGTCATCGCATTCCAGCGTTTCAACATTTTTCTGGTCATGAAACAGCATAAAACGCGTGATCCAGTGCAGATAGGTCTGCTCGGTTCGCTGATTAAGCTGGTGTTTATGAATTGCCAGGGTTACTCGCTGAAACAGGCCTGGCTGCGCATGTTCCAACGCTTCAATCGGGTGCATGGAGAGTCTTCCGGATACATTGTTCTTGTTATGTTGCCGGCATGATATGACAAACGTTTGAATGTCGCAAAACTCAGATCACGAATCCCGATAGCGGATGCAGTGCCGGCGTTCCGCTATCGGGAGGGTAGGAATCAGCCTTTCAGCGTTTCCAGGTTGTTGATGTAACGCTGCATGGCTTCGTCGGAAGACAGACCTTTGACCTGCTCCCAGGCGTCGTACTTGGCGCGGCCAACAAAATCCATCATGCCCGGACGCTTACCATTCACATCGCCTTCTGTCGCCTGCTTGTACAGGGCGTAAAACTCCAGTTTCAGCTCGTTGGACGGTTTGAAGTCGCCCTCGGCGGTCTGGATATAGTTTACGGCTTCGTCGAATTTGGCTTTCAGGTCACTCATATTCTTATCCCTTTGATTATTAGATGTCTCTTGGGCCGCTTTGCAGCGTAACTGGCAGTTTAGACCGGCCTTGTCGGGGGCGTCATTGCCCTTTCGTTTCTTTCCATGGACGAATGGGTTATTGTCCTGCGCCAGATTATAAGCTAGCCAGTCAAAAATATGGAGAGTACATCCCGTGGCCGCGACCAATCGTCTTGCAGGAATCGTCAGCAAAATTAACCAATTGCCGGACTTTGCCCGGTCTCGTGCGTTGTCGTTGTTCTTCGGCAAAGCCATTCCTTTCACCGGCACGGCCGGCATTCGTATCGAATCCCTGGACGACAGTCATTGCGTGATCAGCCTTGCCAACAAACGCCGGGTACAGAATCACATTGGTGGTGTGCATGCCGTGGCCTCCATGCTACTGGCGGAATCCGCCACCGGTATCCTGGTCGGGTTGAACGTCCCCGATGACAAGGTTCCGGTGATCAAGACCGTCAAGGCCGAGTACACCAAGCGCGCCAAAGGCGACATGAGGGTTGAGGCCCGCCTCACCGAGGAACAGAAGCTGCGCATGCGCACTGAAGATAAAGGCGACACCACAGTGGCGGTCACTATTCACGACGGTGAAGCCAAGGAACCGATCGAATTCGAGATGGTCTGGGCCTGGGTATCGAAGAAACGCTGATATGAGATTGCTTTGAACTCAGCCGGCGATGCCTTGTAGGAAGCTTGTGTCGGTTGCATGACTGGGGCAATTTTTTGCCCCAGAATGCGCCGGAGTTCATAAAACTGGCAGCTGGTTGCTTGAGCCTCACAGGGTTCCTGTGTAGAGTCTCGGCCTGTCGCGTACCAGGACGGTACGCCGCAAGGATTGAATCAACCCCTAAAGGATCAAGGGAGCAAAGGCCATGCCCAAGGACGGTTCCGTCGCGCCTAAAGAGCGCATCAATATCAAGTATGTCCCCGCCACCGGTGATCAGCAGGCAGAAATGGAACTGCCGCTGAAGATGTTTGTCGTTGGTGACTTCAAGGGACAGCCCGAAGAAACGCCCATCGAAGACCGCAAAGCCGTTGCCGTCGACAAGAATAGCTTCCAGTCGGTGATGAAAGAGGCGGGGCTGACCCTGACGACGTCTGTTGCCAACAAGCTGGAAGACGACGCTGAAGAACTCCCCGTCAATCTCGAATTCCAGAGCCTGGAAGATTTTTCTCCCGACAGCATCGCCCGCCAGGTACCTGAGCTGCGCAAGCTGATTGAGCTGCGCGAAGCGCTGGTGGCCCTGAAAGGGCCGCTGGGTAATGTTCCGGCCTTTCGCAGCAAGCTTCAGGAACTGCTGGATAATGAAGCCGCCCGCGAACAGCTGCTGGGCGAGCTGGATCTGGCCACCGCTGACGCCGACTGAGCGCTCGCGGCTGCCTGCCGCCAGGAAGGCGGCAACTCTCTGTTTTATCTGACACAACGTACTAAAGGGATGTGGTATGTCTGATACTGCTGTGCAGCAATCCGCTGCCTCCGAATCCGTAACCGAAGGATCTCTGCTCGACCAGGTGATGGCCAACAGCCGTATGGCTCCAGCCGATGAAGGCTATGACGTCGCCCGCCGGGGTGTTGCCACGTTCATCGCCAACCTGCTGAAGAGCGACGAAAAAGGCCAGCCGGTCAACAAGGCGCTGGTGGACCAGATGGTGGTTGAGCTTGACCGCAAGATCAGCGCCCAGATGGATGAGGTGCTGCACGCGCCCAAGCTGCAGGAACTGGAGTCATCCTGGCGCGGCCTGAAACTGATGGTTGACCGCACCGACTTCCGTGAGAACATCAAGGTGGACATCCTGCACGCCACCAAGGAAGAGTTGCTGGAAGACTTCGAATTCGCGCCCGACGTCACCCAGACCGGTTTTTACAAGCACGTATACTCCACCGAGTACGGCCAGTTTGGTGGCGAGCCGGTGGGTGCCGTGGTGGGCAACTACGCTTTCAGCCCCTCATCCCCGGACATGAAGTTGCTGCAGTTTGTGTCGTCGGTTGGCGCCATGGCCCATGCCCCGTTCCTGTCGTCTGTGGCACCGTCCTTTTTCGGGGTCGACAGCTATCAGGAACTGCCGGCCATCAAGGAGCTGAAGGCGGTGTTCGAAGGCCCCCGGTATGCCAAGTGGCGCTCCCTGCGGGAGTCGGAAGACGCCCGTTACCTGGGCCTGACCGCGCCGCGCTTCCTGCTGCGTACGCCCTACGATCCTTCCGAGAACCCGGTGCGTAGCTTCAATTACAAGGAAGATGTCAGCGCTGACCACGAGCACTACCTGTGGGGCAACACCGCCTACCTGCTGGCGACCCGCCTGACTGAAAGCTTCGCCAAGTATCGCTGGTGCCCCAACATCATCGGACCGCAGAGCGGTGGTGCAGTAGAAGACCTGCCGGTGCACCTGTTCGAGTCCTTTGGCCAGCTCGAAGCCAAGATTCCCACCGAAGTGCTGATCACCGACCGCCGTGAGTATGAAATGGCGGACGAGGGCTTTATTGCCCTGACCATGCGTAAGGGGAGTGATAACGCCGCTTTCTTCTCCGCCAACTCGGTGCAGAAGCCCAAGCAGTTCCCGAACACCAAGGAAGGCAAAGAAGCGGAAACCAACTACAAGTTGGGCACCCAGTTGCCCTACATGATGATCGTGAACCGCCTGGCCCACTACATCAAGGTGCTCCAGCGCGAGCAGATTGGCTCCTGGAAGGAGCGTCAGGATCTTGAGCGGGAACTGAACACCTGGATCCGCCAGTATGTGGCCGACCAGGAAAACCCGCCTGCGGATGTTCGAAGCCGTCGCCCACTGCGGGCCGCCAAGGTCATCGTCTCTGACGTGGAAGGCGATCCGGGCTGGTACCAGGTGTCGCTGGCGGTACGTCCGCACTTCAAGTACATGGGAGCCAACTTCGAGCTGTCATTGGTCGGTCGTCTCGACAAGGAGTAAACCATGGCCAGGGACGCCGGGGAAGGTGTTCAGGTCATGGGCGGCAGCCTGTTCGAACGTCTCGAACGGGCCGCCGATCCTGCCGGGCAGGGCATGGGGGAAGTGGCCCATGTGGTCGAATCCATCAAGCGCCACCTGGTGCGGCTGCTGAATGCCCATCCGGGCAACAGCGCCAGTGCACCGGACTTGGGCTTGCTGGATTTCAACGACGCTACCCTGGGTACCCACGACCTGAATATCCAGATCCGCAGCGCGATCCGCCAGTGCATTGAACGCTTCGAGCCCCGGGTAAACCGGGTCGATGTGGTTGCTTTGCCGCAAGGGCCGGATCCACTGCAGCTGCGGTTCCAGGTGACGGTGTACCTGCGCGTGGGCTCCGCTGACGATAAGACCACCATTGACCTGCTGTTGGACGACAAACGCTATTATCGCGTGGTGTAACGTCGTGAAGTTAAACAGATTCTATCGGGATGAACTGAGCTTCCTCCGGCTTCAGGGACGGGAGTTTGCCGAGGCCCACCCACAGTTGAGCCGGTTCCTGTCGGAGCAGAGTACGGATCCGGATGTGGAACGGTTGCTGGAGGGTTTTGCCTTCCTGACCGGCAAGCTGCGGGAGAAGGTCGAGGACGAGTTCCCGGAAATCACCCACTCGCTGCTGAACATGCTGTGGCCCAACTACCTGCGGCCGGTGCCGAGTTGCACCATCATGCGGTTTGATCCGCAGCTCCATGCCATCAGCGAACGCCAGGGTGTCGCGCGCCACACTGAGGTTCGTAGCCGTCCGGTGGGGGATCACCAGCGCCAGGTGCAGTGCCGGTTTCGTACCTGCCGTGATGTCGAGGTGTTTCCGCTGACGCTGGCCGAGGCCCGTGCCGAGCACACCCGTGAAATGTCGGTGGTGACTCTGGCGCTGGCATTGCACACCGACCAGCCGCTGTCCCAGCTGGGGCTGGAACGGTTGCGGTTCTTTCTGGGGGGCGACAGTCATGTGGCTGAGACGCTGTATCTGTGGCTCAACCATTACCTGCAGGGCATGGAGTTGGTGGTGGGCGACCAGGTGATTAACCTGCCGGTCAGCGGACTCACCGCGGTGGGGTTTGCCGAAGACGAAGCGCTGTTGCCATACCCCAAGAATGCCTATCCGGGTTATCGGATTCTCCAGGAGTACCTGAGTTTTCCGGACGCGTTTCGCTTTGTCGACGTGGCCGGCCTGAAGGGGCGACTGCCAACGGCGCAGGTGGATGAGATCAGCCTGCGTTTTCGCTTTAGCCGGCTGTTGCCGCCGGAAGCCAAGATCCATAACGACAGCTTCCAGCTCTATTGCACCCCGGCCATTAACCTGTTCAGCCACGAAGCCGATCCGGTGGATCTCAATGGCCGCCAGACCGAGTACCGGATTTCACCGTCCAGCCGTTCGCCGGAGCACTACGAAGTGTTCAGTGTCGATCAGGTGGAAGGCTGGCTGGAGGGCCGCTCCGGGCGAGGGGAACGACGCCTCTATACGGCCTTTGAAAGTTTCCAGCACGAGGTGGAACGGGAACATGGGCGTACCGCGTTGTATTACCGGAGCCGGGTTCGTGAGAGCGTCCGCGGGGATGGTTTCGATCATTACATTGCGTTTGTTCGCGGCGATGAGTCGGAATGCCTCAGCCGTCAGGAAGCCGTGTCGCTGACCCTGACCTGCAGCAACCGCCAGTTACCGGAGCAGCTGGCAGTGGGCGAGATTTGCATGGCGTCGGAAAGCACACCGGCGTTTGCCACCTTCAGCAACGTGACCCGGCCCTCGAGGTCATTACGGCCATCGCTGGATGGCAGCCTGTTGTGGACGTTGATCTCCAACCTGTCCCTGAATTACCTGTCACTGCTGGATGAAGACGCTTTACGCACGGTACTGCGGGTCTATGACTTCCGGGCGCTGGCCGATCGCCAGGCCGAGCGGATCTCACAAAAACGGCTGGCGGGTATTCGTGGCATCGAGACCAAACCGGTGGACAGGATGGTCCGTGGATTGCCGGTGAGAGGGATCCAGTCGGTGCTGGAGCTGGACCAGCAGGCGTTCGCCAGTGAAGGCGACCTGTACCTGTTTGGCACCGTGCTGAGCCGGTTCTTTTCCCTGTATGCCAGCATCAATGCGTTTCACCACCTGGACGTGGTGAATACCGATAACCAGGAACGGTACACATGGACGTTACAGCAAGGGCAGCAGCCGCTGATGTAGCCGAACTGCAGCCCGTTCTGGGCAATGCTCGGCGTTACAGCTTTTTCCAGCTGGTGGACCTGATCCACCGGCACCATGGCGATGATCTGGAGCGCGGCGTGGACCAGCGTCCCAGTCAGGAGCGTATCCGCTTCTCCGCCTCCGCCGGGCTGGGTTTTCCTGGCAGTGATGTGGTGTCGGCGTTATCGCCGGAGCACGAACACGCGCCCTACCAGATGGAAGTGAGCTTCCTTGGTCTGCATGGATCGCAGTCGCCATTGCCGGGTTACTACCTGGAAGATCTGGCCTGGGAGGCGGGCCAGCAGACCGGCATCCGTCGCCATTTCCTGGACTTCTTCAATCACCGCCTGCTGACCCTGTTCCATCGCAGTTGGCGCAAGTATCGCTACTACGTCCGCTACCAGCCGGGCGCCAGTGATGGCTTTTCCGACCACATTTTTGCGTTGGTGGGACTGGGTGACCGTCATTTGCGCGGTGAAACCCCGGTGCCCTGGTCGAAGATGCTGGCCTACGCCGGGTTGATGGCCGGGCGCAGCCGGTCTCCCGATGTGGTGAGTGGCATCGTGGCCCATTGTTTCGACCTGGAACGGGTGGACATCGAGCAGTGGGTGCTGCGCAAGGTTGCTATTCCCCGTGACCAGCAGACCGCGCTCGGCCGCAGCAACGCCAGCCTGGGTGTGGATACCCTGGCGGGGAGGTCGGTGCGGGATCGCAGTGGCAAATTTGTGCTGCGGTTGCAGGATCTCAGCAAGGAACGCTTTGCCGATTTTCTGCCCAACGGCCGCGATCACCAGCGTCTGGTGAAGCTGGTGGAATTCTGCACCCGCGACCAGCTGGCCTATGACCTGGAACTGGTCATGCGTAACCAGGACGTGCGACCGATGAAACTCGGGCAGGAGATGCGTCTGGGCTGGAACTCCTTTGTGGAACCGGACAAAGCGCGGGAAACGCCCGCAGTGCGGATCCAGATTCGACGATAACGGCCATACCAGGCAGGGACAGGCAACCATGGCAGAGACAGCAGCAACCAACTTACGGCTCATCATCGCTAATTCGGCGGCGGTGGCCAGTGGGGTCGGCAGTGACTACCTGTTCACACCCCGGGGTGGCTCGATCGGCACCGCACCCAGTGACAGCTGGCAGCTGTCGGGGCACCGCACCGGAGCGATGGCCGGTCATGCCGAGATTCGCTTTATCGATGGCGGGTATTGCCTGATTGATCGCAGCGGCCGTACCTACATTAACAGCGCCAGCCAGCCGGTTGGTCGCGGTCGGCGGGCACGGCTGACCAGCGGTGATGTGATCAGTATTGGCCGCTACCAGCTCAAGGCCGAGCTGGTCACCGGACCTGCCATCGAGATGCCGGCACTGGATGCCTCCGCCGGTATGGGTGAATCGCTGGTGGATGGCCCGGAAGGTGCGCTGCGCCGGCCATTGTCTGCCAACGAGTCTGGTGGCGAGTTTGGAGGGGCAGGACGCGAGCCCCTGTCGGGCCTGCCGTCGGCCCCGGCCCAAACGGTCAGCGATGACCCCCTGGCCGGCCTGACGCGTGGGGATGAGCCCGCGTCAGCAGGGTCGCCGGAGGGCGGCACCATGCTCGCCCACCAGGCCAGCTGGTTTGCCGATGCCAGCCCGGTGACGGATGAGTACCGGGATAACCGTGATGTCGCGCTGGGCCTGCCGGTAACCCCGCAACAATTGAACAGGAATGACAGGATGTCAGAGCCAACACCGGGCAATGAGCCCACCACGACGGATAGCCTGGCTGATGCCAGTCGCCAGCACATCAGCGGTGCGCCGTTGCTGAAAGGCATGGCCGCCGAGCTGAGTTTTGCCGACAGCGACGAGATGAGGCTGTTTCTGGAAGAGGCCGGAGCCACCCTGAAAGCCACCATCAACGGGCTGTTGTCCCTGCACCAGCAGGAAGACCGCCGTCACCGTGCTTTGCGTACGCGACTGCAGCCAATTGAGGACAACCCGCTCCGCCTGCCGCTGGACTACAGCGGCACCATACAGACGCTGTTTGCCGGCGAGCGCAGTCCGGTTCACCTGTCGGCCCCGGCTGCGGTGGCGGAGAGTCTGGAAGGTCTGCGGCAACATCAACAGGCGACACAGGCCGCCATTGCTGAGGCCCTTGAGGCCATCCTTCATGCGTTCTCACCCGCTGCGTTGCTGCGCCGGTTTCACGGCTATCGCCGGGGGTTACAGGCGGACGAGAATGAGGCGGAGTGGGCCTGGCAGATGTATCAGCACTACTACCGGGAGCTTAGCTCCAGTCGTCAGCAAGGGTTTGAACGCCTGTTTCAGGAGGTGTTTGACCAGGCTTACGACCAACACCTGCGACAACTGCAAAGGGAGAATCTGTCGTGAAGTACTGCAAATGGAGTTTGCTCGTCGCCGTGCTGGCCCTGGCCGGGTGCAGCACGCCCTACAACGCCGTGACCAAGACCGCCAAGGTGCTGTGGGACCCCGACATCCCGGTGGGGTATCCCGAGGATCTGCCCAGCCGGGTTGACCTGACGATGCTGGCGGAACCGGACGTGAACCCCAACGAGTCTCTGGCGCCTACGCCTATTGCCTTTCAAATTGTCGAACTTAGGGACAGTTCGCGAATTATGGCAGCTGATTTCGACCAGTTGCTGACGGAGCTGGAAGACTCCCTGGGCCGCAACTACATCGATCATGCCGACTACACCCTGGTGCCGGGCCAGTTCAAATTTGTCGAACCGTTTGAGATCAGCGATGAAACCCGTTTTATCGGGGTTATTGCCTTCTACGCTTACCCCAACTTGTCCCAGTGGAAGAAGGTGGTGAGGGTCGACCCCATGGGCGGCCGCTACCACCTGCTGGTCAACCTGCGTGAGCGGGAAGTGCAACTGACACGTTCGGATGAGTCCTGATGACCATGAATAACCGGGTAATCTGGAGTGACGGGCTGTTTATCAAACCCCAGCACTTCCAGCAGCAGCAACGCTACCTGGAGCACCAGATCCATGAACGGGGTCTGGCGCTCTCCGACTATCTCTACGGCTTCAGCAGTCTGGAGCTTAACGCCGAGTACCTGAGCTTTGGTCGCATCGGCCTGGTGCGGGCCAATGGCCTGTTCCCCGACGGTACCCGTTTCAGCCTGCCTCAAGATGATGTGATGCCAACGCCGCTGGAAATCACTGATGACTCGGTGGCCAATCAGGTGGTGTACCTGGCGCTGCCACTGGGCAGCGACAACCTGACCGAAGTGGCCTGGCCGGAGTCGGCCGTGAGCGGGCGCTTTCGGGCCCATGGCGCCGAGATTCGTGACCTCCACTCCATGGATGGTGACAGTCACACCATTGACGTGGCGAAGGTGGCACCGCGACTGATGCTGGCGCGAGAGGACATGAGTGCCTACGCCGCCCTGGCGATTGGCCGCATCCTGGAAAAACGCCCCGACGGCAGTCTGGTGATGGACACCAACTTCCTGCCCACCATGCTCAGTGTCCGCGCGGCGCCGCGGCTGCAGCGTTTCGTGGGCGAGATGGCGGGGCTGATGCGGGAGCGGGCCCGCAACATTGCCGACCGGGTTGGTGCGCCGGGGCAGGGGGGCGTGGCCGATGTTGCCGACTTCATGTTGCTGCAGCTGCTCAATCGGGCTCACCCCCGCCTCATGCATCTGGCCCGGTTGCGCCAGCTCCACCCGGAGCGGCTGTTCGAGGCACTGCTGGAGCTGTGTGGTGAACTGGTGACTTTCACCGACGAGAGCCGGCTGCCGCAGGAGTATGCCGCTTACGATCATGACCTTCCGGAGCCGACGTTTACCCCGTTGATGCAGGTATTGAGGCAGGCCCTCAGTACGGTGTTGGAGCCCCGTGCTCTGTCGATCCAGCTCCAGCAGCGGCAGTACGGCCTGACTGTGGCGCCCATCCAGGATCGCCAGCTGATCGCCAACGCCGAGTTCATTCTGGCGGTGAAGGCGGACATACCGCTGGACGACTTGCGCAAGCAGTTTGTGCAGCAGTGCAAGGTGGCGTCGGTCGAGAAGATTCGCGACCTCATCAGTCTGCAATTGCCCGGCGTACCCCTGGCACCTTTACCGGTGGCGCCGCGGCAGTTGCCTTACCACGCCGGCTTTATTTACTTCCGCCTGGACGAACAGAGCCAGGCTTGGCAGATGCTGGACAACGCCAGCGGATTCGCCTTCCACGTGGCCGGGGATTTCCCGGGTTTGGAAATGCAATTCTGGGCAATCAGGAGTTAACCCATGGCTGATGCAGCGGTGATGGATACACCCAATGGATATCGCAAGGACAGCGGATTCAGCGAGTTGCTGTTCGCCGACAGTCGCACTGAGTCGCCGGCACTCGCCGACGACAGTTTCCTGCTGCGGGGACGCGAGGACAACCGACTGATCGATGCTGCCAACCCGCTGTTGGGGCTGGTGGTGCGGGTCCGCCGGCTGGCCCATTTCCAGCGTGTGCCCGCCCTCTACCAGCAGGTGGTGGACGAGATCGCGGATATCGACCGGGAACTGGTGGAGCAAGGCTACGAACGGCCGACCCTGGTGGCCTATCGCTATGTGCTTTGCGCCTTTATCGATGAAGCGGTGCTGGGGACCGACTGGGGTGCGCACAGTGTCTGGTCTCAGCAGTCCCTGCTGTCCCGCTTCCACAACGAAACCTGGGGGGGTGAAAAGGTGTTTGCCATCCTGTCGCGAATGGAACAGGAGCCCTCGCGCTACCGCGACATGCTGGAGTTTATCTACCTGTGCCTCTGCCTGGGGTTTGAGGGGCGTTACAAGGTGATGACCAATGGCCGCGACGAATACGACCAGGTCATCCGCGGGCTCTACGACCAGCTGAAGGCGCTGGCGGGTGGTGAGGCGGCGCCGTTGAGCCAGCCGCTGGAAAACGTCGCCCCGGCCCGCAACCGTATTCGTCGTGGCCTGCCGTTGTGGGTCATGGCGGGGCTGTTTGCGGCTGCGATGGCGGGTGTCTACCACCTGTACAACATGGCGCTGAATGAACGCATCAAGGACGTGCTCAGCGTACTGGAACAACTCCCGAAATAAGGAGATCACTGTGATTCGGGTAGAACTGCCGGCGCTGATCGGGCGCCTGAACGAATTTTGCCGCGAGGGGCTGGAAGCCTCTGCGGCGTTGTGCATCAGCCGACAGGGTGCGGAGATCACCCCGGCCCATCTGTTGTTCAAGCTGCTGGAAACCCCGTTTTCCGATGTGCGCCAGATTCTCGAGCACACCGGAGTGGATGCGCTGGCCCTGCAGCCAGTGGTCGGCGACAGCCTGTCTGGCCAGCCCCGGACCGCCGAGCCTTACCCTTCGTTCTCGCCGCTGTTGATTGAGCTGCTGCAGGACGCCTGGCTACTGGCGTCCACCGAGCTGGGCCATACCCAGCTGCGTTCCGGTGCGGTACTGCTGGCGTTGCTGTTGAATGCCGACCGTTACCTGGCGCCGGTCATCAGTAAGCCCCTGGCGGACATCAATCGTGAACAGCTGCGCAAGCAGTTCAACCGGCTCACTGAAGGCTCGGTGGAGCAGCCCCGGGAGACCGGAGCTGGCGGCGCCGCGCCTTCCGCTCCGGACGACCTCGACGCCCTGAGTCGTTACGCCACGAATTTCACCCGTCTGGCGCGGGAGGGGCGGCTGGACCCGGTGGTGTGCCGTGACCGCGAGATCGATCAAATGATCGACATCCTCTGCCGCCGCCGGAAGAACAACCCCATCGTGGTGGGTGACGCCGGCGTGGGGAAAAGTGCCGTGGTGGAGGGTCTGGCCCGGCGCATTGTGGAAGGCGATGTGCCGGAGCGGTTGCAGAAGGTCGAACTGTGGACCCTCGATCTGGGCGCCCTGCAGGCCGGTGCCTCAGTGAAGGGTGAATTCGAGAAGCGCCTGAAAGGCGTGATCGAGGCGGTGAAGGCATCCGCGACGCCGATCATCCTGTTTATTGATGAAGCGCATACCCTGGTGGGTGCGGGCAACAGCGAAGGGGGCTCAGACGCGGCCAACCTGCTGAAGCCGGCGCTGGCGCGGGGAGAATTGCGCACCATCGCCGCCACCACCTGGCGGGAGTACAAGAAGTACTTCGAGAAAGATCCGGCGCTGAGCCGTCGCTTCCAGCCGGTGGCACTGGATGAGCCAACCCCGACGCAGGCGGTCCATATCCTTCGGGGCCTGCGTACGGTGTACGAAGACGCGCACGCGGTGCTGATTGCCGACGATGCCCTCCAGGCCGCGGCCAATCTGTCGGCCCGCTACCTGGCCGGGCGCCAGCTGCCAGACAAGGCCATCGACGTACTCGACACCGCCTGTGCCCGGGTCAGCCTCAACCTGACCACTCCGCCCCGTCGCCTCAGTCATGTGCGCAGCGAGCTGCATCAGCTGGATATGGAGCGTGACCTGCTGGCACGGGAAGGCCGTCTTGGACAGGCGACCGATAATGACCGCAGCGAGGCGCTCACCCATCAGCTGACGGCCCTGGAATCCGAAGCCGGGGACCTGGAACAGCGCTGGGACACCCAACGGTCGCTGGTGTCACAACTGGTGGATGTGCGTCAGCGCCTGTTAGCGGGCAGTGACGACAACGAGGTGGAAGACGGCGACGACCTGGTGACCCTGCAACACACCGCGGCGGCCCTGGAGCAGGAGCTGGATGCGTTGCAACAGGACGAACCCCTGGTGCATGCCCGTGTCGATGCCCGTCAGGTGGCTGAAGTGATTGCGGACTGGACCGGAATTCCGGTGAACCGCATGACCGCGGACGAGCTGGAAAAGATCACCCATTTGCCCCAGTACCTGGCAGCGCACATCAAGGGCCAGGATATGGCCATACACTGTTTGCACCAGCACCTGCTGACGGCCCGCGCCGACCTTCGTCGTCCTGGCCGCCCCCTGGGTGCGTTCCTGCTGGTCGGCCCCAGTGGCGTCGGCAAAACCGAGACGGTGGTGCAGCTGGCCGAACTCCTGTACGGCGGCCGTCAGTTCCTCACCACCATCAATATGTCGGAGTACCAGGAGAAACATACGGTATCACGGCTGATCGGCTCGCCGCCTGGCTACGTCGGCTTTGGCGAGGGCGGTGTCCTGACCGAGGCTATTCGTCAGAAACCCTATTCGGTGGTGTTGCTGGATGAGGTGGAAAAAGCCCACCCCGAGGTTCTCAACCTGTTCTATCAGGCCTTCGACAAGGGTGAGTTGGCCGACGGCGAAGGGCGCCTGATCGACTGCAAGAATGTGGTGTTTTTCCTCACCTCCAACCTGGGCTACCAGACCATTGTTGATAAGGCGCAGACGCCGGAAGCCATTGAAGAGGCGCTCTACCCGGAACTGGCCCGGTTCTTCAAACCGGCGTTGTTGGCGCGGATGGAAGTGGTGCCCTACCTGCCACTGGGTGAAGACACCCTGGACCGCATCGTGGCCGACAAACTGGGCCGCCTGGCCGACCAGATCCGCGACCGCTACCACACCGAGGTGGTGCTTGAAGAGGGGCTGGTCTCTGCAATTCGCAGTCGCGCCACCCGCAGCGAAAACGGGGCGCGGATGCTGGAATCGATCATTGAGGGCGAGCTGCTGCCGCCGGTGTCTCTGGCCCTGCTGGAGAAACTCGCCAGCCGCGAACCGGTCAGTGGGGTCCGTCTGGGGGTCTTGGATGGCCGGTTTAGCGGCACCGTGAATTGATTGGGACAACATCATGGGACAGATGCAGAAGGAACTGCACACCGGTATTGAACTGGCGGTTGCGCTGATTCGCCAGGGCGACCTGCCGTCATTGTTCCGGGAAGCAACCTCGCAGGTGGAGCGGCTGTTTGCGGTGGACCACTGCTGGCTGCTGGAACTGGAACACAGTGGCCGGGCGTTGCGCTGCGAAGCGCTGGCGGCCGTCAGTTCGATTGAGGCGACCTTTGATTGCCGGGATTTCAGCCATCCCTTTGCCCATGTGCTGCAGCAGGGCCAGCCCCGGGAGCTGTCGCGGGATGCCGGTTACCGGCTCGACCACCCTGGCTTCCAGGCGCTGCTGGAGGCCAGTGGCAAAGCGGACGCCCTGTGGCTGCAGCCGGTGTGCGCCGAGAGCGGTAAGGTGCTCGGCATCCTGGTGATGTGCCACCGGACCGCAGTGTGGCCGGGCATCGTCTCGCAGCCCCTGTTCCAGGGTGTGCTGACCCTGCTGGCGTTCCAGTGGGCGGCGGAGCTGCAACGGAATGACCAGGTCTGGCAACGACGTTTGCTGAAACGCTCCCTCGACCAGCTGCATTCCAGTGAAGCCATCCGCAGCCGCAGCGAACAGCTGGCGACGACCTTGGTGGGGGGCTCCGTCGGTATGGCGGACCTCCGGGCCCAGGTCATCCGGGCTGCGGGCAGTCAGCTGTCGGTGCTGATCCAGGGGGAAACCGGCTGTGGCAAAGATTTGGTGGCAAAGGGGCTGCACCAGTTTTCCAATCGGGCCGACGGCCCCTTTGTGGTGGTCAACTGTGCGGCGATCCCGGACTCGCTGTTGGAAAATGAGCTGTTCGGCCACACCAAGGGCGCATTTTCGGGCGCGGACCGGGCCAAGCAGGGGCTCCTGGCCCAGGCGGATGGGGGCACCCTGTTCCTCGATGAAATTGGCGATATGCCGATGAGCCTTCAGTCAAAGTTGCTGCGGGTATTGGAAACCCGGCAGTTCAGGCCGCTGGGGGCCCAGCAGGAGCAGCACTCGGATTTCCGCCTGGTGGCGGCCACCCACCAGCCGTTGCAGGCCTGCATCCGCGATGGCGGGTTTCGCCGGGACCTGTTCTACCGGCTCAACCAGGTTCCGCTGACCGTGACGCCGCTGCGGGAACGTTCGGACGACCTGGAACCCCTGTGCCGGCACTTTATCCGCCAGTACCAGCAACGGGAAGGGCAGGGGCCCATGGGCATCAGCAGTCAGGCGCTGCGAGTCCTGGCGGGCCACCCGTTCCCGGGTAATGTCCGGGAGTTGCGGAACGTCGTCGAGTTTGCCTGTCTGCAAACCCCGGCCGGGGATGATATCCAGCCCGAAACGCTTTGGCTTGACCCGCTGGCCGTGGTGGAGCCGGATCGAGCAGAGGCTGGCCAGGCGACGGCCGTAGTGGTTGCCCCGGGAGTGCCCCCGACCCGTGATATCGACAACCTGCGGGAGGCGTCCCAGGCGTTTGAGGCGGCGGTGATTACAGAACGTCTGCGGCACTACAACGGTAATCGTGCCCAGGCCGCAGAGAGCTTGGGGCTACCCAAGCGCACCCTGGCGCACAAGTGCCAGAAGTACAACGTGTCGGAGGCTGGGTGATGGTGATCAATCTGCGCCTTGGGCTGGCGTCATTGGGTCTTTGTCTTGCCCTGCAGACGGTTCCGGTCTGGGCCGAGGACCCGAACCGCCTGGAAGCGGCCCAGGCCTGCACCGGTGAACCCCAGCGTCTGGTTCGGCTGGCTTGCTTCGATGCGGTCTTCAACACACCGGTGTCGGCCCGGCAGGTGGCGACGCCGGAAGTCCCGCGCTCGCCCCGCTGGCGGGAAGCCTTTACTCAGGAACAGGGGCGTACACCGGAAACCGGAGCTCTGTATCGCGATACCGGCTCAGTGGCGGGTCACCTGGTCACCATTGCGGCCCTTGGCGTTGCGCCCCCGCGTCCGCTGTTGCTGGCACAGTGCCACAACAACATCACCGAGCTGGCGGTGATGCTGCCCCGGCCGTCCGATGATGAGCGGGTGGCACTGACCCTGGTTGCGGAGGGGGTTAACGAACGCCAGCTCTGGCGGGTGCGTGACAGTGGGTATGCGGTCAGTAGCGGGCGGGGCCTGCCGGCCATCCATACCCTCAAGGGGCTGGGGCGGGCCAGCCAGTTCCGGATTGAATCCGATGCCGCGGCCATCGATGGCCTGGTCTTTGACCTGAGTGGCTTGTCGCAGGCGTTGCAGCCGTTACGTCAGGATTGTGGATGGTAGTGGGAAGGACGGACCTATGCAGGCAGTAGAACAGCATCCCTATGTCGCCCAGGTGCTCGACCCGCTGGTCGGGGAACAGGCACTGGGAGACGCCTTGGGTGAGGACCCGGTGCTGGAGTTCCTGGAAAACGAGATCATGAAAATCGGTTCCCTGGCTCATACCGGTATCGACTGGATGCGGGTCGAGCGGGAGTCCCTGCAATTGCTGGCGGATCGAAGCAAGGACCTGAAAGTTCTTGGGTTTCTGCTGTTGTGCCTGCAGCGCGGTGGTAACGGCGAGCGCTATGCCCTGTCCCTGTACCTGTTGCACCGGGTATTGGACCATTGGTGGAGTGAGGCCTGGCCATACCCCGGCGCCAAGGGCGCCCGGGCTCGCAAGCTGTTGTTCGGACAGGTTCTCCAGCGGGCCAGCGCGGAGGTGGAAAAACTCAGCTTCGACCCCGGCCTGGGGGACGGCCGCCGCTATTGCCTGACGCTGGTGGAGTGCCTGATTACCCAGGCCACCGCCCAGGGCCTGCCGGATGATGGGTTGTACGACCTTAAACGCCAGATCGAGCGTTTACCGGCGGCCAACCAGGCCGCGAGTGAGCCGCCAGTGGCCCCCTCGTCATCACGCCCTGAATCACCTCCCGCATCATCCCCGGCGGCGGCCGCGACGCCCTCTCTTGGCGACCTGACCCTGGATGCCGGCAACGAGCGGGCGACCCGCCAGAGCCTGCTCAAGGTCGCAGATCTGCTGACCGACCTGTCCCCGGCGGAAACCCTGGGATACCAGTTGCGCCGCTACGCGATCTGGAACGGCATCAGTGCAGAGCCGCCCAGTCGTGATGGCGTCAAGACCGACCTGGCGGCGGTGAGCGCCGACCGGGTGGCGGATTATCGCGACGCCCTGGCCAAGGGGCCGGACCTGGCACTATGGCAAAGAATTGAACAGAGCCTGTCGTTAAGCCCGTTCTGGCTGGAAGGCCACTGGCTCAGTGCCCAGGTCGCGGATGCCCTCGGCCACGGTGACTGCAGTGAGGCCATCCGCCTGGCGTTGCGTCGTTTCCTCGACCGCTTGCCCACACTGGAGGCGCTCACGTTTAACGACGGTACGCCGTTTCTGCCCAAGGCGGTGGCCGACTGGTTGCTGGCATCACCGGCGAAATCCGGCAGCAGCGGGTCGGGCTGGCAGCAGGCTTATGAACGGGCGGCGGAACTGTTGCCCCGGGACGGGCTTGGCCCGGCCATGCAGGGACTGGAAGACGGACTGGCCGAAGCCAAGGAGCCCCGGGACCGGTTTTACTGGCGATTGATGTGTACGGAGCTGCTGCGTGAAAGCGGCATGAAAACCCTGGCCCGCCAGCAGGTACGCGACCTTCAGGAACAGACCCGGGCGCTGACCCTGGACGACTGGGAACCGGGCCTGATCGCCCGCCTGGAACGGTTGATGTAGTGCGGAATTGGACAGAGACGGAATTGCACAAAGACGGACGATAGGAACAAGCGGAATGGAAACCATGTGGAGAAAAGTATTACTCGTGGGCCGCTGGCTGCTGCCTTACCTCAGGAACGCGGCCCCGGTCACCCTGGTCCTGGGGGTGGTGGGGCTGTTGGTAGCGACCTGGTGGCTGGGGCCGCGCTGGGAGATCAACCATGAATATCCGCTGGCGGCCTGGCAGATGCGGGCGCTGGTCAGTCTGGGGCTGGTGCTGCTACTGGTGTTGGTGTGGGGCACGGTGCTCGCCCGGCGCCTGGGCCGGGTCAACAAGGCCCAGGCCGAGGAGAAAATGGAACAGGAAGACCCGGTACTGGTGTATGAACGACGCCAGCAACGGTTGCTGGACCGCCAGCTCAAATCGCTGAAAGACAACCTGCCGGGCCGGCATGGCATTTACCGGCTGCCGTGGTATCTGGTGATGGGTTTGGAGGACGCTGGTAAGAGCAGTCTGATCCAGCGCTCCGGGCAGACCTACACCCTGACCAACGTCACCCGCAACACCCGTAGCGAACGTAATCCGCTGGGCTTTGAGTGGTGGGTGGGTGACCAGGGTGTGCTGATCGACCCGGATGGCGAACTGCTGAGCCAGAGGAGTAGTGATGGCGCCGGCGGCGCGATGGAGGAGCGGCTCTGGCATCACTTTATCCAGTGGCTGGAGCAGAATCGCTCCCGTCGCCCGCTGAACGGCGTGGTGCTTGCCGTTGACCTGGCTCGTCTGAGTGTCAGCGCCCCGGACCAACGCAAGGCGCAGGCGGTCTTGTTGCGTACCCGGTTGCGGGAACTGATGGAGCGGCTGGGGGCCCGGTTGCCGGTGTACATCAGCTTCACCAAAATGGACCTGCTCCATGGCTTCTCCGCGTATTTTCGTGGCATCAGCAAAGATGAGCGCCAGCAGCCTTTCGGGTTTACCTTCCGGGTGGACAGCCGTGATCCGGACGAATGGCTCAGCCAGTTTGACGCGCAGTACCGGGACATGGTGGAACAGCTCAACGACGGTCTGCCGGACGTCCTGATGGCCATTCGTGACAGCGAGGAACGCAGCGCGGCCTACTCATTCACCCGCCAGGTCGCGGGATTGCAGCCCGCGCTGGCCCAGTTCCTGACGGACGCCCTGTGCGCGGATGCGTTTTCCACCCCGGCCCTGGTGCGTGGCACGTTCTTTACCTCGGTGTATCAGGAAGGGGTGCCGGAAGACGCCTTTATCTCCGCAGCGGCGGCCAGCTATGGCCTGGCTGCCCCGATCCAGCCGGCCCAGCGCGGTGGCCAGTCCCAGAGCTACTTTACCGATGCACTGTTCCCGTCAGTCATTTATCCGGAAGCCGGGCTCGCTGGCGACAATCTGCGGGTGGTGCGCCAACGCCGGCGCCGGGTGGCCATGGCCGCCGTGGTTGCCCTGACGGCAGGCCTCGGAATGACCGCCGGTTGGCAGCACTACTTCCTCAAAAACGCCGAGACCGCGGCCAAAGTGGAGCAGGATGTCCGCCAGTTTCTCGCGAACTGGCAACCAATTGGTTACGAGCCCGACACCACCGGTCGTAACCTGCTGGACCCGCTGGACCAGCTCCGGCAGGCCACCCTGGCGTTTGGTGATTACCGGGAGCAATGGCCGGTGGTGGCCGATATGGGGTTGTACCAGGGCCGCCGGGTTGGCCCGGCGGTAGAAGCCTCTTACCTGGATATGCTGGCGTACCAGTTCATGCCAGCGCTGATGCTGGGAGTCAGTGAAGAGATGAGCCGTGCTCCGGACAGCAGCAGCGAGCGCCTGCGCCATTTGCGGGTCTTGCGGATGCTCTACGACGGCAGCGGGCGACGTACTGATATTGTGGTGGGGTATATGGACAGCTTCTGGCAGCAGCGATTCCCCGGCCAGCGCAGTGTCCAGCAGCGACTTCGCCGCCACCTCGACTATGCCCTGCAGTATACCGACCTGGCGGCCATGGTTGCCGCCGGCGACCGGGCGGCGGATATGGCGCTGACGCCATTCCGCAGCAGCGTTCAATGGGCCCAGGATGAACTCGGCCGGGTAGCAACCTCCGACCGTGTCTACCAGTCACTGGAACAGGATGCGGTGGAGCAGTTCCAGACCCCCATGAACCTGGGCCGGGCGTCCGGTCCGGCGTTCAGCGCGGTGTTTGCGCGCCTGGACGATTTGGGCCGGCCTCTGCCGGATGACATCGACGACGAGGTCGATCCGCTGCGTATTCCCGGCATGCTGACCCGCGATGGCCTGGAACGCTTCTTCCTGCGTGAGTCAGGGGCGGCCACCGAGCTGGCGCTGATCGATGCCTGGGTACTGGGGCGCCGGGATAACATCGACTTCAGTACCGCCGACGAGGAACAGCTGCTGGCTGAACTTCAGGACCGGTACGCCCGCCAATACGCCGACACCTGGCGTCTGGCCCTGAGCCGGTTGGACATCTACCGGTTTGAGGACCTGAACCACGGAGTACGGATACTGGAAAGTCTGACCAGTGGTCACCAGCCTTTGCGACAGTTGTTGACCCAGGTTCGCCACCACACCGTGCTGATGCCTGAGCCTGCGATGGGGGGGGAGCTGAGGGATACCGTGCTGGCCCAATCCTCCCACTTCCGCATGACCCAGGGCATTGAACGCCAGTTCACCGACCTCAATGAACTTCTGGACAAGGACGGCGACCAGCCCAGTGGCCTCGACCAGATCATGGAGGTACTCACCAGCCTGCACATCTACCTGCGGGGTATCCAGGAAGCGCCGGATCAGGGCAAGGCGGCCTTGGCCGCGGCCCGGGCCCGAATGGGGCTGCAGGGCGCCGACCCCATCTTCACCCTGCAACGGCTGGCGGATAACCAGCCAGCTCCGCTGGATCGAATGTTGGAGAAGCTCGCGACGGAAAGCTGGCGGGTGGTGTTGAACCGGGCGGTCGCCCAGCTGGAGCGGCAGTGGTACCGGGATGTCTATCAGCCCTTCCAGCAGACCCTGGCACGCCACTATCCGTTCACCCCGGAAGCCGGGCGGGACGCGGCGTTGCAGGACTTCGAGCGGTTCTTCGGTCCGGACGGCGTGCTCAACAGCTTCTACAATGACAACCTCAAGCTGTTTCTGGAAGACCACCCGGAACACGTGCTGATGTCGCGGCGGGCGTCCCTGGTCCGGCGGGATGTATTGGCAGCACTGGAGCAGGCGGAGCAGATTCGTCAGGCGTTCTTCACTCGCAACGGAACCCTGGATGTGGAGTTCGCCATGGAACCGGTTAACCTGTCGTCCAACAAGCGCCGCAGTGTGGTCAACATCGATGGCCAGCTGGTGGAGTTCAGCCACGGCCCCCGCCAGAGTATCCCGCTGGTGTGGCCGAACACCCTGCGCGACAGCGTGGAAAGTCGCATCACCCTGGTGCCGACGGCGTTCAACCGATCACCCCGCAGCCTGTCGACGACCGGGCCCTGGGCCCTGTTCCGGCTCCTGGATCGGGCTGACATTACCGGGGTTAGCGCAAGCGCCGTGGATGTGAAGTTCCAGCTGGATGACGGCGAGATGCGTTACCGGCTCCACGCCGCCAGCAATACCAACCCGTTCACACAGCAGCTGCTTGCAGGGTACCGGATACCCCGCAGTCTGTATTAGACTGGGCCCGCAGCTTAACCACCCCCGGCCAGGAAGGCTGGGGTAGTGCTACCAAGGAGGTAACAGCATGACCAGGAATATTGTCCTGTTGGGTGATATCGGCACCGACCACGAAGGCTTTCCCCCCACCCCGGTCATCGCGGGCAGCGCCACCGTGCTGTTGGATGGCAAACCCATTGCCCGTCAGGGGGATCCGTTGGCGATCCACTCTAAGCCCAAGCATCCGCCGCACCCACGATTTGTGGCCGCAGGCAATCCCACCGTGTTGATTGAAGGAAAACCCGTTGCCCTGACCGGTGATGCGGTGACCTGTGGTGGCACTCTGATTGGTAGCGGCAGCGGCGTCAGCAACTGACCTATGGCCGGGGACGGAATTCAATTCTGTCCCCCTCCTGAGAAACTCTTCAAGGACTGAAGACATGCCCCAGGCAACCGGACTGCAATTCACTGTGCGTGTCGGCGAACTTCCCGCTGACCTGTTCGCCGTGGTCGGCTTCGAATTTACCGAAGCCCTGTCCCAGCTATTCCATGGCAAGTTGGAACTGGCCAGCTTTGACCCCGCCGTTGCGGTTAACGAGGTGTTGGAACAACCGGTCGAACTGGCGGTATGGCAGGACGGCCAGTTGCTGCGCCGTTTCACCGGTGTGGTGTCCGAATTCGCCCGCGGCGACAGTGGCCACCGCCGTACCCGTTACGAGGGGGTGGTGGAACCCCCGCTGTGGCGGCTGGGGCTGATGCACAACAGCCGCATCTTCCAGACCCAGACCCCGGACCAGATCCTCAAGACCTTGTTGGAAGAGCGCGGTATCGCCGATACCGTCTTTGACCTCAAACGCACCCCGGCAGAACGGGAATACTGCGTCCAGCACCGGGAAAGTGACCTGGACTTCCTTCAGCGCCTGGCCGCCGAAGAAGGCTGGCACTACCGGTTTGACCTCGACGCCGATACCCAGCCACTGACGATCTCAGACCATCACGGCGACACTCTCACCCTGGCGGAGGCCACCTACAACGCCGCCGCCGGCGGCAGTAGTCGGCAACCGGCGGTCTTTGCGTTCAACTACCGGGAACGGGTTCGCGCCGCCTCGGTGGCGATGAAGGACTACACCTTCCAGAACCCCGCCTACGCCCTGATGCATGAACGCGCCGCCACCAACCTGGATGGCCAGCGCGACGATTACCAACATTACGACTACCCGGGCCGCTTCAAGGCCGATGCCAGCGGCACCGCCTTCACCCAGGCCAAACTGGACGCCCTGCGTAACAACGCCAGCGTGGCCAGCGGCAAGAGCAACCGCCCCGACGTCGCTGCGGGCACCAAGCTGCCGCTGACTGGCCACAACCAGGACAACCTCAACCGCGACTGGCTGATCACCGGGGTCGAGCATACCGGCCGCCAACCCCAGGCCCTGGAAGAAGAGGGTGGGAGCGAACCCACCACCTACCACAACGAATTCAAGGCCATCCCGGCGGATCGCACCTGGCGGCCACAAGCCAGCCACCGACCGCTGATGGACGGCCCCCAGATCGCCATCGTCACCGGCCCGGCCGGGGAAGAAATCCACTGCGACGAACACGGCCGGGTGAAAGTGCGTTTCCCCTGGGACCGCTATTCAGGCAACGACGAACACTCAAGTGCCTGGCTCCGAGTCAGCCAGGGTTGGGCCGGTGGCCAGTACGGCTTTATGGCACTGCCACGGATCGGCCACGAAGTCATCGTCAGCTTCCTCGACGGTGACCCGGACCAACCCATCATCACCGGTCGCACCTACCACGCCACCAACACGCCGCCCTACGCACTGCCGGAACACAAAACCCGAACGGTGCTGAAAACCCAGACCCACAAGGGCGAGGGCAGCAACGAGCTGCGGTTTGAAGACGAAGCCAACCAGGAACAGATCTACCTCCACGCCCAGAAAGACCTGGACCTGCTGACCGAGAACGACCGCACCGAGGTCATCAAACATGACAGCCACCTGACGGTGGAGAACGAACGGATCAGCCACATCAAAGCCAGTGACCACCTGACCGTAGACGGCGAACGCCGCGAACAGGTTGGCCAGGACCACAGTTTCAACGTCACCGGCACTCTTCATCTAAAAGCCGGCACCGCCTGGCTCACCGACTCCGGCACCGAACTCCATATCAAGGCCGGCCAGAAAGCCGTCATCGAAGCCGGCGCCGAAATCACCCTCAAAGCCGGCGGCAGCTTCGTCAAAATCGACCCCAGCGGCGTCGCCCTCAGCGGCCCAGCGATCAAACTCAACGGTGGTGGTTCGCCGGGAAGTGGGTCAGGGCAGGGGGTGCAGATGCCGGGAATGCCGGGGTTGGTGGATGCCAATGGCGGGGCGGTTGCGCCGGTGGCCTTGGCGGAGGTTGGTCTAAGGGCAATTGGTAAACCCGATGACATGATTGCCGCACTGGAAGTGGCGGCTGTTGAAGACCTCGCCCTAGTCGATAAGTGTATGGAGCAGCCTGATGGCAGATGCCCACTTGAAAACTGCCACTGTCGGGAGAGCGCCTGATGCGCCAATTTGCTCTAAGTGAGGCCGCCAGTAGCCATGCCTTTGACGACAGCCTGAACTGGTACGCCATTCTTGAAGGGGCCGATCCTGGCTATGACACTCTTCAACTGATATACGCGTCGATTCCGAGCCCTGAGTGGTTATCCATTTACCAAGGTGGTCCCTATACGGAATTGGTGAAGGTGAGCCCGGTCTTGCTCAAGCTTGATCAGCCAGATAGTTGGATAAGGCATTGGCGGACAGACTTTCCTGGCCTGGCAGGATCGCTGCTTGGATCGGAGCAGGACCTGGCTGGCGTTGGTCACCACTTACGTACACTGGTGTCGGTCCGTGTCCGAGAGGGAGCGGATGCGATGTTCCGGTTTCACGACGCCTGGATCATGAGTGCCATGTACCCCGAGTTAAGCGTTGCCGAACGCGCGAAGCTCCATGGCCCTATAACAAAGTGGCTATGGTTGCTTGATGACAAAGCTGTCCTCGGTGAAGTTGGGATAAAGCATTCATCTGATATCGAGCAGCTGGAGGACGGCTGGTTGCATCTGGACAACGTAAAACTGGATGCCATTCGGCAAGGCTTAGCGGCCAAACGGAATTGGAAGGATACCCACGCATGACAGACACCAGCGGCATTACTGCGGCGGCTCCTTGCAAGGAGCCTGAGCGGCTCTATGTGGAAGTGGCGGGCACGGACATTCACTCAGGTCACGGGCTTGTGCTGGAGAAAAACGGAGAAGTCGTTAATGCGCTCACCATGGCCCAGAAGCAATGGCACCAGCGTTACGAATGCGACTATGTGGTGAATCGCGCCGAGCGTTTTGATCACACCCTGGCAATGACGATCGAAACGGAGCAGGGAGGTCTGCTGCGACTCCCCCTGCTTGACAACGTGCAACCAACCCGGCTCACGGGCCGCACACAGTCCAACCTATTGTTCCCTGTCTATCCAATGGCGAGCCTGCCTTGGGTGGAAGGCGCGCGGGGCCAGGCATTGCTACGTCCTGGATACCTCTACGTGTTCTGGAAAGGTATCCTCTGGCGGGAACTCCAAACAGACGAAAACGGCAAGCTCAGGGATATCGACTTGGCCTGTTGGCGAGAGCAGGCCAAGCTGATAAATGCGCCCGAAGATCGGGCCAGGCTGGACGATCGACCTGCCGTGAGCGTCGCTATGGACACTCTCTGGGTACCAGCCCGCTTCCAGGGGGTTGCTCGTGCTGAATGGACCATCGGTGACGTCGAACTGGCCTGGTCAGAACAGCAGTGGAGTTGGGACTACATCGAGTCATTGGAATCGGGCCAGGATATTATTCACCTGCCAGCCAGTTACCGGGAACTGACGGGCATACCCGCCTATGGTAAAGAAGGGGCCCAGGCGATCAATGCCCGTCGTCAGGCCCGCTGTGAGAACCTGGGTGGGCTGGACAGGTATGAGCACGGTCGCCGGTTTGGTCCTGAGGCCCATGCGGGCTTAGGATGGATGCCGCTAGACCAGGCCGCCCCCTGCCGCCGTCGAGATCCGGGGCGGGAAAAGGACGCATCCAATCCATTTCGAGTGACCCAGTCTCTGGGCGGTGGTGGTCTGGAACGGGACAACACGGTGCTCCACCGCATTCAGGACGAGTTGGAGCGCCAGGAAGGTTATGTGTGCAAGGCAGCGGAGACTGTTGACGTTGCCAGCGGCCTGAACCGCTGGATGGACGAATTGATTGGAGAGGATTGGCGGACCCAGTCTGATAGTCAGGCGGGTGTCGGCGAGCTGCAGGCAGACAATGCGGAGACCGCCCGCAAAGACTTGTTGGATGAAGTCCGCAATCGCTTGGTGTCCGCAACTGAGGAAGAGGATCAGCTTGCACCCTTGAGGGGGCGTCACATCCCTGCGGTACTATTGCCGGACGTTCTGTTTGAGCTGGAATGGCTCACCAGTCAGACTGGCCTACATCTGACCCACCTGAAGGCGGTCGCAGAGGCCACTCAGGACCACCCTCATTTCAAGAGTGCCATGCTAGTGCACTCGGCCATCTTCGACCACAAGGGCTATGAGCGTGGTCCCTTTGATGACTATCGCCACGCCGTGGATACCGAGAAGCTGGACGAGGCGCTCCGTAAGGGCGAACGCGAGTCTTGGCGGGCCACATGCTATGACTTGACCCAGCGACGAATCGAGCTATTGGAAAACAGCGCCATTCCGGTATTTAACGACCTGTTTTCGCTCAACGGTCTAAGCTACCCCATAGCCTTGCAGACCCTGAATTCTCTGCTTACCTATCTGGACACGTCAGTATTCCAGTTTGATCCACTGGTGGGTAAGGTGGCGAGAGATCGGGAAGCTTATCGAGACCAGGCTGGTGTCGCCTATATCGAGAAACTGGTGCGGGGACAAACCGGGTTGTCTGCTTTCATGACCGTTGACGCAGATAAGGTGCCCCTAGACAAAGCACTGGGCGATGACATCAGCGAGTGGCGAGTGGAGCCAAACGACGGCTCAGGTAAGCCCCGGCCGGGTCTTATGCAATGGCTCCAGGCACAACGTCCGGCGGTCGGCGACTTGCCTGAAGCCCTGCGAGAGCAGTACGACCTGAGCCAACAGGAACGCCAGACCGTTGTCGATAGCATTGCCCGGATGTCGGACCCTGTCCTGCTGCGCTGGGTCCAAGTGTCCTACACCACCCTAGGCCAGTTAATGGCCGACCTTAGCAGCGAGTTTTACCTCACCGTCCAGCGGGCGTTGCTGCGAAAGATTGGCGATGGTCCGATCTACCATGCGACTGACACCCTACAAATCCCGACCCGCTACATGAAAATGGGCAACCCGTTCCTGCGGGCGCTTGTGGTGGGCCATGCCAATCCCCTGCTGGCGAATCCCAATCCGGAGATGGTGCCCTTGGGCATCCGCTTCGGTAATCAGGAATCCGGTCTTGCCCGTTTCTCGACCGAGGCCATCAATGACGCCTTGCGCCAAGCCAGTGGTAGCCAAATCGTTCGCCCCAAAGGCGGTGTGGTCAACCGGGTAGGGCCCGGCATGGAGGGGAATTACGCCGTTATTCGCAACGGCAATGGCAAGATGATCGCCAATGCGGTCTCTGTGGCAGGTATCCAGGGCGCTAATCCGACCGCGTCTGTGCAAGTGGAGATGTTCCTAGCCCATAAAGACAGTATTGCCGCCAGGATGTCACAGGGCTTAACGAGCCGGATTGGTAACGAGTTGATGCGCTGGGCGC
Source organism: Marinobacter mobilis (assembly GCF_900106945.1). Classification (GTDB taxonomy): domain Bacteria; phylum Pseudomonadota; class Gammaproteobacteria; order Pseudomonadales; family Oleiphilaceae; genus Marinobacter; species Marinobacter mobilis. The sequence continues at coordinate 82,798 of NZ_FNNE01000013.1, forward strand.
CACCCGGGATGGTGGGGGTTTTTGGATTTAATGTCATCAATAGCGTTCATACGTTTCTTTCTTCAGACTTTGATAAGGGAATTCCAGTAAAAGAAGCAACCGCAATTGCTTATGGAATATTCAACCTTATGTATTGGCTTGGACATATTGTCGAAGCCGAGAACTTGGCCCAGGAAACACGTTTGTCTTGGCTCACCAGGCCTCGGTTGGAAGTAAGAGATATTCGTAACCCCCAGCTCAGGTGGGCTGCCGGGAGGCTATTTTCTGATAAGGTGCTGTCCTTCGCCAAGTATGCAGGCGTCGCAGGTGCAGCCCTGGAGGTGGTATTAGCCCTATGGGAAGGCATTCAGCGGGTTCAGGCCAACGACCATGATGCTGCGGTTGGGTACTTCACAGCAGCAGCTGCCTTTGGCGTGTTTATGTTCTCCCACTTGGCCAAGACGGGCTTGGTGCCGATTTTAGGCATCAGCTTCGCGGCAGCTTTGGCCGCTGTCGCAATCATTGTGGCCTTGGCGGCGCTGGTGTGGGCCATTGTCCGCACCGACGATGCGTTAGAAACCTGGCTAAAGAACGGGCCATTTGGCAAGGTGGAACCTGCCAGTCAGTTCCAACATCTCCACAGTGCACCGGAAGATGCCTTCCAGTTCCTGGTGGGGGCTCTGTTCCCGCTAACCGGGGCCAGCGCTGACCTGGCCGAATGTAATGACCAAGGCCTGTTGTCTGATGAGGAAAAGAACTGGTTGTTTGAAAGCCAGCGCCCCGAAGGGCATGTGATCTCTGTCAGCTCCGCCGCCTTCCTGTTAGTGGATCGACCCGAAGAGCAGTTCAAGGCCCATTTCTGGATAACCTGGAACCTGGGCGGTAAGGTGAAGCCCCTCATCCCCGAGTTCGTGTACTACGACGCCAAACGCCAGATGTTGCGCTTCCATGTGCCCAAACCCCAGTGGCGCGGCATGGGCCGTTTCCGCTCCCTGGAAAAGCTGACGGCGAAGGTGCAGGTTGCTTTGGGCAACGGCGGTCTGTTGCCGACTAGCGATATGGACCAACCGCTGGTACCTGCGGCAGACGAACCGGAACGCGGCGGGGACAACCCTCGCTGGCTCACGATTACGAGTTGACCCGTTATGAATGATGTCTATCAAACCACCGCCTATCGTTCCGATGCCATCCCGGCCTTGCCACCGGGAGGGCACCCGGACATGGACCGGGCTTTCCAGCGCCTGCCTTGGGGGCACAATCAGAATCCAATAGTGCCCAACACCATAGAGGCGCAACTGGCCTACGCCCGCTTGTTTGAGAGCGATAAGGATGCGGAGGATGGTTATCCTTGGGGGGAGTCGGTGTTCTCGGTCAGTAAGGGCCTCCTGAGTGGACTGCAAGGCTTCTTGTACATGCTGTATATGTGCTCTTTACTTGCCTTCTTCGTTTTTTTAATTCCGTTAGGTCTTTTAATTCTTAAAGTCATATTTACAGAACCATCCATCAAAGGTGTGTTGTGGATATACGATACCTTTAAGTTCATTTACTTACTCATAGCAATAGGCTACTTCGGCGGCAAGTATGGCCGTTTGCAGCTAGCCTACCTCACCGACAAGCGTCAGCGAGCCAATCCCACAGGCCTTTACCGCCGGGAAGGGCTGGTTCGGATCAAGGAGGGCAAGACCGTCTTCGAGGCGCCCTTCATCGAGTTCGACGCTTACCTGGTGCATACCCCCTCAGGCCGCGGCGGTCGCTATTTCAACTTGGTGTTACAGCACCGTTACAGCACACACCAACTGTGGATGAAAGGCCTGCTCACCGACGCCATGAACCAGAAGGAAGTGTATGCCTACTGGGACATGATCCAGCAGTTTATGGACGTGAGCGGTCCCCTGCCAGACGTGCCGATCTTCGAGCCCTTCCGCGCCCGAGACCCGGTGACCGCTGCTCACGATGAACGTACGGGGCGGGACCCGCGCAAGTGGCGCAAGATCACCCGGGAGGACTGGCGCAAGAACCACGAACAACGGTGGCAAAACCGTCTGCGGGAGACGAACTTTCATCATGCCTGTATCCTCGATGCCCACATCCAGGGTCGTGGTTTGCCATTGCCCGATGAGCCTCGAGGGGCCATGTTAGCGTGACTAAGTAGGCTTTCATGGTCATCCCTATCAATAATTCATTTACATTGGCTACCACCTCCGGCGGCTACTATGGCCTCGGAGCCTATCGTCCGGAGTCGATCCCAAGCCAGCAAGACCAACGCGGGGATGCCAACCGGTCAACGCTTGGCCGGACAGGTAGTATTCGATTGCCTTGGGGGAATGCCCAGGATGTGGCCCCGGCCTCAATACTGTCGAGGGTCCCGCCCAAGAGCTTGCGGCGCATTGAGAGAGAGGGTGATCCCCTGGCGGGGGTCGGCTACCAGGGCCGAATGGACCACGAGTGCATTCGTCACGCCCGTATGGCGTTTCGGGTTATTGCTGTTGACTTTGTGGGTATCCTCTCAAAATTTGCCTTCTTTACCTTAGGGCCCTTATCTATCGTTGTTTCTCTGTTGTTCTATTTTACTTTTGGTAATGACCCATACCTGATTGATTCTAAAAAAGACCTATTTATATTTGTGGCTATCTGTACGATTCTCCCGCTCGCAGTTTGGCAGCTCACCAAAATCATGTTCAACCTCTTCCCAAAGTGGCTCCTGAAAACCGGCAGGGGGCCTGAATGGGAGCTCAATCGCCGCACAGGCCTGGTCACCGTCTGGACTTACCCAAAAAAGGCTCCCTTCCGAAAACAAGGTAACCCCACCATCACGCAGGCGCCGTTTTACGAGTTTGATGCCTGGGTGAACGCCCGGGCAGATCGTCATGGGGTGTTGAATTCGCTGGTGATGTACCACCGTTACCAGAAACTGATGGTCCCCGTTGGCGACCTTCTGGGGAATCAGAGCCTGCCCCAGCCGTGCTATGCC
>NZ_FNNE01000020.1 GCF_900106945.1 Marinobacter mobilis
AAGCCCCTTCCAAGATGAGATCTCCCTAAGGCCTCGAGCCTTCTTAAGAGCCGTTCAAGACCAGGACGTTGATAGGCTGGGTGTGTAAGCGCTGTGAGGCGTTGAGCTAACCAGTACTAATTGCTCGTGCGGCTTGACTATATAACACCCAAGACAATTGCGGATAACGACGAAATCGCTCATTTCTTTCTCATCCTTTCCCAGTGATCATCAGTTTTGCCTGACGACCATAGCGGTCTGGAACCACCTGATCCCATCCCGAACTCAGAAGTGAAACAGTCCTGCGCCGATGGTAGTGTGGCGTTGCCCATGTGAGAGTAGGTCATCGTCAGGCTCCTAATACGAAACCCCAGTACCGAATGGTACTGGGGTTTTTTATTTGTGGCTGGAAAATACAGCAGACCTGCGGGAATGCCCGCGGGTGCCAAAGGGCGGTAGCCCTGAGCAATCTGAATCACTGTCCCAGGGCGAGCCCTTGCCTCTCCCAAACCTATTCTCCCTTCAGTCGCACCCAGATTAACCCGTAACTGCCTTCATGGCCTCAATCCGTCCATCCAAAACCGGCTGTAACTGACGCATCTTCCTACCTGCGTGGAGTCTCCTTTGTTCGCTATGAGCGGACCGCAAGGCGGTGTCTCTAGCGCCCGCCTCCCATTGCGAACTATCGGCACGGGCGACAACAATTCGTCGTGAAGCTGTTCAATAATTCGCACATTGAAAATCGCTGTCATGAATTTGCCAATCTATGACCCGGCGCACAGCCTTTGATCAGTAAGCGCATTAGACTTTCTGATAACTGGCGTACAACAAATAACAGCCAGACACTCAGAGATGCTCATCGACGCTCAATAAAGACAACAATCTGCCAGGCAAGCGGCGGCGAGAGTGAAATGATGATTATGGACTTTAAACCGTGGTTGTTGGCAGCGGCCGTTGCCAGTTCTTCAGTGACGGTGCACGCCGAACTAACGCCCATAACCGATGAGGCGTTGTCCGACATCACCGGTCAGGCGTTTATTTCTGTAGACCGTTATAACCACCCGGATGCGGCAGATAACACTTCCTATACCCGGGTGAACCTGGGCATGAATATCGACATCCAGACGAATGTTGATGTGCTTGAGTTGGGGCGCTATGAGCGCAGTGGTGAGGACCCGGGCAGCTCTGACGTGCTGATCGAGGACTTCGGGCTTGGTTACATCAACAGTCAGGCCTATTTCGACCGTCACCCTGATGCGGCACGTATCATGAAGGCCGACGGTTCCGCCTACGGCGAAGGCGAGATTGTCCCCTTCTCGATTGAAAACCCGTTCCTCGAGTTTGCCTATGATGATGCGACCGAGGAGGTCGTTGGCATTCGTCTGGGGTTCGGAAATTCGATGGGGGTACTGTCGGGCTCGATAAAGTCACTCACGGGTAATGTCAACGTGGATATCGTCGATCACGGTGAGGGCCTGAGGGCCGCGAGTTCTGAAGGTAACTTCTTCGACCAGGTGATTGTATTGCTGACGCCCCTACTCGAGGGTGATAGCCCGCTCAGGACCAAGGCGCAACTGGTTTACGGAGAGGACGGAGATCCCAACCTTGGCTCGCTGGACCCGATTCGAGGCCAGTATATCGGCATTCCGGACGGCGAGCGTTTCGTATTGGAAGGTGCCAATTCGTTCACCCGGTGGTCGGTAAAGAACCTCATCGGCTGGGGATCCAGCTCAAGAATAGATGTTCCCAACTGTAGTTTTTTCAGTTGTCCCGGCGGCGATATCTATGTCTACGCCCAGGATTGTCTGGTGCTGGGTATCGACTCCTGTTTTGAGCTTGATATGTACAGCAGCTTTCCGATCGGTCAGATCGAGGAAGTTGGCGGACAGCGCAGGATAACCGGCGCTGAGAGCGGTGCTTTTATGTCATTTCAGACGCAGGCGGTGAATTGGCTGAAAGACGTGAGCAAGACAAATCCGTCGGCGCAGGACTTCGTGAATGCGACTGCCGGTGGTTTTTTCAATATCCCAAACGGCGTCGCAGAAGTTAACTTGAATGAGGCGTTAAATGGTATCGATCGCTATCGTTCAGAATACATTGACCGTGGACGGGGTCTCTTCTGACAGGACCAAGGTATGGCCCGAATAACAAGACAAACGCGGCGACGGTGGCTCTCTCCCTTTATGGCAGCAGCGATGGGTATGCTGCCGGCCATGGTGAGTGCCGAGCTGGAAAGCATGTCGGAAAACGAGCTGTCGGATATTTCCGGTGCCGGTATTGGTCTGGTTCTAGAGGATTTCAAGTTTGCCCATGGCACTGATGTCGCAAACGGCCAGATCTTCAAGATCGGGGGCATAAAGAGCAGCGATGGCCAGGATGTCGAAATCGTCGTTAACCAACTGTATATCGCCGGCGCCGGAAGTAACTACGGGGAGACCCTGAGTCCAGTCAACCTCGGTCGCTTGGTCAACCCGTTTACTATTGACGTTGTTGATGGCAATGACCTCGGAATCGGTGATCGGGCTGTCCTGAGTATTGCGGCGCCAACCAAAGTCAGCGCGATGGAGGGCTACGATTGTCTCAGCACTGGGGCAACGGCAGGCAGCGGTGTTTGTTCCAGCCGGCCAATGACGGCCGATTTTGCGGGCGAGCGGCCAGATATCGGTTTGCAGATGAATATAACGGTGGGCGCTAATCAGTCCTCCAACCTTAACATCCATGCCCAGAGTGCAGTGATTGATGGCAGTTACCTTCGGCTCTGGGGCGACAGCGACCGCAACCAGCTGGCCGGAGAGTTCAAGCTGAATTTCTATTCCCCGGAACTCTCGATCAATTCCTGCAGCCAGGATGGCAGTTCCTGTGGCTCCCGAATACGCATGCAGGACTTTGCCCTCGAGCTGGCATTGGGGAATAAGTTTCAGCCAATGTTTCTCGATGTGGATGGCACCGGTAATTTCGTTGTCGAAGTTCAGGCCATAGCTAAGCCCGCAGCAGGCGCCATTGGCGCCGATGGTTTGCGGGCAAGCAGCGACGCGGCGACATGGGATTTCTACAACGACTATTACACCAATCCCGAATTGCGCAGCAATCTCTCCATTGGAAACTACAGCGTGGGGGCGCGTGATTTCGGCTCGGCGAGAGTTGAAGGCATGTTGATCCAGTACCTGAAAATCCAGACACAGGATCTGGCACCATGAGCGCTTCTATTTGCGGTCGCTTGCCGGCATGCGCCGGATTTTTGGCCTTGTTCCTGCCCGTTGCAGCGGCGGCTGACCTGAGTCTGCTTGACGATGGCGCCCTGTCTGACGTGTCGGGGCAGGGCGGAATATACCTCTCCGGCGATATCAGCATTAATGAGATGGGCGGGCCCATTCAGAACAGCTATTTCGGGAGTTGTGGGGAAGTCGGAAAGAAATGCGGTGCCCGCTTGGCTTATCGCCTGAAGCAGGATGGCGGCTGGTTCGTAATCGATGATATCCGCGGCAGTTTTGCTTTTGAGGGGCTCACCCTGAGGGTCCGGCATGTCGATTCGGGCTTCGGGGGAGATGGAGCCCTGTTCAATCGCGATGTGGTGGAGCTGGGCTTGCCCAACGTTGTTCGATATAACGACGTCCAGTTCAAACTCGCGGCCAGCAGTACCGCCCGGCCAACGGATCCGGGGTTTCAGCAGACCGATATTCTGTCCATTCAGATGCAGGGTGACGTCACCCTGGAGGGGAACCTGCTGGTGTTCCCAACCGGAAATCCATGACGGGGTGATCGTGATGAAAGGATTCTTCAGACAAGGGTGGACCGTGTTGTTCTGCGGAGGGGTCGTGACAGGGGCCCCTGCGCAGGCGGAATTACAGAGCCTGGATGACACCGTGATGTCCGGTATTAGCGGGCAGACGGGGATTACACTGGAGCTCGATCTCAACGCCACCATCGGGCAGCTGTCCTATTTCGACGATGGCAATGGTATTCATCTTGAGGATTTCCGGATTGGCTCGGCAACGGACCCAAGCGGAGCAGCCTTTCACTCGATTGCTCTTGATATTGGGGCGGACGCCAGTCTGAACCTTTCCTATCTGGTGGAAGATCGGCGCATTGAGTTTGGCGATGTCCGACTCGCTGGTGCTCCCGGCGTGAGTATGGGAGGGGTGTTTTTCGATCACAACCTGACTGGGACCTTCCGCCTGGCAAGTGGCGGCCGACTCAGTGGTGCGGGGTACACTTTCGATAGCGCCTACACCATGACCGGTGGTCGGCTCGGTTACCGTACCAATGGTAATGAGGTGTTCCTGGATGATATTACGTTAAGTGTGGACGCCATGGGGATCACCATGGATGTCGTGCCCACAGGTTTGTTGTTTACGGCTCCCTCCATTACTGGAAACTACCGTGTCGGGGCCATTCGTTACAGTAATAACCCGCTGAACCATGGTAACAGCGTCGATGTTTCCAGTGGCCTCAGTTTGCCCAGTTATGGGCGCCTGAGCGGTGATTTTGATCTCTCCGGTGAAATGACGATCGGTGGTGGTGGCCGGGCCGGGGAAGGGCTGCATATTGACTCCGAAACGATCATCAACAGCGCGAATTTTATTTATCACGATGACGGCCATGCCTTTGCCCTGAAGGGGATCACTGGCGCCTACCGGTTTAATGACCTGCGTATTGATGTCACCACCGACTGGCTGGGCCGGGAGGCCTTGGGGCTGACGCTGGGCTCACTTGAAGGTGGGCTCAATATCGCGCGGGTGGAGTTGGGCGCCGGTGGCAAGAGTCTGGGGGCCGTGAACGTGAATTTCCTGTTTCAGGACCAGACGGTGAATGGGCTGGCTTACACCAACGCCATATATCTCCAGGGTGGCGGTCATGCTGATGCCGGAGAGCAGGGGTTGCGGCTGGCAACCCAATGGAGTCTGGCGCCCTCTGATATCAGTTATACCGAAGATGGCAACAGGGTCATCTTCAGTGGTCTGCAATCCTGGGGGCAGGGAGACTTTACGGTCAATGTCACTCGCGACGACGTGATCAATGGCACCGAGTTTTTTGATGGTCTCAGGCTAGGCTTTGAAGGGGTCAAAGGTGGCTACCGAATTAACGGTCTGCGGGTAGGCGATGAGGATGCGCCTCTTCAGGGCGGGACTGAACTGTTGCTAGCCCTTGGCTTCTATCCTGCCTATGACTTTGACTTGGACGGGCATATTACTTTGGGGGCAGGTGGTGCCAGCGGCGATGGCCTTACCATCAATTCCGATGTGAGGGTTTCCAACGGCAGTGCTGCGTTGATTGCCAATCCCTATGATGAAGGAAACGGAGAGATCAGTCAGACCGGTCTTTGGGTCACTGACCTTGATTTCGACATGCATTTGCGGGATATGACCATCGATGTCACGCCAGAGGGGTTCGCGATTATCAAGGGCGAAGCCTGGAGCACCATGGACGTTGGTAATCTCCGTGTTGGTGATAAGGAAACGGGAGGCAGCTTTGGCCGCTTTGTCATCCAGAACTACGAAACCGGCAGTACCATGACAATTACCCCCGGTGGTGCGGGCGCCGTTTGTGCAGGTGGTGCCGGTAGCGATGCGGCAACCTGCTCAGCATCTGGTGGCCTCTGGGAGGACCGGGGTGCCGAAGGGGTGACCATCGCGATGCGGCAGATACTCGCGCGGGCGGTCGATGACACCCGGCGAAATGCTCTGACCTGGGAAACCGGCCGCAGTCTAGATGGCGGCGGCGCCCCGATCAATGACACCGGCATGAAGTTGGTCCTGAATGATATCTACACAAGTGATGGTGGCGATTTCGACGGGGATGGCATTGAAGACAACAGCTTCGGTATTCAGAGTGAGATCTCTGTCGATGTCTATCAGACCCGTGTCGTCAAGAAAACCGATGGCGTGGATTCCCAGGGTGTGGCGGGGGCTCGTGGCGACGAACGGATCATGGATGCAGGAGCGGCAGAAGGATACCGGTACGTGACCAATCCGAGCGCCAGTGATCTTGAGAACCGTCCGTTGGGTTTTGCCGTTCAGGCTCGCACCCAATTCCGGGAGCTTTCCATAAACAATATTGATCTGGTTCATCCTGTCGGCGGTGCACAAACGGCTATTTATGGTGTGAAACTCCAGAATTTTGATATAAATGCGAACCTGACCGCCACCCCTATCCCGTAACGGGCTTCTGGCTGCATGGTTTTATAAAGGCCCCTTTCTGGGGTCTTTTTTGTTGCGTGTCTCGCCGCTGCTTTGCTGGCTATGCCCCGGGTTTTGTCTTTTCAGGCAGGCTGTTGTTTAATCCGGCATTGATTCATACGTTCCATCAGGCAGTCACCATGATGAAAACCAAAGTGTTGGTCGGTTTGCTCGCCGACGGCGCCGTCCATTCCGGAGAATCATTGGCGCAGCAGCTGGGTATCAGCAGGACTGCGGTCTGGAAACAGGTTCGGAGGGCAGTTGAACGCGGTATCCAGATCGAGACCCTGAAGGGTAAGGGCTATCGCCTGGTGGGCCCCGTGGATTTGCTCGCATCCGGGGTAATCGAAGCAGCTTTGCCGGACAGTCTGGCGCCAGCTTTGGATCTGCTGGTTCTTGATCAGGTTGATTCTACCAATGCTGAAGTGATTCGGCGTCGGGGAAAGGTGGGGGCGCTGCCCCTGGTCTGTATCGCAGACAGTCAGAGTGCCGGTCGCGGGCGTCGAGGTCGGGTATGGCAAAGCCCCCGTGGCGAAAATCTCTATATCAGTTTCGGGCTGGGGGTTAAGGGTGGCTTTGCTGCGCTGGACGGCCTGAGTCTGGTGTTTGGTGTTGCTCTGGCGGATGTTCTGGTGGCGTCTGGTATCGACGATGTTCAGCTCAAGTGGCCGAACGATGTCTATTGGCAGGGCAGGAAACTGGCGGGAATTCTGATTGAGCTGCAGGGCGAGTTTCAGGAAGGTGAAGTGCAGATCGTGGCCGGTATGGGTATGAACGTCCATATGCAGAACGTTGACGGCATTGACCAGCCTTGGGTGAGTCTGGCTCAGATTGCCCCTGAGCAGTACTGGCAGAGAAATGAGCTTGCCGCGCAACTCATTGCGTCGGTGATGTCGGCTTTCGATGAGTTTCAGAGCGATGGATTCGAAGCGTTTCGCGACCGATGGATGGCGCGGGATCTGTTTGCTGGCGAGCTTTTGGAGGCGACCCAGGGCGATCTTAAGGGGCTCGGAAGAGGACTCGCCTCTGATGGAAGCTACCTCATTGAACTTGATGACGGGGATGTCCGGCCCGTGAGAGCTGGTGAGATCAGCCTTCGGAAAACCTCATGATCCTTCTCGTCGATATGGGGAACACCCGGGTGAAGTGGCGTTTGCAGTCGGGGCATGGGGTTATGGCGTCCGGGGTCGGTCGGCTGGGGGAGGCGGGATTGTTCGCAGGACTGGCACCATTTGTTGCCCAGGTTGAGGCCGTAGCCGTGTCAACCGTGGCGTCGGAGCCATTTCGTGAGGAACTGGCGGCAGCGATTGCGGCCAGAGTGGCTGCGCCAGTGACGTTCTATTGGAGTGAGGCCCGTCGAAAAGGGCTTCGCAATGCTTACAAGGACCCCCTCAAAATGGGGGCGGATCGATGGCATGCCATGGTTGGGGCGTGGCAGCGAAACCCCAAGGGCTGTCTGGTGGTGGATGCCGGCAGTGCGATCACCGTTGATTTCATTGCTCCCGACGGCGCACACCTCGGGGGGTATATCCTGGCCGGGCGCGGGATGATGCTGCGGGGGCTGGCTCAGGATGCGGCAAGAATCGATTATCACACCGCTGACAGTCACAGCCTGGCGCCAGGTATTAACACCTCGGAGTGCGTGTTTCACGGGCTGCAGTGGTATTGGCGGGCATTGGCTGAACGTATCAACCTTGAAGCAGGGGAGTGGGGGTTGGCGACGACCTATGTGACGGGGGGCGACGGCTCCGAACTGCTGGTCCATGGTTTGACCGGGGAGTACTGTCCGGACCTGGTTCTGGAAGGGGTTGCTGCGATTGCCGCTGAAGGGTGTGACGTATGAAGCGGCTGGCAATGGTGTTGCTGGCGCTCAATCTCGGGCTCTGGGTCTACAGTTCAGTTCTGCTCCCTGAGGGCGTGCGAACCAGTCGGCAAGGGGGCGAGGATGGGCGTTTGCCGAGAGTGGCGGAATTGGAGTTGCTCTCAGGCTCAGCTGATCTTGGAGAACCTCCGGAGCAAGTAGCGGAAGCGGTCGGCGGAACGGGCTCCTCCGAGCTGTATTGTGTCCGCCTGGGTTGGTTCGAGACCGCTGAAGAGGCTGGCTCTGCGGTGGCTTTCCTGCCGAAACCGCACGCTGAGAGTGCCGCGGTGATCGAGGTGGCCCGCGAGTTGCCACCATTTCATTGGGTGATTATCCCGCCAAGCCCCGGCCGGGAAGAGGCGGTGCAATTGCTGTATGACATCCAGCGCCGGGGTATCGATTCTTATCTGGTGACCGAGGGAGCGCAGGAGAATGCCATTTCCCTGGGGCTTTTCGAGTCCCGGGAGGCCGCTGAACAGGTACTGGCACAAAGAAATGCTGAGAATCTTCACGCAGTACTGGCGTTATTCCCCCGAAATCATTTAAGCTACGCCCTCGTTTTTGAGGCGGCTTATGTTCCTGGCTCTCAGGAGCATTTGGCGGACCGTGCGGACTTTTCAGCTCGATTTGAATCGGTTGAAATAAATGGTTGTGAAAGTGTTGCAACCCTGAAAAAAACTCCGTAGTATACGGCCCTCGCTGACGAGGCGAATGTGAGCTGGCGTAGCTCAGTTGGTAGAGCAGCTGACTTGTAATCAGCAGGTCGGGGGTTCGATTCCGTCCGCCAGCTCCACTTTAAGTTTTGAAAGATTTGCGAATTTTGCAAGTCTTACTCGGAGGGGTTCCCGAGTGGCCAAAGGGATCAGACTGTAAATCTGACGGCATCGCCTTCGCTGGTTCGAATCCAGCCCCCTCCACCACTAATTGCTTGCGGGCATCGTATAGTGGCTATTACCTCAGCCTTCCAAGCTGATGACGCGGGTTCGATTCCCGCTGCCCGCTCCAGTTTGCAGTGTTAATGCTCATGTAGCTCAGTCGGTAGAGCACATCCTTGGTAAGGATGAGGTCACCGGTTCAATTCCGGTCATGAGCTCCACTATTTGTCCGGTCAACGTTTCGGTCTTTGGTTGATTAGGGAGATTGGTCGAATGTCCAAAGAAAAATTTGAACGTAATAAACCGCACGTCAACGTTGGTACTATCGGTCACGTTGACCATGGTAAGACCACTCTGACCGCGGCTCTGACTCGTGTATGTCACGAAGTTTGGGGAACTGGTACTGCGAGCGCTTTCGACATGATCGATAACGCGCCTGAAGAGCGTGCGCGTGGTATCACCATTGCGACCTCTCACGTTGAGTACGACTCTCCGATCCGTCACTACGCACACGTTGACTGCCCGGGCCACGCTGACTATGTGAAGAACATGATCACTGGTGCGGCTCAGATGGACGGCGCGATCCTGGTTTGTTCCGCAGCTGACGGCCCAATGCCGCAGACTCGTGAGCACATTCTGCTGTCCCGTCAGGTAGGTGTTCCTT
>NZ_FNNE01000014.1 GCF_900106945.1 Marinobacter mobilis
TACCTCAGGACGACTCCTTTGCGAAGAACACTGCCGCTTCGCGCAAAAAATCACGCTCCTTCTTCACACGGGCCAGTTCTCGCTTGAGACGGGCAACCTCCTCGTCTCTGGGAGAGCCAGAGCCTTTGAAGGCCTTGTCCGTCTCCTCATCCGCTTCTCTGCGCCAACGGGTCAGTAGGTTGGGATTGATGCCGATCTCCAAAGCTATTTGTCGACAACTCACACCGGGTTGGCGGGTCAAAGCAATGGCTTCGCGTTTGAACTCTGGGCTATATTTTCTGCGTCTGGACATGAACACTCCTTTGGCACATTGTGCCTCTTTTCAGAAGTGTCCGCAGTAACGGGGTAGAACCCTTGTGAGCCAGTTGAAGCTCAATTACCTCTGGCTGCCAGTTCTTTTCGTGGAGTAGGGTGGATGCTGTTGCACGGAATCCGTGGCCAACCATTGTGGCCCCGTCGTATCCCATGGATTTTAATGCGACGTTAATAGTGTTTTCTGACAGTGGCCGTTTCCGTTTGACAGATTCGAATACTAGGCTCTGATGTCCAGTGACGACCTTGAGCTCTTTCAGTATCTCGACGGCCTGTGTCGAAAGGGGCACGATGTGGTCTGGCACCTGACCCGCTCTCTTGGCTTTCTGAGTACCTTTCATCCGCTTTCCTGGAATGACCCAGGTAGCTTTGTCCAGATCAATCTCGTCCCATTCCGCGTTTCGCAGTTCTCCCGGCCGAAGGAACAGCATCGGTGCCAGTTTTAAGGCGGCTATGGTGGACGCATGGCCTCCGTAGGCATCAATTGCCTTCAGTAGCTTGCCTAACTCATCCGGGTTGGTAATTGCAGACCTATGTCGAGTTGGGGTGGTTTTGAGTTGGCCTCTCAGTGTGGCTGTGGGGTCTATCTCTGCACGATCTGCCGCTACTGCAAAACGAAAGATCTCGCCGATGCGTTGCCGGATTCGATGAGCTGTCTCGTGTTTGCCCTGTTCCTCTATGGGCCTCAGGGCTTCCATGACCGTTGACGGTTTGATCTCTTTGATCGGCAAGTGACCCAATTTAGGGAAAGCCCAGGTTTCAAGCCTTCTCTTCGCGACTTCCAGTGTGCTGTCGGCAAGTTCTCCTTTCTTGAGTTTGAGCCAGTCCTCCGCAACGGCTTTGAATGTATCCGTTTGCTCCTTTTTGGCAGCTTTCTGTTCCCTTTTGATCTCATTGGGGTCAATGCCGTCAGCAATCTGCTCCCGTGCTTTGGTCCGACGCTCCCGAGCCAGTTTCAGTGATACATCGGGGTAAACGCCGAGTGCTAGTGTTTTCTCCTTGCCGCCAAACCGGTACTTCATCCTCCAATACTTCCCGGACGGCTGGATGTCCAGGTAAAGCCCGGCTCCATCGGTGAGCTTGGTTCGCTTGCCGAATTTTTCGAACTTGGCGGATTGGACCTTTTTGTCGGTCAGGAGGTTTATGGGCCTGGACATGGCGGGGCTTGAGCTCTTTTTTGGGGTGCAAAATCTACTATAGCGGGGTGCATTTCAGTTTGCACCCCAGATATACCCCCAGAAAGTGTAGATTGGGGCGGAATATTGTAGATCGATAAGGATGCTGATTTTCAATAAAATATTTTAAAAACAGCTAGTTGAGGATTGATCTGGATTGATGCGGAAGGGCAACTGGTACCCCCGACAGGACTCGAACCTGTTACCTTCCCCTTAGGAGGGGGACGCTCTATCCAGATGAGCTACGGGGGCATTGCGCGTTGAAGGCCGGTATAATAGCGGGCCCGGCGCCATCGCTCAAGGCGCTCTCGAATACTCGTGGCTGGAGGCCAGTTTGTCGGATTCGTTCAGACTCAGTGTGATTATGCCCGTGTGGCGGGAAGCTGCGACAATTGAAGCGACACTGGCAGCGTTGCAGCCAATGCGTGAGCAGGGGCATGAGCTGATTGTGGTGGACGGAGGCAGTGACGACGATACTGTCACCCTGGCCAGACCCTTGTGTGACCGGTTGCTGGAGTCCGCGCCCGGTCGGGCGGTGCAGATGAATGCCGGGGCGGTTGTGGCCCGCGGTGATGTGCTGCTGTTCCTGCATGCGGATACCCGTGTGCCGTCAACGGCCTTGGCTCAGCTGACCCGGTTCTGGCATGGCAATCGGGCCTGGGGGCGTTTCGACGTCCGCCTCAGCGGGCAGCGCCCGTTGTTCCGGCTGATTGCCTGGTTGATGAACTGGCGCTCCCGGGTGACCGGCATAGCGACCGGCGATCAGGGGATTTTTGTACGCAGGCCTGTATTTGAAGCACTCAAAGGCTTTGCCCCGATCACCCTGATGGAAGACGTGGAGTTCTCTCGTCGCCTGCGTCTGGTCTCCCGCCCGTATTGCATCCATGATCCGGCAGTTACCGACAGCCGTCGCTGGGAACAGCACGGCGCCTGGCGTACCATCTGGCTGATGTGGCGCCTGCGCTGGCGCTATTGGCGGGGAGCCTCCCCGGATTCCCTGGCTAAGGTGTACCGTTCTGATGTCCGCAACTGACCATACCTGCTCTCATTCTGCAGTCCTTATCCAGTTTGCCAAATGGCCGGAGACGGGTCGGGTCAAGACCCGGCTGATTCCCGCTCTGGGGCCGCAGGGTGCGATGGAGGCTCATGTCCGCCTGAGTCGCCAGGTGCTAACGAACCTGGCGCGTAGCGGGCTACCGGTGCAGTTCTGGTGGGACCGGGCGCTGGCGCCTGCGCCGGCTTCCGCCCAGCCACTGCTGGATCTCTTGCGCTCGGTTGGGGCCGAACAGAAGGCGCAGTCTGGAGCAGATCTCGGGGAACGCATGTTCCGCGCTCTGAGTGCAGGGCTGGCAGACTATCGCAGGGCGATCATTGTCGGGAGTGATTGCCCCTCGGTGGATGCCGGCTACGTTGAGGCGGCGCTGGCGGCCCTTGGGGAGTACGACGTGGTGCTGGGCCCATCGGACGATGGCGGCTACGTGCTTATTGGTGCCCGCAAGACGGTGCCGGGTATGCTGGCGGACATCACATGGGGAAGTGAACGGGTATTGACCCAGACCCTCGAACGACTTGCGGGTAAGCACCTGACCGTCGCACTGCTGGAACCGCGCTGGGATGTGGATGAGCCCGGTGACTGGCAGCGATTTCTGCGTGAGTCGCCGGGCTTCCCTGACGGTTGATCTCCCCCGGCCGATTAGCTGTTCGGCACCGCCTGTCGCTCCGTCAGAGTTGAGGTCAGCGCCGCATTGTCCTGAGGCTGACGTGAGGTTGTTGCTCGCAGGGCACGCTGGCGCTTTTCAAGGGCGTTGCGGTAGGTGGCCATCAACTGTTCATGGCTGATCTTGGTGATCGCTTCCGCCAGCTGTTCGCGGGTGTCAAACTGGGCATTGTCCCTGTCTATTTCCTGCCAGAAACGGTTAGAGGCATCGCTGAGCTTACGGTCCTGGTCGAGCAGGGTACTGATTACGGCCTGCTTTTCCCGGTCGAGCATTGCCTCATCCATGTTATCCAATCGAGCTATAAAATCTGCTGTGAATTCCCGTACTGCCTGGTCTATGGCCTCAGGTTCGGCTTCTGGTGATTGCACCACCAGACCCAGTGCGGGCGTATCCAGCATCTCAAAGGATGTGGCGTACACGATGTAGCCCAGTTGCCGCTGGGTGCGGATCTCTTCGTAGAAGGGGCCGCTGATAATCTGCCCGAGGAGACGGAAACTGGCGCGTTCCGGGTAGCCGTTGTTGTCGCCCTGAAGATAGAGGGTGTAGCCGGTATCCGGGTGCTGGACCTCCAGGCTGACGTCAGTTTCGCCATCGGGCAACCTGCGCACGCCGCTGCGGGGAACGGTCACGGCCTCACTGTCCTGCAGCAACAGTGCTTCGGCCTGATGGGTGATGTTGAGCGCCGAGGCTTTTGTCAGATTGCCGTGGGCCAGCATCACCGGGTCGAGCTGGTTGATGAAATGGCCAGCAAATTCTTTCAGGTCGTCAAAACTCAGGCGTTCGGCCGCGGCCAGGCGATCTTCCACTGACCAGGCACCTTCCAGCAGGGTCGTCTGTACGTATTCGCTGGTTTGCTCCACGGGGCGGGCCTGGGCTTTGTTACGCAGGTCATCCAGCAGGTTGCGGCGGGCTATGTTGAAGCGCTGTTCAGACAGCTCCGGATGGGCGAGCTGGATCAGAATTCGTGACAACAGGCTGTGGAGTTTATCGCTGTAGCCGCCGACGCGGATGGTCACACCGCGCAAATGAGGGTAAACGCTGTAATTCAGGCCTGCCAGCCGGGCCGGATAAGCCCAGGCATTCAGGCCGTCATTGATGGCGTCAACATAGAGCGTGGTCAGCACGGTGTTACGGGCTGAGGAGCGCGCAATCGGTGAGCGCAGGCTCAGATAGATATTGGCTTTCGGGGTGTCGAAGCGGGTATCCCGGGCATACCACAGAGCGAGGTTTGTATTTGTCGCCAGCGGTTCCGGCTGCTTCATGGTTTCCCCGGAGACCAGACTGAGATCTTCGGGGACAAACGGGTTGGGCTCGGGCATCGCCAGTTGCTGGCTCAGCGTCTCGGGAACGCTCAGCGCCGCCAGTTGTTCGCTGTCCAGTGCGGTAAGTGTGTAGGCGGTGTCGTACCATGGTGTCCGTGGCGCATCTTCGGCGAGAGGCGTCTGTGCCAGCACGGAGATCAGAACATTGTCCGGGCTCAGTTGCTCCAGTACGTTCCGGTAGCCGTCGGGGTCGTAGTCCGCCATCATCCACGGTGCCTGGAGTACATCACGGGGGGCCACTTCCGCCAGTTCCATGGACAGGCGAGTGACTTCGTTGATCGGGTCCTGACGTTCCTTGAAGCGGAATCCGATGTCAGCCAGTTGCTGCATTTCCTTGAAGCGATCCTCGCTGATGCCTTCCTCCCGCACCTTGTCTATGTAGGTAAAGGTCAGACCAATAATTTCATTCTGGTGGGCCATGCCCTGGGGCGTCAGGTCCATCCCGATCTCCAGGGTCGCTTCCACGCCGGTATCGGTCCCGGCCCCTGCGGACAGGCTCTCTACCCAACCGTGGTTCTTTAACACGTCAAGCAGGCTGCCGGGGCCTTCATGGCCCAGGAGGTTCGCCACGTAACTGGCGGGCTTGGTGCGGTAGAGATCGCGTTGCGACGGGATTGGGAAACTGAGGGTGAGGTTGCGGATGTCGCGCAGGGCTTCCACGTCCAGCCGTGCCGGTAGCTGGCCCGCTGCAAACAGCGGCGCTGTGTGATCTCGGGGGGGCAGTGCGTGGTTCTCAATGGCGCTGAAACGCGGGCGTATCATCGCTTCGAGTTGATCCAGGCTCTGCGGGCCGTAGACCACCAGAGTCATGAGATTGGCTGAATAGTGTTGTTGCCAGAATCGCACGAGGTCCGGGCGCAGCGGCCGTTCTTCGGTGTCTTCAAGGGTCGTGAGGTTGCCCACCGCGTACTGGGAACTGGCATGGGCCGGGTTCAGTGCCTGCTTACGGGCAGAGTAGAAACGGCGACCATCCTCCTGGATCTTCGCGGTGTACTCAGAATGCACCGCCCGGCGCTCCCGCTCCACCAGTTCTGCCGTAAACAGGGGGGCGGAAAACTGCTGGGCGAAGCGGTCGAGGGCATCTTCAAGCTGGTCAGCCTGAATATCGAAGAAGTAGTTGGTGTCCTGGAACGCAGTAAAGGCGTTGTGCTCGCCGCCATGGCTTTTGATGAACTGTTGGTATTCACCGGGTTCCGGGTACTTTTCGGTGCCCAGAAACAGCATGTGCTCGAGAAAATGCGCCAGACCTTCGCGCTCGGCCGGGTCATCGCCACTACCGACTCGCACGTTCAGCGACGCGGCGGCCTTTTCTGACCCGGGGGCAGAAACCAGCAATACGCGCAGTTCGTTGTCGAGTGTGACAAGGCGGTAGTCGTTGCGATCGTTGGGACTCTGGACCGGTGCGTCAGCTCCCTGGACGAAACTGCTCAGTACCAGAAGGCACAGCAGAGTCAATAATTGCAGAGCAGTAGAACGGCGTACAGGCATTGTTTCTCGGGTCACGCGCATGTTGTGTTCCGGTTACGGGTGGCTGGATACTCAGTGAATGATTGAGTTACGGGTGCTTTCCGGTTGCTGGTCGAGGGTCTTGCGAGCGAGCTCGGCCGCGGCGCCAGACTCCAGTTGCCCAGAGGCAATGCGCTCCAGTACCGAGGCCATGACCGCGACTGACTGGCGGTATTCAGAAAACTCGGCCTGGAAGGCGTTGTCGATAGCCTGATAGACCGCCTGTATTTTCTCCTCGCGGCCGGCCTGATCCGAGGCGGCATCATTGATGGCCTTGAGGCAGGCACGGGCAATGGCGATGTAACGTTGGGCATTAGGATCTGATTTGGGCATGAAAAGTTCCGGGCAAGGGTGATAAATAATGCGCCTGTAATGAAACGGCGTTCGTCCTGAAACGATTATGTCATTGCTGGGGGCTGGTTTCATGTCTGCATCGAACGGAATTAGGGGAATAGATCTGTGAGACGTTTGTGCTAGTCTCAAGGGGTGTGCTCTGCCTCAGGGCACCGGGATCAGGCTGTCTGAAGCGGGCTTCTTAGAGTTATTGCTCTAATTAAATCAATGACATAGAGAGCAAATGCTCTAATAAAGTTCGATACTTGTCAGCTGCACTTAAGTACAATGCGAACCGTTTGGAAGATCAGCCAAGCGCACTTTTCAGGTTGATGCATAACTTGCGGCATCGCTAAAAAAATAACAGAGCATTAGTCAGGATGGATTATCAATGAATTACTTTTTGACGGGTGGTACTGGTTTTATCGGGCGTTTCCTGGTGGAGAAGCTGCTGGCCAGAGGCGGCACGGTTTACGTTTTGGTCAGGGAACAGTCGGTCGACAAACTGGATCGTTTGCGTGAGCGTTGGGGCGCCGATGCAGATCGGGTTCGCGCGGTTACCGGTGACCTGGCCAGCCCCGGTCTCGGCATTCAGGAGTCACAGCTCAACGAGCTTAAGGGCAACATTGATCATTTCTTCCATCTTGCCGCAATCTATGACATGGGTGCGGATGAAGACACCCAGCAGGTGGCGAACATTGAGGGTACCCGTAATGCCCTGACTGCCGCCAAGAACCTCGAAGCGGGCTGCTTCCATCATGTATCGTCAATTGCTGCCGCAGGCCTGTTCCGCGGTACGTTCCGTGAGGATATGTTCGAGGAGGCGGAGAAGCTCGATCATCCATACCTGCAGACCAAGCATGAATCCGAGAAAGTAGTTCGCGAAAGCTGCGCGGTACCTTTCCGCATCTACCGTCCGGGTATGGTCATCGGTCACTCAGAAACCGGTGAAATGGACAAGGTTGACGGTCCTTACTACTTCTTCAAGATGATCCAGAAGATTCGCCATGCGCTGCCGCAGTGGGTGCCCACTATCGGTATCGAGGGTGGCCGGCTCAACATCGTGCCCGTGGATTATGTGGTCAATGCCATGGATCACATCGCCCACGCGGCCGGTGAAGATGGTCGCTGCTTCCATCTGGTCGACCCGGAAGCCCATAAGGTGGGTGAAGTTCTCAATATCTTCTCCGACGCAGGTCATGCACCGCGCATGGCCATGCGTATCGATTCACGCATGTTTGGCTTTATTCCGCCGTTCATTCGACAGAGCCTGAAAAACCTGCCGCCGGTCAAGCGTCTGACCAGTGCTGTGCTGGATGACCTGGGCATTCCGCCTTCCGTCATGTCTTTCCTCAATTACCCGACCCGCTTTGACGCCCGCGAAACTGAGCGAGTGTTGAAGGGCAGCGGTATTGAGCTGCCGAGACTGGAAGATTATGCCTCGGTGATCTGGGATTTCTGGGAGCGTAACCTTGATCCGGACCTGTTCAAGGACCGTACCCTCAAGGGCACCGTTGAAGGGCGAGTGTGTGTGGTTACTGGTGCCACATCCGGTATCGGTCTGGCGGTAGCGGAAAAGCTGGCGGAAGCCGGTGCCATCCTGGTCATTGGCGCCCGTACCCGGGAAACCCTGGATGAGGTGGCGGCCAGCCTGGAAGCCAAGGGTGGCAACGTCCACGCTTACCAGTGCGACTTCGCGGATATGGAAGACTGTGACCGTTTCGTCAAGACGGTGCTCGACAACCATGGCAAGGTCGACGTGCTGGTGAATAACGCCGGTCGCTCGATCCGCCGCTCACTGGCGTTGTCCTTCGATCGTTTCCACGACTTCGAGCGCACCATGCAGCTGAACTACTTTGGTTCCATTCGCCTGATCATGGGCTTTGCGCCGTCAATGCTTGAGAGCAACCGTGGTCACGTGGTGAACATCTCCTCCATCGGTGTGTTGACCAACGCTCCGCGTTTCTCTGCCTATGTGGCGTCCAAATCGGCGCTGGATGCGTTCAGTCGCTGTGCCGCCGCGGAATGGTCAGACCGCAACGTCACATTCACCACCATCAACATGCCGCTGGTGAAAACCCCGATGATTGCACCGACCAAGATCTACGATTCTGTGCCAACGCTCACTCCGGATGAGGCCGCACAGATGGTGGCGGATGCGATTGTCTATCGTCCCAAGCGGATTGCGACTCGACTGGGTATCTTTGCCCAGGTGCTGCATGCGCTGGCGCCAAAAATGGGCGAAATCGTGATGAATACCGGTTACCGGATGTTCCCGGACTCTGCCGCTGCCGCTGGCAGCAAATCGGCGGAGAAGCCGAAGGTATCGACGGAGCAGGTCGCGTTTGCCGCGGTCATGCGTGGTATCTACTGGTAATACCGGGCAGCAATAAAAAACCCCGCTTCGGCGGGGTTTTTTATTGCGTGCAAAATCTGCCGCTTACTGGTCGGAACCGTCGTCCACCAGTGGCGGCGGGTAGCCGCCCAGATCCCGCCAGCGATTAACGATGCCGCAGAACAGGTCCGCGGTTTTTTCGGCGTCGTAGGCCGCGGAATGGGCTTCTTTGTTGCTGAACGGAATGCCGGCGAGCTTGCAGGCTTGGGCGAGTACCGTATGGCCATAGGCCAGGCCTGCGAGGGTGGCTGTGTCGAACGTCGAGAACGGATGAAACGGGTTCCGCTTGATGTCGGCACGCATGGACGCGGCGAACAGGAAGTTGTGGTCAAAGGTGGCGTTGTGGCCGACCAGTATGGCCCGTTTGCAGTCGTGGGCTTTCACCGATTTGCGGATCGGATTGAAAATCTCACTTAACCCTTCTCGCTCTGGTACCGCTTCGCGGTCAGGGCTCCAAGGGTCAATGCCGGTAAAGTCGAGGGCCGACTGTTCCAGATTGGCGCCTTCAAATGGGTCAATGTGCTGAACATAGGTTGCCTCGCGTCGCAGGGTGCCGTCGTCATCCATGGTCAGCAGAACCGCAGCCACTTCCAGCAGGGCGTCGGTGCGGGCATTGAAACCGCCGGTTTCCACATCCACCACCACGGGCAGATAGCCGCGGAATCGGGTCGACATGAGGTGAGGCGCTTGTTGATCGTCAGTCACACGGGCTCCTGTGAATTCGGAATGATTAGGTACGTGGCCAGCACTTGCGGTTACTGACCAGAATCTGCCAGGGACCAGCGCAGCTGCTCGCCGGCCTTCAGCGGGACGATCTCTCCTCCAGCCAGGGGGAGAGATGCCGGCATGGTCCAGTCTTTTCTGACCAGGGTGATGGTGTCCTGGTTACGGGGAAGACCGTAGAAATCGGCACCGTTGAAGCTGGCAAAGGCTTCCAGCTTATCGAGGATTCCCAGGTCTTCAAAAATGTCTGCATACAACTCAATGGCGCCGTAGGCCGAATAGCAACCGGCACACCCGCAGGCGGTCTCTTTACGGTCTCGGGCATGGGGCGCTGAGTCGGTACCCAGGAAGAAACGGGTGTTGCCGCTGACGATGGCGTCCTGCAAAGCCTGCTGATGCCGGTTTCGCTTGAGAATCGGCAAGCAGTAAAGATGTGGACGAATACCGCCGA
Organism: Marinobacter mobilis; assembly: GCF_900106945.1. Lineage (GTDB taxonomy): Bacteria > Pseudomonadota > Gammaproteobacteria > Pseudomonadales > Oleiphilaceae > Marinobacter > Marinobacter mobilis. The sequence goes on from NZ_FNNE01000014.1 coordinate 9,936, forward strand.
CCAGCATGTGATTGCGGTTGTACATCAGGTGCTGCGGCGTCAGGGTTGCCGCCAGATTGTCTCCGGCGTGGCTCTGTACAAACTCCGCGGAATCCGCGGTGGTAATGTGTTCAAGCACAACCTTCAGGGAAGGGAACCGTTCCAGGGTCGGTGCCAGCACCCGCTCCAGGAAAACTTTCTCGCGATCAAAAATATCAATGTCGCCATCGGTCACTTCACCGTGCACCAGCAGCAGCATACCGCAGTCTGCCATAGCCGCCAGAACAGCATCAATTTTGCGAATGTCGGTTACCCCGGACGCCGAGTTGGTGGTCGCACCGGCGGGATACAGCTTGGCGGCAACAACACCGGCCGCACGGGCGTCCAGAATGTCCTGGGCGCTGGTGCTTTCAGTCAGGTAGAGCGTGACCAGCGGGGTAAATTCGCTGCCCTGGGGGCGGGCGGCAATGATGCGTTCCCGATAGCCCATGGCCTGTTCTGCATTCACCACAGGTGGCACCAGGTTGGGCATGATGATCGCCCGGCCAAAACAGCGGGCACTGGCCGGAACAACGTCCTTAAGTATGTCACCGTCACGAACGTGGAGATGCCAGTCATCGGGGCGGGTAATGGTCAAGGTTTCGGTCATCGAAATCTTCCTGGTAGTGGTGTTGCGCGAACGGCGAAAGTATACCAGAAGCCATTTTCGTTTGTTGGCGGATTCCCGCTAAAGAACCGGAGGATTCGGCCGTTAAACGTTCTGTTACCGGTTTTCATTGGACAAGGTTCCATGTTCAAAACGAAAGCAACACCCTATATTTTTGCTCTGGCCACAACGCTGGCGGCAGGGCCAGCAGTGTCGGCTACCTATGGTGCAGGCATCGAGAACAGTCAGTGGTATCTGGCTGAATCGGTGTTTGGCTGCTCCCTGACCCATGAAGTGCCGGGTTATGGCCAGGCGGTGTTCAATCACCGTGCCGGTGAATCGCTGACCTTTTACCTAGAGTCTGACGTGCCGCTCATGCAACCGGGCCGCGGGCGAGTGGTTGTGGAGGCGCCCGCCTGGCGCCCTGGTGTGGCACCACGCAATGTCGGCGAGGTGATGGTGGCCGATGGTGTGCGTCCGGTGTCCCTGGGGGCGCGGGAAAGTATGGTGCTGGTGCAGGGGTTGTTGGCCGGCATGGCACCGACCGTAACCCGGGCGGCGTGGTACGGTAATGATCCGGTCAGGGTCCAGGTTTCCAACGTCAACTTCGCCAGTCCCTACGCGGCTTATCTCCAATGTGTCGGTGGCCTGTTGCCGGTCAATTACGATCAGATCAAGCGTTCACGTATTCCCTTTGGTGTTGCCAGTGCCGATCTGTCCGACGCTGATCGCAAGTTGCTGGATAACATCGCGGTTTATGTGCTTGCCGACTCTACAGTGGAGCGGATATTCGTCGATGGTCACAGTGACCGTTATGGCAGCCGCATCACGAACCGGGCGTTGTCTGAGGAGAGGGCGGAGGTCGTGGCGCAGTATCTGATGGCCCAGGGGATCGCCGAAGACATGATCACGGTCCGTGCTCATGGTGATCGCTTTCCGGCATCAAGCCGTGCCGCCGATAACCGCCGTGCGACCATCCGCCTGCAACGCCAGGGCGAGCGCCCCAGCATGCAGCAGGCTAACGGTTATGGTGTCTCGACCAGCAACGGCTAGGCCGAGGGTAGCCTAGCGGATGGCGGTCAGGCCTTCCAGGTGGGCGCTGACGCTTTCCGCCAGGGCCTTGAGGTGATAGCCGCCTTCCAATGTGGATACCAGACGGTCATTGGCGTGGTCATGGGCCACGCTGGTCAGCATGTCTGTTAGCCAGCGGTAGTCTTCCGCTTCCAGATTCAGTCCCGCCATCGGATCCAGCCGGTGGCCATCAAACCCCGCCGAGACCAGCACCAGCTGGGGCCGGAAGTCCTGTAACCGATGTAACCATTCCCCTTCGACTTTCTTGCGGTAGTCCGCCGCCGAGGCCCCGGCTTCGATAGGTGTGTTGATGATGTTGTCGGCCTGCTGGTAAACGTGGGAGTGGGGATAGAAGGGGTGCTGAAAGCTGGAGCACATCAGGATTCGTTCGTCGCCACCGACAATGTCGACGGTTCCATTGCCCTGATGGACGTCGAAATCAACAATGGCGACCCGTTCAAGGCGATGAAAGTTCAGTGCCCGCATAGCGGCCAGGGCGACATTGTTGTAGAAACAGAAGCCCATGGATTTGGAGCGTTCAGCGTGGTGGCCGGGGGGGCGGGCACAGATAAAGGCGTTGGTCACCTGGCTGCTGAGTACCATGTCCACCGCTTCAATATTGGCCCCCGCCGCGAGTCTGGCTGCACGGAGGGTATCCGGCATCATCGCGGTATCCGGGTCGGTAAACACTCGTCCCCTGGTCGGCTGCATCAGCTCCAGCTGATGCAGATACTTTTCCGGGTGTGTTGAAAGCAACTGGTCCCGGGTGATCTCCACGGGTTTTATCCAGTCGAGCGTCTGCGCCAGCTCGGTGTCTGCAAGGTAACTGATGATCGCCGCCAGGCGGTCTGGCGATTCGGGGTGCTCTGGCCCCATATTGTGCTTGGCACAATCGTCGTGGCTGAAGAACGCTGTTGTCATATTGAAGTCAAGTGTGCCGTTGGCCAAAGTCTCTTATTTGTCTTCATGTTAACAGGGAAGCCGGTGTGTCGCCCCGTTTCTTTGGTCGTACTTGTAGGCTCTTCCTGCTTTATCACGATATTTGATGGTTTTCCGTTTCACATCAAGTCATCAGTGCCTAAGATAAGGTAAAACTCGACGCAACAACCTGATCCGAAGGGAGTTCTGACCTTGGGTACCCGTTACCTGGAAAGCCTGTTTAATCCATCGTCCATTGTTGTTGTCGGGGCCTCTGAGCGTGCGGACAGCCTTGGCGGGATGGTGCTTCGCAATCTGATGAGCGGTGAATTTCCCGGTCGTCTGCTGGTCGTGAATCAGAACGATTACAACGATGTTCATGGGGTACCTTGCGTCAAAAAGGTGTCCCGCATGGAGTTTGTACCGGATTTGGCGATTGTCTGTACCCCTCCGGACACGGTTCCGCGGATGGTCCGGCGTCTGGGAGAGCAGGGCGTGCGCACTGCCATTGTGATGACCGGTGGTATGTCTCGGGCCCACAGCAAGACCGGTCAGCCGTTGATGTACTCGGTGCGGGATGCGGCCCGGGAATCGGGCATACGGATCCTGGGACCGAACACGATCGGCCTGATGGTGCCGGCGCGCAGTCTTAATGCCACCTATGCCCATATGGGGGCGCTGCCGGGCAAGGTCGCCTTTATTGGCCAATCGGGTACCGTGGCCAGTTCGATCATCGACTGGGCCTTTGCCCGTGGTGTTGGTTTTTCTTACTTTCTGACCTTGGGCGATGGCATGGACATCGACCATGATGATCTGATCGACTATCTCGCCCAGGACAGCAAGACCCGGGCAATTCTGCTGCACATCGAGAATATCCCCAACGCGAGGCGGTTCATGTCGGCGGTGCGGGCGGCCTCCCGCACCAAGCCGGTTATTGCTGTCAAAAGCGGCCGGGTGCCGGAATCGGAATGGTTCCCCTATGATCTGCCTGCCGGGCTGTACCACACTGATCCGATTTTTGATGCGGTACTTCAGCGCGCGGGGGTCTTGAGGGTGGACGGGCTGGGGCAGATGTTTGATGCTCTTGAGACCCTGACCCGGATGCGGCCATTACGACAGGAATCCCTGGTGGTTATGGCCAATGGTGTTGGTCCGGGGGTGCTGGCGGTGGACCGTCTGGCTCACTCCGGAGGCCAGCTGGCCAAGCTGTCCCAGAAAACCATCGATGAGCTGGCGGAGTTGCTGCCGGATTTCTGGACGCGCAGCAATCCGATCGATCTTAACTACGACGCTTCACCAGAGCTCTATGCCAAGGCCATCAAGATCCTGTCCCGCGCTCCCGAGGTTGCGAACATTCTGGTGTTGTACGCCCCGAGCCTGACCGAAGACAGCCTGCAGGTTGCCGATGCCGTGGTCGGGGCGGTCAAGGGCACCCGGCTCAACGTGCTTACCTGCTGGCTGGGACAGAGCACCGTGCTTGATGCCCGGGAAGAATTCTACCGCGCAGGCATTCCATCGTTCTTTGCGCCAGAGAAAGCCGTCAAGGCGTTCATGCAGCATGTCAACCACCAGCGGGTCCAGCGCCTGCTGGCGGAAACCCCGGAATCCTTCACCGACCATTTCGCCGATCACACCCTGAGCCGCAAGATGGTGCTCCGGGCGCTGCGTGACAAACGCACAATGCTGTCCAGCCGGGAAGCCCGCAACGTATTGCGTGATTATGGGGTTAGCACCATCGACACCATGTACTGTGACGATGTTGAGGAGGTGATTGAAACCTTCTCGGTGGAGCGGCGTCCGGTGGATGTCACGCTGATCCATGAGCAGTCGTGTCACCCGTTTATGGAGCAAAGTACCGGGCGAGGGCGCTACAAGTCGACCATCCAGGGGTTGAGCAATGAATCGGCGATTCTCGATGCCTGTCGGCAGCTGATGGAGGAATACCAGAAGAACTTCCCGGACAGTGGTTTTCTCGGCTTTGCCGTCCAGCATTCCTATCAGCACGTCGGCGGGGTGGAGTTCAGCGTGGGGATCACCCGTGATGCGAACTTCGGACCACTGGTGGTTTGTGGCGCGTCCGGTGCCCAGATCAACGTGATCTCGGATCGCCAGATCGCATTACCACCATTGAACATGGTGCTGGCGCGGGAACTTCTGCGGCGAACCTACATGTACAAGCTGCTGCAGGAATACAGTTTCCACCCGGAGGAGGATATCCGTGCGGTCTCGGAAACCCTGGTGACCCTGTCGCAGATCGTGATCGATATTCCCGAGATCAAGGGCCTGGAGATCTCACCGTTGCTGTTCAACAATCGCGGTGCCGTGGCTGTGGATGTGGCCATTGACCTGTCTGATGAGCCGGGGCGTCCGATCATTCAGCCCTATCCGCGGGAGCTTGAGGAGTGGATTGTCCTGCCGAAATCCGGACGTCGGGTGATTATTCGACCGGTGCTGGCAGAAGATGAGCCTGCCCACCGAGTGTTCCATCAGCTGCAGTCCCCGGAGTCAATCCGCTATCGCTTCTTCCAGTACCGTAAGCACTTTTCCCGCGAGGATGTGGCCCAGATGGTCCAGATCGACTACGACCGGGAAATGGTGTTTATCGCCAACGCGCCCAAGGAAAGCGGTGAGGGGGAAGAAACTCTTGGCACTGTGCGGGTGTGGACCGATGCGGATAACCTGCGCTGCGAGTTTGCGGTGATGGTCCACGACAAGATGAAAGGTGAAGGTCTGGGGGTCGCCTTGATGCAGAAGATGATCGACTACTGCCGTTCCCGTGGGACCATGGAAATGGTGGGCAATGTATTGCCGGATAACCGGCCCATGCTGACCCTGGCCGAACAGTTGGGGTTTGAGGTGGTGTATAACCGGGATGAAGAGGTTATGGACCTGCGGCTCGTGCTGAATGAACCGGAGAAAGACTGGCAGCGGGAGCGCCTGCGACCGGCGCCCCACTGAGCGAGCGTACGGAGACCGTCAGTCGGCTTCTATGATGGCTGAACGGTCTTCTCCGCCGAGGGCGTCGAGCAGGCCCGGAATCAGTCGTGACAACTCCAGAGTCATCAGCGAGAAGGCGGCATCAAAGCGGGCGACGGCGTCATCGGCTTCAACATCATCGAGCTTTTCCTGCAACGTGTCGCCAAATTTCAGCCGGCGAATCCCCAGTTCTTCATCGAGAATGAACGACAGGCTGTCTTCCCACGTCAGGGCAACCCGGGTTGCCTGCATGCCTGCATCCAGGTGGCTGCGGATTTCGTCACCCTGCAGGTCCAGGCCCTTGCAGCGAACCACGCCGCCGTCTTCCGACGGGTCTTTCAGCTCACACTCATCACCCAGTACCAGTGACGAGGGCAGGTCGATGGTCTCAGTGAGCCAGCCGGTCAGGGTGAACGCTGGAGCCTGTTCTACCGCCGGAGGCCGCACCGGCAGGGAACCGAGGCTCTTGCGAAGGCTGGACGCCAGGTCTTCGGCCTGTTTGGCCGAACCGGCATCAACGATCAGCATGCCGTCCTGGGGCGCCAGATAGGCATAGCTGCGACGGTTTTTGGAGAAGGCTTTGGGCAACATCTCCAGCATGACCAATTCCTTGATCTCGTCTTTTTCCTTTCGACGGACCTTGCGGCCCTGCTCAGCCTCAATCAGCTCAACTTTCTCTTCCACCAATTCCTTGACCACCGGACCCGGAAGAATCTTCTCTTCCTTGCGCAGAGTGATCAGGTGGTACCCGCCAGCACTGTGAACCAGTTGTTCACCACGCTTGCCCAATGGCGGAACCCAGCCCTGGCGGCTGGTTTCCTGGGGGCCGCAGGGCTTGAAGACATCTTCCATCAGCTTTTCTTCCAGCGCTTCGGCAGTGATATCAAACGGCTTGGTGAAACGGAAAACTCGCACGTTGCGAAACCACATGGTGATCAGGTCCTCTTGAGTAAGATCGTCCCGAAGCTATCGACATAACAAAGAAGCTATCGACGGGAAAAAGGGGCGGCATGATAAGGCCAGCCGGTTGTCTGGGTAAAGAATCAGATCTGCATGATCTCAACCAATACGGTTTTGACGATAAAGCCCAGAACCCCGGCACCAAGAACGGTAAACAGGGCAATGGTACCGAACTTCCCGGCCTGGGATTTCTTTGCGAGATCCCAGACGATGAAGCCCATCCAGCCAATCAGTGCCGTCAACAGCACTGACATTGCCAGTTGGGAAAATACGGCCTCACTCATAGCAACTCCTGAAAGTCATCAAATAGTGGTAAAACCTGTACCGGGCAGATCAGTCTTCGCGACGCAGGAAGACCCAGTTGTCGGCATCCGACTGCTCGGTGGAAAAGCGGTAGCCTTCCAGATCGAAGCCCTTGAGATCGTCAGCCTCGGTGATACGGTTTTCGATTGCGTAGCGGCACATCAGGCCACGGGCTTTCTTGGCGTAAAAGCTGATCATCTTGTACTGACCGTTTTTCCAGTCCTTGAACTGGGGCGTGACCAGGCGGCCATTCAGGGCTTTCTTGCGAACGCTCCGGAAGTATTCGTTAGAGGCCAGATTGACCAGTACACCATCATCCGTGTCCAGCAGACGGTTCAGTTCCTCGGTAAGCTGGTTTCCCCAGAACGTATACAGATCCTTGCCGCGGCGATTCTCAAACCGGGTGCCCATTTCGAGCCGGTAAGGTTGCATCAGGTCGAGAGGTTTGAGGATGCCGTAAAGCCCGGACAGCATCCGCAGGTGCGTCTGGGCAAACTCGAAATCGGCTTCGCTGAACGTCTCCGCAGCCAGGCCGGTGTAAACATCACCTTTGAACGCAAGAATGGCCTGGCGAGCGTTAGCCGGTGTGAACGGCAGGCTCCAGTGCTGGAAGCGTTCGGCGTTCAGTTGCCCAAGTTTGTCGCTGATGTGCATCAGATTGCTGATCTGATGCGGTTCCAGGGCTTTGAGTTGATCCACCAGTTCGCAGGCGTCGTCCAGAAAATCCGGCTGGCTGAACTGTTCAGTCGCCAGCGGGCTTTCGTAATCCAGAGTCTTGGCTGGAGAAATCACCATCAGCATGGGGGCTGTCCTCAATAACTGGAATGAATGGGTAATGGGTTGTGCGGGCCAGGTAAAGCTAACTCAGGAAGGTCAGCAGTTGGTCACGATCAAAGGGCCAGTCAAGCTCAGCACCGGTGTCATTCCGGCGCAGTACCGGAATACGGGTACCGTATTCGGCCACCAGCGCTTCGGACTGGGCGATGTCGACTGCATCAACCGGGATCGGGGCGGGCATGGGCGTGTTGATCAGCAGGGCCTCTGCCAGATCGCACAGGTGGCACTGTGCCGTTGTGTAGAAAACCAGTTCCATCGCGCCTGTGCCTACTTGCTTTGGGGCTTTGGCTGGGCATCCAGCTGTTGGCCGTTTACGCCGTTGCTGTCCGGGCCCATCAGGTAAAGGTAAATGGGCATCAGCTCTTCCGGAGCAGGATTTTGCATCGGGTTTTCTGCAGGATAGGCATGGGAGCGCATGTTGGTGCGGGTAGCGCCCGGGTTGAGGCTGTTGACGCGCACGTTATGGCGCTCGTCGTCCAGCTCATCGGCCAGCAGTTGGCTCAGCCCTTCAATGGCAAACTTCGACACGGCATAGGCTCCCCAGTAGGCCTTGGCCCGGCGGCCTACGCCCGAAGAGGTAAAGATCACCGACGCACCATCGGACTTGCGCAGCAGCGGGATCAGCGCCCTGGTCAGCAGGAACGGGGCCGTGGCATTGACTTGCATGACCTTGTTCCAGGTCTCAGGGTCGTAAAGTTCAACCGGGCTGCGGGCCCCGAGAATGGCCGCATTGTGAAGAATACCGTCCAGCCGGCCAAAGGTTTCCTCAATGGTCATGGCCATCTCTTCGTATTCTTTCACCGCCGCGCCTTCGAGGTTCATCGGTACGATCGCTGGCTGGGGATAGCCTGCGGCTTCAATCTCGTCGTACAGCTCTTCCAGCTTGGCGGTGGTCCGACCCAACAGGATGACCGTAGCGCCATGGGCTGCGTAGGCAAGGGCGGCTGCCCGGCCAATGCCGCTGCCGGCGCCGGTTACCAGAATCACGCGGTCTTTCAGCAAATCGGCCGGTGCTTGGTAGTCTTGCATAAAGGGTCTCCGGTTGGGGTCGTCGTCGGGTTCAGAAAAATCAGCGGTATTGTATCAGGTTTGTCAGATCGCGGACGGTTTCGGCGATCAGGTCGGCCTGCCACTGGTCGACCTCTTCCGGGTGCTCTATGTATCCATAGCGTACGGCAATGGTTTTCATACCGGCATTGTGGCCAGCCTCGATATCGCGGCGATGGTCGCCGACATAGATGCCGCTGGCGGGGTCTGCGCCAATCTGCTTACAGGCCAGTAGCAGCGATTCCGGGTGGGGCTTGCGCTGGGATACATGGTCAGGACAGATGATGGCGGCGCAGCGGCTGTCCAGTGCCAGCGCTGCAAGCAAAGGCGCGGTAAACCGCTCGGGCTTGTTGGTAACAATGCCCCAGGGAATCTCTTGCTGCTCCAGCCAGTCCAGCAGCTCGGCAATGCCGGGAAACAGCACCGTTTCCTCAGCCACGCCGGCTTCATAAAGATCCAGAAACGCGCTGTGGCGCTCCAGATAATCGCGGTCATCCGGGGTCAGACCGAAGCCTATCTCTATCATCGCCCGGGCACCGTTGGAAACGGAGCGACGGATCTGTTCTGCAGGCAGTGCGGCAAGGCCGCACTGCTGACGCAATGCGTTTAGACAGCGGATAAAGTCCGGTGCCGTGTCGATCAGGGTGCCATCCAGGTCAAACAGTACCGTAGACGGCTTCTGCTGCAGAGTGCTCACGCGTCGCCCCGGCCATCCACGGCGTGCATCATGTAGTTGACGTCCACATCCCGGCCCAGGCGGTAGATTTTGGTGATGGGATTGTAGGTCATGCCGGTCAAATCACGGATTTCCAAGTCAGCCTGGCGCAGGTAATCCGACATCTCAGAGGGGCGAATGAATTTTTTCCATTCATGGGTGCCCTTGGGCAGCATGCCCAGAACATATTCGGCACCGACAATCGCGAACAGGAACGACTTGGGATTCCGGTTGATGGTCGACACAAACAGATGGCCACCGGGCTTGAGCATGGCGGCACAGGCCCTGATGACCGACGCGGGGTCAGGTACGTGTTCGAGCATCTCCAGGCAAGTCACCACATCGTATTGACCGGCGTGCTCGGGATCTGCTGCCAGAGCTTCAACCGTGGTCTGGCGATAATCCACCTTGATACCGCTTTCCAGGCCGTGGAGCTTGGCCACCGACAGTGGCGCTTCGCCCATATCGATACCGGTAACATGGGCACCACGCTGGGCCATGCCTTCCGATACCAGGCCGCCGCCACAGCCAACATCAAGCACCCGTTTGCCTGCGAGGGAGGATTTTTCATCGATGTAGTTCAGTCGCAGCGGGTTGATCTCGTGCAAGGGCTTGAATTCGCTGGTCGGGTCCCACCAGCGACTGGCCAGTGCCTCAAATTTGGCGACTTCGTTCTGGTCTACATTCTGATTGTTCATAGCTTGATTCCGATGATGAGGTTCGGCAAATCCGGTTACAGGACTTATTCGCCTGAAGACTGACGAATACGTTCAGCCCAACTCTGGACCTTCAGCATCAGGTCCGGGACGTCGATGCGGGTGAGAGCCCCTTCCTGAACCTGGGGCACACCGGCGATCCAGCTGTGGCTGACCTGGCGGCTGTGGCTGCTGTAAACCAGGTGAGACGCGGGGTCGTAGACCGGTTGCAGGAACGGGTCACTCAGATCGACAGCAATGATGTCGGCGAACTTACCGGCGACCAGAGAGCCAAGCTCATGATCCCGGCCCAGGGCACGGGCGCCATTGATGGTGGCCATGGCGAGGGCATTGTGGGCCGACAGGGCGGCGGCGTTCTCTGCGACAACCTTGCCAATCATGGCGGCGGATTTGAGCTCGCCGAACAGGTCGAGGTCGTTGTTACTGGCGGCGCCATCGGTTCCGATGGCGACATTGACGCCACTCGTCAGCAGACGATCCACCGGGCACAGCCCGCTGGCCAGTTTGAGGTTTGATTCCGGGCAATGGATAACATGGGCTCCGCTTCGCTGGAGCAGCTCAATGTCGGTGTCGTCCACCTGAGTCATGTGCACACACTGGGTGCCGGGTCCCAGCAGTCCAAGGTCCGCCAGTCGTTCGCTTGGCCGTTTACCGGTTTTCTCCAGCGCCTCGGTCACTTCAAAGGCGGTCTCGTGGAGGTGAATCTGGATAGGCGCACCGGTTTTAGCGGCCAGCTCCTGAATCCGTACCAGCGGTTCATCCGATACGGTGTAGGGTGCATGTGGACCAATGCCTGCGGTAATCAGGCTATTGCCCTGCCAGCGCTCGATCAGTGCCTGGCCTTTGCTCAGATACTCATCGGGGCCGGATCCCCACATGGTGGGAAAGTCGAGCACAGGGAAACAGATCTGGGCGCGAATACCAATATCGTGGGCGACCTCGGCAGCCACCTCCGGAAAAAAGTACATATCGGAGAACGTGGTGGTGCCGGTGCGTAGCATTTCAGCAATGGCCAGCCGGGTGCCATCGACGGTAAAGGCATCGCTGACGAACTTGCCTTCGGCAGGCCAGATGTGATCATTCAGCCAGGTCATTAACGGCAGATCATCCGCCATACCGCGGAACAGGGACATGGCGGCATGGCCATGCATGTTTATCAGTCCGGGCATCACCGCATGGTGGGGCAGGTCGATGACTTCCCGGGCGCGAACCTGTTTGTCCGCCTCTGACCGGGGCAGTACGGCCGCAATCCGCTCGCCCTGAACCAGCACCGCGTGATCTTCAAGAACGACCCCTGCAGGCTCGATGGGAATTACCCAACGGGCATTGATGCGAAGGTCTGCTGCCACAATGGTATCTGCTGTCATGGGTCCCCTTGCTGTGGTGCCTGGCTGCACACGGGTTGATCCGTTTCCGGTGCCCGCTGTGGTGCGTTTGATGATGTGGCGGAAAGTATAACGAGCGGCAGTTGGAGTCACCACCCTAAGGGGGACAAAACGGATATACTGACGCACTTTCTACACGCATGCCATCTACATTCAATCCATTAGTGGAGCTCCCTCAATGACTGATATCTCCCCAAACGCTAACGATCAGGCAGACCAGCGCACGATTGGCACTGTGGCCATCCGCTGGCATGGTCATCAGCTGGAATTGCTGGATCAACGTTTGTTGCCGGCCGATGAACAGTGGCTGGCACTGACCGAGGCCGCGGAGGTGGCCAGCTGCATTCGCGATATGGTGGTCAGAGGGGCCCCGGCCATCGGAATCAGTGCCGCTTATGGGGTTGCTCTGGCGGCTCGGGCTATTGAAGAAGAACAGTGGCGGGAACCGTTAGCAGAGGCGGTTGCGATACTGGCCGCGTCGAGACCGACCGCGGTCAACCTGTTCTGGGCTCTCAGACGAATGGAAGCCGTTGCTGAAGCTTGCAGCACGCTGGAAGAGGCTCGGGAGCAACTGGCCAAAGCTGCGGAGGCCATCCATGCGGAAGATCTGGCCGCCAATCTGGCCATGGCGGACCATGCCCTGTCTGTTATGACAGATGAGGCACCGTTTTCGGTGCTTACTCACTGCAACACCGGTGCCCTGGCTACCGGAGGGTATGGCACCGCCCTCGGCGTGATCCGGCGTTTGCATGAGACCGGGCGTCTGCAAAGGGTCTATGCCGATGAAACCAGGCCCTGGCTTCAGGGTAGTCGTCTGACCGCCTGGGAACTCAGTCGGGAAGGCATTCCGGTGACCCTGAACGCAGACGGCGCAGCGGCCTGGATCATGGCCAGGGGGGACGTGCGTTGGGTGATCGTCGGCGCCGACAGGATTACCGCCAATGGCGACGTCGCCAACAAGATCGGTACCTACAGCCTGGCGGTACTGGCTCGTCACCACGGGATCCGATTCATGGTGGTGGCGCCATCAAGCACCGTAGACATGAAGATGGCTTCCGGCGCGGCCATCCCCATTGAAGAGCGCGAAGGTACGGAAGTCCGCCAGGTCGGAGGGGCGGTGTTGGCACCGCAATCGGTGGACGTCTTTAACCCGGTGTTTGATGTGACCCCGGCGGAGCTGATCGACGCCATCGTGACTGAGCAGGGGGTGATTGAGCAACCCAGTGCCGAAACAATGGCTCAGGTGTTCGGTCAGCCCTGATCCGGATGCTTGCCGGCTTTTCTGGGGGGCTGGGGGTCCGGTTTGTCTGTGCCGGCTTTCAGCGCCTCCAGTTCCGCCCGGAGCCGCTCAGTCTCAAGCTCCTGCTGTTCAATAAAATGCAACGACATCTCGAAACTCCGGCGTGTGAAATCCAGGACCTTGCGAAAGCCGTCGTCTGACAGGGTGCGGGCATCGTCGTGGCGGCGGAATATATTGATGAATTCCCGTTCCCGCTCGAACTGCAGAGGAAGTCTGCCTACCCCCCAGTTGTTCAGGATTTGCCAGACTTCAGGGTTGTAGTTGCGGGCGGTGCGCAGGATGAACGGGATTGGATCGTTGCGGGCAACCAGAGCCGCCAGCCGCAGAATCAGTTCAAAGGACAGGGTAGAAGTGCCGTTTTCGATGGCCTCGAGGATGGACTTATCTTGCAGATTGAGCGCTTCGCTCATCTCGCTCAAGGTCAGCCCAAGTACCTGGCGGATATCGCTCAGTGACCGGCCGGCCGCCAGCATCATCCTCAGTTGATCCTGTGATTTCATTAACGCCCGCCCGACCTTCAGCGAGGCATCGGTAGAGCGGGAGGCAAATCGCATGGCTGAACCGGTAAGGCCGGCAATGCGGTCGATCAAAGATCCGTCGCGATCCAGGTCCCGGTGGCGCTGGCCTGAAGTCGGGCTCTGTGCCTGCTCGTCGTCATCGATACTGTGGACCTGATCCATGAATGCCATGGCATGCATGGCATCCATCATCATGTCCTGCAGGGCCTGGGCACGCTGCTTGTCGTCTTTGGCCATTCAGGCTTCCACGTTTAGTTGGCTTGGGCCGCCATGGTACCGACGGTTTCAATGGAGGCCATGCGGCGGTCAAGTTCGAGCATGTCCGCCATGATGTAGCCACCTTCGCGGACAATAAAGTCCAGCTCGTCGTCCTGCTTGTCAGGATCGGCGGCCTGAAGGTCCTGCCAGTCTTCCAGCTCTTCCAGGGTTGCGAACGGTAACTCTCCACGAATTTCACGACGGGCATTGGCGATTGCCAGGCGGGTGCTTTCGATTCTATCCAGCTCCTGACGGCGAATATCGGCATTCAGGCTGACGGAAGTCTGCTGACGCTGCTCTTCGAGAAAATCGATTTCCTGCTGCAACAGCTGGAATTCCGGGTTACTGGCGAAACGGATATCGTGATTTTCACGCAGCTGATCAATGATGCTGCTGAAGTCGTAATAGCGGTTGTGGGGTACGGCTTCGATCTGATCCCAGGGCAGGGCATGCTCAAGCGCATCCTCGCCAATGCGGGTATTGTCGACCCGGGACGGAATCACAATATCCGGCATAACCCCCTTGTGCTGGGTGGAGCCACCGGACACCCGGTAAAACTTGGACTGGGTGATTTTGAGCTGGCCATGGTTGAGCGGACGAACCGCTTGCACGGTGCCCTTACCGAAGGTCTGTGCTCCGACCACCAGGCCACGACCGTAATCCTGGATGGCCCCGGCAAAGATTTCTGATGCTGACGCACTCATGCGATTAACCATCACTACCAGCGGGCCGTCATAGGCGACCGAAGGGTCCTGATCAGTGAGCACCTGGACATCGTTGGCTGAGTTGCGGATTTGCACGGTGGGGCCTTCGTCAATAAACAGACCGACCAGATCGTTGGCTTCATGAAGCGCCCCGCCGCCATTGTTGCGCAGATCTACAACCAGGCCATGGATGCCCTGTTTCTCAAGCTCATCAATCAGCTTGCGAACGTCGCGGGTGGTGCTCTTGTAATTCGGATCGCCCTGCTGCATGGCGCGGAAGTCGGCGTAAAAGGTCGGGATGGTGATCACGCCGACACGATAGCTGCCGTTGTCCCGCTCCAGTTCGATGATCTCGCTGCTGGCACTTTGCTCCTCAAGCTTGACCTGGTCTCGCTTGATGGCGATGGTGCGGGTCACCGATTCATCGCTGGCGTTGGCGGGAATGACTTCAAGGGTTACTACAGATTCACGGGGGCCGCGGATCAGGTCAACCACCTCATCCAGGCGCCAGCCAATGACGTTCACCGGGGTGGCTTCGTCTTCCTGGGTGACCGAAACAATGCGGTCGGCCGGCTGAAGCTGACCCTGCTTGGACGCCGGGCCACCCGGTACGAGTCGAACCACCTTGGTGTACTCGTTATCAGACTGCAGCACTGCGCCAATCCCTTCCAGGGACAGACTCATATTGATATTGAAGTTTTCCGACGTGCGCGGCGAAAAATACGAGGTATGCGGATCCCAGATGCCGGTAAAGGCATTCATATAGGCCTGGAAGGCATCTTCACTGCGAACCTGAGCGGTGCGGTTGAGCTGGCTCTGGTAACGTCTGCGCAGGGTGTCAGTAATGGTTTCGTCGTCGGTACCATTGAGGCGCTGGGCCAGAACGGCGTTCTTGATACGGCGGGTCCACAGTTCATTGAGTTCTTCCTGGTTGGCCACCCATTCTGCATCCGAGCGGTCCAGCAGCAATAACTCGCCCGTGTTGAAGTCGAGTTGATCAAGGCCTCCGTCGATGACGGTCAGGGCATACTCCAGGCGTTCAATGATCCGTTGCTGAACAGCGTTGTAAATGCTGAAGCCGGGCTGCAGCTGACCGGTTTTTAATGCTGAGCCGAGACGATCACGCAGCGGTTCGAAGTCTGCAAGGTCTTCTTGGGTCAGGTAAACCCGTTGTCCGTCGAGGTAGTCCAGATAGGCGTCGAAGACCTGGCTGGAAAGGGCATCATCAATGGACAGATCGCGGAAGTGGGTAAACTGCAACTGGCGGGCGATCAGGATGTTGGCCCGGGCCTGGTCGACGGTAGGTGTCACCGGCTCATAGGCGGCTTCCCGTTCAATGCTGGCCTGCAGCACCAGGGGGCTGGCCAGCAAGGCCGCAGCCATGGCGCAGCCAAGAGTGCTGAGCCGCCGTCCGGCCCTGTGACGGCCTGCAGTAAGTCTGAATCGTTCCGCAATGTTCATAATTATCATTACCTGATGCTGTATTTCGCAACCCGGCCATCAAAGTCTGAATCATGGAACAAATGGGGGTCACGTCAGATAGACCGGAAACCTCTGAATGGGCCCAGATCTGTGCCGCCCCAGAAGGGAACGTACGGACAGGACGGGGCCTATTCAGAGACTCCCGTATTCAATTCATTGTAGGCAAGCGGTTGATCCGTTGCCACAGTTCGCTGGTATCGCAATGTGACAATATGTCCATCATATGGCCACGTGCAACGGATTGTTATCAATCCCTTACGATAATGGTTGGGGCTGCGGAGTAGATCTCAAGGGGAAGGGTGCCCGGAAAGGACTGAAGGCCTTTCCGGGCGATGGATTACGCGAAGGGCGTGTTGGACTCGGCTTTCTCCAGCAGCAGCGCGGGAGGGGTGAACCGGCTGCCATACTGCTTGGCCAGTTCGGCGGCGCGAGTGGCGAATGCCCGCACGCCATAGTGATTGATGAACTGGACGGCGCCGCCGGTCCATGGGGCATAGCCAATGCCGAAGATGCTGCCGATGTTGGCGTCTTCGATCGAGCGCAGAACGCCTTCCTCCAGGCACCGCACGGTTTCGATCGCCTGAATGAACAGAATGCGGTCTTTCAGATCCTGCAGCCGGGTTGCCGTGGCTTTCTCCTGGTCGACGAACAGCGTCTCCAGCTCCGGCCACAAGAACTTCTTGCCTTGCTGCGGATATTCGTAGAAACCGGCGCCTGCGGCCTTGCCCTTGCGCCCCTGTGTTTCAACCATGGTGTCAATCACAGCTTCCGCCGGGTGCGGAACCCATGTGCCGCCGGCGGCTTCTGTGTCTTTTCTGCTCTGCGCCCGGATGTGCTGCATCAGGGTCAGGCTGACTTCATCGGAAATGGCCAGGGGACCGACTGGCATACCGGCCAAGACGCCGGCATTTTCGATGCTGGTAGGGTGGATGCCTTCTGCCAGCATGGCGATGCCTTCATTGACGAAAGTGCCGAAGACCCGGGAGGTGAAGAAGCCACGGCTGTCGTTGACGACAATGGGGATCTTGCCAATCTGCAGCACATAGTCAAAGGCCCGCGCCAGGGTCTCGTCCGAGGTCTTCTCGCCGACGATGATTTCCACCAGTTGCATCTTGTCCACCGGGGAGAAGAAATGCAGGCCGATGAAATTCTCTGCTCTGGCGGAGGCATTTGCCAATTGGGTGATGGGAATTGTGGAGGTATTGGACGCAAAGATGCCGTTGCCCACCAGTTTCGGCTCGGCTTCCTGGGTTACCCGGGCTTTCAGGTTGCTGTCTTCGAACACCGCCTCAATCACCAGATCACAGCCGGCCAGGTCATCCGCGGAATCGGTGGCTTTGATGCGGTTGAGTACGGTGTCCTTCTGCTCTTCGGTCATGCGCTTACGGCTGACTTTCTTGCTCAGCAGGTTGGCAGAATAGCCCTTTCCTTTCTCGGCGTTCTCCACTGACACGTCTTTCAGAACCACGTCGATACCACGGGCAGCAGTGGCGTAGGCGATCCCCGCCCCCATCATTCCAGCGCCGAGTACACCAACCTTGCTGAAGCTCGCCCGGTCAACGCCTTGGGGTCGGCTGCCGCCGGCCTTGATGGCATTGAGCTGGAACCAGAAGGTACCGGTCATGTTCTTGGCGACCTGACCGATAACCAGCTCGGTGAAGTAGCGGGTTTCGATCAGACTGCCGTTGTCAAAGTCTACCTGGCAGCCCTCAACCGCGGCGGAGAGGATCCGCTCTGGGGCGGGATAGCAGCCTTTGGTTTTCTGCTTCAGCATGGCCGGAGCAATGGCCAGCTTTTGTGCCATCGCCGGATGGTGGGGGGCGCCACCGGGGAGCTTGAAGCCTTTCTTGTCCCATGGCTGTTGGCAGCCAGGGTTGGCTTCGATAAACGCCCGAGCCTTTCCGATCAGGTCATCAGCCGAGCTGGCGAGTTCATCCACGATGCCGGCCTTGAGTGCGGCTTTCGGGTTGACCTTTTTGCCTTCCATCAGGAACGGGAACGCCGCTTCCAGCCCGATCATTCGCGGCAGGCGCTGGGTGCCGCCGCCACCAGGCAGCAGGCCAAGGGTGACTTCCGGCAGACCGAGTTGAATCTTGTCGTCGTCGAGAACCACCCGGTGGTGGCAGGCCAGGCAGAGTTCCAGGCCGCCGCCAAGTGCGGAGCCGTTAATGGCTGCCACAACCGGCTTGCCGCAGGTTTCCAATTTACGCATGGCGGCCTTGAGGCCATTAACCATGTCTTCAAACGCCTTGGCGTCATCGCGGGTGACTTTGTGGAGTTCGTTGAGGTCGCCACCGGCGAAGAAGGTTTTCTTGGCAGAGGCAATGATGATGCCGCGAACCGTGTCGAGGTCGGCGGTAACTTTTTCGACCGTGGCGTCGAGGGCATCGCGGAACACCGAATTCATGGTGTTGGCTGATTGCCCCGGCATGTCGATGGTCAGGGTGAGAATCTGGTCGGCACCCAGTTCGTAACGAATAGCAGTCATAATCGGTTCTCCTCAGGTGTCGGCTCAGCAGCGTTCAATGATGGTCGCAATTCCCATACCGCCACCCACACAGAGGGTGGCCAGGCCGTAGCGCAGTTCGCGACGTTCCAGCTCATCGAGCAGGGTGCCGACAATCATTGCTCCGGTGGCACCGAGGGGGTGGCCGAGGGCAATGGCACCGCCATTGACGTTGACTTTGTCGTCGGGCACGGAGAGTTCTTTCTGGAATCGCATCACCACTGAGGCGAAGGCTTCGTTGACTTCAAACAGGTCGATCTGGTCAACGCTCAGGCCTGCTTTTTCGAGGGCCTTACGGGCTGCGGGGGCCGGACCGGTCAGCATGATGGTCGGATCGGTACTGGTGACTGCGGTGGCAACGATGCGTGCTCGCGGAGTCAGGCCAAGCGCTTTGCCCTTGGCTTCGCTGCCGATCAGCATGGCCGTGGCACCGTCGACGATACCGGAGGAGTTACCGGCGTGGTGAACGTGGTTGATCTTTTCCACGTAGTGGTACTTTTCCCGGGCGACGCCGTCAAAGCCCATTTCACCCATCATCTGGAACGACGGTCTGAGTTGGCCCAGGGATTCCAGGGTCGTGTTGCCACGGACATGTTCGTCCCGATCGAGGATGGTGACGCCATTCTGATCTTTGACAGGGACAACGGAGCGTTTGAAATAGCCGTTCTCCCAGGCATTGGCGGCCTTCTTCTGGGAGTTGACGGCAAATTGGTCAACATCCTCGCGGCTGAATCCCTCGATGGTGGCGATCAGGTCGGCACCAATGCCCTGGGGCATGAACCCGGTGTGCAGGTTGGTAGCAGGGTCCATGGCCCAGGCACCCCCGTCGGAACCCATGGCAACCCGGGACATGGCTTCAACGCCACCGGCAACCACCAGATCTTCCCAGCCTGAACGAACCTTCATGGCGGCCAGGTTAACGGCTTCCAGGCCGGAGGCACAGAAACGGTTGAGGGTGACGCCGGCCACCACTTCGTCCCAGTCTGCAGCCAGCGCCGCAGTCTTTGCAATATCGGCACCCTGATCGCCTACGGCGGTAACGCAGCCCATAACAATGTCGTCAACCTGGGACGTATCCAAGTTGTTCCTTTCCTGCAGCGCCTTGAGCACGGTGGTCATCAGGGTGATGGGTTTAACGCTGTGCAGGGAGCCGTCTTTCTTGCCACGGCCTCTTGGGGTGCGCACTGCATCGAAGATATAGGCCTCGGTGCTCATGGTCTGTCCTCGGGTCTGATTGTTGTTTGCTGGGGTATGGCGAACGATAACAGGCCGGCCATTCCCCAAATGATTCGACAGCTTACCTTAGCCTGTCGTTCCCGCTTCGGGTAATGACGCCGGCTGCCAATTCAATTGGCGAAAGCGCTCATGACAACCTCGGTGGTGGCAACTATGGTTGTAGGCATCAGTCAGGTTTTTTATTGGACAGTCAGCCGGAGGCGTGCATGTCGTTATTAAATGCGATCGATAATTATTATGAGCGGTTGGTAGCGGAAGCCGTTGAGGCCAGCCGCACAGAAGGGGACGCCGAGGATTTTCTGGCAGACGTGATGTGCGTTGCCCTGAACAGACTGCCATCCCGCTATTACCGGTTCGCCATCGATATGAGCTTCTACCTGGCGGATCAGGAATTGGAGGAAATGAAAGAAAAAGCCCGGGTCGCTGTCGCTGAAGCCCGGGCTTTTGTGGGGTCTCACTCACGGGAGTGATCGCGATTAACTGATTGAGGCGTTAAGCGCGAGCTTCAGCCGTTCTGCCATGTCAGCGGCCCGGTCGCTCTGATCAAGGCCGATGCACCAGTGTGCGACCAGGGATTCCAGCTGATCGCGGGAATTGCCCCCGGTATTTCCGCCGCCGAGTCCGTCAGACAGACGTTGTACCTGGATTTCCATGCGCAGGGCCTGATCGTGCTCCGGGGATGGGATTTCCGAGAGGATCTCGGCGCGAACCACCAGTTCCCGAGCGGACAGTTCCGCGAGTGCTTGCGAACGACGGTTCCAGGCTTCGGGAAGGGTGGGCATGGCGGAGTTGTCCAGGCAGGCATCGATGTACTGATGCCAGCTGGCAATGCGATCCGCCTGGACTTGCAGTGCCTGCAAGGCTTTCAGCCGCGAACGTTCTGCGGCCAGTTGGTCAGACATCGGTCGAGAAGCCGGTTGCTGACTCAGCTTATTCAGCTCCTCAAGCGCCTGCGCCAGAGCGTCCCCGGTGACACTCTGGTCGGTGAGCCTGCTGGTCTGGGCCAGGGCATCCCGCAGACGCTGGTCGGCGGCTTCGGTTTCCTGCTGGTGTGCGGAACGCTCGGCCTCACGACGATCGAAAACGGCATCGCAGGCCTGACGGAAGGCCCGCCACAATTTTCGGTCTTCGCGGTGACGGGTGATGCCGATGGCTTGCCATTCGCCCTGCAGCGCTTTGGCCTGGTTCATGGCCTCGGCCAGTGGCTCCAGCTCTTTCAGGGCCTGGGCCCGTTCGACAATGGCCTGTTTCAGCTGCTCATTTTTCTCACGTTCCGCGTTTAGTGGTGATTCCAGGCGCTTGAGCAAAGCGTCGAAGCGCTTCTGTACGGTACGGTTGTCACGGAATTCCACCGGCCAGGCCGCCTTCCATTCGGCCCGTGCCGTTCTCAGGATCTGGTCGATCGCTTTCCAGTCAGAACGGGACAGGTCAGTGTTGTTGAGGAAAGTTTCCAGTTCGTCACAAATCGTACTGCGCTTGTCCAGGTTGGTTTGCTTGAGCCCGGATTTCGCCGCGAAGTAAGCCTTGCAAGGCTCGTAGGCGGCGTCGGAGGCCTTCTTGAAGCGATCCCAGAGCGTGCGGTCGGAAGAGCCGCCGAGTTCCCGCCATTCATTCTGCAGTTCTTTGATGCGCTCTGCTTTGGCCTCGGGGTCCATCGGTTGGTCTGCGAGGTATTCCATCTGCTCGCACAGGGCCAATTGCTTGGGGCCGGTGGCGAAGCCTTGCCAGTCGTTGAGTTCGCGCAGCTGGCCTCCGAGCAGTTGCAGGCGGGCCTGATGGGAACGGGCATTCGCCTTGTTCAGGGCCTTTTGCAGCTGCTGTGCTTTTTTGAATAACTGCCGGGACTCTTTGAGCTGGCGGGCTTCCAGGGCCTGTTCGAGCTGATCCAGCGTGTCGCTGAAGGCCCTGGCATTCTGTTTTTGCTGCTCGTCATCAAGGGGCTTGTCCGGTCGCGCCGCCGGGGTTTTGATCAGAGTGTTCAGCTGGCGCAGTTGCTCTGGTACGGCAAAACCGGGTGGCCAGGCAATATCGCCCAGTAGGGTCTTCGCCTCAGTCAGCTGAGGCTCAGCCAGGGTGTTGTCGGAGACCTGGTCGAGCAGTGCCTGCAGGGATGCGGTGGCGGTGGAAAAACGACGCGCTGCAACAAGAAAGGCTTTCAGGGCCTGCATGGCGGTTTCGTACTGCTTTTGCTCGGATTTCTGGACTTGGGTATCCCGGGTGGCTTCGAGCCAGCGGATTTCCTGGGTTTTCTGCAGCGCGTCCACGGCTGATAGGGAGGGCAGGGCGTGGGCGGCGGAGTCCTTAAGGTCGTCAAGGGTTGCCTCAAGCAGTTCGATCGTGCTGGCGCGCTGCTGGGACTGGTTTGCGTGGCGTTGTTGCTCAGCGGCTGCGGCCGCGAATGTCTGGATGCGCTCGCGGCAGCCGCTACAGGCGTTAAGGAAGGCCGATGCCTGCTCGGCGGATGCCTGGGCTTCAATCTGTTCCCATTGCTTCAGCAGGGCTTCGAAGCGGGCTTCGTAGAGATTGGTATCTTCGCTGCGTGCCTGCTCCTCGGCCTGTCGGATCAGCGCCTGAATGCGTTCCCGGGTCTGGCTGAGGGCGGCTTCCGCCTGCTTGATTTCCTGAAGCTTGTTGCGTACCAGTTGGTAAACGCCCTTGTCTTTGCCTTTGCTCGCTTTCTGGACCCGGTTTAGGGTGTCGCGGTCATCAATGGTGCTCGCGGCCCGCTGACGAATATCAGCGGTCACACCATCAATGGATAACTGTTCCAGTTGCGCCAGTGTTGGCTGGCCTTTGAGGATACTGTCCTGCTCGGATTTCAGCTCATCCTGCCGGTCCCGGGCTTCAGCGATCGGGGCCTGGGGTTTTGGCTCCGGAGCCGGTTGGGCTTTGCGGTTCTTGAACAGTTTCCGGATGAATGCAGCCATGAACGTATCCTTCAGTATTGAAACGAGGTCCTGGTATCCGGCACAGTGGGCCGGTACCACACATCGGCCAGCCGGTAACACCGGCAGCCGGGCAGAGGTTGGGCGAAGTCTGAATTTGGTTGTTCCGCCTCGAGGGAACATAGTCTAGCGTTTGGAAGGCACCAGCGGGAAGAGTCAATTGGCAAGAGATCGTCACAACCAGGATCCTGAGCAGCAGGCAAGATCAGTGGCGCTGCGCCTGCTTGCAAGAAGGGAACATAGTCGTTTTGAGCTGGAGCTCAAGCTTCGGCAGCGGAAGCTGGACGCCGCCCTGATCGATCGGGTGCTGGATGACTTCGAGGAGCAGGGCTGGCTGAGCGATGAGCGCTTTGCCGATATCTATGCCCGCAACCGGATCAACTTACGCTATGGCCCGCTGCGCATTCGTGCTGAATTGCAGCAGAAAGGGATCCGTTTTGTACCGGAGAGTCTGGCAGCGATCACGGATCGGCAATGGTGCGAAATCGCACTGCTGGCGCGCGAACGCCGGTTCGGGTTGGCCGACCTGAGGGACGACTGGACTGCGAGGGCGAAACAGGCCCGGTTTCTGGGGCAGAGGGGATTCAGTGCCGAGCAGGTGGAGCACGCCCTGGACGTGAAAAGTCAGGAGGAAGCAGGGCAGCAAGGGTAAGCGCCTGTTCGGCCGCTCCCTGCATTGCCCGCTATTTCGCTAAAGCGTCGGTGGGGTCAGTCCCAGGTCCCGGGGCAGGACAGACCGTTCGTCACTTCCGAGGGGTGGCTCGGTAAGGACATCGTCTGTCAGGTCCGGCAGTTCCTGGCTGGCAACCTGCTCACTCGCCTGGGTCGGATCTTTCATCCAGGCCAGAACATCATAATATCGTCGAATGTTCTGTACATAAATGACGGGTTCATGACCCCGGGCGTAGCCAAACCGGGTTTTGGTGTACCACTCTTTCTGCGCCAGCAAGGGCAGAAACTCCTTCACGTCCATCCAGCGATCCGGATTCTTGCCGGCAGCTTCGGTGAGTCGGCGGGCATCTTCCAGATGGCCATAACCAACGTTATAGGAAGCCAGTGCAAACCAGGTACGGTCCGGTTCGGGAATACGCTCAGGGATCCGTTCGTGTACCATGCTGAAATAACGGGCACCACCGTCCACGCTCTGCGCGGGATCCAGGCGGTTGTCGATCCCGACATAGTCGGCGGTATTCAGGGTCAGCATCATCATGCCCCGGACACCGGTCGGCGAGACCGCGTTGGGTCGCCAATGGGACTCCTGATAACCAATGGCCGCCAGCAGGCGCCAATCGAGGCCATTTTTCTGGGCATGGTCGCGAAACAGGTCTTCGTATCTCGGTAGCCGGTTGCGGACGTGATGGACGAAGGTGCGCGCGCCGACGTAGTTAAGCCGGTCAAGATGGCCGTAATAGCGTTCCTTGAGCTGGTCCAGCGTTCCATCTGCCTCCAGCACGCTAAAAAAGCCCTGAGCCGCTTCGTAGAGCGTATCGTCCTGTTCAATAGGCAGCAGCCAGACCAGGCGGGCAGGGTCATTAAGGGTGAAAGCTTCCTTGACCGCCGGAAAATAGACGTGGTTGATGGCCAACTCATTGGACGCAACAACCGCCACTTGCAGCTCGCCCGACTCTATCCGCTTGAGCAGCCCCGCCGCATCAAGTTCTGCGTGCTGCTGCCATGTCAGATCCGGGTGCTCAGCCTGCAACTCCTGGAGGTAACGGATGTGGCTGCTGTTGGCAATAACATGAATGGGGGTGTCCACCAGATCCTCAATGTTCTCTGGCTTCGCCATATCCCGATTATAGATGACAACCGATTGCGACTTCAGTCCAATGGGAACGGTGCGGAAACGATTGTCGTACTCGGGGGCGTCGGTCAGTCCGGCAAGTCCGATATGGGCGTAATTGCGGTCCAGGACCGACAGGATTTCGGTATTGTCTTCGGCGACCCTGACTCTCAGTTCTACGCCGAGTGAGTCGGCGAAACTTTTGGCGAGTTCATACTCGAAACCGGCAGGGCCATCCCTGTGTTCGTAATAGACGGAGGGGGCGTTGCGGGTAATGACGTGAAGAACGCCTTCCGAGCGAATCTCTTCCAGGGTTGACGGCCTGGAGCAGCCAGAGGTGATCATGACAACACTGGCGATTGCCAGCCAGCAAGCGCCTGTGCGGAAGTGTTTCAGTTGTGGCATAAGAGAAATCATCGCCAAATCCTTAGTCTCCCGTACAGCGGTTCCGAGGGTTCGTCACTCATGCCCTTGCTATCTTTTCCCTTTATAACAATAGCTTGGCTTGTTGAGTGGGCTCTGACAGAACGCGGGTCAGGCTTTCCATGCCCATTGAAATGATCCCCCAGTTCTGTGCGCCAGGTCAATCTTACTGTTCGAAAACTATGCAAAACTCTGTCAACTGTATAATCCTTGTACAGCTTGTGCTGTGGCTTTCATGACCGTCCGGACGTGTCTGTACAGCCCTTGTTACAGGTCTGGCCCGTTGCCAGATCGGGTCGGCGACATGATCGTTTGAACCGTGATGGGGGTCTATAGGCCATTTTGCTAGTTCGAACTGACCGGCATGGTGGAAATCCACAGGAAGTCAGGTTGGATTGTCGGGCTTTCGTCTCTGTATCCCTCCGTCGCTTTCCAGTATCATTGCGCCCGTTCAGATCAAACCGGTCCCGGCGACGTTTGCCATTGCCAGGACGTTCCTGATTCCCAGATTAGCGTGTACAGGTTTAGACCATGCTGGAACTTCGCGGCGCTCCTGCGCTCTCGCCCTTCCGTTCTCAGAAGTTGCTTGCCCAGATTCAGGCCATCGTGCCTGAGGTTGAGCGCGTTTATGCTGAGTTCATGCACTTTTGCGATATCGACGACGCCCTGGCGCCGATGGAGCAGCAGGTCCTCGACCGCCTGCTTACCTACGGCCCCAGTGTGCCGGCGGAGCAACCTGAGGGCATTCTCTTCCTGGTGGTTCCCCGTCCGGGCACCCTGTCTCCCTGGTCCAGTAAGGCGACAGACATTGCCCGTAACTGTGGTCTTAAGCAGATTCGTCGCATTGAACGTGGCTGCGCTTATTATGTGGCCGCATCGGAAAAGCTCGGGCTTGATCAGCGTGAACAGATCGCGGCACTTCTCCATGACCGGATGACCCAGAAGGTGTTCCATGAAATGGGTGGTGCAGAACTGCTGTTCAATCGGGAAGAGCCGCGACCGCTGAACAAAGTCGCCATTCTTGCCGGCGGGCGCAAGGCGCTGGAAGATGCCAACCGCACTCTGGGCCTGGCACTGGCTGAAGATGAGATCGATTATCTGGTCAACGCCTTTAAAGGTCTTGAGCGGGACCCGACAGATGTCGAGCTGATGATGTTTGCCCAGGCGAACTCCGAACATTGCCGACACAAGATTTTCAACGCTTCCTGGGACATTGATGGCGAAGCCCAGGAAAAATCGCTGTTTGCGATGATCCGTAACACCTTCGAGATGAACAGTGAAGGCGTGCTGTCCGCCTACAAGGATAACGCCTCGGTTATTGAGGGGAGTCGCGGCGGGCGGTTCTTCCCGAATCCGGACAGCGGTGTCTACGAATACAATGAGGAAGACATCCACATCCTCATGAAGGTGGAAACACACAACCACCCGACCGCCATTTCTCCGTTCGCCGGCGCGGCAACGGGCTCCGGTGGTGAGATTCGTGATGAGGGCGCGACTGGGCGTGGCTCCAAGCCCAAAGCGGGCCTGACCGGCTTTACCGTGTCCAACCTCAATATCCCGGGTGATGAGCAGCCCTGGGAAGGCGGATACGGCAAGCCGGAACGGATTGCCTCGGCCCTCGACATCATGATTGAAGGGCCGATTGGTGGCGCTGCTTTTAACAACGAATTCGGCCGACCGAACCTTGCGGGCTATTTCCGTACCTTCGAGGAGAGCGTTGCCGGACCCACCGGTGAGGAAGTTCGCGGCTACCATAAGCCGATCATGATTGCCGGTGGTCTGGGTAATATCCGGGCGGAGCACGTCGAAAAGGGCAGCATTCCTGTTGGTGCCAAGCTGATTGTGCTGGGCGGTCCTTCCATGTTGATCGGTCTCGGAGGCGGCGCGGCCTCGTCCATGGATTCAGGCTCAAGCCATGAAAACCTCGACTTTGCTTCCGTGCAGCGTGATAACCCGGAAATGGAACGCCGTTGTCAGGAGGTCATTGACCGTTGCTGGCAGATGGGTGACAGCAACCCTGTCAGCTTCATCCATGACGTAGGCGCTGGCGGCCTGTCCAATGCCATGCCTGAGCTGGTCAAGGATGGTGGGCGTGGTGGCAAGTTCGAGCTGCGGGAAATTCCGAACGATGAACCTGGCATGTCGCCGCTGGAGATCTGGTGTAACGAGTCCCAGGAGCGTTATGTGCTCGCAGTGGCACCACAGAATCTCAAGCGCTTTGACGAAATTTGCCGTCGCGAGCGTTGCCCTTATGCCGTCATTGGCGAAGCCACCGAGGAAATGCATCTGGAGCTGGCGGATTCCTATTTCAACGACCGGGCAGTGGACCTGCCGATGGACGTGTTGTTTGGCAAGCCGCCGAAGATGCATCGCAGCGTGGCGCGTTCTTCGTTCACCAAACCCATCTTTGACAGCACCCAGATTGACGTCAAGGATGCGATTCGCCGGGTGCTTCGCCTGCCGTCTGTCGGCAGCAAAAGCTTCCTGATCACCATTGGCGACCGCACGATCACCGGTCTGGTGGCGCGGGATCAGATGGTCGGTCCCTGGCAGGTTCCGGTCAGTGATGTGGCCGTTACCGCAGCTTCATTCGATGTGCACACCGGCGAAGCCATGGCCATGGGCGAGCGCACACCGGTAGCCACCATTGATGCACCTGCCTCTGGTCGCATGGCGGTCGGTGAAGTCATCACCAATCTGGCTGCTGCATCGATTGAAAAACTGTCCAATATCCGTCTGTCGGCGAACTGGATGGCCGCGGCGGGTCATCCGGGTGAAGATGAAAACCTTTACGAGACCGTAAAGGCCGTTGGTATGGAGTTGTGCCCGCAGCTGGGGATTACCATTCCCGTGGGTAAGGACTCCATGTCCATGAAGACCGTCTGGGAAGAGGATAACGGCGAGCAGAAGAGTGTGACTGCTCCGTTGTCACTGGTCATCAGCGGTTTCTCTCCGGTTACCGATGTTCGTAAGACCCTGACGCCGGAACTACGGACTGATGCGGGTGAAACCGACCTGATCCTGGTGGATCTGGCAGCCGGCCAGAATCGACTGGGGGGCTCTGCCCTTGCCCAGGTCTATCGTCAGGTGGGTGCGGTAGCACCAGACCTGGATGACCCTGAGGACATCAAGGCCTTCTTTGCGGTGATTCAGGGCCTGAACAGTGACGACAAGCTCCTGGCCTATCATGACCGTTCTGACGGCGGCATGTTTGTTACCTTGGCCGAAATGGCGTTTGCTGGTCACACTGGCGTTGACGTCAAGCTTGATGGCCTGGCTGAACATGCGAGCCAGTTTGCCCGTGAAATGTTCAACGAGGAACTGGGGGCGGTGATCC
Source organism: Marinobacter mobilis (assembly GCF_900106945.1). GTDB lineage: Bacteria > Pseudomonadota > Gammaproteobacteria > Pseudomonadales > Oleiphilaceae > Marinobacter > Marinobacter mobilis. Next base: position 37,981 of record NZ_FNNE01000014.1, read on the forward strand.
AGGTTCGTCGCGAAGACACTGAGTTTGTGTTGCAGCAGTTCTCCGGAGCTGGCCTGGGTGAGCACACCTCGGTTATCGGAACCCTGAACGCCGACGATCGTGTCCGCTTCTCCTTTGCTGGAGAGGATGTCATCGATGAGGCTCGAGCTGATCTGCAGCGGCTATGGTCCGAAACCAGCTATCAGGTCCAGTCGCTGCGTGATAACGCCGAGTGTGCGGCGGAAGAGTTTGACAACATCCTCGATGCCAGCGATCCCGGCCTGCAGGCGGAGTTGACCTTTGATCTGAACGAAGATGTTGCCGCTCCGTACATTGCTACCGGTGTTCGTCCCCGTGTGGCGGTGCTGCGCGAGCAGGGCGTCAACGGGCAGGTTGAAATGGCTGCGGCCTTTGATCGTGCCGGCTTTGAAGCCGTTGATGTGCACATGAGCGATATGCTCTCAGGGCGCGTCAGCCTGGAAGGTTTCAGTACCCTGGTTGCCTGTGGTGGCTTCTCTTACGGAGACGTGTTGGGTGCAGGTGAAGGCTGGGCCAAGTCTATTCTGTTCAATGAGCGTGTGCGCGACCAGTTCGCGGCGTTCTTTGAGCGCCAGGACACCTTGTCGCTGGGGGTATGTAACGGCTGTCAGATGCTGTCGAATCTCCACGAACTGATTCCGGGCAGTGAAGGCTGGCCCCGGTTTGTCCGTAACCAGTCGGAGCAGTTTGAGGCGCGTCTGGTCATGGTTGAGGTGGCACCTTCGAAATCGGCATTCCTTGATGGTATGGCCGGATCCCGTATGCCTATCGCGGTTGCTCACGGTGAAGGGCGAGTGGAGTTTGGTGGCACTGGGTCCGCTGCTCAGTTGGCTGATGCCGGCCTTGTAGCGTTGCGATACGTTAACAACCACGGCCAGGTGACCGAGCGCTATCCGTTTAACCCCAATGGCTCTGAGGCTGGTATTACCGGGGTGACAACCAGTGACGGTCGGGTAACGATCATGATGCCGCACCCTGAGCGGGTCTTCCGTGCTGCGCAGCTTTCCTGGCGTCCACAGGGTTGGACGGAAGATGCGCCGTGGATGCGGATGTTCCGTAACGCTCGCCGGTTGTTTGACTAAACCCCGAGCGGTGAACTAAAACCGGTCATGGGCTGCCTCAAAGCGAAGCAGTCCATGACCGGTTTTTTTGTGGTGAGTCGTAACGTGATTTGTTACCGGCTGTATCACTGCCGTATTGTGATCGAAGGCCTGTACATTAAGGTCGAGTTTTTGGCGCAAAAATATAAATTCAGGCGTCAAAAAATAGATCAAAAAATCATCAGGCATCGGGAATTTTCTCTTGACTAATCGGTTTTATGCACATTCCTGGTGCTTGTCTGTATGAAGACTGAACAGCACTTCATTTTTTCGCATAATTTTTGCTCGACTTTCGTAAGTTGTTGAAATAAAAGTAAATATATTAAAAGGCGAATTTGTCGCCAATTTGTCCAGAACGCAGTAATCATGCGCTCTTGGGAGGGATTCCCAAAAACTTTCCCCAGAGTTATCCACAGAATCTGTGGGTAAGTTTCTAAATGGTTAATCTGACCAAAAATTGTTCACCCGAAGTTGGTCAGAGGATTTGGTCAAGGTCCTGGGAGGCGGTTGTGTATAAGCTGTGCTATTTCGTGCCTGAATCTCATCTGGAGCAAACCAAGCGCGCGCTGTTTGAGGTGGGGGCGGGAAAAATTGGTGATTACGATGCCTGTGCCTGGCAATGCCTGGGGCAGGGGCAGTTTCGCCCACTTGACGGCAGTCAGCCGTTCCTGGGCGAGCGGGGGGAGCTTCATGTGGTTGAGGAATACAAGGTTGAGCTGGTGTGTGAAGACCGTCTGATTCATCGGGCTCTGGATGCGCTAAAGGCAGCGCATCCCTATGAAGAGCCCGCGTATGAAGTGTTCAGGATGGAAGAGTTCTGATTGGCTTAGCGTTTATCCCGGGAAGGCTGAAACCGAATATCACTGACGTGAAGCGGGAAGTGGCTTTCCTTCTGATCTGCAATAAAGTACTCCAGCGTCCGCTTGACGGTTGGGAACGACAGTTCATCCCAGGGGATTTCATCAATACTGAAAAGCTGGCTTTCCAGGGACTCCTCGCCGGCGCCAAACGAGCCGTTTGTCAGGGTGGCGCGGTAAAACATATGGACCTGGTCGATGTGGGGTACGTGAATGATGGTGTAAAGGCCCTCGATACTGACCTCAGCCAGTGCCTCTTCCCAGGTTTCCCTTGCTGCTGCCTCATTGGTGGTTTCTGAATTCTCCATGAATCCTGCGGGCAAGGTCCAGTAGCCATAGCGTGGCTCAATGGCGCGCCGGCATAGCAGGATCTTGCCCTCCCAGACCGGGACCGTTCCCGCAACGATGCGGGGATTCTGGTAATGTATCGTGTCGCAGTTCGGGCATACATACCGGTGTCGGTTATCACCTTCCGGGACCCGGTGTTCGACCGAGTGGCCGCAACTGCTGCAGTATTTCATGGAGTTCCTCGTATACTCTGTAGTTTAGGAGTCAGTTTATCTGGCTGGCTTTGATCTGTCTCACCCTATCCAGTGTTGTTAGTTGGAGTTGTGATTTGCGTGAACTGTTAACCCGGCGGCTGGCGAACTATGCGCCCCGGCAATTGGCGCTCGATTATCCGGAGGCGGGGATCCTGCTGCCGGTGACCGATGCCCCCGGTAATCCTGAGATTGTCTTTACGCTTCGGTCGCCCAATCTCAGTGTCCATAGCGGTCAGGTTGCATTCCCTGGTGGCAAGCGTGATCTGTCCGATCGCACTCTGGTTGAAACGGCGCTCAGGGAAAGTCATGAAGAAATCGGCCTGGAACCTGGGCAGGTGGAGATCATTGCACCACTGAGTCAGGTGATGTCCCGTTATGGAATACTGGTGACGCCCTACGTTGGGTTGGTTCCGCATGACATTTCGCTCGCGGCCAATCCTGATGAGATTGAAAGTATCTTTCGGGTGCCCATCGAGTTTTTCCTGACGGATCCGCGGGAGCGGACGGACACCATTCCCTTTCTGGATCAAACCTACCATATACCGTGTTACCGTTGGGGCCGCTACGAGATCTGGGGCCTGTCTGCGGTGGTGCTGGTCGATTTTCTCAATGCTGTGTACGATGCCAGCATTGATTTGCTGGAGCCGCCCGTGGCCTGAGGAGAATGTCTATGCTGTATGAGCTGCCTGATCGAAGCCCTGAATTTCGTGGCGAAGGGCAATTTGTTGCCGACAATGCGACAGTTATTGGAAGTGTTGTGTTGGAAGCGCACAGCAGTGTCTGGTTTAACGTGGTTATTCGCGGCGACAATGACCTGATTACTATTGGGCCTGAAAGCAACGTGCAGGATGGCTCGGTGTTGCATACGGATTCTGGTGTCAGGCTGACGCTTGGGCGCGGCGTGACGGTTGGTCACAAGGCCATGCTCCATGGTTGCGACGTTGGGGATTACTCTCTGATTGGTATCAATGCAGTGGTGCTCAATGGCGCGAAGATTGGCAAGCACTGCCTGATCGGAGCCAATACGCTTATTCCCGAGGGCATGGTCATTCCGGACGGTTCACTGGTGATTGGTTCACCGGGTAAGGTTAAGAAGGAATTAAGCGATGGCCAGAAGAAAATGCTGGAGCTGAGCGCAGGCCATTATGTGGAAAATGCTGCGCGTTATCTGATGGGTCTCAAGCGGGTGGAGCGCTGAAATGTTGGTTTCTGACAAGGTACGCTCTCCTTGTGTGAGTGTGTGTGCCCTGGATGCCAATGATGTCTGCATTGGTTGTCATCGAAGTGGGGACGAAATCATGCGCTGGACCCAAATGACCAATGACGAGCGTCGGGACGTTCTGAAGAAGGTTGCAGAGCGCGAAAGGGGTTCTTTGCTCTGACGACACCGGTCCGGGTAAAAGACGTAAGAACATAATGACTGGAGATAACGACGTGACAAATAATGTATCGGTCAGCCTGGGTACGCCCCTTAAGGAAGGGGCGTACCGGGTTTTGCTGTGTGGTGCTGGCGAACTGGGTAAAGAAGTAGTGATTGAGCTGCAGCGACTGGGTGTAGAGGTGATCGCTGCGGACCGTTACGCCAATGCGCCAGCTATGCAGGTTGCTCATCGCAGTCATGTTATCGATATGCTTGATGCAGCGGAGCTGCGGCGAATCATTGAGCTTGAACGTCCTGATCTTGTCGTCCCGGAAATTGAGGCAATCGCCACGCCAGAGCTGGTCAAGTTGGAAGAGGAGGGGTATCGCATTGTACCCACCGCCCGCGCGGTTAATCTGACCATGAACCGGGAAGGCATTCGCCGTCTTGCGGCTGAAGAGCTGAATCTGCCGACCTCTCCGTATCGCTTTGCCGATTCTGCAGAGGCGTTTCGTGAGGCAGTGAGTGAAGTTGGTATGCCGCTGGTAGTGAAGCCGGTGATGAGTTCATCCGGTAAGGGGCAAAGCACCGTTTGTTCGCAAGATGAAGTGGAGGCTGCGTGGGAATATGCGCAGTCCGGCGGGCGGGCCGGTAAAGGTCGGGTTATCGTCGAGGGGTTTGTCGATTTCGATTATGAGATCACCTTGCTGACGGTACGGCACGCGGGTGGGGTGAGCTTTTGCGCTCCTATTGGTCATCGGCAGGAAGATGGCGACTATCGTGAGTCCTGGCAGCCGCAGCCTATGTCGGAAAAGGCGCTGGCCCGTTCCCGGGAAATTGCGGAGGCGGTGACCGAGAGTCTGGGTGGCTACGGCGTCTATGGCGTTGAGTTGTTCATTAAAGGGGATGATGTGTACTTCTCTGAAGTGTCGCCACGGCCTCACGATACTGGCCTGGTGACCCTGGTTTCTCAGGATCTTTCCGAGTTTGCCCTGCATGCCCGTGCCATTCTGGGCCTTCCTGTGCCGGCTATTCGCCAGCTGGGCGCTGCGGCGTCATCAGTCATTCTCCCGGAAGGGGATTCTGAGGCCGTGAGTTTCTCTGGGTTGGAGAAGGCGTTGGCGGAGCCCGATGTGCAGCTCAGGTTGTTTGGAAAACCGGAGCTTAAGGGGCGCCGCAGAATGGGCGTGGCGCTTGCCAAGGCTGAGAGCATCGATTCGGCGCGTGAAAAAGCGTGTCGGGCTTCAGGGGCGGTAGACGTCCATCTGTAAGTGCGGAAAACGGCTTTTTGAAATTCATTTTGAAAAGCCGTTGACAGCCTCGCTGAGGTCTGTAGAATGCGCATCTCTTTCGAGGGGCAAGCCGCTGAGGCGGGCCAGAAATCGAAAGATAACCGACTGAAAGTACTGAGTTTTTTGAATTAAAAGAAACTTTAGTTCAGCGGTTGACAAGGGGTCGGGTTGCTGTAGAATGCGCCTCCTCCTTGAGAAGGAAGCCGGAAGGTTTCGGTGGTTTTCAGAGTAGCGAAAACGGCGAAAACAAACGGTTGACAAGGTCGCGGATCTCTGTAGAATACGCGGCCTTGATCGGGCAACGGCCCAGCTCTTTAAAAAGTTAACTAAGTAATTCGTGTGGGCGCTGGCTGAGGTATTTCGGACATGAAATACCAAGACAGTGACTCGTCGAACATTGAGTTTTGTCTTGAGCAGATTTAGAAGCTTCGGCTTCTGTATGATTTAAACTGAAGAGTTTGATCATGGCTCAGATTGAACGCTGG
>NZ_FNNE01000016.1 GCF_900106945.1 Marinobacter mobilis
GGCTCAGGAAGAGCCCACACTCACAAGACGTCTCTTCAAGGATTGAAGATATGCCCGAGGCTCCCGCTTCCCCTCGTCCCCCGTCCGTGGGGCTGCAGTTTACTGTCCGTATAGGCGACCTGCCCGCCGACCTGTTGGCTGTCGTTGGTTTTGAATTCAGCGAGGCTCTGTCCTGTCTGTTCCGCGGCAAGCTGGCGTTGGCCAGTCCCGATCCTGCTTTAGGCCAGGCATCGGGCTCTGATGGGGAACAGGTTTCAAATCCGTCCCCCTCCCTGGATCAGATTCTCGAGCAACCGGTCGAACTCGCCATCTGGCAGGATGGCCAGCTGCTGCGTCGTTTTTCAGGCGTCGTCTCCGAATTCGCCCGCGGTGACAGCGGCCACCGCCGCACCTGTTACGAGGTGGTCGTAGAGCCGCCTTTGTGGCGCCTCGGGCTGATGCACAACAGCCGCATCTTCCAGACCCAGACCCCGGACGCGATTCTCAAAACCCTGCTGGAAGAGCGCGGCATCGTCGACACCGTGTTCGACCTCAAACGTTCGGCTCCGGAGCGGGAATACTGCGTTCAGCATCGGGAAAGCGATCTGGCCTTCCTCCAGCGCCTGGCCGCCGAAGAAGGCTGGCACTACCGTTTTGACCTCGACGCCGACAACCCGCCCCTGGTGATTTCGGACCATCACGGCGACGCCGTCACCCTGCCGCAGGCCACCTGCAACGCCACCGCCGGTGGTAGCACCCGGCAACCGGCGGTATTCCAGTTCAGCTACCGCGAACGGGTCCGCGCCGCGTCGGTGGTGATGAAAGACTACACCTTCAGGAACCCTGCCTACGCGCTGATGCACGAGAGCAACGCCGCCGGTATGGATCACCAGCGGGAGGATTACCAGCACTACGATTACCCTGGCCGCTTCAAGAATGACGCCCGTGGCCGCGCCTTCACCCAGGCCAAACTGGAGGCCCTGCGCAACGACGCCAGCGTGGCCAGTGGCCGCAGCAACCGCCCTGATTTTGCCGCTGGCGCCAGGCTGCCCCTGAGCAGCCACACCCAGGACGACCTCAACCGCGACTGGCTGATCACCCGGGTCGTCCACACCGGCAAACAGCCCCAGGCTTTGGAAGAGGCGGGGGGCAGCGAGCCAACCACCTACCACAATGCCTTCGAGGCCATTCCCGCGGATCGCAACTGGCGGCCACAGGGACTGGATCGACCGCTGATGGACGGCCCCCAGATCGCCCTCGTCACCGGCCCGGCCGGCGAAGAAATCCACTGCGACGAACACGGCCGGGTCAAAGTCCGCTTCCCCTGGGACCGCTACAGCCAGAATGACGAACACTCCAGTGCCTGGCTCAGAGTCAGCCAGGGCTGGGCCGGAGGGCAGTATGGCTTTATGGCGTTGCCACGGATCGGCCACGAAGTCATCGTCAGCTTTCTCGACGGTGACCCGGACCAGCCCATCATCACCGGTCGCACCTACCACGCCACCAACACGCCGCCCTATGCGTTGCCGGAGCACAAAACCCGAACGGTGCTGAAAACCCAGACCCACAAGGGCGAGGGCAGCAACGAGCTGCGGTTTGAAGACGAAGCCAATCAGGAACAGATCTACCTCCACGCCCAGAAAGACCTGGACCTGCTCACTGAAAATGATCGCACCGAGGTGGTCAAACACGACAGCCACCTGACGGTGGAGAACGAACGGATCAGCCACATCAAAGCCAGTGACCACCTGACCGTGGATGGTGAGCAGCGCCTCAAAGTCGGTGGCGATTACAGCCTTACCGTCAACGGCAGCCACCACAGCCGCCAGGGAACGTCCCAGCTGATTGAGGCCGGTAACGAGATCCACCATAAGGCGGGGATGAAAATCGTCATCGAAGCAGGTGCCGAAGTTACCCTCAAAGCTGGTGGTAGCTTCGTCAAAGTCGATCCCAGCGGCGTTACCGTATCCGGGCCGATGGTGAAGATGAACTCTGGGGGGGCTCCGGGCAGTGGAAGTGGTGTATCCGCGCAGGTGCCCAAGCAGCCGGGCGTCCTTTCGGATCAGGGGCAGCCGGACAATGCCTCGGCGCAGCTGGCGGAGGCATCTCAGCGGCCGGTTGCTTCCGAAGAGTCACGGTATGCCGTGGTGTCAGCTCAGGCACAGCATGCCCCGCTGTTGAAACAAGCCGCCCGGGAAGGGGCATTGACGGTCACCGCTTGTGAGTTTGATGAACATGGACGCTGCACATTACATAGCCACGCTTGAATGCGTTGCCCCGAGGGCCTCAGCACCTGAAACGTATGATTACGCCATATTAGAACTGGCGGCCTCGGACAATCTGCTCGCGCAGATCTACTCCGCAATGAGTCATGAGCGACTGCAGTGGTGGAGTCTGTTCGAGGGGACTGAATGGCAGGATGCCTGGGAAAATGGGCCGGTTTTGGTTGACCTTCGCAACGCCGCAGGTTTCCGCCAGCAATTATTGTCGCAACTCGAGTCAGCTCCGTTGGGTGTGGTGTTTGAATCCGAGCTAACCGTGGAAACGCTTCGGCAAAACCTTGCGGCCAGGCTGTGTGGCAGCCAAGCCGGAGCCGGCCACCTACTTAGGTTCTATGAACCAAGAATGATTGCTCCCTTATTGAGTGCCCTGGTTGAACAGAAACGCCAGGCCTTGCTGGTCCCGGGGTGTCGTTGGTATTGGCACGATGGCCATGGCTGGCGCGGAGCTGTTGCCATAGAGGATGGGCACTGCGGAAGTTGGGAGAGTGAGCCAATGTTGGTGACCCAGCAGGAGCTCCGGGAGGCCGAGGTTTACTGGGTGGCTGGGGAGGCGTGTGGTTACGCCGACCACTATGCAAAAGCACTGACCTCGGTTGAATCCCCCAAACACTGGGTATTCAACTCTCTCCAATCGGCAAGGGGGGCAGGTTTTCAGAAGACCGGACATCTGGAGCGCTGGCTGCGACTGGCGATTCAACACGGCGCTGATTTTCCGCGTCTTGAACCTTTTCGGTCCACCTTATCCCGCGACGACCTTGCCCTCACGGAACGATTAACTGCTATGGAAAGCACGCCGGAGAAGTCACATGCAAATGCATAAAGTTCAGGCGGGGGACACCCTGTCTGCCATTGCCTATCGGTACCAGACAACGGTAGACGAACTTCAGAGCGTAAACCCGCAGATCACCGATATTGATTACATCCAGGTAGGCTGGGAACTGAAGATTCCGGCAACGGATGTCGCAGAGGCCGCGAACGATGCTCAACCATTGCCGCCTCCCCGTTCAACCGGCGACGAATCCAGTGGCCAGGCCTCCTGCACCGAATGCTCGGATGAATATGCCGAAGTCATTCACGTAACGGGGGCTGGCGATGATGAATGGTGTGTGGCATTACCGGAAGAGGCTGCGGATGACCTTTACCGGGAGATTACCGCAATTGATGCGTTAATGGCGGAGTTCAGTCAGGCGCAAAATGCAGCCGAAAACCCTCAGGCGGGCGAGCCTGGCCCCAAGCGTCAATGGATGCAAAAGGCTTCAGAAATGGGGGTGATCGACCCGGCACCGGACGAGAACGACGATGAGGACGCGAACAAAGCATCCCGCATCAGTTCCGAGATCGCCGCCATTGACGAACAGATCGAGTGGTACAACGATTTTGACTCGGACTACCTGTGGTCATCGGTGAATGATTCAGTAGAAATGCGAGAAGACATCCTGACCACTGCCAAACAGCGACGCCTGGACATGCTGCGCCAAGAGCGCCGGGACCTGGTCGCTTCGCTTGGTGAGGGCACCGCTTCCAGCGGCGTAAAAGGCAACGGGGTTGCTTCTGAAAATTTCCTGACCTCTCATGGCAACAGCATAGAGCGCGGCTTTGGCGCTGCGCGAAGTTCCCATCGGGAAACCGGCGTCGTGGAAGTGATGGTTTTCAGTCGCCCGGGACGCTGGTACTACATTCGTCGTGAAGCCTACCAGCGGCTGGTAACAGCCTATGCCTCCGTCCGCTATGTCCGTAAAACCCGAGCGATATCCAACATGTTGAGTGACCCGTCTGGCACCGCCAGGGCACTGATCGGGCAAATTCGGGAGGGTATTGCTGCAGATGCTGCCAAGAGCCCGATTGGCAATATTGAAGTGAAGTTCTATGAATCCAGTGATGAACACTACCTGCTGGGAGAGGAGCATTCCAAGCTGACCTGGACTTCTGGTGGCGATGACGAAAGCCCAACCGAGAACAACTTCCAGGTCAGCGCTGAGGCACACTTAATGCGTTTTGCGATGCAGGCCAGCGCGGGCGTCAACGCGTTCGACCTCAGTACCGGCGAAATTGATATCGGTACCAAAGCCAGTGCCTCCATGGCGCTGTTGGAGGCTGAAGCGAAACTCGCTGACGTTTTTGTGCCAGACGAAGCTGGTTGGGATTGTCGCTTTACCTACCGCAACCGTAATGGCGAACTGACCGATATGGCCTTTGGCGCTTTCCGTTTCTCAGGCGACATTACTCTGAACTGCTTTGTGGGCGGTCGTGTAAGTGGGGAGGCCAATGTCAGGTTGTCCACTGGCGCAGCTTCGTTTTTGCTGTCGGACAAAAAGAAAGTTGAAGCAAGCCCCGGTGCCGGTCTTGCAGTGTCGGGCAATGCCTTCGCCGGGGCGGAAGTTGGCGGTGCAGTTGGTGGAAAGTTCAGTTGGGTACACCCGGATGAGCAGTTCAAAACGAACGCCAACTGGCAGGATCTGTTCAAGATTTCTGCGGGTGGGACGTTGGCGCTGGGAGTAGGGGCCGGGTTTGATTTTCGGCTCCAGGTTGTAAGAGGGAAGGTGGTTCTGGCCTGTAAGGGGCGCCTCGTGTTTGGGCCTGGAGCAAGCGGCGCTTTTGGTAGCGAAATAGGAGCTGACAAAGTCTGGAACTTGGCAAAGACGGTCTTCGAAGTATTAGCTGAGGCCGACTATCACTTTATCTCCAATATTGATGAGGAACTTTTTACACAGTGGACGCGGGCTCTGTATTTAGGAATAACGGATCAGGCCCAGGACATAGCTGAACTTCTGAGTAGCCCTATTCGGAGTTTTAACGAAGTGTGGTCGGCGAGGGCAAGTCGTAAAGACGCAGCTGAATTGCTTGCTGCCAGAATCATAAGAGAGGCTAAGCAAAGCGCAAAACTTGATGACCTTCACTTCAATGGACTGCCGTACCATCGCCTTCCGCCAGAGACGCTGGGCATGATGATGTCGACACTCTGTGAAACGTTTATTGAGAGCTGGGAAGAGGACCAGGAAAAAGCCCTGTTAATCATTGTTTCGCAGATCAAAACCTGGCGTCAGTTCTTTGAGTCTCTCGAACATATGTCAACAGATGGTACAAAGGTTGACCCAATGAGTAGCCTAAGAATGATGGCCGCCATTCTTGATGATGGTGTTTCAGATAGCCAGCTCTCCCAATTTCATCAGTGGATTACATCGGATCTGGCAATAAAGCCCACCAAGAGGTCACTTAATTTGGCTTGGGTGCCGGTACCCCTGCAGCAAAAGTCTGAGCGATTGCGGCACCGACTGGCAATGCTCCGTGATCCCAACAACAGTGCCTGGGCTTAGTGCTGGGCACACCTGAAGCCTTGGTCCATTAGATACGAGCTTTCAGTTGGTGGGATGTTATCTCTAAGTATGGTGGTACTTGCGCTATCTGATGTGCGAAATCCTCCAGATCTGATGACTTTGGTCTCGCCAGTCTCGGGGCCTTGAGGATTACTGCTAGGACTTTCCTGATAATAAGTATCTGAATACCAGTCGTTGATCCATTCAGCACTGTTTGATGTGAGATGGTGAATGCCGAGCGGGTTCGGCGGGTAGCTGTCAACGGGGACCGTTTTCATAATTCCGTCATCGCCAGGAGAATTGACGCCTCTAACCCATTGCCCATTGTTCGTAGCAAACAGAACGTTTTCTCCCCGATTGCGGGCGGCATACTCCCACTGGGCCTCGGTTGGCAGGTCTACGGATCTGTTCGCCAGTTCGCCAACCCAGAGGCAGTAGTCCTTAACTTCCTGCCATTCCTTGGTCCACGCAGGCAGGTTTGGTTCGAACAGGTGCTGTCGGTCTTCACGGGAACGAAGTTCCGGGGCATAGGGGGCTTTGCCCATGACCGCCCGGTATAAATCGAAATCACCCAGCGTGGTTTCGTATTTCGAGAGGTAGAAATCGTCCAGCGTTACTTCGTGGAGCACGTCATTGTCAGGCCAGATGTCTGCGTGGCAGGTCTCTTCTGAACCGGGCTCACAAGGCACACCAAACTCCCCCATCATGAAGGTGCCTCCTTCGACAAATACCATGGTATCTATCGCGCGGACCACCAATTCAGTGACTGCCCTTTTCTGGGAGGAAGGTAGGTCCGGGTGATTGTTCTCAACCCGATCCATAATGGCTTCAATGTCGGTGTTACTGAGAGTTTCGCTGGCAATGGGGGAACAGCCCGCCATCAGGCCTGCAGCAATCAGTGGTATCGCGTAACGCATGCGTGCTCCGTGCAAAGGTTGGGAACGATCCATGTTCCCGCGCATTCTACCAGCTGGCGTCATTGGGGAAAATCGCTGCTCACATTGGTGCGCCCCACTTCAGATTCCGGGGAATACCCCAATCACGACTGGATCAACAAACGGGCGCTCGAATGAGTATAATCCTTTCGCCCGCAAACCATGCACGGCGGGCTTTTTCAATGGATTGAAAGGAAGGAAAAAACCATGGAATGGTATCTGAACGTTTTGAAAAACTATGCGGTGTTTTCTGGCAGGGCGCGTCGCAAGGAATACTGGCTGTTTATACTGATTCATTCAGTGATTGCCACGGGGCTGGTGATCGTGGACTTCCAGCTGCAGCTGTATTTTATCCTCTATATGTCGTACGCCCTCGTTATGCTGGTGCCCTGCATGTCGGTCATAGTTCGCCGCCTCCACGATACTGGCCGCTCTGGCTGGTGGTATTTTGTCTCTGCCGCATAATCTGGATTAGAAGTTTCTCATGAACCGAAAAATCTCAATCATCAAATACGTATTCTCTGTCATCGGTATTGCCATGCTGGTGGGGGCTTCGCTGTTGTACAACAACACGTCGGACTTCCTGACGCGTGCGGTGTCTGCCCAGGGGCAGGTGGTTGACCTGGTCCTGTCCCGGTCCAGTGACACGACTACCTATTACCCGGTTGTGGTCTTCCGTGATGCCAGCGGCAGGCAGGTTGAGTTCAAGTCCAACTCCGGGACTAACCCACCTTCCTATACCCGTGGTGAGCGTGTCGAGGTGTTGTATGAGCCTGGGGAGCCTGAAGCGGCCCGGATCAACGGCTTCTTTTCGCTCTGGGGGGCGGCCATCATTGTGGGTGGGCTTGGCCTGGTGTTTGGTCTCGTTGGTTTCGGCATGACGGTATACGGGCTGCTTCACCAGCGTGGCAAGGCTTTCCTGCAGAAGCATGGGGTTCGCATCTTGACGGCATTCCAGGGCGTTGAGCTCAACACCGGGTTTGAGGTGAATGGGCGTAATCCCTACCGCATCGTCGCCCAATGGCAGCACCCGGAGACGGGGAACATTCACCGCTTTGTCAGCGACAACCTGTGGTTTGACCCTTCGGATTACATCACCAGCGACACCGTGCCGGTGCTGATTGATGAGAGCAACCCGAAAAAGTACTGGATGGACACGTCGTTTCTGCCCAAGCTGGCGTGAAGCCTAAGGTGCCTGGGGAACGGGCTTACGGGTAGGCGGACACACCCTTGGGCGAAGATAGGGAATAGCCACTAGATCCCCTTGAAATCCCGCCGGTCAGGCGGCACTGTCAGGGCTCATCTGAATCTGACAGTGGAGCCCGCCATGCCCAGGCATTTTGAGGAAGCTCCGGGGTTGTTCGATACCCCGGTTCCGGAAACCGAAGGATATGTGTTCAACCAGACCATGCTGCGGATCAAGGATCCAGCGGTCAGCCTGGATTTCTATAGCCGTGTGCTTGGCATGAGCCTGGTTCGTAAGCTTGATTTCCCAGAGATGAAATTCTCCCTGTACTTCCTGGCCTACCTGGATGAACAACAGGCGTCGGAAGTGCCCAGCGACGATGCCAAGCGAACCACCTTCACCTTCGGCCGTGAGGCGATGCTGGAGTTGACCCACAACTGGGGTTCGGAAGACGACCCGGAGTTCCGTTATCACAATGGTAACGACCAGCCCCAGGGCTTTGGCCATATCGGAATCGCGGTACCGGACGTGTATGCCGCGGCGCAGCGGTTTGAAGAACTGGACGTGGACTTCGTGAAGCGCCCGGATGACGGCAAGATGAAAGGTCTGGCCTTTATCAGGGATCCGGACGGCTACTGGATCGAGGTTCTGCAACCGAACATGCTGGAGACCCAGGGGCAGAACGCGCAGCCCTGAGCCCAGGTCTCAGACCGGGTCGTCCTCAATCACCAGAACGATCAGTTCCTTTGGGCCGTGGACTCCGTAGGCCAGGGTCTGTTCGATGTCTGCGGTCTTGGACGGCCCCGATATCAGCAGAGCGTTGGTCGGCATGCCGGCCGCCCAGTCCTGTGCCCGCATGGCCTCCAGAAAGGTCGTGTAGAGCTGACTGGCTTCCAGCACTGCCACGTGCACCGGTGGGACCAGGCTCATCAGCCGCGGTTCGTCCACCGTCGGCCACAGAATCAGCGAGCCAGTCTCGGCAATGCCGCCGCGGGTGGAGGTGATACTGGCGTCCACCTGATTGAACAGTTCCGGTTTCCAGCCATCAATGGGCCGGTCGTAGGCCAGCAGTGGGGGCAGGTCGTCCCGCTGGGCCTCGCGCAGGGCGCTGCCGATCCAGTGGTTGATAGGCGCCAGCAGGTTACGGGTGCCACGGGTGGTCAGTACTTCGGCCAGCCGGTCTAGCCACTGGCCGCGGCTGACCCGGTGCACTTCTCCGTGCACCGACTCCAGGGTCCGTTCAAACCGGTCCAGTTTTTCAGCTTCACTCCAGTCCCGCTGTTCCATCACGGAAAAATCGCACGGTGGTGCGGTCAGTGGCTGACCCTGGCGTTGGCGAAGGCGCTGCAGTATCTGTTCACGAGCGCTCATGATGATTTCCCTCCGCGGCTAGTCTGACGTTCCCGCACCAGTTCATGCAGGCTTTTGGGAGCCAGTCGGGGCGCCGAACGATAGCGGGTCCAGGCGCCAAGGTGTTGGGGTTGCAATGCCCGCAGGCGGGTGGCTATGCCAGTGCCGAAGCGGTAGCGGCCGGCGGAGGTGTGCATCCAGCGCCACCCTTTCCAGGCCAGCGCCTCCATCGCACTGCGTTTGCTGCCGTGGCCGCGGACTCTGGCCGGGTGCAGGTGGTCACCATCCACCGATTCCTGACGCAACCGCACCAATAGGTCGGGAATCGGTATGCGCACCGGGCATACTTCTCCACAGGCACCGCACAGACTGGACGCTGTTGGCAGGTGGCGCGTTTCATCGAGACCGAGCAGGTGGGGCATCAGGATTTTGCCGATAGGGCCGGGGTAGGTGGTGCCATAGGCGTGGCCGCCCACCCGGGTGTAAACCGGGCAGTGGTTCATGCAGGCGCCACAACGGATGCAGCGCAGAGTGTCCAGCAGCTCATCGTCCTGATAGATCGACGATCGGCCGTTATCCACCAGCACCAGATGCACTTCCTCCGGGCCGTCCAGCTCTTCGGCGCGGCGTGGCGACGAGATCATGTTGAAGTACGTGGTGATGTGTTGCCCGGTGGCTGAACGGGTCAGCAGGGCGAGCAGGGGCGCGACATCTTCCAGGCTGGTGACCACCTTCTCAATGCCGGTGACCGCAATGTGGCAGGACGGCACAGTGGTGGTCAGGCGGCCATTGCCCTCATTTTCCACCAGACACAGGGTGCCGGTTTCGGCGACGGCAAAGTTGACCCCGGAAATGCCCACGTCCGCCTGCATGAATTTTTCGCGCAACTGCTGGCGCGCACTGGCGGTGAGGTACTCGACATCGTTGGAACGCTCGGTGCCGGTACGGTCGTGCATCAGATCGGAGATTTCTTCGGTGTTCTTGTGAATCGCCGGCATGATGATGTGGGAGGGCGTTTCTTCCGCCAGCTGGACGATGTATTCCCCCAGATCCGATTCCAGCGCTTCGATGCCGTGTTCTTCCAGGTAATGGTTGAGTTCCATTTCCTCGGAGACCATGGATTTGCCCTTGATCACCCGTTTCGCCTGGCGCCGCAGGCAGATATCACGAACAAGGTGGCAGGCTTCCTCGCTGTCGTTGGCCCAGTGCACCTTGACGCCATTGGCGATCAGTTGTTGTTCCAGTTGCACCAGCAAGTCGGGCAGCTGAGCCAGAGCCTTCAGGCGAATGTTGGCGCCGAGGGTGCGCAGGGTGTCCAGATCCCAGTCCTCGAAGGCGGTCTTGCGCTTGCTGATGAGCCCGTCCATCGCTTTACGGAAGTTGCGACGGATCTTGGGGCTATCGATGGCGGCCTGGGCACGGTGGTGGAACTCGCGGACATCAATGTGATGAGGAGACTGGCTCATTTGACGTTTCCTCCCTTGCCTGACGACGTGCGTTCCCACAGGAAGCTGAGAATGTGCTGGCCGCTGAGGGGCCGGGCCGACTTCTCGGCATGGCCGGCAATGTTCATCAGGCAGCCGCAATCGGTGGTGACAAAGTGATGGGCGCCGGTGTCGACAAGGGCGTCCACTTTCTCACTGACCATGGCTCCGGATATCTCCGGGTGGCGTACCGCGAAGGTGCCGCCAAAACCGCAGCATTCCTCGGCCCGAACCTGTTCTTTCAGGGTCACGTTGGAGAGCTGCCCCAGCAAGGTCGGACCCACGCCAGCAACCCCCATTTCCCGGCGGGCAGAACAGGAGGTGTGCATGGCCACCGTGGTGGGTTCTCCCAGATCCTGCAGGCGAATGTGACAGACGTTGAGCAGAAAATCCGTCAGCTCCCAGACCCGTCCTGCAATCTCGGTGGCGCGGTCCTGCTGGGGGGTATCCCGGAACAGGGCCGGGTAATGGGTTCGCATCATGCCGCCACAGGACCCGGACGGCACCACAATGGGCCAGTCCCCGGGGAACAGGTCGAGCTGGGCTGCCGCAACCGCGCGCGCTTCATCATGATAACCAGAGGTATAGGCGGGCTGGCCGCAACAGGTCTGTCCCTGGGGGAACAGTACGTCAATGCCTTCGCGTTCCAGTAACTGGATTCCGGCCAGGCCTGCTTCCGGGTACAGCAAGTCAACCAGACAGGTACCGAAAAAATAGACCTTGGCGGGCTTGGGGGGGTAAACCTTGATCCGGTCGGCCATGTGACGCTCCCGCTGACGAAATTTTTGTTATTCGTTCGTCCACGATAGGCAGCGGGAGCCAGACTGTCTACTCCACTTTTAGGGATAGTGGCCCGGGTTACTCGATGGTCAGCCGCTCGGCGTTTCTGGCCACGGTGCGTTCACCGATACCGCGCACGTTCGCCAGCTCGGCCGTGCTCTGGAACGGCCCGTGGCTGTCGCGGTAGGCGACGATGGCTTCGGCCTTGCTCTGGCCAATACCGCTCAGGGTCACCAGCTGCTCGGCGGTGGCGGTGTTGATGTTGATCGGGCTGTTGGGGTCTTCGGTGGCGTAGGTGGACGCTGTTATCAATGACAGCAGCAGGACCAGAGTGGCCAAAAACGGGTTTCGGTTCATGAATGCTCTCCTGTAAGTAAAGGTTGGTGTCAGCGAGTGACCCAGGACCCTTCAGGAGAAACAGAAACGATACCGTAGGGATTACAGGTAGATAGAAGAGATGGGGCTCGGAAAGGAACACTGTCCCTGTTATTCCCGTCCGCAGCCGGCCAACCGCCTGATCCTTCAGGCTGCGCGAATCCGTGCGCACTCGTCCCTGTCAGCTCACATCCTGTGAGGCAGTCCTTTCATCCTAGTGCCCGCATCCTTGCAGGCTGGTCATCCTTGACCCTTGTTATTCTACGCTCGCGGCGGTTGGGGCAAACGGGACATTGCAGACGGGGTGTGTGAGAGATGGCTTACAGCCACGTAATCTTTTAGCGGCCTTCCGGGGCATCTTCCCGGGCGGCGAGGGAAACCGCCCACTGTAACTCCTTGGCGGTCCAGGCCTGACGGGAAACCTCACACTGGTGCACCAGCTGGGTCAGGCGGGCATTGACCGGCGCTGTGCGGCCCAGTGACTGAGCGAGCCTGACCACCTCGCCGTTGATCCAGTCCACTTCTGTGGGGCGGCCGGCTTCCAGGTCTTCCCACATCGACGAGCGGGCGACCGGATCAATGGTCAGCATCTTGCGGGCCAGCCGCGTGAACAGCCAGTCCGGCAGGCGCATCAGCTTCGGGATGAACCGGGTCGGAACGCCGGTCAGGTTGATGATCGGAATGCCGGCCGCATCCAGCAGCCGGATGGTTTCGTCCTGGGCCTGGGCCAGACAGCGCCGGTAGCCCCGTTGCGACAGTTCCTCCACCAGCGGTACCCCGGACAGGGCATTGATCGGGTTATTGAGGTTGAGCAGCAGTTTTGACCACATCACCGAGGGCATGTCGTCCCGCATCTCCAGCGCCAGCCCGGCATTGGCGAACCAAGGCAGGGCGGGGCCAAGGCTGGGATGGCTGGCGGCCATCAGGTGGCCTTCGGTGCCGTGGTGGAAATGCCCGGGGTGCTGTTGCAGAACATTGAACGGCACCATACCGGCCAGCACCCTGGCCTCGGGCAGCGCCTGCTGCAGCCGTTCGGCATTGGAGATGCCATTCTGGAAACTGATCACCGGAGTGCCGGGCCGCAGGTGGGGGGCCAGTTGCTGCCCGGCCTCCTCTGTGGCGGCGGATTTAACCGTGACCAGCACCAGGTCGGCTCCGGCGGCGGCTTCGGCGGTGGTGGCGTACTGGCCTTCGTTAAGCCAGGTCTCGGCACGAAAGCCCTGATAGTCGGTGGCAACGAGGGGCTGCTGCTGCAGCACGGCTTGCATGCGGGGACGGCCGATAAGGGTCACGTCCGCGCCGGCGCTGAGCAGGCGGGCGCCGATGTAGCAGCCAATACTGCCGGCGCCAAAGATGATGATCTTACAAGGAGTCATGGTCTCGGAATCTTGTTGTTAGGGTGCTATGTACTTTATAGGCCTTGGCTGACAAGTCAAATGATTAAAAGTTTCCATAAATAACAACAGGTTAATGGTGGTTTCGGTCGCTGCGCCCGGTGATGGTGCGCGCGCAGCGCTGCATTGTGCGCCAAAACAGGGCTGCACCAATTTGGACGCGCCATGCCGGTGCGCTGTACCCGGGAATCCTCTGGGTCTGATGCTGTCTGTAAAAAGTTAGTTGATTGTTTTTTAAAGATAAAAATGGCTGTGGAACGACGGATGCAATGGGGTGTGGGCGTTTTAAGAAGTGCACATAAACCAACCTGAAATGGATGCACAGCAATGACTATCAAAAAGCACGTTAAAACCGGTCTTTCCGCACTTGCCCTTTCCATCTCCCTGAACGCTCTGGCTGCCGAAGATCCGATCAAGGTCGGCATCCTCCACTCGCTGTCCGGCACCATGGCCATCAGTGAATCCACCCTGAAAGACACCCTGCTGATGCTGATCGAAAAACAGAACGCTGAAGGGGGTGTTCTGGGCCGTCAACTGGAGCCTGTAGTGGTAGACCCGGCCTCGAACTGGCCGCTGTTTGCCGAGAAAGCCCGCGAGCTGCTGGCCAAGGAAGAGGTTGATGTCATCTTCGGTAACTGGACGTCGGTGTCCCGCAAGTCGGTCCTGCCGGTGGTGGAAGAACTGAACGGCCTGCTGTTCTACCCGGTTCAGTACGAAGGTGAAGAATCTTCCGAAAACGTGTTTTACACCGGCGCCGCGCCCAATCAGCAGGCGATCCCGGCGGTGGACTACCTGATGAACGAAATCGGCGTTGAGCGCTGGGTTCTGGCGGGAACTGACTACGTTTACCCGCGCACCACCAACAAAATCCTCGAAACCTACCTGAAGAGTCATGGCGTCGCCGAAGAAGACATCATGATCAACTACACCCCGTTCGGTCACTCCAACTGGCAGTCCATCGTGGCTGACATCAAGGCATTCGGCAGCGAAGGTAAAAAGACCGCCGTGGTCTCCACCATCAACGGTGATGCCAACGTGCCGTTCTACCGCGAACTGGGCAACCAGGGGATCGACGCGTCCGATATCCCGGTGGTGGCGTTCTCTGTCGGTGAGCAGGAACTCTCCGGCATCGACACCGCGCCGCTGGTGGGTCACCTGGCCGCCTGGAACTACTTCATGAGTGTTGAAGGCGACGCCAACTACGAGTTCATTGACGCCTGGGTGGATTACACCGGCAACGAAGAAGCCGTCACCAATGATCCGATGGAAGCGCACTTCATCGGTTTCAACATGTGGGTCGACGCCGTTGAGAAAGCGGGCACGGCCGATGTGGATGCCGTCAAAGACGCCATCATCGGGGTTACGGTGCCTAACCTGACCGGTGGTTACGCCACCATGATGCCGAACCACCACATCACCAAGCCGGTGCTGATTGGTGAGATCCAGGACAACGGTCAGTTCGAGGTGGTGTGGGAAACCCCGTCCACCGTGGCTGGCGACGCCTGGTCCGACTTCCTGCCGGGCTCCATGGACCTGATCAGCGACTGGCGCAAGCCGCTGGCCTGCGGCAACTACAACGTCGTTACCCACAGCTGTGGCGGTGCCGAAGAGCCTGCCGAATAAATCCGGCTGAGACCGGAGAGGGCGCCCTGCGGGGCGCCCGTTGACGTTTACTGGCCAACACATCGATCCATCACCGACCAAGGAAGACCTTCATGAGCATCCTGCGATTGCTCACTGGCTTGCTGCTATTGCTGTCACTGTCGTTGCCAGCCGGGGTGTATGCCCAGAGCAGTGACAGTGAAGCCTCGGCCCTGTTACAGGCACTGGCTGACTCCTCTTATGCCCAGAAACAACAGGTCATCAGCGACATCGTCAGCAGCGGCGACGAGCGTGCCCGCACCTGGCTGGAAGCCTACGCCGACGGCAAGCTGGCCCAGACCAAAGACACCGGCGCGTTTGTCTTCGTGCTCTCTAACCGGGGGCGCGACTGGACCGTCGCCGATGCGCTCAGCGGCGACACGATCGGCGAAATGTCCCGCCGCAACATCGACCGGATCCGAATCAACAATGCCCTTCGCAAAGAACTGGAAGGCATGCTCTCGGTCATTGACCTGACCGTGGACGATGCTGACACCCGGCTTGCGGCCGCCCGGGCCCTGAAAGGGGAAGTGGACGCCGCCCTGGCCGAGCGTATCGGTACCCTGCTGGACACCGAAGCCGACGACGACGTCCATGACGCCCTGACCGAAGCCCTGGCGATCTATCAGGTGGCCCAGGGTGAGGTTGCTGCCGTTGCCGTTCTGTCCGGCAGCCTCAATCCCCAGGCCCGAGTGGCCCTCAATAATGCCGCCCAGAGTGATAACCCGGAACTGGCGGCCGCAGCGGCCAAGGCCCTGGAAAGCATCCAGACCAAACTGAAAATCAACAGCGCCGCCGAGACCCTGTACTTCGGGCTGTCCCTCGGCTCCGTGCTGGTGCTGGCCGCCATCGGCCTGGCCATCACCTTTGGCGTCATGGGCGTGATCAACATGGCCCACGGCGAGTTGATCATGCTCGGTGCCTACACCACGTGGGGCATGCAGCAACTGTTTCCCGGCCAGCCCGGGCTGGCCCTGATCCTGTCCATTCCGGCCGGCTTCCTCGTTGCCGCACTGGCCGGTATCGCCATCGAACGCACGGTCATCCAGCACCTCAAGGGGCGTCCGCTGGAAACCCTGCTGGCCACCTTCGGGGTAAGCCTGATCCTGCAGCAACTGGTGCGTACCGTGATTTCCCCCCTCAACCGTTCGGTGGTCACGCCGGAGTGGATGAGCGGCTCCCTGATGATCAACGAGGCGCTGTCACTCACCCTCAACCGGCTCTACGTCATCGGCTTCGCGCTGGTGGTATTCGCCGGGCTGATGCTGATCATGCGCAAGACCCGCCTCGGTCTGGAGGTCCGTGCGGTCACCCAGAACCGGGCCATGGCCCGTTCGATGGGCATCAAGGCCACCCGGGTGGACATCCTCACCTTTGGCCTCGGCTCCGGTGTGGCCGGTCTGGCGGGCGTGGCGCTGTCGCAGATCACCAACGTCGGTCCTAACCTGGGCCAGAGCTACATCATCGACTCCTTCATGGTGGTGGTGTTCGGCGGTGTCGGAAACCTCTGGGGCACCCTTGTTGCCGGGCTCTCCCTAGGCACCATCAACCAGATCCTCGAACCCTGGGCCGGTGCGGTGCTCGCCAAGATCGTGGTCCTGGTTTTCATCATCCTGTTCATCCAGAAACGCCCGCGGGGACTGTTCCCGCAAAAGGGCCGTGCTGCAGAAGGTTGAGTCATGGTTTCATCCAATCTGAATACGTCCAAGCCGTGGCTGCTGCGTCCCTTTAACGAGCGTTCCACGCAACTGTTCCTCGGCATCCTGTTTGGTGCCCTGGCGCTGGTCACCATCCTGCATTTGGCCTTCCCGGAAGGTCATGCCCTGCACGTCAGTGCCTACACCGTCACCCTGCTGGGCAAGTACCTGTGCTATGCCCTGCTGGCGGTGGCGGTGGATCTGGTCTGGGGGTTTCTTGGTATCCTCAGCCTGGGCCACGGGGCCTTCTTTGCCCTCGGCGGCTACGCCATGGGCATGTACCTGATGCGTCAGATCGGCGACCGCGGCGTCTACGGCGACCCGGTCCTGCCGGACTTCATGGTGTTCCTGAACTGGCAGGAGCTGCCCTGGTTCTGGCATGGCTTCGACATGGCCTGGTTCGCTTTCATCATGGTGCTGCTGGCACCGGGACTGCTGGCGCTGATTTTCGGTTTCCTCGCCTTCCGTTCGCGGGTCACCGGGGTGTATCTGTCCATCATCACCCAGGCCCTGACCTTTGCGCTGATGCTGGCCTTCTTCCGTAATGAGATGGGTTTTGGCGGCAACAACGGCCTCACCGACTTCAAGGACATCCTCGGTTTTGATCTGCGTTCTGACGCCACCCGCCTGGGGCTGTTCATCGCCACCGGCATCGCCCTGGCCATTGGCTACGTGGTTTGCCGTGGCATTGTGCTCAGCAAACTGGGCCGGGTCAGCGTAGCTTGCCGGGATGCCGAAGCCCGTACCCGCTTTATCGGCTACCGGGTCGAGCGGGTGCAGCTGTTTGTGTTCGTGGTGTCCGCCATGCTGGCGGGTGTGGCGGGTGCCCTGTATGTGCCGCAGGTGGGCATCATCAACCCGAGTGAGTTCTCGCCGCTGTTCTCCATCGAAGTGGTGGTGTGGGTCGCTCTCGGCGGTCGCGCCACCCTGTACGGTGCGGTCATCGGCGCGTTGCTGGTGAACTACGCCAAGACCGTGTTCACCGGCATCATGCCAGACGCCTGGCTGTTCGCCCTCGGCGGCCTGTTTGTGCTGGTCACCGTGCTGTTGCCCAAGGGCATCGCCGGCCTGCTGCAACGTCGCAAGGCCCCCGAAGACAGCGCTCAGGCTGCCGGACAGGAGGTGACCGCATGAACTTCTTCGAGGAAATCAGTCACCGCGACCGCGTCTTTGAATTCCTGGCCCCGGCGGCGTCCCCGGTGGACGTGCGCCATGGCCCGATCCTGTACCTCGAAGACGTCAGCGTCAGCTTTGACGGCTTCAAGGCCATCAATAACCTCAACCTCACCATCGATGACGGCGAGCTGCGCTGCATCATCGGCCCCAACGGCGCGGGCAAGACCACGATGATGGACATCATCACCGGCAAGACCCGCCCGGACACCGGCTCGGTGTGGTTCGGCAGCCGCCATAACCTCCTCACCATGAACGAGCCGGACATTGCCACCCTCGGCATTGGCCGCAAGTTCCAGAAGCCAACGGTGTTCGAAGCCCTGACCGTGTTCGAGAACCTCGAACTGGCCATGGCCACCGACAAGCGGGTACTGCCCACCCTGACCGCCCGCCTCACCGGCGAGCACCGGGACCGTATCGAGGAGGTGCTGAACCTCATCGGCCTGGCTCAGCTGCACCACCGCGAAGCCGGCATCCTCTCTCACGGCCAGAAGCAGTGGCTGGAAATCGGCATGCTGCTGATGCAGAAGCCACGGTTGTTGCTGGTGGACGAACCGGTGGCGGGCATGACCGAACAGGAAATGGAACGCACCGCCGAGTTGCTCACCAACCTCGCTGGCGAACAGTCGGTGGTGGTGGTTGAGCACGACATGGGCTTCGTCCGCTCCATCGCCAAAAAAGTCACCGTCCTGCACCAGGGCAGCGTGCTGGCAGAAGGCACCATGGACCAGGTCTCCAACGACCCGAAAGTCATCGAAGTGTATCTGGGGGAGGGCGCCTGATGCTGAAAGTGGACAAACTCAACCAATTCTACGGCGAAAGCCACACCCTGTGGGACCTGGAACTGGACGTACCCAAAGGCCAGTGCACCTGCGTGATGGGCCGTAATGGCGTGGGCAAGACCACGTTGATGAAGTGCATCATGGGTGAAGAGTCTGTGAAAGACGGCTCCCTCAACTACAACGGTGGGGTAGAACTCACCCAGCAAAAAGTGGAAGACCGCTCCCGTCTGGGCATCGGCTACGTACCCCAGGGGCGTCAGATCTTCCCGCTGCTGACGGTGGAAGAAAACCTGCGCACCGGCCTGGCCGCCCGCAAGGACGGCAGCAAGCAGATCCCCGAGCGCATCTACGAGCTGTTCCCGGTGCTGAAAGAGATGAAAAACCGCCGCGGGGGCGACCTGTCCGGCGGCCAGCAGCAACAGCTGGCCATCGGCCGGGCGCTGGTGATCGAACCGCAACTGCTGATCCTCGACGAACCCGGTGAAGGCATTCAGCCCAACATCGTCGCGCAGATCGGCGAGGTCATCCGCAAGCTGATCGCCGAAGACGGCCTTACCGTATTGCTGGTGGAACAGAAACTGCCGTTCGCTCGCAAGTACGCCGACCGCTTCGCCATCCTCGACCGGGGCCGCCGAGTCGCCCAGGGCGACATCGGCGAGCTGTCCGATGAACTGATCAAACAGCACCTGACGGTATGACCGCCTTCCCGAACCTACAGGGGCTTCCCGCCGCCAACGACTCCGGCCACCGTTTCGACGCAGGCCGGTGCTGGGCGGCGAGCTTGTCCCTCGGCTTCGAGTCCCGGCTGGAACACAGCGACCGGGTCACCCGCCTGACCCGCCGCCACCACAGCGGCCCACTGCGGGTCCAGCGCCCCTTCTACCCGGAAGGGCGCACCGGTTGCTGCCACGTCTACCTGCTGCACCCACCCGGAGGCCTGGTCAGCGGTGATGCCCTCACCATCGAGGCCACCGTGGGCGAAGGCAGCCATGCCCTGCTCACCACCCCGGCGGCGGCCAAACTCTACAAAGCCGACAGCCACGGCGTGGCCTGGGCCCAGCACACCCAGTTGACCGTGGCCAAAGACGCCATCCTCGAATACCTGCCCCAGGAAACCCTCGCCTTCGACGGCTCACGGGGCGAACAGAGCACCACCATCGACCTGGCCATCGGCGCCCGCACCCTGGGCTGGGAAATCCTCGCCCTCGGCCGCCCGGCCAGCCGGTTGCCGTTTGTCTCCGGTCATCTGGAACAACGCTTTCGCCTGACCCGGGACGGCCAGCCCCTGTGGCTGGAGCGGCAACCCCTGGACCCCACCCACCCACGCTTTGGCGGCAAATGGGGGCAGGGTGGCGCCACCGTGCAGGCCACCCTGTGGGCAGTGGGACTGGACGACGAAGCCGACGCCATCGACGCGGTCCGCGCCGCCTTACCCGGCACCAACCGCTGGGCCATCACCCGCCGCCGTGGCGTGGTGCTGCTGCGCTACCTGGGTAACGAACGCAACGAAGCCTGGGCCCTGTGCCAACAGGCCTGGGAAATCCTACGGCCACGGCTCACCGGGCTTGAAGCTCATATACCAAGAATCTGGCTGACCTGATCGGCGTAACACCTGATCCACACAACAAAGCCAGCAAACACAACGGAGTGAATGATGGAACTAACGCCCAGAGACAAAGACAAGCTGCTGCTGTTCACCGCAGCCCTGCTGGCCGAACGCCGCAAGGCCCGAGGCCTCAAACTCAACTACCCCGAAGCCATCGCCCTGATCAGCGCCGAAATCATGGAAGGCGCCCGCGAGGGCCGCTCCGTGGCTGAACTCATGAGCTCCGGCACCGACATCCTCACCCGTGACGACGTCATGGACGGCGTGGCCGACATGATCCACGAAGTCCAGGTGGAAGCCACCTTTCCCGATGGCACCAAACTCGTGACCGTCCATAACCCGATTGTGTGAGGGCAGAGACATGATCCCCGGCGAATACCAACTGAAAGACGGCGACATCGAACTGTCCGCTGGCCGTGAACGCACCACCCTTGAGGTCTCCAACACCGGCGACCGCCCGGTGCAGATCGGCTCCCATTACCACTTTGCCGAAGCCAACCCGGCGCTGGAATTCGACCGGGTAGCCGCGAAGGGCCTGCGTCTCGACATCGCCGCTGGCACCGCCATCCGCTTCGAACCCGGCCAGACCCGCGAAGTGACCTTGATCCCCTTTGCCGGTGGTCGGGAAATTTACGGCTTCCGTTGCGACGTCATGGGCAAACTGGACAGCTAGCACCGGAGTTGGGGGAGCGAGAGGGTTTGGATTTCCGAAACTGTGCGGAGCCATGGATGGCGGAGCTCAAGCGCCACATGGATGTGCCGCCAGGAGCGGGTTTCGGAAATCCAAACCCACTTGCTCCTGCTCCCAAATAGAATACGAGGGATAGCATGAAAATCAGCAGACAAGCCTACGCCGACATGTACGGCCCCACCGTGGGTGACCGCGTCCGCCTGGGCGACACCGACCTGTGGATCGAAGTGGAACAGGACCACACCCACTACGGCGACGAAGTAAAATTCGGCGGAGGCAAAGTCATCCGCGACGGCATGGGCCAAAGCCAGCGCAACGACGACAGCGTGATGGACACCGTCATCACCAACGCCCTCATCCTCGACTGGTGGGGCATCGTCAAAGCCGACGTCGGCCTCCAGAAAGGCCGAATCGCCGCCATCGGCAAAGCCGGCAACCCCGACACCCAGCCTGACGTCCAGATCGTCATCGGCCCCGGCACCGAAATCATCGCCGGGGAAGGCAAAATCCTCACCGCCGGTGGCATCGACCCCCACATCCACTTCATCTGCCCGCAACAGGTCGAAGAAGCCCTGATGAGTGGCATCACCACCATGCTCGGCGGCGGCACCGGCCCGGCCACCGGCACCAACGCCACCACCTGCACCCCCGGCGCCTGGCACATCGGCAAAATGCTCCAGGCCGTCGACGAACTGCCCATGAACATCGGCTTCCTCGGCAAAGGCAACGCCTCCCTGCCGGAAGCCCTCGAAGCCCAGATCAAAGCCGGCGTCATCGGCCTCAAACTGCACGAAGACTGGGGCACCACCCCCGCCTCCATCGACAACTGCCTCACCGTTGCCGACCAGTACGACGTGCAAGTGGCCATCCACACCGACACCCTCAACGAATCCGGCTTCGTGGAAGACACCCTGGCCGCCTTCAAAGGGCGCTGCATCCACACCTTCCACACCGAAGGCGCGGGCGGCGGCCACGCCCCGGACATCATCACCGCCTGCTCCAAAGACTACGTACTGCCGTCCTCCACCAACCCCACACGGCCCTACACCGTGAACACCGTGGACGAACACCTGGACATGCTGATGGTGTGCCACCACCTCGACCCCAACATCCCGGAAGACGTCGCCTTCGCCGACTCCCGCATCCGCCGCGAGACCATCGCCGCCGAAGACATCCTCCACGACCTGGGCGTGATCTCCATGATCTCCTCCGATTCCCAGGCCATGGGCCGGGTGGGGGAAGTGGTGTGCCGCACCTGGCAGACCGCCCACAAAATGAAAGTCCAGCGCGGCCTGCTGCCGGAAGACCAGGACCTGGGCGCCGACAACTTCCGCGCCAAACGCTACATCGCCAAGTACACCATCAACTCCGCCATCACCCACGGCATCGCCCATGAGGTGGGCTCGGTGGAAGTGGGCAAGCTGGCCGACCTGGTGCTGTGGAGCCCGGCGTTCTTCGGCGTCAAACCCGCCTGCATCCTCAAGGGCGGCATGATCGCAGCTGCGCCCATGGGCGACCCCAACGCCTCCATCCCCACGCCCCAGCCGGTGCACTACCGCCCCATGTTCGGGGCCTTCGGCAAGGCCGCCAGTGCCACCCGCCTGACCTTCGTCAGCCAGGCCGCGCTGGACGCCAACATCGGAGAAGAACTGGGGCTGGACAGCCCGTTGTCCGCCTGCAAGGGCGTGCGGGAAGTGCGCAAGAGCGACATGAAACTCAACGACGCCTGCCCACACCTGACCGTGGACCCACAGACCTACGAAGTACACGCCGACGGTGAACTGCTCACCTGCGAGCCCGCCGCCGAACTGCCGCTGGCCCAGCGCTACCACTTGTTCTAATGGCGCTGCCTGAGCGGCGAAAGGAGAGTTTGACATGCTGGAAATGAATCAACGCATCGCCCCGGTGGAACCGGCGGAAGTGTTCGACACCCTGACCCTGCCGTACGAGCTGCGCATCCGCGGCCGCCTGCGGGCCACCACCGACAACGGCCACGACATCGGCCTGTTCCTCGATCGAGGCCCGGTGCTGCGGGAAGGGGACCACCTGATGGCGAAGGGCGGCGAAATCGTCCGCATCTGCGCGGCCGACGAACCGGTGGTCACCGCCCGCATCGAATCCGGCCTGCCCCTGGCGCGGCTTTGCTACCACCTGGGCAACCGCCATGTGTCGCTGGCCATCGGCAGCGACGACCAGGGCAGCTGGGTCCGCTTCCCGCCGGACCACGTACTGGAAGAACTGGCCGAACGCCTTGGCGCCACCGTGGTTCACCACCAGGCCCCGTTCGACCCGGAACCGGGCGCCTACGCACAAGCCGGGCAGGGCCACAGCCATGGCCACGGACACGGACACGGCCATTCACACGATCATGACCACGGACACCGTCATGGCCACAGCCATCACTAACACCGACAGCCCAATCGGCGACCTGGCCCTGCTGGGCCTGCTGCAACTGGTCAGCCCGGCCCTGCCCATCGGCGCCTTCGCCTGGTCCCAGGGCCTGGAAAGCGCCTTTGAACTGCAGTGGGTCACCAACGAGGCCGAGCTGGGGCAATGGCTGGAAGGCGTACTGGACGACGGCCTCACCCGCTGCGAACTGCCCCTGCTGGCCCGGCTGCAAACTGCCTGGGCCGAAAGCGACAGCGCCACCGTGGCGAACTGGAACCAATGGCTCCACGCCACCCGCGAGACCGCCGAACTGACCGACGAAGACGTCCGCCTCGGTGCTGCATTAGTGCGCCTGCTCAAGAGCCTTGAGCTACTGCCCCAAGCGGACGACGGCGAACTGCCCCCGGAACCGGGCTACGTCACCGTCTTCGCCTGGGCCGCGCATCTCAGACAGGTACCGCTACGCCAGACCCTGCTGGGCTTCGCCTGGGCCTGGCTGGAAAACCAGCTGGCGGTGGCTTGCAAAGCGATGCCCCTGGGCCACACCGCCGCCCAGCGGCTCACCGAACAGCTGCGCCCCAAACTGGTGGCGGCGGTGGACAAGGCTCTGGGTCTGAGTGATGACCAACTAGGACCGGTGCTACCAGGGCTCGCCCTCGGCAGTGCCTTACACGAGACCCAGTATTCAAGACTGTTCAGAAGTTAGCGACGAACTGAAAGCCACTCTGATTTCTGGTGTGGCGAGCGGGGGAGGCTTTCCGGGACCGTGCGGAGCCATGGATGGCGGAGCACGAGCGTACAGGGACGTATTTACAGCGTGTCCCGGAAAGCCTCCCCCGATTGCCGCGCTACTCAGAGTCAACGAGATAAACGAAATAGCGACGAAGAGGAATAACCCATGACACATTGTTTACGAGTAGGCGTCGGCGGCCCCGTCGGCTCCGGCAAAACCGCCCTGCTGCGCCAGCTGTGCAAAGCCCTGCGGGACCACTACAACATCGCCGTGGTCACCAACGACATCTACACCCGCGAAGACGCCGACTTCCTGCTGCGCCACGAAGCCCTCGACGCCGACCGCATCCTCGGCGTGGAAACCGGCGGCTGCCCGCACACCGCCATCCGTGAGGACGCCTCCATGAACCTGGCGGCCATCGACGACCTCCAGTCCCGCCACCCGGGCCTGGAACTGGTGCTGGTGGAATCCGGCGGCGACAACCTCTCCGCCACCTTCAGCCCGGAACTGTCCGACCTCACCCTGTACGTCATCGACGTCTCCGCCGGCGACAAGATCCCCCGCAAAGGTGGCCCCGGCATCACCAAATCCGACCTGCTGATCATCAACAAGATCGACATCGCCGAGCAGGTCCACGCCTCCCTCGAGGTGATGGAGCGGGATTCCAAAAAAATGCGCGGCGAGCGGCCGTTTGTGTTTACCAACCTGTATGACGGGGTAGGGCTGGAGGAGATCATCAGCTTCATCTTGGAACGCGGAATGCTCCCCGAAAGAAGGCCCGACAAGATTGCTGAGAGCGCCTGAGGCCCTGGTGAGGCGAATGGCGTCGTTACTCCGGTGCTCAAAAGCGGTCCTACCAGTCGGTATGTCCCGCTTCCTGCGCGCCGGGGCGCCTAGCCCTTCACCACACCAGAACCTAAGGCTCGTGCAGCATGTTGAATTCTGAGATACCGAAAATACGAAATGGGAGAATCGATATGAAACTGGCAACCAAACTGCTGAGCGCCGCCGCCCTGCTGGCCGCCTCCACCGCCGCTTCCGCCCACACCGGCCATGGCACCGGTGGCTTCACCAGCGGCCTGCTGCACCCCATGCTGGGCCTGGACCATCTGCTGGCCATGGCCGCCATCGGCTTCTGGAGCGTGCGTCAGAACACCACTATGAAAAACGCCACCCCGGCCTTTGTGATCGGCGGCATGATCCTGGGCGCGGTACTGGCCTGGGGCGGGCTGAGCCTGCCGGGTGTGGAAACCGGCATTACCTTCTCCGTGCTGCTGGCAGGCATCTTGATCGCAACGCTGGCCAAGCTGCCGACAGCGGTGGGCGGTTCCCTGGTTGGGGCGTTTATGGTGTTTCATGGGTTTGCCCATGGGGCGGAGATGCCGGCAGGGGCTGCGCTGGTGGCGTATCTGGCCGGGTTTACGCTGGCAACGCTGGCGATCACCTTGGCAGGGCGTGGTCTGGGGCGGCTGATGTTGACCGTCGACCACCGTTTCAGCCGGGTGCTGGGGGGATCATTGGCGGTCGCTGGAGCGTGTCTGGCCGCTGCGTAACCCCTGAAGCCCTTGCCCTGATCGGGCCGAAGTCTGAAAGCCGTGCGGGAGACCGTGCGGCTTTTTGGGGGCCTTTGTTTGTTAATGATATTTTGCAGATAAGGCTGGTTGGCCGACACTGAGTTTTGAGCACCCTCGACCGTGGACCTAGCTAACTAACTTCGCGCAAGGCGTCGTAGCCATTCTGCTTCGGTCAAACCGACGCGCGACAGATCGCTAGCAAATCGCTCGACTGCTCTTTGTGCATGTGAAGCCCTGAGCTGATCAACCCAGTAGAATCTTTGCCCTTCTGTATCTTGGAAGAATGGAGCTCCGTTGTCATCAGTCTCTGCAATTACTTCTTGGGCTGCACGGTCTGGTGAAAATGTGGAAGTAAAGGATAAGTAGGATTTGGGCTGGTAGACGAGCTCCTGAACAGCGCCATCCGACAAGATGACTACGTGTGAAGCGTTATCACCATCATCTTGACCGCCTTTTTCCATCTGAACGAAGACGAACACACGCTTTCCCTCCAAGCGCACACTATCGCATATGGGCTGAACACATAGAAAATATCTGTCGCTATCTTTTTGATGAACGATACTTCCTAGTTTCAACGATTTTTTTTTGTTGCCATAGAACGTGCGGCTCGACATTAAGTGAGAAAATCTTTGATTGGAATCGGAATCCTCAGAAGGCAACAATATCTTTGCAGCCTTTCTCATATTCTTATTGCTGGACCCGATTTTGGGCGTCTTGTTTTCAATTTGCTTTGCAGCTTCAAAACCTTCGGTGCATATGACCTTTGCAACCCTCTTATGGTCAACTGTAGTGGCTCAATGATTCCGGACACCAACGAAGGTGGTAAGATCGCCGCCATAAACGAGGTGTCTGATGACCAGAAAGCGACGTTCCTTCACTCCTGAATTCAAGCAGGAAGCAGCCAGCCTGGTGCTGGATCAAGGTTACACCATTGCCCAGGCGAGTACGTCCCTGGGCGTGGGTGAAAGCGCCCTCCGGCGATGGGTGCAACAGCTAACGGATGAACGCGAAGGGATCACCCCGAAGGGCAAGGCCCTAACCCCGGAGCAACGCCGTATCCAAGAGCTGGAAGCCCGCTGTAATCGGCTGGAACGGGAGAAGGACATATTAAAAAAGGCTACTGCTCTCTTGATGTC
>NZ_FNNE01000017.1 GCF_900106945.1 Marinobacter mobilis
CAGTCCACTACCTGTACCGGTGTTGAGATGTTCCGCAAGCTGCTGGACGAAGGTCGTGCCGGTGAGAACGTTGGTGTTCTGCTGCGTGGTACCAAGCGTGACGACGTTGAGCGTGGTCAGGTTCTGTGTGTACCGGGCTCCATCAAGCCGCACACCCGCTTCGAATGTGAAGTGTACGTTCTGAGCAAGGAAGAAGGCGGTCGTCATACTCCGTTCTTCAAAGGCTACCGTCCCCAGTTCTACTTCCGGACCACTGACGTGACCGGTTCTTGCGAACTGCCGGAAGGTGTTGAAATGGTAATGCCTGGCGATAACGTCAAGATGGATGTCACCCTGATCGCTCCGATCGCGATGGAAGAAGGTCTGCGCTTCGCCATCCGTGAAGGTGGTCGTACTGTGGGTGCCGGCGTTGTAGCCAAAATCGTAGAGTAATCTGCGCTGAGTTGTTTCGGTGCAGGCCAGTAGCTCAATTGGCAGAGCAGCGGTCTCCAAAACCGCAGGTTGGGGGTTCGATTCCCTCCTGGCCTGCCATTTCTAACACCGGGATATAAGCTGATTCCTATGGAGTCAAAAGCCGATAATGCAACCGGTCGCTTCGATGCGATGAAGTGGCTGGTTGTTTTCGTTCTGATTGCCGCTGGTGTAGTGGGTAATCAGTATTTTAATGCCGAGTCACTGCTGTATCGTGTGCTGGCTTTGGTCGCCTTGGCGCTGGTTGCTGCGTTTGTTGCGTTGCAAACCGAGCGGGGGCGGCGTTTTGCTACCCTGCTGAAAGAAGCGAGGGTGGAAATTCGCAAGGTGGTTTGGCCGACCAGGCCGGAACTGGTTCAGACAACGGCGATTGTCGTTGTGTTTGTGCTGGTTGTTGGGCTGTTGCTGTGGGGCATGGACTCACTGATCAGCTTCCTGGTTTCAGGCTTTATCGGTTAACAGGAGTGGGCAATGGCTAAGCGTTGGTATGTTGTGCACGCTTATTCTGGCTTCGAAAAGCATGTAATGCGCACTCTGAAAGAGCGGGTAGCGCTCAACGGCATGGAAGATCTCTTTGGGGATATTCTGGTGCCGACCGAAGAAGTCGTTGAAATGCGCGACGGCAAAAAGCGCAAAAGTGAGCGGAAGTTCTATCCGGGCTACGTACTGGTTCAGATGGAAATGAATGAAGGCTCCTGGCACCTGGTTAAGGACACCCCGCGTGTTCTTGGCTTCATCGGTGGTACCAAGGAAAAGCCTGCTCCGATCACCGAGCGTGAGGCTGAGGCAATCCTTAGTCGCGTCGAGAGTGGGGCTGATAAGCCGAAGCCGAAGACGTTGTTTGAGCCGGGTGAGATTGTTCGCGTTATTGAGGGCCCGTTTGCGGACTTCAATGGTGTGGTTGAAGAAGTTGACTACGACAAGAGTCGGGTCAAGGTTGCTGTGTTGATCTTTGGACGTTCTACTCCGGTAGAGCTGGAGTTTGGGCAGGTCGAGAAAGACTGATCGGCAACTTCTGAAGCAGGAGCTCGCGCACTCAGGTGACGCGGGCTTTTTGTGTCTGATGATTGTGTTTTTACATCATGGGGAGCCGCAAGGCGCTATAACCCAAAGGAGAAAATCATGGCTAAGAAAATCGAAGCGTATATCAAGCTTCAGGTTGCCGCTGGTCAGGCTAACCCAAGCCCCCCAGTTGGTCCTGCGCTGGGTCAGCGTGGTGTTAACATCATGGAATTCTGCAAGGCGTTCAACGCCAAGACTCAGGGTATGGAGCCCGGTCTGCCGATTCCAACTGTAATCACAGTTTACGCCGATCGTAGCTTCACTTTCATTACCAAGACTCCGCCTGCCGCGGTTCTGCTGAAAAAAGCTGCTGGTATCAAGAGTGGTTCTGGCCGTCCGAATACTGAGAAAGTCGGTACTGTTACCCGCGCTCAGCTGGAAGAAATTGCCAAGACCAAAGAGCCGGACATGACCGCCGCCGATCTCGAGGCTGCTGTCCGTACCATCGCTGGAACTGCCCGCAGCATGGGCCTGAACGTGGAGGGCCTGTAACATGGCAAAGCTGAGCAAGCGTCAAAAGCTGATCCGTGAAAAGGTTGAGTCCGGTCGTGCCTACTCTGTAGACGAAGCCGTAGCTCTGCTGGTTGAACTGGGCCAGGGCGTCAAGTTCAAAGAGTCTATCGATGTAGCCGTCAACCTGGGTGTTGATGCGCGTAAATCTGACCAGGTTGTCCGTAGCAGTACTGTACTGCCTAACGGTACCGGCAAAACTGTTCGTGTCGCTGTGTTCACTCAGGGTGCCAACGCTGAGAAAGCAACGGCTGCCGGTGCGGACATCGTCGGTATGGAAGATCTGGCAGAAGAAGTTAAGAAAGGCAACATGGATTTCGACGTGGTTATTGCCACACCGGACGCCATGCGTGTTGTTGGTCAGCTGGGTCAGATCCTCGGTCCCCGTGGTCTGATGCCTAACCCGAAGGTTGGTACCGTAACGCCTGACGTAGAAGCTGCGGTCAAGAACGCCAAGGCGGGTCAGGTTCGTTACCGGACTGACAAAAACGGTATCATCCACGCGCCGATGGGTAACGTGGAATTTGCTGCCGACGCGATCAAGGAGAACCTTGAAGCGCTGTTGGTAGACCTGAAAAAGGCCAAGCCTGCGTCGGCGAAAGGTGTTTACCTGAAGAAGGTAACCCTGTCGTCCACCATGGGTCCTGGTCTTGCTATTGATCAGAGCGGTCTGAATATCTGATCGGACTGGTCAGTAGTAACTTTGTAGTTTTGGCATAGCCAAGGCTGTCAAAGACCGCAGGCCCCTGATGCCCGGCAGCTCTTGTTGTCGGGCGCAAGGGTTAAAGCAACGCCTGCGCAGACGGTGTGAAGACGTTCTCTCTGAACCCTAGCACCGTTAGGGCGCCCGCAAGGGCAATTATGGGTTTGCCGGAATTTGTCCGGCGAAATCGAGGAGAAATCCAGTGGCAATTAGACTCGAAGACAAGAAGGCGATCGTCGCTGAAGTCAACGAGACTGCCAGTGGTGCTCTGTCTGTCGTACTGGCCGATTACCGTGGTGTCACCTCTGGTGATATGACGGCTCTTCGTGCAAAGGCTCGTGCCGAAGCCGTTTGCCTCAAGGTTGTTCGTAACAACCTGGCAAAGCTGGCTGTAAAAGGTACTGAGTTCGAGTGCATCGAAGAAGCATTGGTTGGCCCTACGATTCTGGCGTTCTCTATGGAAGATCCTGGTGCGGCAGCTCGTCTGCTCAAGGATTTCGCCAAAGAGGAAGAGGCATTTGAGATCAAGGCCCTGGCCGTCGGCGGTGAGCTGATGGGTGCAGACCAGATCGATCGCCTTGCCAAGCTCCCGACACGCCACGAAGCGTTGACGATGCTGGCAGCCGTAACACAGGCACCGATCACCAAGCTCGCACGTACTCTGAACGAAATTCCGTCCAAAGTAACACGTGCTGTAGCGGCAGTTCGCGACCAGAAGCAAGAAGCTGCTTGATTCTGTTGAACACCATTTTTAAATTTTTGGGAGAAAGTCATGGCTCTGTCTAACGAAGACATTTTGAATGCAATTGCTGAAATGAGCGTAATGGACGTTGTTGCGCTGGTTGAAGCTATGGAAGAAAAGTTCGGCGTTTCTGCCGCTGCTGCTGTTGCAGCTGCTCCTGCTGCTGCCGGCGACGCCGCTGCCGCTGAAGAGAAGACCGAATTTGACGTTGTTCTGACCGCTGCTGGCGACAAGAAAGTTAACGCCATCAAGGCTGTTCGTGAACTGACCGGCCTGGGTCTGAAAGAAGCCAAGGAAATGGTTGACGGCGCTCCTTCTACTGTTAAGGAAGGCGCTTCCAAGGAAGAAGCAGAAGAAGCCAAGAAGAAGCTTGAGGAAGCTGGCGCTTCTGTTGAGCTCAAGTAATAGCGTGTTTCTGAACGCTACCGTGCGGTAAGCATGGACGGGCTGGTGGCCAAGGGCCACCGGCCTTTTTCTGTTGTATATGCTATAGAGCTTGCAGTGAAAAAAATTCAAGGCTACAGCCTCTATAACCTACAGCCAGAGTCTTGTTCAAGACGGCGCAGTATGCCGAGCAACTCGGCCCCGAAGCATAATTACGGTTGCTTCTTGATACCAGGTATCAGGTCTAACGCTGGGGAATGCAGATGACTTACTCCTATACTGAGAAAAAGCGGATTCGCAAAGATTTTAGTAAATTGCCTTCCGTGATGGATGTCCCCTATTTGCTGTCTATTCAGCTTGATTCTTATCGGGACTTCCTGCAAATGGAAGCGGCTGCGGATAGTCGCCAGGAAACTGGCCTTCACGCAGCGTTCAAATCCGTATTCCCGATTGCCAGTTACTCTGGCAATGCGGCGCTCGAATACGTGAGTTACCGCATTGGTGAGCCGGTATTCGACGTCAAGGAATGCCAGCTTCGGGGTGTGACGTACGCAGCACCGCTGCGGGTTAAAGTGCGTCTGATCATCTACGACAAGGAATCGTCTAACAAAGCCATCAAGGACATCAAGGAACAAGAAGTCTACATGGGCGAAATGCCTCTGATGACTGAGAACGGTACCTTCATCGTCAATGGTACCGAACGTGTTATCGTTTCCCAGCTGCATCGCTCGCCGGGCGTCTTCTTTGACCATGACAAAGGTAAGACCCATTCTTCCGGCAAGCTGCTGTATTCAGCCCGGGTAATTCCTTACCGTGGCTCCTGGCTTGACTTTGAATTCGATCCGAAGGACGCCGTGTTCGTTCGTATCGACCGTCGCCGTAAGCTGCCGGCCTCGATCCTGTTGCGCGCCATTGGTTTCAGTTCCGCCGAAATGCTGGATATGTTCTTTGATACCAGCAAGTTCTCGATTGGCGCTGACGTGTGTATGCTGGAACTGGTGCCGAGCCGCCTGCGCGGTGATATTGCCACCTTTGATATCAAGGACAAAGATGGCAGCGTGATTGTCGAGGAAGGCCGTCGTGTGACCGCGCGTCACATCCGTCAGCTTGAAAAGTCCGGCATCACCGAGCTTGAAGTGCCCAGCGAATACCTCAATGGCCGAGTTATTGCCCGCGATATGGTGGATAGCAAGACCGGTGAGCTGCTGGTTGAATGTAACACCGAGATTACTTCCGAGGTTCTGGAAACGCTGCTCGATGCCGGCATCACAGAACTCGAGACGCTGTACACCAACGATCTCGACTGTGGCCCGTTCATGTCCGATACCCTGCGTATCGATCCGACCCGCAGCCAGCTGGAATCACTGGTGGAAATCTACCGGATGATGCGTCCGGGAGAACCCCCCACCAAGGAATCCGCGGAGAACCTGTTCAACAACCTGTTCTTCTCTGACGAACGCTACGATCTCTCTGCGGTCGGCCGAATGAAGCTGAACCGCCGTCTGGGACGTGACGAAAGCACCGGTCCGGGTATCCTGACCAACGATGACATCATCGACGTGCTGAAAACCCTGATCGCGATCCGTAATGGCCAGGGCAATATCGATGACATCGATAACCTGGGTAACCGTCGTATCCGTTCCGTCGGTGAGATGGCCGAGAACCAGTTCCGTGTTGGTCTGGTCCGGGTTGAACGTGCGGTTCGTGAACGCCTCAGCCTGGCAGAAAGCGAAGGCCTGATGCCACAGGATCTGATCAATGCCAAGCCGGTTGCGGCAGCCGTTAAAGAGTTCTTCGGTTCCAGCCAGCTGTCCCAGTTTATGGACCAGAACAACCCGCTGTCCGAAGTGACCCACAAGCGCCGCGTGTCCGCGCTTGGACCTGGTGGTCTGACCCGAGAGCGTGCCGGCTTTGAGGTACGTGACGTACACCCGACTCACTACGGTCGTGTATGTCCGATCGAGACTCCGGAAGGTCCGAACATCGGTCTGATCAACTCGTTGGCGACTTATGCCCGCACCAACTCTTACGGCTTCCTTGAGAGTCCGTACCGGAAAGTGGTTGATGGCCTGGTTACCGACGAGATTGCGTACCTGTCGGCTATCGAAGAAAGCAATTACGTCATTGCGCAGGCGAGTGCGGCCGTTGATGAAAACGGACGTCTGGCCGATGAGCTGGTTACCGTTCGTCATCTCAATGAGTTTACCGTAACGCCGCCGGAAAACGTGACCTTCATGGACGTGTCTCCGCGCCAGGTTGTATCGGTTGCCGCATCGCTGATCCCGTTCCTCGAGCACGATGATGCTAACCGCGCCCTGATGGGTGCGAACATGCAGCGTCAGGCGGTTCCGACCTTGCGTGCTGACAAGCCGCTGGTGGGTACTGGTATCGAGCGCATCGTGGCCCAGGATTCCGGTGTTTGTGTAACGGCCCGCCGTGGTGGTGTGATCGAGAGCGTCGATGCGGCCCGTATCGTGGTTCGAGTCAACGATGCCGAAACAGCGGCCGGTGATGCTGGTGTGGATATCTATAACCTCACCAAGTACACCCGTTCTAACCAGAACACCTGTATCAACCAGCGTTCGATTGTGAAGCAGGGTGATCTGGTCGCTCGTGGCGATGTGCTCGCTGATGGTCCGTCGGTGGATCTGGGTGAGCTGGCTTTGGGTCAGAACATGCGTATCGCATTCATGCCCTGGAACGGTTACAACTTCGAGGATTCCATCCTGGTATCTGAGAAAGTGGTGCAGGAAGATCGTTTCACCACGATTCACATCCAGGAACTGACCTGTGTAGCCCGTGACACCAAGCTGGGCAGCGAAGAAATTACCGCGGATATTCCGAACGTCGGTGAAAGCGCCCTCTCCAAGCTGGACGAGTCCGGTATCGTATACATCGGTGCTGAAGTCGGCCCGGGTGACATTCTGGTCGGTAAGGTGACGCCGAAGGGCGAAACCCAACTGACGCCGGAAGAAAAGCTGCTGCGTGCCATCTTTGGTGAAAAAGCCTCTGACGTTAAAGATACCTCTGCCCGGGTTTCCACCGGTACCCGCGGTACCGTTATCGACGTCCAGGTGTTCACCCGTGATGGTATTGAGAAAGATCAGCGTGCACTGTCCATCGAGAAAGAGCAGCTGGACAAGTACCGCAAGGACCTGAAAGACGAGTACCGCATCGTTGAGGGTGCCACCTACGAGCGTCTGATGAATGCGCTCAAGGGTCAGGAAGTTCTCAGCGGTCCCGACCTCAAGAAGGGTGCAACGCTGGAGGAAGGCTACCTGGCTGAACTGCCGCGTCAGGACTGGTTCCGTCTGCGCCTGAAAGATGAGGCTCTCAATGAGCTTCTGGAGAAGTCCGAGCAGAGCCTTGAAGACCGTAAGAAAGAGCATGAAGAGCGCTTTGAAGACAAGAAGCGTAAGCTCCAGCAAGGCGACGATCTGGCTCCGGGCGTACTGAAGATCGTCAAGGTTTACCTGGCCATCAAGCGTCGCATCCAGCCGGGTGACAAGATGGCCGGTCGTCACGGTAACAAGGGTGTTATCTCTGCCGTGAAGCCTGTGGAAGATATGCCTTACGACGAGCAGGGCAACCCGGTTGATATCGTGCTCAACCCGCTGGGTGTACCGTCGCGGATGAACGTAGGTCAGGTGCTGGAAACTCACCTGGGTGCCGCCGCTCGTGGCCTTGGCCACAAGATCAACACCATGATCGAAGAGCAGCGCAAGGTCGCGGAAATTCGCGAACTGCTGGGTGAGATCTATAATCACAGTGACGAGGTGTCTCCGGTCAAACTGGATACCCTCAGCGACGCTGAAATTATGGAGCTTGCCGATAACCTGCGTGGTGGTGTTCCCATGGCGACGGCGGTCTTTGACGGCGCCAAGGAAGCGGAGGTCAAGCGTATGCTTGAGCTCGCGGATATGGACACCAGCGGTCAGACCCGTCTGTATGACGGCCGTACCGGTGATGCCTTTGATCGCCCGGTCACGGTCGGCTACATGTACGTGCTGAAGCTGAACCACCTGATCGACGACAAGATGCACGCTCGTTCTACCGGCTCCTATAGCCTGGTTACCCAGCAGCCGCTGGGTGGTAAGGCTCAGTTTGGTGGTCAGCGTTTCGGTGAGATGGAAGTCTGGGCCCTTGAGGCCTATGGCGCAGCGTATACGCTGCAGGAAATGCTCACCGTCAAGTCTGACGACGTCAACGGTCGGACCAAGATGTACAAGAACATTGTCGATGGTGACCATCGCATGGAGCCGGGTATGCCCGAATCCTTCAACGTTCTTGTCAAGGAAATCCGCTCGCTGGGTATCGACATCGAGCTGGAATCCGACTGAGCCGAATTGTTTTTTGGCAGCGTGAGCGGGCACGTGTTCGTGCCCGCCCGAGATTAACGCCATCCGGAGCTGTTACTGATGAAAGATTTGCTTAATCTTCTCAAGAGCCAGAACCAGAAGCAGGAATTTGACGCCATCCGTATTGGACTGGCCTCTCCTGATATGATCCGCTCCTGGTCTTTTGGTGAAGTCAAGAAGCCTGAGACCATCAACTACCGTACGTTCAAGCCTGAGCGTGACGGTCTGTTCTGTGCCAAGATCTTTGGCCCGATCAAGGACTACGAGTGCCTGTGCGGTAAATACAAGCGCCTCAAGCACCGTGGTGTGATCTGTGAGAAATGTGGTGTAGAAGTTGCTCTGGCCAGTGTGCGTCGTGAGCGCATGGGGCATATCGAGCTGGCCAGCCCGGTAGCCCACATCTGGTTCCTGAAGTCCTTGCCGTCGCGTATCGGCCTGATGCTGGACATGACCCTGCGTGATATCGAGCGGGTCCTGTACTTTGAATCGTTTATCGTGATCGAGCCGGGCATGACCACTCTCGAGCGCGGTCAGCTGCTGAACGACGAGCAGTACTACGAGGCGCTGGAAGAGTTCGGTGATGAGTTCGACGCTAAAATGGGCGCTGAGGCGATCAAGGCCCTGCTGGAAGATATCGATCTGCAAGGTGAAATCGACACCCTGCGTGAAGAGATTCCCCAGACCAACTCTGAAACCAAGATCAAGAAGTTCGGCAAGCGCCTGAAAATCCTTGAGGCTTTCCTGAACTCCGGCAACCGTCCGGGCGACATGATCATGACCGTATTGCCAGTTCTGCCGCCGGACCTGCGTCCGCTGGTACCGCTGGACGGTGGTCGTTTCGCAACGTCTGACCTTAACGATCTGTATCGTCGGGTGATTAACCG
Source organism: Marinobacter mobilis (assembly GCF_900106945.1). GTDB lineage: Bacteria > Pseudomonadota > Gammaproteobacteria > Pseudomonadales > Oleiphilaceae > Marinobacter > Marinobacter mobilis. The sequence goes on from NZ_FNNE01000017.1 coordinate 9,115, forward strand.
GAACAACCGTCTCAAGCGTCTGCTTGAGCTGAACGCGCCGGATATCATCGTTCGCAACGAGAAGCGAATGCTGCAGGAAGCCGTTGACGCCTTGCTGGATAACGGTCGTCGGGGTCGTGCCATCACGGGCACCAACAAGCGTCCCCTGAAGTCCCTCGCTGACATGATCAAGGGTAAGCAGGGTCGCTTCCGTCAGAACCTGCTGGGTAAGCGGGTCGACTACTCCGGTCGTTCCGTGATCGTGGTTGGTCCCTACCTGCGCCTGCATCAGTGCGGTCTTCCCAAGAAGATGGCGCTGGAGCTGTTCAAGCCGTTCATCTTTGCCAAGCTTGAGCATCGTGGTCTGGCCACGACCATCAAGGCAGCCAAGAAGATGGTCGAGCGCGAAGAGGCGGTGGTCTGGGATATCCTCGACGAAGTCATTCGTGAGCACCCGATCATGCTCAACCGGGCGCCGACACTTCACCGTCTGGGTATCCAGGCGTTCGAGCCGGTCCTGATTGAAGGTAAGGCAATCCAGCTGCACCCGCTGGTGTGTGCGGCCTACAACGCTGACTTCGATGGCGACCAGATGGCGGTCCACGTACCGCTGACCCTGGAAGCCCAGCTCGAAGCCCGTGCGCTGATGATGTCTACCAACAACGTTCTGTCCCCGGCGAACGGTGAACCGATCATCGTGCCGTCCCAGGACGTTGTACTGGGTCTCTACTACATGACCCGTGAGCGTAAGAACGCCTTGGGTGAAGGCATGGTCTTTGCCGACACCAAGGAAGTTCATCGTGCCTACGGTGCCAAGAAAGTTGATCTGCAGGCGAGCATCAAGGTTCGTCTGAGAGAAGTTGTTGCCAATGAAGACGGTGAGCAGATCGAATCCAGCAGCTTGGTGGATACGACCGTTGGTCGCGCCCTGCTGTTTGATATCGTACCTGACGGTATGCCGTTCTCCATCGTCAACAAGCCGATGGTCAAGAAGGCGATCTCCAATCTGATTAACGTGTGCTACCGCACCGTGGGTCTGAAAGAGTCTGTCATCTTCGCTGACCAGCTGATGTACACCGGTTTCCATTATGCAACCGTGTCCGGTACCTCAATCGGTGTTAACGACTTCGAGATCCCGCCCGAGAAATACGAGCTGGTCGAAGCGGCTGAGGATGAGGTTAAGGAAATCGAATCCCAGTACGCATCCGGTCTGCTGACTCAGGGTGAGAAGTACAACAAGGTTATCGATATCTGGTCCCGCGCCAACGACAAGGTCTCCAAGGCCATGATGGAGCGTCTGGCGAAAGAGCAAGTCTACGGTGCCGATGGCGAGCCCGTCGTTGGTGAAGATGGCGAGCTGGTGACCCAGGAGTCGTTCAACTCCGTCTACATGATGGCCGACTCCGGTGCCCGGGGTTCCGCGGCCCAGATTCGTCAGCTGGCCGGTATGCGTGGCCTGATGGCCAAGCCGGACGGTTCTATCATCGAGACGCCGATTACCGCGAACTTCCGTGAAGGTCTGAACGTACTGCAGTACTTCATCTCGACCCACGGTGCTCGTAAGGGTCTGGCGGATACCGCTCTGAAGACCGCGAACTCCGGATATCTGACCCGTCGTCTGGTTGACGTATCCCAGGATCTGGTGGTCACCGAGGTCGATTGCGGTACCAACGACGGCCTGCTGATGACGCCTCATATCGAAGGCGGTGACGTGGTTGTTCCGCTGGGTGACCGTGTACTGGGCCGGGTTACCGCCCGTGACGTGTACACCCCGACCGACAAGGACAACGCAGTTGTCCCGGCCGGAACCCTGCTGGACGAAAAGACCATTGAGATGGTTGAGCGTGCGGGTGTCGATGAAATCTGGGTTCGCTCAGCGATTACCTGTGACACCAAGCACGGTGTCTGCTCTAACTGTTACGGTCGTGACCTGGCTCGTGGCCACCTGGTCAACGTTGGTGAGGCTGTTGGTGTTATCGCGGCCCAGTCCATCGGTGAGCCGGGAACCCAGCTTACCATGCGTACCTTCCACATCGGTGGTGCGGCGAGCCGGGCGTCAGCTGTTGATAACATCCAGGTCAAGCATGGCGGTACCGTTCGTCTGCACAACCTGAAGTCGATCGAGAAGAAAGACGGCAGCCTGGTTGTGGTTTCCCGTTCTTCTGCATTGGCAATTGCTGATGAGCAGGGGCGTGAGCGTGAGTGGTACAAACTGCCATACGGTGCGGTACTGTCCGTCAAGCACGGTGATGAAGTTGATGCCGGTGTTGTGGTGGCCAAGTGGGATCCACACACTCACCCGATCATCGCCGAAGGCGCAGGTACTGCGAAATTCGTCGGTATGGATCAGGGTATTACTGTTCGTACTCAGACCGATGAACTTACCGGACTGTCTACCGTTCAGGTTATCGACCCGAAAGAGCGTCCGGCGGCTGGTAAAGACATTCGCCCGATGGTTCAGGTGCTGGATGCGAGTGGTGAAGAGGTCTTGTTGCCAGGTGGTAGCCCGGCCCAGTACTTCCTGCCGGCAAACGCCCTGATCACCCTGAGCGATGGTGGCAAGGTCGAGCTGGGTGATGTTGTCGCCCGTATTCCTCAGGAAAGCTCGAAAACCCGGGATATCACCGGTGGTCTGCCGCGGGTTGCTGACTTGTTTGAGGCCCGTCGTCCGAAAGAGCCGTCCATCCTGGCGGAAATCTCCGGAACGGTCTCCTTCGGTAAGGAAACCAAAGGTAAGAAGCGCCTGGTCATCACTCCGAAAGACGGTGATGCCTATGAAGTGCTGATTCCCAAATGGCGCCAGCTCAACGTGTTTGAAGGTGAAACCGTAGAGAAGGGTGAGGTGGTCTCCGACGGTCCGTCCAATCCGCACGATATCCTGCGTCTGCTGGGTGTGGTTGAGCTGGCCAAGTACATCACCAACGAAATCCAGGACGTCTACCGTCTGCAGGGTGTTGTCATCAACGATAAACACATCGAGGTTATCGTTCGCCAGATGCTGCGCAAGGTTGAAATCACCGATCCGGGTGATACCGAGCTGCTGTCCGGTGACCAGGTTGAATACAACCTGTTCATCGAGGCCAACGAACAGGCCGAGGCGGAAGACAAGGAACCGGCTAAGTGTGAGCGTCTGCTGCTGGGTATCACCAAGGCGTCGCTGGCAACTGAGTCGTTCATTTCTGCGGCTTCGTTCCAGGAAACGACCCGGGTTCTTACCGAGGGCGCCGTTACTGGCAAGCGCGACTATCTCCGCGGCCTGAAAGAGAACGTCGTGGTTGGTCGTTTGATCCCGGCCGGTACCGGTCTGGCCTACCACAGCGAGCGCCGTCGCAAGCGCGAACTGGAAGAGCAGGGCGTCACCGCGGAAGACGTGGTAGAAGCGCTGAGCGCGGAGCTCAACCGCTAACCCCCGGTAAATCCTTACCGGGAGTTGGTTAAAAAGAAATCAGTCTTCTTGACTGACCGGGGGCGCAGGCTTAAACTTGCGTCCCTTAAATTTTACCCCCGCCTGTCGGGGGTAAGTTTCATTGATCCGGTTTATTGGAGTTTGCTTACATGGCAACGATTAACCAGTTGGTACGTAAGCCTCGTAAACGCAAGGTAGCCAAGAGCGACGTTCCCGCGCTCCAGGCCTGCCCGCAGCGCCGTGGCGTATGTACCCGTGTATACACCACTACGCCGAAGAAGCCGAACTCAGCACTGCGTAAAGTGTGTCGTGTTCGTCTGACCAACGGTTTCGAGGTTTCCTCTTACATTGGCGGTGAAGGTCACAACCTTCAGGAGCACAGTGTTGTGCTGATCCGTGGCGGTCGAGTAAAAGACCTTCCGGGTGTGCGCTATCACACTGTTCGCGGAACACTGGACACCCAGGGTGTACAGAACCGTAAGCAGGGCCGCTCCAAGTACGGTGCAAAACGACCCAAGTCCTGATGTCCCTCGCGGGTGTCTTTTATCGTTGCTGTGTAGCACGGTAAGAGTAAGGCTGAGTGGCAGAATGCTATCTCAGGGGTTCCTGAAGACCTTTTTAAAATTGAGGGCTTATCGATGCCTAGAAGAAGAGTTGCAGCTAAACGGGAAATCATTCCTGATCCCAAATTCGGTAGCCAGCGGCTGGCCAAGTTCATCAACCACGTGATGGAAAGTGGCAAGAAGTCCGTTGCAGAGCGCATTGTTTATGGCGCTCTAGATATCGTTGCCGACAAGTCAAAGGAAGAGCCGATCGAAATGTTCGAGAAGGCCCTGGAAAACATCCAGCCGATGGTTGAGGTTAAGTCCCGTCGTGTGGGTGGTGCTACTTACCAGGTGCCTGTAGAAGTACGGCCTTCCCGTCAGAACGCGCTGGCTATGCGCTGGCTCGTAGAGTACTCCCGCAAGCGTGGTGAGAAGTCCATGGCACAGCGTCTGGCTGGCGAAATCCTGGACGCTGTAGAAAGCAAGGGCGCCGCCGTTAAGAAGCGCGAAGACGTTCATCGCATGGCAGAAGCCAACAAGGCATTCTCCCACTTCCGTTTCTAATCAGCCGAGGTTTATACAGTGGCACGCAAGACTCCTATCAAGCGATACAGAAATATCGGGATTTGTGCGCACGTTGATGCGGGCAAGACCACTACTACCGAGCGGGTACTGTTCTATACCGGTCTTTCTCACAAGATCGGTGAGGTTCATGATGGCGCGGCCACCATGGACTGGATGGAGCAGGAGCAGGAGCGTGGTATTACCATCACCTCTGCGGCGACTACCTGTTTCTGGCAGGGTATGGACAAGCAGTTCCCTGAGCATCGTGTCAACATCATCGATACCCCGGGACACGTTGACTTCACCATCGAGGTAGAGCGCTCACTGCGTGTACTCGACGGCGCGGTTGTTGTGTTCTGTGGTTCCTCCGGTGTTGAGCCTCAGTCTGAGACTGTGTGGCGTCAGGCCAACAAGTACGAAGTTCCCCGCATGGTGTTCGTCAACAAGATGGACCGTGCCGGCGCTAACTTCCTGCGTGTGGTTGACCAGATCAAGAATCGCCTGGGCGCGACTCCTGTGCCTATTCAGCTGCCGATCGGTGCTGAGGAAGACTTCGAGGGCGTGGTCGACCTGATTCGTATGAAGGCGATCTACTGGAACGAAGCTGATTCCGGTATGACCTATGAGCTGCGCGACATTCCGGCCGATATGGTCGAAGAGTGCGAAGCGTACCGTGAGCAGATGGTTGAAGCCGCAGCGGAAGCCAATGACGAGTTCATGGAAAAGTATCTCGAAGGTGGCGAGCTGAGCACCGAAGAGATCAAGCTGGGTCTGCGTACCCGTACTCTGGCGAACGAAATCGTTCTGGCCACCTGTGGTTCGGCGTTCAAGAACAAGGGTGTTCAGGCGGTTCTGGATGCAGTTGTTGAGTATCTCCCGGCGCCGGATGAAGTTAAGGCAATCCGGGGCGAAGTTGACGAAGACGGTACTGAAGAAACTCGTCCGGTCGATGACGATGCGCCATTTGCTGCGCTGGCGTTCAAGATCGCTACTGACCCGTTCGTTGGTACGTTGACGTTCTTCCGTGTTTACTCCGGTAAACTCGAGAGTGGCTCTGCGGTTTACAACTCCGTGAAGCAGAAGAAAGAGCGTGTCGGCCGTATGGTTCAGATGCACTCCAAGGATCGTCAGGAAATCAAAGAGGTTCTGGCGGGAGACATTGCGGCAGCGATCGGCCTGAAGAGTGTGACCACTGGTGACACCCTTTGCGATGAAAATGCCAAGATCATCCTTGAGCGCATGGAATTCCCGGAGCCGGTTATCTCCGTTGCGGTTGAGCCGAAGTCAAAGGCTGACCAGGAGAAGATGGGTATCGCTCTGGGCAAGCTGGCCCAGGAAGATCCGTCTTTCCGCGTTCGTACCGACGAAGAGTCTGGTCAGACCATCATCTCCGGTATGGGTGAGCTGCACCTGGATATCATCGTTGATCGTATGCGTCGCGAGTTCAAGGTTGAGGCCAACATCGGTAAGCCTCAGGTTGCCTATCGCGAGTGCATTCGTAAGCCGGTTGACGTGGAAGGCAAATTTGTTCGTCAGTCTGGTGGTCGTGGTCAGTACGGTCACGTTAAGGTCAAGCTTGAGCCGCTGCCGCTGGACGACGAAGCTGAAAACTTCATCTTTGTGAACGAGATCGTCGGTGGTGTAGTTCCCAAGGAATACATCCCGGCAATCCAGCAGGGTATCGAAGAGCAGATGCAGAACGGCTGTATCGCCGGCTATCCGCTCCTTGGTATCAAAGCGACGCTGTACGATGGTTCCTACCACGATGTTGACTCCAACGAAATGGCGTTCAAGATCGCGGGTTCCATGGCTATGAAGAAAGGTGCCCTGGAAGCCAATCCTGCGCTGCTGGAGCCGATCATGAAGGTGGAGGTTGTTACCCCTGAAGATTACATGGGTGACGTCGTAGGTGACCTGAACCGTCGTCGTGGCCTGGTTCAGGGGATGGACGAGAGCCCGGCGGGCAAGATTCTTCGTGCCGAGGTTCCGTTGTCGGAGATGTTCGGTTATGCCACCGACCTGCGCTCAGCGACTCAGGGTCGGGCATCCTATGCGATGGAGTTCTCCCGCTATATGGAAGCTCCTTCGAACATTGCCGAAGCGATCATTAAAAAGGGTTGATCCCAGGACTTAAGTAACAGGAAGAGGTATAACCGTGTCCAAAGAAAAATTTGAACGTAATAAACCGCACGTCAACGTAGGCACTATCGGTCACGTTGACCATGGTAAGACCACTCTGACCGCGGCTCTGACTCGTGTATGTCACGAAGTTTGGGGAACTGGTACTGCGAGCGCTTTCGACATGATCGATAACGCGCCTGAAGAGCGTGCGCGTGGTATCACCATTGCGACCTCTCACGTTGAGTACGACTCTCCGATCCGTCACTACGCACACGTTGACTGCCCGGGCCACGCTGACTATGTGAAGAACATGATCACTGGTGCGGCTCAGATGGACGGCGCGATCCTGGTTTGTTCCGCAGCTGACGGCCCAATGCCGCAGACTCGTGAGCACATCCTGCTGTCCCGTCAGGTAGGTGTTCCTTACATCGTCGTGTTCCTGAACAAGGCTGACATGGTTGATGACGAGGAGCTGCTGGAGCTGGTCGAGATGGAAGTTCGCGACCTGCTGAGCACCTACGACTTCCCGGGTGACGACACTCCGATCATCACCGGTTCTGCGCTGATGGCTCTGGAAGGTCGTGACGACAACGAGATGGGTACTACCGCTGTTAAGAAGCTGGTAGAAGCTC
>NZ_FNNE01000021.1:0-1117 GCF_900106945.1 Marinobacter mobilis
TTGCCTGGCCCACATCATGAGAAACCGGAATCGGTCGGTATCAGCGCAGGACGTTTTTGTGAACAATTGAGCCTGCAGGTTTCAGAGGGCAGGACGCCCAAGGGAAGAGAACAATGGATGTGTGCAGCAACGGCGCTGACCGACAGGGAGGGGCGCCCAAGCCAACGGTCGGTGGCTATTATGGCCCCATAGCCTATCGTCTGGACTCGGTACCGGATCAGCCTACCCAGCAACAGGACTTTAATCACTCCACCTTGCGCCGCTCAGCGAGTTTCCGGCTGCCTTGGGGTGGAGCCCAGGACGTGATGCCCGTTAACCTGTTTTCCCGTTGGTCGCCAAAGATCCTTCGCGACATTGAACAGGTAGGAAATTTGCTGGCTGGAACGGGGCACGAAGGGCAGCAGGACCATGAATGTATTCGGTATGCACCGCTCGCTTTTCGCTCTCGGGTAATCGATATGTGTGGGGCTCTTGGCAAAGGACTCTTTTGGGTAGGTTTAATTCTTGGGCTAGTGACTTACTTGATGCATGCCTATCTTACTCACTCAACGTTGTTGGCAGCTTTGCTGGAAGTTTGGCCGTTTCTCTTAGTATTAACAGGCGTTCCAGCTTTTATGTGGTTGTCCAGCATACTCGTGTTTAAACTTTTCCCCCGGTGGTGCGTGAAAGCTGGGCGTGGGCCGTTATGGGAAATCAATCGCCGTACCGGGATGGTTCGGGTATGGCGCTACGCCCGTAAAATTTCACTCCTTGGGCGCCGCGAAGCGACGATCATTGAAGCCCCATTCTATGAATTCGACGGCTGGGTTATTGGCGGTGCGACCCAGTACGGGCCTAGGTTTGATTTTGTACTGTGTCATCGCTACAGCAAGCTGGAAGTGCACCTTGGGGATATCCTGCTGGGCTGGCACCACACGTCCCGTCCTTGTTACGCGTTTTGGGACTTCCTCCAGAACTACATGGATGTGACTCGCCCCCTGCCTGAGTTTCCTGTACTGGAACCCCACCGCCACAAGGACCCGGTGACCGCCGAACACGACCGAAAGACCCGTCGGCCGGCGCGCTACTGGCGGGATATGAGCGACCAAATGTTCACGAAGCATGAAGACGAGATGAA
>NZ_FNNE01000021.1:2372-3721 GCF_900106945.1 Marinobacter mobilis
GGTTCTTCCAGCGCTACCTGGCCCACATCATTACCGAACGCCGCCTTAAAACCCTGGCCTTGAAAAGCCTGCCGAAAGAACTGGATGCCTGGTCCACGCCGTTGCCGAAGGAACAATGGGCCAAACCGTCCGAGGAGCTGCTAACCCTCAACCAGCAATTGATCCGCGCCTACGAACGGGGCCTTCGTTTCACCGAGATGGGGCCGGTGTCCCAATGGCAGCCCAATCGTCAGGAAAAGCAGCGTTCAAAACGGGGACGGGGTCGGCATAAGAGCGGGACGCTTTTGTGAACAATTGAGCCGACGAGTTCAGAGGGCAGGACGCCCAAGGGAAGAGAACAATGGATGTGTACAGCAACAGCGCAGACTGACAGGGAGGGGCGCCCAACCCAACAGTCGGTGGCTACTACGGCCCCGGAGCCTATCGCCCGGACTTGGTACCGGAGCAACTCACCCAGAGCCAGGATTTCAATCACTCGAAACTGGGACGCTCCGCAGGTTTTCGGCTGCCTTGGGGGGGGCACAGGACGTAATGCCGTCCAACTTGTTTGCCCGATGGTCGCCCAAGGCATTGCGAGAGATAGAGCGGGTGGGAGACCTACTAGCTGGAATAGGAGATCAGGGCCAACAGGACCAAGAATGCATTTGTTTCGCACCGTTGGCCTTGAGATCCAGGTTGATCAATGGGTTTGGGATGTATGGTAAGGGCTTCTTTTGCATCGGGCTACCAATTGCGCTTGTTATGTATTTAGTAGGTGTGTATGGGTTCGGGCCTGATGAAACCTGGCTGACTGTATTTTTTGAGCTGTGGCCAGTACTTTTCTTGATTGCGGGGCTTCCTGGCCTTATGTGGGTATTCTCCTCTCTCGCATTTAAACTCTTTCCCCGATGGTGCTTGAAGGCTGGGCGAGGGCCAGAATGGGAACTCAATCGCCGTACCGGTATGGTCCGGGTGTGGCGCTACCGCCGCACGATCCCATTTCTTGGGCGACGTAAAGCGACGATCATCGAACACCCCTTCTATGAGTTTGACGGTTGGGTGTCAGGCGGTGCGACCCAGCACGGGTCGAGGTTCGATTTCATTTTGTGCCACCGCTATAGCAAGCTGGAGGTTCACCTAGGCGATATCCTGTTAGGTTGGCAACGTTTTCCCCGCCCTTGCTACGCGCTCTGGGACTTCCTCCAGAATTACATGGACGTGACCCGGCCCCTGCCGGAATTCCCTGTGCTGGAGCCCCACCGCCATAAAGACCCCGTGACCGCCGAACACGACCGAAAGACCCGTCGGCCGGCGCGCTACTGGCGGGATATGAGCGACCAAATGTTCACGAAGCATGAAGACGAGATGAA
>NZ_FNNE01000021.1:5091-5878 GCF_900106945.1 Marinobacter mobilis
CAGCGCTACCTGGCCCACATCATTACCGAACGCCGCCTTAAAACCCTGGCCTTGAAAAGCCTGCCGAAAGAACTGGATGCCTGGTCCGCGTCCTTACCGAAGGAACAATGGGTCAAACCGTCCGAGGAGCTGTTAACCCTCAACCAGCAGCTCACCCGTGCTTACGAACGGGGCCTTCGTTTCACCGAGATGGGGCCAGTGTCCCAATGGCAGCCCAATCGTCAGGAAAAGCAGCGTTCAAAAGGGGGACGGGGTCGGCATAAGAGCGGGACGCTTTTGTGAACAATTGAGCCTGCAGGTTCAGAGGGCAGGGCGCCCAAGGAAAGATAGCAATGGATGTGTGTAGCAAGGGTGCTGACCGACGGAGAGGAGCGCCCAACCCAACGGTTGGTGGCTATGTCGGTGGCAATTACGGCCCCACAGCTTATCGTCCGGAGTCGATCCCAAGCCAGCAAGACCAACAAGTAGATGCCAACCGGTCAACGCTTGGCCGGGCAGGCAGTATTCGATTGCCCTGGGGGAATTCCCAGGATGTGGTCCCGGCCTCAATACTGTCGAGGGTCCCCCCCAAGAGCTTACGGCGTATTGAGAGAGAGGGTGATCTCCTGGCGGGAGTCGGCTATCAGGGCCGAATGGATCACGAGTGCATTCGTCACGCCCGTATGGCTTTTCGGGTTATTGCTGTCGACTTCATTGGTATCTTCTCAAAGTTTGCCTTCTTTACCTTAGGGCCCTTATCTATCGTTGTTTCGCTTTTACTCTATTTTTATTTTGGCAATGACCCATA